>CAVYAT010000005.1:0-809459 GCA_963766605.1 uncultured Actinomycetes bacterium
AATGGCCCCCGTGCATTGCCGTTTGCCGACCGCCGCCATCCTGCTGACGGCGCTCTCGATGGTCTTCTCGGCGCCCGCGGCGATGGCCCAGAGCGCGGGCGGCGAGCAGTACTCCGACCCGCTCGCGGGCACGCACACGAGCTCGACGTCCAAGACGCACAGTTCGTCGAGCGCGTCGTCGACGACCCCGGCCACCGGGCCGACCGCGTCGCAGGCGCCCCCGGTCAACCTGCCGTCGTCGTCGAGCTCCTCGTCCTCGTCGAGCTCGTCGTCCTCGAGCTCTAGCGGGTCGTCGACGCTGCCGCGGACCGGCCTGAACGAGTGGGTGATCCTCGCCGTCGCCGCCGTGCTGCTGCTGATCGGCATCGGACTGCGCCTGCGCACCGCCGGTGTGCGCCGCCGCTGACGATCTGGTCAGCGAGGACCCGCGCGACACGGAGGCGGCCGGAGCGCGGCTCGCGGCGCGCCTGAGCCCGGGCGACGTGGTGCTGATCAGCGGCGACCTGGGCGCCGGCAAGACGACGTTCGTACGCGGCGCGTGCCGCGAGCTGGGGGTGACCGAGCCCGTCACGAGCCCGACGTTCACGATCGGCCACCGCTACGACTCGGGCGGCGTGCCGATCGCCCATCTCGACCTGCACCGCCTCGGCTCGCTGGCCGGCGAGGATCCGGCGCTGCTGCACGACTACGCCGACGGGCGCAGCATCGTGTTCGTCGAGTGGCCGGAGGTGGCCCAGGACGAGCTCGCGGACGCCGTCGCGGCGCGGGTGATGCTCGAGCACGCCGGCGGCGATCGGCGGCGGATCACGATCCGATGATCGTCCTCGCCTTCGACACGGCGACGCCGGAGACCGTCGTGGCCCTCGGGTCCGACATCGAGCTGCGCCACACGCCGGCCGACGGCGAACGACCGGGCCACGCGTCGCAGTTGCTGGCGCTGTGCGCCACGGCGCTGGAGCGGGCCGACCTCACCTGGGCGCAGGTCGACCGGATCGGCGTGGGCATCGGGCCGGGGACGTTCACGGGGCTGCGGATCGGCGTGGCGACGGCGCGGGCGCTCGCGCAGTCGGCCGGGGCGCAGCTGGCCGCCGTCTCCACGCTTCAGACGCTCGCCGCCGGCGCCGCGTTCGACGGTCCGGTCCTGGCCTGCCTCGACGCTCGCCGCGGCGAGGCGTTCACCGCCGGCTGGGACGCCACGCGGCGACTGCATGCGCCGGCGGCGACGCGGCCGGCCGACCTCGGCGCACTGGTCGCGGCGGGCTGGCTCGGGGTCGGCGACGGCGCGCTGCGTTTTCGCTCAGAGGTCGAGGACGCCGGGGCGAAGGTGCCGCCACAGGACGACCCGCGCCACCGCCTGAGCGCCACCGCGCTGCACCGGCTCGCGCTCGTGGCGCCGCCGGTCGACCGCGACATGCTCGTGCCCGCCTATGTGCGGGCGCCCGACGCGCAGGAACGGCCACGCTGAGCCCGCTTGGCACCATGTAGCCCAGCGTCTGCCTGTGGACATCCGCCCCCTCACCTACGCCGACCTCCCCGACGTCATCGCGATCGAGCGCCGGGCGTTCCCGACGCCCTGGTCGCTGGCCATGTTCGTCATGGAGCTGAGCAAGCGGACCGGGGCCTGCCTTATCGCCCGCGACGAGGTCGGCCAGGCCGCGGGCTACCTCGTGTGCAGTCGCTATGACGACGTCTGGCACCTGATGAACATCTGCGTCGACCCGCGCCGCCGCCGGCACGGGATCGGCACGGCGATGCTCGAGCGGCTGATCGAGACGATCGGTGATCCGCTGGCCCGGATCACGCTCGAGGTCCGCACCTCCAATTCCAACGCCGTCGCGCTGTACCAGCGCTTCGGTTTTCGTAGTGCCGGGATCCGCCGCCGCTACTACCAGGACAACGGCGAGGACGCGACGATCATGTGGCGCACGCCGGCCACGCTGGCCGGGACGCTCGACGACGTGCCCAACGCCGGGCTCGCCACATGATCCTCGCGATCGAGACGAGCTGCGACGACACGTGTGCCGCCGTCGTCCGCCGCGACGGCACGATCGCCGCGAACGTCATCAGCTCCCAGGGGATCCACGACCGCTACGGCGGCGTCGTCCCCGAGGTCGCCTCGCGCCACCACCTCGAGCTCGTCAACACGGTCCTCGACGACACGCTGAACCGCGCCGGCATGACCCTCGACGACATCGAGCTGGTCGCCGCCACCCAGGGGCCGGGACTCGTCGGCGCATTGCTCGTCGGCCTCAACACGGCCAAGGCGCTGGCCGCCGCGCGCGAGCTGCCGCTGGCGGCCGTCGACCATCTCCAGGGGCATGTGGCGGCGAACTTCCTGCGCCTCGACACGACGGCGCCGCTACAGCCGCCGTTCTTGTGCCTGATCGCCAGCGGCGGCCACACGTTCCTGGCCGACGTCACCGCCCACGCCGGCTACGAGATCCTCGGCCAGACGCTCGACGACGCGGCCGGCGAGGCGATCGACAAGGGCGCGCGGCTGCTCGGCCTGCCGTTTCCCGGCGGCCCGCACCTCGAGCGCCTGGCCGCCGAGGGCGATCCGCAGGCCTTCACCTTCCCGACCGCGCGGGGTGTCGCCGGGCTGGACTTCTCGTTCGCCGGGCTCAAGACGTCGCTGCTGTACACGGTGCGCGACCTCGGCGAGCCCGAGACCCAGCGCCGTCGCGCCGACCTCGCCGCGTCCTATCAGCACGCGATCGTCGAGTCGCTCGCCCTGCGATGCGAGCGGGCTCTGATCCACACCGGCCACGACACGCTCGCGCTCGGCGGCGGTGTCGCCGCCAACGGGCCGCTGCGCGAGCGCCTGGCGGCGCTCGACGCCCGGCTCGTCGTCCCGCCGCGCGAGCTGTGCACCGACAACGCCGCGATGATCGCCGCCGCGGCGCTGTACTCGCCGGCGCTCGCGTTCCCCGACTACCTGGCCCTCGACGCCTACTCGCGGTGACGCGACTGACCCTCTACGGGCGGCCCGGCTGCCACCTGTGCGACGACGCGCGGACCGTGCTGCAGCGCATCGGCGAGCCGTTCGACGAGCGCGACATCGAGGCCGACGACGACCTCCTGCGCCGCTACCTGGAGCGCATCCCGGTGCTGGCGCTCGACGGCGCCGAACTCTACGACTTCATCATCGACGAACAGGATCTCCGGGCTCGGCTCGGTAGAGTCGGACCGGCATGAGCATCAGCGACACCGTCCACCCGGCGGCCGAGCCCAACGGGCACCCCGTCACGCCGGAGCGCCTGTCGCTCGGCGTCGCTGCGCGCCTGTCGCGCTATCTCCAGGTCCTCACGCAGGCCAAGAAGATGGGCAAGGAGACGATCTCGTCGCAGGAGCTCAGCGACTACACGCACGTCAACTCGACGCAGATCCGCCGCGATCTGTCGGGCTTCGGGAAGTTCGGCAAGCGCGGGGTCGGCTACAACGTCGACAGCCTCGTCTCGCAGATCCGCAAGATCCTGCGCACCGCCGGCCAGCACAACATCGCGCTGTTCGGCGCCGGCCACCTCGGCAAGGCGATCGCCTCGTCGGACATCTTCGCCGACCACGGCTTCCGGGTCGTGGCGATCTTCGACAACGATCCGCGCAAGGTCGGGTCGAAGGTCGGCGCCCAGCCGGTCCGCCACATCGACGACCTGGCCGGCATCGTCGAGGAGGAGGACATCGTCGTCGGCGTGCTGGCGGTTCCGACCGCGGCGGCGCAGGGACTCGCCGACGCGCTCGTCGACGCCGGGGTGAAGATCATCTTCAACTACTCGGAGTCGCTGCTCCAGGTGCCGCCCGAGGTGACGGTACACACTTCCAGCCCCGCCGTCGATCTGCTCTACGCGCTGTACTTCTACCTGACCTGACGTGTCTGTCGACCTCGTCTCCGTGCCCGAGGTGTTCGGGGCCTCAACCGACTTCACGGTCGGCATCGAGGAGGAGTTCGCGATCCTCGACCCGCAGACGCTCGACCTGGCGCCGCGCTTCGAGGAACTGCGCGACGCGGCGGCCGACGACGACGTGCTGAGCGACTCGATCGCCGGCGAGCTGATCTCGAGCGAGATCGAGATCCGCTCCGGCAGGGCCGACGACTTCGCCGACGCGGTCCTGCGCCAGCGCGACGCACGGGCGCGGCTGTTCGCGCTGTGCGACCGCCACGACGCGGCGCTGGGGGCGACCGGCACCCACCCGTGGGCCGACTACCGCGAGCAGCCCAACATCGACACCGAGCACTACCGGCGGGTGGTCGACGGGCTCCAGTACGTCGCGCGGCGCAACAACACCTTCTCGCTGCACGTCCACATCGGCCTGCGCGACATCGACCGCGCGGTGGCGGTCTGCGACCGGCTGCGGCCGGTGCTGCCGACGCTGCTGGCGGTCTCGGCCAGCTCGCCGTTCGTCGACGGGCTCGACAGCGGGCTGCATTCGGCCCGCACCGAGACGTTCACGCGGACGTTCCCGCGGTGCGGCGTCCCCGACGCCTACGGCTCGTGGGCGACGTACCGCGACTACGTCGACTTCCTGGTCGCCACGAACTCGATCATCGAGTACACCCAGGTCTGGTGGTCAGTGCGTCCGCACTTCGCGTTCGGGACGGTCGAGATCCGCATCTGCGATGCGCAGAGCACGGCGGCCGAGTCCGAGGCGCTGGCGGCGCTGCTTGTCGCCTGCACCGCCCAGGCGGCGCGCGACTTCGACGACGACGTGCCGTTCGAGGACCCGCCGATGCGGATGATCGAGGAGAACATGTGGCGCGCGATCCGCTTCGGCCTCGACGGCAACCATGTCGACTTCGCGGCCCGCGCCGAGCTGCCGGCCGTCGCGGCGGCCGAGCGGCTGCTGGAGTGGACCGCGCCGATGTGCGCCGAGCTCGGGCTCGCGCCGGTGCTGCCCGCGCGTAACTCGTCCCAGCGTCAGCGCGCCGCGCTCGCCGGCGGGTCGAGCGTCCGCGACGTGTACGCCGCGTCGGTGCGCGAGACCCGAGCGACGTATGCTCCAACCCTGGCCCCGCGATGAGCGACCACGACCGTCAGCCGACCGAGGAGGAGCTGCGCGCCGCCTACGAGGCGCAGCTCAAGGCGCTGCGCGTCGAGGACCTCGTCGTCGAGACCGTCATATCGCTGCTGAACCTCGGCGCGCGCAAGGCCGGGCTGTCGCCCGACACTCAGGATGAACGCGACCTGGCGCAGGTGCAGACGGCGGTCGAGGCCGTGCGCGCGCTGTTGCCGCTGTGCGAGGACAAGCTCGGGCCGGACGCGCCGGCGATCCGCGGCGCGCTCTCGCAACTCCAGCTCGCCTACGCCCAGAGCGTCGGCGCGGGCGAGCCGGCGCCGCCTCCGCCGACGCGCCCCGACACCCCGCCACAGGAGCCCGAGCCCAAGCAGCCGAGCAGGCTCTGGGTGCCCGGCCAGTAGGCCTGACGGCGCATCCGTCAGCCGGGCCGATAGGATTCGCGCGCCCGAAGGCGGGTCATGCACGATTTCACCGACCCGATCGCCTTCGCCTCCATGCGCACGCTCGGTCACGCGGGGCGCACGAAGCCACCAGAACACCAAAGGACTTACCGTTGAGCTCATTCCTTCGAGACCACGGGGTCGTCATCGCCCTTGTGTGCGCCGGCCTTGCCGTGATCTACGGCGCCGTGACGACCCGTGCGCTGCTCGCCCTGTCGCCCGGCAACGACCGCATGCGCGAAATCTCCGCGGCGGTCCAAGAGGGCGCCCGTGCGTACCTCAACCGCCAGTACACGGTCATCGCTGCCGTCGGCGTCGTTCTCTTCATCGCGCTGATCCCGCTGCAGAACCTGCGCGTCGCGATCGGTTTCGCGATCGGGGGCATCCTGTCCGGCTCGGCCGGCTACATCGGCATGAACGTCTCGGTCCGCGCCAACGCGCGGGTCGCCGAGGCGGCTCGCGGCGGGGTCTCGCCGGCGCTCAGCGTCGCGTTTCGCTCGGGCGCGATCACCGGCATGCTCGTGGTCGGGCTGGCGCTGTTCGGCGTCGCCGGCTACTTCGGCGTGCTGACCGCCATCTTCAGCTACAGCGACAAGGCCGCGGTCGACGCGCTCGTCGGGCTCGGGTTCGGCGGCTCGCTGATCTCGGTCTTCGCCCGGCTGGGCGGCGGCATCTTCACCAAGGCGGCCGACGTCGGCGCCGACCTCGTCGGCAAGGTCGAGGCGGGGATCCCCGAGGACGACCCGCGCAACCCGGCCGTGATCGCCGACAACGTCGGCGACAACGTCGGCGACTGCGCCGGCATGGCGGCCGACCTGTTCGAGACCTACGCGGTCACCGCGGTCGCGGTGATGCTGCTCGGCGTCCTGACGTTCCGCGAGTCGACCGTCGTCGTGCTGTACCCGCTGGTTCTCGGCGGCGTCGCGATCGTCGCGTCGATCATCGGCACGTTCGCCGTGCGCTCGAAGTCGGGCAACGTCGAGCGCGCGCTCTACCAGGGCCTCGCCGTGTCGGGTGTGATCGCCGCGGCCGCGTTCTACCCGGTCACCAAGTGGCTGATGGACAGCGTCAGCTTCTCCAACGTCTCCGGCGTGACCACACCCAGCGCGGTCAAGCTGTGGCTGTGCTCGCTGATCGGCATCGGCGTCACCGCGCTGCTGTTCGTGATCACCGACTACTACACCTCGACGCGCTTCGGCCCGGTCAAGAAGACCGCCGCCGCCTCACAGACCGGTCACGCCACGAACATCATCCAGGGCATGTCGTCGGGCCTCCAGGCCACGGCGCTGCCCGCGCTGGTGCTGTGTCTGGGCATCCTCGGCGCCTGGCATCTCGGCGGCGGCGGGACCGTGGGCATCTACGGCATCGGCGTCGCGGTCATGGGCATGCTGTCGCTGACCGGCCTGATCGTCGCGCTCGACGCGTTCGGCCCGGTGACCGACAACGCCGGCGGCATCGCCGAGATGGCCGACCTGCCGGAAGAGGTCCGCACGATCACCGACAAGCTCGACGCGGTCGGCAACACGACCAAGGCGGTGACCAAGGGCTACGCGATCGGCTCGGCCGTGCTCGCCGCCGTCGTGCTGTTCGCGGCCTTCGAGGACGAGCTCGGCCGCAAGCTGAGCGGCGGCATCACCGCCGGGTACTTCGCGATCTCGAGCCCGGCGGTGCTGATCGGCCTGCTGCTCGGCGGCATGATGGTCTGCCTGTTCGCCGCGCTGTCGATGGAGGCCGTCGGCCGTGCCGGCGGCGCCGTCGTCGAGGAGGTCCGCCGCCAGTTCCGCGAGCACCCGGGGATCATGGAGGGCACCGAGAAGCCCGAGTACGACACCTGCGTCGACCTGGTCACCAAGGCTGCGCAGCGCGAGATGATCCTCCCGTCGCTGATCCCGATCGTTCTGCCGGTGATCGTCGGCCTCATGGACCCGCGGGCGCTCGGCGGCCTGCTGATCGGGGTGATCGTCGTCGGCTTCTTCTTCGCGGTGATGATGACCGCGGGCGGCGGGGCATGGGACAACGCCAAGAAGCTGATCGAAGACGGCGCGTTCGGCGGCAAGGGCTCCGAGGCCCACGCCGCGGCGGTGACCGGCGACACGGTCGGCGATCCGTTCAAGGACACCTCGGGCCCCGCGATCAACCCGATGATCAAGGTGGCGAACATCGTCGCGATCCTGATCATCCCGATCATCACGTAATTCGTGGTGGTCTCCGCGAGACTGCGCGCCGGCCTCGTGGCCGGCGCCGCGCTCGCCTGCCCGGGTGTCGCGTTGGCGACCGCGCCGCAGCCGATCGCGCCGGACGCGCAGCAGACGATGCCGACGGTGTCGCCCAAACACGGCCGGCGCCACACGGTGTTCGTCGTGTCGTTCACCGCGCGGACGGCGGCCGGGGCGCATGGCGACACCACGGCCCGCTACGTCGTGATGGCGGTGCGCCGTGGGACGAGCACGCCGACGTCATGCAACGCGACGGTGTCCCGCGACGCCGGCGCCACGGCCGCCGGAAAGCGCGTGCGCGTGGGTCTGCACGCCGCGCGCCGCTGGTGCCTGGGCCACTACCGCGCGACGGTCGTGCTGAACCGCAAGGTCAACTGCACCCAGCCGCCGAACTCGCCGCCCGTCGCCTGTCCGGCGATCGCCTTTGCCCCGATCAACACCGGCGACACCACGTTCGCCGTGCGCCCCTGAGGCTCAGCAGCTGGGCAGCAGGTCGGGCGGCGCCAGGTGAGGGCGCCAGGCGGGCTGACTGACCTCCGCCGCCCCGGTGACGCGAAACGGGCAGCGACCCGACGTGCCAACGGTGTAGACGGCGGCCGCCGGCTGCCCGGCCGCGCCGCCGCCGCGCGTGTAGGCGATCAACGCTCCGTCGGGCGACCACGCCGGGTCGGCCTCGTTGAGCACCGTCGACGTCAGCCGCCGCTGGACCGCGCCGTTGGCCCGCGCCATGTACAGCTCGCCGCACCAGCGCCGCCCGCAGCGCCCGTGGCGATCGCGCGCGCTGACGAACGTGATGTGGCGGCCGTCGGGCGCGAAGCTCGGCGAGCGGCCGTTGCCGATGATGCGGTGCGCGCCCTTGCCGTTGTAGGCCATGACCCAGATCGCCGGCGTCCCGCCCGCGATCTGTCGCGTGAACGCGATCTCGCGGCCGTTGGGCGCCCACGCCGGATCGCTGTCGGCGACCGGCGTGTGCCCGGCATGCCCTGAGGTGAGCGCCGTCGGCGGGCCGAACTTCGACGACACGATCATGATCTGCGAGCCGGTGCCCGGCGCGGCCGCCCCGCGCGCGAACGCGACCGCGCTTCCGTTGGGGGTGAACGCCGCGTCGTCGTCGAGGCGCCCCGGGCGTTGCGCGGTCAGCGCGCGCGCCCGCCCGTTGGGCAATGGGCGGATGAAGATCACGCTGTCGGCCCGCCGCCCGCCGCCGGCGGGGTGAGTGATCGTGTACGCCAGGCGCTTGCCGTTCGGCGACCAGGCCGGATCGACGACCTGTCCGTTCGCGCTGCCGACCGCGAGCACCCGCACCCCGGTGCCGTTGGCGCCGACGAGCGCGACGGCGCCGTGGCGCACCGCGACGCTGACCGCGAGCGCGGCCTGGCCGGCCGGCGGTGCAGCGATCTTCGCCGCGCCCGCCGTCGCGCACCACGCCGCGGCGCAGACGGCGGTGGCGACGCCGATGACCCGTCGGTTCATGGGCTCATGATCGCGAGCCCTCCGGCGGCTCGCGCCGCATCCCCACGATCGCGGCAACCGGGCCGCAACAATCGCGCCACTCGTACGTTGCAGACCAACATGAGCGCCCGAGCCCTCGTCCTCGCTGCCCTGATCGCGAGCGCCGCCGCGCCGGCGTCGGCCGGCGCCGCCATCACCGTCGGCAGCCCGCTCGTCGCCAACGCGACCAACAACGCCCCGCCCGGCTCGTGCATGGTCGGTCCCTGCACGTACACCCAGACCGACGCGGCGGTCATCGGGGTGCCCCAGTACGTGGTCCCCGACAGCCTCACCCACGGCGTGATCGTCGGCTGGAGCTTCAAGGCCTCGTCGGGCGACAACGCCCTCCAGGTCCTGCGCCCACTTGGCAACGGCACGTACGTCGATGCCGGCCACAGCACGACCGTCGCCGCGGCCGGCGGCAACGTCGCGGTGCCGTCGACCACCCGGCTCGCCGTCCAGGCCGGAGACGCGATCGGCCTCTACAACGACTCCAACGCGTTCGTGATGAGCACGGACATGGTCAACTTCTTCGCCACCCAGGTCGTCCGCTCGTTCGACCCGGCGGTCGCCGCCATGCCGATGGCGCCGACCGCCGCGACGCCCCACAGCCAGCTCGAGGTGCAGGCGACGATCGAGCCCGATGCCGACGCCGACGGCTTCGGCGACGAGACCCAGGACCAGTGCCCCAGCGACCCGTCGCTGCAGAGCGCCTGCTCGGCCGACCTCCAGGTCATGGCGAGCGGCTCGCCCATGCGGGTCGAGGCGGGGCAGATCGTCGGCTACACGTTCACCGTCCACAACGCCGGCTCGAGCCCTGCGGCGAACGCGACGCTGGCGTTGGCGCTGCCGCCCGGCGTCACGGCCGGCTCCCTGAGCAGCACGATCGGCAGCTGCGGCGGGGCGACCTGTTCGCTGGGCACGCTGGGCAACGGCGCGACCGCCACGGTCACGTTCAGCGTGGCGACAGCGGCCGCCGGGACGATCGGCGTCTCGGGCGCGGCGTCGAGCAGCGTCGCCGACCCCAACCCGTCCAACAACAGCGCGGGCGCGTCGACGACGGTCGACCGCCCGAGCCTGGCGCTGTCGGGGCTGCGCGTGTTTCCGCGCACGTTCCGCCGCGGCAGCGCGGTGCCACGGCTCTCGGCCCGCGCCAAGGCCAAGCCGTCCTCGATCCGGTTCACGCTCAGCGAGGCGGCGACGGTCCGGCTTTCGTTCACGCGCATCGGGCGCCCCGGCCACGCCCTGAGCTCGCAGTCGTTCTCGGTCTCCGCCCGGGGCGGCGACAACCGCGTGATCTTCTCCGGCGTGCTGCCCGGCCATCACAAGCTGCGCGTCGGCCAGTACCGGCTGACCGCGTCGGCGGTGACGAGCGACGGGCGCCGGGCCAAGTCGTCGTCGGTGCGCTTCACCGTGCTCTCCACGCGCTAGCCTCACGGCCGCATGGCCGAACGCCGACTCCATGGACTGCAGCGTGTCCTCGGGGTCAACGCGCTGTTCGCGACCGCCTACGGGAACGTCGGCTCGTCGATCTACTACGCGCTCGGCCTCGTCGCGTCGTTCGCGCTCGGGCTGACCCCGATCGTCTTCCTGATCAGCGGCGCGCTGTTCTACGTGACCGCGGCGACGTACTCCGAGGCGACATCGATGTACCCGGAGGCCGGCGGCTCGTCGAGCTTTGCTCGGCACGCGTTCAACGAGTTCTGGTCGTTCTTCGCGGCGTGGGCGCAGATGCTCAACTACGTCATCACGATCGCGATCTCGGCGTACTTCGTGCCGCACTACATCGGCGGGTTGTTCTGGGGCGCCCTGCGTCACCCGCCCGGCGACGTCTTCGCCGGCATCTTCGTGATCATCTGCCTGTGCGCGGTCAACGTGATCGGCGTCAAGGAGTCGGCCGGGATCAACATCCTGCTCGCGGTCATCGACTTCTGCACACAGCTCGTGCTCGTGCTCGTCGGGCTGCTGCTGATCTTCTCCCCACACGTCCTCGTCCACAACGTGCACCTGGGCGTGGCGCCGTCATGGCGCAACTTCCTCGTTGCGATTCCGGTCGGGATGATCGCCTATACGGGGATCGAGACGATCTCGAACATGGCCGAGGAGGCCAAGGACGCCGACACGACGATTCCCAAGGCGATCAACCGCGTCGTCATCGCCGTATTCGCGATCTATGCGCTGCTGCCGGCGGTCGCGCTCAGCGCGCTGCCGGTCAAGTTCGTCAACGGTCACTACCAGACGCTGCTCGGTCTGTCGGAGGCCCAGGGCGGCTACGCCGGTGACCCGGTGCTGGGAGTGGTCAAACAGCTGCACCTCGGCGCGCTGCAGGGCCCGGCCGAGCTCTACGTCGGCCTGCTCGCGGCGACGATCCTGATCATCGCGACGAACGCCGGGATCATCGGCGTCTCGCGGTTGACCTACTCGATGGGTCTGCATCGCCAGATGCCCGACCGGCTGCGCCAGCTGCACCCCAAGTATGGGACACCATGGATCGGGATCATCGTCTTCGGCGCGATCGCCTGCGTGACGCTGATCCCGGGCCAGGCGACGTTCCTGGGCAACATGTACGCCTTCGGCGCGATGCTGTCGTTCACGATCGCCCACCTCGCGGTGATCCGGTTGCGCCAGACCGAGCCCGACCGAAGACGGCCGTACCGCGGGCCGGGGAACATCCGGATCGCCGGCCGCGACATCCCGCTGTTCGCGCTCATCGGAGCGATCGGTACCGGCCTTGCGTGGCTGGTCGTGACCGTGCTGTACCTGTCGGTCGCCGGGGCCGGCTTCGGCTGGCTGGCGCTCGGGATGGTCATCTACGTCGTCTTCCGCCGCCGCCAGGGCCTCGACCTCACGACTACCGTCAAGGTCGCGGTCGAGCGCCCGGTGCTCGACACCGAGGCGGAGTACGAATCGGTGCTCGTGGTGCTCGACGGCCGGCAGTACATGCCGGCGGTCGTCGCGACCGCGGCCAAGGTCGCGGCGCGGCGCAAGCGGGGGATCCACGTGCTGGTGCCGGTTGTCGTGCCGTCGTCGGCGCCGATCAACGCGTCGATGCCGGAGGCCGAGCAGGCCGCGCAGGCGATGATCGAGCAGGCGAAGCTGCAGGCCGGGCGACGCGTGACCGGGCACCTCGAGAAGGTTCGGGCCGGCGGCGCGGGGCGGATGATCATCGACGAGGCGCGCGAGATCCGCGCCCAGGCGATCGTCATGGGGCTGCCGGCGCGCAGCGGCGCGGCGGTGTTCGGCAAGACCGTCGAGACGGTGCTCGCCGAGCGCCCGTGCCGGGTGATCCTGCAGACCGGCCCCGAGGCCGCTCCGGCGCCGCGCCGGCCCGCGCCCGCGGCCGCCTGATTGATCCGGGCGGCGCGCGCGTATGCTGGGCGCCGTGCCCGATCCGCGACACGTCCAGCGCGCCTCCACGTACCTGCTGAGCGCAGCGATGCTGGCGCTCGGGATCGCGATGATCGTGATCACGCTGACGCGCGGCGGGGGTGCGCTGGCCACCGGCCTGATCATCGGCATCCTGTTCTGTGCCGCCGGCGCCGGGCGCCTGTACGTCGAACGCAAGCGGGGCTGAGTCCGTGGGACGGAGGGGGCTGGGATCGCCCGCGCTGTTCGCGATCATCTACACCGTCCTCGCCGGGGCGATCTACTTCTCGCTCGGCGTCGTCGCCCAGCACGCGCTCGCGCTGACGCCGGTCGTCTATCTGATCGCCGGCCTGTTCTTCCTGCTCGCCGCGTTCACCTACGTCGAGGGCTCGTCGCTGCACCAGGACCGCGGCGGGTCGACGGTCTTCGCGCGCTACGCGTTCAACGAGCTGTGGAGCTTCATCGCCGGCTGGGCGATCCTGCTCGACTACATCATCCTCGTCGCCGTCTGCGCGTTCACGGCGACGAACTACCTCGCCGTGTTCTGGGCACCGCTCGGGCGTGGCACGACCGAGGTGCTGGCGTCCCTGGCGATCGTTGCCTACGTGGCGCTGCGCAACATGCGCGGCTTCTCCAAGACGCGCGTCAATCGGATCACGGCGCTGGTGCTGGCCGACCTCGCGCTCCAGCTGCTGATCGTCGTGCTGGGCCTGATCCAGTTCTTCAACTGGAAGACGCTGACCGACCCGATCGACATCGGCGTCGCGCCGACGTGGGGCGGCGTGATCTTCGCGCTCGGCGTTGCGTCGGTCGTGTTCACGGGGCTGGAGTCGGCGTCGGGGCTGTCGGGCGAGGTGCGCGTCGGACGCCGCGGCCTGCAGCGGATGGTGACCAGCGCGACGGGGACGGTGATGGTCCTCTATGTCGGCATGGCGCTCGTCGCCCTGACCGCGCTGCCGCAGGTCGGCGACAGCACGGCGCTGTCGCGCAACTTCCTCGAGACGCCGGTGCTGGGGATCGTCGAGCAGTTTCCGCAGGACTGGCTGGCCAACACGCTCAAGTACGTGGTCGCGGTCGCCGCCACGGCGACGCTGATCGCGGCCGCCAACTCGGCGATGCTCGGCCTGTCGCGGCTGGCCTACTCGTTGTCGACCAACCGGCAGATCCCCAGCGCGCTGGGCCGCCTGCACCCCAAGCGCTCGACACCGGTCGTCGTGATCGTGATCGCGGCGATCATCGCCGGCGCATTGACGATCCCACGCGACCTCGACCTGTTGGTCGGCATCTACGCGTTCGGGGCGATGATCGGTCTGACGCTCGCGCACCTGTCGGTGATCGCGCTGCGCTACAAGGAGCCCGACCGCCCGCGGCCCTACACGACGCCCGGCAACGTGATGTTCCGCGGCGGGCGGCTGCCGCTGCCGACGGTCGTCGGCGCGACGCTGTCGTTCGCCGCCTGGGTCAGCATCCTCGTGTACCACCCGGGCGGGCGCTGGGTCGGTCTCGGCTGGATGATGTTCGGGATCGCCCTGTACGTCATCTATCGCACGACGCAGGACAAGTCATTGGTGCGCAGGGTGACGGTGCCGGAGGCGGCGCTGCGCGGCGAGGGGCGTGATTCCAAGGCCGAGTACGGCTCGATCCTGGTTCCGATCTTCGGGACGCCGCTCGACGACGACATCATCCAGACCGCGGGCCGGCTGGCCGGCGACGAGCACGACGACTTCGACAGCGAGGGCGGCGCGACGATCGAGGCGCTGTGGGTTTTCGAGGTGCCGATGTCGCTGCCGATCGACGCGCGGCTGCCCGAGGCGCAGCTCGAGCGCGCGCGGGTGGCGTTGCGGCGCGCGAAGGCGGTGGGGGAGGAGTACGAGGGCGTCGAGGTCGCGACCGCGACCGTGCGCGCGCGGCGCGCCGGGCAGGCGATCGTCGAGGAGGCGCGGCGGCGCGGGGTCGAGGCGGTCGTGCTGGCGGCCGAGGAGCCGTCGCGGATCCGCGGCGGGGCGCTGCTCGGCGGCCGCGGCGGCCGGATGGACAACTTCGTCGGCGAAGTGACCAAGTACGTGATCGGCAAGGCGCCCTGCCAGGTGATCCTCACCGCGCCGCCGGCCAAGGTGGTGCCGCCGGCCACCGACGGCCAACCCGAAGTGAAGGAACTGTGAACGTGCGTCGCTGAACGGCCGATGATCTACAGTGCGAGCCCATGTTCGTGCTCATCGTCGGCGCCGGTCGCGTCGGATCAGCCGTCGCCCGCCACGCCCTGGCGGGTGGCAACGAGGTGTCGGTCCTCGACGAGGACCCGCTCAGTCACGAGCGGCTCGACGCCGGACAGCCGACTTCGTGGGAGGACGCCGGCGGGCGTTTCACGGTCGGCCACGGGATCGAGATCGAGGCGCTGCTCGAGGCCGGGATCGAACAGGCCGATCTGTTCATCGCGTCGACCGACGGCGACAACACGAACCTGACGATCGCCCAGATCGCTCAGCGGCGATTCGAGGTCGAGCGCGTGATTGCGCGCGTCGCTGATCCGGCCCGCGCGACGTGGTACGCCGAGCAGGGGCTCGAGACGATCTCGCCGACCAAGGTGGCGATCGAGATGTTCGAACGCGCGCTGGCGGAGAGCTGAGGCGCGATGTACGTCGTGATCGCCGGCGGCGGCAAGGTGGGGTGGAACCTCGCCCGCGAGCTGATCGAGAAGGGCAACGAGATCACGCTGCTCGAGTCGCGGCGCGAGCGTTACCTGACGATCGAGCAGGAGCTCGAGCACGCCGTCCAGTACGGGGACGCGACCGAGTTGTGGGTGCTCGAGCGGGCCGGGATCCAGCGCGCCGATCTGGTGATCGCGGTGACCGGCGACGACGAGGACAACATGCTGATCTGTCAGGTCGCCAAGGAGAAGTACCTCTGCGACCGGATCATCGCCCGTGTCAACAACCCGCGCAATCGCCAGTGGTTCGAGCTGCTGGGGATCCAGCCTGCGGTCAGCGCGACCGACCTGATCCTGCGCCTGATCGAGCATGAGGTGCCGTCCTACGGGCTCGTGCACCTGCTCGATCTGCGCGACGAGCACCTGGAGATCATCGAGGTGGAGGTCGGCGCCGGGGCGCCGGCGGCGGGCGCCCGGGTCTCCGACGTGCCGCTGCCCGAGGGCAGCCTGATCATCAGCGTGTTGCGCGACGGCGGCGGCTTCGTGCCGACGCCTGAGACGGTCATCGAGGCGGGCGACGAGGTCCTCCTGGTGCTCGACCCGGGCCTCGAGGACGCGATCACGCACCAGTTCGCGCCCAATGGCGCCAATTCCTGACCATCGAGGGCGAAATTTGTGGTCCATCGCCGACGTTTCCGGCGGCGCGGTCAGGTATACATCCGGCGATGCGGCGGCGTCCGGCGAACTGGCTCGTTGACGTCCCGGGGAGGACTACGTCCGCTGACGTCGTAGGGGGGGTGATGGCCGCGTCTGCGACCTCTCCCGTTACACCAGATATCGGTTCATATGGGCGTCGAACGCCCTTGCGGATATCTCACGCGCGGGGGACCCTGTAACTCCAATGACGGGAAAGCCCGCATGGATCGCGGCAGGAGTCGCCACAACCTCGACGATCAGCTTCGTGATCGCCGGTCTCGCGAGCCTCGGATCGGGGCTCGGCGTTGCCGGCTGGCCGACTCCGGGCGGTGGCGACGATGGTGGGCCGGCGTCGCCGGTGGAGCTCGCTGCGGCCCGGCTGGTCGACGCCGAGCGCGTGCCGCACCGCCACGTGGTCGTGCTGCCGGAGCGCGGGCGTCCGTCACGCGTGCTGCTGCGCAGCGGGGCCGTCGCCGTGATCTCGTCGCGCTCGACGAGCTCGTTCGTCGTGCTGCGCACGCCGACCAACCAGCCGCACTCGGTTGTCCGCCTCGTCAACGACCACCACGACTCCTCCACCGGCTCTGCTCCCGCCGAGCCGGCGACGCCGTCCACGCCGGTCGTCACGACGACGCCGACGACCGACGCGACGCCGGTGCCGATTCCGGCGCCCGCGCCGACGCCGACTCCGGTCGCCGAGCCCGTCGTCGCGACGGTGCCGACGACCGGCACGACCCCGGCACCGCCGAGCGGCGCCAGCAACGGCGACGGACCGGCCGGTGGCAGCGGCGGGTCGACGAACTCGGGAGAGCCGGGCTCGGGCCACGGCGGCATCACGACGCCGACCGATCCGACGACGCCCACGGATCCGACGACGCCCACGGATCCGACGACGCCCACGGATCCGACGACGCCGACCGATCCGACGACGCCCACGGATCCGACGACGCCGACGACGCCGACCACCGACACGACGCCGGCGCCTCCGCCGCCGCCGACCAAGAAGCCGTGCAAGAAGAAGCCGGTCCACACGGCGCCCAGCGACCAGACGCAGGCGCCGATCTACCACCGCCATCACACGTACACCCCGCCGCCGGCGCCCACGCCGGCCGCTCCGGCGACCAACACCGCACCGGCCGTGGTGACCAAGCACCATTATCCCAAGGCGACGTCGGCCGCGCCGCAGGTCTCGGCCCCGCCGGCCCCCGCGCCGCCGCCGCCTCCACCCCCGCCGCCGCCTCCACCCCCGCCGCCGCCGCCGCCTCCACCCCCGCCGCCGCCACCGCCCGCGACGACAACCGCCGTCGCGCCCCAGGCCGTCGCGTCAACGGTCTCGACGACCACGGGCGCCCCGGTCATCGGGCACCACCACCTGCACTAGCGGCCGTCAGGCCGCGCGCCGCCGGTTGCGCCCGCCCCAGGTGTCCGTCTGCGCGTGGCAGTTGGGGCACAGCAGCGCGAGGTTCTCGAGCCGGTTGTCGTCGCCACGGCCGTTGACGTGGTGCAGCTGCAACGCGATTGGCCGGCCGCGCCACTCGTCGATCCCGCACTCAGCGCAGCGCGGCTCGAGCAGGCCGGCGGAGATGAGGCGTTGCTTGACGTGGTTGCGGTTGCGCACACCCGACAGGAGCTGGGCGATCGGCATGGCCTGCGGGCGCGTGACGATCGCGCCACGGTGCATGGCGTCGACAAACGTCTTGCGCGCCATGCCGAAGTGGCGCTGACATTCGGTGATCGAATTCCCGTCGTCGTAGAAGCGCTGGACTTCGGTCCAGTCGTACCGTCGTTGCGGTTGGATCGGAACTCCGAGCCGTCGGAGGTAGTGGCAGACGGTCGGGGGCGTGATGCCGAGGTGCTGGGCGATCGCTCGGCCGGACATGCCGCTGTCGTGAAGCTGGCTAACCTGTTCGATCCGTGACACGAACAGATGTTCGCACGATTCGTGGACGGAAAATCGTGACCGATGGACCTATACTGGAGGGGCCGGAGCCCAATACACTGCGGGATGGAGTAATCGGCAACTCGCCACGCTCTGGACGTGGAATTCTAGGTTCGAGTCCTAGTCCCGCAGCTCTTGCCCAGGCGGACAGCGGTCCTCACGCCGCGGCCGTCTCCGCCCAGTCGCGATACAGCCCGTAGTAGGCGCCACCCGCTTCGATCAGCTCGTCGTGGGTGCCCTGCTCGATGATCTGGCCGTGCTCGAGGACGACGATCCGGCCGGCCTGGCGGATCGTCGACAGGCGGTGGGCGATCACGATCGCGGTGCGACCGGCGAGCAGCCGGCGCATGCCGGTCTCGATCCGGCCTTCGGTGTGCAGGTCGACGTTCGACGTCGCCTCGTCGAGGATCAGGATCCGCGGGTCGGCGACGAGCGCGCGGGCGAACGCGATCAGCTGGCGCTGCCCGGCCGACAGCTGCACGCCGCGCTCGCCGACTTGCGTGTCGAGCCCGTTGGGGAGCTTCGCGATGAAGTCCCACGCGTCGACCGCCTCTGCTGCGTCGCGGATCTGCTCGACGGTCGCGTTCTTGGCGCCGAACGCGATGTTCTCGGCCAGCGTGCCGCTGAACAGGTAGCCCTCCTGGGGCACGATCCCCATCCGCGAGCGCAGCGACGATCCCCGGACGTCGCGCAGGTCCGCGCCGTCGACGAGCACGCGTCCCTCGGTCGGGTCGTAGAAGCGCGCCACGAGCTTGGCGAACGTCGACTTGCCGGCGCCGGTCTCGCCGACCAGCGCCACCGTCTGCCCGGGCGGCACCAATAGGTCGATCCCGACGAGCGCGGGAGTTTCCGCCCGCGCGTACTGGAAGGTCACGCCCTCGAAGCGGATCTCGCCGCGCAGCGGATCGGGCAGCTCGTTGGTTCCGTCGATCATGTCGGGCTGCTCGTCGAGCAGCTCGAAGATCTTGTCCAGCGCCGCCATGCCGCTGAGGTACGTCGTGTACAGCTGCGACAGCTGCGAGATCGGGTCGAAGAAGCCGTTGAGCGCCGCCACGAACCCGACGAGCACGCCGACCGTGACGCTGCCGCCGATCGCCTGCGTCCCGCCGTAGACGACGACGAGCACGAGCGCCAGCGACGACACGAACTCGACAGCCGGGAAGTACGCCGCGTTGAGGTAGACCGTCGTCATGTTCGCGTCGCGGTTGATCGCGTTGAGGTCTGAGAACTCCCGCCGATGGCGCGGCTCCTGGGCGAACGAGCGCACGATCCGCACCCCCGATAGCGACTCCTGCAGGTAGGCGGTCACTCCGCCGATCGTCTCGCGCGTGCGCCGGTAGGCGTCGGCCGACGCGATCCGAAACAGGAACGACCCGACCGCCATCAGCGGGAAGATCAGGAACACGAGCAGCGCGAGGCGCACGTCGAAGAACAGCAGGATCAGAGCCGAGCCGAGCAGCGTCAGCGTCGACTGGAACAGCGTCACCACGCTGTCGGTGACCAGCGAGTCGAGCGCCTCGACGTCGTTGGTCATGCGCGAGATCAGCACGCCCGCCGGCCGGCGCTCGTAGAAGCCGATCGGCATCTCCTGGAGGTGGGCGAAGATCTGGCGGCGCAAATCCTGCAGCGCGCGCTGGCCGACCCAGCCCGTGAGGTAGGTCTGGAAGTAGGTGCCGATCCAGACCAGCACCGCGCTGAACACGAACAGGATCACGATCGCGGTCAGCGCCGTCTCGTCGCTCTTGGAGATCCCGTCGTCGATCGCCGCCTTGGCCAGCGGCGCCGGCGCCAGCGATGCGATCGTGCCGATGATCAGCGCCGCGAACATCGCGATCACCCGCCAGCGGTAGGGCGCCAGCAGCGCGATCAGGCCGCGCAGCTTGCGTCCGCGCCCGGACGTGCCGCGGATCCGCCGTCGCAGCTCGTGCCGCCGTGTCGGAGCGTCGCTCACAGCCCGGCCGCCTCACGCTCGAGCGGCTTGCGGTTGAGGAACACCTGGTCGGGCAGGCCCTTCTCGACGATCTCGCGGTACAGCTCCGAGGCCTCCAGCAGCTCGTCGTGGTTGCCGTGGGCGATCAGGCGCCCGTCCTCGAGCACCACGATCTCGTCGGCCAGTGCGATCGTGGACAGCCGGTGCGCGATCACGAACGTCGTGCGTCCCTCCATCGCCGTGCGCAGCGCGGTCTTGATCTGCTGCTCGGTCGACGCGTCGACGCTCGACGTCGCGTCGTCGAGGATCAGGATCCGCGGGTCGGCCAGCAGCGCCCGCGCGATCGCCACGCGCTGGCGCTGGCCACCCGACAGCGTCAGCCCGCGCTCACCGACGCGCGTGTCGTACCCCTTGGGCAGGCGCTCGATGAAGCCGTGGGCCTGCGCCGCGCGCGCCGCCGCCTCGACCTCCTCGCGGCTCGCCGACTCGCGAGCGTAGGCGATGTTCTCGTGGACCGTGGCGCTGAACAGGAACGGGTCGTCGTCGACGACCGCAACCGCGTGGCGCAGCGAGTCGACGTCGACCTCCCGCACGTCGGCGCCATCGACCAGCACGCGCCCGTGCTCGGGGTCGTACAGTCGCCCGAGCAGCGCGACGAGCGTCGTCTTGCCCGAGCCGGTCGCCCCGACGAGCGCCACCGTCGTCCCGGCCTGCACGTGCAGCGAGACGTCCGACAGCGCGCTGGCCGCCGAGCCGCCGTAGTCGACGCTGACGTCCTCGAACACGACGTCGCCCGAGCCGGCCGGCAGCGGCGGCGCGCCGGGCGCCGACTCGATCCGCGGCACGACGTCGAGGACCTCGAACAGGCGCGCGCCGGCCGCTGTCGCGCGCTGAGACAGGCCCAGCGACACGCCGAGCGTCCGCATCGGCGCCAGCAGCCGCAGCAGGTAGGCGTAGAACGCGGTGAACTCGCCGATCGTCATCGTGCCGTTGATCACGTCGCGGCCGCCGACGAGCAGCACGACGGCCAGCCCGAGCTGGGGCAGGAAGGCGATCAGCGGGTTGTAGATCGCCTGCAGCTTCGTCGCGATCATCGCCTGGTCGAACACGCGCTGTGCGGAGTCGGTGAAGCGCGCGAACTGCCGCTCCTCGGCCGCGAACGCCTTGATCACCCGCACGCCGGAGATCGCCTCCTCGGCGTCGGCGGTCAGCTCGGCGATCCGCTGCTGCACTTCCTGGGTGGCGGGCCGGGCGCGGTGCCCGTAGCGAAACGCGACCGCGATCACGAACGGGGTCGGGATCAGCGCCAGCGCCGCCAGGCCGGGGTTGACGATGATCATCGCGATCGCGACGAGCACGATCGTCAGGCCGCTCTGGACCATGAAGATCAGTCCGTAGCCGAGGAAGAAGCGCACCATCTGGAGGTCGACGGTCCCGCGCGACATGAGCTGGCCGGTCTGCTGGCGGTCGAAGAACGCGAGCTCGAGCCGCTGGAGGTGGCCGTAGAACAGATCGCGCAGCTCGAACTCGACGGCCAGCGACACCCGCCCGGCGATCAGCCGCCGGAAGATCGTCAGCACGAACGTGACGATCGCAGCGGCCGCGATCAGCAAGCCGTAGTGCTTCAGCGCGCCCTTGTCGTGGGCCGTGACGGCGTCGAGCCCCTTGCCGACGAACCACGGGATGAGCACGCTCGACACCATCGCCAGCAACGCGAGGACGAACGCGCTGATGACGCCGAAGCGATGGGGAGAGAGGAATCGCAGCAGGCGGCGGAAGATGACCACAGGGCCCTATGGTAATTGCCCGTGCAACGAATCCCGGCCGGCCTATGCGACTCGTGCCGCCACCAGAAGCTGGTCGGCAACACGCGCGGATCGCGGTTTTCGCTGTGCGAGCTGGCCAAGACCGACCCGCGGTTTCCCAAGTATCCGCGCGTGCCGGTGGCGGCGTGCGACGGTTACGACAGGCGTGACGAGAAGCGCTGAGCTACCAGCCGCGCGGCATGCCGAGCACCATGTGCGCGGGCCGGGCGTCGGCGAGGACCGGCTCTGCGACGTCGTGATCGGGCGCGGGTGAGGCGAACTCGAGGTCGCCGCCGCAGCGCGGGCACGAGCCGATCAGGCGCAGGCCTTCGGCCATCGCTGCGGTGTGCCAGTCAAAAGCACAGGTACGACAGTGGACGGCTGGGGCTGCCATCGTCATCAAGCAAGGTAACGACCGTTGTGGGCCGGCGCATGATCCGACAAGTGTCCACGCGCCAACTGGCCAGATTCATGTTGAGCAACTCTGGTCGACCGGTGTTAGGCTCGATCGCCCGTGCGACGGCTTGTGGGGGCATGCGTGCTGGTCGCTGCGCTGGGCGCCGGGTCTTCCGCCCAGGGCCGGACGGTCACGGCCACACCGTGTCCGCATCAGCACGCCTTCTTCTGCGGCGCGATCGCCGTGCCGCTGGACTACGCCGGTCGTGTCCCCGGACGGATCTCGCTGCACTTCGCCGAGCAGGCCCCCGACGGCAAGCCGGTCCTGATCGCGCTGACCGGCGGCCCCGGCCAGAGCGCGGTCCAGGACGCGACGTCGTTTGCCATGAGCCTCGCGCCGGCGCTGACGCGCTACCGGCTCGTCGTCGTCGACCAGCGTGGCACCGGCCAGTCGGGAGCCCTGGACTGCGCTCCATTGCAGCGTCTCAGTGAGCTCAGCACGCTGTCGGCGACGCTCGATGCCCAGTGCGCGACGCAGATCGGCCCACAGCGCGCGTTCTACGCGACCAGCGACACGGCGCGCGACATCGACATCCTGCGCCAGGCGCTGCAGGCGCCGCGGGTCGCGCTGATGGGCGTCTCGTACGGGACGTTCGTCGCCGAACAGTACGCGCGCCGCTTCCCCGGTCACGTGTCCCTGCTGATCCTCGACTCGGTCGTCCCGCCCCGCGGCATCGACGCGTTCTCGACCGACACCTACGCCCGCATGCCGCGAGTGCTGCTCGCCCAGTGTGCGCGCTCGCGCTGCGCCGGGATCACCCGCGATCCGGTCGCCGATGTCGCCGCGCTCGACGAGCGCATCAGCGCCCATCCGCTCAGCGGCCCGGTGCCCGACGCGCTCGGGGTCGGGCACCAGATCGAGATCGACAACGCCGGCGAGCTGGCCAACCTGATCGTCGCCGGAGACTCCAACCCGTTCCTGCAGCCGGCGATTCCCGGCGCGGTCGTGTCGGCCCTGCACGGCGACCCGACGCCGCTGCTGCGCCTGCGGCGGATCGCGGTCGGACCGCCGGTGCCGCGTACCCGGCTGTCGGCCGGCCTCAACATCGCCACGTTCTGCGAGGACTCGGTGCTGCCCTACTCGGTCGCCGCCACGCCGCTCGCCTCGCGCCCGCAGATCACCGCCGCGGCGCTGGCGGCCGTCCCCAGCGCCGACTTCGGGCCGATCGACCGCCAGGCCGCGTTCAGCACGAGCATCGCCCGCGCCTGCGAGCAGTGGCCGCGCGACTGGTTCGCGCCCGCGTCCGACGCGCCGCTGCCCGACGTCCCCGCGCTGATCCTCGACGGCGAGCTCGACCTGCGCACGCCGATGGAGAACGGCCGCGAGACGGCCGCCGAGCTGCCCCGCGCGCAGGTCGTCGTCGTCCCCGGGGTGGGACACGACGAACTCGACTCCGACAGCAGCGACTGCACGATCCGCGCGCTGCAACGGTTCGTCGCCGGCCGATCGGTCGGTGACCCGTGCCGCCACGCGGCCAATCAGATCGCGCCCTACCCGGTGCCACCCGCGTCGATCGCGGCGGTCACGGCCGCGCCGGGGTCCACCGGGGAGGCGGCCCAGATCGCCACCGCCGCCTCGTTGACCGCGATCGACGCCTACGCCTCGCTGCTGCAGCGTGCGTTCGCCGGCTTCGCGCACCTGTCCGGCGGCGGGCTGCGGGGCGGGCGGTTCTCGGGCGACCTCGACGGCTCGCTGAACCTGACCGGCGACAGCTATGTGCCGGGCGTGCGCGTGACCGGCGAGCTCAACGTCCTGTTCGGCCAGGGCATCGGCGAGGTCTTCGTCGACGGTCCCGGCCACCTCGACGGCCATCTCGACCTCGGCCAGGACGGGATCATCGACGGGCGCATCGGCGGCCACTTCGTCAATGGCCACCTCGGCGACGTCGGCGTGCGCGACGCGACGGCGGCACGCGCGACGGGCGCCGCGGAGCTGAGCCTGGGCAACATCGGCGCCTGGCTTGCCCGCGCCCGGCGCGCCGCACGGATGCCCGTGGAAGGATGACGCCGTGCGCGTCCTGGCGACCCTCACCGCGCTGTGCGCGGCTCTCGGGCTGGCCGTGATCGCCGCCGGCTGCGGAGGCTCCGGCGGCGCGACAGGGCAGACCGTCCCGGTCCAGGGCCCCGCGTCGCTGGGCCAGCTGCCCGAGACGCTGCGCGAGACGCCGGCCCCCCGGGTGCGCCTCGACGCGCTGCACGGCGGCGGTACGGCGAAGCCCGCGCCGTTCGACACCGCCACGCTGCGCGGGCGGCCGTACTTCGTCACGTTTCTGTATGTGCACTGCACGACGACCTGCCCGCTGATCGGCGAGGAGCTGCGCGAGACGCTGCACCGCCTCGGCAGCCAGGCGCGTCGCGTCGCGGTCGTCGGGATCACCGTGCAGCCCGAGGGCGACACGCCAGACGCGGTGCGCCACTGGCTCACGCTGCACCACGAGCCGGCGAACTTCCACTACCTGATCGGCAGCCGCGCGCAGCTCGGGCCGGTGTGGAAAGCGTGGTTCACGAGCCCGCAACCGGGTGGCAAGGGTCCGAGCACGCACACGGCCGCGGTCTGGGTCGTCGACGCCAAGGGCCACCGCGTGGCCGAGGTCCCGGCCGGCGCGGCGATCGATCCGGGCCAGCTGGCGGCCGAGGCGCGGCGGCTGCTGTCGTGAGGCGCCCGGCTGTGGTGCTGTCGGTGCTCGCGGCGCTGCTCGGCGGCTGTGGCACCGCGGCCAAGCAGGCGCCGACGAAGGACGTGTTCGCCGGCCAGCCGACGCGGCCGGTCGACACGCGCGTCGTGTCGGGCGGCGTGCTCTACGTCCGCGACGGCTGCCAGGCCTGCCACTCGGTCGACGGCACCGACAAGGGTGCGCGCACGTTCCGCGATCTCGCCAACCACCGCAGCGACGGTGCGCTGCTGAAGGCGGTCGGCCACCACATCGCGCTGACGCCGCCGTCGGCCGCGATGCTCGCCCTGCGCAACCGCCCGGCCGACGTCCGCGCGCTCGTCGACTTCATCGAGCAGCTCGCGCGCGGGTCCTAGGCGTGGTGCGCTGCCGGCGGGCCCCGCAGGAAGCGGATCACCGACACGACGAGCAGCGCCGTCATGATCACCGCGCTGCCGACGCACCACTGGCAGATCGCGTCGATCGTGAACAGCTCGCGATAGGTCAGGTAGGCACTGAAGCCCCAGCCAACGACGACGAGCGTCAGCGTCAGTAGTGCGCCGTTCTCGCCTCCGACCGCGAGCGACAGCAGGATCGCCGCGTAGCCGATCAGCCCGATCAGCGCGACCGGGACTCCGGCCAGCTCCGCGTATCGCGACGCTTGCACGGTCTCGCAGCCGCCGCTGGAGAGGCACAGGACCTTGAGCCCGTCGTAGTGGACGTACGTGAGGTAGGCGGCGAGCGCCAGGCCCAGTGCGGCCAGGACGATCGACGCCAGGCGCAGGCGATCGCTCATCTCGTGGCGGTGAGCTGGCTGTCGATCGCCGACGTGAACTCGCCGAGCGTCAGCTGTGACGTGTCGATCGGACGCTGTGTGCCGCCCGTCGGGCCGAGCGTGAACGACGGCGTGCCGGTGAAGTCGTTGGCGATGAAGCGCCGGTTCGATGCCGCCAGCTCGGCGGCGATCGACGGGTCATCGCGCTGCGCCAGGGCACGGTTGGCGTTCAGGCCGGGCACGCCGCTGGCGATCTGGCGCAGGTAGGCGTCGGTCACGTAGCGCGTGGTCTCGTCCTGCTGGTTGACGTAGAACAGCTCGTTGAACGGCCACATGCGGTTCTGGCGCGCGGCGGCCAGCGCGAAGGTGGCGGCCGCGCCCGAGTCACCCGGGTTGAACTGCTCACCGACGAAGTGCTGGGCCTCGAAGTCGATCTTGAGCTTGCCGGTTCGCACGTAGCGCGTGAGCAGGGTCGGTAGGATGGTGAGGCTGTAGTCGCGGCAGATCGGGCATTTGAGATCGGCGTACTCGTGCATCGTGACCGGCGCCCTGGGGTCACCGAGCACGGTCCCATGCTCGGGGATGCCCGCGAACTCGCTCGTGACCTGGGCGGTGCCGGGCGGCTTGTGGCCGGTCTCGAGCTTCGGCGTGCTCTTGCCGCCCGAGCTGCCGATCGCGATCGCGACGATCACGACGACTGCGCCGGCGCCGACGACCGCCGCGAGCTGCCACAGGCGCCGGCGCCGCGTCGCGGCGGCGGTCGCGCTCGCCTCGGCCGCCTTGCGCTGTTCGCGGGCCTCTGCGCGGCGCTGGTCGCGAGTGGGTCGCTGCGCCGGGTTGGACGGCACGTTCAGCTCGCCTTGAGCGTGAACGGCGCGGTGACGACCTTGCCGTCGATCTTCGTCTGCAGGAACAGCCGCCAGGTGCCGGCGACCGGCAGCAGCACGCCGACCTTGAGCTTGCCCGGCGTGTTGGACTGGCCGGTCACCTTGGCGCCGCCGAGCACGCTCGTGCAGCCGGTCATGCCGGCCGCGCAGACGTGGGTGTGGAAGTAGTTCAGCGTCCCCTTCTGGAAGAAGATCGCGTGAGCCAGCGCCCCGTACCACGGCGTGAAGACCGCCTTCTTGCCGCCGGGGCCGGTGATGGTCATGTTCAGCTGGGCCGGGAACAGGGCCTTGAGCTTGGGCGGGTTGTGGATCTTGATCGTGTACGGGCCGGCGTGGACGGTCGGCTTGAACGCCCCGATCGACTTCGGCTTGTAGTGGCCGGAGACGACGATCGACTTCGTCAGCTGGAAGTTCGGGCCGGCGCCGGCGACGTTGGGGTAGACGTCGATCAGGACGTGCCACGGGCCGGCGCTCGGGAACTGGACGGTGTCCTTGATCGTGCCGTCGGGAGCGATCGGCGGGTGGCGGTGGATGATCTGGCTGAGGTCGTTGCGGACCATGATCAGGTGCACACCGGTGTGGGGGCCGGGGCCGGACTTGAAGCGCGTCAGCGGCTTGCCGTTGGGCTGCGTGATGTGGAACGACACCTTCGTCGGCCGGTGCGGCGTGACCAGGCCCGACGGCTGAAAGGCGCCGACCTCGAACGTCTTCGCGGCACCGATCGTCGGGGTGCTGACGCCGCTCGACGACGAGCCGCAGCCGGCGAGCGCGACAACTGCGAGGAGCAGGAGCAGGAGGCGGACGCGCATCCCCTTCAACGATAGGGAGCGCGACGGCATCACACGCCGGGTGGGAACGCGTAGCGGCGGTGGGGTGGGATGAAGCCGCCGACCTCGACCGCGATCACCGCGTGGCGGTCCAGGGCGACGGCGCCCGGCGCGCCGCGCACGCGGCGCCCGCCGACGTAGACGGCGACCGGCCCGCGAAACGACGCCGCGCGCCGGGCGCCCAGCGGCACGCCCCACGCCGCGAACAGGTCGCCGAGCGTCGCCGTCGCCCCGCGGCGCACCAGCGCGACCCCGGTCGGCTCGAGCGTCACGACGGCGCCGTAGCAGCGGGCCCGCGCGATCCGCCCCGCGTCCAGCCGCCGCGGCGCGCGCGTGCCGATCCCGGCCGGCAGCAGCACGACACGGTCGCGTGCGAACAGCTCGACATGGGCGCCGTCGCGGGCGCCGAGCTGCGCGCGACAGTCGGGAACCGGGCGGTTGGGTGTCGCGGGCTGAAATCGCGGCCCGGCGCCGATCGGCCGGCGCTGGGCGATCAGCGAAGCCGGCACCGTGCCGGGCGGCGACGGTGGAGCCGACGCGCCGCAACCGGCAAGCGCGAGGGCGAGGGCGATGAGCAGGATGGCAACCGGCGAGCGCACCAGGGCGCCGACGATAGCCTTCGCGGCCATGCGCGCCCGCCGCCTGCCGGCCCTCCTGCTTCTCGCGCTCGCCTTCGCCGCCGCCGTCCCCGCCGCGGCGCTCGGTGACGCCGACCCGGCCAGCGACATCCTGCCGTCGACCGACGTCTTCCTGCCCTACTCGCCCAAGGTCGACGCCAAGACGCAGGAGCAGCTCGAGGGGCTCGTCGCGGCGGCCAAGAAGGACACCAATCAGGGCACGGCGTTCAAGGTCGCGGTGATCGGCAGCCCGACCGACCTCGGCGGCATCACATCGCTGTTCAGGATGCCCCAGCAGTACGCGCAGTTCCTCTACACGGAGATCAAGACGTTCGTCGACGGCGAGGCAGCGACGCTGCTCGTGGTGATGCCCGGCAAGCCCGGCGTCGGAGTGGCCGGCAACCTCGCCACGCCGCAGGTCAAGCGGGCGATGGCCAAGGTCGGCTTCCCCAAGAACGCCACCCCGACCCAGCTCGCCCAGGGGGCGATCGCGACGATGCAGCAGATCGCCAAGATCAACGGGCGCAAGCTGCCGTCGACCGATGGATCGGGCGGCGGCGGCTCCAACGGCACGCTGATCATCGTCATCGTGATCGCCGTCGCGCTGGCGCTCGCCGGCATCGCGCTGATCGTCCGCGGGCGCCGCGGTCCGCCCGCCCCGGCGACGACCGGGTAGACGGGCTACTTGACTTCCGCGTAGCCGCGTGCCGCCGTGGCGCGCGCCACGTTGCGCAGGATCGCGCCGGTGACCTGCGGCCACGCGCCTTCGGGCAGATCGTGGCCCATGCCCTTGATCAGCACGAGCTCGGCGCCGGGGATCGCGCGCGCCGTCGCCTTCCCGCCCGACGGGCGCACGAGCTTGTCAGCGGTGCCGTGGATGACGACGGTCGGCGTACGAACCCAGCGCAGGCTGCGGGCGCGGTTGGGGCTGGTGACGATCGCGGCGAGCTGGCGCGCGACGCCGCCCTGGGCGCCGCCGCGCTCCTGGCTGCGGGTGAGGATGTCGAGCAGGCGCTCGTCGTCGCGCTCGAAGCCGGGCGACCCGACGATCCCGAACAGCTTGATCAGCCGGTCGCGCTGGGCCTGAGGGTCGTCGGCGGGCGGCTGCTGCATGATCAGCGGCTGCACCCGCAGCGCCGGCTGCCCGGTCACGCGGCTGCCGGTGTTGGACATGATCGAGGCCAGCGACAGCGTCCGGTCGGGGTGCTCGATGGCGATCACCTGGGCGATCATGCCGCCCATCGACGCGCCGACGATGTGGGCGCGGTCGATCTCGAGGTGATCCAGGAGGCCGATCGCGTCGGCGGCCATCGCGCTCAGCGAGTAGCCGGCGGGGCGGCGCAGCGCGATGTCGGCGAGCGACGGAACCGGCAGGTGGTCGAGGTGCGTCGAGCGCCCGACGTCGCGGTTGTCGAAGCGGATCACGAAGAAGCCGGCATCGGCGAGCCGCTCGCAGAAGCCGTCCGGCCACGCGATCATCTGCGTGCCGAGGCCCATGACCAGCAGCATCGCGGGCTCCGTCGGCGAGCCGAACGTCTCGTAGCAGAGGTCGACGTCGCCGACGGTGCAGAACTCTTCAGCCATCACCGGATCCTACGGACTCAGGCGCTGCCGATGAGCTGGATGTGATCGGCTTCGGCCGCGCCGCCGAACGGCCGCGTCAGGCCGAACTGGTTGAGCGTCGCCTCCGAGACGCCCTCGACGCCCGGCGTGTCGGACGCCATGCCCTTGGTGTGCGGGTCGTCGGCGAACCCGCCGACCTCGACCGAGTGCTGCGGCGTGCGGTAGCCCGACAGGCCGATCAGATGCAGGTGCAGCGCCTTGCCCAGCGCGTCGAGGCGCGCCGCGAGGATCGGCTCGACCCCGGCGGCGTAGTTCGTGCCCGGCGCCTGGAAGAAGCCCCACTCACCGCCGTGCGGGACGAACGAGCCGATCGACTTCGGCGGGCTGACCGTCGTGACGCCGAACGCCTGCGCCTGCGCCGCCGCGGCGCGGGCCTGGGCCAGCGCGAGCTGGTGCTGGAGCGACTGCGCCTGGTCGTGCAGGACGGCGAGCCGCGCGCTCTTGCGCGAGCGGGAGCGGATGTAGCGCGCCTGGCGGTTGACGATCGCGAGCTTGATCTGGGCGACCTCGTCGCGCTGGGTCAGGACGGCCGCAGTCTGCTGGGACTGCTGGGCCTCGAGCGCCGCGTAGCGCACGGTCTGCTCGTGAACCTCGTTGCGGGTCCGCGCGACGTAGCGCGTGACCAGCGTGTCCTGCTGGCTGATGCGGTGTAGATCGTCGACCTTCTCGAGCAGGTCAGAGAACCCGCGGGCGCTGAACAGGACGGTGACCAGGTCCGGCGGCTGCGCCTCGTAGCGCGCCACGAGCTGGGCGGCGAGCGCACGGCGATCGCGGGCGAGGCGTCCCCGCAGGCCGACGAGCCGCGCGCGAGACGCGCGCAGGCTCGCCTGGGTGCGCGCGAGCTGCGCCTGTTCGCCGGCCAACGTCGACTCCAGCGACGCCACACGCCCCTGCAGATCGTTGATCCGTCCCTGGAACGTTTCGATGTGGTGGCTGTCGGCGCTGATCGACGACTGCAGGTTGCTCTCGTGCTGGCGCACGGTCCCGATGCGGGAATTGAGGTCGGCTGAGCTCGAGGCAGCGGCGACCAGCCCCGCGACAACGACGGCGATCGCGGGCAGCGAATATGGACGGCGGGCGGGCACGAAGGCAAAACGCTAGCGTGCCAACCCCGTGGCTCAAGCCATGAGTGCCACCTTGCAGGCATGGCGCTGGGTGTTGACAGCCCGCCGCGGCGGGCGGCAATATCCGGCCCGCACACGAGAAAGCGGTTCGCGATTTGACGGGTCAAGGGCAAATGAGCGAAGGCGACGTTGGTGCCGGCGGCGATGCCGCCGCGGCGCATCTGCCCATCCTGACGTACATGCTCGGGCGCCTCAGCGTTGCCCTGATCCACGCCCTCGCGGAGCGGCTGGAGAAGATCGGTGTGACCCGCGCCGAGTACAGCGCCCTCGCCGCGCTGCGGATGAAGAGCGGGCTCTCCAACGCGCAGCTCGCGCGCCGCGTGCTGATCACGCCGCAGTCGATGAGTGAGGTTGTCGCGACGCTCGAGCGCAAGGGCCTCCTGCGCCGCTGGAACGACCCCGACCATGCGCGGATCCTGCGCGCTGAACTGACCGAGCCGGCCTGGGCGGTGCTGCGCGCCTGCGACGAGGCGTGCCTGGAGTTCGAGGCGCAGATGCAGGCCGAGCTCTCACCGCACGAGCGCGAGCTGCTCCTGTCGGGCGTGACCGAGTGCGTGCGCCAGCTCGGCGCCTGGGTCGACCGCCCGACACCGAGCCAGGCGTAACCCACCAGCGCCAGGCGCCCGCGCGCCTGGTTGAATGTGGCTGTGCGTCGTCGTCCGCTGACCGCATGGCTGTTGGCACTTCCGCTGATGGTCCTGGGCACCCAGTTCGCCCACGTCGCCGCCTACCGGCTCGTCTATCCGAGTGCCCCGGTCCGCGTCGGCGAGCTGCTGGCCACCGGCCACGGCTACATGGGCTACCCGGCGTATGTCCCGATGCTGCTCGGCCTTGGTCTGGCGGCCGAGCTCGTCTGGCTCGGCTCGGTCCTGATGCGCCCCGGCGCGCGCCGGCGCGCGGTCGCGCCGTGGATGTTCGCGGCGCTGCCGATGCTCGGCTTCACGCTGCAGGAGCTGCTCGAGCGCTGGCTGTCGGGTGCCGGGTTCCCGTGGTGGATGGTGCTCCAGCCGACGTTCCGCGTCGGCCTGGCGCTGCAGATCCCGTTCGCGATCGCCGCGTTCCTGATCGCCCGGTTCGCCCAGCGTGGCGCCGAGCGCGCCGGGCGTGCGCTGCGACCGGTCGCGACGCGATTGGTGACGGTCGCCGCCGAGGTCGTGGCGGTCCTGTTTGCCGTTCTCCTTCCCCGCCGCGGCGTGCTCGCCGGCGGCTACGCGGGACGGGGGCCGCCGGCCTGGGCGCCGGCTGCCCACCCGTAACCCGCAACTCCAAGGAGAACCTCAATGAGAAAACGATGGATCGCCGCCGCGCTGGCGGCGTTCGGCACATTGGCCTTCGCGGCCGGCGCGTCGGCCCACGCTCGCGTCAGCCCGCCGGTCTCGCTGTCCGGTCAGCTCCAGCTCTACAGCCTCACCGTCCCGACCGAGAAGGAGGGCGTCACGACGAGCAAGGTCGTGTTCACGCCGCCCAGCGACTTTTCGATCGACTCGTTCGTCCCGCCGCCCAAGGGCTGGCACATGCAGGTCTCGTCGAAGGGGTCGGGCGAGGACGCCGTCGTGCAGAAGGTGACCTGGACCGGCGGCGCGACGCCGACCGGCCAGGACTCACTGTTCCAGTTCGTCGCCGAGCCGTCCAAGGCCGGCAGCTACACGTTCGACATCCAGCAGACCTACTCCGACGGCTCGATCGTCAACTGGGACGGCGCCGAGTCGTCCGAGAACCCCGCGGCGACGATCGAGGCCAAGGCGTCGATCGGCGGCGGCTCGACGTCGGTCGTTGCCGACATCGCGCTGCTGCTGGCGATCCTCGCGCTCGTCGCCGCGGGCTTCGCGCTCGTCCGCGGTGGCGGCGGGACCGGTGCAGGAGGACGCGAGCTGGCATGAGCGTCCGCGCGCGGACTGTCCTCGCCGTGCTGGCCGTGGCCGCCGTCGCCTCGGTGGCGCCGAGCGCCGCATCGGCGCATGCGTACCTGACCAAGACGGTGCCCGCGGCCAGCGTGGTGCTCGACAGTCCGCCGCGCACCGTCGCCCTGACGTTCGACGAAGCGGTCGAGCCGAAGTTCGCGATCGTGTCGGTGACCAACGCGTCGGGCGCCCAGCAGGCGACCGGCTCGCCCAAGCGCTCGCCGTCGGACCCCGACACGCTGGTCACGCCGCTGAAACCGGGCCTCGCGCAGGGCTGGTACCTCGTGTACTGGCGCGCGATCTCGGTCGACGGCCACCCGGTGTCGGGCGCGTTCACGTTCGCCGTCGGGCCGAACCCCGGCCCGGCGCCGCAGTTCCCGGTGCCGAAGATCTCGGCGACCGCCAAGTCGCCACGGCTGATCGCCGCGCGCTGGGTCATGTTCCTGACCGTCATGACGGCGATCGGCCTGTTCGTCCTGCGGATGCTGACTGCCCGCCCGCTCCTGCGCCGCCGGCCCGCGGCGAGCCTGCGCGGCGTGTCGATCGCGTTTGTCGTCGCGTCGGTGCTCGGGCTGATCGCGATCCCGGTCTATCTCGACATCTCGATCGCCAACGACTCGCTGCGCTCGGTGTGGGACATCGGCGCGCTGTTCCCGTTGTTTCGCGTCACCGCGTTTGCGCGCGGCTACGTCGACATGACGCTCTGTTTCGGGCTGTTCAGCGTCGCGGCGTGGATTGCCCTGTGGGTTGACCGCTCCGACCGCGAGCAGCGGTCGGTCGCCGAGCTGCTCGCGACGGCCGGCGCGCTGGCGGCCGCCGCGGCGGTGCTCGTGATCCCCGGCACCGTCGGCCACGCCGGCCAGACGTCGCCGCGCGGGCTGTCGATCGTGCTCGACTGGGTGCACCTGATCACCGGCTCGCTGTGGGTCGGCGGGCTGGCCGGGGTGCTCGTGCTCTGGGCGAGCCTGCGCGCGGGCGAGCGCGTTGCCGGGCTGGCGATCGTCGTGCCGCGCTTCTCGCGGGTGGCGCTCGTGTCGGTGCTCCTGCTGCTGGCCACGGGCACCTGGGCGACGATCAACCACATGCCCGACATCAGCGCCCTGTGGAAGACCGGCTACGGCCAGGCGATCCTGGTCAAGATCGGGATCCTGATCGCGGCGATGGCCGTCGCGTCGGTCAACCTGCTGCGCACCCGGCCGGAGATCGCGGCCCAGGGCGACGAGGCGCCCGGCGCGGCGAAGCTCCTGCGCCGGCTGGTCGGCGTCGAGGTCGTGCTCGTCAGCGGAGCGATCTTCGTCGCCGCGATCCTCTCGAGCCTCGCACCGCCGCCACCGGCGTTCGCGTTGCAGAACTCGGCGGTCGCGCAGGTCGGACCCGGCCGCGTGCTCAAGACGGTCCACGTCAACGGCTACGACCTCCAGGTGATCGTTGCGCCCAACAAGGCGGCAGCGCCGGATGCGTTCGCGCTGCGGATCACCAAGGACGGCAAGCCGGTCACCGGCGCCGACGTGTCGCTGACCTTCAACCACACGGAGATGCAGATGCCCCAACAGCAGTACTCGCTCGCCGAGAAGCAGCCCGGCGTGTACTCGCGCTCGACCCCGGCGCTCGTGATGGTCGGCAAGTGGGCGCTTGACTACCAGGTCGCCCCCAAGGGCGCCCGGCCGTTCAACGCGCTGATCCTTGACCAGGCCGACGGATGAGTGGCGTCTGGCTGAAACTCGCGGCCTCGGGCGTCGCGCTGGCGTGCGGCGTCGTGGCGGTCGTGGTCGCGGTGGTGCTCGTGCAGGGGACGCTGTAGCCGGGCGACTACGCCGCCGCCACCAGCTCGCGCGGGGTCAGCGGAGACCGGCCCCAGCGCGCGCGCTGGGCGTAGTCCATCAGCACGTCAAAGTAGCCGTGCAGCGGCTCGGCGCGGACGCCGGCCGGAGTCAGCAGTGCGCGCGTCGCGACGTCGTCGAAGCGCACCCGCAGCCCGAAGTACGGGAAGTAGACGCGGGCGCGCCGCAGCGTGCGCTGCTGGGAGTCGGTCAGACCGTCCTCATCGGCGCCGGCCGCATCGACATCGAGCGTGTCGGGGTCCAGCAGCTGCGGTGGCGCGACGCCGAAGCGCCGGGCCGCGAGATCGATCACGCCGGCGACGGTCGTCGCGTGCTCGCCCGCCACCAGGTGGTAGGTGCCCGGGCCGGCGGCGCCGAGCGCAAGGATCGCGTCGGCGACGTAGTCGACGGGAACCACGTCGACCGGCGACTGCGCGCGCGCCGGGACCATCGGCAGCCGCCCGCGCGAGAACATCTGCAGCGGCCAGTAGAGAACGTTGAACGCTCGCGTCCAACCGCTCGTGCGGCTGCCGACGACGATGCTCGGGCGCAGGATCTGCAACGGCAGCGGCTTGGGCCACTGGCGCAGCAGCTCCTCGGCCTCGTACTTCGTCTGCTCGTAGGTGTTGCGAAAGCCGGCGCCGCAGTGCTTGTCGTTCTCCGCGAACGTGCCGGTGCGATTACCGGCCACGTACGCGGTCGACACGTGGGCGAAGCGGTCAAGCCCGTCGCCGAGGATCGTGCACAGCTCGGCGAGCTGCGCCACGCGACGCACGCCTGCCGTGTTGACCGCGCGGGCCTCAGGCAGCGGCAGATCGAAGCTGACCGACGCCGCGCAGTGCACGACCTCGCTGGCGGCGCGTGCGATCTGCTCGCGGTCGCCAGGTCCGAGGCCAAGCCGCGGGCGCTGGAGGTCGGCGGCGACGGCCGTGCAGCGCGCACTGTGCGCCTGCGCCGTCGTCGGGTCATACAGCTCATGCAGCAGACTGCGCATTCGCGCGTCGGCCTCCGGCGCCGTCTGGGCGCGCACGAGCGCGATCAGGGGGCGGTCGGTCTGATCGAGGTATCGGGCCAGCAGGGCGGCGCCGACGAAGCCGGTCGCCCCGCTGAGCAGGACTGCGTCCTGGCGGGCGATCATCGTGTGGGGCCTTTCCGAGGGGGCGGGGTACTGCGATCTGAATCATCGCGCCGATGCAGGGCTTTCCCCAGGGACCGCGCGTCGGAACCGGGGCGCGGCCGCATCGACCAGTGGGCGAAGGTAATCGCCTACCCGCTCGATCTTGTTGGCAACGTGTGACGTACGCCGGGCGACATCGTCAGTGTCGTGACACAATCGCGCCATGGGGCTGCTCAACCGGATCAAGGACCCGGTGTCCGGCATCGCCCAGGTGGTCGGCTGCGACTCGCCGCCGACCGCTGCGCTGGGCATGCCGTGCCACCTCCAGCTCGTCGTCCAGGGGGCGGGCATCGCACCGTTCTCGGTCGACCAGACCGTCGACGTGCCCGAGGGCAAGTGGCCCACGCAGGGCCAGTCGCTGCCGGTCACGTTCGACCGCAACCACACCGACCGGCTGCGGATCGATTGGGACCAGATCGGCGCCGCCGCGCCGGCCATCGTCGCGCCGACGCCCGTGGCGCCGGCCTCGTTCCCGCCCGCCACGGTCACCTCGACTGACGCGGTCGCCGTGTTCGGCACGAGCGTCAACGGCACCCCGATGCAGTTCACCGGGCCCAACTCCGAGCAGGTCAAGGACGCGATCGCCCGCGCGGAGAAGATGATGAACATGGATCTCGACGGCGACGGCACGGTCGCCGGCGCACCGGCCAGCCCCGGCCAGCACCTCGACCTCAAGGCGCTGATGGCCCAGGCGCAGGCGCAGATGGCGGTCTTCCAGCAGCAGGGCGGGTTCGCCGCTGCCGGGCAGCTGCCCGGGGCTCCTGCGCCGAAGGACACGATCAACCAGCTCGAGGAGCTGGCGGCGCTGCGCGACCGCGGTGCGCTGACCGACGCCGAGTTCGAGGCACAGAAGAAGAAGATCCTCGGCGAGACGTAATAGCTTCTGCGCCATGCGCGCACAGCAGATCGTCGAGCTGACCGGACCCGACACCGCCCTGCGGCTGGTCGACGTCCCTGAACCGGAGGCGTCGCATGCGATGACGCCGGGCAGCGGGATCGTCGTCGACGTGTACGCCGCCGGCGTGTCGTTCCCCGAGGTGCTCCAGACGCGCGGCGAGTATCAGATCAAGCCCGACCTGCCGTTCATTCCCGGCAGCGAGGTCGGCGGCGTGGTGCGCAGCGCGCCCGAGGGGTCGGCGTTCAAGGCCGGGGATCGCGTCGCCGCGTTCTGTGGGACCGGCGGCTTCGCCGAGGTCGCCGTCTCGCCTGAGTTCCTGACCTTTGCGATCCCCGACGAGCTGAGCTTCGCCCAGGCCGCGAGCCTGATCCTCAACTACCACACGGCATGGTTCTCGCTCGTGACGCGCGGACGGTTGCGCGAGGGGGAGAGCGTGCTCGTTCACGGCGCGGCCGGCGGCGTCGGGACCGCCTCGATCCAGGTCGCCAAGGGCCTCGGCGCGCGCACGATCGCCGTCGTGTCGAGCGACGACAAGGAGCGGATCGCGCGCGAGGCGGGCGCCGACGAGGTCGTGCGCTCCGACGGCGCGTGGAAGGACGAGGCCAAGGAACTGACCGGCGGCGCCGGCGTCGACGTGGTCCTCGACCCCGTCGGCGGCGATCGCTTCACCGACAGCCTGCGCTCGCTGGCGACGGGCGGGCGCGTGATCGTGGTCGGCTTCACCGGTGGCTCGATCCCCGAGGTCCGCGTCAACCGGCTGCTGCTCAACAACATCGAGGTCATCGGCGCCGGCTGGGGCGCCTACGTGATGCGCCACCGCGAGGCCAACACGGAGAACGGCGCGGAGCTCGACAAGCTGATCGCGGCCGGATTCGTGCGGCCGATCGTCGGCGCGTCGTTCCCGCTCGAGGACGCAGTCGAGGCCCTGAAGCTGATCGACGGGCGGGGAGCGACCGGGAAGGTAGTCCTGGACGTGCGTTAGATGTCAGAACCGCCCCAGCAGTCCGCGCCCTACTTCGATGCGATCCTCGCCTATGGCCTGCGCGGACCGACGCGCTTCCACGTTCCCGGCCACAAGGCGGGCAGCGGCGCCGACCCGGCGTTGCGCCACGCGCTCGGCGAGGCGTTGGCGCTCGACATCCCGCAGGGAATCTTCGGCATCGACGTCGGCGACGAGCCGACGCCCTACACCCAGGCCGAGCTGCTCGCCGCGACCGGCCACGACGCGCAGCGCACGTGGTTTCTCACCAACGGCGCGACGCAGGGCAACCACGCGCTCGCGCTCGCGCTCGCGCCGCTCGGCGCTCACGTCGTCGCGCAGCGCAACTCACACGCGTCGATCGTCGACGGGCTGGTGCTCAGCGGCGGGATCCCGGCGTTCGTCGCGCCAGAGATCGACGAGCACCTCGGCATGGCCCACGGTGTCGCCCCGCAGACGCTGGCCGACCGGCTCGCCCAGACCCCGCAGGCGCGCGCGGTGTTCGTCGTCTCGCCGACCTACTACGGGGTCTGCGCCGACGTCGGCGCGCTCGCGGACGTCGCGCACGCGGCCGGCGTGCCGCTGCTCGTCGACCAGGCGTGGGGGCCGCACTTCGGCTTTCACCCGCGCGTGCCGCAGACCGCGCTCAAGCTGGGCGCCGACGCGGTCTTGACGTCGACCCACAAGATCGCCGGATCGCTGACCCAAAGCGCGATGCTGCACGTCGCACGCGAATCGCTGGTCGACATCGGCCGCCTCGAGCGCGCGGTGCGGATCGTGCGCTCGACGTCGCCGAGCTCGCTGCTGCTGATCTCGCTCGACGCCAGCCGCCGCCAGCTCGCCGTCCACGGCCACCGGCTGCTCGATCGCACGCTGGCGGCGACCGACCGCGCGCGGGCGCAGCTGGCGGCGATCGACGGCGTCCGCGTGCTCGGCGACGAGCTGCTCGGCCGTCCCGGCGTCCACGACATCGACCCGCTGCGGATCGTCCTTGACGTGCAGGACACCGGCTCCAGCGGCTACGCGGTCGCCGCCGCGCTGCGCGAGACCTACGACGTCAACGTCGAGCTGTCGACCCACGCCGCGGTCGTGCTCGTCGTCGGGATGGGGGAGGACCCCAGCGCGCTGGACGACATCGCCTCGGAGGTCCAGTCGGTCGTCCAGCGCCTGGCCGACGCCCCGGCGCAGGACGACCAGGCCGTCACCTACGACATCTCCTCGGAGGGGACCGAGCTCGTCGTCTCGCCGCGCGACGCGTTCCTCGGCGAGGCCGAGCGTGTGCCGGTCGCCGACGCGCCGGGGCGGATCTCGTGCGAGTCGATCGCGGCCTACCCGCCCGGTATCCCGGGCGTGCTCCCGGGCGAGCTGATCACCGCGGCGATCGTCGACGACCTGCGCCGCGTCGTCGAGCAGGGAGCACGGCTGCACGGCGCGGCTGACCCGACCTTCCGGACGATCCGCGTGCTCAAGGCCGGCCCGTGACGCGCCTGATGCCGGCCGAGTTCGCGCCCCACGAGCGCACCCTGATGGCGTGGCCGTGCCGCGAGGCAATGTGGGGCGACGAGCTGGGCAACGCCCGTGCCGAATACACCGCCGTCGCCAACGCGATCGCCGCGTTCGAGCCGGTGACGATGGTCTGCGCCGACGAGGCGCAGGCCGCCGACGCGCGCGCCCGCCTCAGCGGCAACGTGGCCGTCGTCGTGATCGCGATCGACGACTCGTGGCTGCGCGACAGCGGGCCGTGCTTCGTCTTCGACGCCGCCGACGGCGGTGCGCGGCGCGCGGTCCACTTCGGCTTCAACGCGTGGGGCGAGAAGTTCGCGCCATGGGACGCCGACGCCGCGGTCGGCGCGACGCTCGGCGAGCTGGTCGGCGACGAGGTCGACGAGGCGCCGTTCGTCCTCGAGGGTGGGGCGATCGCCGTCGACGGGACCGGCGCGCTCGTGACGACCGAGCAGTGCCTGCTCAACGACAACCGCAACCCGTCGCTGTCGGTCGCCGACATCGAGGCAGGGCTGCTCGAATACCTCGGAGCGGAGCGGATCGTGTGGCTCGGACGCGGGCTGGCCGAGGATCGCGACACCGACGGCCACGTCGACATGATCGCCGCGTTCACCGAGCCCGGGCGGTTGCTGCTCCAGAGCGCGCCGGAGGGCGACATCAACCACGAGGCGATGGCCGACAACGCCCAGCGCGCCCGCGCCGCCGGGCTGCGGGTCGACAGGTTCGAGCCGCTCGCACGATTCGAGGTCGCCGGCCAGCCGGTCGCGCTCACCTACCTCAACCTCTACGTCTGCAACGGCGGCGTGATCGTGCCGACCGCGCTGGCGCCGACCGACGAGGAGGCGCTGGAGCGGATCGCCGCCGCGTTCGCCGACCGTGAGGTCGTCGGCGTGCCGGCGCGGACGATCGCCTACGGCGGCGGCGGACCGCACTGCATCACCCAGCAGGTCCCGGCGTGCGGCTGATCACCGCCTACGATCCGCCGCCCTCGCCGGCCCGGGCGCGCGAGCCCCGGCGCGGCGTGCTGCGGATCGGCGCCGTCCAGCAGCGCTGGCATGCCGACCCCGACGAGCACCGCGCGGCGCTGGCTCAGGGCGTCGAGCTCGCCGGGGGCGAGGGCGCGACGCTCGTCTGCCTGCAGGAGCTGACGCTGTCGCCGTACTTCGCGATCACCCCGGACGGTCCGTCGGCCGCCGGGGCGGCGCCCGAGGACATCCCCGAGGGCCCGACGTGCACGTTCGCCCGCGAGCTCGCCGCGCGCACCGGCGCCCACGTCCACGCATCGCTGTACGAGCGCGCCGACATGCCCGACGGCCTCGGCTTCAACACCGCCGTCGTCTTCGCGCCCGACGGCACGCTCGTCGCCCGCACGCGCAAGCTGCACATCCCCGTCACCGCGGGCTACTACGAGGACCGCTATTTCCGCCCGGGCCCGGCCGACGGCGATCCGTTCCCGGTCGTCGAGCTCGGCGACGCCCGGCTCGGCTTCCCGACGTGCTGGGACCAGTGGTTCTCAGAGCTTGCGCGCGCCTACTCGCTGGCCGGCGCCGACGTGATCGTCTACCCGACCGCGATCGGCTCCGAGCCCGATCATCCCGGGTTCGACACCGAGCCGCTCTGGCAGCAGGTGATCGTCGGCAATGGGATCGCCAATGCGACGTTCATGGTCGCCGTCAACCGGATCGGCGACGAGCCGCCGCTGACGTTCTACGGCTCGTCATTCATCTCCGACCCGTACGGGCGAATCCTGTGCCAGGCGCCGCGCGACGAACCGGCGGTGCTTGTCGCCGACCTCGAGCTCGATCAGCGCGACGACTGGCTCGAGCTGTTCCCGTTCCTGCGCACTCGCCGCCCCGACGCCTACGGATCGCTGTCGCGGTGACACAGCGGCGCGCGACGATCGACGTGGTGTCCGAGCTGCTGGCGCTCGACGGCCGCGACGTCATCGACGTCGGCTGCGGAGACGGCGCGCTTGTGCGGCGGCTGGCCGGCGTTGGCGCGCGCGTGACGGGGGTCGAGGTCGACCCCGCGGTCGTCGCCGCGGCCCAGGCCCGCAAGCCGGTCGCCGGTGAACGCTATGTCCAGGGCACCGGGCAGCAGCTCGGGCTGCCCGACGACAGCGCCGATGTCGTGGTGTTCATGCAGAGCCTGCACCACGTGCCCGCCGCGTCGATGGACGACGCGCTGGGCGAGGCGGCTCGCGTGGTGCGCCCGGGCGGCGCCGTCTACGTGCAGGAGCCGCTGCCCGACGGCGAGTTCTTCGCGCTCGTCCAGCTGGTCGACGACGAGACCGAGGTTCGCCGGCTGGCCCAGGAAGCGCTGCGGCGAGCCGCGGACGCGGGCCTGCGGCTGGACCGCGAGCTGCGCTTCGACGTTCCCGTCACGCTGTCGAGCTTCGACGCATTTCGAGCGCGGATCGTCGGCGCCGACCCGTCGCGCGCCGGCCGCTTTGCCGAGCTCGAGCCGCAGTTGCGCGACGGCTACATGGCGCTGGCGGGGCCCGACGGGAGCGCGAGCGTCACGATCCCGAGCGTCGCGGCGCTGCTGTACCGCGCCTGACGTCTGGATTTCGCCGTCTCAAGCCACGCCGGGCTGCGTCGATCACTCGGGGTGGCGTGCGTGCACATAGTCCAAGACGCGGACGTGCCGCCGCCCGCCCATGACACGGACGTCCCCACACCGCAGCGCCAGGCTCGCGCGATCGCTTCGCAGCATCGTGCTGGCCGCCGCATGCCTCGGCGTCCTTGCCGGGCCGGTGAGCATGGCCCAGGCCGCGGTCACGCCGCCGCAGGTCACGATCCAGGTCGGCACGCCGGCGATCCAGGTCGGCGACCTCACCCACCTCACGATCACCGTCAACAACCTCGACCCGGCCACGACGCTCAACAACATCGGCGTCGTGATCACACTGCCCTCGGGGCTGAAGGTCTCGACCGCGGCGCCGCAGTGCAACGACGGCACGGTCAGCGCGACCTCGAGCAACCCGAACATCACCCTGAGCGGCCTGCATCTCGTCGTCGGCGGCTCGTGCAGCTTCGGCGTCAACGTCCAGGCGACCTCGACCGGCACGAAGACGATCACCACCAACGCCCCGACGTCGACCGAGAGCCCGCCCGGCACGCCGGCGTCGGCCCAGGTCTTCGTGCTCGTGCCACCGACGATCGCCACCGTCTTCGGCGCGCCGTCGATCGCCGTCGGATCGTCGACGACCGCGACCTTCACGATCGGCAACCCCAACGGCCTCGACATCGGCGGCGCCGCATTCACCGACTCATTGCCGACGGGCCTGATCGTCGCGACGCCCAACGGTGCCTCGACCACCTGCACCGGGGGCACCGTCACCGCGGCGGCCGGGTCGTCGTCGATCGCGCTGTCGGGCGGCACGGTGACCGCCAACTCCAACTGCACCGTCACCGTCTCGGTCACCCCGACTGCGGGTGGCACGCTGACCAACACGACCGGCCAGATCACGACCACCACCCCGAGCCTGTCCGGCTCGACGGCCAGCGCGTCGCTGCTCGCCATCCAGGCACCGACGCTGGCCACCGCCTTCGCGCCGGGCACGGTCAAGGTCGGCACGTCGAGCACCGAGACGTTCACGATCTCCAACCCCAACGCGTCGACCGCGCTGAGCGGCGTCGGCTTCAGCGACCCGCTGCCGGCCGGCCTCACCGTTGCGACCCCGAGCGGGCTGACCGGGACCTGCGGCGGCGGCACGATCACCGCCGCGGCCGGCTCGTCCTCGATCTCGCTGTCGGGCGCCGCGCTGGCCGCCAACGGCAGCTGCAGCTTCTCGGTCAACGTCGTCGGCTCGACGGCCGGCGCGCTGACCAACACGACCGGCGCGATCAACTCGAACGAGAGCGGCAGCGCGGGCACCGCGAGCGCCGCGCTGAACGTTGTCGGCCCGCCGGCCATCTCGCTCGGCTACGCCGATGCGTCGATGGCCGTCAACGGCACGACGACGATGACGCTGACGATCACCAACCCGGCGAGCAACCCGATCACGCTGCACGGCGTCGGCGTCAGCGACACGCTGCCGGCGGGACTGAAGGTCGCCACGCCCAACAACCTCGGCGGGACCTGCCCCGGCGGCACGGTCACCGCCACAGCCGGGTCGTCGACGGTCAGCGTGTCCGGCGCGACGATCGCGCCCGGCGCGACGTGCACGGTCCTGGTCGACGTGCTCGCGACGACGGTCGGGACGCTGAGCAACACGACCGGCAACGTGACGTCGACCGAGGGCGGCAACGGGTCAACGGCGAACGCGTCGGTCGTCGTGGCGCTCGCGCCGGCGCTGCACATTTCGTTCACGCCGTCGTCGATCGCCGTCGGCCAGAACTCGACGATCTCCTACACGGTCAACAACACCAACAACGTGGCCCTGAACGGCATCGCCTTCACCGACACGTTGCCCGCGGGCCTACAGGTCGCCACTGGCGGGCTGGCGGGGACCTGCGGTGGCGGCACGATCACCGCCGTCGACGGCACCAGCCAGGTCGACCTCAGCGGCGCGACGCTGCCCGCCAGCGGCAGCTGCACCTTCACCGTCGTCGTGACGCCGAGCGCCTACGGGTCGCTGCTCAACACGACGTCGCAGATCTCGTCGTCCAACGGCGGCAAGGGCCCCGCCGCCAGCGCGACGCTGACCGTCAGCGCGATCGCGCCGACGGTCACCCTGGCCTACGGCGCCCCGTCGATCGCGGTCAACGCGAAGACGACGATGACGCTGACGATCACCAACCCGGCCGGCAACCCGGCGCCGATCCACGGCGTCGCGATCAGCGACACGCTGCCGGCCGGACTGAAGGTCGCGACGCCCAACAACCTCGGCGGCACATGCCCGAGCGCGACCGTCACCGCGACGGCCGGCTCGTCGGCGGTCACCGTGACCGGTGGCGTGCTGGCACCGAGCGCGACGTGCACGGTCGTCATCGACGTCCTGGCGACCAGCGTCGGGACGCTCAGCAACACGACCGGCACCGTCAGCTCGACCGAGAGCGGCAACGGCACCACCGCAACCGCCTCGATCGTCGTCGCGCTCGCCCCGTCGTTGACGATGACGTTCACGCCATCGTCGATCGCCGTCGGCCAGAACTCGACGATCGCCTACACGGTCAGCAACACGAACAACGTCGCTCTGAACGGCATCGCGTTCACCGACGCGTTGCCCGCGGGCCTCCAGATCGCCACCGGCGGCCTGTCGGGGACCTGCGGTGGCGGCACGATCACCGCGGTCGACGGCACAGGTCAGGTCAACCTCAGCGGCGCGACGCTGCCGGCCAGCGGCAGCTGCACGTTCTCGGTCGTCGTGACGCCCAGCGCCTATGGCCCGCTGGTCAACACCACGTCGCAGGTCTCTTCCTCCAACGGCGGCAACGGCAGCGCGGCGACCGCGACGCTGACCGTCAAGGCACTGGCCCCGATCGTCACCTTGGCCTACGCGGCTCCGTCGATGGCCGTCAACGGCACGACGACGATGACGCTGACGATCACCAACCCGGCCGGCAACCCGGCGACGATCCACGGCGTCGCGGTCAGCGACACGCTGCCCGCCGGCCTCAAGGTCGCAACACCCAACAACCTCGGCGGGACGTGCCCGAGCGCGACGGTCAGCGCCACGGCCGGCTCGTCGTCGGTCACCGTGACCGGCGGCGTGCTCGCCCCCAACGCGACGTGCACGGTCCAGGTTGACGTGCTCGCGACGACGGTCGGGACGCTGAACAACACGACCGGCAACGTGACGTCGACCGAGAGCGGCAACGGCACCACCGCCAGCGCATCGATCGTCGTCGCTGTGGCGCCGTCGCTGCAGCTCACGTTCACGCCGGGCTCGATCACCATCGGGCAGACGTCGAGCCTCAGCTTCAAGGTCAGCAACACCAACAACGTCGCGCTCAACGGCATCGCCTTCACCGACACGTTGCCCGCGGGCCTACAGGTCGCCACCGGCGGCCTGTCGGGGACCTGCGGTGGCGGCACGATCACCGCGGTCGACGGCACGAGCCAGGTCAACCTCAGCGGCGCCACGCTGGCGGCTGCGGGGAGCTGCACGTTCACCGTCACCGTCACGCCGAGCGCCTACGGGCCGCTCGTCGACACGACGTCGCAGGTCTCGTCGTCCAACGGCGGCAACGGCAGCGCGGCGACGGCGACGCTGACCGTCAAGGCGCTGGCCCCGACGATCGCGCTCGACTACGCCAGCCCGACCGTCGCCGTCAACACGGCGACCGCGATGACGCTGACGATCACCAACCCGGCCGGCAACCCGGCGATCATCCACGGCGTCGCGGTCAGCGACACGCTGCCCGCCGGCCTCAAGGTCGCAACACCCAACAACCTCGGCGGCAGCTGCCCCGGCGCCACGATCTCGGCCGTGGCCGGCTCCTCGACGATCTCGATCTCCAACGCGGCGATCGCGCCCGGCGGCACCTGCACGGTCGCCGTCGACGTCCTCGCGACGACGGTCGGGACGCTGACCAACACGACCGGCAACGTGACGTCGACCGAGAGCGGCAACGGCGGCACGGCGAGCGGGTCGGTCGTCGTCGCCGTCGCGCCGACGCTGCACATCGCCTACACGCCCGCGTCGATCGCGGCCGGCGGCACGTCGACGCTCAGCTACACCGTCGCCAACCCCAACAGCGCATCGCTGACCGGTATCGCGTTCACCGACCCGCTGCCGGTCGGCCTGTCGATCGTCGCGGGGTCGCAGACCGGCACCTGCGGCGGCGGCACGATCACCGCGGTCGACAACACGGGCCAGGTCAACCTCAGTGGCGCGACGCTCGCCGCCCACGCCAGCTGCACGTTCAGTGTCGGCGTGATCACGTTCACGCTCGGCAACGCCACCAACACGACGTCGGTGGTCACGTCATCCAACGGCGGCAACGGCAGCGCGGCGAGCGCGGCGCTGCTCGTGCTCCAGGCGCCGACCGTCGACCTCAACTTCGTCGCGTCGACGCTGGCCCAGGGCCAGCCGACATCGGCCACGTTCACGATCCACAACCCCAACCCGTCGACCGCGCTGACCGGCGTCGGCATCACTGACACGCTGCCCGGAGGCCTCGTCGTCGCGTCCCCCACCGGGGCGACCAGCAGCTGCGGCGGGACGATCACCGCGTCGCCCGGCGGTTCGACGATCACGCTGTCGGGCGCCACCACGGCCGCCAACGGCTCGTGCACGTTCTCGGTCAAGGTCACCGGCACGACGCCGGGCGTCAAGGCCAACACGACCGGCGCCGTGACGTCGAACCAGACCGGACCCGGCGCGACCGGCAACGACTCGGTCACCGTCGTCGCCCCGCCGTCGATCGGGATGGCCTACGGCACCGGCGTGCTCGTGACCGGCGCGACGACGTCGCTGACGTTCACGATCTCCGCCCCCCAGAACAACCCGGCCGTGCTCACCAACGTGTCGTTCAGCGACAACCTGCCCGACGGCCTCGTCATCTCCAACCCCGCCAACTTCTTCGGCGGCTGCGGCGGCTCGACATTCACCGCGGTGCCCGGCACCCAGACGATCACCCAGACCGGTGCGCAGATCGTGCCCGGGAGTCAGTGCACGTTCTCGATCAGCGTGACCGCGACCGGCTCCGGGCCCCAGGACAACACGACCAGCGTGATCACGTCAACCGAGGGCGGCAGCGGCAACTCCGCGTCGGCGTCGCTCGACATCCCGCAGCCACCCGTGCTGGCGATGACGTTCGGGGACCCGTCGGTCGCCATCAACGGGACGACGACGCTGTCGTTCACGCTGTCGAACCCCAACCCCGTCGCGCTGACCGGCGTCGCGTTCAACGACACCGTCCCGACCGGCCTCGTGCTGGTCACGCTCAAGGCGCTGACCAAGGCCTGCAGCGGCTCGGTCAACATCGGCGCCAATGTCGTCGCGCTCAAGGACGCCAAGCTGGCCGCCAACGCCAGCTGCACGTTCTCGGTGCTCGTCACCGGCGCCTCGCTCGGCATCAAGACGAACACCAGTGGCGCGCCGTCGTCGGTCGAGGGCGGTACCGGGAACAAGGTCACCGCGAGCGTCAACGTCGTCGTGCCGCCGGTGACGCCGCCGCCGTCGACGACCCCGGCCGGCGGGTCGGGCACGACCACACCCGGCGGCTCGGGCTCCACGACCAAGACGACCAACACGGCCAAGTGCGTCGTCCCGAGCCTCAGGGGCAAGACGCTGACCCAGGCCAAGAAGCTGCTGAGCAAGGCGCACTGCAAGCTCGGCAAGGTCAGCCACAAGAAGGTCAAGAAGGCCAAGCGCGGCCGCGTCACCGCGCAGGCGATCAAGGCGCGGACCAAGCGCAGCGCCAACACGAAGATCTCGATCACCATCGCCCGCTGATCTGCCCCCGCCGGCCGGGCGGCCCGGTCGTGTAGCTTGCGGCCAATGGATGAGACTGCGGCCCGGCGCCCGGCGATCGTCGCCGTGGATGACGAGCCGCAGGTGCTGGCCGCTGTCGCCCGCGACCTTCGCAAGGGGTTCGGCGAGCGCTACCGGATTCTGCGAGCCACATCCGGCGCCGAGGCGCTCGAGTTGCTGACCCAGATGCGCACCCGCGGCGACCAGGTAGCGCTGCTGATCGCCGACCAGCGGATGCCCGGAATGGCCGGCACCGAGTATCTCGTCGCTGCGCGACAGATCGTGCCCGACGCCAAGCGCGTCCTGCTCACCGCGTACGCCGATACCGAGGCGGCGATCGCGGCGATCAACGAGGTCGCGCTGGACTACTACCTGCTCAAGCCATGGGACCCGCCCGAGGAGCAGCTGTTCCCGGTCGTCGAGGACCTACTGACGACCTGGGAGGCCGGCGCGGCGCTCAACGCGGGCGGCGTGCGCATCATCGGCCACCGCTTCTCCAAGGACTCCCACGATCTCCGTGACTTCCTGGCCCGCAACGGCGTGCCGTCGCGGTGGCTGGACGTCGAACGCGACGGCGAAGCCCGCGAGCTGCTGACCGTGGCCGGGGTCGAGCTCGAGGGGCTGCCGGTCGCGCTGCTCGAGGACGGGACGGTGCTCGAGCGCCCGACGGTGCTCGAGCTCGCCGAACGGCTCGGCGTCGCCGTCGCGCCGTCGGCCGAGCACTACGACCTGGTGATCGTGGGGGGCGGTCCCGCCGGGCTGGCGGCGGCGGTGTACGGCGCATCGGAGGGCCTGCGCACGGTGATGGTCGAGCGCGAGGCCCCGGGCGGTCAGGCCGGCCAGTCGAGCCGGATCGAGAACTACCTCGGGTTTCCGATGGGACTCAGCGGCTCTGACCTCGCGCGCCGCGCGACCGACCAGGCTCGGCGCCTGGGCGCCGAGCTGCTGACGGTCAGCGACGCGGTCGGCCTGCGCATCGAGGGGGCAGGGCGGATGGTGGACCTGAGCGGCGGCGGCGTGCTCAGCGCGACGTGCGTGATCGTCGCATCGGGCGTCTCCTACCGCCAGATGACCGCGCCGGGCTTCGCTGAGCTGGCCGGTACCGGCGTCTACTACGGGGCGGCGATGTTCGAGGCGCGGTCGTGTGAACAGCAGCACGTCGTCGTGATCGGCGGTGCCAACTCGGCCGGCCAGGCGGCCGTCTACTTCAGCGGCTATGCGGCCAAGGTGACGATGCTCGTGCGCGGCGACTCGCTGACCAAGAGCATGTCCCACTACCTGATCGAGCAGATCGACGCGATCGCCAACATCGAGGTCCTGACCAACACCCAGGCGGTCGCCGCCCACGCCCACGACGGCCATCTCGGCGCGCTCGAGCTCCAGGGGTCCGACGGCACGAGACGGACGGTCGACGCCGACGCGTGCTTCGTGTTCATCGGCGCCCAGCCGCGCACCGACTGGTTGGCCGGTGTTGTCGCGCGTGACGAACGCGGCTTCATCCTCGCGGGCGCGCAGGCCCAGCTCGAGGGTTGGCCGCTCCAGCGAGACCCCTATCCGCTCGAGACGAGCGTCCCCGGCGTGTTCGTCGCCGGCGACGTGCGCTCGCGGTCGATCAAGCGCGTCGCCAGCGCGGTCGGGGAGGGGTCGATGGCGGTCTCGCTGATCCACGAGTACCTGGGGGCGATGTGAGCGATACCGAGACCGAGACCGAGAGCGCGACGCTCGCCGAGCTACGCCCGATCGATCTGTTCGACGACCTGTCCGACGCCGAGCTGCAGCGCTGGGTCGAGGTGACCCGGATGCGCGACATCGTTCCCGGGGAGCTCATCGCCGAGCAGGGCCAGGCGCCGGCGGGGCTGACGCTGCTCGTCAGCGGCGAGGTGCGCTCGCTGATCGTCGACGGCACGAACACCGAGCCGATGACGTTGCAGCACGCTCCGACGTGGATGGGCGCGATCGCCGTCCTCACCGGCGGCACCCAGGCCGTGAGGATGGAGGTCGCGACGCCGGGCCGGGCCGGGCTCGTGGCCCCGGACGACGTCATGGCGCTCGTCTTCGAGCAGCCGGTTGTCCACCGGCGGATCATGTCGGCGATCCGGCCGGTCATGAGTCGCCTGGCCGGGATCGAGCGCAACCGCGAGCACCTCGCATCGCTGGGGACGATGGCCGCCGGCCTCGCGCACGAGCTCAACAACCCGGCCGCCGCCGCGCAGCGCTCGGCGGCCCAGATGGCCGACGCGCTCGACGTGCTCGCGTCGTCGATCGGGCGGTTCGTCGAGTCGGGGATCGAGCGCGACGAGGCGGAGGAGCTCGTCGCGCTGCAGCGCGGCGCACTGGCCCAGGCCTGCACGCTGACGGCGCTCGACACGCTCGACGCTGCCGACGCCGAGGACGAGCTCGTCGCGGCGCTGGAGGCGCTCGGCGTCCCGGAGCCGTGGGAGCTCGGCGAGCCGCTGGCCGCCGCGGGCCTCGACCGCGACTGGGTCGCTCGGGTCCACGCGATCGCGGGCGACGCGACCGGCGGCGTGCTGCGCTGGGTCGCCGCGTCGCTCACCGCCCGCAGCCTGGCGGCCGACCTCGCCGAGTCGACGCAGCGCATGAGCGACCTCGTGTCGGCGGTCAAGTCCTACGCATACATGGATCGCGGCGCGCTCGTGACCGTCGACCTCCACGAGGGCCTCGAGACGACGCTGACCGTGCTGCACCACAAGCTCAAGCAGACGCAGATCGACGTCGTGCGCGACTACGACCGCGAGCTCCCGCCGGTGACCGTCTACGGCTCCGAGCTCAACCAGGTGTGGACGAACCTGATCGACAACGCGATCGGCGCGCTCGGCGAGACGGGCACGATCACGCTCGCCACGCGCCGCGATGGCGACTGTGCCGTGGTGTCCGTGTCCGACGACGGGCCCGGCATCGACCCGCAGATCCGCAACCGCGTGTTCGAGCCGTTCTTCACGACCAAGGGGGTCGGCGAGGGCACCGGCCTCGGCCTCGACACGGCGCGGCGGATCGTCGCCGACCGCCACGACGGATCGCTCAGCTTCGACTCGCAACCGGGCAGGACGGTCTTCACCGTGCGTCTGCCCCTGACCCAATCCTGACCTGGAGGGAGCCATGGCCACCTGCACCCATCTCGACGAGGTTCGCGTGCTTGAACTGCCCGAGGCGGTCGACGGCTGCGAGGAGTGCCTGGCGACCGGCGGTGTCTGGCTACACCTGCGCATCTGCCTGTCCTGCGGGCATGTCGGCTGCTGCGACGACTCGCCCAACCGCCACGCCTCGGCCCACGGCCGCGAGCCCGGCCACGCGATCATGCGCTCACTTGAGCCGGGAGAGGACTGGTCGTGGTGCTTCATCGACGAGCTCGCGATGCTGATCCCGGAGGTCAAGGGTCACACGCGGATCCCGCCGTCGCCGATGCTGTCCTAGCGGTCAGTGCCTGATCGTGAAGTTGACCGACACGGTGCGGGAGCTCTTGCCGCCGGCGACGGCGACCAGGCGCAGGAGGTAGGAGCCGGCGTGTAGCGCGTGGCCCTTGAGGCGGCCGCTGAAGGAGACACGGTTGGCTCCGCTGCGCCCGGCCACCCTGATCGTGCCGAGCGAGACGAGACGGGTGCAGCGGGTCGTCCGGGCGACGCACGCGCCCTTGCGCCGGTGGCCGGTGCGCGGTGCCACGACGGTCATCGTGACCGTGGCAGTGCGCGACAGGGTGAACCGCAGGGTGCTGCCGCGTACGACCCCGCGCCGCGGCTTGCCGCCGCTGACGGCGAACGAGCGATGTGTGAACGACAACCCGCTGATCGCCGGGGCCGTCGCGGGCGTCGGCGTCGGTGCCGGCGCCGGCGCGGGGGGCGGGCCGGGGGCGGGCGGCAGTGGAGGCACGACCGGGCAGCTGAACGACGGCGGCAGCTGATAGGCGCCCATGTCGACCACGGCGCACCCGGCCGGGGCCGAGCGCGGCCGGCCATCGAGGTCGAGCTCGCCGGAGCTGAGCAGCGTGACGTCGCCGGCCCCGATCGTCTTCGATCCGGCGAGCTCGTGGAAGTCGCCCGCGGCGGCATCGGCCAGCAGTGGCGCCGTGGTCAGGTTGCCGGCGGTCGGGGCGGCGTCGATCACGGCGCCGCCGGTCGCCTTCTCGGTGGGGACGTCGGAATGGCTGAAGTCGATGCTGGCCGCGTCGCCGGCCGAGTTGTCCGCCGTCGCCTCGGCGCTGTCTTGCGAGCCGAGCGCGATGACGTTCCCCGCGTGGACGACCGCGACCGAGCTGGTCAACGAGGTGACCTTGATGCCGTCGGCTCCGCTTCCGGTCCCGACGAGCGTGTCGTTGCGCAGGACCAGCGTCGGATGCTCGTCGCCGACCGCCGCGACGCGCAGGCCGGTCGCGCCGCCGGTCCCCGAGCAGACGCTGTCGCGCAGGGCGCCGCCGTAGATGAGGCACGCCTCGTCGCTCCCACCCGTGGCGGTGACCGACATCCGATCGGCCGTCGCACCGTTGGACATCGCCAGTCCAGCGGTGCCGCCGGTCTGCACGATCCGCATGTCATGCAGGTGCGTGAACGTGTCGAACACGCTGAACCCCTGGGGGCCGCTGGTGTCGATCTCCGGCAGCGGCGTGCCGGGCACGCCGCCGATGTCGACCTCGGACATCAGGACGAACGAGGCGCCGGGGTGGTACGTGCCTGGACCCAGCACGACCGTGTCGCCCGACTGCACCCCGGAGCCGTTGGCCGCATTGGGCAGGTTGCACGGGTCGCTCTGGGCGCACGGCTCGCCTCCGTTTCCGCTCGGTACCGCGTACCGCACAGTGGCGGCGGACGCCGGCGACGCGGCGACCGCGATGAGCAGGAGGCTGAGAAGAGGAATTGCGCGCATGTCGCAACAACCGCACCGACCAGCGCAAATTACTCCCGATCAGCGAAATTCGCGAAAGAACGCCCGTACGTCGTCGACCAGCAGCTCCGGCTCCTCCATCGCCGCGAAGTGGCCGCCGCGCGGCATGTCGGTCCAGTGGACGATGTTGCCCTGGGCGAAGCGGCGGATCGGCTGGGCGATGTCCTGGGGGAAGACGGCGACGCCGGTCGGGACCTCGGGCGGCGCCGGCCAGCCCGCGCCGGAGTGGGCGGCCTCGTAGTAGAGGTTGGCCGACGTGCCGGCCGTGGCGGTCAGCCAGTAGAGCATCACGTTGGTCAGCAGGTGGTCGCGGTCGACGGCGTCCTCGGGCGCGGTGGCGGAGTCGGTCCAGTCCATGAACTTCTCGGCGATCCAGGCCAGCTGTCCCGCCGGCGAGTCGGTCAGGCCGTAGGCGAGTGTCTGGGGGCGCGTGGCCTGCTGGAGGCGGTAGCCCGACAGCTCGTCGAGGTAGTGGCGCGTGGCCGCGAGCGCCGCCTCCTCGGCCTCGGTCAGCGACTCGAGCTGCGCCGGGTCGCGCGGCGGCAGGGTGAACAGCATGTTCACGTGGACGCCGGCGACGTGCTCGGGGTCGTGGCGGCCGATCTCCTGTGAGATCGCTGCGCCCCAGTCGCCACCCTGGGCCCCGTAGCGCCCGTAGCCGAGGCGGTCCATCAGCGCTGCGAACGCGCGCGCGATGCGGCTGACGTCCCAGCCGGCATCGCTCAGCGGGGTCGAGAAGCCGTAGCCGGGCAGCGAGGGGGCGACGACGTGGAATGCGTCGGCTGCGTCGCCGCCGTGGGCGGCGGGGTCGGTCAGCGGGCCGATGACGTCGAGGAACTCGGCGACCGAGCCCGGCCAGCCGTGGCTCAGTACGACCGGCAGCGCATCGTCGCTGGGCGAGCGCACGTGGATGAAATGGATCCGCTGGCCGTCGATCTCGGTCGTGAACTGGTCCAGCGCGTTGAGCCGGGCTTCGTGCGCGCGCCAGTCGTAGTCGTCGCGCCAGTAGGCGGCGAGCTCGCGGAGGTAGTCGAGGGGGATGCCGCGGCTCCACGGCGCCCCGGGCAGCTCGGCCGGCCACCGCGTCGCGTCGAGCCGCGCTCGCAGGTTGTCGAGCGTCGCTTCGTCGACGTGGATCTCAAACGGATCGATCATGGCGTCAGGTGCAGGCGTCGCTTGAGCTCGTGGATGCGGGTAGCGGCGGCGGCGACGCGCCCGGCGCCGACCTGGCCCGTGCGCGCGGCGGCCAGCAGGGCACGATACCCCGCGTGGGCCGATGGCTCCGATCCCCACAGCTCGAGGTCGAGCCCGGCCGCTGCGGCGGTCGCCGCGAGGTCGGGGACGTGGGCGACGGCGGCCGCGCCGAGGCTGTCGGAGATGGTCGGGCCGTCGAAGTGCAGCGTGTTGCGCAGCAGCGCGTACGTCGCCGGCGACGTGACGGCCGGGCGCCCCGCGGTCAGCGGGTCGTAGATCGCGCTCGAGACCATGACCAGCGTCGCCGGCTGTGCGGCGCAGGCGGTGTAGGGGCGCAGATCGGGCGCGAGCGTCGCCGTGCCCGCGTCGATCGTGACCGGCCGGACGTCGGTGTTGCCCGAGGCCCGGCCGAGGCCGGGGAAGTGCTTGAGCGTCGCGGCGACGTGGCCGTCGCGCAGGCCGCCGGCGAACGCGCACGCATCCGCCGCAACGGTCGCCGCGCGCCGACCGAACGCGCGGGTGCGGAGGAACGTGTGGCTGCTGACGGGCACGTCGGCGACGGGCGCCAGGTCGACGTTGACGCCGTCGTGGTGCAGGCCGCGGCCCGCGCCACGGCCCTGGGCGCGGATCGCGGCGGTCGAGGTGTGGCCCATCGCCTGGGCTGACTTGGTTGGCGGCACGGTCTCAAAGCGCCGCACCGTCCCGCCCTCCTGGTCGGTCATCACGAGCAGCCCGGGGTTGCCGCCGTCGCGGGCCGCCCGCTGGAGGCGGTGGACGAGTGCGCGGACCTGCGGATGGGTCTCGATGTTCTCGCCGGACAGGATCACTCCGCCGATCTCCCCCGCGCGGACGCGCCGCAGCAACGTGGGGTCGGGGGTGGTGCCGGTCAGGGGGGAAATGGTCATCTGGCCGACCTGCCGGGCGAGGGCGTCGTCGTCGCTGTCGCTGTGGGCGACCGTGGCCGCGGCGGTCACCGCGAGCGCGGCGGTGAGGACGGCGGCGCGGAGCATCGGGGCATGGTAGGGCGCGCAACCGATGCTGTTGGCGCCCCTACGGCGCCACCGGCACGCCCAGCTCGCCCTGCAGCGCCTCGCCGATCGCCAGGGCGGCGTCGTCAGCGCCGGCCCGGCAGACGACCGACACGCCGACCGGCAGGCCGCTCGCCGCCCCGAGGCCGGCCGGGAGCGCGGCGACCGGGAAGCCGGTCCAGTCCCAGAGGTACGTGAAGGCGACATAGGGGTCGGGGATGACGAAGTGGTCGTAGCCGTGGCCACGGACGGGCGCCACGACCGGGACCGTCGGTTCGAGCAGCGCGTCGATGCGGTGCTCGGCGAACCAGCGGGTCCACGCGTCGGTCGTCCGCGCTCGTGCGCCGTGATGCTGCGCCAGCTCGTCGGCCGACAGCGGGCGGCGCTCGTTGAGCTCGAGCAGCTCGCGGGTCGACGGGCGGTAGCGGTCGCGGCGGTCGGCGTAGCGGCGGTGGTAGTCGGCCATCTCGGCGCCCAGCAGCTCGAAGAACGTCAGCGCGACCTCGAGGTCGGTGTCGGGGGGTGGGACGATGGCGATCTCGGCGCCGAGCGAGCGCGCCGCCGCGACGGCCGTATCGAAGCCGGCCGCGACGTCGGCCTCGCTGTCGATGCCCGCGACGCGGGGCGACACCGCGAGCCGCATGCCGCCGAGCCGCGCCGGTCCCGGCGGCCGGGTCGCCTCGCCGGTCATCCCGGCCAGCAGCAGCCGGCAGTCGGCCAGCGTGCGACCCATCGGCCCGGGGTGATCGAGGCTCACGCTGAGTGGGATCACGCCGTCGAGCGGGATGCGCCCGCGCGTCGGTTTGAGCGTCGAGGTGCCCGACAGCGCCGACGGGATCCGCAGAGACCCCGCGGTGTCGGTCCCGGTCGCCGCCGGGACCATCCGCGCGGCCAGCGCCGCCGCCGAGCCGCCGCTCGACCCACCCGCGACACGATCCAGCGCCCACGGGTTGCCGACCTGGTCGGTCGAGCCGCCGGCCGCCCACTCGTGGGTGTGGAGGTGCCCGACGAGCACCATCCCCGCCTGCGACAGCCGCGCCCAGACCGCGCAGTCGGCGTCCGGCTCGAGATCGTCGACGCGGCTGGACGCGGTCAGGGGTCGGCCGGCGACGGCGTAGAGGTCCTTGAGCCCGATCGGGATTCCGCACAGCTCGGACACCGGCTCGCCCCCGCGGCGCGCCGCCGCGATCCGCTCGTCGGCCCGCGTCGCAGCGGTACGCGCACCGCCGTCGTAGATGCGCACGAACGCGTTGACCTCGTCCGCGGCGCCCTCGTAGCTTCCCGGGCCGTTCAGCGCCGCGATCCGCGCCAGGCAGGCGTCGAGCAGTTCGACCGCCGACAGCGTTCCGGTCGCGAGCGCGGCGGAGGCGTCGACGAGGTCGAGATCGGCCGCGCCGCTCACCGCGCGACGGCGATCTCGAGCAGCAGCGGGGTCGCGCGCGTCGACAGCGAGGCGACGACCTCGTCGAGCGCCGCGGTCAGCTCGCCGTGGGTCTCGATCCGCCGCGCCTCACAGCCGAAGCCGCGGCTGATCGCCGCGACGTCGAGCTTGCCGAAGCCTGGCCATGGTGCGGATTGCGAACGCCCGCGGGCGAGCTCGTCCATGACCGAGTAGCCGCCGTTGGCGAGGATCACGAACACGGCGCCGACGCCGTAGTGAGCCGCGCTCCACAGGCTCTGGATCGCGTAGATCGACGAGCCGTCGCCGACGACCGCGACGACCGGTCGCTGTGGCTGGGCCATCCGCAGGCCGATCGCGGCCGGAAGGGCGAACCCCAGCCCGCCCATCGCCGGGCTGAGGAACGTCCGCGGACCGCGGATGACGATCCGGTCGATCAGTTCGGGGCGCGCCGACGGCGACTCCTCGATCAGGATCGTGTCGGCCGTCAGCCGCTGGGCCAGCATGTGCAGCACGTGGCTCGTCGTCGGTGCGTCCGTGTCGCCCACGGCGGCCGGGGTCGCCGGGCGCCAGTCGGCTGCCGGCTGGGCCTGCGGACGCTGCGACAGCGCTTCCGCAAGCTGCTCGCACGCGCCGGCGACCGGGGCCAGCAGCACGACCTCCGCGGCGCTGCGATGCGCCTCGGACGGATCGGCCGTGACGACTGCGACGCGAGTCCCGGGCTCGACCAGCGGTCCCGGCTCGTAGATGTACTGCTTCAGCGCGGCGCCGCCGACCACGAGCACGACATCGTGGGGGCGCAGCGTCGCCCGCAACGCGGCGCGGCCGGCTGGCAGGTGGCCGGCGAACAACGGGTGGTCCTGGGGGAATCCGGCGCCGCCGCTGAACGCCTCCTGGAACACCGGGCATTGAAGGCGGTCCACCAGGCCCACGACCGCCGCCCACGCCCGCTCGTCGTCGATCCCGGCGCCGGCGACGAGCGCCGGCGCCTGCGCGCCGTCGACGAGCGCGGCGACCTCGGCCACCGCGGCGGGGTCGGCCTGCGCCGCACGCAACACGCGGCGTGGGGCGGCCCGCTCGTCGCCGTCGGTCGCGGGCGCGCTCCAGTCGTTCATCGGGACGATCACCAGCGCCGGGCCGAGCCCGGTCTGCGCCTCGTGGAACGCGCGTGCCAGCGCCGCCGGGACGGCCTGCGCGGCGGGCGGCTCGTCGACCCACACCGGGTAGTCACCGGCGAGGCCAGCGAGGCGCCCGGTGAGGAACGGCTCGAACGCGCTGTGGCGGCGGTCCTGCTGGCCGACGAGCACCACGAGCGGCGCGCGGTTGGCCCGTGCGGTCGCCAGCGCCGACACGGCATTGCCCAGCCCTGCGGTCGTGTGGACGATCGCCAGCGCCGGCGCGCCGCGCCCGAGCGCGAAGCCCGAGGCCATCCCGACGACCGCCGACTCGTGCAGCCCGAGCACGAACGTGAAGTCGCCGGGCAGGTCGCCGAGCAGGTCGATCTCGGTCGATCCGGGGTTGGAGAACAGCGTCGTCAGGCCCAGCTCGCGCAGGACCGCAAACGTCGCCTCGCGGACCGTGCCGCCGACCTCATGCCCCATCAGATGCACCTCTTGGCGCGACTCTACCAGCGTCGTCGACGACCTCAGGAAATGATTTGGTGGTTCGGATATGGTCGTGAAATGAAGGTCGTGTTGGACGGTGGCGCCGGAGGTGTCGGCGCGTCGCTCGCCTACAACCTGCTGCTCGGCGACCAGACCCACGAGATCGTGCTCGTTGATCCGCGAGAGCGCACCGCGGTATCACACATCATGGACCTCGAGCAGGTGCTCGAGCTCGGCGCCCGCGGCACCGTGCGCGCGGGCACGATCGCCGACACCGCCGACGCCGACATCGTCGTCGTGACCGCATCGGCGCCGCTGCGGGCCAACGCGTCGCGGCTCGTGTTCCTCGAGGAGAACGCCGCGCTGATCGCCGACCTGGCCGACGTCATCCGCGGCCACGGGCCCGCCTGGGGCGGCGTCGTCGTGATGGTCACCAACCCGGTCGACCCGCTTGTCATGCACATGCACCGGCGCTCGGGGCTCGATCGCCGGCGGGTGATCGGCTACACCATCAACGACTCGCTCCGACTGCGCACGGGGATCTCCCGGGCGACCGGCCGCCGGCCCGGGAGCATCGAGGCGTGGGTAATCGGGGAGCATGGCGACGGCTCCGTGCCGCTGTTCAGCGCGGTGCGGTGCAGTGGCAAGCCGCTGACGCTCGACCGCGCCCAGCAGGCCGCGGCGAGCGAGTTCATGCGCGGCTGGTACGTGCGTCATGTCGCGCTGGACCCGACGCGCTCGTCGACGTGGACATCGGGCCTCGGGGTGGCGCAGATGATCGCCGCGATCGGCGGCGGCGGCGCGGCGCCGACGCCAGCGTCGGTCGTGCTCGACGGCGAGTATGGCCTGCGCGACGTCAGCGTCACGGTCCCGGTCACGCTCGGCCGCGAGGGCGTCATCTCGATCGTCGAGTGGCCGCTGGCCGACGCCGAGCGCGACGCGCTGCAGCGCGCCGCGGACACGGTCCGGGCAGCGGCCGCGCAGATCTAGCTTCGTCCGTCCTTCTCGGCCAGCTTGTCCTGGAGATAGGCCAGGTGGCGCTCCATGGCCCGGCGCGCCGCCGCCGGCTGGCGACGGCGGATCGCGCGCAGGATGTCGCGGTGCTGGTCGAGGATCGCCTCGGCCTCGAGCGACTCGCCGATGTGGGCGATCAGCGACGGCTGGAGCACCTCGAGGCTCCAGCGCGTGAACGCCCGCAGCAGCTCGTTACCGGCGACCCGCGCGATGACCTCGTGGAAGCGCGCGTCGGCGAGGCGGAAGTCGTCGTGCGCGGGGTTCTTGTCCTGCGCATCGGTGATCGCCGACTCGAGCTCGGCGACCACCTCATCGGTCGCGTTCTGCGCCGCCAGCCCGGCCAGCGGCACCTCGAGCAGCATCCGCGCTTCCAGCAGCTGGCAGCGCGTCACGCTGTCGGTCTCGAGCATCGCCGCGACCGACACGCTGACGTTGTGGCCGATGCTCTCGTTGACCGTGCTGGCGACGAAGATGCCGCCGGTCCGTCCCTGACTGACGCGGATCAGGTGCGTCCCTGTCAGCAGCCGCACCCCCTCGCGCAGCGTCGGGCGGCTGACCCCGAACTCCCGTGCCAGCTCCTTCTCGGTCCCGATCCGATCGCCGGGCTTGAGGTCGTTGCGCTCCAGATACAGCCGGATCTCGTGCGCGATGCGCTCGCTCGCGTCGCCATGGACGGGCGCGAAGCGGGGGCGTTGAGCGCGAACGGGATCGGTGGCCATCGGCGGTTGGAGCGTAGATCACCTTGTCAGCGAAACAGGGAGTCCACGAGGTCGGCCCCAAGCCCGACCTGGTCGTAGTGCTCGCGGCACATCGCGATGTAGTCGTGGACGTCGAAGTAGCCGGCGGGCTCGCCGTCGTCGTCGAGCCAGATCAGCGGGCCGGTGACGTTGAAGTGCACGAGCATGGGCTCGTCGGACTCGTAGGCGATCAGCGTGTGGCCCTCACCCGGCGTCTCGTAGACGAAGTCGCCCGCGGTCGCCGTCCAGTCGTGCTCGAGGTAGCCCCACTTGCCGGAGATCGTGTACGCGAACACCTGGTGGGGGTGGTAATGGCGGTTGACGAGCCCGGCGCCCGTCGACCGCAGGATGTCGGCCCACATGTTCTGCTGGGGCGAGATCCACAGCGGCCGCGAGCCGACGGTCTCCGACAGCGGCACGTAGTAGCGGTCGTCGTCGATCGGTGCGTTGGGGATGTAGACCTCGGGCTGGGCGTCCTCGCGGAACACCTTCTCGATCGGCTTCAGATCGCGCCAGAACTCCGTCTGCGGTTCATCGGGCATGGTGGTTCTCCTTTCGGTTTCACGGCACGAGCACCGCGCGGCCGACGACCTCGCCGGCCCGCAGCTGCTCGAGCACCTCGTTGATGTCCTCCAACGGGTGGGTCTGTGAGCGTACGGTGACGCGGCCGGCGGCGTGTAGGGCCACCAGCTGGTAGAGGTCAGACCAGCTGCCGACGAGGTTCGCGATGACCGAGTGCTCGCTGGCGACCAGCTGCAGCGACGCCACGTTCAGCGTGCCGCCGTAGCCGACGACCGCGTACGTCCCGGCGCGGGCGAGCATCGCGATCGCGTCGCGGTGGGTCTCGTCGGAGCCGACGAAGTCGAGCACGACCTCGGCGCCCCGGCCGGTGGTCAGGTCGCGCACCATGTCGAGCGCGACGTCGCCGGGCTCTGCGCTGTGCTCGGCGCCGAACTCGTGGGCCATCTTGCGCCGTGCCGGGTCGGGGTCGATCGCGATGATCGTGCTCGAACCCAGTTCGCGCACGAGCTGGACGGCGACGTGGCCGACGCCCCCGATCCCGATCACCGCGCACGTCGTGCCGGGCATCATCAGGCCCGCGACGCGCCGCACCGCGTGGTAGGCGGTCAGGCCGGCGTCGGCATGCGGCGCGACATCGCGTGGCTCGATCCCGTCGGGCAGGGCGATCAGCGACCGCTCGGGGACGACGACGTACTCGGCGAAGCCGCCGTCGACGGTCAGGCCGGTGAACTGGTGGCGCGCGCAGTGCATGTCGTCGCCGCGCCGACACGCGATGCACAGCCCGCAGCTGTGGGGCGGGTAGACGATCACCGCGTCGCCCACCGCGACCGTCGACACGAGGCCGCCGACCTCGTGGACCCAGCCCGCGTTCTCGTGGCCGAGCACCCGGGGGAGGGTCACGCCGGCCGGCTCCATCAGCCCGTCGATCGCGTGCAGGTCGGTCGCGCAGACGCCGGCGCCGCCGATCCGCACCAGTACCTCGTCGGGCCGCGACGGCGCCGGCACCGGGCGCTCGACGAGCTCGAGCGCCGACCCGTACCGCTCCAGAAGTGCCGCCCTCATTCCGGCGCCGCCGGCTCGGGACCGCCGCCCGGCGGGCGCGTTGGCAGGGCGGTCGCCGGCAGCCCGCGCAGGTGGTAGCCGACGGGGATCAGGTGGATGTTGAAGCGGTCGACGAGCGCGCCCCACAGCCCGCGCGGGAACAGCAGCGTGACGAGGATCGCGACGACGCCGAGGCCGACGAGATACCAGCTGCCCTGATCGGCGAACTGCTGCTGGAGACCGAACAGGATGAACGCGCCGAGCACCGGCCCCTCGAACGTGCCCAGGCCGCCGATCAGGACCATGAAGATCATGAACGCCGTGTACTGGATGCTGAACGCGCCGCTGGCCGTGACGTTCAGCAGGTTGGCGAGCGTGATCGCGCCGGCGGCGCCGCAGCCCGCGCCGGCGAGCACGAACACGATCCGCTTGGCCCGCGTGACCTTCACGCCGACCGACTCGGCGGCGCCCTCGTCGTCGCGGATCGCCTGCAACGCGGCGCCGGTGCGGCTGCGCAGCAGGGCGAAGCTCGCGCCCAGCAGCACCACCGTGAACGCCAGCGCCAGCCAGTACGTGTAGGCCTGCCGGTCGGCCGGGGCGTAGACGTTGAGTGCGGTCAGCGACTTGCCGGTCTGGCCGCCCAGCGACTGGGTGTTGGTCACCAGCAGGCGGAAGATCTCGGCGATGACCCACATCCCGACCGCGAACTGGCCGCCCCGCAGCCGGAACGCGACGAGCGAGATCGGCAGCGACGCGACGCCGGCGAACAGCGCCGCCAGCACACACGCCATGTACGGGCTGACGCCATGCTCGTTGAAGATGATCGTCGCGTAGGCGCCGATGCCGATGAACGCCTGCTGGCCGATCGAGACCATGCCGCCGAAGCCGGCCAGGACGTTCCACATCGAGGCCAGGATGATGAGGATGAACAGCTCGGTCAGCTTCTCCGTCGTGTCCTGGGTGAAGAACTCGGGCACCAGGGCAAGCGCCACGACGACGCCGACCATGACGATCGCGAACCCGATCGACGGTCGCGTCCAGCGGTGGATCGACACGGGGGCGCTCGTGCGCTGCTCGCTCATGCGCGGCGCTCCCGCACGCCGAGGATGCCCTGCGGGCGCAGCACGAGGACGGCGAGGAACACGAAGTCGCCCGCCAGGATGGCCCAGCTCGGGTTGTGCTGGGCGGCGACGGTCTGCGCGACCCCGAGCACGACGCCGCCGATGAGCGTCCCCCACAGCGAGCCAAGGCCGCCGATGATCACGGCCTCGAAGCCGTAGATCAGTAGCGACGAGCCCGACGACGGGTCGAACGACGAGCGCATCCCGTTGAAGATCCCGGCCAGCGCCGCGGTGGCGACGGCGATCGCGGCGGCCATCGCGTAGATGCGGCGCGCGTCGATCCCGACCAGTTCGGCCGTCACCGGGTCGTCGGCCGTCGCGCGCATCGCGCGCCCGGTGCGCGCGTGCGACAGGAACAGCTGCAGCCCGCCGAGCACGACGACCGCGACGAGGAAGATCAGCGCCGGCAGCGCGGCGATCGAGATCTGGCTGTTGATGTGCCACGCCCGCGTGTCCAGGCCGCCCGCGCTGAACGCGTGCGAGTCCGACGAGAACAGCTCGAGCAGCAGGTTGCTGATCACGATCGACAGGCCGAACGTGGCCAGCAGCGGCGCCAGCTCGCCGCCGCGCAGCGCTCGCTCGAAGATCAGGCGGTCCAGGCCCCAGCCCAGCGCGGCGGCCAGCGGCAGCACCAGCAGCATCGACGCGAACGCCGACATGCCGAAGTGGTCGATCGCGAACACCGCGCCGAACGCGCCGAGCAGCGCGAGGTCGCCGTGGGCGAGGTTGATGACCCGCATGACGCCGTACAGCAGCGACAGCCCGCACGCGAAAAGCGCGTAGAGCCCGCCGAGCAGGACGCCCTGGATGACGGCGTTGACCCACGTCATGCCGGGGCTCCCGGGTCGCCGCCGCCGTTGCCGCGGGTGAGGCCGAAATAGGCGTCGGTGACCTGCTCGCGGGTCAGCTCGCCGGCCTTGCCCTCGAGCACGATCCGGCCTTCGAGCATGCACAGCACGCGCGTCGCGGTCGCCATCGCGCGCCCGAGGTCCTGCTCGACGAGCAGCACCGTCGTGCCGCTCTCGATGACGGTCTTCAGCGACCGGTACACGTCCTCGACCGCGATCGGAGCGAGCCCGAGCGAGACCTCGTCGAGCAGCAGCAGGCGCGGGTTGGTCATCAGCGCGCGGCCGATCGCGGTCGCCTGGCGCTCGCCGCCCGACAGCGTGCCAGCGGAATGGTCGCGGCGCTCGCGCAGCAGCGGAAACGCCTCGAGCACCGTGTCGACCGTCCACGGGCCCGGCCGCGCGGCGACGAGCAGGTTCTCCTCGACGGTCAGGTTGATGAACAGGTGGCGTCCCTCGGGCACCAGCGCGATCCCCTTGCCGACGCGCTTGTGCGCGCGCACCGCGGTGACGTCCTCGCCGTCGAACACGATCCTCCCGCTGGTCGGCCGCGGCGGCGCGCCGGCGATCGCGCGCAGCAGCGTCGACTTGCCGGCGCCGTTGGCGCCGACGAGGGCCAGCGTCTCGCCGGCCTCGATCTCAAGCGACACGCCGCGCACCGCCTGCAGCAGGCCGTGGCGGACGTCGAGCTCGTCGAGGGTGAGGACGCTCACGCCGCGCTTCCGAGGTACGCGTCGATGACGGCCGGGTCGCTCATCACGGCCTGGGGCTCGCCCTCGGCGATGATCCGGCCCGCCGACATGCAGACCAGGGTCTGGGCCACCCTCAGCAGCGCGTGGACGACATGCTCGATCCAGACGATCGCCAGGCCGGCCTCGCGCAACTCGAGGATCGAGGCGACCAGCACATGGGTCTCCTCCTCGGTCAGCCCCCCGGCGATCTCGTCGAGCAGCAGCACAACCGGGTCGGTGGCCAGCGCACGGGCCATCTCCAGGCGCTTGCGGTCCAGCAGCCCGAGCGTTGCCGCGCGGCGGTTGGCCAGGTGCAGCAGCTGCGTCGTCTCGAGCACCGCGACCGCCTTGTCGCGCGCGTCGGAGCGCCGCAGCGCGCCGCCGGTCGTCGTGCCGACGAGGACGTTCTCGAACACCGTCATGTCGGCGAACGGGCGTGGCACCTGGTGAGTGCGCCCGATCCCGAGCTTGCAGCGCGCCGCTGCGCCGAGCTTGGTCACATCCTGCCCCTCGAACGTGACCGTTCCGCGGTTGGGCGACAGCGCGCCGGCGAGGACGTCGAGCAGGGTCGTCTTGCCCGCGCCGTTGGGCCCGACGATGCCGACCGCGGTGCCCGCGCGGATATCGAGCGCGACGTCGTCGAGAACGACCAGCGCGCCGAACTGCTTGCCGACGCCATGCGCGGCAAGCGTCGGCGCGCTCGCTGGACCCGACATCGTCGTCAGTGGTCTGCTCCGTCGGTCGCTGGCCTACGTGCTCTGGAATGAAGGGTAGGCCTTCATCTTCGCCGCGACCGGGACGTTCTTGTCGTCGGAGTTGTCGACCACGACCAGGTCGAGCGGGAACGTGCTGCCGGCCGCCGTCGGGATCCACTGGCAGTTGACCAGCGGCGTGGTGACGACGTTGACCGCCGGGCCGGTGCCGTACTTGACGTCGCCGAGCGGCGTCTGCACGTTGAGGCTCGCGATCGACGCGGCGTAGCTGACCTTGTCCTTGGGCTGCGGGGCGTGCTGCAGCGAGCCGATCCCGACATCCCACAGGGCGGCCGTCGAGCCGACCATCTGCGTCCACTGCTTGCCCGTCGACTTCGTGTAGCCGTCGCCGAGCTGCTGGCTTGACTGCTTGAGCAGCGACGACGAGTACGGGAACACCGGCGTCCAGAATGCGGTCCCGATAAGGCCGTGGCCGAGCTTGCCCAGCGCCTCGACCTGCGACGGGAACAGGCCCGTCTTGGCGATCTGGGGGATGATCGGCACGTAGCCCTGCTGGGCGGCCTGCTTCCAGAACGTCGCGAAGTCCGGGGGCAGCGGGAACGTGTTGAAGATCTCGCACTTGTGCGCCTTGAGCTTGGCGATCTGGGCCGAGAAGTCCTGAAGCCCATCGTTGTAGGCGCCGGTGTCGATGACCTTGTAGCCCGCGCCCTTGAGGATGCCGGGCATCGCGGCGCGTAGGGCGTTGCCGTCGGCGTCGTTGGGGTACAGCAGGCCGACGGTCTTGTTGGTCTTGAGCTGCGGCCACGATCCGAGGTAGGCGGTGGCGAAGTCGGCGACGCCGAACGAGAAGTGGTAGGTGAACTTGTAGGCGTGCTTGTTGAGCGGCAGGCCCTTGGCGTCGGGCTTGCTGCCGCCGCGGCCGTAGTACCAGGCCTCCCACGGAAGCACGGTCGAGATGCACGGCACGCCGGCCGCCTCGCAGGCGTCGGAGACGGGGTTGACGACCTCCGGGGTCGAGGAGGTCAGCATCAGGTCGATGTTGCCGGAGTTGATCAGGTCGTTGGCGACCTGGCCGGCGACCGTCGGGCTCGACTGGCTGTCCTTGGTCAGGATCTTGATCGTGTAGGTCTTGCCGTCGCCGCCCTTGACGCCGTCGGCGACGGCCTTGTTGACCAATCCGAGGATGTAGGGGTCGACCTCCCCGAAGCCCGATGCCTCGCCGGTCCGCGGGGTCACGAAGCCGATCGTGAACGTGTCGCCGGAGGAGCTGCCGCTCTTCTTCTTCACGCCGCAGGCCGCCAGCAGGTCGGCCCCGGCGAGCAGGGCGCCGGTTGCTCCGGCGCGCTGCATGAATCGACGGCGGTTGATCGACCCCGATGCGCCGCCCTGTGGTTCAGTCATGGTCTTCGATCGCTCCTCGGTTGTCCCTCAAGACCCTCTAGACCCGCATCCGCGACGATATGCCTGATCTATTTCGGATGTCAAGGAGGCGATCGGACCGGACGTGGTCTGGGCGATCGGTCTTAAGACCGTGTTGTCGCTCGCGTCGGGCGGGCGCGGGGCGCCTATCCTCGGGAGGTGACCGACGATGTCGTGACGACCCCCGATCTGCTGCACGTCTCGCTGGTCGCGGGAGCGCCGCTGAGCGATCAGGCGGGCGGGCGACTCGGGCGGGTCGATGATCTGATCGTCCGGCTCGACGGCGACGCCTATCCGCCGATCAGCGGCCTGCTGGCTTCCGTCGCGGGGCGTCAGACGTATATACCGGCGGACCTGATCGCTCAGATCACGCCGCGCGGGGTGACGCTACGGGTGCCGCGGCTCGATCTGCGCCCGTTCGCGCGGCGCCCCGATGAGGTGCTGCTACGCAAGGACGTGCTCGATCGCCAGCTGATCAACGTCGATGGCGCGCGTCTGGTTCGGGCCAACGAGATCGAGATCGCGCGGGTCGCGGGATGGTGGCGGGTCGTCGGGGTCGACACGGGCCCGCGGGGCGCCGTGCGGCGTCTGCTACCCAAGCGCCTGGCGCCGCGGCTGGCGGCCGGGGAGTTCCTGGACTGGGCGAGCATCGAGCCGTTTGTCGGGCACGTTCCCAGCGTGCGCCTGAGCGTTCCCCATCCCAAGCTGGCGCGGCTGCATGCGGCGCAGCTCGCGGACCTTGTCGAGGCCGCGTCGCACGCGGAGGGCGAGGAGATCATCGGCGCGGTCCGGGGCGACGTCGAGCTCGAGGCCGACGTCTTCGAGGAGCTCGACGAGCAGCATCAGCGCGAATTCGTCGCCCAGCGCACCGACGCGGACGTGGCCGGGGTCCTGGCGCGGATGGCGCCCGACGACGCCGCCGATCTGGTCGCCGAGCTGGCGGACGAGCGCCGCGACGCGGTCCTCGCCCTGGTTCCCGATCGCCACCGAGGCAAGGTTCGCGCACTGCTCGGCTACGACCCGGCGACCGCTGGCGGGCTGATGAGCACCGAGTTCCTGTGCCTGTACCAGCAGAGCACCGTCGCCGACGCACGACAGCGCCTTGCTGTGGCGGCCGACGACACGACCGCTGCCGTCTTCGTGATGGACAGCCACCGGGAGCTGACCGGCACGATCCCGCTCGCGCGGCTGATCGGCCCTGCGGACGAGACGGTCCTGATCGATCTCGCGCTGACGACGCCGAGCCTGCGCGCCGACGCGGACTTCGAGGAGGTCGCGCGGCTGATGACCGACTACAACCTCCTGATGGCCGCGGTGGTCGACGAGCGCTTTCAGATGATCGGCGTGATCACCGTCGACGACGTGCTCGAGGTGATCCTGCCCAAGGGCTGGCGCCGGCATTTCGGGCTGCTCGGCGACGAATAACCCCGGCGCAACACGCACCCAACCTACGATGCGGCGATGATCAGCGCGCGCGACGACACCGGACCCAGTCGTGGCCTCACGCGGCTGGTTCAGCGGGGCGCGAGGCGCCCGACTTCCACCGGCGCTCACTGAGCGCGTTCGCCGCCCGCGGCTGCTCGCGTTCCTCGCGGTCCTCGGTCCGGGACTGATCGCCGCCAACGCCGGCAACGACGCCGGTGGCATCGCGACCTACTCGTCGGTCGGAGCGAAGTACGGCTACGACCTGCTGTGGATGATGGTGCTGATCACCGTCTCGCTGGCGATCGTCCAGAGCCTCGCCGCGCGGATGGGCGTCGTGACCGGCAAGGGGCTCGCCGAGCTGATCCGTGAGACCTACGGGCTGCGGTGGTCGGTGTTCGCCACGACCGCGTTCGTGATCGCCAGCTTCGGGATCTGCATCTCGGACTTCGTCGGCATCGGGGCGGCGCTCGGCCTGGCCGGCGTCCCGGCGGAGATCAGCGTGCCGATCGCCGCGGTGGGCATCTGGCTGATCATCGTGCGCGGCTCCTACCGATCGGCGGAGCGCATTTTCATCGTCCTGACGATCCCGTTCTTCGCCTACCCGATCGCGGCGATCCTCGCCAAACCCGCCTGGGGTGACGTCGGGTCGGCGATCGTGCACCCGCAGATTCACACGAGCAGCGCCTACCTGCTGCTGTTCGTCGCGACCGCGGGCACGACGATCACCCCGTACATGCAGACGTACCTCCAGTCGGCGACCGTCGAACGCGGCACCGGCGTCGAAAACCTGCGCTCCGAGACGCATCAGGCGGTGCTGGGGGCGGTGTTCGCCGACCTGATCGCCGCGTTCATCATCATCGCCACCGGCGCGACGTTGTTCGTCCACGGGATCCACACGATCGATTCCGCGTCGCAGGCGGCGGCGGCGCTCGAGCCGTTCGCCGGCCAGTACGCCGAGATGCTGTTCGGCATCGGTCTGCTCGGGGCCAGCCTGCTCGCCGCCGCGATCCTGCCGATCGCCACCTCCTACGTCGTATCCGAGTCGCTCGGATTCGAGAAGGGCCTGTCGCACTCCGCCCGCGAGGCGCCGGTGTTCGTCGCGTTGATCACGACGATGATCGTCGTCAGCACGATCGTCGCGATCATCCCCGGCATCCCGGTCATCTCGCTGCTCGTCGGCGTCCAGGTCGTCAACGGGCTGCTGCTGCCGGTGAACCTGTTCTTCATCTGGCGGCTGGCCGCCAACCGCGAGCTGATGGGCGATCTGCGCAGCGGCCGCGGCCTCAACACGGCGGCGGCCCTGACCGTGCTGGCCACGTCGGCGCTGTCGCTGATCCTCGTGGCGGTCACGCTGGCGGGCGGATGAAAGTTCAGGGACGCCGACCGATTGTCGGCTTCGCAGGGCGCTGATGCACTGGCCGCATGCTCAAGAGAACGACTGCCCTGCTCGTGGCGACATGCGCCGCGATGGTGGCCGCGAGCGGCGCGGCCCATGCGGCGACCTTCGCCGTCGACCGCACCGACGACAACCCGCCCGCGCAGCCTCCGGCCCCCGCTGCACCGGCGCCGACGTGCACCCCCGCGCCCAGCGACTGCACCCTGCGCGACGCGATCAACGCCGCCAACGCCGACACCACACAGCCCAACACCGTGACGCTTCCGGCGGTGACCGTCCGTGTCACCGACGCGCTGCCGCCGATCACCAACGGCCTCACGATCGCCGGCAGCGGCGCCCGCACGTCGGTGATCGACGGCGCCAACACACCCGGCGGCGTACTGCTCACCGACAACGTCAACGTCGTGCCGCTCGTGGTCCGGGATCTGACGATCCGGCATCTGGGCACCGACGCCAGCCCGACGATCGGGATCGAGACCCTGGGCACGTCCGGCGCCGCGAACGACCAGGTCCCCAACCCGTCGCTACAGCTCGACCACGTGGCGATCACCGATAGCGCGAGCACCCCGATCGTGCTGGGCACCGGGACCCTGTCGGTGCAGCACAGCCTGCTGGCGCGCAACCGCACGATCGCCGGAGTGATCCTCAACGTCGACGCGACGATGACGATCGCCGACACGACGATCGCCGCGAACACTCCTGTGCCGACGGCGGCGGGCCAGGCGCAGGCGGCGGGCAGTGGCATCGTCAACCTGTGCCACGCGACGATCACGTCGTCGACGATCGCCAACAACACGAGCAACTCGGGCAGCACGTTCCTCAACGGCGCGCCGATCGGCGCCAACCTCACGTCGGTCGACCTCGGCGTCCCTGGCCTGCCGTGTACGGACATCGCGATGCGGGTCAGCTCGTCGATCGTCGCCGGCGACTCGGCCAACGAGGACTGCTCCGGCACGATCACCGACGGCGGCAACAACGTCAGCACCGACTTCGACGACAGCTGCAGTTTCACGGCCCCCTCGGACCGGGTCAACGTCGACCCGCTGCTCGGGGCGCTGCGCAACAACGGCGGCCCGACCGACACGCTGGCCCTGCTCGCCGGCAGCCCGGCGATCGACGCCGGCGTCGGGTGCGCCGCAACCGATCAGCGCGGCCTACCTCGCCCGCTCGGCGTGGCGTGTGACAGCGGCGCGTTCGAGTCGGCGTTCACCACCGCGCCGGTCGTGGCGGGCGCCACCGCATCGTCCGGACCGACGGCGACCACGGTCGCGACGCCGCCTCCGGTCGACCGCACGCCGGCGAAGCTCACAGTCACCGGCATCCCCCGGCACGTGACCCGCAATGCGTTCAACGCCGGCCTGAAGCTGCGTGTCGCCGCCAACGAGGCGATCGCCGCTGACCTGTCGCTGTTCGTCGTGCCGGTCAAGGTCACGATCGCGCGGGCGCGCCCGCTGTCGCTTCTGGCCAGCCGGTCGCTCGGCCGCTCCGCCGCGACGCGGACGCTGATCCTGCACCCCTCGCGCAAGCTCGCGCGTCACGGCCACGCCGTCTCGGCCCAGCTGCGAGTCGTCGCCTACGACGCTGCGGGGAACCGGACCGCGAAGACGATCGCGTTCACGGTGCGGTAGGTGCCGGTGGGAAGGAGATCTTGCGTTCGCCGCGCCCGCACCTCGCGCCCTTCGTCGACAGGTTCAGCGTGTGGAAATGCGCGGTCACGCACGCGTAATACGTCGTCGTACCGTTCCGAGCGGCGGTGCCGGTCACGGCGAAGGCCGTTCCTCCCAGCGCAACGAAAAGCGCCTCTGTGTCGCGAAGACGGCCCCGTTCTCCCGCGATCGACCATCCGGCATTGCGGTGTTGCAGGTGGCGTAGCGCCGGGCGGGTGCCGCCAGGCGGCCGTCACCGCGCCGCCTGGCAGACCGCAACTTGACACCGCGAGGAGGAGAGGAGCGATGTCGCTGGCCGGCGGGTCAGGACCGACCGTGGTCCAGTACATCGGACGGCAGGCGCGATCCTGTAAGCGTGGGGTGAACGGATCGGTCCGACCTCTTGCCCGGCGGTGACTGCACAGGCTCGGCCGTCCATCGCCCAGCCCGCCGCGCGAGGCGTGGCCGAGCTGACCGGCGATGATGTGAAGCGGGAGGCCGCGCGAAGCAGTCGAACTCAAAAACCCGCCCCGGCCCCGCGATCCATGGCGGGCTGGGGTTCCCCGCCACACACGCAGAGCCGGGGCTAAAGAGAAGATAAAGACCAGCATTGCCCGGGGCGCCGGTAGGGCGCCGCGGGCGTGGGGTCGTCGCTGTGTTCGCGGTCGGCTGCGGACGGTCGAGCAGCTACGCCCGGCAGCGGGCCGTGAGCTCTGTGCAGGTTGTCTGCCCGACGTCAAGATCAGGCATGGGCGACCGACCGGAAGAGCATGGCGAGCGAGAGATCTCTCATGGCGATCTTGCAGCGCGAGGCCGAGGCGGCGGTCAACTGGCTGCACCGCGAGTGGTCACTGCCTCGCGACGGTGAACGGAACTGCCCAGCGGCTGACCCGCGGGTTGTTCAGTGGGCGCCGACCGATTCGCGCAGCTCGTAGGCCGAGACACTTAGAGATCTTCCCCCTGCGACCGCCGGAGGGCGCGCCGGACGATCTCGCTGCGCGGCGTCCAGGTCGGCTCCGCCGGTGCCTCGGTCTCCTCCGGTTCGGCGCCGGGCGGCAGTTCGGTCGCCTTCTCGGCCTCCAGGTCCTCGTCTTCGTCGACCATCAGACCACGGCCTAGTCGGCCCTCGGCGCGGGCGCAACACCGACCTCCCCCGCCACGTTGATCTGCTGACGCAGCACTCGATGCGCCACACGTCCATCGTCCAACAGCGGCGGGTGAGACTCGAACTCCCGACCTCACGCTTATGAGGCCAGATCCGGAAAAGCCATGAAATGGCTCTACGGCGCGGCGCAGAGCCAGAAACGGCCGGTCCGTAGCGGCTTCCAGAGGCGCACGTCGCGCGCGCCCGTGCCGGCCGGGTAGGCGACGAAGAACTGGACGTCCGCGAGCGTCTCGTCCTGAGAGGCGGTCGGCGGGTAACGCACGGCGATCGGCACCGGTCCGCTGTCGCAGAGGTTGACGGTGGTGCCCGGCAGCACGACCGGCGTGCCGTCGGCGGACGGGTAAGGGACCGGCGGCGGCGCGCCCTGGGTGAGGCGGATATCTCGCTGCTGCACCCAGGCGCCGGGTGGCGCCTCGTTCTGCGCGCACCACGCAACCCACGCCGACGCGCTCTTGTAGGAGCGCCTGTAGGCGGCGATGCTCGGCCCGACGACACAGCAGACGCTCGGGCCGTACGTCAACGGCGTCCGGTTCTCCTCGGCGCGGGCGTCCGGGCCGAACGCGACCTTCAGACCGTCTGTCTGGCTCCAGGTCAGCACGGGAAGCGATGCTCGATCGCCTCGACGCAGCCAAACAACGCCACGCCGAAGGGGACGCACGCCCCCGCGACGACGACTACGCCGACCAGAGCGCCGATACGGCCACACGATGAGTGCCCGGCTGCCCTGTCTTCCAAAGTACGCCGGTGCCTCTGCCGCAGCTCGTGGGCGAGCCGGTTCAGCCCGCCACGGTCGCGCAGTATGCGTAGGGGGTCATCGAGTAGGCGTCTGTCGGCGATGCGCTCGTGGTTTCAACCAGGAACGCATCCTGACTCGTCCCGGTGATCGGTTTTTCGTTCTTGACGAAGATCTGTGTGTTGGCGCCGCTGGTCGCAAACCCGCCGCCGATCACATGCGTGCCGGTCGGGCAGAACGCGTAGTTGCTCGCGATGTTCTGACCACCTCCGCTACTGGCCACCGTCGCCCCGTTCACGACCTGGTAGTTGGTGATCCCCACCCCGCCGGGAGCGCCCGGCGTTCCTGGCGTCCCTGGCTGGCCCGTGGTGCCCTGTGCTCCGGGCAGCCCGCGGGGGCCCGGCTGGCCCTTCTGGGCAAAGAGCAACGAGCGGGTGTGCCTGGGGCAGCGCTTGCCGACCGCGACCACCGTCAGCGCGCCTCTCTTGGCAACGCAGCCGTGGATCGCACCGTTGCTGCCTACCAGCGAGTTGCCGGCGGCGTAGGCCGCCCCTCCGAGCGCGAGGAACAGGGCGAGCGTGGACGTGACGTTTGCGTATGTCAGTCGACCGCGGAACACGTGGCGCACTGGAGTCTCCCCATTTGCGGTTTGCCAATCCCGACGCGCGGATCGTATGCCCAGCAGTTAGGTCGGCGGATCTGACCCTGCGGCGACCCGGTTGGCAGTGTCGCGGAGGCGCTCAGGGGGTGCTTGTGCTCGCCGACCTATCGCTGGGCGGGGCCTGACGTGCTCCTGGCTTCTGGGCAACGGCCCGGGCTGCGGCCGTCGCGCGCAGGCGGGCGGCGATGCGTCGTTCTCGTTCGAGGATCTCGAGGACCGCTTGGGCGTGGGACTTCCTGCGTTTCGTGGCGGCGGCGGCGATCGCTCTAGTTTCACGTCCCGTCGTGCGGGTTCAACCTGGATATTCGTCCACCTTGGTTGCGCTGACGGCGAGCAGCGCCCGCGAAGGGCTCCCGCGACGCTCCGGCGGTATTTGGTGACGCGCTGCCCGGCAACGCCCACGTCGTGCGGCCAGGTCTCAGGTCGCGATCTCCTCGACCTTGTCTCGCCAGTTCGGGCCGAGCTCGGCATCAAATGCGCGGTCTACGCGGTCCTTGAGGATCGGCAGCCAGGTCTCCGCGACGAACGCGCACACCTGGCCGTGCTGGCTCCACTGAAGCGCCGCGCGCGGGTGCGCGACGTTTACGCGGTCGAGGACCGCGGCGAACTCCACACCGGTGAGGCCGCCGAGGATGCGGACCTTGTACGTCGCGGAGCCCAAGCAGTGCACGATACAAACACTTGTTCGTACACCCGGAAGAGCTGTCGGGCCCGGCCTGACGCTTGATCCACAGCGCGGGGCATGGTCGCGGAGCGCTGGACCGAGCGGCACAATCGCGGCCGGCGCACCGGGGCTTCTGAACGCCGCTGGGATGACGGCGAGCGTAGGCTCGCGCCCATGCGCCTCATCGGCAACATCATCTGGTTCGTCCTGGCCGGGCTCTGGCTCGCCATTGGCTACGCGGTCGCCGCGTTCTTCTGCTTCATCCTGATCATCACGATCCCGTTCGGCGTCGCTGCTCTGCGGATCGCGATGTTCACGCTCTGGCCATTTGGACGCGTCGCCGTGCCCAAGCCGAACAAGGGCGCCGGGTCAGCGATCGGCAACGTCATCTGGTTCGTCATTGCCGGCTGGTGGCTGACGCTGCTGCACATCGTCACGGGCGTCCTACTGTGCGTGACGATCATCGGCATCCCGCTGGGCCTCGCGAACTTCAAGCTGATCACGGTCGGGCTCCGCCCGTTCGGCCGGGAGATTGTGTCCGTCGAGGACGCCCAACGTCGGGGCGCAGCCGCCGGAGCGGTACCCGCGCTTGGGGGCTGACACCTAGGGCGGGAACGACGGACGCCCACTGGGCGGGAGAGGGCAAGGGGCGGAGGTCCTTGAGCCAGCGCGGCGTGCCCGCTACGCGCGCCGCTGGTTTCCTGTAAAACGCTCGGATGCTTCGCGCGCTTCCGGTCGCTCTCGTCGTGCTGATCCTTGCGGTTCCTGAGGGCGCTCCGGCAGGCACGGTCGAGGCCGGACAGATGAACATCTCGACCGGCGCGCGGCTGTTCGACGACACGTCGCTCGTGCAGTACGCCGCGCCGCGCACGGTTCGCACGAGGATCGACGGCCGCGAGCGCACGGTCCACATGGGCGTCAACACGCTTTGCTGCCGGACCGACGCGCAGCTGCTGCGGGACACGGGCCAGTTCGGGGGCGCCGCGGTGATGCTCGATCGGCCGCTGACCACCCCCGAGAAGCGCAGGTTCAGCGGCCGGCTGGTCTGGATCGACGGCGACGTCCTCGTCGCACAGCCCGACAATCCACGCTGCACGACGGGCATGAGCCTGTCGCACGTACGCGCGCTGCTCGAGCATCCAGTCACATCGGGACAGCGCGTGTACGCACCGGCGTCACCGTATGACGGTTCTCGCGTGGTGCTGTTCGGCATCCCAGCGAAGAACACCAACGACCCGGCGTATGGCAGCGGAGTGCGGATCGTCAACGAGCAGTCCTCGATCGCCGCCGTCGCGAGCGATCCCGATGGGCTCGCCGCCGTGGCGTGGTCAGCCGCGCGCGCCGCCGTCAAGGCGGGGGCCGTCTGCGAGATCCCGATCAACGGCGTCACGGCCACGGAGGTGACGGTGCGTGATCGCACCTATCCGGTCTCCGTGCAGGCGACGCTCGTCGTCTCGCGGAGCCATCCGTTCGGCGCACCGTGGATCCGGCACTGGTACCTCGACGAGTACCTGTCCAGCGCCAAAACCCGCAAGCTCCTCACGACCGCCGACGGGCGGAATCGCCTTCTCCACTGATCGAGACCGCCACCGCAGCACGGTCGACTCGGTGATCCCGTGGAATTTGCGAGACGAGAGGCAAGGTATAAGGCGAGGTTAGGGCCGGCGCCTACCGCTTGATCCAGAGCGCGGGGAGGGTCGCGACGACGCCGGCGGCCGGCACGGTAGCCACTGATTGATCGGCCATGCGGTGACCAAAATATGCTGGCGGTCGCGCTCCGACTCAGGCGCGCTTGATGAGCACGGCCGCGACTATCAGCGCGAACGCGATCACCGACCACACGACCCACGGCGGGGCTCCTTGCGTGCGGTCCTCGACCTCGGTCCGGACGGCCGTTCCGAGATCGCGCAACGCCGCCCATGCCCGGCCGGCGCTGGCCTGGACATCGCCCCCGTGAGCGGCTTCCCGGTTTCGCCGGCGGGTCTCCGCGCCCTTCTTCGCAGCGGCGCTGCGGGCGGCCTTCTTCTGAGCTGCGGTCTGTCGTGACTCGGCCATCGGTGGCGCAGGCATACCCGGCAGGCGGGTGCGGCACGCGCTGAGGCATTCACCCGACGTTCGCCCGCGTAACCGTTGGCACGCCCGCTCCGTCGCGCCCACGACGGACGGCAGGCTCAGCGCGCGGCACGATCGGCGCATGTCCACCATCACCACGACAACGAAGCTCCGTTTCATCCTGCTCGCCGTGCTCGCAAGCCTGTCACTGGCCGCGACGACGGCCCACGCCACCCCGAACACCGGCGGTAACAACAACCACGGGAAGGGCTGCATCGGCGGTAACGGCCAAAATATGGAAGACGGCGAGATCGACACCTACCACGGCAAGTACGAGCGCATCACCCAGACCTGCACCGACGGAGAGGTCTGCACCTCGGAAGGCGTCTTGCAAACGAACGGAAGCCGCCGCTGGACGTACGAATGTCACGATTCGCCCGCTGACATCACGGTCGCGCCGCCTCATCGGATCAAGCTCCCCGCCGCGACCACTTCGACCAGCACAGTCAACATCAAGCGCTAGCCGGACGGACGGCCGGCCACCGTAGGCCCGCAGCGACGCCCGATCCGTGCGCTGCGGGGCTACGTGGGCTACAACGGGCTCCGTATCCGAGTACGGCATCGGAGTGCTGGGTGACCGGAACGTTCTTCTTCTGCGCGAACTACGGACGGTCGGTCGCCACGATCAAGATGTGGCCACACCAGCCCGAGGCGCCCGCTACACCGACACCCAAGTCCGCCAGGCAATGGTTGCGCTCGCAGTCAACTCCGGGCACACAGAGCGCGCCGCCGAACGCTCAAAGCGCAAGGGATGCGGTCCAGCGACCGCCCCTGAGAACGAGAAAACCCCGCCTGGGCGGGGCTTTCCGGGGAGTAGCTGGGGGGAGACTCGAACTCCCGACCTCACGATTATGAGTCGTGCGCTCTGACCAGCTGAGCTACCCAGCCTCGAAGGCCAGTCTAGATGGTGGCGGTCACGATGCGGATAGGCTGCCACTGGCACGTAGTTCGAACCTGAGCGAGGTCCAGATGTCCACTCCCCAGCAGCTGTTGATCGGTGGCAGGTGGCGCGATGCGTCGTCGGGCGCCACCCATGACGTCATCAACTCGTTCACCGGCGAGGCGGTCACGACGCAGGCCGCGGCCGGGGTCTCTGACGCGTACGCCGCCGTCGATGCTGCCCACGCCGCGTTCCCCGAATGGGCGGCGACCGACCCGGCGCAGCGCAAGGCGATCCTGATGAAGGCCGGTGAGCTGCTGTCCGAGCGCGCGCCGGACATCGCGAAGATTGTGTCCGAGGAGACGGCGGGCACGTTCGGATGGGGGATGTTCAACTGTGCGCTGGCGGCGGGTATGTTCGCCGCGGCGGCGCAGGAGGCCGAGGCGCAGATGACCGAGGCGGTCGAGTCGGCCGTTCCGGGCCTGGACTCGCGACTGGTGCACGCGCCGATCGGTGTGTGCGTCGGCATCGCTCCGTGGAATGCCCCGGTGATCCTCGGCTCGCGCGCGGTGATCTGGCCGCTGGCGTTCGGCAACACCGTCGTGCTGAAGGCCTCCGAGCAGTCCCCTCGGGTCCATGCGGCGATCGTGCACTGCCTGGTCGACGCGGGCATTCCCGATGGCGTCGTCAACCTGATCACCAACGACCCCAAGGACGCCGGTGCGGTCGTCGGGGCGCTGATCGAGAACCCGCACACGATGCACATCAACTTCACCGGCTCGTCGAAGGTCGGGGCGATCATCGCGACCAAGGCCGCGCCCCTGCTCAAGCGCACGCTGCTCGAGCTCGGCGGGAAGGCGCCGCTGATCGTGCTCGACGACGCCGACCTCGATGCCGCCGCCGCTGCGGCGAGCTTCGGCGCGTTCATGCACGCCGGCCAGATCTGCATGTCGACCGAGCGGATCGTCGTCGACAAGGCGGTGCAGGACGACCTCGTCGCCAAGCTCGCCGCCCGCGCCGACGCGCTGACCGCCGGCAGCCCGTTCGACGAGGGCACGATGGTCGGGCCGGTCGTCACCGAGGCGTCGTCCAAGCACGTCACCGCGCTGATCGAGGACGCCAGGGCCAAGGGCGCGGGGATCGCCGCCGGCGGCACCTCGGAGGGCGTCGTCCATCGGCCGACCGTCGTCACCGGCGTCACGCCGGAGATGCGGATCTACGGCGAGGAGTCGTTCGGCCCGGTCGTGACCGTCGTTACGGCCGACGGGTTAGACGATGCGGTCCGGATCGCCAACGACACCGAGTACGGCCTGTCGGCCGCGGTCTTCGGCCAGGACACCGACCGTGCGCTGGGCGTCGCGTCACGCATCGAGAGCGGCATCTGCCACGTCAACGGCTCGACCGTGCACGACGAGCCGTCGGCGCCGTTCGGCGGCATCAAGCACTCGGGCTGGGGCCGTTTCGGGACCGGCCAGGTGCGCCACGAGTTCACGACCCCGCGCTGGGTCACCGTCTCGCACGAGGAACGCCACTACCCGATCTGACGCTGCTCGCCGTCCCGAATGTCAGCGAAGGCCGCGACGCGCGGATTGTCGTGGCGCTCGCCGCCGCGTTCACAGCGCCCGGCGACGTGGCGCTGCTCGACACCCACACCGATCCCGACCACCACCGGGCGGTGTTCACCCTGTCCGGCGCGCCGGGGACGCTCGCGCCGGCGCTCGCGTCTGGCGCACGCGCGGCGATCGGCGCGATCGACCTGAGCTCCGAGCGCGGCCTGCATCCACATGTCGGCGCGCTCGACGTCGCGCCGGTCGTCCATCTCGACGCCGCGCGCCGCGGCGCGGCGTGCGCCGAGGCGCTTCTGGCCGGAGCGCTGATCGGCGAGCTCGGTGTACCGGTGTTCGTCTACGGCGCGCTGGCCGGCGGGCGCACGCGCGCGGACCTGCGCCGCGGCGGGCGCGCCGAGCTGGCCCGGCGGTTGGCCGCGGGCGAGCTGGTACCCGACTTCGGACCGCGCGTGCTGCATCCGACCGCCGGGGCGGTGCTCGTCGGCGCGCGGGCGCCGCTGGTCGCGTTCAACGTCGAGCTCGCCGCGCCGGCGACCACCGCCGACGCGGCGCGGATCGCCGGGCTGATCCGCGAGGGTGGGGCGCAGGGCCTGCCCGGCGTGCGGGCGATCGGCCTTGCGCTGTCGTCGCGCGGCGACGTCGCTCAGGTGTCGTGCAACGTCGAGAACCACCTCGCCGTGCCGCTCGCCATGCTGGTCGCCGCGATCGCGCGTCACGCGCCGGTCGCCGAATGCGAGCTCGTCGGGCTCGCTCCGGCGGCCGCGTTCGACGGCTTCCCCGGCGACCTCGCCGTGCGCCACCGGCGCACGGTCGAGGAGGCCCTGGGGGGTCTCGGCTAACCCGACGCCGAGGTGCTCGGCACGGTGACGGTCGTCGTGTTCGTCTGACCCGGCGTCGTGACGGTCTTGCCCGGGGTCGTGACGGTCGCTGGCGGCACGGTCACCGTCGTCGGCTTGGCGGTGACGGTCGGCGCGATCGTGGTGTGGTTGATCGTCGTCGGAGTCGTCTTGGCCTTCGTGTTGTTGTCGGAGCTGTTGGTGGCGATGATCACGATCGCGACGATCACCGCAACGGCGACCACGGCCATGGCGATCACGACCCGCGAATCGAGGCCCTTCTTCGGCTCCTCGTCGGGTGAGCCGGGCCCGCCGGCGTCCGGGGGCTCGCCGCCGGGAGGCACATCGCCGCTGGGAGGGCCACCGCCGCCGGGAGGGCCGCCGCCTGGAGGCGGACCGCCGCCTGGAGGCCCTCCGGCCGGTGGCCGGGCGGGCGGCATTTGGCGAGTGGGCTCGTCGGGACCGGCGGGCGGTCCGGCGGGGTCGTCGGGTCCGGTGCTCATCTGGTTCCCCCTGTTCGTTGCACGCGAGACCTCGCAAGCCTAGTCCGGATACGCTTCAGCCATGGCCCAGACCAAGCGCAAGCGCCGGACGAAGCACCGTGGCAACGCGGTTGGAATGGTCGAGGTGCGTGGGCGCACCGGCCGCAAGCCGACGGCGGGTGAGAAGGGCGGCAAGCCCGGCCCGAAGTCGCGCCTGGACCGTCGCGACCAGCCGCCGACGTGGAAGGGCGCGTTCCAGCGCGCCGGGATCGCGGCCGTGATCTTCGTCGTGCTGCTGCTGGTGCTGTTTCACCAGAAGACCTTCGTCACGCTCGCGTTCGGCGTGATCATGCTCGGCTTCTACGTGCCCATGAGCTACTACATGGACCTCTGGATCTATCGCCGCAACCAGGCGCGCAAGGCCCGCGGCTGATGGACGTCCGCTCCTTCACCGTCGGGCCGGTCCAGGAGAACACGTACGTGTTCCGCCACGACGGCGCCGACAAGGGCCTGATCGTCGATCCGGGCGACGAGTCGGCGCGGCTGCTGGAGGCGCTCGACGCGCTCGGGGTCGAACTCGAGGCGATCCTCATCACCCACACGCACTTCGACCACATCGGGGCGGTGGCCGACATCGCCGAGGCAACGGGCGCGCCGGTGTACTGCCCGGAGCTCGAGGTGCCGATGATGCGCGACCCCAACAAGTACATGCGGATGGCGATGTTCGGCCCGTTTCGCGGGTGGGACCCCGAGCACACGGTCAGCGGCGGCGAGCGCCTCGATCTGGCCGGGTTCGAGATCGACGTCGTCTTCACGCCCGGCCACAGCATCGGCCACGTCACCTACGCCGTCGCCGACGAGCCGGCGCTGTTCTCCGGCGATGTGCTGTTCCGCGACTCGGTCGGCCGCGTCGACCTGCCGGGCGGCGACTGGCCGACGCTCGAGCGCTCGATCGGCACGCTGCTCGACGCGTACCCCGACGACGCGCAGGTCCACCCGGGGCACATGGCGCAGACCACGCTCGGCCGCGAGCGGGAGCAGAACCCGTTCCTGGCGCAGCTCGCCGGCCGGTGAGCCCTGAGCGCATCCAGGCGCCGCGCGGAACGTACGACGTCCTGCCCGACCAGGCGCCCGCACGAGCGGCGCTCGAGGACGCGGCCGGCCGGATCCTCGGCGGGGCCGGCTACGAGCGGATCGAGACACCGACGTTCGAGGCGACCGAGCTGTTCGCCCGCGGCGTCGGCGAGGCGACCGACATCGTCCAGAAGGAGATGTACACCCTGACCGACCAGGGCGGGCGCTCCATCACGCTGCGCCCCGAGGGGACGGCGCCGGTCTGCCGCGCGTACATGGAGCACGGGATGCACAAGCTGCCCCAGCCGGTGCGCCTCTGGTACCTGTCGAGCTTCTTTCGCCAGGAGAAGCCCCAGGCCGGGCGCTTTCGCCAGTTCTGGCAGCTCGGGGCGGAGGCGATCGGATCCGATGACCCAGCCGTCGACGCCGAGCTGATCGTTCTGCTGTACGTGCTCCTCGGCGAGATCGGAGCGACCGGGATCGAGGTGCGGCTCAACTCGCTCGGCCAGCCGGCCGCGCGCGCCGCCTACCGCGAGCAGCTCATCGCATACCTGCGCGCCCACGAGGACCGCCTGTCGGACGAGGTGCGGGCGCGTATCGACCTCAATCCGCTGCGCGCATTCGACTCGGCCGACCCGTCGACCCAGGGGGTGATGCGCGACGCGCCGCGGCTGCTGGACATGCTGGCGCCCGACGACCTCGAGCACTTCGAGGCGGTCCGGGCATGCCTCGACGCGGCCGGCGTCGCCTACGCCATCGACACGACGCTCGTGCGCGGCCTCGACTACTACACGCGCACGCTCTTCGAGTTCACGTCCGACCAGCTCGGCGCGCAGAGCGCGGTCGGTGGCGGCGGGCGCTACGACGGCCTGATCGAGATGCTCGGCGGGCGGCCGACTCCGGGCTGCGGGTGGGCCGCCGGCATCGAGCGGGCGCTGATGGCGGCCGAGCAGCGCCCGGCGCCGGCGCAGGTCTGCGACCTCTACGTCGTCTGGGACCCCGAGCGCCGCGGCGACGCGTTCGCGCTGGTGGCCGAGGCGCGCCGCGCCGGGCTCGCCGCGCAGATGGACCTCGGAGGGCGCTCGCGCAAGGGCCAGCTGCGCCAGGCCGATCGCCTGCGCCCGAATTGGGTCGCCACGCTCGACCCCGGGGCCACGGTGCTGCGCGACCGCGACGCGGGCTCCGACCAGGCGCTCGAGCCGACGGCGATCGTCCACACCGTGCTTCGCAATCGCGGCCTCTAGGCTGCACACCATGCAGCGCGCCCCGCGCCCCAACCCCTACCGCGACACGTGGTGTGGCGACCTCGACGCGCAGCGGGCCGGCAGCACGGCGCGGGTCAGCGGCTGGGTGAACCGCCGCCGCGACCTCGGTGGGCTGATCTTCATCGATCTGCGTGACCGCTCGGGAATCGTCCAGCTCGTCTTTCACCCCGACACCAGCGGCGCCGCGTTCGCCTCCGCCGAGCGGCTGCGCTCCGAGCATGTGATCTCCGCCGCCGGTGAGGTCCTGCGCCGCGACGATGCGACGGTCAACCCGAACATCGCGACCGGGGAGATCGAGATCGCGGTGACCGACATGGAGGTGCTCGCCGCCTCCGAGACGCCGCCGTTCCCGATCGACGAGGACGGGCCGGTCGACGAGATGCTGCGCCTGCGCCACCGCGCGCTGGACCTGCGCCGCGACGGGATGCGGGACGCGATGGTCCTGCGCCACGACGTCGCGCAGACGATGCGCCGCGTCCTCAACGAGCGCGACTTCCTGGAGATCGAGACGCCGATCCTGACCCGCTCGACGCCCGAGGGCGCGCGCGACTATCTCGTTCCGGCCCGGACCCAGCCCGGCTCGTGGTACGCGCTGCCGCAGTCGCCGCAGCTGTTCAAGCAGCTGCTGATGATGGCCGGCTTCGAGCGCTACTACCAGATCGCCCGCTGCTTCCGCGACGAGGACCAGCGCGCCGACCGCCAGGCCGAGTTCACCCAGCTCGACATCGAGCTGGCGTTCGTCGACGAGGAGGACGTGATCGACGTCTCCGAGGCGGTGATGGGCGCCGTGTTCGAGGTCGGCGGCCTCGGAGTCTCCGCGCCGCCGTGGCCCCGGATGTCGTGGGCCGAGGCGATGGCGCGCTTCGGTTCGGATCGCCCCGACACCCGTTTCGGCCTCGAGATCACCGATCTGACCCAGGCGCTCGGCGGCTCGGAGTTCAGGGTCTTTCAGTCGGTGATCGACGGCGGCGGCGTCGTGCGGGCGCTGAACGCGGGCACGCGCGAGATGTCACGCGCCGAGCTCGACGGGCTCAACGAGGTCGTCCAGCGCCACGGGGGCAAGGCGGTCGCGTGGGCGTTCGTCGAAGCGCAGGGCGGCTGGCGCTCGCCGATTGCGAAGTTCTTCTCCGACGACCACCGCGCGGCGGCGACGGCCGTGCTCGGGGCGGGCGAAGGCGACCTGCTGCTGTTCGTCGCCGACCACGAGAGCGTCGCTGCGCCGGCGCTCGGCGCGCTGCGCCTGCACCTCGGGGACCGCTTCGGCCTGATCCCGGGCGATCGCCACGACGCGCTGTGGATCGTCGAGTTCCCGATGTTCGAACGCACCGACGACGGTCACTGGACGGCGCTGCACCACCCGTTCACGGCGCCGCAGGGCTCGTTCGAGGATCCCGGGGCGCTGTTGTCGCGCGCGTATGACCTCGTGGTCGACGGCTGGGAGCTCGGCGGCGGGTCGATCCGTATCCACACGCCCGAGGTTCAGCGCCAGGTGTTCACGACGATCGGCCTCAGCGAAGACGAGGCCGACCAGCGCTTCGGCTTCCTTCTCGACGCGCTGCGTTATGGCGCCCCGCCGCACGGCGGCGTCGCCTTCGGCCTCGACCGGATTGTCGCCATTCTGGCCGGCCGCGACTCGATCCGAGACGTGATGGCGTTCCCCAAGACCGCCTCCGGGGCCGACCCGCTGACCGGCGCGCCGGCGCCGGTCGACCAGGCGCAGCTCAACGAGCTCGGGGTCCGCGTGACGGCTGCGCCCTGAATTCGGGCTCAATCCGGGCGCGCGGCTGCCGATCATGGGGACGTGTCCACGCCATCCCGCCCGCTGCTCCTCGGGTTGCTCGTCACTCTCGCCTTCGCGGGGGTCTACTTCGTCGTGCTCAAGCCTCCGGGCAAGGGCGCCGACAGCAACTCGAAGTTCAACGCCCCGATCTCGCAGGCCCAGCAGGCGGTCGTGCAGTCGCAGGTTGCCGCCTCGAAGGCCGAGCAGGTAGGCAACACGGCCCCCGCCGCGACGCCGACCCCGCCGGTCCCGATCCAGCCGGCCGTCAAGCACGTGGCCGTCACGCCGGTCGTCAAGCACCCGGCCGTCAAGCATGTGGCCGTCACTCCGGTGGTGAAGCACCCGGTCGCGGTCAAGCATCCGGTCGCCGTCAAGCACCCGGTCGTGGTCAAGCACGTTGCCGCGGCCAAGGTTCCCAAGCTCCCGTCCTGGGACAAGTCGGGCAAGATCTTCGCCACGCTGGCCCACGGCAACGTCGCGGTCGTCCTGTTCTGGACCAAGGGCGGCTCGGACGACAGCTCGGTCCGCCGGGCCGTGCAGTCGGTCGCCAAGCGCCGCCACGTGACGACGTTCGTGGTCTCGATGAGGGACGTCGGGAAGTACGAGGCGCTGACGACCCAATACGAGGTCACCGTCTCGCCGACGGTGCTCATCCTCGGTCCCCGGGACCAGTTCATCCCGATCGTCGGCTACACCACCGCCCCGACGATCAACCAGTACATCAACTCAGTCCGCTAGCGCTGGCTGCGATATTGAGCGGGTGAACGACGACCTGTTCGCCGAGCACCTGCTCCACCCTCATGGGGAGGGTGTCGCACCCGCGGGCGCGCACCAGGGCGCGGCGGGCGGTGCGCCGTGCGGCGACCTCGTCGTTCTGCGGGTCGCGCTCGACGGCGACCGCGTGACCGGCGCCGGGTTCGACGCGTCGGGCTGCGGAGCGATCCGTGCGGCCGCGTCGGCGACCGTCGACCTCGTCGACGGAGCCACGGTGTTCCAGGCGGCGTCGATCGGCGCGCGCGACGTCGCGGCCGCCCTCGGCGGGCTGAGCCCGGGAAAGTTCCACGCTGCCGACCTGGCCTCCGACGCGCTGCACCGCGCGCTCGGCGCCGCCGCGGCGACCTGCGCGGGCGCGCCGCCGCGCGACGGCCGCACGCTCGTGGCGATGAGCGGCGGGGTCGACAGCGCCGTCGCGGCGCTGCTGTGCGCACGCGAGGGGGAGGCGATGGGGGTGACGGTCGAGCTGTGGCGCGACCCGGCCAACGACGCCGAGAGCTCGTGCTGCTCGGCCAGTGCAGTTCGCCGTGCCCGCGCGCTGGCCCACGACCTCGGAATGGCGCACTTCACGCTCGATCTGCGCGACGCGTTCGCGGTCGGCGTCGTCGATCCGTGGCTGGCCGGCCATGCGGCGGGGGAGACGCCGAATCCGTGCGTGCGCTGCAACGGGGCGGTGCGGCTCGATGCGATGATCGACCTCGCGACGCGCCTCGGCGCGACGACGCTCGCCACCGGCCACTACGCGCGGATCGCCGGTGATGGGCTGCTGCGCGCAGCGGTCGATCCAGACAAGGACCAGAGCTACATGCTCGCCGCGCTGGCACCGCCGTCGCTGGCGCGGCTGCGCTTCCCGCTCGGCGAGCTGACCAAGCCGCAGGTCCGCGCGATCGCCGCCGAGCACGACCTCGCCGTCGCGCAGACGCCGGACTCCCAGGACCTCTGCTTCCTGGCCGGTGTGGGCAAGGACCGCTTCCTCGCCACCCACGGCAACCTGACCGACACGCCCGGCGACATCCTCGACCGCGCCGGTACCACCGTCGGCCGCCACCGCGGCCACCACCGCTACACCGTCGGTCAGCGCCGCGGCCTCGGCCTCGCCGCACCCCAGCCGCTCTACGTCCTCGCCACTGACGCCCGGACGAACACCGTCACCGTCGGCCCGCGAACGGCGCTCGAGACGACCCATGTGCCGCTCCGCGACGTCGTCCTGCACACCGACGCCTCGCGAATCAACCACGTACGCCTGCGCTACCGCTCGCGCGTCCTGCCGGGCCGGCTCGAGGACGACGCAGCCGTCCTCGAGCGCCCGATCCTCGGCGCCGCCCCCGGCCAGGCCGCCGTCCTGCTCGACGGCGACGTCGTCGTCGGCCACGCCGTCATCGCCTGAGCCGCACCCAACGTCCCGGACTACCCCGCATAGGCAACATTCCGGGACGTTCGACGTGGGCGACCGCAACGGCGTACCGCGAACGCCGCGAACAAGCCGCCTAGACTGACGAACTCGCAATGATGACCTCGGACGAGATTCGCCAGAACTTCCTCGAGTTCTTCGAGCAGCGCGACCACCTTCGCCGCCCGTCGGGCTCGCTCGTCCCTGCCTCGTTCGACGCGTCGGTCCTGCTCACCACCGCTGGGATGCAGCCGCTGAAGCCGTACTTCCTCGGCCAGGAGCCCCCACCGTCCCAGCGCCTGACGAGCTGCCAGAAGTGCTTTCGCAGCGTCGACATCGACATCATCGGGACGACGACCCGGCACCTGACGTTCTTCGAGATGCTCGGCAACTTCTCGATCGGCGACTACTTCAAGGCCGGGGCGATCGACTTCGCGTGGCGCGCGTCGCTCGACGTGTTCGGGTTCCACGCCGACGACATCTGGGTCACGGTCTTCGAGGGCGACGACGAGCTCGGGCTCGGCCCCGACGACGAGGCGATCGAGCTGTGGCAGGGCGTCGGGGTGCCGCGCGAGCGGATCGTCCCGTGCCCGAGCTCGGAGAACTTCTGGCAGGCCGGCCCGACCGGTCCGTGCGGGCCGTGCAGCGAGCTGTACCTCGACCGCGGCGTGGAGTGGGGCACGGCCGACGATCTGCCCGGCGGCGAGAACGAGCGCTTCCTGGAGTTCTGGAACCTCGTCTTCATGCCCTACGACCAGAACCCGGTCAAGACGCTGACGCCCCTGCCCGCGCAGAGCATCGACACCGGCCTCGGCCTGCAGCGCATGGCGGTCATCCAGCAGCAGGTCGACACGATCTTCGACACCGACCAGTTCGCGCCGCTGGTCGCCCTCACGCAGGAGCGATCGGGCAAGAGCTACGGCGACGACGAGGCCGACGACGTCGCGATGCGGATCCTCGCCGACCACACGCGCGCGATGACGTTCCTGGTCGCCGACGGCGTCGTGCCGTCCAACGAGGACCGCGGCTACGTCCTGCGCCGCGTCATGCGCCGCGCGATCCAGCGCGGGCGCTCGCTCGGCATCGAGGGCGACTTCCTGCCCGCCTACGGGGCGCTCGTCGTCGACCTGATGGGCTCGGAGTACCCGGAGCTGCACGAGCAGCGCGCCGCGATCGACACCTGGCTGGCCTCCGAGGAGGAGAGCTTCGGGCGCACGCTCGAACAGGGCACGACGCTGCTGAGCGAGATCATCGAGCGCGCCAAGGAGAACGGGGAGGAGGGGATCGGCGCCGACGCCGCATTCCAGCTGCACGACACGTTCGGCTTCCCGTTCGATCTCACGCGCGAGATCGCCGCCGAGCATGGCCTCGGCGTCGACGAGGAGGGCTTCGAGACCCAGATGGACGAGCAGCGCGCCCGCTCGCGCGACGCCGGGGGACGGATGCGCGCGATGGAGGCCCAGGAGGCGCTGCCCGGCCCGCCGACGACGTTCACCGGCTACGACCACCTCGAGCAGCGCACGACGGTGACGACGGTCCCCGGCGACGGCGACCAGGTCGTCGTCAAGCTCGCCGACTCGCCGTTCTACGCCCAGGGCGGCGGCCAGGTCTCGGACTCGGGGACGATCGAGTGCGCCGACGGCGACTGCCGCGCGGCGGTCGTCGACGTGCTGCGCGTCGGCGACGACCAGGCGCTGGTGCTCGACGTGCAGGAGGGTGAGCTGCGCGACGGCGAGACCGTCGTCGCCCGCGTCGATCGGCTCGCCCGCCACGCGACCGAGGCCAACCACACCGCCACCCACCTGCTCCACGCGGCGCTGCGCGAGACGCTCGGCACCCACGTGCGCCAGGCCGGCTCCTACGTCGGCCCCGACAAGCTGCGCTTCGACTTCACCCACGGGCACGGTATGACGCCCGACGAGCTGCGCACGGTCGAGGATCGCGTCAACGAGTGGATCGCCCGCAACGACGCGGTCGTCCCGCAGCAGACGACGCTCGACGAGGCCCGGGCCAAGGGCGCGATGGCGCTCTTCGGCGAGAAGTACGGCGACGTCGTGCGGATGGTCGAGATCGGCGACGGCTCCTACTCGCGCGAGCTGTGCGGCGGCACGCACGTCGCGCGGACGGCCGAGATCGGCCTGGTGAAGATCACCAGCGAGGGCTCGAGCGCCGCCAACGTGCGCCGCATCGAGGCGCTGACCGGACCCGAGGCCGTCGCCTACATGCGCGAGCGCGACCGGCAGCTGGCCGACGCGTCGACCGCGCTGCGCACCGACCCGGCGCGGATCGCCGAGCGCTTCGCGGCGCTGCAGGCCGAGCTCAAGGCGAAGGCCAAGGAGGGCGACGCTGCGGCCGCCGCCGACATCGACATGCTGGCCGCCGGCGCCGAGCAGATCGACGGTGCGACGGTGCTCGTGACCGAGGTTGCGGTGCCCGACGCCAAGGCACTGCTCGACGTCGCCGACCGCCTCAAGGGCAAGCTCGGCGACGCGGCGATCGTCCTCGGCGCGCCCAACGAGGACAAGGTGGCGTTCGTCGCGGCGGTCGCGCCGGCGCTCGTGGCGCGCGGCGTCAAGGCCGGCGACGTCGTGCGAACGGCGGCGCAGGTCGCGGGCGGCGGCGGCGGCGGGCGCGACACGATGGCTCAGGCCGGCGGGCGCGATCCGAGCAAGCTCGCCGACGCGCTGGCGGCGGCGCGGGCGGCGATCGAGGCCGCCCTGAAGGCCGGAGGCTGATGCGCGTCCTGGCGCTCGACTACGGCTCGGCGCGCTGCGGCTGCGCGCTCAGCGACCCGACCGGCTCGCTGGCGACGCCGATCGACGCGGTCGCGCGCCCGGCGACGCGCAAGGGGATGGTCCGCCTCGCCGAGCTGGTCGACGAGCGCGGGGTCGAGCAGGTCGTCGTCGGGCTGCCGGTCGGCCTATCGGGCGCCGACACGGCCCAGACGCCGAGGCGCGCGCGTTCGCGCAGGCGCTCTCGCAGCGCGTCGACGTGCCGGTCGAGCTGTACGACGAGCGCTTCACGACGTCGATCGCGCAGCGGCGCGGCGGCGCCGGCAGCGAGGACTCGCGCGCGGCCGCGGTGCTGCTCGAGGACTGGCTGGCCGCGCATGCGGGGGCCGCGCGTTGAGTCCGCTGTTGCGCGGTTCGGGCGGCGGCGACGAGTCGTCGCGCAGCGACGAGGAGCGCGAGCGCGCACGGGCCGAGCGCGAGGCGCGCCGGGCCGCCCGCGAGGGGCGCGCGGCGCAGCCGACCGGCGATGTGCCGACGGTCGCGGCGACGCCCACGCCGGCGCCCGACCCCATCCCCGAGCCTGAGCCCGCCCCGCCGCCACCACCTCCGCCGGCCCGGACCGACGTCTTCCCGCCCGTCACCCCGGACCGCCTCGCCCGTTTGCCGGGCGACGACCTCGCTCCGGCGTCCGTCGCCGCCGCGACCGGGCTCGACGAGCCCGAGCCGGTCATCCCGTCGACGGAGCCGCCGCGCGATCCCGACGAGCCGGTCGGCCCGCGCCCCGTGCGGCGCGAGGGCGCGTCGGGCGTGCTCGCCGGGGCGGCGGCCCGCAAGCCGCGCCGCCGGCGCCGGCGGCGCTGGGTGGCGCTCGTCGCGCTGCTGGTGTTCGTCGGCGCGATCGGGTGGTTCGCGAACTCCCTGTGGCAGCCGTTTCACGGCTCGGGCCACGGCCGCGTCGTCGTCGAGATCCCGCCGAACTCGTCGTCGTCGCAGATCGGCGACATCCTCGAGCACAACGGCGCCGTGTCGTCGAGCTTCTTCTTCGCCCTGCGCGCGCGACTGTCGGGCAAGAGCAAGGACATGCGCCCCGGGCGCTACGTGTTGAAGGAGGACATGCCCTACTCGGCGGCGATCGACGTGCTCTCGACGCCCCCGACGGCGGCGAAGGTCGTCAACGTCTCGATCCCCGAAGGGCTGTCGATCCGTGAGGCCGGGCCGCTCGTCAAGTCGGCCGGCCTGAAGGGCTCCTACATCGACGACACGGCCCGCTCCGACGAGCTCAAACCTCGCTTCTACGGCGCCCCGCACAACACGCATTCGCTCGAGGGCTTCCTGTTCCCGGCCACGTACCAGCTCAAGCCGGGCGCATCGGTCAAGGCGCTGATCCACAAGCAGATCGTCGCCTTCCGCGCAATCTCAAGCAGGTCGACATGTCCTACGCGCGCAAGAAGCACCTGACCGTCTACGACGTCCTGACGATCGCCTCGATGGTCGAGCGCGAGTCGGCGTCGGCGGCCGACCGAAAGCGGATCGCGGCCGTCATCTACAACCGCCTGCACGACCACATGCCGCTCGGCATCGACGCGACGCTGCGCTTCGCACTGCACGACTGGGACAAGCCGCTGACCGTCAGCCAGCTCCAGACCGACACGCCCTACAACACCCGCTCGCACCTCGGCCTGCCGCCGACGCCGATCGGAAATCCCGGGCTCGCCGCGATCCAGGCGGCCGCCCACCCCGCCCACGTCGGCTACCTCTTCTACGTCGCCAACCCCGACGGCTGCGGCGGCACGGTGTTCAGCTCGACCAACGCCAAGTTCAAGCGCGACGCCGCGCGCTACCACGCGGCCGTGGCCGCCAACCACGGCCACGTGCCGACCTGCAAGCACAAGAAGTGACGTGAATCGGCTCGGCGTTCTCGGCTGGCCGGTCGCCCACAGCCGCTCGCCGGCCATGCACCGCGCGGCGTTCGCGCAGCTCGGGATGACCGACTGGAGCTACCAGCTGCTGCCGGTCCCGCCCGAGCTGTTCGACGAGACCGTGCGCGGGCTGCCCGCGGCGGGCTTCGTCGGCGCCAACGTCACGGTGCCCGCACAAGCACGCCGCGCTCGCGCTCGCCGACAGCGCCACCGACCGGGCACGGACGATCGGCGCCGCCAACACGCTGAGCTTCGCCGACGGCGCGATCCACGCCGACAACACCGACGCGCCCGGCTTCATCGCGGCGCTGGGGCAGTCGCCGGCCGGTCGTACCGCGCTCGTGCTCGGAGCGGGGGGCAGCGCGCGGGCCGTCGTGTGGGCGCTGGTCGCTGCCGGGGCGGCCGATGTCGCGGTCTGGAACCGCACACCGCAACGTGCCGCGCAGCTCGCTTCGGAGCTCGGCGGACGTGCTGTCGAGGCCGCCGTGGCGGCCGATCTGCTCGTCAACTGCACGACAGCGGGGTTGCACCCGCAAACAGACCAATTCAAGGAACTCCCCGTGTCGGCCGACGACCTGGACAGATATGCGTTCGTGATGGACCTGGTCTACCGGCCGGACACGACCCCACTTCTGCGCGCGGCGTCCGAGCGCGGAGTGGCGATCGTCGACGGGCTGGAGATCCTGGTGCATCAGGGCGCGCTGAGCTTCGAGGCCTGGACGGGCCACACGGCCCCGTTGCAGGCAATGCGCCGCGGCGCGAAGGGAACAGACGACAGCGCAGATGAGCGAGCAGAGCCCGCAACTCCGGGCGGTTCCCCAGCCGGCGGGTAATCCCGCCGCCGCGTCTGTCGCACCCGTCGGACCCGCTCCGACCGGACCCGGCGGCGCTACCGCGGCCGCCGCCGTTCCGGCGCCCGTCGCCCCGCCGCAGGCACCGCCGGTGCTGCGCGCCGCACCCGCCGCACCCGCTGCGCCGGTCGCGCCCCCGCCGGTTGCTCCCGCTGCCCCCGTGGTCGCTGCGCCGGCCGCCCAGCCTGCGGTCGCGCCCGTGCCGACGCCTCCCAACGCTGCGGTCAACCAGCCGCCCAACCGCGACGACGGGACGCCCGGCGCGTCGGCCTCGGTGCCCGGTGGTCCCGAGGCCGAGGCGGTCCCCGAGTGGGACGGCATCACCAAGCCGACCCGGCGCGGCGGCACGTCGCGTCCGCTGACCGACGTGCTCGTCGACATGGGCGCGCTGACCGCCCTCATCGGTGAGCAGGCGATCGCGGCGGCGCGCGCCGAGGGAGTGCCGATCGAGGCGTTCCTGCTGGCCAACAGCATCGTCACGCCCGACGCGATGGCCCGCGCGCTGGCCCAGCGCCACGGCCTCGACCACCTCGACCTGACCGTCTTCAAGGTCGACATGGGCGCCGCCAACGTCATCACCAGTGCGGCCGCGCGCCGCTACGACGCCGTCCCCGTCGCGTTCATCGGCGACCGCACGGTGCTCGTCGCGATGGCCGACCCGGCCAACGTGCTCGTCGTCGACGACATCGCGCTGATGACCGGCTACGAGGTCCGCGCGGCGGTCGCCTGGCGCGAGGACATCGACGCGCTGATCGCCCGCCTGACGCGGCTCGACGACGTCGTCAGCTCGGCCGCGTTCGACGATCCCGACGACCCGGGCGGCGGCACCGAGATCGTCGAGCTGCGCGACTCGGCCGACGACGCGCCGGTCATCAAGCTCGTCAACCAGGTCGTCGCCCAGGCCGTCGAGCAGGGCGCCTCCGACGTCCACCTGACTCCCGACGGCCGCGACCTGCGCGTCCGCTTCCGCATCGACGGCGTCATGACGTCGACCACCACCGTTCCGCGCAAGATGGTCGCCGGCGTGATCAGCCGTGTGAAGATCATGGCCGACCTCGACATCGCCGAGCGCCGCCTTCCGCAGGACGGCCGCGTCGGCCTGAGCCTCGACGGCCGCCACATCGACCTGCGCATCGTGACGCTGCCCAGCGTCCACGGCGAGTCGATCGTCATGCGCATCCTCGACAAGGAGAACGTGACGGTCGACCTCGACCGGCTCGGCATGCTCGACCAGGAGCGCGCCCGCTTCGAGCGCGGCTTCCGCCAGAGCTACGGCGCACTGCTCGTGACCGGCCCGACCGGCTCGGGCAAGTCGACGTCGCTCTACGCGGCGCTCCAGGTCGTCAACACGCCCGACAAGAACATCATCACGATCGAGGACCCGGTCGAGTACCAGATCGAGGGCATCACGCAGGTCCAGACCAACCCCAAGGCGGGCCTGACCTTCGCCACCGGCCTGCGCTCGATGATGCGCGCCGACCCCGACATCATCATGGTCGGCGAGATCCGCGACCGCGAGACGGCGCAGATTGCGATCGAGGCCGCCCTCACCGGCCACCTCGTCCTGTCGACGCTGCACACCAACGACGCGCCGACCGCGATCAACCGTCTGATCGAGATGGGGATCGAGCCGTTCCTTGTCTCGAGTGCGATCGACTGCGTCGTCGCGCAGCGCCTGGCCCGGACGCTCTGTGCGAGCTGCAAGGCGCCGACGACCCTGAGCAAGAAACTGCTGCTCGACCACGGCTTCGAGGTCGACGAGGACATCGAGGCCTTCGAGCCGGCCGGCTGCGCGCGCTGCGCCAGCACGGGCTACAAGGGCCGGATCGGTCTGTACGAGGTGATGACGATCACCGACGAGATCCGCCGGCTGACCGTCGAACGCGCCTCGGCCGACCGGATCGCCGAGGTGGCGGTTGCCAACGGAATGCGGCGCCTGCGCGAAGACGGGCTGGAGAAGGTGAGGCTCGGGATGACTTCGATCGCCGAGATCTCACGCGTCACCGGCGGCGGCTCCGCGGGCTAAAGCCGTCGTCAAGAACGTCAACGAATGGCCGATTAGGAGTAACGATGCGTTTTGATTTTGCTGACCTCTTGCTCGACGTCCTCGAGCGTCGCGCGTCTGACCTCCACATCACCGCCGGCTCCCCGCCGATGGTGCGGGTCCGCGGACGGCTGACGCCGCTCGACGGCTACCCGCCGCTGGACCCCACCGACACCCGCGAGATCATCTACTCGATCCTGTCCAACGACCAGCGCCAGCGGCTGGAGACGGACTGGCAGATCGACTTCGCCTACGCGGTCCCCAACCACGCACGGTTCCGCGTCAACGCCTACTTCCAGCGCGGCGCGCTCGGCGCCGCCTTCCGTCTGATCCCCGGCGTCATCACGCAGATCGATGACCTCGGCCTGCCGACGGTCGCCCACGAGTTCTGCACCAAGCCGCGTGGCTTCGTGCTCGTCACCGGTCCGACCGGCTCGGGCAAGTCGACCTCGCTGGCGGCGATGATCGACGAGATCAACGAGACCCGCGAAGAGCACATCATGACCGTCGAGGACCCGATCGAGTTCCTCCACGGCCACAAGAAGTGCCTGGTCAACCAGCGCGAGCTCGGCGCCGACGCGCAGTCCTTCTCGATGGCCCTCAAGGGCGCCCTGCGCCAGGACCCGGACGTGATCCTCGTCGGCGAGATGCGCGACCTGGAGACGATCCAGACCGCGCTGACCGCGGCCGAGACCGGCCACCTCGTGTTCGCCACGCTGCACACCCAGGACTGCCCGCAGACGATCGACCGAATCATCGACGTCTTCCCGAGCCACCAGCAGCAGCAGGTGCGCGTCCAGCTGTCGGTCGCGCTGCAGGGGATCATGACCCAGCAGCTGATCCCGACCTCGGACGGCAGCTCGCGCTGCGTCGCGGTTGAGGTGCTCGTGCCGACCCCGGCCGTGCGCAACCTGATCCGCGAGGGCAAGACCCACCAGATCTACTCCACGATGCAGACCGGCTCGGCCAGCGGCATGCAGACGATGGACGCCGCGCTGGCCACGCTCGTGCGGCAGGGCAAGCTGACGGCTCGCCAGGCCGAGGCCCGCTCGTCGACCCCCGAAGAGCTGCGCCGGCTCATGGGCGCCGCGGCGTTCGCCGCGTAGGAAACGCGCATGTCGACCTACGTCTTCAAGGCGATGGACGTCACCGGGGCCAAGGCCTCGGGGCAGGTCGACGCCGATTCCAAGCAGGTCGTCGCCGACCAGCTCAAGGCCCGTGGCCTGATCGTCCTCGACATCAGCGCCAAGCATCAGTCGAAGGAGATCCGTCTCGACTTCATGGAGAAGGTGAAGCTGACTGATCTCGCGGTCATGACGCGTCAGCTCGCCACCATGATCAGCTCGGGCATGACGATCCTGCGGGCGCTGTACGTGCTGGAGGCCCAGACGGCGAACAAGAAGCTCGTCGACGTCCTGACCGCGGTTCGCAAGGACGTCGAAGCCGGCCTCGCACTGAGCGACGCGCTGGCGCGCCATCCGAAGATCTTCAGCCCGCTGTTCGTGGCGATGGCGTCCGCGGGCGAGACCGGCGGCGTGCTGGACTCGTCGCTGGAGCGGATCGCCGATCAGCTCGAGAAGGAAGACTCGCTACGACGCCAGGTCAAGTCGGCGATGACGTACCCGATCGTCGTCATGTCGTTCGCGTTCCTCGTCCTGATCGCCCTGGTCACGTTCCTGATCCCGGTCTTCGTCGGCGTCTTCAAGCAGTTCCCGGGCCCCGACGGCAAGCCGCCCGCGCTTCCGCCGATCACCGCCTTCACCGTCGGCCTGAGCAACCTGATGACGAACTACTGGTGGGCGCTGATCGTCATCGTGGTCGGCGTCGTCGTGCTGTTCCGCAAGTGGAAGCACTCCAAGCGCGGCAAGCACCAGTGGGACACGTTCCGTCTGCGGATCCCGATGAAGATCGGCGACATCGTGCAGAAGATCTCGATCGCCCGCTGGAGCCGTACGCTGTCGGCGCTCGTCAGCGCCGGTGTGCCGATCCTCCAGGCCCTGGAGATCACCGGCAAGACGGCCGGCAACGACGTCATCGAGGACGCGATGCACCGCGTCATCGAGAACGTCAAGGCCGGCGGCCTGATCTCCGAGCCGCTCAAGGAGCTCTCCGTCTTCCCAACGATGGTCAGCCACATGGTCGGCGTCGGCGAAGAGACCGGCGCCCTGGACCAGATGCTGGCCAAGATCGCCGACTTCTACGAGGACCAGGTCGACGCGGCCGTCAAGTCGCTGACCTCGATCCTCGAGCCGGTCATGATCATCCTGGTCGGCGGCATCGTCGGGTTCATCGTCATCTCGATGTACCTGCCGCTGTTCAAGGTCTACAACGCGATCAAGTAGCGATCGGGACGCTGTCGGTGAGGCTGGTGCCTTGGACCGACACGAACGAGACCGACAGCTGATCGGCGCCCTTCGGCCATCTGACCGCAAGCGTGTTGCGCCCGACGCGGGCCGATGTCTGCGCCACGCGCCCGAACCCGGCGGCGCGCTTGGCGGCGACGCGGAGCTGACCGGGGTGTGAGAGGGCCAGAACGACGCGGCGGACGCCGTGGCGGAGCCTGCCGACGGCCACGACGCGCATCGTCGGCGGCTGGCTGATCTCGGCGGTCAGGCGCTGCGAGGCGGCGCAGTATTCGGGGCCCATCTGCCGCTGGCACAGCTGGCCGGTCAGCTGGGCCATGAGCTCCTGATAGTTGAGGGGAGCGTACGGGCCGCCGCGGGAGTACAGCGACCAGCCGGGCGTCAGATACCCGGGGAGGTCGGCCTCCAGCGTCTGGTTCAGCTGCGCGGCCAGCGGCGCGGCGCTGGGGTCGGTGTCGGCGATCTGCGATACGGCCAGGAGCGTCTGCGCATGCGCGTTGGCGACGATCTGTTTGGGGTCATCGGAGTAGAGCAACGGCCGGCCGTCGACCATCAGCCCGCCGGCGGGCGAGATGAGGCTCAGCATCTGGCCGCTCTCCGCGGCGAGCTGCGGGTCGGCCAGCCGTACCGAGAGGCGCTGCAGCGTGCGTGCCGCCGTCGCCTGCGTCATCGCAGACGTCCATCCGGTTTGCTTGCTGCGAAACGGGTTCAACGTCGCCGCCTGGACGGTGTCACCGGGACCTGGGGTCAGGAGCTGTGATGCCTGCACCCACCACGCTTGGAGCGTTGCGGATTTCGTCTTGGGGTCGCCGGCGGCGGCGCCGAGCCACGCCCATGTGCCGAGCTGATGCGGCCACCATGCACCGGAGTACAGCCGAACCTCGATGCGGGTTCCGGGCACGACCTGCCGGCCTTGCAGGAGCTGGCGTTGCCCGGCGGAGGCCTGGAGACCCCAGAGCGCCTGGCGCGCGTCGACGCCGAGCTGGCCGGCGCGTGCCGATCGCAGAACCACATCCGAGGCGGCACGTTCGGTCGCGGTCGCCGAGGCCGCCCGGCCGGCCCGGTACAGGGACCAGGCCTGTGCGGCCTCTGCGGGGAGCAGCCGCTGCGCGGTGACCGCGTCCTGGAGTTGCCCCTGCACCGGGTGCGCCGCCGCGGACGCCGGCGCCGCTGCGGCAAACAGCACGAGGGCGAGGGAAACGGCGGCGCGTGGGAGAAGCGGCACAGTCCGATGCTACGGGGCGATCACGCGGGTCCACGCCGCCAGTCACCCATCGAGCAGGTGGATTGCTCAGCTCGCCAGCACCTCCGCCGCCGCCCGCTCACCCGAGCGCACGGCGCCGTCCATGTAGCCGTTCCAGTAGTCCGACGTCTCGGTGCCGGCCCAATGGATTGCGCCGACCGGGGCGCGTAGCGCGGAGCCGTGGGCGCTCAGGATCCCTGGTCTGTACACGGCGACCGGGCAGCCGCGGCTCCACGGGTCAGCGCCCCAGTCGGTGTCGAACAGCATCGTGGGCTTCTTGGCCTGGGCGCCGAAGAACGTCGCCAGCTCGCCGAGCACCTGCATGCGCCGCGCGCCCCGGCTGAGCCCGCGGTACCTGCGCGCCGACGCGCCACCGACGAAGCCGAAGATGATCCCCGGCCTGCCGCCCGGCGGTGAGTCGTCGAACGTGACGCCGATCAGCCCGTCGCCCAGCGCGCTGCCGTTGAGCCCGGCGTCGCGCCAGAACGGCCGCTCGTAGACCGCGGCGACCTTGACCAGCGAGCCCTGGGGGACCTTCGAGGTCAGCGCGACGCGGTCCGCCCCCATCGCGGGCGCGTAGTCGATGCGGCCGGCCAGGGCGGGGGGGACCGCGACGATCGCGCGCCGCGCCTTGACCACGAGCCGGTCGGCGGTGATCGTCACCCCGCCCGCCGATTGGGCGATCCGCCGCACCGGCGACCCGAGCACGACGCGCGCGCCGAGATGCTTGGCGACGAGCAGCGCGATCCGCTGCGATCCGCCGACGAATCGCGATTGCTGCGCCCCGCCGCGTGTGTTGAAGTTGCGCTCGAACGTCCCGGGGTTGGCCAGGTTGCCCGAGGAGGCGGTGTAGAACAGCGTGTACAGCAGCGACAGCTCGCTCGCCTCGGCGCCGAAGATCGCGCGCGTGGCCGAGGCGAGCACGTTGAGGTAGCGCGGGTCGTTGTCGGTGTTGGCGGCGACCCACTGGGCGAGGGTCTGGGCGTCGAGCGCAGCGGCATCCGGCGCCGTCCACGGCGCCGCGACGGGCACGGTCTTCGACGTCGTGTCGAGATAGATGACGCTCGTCGCCAGCGCGCCGAGGATCGCCGGGTCGTCCGGCGCGGTGCCGGTGACGCCGGTGTCGGAGTAGGTCGACCGCTGGCCCTGGTTGACGTAGACGTTGTTGCCCTTGTCGTAGGTGGCGAATGTGCCGACGCCCATCGCCTTGGCCAGCGACAGAACCCGATCCTGGGTCGGGCCGGCGAACGTGCCGCCACCCTCGGAGACGTGGCCGCCCGGCAGCGTGTGGTTCAGCACGCGCCCGCCGACGCGGTCGCGCGCCTCGAGCACGATCACCGACTTGCCATGGGCGACCAGCGCGCGGGCCGCGGTCAGTCCGGCGAATCCTGCGCCGACGACAACGACATCGGCGCGCTTCACGGCCCGCGGCTTGGCCCAGACCGGCGTCGATCCGCCCAGCGCGAGCGCTGCGCCGGCGCCGACGCCCGCTCCCAGCAGGTCACGACGCGTGATCTCGACCGAGCCCATGGATGGCAGCGTACGAAATCCGATACCCCCTCCCAGTATCATTTCGGGAATGGAGACCCGCGGCTACAGCGCGACCAAGGACCAGCTACTCAACCGCCTGCGACGGATCGAGGGCCAGACGCGCGGCATCCAGGCGATGATCGAGGAGGACCGCTGGTGCCCCGATGTGCTCCAGCAGATCGCGGCCGTACGCGGCGCGCTCGACAAGGTCGCCCTTGGCCTCGCCGCCGGCCACGTCGAGCACTGCATGGCCGCCGCCGAGGACCCGCAGCGCCGCGAAGAGCTCACGGCCGAGCTGATGCACGCGCTCGGCCGCCTAGTCGCCTAGGCGTCACCGTCAGCGCCATCAGCGCCACGAACACGATTCCGGCGACCACGTTGAGGACCAGCGTGTGGTCGGCGTGCACCGCGCCGAAGACGTCGCCGCGCGTGGGCCGAGCGCCGGTCGGGATCAGGCCCGTGACCCCGAACACTGCGCCGACGACCAGCGCCGCGCCGATCAGCGACACGAACATCAGGCCGGTGATCGCCAGCGCGTAGCGCGGGCCGTAGACCTTGCGGTAGATGGCGACGATCGGCAGCACGATCAGGTCGGCGAACAGGAACGCCAGCACGCCGGAGAACGTCATTCCCTGCGACCACAGGACGGCGGCCAGCGGCACGTTGCCGACCGAGCAGACGAAGCTCGCGACGGCGATCAGCGGCCCGACGATCACGTTCTCGACCGCCTGCACGCCGTGCGGCGCATCGAGCGCGAGGACGGTCGAGAAGACGCCGTGGCCGAGCTGGGCGACGACGCCGGCGAGCAGGAAGCCGATCGCGATCTCCCTGCCCATCATCTGGAGGTCGCCGCGGAAGTTGACCGCGACGTCGGTCCAGGCGTCGCGGCTGGTCAGCCGGGCGCGGCCCGTGACCGCGGCTCCGCCGCCGCCGTGATCGTGCCCATGGCAGTGGCCGCCCTCGGCCGCCTGCGCGTTGGCCCGGGCCTGGGCCTCGAGGTCGCGGGGCACGAAACGCCGCAGCAGCAGCGACATCAGCACGATCATCACCACGCCCCCGGCGTACTCGGCGACCGTGAACTGCCAGCCGATCAGCGTCCACAGCACGAGCCCGAGCTCCCACACGAGGTTCGTCGAAGCGGCCTGGAAGGCCAGCGAGGCTGCCGCCGACGCGCCGCGCGCGAACAGCGAGCGCGCGATGGCGATCGCCGCGTACGAGCACGACGACGACGCGGCGCCGAGGCCGGTGGCCCAGGCGATCGGGCGCGCGCCGTCGCCGCCCAGCCGGCGCTCGATCGGCTCCCGCGGGACCCACGCCTGGATGACGGCCGAGATCGCGAACCCGAGCACGAGCGCCCAGCCGACGGCCCACGCCATCAACAGCGCGTCCTTGAAAGCATCGACGGCGAAGTCCATCGCCACCGATGATACTCCAGGGGGGTATCAGAGCAGCGCTACTCGGCGCCGATCGTCACGCGCCCGCTGTCGACCCGCAGCGTGCGCTCACCGCGCAGCAGGTCCAGCAGCTCGGCGCCGACAAGCTCGCGGCGCCAGCCGGTCAGGGTCCGCACGTCGGGCTCGGGATCGCCGTCGCGCGCCGCGAGCACGATTCGCTGGAGGTCGGCCCGCGAGGCGAGCAGCTCGTAGGCGAGCTGGGCCTCGAGCGCTCGGGCGCGCACGAGCGCCTCGGCCAGCGCGATGACCGGTGCGTCGAGCGCGTCGGGGTGCGATGGGCGCTCGCCGACGACGGGGATCGGCGGCCGCTCGCGGCCGCGCTCGATCGCGGCCAGCAGGCCCGCGCCGCGGCGCCGCAGCGTGCCCTCGTTGAGGCCACGGATGTGGGCCAGGCGCTCGCGCGTCTGCGGCCGGCGCTTGGCGATCTCGACCAGCGTGGCGTCCTGAAGCACGGTCGATGCCGGACGGTCCTCCTGCTGGGCGGCCTCCTCGCGCCACACCACGAGCTCGCGCGCGATCGCCCGGCGCCCTGGGTCCAGCGAGTTGACCCGCGGAAGCTTGGCGAACAGGACGTCGATGTCGCGGTCGTCGCTGATCTCCTCGAGGAACGTGCACTCCTCGCGCGCCCACTCCAGCCGGCCCTGGGCGGCCAGGCGCTCCTGGAGACGCTCGGCGAGCGCGAGCAGGTGCAGGACGTCCTCGCGGGCGTAGCCGAGCTGCTCGGCGCTCAGCGGCCGCTGGTCCCAGCGCGTGAAGCTCGCCGACTTCTCCAGCCGCACCCCGAGGATCTCGCGCAGCAGGCCCTCATAGCCGAGCTGGGCGCGCAGGCCCGCAAAGCCGGCCGCGACCTGCGTGTCGAACACGTTGCGCAGCCGCGTGTTCCACAGCCGGCGCAGCAGCGCGACGTCCTGGCGCCCGGCGTGCAGCACGATCTCGATCGCCGGGTCGGCGAGCACCGCCGCCAGCGGCGAGGGGTCAAAGCCCTCGTCCAGCGGGTCGAGCACGGTCACGTCGCCCTCGTCGCCGTCGCCGGGCAGCGGCGTCGCCACCTGGATCAGGAACAGTTCGGGGCGGTAGCGGCCCTCGCCCATGAACTCGGTGTCGATGCCCATGCGGCCGGCCGCCGTCGCGCGCTCAGCGAGCTCGGCCATCGTCGCCATGCAGGGACCCTACTGCGCTTGCAGCGCGCAATCGGGGTCAAAGTGCGCCAGAACCTGCGCCGGGGTGGCCGGTTCGCCGCGCGTCCACAGGCCGACGGAGGCCGCCAGCGCTCCGCAAATCTGCTCACGGGACTCGCCCAGCTTGGTCCGGTTGGTGAGCGTGACCGCGCCGTGGCGCTTGGCCAGGCGCTTGCCGTCGTCACCGTGCATGAGCGGGACGTGGGCGTGGCGCGGTGCCCCGGCGCCGAGACGGTGGTAGAGCCACAGTTGGCGCGCCGTGGTGGCGAGCAGGTCGGCGCCACGCACGACTTCGCCGACGCCCAGCGCGTCGTCGTCGACGACCACGGCGAGGTTGTAGGCATGGGTGCCGTCGTTGCGCAGCACGACGAAGTCGTCGAGTGTCCCGCGCTGCGGGCCGGCGAGACGGTCGTCGAAGGCGATCTGCGCGCCGGCCGCCCGTGCGCGCAGCGCCGGCGGGCGCCCGGAGCGCTCACGCGTGGCCACCTGCGCGGCGGTCAGCCGCGCGCAAGTGCCCGGATAGGCGTCCGCGGGCGGCGCGTCACCGTGGGGCGCACGCACCGCGTCGCGGATCTCGGCGCGCGTGCACCAGCAGCGGTACAGGAGATCGGCCTCGCGCAGGGCGCCGAGCGCTGCGTCGTAGGCGTCGGCGCGACGGGACTGCCAGACGACCGGCCCGTCCCAGTCGAGGCCCAGCGCGACCAGGTCGGCCAACTGGCGCTCGGCGATCTCCGGGCGCGAGCGGCCGCGGTCGAGATCGTCGACGCGGACCCCGAAACGCGCGTTCTGCGCACGCGCGAACAGCCACGCCAGCAGCGCCGTGCGCAGGTTGCCGAGGTGCAGATCGGCGCTGGGGGAGGGGGCGAAGCGTCCGTCGGCGCCGGGGGCGGCCATGGACGCGATCCTAGACGCGCTACTCTCGCCGCCTCGTGGGCACCGACGCGCAGACAACCGAGGCAGAGACCGAACCACGCCCGTGCTCCCCGTGCCGAGGCACGGGGTCGCTGATCTCCAACCTCGGCGGTTCGCCCTCGACCGTCACCTGCCCGTGGTGCGGCGGCAACGGCCTGTTCGACCCCGACCGCGACGCTCAGGCGGCGGCCGGCACGCCACGCACGCCCGAGGCCGGGGAGCCCGACGGCGGCGCCGGCGCAGGCGGCTGAACGACCAGCGTCCCGATCGTCTTACCCGTGTTGTCGCTCGTGACCGGGTACGTCCCGGCCGGGTAGGCCAGGAACATCAGCTTGGCCGGCGTGCGCCGGTCGGCGAACTGCGAGATGCCCAGCGCATCGATGTCGACGCTGTCGGACGACCCGACGGCCACGGTCAGCGCCACGTTCTCGCCGACGTGCACGACCACGCGCCCGCCCGGGCGCAGCGTCAGATTGCGCACCGGGCCCGGCGATGCGTCGGCGGCGCCCGGCGTCGCCGGATAGGGCTTCTGATCGACCTCGCGGCGCGGCGCGATCGCCCCGGCAAACAGGAGCAGAGCGAACATGGCGAGCAGCCACACGACGAGACGTCTTCCGAGCACTGTCTCCCGATTGTGCACCACGCGCCCTCTGGACAGAGCCGCAGCACTCCGGAGAAGTGTCCAGTCACGCTGGCCACAGCCTCAAGTGGCCCCGCGAGCGCCCGATATACCGGACTAAGCCGGGGCCCTGCTCATCCAGGGTGGGCCCCAGAAACAAGGATCACCCCCAAGGAGGGGCTATTCACATGCTGCACTCGCTGCGCAATCGCGCTTCGCGCGAAGAGGGCTTCACTCTTGTTGAGCTCCTCGTCGTCATTCTGATCATCGGCATTCTGGCCGCCATCGCCCTGCCGACCTTCCTGGGTCAGCAGCAGAAGGGCCAGGACGCTTCGGCGAAGTCCAACGCGCGTAACCTCGTCTCGCAGGTCGAGTCGTGCTACGCCGACAGCACGGACTACACGCTGTGCCAGACGGTCGCCCAGCTGACGCAGAACGGCAACGTGTCGACGGGCCTCCCGCTCGTCGGTGGCACGCCGGCTGCCAAGTCGGGCTCCGTTGGCGTCTCGACGGCGACGCAGACCAGCTACACGATCGTCGCCGCGTCGAAGAGCGGTGTGGCGTACACGATCGCGCGTGACTCGGCGGGCAACGTGTCCCGCTCCTGCGCGCCGACCGGCACCGGTTCCTGCTCGACCGGCACCTGGTAGTCACCAGTTAGCATCACATGAAGTTCCCGAGGGGGCGGATCCACTGGATCCGCCCCCTCACTGTATTTCGGGGCACTGACGGCTTGCACACCAGCGCCCGAGCGTCCAGAGAGTGTCCAGGGGCCTCTCAATGCCGCGTATAACCGTCCGATGGTGAGAGAAGACATGCGGGCAAAGCGTTCCATCCAAAATGAAGACGGCTGGCTGCTGATCGAAGTGATCATGGGCGCCGTCCTGGTGCTCATCGTCACGGTCGGTCTTCTCGACGGCTTCGACTCCAGCACCAAGGCGTCAAGCATCGACAAGCAGCGCTCGGTCGCCTCGAGCCTGGCTCAGACCGACCAGGAGCGCATGCGCACCTACACGGTCGCCTACCTCTCAAACCTTCGCGCCACGGTGCCGGCCTCGCAGACCACGGTCGGCGGCGTCGTGTTCACCGTCAAGGAGCGCGCCGACTGGGTCAACGACAACAGCGGCATCGCGACCTGCACGAGCAGCAGCTCGCAGGGCAGCTACATCGAGATCACCTCGACGGTGACCTGGCCCGGCATGGGCACCGTGACACCGGTCACCGCCCAGAGCCTCGTCACACCGCCGGTCGGCTCGTTCGGCCCCGGCCAGGGCTCGGTCGGCATCCAGGTGACCGACGGATCCGAGCCGACCGCCGATCCGGTCGCCGCGATCCCGGTCCAGCTCGGCACGTCGCTCAACGACGTCACCGACGACAACGGCTGCGCCGTGTTCGGATACATCCCGAGCGGCCCGTACGTCGCACAGGTCCAGCGCAACGGCTGGGTCGACTGGGGCGGAAACACCCCGGCCAAGCGCAGCTGCCCGGTCCCGAGCGGCTCGACCGCGATCTGCCCGATCGTCGTCGATCTCGCGACGTCCGCCAACATCACGTTCTGGACCCAGTCCTACGGCAGCACCGGGCCCAACGACCTGACCTCGGCCAGCGCCCAGCAGGCCACGCTCGTCAACCCGAAGATGGTGCCGCCGGCGCCCGAGACGCAGCTCAACGGCAAGCGCCCGATGCCGGCCAGCCCCGGTGGCTGGGGACACACCATCAACGCGACGAACCTGTTCCCGTTCCCGGGCGGTTACGGGGCCTACGCAGGCGCCGGCTGCCCGAGCGCCGATCCGGCGAACTGGACCAACAACCCCGCGGCTCACGTCTCGTCGGGCTCGCTCCCGAGCACGGCGCCCGGCGGTCCGCCGCAGGAGCTCAAGGTGACGATCCCGTCGCTGCTGTTCCACGTGATCAATGGCAGCACCGGCGGCCAGGTCCAAAACGGGTCCGTCACGGTCGTCAACGCCGACTCGTCGTGCGCCCAGTCGGCGATCACCTCGGCGGTCACCAACGGCCAGGTCGATCCGACCCACACCGGCTACCCGATCGGCCACTACCTGGTCTGCGCCCGCGATGGTGACTCCGGCTCGTTGAAGAACAAGGTCAACGTCGGTCAGTGGGACAACGACGACAACGCCGGCACGCCGGCGAACCTGACCATCTCGTCGACCAACGGGAGCTCGACTCCCGCCGGGGGCTACACGTGCCCGCCCACCTTCCCATGACCCTTCGTGACGAAGCGGGGCAGACGCTGCCGGAGCTGATGATCGCCACGGTCATCGGCCTGATCGTGGTGTTCGCCGCGTTCCTGGCGCTGCAGACCTCGATCACGCAGAACAACCGCATCCAGCAGCGCGAGGACGCGTCGCAGCGCGGACGGATCGCACTCGAGGTGGTCTCGCGCGAGCTGCGCGCCGAGGTCTGCATCGACGGCCTGCACCCGCCGATCGTGTACGGCGACGGAAACACGGTCACGTTCACGTCTGACCTGACCGGCAACAAGCTGCCGCCGATGCAGCGCACGATCAGCTACGTCAAGGCGCCCACCGGCTCGCCGGCCAACGCGCCCGGCAAGCTCGTCGAACAGGACTACAACGGCGTCAACATGCCGCCGGCCACGACGTACCTGTCGACGCCGACGAGGACGTTCACGATCCTCGACAAGGTCGTCCCGGTGGCAGGCGCGCCGGTCTTCCAGTACTTCCAGTTCGCCGCGACGGGCACCCCGGGCCTCGACCCGACGCCGCTCGCCACGCCATTGGCGGATGTCGATCGCGGCCAGGCGGTCGACGTGCGGGTCTCGTTCCTCGCCCGCGGGACGGCCAGCGCCAACGGTAACCCGAACGCCTATGGCTCGAGCTTCCAGGACGACGTGTACACCCGCGTGGCGGATCCCACTGCGCCGAGACTGGGGACAAATTGCAACTGAACGCCCGACTCACCCGCAACGACGGTTTCACGACCGTCGCGATCATGATCACCCTGATGCTCTCCAGCCTGCTGGTCGTCGCCGCGTTTGCGACGGCGAACAACGGCATCCCACTGGCGCGCGGTGATCAGAACACCAAGCAGGCCTACTCGGCGGCCGAGGCGGGCATCGCGTTCTACAACTTCCAGCTGTCGCAGGACCCCAACTACTGGACCTACTGCACCAACCCGCCCAAGCCGGCGGTGCCGAACCCGCTGTGGAACGGCAGCACCTCGACCCCGCGGCTGTGGCGCGACATCCCCGCCCCACCCGGTTCGCCCGACAAGGGCCCGCCGCCGTCCTACAACGTCGAGCTGCTACCCGCTCCGGGCGCGCTGCAGTGCGAGGCCGGGCTGGCGGCGACGACGTTCCTCAACCAGCAGAACGGGACGTTCTCGATTCTGTCGACCGGTCGCTACCGCGGCCGCTACCGCAGCATCCGCGCGACGTTCCGCCGCATCGGCTTCGTGGACTTCCTGTGGTTCACCGACTACGAGACGCCCGACACGCTCAGCTACCAGCCGAGCGATCAGGCCGCTGCCCTGAAGAACTGCTCGGGCATCTATCGCCGCGACGGCCGCAGCCTCAACAACTGCAACGACCAGCAGTTCATCGCGGCGGACACGATGAACGGCCCGATGCACACCAACGACCGCTTCTACACCTGTGGCGCGCCGGTCTTCGGCGCGACCGCCAACGACCGCATCGAGGCCTCGGACCCCAATGAGTTCGAGTACGGCTGCGGCGTGGGAATCAGGGGCGCCGGCACCCAGATCGCCAATGCGCCGGTGATGCAGTTCCCGCCGACCAACGGCGACCTCGCCAGTGACACCCTCAACGGCTGGACGTTCACCGGAAAGACGATCCTGCACTTCCAGTCAAACGGCACCGTCAAGGTGACCAGCGGTGGCGTCACCCAGCAGCTCGGTCTGCCGGCCAACAACGTCATCTATGTCCGCAACGGCACGTGCAACACCACGTACCAGGAGGCGCAGCACTACAACGCCGACCCGGGTTGTGGTGACGCGTGGATCGACGGTACGTACCCGCAGAGCATCACCGTCGGCGCCGACAACGACATCATCGTCGACGGCGACCTCAAGCGGGCCGATCCCACCGGCTCGGCCGAGATGGGCCTGATCGCCAACGGGTTCGTGCGCGTCTACCACCCGATCGCCTGGAAGTCCGGTCAGCAGGAGTGCATCGGCACCGGTGACCACAGCGCCGCGGATGCGATGTTCAACGTCGAGATCGACGCCGCGATCCTGTCGCTCCAGCACTCGTTCCTGGTCGACAACCCGAGCTGCGGCGACCCCGAGGGCACGCTGACGGTCGACGGCGCGATCGCCCAGAAGTACCGCGGCACGGTCGGTACGCACAGCGGCGGGACGACGATCGCCACCGGCTACGCCAAGCTGTACAAGTACGACCAGTCACTGCGCTACGCCGACCCGCCGTACTTCCTGGACCCGGTCAAGACCTCGTGGGGCGTGAACCGCGAGACCGAAGTGGTCCCGGCCGACACGCGCGGCACGTAGCAGGTTCCGACCGCCCAGCCTGGAATACCGCGACATGACGGTAGCCGGAGTGGTGCTCGCCGCTCTCGGCGGGCTGGCGGTCGGGTCGTTCCTGAACGTCGTCGTGTGGCGCCTGCCGCGCCACGAGTCGCTGCTGCACCCCGGGTCACACTGCCCGGGGTGCGATGCGCTGATCAAGCCCTACGACAACGTCCCCGTGGTCTCATGGCTGGTCCTGCGCGGCCGCTGTCGCAATTGCCACGAGCCGATCTCGCCGCGCTACCCGCTGACCGAGGCGCTGACCGCCGTGCTGTACGTGGCGGTCGTGCTGGCCCGCGACGACGCGGCCGGCATCGCGCTCGGGCTGGCCCTCGTCACGCTGCTGGTCCCCGTCGCCCAGATCGACTACGACCTGCAGATCATCCCCAACGAGCTGATGATCGCCGGCGCGATCGTCGCGCTGGGGATCACGATCGGGCTCGACCGCGACTTCATCTCCGAGCAGCTGATCGCCGCGGCCGCGGCGGGCGGGTTCTTCCTCGTGATCGCGTTCCTGGCCCCACGCGGGATGGGCATGGGCGACGTCAAGCTGGCCGGCGTGCTGGGTCTCTATCTCGGCCGTGCCGTCGCGCCGGCGGTGTTCTTCGCGTTCCTGTCCGGCGCGCTGATCGGACTGCTGATCATCTGGCGCAAGGGCGTCAAGGAAGGGCGCAAGACGCGGGTGCCGTTCGGCGTCTTCCTCGCCCTCGGCGGGATCATCGCGCTGTTCGCCGGCGACTCGATCGCCGATCGGTACACGGACAGCCTGCACTGATTACGCACGAATTCGCCCAATCGGGCTCAAGACGCGCGGCGACTGGACGAACAGACGGGAGAAGGTTCTTTCCCCCTCACACCTTCACTCCCCATGGCTAAGCGCGTCAGCAAGAACCGTTCCCTCGTCGGCCTCGACATCGAGCCCTCTGGCGTCTCCATCGTCCAGGTCTCGGTCAACGGCGGCGTGCTCAAGATCGACCAGGGCGCGACCGTGCCGCTGGACGCCGGGATCGTGCGCGACGGCGAGGTCACCGACGTCGAGGCGCTGTCGGACGCGCTGCGCACGCTGTACCGCGAGAACAAGGGCTTCGACAAGCGTGTCCGCGTTGGCGTCGCCAACCAGAAGATCGTCGTCCGTGTCGTCGAGCTCCCGCCGATCGCCGATCCCAAGGAGATGGACGCGGCGGTCCGCTTCCGCGCGCAGGACGAGATTCCGATGCCGCTGGAGAGCGCCGTTCTGGACTTCCACCCGCTCGACGTCGTCGACACCGCCGAGGGCCCGCGCCAGCGCGTGCTCGTCGTGGCGGCGCGCCGCGACATGATCGAGCGCGTGTTGACCGCGGTCCGCGGCGCCGGTCTGCGCCCCGAGGGCCTCGACCTCGCCGCCTTCGCGATGATCCGCGCGCTCTACCAGCCGGGTCCCGACGAGGCGATCATGTACCTGTCGGTCGGCGGCCTGACCAACCTCGCCGTCGCCGAGGGAACCCGCTGCCTGTTCACCCGCGTCGTCGGTGGCGGCCTTGAGTCGCTGGCCGTCGAGCTCGCCGAGCGCCGCGCGCTGACCCTCGACCACGCGCGCGCCTGGCTGACCCACGTCGGCATCGGCCGGCCGCTGGAGACGATCGACGGCGAGCCCGAGATCATCTCCGAGGCCAACCTCGTGCTGTCGGAGGGCGTGCGCCGGATCGCCGTCGAGGCGCGCAACTCCCTGGACTTCCACGTCGGACAGGACGGGTCTCCCGCCGTCTCACGTGTCGTGCTCACCGGCGCAGCCGCGTCGGTGCCCGGCTTCGGCGAGGCGCTCAGCACCGAGCTGGGCATGCCGGTCGACGTTCGCAGCGTCGACGGCGCTCCCGCCGAGATCGACGCCGGCCGCCTGTCGGTGGCCGCGGGCCTCGCGATCGGGGAGTCGATGGCCGCATGAGGGCCGTCAATCTCATCCCCGACGATCAGCGCCGTGGCGCCGGTGGCACCACCGGGCGCTCGGGTGGCGTCGCGTTCGCCGTCATCGGCGTGCTCGCGGGCCTCGTGGCGCTCGTCGCCGTCTACACGATGACGTCGAGCACGATCTCGACCCGCGAGAGCCAGCTCAAGACGCTCAAGCAGCAGGTCCTGGACTCGCAGACCGCCAACGCCCAGCTCGCGAAGTACTCGGCACTGGCCGCGCAGCGCAAGGCGCGCGTCGACACCGTCACCCAGATCGCCGACACCCGCTTCGACTGGGCCCACGCGATGAACGAGATTCCGCGCGTCCTGCCGACCAACACCTGGCTCGAGGAGATGGACGGCACCCTTTCGCCGACCGCCACCAGCGGCTCGACCGCGCCCGCCGGGCCGCAGATCGAGATCAAGGGCTGCACGACCGGGCAGATTCCCGTCGCCAACGTGATGTCGGCGCTCAGCCGGATGGACGGCGTGATCGACGTCGACCTCATCTCATCGGACAAGGCCGACACCGTGTCGGCCGGCTCGGAGTCGTCCGACTGCCGGGTCAAGGACAGCTACCCGCTGTTCGACCTCCGCGTCACCTACGAGGTCCCGGGCGGCGATCGCCAGACCGGTACCGACAACGTGAACGTCGCCGCATCGCTGGCGACGACCCCGACCGTGACGGCGACCCCGCCGGAGCCGGTCACCCAGTCCACGAGCGCAGGAGCGCAGGGATGACCGCCCGCGATCGTTTCGTCGTCATCGCCGTCGTGGCCCTGGCCGTCCTGGCCGGGCTGTGGTTCATGGTGATCGCGCCCAAGCGCCAGCAGGCGCACGACCTCGTCGGCCAGATCCAGGTCGAGCAGAGCGCGCTCACCCAGGCCCAGCAGAAGGTGACCTCGAACACCAACGCCCGCGACGCCTACAACCGCGACTACGCGACCGTCGCCGTGATCGGCAAGGCGGTCCCGGGCGACAAGGAGATCCCGTCGCTGCTCGTCCAGCTCGAGACGGCTGCGCAGCGCGACAACGTCGACTTCCGCGCGATCGACCAGGGCTCATCGACGCTCGGCCCGTCGCCGGCGCCTCCGGCCGCGGCCTCCAACGCCGTGACGACCGCCAACAGCGCCTCGACCGCCTCGACGACGCCGACCACGCCCGTCACCGCGTCCGCGACCTCGACGCTTGCCCCCGGCTCGACGGTCGGCGCCGGCGCGACGACGATTCCGTTCACGCTGAAGTACTACGGCAACTACTTCCACCTTCAGCACTTCCTGCAGTCCGTGCAGAACCTCACGACGGTCCAGCACAGCCGCGTGGCGGCGACCGGCCGGCTGCTGGTCATCGGCACCATCACTCTGAAGGCCACGCAGAAGGGCTTCCCGCAGGTCGACGCCGAGATCGCGGCGACCGCGTTCGAGCTGCCCGCCGACAGCACTGCCTCCGCAACCCCGACCGGCGACACGCCGGCCGCCACGTCGGGCAACCAGGCCGCGGCCGCGTCGACGACCCCCGCCGGGGCATCGACCTCCGCTCCGGCCGCGACCGCCGGTGTGACGCCATGAGCTTCCTGCAGTCGATCTGGACCGACCTCGTCGAAAAGCGGCTGCTGCCGGTCGTGGCGCTGCTCGCGATCGCGCTCGTCGCGATCCCGTTCGTGCTCGGCGGCAAGAAGGACAGCTCGTCGACCTCGATCGCCACCGGGCTGGTGAACCCGCCCGCGACCCCCGACGAGCCGAGCGATCTGGCGGCCGTCAAGCTCGTGGTGCCCAGGGCGCGCCACGGCGCTGCCAGCAAGCGCAGCCCGTTCACGCAGCCGCACGTTGCGGCCGCGAAGGTCAAGGTCATCAACACCATCCCGCCCGACACCGGCAACGGTGGCGGCAATGGCGGTGGCGGCAACGGCCCCTCGAGCCCGTACGTCCCGCCGACCCCGCCCTACGTCCCGCCGACGTCGCCGAAGACCACGCCGGCGAGCCCCAGTGACTATCGCGTCACGCTGCGGGTCGGCCAGGCCGGCGACCTCAACGTCCACAAGGACGTGCCGCGCCTCACGCCGCTGCCGTCGACGATCGACCCGTTCTTCGTCTACATGGGCGTGACCGACAACGGCAAGACCGCGGTCTTCCTCGTCTCCTCGGACGCCAAGGCGACCGGCGACGGCACCTGCAAGCCGACGCCGACCAACTGCCAGACCGTCGAGATGAAGGCCCAGGACGTCGAGTTCTTCGACGTCACGTCGGGCGGCGACACGGCCAACCCGGTCCAGTACGAGCTCGACCTGACCCGCATCGTCAAGACCAAGGGCTCGTCGTCCTCCGCGGGCGCCGACTCGAGCGGCTCGGCGGGCCTCAAGGCCGGCGCCCAGGTCGTCGACCAGTCACGCGCGGCGGGCACGTCCGCGGTCTCGGGCTACGCCTTTGACCCGCAGACCGGCGCGCTTGATCGTCGCCTGCCGTCGCTGGCCTCCGTGCTGGCGAGCATCGCCCGGCGCTCCGGCCGGTAGCGGGCTCCCGCGCGGCCTGGACCGTAGACTCCGGCGCCGATGGCGTCGCTGAAGCTGATCACTGCCGGGGAGTCCCACGGGCCCGGCCTGACGTGCATCGTCGAGGGCCTGCCGGCCGGGCTCGAGCTCGACCGCGAGTCGATCGACGCGGACATGGCGCGCCGCCAGCTCGGCCATGGTCGCGGCGGGCGGATGAAGATCGAGCGCGACAGCGCGGCGGTCACCGCCGGCGTGCGCCACGGCCGCACGCTGGGGGGGCCGATCGCGCTGTCGGTCGTCAACCGCGACTACGCCAACTGGGAGGAGCGGATGAACCCGTGGCCGGTGCAGGAGGAGGTGGCCGAGGTCCATCTGCCGCGCCCCGGCCATGCCGATCTCGTCGGGGTGCAGAAGTACGGCTTCACCGACGTGCGCAACGTCCTCGAGCGCGCCAGCGCGCGCGAGACCGCCGCGCGCGTCGCCGGCGGCGCGCTGGCCAAGGCGCTCCTCGAAGCGCTCGGCGTCTCGGTGCGCTCGCACGTCGTGCAGATCGGGACGGTCACGGTGCCCGACGGGCCGCCGCGGGAGCTCGGCGACTTCGACGGCGTCGACGACGACCCCGTCCGCTGCCTGGACCCCGACTCGAGCCGCGCGATGGTCGAGCACATCAACGTCCAGCGCAAGGCCAACGAGTCGATCGGCGGCGTGTTCGAGGTGATCGCCTACGGGCTCGTGCCGGGGCTCGGCTCGCACGTCAGCTGGGAGGAGCGCCTCGACGGCGTCGTCGCCGGTGCGCTGTGCTCGATCCAGGCCATCAAGGGCGTGTCGCTCGGCGACGCGTTCACGATCGCCGGTCTGCCGGGATCCCAGGCCCACGACGAGATCATGTGGTCCGAGGCCCGCGGCTACTACCGCGAGACCAACCGCGCGGCCGGCCTCGAGGGCGGGATGACGACCGGCCAGCCGCTCGTCGCGCGGGCGGCGATGAAGCCGCTGCCGACGCTGACCCAGCCGCTGCGATCGGTCGACATCGCCACGCACCAGCCGGCCGAGGCGCTGCGCGAGCGCACCGACTCCTGCACGGTCCCGGCCGCCGGGGTGGTGGGGGAGGCGATGCTCGCGTTCGTGCTCGCGGCGGCGTACCGGCGAAAGTTCGGCGGCGATCACATCGACGACGTCGTCGAGGCGGTGGCGCGCTACTGCGAGCGGATCGGCTGGCAGGGCCCTTGACGGCGCGCGCCATCGTCTTCATCGGGTTCATGGGGGCCGGGAAGACGACGGCCGCGCGGGCGGCGGCAGGCGTGCTGGGCCGCCGTGTCGTCGACTCCGACGCCGCGACGACCCAGCGGCTGGGAATGACGATCGAGGCGTTCTTCGACCGTGAGGGCGAGGCGGCGTTCCGCGAGCGCGAGGAGGCGGTCGTCTGCGAGCTGCTGGACACGGCGGCCGGCGACGAGGTCGTGTTCTCGCTCGGCGGCGGTGCGATCGAGTCCGAGAAGGTACGCGCCGCGCTCGTGCGCCACACCGTTTGCCTGGTCGAGGTCGACGGTGACACCGCGTGGGAGCGGGTGTCGCGCTCGTCGCGCCCGCTGGCCCGCGACCGCGACGTGTTCCTGGCGCGCCTCGCTGCGCGTACGCCGATCTACGAGGCGCTCGCCGACGCGGTGCTGCCGGCCGGTGACGCCGGGATCGGCGCCCGCGCTGCCCGGGCGCTGGCCACACTTGCCCCTGGCACGCGAATGGTGTGGGCGCACGCGGCGTCGGGCGACTACCCGGTCTACTTCGGCGAGGATGCGTGGCCGCAGGGCGGCGCCTTCGCGCTGTCCGACGAGCACGTGGCACCGCTGTACGGCGATCGGGTCGAGGCGCGCACGGCGCTGACGATCGCGGCGGGCGAAGCCCACAAGACGCTGGCCAGCGCCGAGCAGGTGTGGAGCGCGATGGCCGCGGCAGGCGTGACGCGGGCCGAGACGCTCGTCGCGCTGGGTGGCGGCGTGGTCGGCGACCTCGGCGGTTTCTGCGCCGCGACCTACCAGCGCGGCATCGCGGTCGTCCAGGTTCCAACGACGGTCGTCGCCCAGGTCGACTCGGCCTACGGCGGCAAGACCGGCGTCGATCTCCCGGCGGCCAAGAACTATGTCGGCGCCTACCACCAGCCGGTGGCCGTGCACGTCGTCCCGTCGACGCTCGAGACGCTGCCGCGGGCCGAGCGGGCGGCGGGCTACGTCGAGGTGCTCAAGACGGCGCTGATCGCGGGCGGAGCGCTGTGGGCGCGGGTCGCCGGCGGCGCCGGCCCCGAACCCGACGTCGTGCGTGCCTGCGCGCGGGTGAAGCTCGCCGTGGTCGCCGCCGACGAGCGCGACGGCGGGCCGCGCCAGGCGCTGAACCTCGGCCACACGATCGGCCACGCGATCGAGACGGTGACCGGCTACGCGCGCTATCGCCACGGTGAAGCGGTCGGGCTTGGGCTGCTGGCGGCGCTGTCGCTCAGCGGCCAGCCGCAGCTGCGCGAACAGGTGCGCGAGCTGCTGATCACTGCGGGCGTGCCCGTGTCGCTCAACGGCGTCGCCCCCGGGGCGGTCGTCGCGGCGACCCACGCCGACAAGAAGCGCCTCACGACGGACGTCCCGTTCGTGCTCGTGGCGGGTCCCGGGGATGTGACTCCGGGCCACGTGATCGCCGAGCATGACATTCTGCTGGCCGTGGAGGAGCTGGCGGGTCAAGCGTGAACGGACGCAACCGGATCGACGTGATGCACGGCGTCAACCTCGACCAGCTCGGGCGCCGGCCGGCGAACGTGTACGGCGAGCTGACGTTCGAGCAGCTCGAGTTCCGCATCGACGAGTTCGCCGACGAGCTCGACCTCAGCGTGCGCTTCTTCCACACCAACGCCGAGCACGAGTTCATCGACCACCTGCACAAGCTCGAAGGGCTGGCCGACGGGCTGATCCTCAACCCGGGGGCGTGGACGCACTACGCGTGGTCGATCCGCGATGCCCTGGAGATCGCGGCCGTGCCGGCCGTCGAGGTGCACCTGTCCGACGTGCAGTCGCGCGAGTCGTTCCGGCGTGAGTCGGTGCTGTCGGATCTCGTGGTGGCCACGGTCTCGGGGCAGGGCGTCGAGGGTTACCGCGAGGCGCTGGCCCGGCTCAAGCAGGTGCTGTCGTGAGCGCGCGCGCCGACCGTCTCGCCGCTGCCGCCGGCGAGCGCGGGCTCGACGCCGTGCTCGTCTCCCACCTTCCCAACGTCCGCTACATCACCGGCTACAGCGGGACCAGCGGGCTGGCGCTGGTCGGGCCCAACGTCCGGGCGTTCGTGACGGACTTCCGCTACGAGTCCCAGGCCCAGGAGCAGGTCGGCGACGACTTCCATCGCGAGATCGCCCGCGGCGAGCTGCTGGGCTCGGTCCCCGGGCTGCTGGCCGGCGACGACCTGCGACTGGGGTTCGACGACGCCAACCTCTCGGTCAAGTCGCACACACGCCTCGCCCACGATCTGGGGTCGCGCGCCGAGCTGGTCGCCGCCGGCGGGGTCGTGGAGGAACTGCGAACCGTCAAGGACGACGGCGAGGTCGCGCGGATCCGCGCGGCGGCGCAGCTGGCCGACGCGGCGATGGTCGTCGTGCTCGAGGACGGCCTGGCCGGGCGTACCGAGCAGGAGATCGCGCTGGCCCTCGATCTCGAGATGCGCAAGCTCGGTGCCAGCGGCGCGAGCTTCCCGGCGATCGTCGCGTCGGCCGAGCACGGCGCGCTGCCGCACGCCCAGCCGCGCGACGTCGAGATCGCTCGCGACGTGCTGGTGACGATCGACTGGGGTTGCGTGCTGGACGCCTACTGCTCGGACTGCACGCGGACGTACGCGACGGGGGAGGGCCTGTCGGACGAGGCGCGGCGCGTCTACGAGATCGTCGCCGAGGCCCAGCTCGCCGGACTGGCCGCCGTCGAGCCCGGTCCCAACGGTCGCGAGGTCGACTCCGCGGCGCGCGTCATCATCGATGTCGCCGGCTTCGGTGACCACTTCGGCCACGGGCTGGGACACGGCGTCGGCCTGGAGATCCACGAAGGCCCGCGCCTCTCGCAGCTGGCATCCGACGACCCACTGGTCGCCGGCCAGATCGTGACCGTCGAGCCGGGCATCTACCTCCCCGGCCGGCTCGGCGTGCGGATCGAGGACCTGGTCGTCGTCCGCGACGGCGGGCCGGAGATCCTGACGGGGCTGGGGAAGGACCTTGTCGTCGTCTAGTCGGGTGCTGGTGTCGCCCTACGCCGGGCAGAGCCAGCGGTCGTCCTGCACCGCCTCCGCGCCGGTCCCCTCGCCCGGCGCCCGGAAGTGCGCGCGGAACGTGAACGCCTGCGGCGTCGGACCGTCGGCCCGCAGCAGCTCCAGGCGCTCCTTGGCCTCGTCGACGGTCGGGATGTGGCCCGCCGGGACCCACCACAGGACCAGGTGGGCCTCGACCATCGTCTCGGCGAACTCGCGCCGGCGGCGCATGATCGAGACGTGGGCGCGGTTGGTGTAGACGAACGCCCGCAGCTTCGCCAGCGACTCCCACACCGACATGTTCACGAGCATCAGCGGGTCCTCGAACGCGCGGATGCTCGTGGCATCTCCGTCGTCGGTCTGCAGGCGCCAGACGAAGCCGTCGGCGTCGTCGGCGAGCGCATTGACGGGGACCAGCGCGTCGACGAACGCCTGCTGGCGCGGGGTGTCGAGCGGGGCGAGGAAGCGGGCGATGTTCAGCTGCGCGAGGTGGTATTCCACGTCGCGCAGGCTACCGGTCAGGAATGCGCCGCTTCGCGCGCGGGCGCGAGGGCCGAGGCAAGGAACGGCAGCTGGCGGCGCAGCCCGGCGATGAGCGGCGTGGCCAGCGCCGTGAAGCGCGCCGGCGCGTAGAGCCGAAGTGCGAGCGCCGCGAACGCCGGAAGCGCCCAGAGCAGGAAGAACGCCGCCTGGCCGTCGGGCGTCGTGTAGCGGATGACGATCTCGAACGTCGTCCAGGTGAGCAGCGTGGCGACGAGCGCGCCGATCGGCGGGCGGCGCAGCTCGACCTCCCAGCACAGCAGAGCGATCACGAACGGCAGCTCGTAGTAGACGACGTTCCATGGGTCCAGGATGCAGCGCGCGAGCATCACCAGCGCGAGCAGCCCGAGCGCATCGCGACGGTCGGCGCCGCGCCGCCGCAGCCGCCACCACGCGGCCGACAGCGCGAGTCCCGCCAGGATCACGATCGGGTGGGCGATGCCCCCGATCCATCCGGGCGCGGCGCGGAAGTCGGGCTTGGGGCCGGTCAGGCCCATGACGACATGCCCGGACGAGCCGAAGAACCACCAGATCTGACATGGAAGGAAGATCGAACCGGCGTCGTGGGCCGACGCGGCGGCGCGGCCGATGCTCTGCCCGCCGCCCAGCATCAGCGGGGCGAGCACGATTGCGCACGCGGCGCCGGCGCTCAGCAGCGCGCGGATGCGACCGCGGTCCAGCGCCAGCAGAACCGGCAGCACGGCGAGCGCCGCCCACGGCTTGTTGGCGATCGCGACGCCGACCAGCACCCCGGCCCACAGCGGGTGGTCGCGCAGCGCGGCCATCACCGCGGCCGCGCACAGCACAGCGCCGAGCAGCTCCTCGGGATGGCCGGGTTCGAACGACGCCAGCGTCAGCGGGTTGGCCGCGCACAGCAGCAGGGCCAGCCACGCGCTCTTGCCACGCAGGCGGCCGAACAGGATCAGGGCGAGCACGATCGACGCGATCAGGGACGGGACGGCCGACGCGCGGAACGCCGCATCGCCGCCGCCGTGCCACAACGTCACCGCGAGCACGAACGGCGCGCGCAGGATCAGCGAGCCGCCGTAGGACGGGGCATGGATCAGGAAGCCGTGGAAGTGGCCGGCGCGCAGCAGGTTGAAGGCCGGCTCGGCCTCGAGCTCGTAGTCGCCGAACGCAGGCGTCAGCAGGCCATCCCAGGCGACGAGGAGCGCGCCGAGCGAGGCGACCAGCAGGGGAACGAGATACGCACGGATGCGCATACCCGAGGGATCGGCATCCCCGGGGCGCGCTTGAGCCGCTGCGGGGGTCAGGCCGGTGGGGCCTGGCCCGCGGGCGCGGCTTCGGGGGCGGGCTCAAGGGCCGCCTCCGCCTCGGGCTCAGGCTCGGGCTCGGCGGCCGGGGGCTTGCCGGCCTCGGCCAGGTGCGCCTCGAGCTTGGAGATCTCCTCGACGGCCTCGGCCATCTTGGGGTGGCTGATCTTTCCGGCCTGGGCGAGCTCGTAGGCCGTCTTACCGAGGCCCTCGTACGCGTTGCCCAGCGCGCGCTTGGTCTGCACCTCGTCGACGCCCTCCTTGGCCTTGGTCGTCGCCGTCTCGGCGACGTCCTTGGCCTTCTCGGCGGCGGTTTCGGCCGCGGCCTTGGCCTTGTCCAGGAATCCCATCGCGTGCTCCCTTCGGTTGAGGTTCAGCCATCAGCGGCCCTCGTAGCGCGCCTTGCCGGGGCCGTCGGTCAGGAACGATTGCACCGCTCCCCGCAGATCGTCGGTCTCGAACAACGGGCCGGACACATCGGCGACGATCGCGTCGGCCGCGCGGGCGCCGGCGCGCTGCTGCTCGCGGACGAGCGCCTTCGTTGCGGCGTGGGCGCGGGTCGGCCCGTCGGCCAGCCGGGTCGCGAAGGCCAGCGCCGCGTCGGCGAACCCGTCGTCGCTCAACACGCGGTTGACGACGTTCCAGCGTTCGAGCGTCGCGGCGTCGAACAGCTCGCCGGTGAACACGAGCTCGCGGGCGCGCGCCGGCCCGGCCCGCTCGGCCAGGCGCTGCACGCCGCCCAGCGACGGCGTCAGTCCGACGACGATCTCGACGAGGCCGAAGCGCGCCGACTCGGCGGCGATCAGCAGGTCGCAGGCGAGCCCGAGCTCGAACGCCGCGGTCAGGCACAGCGCGTGGGCGGCGAACACGGTCGGGACCGGCAGGTCCTCGACGGCCTGGAAGATCGGGATGTGGTCGTTCCACAGCGCCGCGCCCTCCTGTGCGGTGAGCCCCTCGAACTCGTGGACGTCGACGCCGCCCGACACCGTGCGGCCGTGGGCGCGGATCAGGAGCCCGCGGGGTGGGTGGGGACCGGGTTCGGTCAGCTCGTCGACCGCGCTGCGCAGGGCGTCGAACATCGCGCGGTCAAACAGGTTCAGCGGCGGGGCGTCGATCGTCAGGACGGCGAGCGATCCCTGGCGTTCGAGCGTCACGGGTGCGGTCATGGCCGCAGCCTTTCAGGGTGCGACGGTGAGCCGCTTGGACGTCGCCGCCGCGCACGCCGCCACGTCTCGCACGACGCTGGCCCTGACCTGCGCGTAGTAGCGACCGGCGCGCAGGTGGGCGGTGATCGTGAACGCGCCTGAGCGCGACGTCGTGAGCGAACGTCCGATGGCCGGGTCCGGGCCCTTCCTGTCGCGCCGCAGCACGATCTTCTGGGCGCCGATGCACTGGGCGGTCTTCGTCCTGGCGGTGACCGAGAGCGTCCCGCGCAGCTTCCCGTGGAAGCGCTTGAGTGTGAGCCTGCGGTTGACCGTCGGGCAGCCGCTCAGCGTGCGAGCTCGCAGCAGGTGGCAGGCGTCAGAGCCATCGACGAGCCCGTCGTTGTCGTCGTCGACGTCACACGCGTCGCCCTGGCCGTCGCGGTCGCTGTCGACCTGGCCGGCGTTGGGGGCGAGCTTGCAGTTGTCCGCCGCGTCGGCGATGCCGTCGTCATCGTCGTCGAGATCCTCAGCGTCCTTGCAGCCGTCGCCGTCGGCGTCGTTGCCGGGGCCGGGTGTGCCGAGCGGGCAGCGGTCGCGCGACTCGGGCACGCCGTCGCCGTCGGGGTCCTCGGTGCCCTTGCATCCGTTGCCGTCGGCGTCATCGCCGGGGCCGACGACGCCGAGTGGGCAGTGGTCGGCCGTGTCCGCGACGCCGTCGCCGTCGTCGTCTGCGTCGATGTCGTTGGCGCAACCGTCGCGGTCGGGGTCGGTCGCCGCCGCCGCTGCCTGAAGCGGGCAGCCGTCGGCCGTGTCGGGCAGGCCGTCGTTGTCGTCGTCTGGGTCCTCGCTGTCGAGGCAACCGTCGTGGTCGGTGTCGGCGGGCAGCGGCCCGAAGCTCACTGGGCCCAACGGGCACGCATCGGCCGTGTCGGCGACGGTGTCGTTGTCGTCATCGGGGTCACACGCATCGCCCTGCCCGTCGAGATCGTGGTTGGCCTGGTTGACGTTCGCGAGCGCCGGACAGTTGTCCATCGCGCTCCAGACGACGTCGTTGTCGGGATCGGTGCAGGTATCGAGGTGGATGCGGGCCCCCCAGCGATCGAGCGTGCCCGTCGGGCCGGCGGCGTTGTCGGCGACCGTGAGCGCCCAGCGGTCGCCCAGCGCCTGGCCGTTGAACGCGGCAAGCGATTGCGCCGGGGCGAACGACGCGGAGTACGGCGCGCTCCCGATCGCGATGGTGAACGGCGACCCGTTGGTGAACAGCGTGCCGGTGAAGTTGGCGCCGCTCGTGGTCCCCTGGGCGAGCAGGCCGACGGTCGTCGATCCGTGCTTCAGCGACATCGACAACTGCGAGTCGTCGGGGTGGGTGATGTACACACGCACGTCGACCCCAGTGACGGTGCCGGTGCCGCGGTACTGCTCGAACGTCGTGATGCTGCCGAAGTTCGATGGGCCGACGTCGACCTCGCCGCCCACCTCGTCGCACGGCGCCTGCGGGAACGGGCAGTTGGCCGCGGAGTAGCCGATGCCCCAGCCGTTGAGCGTCTGCGGTGGCGGCGGCGGGGGGTTGCCGCCGCCCGAGAACGAGCCGACCGAGTCGCGCACGCTGATCGTCCATACGCCGGTCGGGTCCATGCCGTCAAACCCCGAGAGTGCGGACTCGGGTTTGAACGAGCCGGTGAACGGCGACGGGGCGACGGTGATCGAGGCGATCGCTTCGTCATCGAAGATCGTGCCGGTGTAGTTCTGGCCGCTGCCGCCGTTGCCGCTCGACAACCCGACGGTCTTGCCGCCGTGGGAGATCGAGATCGAGAGGTCGGAATCCGACGGGTGCGTGATGTCGACGTTGATGTCGACGTCCTGGACGCTCGGGTCGCCCAAGTCCGGCGGCGGCACGTAGATCGAGTTCGTGGTCGACGAGAGAAACACGCCGTCGGAGATCGGAAGCGGCGTGTCGAGCGTGCGGTTGATGAACCCGCAGGGTGTCGCCGACGCGGTCGCCGGGGCCACGAGCACCGCCGCCGCCACCGCAACCAGATACCGCCGGGCCCACCGTCTCGCCAACACAACGTCAATGAGGATAAACGCGGTGCTAACACGCCGACAAGCGGGCGGGCGGCTGGTCCACGCGGCGCGACCCATCCGGATCGCACGTGACCTGGACGGTCTCGCCGAGCGTCATCGGCATACTCTGACGCGGCATGGTCAGCACGAACCAGTTCAAGGCTGGGAACCACATCGACGTCGAGGGGACGATCTTCAAGATCGTCGAGTTCCAGCACGTCAAGCCCGGCAAGGGCGGCGCGTTCGTGCGCACGAAGCTCCGCCGCGCGTCCGATGGCGCGGTCATCGACCGCACGTTCCGGGCCGGCGAGAAGTTCCGCGCGGTGCGCACCGAGGCGCGCAAGATGCAGTTCCTCTACGCCGACGGCACCGATGCGCACTTCATGGACACGCAGTCCTACGAGCAGATGGCGATCCCCGAGGCGTCGCTCGCCGAGACGCTGCAGTGGACGAAGCCGAGCGAGGAGGTCGACGTGCTGTTCATCGACGACCAGCCCTCGGACCTGCAGATATCGACGTCGGTCGAGCTCGAGGTGACCGAGACCGAGCCCGGCGTCCGCGGTGACACGGCCTCCGGCGGCGGGACCAAGCCCGCGACGGTCGAGACCGGCGCCCGTATCAACGTGCCGCTGTTCGTCAACATCGGCGACCGCGTGAAGATCGACACGCGCTCCGGCGAGTACATGTCGCGCGCGTGAGCCGGCGCTCGGACCAGCGCCGGGCCGCCGTCTTCGCGCTTTACCAGCACAGCCAGCGCGGCGTCGAGCTCGACGAGGTCTTCGACCCCGCGGCGACGACGCTGACCCGCGCGCTGGCCTACGCCGCGCAGGACTACGCCGACGAGCTCGACGACATCATCGCCCGCCACGCGGAGGGCTGGACGCTCGACCGCATCGCGCCGCTCGAACGGGCGATCATGCGGATCGCGTTGCTGGAGATGCTGCACCCCGACGTCGCGCCGGGCGACACGCCGATCCCCCCCGAGGGAGCGATCGATGAGGCGGTCGAGACGGCCAAGACGTACTGCGGCGCGCAGGCGCCGGGGTTCGTCAACGGGATCCTCGCTGCCGCGCTGCGCGAGTTGCGCGAGACTTCGCGGCAATGACCGACCACACCGCCCTTGACGACCTCGTCGACCGCCTCGAGCGCGCGGCCGAGCAGCTGCGCAGCGGCGAGCTGTCCCAGGACGCGGCCGCCGGCCTGGTCGAGGATTGCGCGGCGCTGGCCGGCGAGGCCTCGGCCGAGCTCGAGCGCCAGGCGCGCGCCGCCGCCGCCGAGGCGACGGCGCCGCCGCCTGGGCAGGACTCGCTGCTCTGAGCGCGGCGCCCGGATACCCCGACGCGCTCCAGGCCGAGGTCGAGGCCTACCTCCAGGAGCTACGGTTCACCGCGGCGGCCGTGCCCCAGACCGCAGGCCTTGACGAGGCGATGCGCTACTCGCTGCTGGCCGGCGGCAAGCGCATCCGGCCCGTGCTGGCGCTGGCCACCGCGCGCGCGATCGGGACGCCGTCGCAGACCGTGCTGCCGCTGGCCGCCGCGATCGAGCTGATCCACACCTACTCGCTGATCCACGACGACCTGCCGGCGATGGACGACGACGAGCTGCGCCGCGGGCGCCCGACGTGCCACGTCAAGTTCGGCGAGGACGTCGCAATCCTGGCCGGCGACGCGCTGTACGCCGAGGCCTTCCACCATCTGCTCACCGCGCAGTCGGGCGAGCCGGCCAACGTGCTCGCCGCCGCTGCCGCGCTGGCCGGGGCGACCGGCGTCGACGGGATGGTCGGCGGCCAGTACCTCGACGTCTGCGACCTCGGCGAGCTTCCCACGGTCCACGAGCTCAAGACCGGCCGCCTGATCGGGGCATCGGTCCACTGCGTGCTGGCGCTGCTGGGCGTCGGCGCCGAGACGACCGAGCAGTACCGCACGTTCGCCGCCGAGCTGGGGGTCCTGTTCCAGATCGTCGACGACATCCTCGACGTCACCGGCACCGAGGCGGACCTCGGAAAGCCACAGGGCAGCGACGAGCGCCACGGCAAGCGGACGTACGTGAGCGAGTTCGGCCTGGAGCGTGCAAGGGAGCTGGCCCGCCGCAGTCATGCGCGCGCGGTCGATACCCTGGCTGGGGCCGCGGGCGCCGATGCGCCCGAACTGCGGCAGATCACCGACTTCATCCTCACCCGCACCGCATGACGAGCCCCCGTCTCCTGTCCTCGATCGACTGTCCGCAGGACCTGCACGACCGCAGCGATGAGGATCTCGTCCAGATCGCCCAGGAGGTGCGCGAGCACATCATCGACACGGTCGGGACGATCGGCGGGCACTTCGGCGCGAACCTCGGCACATGCGAGCTCGCCGTCGCGCTGCACTCACTGCTGGACTCGCCGCGCGACAAGCTCCTGTGGGACGTCGGCCACCAGGCCTACCCGCACAAGGTCCTGACCGGCCGCCGCGACCAGCTGGCCACGATCCGCCAGTACGAGGGTCTCGCCCCGTTCTGCTCGATCGCCGAGTCCGAGCACGACATCATGGGCGCCGGCCACGCTTCGACCTCGATCGGGTACGCCGTCGGGCTCAAGGAGGGGATGCGCCTCAACGGCGACCTCGACGCGGGCAAGGTCGTCGCCGTGATCGGCGACGGCGCGATGACCGGCGGCGTCGCGTTCGAGGCGATCCACCAGGCTGGCGGCCTGGGCACGCCGATCGTCGTCGTCCTCAACGACAACGGCATGTCGATCGCGCCCAATGTCGGCGCCCTGTCGCGGTACTTCACGCGCATGCGCCTGAACCCGAAGTGGTGGCACACGCGAGAGGGCGTCGAACAGAGGCTGACCGAGCTGCCGGGCGGCATCGGCGCGGCGATCGAGCGTCTCGGGCCGCACCTCAAGGAGTCGATCAAGGCGTTCTGGGCGCCCGGCCTGTTCTGGGAAGAGCTCGACTGGGCCTACGTCGGCGTGATCGACGGCCACGACGTCCGCGCGCTGCGGCGCGCGCTGCGCCAGGCGCTGGCGGCCGAGCGGCCGGTCGTCGTCCACGTCTCGACGGTCAAGGGCAAGGGGTTCGCGCCGGCCGAGGACGGGGGTCAGGAGGGCATGGAGCAGTGGCATGCCGCCAAGCCGAAGTCGATCGTTGGCGGACTGCCGGCGCAGGCGGTCGCCGCCGCCGTCGGTACCCCGCCGCAGTACACGACCGTGTTCGGCGAGGCGATGGTGACCGAGGTGCGCCGCGACCCGCGGATCGTCGGCATCACAGCGGCGATGAACTCCGGCACCGGGCTCAACATCCTCCAGAAGGCCGAGCCCGACCACTACTTCGACGTCGGCATCGCCGAGCAGCAGGCGGTCCTGTTCGCCGCCGGGCTGGCGCTGCAGGGGATCAAGCCGGTGTGCGCGATCTACTCGACGTTCCTGCAGCGCGCCTACGACCAGATCGTCCACGACGTCTGCCTGCAGAACCTGAACGTCGTCTTCGCGCTGGACCGCGCCGGCCTGGTCGGCGACGACGGCCCGACCCATCACGGCGCGTTCGACATCGCCTACCTACGCTGCCTGCCGAACCTCGTGCTCGCCGCGCCGCGCGACGAGCAGCTGCTGCGCGACCTGTTGCACACCGCGCTGCGCTACGACGGCGGGCCGTTCGCGCTGCGCTACCCGCGCGGTGAGGGTGTGGGCGTCGCGCTGAGCGACCCGCGTGAGGTCAAGATCGGGACCGGCGAGGTGCTGCGGTACGGCGAGCGCGTCGCGCTGATCGGCTACGGAAGCGGCGTCGCCAAGGCGCTGGAAGCGGCCGACCTGCTGGCCGAGCAGGGGATCGACGCGACGGTCGCCGACGCCCGCTTCGCCAAGCCGCTGGACCGCGCTCTGCTGACCCAGCTGGCCGCCGAGCACGCGCTGCTGGTGACGGTCGAGGAGGGCGTGCTGGCTGGCGGCTTCGGCAGCGCGGTCTGGGAGGAGCTCAACGACGCCGAGGCGCCGATGGGGCGGATCATCCGGGTCGGCCTGCCCGACCGCTACGTCACGCACGGCAAGCCGGCGCTGCTGCACACCGAGATCGGCTTCACCGGCAAGGCGATCGCCCAGCGCGTCACGGCGGCGCTGCTCGAGCGCGAGCCCGCGACCCTGTCCTAGGGTGGTCCCTGACGTGTGGTGTCCAAAGGTCGGTCCTTCACGCCTTTGGGCCTTAAAGGAAACGACCCGCCTTTGGGAGCGGGCCGAATCCGGGGGGAGGAGAGAACTGCTATGTGGGTCCAACGGTGATGCTCTATGCGCCGATGAGGCGTAACTCCTGCGGTCTTCGGCCGGGTCGTGCCGTCCACCGCGTCCTCATCTGCTGATCGGCATCATCGTCCGTCACCCCGCGTCGCGGTGTGACGTGGCTCACACTTTTCGCCCCCTTCCGTGCAAATCCTGCCATATAAGGCAGCCTGACGCGAGTTCGCGGCACCGTCGCGCGCAGTACGGTTCCGAAATCGCCATGGCCGCAGAGAAGGTTCGCCTCGACACCCTGCTGGCCCAGCGCGGCCTGTTCGCGTCGCGATCGCGGGCCGCGGCGTCGGTGATGGCGGGCGATGTGCGGCTCGGCGATGCCGGCGAGCGGGCGGCCAAGCCCGGGCATGCTGGTCGACCCCGAGGTGTCGCTGTCGGTCGACGAGGCGCCACGGTTCGTGTCGCGCGGCGGGATCAAGCTGGCCAACGCGCTGGCCGCGACCGGGGTCGATGTCGCCGGCGCGAGCGTGCCTCGACGTCGGCGCCTCGACGGGTGGCTTCACCGACTGCCTGCTCCAGGCCGGCGCGGCGCACGTGGTGTGCGTCGACGTCGCCTACGGCGAGCTCGACTGGAAGCTGCGAACCGACGATCGGGTGACCGTGATCGAGCGCGTCAACGCGCGCGGCCTGCAAGCGTCGCAGCTGCCCTACGCCCCCGACGTGATCGTGTGCGACGTGTCGTTCATCTCGCTGACCAAGGTGCTGCCCGCGGTGCTGGCCTGCGCCGCGGCGCGGTTCGACGCGCTGGCGATGGTCAAGCCGCAGTTCGAGGTCGGGCGCGAGCGGGTCGGCAAAGGCGGGGTCGTGCGCGATGCGCTCGTGCGGCGCAGCGCGCTGCTGTCCGTCGCGCGGGCGGCCCGGGCGTCGGGCGCCGCGGTGGTCGGCTTCGCCCCGTCGGGCCTGGCCGGACCGAAGGGCAACCTCGAGACCTTCGTGTGGCTGGCCGAGCCGGGCCGCGATGGGGCGTTGGATGACCTCGAAGCGGCGGTCGCGGCGGTGGACGCGTGACCCGCGCGACCGTCCTCACCCACGGTCGTCCGCAGCAGACGGCCGCCGCCCTGAAGGCGCTGATCGCCTGTGCGTCCGCGGCCGGCGTCGTGCTGCGCTTCGACGCCGAGGAGGCGCTCAAGCACGCGCTGTCGGCGGGTGAGGGGATCGAATGCGGCGTCGAGGTGACCGACGACGTCGATCTGTGCGTCGTGCTCGGCGGCGACGGGACGATCCTGCGCGGCCTGCGCCGCTACGCCTCGACCGGCGTGCCCGTGTTCGCGGTCAACTTCGGCGAGGTCGGCTTTCTCGCCACCGTCGACCCGGACGAGATCGACGGCGCGTTCGAGCGCGCGTTCGCGGGCGAGTTCGACGTGCTGACGCTGCCGGCGCTGGCGCTGGAGCTGCCCGACGGCGCGGCGGCCGCGATCAACGACGTCGCGATCCACCGCAAGGTCGGCAAGCGCGTGGCGCGAGCTCGCCTACGCAGCTCGACGGCGAGGAGGTCGGCAGCGTCCGCTGCGACGGGCTCGTCGTCGCCACGCCGGCCGGCTCGACGGGCTACAACCTCGCCAACGGCGGGCCGGTGATGGCGTGGGGGGTGCAGGGCTTCGTCGTCTCGTTCATCGCCCCGCATTCGCTGACCGCGCGGGCGCTGGTCGTCGCGCCGGGCGACCGGCTGACGATCCACAACCGCTCCTACGACGCGGTCGACGTGTCGATCGACGGCCAGGCCGCCGGCGAGATCGAGACCGGGCAGGCGATCTCGGCCCGGTTCGTGCCCCAGGCGACCGCGCTGGCCCAGATCTCCGGCTCGAGCTTCTACCGGCGCCTGCGCGAGAAGTTCGGGCTGCTGGCGTAGCCGCCGGGCGCCTGCTCACTGCGACAAATCTGCGGAGTTCTCGCATGCGAACGTGTGTTCCGTCGGCGGGCCCTGGTACCACTGGCGCATGCTTGCCGAGCTTCGCGTCGAGAACCTGCTGCTGATCGAGCGCGCCGAGCTGCGCCTCGCGCCCGGCCTGAACGTGCTGACGGGGGAGACCGGGGCCGGGAAGACGGTGCTCGCGCACGCGCTTGACCTGCTGCTCGGCGGTCGCGCCCGGACCGGCATCGTGCGGCCGGGCGCGACCGAGGCCTACGTCGAGGGCGTGTTCGAGGTCGGCGAAGAGGACGTCGTGCTCGCGCGGCGGGTCGGGGCCGACGGGCGCACCCGCGCGTACGTCAACGGCCGTTCGGCCGCCGTCGGCGACCTGCGCGAGCTGGCCACGCGGCTGCTGTCGTTCTATGGCCAGCACGAGCACCGCAAGCTCACGCTCGCCGGGGCGCAGCTCGACCTGCTCGACGGCTTCTGCGGACCCGAGCATCTGGCGAGGCGCGCGGCCTGCGCGGAGGCGTGGAACGAGCTGCGGGAGCTGCGCGAAGAGCTCGACGAGCTGCGCGAGCGAGCGGGCGCGCGCGAGCGCGAGCTCGACCTTCTGGCGTTCGAGCTCGACGAGATCGAGCGCATCGATCCGAGCGCCGCCGGACACGCCGAGCTGCTCGAGCGCCGCGGGCGGCTGCGTCACGTGGAGGCGTTGCGCGGCGCGTCGGCCGGGGGAGCGCTGGCGCTCGAGCCCGAGGACGGCGACGGCGCATGCGCGCTGCTGGCCGGCGCGGTCGCGGCGCTCGACGACGTGCGCGGCGTGGACGGCGCTCTTGACGCGCTGGCCGTGCGGTTGCACGCGGCGCAGGTCGAGGCCCAGGACATCGCCGCCGAGCTGCGCCGCGCGGGCGACGGGTTCGACGCTGCGCCGGGTGAGCTCGAGGCCGCCGAGGAGCGCCTGGCGCTGCTCGATCGCCTGGCCCGTAAGCACGGCGGCACGATCGAGGCGGTGCTCGAGCACGCGGCGCTGTGTCGTCGGCGCCGCGACGAGCTGGCGGGGGCGGAGGTCGCGCTCGAGGAACTGGCCGAGCGGCTGGCCGGTGCTCAGGCCCGCTACGACACACTGGCGTCCGAGCTCCACGCGGCTCGGGCCGCAGCGGCCGACGGTCTCGCCGACGCGGTCCGCGACCGCCTCGGCGCGCTGGCGATGGAGGGGGCGTCGTTCTCGCTGTCTCTCGCCGCGCGCGAGCCCGGTCCTGCGGGAATCGATGCGGCCGAGATGATGATCGCGCCCAACCCGGGCGTCCCGGCGGCGCCGCTGCGCGAGACCGCGTCGGGCGGTGAGCTGTCGCGTGTGATGCTCGGCCTGCTCGGGGCGGCAAACGCCGGTGGCTCGACGACGCTCGTGTTCGACGAGGTCGACGCCGGCATCGGCGGACAGACGGCGCACGCCGTCGGCGACCAGCTGCGCGACCTCGCGCAGGGGCGTCAGGTGATCGCGATCACCCACCTGCCGCAGATCGCCGCGCTCGGCGCCCGGCACTTCTCGATCGCCAAGGACACCTCGGTGGAGCCGGCGCGGACGACCGTGTCGCAGCTCGGCGGGGCCGAGGTTGTCGGCGAGCTCGTGCGGATGCTCGGCGGTCAGCACGGAGACGTCGCGGCGCGCCGCCACGCCAAGGAACTGCTCAAGGCGGCGTAGTTGTCGTGCACCGGAGGCGGTGGGGCCGTCGCCCATTTAGACTCGTGCCGCAATGGCCGTGGCCCGCACGACTCCCGTGCCCCACGCCGACCGTGCGCCCGCGACGTCGGAGGTCGTCGGCCGCGCCCGGCTGGGGCGCAAGACCAAGCTGCTCGTCAAGCGCCTCCACGCCGGCGACATCGCCGTGATCGATCATCGCGACCTCGATCGCGTCAGCGCCGAGGACCTGATCGAGGCCGGGGTTGTCGCGGTGCTCAACTGCCGCCCATCGTCGACCGGCACGTACCCGAACATGGGGCCGCTGCTGCTCGTGCAGGCCGGGATCCCGCTCGTCGACCTGCCCGACGACACGCTGTTCACGGCGCTCGACGACGGCGATGTCGTCGCGCTGCGCGGGGGCGAGGTCCGCCGCACCGGCACGCTCGTCGCCCGCGGCCACGCTCACGATCCGGCGGTCGTCCGCGCCGCGACCGACGAGCGCCGCCGAGCGATCGGCAACGCGCTGGAGCGCTTCGCACGCAACACGATCGAGCACATGCTCGAGGAGCGCGAGCTGCTGGCCGGCAAGCTCGAGCTGCCGCGCTTCTCCACCGACTTCCGCGACCGCCCGTGCCTCGTCGTGGTTCGCGGCGTCGACCACCAGAAGGACCTGCGCGCGTTGCGGCCCTACGTCCGCGACATGAAGCCGGTGCTGGTCGGCGTCGACGGCGGCTCCAACTCGATCATCGAGGCCGGTTTCACGCCCGACATGATCGTCGGCGACTTCGACTCCACCCAGGAGGCGACGCTGCGCTGCGGCGCCGAGCTCGTCGTGCACGCCTATCCCGACGGTCGCGCTCCGGGGCGCGAGCAGCTCGACCGCCTCGGCCTGCCGTACAAGATCGTCCCCGCCCCGGCGACCAGCCAGGACGTCGCGATGCTGATCGCCGCCGAGAAGGGCGCCAACCTGATCGTGTCCGTGGGCTCGCAGTTCAACCTCGTCGAGTTCCTCGACAAGAACCGCGAGGGGATGTCGTCGACGTTCCTGACCCGGCTGCGCGTCGGCGAGATCCTCGTCGACGCGAAGGGGGTGAGCCGCCTCTACCGCCCGCAGCCCGGCCGCAGCCCGGTGCTCATCATGCTCGCGCTCGGCCTGGCCTCGATCATCGCGATCGTCGCGGTGACCCCGGGGCTGCGCGAGGTCGCCGATCTGCTGTGGCTGAAGCTCGAGCTGCTGCTCGGCATCGGCCCCTGAGCAGGGCCCGATGCGCCATCCTGATCTGCAGGGCCACTACTGATGTTCGATTTTCGCTACCACGCGCTGTCACTGACAGCGGTCATCGTCGCGCTCGTGCTCGGCGTGCTGCTGGGCGTCGCGATCGGCGATCGCGGGCTCGTCTCCTCGGGCGAGAAGGCGATCCGTAACGATCTGCGCGGCGACGTCGCGGCGGCCAACCACCACGCTAGCGATCTCCAGGGCAAGCTCAACGACCGCAAGGACGTGCTCGACGGCGTCTCGTCGCTGCTCGTCGACGGGCAGCTGGCCGGGCGCAGCGTCGGAGTCATCTTCCTCGGTCCGAAATCCAATACCGACAACGGGCTGATCGCCAAGGCGCTGAAGGCGTCGGGCGGCAACGCGGCGTGGGTGCTGGCGTTCAAGGAGCCGCTCGACACGCAGGCGATCGCCGGCAACGCCCAGGGAACCCAGTACGCGCAGCTCGGCGACGATCCGCTGCTGTACGCCAAGCTCGGAAAGCGCGTCGGCACCCAGCTCGTGCAGGGCGGGAAGCTGATCTCCAATGAGCGCTCGTCGCTGTCGGACAGCTTCGACGGTAAGCTCGCGCCCGTGTCGACGATCGTCCTGATCCGCGACACGCCGACCGATCTCGACCCCGCGCAGAAGACGACCGTCGACGCGTTCGAAAAGGGCGTCGTCGCCGGCCTGCAGCAGCCCGGCACGGTGATCGTGGGCGCCCAGACGGAGACGACCGCGCCGTCGCAGACGAGCTGGTACGACGGCCAGGGCCTGACCTACATCTCCGACCTCAACGAGGTCGAGGGCCAGATCTCGCTGATCTACGCGCTCAACGGCAGCCAGGGCCGGTTCGGGCACGGCGTGCACGAGCAGGTGTTGCCGAGCATCGCGGGCAATGGCTGACCCGCAGCCAGGACCGAGCGGCGAAAATCCGCGCACCGGACTCGACAGCGGGGCGAAGGTTGAGAACTCGGGCGGCGGGGAGAATCGTCCCGTGGCGACGATCCCAAGCGCCAGCGTGCCCGCATATCAGCCGGTTGAGGCTCACCCCGACGAGGTGTTCGCGCCGGACGGCACGCCGTTGGCGCACGCGGAGCGTCTCGCCGCGTCGCTGGCCACGATGGGCGCCGACGCGCTGGTCGCCGCCGGGCGGCGGCGCGACGCGTCGTTCATCGCCCAGGGGATCACCTACGAATCGGGCTCCGAGGGCGAGGCGGTGCGGGACCGCCCGTTCCCGCTCGACCTCGTCCCGCGGATCGTCGACGCTGCCGAGTGGGCGGTCATCGAACGCGGCCTCATGCAGCGCATCGGCGCACTGAACCGCTTCGTCGACGACATCTACCACGGGCGCGCGATCGTCCGCGAGGGGATCATCCCGTGGCGACTGGTCGTCAGCCGCAGCCACTTCGCACGGCCCGTGTTCGGCATACGCCCGCCGGGCGGCGTCTACTGCCACGTCTCGGGCTGTGACCTCGTGCGCGACGCCGACGGACGCTGGAAGGTGCTCGAGGACAACGTCCGCACGCCGTCGGGCATCTCCTACGTGCTCGAGAACCGCCTCGCGATGACGCGTCTCGTCCCCGGACTGTTCGCCGGGCATCGCGTGCGCCGCGTCGACCACTACCCGCAGCTGCTGCTCCAGGCGCTGCGCGCCGTCGCACCGGGCAGCGACGAGCCGACCGTCGTCGTCTGGACGCCGGGCGCGTTCAACCCGGCGTATTTCGAGCACGCGTTCCTGGCTCGGTCGATGGGCGTCGAGCTGGTGCAGAGCTCCGATCTCGTCGTCCGCGATGAGGTGCTCTACATGCGCACGACCAGCGGCCTGGCCCGCGTCCACGCGGTCTACCGCCGGCTCGACGACGACTTCGTCGACCCGCTCGAGTTCCGTCCCGACTCGCTGCTCGGCGTCCCGGGGCTCGTGCGCGCCTACCGTGCAGGGACGGTGGCGATCGCCAATGCGTTCGGCACCGGCGTCGCCGACGACAAGGCGGTCTATCCGTATGTCCCCGAGATGATCCGCTTCTACCTCGACGAGGAGCCGATCCTCGACAACGTCACGACCTACGCGATGTGGGATCCCGGCCAGCGTGAGGCGGCGCTTTCGCGCCTGGACGAACTCGTCGTCAAGCCGACCGGCGAGTCGGGCGGCAAGGGCGTGTTCATCGGCCCGCAGACCGACGCGCGCGAGCTCGCCGCGCTGGCCGACGTCGTGCGCGCGGCTCCCGAGCGCTGGATCGCCCAGGAGCTCGTCCACCTGTCGACGGTGCCGACCGTGACCGCCGACGGCACGCTCGCCCCGCGCCACGTCGACCTGCGCCCGTTCGCCGTCTACGGGGATCAGGTGCGGATCGTCCCCGGCGGCCTGACGCGGGTCGCACTCGACGAGGGCTCGATGATCGTCAACTCGTCGCGCGGCGGCGGCTCGAAGGACACGTGGGTGCTCGAGGACTCCGACGCGCCTCGGCCGCAGCCACTGCCGGCTCTGCCCGAGGTCTCCCCGCCGCTGAGCCCGCGGGCCAGCCAGGGCGAGTGGAGTGGCCAGGCCCAGCACCAACAGCAGGCCCGGAGGCCCATCTAGATGCTCGCTCGCATCGCCCATGAGCTGTTCTGGCTGGGGCGCTACGTGTCGCGCGCCGACCACACCGCACGGATGCTCGACGGCGCCATGCAGGCCGACCTCCAGGGCCGCGCCGACGACCCGTCGGGCGTGACGCTGAGCTGGGACGCGCTGCTGGCGATCATGGGCGCCGGCGACGCGGGCGGCACGAGGCGCGACGAGGTGCTCGCCGCCCTGACCGTCGACGCCTCAAACCCCGCGTCGGTCGTGTCATGCCTGGCCAACGCGCGCGAGGGTGCGCGCCAGCTGCGCGACGTGATCTCCGGCGAGTGCTGGGAGGCGGTCAACACCACGCATCTGGCGCTGACCGAGGGCGCGATCGCCTCGCCGGCGCGCGGCGGCTTCTACGCCCTGCACCGCTACGTGCGCGAGCGCACGGCCCTGTTCTGGGGCTTGACCTCGAGCACGATGCTGCGCGACGACGCGGCCGCGTTCCTGATCGCCGGCGGGCGGCTGGAGTCGGCCGACATGGTCCTGCGGATGCTGCGGGTCGCGCTTGCCGCGGGCCCGTCGCCCGACGGGCAGGCGATGGCGCTGCTGCACGCGTGCGGAGGCCTCCAGGCGTTCAACCGCGCGACCGGCATGGCACCGATGGCCGACACCGTCGCCCGGTTCCTGCTCTACGAGCGCGAGTACCCGGACTCGGTGGCCTACGGCGTCGATGCGGCGCGGCGCCAGCTCGAGTCGGCCGACGCGCAGCCGCGCTCGTCGGAGCCGGTGCTGCGGCTGGCCCGGCTGGCCGCCGACCTCGAGTTCCAGCGCCGAGCCGGCCACGAGGCGGCGTCGATCAATGACCGCTTCGAGCGGGTTGCGGCAGAGCTTTCGGAGGTCGACATCGACATCGCTCAGCGCTACTTCGCCGGGGCGATCGAGGCCGGGGCTCGTCGTCGCATGACGACGTTCGCGATCCGCTACCTGATGCGCTACCGCTATGCGGAGCCGGTCATCGACAACCTCAACGCCCTGCGCGTCACGCCGACGACGGCCGGCCACCAGGTGTGCGAGGACGTCCAGGTGCTCGTCGCGCCCGAGGCGCGGCTGCATCGCCACAACGACTACTACGGCACGCAGGTGCTCGAGTTCGGCGTCGAGCGCCCGCACACCGAGCTGGCGATCGACGTGCGCTCGCACGTGCGCACCGATCCGCCGCACGAGCCGCCCGAGGCGTCGTGGGCGCCGACGGAGTCCGAGGCCTACCTCGAGGCGGGCGCCGAGTACCTGCTGCCGGGCGAGGACCGCCTGCCGCCCGGAGACCTCGACGACCTGATCCGCAACACCCGCGCGACGACGCCGCTGGCGACGGTGCGGCTCGTGTGTGAGCTGATTCCCGACCGCTTTGAGTACCGGACCGGTGCGACGTATGTCGGTTCGACGGTCGCCGACCTGCTGCGCGCCGGTGCCGGCGTATGCCAGGACTTCGTCAACCTCGCGTTGTTGCTGCTGCGCGAGCAGCGGATCGCGGCCCGCTACACCTCCGGCTACCTGTGGGTCCAGCCGCCCGACGGCGGTTCGGACTCGGCCGAGGTTCAGACGCACGCGTGGCTCGAAGCGCTCGTCCCCGACACCGGCGGCTCGGGCGACCCGGTGTGGGTCGGCGCCGACCCGACCAACCGCGGGCTCGTCGGCGCCGACCACGTCAAGATCGGCCACGGCCGCCGCTACTCCGACGTGCCGCCGATCAAGGGCGTCTACCGCGGCCTCGCCGCCGCGGAGTCGGAGGCGAAGGTCGAGATGCGCCGCCTCGACGGCTGACCGTCTTCGCCGCGCGTGCCGATACCGCCGCTACTCGGTGTCGAGCTTCAACGCGGCGCTGTTCATGCAGTAGCGCTGGCCGCCGGCGTCGGCCGGGCCGTCGTCGAAGACGTGGCCCAGGTGGCCGCCGCAGCGCGCGCAGACGACTTCGGTGCGCCGCATGAACAGGCTGTTGTCGGGGCGCAGCTCGACCGCGTCGGCCACGACCGGCTCGGTGAAGCTCGGCCAGCCGGTGCCCGAGTCGAACTTCGTGCCGGCGTTGAACAGCTCGGCGCCGCACCCGGCGCAGTGGTACATGCCGTCGTCGTGGACGTTCCAGTACTCACCGGTGAACGCCGGCTCGGTGCCTGCCCGGCGCAACACGTCGTACTGCTGGGGGGTCAGCTCGTCGCGCCACTGCTCTTCGGTCTTTTCGATCTTCTCCATGCTCTCTCGTCTCCGTTTGAAGGGCGTACGTTACGCCGTCCGCAGCCGGGGCTAGGTTGCCCCAGTGCGTGCTCTGCCGATCGCCGTCGCCTCCATCATCGCGCTGGGGATCGCACCCTCGCTACGGGCCGCGATGGCGGCCGGAGGACACGTCCGTGAGAACTGGCGCGGCGCAGCGCTTCCGTTCCCGTTCGGGGTACTGGTCCTTGCCGCGGCGGCGGTGTCGCTCGGGCCGCTGGTCCTGATCGCGCGCCTGGGGACGACGAGCGTCTTCGAGGGCGACGTCGCGTCGGCGCTGATCTACGCCGGCGGCGTCGGGGCGCTCGGCATGATCGACGACACGATCGGCGACGGCGAGGCTCAGCCGCGGGGCTGGCGCGGTCACGGCGGCGCGGTGCTCGGCGGCGGTTCTCGACCGGGGCGCTGAAGGCGGCCGGGTCGCTCGGCCTGGCGCTGTTCGTCGCCGACGGCACGATTTCGACAAGTCGACCGGCGACCTGCTCCTCGCGGCCGCCGTGCTCGTGCTGGCGACCAACTTCTTCAATCTGCTCGACCTGCGGCCCGGGCGCTGCGATCAAGGCGTTCGTGCTGCTCGGCGCCGGTCTGACGATCGGCACGATGGACCTCGGGCCGCTGGAGGCGCTGGGGCTGTTCGCCGGCCCGGTCGTGATCGCGGGGCTCTACGACCTGCGCGAGCGGGCGATGCTCGGTGACACCGGCTCGAACCTGCTCGGGGCGCTGGGCGGGCTGTGGCTCGTGCTGAGCCTCGGCACGACGGGCAGGCGGTCGCCCTCGTTGTGCTCGCTGCGCTGACCGCATATGGGGAGTTCCGCTCAATTTCCGCCTTCGTCGAGCGCACCCCCGGTTTTCGTCACCTAGACTCAATAGGAAGAATCACACATGCCTGACGCCCCCCGCAAGACCCACTACATCTTCGTCACCGGCGGCGTCGTCTCGTCGCTCGGGAAGGGCATCGCCTCGGCGTCGATCGGCCGCCTGCTCGTGTCGCGCGGGCTCTCGGTCGGCCTGCAGAAGTTCGACCCGTACATCAACGTCGACCCGGGGACGATGTCGCCGTACCAGCACGGCGAGGTGTTCGTCACCGAGGACGGCGCCGAGACCGACCTCGACCTCGGCCACTACGAGCGCTTCACGTACGACCAACACGACGCGCGCGTCGAACGTCACCGCCGGCGGCGTCTACAACGCGGTCATCCGGCGCGAGCGCCGCGGCGACTACCTCGGCGGCACCGTCCAGGTCGTCCCCCACATCACCGACGAGATCAAGCAGCGCATCCGCCTGATCGCCGAGACGGCCGACGTCGACGTCGTCATCACCGAGATCGGCGGCACGGTGGGCGACATCGAGTCGCTGCCGTTCCTCGAGGCCATCCGCCAGTTCCCGGTCGACGTCGGGCGGCGCAACTGCATGTACATCCACCTCACGCTCGTGCCCTACATCGGCCACGCCGGGCGAGCTGAAGACCAAGCCGACCCAGCACTCGGTCAACGAGCTGCGGCGCATCGGCATCCAGCCCGACATGCTGCTGTGCCGCTCCGAGAGCGCGCTCAGCGACGACATCCGCAAGAAGATCGCGCTGTTCGCGTCGCTGCCCCCCGAGGCGGTCGTCTCGGCCAAGGACGTCGACAACATCTACAAGGTGCCGCTGTGGTTCGCCCACGAGGGCGTCGACGACTTCATCCTCGACCACTTCGGCGCTCGAGGCCCCGCCGCCCGACCTCGACGAGTGGCGCGAGATCATGCGACCGCGCCGACGCGGCCACGGAGACCGTGCGCATCGCGCTCGTCGGCAAGTACGTCGCAGCTCGAGGACGCCTACCTGTCGGTCTGCGAGGCGCTGCGCCACGCCGGCTTCCTGCACGGCGGGCAGATCGAGATCGACTGGGTCGACTCCGACGAGCGCTCGACAGCGACGAGGAGGCGCTCGAGCGCTGGGCGACGCCGACGGCATCCTCGTCCCCGGCGGCTTCGGCGGCGCGCGGGATCGAGGGCAAGATCCGCGCCGTGCCGCGTCGCCCGCGAGCAGCGAGATCCCGTACCTCGGCATCTGCCTGGGCATGCACGTCGCGGTCAGCGAGTTCGCCCGCCACGTCGCCGGCATGGCCGGCGCCAACTCGACCGAGTTCGACATCGAGACCGAGTGCCCGGTGATCGACCTGCTGCCCGAGCAGAAGGAGGTCTCCGACCTCGGCGGGACGATGCGCCTGGGCGCCGACCCGATCAAGCTCCACGACGGCACGCGCGCGCGCGAGGTCTACGACGGCGAGGCGGTCGATCTACGAGCGCCACCGCCATCGCTACGAGGTGTCGATCTCGCTGCGCAAGCGCCTCGAGGCGGCGGGCCTCGTCGTCTCGGGCACGTCGCCCGACGAGCGCCTGGTCGAGGTCATCGAGCTGGCCGACCACCCGTTCTTCGTGGCCTCGCAGTTCCACCCCGAGTTCAAGTCGCGCCCCGAGCGCCCGGCGCCGCTGTTCCGCGAGTTCGTGGCCGCCGCGCCGCGCGCGCGTCGCGGCGGGCGCCGCGAGCCGGCGCGCCGAGGTTCGCGTGACGGCGTTGCGTCCGGCTAGCGAGCCCGAGCGCCGAGCGCCGGCGGCTGAACGACCGTTCGCCGCGCTGTGCGCGATCCCCAGCCCGTTCGGGTCGCGAGCAGCGTGGTCGCCGCGTGGCTGACCGCGCGAGCTCGGCCCGCGGCTCGGGCGCGCAGCGTCGAGCCCGACGCGAGAGCGGCAACCTGCTGCGCGCCGCGTCGGCGGGCGCAGCGAGCGCAGGGTGATGCTGTGCGCGCACATGGACACCGTTCCCCACGGCGACATCGCGATCGAGCCGGTGGTGCGAGGACGGCGAGTGGGTGAACCGCAACCCCGCGATCCTCGGCGCCGACAACAAGGCCGCGGTCGCGGTGCTCGTCGAGCTGCTCGCGCCGCGCGGCGGCCGAGGGCTCGCCGGTCGGCCTCGAGCTGCTGTTCACGGTCGAGCGAGGAGACCGGGCTCAAGGGCGCGAGCGGCGTTCGACCTCGTCAGACCTGCGATCGGACGTTCGGCTTCGTCTTCGACCACGCGACGCCGATCGGCGAGATCGATCGTCGCGTCGCCGACCTATCTGCGCGTCGAGGCCGAGTTCCTCGGCGCCGCGGCCCACGCCGGCATCCGGCCCCAGGACGGGCGCAGCGCGATCCTCGCCGCGGCGAAGGCGATCGCCGCGATGCCGCTCGGGCGCATCGACGACGAGACCACGGCCAACGTCGGGACGATCGCCGGCGGGACGGGGCGCAACGTCGTGGCCGAGCGCTGCCGGATCGACGCCGAGGCGCGGGCGCTGAGCGACGGAGCGCGTCGAGGCGCTCGTCGCCGAGATGGTCGACCACCTGCACGACGCCGCCAACGACCCCGCGTGCTCGTGCGACCTCGACGTCATCGTCGAGCGCGTGTTCACGGGCTACCGCCAGCGCGCCGACTCGCCGGGCGTCATCGCCGCCGAGGCGGCGCTGCGCGCGTGCGGCTACACGCCGCGCCACGTGCCCAGCGGCGGCGGGTCGGACGCCAACGCGTTCGAGGTCCGCGGCTTTCACTGCCTGAACATCGCCAACGGCACCGAGCGCAACCACCAGCCCGACGAGCGCGTCAGCGTCACCGCGCTGGAGGGGATGCTCGACGTGACGCTGGCGCTGGTCGGCGAGCTCGGCGCCTGACTCAGCCGCTTGGCGGGCCGGCCTCGAGCGCGTATGCGGCGCCGATCACCGCGACCAGCCCCGCGAGCTGGGCCGCCGCTGCGACCTCGCGGCCGAGGACGATCGTGGCCAGACAGCCGGCCGCGGCGACGATCCGGACCGTCGACGGCGCGATGCGAAGCACGTGGCGAAACAGCGCCTCGCCGGCCAGGAACAGCGCCGCACCGGCGCCGAGGAACACCGCCGGCGCGGTGGCGAGGCGGTGGAACGCGTGGCCGATCGTCGCGCGCTCGCCGGCGGCCAGCAGGACGATGCCCAGCAGCAGGGGGATGAAGCACCAGCCGAAGCCCTGGAGCGCCATCCTCGCGCGGCGGTTGAGGTCGGGCTCGTCGTTCATCGCCTCCTCGGCGCGGTCGTCGTCGCCGCCGAAGTACGCCCACCACAGCAGCGCGCTGAGCGCCAGGCCGAGCAGCGCGATGAATATCAGGCCGGCATCGAGCTCGTGGGCGTTGACGCCGACCCCGACGGCGACGACCGACTCGCCGAGCGCGATCAGCACGACGAGCCCGTGGCGCTCGACGAAGTGCGCAGGAGCGATCTCGAACGCACCGAGCTCCACACGCCACGACAGGCCCCAGGTGACGAACACCGCGCCGGCCCACAGGAGCGCCTCGGCGGTCCCGCCGACGATTCCGCCGGCGAGGACCAGCACGGCGGCGACGATGTTGAAGCGGAACACGCCGAGCATCGCCGCCGGCGCAGCGCCCGACGCCTGCTGGAACAGGACGACGTGGACCACGACCACGACCAGGTAGGCGACGCCGAACCAGACCCCGGAGTCACCGAACGCCGCCGGGATGGCCAGCGCGGTGACGAAGAACGCACCCATTCCGCCGAGCAACGCGACGCGCCGCATCGCTCCGTCGATCGCGACATGGTTGGTCAGCCACACGTAGCCGGCGTACATCCACCAGATCACCGACAGCGTCAGCACCACCCGCAGGAAACCCCGCCCCGTCGGATCCTCGGCGAGCACCGTCGTCAGCTGCGTGATCGTGAAGACGAACACGAGGTCGAAGAACAGCTCGAGCGTCGAGACGCGCGCGTCGTCGGGCATCGGCGGCGCGTCAGCCCGTTCTCAGCCGGCTGACCGCGGCGCCGGTCAGCGTCACGAGGTCCGCGGGCGCCAGCTCGATCTCCAGCCCGCGACGGCCGGCGCTCACGAACACCGTCGGGTGGTCGCTCGCCGATTCGTCGACGATCGTCGGAAGGCGCCGGCGCTGGCCGAGCGGGCTGATACCGCCGACGACGTAGCCGGTCACCCGCTCCGCGAGATCCGGCGCCGCGAGCGTCGCCCGTTTGCCCAGGCGCCGCAGGTCGAGCTGATCGCCGGCCGGGACGAGGCAGACGGTGAGCACGCCGTCACGATCGACGATCAGCGTCTTGAATACGCGATCCTCATCGACGCCGAGCGCAGCCGCCGCCTCGCCGGCGAATGACGTGGCGCGGGGGTCGTGCGGGTACTCGTGCAGCGTGAACTCGATCCCGGCGCTACGGGCGACTTTGGTCGCAGGTGTCGCGCGTGCAGCCATGGGCTCGTGCCGCGGTCCAGCGTAGCCGAGGCGAAGCGGTTCCCGTCTCCGGTGACGCCTCAAGGTGGACTGGAGGTCCCAGCGGGCGTAGTGTCGGCAGGACAAGCGGCTGGCGCACGCGGGGACGTATGCCCCGTACAGTCCCGGTCGCTAATTGTCTGAATGGAGGAGTTGTATGAAGGTACGTCTCGCAATCGTCATCGTGGTGGTCGCTAGCTTCGGCGCCACGATGCTCGCCAGCGCCAGCGGCGCCGGCAACAAAACCGTCGATCTCTACTCGAGTCTCCCGCTTCAGGGCGCCTCGAAGGCGCAGACGGGCGCGCTGGCGAACGGCATCAAGCTCGCCCTGGCGCAGGCGCGTAACCGTGCCGGCCAGGTGACGATCCGCTTCCAGTCGCTCGACGACTCGACGGCACAGGCCGGTAACTGGGACCCGGGCAAGACCGCGCAGAACGCGCGTAAGGTCGCGGGCGACAAGAAGGCCATCGGCTACATCGGCGAGTTCAACTCGGGCGCGACCGAGGTCTCGCTGCCGATCCTCAACCAGGCGGGCATCCCGCAGGTCTCGCCGGCCAACACGTACGTCGGTCTGACGACGAACGAGCCCGGCTCGGCGCCCGGCGAGCCGCAGAAGTACTACCCGACGGGCAAGCGCACCTACCTGCGCATCGTGCCGCGTGACACGATCCAGGCAGCCGCGCTGCTGGGCCTCATGAAGGCCAACGGCTGTAAGAACGTCGCGCTGACGAACGACAAGGACACCTACGGTGCCGGCCTCGCTCGTCTGATCCAGATCCAGGCGGGCAAGAAGGGCGTCCACCTGCTGGGTAACGAGGGCATCGACAAGACGGCGGCGAACTACCGTTCGCTGGCCGCCAAGTTCAAGGGCCAGAACGCCGACTGCTTCATGTTCGCGGGCGTCACCGCCAACGGCGCGGTCCAGCTCTACAAGGACATCAACGCAGCGCTCCCCAACGCCAGGCTGTATGGCGGCGACGGCGTCTGCGAGTCCGGCCTCACCAACCCGAGCAAGAAGGGCATCCCTGCGGCCGTCGGCAAGCACTTCCAGTGCACCGTCGCGACCCAGAACCTGGAGTCCTACCCGGGCGGCAAGAAGTTCCTGGCCGCCTACAAGGCCAAGTACCACGACGCGCACCCCGATCCGTACGCCATCTACGGCTACGAGGCCGGGAGCCTGTTCGTCGACACCCTGAAGCGCCTCGGCGCGCAGGCCACGAACAAGAGCGCGGTCCTCAAGGCGCTGTTCGCCACGAAGAACCGCAAGTCAGTGCTGGGCACGTACTCGTTCGACAAGAACGGGGACACGACCTCGACCGCCTACGGCGTCTACAAGGTCGGCTCGGACGGCAACCCGACGTTCGAGAAGAGCGTCAAGTAGGACATCGGTAGCTGAAGGACTGCGTGGGGCGGGCGTTCGCGCCCGCCCCACGTCTTTCCGACGGTTCTGGTTCATTTCTCGCGCATGGCAGTGAACTCAGGAGTCCCAGACATCCCCGTGGTGTCCCACTCGTTCTTCGACCCGGTGCGTCGCGTCGCCGGGCGCTACGGGCTGTTCGTTCTGCTGCTGGCGTTTCCGCTGTACTTCGCGATCCACGACCTGGCCACCGACGGCAATGTCGCCCACCTGGCCGGCAACCTCTTCTCCGGGCTCTCCAACGGCTCGATCATCGCCCTGATCGCGATCGGCTACACGCTCGTCTACGGCATCATCGAGCTGATCAACTTCGCCCACGGCGACGTGTTCATGATCGGCTCGTTCACCGCTTCACAGTTCTGGAGCGTGATCCTCGGTGTGAGCATCGCCACCAGCGCGGTCGGCCGGGCCGGCGCCATCGTCCTGTCGCTGATCGTGGCGATGATCGTCTGTGGCGGCATGAACGTCATGATCGAGAAGGTCGCGTACCGCCCGCTGCGCAACGCGCCGAAGCTCGCGCCGCTGATCACCGCGGTCGGGATGTCGTTCATCCTCCAAAACGTCGGCCTGCTGTGGCTCGGCGGTTCGCCGGTCTCGGTCGACGACCTCATCTGGGCCCAGAAGGACGTCGTCACGATCCTCGGCGTCACCGTCACGGCGGCCGATCTGCTGGCTTTCGCAGTGACGATTCCGCTCGTCTGGGGCATGACCATGTTCATCGGCCGCAGCCGCCTGGGCAAGGCGATGCGCGCGACGGCACAGGACCCCGAGGCCGCCCGCCTGATGGGCATCAACATCGACACGACGATCTCGATGACGTTCCTGATCGGCGGCATGATGGCCGGCGCCGCGGGCCTCGTCTACGCCCTCTATGAGACGACGATCTGGTACTTCCAGGGCTTCGAGAGCGGCCTGCTGGCCTTCACCGCGGCCGTCATGGGCGGCATCGGCAACCTCAAGGGCGCGGTCATCGGCGGCCTGATCATCGGCTGCATCCAACAGATCTCCGACAACCGGATCGGCACCGACTGGACCCCGGCGATCGTGTTCGTGTTCCTGATCCTGATCATGATCCTGCGACCGCAGGGGCTGTTCGGCGAGCAGACGCGGGAGGCCGGCTGATGGTTGCGAGCTTCCGGACGTGGCGCCGCGGGCTGCCGCCCTGGACCGGCAAGCTGGTGGCGGCGGTCGTTCTCGCGCTGGTCATCCTGTTCCCGCTCGCCGTGGCGGAGGCCGGCGACGCGATGAACACCGCAACGCTCGCGCTCGCCTACGTCGTGATGGCGCTGGGGTTGAACATCGTCGTCGGCTTCGCGGGGCTGCTCGACCTCGGCTACCTCGCCTTCTACGCGATCGGCGCCTACTGCGTCGGCTGGTTCGGCTCGAGCTTCTACGCCCAGAACAACTTCCACTTCCTGGCGACGAAGTTCGCGAACGTGCTGCCGGGGATCCACCTGTGGTGGCCGGTGATCGTGCTCATCGCGATCGTCCTGTGCGCGATCGCCGGCGTGCTGATCGGCCTACCGACGCTGCGGTTGCGCGGCGACTACATCGCGATCGTCACGCTGGGCTTCGGCGAGATCATCCGCGTCTTCGCGCTCAACGGCGACGCGATCCACATCTTCGGCCACCAGCTCACCAACGGCCAGCAGGGCATCACCGCGACCGACGCGATCGGGTTCCCCGGACGCCAGGCGTTCTCCCAGCTCGACCTGAGGCCGTGGTACTGGGTCGCGCTCGGAATGGTCCTGATCACGCTCTACGTGAACTTCCGCGTGCGCGACTCGCGGCTCGGACGCGCGTGGATCGCCATTCGCGAGGACGAGGTCGCCGCCGCGTCGATGGGCGTGCCGCTCGTGCGCACGAAGCTGATGGCCTACGCGACGGGCGCGGCGCTGGGCGGCATGGCCGGCGCGTTCCTCGGGTCCTACCTCACGAACGTCACGTCAAACTCGTTCCAGTTCTCGTTCTCGATCCTCATCCTGGGAATGGTCATCCTCGGCGGCCTCGGTTCGATCTGGGGCGTCGTGCTCGGCGCGGTCCTGCTCACCTACATCAACTACGAGCTGCTGCCCAACCAGATCAACGACCTGCCGGGAAAGTTCGGCGCCGGCTTCCAGCTCACGGACGTCCAGATCGGGATCTACGGCGCGCTGCTCGTGATCATCATGGTGCTGCGTCCGCAGGGCCTGCTTCCGGAGCGAAGGCACAAGCTGGAGCTCGCTGAGGGGATCGGCGTCAGCGACTCGCTCGGCGCCGATGGGATCGTCGAGGAGCACGCATGAGCGACGAGATCCTCGTCGCGAGCCGCCTGTCGAAGGTGTTCGGCGGCGTCGTCGCGGTCAACGACGTCTCGTTCTCGATCCCGCGCCGCTCGATCGTGTCGATCATCGGGCCCAACGGCGCGGGCAAGACGACGTTCTTCAACATGCTCACCGGCCTCTACAAGCCGAACACCGGCGGGATCAGCTTCGAAGGCCGCGACATCACTCGCGCACGCCCCGACCAGATCACCCACGCCGGCATCAGCCGGACGTTTCAGAACATCAGGCTCTGGGCGACGATGACCGCCCTGGAGAACGTGATGGTCGGCCGGAATACGCGGATGCGCACCGGGCTGACCGGCGCGCTGCTGCACCCGCCGCGGTGGGTCCCGACGAGCGTCCCGCTGCCGTTTCGCCGGGTCAACGTCGAGGAGGATGACGTCCGCGAGAAGGCGCTCGAGACGCTCGATCTCGTCGGCCTGAGCCCGTCACACGCCGACCAGTTGGCGATCAACCTCTCCTACGGCGACCAGCGCCGCGTGGAGATCGCGCGGGCGCTGGTCTCCGAACCCCGGCTGCTGCTGCTCGACGAGCCGACGGCCGGCATGAACCCGCAGGAGTCGGCGGAACTGACGCGGTTCATGAACCGCCTGCGCGACGAGCGCGACCTCACGATCCTGCTCATCGAGCACGACATGCGGGTCGTCATGGGGGTCTCCGAGCGCGTCACCGTCTTCGACAACGGCGAAAAGATCGCCGAGGGCGAGCCCGCGGCCGTCCGAGCCGACCCGCGGGTCGTCGAGGCCTACCTCGGGAAGCAGGGCTGAGCCGTGGCGATGCTCGAAGTCGACGAGATCGAGACCTACTACGGGAACATCCAGGCGCTCAAGGGCGTCTCGTTGACGGTCGACGAGGGCGAGATCGTGACCCTCATCGGGTCAAATGGCGCCGGCAAGTCGACGACGCTGCGCTCGATCTCGGGCATCTCGCCGCCGCGGAGCGGCTCGATCCGGTTCCGCGGGCACGAGATCTCGAGGACCGCGCCGCAGGACGTCGTGGCGCTCGGGATCTCCCAGTCGCCGGAGGGTCGGCATTGCTTCCCGCGCATGACCGTGCGCGAGAACCTCGACATGGGCGCCTACCTGCGCCGTGACAAGGAGATCGCAGACGACATCGAGCGGGTGTTCGTGCTGTTCCCGCGTCTCCAGGAGCGCGAGAAGCAGAAGGCGGGCACGATGTCCGGCGGCGAGCAGCAGATGCTCGCGATCGGTCGCGCGCTGATGGCGCGCCCGAAGCTGCTGCTCCTCGACGAACCGTCGATGGGCATCGCACCGGTGCTCGTCGACCGGATCTACGAGACGATCGAGGAGATCAACAAGCAGGGGACGACGATCCTGCTCGTCGAGCAGAACGCCAACTATGCGCTCGGCGTATCGAGCCGCGGCTACGTGCTCGAGACGGGCAAGGTCGCGCTGTCTGATTCGTCGACGAACCTGCGCACCAACCCCCAGGTCCAGGCGGCCTACCTCGGAGGCGACTGAATGATCCTCGCCCTCCTCGGCGCCAAGGCGCTGTACCTGTTCCTCCTGTGGCTGGGCTCCGCGTGGTTGGGAAGCTACCTCTCGGGACGCAAGGGCTACGGCGAGAAGGCCGGCCTTGCGTCGGGCCTGCTGCTGACCGTCCTCGGGCCGATCATCTGGCTCTGCATCCCGGCCCGTGCGGGCAGCGACTGGAAGCGCAAGGGTGCGTTCGGCAAGTCCCTCAAGGACGCCGACGACTGAGCCGGGACGCGGGTGCGCCAGACGCGAACCGTCCCGGCCGGCGAAGCCCCGGCCACCGAACTCGTTGCGGCCATGGTCGCCGAGATGGTGCCGCTGTACGGTGCGATCGACGGGCCGCAGGCACCGCGGGCGACGGCCGCTGACATGAGCCCGCCGGGCGGAGCCTTCGTGGTGATCTTCGACGACGAGCGCGCGGTCGCGGGCGGTGGGATCAAGCGCCTCGACGACGAGGCATGCGAGATCAAGCGCATGTACGTCGTGCCCGACATGCGCGGTGGCGGGCTGGCCGGCGAGCTGCTGATCGCGCTCGAGGACGAGGCCCGGCGCCTCGGCTACCGCATCGCCCGCCTCGACACCGGCCCGCGCCAGCCGCACGCCCAGCGCATGTACGAGAACGCCGGCTACCGGCCGATCGGCAACTTCAACGCCAACCCGTTCGCATCGTTCTGGGGCGAGAAGCCGCTGGTCACAGCGGGCGATGCATGATCAGCAGGCCGACGTAGCCCTCGCTGGGGTGGGCGAACGCCTCGGGGACGGTCGCCAGGACGCTGAAGCCCAGTGAGCGCCACAGCGCCACGGCCTGCGTGTTGGTCTCGACAACGGCGTTGAACTGCATCGCCCGGAAGCCGCGGTCGCGCGCCCAGGCGAGCACGTGTTCGCCGAGCGCCCGCCCGGTCCCGCGCCCGCCCTGTCGCGGGTCGACCATGAAGCTCGCCGACGCGACGTGCGACCCGGGCCCCGGTCGGACCGGATAGGCGATTGCCGTGCCGAGGATCGTGGTGTCGGCGTCGACGGCGACGAAGCCCTGCCCGGGTGGCGCGATCATCCAGGCGCGGCGCGCGTCGTCCTCACCGATGTCGCGGGCGATGGCGTAGGTCTCGCCCGCGGCGACGATCTCGCGGAAGAACGGCCAGATCGCCGCCCAGTCGGCGGCCTGCGTGTCGCGGATGAGCACGGGTCAAACCTAACGCCGATGTCGGCGTGTCCACTAGGATGCACGACTGTTGCCTGAAGTGGACACAACGATCGACGCTCTGACCCGCCGCGTCGGCGACATCGTGCGCGGGGAGCGCCAGGCGCGCGGGCTGTCGTTGGGCGAGCTCGCGCGCGAGTCGGGCCTGTCGAAGAGCCTGCTCGCCCGCCTCGAGACGCAGGGTGGCAACCCGTCGATCGACACTCTGTGGAGGCTCGCGCGCGCGCTCGCGCTGCCGCTGTCCGCGCTGCTTGACGAGCCGGAGGCGCCGCACGTGCGCCGGATCCCGGCTCGCAGCGGGCGCCACCTCCAGGCCGACGACGGCATGCACGCATGGCTCCTGCACGCCGAGGGCCGCAGCCATCGCTCAGAGCTGTTCGAGATCGAGCTGCCGGCCGGCCTCGACCGTCGCACCGAGGCGCACATGCTCGGAACGGAGGAGTTCGTCGTGTGCCTGGAGGGCCATGCGCTGGTCGGCCCGATCGGTCACGAGGTCAAGCTCGCCGCCGGCGACGCGGCGACGTTCGGCGCCGCCGTGCCCCATCGCTACAGCAGCGAGACCGGCGCGCGGCTGCTCAACTGGATCATCTACCCCCGTGAGTGACGCGCGGTCGACGCCCTACGTCGCCGGCGTCGTCTGTGCCGCGGTCGGCTTCTCGAGCGCGTTCACCGTCGTCCTCGCCGGCCTGCGCGGCGTCGGCGCCGACGAGCACCAGGCCGCGTCGGGCCTGCTCACGGTCAGCGTGCTCATGGGCGTCATCGCGATCTGGCTCGGGCTGCGCACGCGGATGCCGATCTCGATCGCCTGGTCGACCCCCGGCGCGGCGCTGCTCGCCGGCGCCGGGCCGCTGACCGGCGGCTACCCGGCGGCGATCGGCGCCTTCATGCTCGCCGGGCTGTTGATCGTCCTCGCCGGGCTGTCGGGCCGTCTGGCGCGGCTGATCGGCGCGATCCCGCTGCCACTGGCCAGCGCGATGCTCGCCGGCGTCGTGTTCCCGCTGTGCATCGCGCCGGTCCACGCGATCGTCCAGATCCCCGACGTCGCCGCGCCGGTCATCGCCACGTGGCTGATCCTCTCGCGCTTCGCGCGCCGCTGGGCCGTCCCGGCCGCGCTCGTCGTCGCCATCGTCGCGGTCATCGTGTCCCAGCATCCGGACCTCTCGGGCCACCAGCTCGCCCCGTCGCTGGCGTTCACGGCGCCGAGCTTTCACCTCGCCGCCCTGCTCGGGGTCGGTGTCCCGTTGTTCATCGTCACGATGGCCTCGCAGAACGTCCCCGGGATGGGCGTCCTTCAGAGCTTCGGCTACCGTCCTGCGCTGCGCCCGATCCTGCTGTCGACCGGTGGCGCGACAGCAGCCGGCGCGGTGTTCGGCGCGTTCGGCGTCAACCTCGCCGCGATCAGCGCGGCGCTGGTCGCCGGGCCCGATGGCGGCGAGGACCGCAGCCGTCGCTGGATCGGCTCGGTCACCGCGGGCGTCATCTACATCGGCCTCGGCCTCGCCGCGGCGCTCGCGACGGCGTTCGTCGCCTCGTCGCCGCCGCTGCTCGTGGAGTCGGTGGCCGGTTTGGCGTTGCTCGGGACGCTCGCCGGGGCCCTGTCGGCCGCGCTGGCCGATCCGAAGTTCCGCGAGGCGGCGATCGTCACGTTCGTGGTGCCGGCCAGCGGCATGACCGCGCTCGGGATCAGCGGGTCGTTCTGGGGGCTCGTGGCAGGCGCAGGGGTCCTCGCGCTCTACGGCTGGCCTGCCCCGGCGCCGGCCACGAGCTAGGTCAGATGGCCGCGCAGCCGACCGCCGCCGTCGCGAGGAAGCACGTCGCCTGGCAGGTCCAGTTCGTCACGCTGGCCGCGATCTGGGGCTCGAGCTTCCTGTTCATCAAGGTCGCGGTCGAGGACCTCTCGCCGCTGGGCGTGGCGTTCACCCGGATCGCCATCGGCGGCCTGACCCTGGTCGTCGTCGCCGTCGTCACGCGGCAGCGCTTCCCACGCGACCCGCGGCTCTGGCGCCATCTGGCGGTGATCGGGGTGCTGATGAACGTCGCGCCGTTCACGTTGTTCGCGTACGGCGAGCAGCACGTCTCTTCGATCGTCGCGGGAATCTGGAACGGCACGACGCCGCTGTTCGTCCTGCTGTTCTCGATCGCCATGCTTCCCGGCGAGCAGCCGACCCGGGAGCGAACCGTGGGCCTGCTCGCCGGCTTCGCGGGGGTGCTGCTCGTCCTCGGGCCGTGGCGCAGCCAGGAATCGGGCGAGCTGATCGGCCACCTCGCGTGCCTGGCCGCCGCCGTCTGTTACGGGCTCGGCTTTCCGTACGTCCGTCGGTTCCTCAGCGACCGGCCGGAGTCGGTGGTCGTCCTGTCGGCCGGTCAGCTCGCCTGTGCGACGGCCGAGGCGGCCATCCTGCTCGTGCTGGTCGGCCACGGGGCACCCGACGGCGTGAGTCTGCAGACCACCGGCGCGATGCTCGCGCTCGGCGTTCTCGGGACCGGGATCGCCTATCCGCTCAACTACGCGATCGTCCGCGCGGCCGGCGCCGGCACTGCCTCGACCGTCACCTATCTGGTTCCGCTGTTCGCCACCGTGCTGGGGATCGTCGTCCTGGGTGAGGCGCTGAGCTGGAACGAGCCTGTCGGTGCGGTGGTCGTCCTCGCCGGTGTCGCCATCTCGCAGGGCCGGCTGCGGTTGCGACGACGCGTGGGGTAGGCTCGCCAATGTATGCCTCAGGCACAGATCTCGGGCGACGCGAACGTCATCGCGGCGATGGCGCTGCTGGTCGCCGATCGCGCGCGGGAGGCGGCCGAGACGGCCGCCGGAGCGACGGGCGCCGTGGCGCCGGCCCTGTGCGCGCTGCACGAGTTCGCCTCCGGCCGTCCGATCGAGGTGCTGGCCGGCGCGCTGGGCGTTTCGCACTCGCGCGCCGTGCGTGTCGTCGATCGGTTGGTGCAGCGCGGCCTGGCTCGGCGCCGGGCCACGCCCGATGACGCCCGCGTCGCCCATGTCGAGCTGACCGCCGCCGGGGGCCGCGCCGCCCGGCGGGTGCTGGCCGCCCGCGCCCAGGCGGTGGAGGACGTGCTCGCCGGGCTCGACCACGATGCGAGGGCGCGGATGGCGACCCTCGCGGCGGGTGTCTTCGACCGGGCGGTGACACGGCGGGGCGACGCCCGGCGGATCTGCCGCTTCTGCGACGCCCACGCCTGCGGCCACGACGCCGGCCGCTGCCCGGTGACGCGCGCAGCCGACCGCGCGCAGCGCGCCTCGTCGTGAGCGCCGTGCGTGGGATCGCCGCCGCGGCCGGCCTCGGGTGGCGGCGGGCGCGTGTCGCCCCCGGGCGCTGGATGGCCGTGGCGATCGGCGTGGCGCTCGCGATCGGGTTGCTCGGCGGCCTGTCGGCCGCGGGTGTCGTCGCCGGCGATCACGCTGCGCGCCGGACGATCGCCGCGCTGGCGCCCGCTCGCCGGACGGCGCTGCTGTCGTGGGACGGCGGGGCGCCGGCGGCGATCGACCGGGCCGCACGCGGCGCACTGGCGCGGGCCGGGGGACAGGGGATCACCCGTGCCCTGATGCTCCTGCCGACACGCGTCGCCGACCGCGGGACTGTCCGCCTCGGCGCGCTCGTACCCGCCGGACGCTGGCTGGGCCTGACCGCGGGACGGCTTCCGCGCGGGCGTTGCACTGCGGCTCGGTGCGAGGTCGTCGCGATCGGCGGTCCGCCGGCGCCGCGGCGCATCTCGGGCCGTGGGGTGCATCTCGTGGTCGTCGGGCGCGGCCGGCTGACCTCGGTCATCCCGCTCGGGTATCGCACGACCGGCCCGTCGCGCCGTGCGCACGGGCCGTCGATGTTCGTCAGCGCGGACCCCGCCGGCGTCGATGCGCTGGCCGGGGTCGACGCCGTCTACCGCACCCAGACATGGAGCGCGACGCTGCCGCTGACGCAGCTGCACGCGTGGCAATTGCCCGCGGAGATCCACCGCATCACCGGGGCGCTGAACGGCCTCGACCGGGACCTCACGGCGACGGCGCCCGATGCGACGCTGGCCCTCGCGCGCTCGCAGGCCCGGGCGGCGCCGCGGCGCCTGCGGGCGGCCGGCGCGACCGCGGCGGCGGCGCTGCTCGCCTTCGTGATGCTCGCTGCCGGGGCGCTGCGCGCCGGGCTGATGGCCGAGGACCGGCGGATGCGCCGCAGCGGCGCGACAGCAGGCCAGCGCGCGGCGCTCGTCCTGAGCGAGACGGGCGTACCGGTACTCGTGGGGCTGGTGGCCGGCGTCGGGCTCGCGGTCGTCGTCGCCCTCGCCCGTGCAGCGACCGGTGGGGTTGACGGCGGCCATGTCGTTCGGGCGGCGCTGGGTGGCGCCGCGGGGTCATTGGCGATCACCGGGGTGTTGGCGTGGGTGGCTGCCGCGCTTGTGGCGCGGACGCCGGGGCGCTGGGGCCGAGCGCTTGCCGCCGGCGGACTCATCGCGGCCGTCGCGCTGCTCGCCGGCGTCCTCGCGCCGCGCGGCGGCGGCGGATCGGATCCGCTGCCCGACGTCGTGATTCCGATTGCCGGTATCGCCGCCGGGCTGCTCGTCGCGCTGCTCGCCCCGCCGACCCTGCGCCTGCTGGCGCGCGCGGCGCCGCGCCGCCGGCCGTACGCCGGACTGGCGCTCCTCGAGCTGGCCCGCGACCCGGGCCCTGCGGTCGTCGCGATCGCCGGGATCGCCGTCGCGGTCGGCCTCGGCGGCTTCGCGGTCGCCTACCGCGCGACGCTCGAGCGCAGCCGCAGCGACCAGGCGACGCAGCGTGTGCCGCTTGCGGCGACGGTCATCCCCGGCCGGTCGTCGCGGTCGCCACTGAGCGTACGGCCGCAGGCGTTTTGGGAGCACCTGCCGGGCGTCACCGCGGTGCTCCCGGTCGTTCGCCGGTCGGCGAACTGGGTCGTCGGCCCCGACACCGAGCCGGTGACGCTGCTCGGACTGCCGGCCGGTGGCGGATTGCATCCGGACTCGCCGCGGGCGCCGGCGGGGGCCCGGGGGCTCCGGCTTGCCACCAGGGCGCGTGTGCTCTCGGTCCGCGCGCGGTCGACTGCGCTGGTCGACGTCGTCGCGGTCGTGCGCGAGCGCGGGGGAGGGGCGATCGAGACGCTAGCTCTCGGGCCGGCCGGCCCCACGGCACGGACGCTGCGCCGCGCGCTGCCCGCGGCGGCCCGCGGCGGGACGGTGATCGCGCTCGAGCTCTCGCCGCCCAGCTCGCTGCTCGCCACGGCGGGACACCAGCTCGCCGAGGGCGGGTCGGGCGCCGAGGTGACCGCGGGCACGGCGGCCCTGAGCGCCCTGCGGGCCGATGGGGCGGCGCCGGCGGCGCTCGCCGGGTGGGCCGGGCACGGGGCGGCACGCGGCGCGGCCGGCGCGCTGCGCTTCGCGTTCGGGTCCGACCTCGAGGCGATCGTCCGCCCCCCGACACCGACCGACACGGCGCCGTTGCCCGTGCGCATCGACGCGAACACGGCCGCGGCGATCGGCTTCCGGCGCTTCACGGTCGACGTCGTCGGCGTACAGCTGCCGGTCGGGGTCGTCGGCACGGTCGGTCGGGTTCCGACGATCCCGTCGGGCGACGGCGTCGTCCTCGCCGACTCGACCGCGCTGCGCGACGCGCTGGACGCCTCGTCGCCGGGCCTCGGCGACCAGCGCGAGCTGTGGCTGCGCGCGCCGGACTCGGGCCGCCTGGACAGTGTCATCGGCGCGGTCGCGCGACGGGCTGGACTGGTGGCCCGCACCCGTGTCGGGGTCCGCGCCGAGATCGCCGCCGAGCCGCTGGGCCGCGAGGTGCTCGGCGCGCTCGGGGCTGCGGCCCTGCTGGCGGCGCTGCTGGCCATCGCCGGTGTGGCGGTGACGATCCGCCGCGCCCTGCGCGACGACGCCGACGAGCTGTACGACCTCGAGGCCCAGGGCGTCGGGCCGGCCGATCTGCGGCGTGGCCTGCGGCTGCGGGGAGCGGTCGTGGTCATCCTCGGCGTCGTTGCGGGCACCGCGCTGGCCGGCGGGCTGACGCTGCTCGTCACCGGGGCAGTGCGCGCCGGGACTGGCGGCGCGCCACCCGATCCCCCGCTCGTGGCGGTCGTCGGCTACGGCGCCGGCCTCGCCGCCGCGATCGCACTGGTGATCGCCGCCGGGCTGGTCGCCGTACTGGTGGCGGCGCCGGCGTTGCGCGAGCCCGTCCCCCACCGAGCCGCGGGTGACGCCGCATGAGCGCCGGTGTCGTGTGCCAGGACCTGTTCAAGGTCCACCGCACCGCGGAGGGTGACGCCGCCGCGCTGCAGGGACTGACGCTCGACGTCGCGTCGGGCGAGATGCTCGCGGTGCTCGGGCCCAGCGGGTCGGGCAAGAGCACGCTGCTGCGCATCCTCGCCGGCCTCGAACTCCCGTCGGCCGGAACCGCGGCCGTCGCCGGCCTCGACATGGGGCGGGTCTCCGGCTCCCGCCGCGCCGCGGCACGGCGGTCGCTGATCGGCCTCGTCGGCCAGCACGCCGAGCGCGCCCTGCCTCCGGCGCTGACGATCGCCGAGGCGATCGCGCTGCCCCTACGCCTGCGCGGCGAGCGCCGCGAGCACACGACGGCCCGCGTTAATGAGCTGTTGGCGCGCGTTGGGCTCGCCGAGGCGGGGCAGGCCCGTGCGCACGAGCTCTCCGGCGGCGAGCGCCAGCGAGCCGCCGTGTGTGCGGCGGTCGCGCACCGCCCGGCGGTCGTGCTCGCCGACGAACCGACCGGCGAGCTCGACACCGACTCCGCGGGCGCCGTCCTTGAGCTCCTGCGCGCGCTGGCCGACGAGGGCGCGACGGTCGTGCTCGCCACCCACGACCCGATCGGCGCGTCGAGAGCGCACCGGCTCGTTCGGATCCGCGACGGGCGTGTCAGCTCCGAGAATCGCGACGATGTGGTGATCGGCCGGGGTGGCTGGCTCCACATCCCCGAAGACCTCCTCGAGCGGGCCGGCATCACCGATCGCGCGAGCGTCGACGCGCAGGACGGCATGGTCACGCTCACTCCGGCGCAGGGCCATGAGGGCACGCAGGCCGCGGCGCGCGTCACGGCGACCCCGGCCGACCCCCCGATCGTGCTGCCGGCCGTACCCGCCGCCGTGCGCGGCGTCGGGAAGGCCTACCGCACGCGGGTCGTCTTCTGCGACCTGGACGCCCGCTTTGCGCCCGCAACGTTCACGGCGGTCCTCGGGCGCTCCGGGTCGGGTAAGTCGACGCTTCTGCGAATGCTCGCGGGCCTCGAGCGCCCCGACACCGGCAACATCGATGTCGGCGGGACGTCGTTGGCCGACGCCGGCCGCGAGGAGCTCGCGGCGCTGCGCCGGCGCCTGATCGGGGTCGTCGGTCAGGAGCCACACCTCGCGCCGTTCGTGAGCGCCACCGAGCACGTCGCCCTGGCACCCGCGCTGGCGGGCACCGATCGCGACGCGGCGCTCGACGTCGCTGGGCGATGGCTGGAGGCGGTCGGGCTCGCGCAACGGGCTTCTCAGCGGGTCGGGCGCCTGTCGGCAGGCGAGCGCCAGCGCGTCGCCATCGCCCGGGCGCTCGCGGCGGGACGCAGCCTGCTGCTCGTCGACGAACCGACGTCGCGGCTCGACGAGGCCAACGCCGCCGCGATCGCCGACCTTCTCGCCCGGGCGGCCCATGTCCACGGGGCGACAGTCGTCTGCGCGACACACGATCCCGTGCTCGGCGACGCCGCCGACGTGCGGATCGTGCTCGACATCCGGTAAGGCCTGTTTGCGCGCGGACTAAGGGTTTGGTGGCCTTAGTCCGCACCTTTCGCCCGTTGTGCACGGTTCACGCGTTGTCGATGATGATGGAAGAACTACCAAGAGGAACGCGTCATGAGAACGATGACCACGATGAGCGAATTGGCGGCACGGGAGCGCGGGGCGGACCTGCGCCGCGCCGCAGAGCAGCGGATCCCCGGGACACGCCGCATCGCCGGTGCCCTGCCGGCGATCGAGCTGCGGATGGCCGGCCCGCGCGACGCCGAGGCGGTCCGTCGCCTCGCGCTGCTCGACGAGCGGCCCGAGCTCGAGGGCGCCGTGCTGCTCGGCATCGTCGACGGACGGGCCGCCGCCGCGGTGTCGCTCGACGACGGACGCATCATCGCGGACCCGTTCATCCGCACCGATCAGGTTGTCGCCCTGCTGCGCGTGCGCGTGCAGCCGTCGCCGGATGCACCGGCATGGCGGCGCCTGCAACGGCGGATGCGCCTGCGTCCTGTGACGACCTGACCGGCGTCGCACGGCCCCCCGCGGTGCTCATGGGCGAGACTGAGCACCGTGGGCAACGGACTCTGGCCTGAGCGGGCACGCGGCGGCTATCTGGACACGGCGACCGTCGGGCTTCCCCCGCCGTTCGCCGTCGAGGCGCTTCAGACGCATCTCGCGGCGTGGGCGGACGGGCAGCTCGACCCGCGGGCGGTCGACCTCGATGTCGAGAGGTCGCGAGCGGCGTTCGCTCGCCTGGTCGGCGCCGCGCGCGAGGACGTGGCGGTGGCCGCCGCGGTCAGCTCGTTCGTCGGGCTCGTCGCGGCGTCGATGCCGTCAGGGGCGACGGTCCTGGTCGCCGACGGCGATTTCACCTCGGTCCTGTTCCCGTTCCTGGAGCAGGAGCGACGGGGCGTGAAGGTGCGCAGCGTGGCGCTCGAGCACCTCGTCGACGCGATCGACGCCCAGACGGATCTCGTCGCCGTGAGCGCGGTGCAGTCGGCCGACGGCCGCGTCATCGACCTCGAGACGCTCGCCACCGCCGCGCGGCATCACGGTGCCGATGTGCTGCTCGACACGACCCAGGCGGCGGGCTGGATGGCGATCGACGCCGCCCGGTTCACCTACGTCGTGGCGGGCGGGTACAAGTGGTTGCTGTGCCCGCGCGGCACCGCGTTCATGACCGTGGGCGCCGAGACGGCCGAACGGCTGATGGCTCACCACGCCGGCTGGTACGCCGGCCGCGATCCGTGGGAGAGCATCTACGGCACGCCACTTCGGCTGGCGCCCGGGGCCCGCCGGCTCGACATGTCGCCCGCATGGGCGTGCTGGGTCGGCGCTGCGCCGGCGCTCGAGCTGCTCGTCGAGCGCGGGCCGTCGGGGGTCGGTCTTCACAACCGTGCACTCGCCGACCGCCTGCGCAGCGAGCTCGGCCTCGCGCCGAGCACCAGCGCGATCGTCAGCGTCGCCGCCCCCGGCGCGGGGGACCGGCTCGCCGCCGCGGGCGTGCGGGCAGCGACCCGCGCCGGAAGCGCGCGCCTGTCGTTTCACCTCTACAACGACGACAGCGACGTCGACCTCGCGCTCGCCGCCCTACGCGGGTGAACGCCGACTCAGCCGGCGGTCGAGATGCCGCGTCGCGGCACGGGTGAGGACTGCATGATCGAGCTGGTGGTCTGCCCGTAGGCGACAAACCGATCAATCACCTGCTCGAGGTGTTCGACGTCGCGCACGAACGCGGTCACGACGTAGCAGTCGTCGCCGGTGACCCGGTGGCACTCAACGACCTCGGCGCTGTCGCGCGCGAGGGCGGCGACGTCGGCGATCTGGCGGGGGGCGGGACGGATGCGGATCACCACGCCCAGGGTGTAGCCGAGCGCGCGCGGATCGATGTCCGCATGGTAGCCGCGGATGACCCCGGCGCCTTCGAGGCGCTTGATGCGCTCGGCGACCGCCGGCGAGGACAGCCCGACGCGGCGACCGAGCTCGGCGAGCGACACGCGCGCGTCATGCTGGAGCTCCTCGAGCAGCCGGAGCCCCGTGTCATCCAGAAGACCGCCATCGGTGAAACCTCCGTTTTGCCTTACATCCGTATCCATGTACGCCAGCCTACCTACGATTGGCCATGTACATCGCCCGGGACACCGGGCATCGTTTTCGTGGTGCCCCGTTTCGTCAATCGCGCCCCCCCGTCGGCGTACTTCGTCGTCAGCGCGGTCTTCCACTACCTCGGCCCGGCGTTCGCGGTGCTGCTGTTCGCCCGCGTCGACGTCCTCGGCGTGGCGTGGCTGCGGATCGTCTCCGCGGCGGTGATCTTCGCGCTGTGGCGCCGGCCGTGGCGCGCGTTCGCCGCGCAGGATCTCGCCGGCCGTCGCCTGCTCGTCACCTGGGGGACGGTCCTGGCGCTGATGAACGTCTGTTTCTACACCGCGATCGACCGGTTGCCGCTCGGTACGGTCGCAGCGATCGAGTTCGTGCCGGTCATCGTGCTCGCGGCGCTCGGCGCGAGGACGGTGCGCAATGTGCTCGCCCTCGTGTTGGCCGTCGCCGGCGTGTACCTGTTGACCGACGTGCGACTGACCGCCCAGCCCCTCGGGCTCGTGTTCGCGTTCGCCAACGCGGCGCTGTTCAGCGGCTACATCGTCCTCGCCGACCGAGTGGCCAAGCGCCCGGGTCTCAGCGGGATCGACGGCCTCGCCGCGTCGATGCTGATCGCTGCGGTGGTCGTGACACCGATCGGCGGGTCGGCGGCGCTCGCGGCGGCCGGTCACCCGCTGCTCGTGCTCGCCGGGATCGGGGTCGGCATCTCGTCATCGGTGATCCCCTACGTCGCCGATCAGCTCGCGCTCGCGCGAATACCGCGCGCGACCTACGCGCTGATGGTGTCGCTGCTCCCGGCCACGGCGACGGTGATCGGAATCGTGGTCCTCGCCCAGCTGCCGAGCGCCGCCGAGATCGCCGGCGTCGGGCTCGTGGTCATCGGCGTGGCGCTGCACCGTGCCGCCGCGACCCACGAGCCCGTCGTCGTCACGCCACCTCGGCAGCTGTCCCTGCCGTGAGGATGAGCAGCTCGTCGAAGCTCGTGGCGAACATCGTGTGCTTGTCACCACCTCCCGCCCACAGCACTGCGAACTGCCTCAGCGCGACGTCGACGATGCTGCGCAGGCGCGTCGGGTGGCCGACCGGAGCGACCCCGCCGACCTCCTGACCGGTGTGCTCCAGGACGAACTCGGGCGTGGCGCGGCGGATCCGGCCGCAGCCCAGCCGGCCGGCGAGCTTCTCGGTGTCGACCCGATGGGCCCCGCTGGCCAGCACCAGCAGCGGCTCGTCGTCGACGGCGAAGACGAGGCTGTTGGCGATCGCCCCAACGTCGCAGCCCAGCACGACAGCCGCCGCCGCGGCGGTCGGCACTGTCTCCGTGAAGGTGCGCGGCTCGGTCTGAACGCCGGCGGCGCGTAGCGCGGCCCGCACCCCGTCGACGGCCGGAGAACTCATCGGCGGATCGTATGTCGGCTGGCGCGACCGCCGATCTCTGCCTAAGATCAGACAATGACCGACGCCGCGGTGCAGCAGGTCCGGAGCTTCACACGAACGGTCACGCAGCGCTCGGGAGCACTGAACGATCGGTTCCTGGCGCGCGACCGGCCGCTGGGCCAGGCTCGGATGCTGTGGGAGATCGGCACCGAGGGCTGCGAGGTGCGGTCGCTGCGGTCGCGACTGGGCCTGGACTCCGGGCACGCCAGCCGGCTCATCCGCGCGCTGGAGGCCGACCGTCTCGTCTACGTCGAGCCGAGCCCGGCCGACGGCCGCATCCGGGTCGCCCGGCTCACCGCGGACGGGCTCGCCGAGCGCGCACTGCTGGATCGACGCAGCGACGACCTGGCGGCATCGATCCTGCAACCGCTCGATCAGGCCCAGCGCGACCAGATGGTCGCCGCGATGCGCACCGTGCAGCGTCTGATGACGACATCGCTCGTCGAGATCGTGGTCGCCGATCCGGCGGGCCGCGACGCCAATCGCTGCATCCGGGCCTACTTCGCCGAGCTCGAGCGCCGCTCGGAGTCGAAGTTCGATCCGAGCGCGGGAATCTCCGCGGAGCCGCACGAACTCGTCGCCCCGGCCGGCGCGTTTCTCATCGCCTACCTCTATCGCGAGCCGGTCGGCTGTGGTGCGGTCAAGCACCACCCGGGCGAGCCGTCGCACATCAAGCGCATGTGGGTCGCAGAGTCGGCGCGCGGGCTGGGGATCGGCCGTCGCCTGCTCGCCGAGCTCGAACGGCATGTCTGGGACTCCGGCGCCACGATCGCCCACCTCGAGACCCAGCGCACCCTCGTCGAGGCGATCGCGATGTACCGCTCGGCCGGCTATCGCGAGGTGCCGGCGTTCAACACCGAGCCGTTCGCGCACCACTGGTTCGAGAAGCGCCTGGGCTGAGGTCATCTAGCCTGCGTTCCAATGCTTCGCCTGCAACGCGGCACCGTCATGACCGCCGGCCCCGCCGACGGCAGCGAGCAGCGCCTCGAGGTCGACCACGACGGTCGCACACGTCCGGCGATCGCCGATGTTGCGCTCGTCGGCGTGGCGGAGATCGGCGACGACGTGGTCGTCAACGTCGCGGCGCTCGACCTCGGCCTGGGATCGGGCGGGTTCGATGTGGTGCATGTCAACCTCACCCGCGGGCTCGGCGCCGTCCAGGCGACCGGCGACCACGTCATGAAGCTCAACTACACGTCCCTGCAGCACGCGGTTGCGCCGGTCGAGGGGACGGACCTGCGGGTTCCCATAGACCGGCCGGTCGCCGTCCTGGCGTTGCACGGTCAGCTCCCGGCCCTCGCCTGGGCGTTTGCCCGTGCGCGCCCCGGCGCACGGCTCGGATACGTGCAGACAGTCGGCGGGGCGCTGCCCGGCGGCCACTCGCGGACCGTGAGGACGCTGCGTGAGCAAGGACTTCTGTGCGCCTTCCTGACCGCCGGCGCGGCCTACGGCGGCGAGGGCGAGGCGGTCACGACGATCGGCGCTCTGCACCACGGCCTGAGCGCCGACGGCTGGGACGCCGCCGTCTGCGGGCCGGGGCCGGGGATCATCGGCTCCGCTTCGGCACTCGGCCACGGTGGCATGACGGCGCTGGACTCCGCCCATGCCGCGCAGGCGCTCGGCTGCCCGGTCGCGCTGTGCGCGCGGATGTCCAGCGGCGACCCTCGCGAGCGCCACGTCGGCGTCTCGCACCACACGCGGACGGTCGCGCGGCTGATGCTCGGTCGGGTGACGATCGCCGTCCCGGCGGGCGAGGACCCGGTCCCGCCCGAGCTGATCGGCCACCAGATCCGCGAGCTGGCCGTCGACCTGCCGGGCTACGCGGCCAGCGGTCTGCCGTCGACGACGATGGGCCGCGCGCTCGACGAGGATCCCGCGTTCTTCGGGGCCGCGCTGGCGTGCGGCACCGTGCTGGCCGACATGCTGGCCGCGCCGTCCGCGGGCTGACAGGCGCGTTGCACCGCGAGGACCCTCGCGGGTGGGGCCGAAATCGTCGCCATGGCCATCGCCCAGGCACCCCTCGCCGAGCGCAGCTTCGAGCATCACGTGCTCGACTTCCTCGCGTACCTCGAATTCGAGCGCGGGCTGTCGCGCAACACGCTCGACGCCTACCGCTCAGACCTGCTGCAGCTCGGCGCCTATCTCGACCGCCGGGGCGTGCCGCTGCTGCAGGCCGGTCACGAGGAGCTTGCCGGGTTCCTGTCGGACCTCGCCACCGGCGCTCCCGACCGCCCGCCGGTCGCGGCCGCGACACTCCAGCGCAAGGCCGCGTGCATGCGCTCGTTCTTCCGCCATCTGCGGCGTGAGGGGATCGTCACCGGCGACCCGACCGCCGACCTGCGCGCGCCGCGCAAGAGCCAGCGGCTGCCCGAGGTGCTGAGCCGCGATGAGGTCGCGATGCTGCTGCGCTCGCCGCGCGGCACCGACGCGGCGGCGATGCGCGACCGTGCGCTGCTCGAGTTGATGTACGCGTGCGGCCTGCGCGCCAGCGAGGCGATCGACCTGCTGCTCGCCGATCTCGATCTGACCAATGGCACGCTGCGCACCCGCGGCAAGGGGTCCAAGGAGCGCCAGGTGCCGGTCGGGCGCCAGGCGATCACCGCGGTCAAGACGTACGTGCGCCGCGGGCGTCCGCAGCTGGTGGGCGACCGCGCGGAGCTGCACCTGTTCGTCAACCGCCGCGGCGGCGGCCTCACCCGCCAGGGCCTCTACAAGATCGTGCAGCGCCACGCGCGTACGGTCGGCCTCGACCAGAAGATGTCGCCGCACACGCTGCGCCACACCTTCGCCACCCACCTGCTCGCCGGGGGCTGCGACCTGCGCTCGCTGCAGGAGATGCTCGGCCACGCCGATATCGCCACGACCCAGATCTACACCCACCTGTCCGCCGAGCGCCTCAAGGACGTGTACTTCAAGGCGCACCCGCGGGCGACCGTGGGCTGAGGCGCCCGCACAACCGTAGGCTGAGGGGAGTGCCCGAGCTCCCCGAGGTCGAGACGATTCGCCGCCAGCTGGCGCCCCAGGTCGAGGGCCGGGTGCTGACACGCCTGGACATCCTCGACCCGCGCTGGTGCATGCCGCTCGCGCCGCGGGACGTGATCGACGTGGTCCAGGGCCGGCGTGTCGACGAGCTCGCACGGCGAGGGAAATACCTCGAGTGGCGCCTACAGGACGACGTGTTCCTGCTCATGCACCTGCGGATGACCGGCACGCTGCTCTACGACCCGCAGCCCGACCCGCGCTACGAGCGCGTTCGCTTCACGCTGCCGGACGGCCACGAGCTGCGCTTCTGCGACCCGCGGCGGTTCGGCACCGGCGAACTGATGCTCGGCCCTGCGCAACGCGACGCGTTCTACGCCACGCGCGTCGGCATCGAGCCGCTGGACGGCGAGCTGACCGGCCCGGTGTTGCGGGCGCTGGCCCGCGGGCGCCGCGCGCCCGTCAAGGCGTTCCTGCTGGACCAGCGCCGCGTGGCGGGCGTGGGCAACATCTACGCCGACGAGTCGCTGTTCAAGGCGCGGATCCACCCGCTGCGCCCCGCCGGCACGCTGCGTCCCGCGCACTACGACGCGCTCGCCGCAGCGGTCGTGGAGACCCTGGCCGCCGGGATCGACGCGGGCGGCTCGACGATCGACGACTTCCGCCATCCCGATGGCGTCAGCGGCTCGTTTCAGAACGACTTCCTGATCCACCTGCGCGAGGGCGAGCCGTGCGTGAACTGCGGGCGAACGGTGGTCAAGATGGTCGTCGGCGGACGTGGCACGTACGTCTGCGAACGCTGCCAGCCGCGTCCGCGACGGTCGGCGGTCTCAAGCTGAGTTCGTCACGCCGCGAGCTCTTCGAGCTTGCCGGCCTCGTCGGCCTCGAGCACCTCGCGCCAGCCGCCGAGGATCTCGCCGTCGACGACGACCTGCGGGAACGAGAACATGCCGGTGCGCTCGGCGAGCTCCGCGCGTCCGGCCGGGTCCTTTGACAGATTGACTTCACTGAACGTCAGGCCGCGCTTGGTGAGCAGCTGCTTGGCGCGCACGCAGAATGAGCACGGCTCGGTGGTGTAGACGATGATCTCTCGTTCCATTACTTCACAAACGATAGCGCCTCTGTCGCGATGCCCGCGCCGCTGAAAGCCGAGGCGATCGTGCTGCGGTCGATGCGGTTCGGCGAGGCCGACCGGATCGTCCACCTCTACACGCCCGGGCGCGGCCGGATGGGGGCGATCGCCAAGGGCATCCGGCGGACCAAGAGCCGCTTCGGCGGGCGCCTCGAGCCGTTCAGCCACGTCGCGCTGCTGCTGCACGAGGGCCGCGGCGACCTGGCGACGGTGACCGGAGTCGACACCGTGGCGGCCCACGCGGGGCTGCGCGACGACCCCGCCGCGCTCGACGGCGCCAGCCGCGCCTGCGACGCGGTATCGCGGATGTTCGACAGCGCTGAGGCGCACCCGGAGGTCTTCAACCTGCTGGCCAACGAGCTCGCGCTGCTCGAACGCGAACCGGCCCGCGCGGCGCTCGCCAACCAGCTCGCGTTCCGCCTCAAGCTGATGCTCGCCGCGGGTTTCGCACCACAGCTCTCAGCATGCGCGGCGTGCGGAGAGCGCGACGAGGTGGTCGGCTTCAGCGCGGCGGCGGGCGGCGTGGTGTGCGGGTCGTGCGAGGCGTCGTCGTTCGCGCTGGACCAGGAGACCCACGAGTTCATGGTCGCGGCGCTCGGGCGTCCGCTGCACGAGACTCCGCCGGCGTCCGATCGCGCGCTGCGCCAGGCCGACCGGGCGATCTCCGAGACCGTCGAGTACCACGCGCACCTGAGGCTCCGCGCCGCAGCCGGATAGTCTGCGACGCGATGGGTGACGACGGTCCGGTAGACCGCTGGGTCTACGACTTCGCCGAAGGCTCGCGCGACATGCGCGACCTGCTCGGCGGCAAGGGCGCCAATGTCGCCGAGATGACGCGGGTGCTCGGGCCCCAGCGCGTCCCGGCGGGTTTCACGATCACCACGGCGGCCTGCGTGGCGTACATGCGCAACGACCGCACGGCGCCCGACGGGCTGGCCGAGCAGGTCGCCGACGCGATGGTGCGCCTCGAAGCTCAGGCCGGCCGCGCGCTCGGCGATCCCGGCGACCCGTTGCTCGTGTCGGTGCGCAGCGGCGCGCGTGAGTCGATGCCGGGGATGCTCGACACGGTCCTCAACCTCGGCCTCAACGACGCCTCGACCGCCGGCCTCGCCGCCGCGACCGGCAACGACCGCTTCGCGTGGGACTCCTACCGGCGCTTTGTGCAGATGTACGGCAACGTCGTCGTCGGGATCGAGAGCGAGCGGTTCGAGGACGCGATCGCGGCCGCCAAGCAGCAGCGCGGCGTGACCGACGACACGCAGCTCGACGCCGCCGCGCTGCAGGAGCTGGTGCGCACCTTCCAGTCCTTCTACGACTTCCCGGCCGATCCGCAGGACCAGCTGCGCGGCGCGATCGCCGCCGTCTTCGACTCGTGGGTGGGCGAGCGCGCGGTCGCCTACCGGCGCATCAACCACATCCCCGACGACTGGGGCACGGCGGTCAACGTCCAGCAGATGGTGTTCGGCAACAAGGGCGACACCTCGGGCTCAGGCGTCGCGTTCAGCCGCGACGAGATCACCGGTGCGCCGGGGCCGTCGGGCGACTTCCTGCCCAACGCCCAGGGCGAGGACGTCGTATCCGGCGTGCGCACTCCGCGCGACCTGGCCGAGCTCGCCGACTGGCTGCCCGATGTCCACGACGAGCTGATGGGGATCCTCGACACCCTCGAGCGCCACTACCGCGACATGCAGGACACCGAGTTCACGGTGCAGGAGGAGCAGCTGTTCATGCTCCAGACGCGCGACGCAAAGCGCCCGGCCCAGGCGGCGGTGCGGTTCGCCGTCGACGCGGTGGCCGAGGGGTTGCTGCAGCGGGGCGAGGCGTTGCTGACGATTGAGGCCGAGAAGCTCGACGCCCTGCTGCACCCGACGTTCGACCCGGCCGCCGACTACCACGTGCTGGCCCGCGGCGTCGCCGCCTCGCCGGGGGCGGCGCGCGGGCGCATCGTCTTCACCGCGAGCGACGCGCTGGATGCGACCGACGACGTGATCCTCGTGCGCCCGTTCACCGAGGCGACCGACGTCGCCGGCTTTCATGCCGCGCGCGGGATCCTCACCAGCGAGGGCGGCAAGGCCAGCCACGCGGCGCTCGTCGCGCGCGGGATGGGCGTGCCGGCGGTCACCGGGGCGGGCACGGTCGAGATCGACGTCGCCGCGCGCGAGCTGCGCGTCGACGGCGTCGTCCTGCGCGAAGGTGACGTGCTGGCGATCGACGGCACGACCGGCACCGTCACCACCGACGACGTGCCGCTGATCGACCCCGAGGTCAGCCCCGAGCTGACGACCGTTCTGGGCTGGGCCGACGAGCTGCGCACGCTCGCCGTGCGCACCAACGCCGACACGCCGGCCGACGCCCGCAAGGCCCGCGAGCTCGGCGCTCAGGGGATCGGCCTGTGCCGCACCGAGCACATGTTCTTCGGCGAGAAACGCCACGAGCTGATGGTCCAGGTGATCCTGGCCGGCACGCGCGACGAGCGGGAGGCGGCGCTCGCACGGCTCGAGCCGCTACAGCGTGGCGACTTCCAGCAGATCTACGCGGCGATGGAGGGCCGGCCGGTGACGATCCGCCTGCTCGACCCGCCGCTGCACGAGTTCCTGCCCCACGCCCACGATGTCGAGCAGCGCCTCGAGCGCGCCCGGATCACCGGGCCCGACGGCGACATCGCCGAGCTCGAGCGCACGCTGGAGCGCGTGCGCTCGCTCGAGGAGGTCAACCCGATGCTCGGCACGCGCGGCTGCCGGCTGGGGATCCTGTTCCCCGAGATCTACGAGATGCAGATTCGCGCGATCCTGCGCGCCGCGCGGGCGGCGGGGACGTGCGCCGAGATCATGATCCCGCTGGTCGACTACGAACGCGAACTCGCGCTGCTGCGTGGGCTGGTCGACCGTGTCGCCGCCGAGGACGACATGACGCCCGGCGAGGACTACCGCGTCGGCACGATGATCGAGCTGCCGCGCGCCTGCTTCCTGGCCGACCGGATCGCCGAGCACGCCGACTTCTTCTCGTTCGGGACCAACGACCTCACCCAGACCGGCCTTGGGTTCTCACGCGACGACATCGAGAAGCGGATCCTCGCCCGCTACATCGACCTCGCGATCTTCGACCGCTCACCGTTCGAGACGATCGACACGCCGGGCGTCGGCCAGATGCTGCGGATGGGCGCGTGGCTGGGGCGCAAGACCAAGCCCGATCTCGAGCTCGGCGTTTGCGGCGAGCACGGGGGAGACCCCGACTCGATCGACTTCTTCCACCACTCGGGCATCGACTACGTCTCATGTAGCCCGTTCCGCGTCCCGATCGCCCGGATCGCCGCGGCGCAGGCGGCGGTGCGGGCGGGGGCGTAGCGGAGGCGTTTCGCCGCTTCGCCGAACGTCCCGCCTACTCGACGGTCAGCACCGCCTTGCCGTCGACCTGACGGTCGAGCAGGGCGTCGATCGCCTCGCGTGCCTGGGTCCACGGCACGGTCATCGCGATCTGCGGGTCCAGGCGGCCGGCGGCGACGAGGTCGGCGAGGCGACGGAGGTCGCTGCTGCCGGTGCGGGTGTGCTGGAGCTCGGGGAAGATCAGCAGGCCGTACAGCGTCGCGCCGGATGCGCCGCTGAAGAAGTCGCGCGTCTGAAACGAGACCGGCTCGGGCACCGTCGAGGCGAAGTTGACGACGATGCCGCTCGCAGCGACACGGGCCAGCGCCGCGCCGAGAACCGGACCGCCGACCGCGTCGATGATGACGTCGAATCGCTCGCCCTCCGGTTCGAGCTCGGTGATCAGCTCATCGGCGCCGATCTCAGCCAGCCCCGCGCTGCGCCGCGAGAGTGCCGTGACGTGCGCCCCCGACAGCTTGGCGAGCTGGATCGCGAAGCGCCCGACGCCGCCCGATGCGCCGGTCACAAGGACCCGCTTGCCGAGCACGAGCCCGGCCCGCTCCAGCGCGCGCAGGGCGGTCAGGCCGGCGACCGGGAGCGTCGCGGCCTGCTCGAAGGAGATCCCGTCCGGCAGCTCGGCCAGCACCGCTGTGGAGACCGCGGTCTTCTGCGCCCAGCCGGTGAACGTCAGCCCCACGACGCGCGCGCCCACCGGCGGACCGGAGCCGTCGGTCGCCGCCTGCTCGACGACGCCCGCGACGTCCCAGCCCGTCAGGGACCCCGGTGGGGCGGCCTCGAGGCGCTTGACCTCGCCGCGGTTGAGGCTGACCGCGTGGACGGCGACGACCGCCTCGTCGCGGTGGGGCGCCGGTTCGGGCACATCGGCCAGTTCGACGCGGGCGGGGAGGGGGGCACAGACGAGAGCGCGCATGCCCGCAACCTATCTGCGCGGGCCGCGCCGCAGACGCTGCGAGAATCGGTCGATGCAGTCCGATGCTCCCCCCGGGCCGGTCGCCGAGGGTTTCGCGCTCGCCCGCCAGGCGTGGGAGGAGGCCCAGCTCTCGGCGCTGGCGGCGCGCACCTACCCGGCCCGGCGCGCCCGCGCCGAGCCCGACTGCGGGCTGCGCACTCCGCTGCAGCGCGATCGCGACCGGATCGTGCACTCCAAGGCGTTTCGGCGCCTGAGCCACAAGACGCAGGTCTTCATCGCGCCGCGCGGCGACCACTACCGCACGCGGCTGACCCACACGCTCGAGGTCACCCAGATTGCGCGCACCGTCGCCCGGGCGCTGGCGCTCAACGAGGACCTCGTCGAGGCGATCGGGCTGGGGCACGACCTCGGGCACTCGCCGTTCGGGCACGTCGGCGAGGAGTTCCTGGACATCTGCCTGCGCGAGCGCTACGGCGGCGGCTTTCGCCACTACGAGCACTCGGTCCGGATCGTCGAGGTGCTGGAGCGCGACTACACCGGCCTGAACCTGGTCGCCGACGTGGTCGACGGGATCGCGGGCCACAGTGGTCGCGCCGACCCTCCGCGCACGCTCGAGGGCCGGATCGTGCGGGTCGTCGACCGGGTCGCCTACATCAACCACGACATCGACGACGCGATCCGCGCCGGCGTGCTGGCGCCTCGCGATCTGCCGCCCGGCCCGATCGCGGCGCTCGGCGAGACGGGCAGCGCCCGCATCGACGCGCTCGTCCACGACCTCGTCGAGCAGTCCCGGGTCGCCGGCGACATCGTCCAGGGCGACGAGCACGGCGCGGCGATGGACGAGCTGCGCTCGTTCATGTTCGAGCACGTCTACCTGCGCGAGGACGTGCGGCGCGAGCACGCGAAGATCGAGCGCGTGATCCGCGCCCTGTTCGATCACTTCGCCCAGGATCCCGACCGGCTGCCCGACGCCGGCGGCGCGCCGGGGGCGACACCGCAGCAGCGGGTCACCGACTACATCGCCGGGATGACCGACCGCTTCGCCATCTCGGCCTTCGAGGCGCTGTCGGTCCCGGCCGGGTTCGCGCTCTAGCTGCTTGCAGCGTTCGTGCACGCGGGTGATGGGTGCTCGGCCGTTGGCGGCATCAACGTTCATGCCGGCGCCGAGACACCGAGGATCTGGCAGTTACGCAACGGTTGCGTCGCGACACCCAGCTCGCGCGCCACGTCGGGGAGAGGCCCGGCTTTCACGCATGCGGCAGACAAACCCCGCGACGGGGGGTCCGGCTAACTACACCGGGCCGTCAACGCCAAACGGGTTAGCGGCAATAGGTCTAGGCCCTGACCACGACCGTGCCACGGCGCGTCACGCGCTTGCCGCCAGCCGAGTGGGCGCTGATCGACAGCGTCAGTCGCAGCCGCCGGCGGTGGGCGAGAAGCCTGCGAGTGGTGTGCGACAGGCGCAGGGTCAGTCGCCGCGTCGAGCCCGTACGAATCGTCGTCGACGCGCGGGCGACGACGTGGCCGGCGAGGGTTGCCCGAACCGTCAGGACGCCGCACACCTGCGGGCAGGCCAACCGGGGTAGCGCGAGCCGGCCCCCGGCAACGCGGTAGCTGCGACCGAGTCCCGCCGCGAGCCCTAAGGCGTGTGCGGTCAGGGCAGGCGCGGCCGGCGGGGGGATCGTTGACGTGTACGTCCTGACCGTCCCGTCCCCGGCGGCCACGTAGCAGTTCTGCTCGGTTGGGCACGAGACAGCCTGCGGCTGGCCTCCCAACGCGTCGGGTGTTTCCCACGCGCCGTCGATGTAGACGAGGGCATACCCGTCCTGCGTGTCGAGAGCGACGCATAGCCGCTGGGACGCACACGACACGGAGCTCAGCGGGCCACCGGCACCCGGGCTCCCCGCGGACCAGGCCGTCTGTGGGATGCCCCACTCGCCGGTCAGGGGGTCGAACGCTACCGTGGCACCGGTCTCGCCGACCGCCATACAGAACGTGATTGCCGGGCAGCTGATCGCATCCAGCATGTTGCCTGGTGGCGGGCTGAGCGGCTGGGCATTCGCGCCGTCGATCCGCTCGGCGACTGGGCTCCCCGGCGTGCCGCCGACCGCGATGCAGGTGTGCGTCACCGCGACGCACGACAGGCCGTCCAGCGGCTTCGCAAGCGCGGCTGATGACGGGACGAGTTGCGACCAGGTCGAGCCGTCGAACGCGGCGGCCGCGGCGATGGGCGTGAGCGCGGTCCCGTCGTCGACGACGACGCAGTAGTGGGGCGACGCACATGCGTACGGCCCGAACGGCACCGGCACGCGATCGGAAACAGGGTCCCATTCGTCACCGTCGAACGTCAGCCAGGCGACGGTGCCAGCCGGATCTGCTGCGCTGCGATTCTCGGTGCCGACGGCGAGGCAGAACGACGGCTTCGAGCAGACTGGATCCGACAGAGTGCTCAAGTTGGTCGGCCCGACGCCGTCGACGGGTGTCCAGTCGCCGTGATCCAGGACGGTCGACATCGCCAGGTATTCGTTGGGGCCCGAGGTCACTGATGCGTTTGCGACGCAGGTGAACTCGCCACCCGGCGGGATGCAGGAGATCGACTGCAGCGTGAACAGCTTGGACAGCGTGGGACTTGACCACGACCCGAGCGCCGGCGCGGCGGCGCCCGCAAGGGCGAGCAGGCTGGCGCTGGCCGCCATTGCGATTCTCCCCCGAAGCGGCATCCGGCGATCAGCCTAGCGGTGGAATCCGCGCTCCGTGTCACTAGTCTGAAGTGCCGTGGCCCGCTACACCCCCGACTCCAAGGAACGCGTGCGCGACGCGGTCGACATGATCGACCTCGTCGGCACGCGGACCGAGCTCAAACGCGCCGGTGCGGCGCGCTATAGCGGCCTGTGCCCGTTCCACGAGGAGCGCAGCCCGTCGTTTGGGATCGATCCCAACACCAAGCTGTACCACTGCTTCGGATGCGGGGTCGGCGGCGACTGCTTCACGTTCGTCCAGGAGCTCGAAGGGCTCGACTTCACCGGTGCGCTGGAGTTCCTGGCCGAGCGCTACAACGTGACGCTCGAGGCGGCCGACGACGACCCGCAGGCGGCCGAGAAGCGCCGCCGCCACGACCGGCTGCTCGAGCTGCTCGAGCGCACGTCGGCGTTCTACGTGCGCGTGCTGTGGGAGTCCGACGAGGCTGCATCGTCGCGCGAGTACCTGGCACAGCGCGGGCTGGAGGAACCGATCCTGCGCGAGTTCCGCGTCGGCTACGCGCCGAGCGCGTGGGACAAGGTGCTGACCGCGTCGCGGCGCGCGGGCTTCACCGAGCCCGAGCTTGCCGCGGCCGGGCTCGTGTCGCGCTCGCGCGAGAACGGCCGCGTCTACGACCGCTTCCGCCGGCGGATCATGTTCCCGCTGTGCGACCGCCGCGGCGCCGTGCTCGGCTTCGGCGCGCGCGCCGTCGGCCCCGACCAGCAGCCCAAGTACCTCAACTCGTCCGACGGTGAGATCTACCACAAGGGCCGCCACGTGTTCGGGTTCCACAATGCGCGTGCGGCGGCAGCCAAGGCGGGGACGGTGATCCTCGCCGAGGGCTACACCGACGTCATCGCGCTGCACCAGGCGGGCCTGGCCAACACGGTCGGCCTGATGGGCACGGCGCTGACGCCCGACCAGGTCTCCGAGCTGGCGCGAATGGCCAAGGTCGTACAACTGGCCCTCGACGCCGACGGGGCGGGGCAGGAGGCGATGCTGCGCGCTGCGCGGGTCGCGCGCGGCAAGGATCTCGACCTGCGGATCGTGCCGCTGCCGCCGGGGTCGGATCCGGCCGACCTCGTGCTCGCCGAGGGCCCGGAGCGCATCCGTGAGCTGGCGGCGGCCAGCGTGCCGTTCGTGAGCTTCCAGGTCGACCGGGCGCTCGCGGCCGGCGACGTGGCAACGGCCGAGGGCAAGGACCGGATCATCACCGCGCTACGCCCGGTGTTCGCGCCGGCGACGCTGCCGCCCGGCGCACTGCGCGAGGAGCTGCTCAAGCGCGTCGCCGACGGCCTGAACCTGGCCCAGTCGCTCGTGTCGTCGTGGCTCAGCGCGCCGGCGCCCGCGTCGGCCGCGGGCGGCGAGGCACCGGCGAGCAACGGCCACGGCGCGCAGGACGCGGCGGCACCCCGCGCGGCGCTGTCGCGCGACGAGCGCCAGCAGCGCGCGTTCCTCGCCCTGTGCATCGCCGCACGGGCCGACGGTGTGAACGCGCTGACGGAGCTCGACATCGAACGCGATTTCACGACCGACCTGCTGCGCGCCGCGGCGCGTCACCTGCGCGCCCACGCCGCCGCGCCGCTTGAGTCGATGCCCGGCGAGCTGGCGGCGCTGATCCCCGAGCTCGCGGTCCGCGCCGCCGACCTGCACGTCACTCCGGCGATGCTGGAGCTCGAACGCCTCCAGCTCGAGCTGGCCCGCGTCGACCGCGAGGTCGTCGTCGCCCGCGGCGCCGGCTCCGGTGTCGGCGAGCTCGCACAGGAGCGGCTCGCGCTCCAGGGCGCCGTCGACCGCGCGATGCTCGTCGCGATGGAGGACACCGCGCCCACCGACGTGCTGTGAAATAGATCTGCCAGTCGGATGACGGGCCTGCGGGCAGGCGCTATGCTCGCCCGCGATGTACAGGGTCATAGGGCTGTTCGCGATTTGGGGCGCGGCGGCGGTTTTCGCGGGATGTGCTTGGTCGTCCAAGCCGCCTCCGCCGAAGCCGAACGTGCCGAAACACTCGTTCACCACGCCGCACTTCGTCGGCGTGTTCGATCGGGCGACCGGCAAGCGGCTGCAGGTCGACAGCTCCTCGGCGATCCTGACCGACGCACTGACGCTCGGGAAAAAGGACGCCGATGACCCGAGGTTCGGCAGCTTCGTCATCTGGCTGACCCACTCGGGCGCCGGCGTCCAGCACCTGCTCAGCGACAAGGACCAGCGGCCGCTGTCGAAGTCCAACGACGGCTTCTACTGGGAGCAGCAGGTCGGCTCGACCACGGCCCACCCGCGCTGGCAGGCGACCAAGCAGTACGGCGGCAACATCTTCCTGACGTACTTCGGCGGCAACCCGGCCAACCGCAACAGCCTGCCGGTTGGCTATGTGCGGCTGAACCGGGTGCTCGCCGGGATCGTCAAGAACGACAGCTGAACTCAGCCGAAGCTGTAGCCGCCGTCCCAGCCGTAGTCGGAGCCGTCGCCGTACCCGTAGGGGTCGCCGCCGTCGCCGTAGCCATACGGGTCGCCGGAGCCGTATCCGTAGGGGTCAGACCCGTAGCCGTACGGGTCGCCGCCGTCGCCGTAGCCGTAGGGGTCGGCCGAGCCGGAGCCGGAGCCCGAGCCGTAGCCGTCTCCGTACCCGTAGGGGTCGGTCGTCGCGGAGCTGTCGTCGACCGACACCGAGAACGCGCTGCCGCCGGCGCTCAGTCCCGACGCCTGCGCGCCGAGCGACGAGGAGGCCAGCGCCATCGGCACCGTCTGCCAGTTGCCGTCGGAGATCGAGCCGCGGTGGCCACCGGCGACCGCCGACGCGCCGGTGAACTTCACGCTGCCGAAGTCGCTGAGGTCGACCGGCTGGCAGCCACTGTCGTCGCACGTCGACGGCGCCTCGGCGATCCATTCGGCTGACGAGACGTCGATGTTGTCGGTGGTGAGCGTGCGGTCGAACGAGCGCCCGGTGGTCTTGTCGGCGAGCTGGATCCGGACGCGATTGCCGTTGACGGTGACCGTCGCGGAGATCCGGTCGCCGGCCGAGATCGCCATGTCGAGGCGCACCGGCGCCGCGGGGATCAGCTCATACCAGGCGTAGGCGCTGGCCTGGCCGCCGCTGCAGTCCACTGCGGTGCCGGTCTGCTCGAGCCCTGTCGGCTCGTCGCTCTGGCCGCCGAGGCCGACCCAGAACGATGACGAGCCGTCGGTGGTGGAGCAGTCGGCATGGGGCTGAACCCAGCTGCCGGAGACGCTCTTGAAGCCGTCGGCGTTGGATGGGGAGTTGGCGACGTAGCCGGCCCAGTTGCTGGATGTCGCCTCTTGCGAGGGGCCGGCGGCCGCCGCGGTGGCGAGGGGAATGGCCGCGAGCACGGTGGTCGCGGCGAGAGTGGTCATGAGTGACGAACGCATGCCCGACACCGTGCGCCCCGGCGCTAACCGATCCCTACGAGACCTGTTGACCGCCGGTTGATTCTGCGTTGTGCGTGGATGTAGCGCCGCGGCGCCGAGGCCGCTCAGCCGACCGCGACGGCTCCGCGCGGCTCGGGGTCGAGGATCGGCGCCAGCCAGCGTCGCGTCTCGGCCACCGTGAAGCCCTTGCGCGCCGCGTAGTCCTCGAGCTGGTCGTTGCCGATCCGCCCGACGCCGAAGTAGCGCGACTGGGGGTGGGAGAGGTACAGGCCGCTGACCGACGAGCCGGGCAGCATCGCGCAGCTCTCGGTCAGGGTGATGCCGACGCGCTGCGGAGCGTCGAGCAGGGCGAAGATCGTGCGCTTCTCGGTGTGGTCGGGCTGGCAGCCGTAGCCGGGGGCAGGACGCAGGCCGTCGTACTCCTCGGCGACCAGCTGCTCGTTGGACAGCGGCTCGCCGCTCTCGTAGCCCCACAGCTCGCGCCGGACGCGCTCGTGCAGCGTCTCGGCGAACGCCTCGGCCAGGCGGTCGCACAGGGCGGCGAACATGATCCCGTCGTAGTCGTCGTTGGCCGCCTTGAACTGCTCGGCGCGCTCGTGCTCGCGGTGCCCGGCGGTGACGGCGAAGGCGCCGACCCAGTCCGGCACGCCGCCGTCGACCGGCGCGACGAAGTCGGCCAGGGCATGGTTGGGCCGCGCCGCGCCGCGGTCCATCTGCTGGCGCAGGGTGTGCAGCGTGGCCAGCGGCTTGGTGCGCGTCTCGTCGGTGAACACGACGATGTCGTCGCCGTCGGCGCCGGCCGGCCAGATACCGGCCACGCCGCTCGCGGTCACCCAGCGCTCGTCGACCAGCCGCGCGAGCATTGCCTGCGCGTCGTCGAACAGGCTGCGCGCCGCCTCGCCGACGACGCTGTCGCTCAGGATCCGAGGGTACGTCCCCGACAGCTCCCATGTGCGGAAGAACGGCGTCCAGTCGATGCGGCGGGCGATGTCGGCGAGGTCGTAGTCGTCGAACACCTGGACGCCGAGCTGCGCCGGGCGCGGCGGCGTGTACGCGGCCCAGTTGATCGGCACGCGGTTGGCGCGCGCCCGCTCGATCGTCACGCGGCGCTCGGCGCGCTTCTCCGACGCGCGGCGCCGGGCGATCTCGAGGTACTCGGCCTGGGTCTCGGCCTGGAAGCCCGGGCGCATCTCGGCGCTCAGCAGCTGTGACGCGACGCCGACCGCGCGCGACGCGTCGGCAACGTAGACCGTCTGGCCGCGGTGATACTCGGGGTCGATCTTGACCGCGGTGTGGACCTTGCTCGTCGTCGCGCCGCCGATCAGCAGCGGCGTGTCAAAGCCCTGGCGCTCCATCTCGCCGGCGACGTTGCACATCTCGTCCAGCGACGGCGTGATGAGGCCCGACAGGCCGATCAGGTCGGCCGAGTGCTCGCGCGCGGTGTCGAGGATCGTCTGCGCCGGCACCATCACGCCGAGGTCGATGACCTCGAAGCCGTTGCACTGGAGCACGACGCCCACGATGTTCTTGCCGATGTCGTGGACGTCGCCCTTGACCGTCGCCATGACGATCCGTCCGGCCGTCTCGGCGACCTGCTTCTCGGCGTCCATGAACGGCTCGAGGTGCGCGACGGCCTGCTTCATCACGCGGGCCGACTTGACGACCTGGGGCAGGAACATCTTGCCCGCACCGAACAGGTCGCCGACGACGTTCATGCCGTCCATCAGCGGCCCCTCGATCACGTCGAGCGGGCGCTCGGAGTCCAGCCGCGCCTCTTCGGCGTCCTGCACGATGTACTCGTTGATGCCGTTGACGAGCGCGTGGACGATTCGCTCGCGCACCGGCTGCTCGCGCCACTTGAGGTCGCGGACCTGCGCGGCGGCACCATCGCCCTTGAAGCGCTCGGCGATGTCGACGAGGCGCTCGGTCGCGTCGTCGCGGCGGTTGAGGATCACGTCCTCGACGCGCTCGCGCAGATCCGGGTCGATGTCGTCGTAGATCGCGAGCTGGCCGGCGTTGACGATGCCCATGTCCATCCCGGCCGGGATCGCGTGGTACAGGAAGACCGAGTGCATGGCCTCGCGCACCGGCTCGTTGCCGCGGAACGAGAACGAGACGTTGGACAGGCCTCCGGAGACGTGGACGCCGGGCATCCGCCGCTTGATCTCGCGGGCGGCCTCGAAGAATTCGACCGCGTAGTTGTTGTGCTCCTCGATGCCGGTCGCGATGGCGAAGATGTTGGGGTCGAAGATCAGGTCCTGGGGGATGAAGCCGACCTCGGGAGCGGTCAGCAGCCCGTAGGCGCGCTCGCAGATCTCGACCTTGCGCTGCGCGGTGTCGGCCTGGCCGGTCTCGTCGAACGCCATCACGACGACGGCGGCGCCGTAGCGGCGGATCTTGCGCGCCGACTCCAGGAACGGTTCGACGCCCTCCTTCATCGAGATCGAGTTGACGATCGCCTTGCCCTGCACGCATTTCAGGCCGGCCTCGATCACCGTCCACTTCGACGAGTCGATCATGATCGGCACGCGCGCGATGTCCGGCTCCGCGGCGATCAGGTTGAGGAACTTGACCATCGCCTCCTCGGAGTCGAGCAGGCCCTCGTCCATGTTGACGTCGATTATCTGGGCGCCGTTCTCGATCTGCTGACGCGCGACGGTCAGCGCCTCGTCGTAGTCGCCGTCCATGATCAGGCGCTTGAAGCGCGCCGAGCCCGTGACGTTGGTGCGCTCGCCGATGTTGATGAACGACGCGCCCTGCGCCGTCCTGGGGGTGCTGGAGGCGGCCCCCCGTTCGTTGTCGCTCGTCATGCCGACACGAACGGCTCGAGCCCCGACAGCCGCAGGCGCGGCTCGATCTCCGGGATCTCGCGGGGCGGCAGGTCGCGCACCGCGTCGGCCAGCGCATGGATGTGGTCCGGCGTCGTGCCGCAGCAGCCGCCGACGATGTTCACCAGGCCGCTGCGCGCCCATTCGCCGAGCTCGGCCGACGTCTGGTGGGGCTGCTCGTCGTACTCGCCCATCTCGTTGGGCAGGCCGGCATTGGGGTGGGCGGAGATCAGCGTGTCGGCGACCCGCGACAGCTCGGCGATGTAGGGGCGCATGAGGTCCGCGCCGAGCGCGCAGTTGAGCCCGACGGCGAACGGCTCGGCGTGGCTGACCGAGGCCCAGAACGCCTCGACGGTCTGGCCCGACAGCGTACGCCCCGAGCGGTCGGTGATCGTGCCCGAGATCCACAGCGGCAGCTCTTCGTAGCCCTCGTCGAACACGTCCAGCGCGGCCTTGATCGCGGCCTTGGCGTTGAGCGTGTCGAAGATCGTCTCGATCATCAGCAGGTCGGCGCCGCCCTCGTGCAGGGCGATGATCTGGTCGCGGTAGGCGTCGTAGACCGCGTCGTAGGTGACGGCGCGGGCGCCCGGGTCCTCGACGTCGGGCGACAGCGACAGCGAGCGATTGGTCGGTCCGACCGCGCCCGCGACCCAGCGCGGCCGGCTCTCCGGGTCGGCCGCGGCCGCACGGTCGGCCGATTCGCGGGCCAGGCGCGCGCCGGCGACGTTGATGTCGTGGACGGCGTCGACGGCGTCGTAGTCGGCCTGGGCGATGCTCGTCGCAGTGAAGGTGTTCGTCGAGACGATGTCGGCGCCGGCGGCGAAGTAGTCGTCAAGCAGCTCCGAGACGAGCGCCGGCTGCGTCAGGCACAGGATGTCGGTGTTGCCCTTCATCGCGGTCGAGTGCACCGCGAAGCGCTCGCCGCGGAAGTCCTCCTCGTTGAGCTCGTGGTTCTGGATCAACGCCCCCCACGAGCCGTCGAGGACGAGAATCCGCTCGCGGGCGGCGGCGTACAGGGCGGCGATCCGGTCGGAGCGCGTCATGCGACCTGCAACTCGGGCGTGCCGGGCGTGCCGAGGCCGAGCAGCCGGCAGATCGCGACGGCGACGTCGCCCTGGTTGAGCGTGTAGAGGTGGAACGTGTCGAAGCCCTCGGCGCGTAGGTCCTCGATCTGCTGGGCGGCGACGATGCCGGCGGTCAGGCGGCGCGCCTCGGGCTCGTTGTCGAGGCCGCGGAAGCGCTCGCGAAGCCAGTCGGGGACCGACGCGCCGCAGCGGCCGGCCATCCGCACGACCGCGTCGAAGTTCGTCGTCGGCATGATCCCGGGGACGAGCGGGATGTCGATCCCGGCCCTGTCCATGCGCTCGCGCAGACGCGGGAACGCATCGGACTCGAAGCAGAACTGGGTGATCGCGCGCGTCGCGCCGGCGTCGACCTTGCGCTTGAGCATCTCGATGTCGGCCTCCGCCGACGCCGACTCGGGGTGCTTCTGCGGGTACGCCGCGACGCTGATCTCGAACGGCGCGATGTCGAGGATCGCGCGGATCAGGGCGGGCGACGACGCGTAGCCGCCGGCGTGCGGGACGTAGGGGGCGCCGAGCTCGGGCATGTCCCCGCGCAGCGCGACGACGTGACGCACGCCGACGTCCCAGTAGTCCTGGATCGTCTCGTCGACCTCGGCCCTGGTGGCACTCACGCAGGTCAGGTGGCCGGCCGCGGGCAGGCCCGACTCCTCGGCCAGGTGGCGCAGCGTGGCCAGCGTGGGCTCGCGCGTCGAGCCGCCGGCCCCGCACGTGACGGAGAAGAACGTCGCGCCGAGCGGCCGCAGGCGCTGGACGACGGACCACAGGCGCTCCTCGGCCTCCGGCGAGCGCGGGGGGAAGAACTCGAACGAGATCGAGGTGTCAGCGGTCATGCGATCGCGACCTCCGGTCGGCGTGTCGTTGTGGTCTGGGTCTCGCCGCCCGGTACGCGCAGCAGCCATAGGCGGACGGTCAGCCGCTCGCCGATGGCGTGCTCGGCCGGCAGCAGCGAGCGGTCGGTCTCGATCTCGAGGCCGGCGGCCGCGGCCCAGGCCCGCATGTCCTTGTCGGCAATGCCGAGGTGGCGGTGGCCGTAGCCGTCGCGCAGGAAGTCGAGGTCGTGGGGCGCGAAGTCGACGACCAGCAGCCGGCCGGCCGGCCGTAGCAGGCGCCGCGCGTCGGTGATCGCCGCGGCGGGGTCGGCGAGCAGGTGCAGCACGTGGTGCATGACGGCGACGTCGAAGCTCGCCGCCTCGAACGGCGGGCGATGCAGGTCGCCGTGGCGGACCGACGCGCTGGCGACGCGGGCGTCGGCGAGGTGCGCGCGCGCGACGGCGAGCATGTCGTGGCTCACGTCGAGGCCGATGCTGCGCTCGCACTGGGGGGCCATCAGCTCGAGGATCCGGCCGGTGCCGGTGCCGATGTCCAGCAGCCGCTCGATCGGGCCCTCGGCCGACAGCAGATCGAGCATGTCGGCCTCGACGTCGGCCTCGGCGACGTACAACGAGCGGATCGTCGCCCAGTCGTCGGCGTAGGCGTTGACGTAGGTGGCGGCGGCCTGCCAGCGGGCCTGGCGCACACGCTCGAGCGCCGCCACGTCGGCGGCGATGATCGCGTCGTCGAGCGGGACGAGCTGGGCGATCTGGCGCACGAGGTCCGCGGTGCCGGGGCGCTCGGACAGGCGGTAGAAGACGAATGCGCCCTCGGGCGTGCGGTCCATGAGCCCGGCGTCGACGAGCAGCTTGAGGTGACGGCTGATCCGGGGCTGGCTCTGCCCGATGACCTGGGTGATCTCGGTGACCGTGAGCTCGGCGTGGTTCAGCAGTGCGATCAGCCGCAGGCGCGTGGGCTCGGCGATCGCCCGGAGTGCGCTGACAAGCGCGTCAAAGCTCTCGGGCTGGTCGGGCATTGGGACAGTCTAGCACGACGCGTCCGCATATCAAGATATCTGCATATGACGAGCACCGGAGCCGGCGAGGACAGGCGCGGCATGATCCGGATCGAACCGCGCGGCGTGACGGCGGGCGTCGCGACTGTGCGCGACGGGCTCGACGCCGTCGCCGCTGCTGATGGTCGCCGCTGCTGATGGTCGCCGCTGCTGATGGTCGCCGCTGCTGATGGTCGCCGCTGCTGATGGTCGCCGCTGCTGATGGTCGCCGCGCAGTCGTCCGCGTTGCGCTGCTGTGGCGCGCCGACGAGGGGAGCGGCCTTCGCCCACCGGCTCGTGCGGTCACGATCTCATTGATCGCGTACCTCGGGTTGTACGCCGTGGCGGCGCACGTCGTGCACGGTTCTTGAAGCTCCGGGGGAGGGACTCGAACCCTCAACCTCCCGATTAACAGTCGGGCGCATCTGCCAATTGAGCTACCCCGGAATAACTACCGGGACTGTATCGGCTGACCGGGAATCGTGATGAAACCCGCCTCGACCTCCGCGTGGCAATTCGCGCACAGGAGCACGCATTTGGCTGCCTCGCTACGCATCGCCGCGATCGATCTCGTCACGCCCTCGTTCCCCAACCCGAACCGTTTCGTCGCCGGGTCCACATGGTGGAACTCCAGCGCGCCGAGGTGGCGGTCGTAGCCGCAGGCCGCGCAGCCGCCGCCGGCTTCTGCCACCAGTAGCGCTTTGACCCGGCGGCGTCGCCTCGAGACTGCCTCGGCACGGCACCTCAGGCACCGTCGCCCCTTGCCGTCGCTGCGCGACACGAACAATGTCTCGCCATGCCGCGTGCAGCGCCCGCTGATCCGAGGGAGGTGCTCGCGTTCGGAACTCACAACGCGAACACTAGTTCGCATGGCGGACGACGCCGCGCAATTTCAGCAGGCGATGTGAGCCCGCGCGCCCGCCGCGCGCCGCGACCCGCACGGCACGTTCGCACGGCCGACGCGCGTGCGCGCTGCGTCGACGTTGTTGCGCGGCCGCCTGTCGCGGCCGTTGGTGACCGCGACGGCGAGCACCGCGTACGTTCGCAAACGCGTCGGGCGCGCCGTCACCTTGATTCGTGCCCGCCCGCCCACCGCCAGCTGGCCGAGCTCGCACGTCGTCGTGCCGGCGACCGCGCACTTCGTGCCGCGCGGCGCGCTGATCTGGACGTCCAGCGCCCGCGGCGTCGTGAACGTGACCTTGGTGTCCGGGGCGGCCTGCGGGCCCGCGTTGGCGACCGTGATCGAGAAGTGCAGCGGCTGGAGCTCGTCGATCACCCTCGGCGCGTGGACGTCGACGTCGAGGTCCGCGGCGGCGCTCGACGGCGGTGCCGGCGGCGGCGCCGGGGTCGATTGGTTGCTCGGCGTCGGTTCGTTCGCCGGCGCCGGCGGCACGCTGTCAGCGACCGTGGTGCGGAGCACCACGAAGTTGTTGTCGATGTTCGTGTCGTCAACGGTTGCGCTGACGACGTGCGCCGCGCTGTGCAGCACCGCTGCGTCGCTCGTCACGCTCCCCATGACCGTCACGGCAATCGTCTCGCCGCGGGCGAGCCGCCCGAAGTGGCAGACGACGCGGGACTCCTGATGTCCGCACGACCCGAGGGTGGAATCGGCGGCCGCGAAGGTCACCCCGGCCGGGATACCGAGCGTCGCCGATACTCCCGACGCGGTATTCGGACCGAGGTTCTCGATCACGTAGCTCGCCGCGTCGGCCCCATCGCGTACCGCGTCGCTGGTCGCCCTGATCGCCAGGTCGGCCGGCCGTGGGGACAGCGTCACCGTCATGGCGGCGGTGCCCGTCCCGCTGCACGACTCCGCGGGGCCGATCCGCAGCCCCAGCCCACCGTCGCCGCCGCCGGTCGCGGCGAGGACAAGCCGGACGTGGCGCTCGCTGGGCTCGGCGAGTCGGACCGGCACGGTCAGGGCGCCGAGCGTGCTCGGCGGCCCGTAGATCCCGTGCGGGATGGTGACGGTGATGACACCGTGATGATCGATCGTCGCGCGCGCGCCGGGGATGCCGGCTGGATCGCCGACCCCGATCGACGCGGGATCGAGCCCGGCGCCGTGCAGGGTGACCGTCATCCGGCCGGTGGTCGTCAGGCGGCCGGCGATCTGCAGGCGCAGCGGCAGCGGCGACTCGCCCGAGGCGATCGCGCCAGGGGTCGCGGAGCTGATCTCCACCAGCGGTGATAGGGCCGCCGAGGCGTTGTCGAGCAGGTTGCCCGAGCCCGGGTTGGCGGTCTTGGGCGCGCCCTCCCAGCCGATCTCGTAGCTGCCGGTCGGGCCCACGAACGTGCTCGTCCCCTCGTAGTGCTTCCACGCGCCCGGCGCGGTGGAGGCGCTCGTGAACTTCTGGACCAGTATCGCGGGGTCGTCAAACGACGGCGTCAGGCTCCCGGCCGCGAACGCGCCGACGATCAGCGAGTCGGTCTCGGACCGTCCGCGGTGGAAGAAGCTCCAGCGCACGTCATCGCCGGTGGTCAGGCACACGGTCTGGAAGATGCGGTCCGGGGCGTCGACGTTCATCTCGATGTACTGCCCTGTCCCCGACGGCGACGGGATCGAGTCGAAGCCGGTGCCCCAGGTCTCGAACGGCCGATCGGCGCCGCCCGCCCGCGGTGCCGTTGTCGACCACGCGGCCATGCGCTCGTCCCCTTGGACCGGGTTGGGGTCGTTGGCGCCCTCTTGATACGGGAACGCCCGATCGTCCGGGCCGACCGGCGAGTCCTGCTCGAACCCGGCGTTCGTCATCGTTCGCGGGGTCGAGGCGAACCCGCTCGCCGCTCCCAGCAACGCGCATACGGCAGCGACCACGGCCGCTGCTCGCGGCACCCCGGCCATGCGGGCAGGGTAGCGCCGCACCGGCTCATGTGGGAGCCGCGCCCGCCGCGAACTCCTCGACCACACGCGCCGCCGCGTCGGCCGGGTCACGGGCCGCCAGCCACGCGGCAAGCTCGTGCGCCCGTCGGGCCCGCGCCGGCTCGTGCAGCGCGCGCTGCAGCGCGAGCTCGAGCGCTCGCGGCGAGCACAGGCGCCGCGGAACGCGCACGCCGACGCCGGCCCAGTCGACCCGCGCGCCGTTCTCGGCCATGTCGCCGGCGGCGGGGACGATCAGCGGCACGCAGCCGTGGCCCAGCGCCCAGCCGAGCGTCCCCGAGCCGCCGTGCATGACGACGATGTCGGCATGGGGCAGCACGTCGGCATAGCTCATCCACTCCACGAGCACCACGCCGGGCGGGACGTCGACGCCGGCCCCACGCGGCGCGACGGCCAGCGCCCGTACGCCGAGCCGCCCGCACGCGTCAAGCGCCGCTCGCAGCAGCGTCTGCCCGGGGTCCTGCGAGGTCGACGGCGCGATCACGACCAGCGGCCCGTCGCCAGGCGGCAGCGGCGTCTGCCCGTCGGCCGGCGGCGCCCACAGCAGCGGCCCGACGACATGCACCTCCGGCGCCCACGCGCGCGGGTACTCGAGCTGGGGGAACGTGGCGACGATCGTCAGATCGGGCGACAGCGTCCCCAGCGGTCGCGCGACCTCTGCCAGCCCCAGCCGGCGGCGCGTCTCGTTGAGCTGCGCCCGTCCGAGCTCCCAGCCGCGGGCGGTCAGCGGCTCAAGCGCGCGCCAGAACGCTCGGCCGCCCGCGGTGCGCGGGATCCGCGCCCCGAGCGAGAACGGCGGCAGCCCCGATGCGGGCCCCGGATACAGGTGCGGAATCAGCGTGCCGACGCGGATGCCGCGTCGCTCGGCCGCCAGCGCCGGCGCGATCGTCAGCACGTCGTGGATGACGGCGTCCGGCGCGACATCGGCCAGCAGCCCGTCCATCTCGCGCGCCGCGCGCTCGGCCGCCACGTAGGGCTGCAGCGGCTGCTCGGTGGTCGGGAACGGCGTGTACTCCGGGGCCGGCGCGAACGTCATCCCCAGCGCCTCGACGTGCGCCCGCCAGCGCTCCCAGGTCTGCAGCACGACGTCGTTGCCCCGCGCGGCGAGCGCGCGGCCCAGCGCGATCGCCGGGAAGGCGTGCCCCGGGTCGCCGAACGCGCCCAGGACGAGCCGCCGCTGCGCCGCTACGCGGCCTCCTCGGCGAGCTGGGCGATCAGCCGCAGCTGCTCCAGGCGCTGATCGCGCGTGAACGCCATCGGCGAGATGCCCAACGTCCCGACGCCCGCCTCGCGGTACGTGCGCAGCCGCGCGCGGACCGTGTCGGCCGGGCCGCACAGCGTCACCGTGTCGAGCAGCTCGTCGGGCAGCGACGCCATCGCCTCCTCCCGCTTGCCCTCCAGGTACAGCGTCTGCACCTTCTCGGCCGCGTCCTCGAAGCCGTAGCGGCGCACGAGCGCGTTGTAGAAGTTGCGCTCCCGCGACCCCATCCCGCCCACGTACAGCGCGACGACCGGGCGCATCGCGTTGCGCGCCTGCTCCACGTCGTCGGTGACCATCACGCTGACCTGCGGGTGGATGTCGAAGTCGTCCAGCGAGCGGTCCGACCGGGCCGCGCCGGCCTCGAGGTGCACCCGTAGGTCGGGCAGGTGTTCGGGCGACAGCAGCGTGGGGATCCAGCCGTCGGCGATCTCGCCGGCCAGCTCGGTGTTCTTGGGCCCGATCGCCGCGAGGTAGATCGGGATCCGCTCCTGGACGGTGCCGATCGTCAGCTTCAGCGCGCGGCCCGGCCCGTCGGGCAGCGGCAGCACATAGTGCTCGCCCTCGAACTCCAGGCGCTCGCGCGACAGCGCCTTGCGCACGACCGCGATGTACTCGCGGGTGCGGTCGAGCTGGTGGGCGAAGCGCTGGCCATGCCAGCCCTCGGCGACCTGCGGCCCGCTGGAGCCGATGCCGAGGTTCATCCGGCCGTCGGACAGCTGGTCGAGCGTCGCGGCGGTCATTGCCGTCATCGCCGGCGAGCGCGCGGGCATCTGGAAGATCGCCGACCCGAGCCGGATCTTCGTCGTCTGCCCGGCGAGCCAGCCGAGGATCGTCGCGCCGTCGGAGCCGTAGGCCTCGGCCGTCCACACGCTGTCGTAGCCGAGGCGCTCGGCCTCGAGCACGATCGCCTGCTGGTCGGCACGGGTCAGGCCCATGCCCCAGTAGCCGAGGTGGACGCCGAGCTTCACAGCTCGCTGTCCCCGGGGCGCACGAACGCGATCTCGGGCACGATGCACGCGTCCGACATGTGCAGCAGCGACCGCACGGCGACGGCGATGTCCTCGGGGCGGATCATCTTGTCCGCCGGGACCGTGTCCTTGGTGAACTCGGTCATCGGCGTGTCGACGAATCCCGGGCACAGCGCCGTCGACTTGATCCCGTCCGGCGACAGCTCGCGGATCATGGCGTGGGTGAAGTTGATGACGGCGGCCTTCGTCGCGCCGTAGACCGACAGCCACGGCGAGCCGTTGCGCCCGGCGATCGACGCCGTGTTGACGACCAGCGAGCTGCCGTTCTCAGCCGCCGCGGCGCGCAGCATCTCGACGCAGTCGCGGTACATGAGGATGATCGAGCGCAGGTTGGTCGCCAGCTGGAGGTCGACCCGCTTGGCCTCCATCTCGGCGACGCTGGCGCCAATGCCGACACCGGCGTTGTTGACGAGCACGTCGAGGCGCCCGTAGCGCTCCTTGTGCTTGGCGACGATGTCGGCGACGACCGCCTCGTCGCCGATGATCCCGGCGACCGGCTGCACGTCGAAGCCCTCGTCGGCCAGTCCCTGGGCCGCGGCGTCGAGCTTGTCCGGGCGTCGCGCGGCGAGCGTGATCGCGAACCCTTCCTGACCGAGCATGCGGGCGATGGCAAGTCCGATGCCGCTCGACCCACCGGTGACGATTGCTGCGCGTTCTGGCATGGGCCGCAGTCAACCACAGGGCGGGCGACTGCGCCCGCCGGGTACCGGAGCGTGAGGGCAGGCGGCTGCGTAAGGTTCCGCTCCGTGCGCCGACTCGTCCCCGCAGCCCTCATCGTCGCCGCGGCACTGATCGCCGGATGCGGCTCGTCATCCCATCACTCGACGGCGACCGCGGCCTCGGCCGTTGCGACGCAGCCGGCGACCGCGAGCTTCCCACAGCTCAACGGCCGCACGCTGCCGGCGCTGGTCGGCAAGTTGCCCCAGGGGCCGTCGCTGGGCCCGACGTCGTCGATCTTCGAGCCGGGCAGCGACCGCATCGGGTTCGTGCTCGTCGACCGTTCGCGGCGCTTCATCAACGGCGCCCAGGTCGCGCTCTACACCGGCGATCCCAACGGCGGCGATGCGGCCGGGCCGTTCGCCGCTCACAGCGAGTCGCTGGCCGTCAACAAGCCCTACCAGAGCAAGCTCGTGTCGCAGGACACTGCGACTGCGGCGGCGCCGAAGGCGATCTACGTCGCGCACGTGCCGTTCTCCAAGACGGGCCGGCGCGCGATCGTCGCACTGGTCCGCCTCGACGGCCGCATGGTCGCGACCGCGCCGCTCGCCATCGACATCGCCTCCGAGAAGTCCGGGCCTCCGGATGTCGGCCAGAAGGCGGTCAAGATCCATACGCCGACCGTCGCGTCGGTCGGCGGCGACGCGTCGAAGGTCGATACGCGGATCCCTCCGGCGAAGGATCTCAACCAGGTCGACTTCGCCAAGGTCGTGGGCAAGAAGCCGGTGGCGCTGCTGTTCGCGACGCCGCAGTTCTGCCAGAGCCGCACGTGCGGCCCGGTCGAGGACATCGTCGAGCAGGCCAAGCACGACCCCGCGAACAAGCGCATCGCGTTCGTGCACATGGAGGTCTACAACGGCAACGACCCGGCGAAGGGCTTCCGCCCGCAGCTCGCGGCCTGGCACCTCCCGAGCGAGCCGTGGCTATTCGTGATCGACAGCCACGGGGTCGTCCGGGCGCGCTTTGAGGGCGCCTTCGGGGCCGACGAAGTGCAGCAGGCGCTCAATAGTGTCCGCTGATCGTCCAGTCTGCGCGCGCTGACACTCGGGATGCGCATGGGGCCCTCGGGGCTCGGGTAGGTGCCCGCCATGCCCAAAGCCCGTAAGCCTCTTTCTCAGATGGACCTGATCCGCCGCTACTCGCGGCTCCTGCGCCACGAGGGCGCCGCCGCACGCGGGCCGAGCACCGGTGCTCGCCGACGCCGCACGACCGCTGCGCAGGCGGCCGAGGTCGCCACACCGCCCCCCGCCGCCCTAGACTCGCCGCGGTCGGGGCGGTAGCTCAATGGTCAGAGCAGCGAGCTCATAACTCGTCAGATCCTGGTTCGAGTCCAGGCCGCCCCAGTGGTGGGCCCGCGGCCGAGCGGGCGACCCGTCACACTGTGTTCACATGAAGATCGTATCCGCCACGATCTTCTTCCCTCGCGGTGGCTCTTCGTTCGTCTCCCGGTCGCTGGCCGGCTGCCTGCGCGACCGCGGCCACGCCGTCCAGCTCATCGCCGGATCCCGTACCGACCTCGGGGACCTGGCCAGCGCGGCCAGCTTCTACGCGGGCGCCGACATCCACGCGGTCGACTTCACGCCGGCCCTGCGCGCCATCGACCCGATGGGCTACGAGGGATCGGGCGCCACCGCGCCGATGCACGGGTCGTTCGAGGACCGCCCCGCTGCGCCGGACCGGGTCTTCGCCTCGCTGTCGGACGCCGACTACGAGCGCCAGGTGCGTGCGTGGTCGCGGGCGCTGAGTGCCGTGGGCGCGCAGCGGGCCGACGTCCTGCACCTGCATCACCTGACGCCGCTGCACGCCGCCGCGGCGCTCATCGCGCCGGACACTCCGATCGTCACCCATCTGCACGGCACCGAGCTGCTGATGCTCGAAGCGATCGAGCAGCGCGGCCCGCGGGCCTGGCCGTACGCGGCGCAGTGGCGGGCACGGCTGCGGGCGTGGGCGGCGAGCAGCGGGCAGATCATTGTCGCGCCGGGAAATCTCGAGCGGGCGATCGAGCTGCTCGGCGGCGACGGCGACCGCTATTGCACGCTGGCCAACGGCTTCGATCCGCTGCGCTTCCGGCCGCTGACCGTCGATCGCGAAGCGGTCTGGCAACGGGCGCTGGTCGACGAGCCGCGCGGCTGGCGGCCGGGCGGGTCACCGGGCGGCGTGCGCTACGCGGCGACCGACCTGGCGACGCTGGCCCGGGGCAGCGTGCTCGTCTACGTCGGCCGCTTCACCGAGGTCAAGCGCCTGAGTATGTTGATCGAGGCGTTTGCGCAGGCCGCACCGCGACTTGCCACGCCGACGTCGCTGGTCATCGTCGGCGGCCATCCGGGGGAGTGGGAGGGCGAACATCCGGCCGACGCCATCGATCGGCTGGGCCTCGACAACGTGTTCCTCGCGGGCTGGCATGAGCACGGCGAGCTGCCCGAGTTGCTGGCCGCCGCCGACGTGCTCGTCCTGCCGTCCGCGCGCGAGAGCTTCGGCCAGGTGATCGTCGAGGCGATGGCGTGCCGCGTGCCGTCGGTGGCCGCGGCGTCACCCGGCCCGGCGCGGATCATCGATGACGGGGAGACCGGCTGGCTGTTCGCGGTCGACGGGCGTGAGGAACTCGCCGATGTCCTCGTGGACGCCGTCAACCGTCCGGCCGAGCGGCGGCGCCGCGCTGCGCTGGCCGAGTTGGCCGCCGTCGAGAACTACGCGTGGCCCCAACTCGCGACGGATCTCGAGGCGATCCTCGAACGTGCGATCACCGATCCCGATCGGCCACTGGTCGCGCCGACCCAGAACCAGCAGTAGGCTGCGCCGCGTGGCGAGGAGAGCGCCCACGGGTCTGGCAGTGGTCGCGGCGTGCGCTGTCGCGGGCGTTTGGGCGCCTGGCGTCGCCGCGCAGCTGAGCGCGCACCGGATCGTGCCCGGGAAGTCGGTCGGGCGGATTCAGATCGGTGATCGCCGGCAGGCGATCGAGAAGCTGCTGGGGCCCGACCACGTCCCGCCGCGCACGGTCAAGCGCGGGGTCGGCGTGTTCATCGCCCAGTACCCCGAGCGCCATCTGTCGCTGTTCTACTTCGGCCATTCCAACGCGCGCCTCGTCGCCGTGAGCACGAACGACCCCAAGCTGCACACGGCCAACGGCATCCGCATCGGAGCCACGCGGGTCAAGGTCGCCAAGACCTACCCCAAGCTCACATGCAGCACCCAGCAGACGTACTGCGACCGCGCCGGCCCAGGCGGGCGCATCACGCGCTTCGGCTTTCACCACGCGGGCGGCAAGACGCCCGACAAGGACGAGGTCATCGTGATCGCGGTCGGCCTCCAGCGCTACCTGGCCAAGCTGCACTGATGCGGGCGTTCCCGATCCTCTACGCCCGCGACGTGGAGGCTGTTGCCGGGTTCTACCAGCGGTTCGGGTTCGAGGTCACGTTCCGGCTCGACGGCCCCGACGGGACCGCCGGCTACGTCTCGATGCAGCGCGACGAGGCCGGACTGGCGGTGACGGTCGAGGACTCGGCGCGGATGTTCGCGGGCGTCGAGCCCGGTCCCGGTCCGCGCCACGAGATGTGGATCTACGTCGACGACGCCGACGCCACGGTGGCGGAGCTACGCGCCGCCGGCGTCACCGTTGTCCGCGAGCCGGCCGACATGCCGTGGGGCGAGCGGGCCGCCTACGTCGCCGACCCCGAGGGCAACCTCGTGTCGGTCGCGACCGCGCCCGCCGGCTGACAACGTCGCGAGGCGCACGCAATCGCGCGGCCCCACCGCGCGTATGGCCGTGGCAAAGGGGGAGACATGACCACACTGCCGACGTTCCCGATCGCCAATTCGCTGTCGCAGATTCGCGCCCGTATCGCCGCCGGAATGGAGCGCGACCTACCGGCCCACGTCGACCGCCTGGGCTGGAGCGCCACCCAGGTCAAGGAGTTCCAGCTCCAGCGGCTGCGGGCGCTGCTGGCCCACGCGCGCTGCCGGTCGGCGTTCCACGCGCAGCGCCTGGGCGACATCGACCCGCGCTCGTTCGAGCTCGACGACCTCGCAGCGCTGCCGGTCATGACGAAGGAGCAGATGGTGGAGCGCTTCGACGACGTCGTCACCGACCGCCGGCTGCGGCGCGTGCTGGTGGAGGGCCATCTCGCCGCCTCGACCGAGGCGCCGCGGCTGCTGGGCGGTCGCTACGTCTGCCTGGCCTCGGGCGGCAGCTCAGGGACACGCGGTGTGTTCGTGCAGTGCGTCGACGAGTACACGAGCTTCGCCGGCTCGATCATGCGCCCGGGGATGGCGCGGCTGCTCGCCGCCGGCGGGCCGCCGCCGAGGCTGACGATGGGGATGGTCGCCGCCGCTTCGCCGGTCCACGCGACCGGGCTCGCCGCGTGGACCGCGACCGGACGGCCGCTGCGGATCGTGTCCGCGCCGGCGACGCTGCCGCTCGATGAGATCGTCGGCCGCCTCAACGCGGCGCAGCCGCTGCTGCTCATGGGCTACCCGTCGAAGCTCGTCGAGCTCGCCGCCGAGCGGATCGCTGGGCGCCTGACGATCTCGCCCGCCGGGATCTCGGTGACCAGCGAGCAGTGCACCGACGCTCATCGCGCCGCGATCCACGACGGGTTCGGGGTCGCGGTGGTCGACCAGTTCGCCTCGACCGAGGGGCTCGTCGGCCACAGCGAGCCGGGAACGACCGTGATGCGGTTTGCCAGTGACATGTGCATCGCCGAGCTTGTCGACGAGCACAACCGCCCGGTGCCCGACGGGGTGGCGTCCGCGAAGGTGCTGGTCACCAATCTGCACAACTTCACGCAGCCGCTGATCCGCTACGAGCTGTCCGACCGCTTCGTCGGCCACCCCGATCCGTCGGACAGTGGGCACCTGCACGCCGCAGTCGACGGTCGCGTCGAACCGACGTTTCGCTACGGCCTCGTGGAGATTCACCCTCTGGTCGTCGGCTCGGTGCTCGTCAGCACCCCGGCCGTGCGCGCCTACCAGGTGCGCCAGACCGCACGCGGGGTCGACGTGTCGGTCGTCGCGCCGGACGGGATCGACGTGCGGCGGATCGCCGCCAGGCTGGCCGAGGGCCTTCGCCGCGCCGGCCTGCCCGAGGCGCAGGCCGCGGTACGTGTCGTCGGCGATGTCGCACGCGACCCGCAGAGCGGCAAGCCGCGGCGGTTCGTCGCGCTGCCGTAGCCGGGCGGCGCCCGCGATACTTGGGGGCATGGCTTCCAACTCGTTGCAGGACACCGTCGCGATCGTCACCGGCGCCTCGAGCGGCATCGGCGAGGCGACCGCGCTCGCGCTCGCCGCGCAGGGGGCGACCGTCGCCGTCGTCGCCCGCCGCGCCGACCGGCTCGAAGACCTGGCCAAGCGGATCGCCGACGGCGGGCCCGAGCCGATCGTCATCGCCGCCGACCTGACCGACGCCGAGCAGGCGCCGCGCGTCGTCGGCGAGGTCGTCGACAGGGCGGGACGGCTCGACATCCTCGTCAACAACGCCGGCGTGATGCTGCTCGGGCCGATCGAGAATGCGCCGGTCGACGAGTGGGAGCGGATGGTCGACATCAACATCCGCGGCCTCCTGCACTGCACGCACGCCGCGCTTCCCCACCTGCTCAAGGCCGCCGAAGAGGGTCCGCGGAACGTCGCCGACATCGTCAACATCAGCTCGGTCGCCGGGCGCGTCGCGCGCAACGGCTCGGGTGTCTACAACCTGACCAAGCACGGCGTGGGCGCGTTCAGCGACTCGCTACGCCAGGAGGTGACAAGCCGCCACGTGCGCGTCGGGCTCGTCGAGCCGGGCGCCGTGTCGACCGAGCTCGCCGGCCACAACCGGCCCGAGGTGCTGGAGGTGATCGGCCGGCGCTTCGCCGACATGGAGCGCATGGAGGCGCCGGACATCGCCGACGCGATCGTCTACATGGTCACGCGTCCGCGCCGCGTGGCGATCAACGAGATCCTCGTGCGACCGACCGAGCAGGAACAGTGATCCGGACCGACGAGCTCGACGGCCTGACCGCCGCCGACCTCGTCCACCGCCGCCTGAGCACGATGCCGGCGGCCGCGACGGTCGCCGACGTGCGCGCGTTCTTCGCCTCCAGCGCGTCGCACCACGTCGCGCTGCTGACCGACGGCGAGCGCTACGTCGGCGCGATCGAGGCCGGGGCGATCGCCGACGACGTCGACCCCACCGGGCCGGCCGCCGAGCACGTGATCCCCGGCCCGACGATCGCCCCTGACGTCACCGCGACACAGGCCCGCGACATCGCCCTCGCCGAGCCGAGCCTGCGCCTGCCGGTCGTCGACGACGCCGGCGCCCTGGTCGGGATCGTCGCGGTCACGTCGGGGCGCGACGGGTTCTGCGGGACCTGAGCGTCAGTCGGCGACGCCGATCATCACGTCGGAGGCCTTGACGACGGCGAACACGTCGGCGCCCTCGGTCAGGCCGAGATCCTCGACCGCCTCGACCGTGATCGACGCAACGACGCGCTGGCCACCGACGTCGAGCTCGACGGTGGCGATCGAGGCCCCGCGCGAGATGCTCGTGACGGTGGCCGGAAGCTGGTTGCGGGCGCTGAGTTGCATCGCGCGAGTATCGCGCGTCACAGCCGCGTGGCGGCGGCGCGGCCGAGGGCGCCGACCCGGGTCACCAGTGCGCGCGGAGTGCGGCTGGGGTCGGTGAGGACGATCGTGAGCAACGTGGCGCCCTTGACCAGCGCGAGCTGCGCCTGCCCGGACACCGGGACGTTGATCGCCTGGACCGGGACGACGTAGCCGCGAAACTCGGGCCCCACGAGGCGGCGGCCGCCGGCCGGCACATGGCCGAGCGCCGCGCGGGCCGCGGCCGTCGCCGCGGCCACCCGTACCTGGACACCGCGCATGTCGGCCGTGTACGTGCAGGTCGGCCCGACTCGGGTCCCGCCGCTCGCACCAGTGCCGATCGCCGCGGCCAGCTCGTGGGCGCTGAGCAGCGTGCACGGGTTCGCGCTCACCGTCGCGAACGTCACTGTCGTCGTCGCGTGGTGGCTCGATGAGCCGCCGCAGGACGCGAAGGCGATGGCCGCCATCGCGGTGGCGGCGGCGGAGAGCGCTCGTCTCATCGGTTCTGCTCGAGGGCTGCGGGATTGAGCTGCGTGTCGGCGTAGGCGGTGGTCGCCGCATGGCGCGCGTACGAACGCGCGTACGCGGCCAGTGTCGGTGATCGGGCGGTGAGCGTGCGCCACGGCAGCTCGACGTCGCGGGGGCGGGCGCCGCGAAGCAGGGCTCGCGGGAGGTCCACCAGCGCGTCGGCGAGGTCGCGCGGGTCGACCGCGACGACCGCGTTCAAGGGGCCGTCCCTGCCCAGGGCATCGAGCGTCGCCCGCGAGGTGACGGCCGGCGCGCCGAGCGCGCCGGCGAAGCGCGGTCCATCGGTCGCCTTCAGCGCCTGCGCGGCGCCGAGTGCGGTGTCGTCGTCCCACGCGAGCACGATCGACAGTCGAGGGTCGGTTTGCAGCGCGCGGGTGACGGCCCGCGCGCCGCCGGCCGGGTACGCGCCGGTCGCGGTCGTCACCCTCACGCCCGGTGCGTGCGCTGCGAGTGCGGCGCGCAGCGCGCGTTCGATCGTGGCCGCCCGCGCGGCGTACGGATTGACCGCGTCGAACTCCGGCGGTGGCAGGACGAGTAGTGCATGCCCATGGTCGCGACCGTGCGCATGCGCCCACGCCGCGGCGTCGTCGCCGAGGAGCCGCGCGCCGCGCGCCGGATCGGCGACGACCGCCGCGGTTCGGTGCGGCAGCGCGAGCGGGTAGCTCACGATCTTCACGCCGCGACGCATCGCGGCCGCCGCGATCGGGTCCAGTGCGCCGGGCGCGAGCGCTCCGACGACGACAAGACTGTTTACGGGCGGCGTTCGATTCGACGCCGGGTCGTAGATGCCGCGACGTGTCTGGCGACGCACGTCAGCCTGGAGGGTGGGACCCGCGGCGGCCGTCAGGACTGGAGTCATCCCGGTCGCGCGCGCGCGCTGCGTGAGCAGCCGAGCCAGGTCGCCGAGTGGCGGGCTCGTGCCGTTGGCGTCGATCGCGTACGCCGTGGCGCGGTTGTCGGCGGGATGAACGGTCGTGCCGCATGCCGCCAGGACAACGCTCGCCACGACGACCGCGCCGAGAGCGACGGCGCGGCGCATTCCCCGGCGCGCGGCGCCCGGTGTTCCGTGCTGGACGAGCGTCAGCGCGACACCGAGGGCCAGCATCAGCGCGAGGAGCACGATCGTGTGCTCGACCGCGCGTGGAATGTCGTCGGCGTGGGCGTCGTTGATCACCTGGCTGGCGAGTGTCGCCGTCGTGTTCGTCGAGTTGCCGCCGATGATCGTCACCGCACCGACCTCGGCGAACGCCGAGCCGAGCGCGAGGATCAGCGCGGTCAGCACCCCGGCCTTCGCCTCCCGCAAGCAGAACACCGCGAGCCGTCCCCGCCCGGCGCCGAACGCTCGCGCCTGGTCGACCAGCACCGGCGGCAGGGTGCGGATCGCGATCGCGGCGAGCGCGACGACGATCGGGAGCGCGAGAATGGTCTGTGCGAGGACCATGCCACGCATGCTGTTGAGCCACAGGCCGCCCCCGGGGGCACTGTGCCCCTGAAGCACGAGGTAGCCGTAGACGCCGACCGCGACCGGCGGCAGTCCGAGCCCTGCGTTGGCCGCGATCAGGCCGCGGCGCGAACCCGACCGGCGGCCGAGACCGATCGCGCACGCCAGCGGTAGCCCGATCAGCGCCGCGATCAGCGTCGATTCGAACGCCAGCTGGAGCGTGCGGCGCGTCAGCCCGCCGAGGTAGGGGTCGTGGTCGAGGAGGCGCACGCCCTGAACGATCATCTCCGCTACGTAGTGGATGGCGCACCTCCCGGGAAGTGCACGCCGCCGTCGATCCGCACGCCGACCGACTCGTCGAGCGCCGGGCCGGGGTACGGGCTGCGGGCCTGGACGCGGCCTTCGTCGAGCGCGATCTCGCACAGCACGGCGTCCTCCTCGTGGACGCGCCGCACGACGGTTCCGCGTAGCGGCGCGTCGGGGTCGAGCGTCACCTGGGCGGGGCGCACGCGGAGCATCGATCCGTCGGCTTGTCGCACCCGGCCGCTGAAACCGAGGAAGTCCGCGGCCTGCGCGCTGTCGGGCCGGTCGAGGACGTCGCGGGGTGTGCCCTGCGCAGCGATCCGGCCGTCGAGGAGGACGATCAGGCGGTCGGCGAGCGCCCACGCTTCGGCGCGGTCGTGGACGACGACGAGCGTCGCGCGGTCGGCGTCGCGCAGTGCGGTCGACGTGTCGGCCAGCAACTGGTCGCGGGTCGGGGCGTCGAGGCCGGCGAACGGCTCGTCAAGCAGCAGCGCGTCGCTGCCCAGCGCCAGCGCGCGGGCGAGGTGCACGCGCCTCGCCTCGCCCCCGGATAGCGTCGTGGCGACCCGATCGGCCAGATGCTCGATGCCCGCCAGACTCAGAGCCTCGCGCGCCCGCTGCGCGCGCTCGTCGCGCGGCACGCCCCACCAGCCCATCGCCAGGTCGACGTTGGCGCGCACGGTGCGCCGCGCCAGCGCCGGGCTCTGGAGCGCCGCCGCCACGCGCCCGTTGCGCGTCAGCGTCCCGCCGGTGCTCGGCAGCAGCCCGGCGAGCACGGCGAGCAGCGTCGACTTGCCGACGCCGTTGGGCCCCAGCACGGCGACGACCTCGCCGCGGTGCAGCTCGAGGTCGACGCTGTCGAGAAGGCGGCGTTTGCCGCGTGCGACGGCGAGGCCGCGAGCGATCAGGACAGGAGACCGGGTATCCATTGCGACCGCGTCTGTTGCATCCACGTCAGCGCCGCCGCGAGCAGCACGAACAGGCCCATCAGGATCGTGGCGTAGGCGACGCCGAGTGCCGGTGTCGGGACGGTCAGGTTGGCGCCGGACAGCTGCGCGTCACTGGCTCCGCTACCGGACTCGGTAAACGACTGGAACGCCCCCAGCGCGAGCGTCGCCGGTTGGCTCGCAGATCCGACGCGCGCCTGCAGCGGCGCGGTCGATACGGCGATGGCGCCGATCGACGTGATCGTGACGCCGAGCGTGACGAGGAGCGCCGCGACCATCCGGCGCCGCGCTTCGCGCAGGGCGAGCGTTCCCCGTCGCCAGCCGGGGGCACCGTACGCACGCGCCTGATCGAGGAGCACTGGCTCGACGCCGCTGACCGCCGCCGCGGTCAGCGCGATCATCAGCGGTACCGCGAGCAGCGTCTGGGCGAAGTAGGCGGCGTTGGCCGTCGAGAACCAGTGCAGCCCAGCGAGCGGGCCGCCGCCGTAGCGCGACTCCTGCGTCAGCACGATCAGCACGACGACGCCGCTGACGACCGGCGGGATCCGCATGAGGCCGTTGGCGACGCCGCGCAACGCGCGCGAGCGCCGCGACCGGCCCAGGCCGAGCGCGATCCCGATCGGGACGCCGACAACAGCGCCGATCGCCGTTGCCTCCAGTGCTATGTGCAGCGTTCGCACGGTCGTATCCCAGACCGTGGGGTTGCCGCTGAAGATCAGGTGCAGGCCCTGGCGAAGCCCGTTGCGGAGATGCTCGGAGCCGGTCGGCGGCATCGGTCACTTCCTGGCGACATAGACCAGCCGGCCGTCGGGCAGCCGGTAGACCGAGCCGACGCGCCCGCCGGCCTGGACGCGGACGCGGCGCGTCCCCGGCTTCAGCGGCACGAGCTTCTGGTTGCGGTTGAGTGTGACGGTGTTCCTGGCCGCGTTGGAGCGAGCGTTGCGGTTCAGAAGCGCCGTCAGGTTGAGCGACTGCAGCGCGGCGATCAGAAACGCAACGGCCAGCACGATCCCGACATCGAACATGTTCACGAGCCCGTCGAGCGGCTCGCCGGCGCGATCGGCTCGCAGTTGGGCGCGACGCTTGACCTCGATCATGCGGCCTGCCCGACCTCGAGCTCGGCGGCGATGATCTCGATGTCCGACAGGTCCTGAGCGTAGAGGCGGTCGCGGATCAGCGAGATGCTGAAGGCGATCACACCGATGATCAGGCCGAGCACGGTGACGCTGAACGCGACCCGCAGGTTGTCGGTGAGCTCCTTGGTGTTGCCCTTGGCCAGCCCCGACAGTGCCGGTGCGAGCGGGATCAGCGTGCCCATCAGGCCGAGCGCGGGGCCGGCGCGGACCAGTAGCCGCGTCCGCTCGAGCTTGCGCATCGAGCCGAGGTCGAAGTCGGCCAGGCACTTGGCGACCCAGTTTGAGGACTCCGGCCCGGGGCCGAGGTGGTTGAGGATCCGCTCGATGGCCTGCCACATCGCGGTGCTCGACGCGACCGCGGCCAGGCGCCGAGCCGCCAGCCCGCGGTCGCCCTGGGCGATGGCGTCGCGCGCGGCACGGGCGGCGCTCTCGACCGCCGCCGGGCTGCGCCGACGACGCCGCACGAGCTCGACGATCAGCGCGCCGCTCTCGAACAGCACGAGGACGAGCGCGCAGATCGTCGCCACGATCACCGGGACTCGTAGGACGTTGGCGATGTGGAAGACGACATCCTCGACCGCGGCGAGGGGGAGGGTCATGAGGCGGCCAGCGACCGATAGCCGGCGCGGAGCTCGAGGGCGCGCAGCGCGCCGGCCGCCAGGGCGGCGAACAACGCAGCGCCGCCGAGCAGCCACCATCCCCAGCTCGCGGTGTGGTCATCGCGCGTGGCGCGGGCGGCGGGCAGCGCCGGCGCAGCGCTCGCCAGGGCGATCGCGCGCGCGCCGGGGTCGCTCAGGACAACGCCGATGAGGCCCGGCTGCCGAAGCGCAGCCGCCTTGGGGGTCGAGGCGTGCGAGCCAGACGGCGCCGGGCCGGGAGCGGCGACGTACGGCGGCACGGAGCCCGCGGTGTCACCGGCGGTCGGGGCGGTGCCGGTGCCGGTGGCGGTGGCGGACGAGCTGCTCTGCGTCGGGTCGCTCGCGGTCGGCTGGGTCGTGGTCGAGTGGGTCGTCGTCTTGTGCGTGCGCGTGTGTCCGGGGTGCGCGGCGGGTGTCGTGTGCCGGACGCATGGAGCGCCGCCGGCGGCGGTGTTGCAGGCGGTGACGACGATCTGCGGCGCGACGGCCACGCCAGGTGTCGTCGTGCCGGCGTCGGCGCCGCCTGGGGTCGCGTCCGGCGGTCCCAGCCCCCCGCTGCCCGCGCTCACGGGCGGGGGCGGCTGCCCGGCGGGCGCTGGAGCCGGCGTGCCGGCCTGGATCGTCACCGGTGGCGACACGCCCGACGCGCCGCCGGCGTCGGTCACCGTCACGCGTGCGACCCACGAGCCGGCGACGGTGTAGGAGTGGGAGGGGGACGCGAGGGTCGCGGCCGGACTGGCATCGCCGAAGTCCCAGGCGTAGGTCAGGCCGTTACGGTCGGTCGCCCCATTGAGCGTGACGCTCGGCGTGGAGAACGTCACCGGGGCACCGACGGTGGGGGTCGCGTCCGAGGCGGCCGGCGGGCCGACGGCGAGCACGTCTCCCGCGTAGTCGAAGGCCACGTTGAGGTCCTCGCCGATCGCCGTGTAGACCTCGTTGTCGCCGTTGTCGTCGCCGGGGGCGCGCATCGGCCGGATGAAGTCGAAGCCGTCGGCGCCGCGGGACTGGACGATCGCGAGCTTGGGGGCGCCGGTCGGGTCGCCGAAGAAGCCGTCGGCGACCTCGGTGCCGCTCAGCAACGAGGTGTTCGAAGGTGCCGCGCCGAAGGCCGCGGCGGCCGCAGTCGTCACCGTCGCCTGGGTGACCTGCGGAGGCACCAGCCCGGCGAGCTGGGCCACGCCACCGATGCTCAACCCGCTCTGGTTGCCCGATGCCTTCGGCGCGCTGGTCGCCGGCATGAACGTCATGAACTGTCTGACGTCGGCGCGCGCGCGGACGGTCGCCTCGGGGATCGACACGGTCTCGGTGCCGTTGGCGGCGTGAACGGTGACCGCGACGGCGCCGCTGCTCGCCGCGGCCGCAGTGGCCGCCATGCCCAGTGCCGCTGCGCTCGCCAGCGCAACGAGGATCGGCGTCCATGAGCGCGGCGCGATGGTCACAACGGGCTAAGCGTAGACGGCCCCGCTGCCTGCGCAACGCCCAGGCAGCGGGATCCGTCCACCCCCGCGCCTCAGCCGACCGACACCGTCGTCGTCTGCGTGTGCCTGGTCCCGCCCTTGGGCGAGAACGTCACGGTGATCGTGACCGTGAGACGGTGGTGATGCTTGAGCCCGAGCTTCGCCGCGGCGCTCGGCTTGATCGTCTCACTCAGTGTTCCCGCTCGGGTCAGCGTCTTCGAGATCGACTTCGCGAACGTCACCTTCCTGCCCTTCACGCGGGTGCTCAACGTGACCGTGACCTTGCCCGCGCCGGGGAAGGCGAGCGAGAGCCTCAGCGAGCCGGTGCTTGCACCGAGCAGCTTCGTGAAGCTGAACGTGTGGGACACCGGCGCCGGTGTCGTCGGCGCCGGCGGGGGAGCCGGTGCGGTCACCGTTGTCGTCGTGGTCGGTGGCGGCGGCGCCGGCGGTCCGGGGTCGAGGTTGACGAGCCCGCTCTGGGCTCCGAGCTGTGCCGTGTCGTTGGCGGAGAAGATCGACGCCAGCGCCGTGCTGATGAACCGGTCGGTATGCAGCCGGAAGACCGTCGTCGTGTCCGGCATGGCCGGCGAGAACGTGACCGAGCCAGTGGCGTCGGTCGTCTGCGGCGCGCCGACGTTGGTGAAGCTGCCGGCCGCGCCGGTCGGCGACTCCTGAAGCTGCACCGGCATGCCGGCGATCCCGGTCGGGATCGGCGGCGCGTAGGCCAGCGTCGCCGTGATCGGCACCGTCGCGCCGGCCGCGGCGTGGGTCGGGATCGACGAGGCGGTGACCTCGGGGAACGCATCAGGGAACACCGACACCTGGCCGTTGCCCGGATAGTTCAGCAATGCCTGCTGGAAGCCCGGTGAGGTCAGGTAGTTGAGGAACTTCTCCGCCACGGCCTTGTTCGTCGACGTGCTGACGATGTAGGCGTGGAATGGGTTGGTCAGCTCGCTCGCGCCGCCGAGGGCCGTCGGCGAGTTGTTCTGGCTGACGATCTCGAGGTTGTTCGTGTGGCCGAGGCTCTGCTCCTTGAGGTACGTGCCGCGGTCGACCATCGTGTAGCAGCCGCCGTTGGGGAAACCGGGGTCGCCGCCGGCGGTGTTGACGCAGTTGTTGGTCGCGTCGAGGTTGTCGCCCTGGCCGAGGCCTGTTTCGGTGTACCACGCCGGGATCGCGCCACCGTCGGTCACGGCCGGGACATCGTGCCCGGCGCTGATCACGGTCTTGGGGGGCGTGCCCGGTGCCGTCTGGGCCCAGATCGCCTGCTCGGCGGTGTTGGTGCCCGACGCGTCGTTGCGGGAGACGAACGTCGCGTGGCCGGCGATGCCGGCGGCCCCGATCGCCTGGTAGGCGCCGACCGCGTCGTGCGGGAAGTTGGCAAGCACGCCCGCCGGATCGGTCTTCGGACCGACGATGACGTAGTCGTTGAAGAAGATCGCGCGGCCGAGCGGTTCGGCCGAGAATCCGAGGTTCACCCAGGCGGCTTCCGAGGAGGCCGAGTGCACGAGGACCGCGTCGACGTGGTTGGCCGCGACCTTTGCGTCGTTGAGCGCGGCGCCCGTGCCCTCCGCCTTGTAGGTGAATGAATCGGCCGGGTCGAAGGCTGCGAAGCCCGGCGTGATGACGTCGCTGAGCAGCCCTGAGTCGGTGACGTCGGTCGTGCCGTAGACGGTCAGTACGACGGCGTGGGCCGATGCTGCCGGGAGGCAGGCGATCGTGGCGATGGCGGCGAACAGCGAGAGCTTCCTGCGTGACACGGGCGATTCTCCTCGGGACCGGGTTCGAACTGAGGCAGGCTATCAGCAGTTATCTAGGTTTTGTCTAGTTACCGACGAGCGGCACGAAACGCACCCGCTCGTGCGCGTAGCGCTCGAATTCCCCGCTGCGCAGCCGCTCGCTCGTGACCAGCCGCTCCCGGCGCCCCGCGAGCGGCGCGACAAGCCGGCCGCCCGGGCCGAGCTGTTCCTCGAGCGCGATCAGGGTCGCGGCCGGGCTCGCCGCGGTCACGCTGATCGCGTCGAACGGCGCCCGGTCGGTAAGCCCAGAGGAGCCGTCGCCGACGACGAGCGTCACGTTGGTCACGCCGGCGGCGCGCAGCGCCTGCGCCGCCGCGGCGCTGAGTGACTCGTGGCGCTCGACGCTCCATACGTGCGCGCACAGGCGCGCGAGCACCGCGGCGTGATAGCCCGAGCCGGTACCGACCTCGAGCACCCGGTCGGTCGGTTGGAGGTCCAGCAGCTCGCACATCCGCGCCACGACGAGCGGCTGGGAGATCGTCTGGCCGCACGCGATCGGCAGCGCGATGTTCTCGTAGGCCCGCGACTGCTCGTCGGCGGCGACGAACAGCTCCCGGGGGACCGCCTCGATGGCGCGCAGGACCCGCTCGTCGGACACCGCCTGCGACAGCTCGTCGATCAGCGTTTGCGGGGCAGCTATCCGGACACCGTAGTACGGCGTGGGCGACTCATAAAGGAGTCACATAGTCCGGCGTCGAAACAGACGGCGCCCATGAAGAGAGCAGCGACCACCACGCGCCCACCGCATGAGGCGAGTGGGCACCAGACCCTTTCGGCGTACATCCAGGCGCGGTTCGACGAGTTCTCGCGCTCACAGAAGGACGTCGCCCAATACATCGTCGACCACCTCGACGAGGTCGCCTTCCAGACCGCCGAGGAGCTGGCCCGGCGTGCGAACACGTCGAGCTCGACCGTCGTGCGCTTCAGTCAGGCGCTCGGCTTCGAGGGCTTCCCCGAGCTTCAGAGCTCGGCGCGCGAGGAATACCGCCGCCGGGTCGCCAACGGCTCGGCTTCCAACGGCCATGCCGGGGGCGAGATCGCGCCGCTGTTCTCGCTCGACCAGAACGAGTTCGAGACGGCGCTGGCCGCCGACCACGTCAACGTCGAGGAGACCGCGCGCAAGGTGTCGCGGTCCGACGTCGAGGCGGTGATCGACGCGATCGTGGACGCCGACCGGATCCTGATCGCCGGCACCGACCAGATGGCGTTCTTCGCCTCCTACCTTCGTCACCTGCTGATGCTGCTCGACCTGCGCGCGGAGACCGTCGCCTCGCCATCGCAGGAGGCGCTGAGCCGGCTCGGGCGCGTCGATGACCAGACGCTCGTCATCGGGCTGTCGGCCGGACGCCCGCATCCGCTCGTCGTGCGTGCGATGAAGCTCGCACGCCACCGCAAGGCGCGCACCGTCGCGATCACCGACGCGACGCTGTCGGAGATCGCCAAGCTCGCCCAGATCAAGCTCTACTACTCGTCCAACAGCTCGGGCTACGTGCGCTCACACACCGCGCTGCTGGCGATGATCCAGGCACTTGCGTGCGGGGTGTACAGCCGCGACGCCGAGTCTTATGCGGATCGCATCAAAGCGTTCCGGTTGAAGTAGCGCCAGCGTTCGCGCCGCCTATGATGGGTGGCACATGCGTGACGAAGCGACATTCCGCGTCAAGGCCGGCCTGGCCGAGATGCTCAAGGGCGGCGTCATCATGGACGTCGTCGACGCCGACCAGGCGCTGATCGCCCAGGAGGCGGGCGCGTCGGCGGTGATGGCGCTCGAGCGCGTCCCGGCGGACATCCGCCGCGACGGCGGCGTCGCGCGAATGAGCGACCCGCTGATGATCAAGGGCATCCAGGAGGCGGTGACGATCCCGGTCATGGCCAAGGCCCGCATCGGCCACTTCGCCGAGGCTCAGGTGCTCGAGGCGCTCGAGGTCGACTACATCGACGAGTCCGAGGTCCTGACGCCCGCCGACGAGGCCCACCACATCGACAAGTGGGCGTTCAGGGTCCCGTTCGTGTGCGGCGCGACGAACCTCGGCGAGGCGCTGCGGCGCATCGGCGAGGGCGCGGCGATGATCCGCTCCAAGGGCGAGGCCGGAACCGGCGACATCGTCGAGGCGGTCCGCCACCTGCGCTCGATCACCGGCGCGATCAGGCGCCTGCAGACGCTCAGCGACATGGAGCTGGCGACCGCGGCCAAGGAGCTGCAGTCGCCGCTGGATCTCGTGCGCGAGGTCGCGCGAGATCGGCGCGCTGCCGGTGCCGATGTTCTGCGCCGGCGGCATCGCGACGCCGGCCGACGCGTCGCTGGTCATGCAGCTCGGCGCGCAGGCGGTGTTCGTCGGCTCGGGGATCTTCAAGTCCGAGGATCCGCCGGCCCGTGCGCGCGCGATCGTCGAGGCGACGACGCACTTCGCTGACCCGCAGCGTGTCGCCAAGGCGTCCGAGGGCCTTGGCACCCCGATGGTCTCGCTCGAGTCGCGCAAGCTCGCCGAGGGCGAGCTGCTGGCCGGCCGCGGCTGGTAGACCGTGGCCCCGCGGATCGGCGTCCTGGCGCATCCAGGGCGGCTTCGATGCGCACGTGCGGATGCTGCGCGGGCTCGGCGCCGACGCGTCGCGAGGTCCGCACCCCGCGCGAGCTGGACGGCCTTGATGGGCTGGTGCTGCCGGGCGGCGAGTCGACGACGATGATGCTGGCGATCGAGCTCGCGACGCCCTCGAGCAGCCGCTGCGCGACTTCTGTGCCTCCGGCCGGCCGGTGTTCGGGACGTGCGCAGGGCTGATCATGCTGGACGCCGATCACCTCGGCGTGCTGGAGGCTCGCGTGCGAACGCAACGCGTTCGGGCGTCAGAGTCACTCGTTCGAGACCGACCTCGAGATCACCGGCCTTGACCGCGGGCCGCTGCGCGCGATCTTCATCCGCGCGCCGTGGATCGCGTCGCACGACGGTGCCGTCGAGGTTCTGGCCTCGGTCGACGGCCACCCGGTCGCCGCGCGCCAGGACCATGTCCTGGCCACCGCGTTTCACCCCGAGCTCGGCGAGGACGCGCGCCTGCACGAGCTGTGGCTGCGTGGGCTGCAAAACCGTTGACAGTCAACGTTTTCGCAGCCCGCGACTCGAAACTGGGTTGGCGCTCGGGCGGTGGCGCGGGCTCTGGCGCCGCTAGCATCGACAGCGATGCGGATCGCCGTCTCCTCCGACGAACGCACCGGCGTCGCGGGCGCGCTCGTGGATGCGCTGAGCGCGCGCGGGCATGCGATCACCGCGCACGGCGCACTCGCCGCCGGAGACCGGACCGACTGGGCCTGGAGCGCCGAGGCGGCGGCGCGCGAGGTCGCCGACGGCGACGCCGACCAGGCGGTCGTGTGCTGCTGGACCGGCACCGGGGCGTCGATCGCCGCCAACAAGGTCGCCGGAATCCGCGCGGCGCTGTGCGGCGACGCCCAGACCGCTGACGGCGCGCGGCGCTTCAACGACGCCAACGTCCTGGCGCTGAGCCTGCGCACGACGTCGGAGGCCCAGCTCCTGGAGATCCTCGACGCGTGGTTCGCGGCGGCGCCGAGCAATGACGCTGACGACGCCGCCAACATCGCCCACGTGGACGAGATCCGCTGACGGCCGAGGTGGTCATCGATGCTCGGGCCGCCGCGCGGCCCGAGCTGGGTGGCGTTGAGCGCTGGGCGCGCGAGCTGAGCACCCGCCTGCCGGCGCTCGAGCCCGGCCGCTACGCCGTTGCCGCCCCGCCGGCCGTGTTCAGCCACCGCCTCGGCCACGCCTGGGAGCAGCTGGTGTTGCCTCTGCAGGCGCGCCGCGCGCGCTGGCTGCTGTGCCCGGCCAACCTCGCACCGCTCGCCCACCCACGGACAGCCGTCGTCATCCACGACGCCGCGCCGCTGCGCGAGCCGTCGTGGTACTCGGGCATCTACGCCCGCGCCCAGCGGGCGCTGCTGCCGCGGATCGCCGGTCGCGCCAGGCTCGTGATCACGGTCAGCGAGTTCTCGCGCGCGGAGCTGAAGGAGCTGCTCGGCGTCGACGCCCATGTCGTTGCAGGTGGGGTTGACGAGCGCTTCACACCGGACGCGGATCCCGAGCCCGCGCGCCGGGCTCACGCGCTCGACGGCCCCTACGTGCTCACGGTCGCAAGTCGCACGACGCGCAAGAACCTCGGGGTGCTGGCGACGGTCGCCCAGCGGCTCGACGGGATCGAGATCGTCGCCGCCGGCGGGGATCGACCGCAGTTCCGCGCCCCGTCACGACCGGCCGTCCGCGAGCTCGGACACGTCGACGACGATCTGCTGCCCGGTCTCTATGCCGGAGCCCGCGCGTTCGTCCTGCCGAGCCTCTACGAGGGCTTCGGCCTGACGTGTCTGGAGGCGATGGCGTGCGGGACGCCGGTCGTCGCCGCCGACCGCGCCGCGCTGCCCGAGACGTGCGGCGACGCGGCACTGCTCGTCGATCCGACCGATCCGCAGCAGATCACGGACGCGATCCGGGCGGCGATCGGCAACGAGGACCTCGTGCGACGGGGAGCATTGCGCGCCGCGACGTTCACCTGGGACGTCACCGCGAGCGCGGTCGACGCGCTGCTGTCACGCGGCTGAGAAGACGGCGATGCCGTCGTCGTTGACGCCCTCGCCCGCCCGCCCGGCGGCCATCAGGATGTCGAGGTGACCGAGGACCTCCGACAGCGTCAGATACGCCTGGGTCATCGCCACGTCGCCGCCCCACAGCGCCAGCGCGATCTCGTGTGCCGTGTGCGGCCGCGCTTCGAGTAGCGCCTGGATCTTCTCTCCGCGGCGGTCCTGGGAGGCGAGGCGCTGGTCGATCAGCGCGCGGTGGTCGGGAATCTCTTCGCCGTGGCCGCCGAGCCCGATCGACACCTCCATCTCACGCGTGTTCAGGAGCGACTCGCGGTAGATCATCAGCGTCCTGGGCCGGTCGGCCGGGTCGCCGCCGCCCATCGGCCGCGAGATGATCGGGTTCGACGAGATCGACTTCAGCAGGTGGTCGCCGAGGATCAGCTCGCCCGAGAACTCGTCGTGGAAGATCGTGTCCGAGGGCGAATGCCCGGGGCGGGCGTGGACCTTCCACGAGCGGTTGGCGAATTCGAGCGTCGAACCGGGCGCCAGCGGCGTCGTCACCGTCACCGCTTCAGCCCACGAATGAAACGTGCTCGATACGGCGCGCAGGCCGGCGCGCATGTCGCGCGCGATGCCGTGCGCCTCCATGACGGTGATCGAATACTCGTCGTCGGCCTCCTGGTTGGCGACGTAGTCGCCCAGGTACGGCGCCAGCACGTCGATCGTGCAGACCTCGGCGCCCGAGCGCACCGCGAGCGTGTTCGCCAGCCCGATGTGGTCGAGGTGCTGGTGGGTGATGACGATCCGCTCGAGGTCCTCGACGCGGTAGCCGAGGTCGCCCATCACCGTCTCGAGCTCCGCCAGCGAGCGGTCGGACTTCGGCCCGGCGTCGACCAGCGTCAGCGGGTCGTCGACGACCAGGTACGTGTTGACCCGGCCGATCTGAAACGGCGTCGGGATCGGGATCCGGTGGATCACGATCGGATCACCGCCAGCAGCTCATCGCGCCGGGCCTCCATGTCCTCGTGCGACACGAGCGACTCCATGCACAGCCGGAGGAGCGGCTCGGTGTTCGACGGGCGCACGTTGAAGTGCCAGTCGGCGTAATCGACGCTGACCCCGTCGAGGTGCGACACGGTCCCGTCGGCCCCGTACCGTCGCTCGAGCTCGGCCATCTTCGCCGCCTGGTCTGAGACCTCGGAGTTGATCTCCCCGGAGATGAAGTACTTGGCCCGGTACTCGCCGACCAGCGAGCTCATCGAGCGCCGCTCGGCCGACAGCTTCTCGAGCACCAGCAGCGCCGGGATCGTCCCCGAGTCGGCGTTGTAGAAGTCGTGGAAGTAGTAGTGGCCCGAGACCTCGCCGCCGAACAGCGCGCCCTCGTCGCGCATCCGCGTCTTGAAGAACGCGTGGCCGACGCGGTTGACCTTGGCGATCCCGCCGGCCCGCGCCACCGTGTCGGCGACCGCCCGCGAGGCGCGCACGTCGTAGAGGATCTCGGCGCCGGGATTGCGACCGAGCAGGTGCTCGGCGAGGATCGCGGTCAGGAAGTCTCCGTCCACGAACTCGCCGGTGTCGTCGATGAAGAAGCAGCGGTCGGCGTCGCCATCCCACGCGATCCCGAGGTCGGCGCCGGTCTCGCGGACCTTGTCGATGATGAACTGGCGGTTCTCGGGCAGCAGCGGGTTGGGCTCGTGATCGGGGAAGTCGCCATCCGGAGTCCAGTAGGTCGCCACGAGCTGGACGCCCAGCCGATCGAGCAGCGGGCCGACCATCGGCCCGGCCATGCCGTTGCCGCCGTCGACGACGACCTTCAGCGACGCGTCGACCGTCGACGGGTCGATGAACGCCAGCGCGGCGGCCTGGAAGTCCGCGTAGATCTCGACATCCTCGACGGTCCCGCCGCCGGGCGGCGCGGCCGCCAGCGCGTCGCCGCACACGAGATCGCGGACGTCGCCGATGCCGCTGTCACCGCTCAACGCGATCGCGCCCTCGCGCACCAGCTTGGCGCCGGTGTACGCCTTCGGGTTGTGCGACGCCGTGCACATCAGTCCACCGTCGAGGCGTCGCGCGCCGACCATCCAGTAGAGCATCTCGGAGCCGACCTGCCCGGCGTCGACGACGTGCGCGCCCTCGTCGACCATTCCCGCGCGGTAGCGGTCGGCCATCGCCGGCGCCTGAAGGCGCATGTCGCGCCCGAGCCCGAGGCGCAGCGAACCGACGTCCTTACCGCTCAGCTGGCCGATCACGCGGGCGAACGCACGCCCGACCGCGTAGGCGACGTCGCCGTCGATCTGCTCGCCGGCGAGCCCGCGGACGTCGTAGGCCTTGAAGATGGACGGATCGACTGGCATCGCCCGTCACTCTACGAAGCGCGATCACCGCAGCGCCGTCTCCTAAACTGGCCAGCATGTCCGGACATTCCAAGTGGGCGTCGATCAAGCACAAGAAGGCGGTCGTCGACTCGCGGCGCGGGAAGCTGTTCACGAAGCTCGCGCGGGCGATCACCGCAGCGGCCAAGCAGGGGGGAGGCGACATCGCCGGCAACGCGTCGCTCGGCCTGGCGGTGCAGAAGGCGCGCGACGCCTCGATGCCCAAGGACAACATCGAGCGCGCGATCGCGCGCGGCACCGGCGCCGGGGCCGACGCCGAGAGCTACGACGCGGTGCTCTACGAGGGCTACGGGCCGGGCGGCGTCGCGGTGCTCGTCGACGCGCTGACCGACAACCGCAACCGCACGAGCGCCGAGCTGCGCCACGCCTTCACCAAGCACGGCGGCAACCTCGGCGAGCCGGGGTCGGTCTCCTACCTGTTCGAGAAACGTGGCGTCGTCGTCATCGACGCCGCCAAGTACTCCGACGACGACCTGATGCCCGCGATCGAGGCCGGCGCGCTCGACATCAACCTCGACGAGGACGTCCTCGAGGTGATCACCGAGCCAAGCGACCTGACCGAGGTCCGCGCGGCGCTGACCGAGGCCGGCGTCGACATCGAGAGCGCCGACGTGACCCAGCGCCCGACGACGACCGTCCCGCTCGACGAGGACGCGGCCGGTCGCCTGATGAAGCTGATCGACGCGCTCGAGGACAACGACGACGTCAACGAGGTGTTCGCGAACTTCGACGTCGATGCCGACGTGCTGGAGCGCGTCGCCGGCTGACGCGAGCGAGGTGCCCTCCGCGTCCGCACGTCCGCGCCTGAACGCCGCCGCCCGCCGCGCGGCGATCCTCGATGCTGCCCAGAGCGTGTTCGGCCAGCGCGGCTACCACGGCACCTCGATCGACGACGTCGCCCAGGCCGCCGGGATCTCCAAGGCGCTGATCTACGAGCACTTCGCGTCCAAGCGCGAGCTCCACGGCGAGCTCGTCGCGCTGCATGCCGGTGAGCTGTTTCGCCGCCTGTCGGCCAACGCCGACGCCGGGACGTCGGGCGGGCCGCGGATGCGCGACGGCGTCGAGATCTTCTTTCGGTGGGTCGAGGAGAACCGCGAGGCGTGGCGCGTGCTGTTTCGCGACTCCGGCGACGAGGAGATCGCCGACATCACGGCCGGCGTCCAGGCCCAGGCGCTGAACCTGATGGTCGCGCTCAGCCACGCCGACCCGCAGGCGCCGGCCCGGACCCCCGATCAGAGCGAAGAGGAGTACGAGCGCTCGATCGAGCAGTACTCCCAGCTGCTCTCGGGCGCCGTGCAGGCGCTGGCCAACTGGTGGTACGACCACCCCGCGGTCCCGCGTGAGGAACTCGTCCAGCGCGTGATGGAGTTCGCGTGGACGGGGCTCGAGCGCCGCAGGGGCCGTCCGGCGCCCTGATCGCGGCAGGCGTCCGGGGCGGGCCGGAGAATCCCGTAGCAGTGAAGGTTCTCGGCATCGATCCCGGCCTCGCCTCGACCGGCTATGGCGTGGTCGTACGCCGCGGCGGGCGCCTCGCCGCGCTCGATGGCGGCGTGATCGAAACGCGCGCCGACCAGCCGCCCGAGCAGCGCCTTGCGCTGCTGCATCGCCGGGTCACCGAGCTGCTCGACACCCACGACGTCGACGCGGTCGCGCTCGAGCAGATCTATTTCGGTCAGAACGCACGCTCGGCGTTCGCCGTCGGCCAGGCCCGCGGCGTCGTCGTCCTCGCCGCCGGCCAGCGCGACCTGCCGTGCGCGGACTACACGCCCCAGCAGGTCAAGGGCGCGGTCTGCGGCCACGGCCGCGCCGGCAAGGACCAGGTCGGGCGGATGGTCCAGGCCCTGCTCGGGCTCGCGGCCGTGCCGGCGCCCGACCACGCCGCCGACGCGCTCGCCGTCGCCATCTGTCACGCCAACCATGCCCCGATCGGCGCACTCGTCGCCGAGGCGGCCGCGCGATGATCGCGCTCGTCGCGGGCGATGTCGCGGTCCGGCGCACCGACCACGTGGTCATCGAGACGGCGTCGGGCGTCGGCTACCGCCTCGCGGTCAGCGCCGAGACGCTGCGCCACGTGCCGGCCGTCGGGTCGCCGGTCAGCCTGCATGCCCACCTGATCGTCCGCGACGACGCGCTCCAGCTCTACGGCTTCGCGACCGAGGAGGAGCGCGACCTGTTCCTGCTGTTGATCGGCGTCCAGAGCGTCGGCCCGAAGGTCGCCCAGGCGGTGCTGAGCGGCGGCCCGCCGCGCGAGCTGCTGCTGGCCCTCGCGGCCGGTGATGCCGCGCGCTTTCAGGCCGTGCCCGGGATCGGCAAGCGCACGGCGGAACGGATCATCGTCGAGCTACGCGAGAAGGCCGGGGTCGTCGAACCGGACGACGGGCCGATCGTCGTGCGCCGCAGCGACGACCCGCGCACGATCGCCCGCGACGGGCTGCTCGAGCTCGGCTTCGACGCCGGCGAGGTTGACGGGCTGCTGCGCGAGGCCGCGGGGGAGACGGCCGAGGAGCTGCTGGCGGCGGCGCTGCGAGAGGCACGGCGCTAACCGGTGTCCGAGACCGCCCGCATCCAGTCGCCACACCTGCTCGACGACGACGAGCTGGACCGCTCGCTGCGTCCGCGCCGCCTGGGCGACTTCGTCGGCCAGACCCAGATCAAGGAGCAGCTCGAGATCTCGCTCCAGGCCGCCGCGGCCCGCGGCGACGCGCTGGATCACGTTCTGCTGGCCGGCCCGCCGGGCCTCGGGAAGACGTCGCTGGCGCAGATCCTGGCCACCGAGCTCGGCGTCGGGTTCGTCATGACCGCCGGGCCGGCGCTCGAGCGCAAGGGCGACGTCGCCGCCTACCTGACCGCGCTCGAGCCGCGCTCGATCTTCTTCGTCGACGAGATCCACCGGCTGCCGCGCGCGCTGGAGGAGACGTTCTACCCGGCGATGGAGGACGGGCGACTGCCGATCGCCGTCGGCCAGGGCGCGGGCGCGCGCGTCGTGACGCTCGAGCTGCCGCCGTTCACGCTGATCGGCGCCACGACACGCGCCGGCCTGCTGACGACGCCGCTGCGCGACCGCTTCGGCATCCAGCATCGGCTCGACGCCTACGACGAGGTCGAGCTGACGGAGATCGTGAGTCGCAGTGCGGCGATCCTCGAGGTGCAGGTCGAACCGGCCGGCGCGTTGGCGATCGCCCAGCGCTCGCGCGGCACGCCGCGTGTCGCCAACCGCCTGCTCAAGCGCGTGCGCGACTTCGCCGAGGTCCGGGCCGGCGGCGTCGTCACGGCGCAGGCGGCGACCGAGGCGCTCGAGCTGCTCGAGGTCGACCGGCTCGGCCTCGACCGCCTCGACCGCGCGATCCTGCATGCGGTGTGCGCGAAGTTCGCCGGCGGCCCGGTCGGCCTGTCGACGCTCGCCGTCACGGTCGGCGAGGAGTCCGACACGATCGAGGACGTCTACGAGCCCTACCTGCTCCAGCAGGGGATGCTCAAACGGACCCCGCGCGGCCGCATGGCGACCGCGCTCGCCTTCGAGCACCTCGGCCTCGAAGTCCCGACCGGACCCGACGCGCTGTTCTAGCGGGCGGCCAAGCCAGGGGCCGAGGGTCCGCACGTCGCCGGCTGCTGGGGTGCACGTCCGGGGCCACGATCTAAGCTGTGATCGCCCATGGCGCACCACTTCATCTGCCCCAACTGCGGTCAGCGGACCGCGGCCGCCGACCGCAATGCCGGCTTTCGCCGCGAGGCGCGCGGTTGCACCAACTGCGGGTTCGGCTTTCTGTTCGAGCTGCTCGACGACTACTACCCGGCGCCCGACGCCGCGTTCTTCGTCTCCGACCAGCACGGCAACCTGATCGGCGCCGGGCGCGGCGCCAAGGAGCTCACGGGCCTCGACACCGAACGCGTGATCGGCCGCCCGGTGACCGATGTCCTGGGTCTGCGCTTCGACGACGGCCAGGATCACGTCGCGACGGTGCTGGAGTGGGGGGTGCGTGCGCTGGGCAAGCCCGTCGCCGTCCACGCCGAGGGCGATCTGCCCGCTCGTGCGACGGCCGATCTGTTTCCGGCCTACGATGACGATGGCGGCATGCTGCTCGTGCTGACCCCCGCGAAGTAGTCTGGCCGCTCGGTAGCCGTTTCCCGATGACCCTCCGTCAACGCAACCTCTTCGTCCTGCTGCTGGTCGCCGGCCTGTTCCTGGCGTCGCTGGCGATCATCTCGCGCAACCCGACGCACGAGGGCCTTGACCTCAAGGGCGGCATCTCGCTCGTCTACCAGGCCAAGCCGACCAAGCAGTCGGCGGTCACGCCCGATGCGATCAATCACACGCTCGACATCATGCGCAGCCGCGTCGACCAGCTGGGCGTGGCCGAGCCGTCGATCTCGAGCCTCGGCTCCAACCAGATCGCCGTCGGCCTGCCGGGCGCCACGAACCAGCGGCGAGCCGAGCAGGAGGTCGGCAAGGTCGCCCAGATGTACTTCTACGACTGGGAGGCCAACGTCCTCAACGGCCAGTTGAAGGCGACGCCCAACCAGGCCAACCAGGGCGACGGGTCCACCGCGGTATCGCAGTACGAGGCGGTGCGCCTGGCCTCCAAGCGCAAGGCGATGCCCGGCCCGCACACGACGACGAACGGCGTCTGGTACGGCGTCGACTCGAAGTCCGAGAAGGTCATCTGCGGCCCCAGCGACACGCACGCCGACGTGGTGGCCGACTGCGACACGGCGCTCAGGCTGCCGCGCAACCGCAACGCGACCGTCACCAGTTACGTGCCGGTCCGCGAGGGGACGGTGATCGTCCAGGCGCCGGGGACCGCGTCCAACCCGAGCCCCGACGCCTATTACGTCCTCAACGACAACCCGGCCCTGACGGGCAAGGACATCCGCAACCCCCAGCAGCAGTTCGCCCAGAACGGCCAGCCCGACGTCACGTTCGGCTTCTCCGGGTCCGGCAACAGCATCTGGAGCAGGGTCACGAAGAACATCGTCGACCGCGCGCGCAACTCGTCGGTCGCCTGCCAGATCGCCGGCGCCGGATCCGCCGAGCTGGTCCAGAACTGCGCCCAGCACTTCGCCGTCGTCCTCGACGGCCAGCTGATCACGGTCCCGTACATCGACTACAAGGACAACCCGCAGGGGATCGACTCGTCGATCAACGGCTCGGAGATCAGCGGCAGCTTCACGATCACGACGGCCCAGAACCTCGCCAACGAGCTCAAGTCCGGCGCGCTGCCGCTGAAGCTGGTGCGGATCTCGAGCTCGTTCGTGTCGGCGACGCTCGGCCAGCAGGCCCTGCACCAGGGCCTCGTCGCGGGAATCGTCGGCTTCATCATCGTCGCGCTGTTCCTGCTCATCTACTACCGCGTCCTCGGACTGATCGCGGTCGGGGCGCTGATCGTCTACGGCGTCTACTTCTTCGCGCTCGTCAAGCTGATCCCGATCACCCTGACGCTGCCGGGCATCGCCGGCCTGATCCTGACGATCGGCGTCGCGGCCGACGCGAACATCGTCATCTTCGAGCGAATAAAGGAAGAGATCCGCGCCGGCAAGTCGATCCCGGCCGGCATCGCGACGGGCTACAAGCGCGGCATCGCGGCGATCGCCGACGCGAACTTCGTGACCTTCATCACCGCGTTCATCCTGTTCGCCGAGGCCACGGCCGGCGTCAAGGGCTTCGCGCTCGTGCTGGGCATCGGCACCCTGGTGTCGCTGTTCACCGCCGTGCTGGCGACCCAGGCCGTGCTCGGCACGCTCGGCCAGTCGCGGTTCCTGCGTTCGCGCCAGGCGCTCGGCGCCGGCGAGAAGCACCACGAGTGGAAGTTCGACTTCATGGGCCACTCGAAGTGGTTCTTCTCGCTGTCGGGCGTGATCCTGCTCGTCGGCGCGCTGGCCATCGGCGGCAAGGGCCTGAACTTCGGCATCGACTTCAAGTCGGGGACGCGGATCACGGCGAGCTTCGTCAAGGCGACCGACGAGAACGGCGTGCGCGATGTGCTGTCGGGCCAGGGGCTCGGCGACGCGGAGATCCAGCGCGTCACCAACAACAAGCTCGGCAACAACGCGTTCCAGATCTCGACCAACTTCCTGTCGTCCGACAAGCAGGCCGCGGTCACGCAGGCGCTCGACAAGAAGCTCGATCTGCGAAGCCCGCCGGAGGCGACGTCGGTCGGGCCGACGTTCGGCCAGTCGGTCGCCAACAGCGCGATCAAGGCGATCATCGCCTCGCTGCTGGTCATCTCGATCTATATCGGCCTGAGATTCCAGTGGAAATACGCGGTGCCGGTGCTGATCGCGCTGATGCACGACCTGCTGATCACGGCAGGTGTGTACTCGCTACTCGGCCGGGAGGTGACGACGTCGACGGTCGCGGCGCTGCTGACCATCTTGGGTTACTCGCTCTACGACACGATCATCGTGTTCGACCGTGTGCGCGAGAACGTACCGCGGATGCCGCGCGCCGCGTTCTCCCAGATCGTGAACCGCTCGATGAGCGAGGTGCTGACGCGGTCGCTGGCGACGACGTTCTGCACGCTGCTGCCGGTCGCCGCGCTGCTGCTGTTCGGCGGCGACACGCTCAAGGACTTCGCGTTCGCGCTGCTGGTCGGGGTCGCGTCGGGCGCCTACTCATCGATCTTCATCGCCTCGCCGGTGCTCACGCACTGGAAGGAGCGCGAGCCCGCCTACGCCCAGCGCCGCGCGAGGATCATGGCCGAGCACGACGGCGTGCTACCCCCGTACGCGGTGGCCAGCGACGGCTCGGCGATCGAGGTCGCGCCGGCGCCGCGCAAGCAGCGCCGCTCGATCCTCGCGCCCGAGGTGCCCGGAGCGACGGTCGGCGCCGGTGAGTTCGCCGAGATGGTGCGCGGAATCAAGGAGGAGCCGCGCTCGGCGACCGCGACCGCGGCCGACGCGAGCGCCGATGCCAACCCGGAGGACCTCGTGCTCAAGGACGACAAGAACAAGAAGCCCAAGCAACGCAAGCCGCGCAACACACGTCACGGAAGGCCACGGTGACCCGCTGATGGGCATGCTCGCCTGGATCATGATGGGACTGGCCCTGTGGCATTTCACGATCTGGCTGCCCGACCACTTCTGGGGCGGCATCGTCGGCGCGTTCTGCGGGGCCCTGTTCGGCGCCGTGATCTTCGGGCTGATCATCAACGGCGGCACCGTCCCGGGCCAGCACGACACGACGCTCACGACGGCGCTCGAGGCGATCCCCGGTGCGCTGATCGGAATGGGGCTCGTGTACGCCGTCGGCGCGCGCCAGGCGCGCGCCAAGGTCGCTCCGCGCTCAGCGTCGGGCGTCTAGAAGCCGTCGAGAGTCGCAGCCCACGCCTCGAGCTGCTCGACGTGCTCGTCGAGCAGACCGGTCCGCGGGTCGGTGGCGACGAGCAGGCCCGGGCCGTCGCGCTGGGCCAGCCAGTCCGAGCAGCGCTCGTCGTGGCGATCGTCGATCCACGCCAGCGCGCGGGCCGGCCCGGCGAACGCGTCGATCGCGTCGAGCTTCCAGTGCTGCCCCTTGCGGGCGGTGCCCTGGCCGAACTCGATGTGCGGCCAGCCGCCGGGCAGCCCGAGCAGGTGGGGGAGGTTCATCTCGGCGCGGTCCTCCCAGCCCGAGCACCACACGCACTCGAACGTGTCGCTGAGGCGGATCACGCGCTGCGCCGCGTCGCGGGACAGGTAGTGCGGCACGCCCTCGATCAGCGCCGGGACGCCGGGCGGCGGGTCGGCGCGGTCAAATCCGAACAGCGAGATGACGCCGTCGATGTCGAGCAGCAGCAGCGGGCGGTCCATGACGGCGTGCACCGTAGCCGTTTCTGTCCGGGCGTTCGCGCATGCTCGGTCACGTGGACGCGCGCCTCGAGATCCCGCCCTGCCCGCCGGCCGAGGTGCTCGCGCTCGAGCGCGCGCTGGGCTGCAGCTCGGCGCTCGGGCAGGTGCTGGTTCGCCGCGGCCTTCACGATCCGGAGGCCGCGCGGGCGTTCCTGGCCGCCCGCGACGAGCACGACCCCGCTCTGTTCGCCGGGATCGACGAGGCCGCGGAGCTCATTGCCACCCACGTGGCGGCCGGCACGCGGATCACCGTCCACGGCGACTACGACGTCGACGGGGTCGCCTCGACGGCGATCCTCGTCCGCGCCCTGCGGTCGCTCGGCGCCGACGTCGACTCCTACCTGCCGAGCCGTACCGAGGACGGCTACGGCCTGTCGATGCACACGATCGACCGGCTGCTCGCGCGCGGCACGAAGCTGCTCGTCACCGTCGACTGTGCGATCACCGCGGTCGAGGAGGTGGCGGCCGCGCGCGCGGCAGGGATCGACGTCGTCGTGACCGACCACCACACGCCGCGCGCCGACGGCGTGCTGCCCGACGCGCCGATCGTCCATCCGCGCGTCGGCGGCTACCCGTGCCCCGACCTGTGCGCGGCGGCCGTCGCCCACAAGCTCGCGCTCGTGCTCGGCGCCCCGACCGCCCGCGAGGATCTCGACCTGGTCGCCCTGGCCACGGTCGCCGACTGCGTGCCGCTGCTCGGCGAGAACCGCCGCCTCGTGCGTGCCGGGCTGGCCGCGCTGCGCGCGACGCGCAAGCCCGGCCTGCGGGCGCTGATGGAGGTCGCGGGGGTCGAGCCGGGCGCGGTCGATGCGCGCACGATCGGCTTTCGCCTGGCGCCGCGGATCAACGCGGCCGGGCGCCTGCACCGGGCCGACGCCGGCCTCGAGCTGCTGCTGACCGAGAATCGCGCGCGCGCCGACGAGATCGCTCCCGAGCTCGACGACGCCAACACCCAGCGCCGCCACGTCGAGCAGCGGATCCTGTTCGAGGCCGAGGCCCAGGTCGCCCAGATGGCCGACCGGCCCGCGTACGTGCTCGCCGGGGCAGGCTGGCATCCGGGCGTGATCGGAATCGTCGCCTCGCGGATCGCCGAGCGCCATCATCGCCCGGCCGTGCTGATCGCGCTGCCCGGCGGCGACGCCCCCGGGACCGCCTCGGGGCGTTCGATCCCCGCGTTTGACCTGCTGGACGGCCTCGACGCCTGCGCCGAGCACCTGATTCGCCATGGCGGCCATCGCGCCGCCGCCGGAGCGACCATCGCCCCGGCCCAGGTCGACGCGTTTCGCAGCGCATTTGAGTCCCATGCGGCCTCGGTCCTGGCGCCGGAGGACCTCGTCGCCGTCGAGCGCGTCGACGCGGTCGTCGGCGGCGGCGAGCTCGGCCTCGCGCTGGCCGAGGAGCTCGAACGCCTGGCGCCCTTCGGCCAGGGCAATCCCGAGGTGTCGCTGCTGGTCAGCGCGGCGCGGCTCGTCGACGCGCGGGCGATCGGCGAGGGCAAGCACGTGCGCTTCACCGTCGAGTCGGGCGAGGCGCGCGCGTCGGCGGTCGCGTTCGGCACCCCGCGGCTGCCACCGGGCGCCGCCGACGGCCTCGACGCGACGTTCCGGCTCGAGCTCAACGAGTACCGCGGCGCCGTCGGGCCTCGGCTCGTGCTGCGCCACGCGCTGGCGCCACGCGGCGGCGCGATCGAGCTCGTGGGGGAGCCGACCACCGCGTTGCAGCGCGCACTCGCCGAGCTCGACGCCGACCTCGAACCGCTCGCGCTGCCGGTCGACGCGATGAGCGACCGGGTCCTCGACCGTCGCGGCCACGGCCTGGCCGGGACGCTATCGGCCGTCGTCGCCTCGGGTGAGCCGGTCCTGGCGATCGGCGCCGACGCGCCACGCTGGGCGGCGGCGCTTCACGGGCGCATCGGCGGCTTCGCCATCGCGTCGTGGCTCGCGCTGGCACGCGACCCGGCCCTCGCGGCGCCCTACGCTCATCTCGTCGCTCTGGACCCGCCGCCGACCCCACGGGCGCAGGCGTTGCTCGCATCGTGCTCGAATGGTCGTTTGGCCCATCTGGCCTGGGGCTCGGCCGAGGTACCCTTAGCTCTCCATGTCCACGAGTTCGCCTACGACCTATCCGAGCCACTGCGTGGGCTGTACCGCGCACTGCGCGGCGATCCCGCGGCTGCGCTGCACGGCGACGCGGCGCGCGGCGGCCGGCTACTGCGCGTGCTCGACGAGCTCGGGCTGGTGCAACTCGACCGCGAGACGCTCCAGGCGATCGTGGTCGATGGTGCGCCGCGGACCGAGCTCGAGCGCTCGCAGGCGTTCTGCGCCTACCGCACGAGCCTCGAGGAGGGCCGCGAGTGGCTGACGAGCGCGACAAGACAGGCCGCGTAGAGCCGGCCCCCGGCGGATCGCCGGCCCCGGCGGCGACGTTCCCGCGTCCCGCCCTGCTGGACCGCGCGCCGGTCGGCGTCGCCGAGCACCCGGGCACGACGCTGCCCGAGCTCGACACCGACGGCGACCTCACGGCGTCCGAGCGCCGGCTGCTGGCCGACCTGTTCGCGATCGTCGAGGAGCACTCGGGCGACGCTGCGGTGCGAATCCGCCGCGAGCCGGTCCGCGACGCGTTCGTGTTCGCCTGCGAGCACCACGCCGACCAGCGGCGCAAGTCCGGCGAGGATTTCATCGTCCACCCGGTCGGCGTGGCCAAGATCTGCGCCGGCATGCGCCTCGACACCGAGACGATCGTCGCCGCGCTGCTGCACGACACGGTCGAGGACACCACCGCGTCGCTCGACGAGGTCCGCGAGAAGTTCGGCGACGAGGTCGCGGGCCTGGTCGACGGCGTGACGAAGCTCACCGGGATCACGTTCCAGTCGCGCGACGAGGCGCAGGCCGAGAACTACCGCAAGATGATGGTCGCGATGGCCACGGACATCCGGGTCATCCTGATCAAGCTCGCCGACCGCCTGCACAACATGCGCACGATCGACGCGCTGCCCAAGCAGAAGCAGATCGACAAGGCCAAGGAGACCCTGGAGATCTACGCGCCGATCGCCCACCGGCTCGGCATCCACGCGATCAAGTGGGAGCTCGAGGACCTCGCCTTCGCGTCGCTGCACCCGCGCAAGTACCAGGAGATCAAGGGGCTGGTCAACCAGCAGCGCGACGAGCGCGAGGTCTACGTCACGCAGGCCGGCGAGTACCTGCTGGCCGAGCTGCGCTCACTGGGCATCGAGGCCCAGATGTCCGGCCGCGCCAAGCACTTCTACTCGATCTACTCGAAGATGACCAAGCGCGGCCGCGAGTTCAACGAGATCTACGACCTCACGGCGATGCGGGTGATCGTCGACTCGGTCAAGGACTGCTACGGCGCCGTCGGCGTCGTGCACTCGCTGTGGAAGCCGCTGCCCGGGCGCTTCAAGGACTTCATCGCGATGCCCAAGTTCAACATGTACCAGTCGCTGCACACGACGGTCATCGGGCCCGAGGGGCGGCCGCTGGAGATCCAGATCCGCACGCGGGACATGCACGACATGGCCGAGTTCGGCGTCGCCGCCCACTGGATCTACAAGCAGGACCCGGGCGCCACCCAGCCCGCCGCCGCGGCCCAGGAGGGCGACGCCAAGCTGCACTGGCTGCGCTCGATGCTCGACTGGCAGAACGACCTGTCGGACCCGGCCGAGTTCATGGAGACGCTGAAGGTCGACCTGTTCGACGAGGAGGTCTACGTCTTCACGCCCAAGGGCGAGGTCAAGTCGCTGGCCGCCGGCGCGACGCCGCTGGACTTCGCCTACGAGGTGCACACCGAGATCGGGCACCGCTGCGTCGGCGCGAAGGTCAACGGCAAGATGGTGCCGCTGCACTACGAGCTCAAGAGCGGCGACATCGTCGAGGTGATGACGGCCAACCGCGACCGGGGCCCGTCGCGTGACTGGCTGGCGCTCGTCAAGACGACCCGCGCACGCAACAAGATCAAGCAGTGGTTCAAGCAGGAGTCGCGCCAGGACACCGAGCACTCGGGGCGCACGCTGCTGCAGGAGGCACTCAACAAGGCCGGGCTGCCGGCGCAGAAGATCACCGGCTCGCCGCTGCTGGCCGACGTGATCCGCGAGATGGGCTTCCGCAAGGCCGACGACTTCTACATCGCGCTCGGCGGGGCGAAGATCTCGACCAAGACCGTCGTCAGCAAGATCCTCCAGCGCCTCAAGCAGGGCGAGGCCGCGGAGGTGACCGAGACCGCGGCCGACCAGCTCGTGTCGACGCGCCGTGCGAGCCGCCAGCCGACCGGCACTGCGACGAGCTACGGGATCAAGGTCCAGGGCGTCGACGACGTGATGCTGCGGATGGCCAAGTGCTGTCGCCCGGTGCCCGGCGACCCGATCGTCGGCTACGTGTCGCTCGGCCGCGGCATCACGATCCACCGTGATGACTGCCCGAACACCGCCGCGCTGCGCAAGGATCCGGAGCGGTTCGTGTCGGTGCGCTGGGAGGGCGAGCACGAGACCGCGTTCAAGGTCGAGCTCCAGGTCGACGGCTGGGACCGCCACCGGCTGCTCGAGGACCTCTCGCGCACGTTCGCCGAGGCCGGCATCAACATCGTCGAGGCCCGCTGCATCGTCTCCAAGCCGATGGTCCAGAACCGCTTCGTCGTCGAGGTCGCCGACACCCAGATCCTCAAGGCGACGGTCGGCCGGCTGCGCAACATCGACGGCGTCTTCGACGCCTACCGTGTCACCCCCGGCGCCGGCTAGGACCCTAGGACACGACCCGCAGCCGGCGCGGGTCCAGCGAGAAGCGGGCCTCGGTCGGGGCGCCGATGTAGTCGCCGTCGACCTGGAGGTCGATCGGGCGGTCGTCGACGGAGCGGATGACGATCTCGCGGACGTCGGAGAAGGCGTCGACGCCGCGCGACTTGACGACCCGCGAACGCGACGACAGCAGCCGGTAGATGATGCTCGGCATCAGCGTCGGGGTCGAGCGCCGCAGGATCACGCCGGCCAACGTCCCCGAGTCCAGCGACACCCCCTCGGCGACGAAGATCTCGCGGCCCTTGAAGTAGGTGTACGGGTCGCTGTTCTGCACCAGCGCCGTGACCCCCGACAGGCGCGTGCCGTCGGGCAGGACGGCTTCCATGCGCGGCGGGTGCAGCACGTAGCGGCGGTTGAAGATCGACAGGCCGGCCCACGCGAAGTAGTAGGGCCCGAGCCGCGATTTCAGCCGCGGGTGGCGGTCGACACGCTCGACGACGCTGGCGTCCAGGCCATAGCCGGCCGAGAACGTGAACGCGCGCCCGTTGACCGACGCGAGGTCGACCGACCGCGGGCGGAAGTCGTCGGCCACGCCGAGCAGGTGCTCGGTCGCGTCGACGATGTCGTTGGGGATCCCGAGCATCCGGCAGAAGACGTTGGTCGACCCGCCGGGCAGGCACGTGAGCGGGGTGGAGGACCCGGCCAGCCCGTTGGCGACCTCGTTCAGCGTCCCGTCGCCGCCGAACGCGACGACGATGTCGTAGCCCTCCTGCGCGGCCTCGCGGGCCAGCGCCGTGGCGTGGTCGCGGGCCTTGGTGTCGATCGCCTCGACGTCGTAGCGGCCCTGCAGCGCGTACACGACAAGGTTGCGCAGCCGATCGGAGACCGTCGTCGCGTAGGGGTTGACGACGACCAGCATCCGCTTGCGCGGCGCGGATGCAGGCGCGACCGACAGCTCGGCCAGCCGTTGCAGCGACTCAAGCGGGACCATTCGCCTGCATCACAGCATGAATCGCGGCGCGCCGCCCGTGTGCGGCGGCCGCGAGGACGACCCGCAGGTCGCCCTCGCGTCGCCGCTGACGCGCTAGGGCGTCGCCGTGATCTCGAACGGAATAAGGCCCGAGCTCGGGGGGCTGTTCCAACCGGTGTCGAGGCGGAACGTGTTCGCCGGGTCGGTGCCGCCACCATCGGTGTACTGGCCCGCGCTCGCGGTGTTCCAGAACACGTTGTCGATGTTGTCGTCCGTGCCGACCGACTGGTTGCCGATCAGGCCGACGTTCAGCGAGTCATACGGACCATCTACGCCGCGCGGCTCCGGTCCCGACGTCTCCGTGTTGTAGGCGACATCGAGGATGACGTCGCTCGGCAGCGCGATCCCCAGCGAGCTGAGGTTGAACGTGATGTTGAACGCCATGCCGTTGTAGCAGTTGCCATCGCTGGCTCGCCACGCGGTGGGCGTGCTGCACGTCGGGTCGGCCTCGGGCCGCCACGGGATGATGAACGTCTGCGTCGCGCCGCCGAGCAGGTCGCCCGGAAGCGTCGGCGACCCGGCGGTCGGCTTCTTGTAGACGTTCAGCGTGATCGGCATCGAGAAGCCGCCCGACGGGTACTTCTTGTTCTCCGACGAGGAGTGCACCGCCCAGTCGCTCATGGTCACGCTCACCGTGTTGAGGTGGCGCGACGTACCGGCGAGGTGGACGTAGTCACCGAACTCGCTGGTCTGCGTGGCCTGGAAGCCGAGACTCGCCATGTTCGGCGGCAGGGTCGTCGGAATCGCGTCGTAGACGACGTCGCCCGGGACGACGGCCGGCGTGCCGGGATCGCCCTTGTCGCCCTTGTCGCCGTTGGTGCCGCTGGCGCCGTTGGTCCCGTTGGCGCCGGTCGCGCCGGTCGCGCCGGTCGCACCCGCGGAGCCATTGGCGCCGCTCTGGGCGCTGCGCTTGATCAGCTTCTGCACCCCCGGTGAGAGGCGGTTCAGCGTGACCGTGTTCTTGTGGATGTTGTGATTGTGGATCGTGTTGGGAGCGATCTGGCTCCCAGTGATCAGCGATGCAGCGGTTGCGCTGCTCACGGCGACGACCAATGCCGTCGCCACGCAGGCGAGAACTATCTTCACGGCGGCAACTCCTTTTGACGCCGGGGCGCGCGCGCCCGCGTGTCAGATGTGGGTGAACTGGCTGTGGCGCCGGGCAGCCCCATCTCGGGCCTCAGGCGCCATGCGCCGAGATTACGGGTGAGAACGGACGAGAGAGCGCGGCGGAGACGGGATCCCCGCCGCGCTCGTGCCGTCAGCGGACGACGACTCCGTTCTCCTCGAAATCATAGGTCGTCGAGTTGAGCTTGAGCCAGTCGACTGCGCCCTGGAAGGCGTTGTCGCGACCCTTGCCGATTCCGACGCTGATGATCGTGGCGCTCGGGACGGCGGCCTCGGCCTCGGCCAGGCTGCAGAAATGCTCCCCGGCGTCCTGTCCGCAATGGCTGGAGTTCGCGATGCCGCTGTTGGTGAAGAACCACCCGCTGTTGCCCACGGGGGCAGCGGTCGTGTCGATGGTCCGCCACGTGTGCGCGACGCCCGTCGCCGGGACGTAGACGAGGCTCGTGTACCCCGAGGTTCCGCCGTTGGCGAAGATCTCGAAGTTCACACCGGGCGCGGTCTGCGAGGCGGGGGTGTCTGAGCCGTCGAACACGCGGTACGACGCGGCCGTGAAGTCCGATAGCGACTTGCCGGCGAAATCGACCTCGTTGCCGAAGTCGACCTTGTCACTGCTGCCCTGGACGAGGATGTTCAGCGAACCGCTGCCGCCCTGGGGACCTCCGCCTTCGGACGGTCCGGAGCGGAACTGCGTGACCGGGGCACCGATCGTGTTGCGATCGATGACGCCCCAGTTGCCGGCCGAGAGCACCGGACCGGGCGCGCCGGTGTCGCCGGTGTCGCCCTTGGCGCCGGTGTCACCCTTGGCGCCGGTGTCACCCTTGGGACCCGTGGCGCCGGTGTCACCCTTCGGGCCGGTGGCACCAACGGCGCCGACGGCGCCGTTGGCACCGTTCTGGGCGCTGCGCTTGATGAGCCGCTGGAGGCCGGCCGACAGACGGTTCGACGTGATCGTGTTCTTGTGGATGTTGTGGTTGCGGATCGTGTTGGGCGCGATCTGGCCGCCGGTGATCAGCGACGCAGCGGTTGCGGTGCCGGTCACAACGATCAACGCGGTCACGACGCAGGCAAGGATGGTCTTCATAGTGCTCCTCGGGGAAACGGCGCCGGCTACGAGCCGGCGCGCGACGTTGGCGGTACGGGGTCCAGGGGACTCGTTGGACGGAGATCCGGCAGCGCCGGTCGCGGCACGCCCAACTCTCAACCCGGTTTTCAGAACCCGCCTTCTCGCTAGAGGTCACGGCGCGAAGCCGCGCCGGTTGCGCAAGGACGGACCGAGTCTCCTTTGGCCCAGAAGCGGCGCCGGGCGGGGGCCCGGTACGCCATACGTCCGTTACTCGGCAGAAACCTCAAGGACCTAAAGCCCCTGATCGCGCTTCTGTCAGAGCGCCTACAGCCACGCGGCGAGGGCGGCCGGGTTGCCGCCCCCGCATCTCGTGTGTGGCTGCAGACTGTGGTTTCGAGCGATCAGCCGCCGAAGTTGAACTGCGTCAGCGGCTGGCCCTTCGCCTCGGTCGTGATGCTGTTGACGAGCGCGGTGACACCGTCGCTGTAGCCGCCCGAAAATCCGGCCGAGATATAGACGCCTGAGATCACGTCGTTGCCCTCCTGGCTGATCAGGTAGTCCCACGACTTGCCGTTGACCGTGTAGCCCGTCGAGCCGTCGCCGGCGTCGTCGTCGAAGCGCACGAGCCCGTTGACGACGTCGAAGTGCTGCGCCTTGCCGCTCTGGATCGGCTGCGATGCCGGGTTCGGGCTCTGAGTGTTGGGCGAGAAGATCACGTCGTCGCTGTCGTTGTTGACGAAGATCCTCAGGTACGGCATGCCGCCGCCCTGGTCGGGCGTCTGCGTGTACTGCGCGGTGTAGAGCAGCTGCGCAACGTCCTTGAGCTTGAGGCCGTTGAGGCCGTCGTACTTGACGCTGGCGCCGTGGTTGCCGTCCTCGTCGGTGATCTGGACGCCGTCGGAGGTGAACGTCGCTCGTGTGCCGGTCAGCGAGAAGCCGTTGCCGGCGGCCGAGATCGGCGTGACGGCCGGGGCACCCTGCGGGCCGGCGGCGCCGGTGTCACCCTTCGCTCCGTCCGCTCCGTTGGCCCCGTTGACGCCGTTGACGCCCGGCGCCCCGGTGGCCCCGGACACCGGCACCGGCGTTGCGCCGCTCTGGGCGCCGACGCGCTTGAGCAGACGCTGGATCCCGGGGGAGAGGCGGTTGGTGGTGATCGCGTTCTTGTGGATCGCGCGGTTGGGAAGCGACCCAGGTTTGATCTGGGTTCCTGAGATCAGGGTGGCGGCGGTGGCGGTGGTCGTGGCGACGACCAGAGCCGTCGCCACACAGGCGAGAACTGTCTTCACGGGTGCAACTCCTCTTGACGGCGGACGCGGAGCGCACCCGGCACAGTCAGGTCAGTGATTTGTCGGCGCGGGCGACCCGGTCGGGTCGCCAAATGCGCGATTCCTCCAAATTACAGACCGCAGCTCGAGTCGGCGCCGGTTGGTCAGCGCGTTTACAACCAGCCGCGGCGCCGGAAGAACAGCACCATGCCGATGACGACCGCGAGCATCGCGCCGCCGACCGCCCAGAAGCCGGCGAACGTCTGCTCGCCGGGGACATGGGTGTTCATGCCCCAGATGCCGCTCAGCAGCGTCAGCGGCAGGAAGATCACGCTGAGCACGGTCAGCACGCGCAGCAGATCGTTGAGGCGGTGGGAGATCACCGACTCGTTCGTCGACTCCAGGCCTTCGATCACTTCCTTGAAGTTCTCGAGCATGTCCCAGACGCGCTCGTTGGCGTCGTTGATGTCGTCGAAGTAGATGTCCAGACCTTCGGGGATGTAGCGCTTGGTGCGCTCGAGGTCGTGCAGCGCAGCACGCTGCGGCCGGACGATCTTGCGGAAGTTGATGATCTCCTGCTTGGCGTTGGAGATGTCGCGAACGACCTCCTGGTTGCGGTTGGAGAAGATCTCGTCCTCGAGGCGCTCGAGCTTGTTGCCGATCTTGCGCAGCATCGGGAACGACGCGTCGACGCAGTCGTCGACGATCCGGTACAGCAGGTAACCGGGGCCCTGCGAGAACAGCTGGTCGCGCCGCTCGGTCCGCGCGCGGCACGACTCGAACAGGTACTCCAGCGGCGGCAGCGGCTCGTTGGGCAGCGTGACGACGTAGTCCGGCCCGACGAACACGTCGAGCTCGGCCGCGTTCAGCCGCCCGACCGATTTGTCGAACGCGGGGAAGTGCAGAACGATGAACAGGTAGTCGTCGTACTCGTCGACCTTCGGGCGCTGGTTGCGCGAGAAGACATCCTCGTAGTCCAGGGCGTGGAAGACGGGGAAGTGCTCCTCCAGCCAGGCTCGGTCGATCGACCGCGGACGCTCGATGTTGATCCAGCGCACCCCGTGCGCTTCGACGACCTCGACGTGCGGCGTCTCGGGCTCAGCGAGCCCGGGAACGACGATGCCACGGGCACGCGAAGACCGGCGCAAGCGGGGCTTGGGCAGCGAAGGCATGCTTCGGACTGAGCGGGTCGTCGGTCAGGGGCATCTCGACGCCCATTGTACCGGTGCGACCAGCGTTGATATCTTTCTTGCCACCAGACATAGCTGGCACATCCAGAGGGGTGGAGGGACTGGCCCGATGAAACCCCGGCAACCTCCTCGCCGTCCACGCATGTGGCGGCGCGGAAAGGTGCCAATTCCTGAAGATGTGTGGCGCGAGTCCACTTCGAACGACCTCCGCCGCACCGAATATCGCGGAGGGTTTCGAGAATGACGGCCAAGGAACTGAAGTGCAGGGAGTGTGGGGAGACCTACCCGCTCGATGCGCGCTACATCTGTCAGCGCTGCTTCGGGCCGGTCGAGGTGTCCTACGACCACTCGAGTCTCGGAGACGACGTGTCGGCCCTGCGGCGGCGCATCCAGTCGGGCCCGCAGAACATCTGGCGCTACGCCGACTTCCTGCCGGTGCAGGCGCCGCCCGGCCCGTCGGGCCGGCGCTCGTCGCGCGTCGGCCTGCCGACCGGCTGCACGCCGCTGGTGCGCGCCGACCGCCTCGCCGAGGAGCTGGGCCTGGGGGAGGTGTGGGTCAAGAACGACACCGGGAACCCGACGCACTCGTTCAAGGATCGGGTCGTGTCGGTTGCCGCCGCCCGCGCCCGCGAGCTCGGCTTCGAGGTTCTCGCCTGCGCGTCGACCGGCAACCTGGCCAACGCGGTCGCGGCCCACTCGTCGGCGCTCGGCCTGGAGTCCTACGTGTTCATCCCATCGGACCTCGAGGAGCAGAAGATCCTCGCGACCGGGATCTACGACACGCACCTGGTCAAGGTCCGCGGCAACTACGACGACGTCAACCGGCTGTGCACCGAGTTGAGCGGCGAGAAGGATGGGTGGGCGTTCGTCAACGTCAACCTGCGCCCGTACTACGCCGAGGGATCCAAGACGCTGGCCTACGAGATCGTCGAGCAGCTCGGCTGGGAGCTGCCCGACCGGATCGTCGCCCCGATCGCGTCGGGCTCGCTGTTCACCAAGCTGGCCAAGGGGATCGAGGAGTGGCAGAAGCTGGGGCTCGTCGACGGCGAGCTGCCGACGTTCAACGGCGCCCAGGCCACCGGCTGCTCGCCGGTCGCCCAGGCGTTCGCCGACGGCGCCGACGTCTGCCGCCCGGTCAAGCCCGACACGATCGCCAAATCGCTGGCGATCGGAAACCCGGCCGACGGCCCCTACGCGCTGGAGCTCGCGCGCAAATCCAGCGGCTCGATCGACATGGTCAGCGACGACGAGATCCGCACCGGCATCCGGCTGCTGGCCCGGACGACCGGGATCTTCACGGAGACGGCCGGCGGTGTGACGACGGCGACGCTGGCCAAGCTCGCCGGCGAGGGCGCGATCGGCCCCGACGAGCGCGTGGTGCTCGTCATCACGGGCGACGGCCTCAAGACCCTCGACGCCGTCCGCGGCAGCTTCGAGGCGTTCGAGATCGACGCCAGCTACGACGCGTTCGAGGAGCACGTCACGGCGGCGGTGGCCGGCTGATGGCCTCCGTCACGGTCAAGCTCCCGACGCAGCTACGCGACGCGGTCGGCGGCTCGTCGTCGGTCCAGGCCCACGGCGAGACGGTCGGCGAGGTGCTCGACTCGGTGTTCGCCAGCCACGGCGAGCTGCGCGATCGGCTCAGCGACGACGACGGGGCGCTGCGGCGGTTCGTCAACGTCTACGTCGGCGGCGAGGACATCCGCTTCGGCGAGGGACTCGAAACACCGGTTTCCGATGGAGCAGAAGTCCAGATTCTGCCTGCGGTCGCCGGCGGCTGAGCGCTCCGAAAGGCACGCCTTTCCAGTGTGATTCGGCAGGTCCCACCGCGGTTGCGACGAACTGTGTGCCCGTATGCTCTGCGACGTGGTGCGGGTGTTCCACTGCGACGATTCGTCGTCGTTCCGTGTCCTGGTGAGGGAGGTCCTGGCGGACTACGAGGACGTGGAGCTGGTCGGCGAGGCGGGGTCTCCGGGTGAGGCGCTGGCCGCGGTTGCCGCTGCCCGGCCCGATGTCGTGCTGCTCGACCTGCTGCCGCCGGATGCGCGCGGCGACCTCGTCTCCCAGCTGCACGGGCTCGTGCCGGAGGCGAGGATCGTCGTGTACTCGGGCTATCCGGTCAGCGTGGCTCGCGAGCGCCATCCCGACGCCTGCGCCTATCTCGACAAGGCCGCGCCGTTCGAGCGCCTGCACGAGACGCTGCGGTCGTCCGCGCTGCGCTCCTCCGCGTAAGCTCACCGCGTGGCCCGCGGCCGCGACGCCTATCAAGCCAAGCGCGACTTCGCCAAGACCCCCGAGCCGCGCGGCGGTGCCGCCGCGCGGCGCCGCACCAGCGCGCCGGCGGACACGGCGCCGCGGTTCGTCATCCAGGAGCACTCGGCCACGCGCCTGCACTGGGATCTGCGCCTGGAGCGCGACGGGGCGCTCGTCTCGTGGGCGGTTCCCAACGGCATCCCGGAGGAGCCCAAGGACAACCGGCTCGCCGTGCGCACGGAGGACCATCCGCTCGAGTACCTCAATTTCGAGGCCGAGATCCCGCGGGGCCAGTACGGCGCTGGGACGATGACGATCTGGGACACCGGCACGTACGAGACGCTGAAGTGGGAGCCGCGCAAGGTCGAGGTCCTGCTCCACGGCGAGCGCCTCCAGGGCCGCTACGCGCTCTTCCCGCTCGACCGCGGCGACGCGCCCAAGGACTGGATGATCCACCGCATGGATGCGGCCGCGGACCCGGGCCGCAGCCCGATGCCCGAGCAGGTCCTGCCGATGCTCGCCCAGGCGGGCAAGCTGCCGCGCGACGGCACCCGCTGGGCTCACGAGATCAAGTGGGACGGGGTCCGCGCGCTGGCCTTCTCGACCCCCGGCCGCCTGCGGCTGCAGGCCCGTTCGCTGTCCGACATCACCGATCGCTATCCCGAGCTGCAGCGCCTCAATCGTGCACTGAGCTCGCACGGCGCGATCCTCGACGGCGAGATCGTCGCCTTCGACGCGCAGGGGCGCCCGAGCTTCGAGGTCCTCCAGCGGCGCATCAACGTCGGCGGCGCCACGCAGGCCCGGCGGCTGGCCCGCGACGCGCCGGTCAGCTACATGATCTTCGACCTGCTGTGGCTCGACGGCCACGCGACGACCGAGCTGACCTACGCCCAGCGCCGCGAGCTGCTGGCCGGCCTGAACCTCAACGGCGAGCGCTGGCAGACCCCCGACCACGTCGTCGGCAATGGGCGCGAGGTGCTCGCGGCCACCGCCGAGCAGGGGCTCGAAGGCGTCGTCGCCAAGCGCCTGGACAGCCGCTACCAACCGGGGCTGCGGACCGGGGCCTGGGTCAAGGTCAAGAACGTCCGCCGCCAGGAGGTCGTGATCGGCGGCTGGCTGCCCCGCAAGGACGGGCCGCGCGAGTCGATCGGCGCGCTGCTGGCCGGCCTGCCCGCCGACGACGGGACGCTGCGCTACTGCGGACGTGTCGGCACCGGCTTCACGCAGGCCGAGCTTCGGCGCCTCGCCGCGCTGCTGGCGCCGCTGCAGCAGCCCCAGTCGCCGTTCGCCCCCGGTGGCGCGAAGATCCCGCGCGAGGCGACGTTCACCACGCCGCGCCTGCGCGCGGAGGTCGAGTTCCTGGAGATGACGTCCGAGGGCTCGATGCGCGCGCCGTCCTATAAGGGACTGATCGCCCAGAGCGGTGTGGAGGTGGTCAGCGAGACGGCCAAGGCGGCCCAACTGCGCGTCGGCGGCCGTGAGCTGCGGCTGGCCAACCCCGGCAAGGTCCTGTGGCCGAAGGCCGGCTTCACCAAACGCGACCTCGTCGACTACCTCGTCGCGATCGCGCCGGTGCTGCTCCCGCATCTGCGCGGCCGCCAGCTGACGCTCAAGCGCTATCCCGACGGGGTCGACGCCGAGCACTTCTACGAGAAGAACTGCCCGCGCCACCGCCCCGAGTGGGTGAAGACCTCCGCCGGCTTCTGCGTCGTCGACGAGGTCGCAACCCTGGCCTGGCTGGGCAATCTCGCCGACATCGAGCTGCACACGTCGCTGGCGCGCACCAACGACCAGGGCCGTCCGACCGTCGTCGCGTTCGACCTCGATCCCGGCCCGGGCGCGACCGTGGTCGAGTGCTGCCGCGTCGCGGTCCTGATCGAGGGCATGCTCGATGGGCTCGGCCTGGCCAGCGTCGCCAAGACGTCGGGCTCCAAGGGCCTGCAGGTCTACGTGCCACTGAACACCGAGGCCGGCTACGACCAGACCAAGAACTTCGCGCGCGCGGTGGCCGAGACGCTCGAGGCGGCCGAGCCCAAGCTCGTCGTCGCCCGCATGACCAAGAGCCTGCGCACGGGGCGCGTATTCATCGACTGGAGCCAGAACGACGCCCACAAGACGACCGTCAACGTGTACTCGCCGCGCGCGATGGAGCGCCCCACCGTGTCGACGCCGGTGGCGTGGGACGAGGTGCGCGCATGCGCGGACGGCGGCGATCCGCAGACCCTGTCGTTCGACACCGCCGCGGTTCTGGCGCGCGTCGACGAGCACGGAGATCTGTTCGGACCCGTGCTGAGCCTTGCCCAAACCCTCCCGTAGGTCCACAAACCGGGCAGCGCGAGGCGCGGATTCGGGTCGCGAAGCTGTGCAACTAGGAGCCGCAGCGGTCGGCGGCGCGCCGGGACGCGAGGCTCGTCACCGTGCCGATCGAGCCATCTGCCGACCGTCCCGCCGCACCGCTGGCCGATAGCCCCTCGGCCGCGGTGCGGCGGGTCCAGTCGCGCGCCGGACTGGCCGTCGACGCCCTGCGCGACGGCGCCGAGGTCCACATGCGCCGCCCCGGTGAGCCGTGGCGAACGGAGCCCTACGTGCTCGCCTTCGAACTGCTCGTGGAGCTCCTCGAGCTCGACCCGACCGACAGCGAGCAGGCTGCCGAAGCGCACCTGCTGCTGCGGGCGATCAACGCCGGCGAGGCACCGCGCATCCCTCGCTAAGCGCCCGTCAACCGATCCCAACGCCACGCCGCGTACGCACGCGGACGGGGCTTAGTCGTTTCTCATCTCACTCGGGTTCCCTTGTTTGACCACGGCACTGGAGAACGAAGTGAGGATCACATGCCCGAGTGCTTCTGCGGGTGCGGTCGGCGGGCCGCCATCGGAACACGGACGATCAACAAGCTCGGCAACGCGATGCACGACGACGTTTCGCGGGTCGTCACGCTGATGCGTGCCGGGATGCGCTCGCAGCGGGCCCGGGAGTTCGTCGAGGCCGGAACGTGGCTGTGCGACACGCTGACCCACACCGTCCACAGCCGCACTGGCCCGGAGGAGCGCATCGCCGACGATGCGCGTGCCCTGAGCGCGTATGCGCGCACCCATTTCGGCGTCGACGCGACGGTCGACGCGGTGCGCCGCAGCGGCCTGTCGACCGTTCAGGCCGCCCACGCGCTCAGGCGCGGGGACTTCGATCCCTACGCCGAGGTGCCTCCCCTCCCCGCGGTCGGAGTGCGGCGATGCGCGTGAGCGACGGCACGCGCGCGGCGCGCTTCGACCGCTGGGGTCTGGAGGGCGAGACGATCGAGCTGGCGGTGCTGCGGGGCACCGTCGCCGGCCGTGAGCGCTACATGTCGCTCGCGACGCTCGACTTCGTCGCGACCCATCTCGAGGCCGACGATTCCTCCGGCGCGACGCTGGACGGCGGCCGCGTGCGCCGGTTCGCCACGCGGCTGATCCAGGAGGGCATGATCGGCACGCTCGCCGTGTCGTTCTCGCCGTCGGGGGTGTTCGTGCCCGCGGGCGACGACGCGCCGATCGGAACGCTGCTCGTGCCGCGCGCGACCCGCTTCACGATCGTCGACGGGCGCCATCGCCACGCGGCGATCCGGCGGGCGTTGAGCGACGACCCGCGGCTCGCGCTCGAGACGGTCGCGCTGGAGCTGTACGCCGACGACCGCGCCGTGGTGCGCCGCCCTCGGGCGCTCGCGCCGCCCGGGGACCATGCGATGGACGCGGCTCGGCTGACGGCGCTGAACATGGCGCTCAACGGCCGCTCGCGCGGCGAGGTCGACGATTACCTGACCGAGAACTTCGGCTTCGGCGACAACGACGAGCTCCTCGACGAGGTATTCACAACCCAGACCGGGGGGCCGCAAGTAAGCTGACAGGCGGTACGCGCCTGTAGCTCAGTGGATAGAGCGCCGCCCTCCGGAGGCGGAAGTCGCAGGTTCGAATCCTGCCAGGCGCGCTGATGAGCGAGCAGACCCCGATCGCGGGCTGGTATCCCGATCCGCAGGGCTCGGGGCAGCAGCGCTGGTGGGACGGCAACCAGTGGACGTCGCAGTTCGCCCCCGCCGCGCCGGGCTACGTCTCGGTCGGGCCGCGGGCCGGCGGCGGCAGCACCGCGCTGATCGTATGCGGCTACATCTTCGCCGTGCTCATCCCGCTGATCGGCCTGATCCTCGGGATCGTCGCGTGGCGGCGGCCGGAGCCCGCGACGAAGCGCCAGGGGCCGTGGATCGTCCTCGTTTCGGTTGTCGTCGCGGTGCTGGTCGCCGCGGTCGAGCTCGGCAAGCACAAGCACGGCAGCTGAGCGGGGCGTCGCCTCCAAGCGGGGGTTCGGCGCTGCGCTCCCCGGTACCCTCGGCGGTCCGATATGGATCTTTCGCTGTTCTTCGCCGGCACCGCCGGATCGGTTCCCACGGCGCGGCGTGGACTTCCTGCGCTGCTGCTGCGCCGTGGCGGCGACCGGCTGCTGTTCGACTGCGGCGAGGGCACGCAGCGCCAGCTCGTGCGTTCGGTCGGGCTCCCCGACATCGACCGCGTGTTCCTGACCCACCTGCACATCGACCACTGGCTCGGGCTGATCGGCATGCTGAAGTCGTTTGACCTACGCGACCGCGAGACGCCGCTGTCGCTGCACGGCCCGCGCGGGACGAGCGAGCTGATGAGCGCGATGCGCCAGATCTATGGGCGGGTCGACTACCCGTTCGCCGTGTCGGAGCTCGAGCCCGGCGACGGCGTCGCGCTCGACGGCTACACGGTCACCGCCCTGGAGGTCAGCCACCGTGGCACCGCGCTGGGCTTCGCGGTCGTCGAGGACGGGCGCCCGGGCCAGCTCGACAGTGAGCTCGCACAGCGCCTCGGCGTCCCGTTCGGACCCGACCTGGGGCGCCTTCAGCGCGGCGAGACCGTCAACGGAGTCTCGCCCGAGCAGGTCATGGGCGAGCCGCGGCCCGGGCGCAAGATCGTGCTGAGCGGCGACACGGCGCCGTGCGAGATGGTCTCGATCGCCGCCCACGAGGCCGACGTCCTCGTCCACGAGGCGACGTTCGGCCACGAGGAGTCCGAGCGCGCCCGCCAGACCGGCCACAGCACGGCCCGCCAGGCGGCCGAGCTGGCCCGCGACGCCGGCGTGCGGATGCTCGCGCTGACCCACGTCTCGCCCCGCTACCACGGCGGTGAGCTGCGCGATGAGGCCCGCGCGGTGTTCGCCGCGAGCGAGGTCCCGCGCGACTTCGACGCGATCGAGATCCCGTACGCCGAGAAGGGCGAGCCCGAGCTCGTGCGCTGGCCCGGCCACGGCGCGCCGGCACCGGCGCCGGCCGCGCCATGAAGCAGCGCAAGCCTCCCGGGTGGCTCGGCGTCGGGCTCGGCGCCGCGGCCGGGTTCCTGGTGGGCGTCGTCCTGATCGTCGCGCTCGGAGGCGCCGTGCAGACGAAGACCGTCGTCCACGCGGTCACGCACAGGACCACGTCGACGCGAACGGTCACGATCACACCGCCCGACCCCAACGTCGTCGCGGTCCCCGACCTCGTCGGGGATTCACTCGACGACGCGCAGCAACAGCTCGACGACCTCGACCTCGACGAGCAGGACGACGGCGGCGGCCTGTTCGGCGTTCTCGACCCATCGAACTGGCAGGTCATCGACACGCATCCCAAGGCCGGCGCGAAGGTCAAGCGGGGATCGGTCGTGCTGCTCGATGTCGAGCACGACTGATATCGCCACAATGCAGCTGTGCGAGTCGGGATCCTCACCGGCGGGGGCGACTGCCCCGGCCTGAACGCCGTCATCCGCGCCGTCGTGCGCCGCGGGATCGACACGCACGGCATGGAGCTGTTCGGGTTCCAGTACGGGTGGGCCGGTGTGCTGGCCGGGGACGGCCGCCCGCTGGATCACGACGCGACCGCCGGCATACTGCCACGCGGCGGGACGATCCTCGGCACGTCACGGACCAACCCGTACGCGGTCGGCGAGGGCGAGGCAAAGGTGCTCGACACGCTCGCCGAGCTGGGCATCGATGCGCTGGTCCCGATCGGCGGCGAGGACACGCTCGGCGTCGCGAGGCGCCTGAGCGCGGCCGGTGTGAAGCTCGTCGGTGTCCCCAAGACGATCGACAACGACCTCGCGGGCACCGACTACACGTTCGGCTTTCAGACCGCGGTGCAGATCGCCTGCGACGCGATCGACCGCCTGCACACGACGGCCGAGTCCCACAACCGGGTGATGGTGCTCGAGGTGATGGGCCGCCACGCCGGCTGGATCGCCGTGCACGCCGGGCTGGCCGGCGGCGCCGACGCGATCCTGATCCCCGAGCGCCCGTTCGACCTCGACGCCGTGTGTGCGCACCTGCGCCGCCGCCACAACCGCGGGCGAACGTTCTCGATCGTCGTCGTCAGCGAGGGGGCGGTGCCGGCCGGCGCGGAGGAGGCGCTGAGCACGCACGACACGACCGACGCGTTCGGGCACGCCCGGCTGGGCGGGATCGCGGTCACGCTCGAGCGCGAGATCGAGCGCCAGACCGGCTTCGAGACGCGGATGTCGATCCTCGGCCACGTGCAGCGCGGCGGCACGCCGACCGCGTATGACCGCGTGCTGGCCACGCGCTTCGGCGTCGCCGCGATCGACGCGGTCGCCGACGGCGCGTTCGGGAAGATGGTCGCGCTGCGCGGCACCCGGATCGAGCGCGTGTCGCTCGACGAGGCGCTGGGCGAGCCCAAGCTCGTCGACGCCGAGCTCTACGACGCGGCCGAGGTCTTCTTCGGGTAGGCGGGCGGTTCGCCGTGCTAGCGGACGAACCGCACCGTGCGCGAGCCCTTGCCGCGCAGCTTGCCCGACCGTGCGGTGACCTTCACCGTGATCGACGGGCGCTTGTGCGCGCGCAGGGCGCGGATCAGCCCGGCCTTCAGCGCCGGCGACAGCTTGACCTCGACACGGGCCTTGTTGCCGGCCGGAAGCGTGAAGTTGACGTGCGTGACCTTGAACTTGCGCCGCAGCGGCGGGATCTTGATCGTGCCGCTGAAGCTCACCGTGCAGCGCTTGCCGCAGCCGATGATGAAGTCGACCCGGCCGGTGCGCACCTTGCGGCGCAGCGGCGCGCTGATCGAGATCTTCCACGGTGCCGCGCGCGGCGTGTGGGTCGGGATCAGGTGGGGGGTGACGATCGTCGGATTGGGGCCGATCGGCGATGGCGGCACGGCGCCGCCGGTCGTCACCGAGCCGGGCGGGGTCGTGTCGGTCGGCGTCGAGCCGTCGGGCGCGGTCGCGGCCCAGTCGTACTCGACCGTCGTCTTGGCGCCCTGGAGCGGGTTGTCGTGGGCCGGCGTGCCGTTGGGGAAGGTGACGGTGAAGCGGTAGACGCGCGTCTCGCCGGCGTCGAATGCGCCCAGCGCGGTCGGCGCCAGCGAGTCCAGCGTGCCGGCGTAGATCGTCACCGGCAGCGCAGGGTTGCTCACGTCCTGGACGAGGAGCTGCGCGACGCTCGAGAACGGCGTCGGCGTGCCGGTGTCGGTCACCCCGGAGGCGACCAGCGTGAAGTCGCCGGGGATGTTGCCCGAGTTGGTGATCGTCACCTGGCCGACCCGCGACTCGCCGGGCCGCATCGCCGATGCGTTGAGGATCGCCTGGCCGTCGAGCGAGTTGGTGATCGACAGGGCGCCGGCAGCGCGCAGGCCGAAGGCCCGCGCCGCTGAGCTGTTGTGGGTCGGGGTCAGCGGGAAGTTGCCGGTCGCCGCGAATGCCACGGTCAGCCCGGCCAGGCCGAGCATGGCGATCAGGCCGGTGACGCGAAGGATGCGAAGAGCCGCGGCGTGCATGGCCTAGAAGTCGCGGTCCAGGGTCCCGGTCTCAGTGACCGTCGTCGTCGCGCCCGCGTGGCCGCCCGGGTCGGTGACGGTCGCCGACGGAGTCCAGGTCATGTTCGCCGTGTTGTTGGGCGTCGCCGACGTCGCGCCGCCGATGAGCGTCGCGGCGCTGGTCAGCGTGATGATCAGCTGCGTGTGCGCAGCGTTGGTGCTCATCGTCGCCGTGTAGCGCAGGTAGACGCCATTGCCGGTCCCCGCGCCGCCGACGAAGTTGCGGTTGAGGTTGATGGTTCCGAACGGCAGCTGCGTCGTGCCGGTCGAGTTGAAGATCTGAATGCGGTCGTTGGTCGTGCTGTTGTTGATCGCGCGGACCTGGACCGGCTGGGTGCCGGTCGTCCAGCCGGCGATGACGCTCGAGAGCAGGATGCCCTGGTCGTAGGTCAGCGTCAGCACGTCGCCGTTGTCGATCGTGTTGTTGGTGACGTTGGCCTGGATGTCGGTGCCGTGCGGGCCGTAGTCGATCGTCGAGGTGACGATCGCGCTGTGGGTGACGAACGCGGGCGCGGCGCCGTCGGTGACGGTCGCGCGCAGGTCCAGCGAGGTGCCGTCGGCGACGACCGTCGGGTTGAACGAGCACGTGCGCGGGGACACCGGGTTGTTGGCGGTGCAGATCGTCGTCCACGTGTTGGCGTTGTGCGGCGAGCGCTCGAAGACGATGTTCTTGACGCCGGTGCCGGCGCCGTCGGCGAACGTGGCCGACAGGTTCGTCGTCGCCGAGATCGTGGCGCCGGGGTTGGCCAGCGTGACGGTCGGCGCGGTGTTGTCGACGGTTCCGGTGCGGATCGTGCCGCTGGTGCCGATGTTGGCGGCGTTGTCGATCGCGCGGGCCTGGAGGTTGTAGGAGCCGTCGGGGACGGTCGTCGAATTGAAGACGCACTGCCACGGAGCGACGGTGACGGTGCAGATCGTGTTCCACGCGCCCGGCCCGGCCGCGGTGCGCTGCTGGATCTGGAGGTTGTTGAGGCCGGAGCCGCCGGTGTCGGTCGGGGCGGCGCTGTCGGTGATCGTCACCGCGCTGCCGGTCAGGACGGCGATCGCGGTCAGGTTGCGCGCGTTGGGCGCCGTGGAGTCAAAGGCGACGGTCTTGGCCAGCGCGGTGCCGACGTTGCCGGCCTGGTCGGTCGGGGTGACGGTCCAGTTCTTCGTGCCGTTGAAGCCGGCGCCGGTGCCCGAGGTCTGCACAGCGCTGAACCAGTTGTAGGCGACGCCGCCGACCGTGACCGCGGCCGCGTGGTACGTCAGCGTGACGTTCTGGGCGCCGGTCACGATGATCCCGGTCAGCGCCGCGGTGGTGGTGCCGAGCGTCGGGTCGCTGCCGCCGGTGTCGGTGACATTGGCGTACACCCGGAACGCGCGGATCTGGGTGTTGAGGCCCGAGACGAAGTTCGGCGACAGCGGGTTGGCGACGTCCTGGGCGGCGATCACCGCGGCGGTCGCGGTCGGCTTCGTCGTGTCGAGCGTGAACGTGTGCGCGGTGCTCGTGCCGACGTTGACCGGGACGGCCGAGTCCGACTGCGTCGCCTGCACCGTGTAGACGCCCTGGGTCAGCACGGGGGTGGCGTTGACGGTCCACGCGCCGGCGCTGACCGGGGCCGACAGGGTGCGCACGAGGTTGGCCGGGTTGACCGTGGCGCCCGTGTAGACCTTGACGGTGACGGTCGTCGCGTCGCCGGTCGCGGTGCCGGCGGCGCCGGAGAAGGTGGTCGCGGTCACGTTGGTGAGCGCGTTGTTGATCGGGTTGACGACCGTGACGGCGGGCGCCGTCGTGTCGACGACGAACGTCAGGGCGGTGCTCGTCGCGGTGTTGGAGGCGTTGTCGGTCTGCGACGCCTGGGCGGTGTAGGTCCCGTCGGCGAGGCTCGCCGATGCGGGGACCGACCAGCTGCCGGTCGAGCCGTTGGCGGTCAGCGTCTGCACCGGCGAGCCGGTCACCGTGGAGCCGCTGTAGACCCGCAACGTGACCGTCGGCAGGTCGCCCGAGGCGGTGCCGGCGGCGCCGGTGAAGGTCGGGAAGTGGGTGGCGATCGTGCCGGTCGGCGCGGTAAGCGTGACGGCCGGGCCGACGAAGTCCGGCGCGGCCTGGATCTTGTTCGTCGGGTTGGTCGTCGACGCCGTGAACGAGGCGCTGCTGTAGCCGACGCTGGCCAGCGGCGTCGTCACCAGGGCGATCAGGATGAACGTCCGCCGGTGACGAATGAGCCAGTTCACGGCCTGGACTCCTGCCCTGCCTCTTCCCACAGCGAGCCCAGTGCGCCGAGCGCGACGAGCAGTGCGGGCACTCCGAGGACGAGGATCCGGATGAGCGGGATGCTCAGCGCCGCGAACACGAAGCCGAGGTAGGGGATGCTGAACACGACACGGGCCTGGGTCGGGCTCGTCAGCGTGAACGTCCACGGATCAGGGGACGGGTTGGCGTCGCCCTTGGTCTGGTACTGCCGCGTGCCGTCCTTGAGCACCTTGATCGCGAAGATCCGGTGGGTGAGGCGCGAGGTCGGGCTGTGGATCGCCGGCGGCGTGTAGGTGATGACGTCGCCGACCTTCAGCGACTTCGTCGGGACCGTCTCGTCGTAGATCAGCGAGCCGCGGTCATAGGTGCCGGTCATCGAGCCGCTCGTGATGACGTAGCGCTGGTATCCCAGAACCAGCGGCACGAGCATCGACGAGGCCAGCAGCACGGCGCCGATGGTCAGCACGAGGCCGGCCCGGCGGCGCAGTGGTCCGCCGCGTGGGGCGGCGGGCACGCGAGCTGTTGCGGTGGCAGCGATGGCGGCGAAAGGGTTCGCGGTGAGGGGTTTCACGCATCCCCGAGCAGGGCCCGTCGCACGTGGCGACGGGCCCCTATCGGGCGCGGGAGGTCTGACCTAGGTGGCCGACCAGGTCAGATCGAATGTCATCGTGGCACCCTGAAGCGGGTTGTCGACGGCGGGCGTGCCGTCCGGCCACGTGACCGTGATCATGAACCGGTGCTTCTCGTTCGGCGCCCACGGGACGACGACCGACGGCGTGGTGCTGCTCGGCATCGAGATGCCGCTCAGGCCCGCGATGGTCTGCGGGGCGCTGGCGCCGTAGCGGTTCTGCACGCCGGTGACGCAGTCCGGAGGCGTGCTCAGGCCCGGGCCGGTGAACTTGCCGCAGTCGTCGACGCGGATCTGCAGCACGCTGCCCAGACCGCCGACCGACGGCGCGAGGTTGTTCGTGCTGAGCACGAAGTTGCCCGGCAGCGTGCCGGTGTTCTGGATGTCGACGAAGCCCTGACGGCTATCGCTCGGCTTCCACAGCGGCGGCGAGGTGAAGACCGCCGTGCCGTTGAGGCTGTTGCTCATCGACAGCGAACCGGCGGTGAACGTGTTGGTCGGGTTGGCAGTCTGGGCCGTGAAGTTCGCCCCAGATCCAACGGTGACGGCGAGCGCCACCAGCAGCAGGGCCAGGACCGCAAGCGTGCGCTTGGGACGCCGGGCCATGAACGCGAAACGAGACATCTACTCGAAACCTCCGTATGGGTTGGTTGCGCCAGTTGTCAGGTCGCTTGGCGCGACCACCCATCCCTCGAATTCCGCGGCGCAAGCGGACGCAAAGGGAGCTCTTACTGCGTTTGATCGGCCAGGAAGACACGGGCTGGAGGCGGGTTGAGGACAGGTGTTGGAACTAGGACGTACGTCCAAGCTCGTGGACAGCACGAGCTTCGTGTGCGTATACGCACGAACCCGACGCACGACAGCGCATTTCGCGCCGCCGCAAGCCGGGTCGTCGTGCTGGCCATCCGTGCCAGAAATGCTCATGGTTGGAGCGGTTTCGGCAATTCAGCGCCACTCCGAAGCCGTGCACGGTTCTGCGCAGGGTTCGGGCGGAGAACCTGCAGCGAGGCGACGGTCGGATTTCGCGTTATGAGCGCTGCGCGGGCGTCATAAGCCCGCGCAGCGACGGCGGGGTCAGGCCTCGACGGCGGTGGCCTCTTCGAGGTCGGAGAGACCGCGCAGCAGGGTCACGAGCTCCGGCGGGGCCTTCTCGAGCGCGCCCGTGTCGAACGGGGGCTGGGGGTCGTATTCGATCCCGAGCTGGATCGCCTGGGCGACCTGGTCGCCCGCGACCTTGGCGGCGAGCATCAGCGCCATGTCGATGCCGGCCGAGACGCCGGCCGCGGTGACGATCTTTCCCTGCACAACGACGCGTTCGGGGACCGGGTTGGCGCCGAGATCCTTGAGCACGTCGCGGGCGATCCAGTGCGTGGTGGCGTCGAGGCCGTCGAGCAGGCCGGCGGCGGCGAGCAGCAGCGCGCCGGTGCAGACCGAGGTCGTCCAGATCGAGGTCTCGTGCGCGCGGCGGATCCAGCCGATCAGCTGCTCGTCATGCAACAGCTGGCGCGTGCCGATGCCGCCCGGGACGACGATGATCTCGGGGTGCGGGACGTCGTCGAGCGCCTCGTCGGCGATCAGCGTGAGCATCTTCGTCTCGGTCGTGATCGGCCCCGGCTCCCTGGCGATGAAGCGCACGCGGGCGCCGGGCAGGCGTGAGAGCACCTCGTAGGGGCCGATCGCGTCGAGCGCGGTCATGCGGTCATAGAGGGGGATGGCGATGTCCATGGCGGGGCTCCGGGATCGGGGTTGAGGATTCAGGCCGCCTCGGGCTCGCCGAGGGCGGGCCGGAAGCGCTTGCGGTAGTCCACCGGGGCGACGCCCAGGCGGCGGTGGAAGGCGCGACGCAGCGTCTCGACGCTGCCAAAGCCGCAGCGTGCGGCGATCGTCTCGATCGAAAGGGCCGTCTGCTCGAGGTCGGTGCGGGCGCGCTCGACGCGCGCGGCCTCGACATGGGCCGCCGGGGTCATCCCGGTCTCGCGGCGAAAGGCGCGGGCGAAGTTGCGCTCGCTCATGTAGGCGCGAGCGGCGAGCGCGGCAACGCTCAAGTCCTCATCGAGGTGATCTGGGATCCAAGCCTGAAGCTCACGTAGAGGCTCACGCTGGGCCGGTTGGGCGGCGAGCTGGGCGCTGAACTGCGACTGGCCGCCGGGCCGGCGCATGAACAGGACGAGCCCGCGGGCGATGCCGAGCGACAGCGCCGCGCCGTAGTCCTCCTCGACCAGCGCGAGGGCGAGATCCATGCCTGCGGTGACGCCGGCCGACGTGGCGACGTTGCCGTCGCGGACGAAGATCGGGTCGCGTTCGACGATCACGTCGGGATAGCGCTCCTCGAGCTCGTGGCAGGCGACCCAGTGCGTGGTCGCGCGGCGGCCGTTCAGGAGGCCGGCGGCGGCGAGCAGCAGTGCGCCGGTGCAGACGCTGGTCACGCGGCGGGCGCGGGTGGCAAGCATGGCGATGCGGGCGATCAGCGCGTCGTCGTGCTCAAGCGTGCGGCTGCCGGACCCGCCGGCGACGATCAGTGTGTCGATCGGGCCGCGGAGGCGATGGACGTCGCCGTCGGCCTCGAGCCGCACGCCGCTGGTCGTGCTGGCGCTCGTGCCACCCGGGGTGACGATCGAGATCACGTACTCGGCGCGCCCGTGCTCCGCCGCCATGCCGAAGACCTCGGCGGGCCCGATGACATCGAGGGCCTGGACGTCATCGTAGGCGACGATGACGACGTGGCGTGGAACGGGCATGGGGTGGATGATGGGCCACCGCCGGTGTGGCGGCAAGGACGGATACCGGGCAGATCCAGCCACGGAGGCGGTTCGCGCCAGCGCGACCGGCGACTCAACGCACCCGGAGCGCCACCGCCACCGGACCCTGGTGGCGGGCGAACGCATAGTCCCGCGAGGAGTCGGCGACCTGCACGGTGACGCTGTGGCGGTGGCCCAGCGCTGCCGGGTGGTCGATGTCGACGTCCACGGTGCCGCTGCGCCCGGCGCGCGCGAAGGGGGTGAACTCGCCGATACGACGGTCGTGGTAGCGAATGTCCCAGGTCGCCTCGCAGCCCTTGGGGCAGCTGACCTTGACCTGCGCTGAGCTCGTCGCGGGGTCGTAGGTGATACCCGTCCGGAAGCGCACCGGGCACGGGATCGATCGCAGCGGCTCGGGCGCCGTCGCCACGGTGTTCTCGGAGCGCACCACGTCGTTGCCGGAGCAGTCCTGGGTCAGGTACGTGGCCGTGGTCGCGTCGACCGCGAGCGGGACGAGGTTGCGCGCGTTGCGCCCGATCGCGGCGGCGTAGGAACGCCGGCCGGTCGCCAGGTCGACGGCGATCAGCCCGTCGTCGCCGCGGCGCCCGGTCAGCGCGCGGCCGTGGCCGACGACGAGGCCGGGGTACGAGTCGGCCGGCGCGATCCCGGGATGGACGATGGCGCCGTCGGCCGCGATCCGCGTGATCGACTCCGGACACTCGTTGCTCGCGCACGCGGGGTTGTCGTAGGCGGAGACGACGAGCCCGTCGTCTCCGGCCGCGAGCGCGTGGACCGAGATCGGGTTCGTCATAACCGTCGCGCCGGTGGAGAGGTCGAGCTGGGACAGGACCGGCAGCCGGTTGGCCGTGTCGGTGACGCCGAACACGACGCTGCTGGGGGTCAGGCCGACCGCGATGCCGACCGCAGCCACGCTGGCGCTCGGCCCGCCGCCGATCGGCGCGATGCGCACCCCGCCGGCGCCTGGGCACAGCGAGTCAGACCACGCGACGTGGTCATTGGACACCGCGAGCTCCGGCGTCTCGTTGTGCTCCTGATCGAGGGCGACATCGAGCGTGCACCGCAGGATGGTCGCCGTCGGGCCGCCGCCGATCGGCCCGCTGACGATCGCCTCGCCGACCTCGTGATCGATGGTGCGCTGGTTGCCCTCGGTGTCGGGCGGGAACTTGAACTGCACCGCGACCACCCACGTCGTCGGGGTGACAGCGAGGCCGGTGACGTTGTCGAGCACACCGTCGACGGCGGGGGGATCGATCGTCGCCAGCAGCGTGGCGTGCCCACCGGCATCGACGCGCTCGACGAGGAGCGGTACGCCCGTGCCCGGGGCATGGCGGACCGACACGATATGCCCGTCGCCAGCTGCGACGGCGGAGTACCCGTGGGGCAGCGGCGTGACGACGGTGGCCGCCTGGGCGCCGGCGACGGCCACGCCGAGAACCAGCCAGCCGACCACAGCGCAGATCGCGTACCGCATCACCGGGCATCCAACCTGGGCGGGCGGGCCGTGACAATCGGGAGGCGACCCTGAACTTTCGCGGCGGTCCACGGGGGATCCGTCAGGCCCGCTGATACGCTGCGCGCCGTCCGTTCCTTTAACCCGGTCCCGTGAGGCCAGGAAGGTGCGAGGTTGCAACACAAGGTCGTCCTCGACCGCGATGACATGCGGCGCACGCTGGTGCGAATCGCGCACGAGATCTGCGAGAACAACGCCGCCGACCCGGCGCGGCTGGCGATCGTCGGGATCCACCGGCGCGGCGCCGTCCTCGGCGCGCGCGTCCACGCGCTGCTCACCGAGCTGCTCGACCGCGACGGCGATGTCGGGGTCGGCGAGCTCGACATCGCGTTCTACCGCGACGACGTCGGCCGCCGGCCGGATCAGCCGGTCGTCCACGCGTCGAACATCGACTTCGACATCGACGGTCGCACCGTCGTGATCGTCGACGACGTCCTCTACACCGGCCGCACCGTCCGCGCCGCGATCGAGGCGCTGTTCGACTACGGGCGCCCGGACCGCGTCCAGCTCGCGGTGCTCGCCGATCGCGGCCACCGCGAGCTGCCGATCCGCCCCGACTACGTCGGCAAGAACCTGCCGACGTCGCGCGACGAGCGCGTCAACGTCCGTGTCGAGGAGATCGACGGCGTCGACGAGGTCACGATCGTCGAACTGGCGGCGGTCGCATGAGGCACCTGATTGCCATCGAGGACCTCGACCGCACAGCCATCGAGCGGATCTGCGACCGCGCCGCGGCGTTCGCCGAGGTGTCGGGCCGCGAGATCAAGAAGGTCCCGGCACTGCGCGGCCGCACGGTCCTGAACCTCTTCTACGAGGCGTCGACCCGTACCCGCTCGAGCTTCGAGCTGGCCGCCAAGCGCCTCAGCGCCGACGTCGTCAACTTCGCCGCCAGCGGCTCGAGCGTCGAGAAGGGCGAGTCGCTCAAGGACACGGTCCTGACGCTGAGCGCCCACAAGCCCGACGCGATCGTCATCCGCACCCCGTGGGCCGGCGCCGCGCAGCTCGTGTCCGGCTGGACGAGCGCGGCGATCGTCAACGCCGGCGACGGCCAGCACGAGCACCCGACCCAGGCGCTGCTCGACGTCTACACGCTGCGCTCGCGGCTGGGGTCGATCGACGGCGCGAACATCTGGATCGTCGGCGACGTGCGCCACAGCCGCGTCGCGCGCTCCGACATCCTCGCGTTCCAGAAGATGGGCGCGAAGGTCACCGTCTGCGGGCCGCCCACGCTGATCCCGCGCGGCATCCAGTCGCTGGGCTGCGAGGTCCGCGAGACGCTCGACGATCTCGCCGAGGCCGACGTCGTCTACGCCCTGCGGATGCAGAACGAGCGCATGACCCAGGCCTGGATCCCGTCGATCCGCGAGTACGCCGCCCGCTACCAGATCAACGGCCGCCGCCTGCACCCGCGCCAGGTGCTCATGCATCCGGGCCCGGTCAACCGCGGCGTCGAGCTCAGCGGCGAGGTCGTTGACTCGCCGCAGGCCGTGATCACCGCCCAGGTCGAGGCCGGGGTCGTCGTGCGCATGGCCGTCCTCTACGAGGTCCTCGCCGCCGCGCCGTCGCCCGACCGCGAGCCGTCCCCGATCGAACCCCAGCTGGCATGACCGATCCGTCCGTCCTCGTCCGCGCCGCGGCTGTGCCCGCCGCGATGCTGATCCGCAACGCCCAGGTGCTCGATCCGCGTACGGGCCTCGACGGCCGCCACGACGTGCTCGTTCACGACGGCGTCATCACGGAGATCGGCGAAGCGGGCAGCCTCCACGGGCCGGTCGGCACCGAGCTGCTCGACGCCGCCGGGCGCCACCTGTTCCCGGCGTTCGTCGATCCGCACGTCCACCTGCGCACCCCGGGCCAGGAGCACAAGGAGGACATCGAGACCGGTACCCGGGCGGCCGCGGCGGGCGGTTTCTGCGCAGTGATCGCGATGCCCAACACCGACCCGGTCGTCGACACCGCCCCGATCCTCGGCGCGCTGCGCGACCGTGCGGCCCGCGACGCCCGCGTCCCGGTCGGCTTCACCGCCTCGATCACGCGCGGGCTGGCCGGCGAGATGCTGACCGAGATGGCCGAGCTGCGCGACGAGGGCGCGGTCGCGTTCACCGACGACGGCCGCCCGGTCGTCAACGCCGGGATCCTGCGCCTCGCGCTGCAGTACCAGCGCCTGGCCGGCGGCGTGCTGGCCCTGCACGAGGAGGACCCGGCGCTGTCGCGCGACGGCGCGATGCACGAGGGCGAGATCTCGGCCGTGCTCGGCGTTCCCGGCATCCCGGCGATCAGCGAGTCGACGATGATCGCCCGCGACTGCGCGCTGGCCGGCTACGAGGGCGGCGCGATCCACATCCAGCACCTGAGCGCGGCCGAATCGGTCGCCGCGGTCGCCCAGGCCAAGGCCGACGGCGTCAACGTCACCTGCGAGGTGTCGCCGCACCACCTGTGCCTGACCGACGAGGACGTCCGCTCGCTCGACACGCGGATGAAGATGAACCCGCCGCTGCGCTCCGAGCGCCACCGCCGAGCGCTGATCGACGGCCTCATCGACGGCACGATCGACTGCATCGCCACAGACCACGCCCCGCACGCGCGCGACGAGAAGGAGGTGCCGTTCGAGCAGGCGCCGATGGGCACCACCGGCCTGGAGACCTCGTTCGCCGCGGTCTACACGCAGCTCGTCGAGCCGGGCGTCCTGCCGCTGGCGTTGGTCATCGAGAAGCTGACCTGTGGCGGGATCCCGTTCGGCGTCCCGGCGCCGCGGATCGTCAAGGGGGAGACGGCGAACATGACGCTGATCGACCTCGCGGCGACGTGGGAGGTCGGTGAGAACGGCTACGAGAGCCGCTCGGCCAACTGCTGCTTCGACGGCCGCCGGCTGCTGGGCAGGGTCGGGCTGACGCTGGCCGCGGGCAGCGTCGCATACCGCACGCGGGTGCTCGAGGTGGTGGCCTAGTGGCCCCGTTGAGCGCCTACGTCCTGCTGGCCGACGGCACGCGCTTCGACGGTGACGCGTGCGGGGCAGACGCGGCCGCCACCGGCGAGGTCGTCTTCACGACCGGCATGTCGGGCTATCAGGAGTCGATGACCGACCCGTCGTTCGCCCGCCAGCTGATCACGTTCACCTACCCGCACATCGGCAACTACGGCGCCGGCGGAGCCGCCATGGAGTCCGACCGCCCGTGGGCGCGCGCGGCGGTCATGCGCGCTGCGACCAACGCCGAGGACGCGCCCGACGCGGAGCAGGGCTGGCTGGACTGGCTGGCCGATCGCGGCATCCCGGCGATCACCGGGGTCGACACGCGCGAGCTCGTGCGCCACATCCGCGACGCGGGGGCGATGCGCGGCGGCGTGTTCCCCGGGGCGATGAGCGAGGCCGAGGCGATGGGGTTGATCGAGGCCGAGCCGGAGATGACCGGCCTCGACCTCGCGCGCGAGGTGACCCCGCAGCGGATGGAGGTCGCCGGCGACGGCGAGATCCGCATCGCCGCGATCGACACCGGCATCAAGCGCTCGATCGTGCGCAACCTCGTCGCCCGCGGCGCGACCGTCGAGCTGCATCCGTGCACAGCCGGCGCCGCGGAGCTGACGGCGAACGATCCCGACGCGATCTTCCTGGCCAATGGCCCCGGCGACCCGGCCGCGCTGGACTACATCGTCGACACGGTCCGTGAGCTCGTCGGCACGCGGCCGGTGTTCGGCATCTGCCTCGGCCACCAGCTCATGTGCCGCGCCGTCGGCCTTGCGACCTACAAGCTCCCGTTCGGCCACCGAGGCGCCAATCACCCGGTCAAGGACCTCCAGACCGGCCGCATCGAGATCACGTCGCAGAACCACGGCTTCGCGGTCCGTCACCCCGATGGCCGTGAGCGCTTCGCCGACGACGAGGCCGTCGAGTTCGAGACCGACTTCGGCACCGCGCGCCTGTCGCACGTCAACCTCTACGACCGCACGGTCGAGGGGCTGACGCTGCTCGACGTCCCCGGGGCGACGGTCCAGTACCACCCCGAGGCGGGTCCGGGGCCCAACGACTCGCTGTATCTCTTCGATCGCTTCATGGAGCAGATCCGGGAGGAGCGGCGAAGCCGATCCGGTGACGAGCGTCCGGATGCCGATCGACCGTCTCGGGACGCGGGGCCGGACGCCCCGCGGAGGTGACCCATGCCCCGTAGGGACGATCTCCACAAGATCCTGCTGCTCGGCTCCGGGCCGATCGTCATCGGCCAGGCCGCCGAGTTCGACTACTCCGGCGTGCAGGCGTGCAAGGTCCTCAAGGAGGAGGGCTACGAGGTCGTGCTCGTCAACTCCAACCCGGCGACGATCATGACCGACCCGGAGTTCGCCGACGCGACGTACATCGAGCCACTGCTGCCGGGCCCGGTCGCGCAGATCATCGAGAAGGAGCGCCCGGACGCGCTGCTGCCGACGCTCGGCGGCCAGACGGCGCTCAACCTCGCCCGCTCGTTGCACGAGGACGGGACGCTGGAGAAGTTCGGCGTCGAGCTGATCGGCGCCGACTACGACGCGATCGGCCGCGCCGAGGATCGAGACCTGTTCCGCCAGACGATGGAGGCGGCAGGCCTGAAGATGCCGCGCAGCGTCATCGCGCACTCGGTGCAGGAGGCCAACGCGCTGCGCGACGAGGTCGGGCTGCCGGCGATCATCCGCCCGGCGTTCACGCTCGGCGGGCGCGGCGGCGGCGTCGCCCATACCGCGGACGAGTTCGACGCGTGCGTCGCCCGCGGCGTCGCCGCGTCGCCGATCGGCCAGGTCCTGATCGACCAATCGGTGATCGGCTGGGGCGAGTTCGAGCTCGAGGTGATGCGCGACCGCAACGACAACGTCGTGATCGTCTGCTCGATCGAGAACATCGATCCGATGGGCGTGCACACCGGCGACTCGGTCACCGTCGCGCCCCAGCAGACCCTGACCGACCGCCTCTACCAGCAGCTGCGCGACCAGGCGATGGCGTGTATCCGCGCGGTCGGCGTCGAGACCGGCGGCTCCAACGTGCAGTTCGCCGTCAACCCGGCCACCGAGGAGATCCTCGTCATCGAGATGAACCCGCGCGTCTCGCGGTCCTCGGCGCTGGCCTCCAAGGCGACCGGCTTCCCGATCGCCAAGATCGCTGCCCGCCTCGCCGTCGGCTACGCGCTCGACGAGATCGACAACGACATCACCGGCGTGACCCCGGCGAGCTTCGAGCCGACGATCGACTACGTCGTCGTCAAGTGGCCGCGGTTCGCGTTCGAGAAGTTCCCCGGCGCCGCCAGCGAGCTGACGACGCACATGAAGTCGGTCGGCGAGGCGATGGCGATCGGCCGCACGTTCGGCCAGGCGTTCGCCAAGGCGCTGCGCAGCCGTGAGCTCGACTACCGGCCGAAGCTCGGGGCGCTCGACCTGCCGACGCTGATGGAGATGCTCGCCAGCCCGGCGTCGGACCGCTTCGACGTCATGCTCGAGGCGTTCCGCCGCGGCGCGAGCCTCGACGACGTCCGGCAGACGACGAGCATCGATCCGTGGTTCCTGCGCGAGATCGAGGTGCTCGCCCACGACCCCGAGGCGCCGTTTGCGGGCCACCGCTCGTTCAAGTCGGTCGACACGTGCGCCGCCGAGTTCGAAGCCCGTACGCCCTACTACTACTCGGGCTGGGAGCGCCGTGAGGCCCACGAGGTCCGTCGCGGCGACCGGCGCAGCGTCGTGATCCTGGGCTCGGGCCCGAACCGCATCGGCCAGGGAATCGAGTTCGACTACTGCTGCGTCCACGCGGCGATGACGGTCCGCGAGCTCGACCGCGACGCCGTGATGATCAACTGCAACCCCGAGACGGTCTCGACCGACTACGACACTTCGGACCGGCTGTACTTCGAGCCGCTGACGCTCGAGGACGTGCTCGGCGTGATCGCCGTCGAGCAGCCCGAGGGCGTGATCGTCCAGTTCGGCGGCCAGACGCCGCTGAAGCTCGCCGCCGGCCTCGCGGACGCGGGCGTGAAGCTGCTGGGCACGAGCGTGGACGCGATCGACTTGGCCGAGGACCGCGGGCGCTTCGGCGCGCTGCTGGCGCAGCTCGGCTACCAGGCGCCGCCCTACGCGACCGCCGCGTCGGCCGACGAGGCCCTCGAGGTCGCCCCGGGCGTCGGCTTCCCGCTGCTGGTGCGCCCGTCCTACGTCCTCGGCGGGCGCGCGATGGAGATCGTCTACAGCGTCGACGGCCTCGCCGACTACCTCGCGCGCCACGCGCGCGAGGACCGCGAGATCTTCCTCGACCGCTTTCTCGAGAACGCGATCGAGGTCGACGTCGACGCGCTCTGCGACGGCACCGACGTCTGGATCGGCGGCATCATGCAGCACGTCGAGGAGGCCGGTATCCATTCGGGCGACAGCGCCTGCGTGCTGCCGCCGCACTCGCTGGGCGGCGAGATGCTCGAGCAGATCGAGGCGTGGACACGCGGCATCGCGCTCGGGCTCGGCGTCGTCGGGCTCATGAACGTGCAGTACGCGATCCACGCCGGCGAGCTCTACGTGATCGAGGCGAACCCGCGCGCGTCGCGGACCGTGCCGTTCGTCTCCAAGGCGGTCGGCGTGCCGCTGGCCAAGATGGCCTGTCGGGTGATGCTCGGCGAGCGGATCGCCGACCTGGCGCTGCCGACCGACCACATGCACGGCGGCCACGTCAGCGTCAAGGAGGCGGTGCTGCCGTTCGACCGCTTCGACGGTTCCGATGCCGTGCTCGGCCCCGAGATGCGCTCCACCGGCGAGGTGATGGGGATCGCGCGCGACTTCCCGACGGCGTTCGCCAAGGCCCAGGCCGCGGCCGGCTCTCCGCTGCCGAGCTCGGGCACCGCGTTCATCACCGTCACCGACTCAGACAAGGCCGGTGTCCACGCGATCGCCGCCCAGCTCCACGATGCCGGATTTGCCATCGTCGCCACGCGCGGCACCGCGCAGGCGATCCGCGGCATGGGAATCCCGTGCGAGGCGATCAACAAGATCGCCGAGGGCTCGCCGCACGTCGTCGACTGGATCGAGCGCGGCGACGTCGACATCGTCGTCAACACGCCGACCGGCTCCGGCGCGCGAACCGACGGCTGGGAGATCCGCCGCGCCGCGATCGCGCGCGGGATCCCGTGCCTGACGACGCTATCGGGCGGCGCGGCGGCCGCCCGCGCGATCGTCGCCGCCCACCAGCGCCCGCCGCAGGCGCTGTCGTTGCAGGAGGTCCACGCGCGGGGAGAGGCGGTCCGTGCGTGACCGCGCCGTTCGGGCGCCGGCTCGCGCGCGTCGTCTCCAACGACGTGATCGGCGCGTACCGCGTCGTCGTCGCCGCCGACCCTGACGGCCCGCAGCCCGAGCCCGGGCAGTTCTACATGCTCGCGGCGCAACACGACTGGGGCGGGGGCCAGGACGAGCGTCCGTTCCTGGCGCGCGCGCTGTCGGTCCTGCGCGAGGGGCCCGACGGGCTGCAGTTCATGCTCGAGGACGTCGGGCCGGGGACGGCCCGGCTGTGCGCGCTGACCGAGGGCGAGGGCCTGTGGTTGACCGGTCCGCTGGGCAACGGCTTCACGCGACCCGGCGACGGGCGCCGGGCGATCCTGTGCGGCGGCGGGGTCGGGATCGCGCCGCTGGCGATCTGGCAGGACGCGCTGGGCGCCGGCGCGACCGTCCTGCTCGGCTTCCGCGACGCCGACCACGCGTCCGGCGCCGCGCTGCTCTACGGCGCGGTCGTCGCGACCGACGACGGCTCGGTCGGCCACCACGGCTTCGTCACCGAGCTACTGACCGCCGAGCTCGATCGCGACGCCGGCGCGGTGGTCTACGCCTGCGGGCCGCCGCCGATGCTCGAGGCCGTCCGCGCGCTGTGCGCACAGCGTGGCGTTGCGGCCCAGCTCGCGCTCGAGGCGCCGATGGCGTGCGGCTTCGGCGCCTGCTACGGGTGCGTCGTTCCGGCGGCCGGCGGCGGCTATGTGCGCGTCTGCGTCGACGGTCCGGTGCTCGACGCGGCGGCCCTGGCCGCGGTCGCATGAGCGTCTGGCTCTGCGGACTGGAGCTCGAGCACCCGATCATCAACGGCTCGGGGACGTTCGACGCGATCGCCGCGCTCGACGTGTTCGGCGACCAGCTGTTGGCCGCGTTCCCGTTCAGCGCCTACGTCTCCAAGACGATCACGCTGCGCCCGCGGCCCGGCAACCCGGCGCCGCGGCTGTTCGAGACGCCGGGCGGGATGATCAACTCGATCGGGCTGCCCAACAAGGGCCTGGCGGGCTATGTCGAGCACGACCTGCCGGTCCTGGCCACGCTTCCGGTGCCGCTGATCACCAACGTCATGGGCTCCGACGCCGACGAGCTGTCGCAGCTCGTCGCCGCCTGCCATGCGCGACCCGAGATCGCAGCCGTGGAGCTCAACGTGTCGTGCCCGAACGTCGCCACGGGCCTCGACATCGGCGCCGACCCGGGCGAACTGCAGGCGGTCGTCGCCGCCGTGCGTCCCCACACCGACAAGCCGCTGATCGTGAAGCTGACGCCGAACACGGCCGATGTGCCCGCCTGCGCGGCCGGCGCCCAGGCCGGCGGCGCCGACGCGGTGTCGCTGATCAACACGCTGCGCGCGATGGCCCTGAGACCGGACGGCGTGGCGCAGCCGTGGCTCGGCGGGCGCACCGGAGGCCTCAGCGGCCCGGCGATCCGCACCGTAGCGCTGGCCCAGGTTGCCGCGGTCGCGGCCCGGGTCGAGATCCCGGTGATCGGCATGGGCGGGGTTCAGACGTCCGCGCACGCACAGAATCTGCTCGATGTGGGCGCTAAGCTTGTGGCCGTCGGCACAGAGACGTTTCGCGACCCGGCGGCGGCCGTGCGCATCGCGAGCGGGCTGCGGAAATTCGCCGCAAAAAGCGGGCAGAATTGACCCGCTCAGAAGCGGTCACAACGTGGTCACACTGCCAGCTGGATAACCAATCACAGAAATCGCCTGCAAACGTGCGGAAAACCGTCAAGCAGGCTGAACAAGCCTCGACCTGAGGTTCACGTCAAGGCGAATTCGGGCGTTTGACCTTGCAGCCGTGTGCCCAGGATGTATATTCGCCCGCCGTGCCGTCGGCCACGAATACACCCCCAAAACAGGCCGCGGCCCCGGAGCGATCACTCGTGCAGCGAATGGACGCACTGCAGCGTGCGAATGAGATTCGGACCGCTCGCGCGCAGCTCAAGAAGGACCTCAAAGCCGGCCGCCGCTCGATCCACGAGCTGCTCCAGTCACCGCCGTCCTACCTGGAGACGGCGAAGGTCTTCGACATGCTCGTCGCCGTGCCCAAGTACGGACGCGTCAAGGCCAACAAGGTCCTGACGCAGTGCCGGATCTCGCCGTCGAAGACGATCGGCGGACTTTCCGAGCGTCAGCGCAGCGAGCTCGTCTCGTCACTGCGGCGCTAGGCGCCACTCGCGGATCACGACCGGGCCCGTGCGCTTCGCGCCGGCGCTGTCGTACGTGGCAAGCGCGGCTTCGTCATCGGCGTCGACGGCCACCCACATGCTGTGGCACGAGCGCTCACGCGCCAGGTTCTCCAGCGCCCGCACGAGCGAGCGCCCGATCCCGCGCCGGCGGGCGTGCTCGGCGACCGCGAGCTCGTAGAGGAACATCTCGGTTCCCTTGTCGGGATGCGTCGTCAGGACGCCGGAGACGAAGCCGACGGGCGCGCCGTCGTCGTAGGCCACGAGCAGCTGGTGGCGTGGATCGTCGAGGAACTCGCGCGTCGCCTGCGGCTGAGCCGGACCGTCGAGCAGGGCCTGCGCGGCGACCACGAGCGCCTCGTCGCCGGCCCCGAGTGGGCGGATCTCGATGGCCATTTTCGCGAGGCTATCGGGGGCACCGCCTAGCATCGGCGCCCGTGTCCAAGGTCTTCGTCATCACCGGGCCGTCGGGCGTCGGGAAGGGGACGCTGATCCGCCTGCTGCGCGAGCGTATCCCCGAGCTCGAGCTCAGCGTCTCGGCAACGACCCGCGCGCCGCGGCCGGGCGAGCAGGACGGTGTCGAGTACCACTTTCTCAGCGAGGACGAGTTCGCCCAGCGCGTGGCCCGCGGTGAGTTCGTCGAGTGGGCGCGTTACTCGGGGCGCAGCTACGGGACGTTGCGCTCGGAGCTCGACCGTCGCACGCAGCAGGGGACACCGGTCGTGCTCGAGATCGAGGTCCAGGGGGCGCGCCAGGTGCGTGACGCGCTGCCCGAGGCGTTGCAGATCTTCATCCGCCCGCCGTCGGATGCGGCGGCGCTGCGCGACCGGCTGATCGGTCGCGGGACCGACGCCGGTGACGAGGTCGAGCGCCGGCTCGCGGTCGCCGAGCAGGAGCTGGCGGCGGCCGACGAGTTTCCCCACCAGGTCGTCAACGACCGCCTCGAGGACGCGGTATCCGAGCTCGTCGCGATCGTGCGGGCCGCTCTGGCGGACGACTGAAGTACCATGGGCTCGTGATCTCACCGAGAATCGACAAGCTGCTCGACAACGTGGACTCCAACTACGCGAGCGTTCTGGTCGCGGCCAAGCGGGCCCGCCAGATCAACTCCTACTACCACAACCTCGGCGAGGGGACGTTCGACGAGTTCCCGCCGCCGATGGTCGAGACCGGCTCCAAGAACTACCTGACGATCGCGCTCGAGGAAGTCGCCGCGGGCAAGATCAAGTACCACTACCGCTAGTCGTCCCATGGCGCGGATCCTGCTGGGAGTCAGCGGGGGGATCGCCGCCTACAAGGCGCTCGAGGTCGTGCGGCTGGCCACCAAGGCCGGTCACGCGGTGCGCGTGATCCAGACCCCGGCCTCGCGGCGGTTCGTCGGCGCAGCGTCGTTCGCCGGGCTGTCCGGCGCCCCGGTGCTGGCCGACGAGTTCGAGCCCGACCCGGCGCGCGGCGCCTACCCCGGCGACCCCGCGCCGACCCACGACCCGATCAGCCACCTGGCGCTCGTCGCCAACGCCGACTGCTACCTGATCGCTCCGGCCAGCGCCAACACGATCGCCAAGCTCGCGGCCGGCGTGGCCGACAACCTCGTGACCACCGCCGCGCTCGCCGCGCGGTGCCCGGTGCTCGTCGCGCCCGCGATGAACGACGCGATGTGGGAGCACGCCGCGACGCAGGCCAACGTCGCGACGCTTCGTGCCCGCGGGGTGACGGTGATCGACCCGGCGGTCGGTGCGCTGGGCTCCAAGGGCGAGTGGGGAGTGGGGCGCCTCGTCGAGCCGCCCGCGCTGCTGGCCGCCATCGAGGCGGCGCTTGCCGCCGGCGGGTCGCCGCGTGGCTCGTGGGCCGGCGTGCGCGTCCTCGTCACCGCCGGCGGGACCCGGGAGCCGATCGACTCGGTGCGCTACGTCGGCAACCGCTCGTCGGGACGCATGGGCGCCGCGCTGGCCGCCGCCGCCGTGCGCCGCGGCGCCGAGGTGACGCTGATCGCCGCCAACGTCGAGGCCGATGTGGTGCCCGCCGGTGCGCGGCGTGTCGAGGTCGCCACGGCAGCCGAGCTGCAGGCGGCGTGTGACGCCGAGTTCGATCGCACCGACGTGCTGCTGATGGCGGCCGCGGTCGCCGACTTCCGCCCGGCCGACCCGGTGGACGAGAAGATCAAGAAGGCCGGCCGGGTCGAGCTCGAGCTGCGCCTCGAGGCGACGACCGACGTGCTCGGCGCACTGGCCGCGCGCCGCCGACCCGAGCAGGTGCTCGTCGGGTTCGCCGCCGAGCACGGGGAGGGCGCCGACGCAGAGGCGCGGGCCAAGCTCCAGCGCAAGGGCGTCGACGCGATCGTCCTCAACGACATCGCGCGCTCCGACATCGGATTCGGCACCGCCGACAACGAGGTCACCATCGTCCTCAACGACGGCGAGCGCCACATTGCGCGGGCGCCGAAGGCGCAGATCGCCGAGGCGATCCTCGACACCGTGGAGGGGCTGCGAAGCGCTCAGGGCGCCGCCGAGCGCGTCGTACAATGAGGTGGTCATGGAGTCGGCCTACGAGCTGTTTCGCAACGGCACGCGATTACTGGAGGACGGCGACCACCACGCGGCGGTCGTTGCGCTGACCCGCGCCCGCGACCTCGAGCCCGACAAGGACTCGATCCACGAAGCGCTCGGCCGCGCGCTGTTTCATTGCCGGCGTTACCGCGAGGCGGCCGACGAGTTCGCCGCCGTCGTCGATCACGCCCCGACCAACGACTACGCCCTGTTCTGCCTCGGGCGCTCGTTGCAGCTCCAGGGCAAGCACGCCGAGGCCCGCCACCCGCTGGTGCTGGCGGCGACGCTGCGGCCGGGACGTGCGGACTACCGGCGCTACCGCGACCAGGCGCGGCGCCGCGCGGCGTAGGCGGCGCCTCCAAACGGCATCACCAAGGAGGCGGGTCGGACCCGCTGGCAAAGCCCACCTCCTCGATGCCGCAGTTCAGTCCACCACGTAGCCCGCGGCGCGCAGCGTCGCCACCGCGCGCTCGGAGTCAGCCACCGACACCAGCAGCCAGTCCGTGTCAAACGTCGCGACCGCGAACACGGAGATCGCCGCGCGCGCCAGGGCTCCGGCCAGCCCCGCCAGCACGCCGATCATGTCGGGATCCAGCGGGCCGCGGACGGCGAGCATCGCGTAGGGCCCCAGCGCCTGGACGCCGCTGGGCACCGCGTCCCACGCGCAGACCACCGACAGCTCCGACGCCGTCCGGGTGACGCTGTGGAACGCGCCCTCCCACGCCCACGGCGGAACCGGGGCGTCGGGCTCCAGCCGGCAGACCGCGAACGTGCCGTCGTGGCGCACAAGTCCCAGCGGCGAGGCCGCGGCCGGCCGCCGGCTGCGCAGCTCGGTCGCCGCGGCGACCAGCAGCCCGAGCAGGCGGTCCACAGACGCCGCCGACACGCCGGCCGGGACGAGCTCGCCCTGGACCCACACGGCGCCCGCCCCGCTATGGGCGAAACGGACCAGCGCGAGGCGCCGGTTGCGCACCAGCAGCTCGTGGTCGGAGACCCCACCGTCCGGCCCCAGAACCTCGGCCTGGGCGCGCAGCAGACCGTCGCGCAGCGCGACCCCGACGTGCAGCGGCCAGCCGCCGACGTCGTCGAGCGAGATGCCCCATTGGTCGTCGGCCACCTGGCGTGTGGCGGCCTCCAGCGACTCCAGGTAGTCCGCCACCACGGCGGTCACGGCTTCGGACACGGTGCTACAGTCTGACGACAGCTTTCGATATTCCGGCTTTTGGGCCGGAGACGTTCCGAAAGCGGGCGCACGCCCGCTTTTTCTTTTGTCCAAGGGAGGAGATGACCGTGAGCAGCATCCAGGCCGAAGTCGAGGCACGCCTCGCAGAGGCTGAGCCGGATGTCGAGGTGCTGCTCGCCGAGCTCGTCCCGGGCGGGCTCGTCCGCGTCTTCATCGATCACCCCGGCGGCGTCACGCTCGAGGTCTGCGAGCGGGTCACCCACGCGCTGGCGGAGATCCGCGAGCGCTACGCGCTCGAGGTCTCCTCACCAGGGCTCGAGCGCCCGCTGACCAAGCCTGCGCACTTCCGCCGCTACCTCGGCCGCAAGGCCCGCGTCCGCACGCGCGGCGCCCACGACGGCCGCCGCTCGTTCACCGGCGAGCTGGTCGGCGCGAGCGACGACACGGTGACGATCGCCGTCGACAGCGGCGTTGTCGCGATCCCGTATACGGACATCAACCGATCCAACCTCGTGGAGGAGTAGGTATGTCACGCGAGATCCTGGAGGCCATGCATGCGTTGGCGCGCGAGAAGGGCATCTCCGCCGACAAGCTGATCGCCGCGCTCGAGGACGCGCTGCTCAGCGCGTACAAGAAGCAGCCCGACTCGGCCAAGTACGCCCGCGTCGAGATGGACCCCGACACCGGTGACTATCGGGTCATCGAGCTGATCATCCCCGAGCGCCTCGAGGCCCACCTGATCGTCGAGACGATCGACGAGGGCACCTACATCGACCCGGAGACCGGCGAGGCGATCGAGCCGGCCGACCCCGAGATCGACCCGGCGAAGTTCGAGGAGTACCGAGACCAGATCGAGGAGCGCGACGTCACGCCCGACGACTTCGGGCGCATCGCCGCGCAGACGGCCAAGCAGGTGATCCTCCAGCGGATCCGCGAGGCCGAGCGCGACATGATGTTCGAGGAGTACCGCGACCGCGTCGGCGAGCTGATCACCGGCCTCGTCCAGCAGTCGGACTCGCGCTACACGCTGGTCCAGCTGCGCGAGCGCGTCGAGGCGCTGCTGCCCAAGTCCGAGCAGGTCGACGGGGAGCGCTACGACCACAGCCAGCGGATCAAGGCGGTCATCAAAGAGGTCTCGCCTTCGACCAAGGGTCCGTCGATCATCGTCAGCCGCCGCGACCCCGAGCTGATCAAGAAGCTGTTCGAGCTCGAGGTTCCGGAGATCGCCGATGGCCTCGTCGAGATCGCCAACGTCGCCCGTGAGCCCGGCTACCGCTCAAAGATCGCCGTCATCAGCCACGCCCAGGGTGTCGACCCGGTCGGCGCCTGCGTCGGCCCGCGCGGGTCGCGCGTGCGGATGGTCGTCTCCGAGCTGCGCGGCGAGAAGATCGACATCATCCCCTACAACGACGAGCCGGCCCGCTTCGTCGCCAAGGCGCTGTCGCCGGCGCGTGTGCGCGAGGTCCATGTCGACGACGAGGGCAAGCAGGCGACGGTCATCGTCCCCGACGACCAGCTGTCGCTGGCGATCGGCCGCGAGGGCCAGAACGCCCGCCTTGCCGCTCGCCTGACCGGTTGGCGGATCGACATCAAGTCCGAGACCGAGTTCGCGACGGAGGGCCGCGACGACTCCTACGCCGAGGAGGAGGAGATCGGCGGGCGCTGCCACGCGATCCTCACTTCGCGCCGGCGCTGCCCCAATGCGGCGCTTCCCGGCTCGCGCTATTGCGGGCTCCCGGCTCACCAGGAGCTCGAGGGGAGCGGCTCGGACTACGTCGGCGGCCCGCCCGCCGAGGAGCCCGAAGCGGTGGTCGAGGATGCCGTCGAAGAGGTCACGGCGCAGGACGTCGAGGTCGAGGTCGAGATCGCCGACGAGCCCGACGACGAGCCGGTCCAGGCGGAGTCCGCGTCATAGAGCGGGGCCACGAGCCACGGCGACGCTGCGCCGGCTGCGGCGCGATCGCCCCGCAGCGCGACCTGCGCCGCCTCGCCGTGGCAGGCGATACGGTGGTCTACGACGGCCGCCGCGCGCTGCCCGGGCGCGGCGCTTACGTCTGCGGCGCCGCGTGCGCCAGCCTCGCGATCGACCGCCGTGCGCTGCAACGTTCGTTCCGGCGCGCCGTGTCGGCCGATCCCCAACTCCTAGAATCCCTGTCCTGACCTGATGGCCAAGAAACGCGTACACGAAATCGCCAAGCAAGCCGGCATGTCCAGCAAGGACGTGCTGGCCAAGCTGCAGGCCGCCGGCCTGGAGGTCAAGGCTGCCGCATCGACGGTGGAAGAGGCCGACGCGCTGAAGGCGCTCGGCGCCAACGGCGCGGCCCCGCAGGCTCCGGCCAAGGCCGACGCGCCCACCAAGGCGAAGGCGCCCGAGGCCGCCAAGCCGGCTGAGTCCAAGGCGCCGGCCGCGCCTCAGGCTCAGGCCCCGGCCGCCGCCGCGCCTCAGGCTCAGGCCCCGACCGCCGCCTCGCCGCAGGCGCAGGCCCCGGCCGCCGCCGCGCCGCGCGCCCAGGGTGCGACGGCCGCTCCGCCGCGTCGCCCGCCGACCGTTCGCCCCGCGACGTCGCCGCCGCCGCCCGCGGCCGACCGTCCGGCCCCGGGCACCGGCCCGCGGATCATCTCGATGCCCGAACCGCCCGCGCGCCCCACGCGCGACGAGACCGCCAGCACCCCCGGCGCCGGCAGCAAGCGCCCGACGCGCGACGGCTTCCAGGGCGAGCGCGGCGCCCCCGGGGCGGGCGGTCGCCGGCGCGTTGTCATCGATTCGCAGGCTTCGCGCCGAGCGCCCGGCAGCGGTCCGGGCGGTGGCCCCGGCGGCGGTCCCGGTGGCGGTCCGCCGCAGGGCCAGCAGCGCGGTCCGCGTCGTCGCGGCCGGCGTCGCCGCGAGGTGCTCGAAGAGGTCGCCGGCACGCTCGATGTCGATGCGCGGTCGCGGATCGACACCGTCCGCATCAACTCCGGCTCGACGGTCAAGGACGTCGCGGAGTACCTCGGCGTCCCGATCCCGGAGGTCATCAAGAAGCTGATGATGCTCGGTGAGATGGCGACGCTCACCCAGACGCTGACCGACGACGCGATCCGGGTCCTGGCCGACGAGTTCGACAAGGAGATCGAGATCGTCCACGTCGGCGACGAGGAGGACGCGGACATCGTCTACGACGACGACGCCGCGGACCTCGTCGAGCGCCCGCCGGTCGTGACGATCATGGGCCATGTCGACCACGGCAAGACGTCGCTGCTCGACGCGATCCGGTCGACCGAGGTCGTGGCCGGGGAGGCCGGCGGCATCACCCAGCACATCGGCGCCTACCAGGTCCACCACGGCGACCGGGCGGTCACGTTCCTCGACACCCCCGGCCACGAGGCGTTCACGGCCATGCGTGCTCGCGGCGCCCGCGTCACCGACATCGCGGTGATCGTCGTCGCCGCCGATGACGGCGCGCGGCCGCAGACCGACGAGGCGATCGCCCACGCCAAGGCGGCGGACGTCCCGATCATCGTCGCGGTCAACAAGATCGACAAGGAAGGCGCCGACCCGGTGCGCGTTCGCACCGAGATGACCCAGCGCGAGCTCCAGCCCGCGGAGTGGGGCGGCGACACCGAGTTCGTCGACGTGTCGGCCAAGACCAAGCAGGGGCTCGACGACCTGCTCGACACGATTCTCGTCGTCGCCGAGCTGTCGGAGCTCAAGGCCAACGTCGACACCGACGCCTCGGGCATCGTCATCGAGTCCAAGCTCGACCCGGGCCGCGGCCCGGTCGCCACCGTCCTGATCTCCCGCGGCACGATGAACGTCGGCGACGCCGTCGTCGCCGGCCCGCACTCGGGCCGCGTGCGCGCGATGCAGGACTACCGTGGCGAGCGCCTCGACGCGGCGCGCCCCGGCGACCCGGTCGAGGTGCTGGGCTTCGAAGGTGTCCCCGACGCCGGCGAGCACGCGCGCGTCGTCGAGTCCGACAAGGAGGCCCGGCGCCTGGCCACCGAGCGCGCCAACCGCCTCAAGACCGAGGCCCTGGCCCGCCGCTCCGGCCGCAAGGTGTCGCTCGAGGACGTCTTCAAGCGCTCGATGGAGGAGGACCTCAAGGAGCTCGGGCTCGTCATCAAGGCCGACGTCGCCGGCTCGGTCGAGGCGATCGAGGACGAGATCGCCCGCCTGCCGCAGTCCGAGGTCCAGGTCAACGTCGTCCACGCGGGCGTCGGCGGCATCACCGAGTCCGATGTCATGCTCGCCGCCGCCTCTGACGCGGTCATCCTCGGCTTCAACGTCCGCCCGGTCGGCGAGGCGCGACAGGTCGCCGAGCGCGAGGGCGTGGAGATCCGCAGCTACTCGGTGATCTACCGTGCGCTCGAGGACCTGCGCGACGCCATGCAGGGCCTGCTCGAGCCCGAAGAGGTCGAGGAGATCGTCGGCCAGGTCGAGGTCCGCCAGACGTTCCGCGCCTCGCGCGTCGGCACGATCGCCGGCTGCTACGTCACCGAGGGGACCGTCACCCGCGGCGCGAAGGTGCGCGTGGTGCGCGACGGGACGATCGTCTACGACACGACGATCGACAGCCTCAAGCGCTTCAACGACGACGTGCGCGAGGTGGCCACCGGCTTCGAGTGCGGCATCGTGCTGACGAACTTCCAGGACGTGAAGGAGGGCGACGTCCTGGAGGTCTACTCGACGCGGCAGGTCGAGCGCGAGCTGGCCTGACGATGGAGGGATTAGGATGGCGTCAGGCCGAATGCGCCGCGTCGATGAGGCTGTCCGACAGGTGCTCAGCGACGCCATGACCAGTGCCCTGAAGGACCCGCGGATCGGGTTCGTGACCGTGACCGACGTCAGCACCTCCCCCGACCTGCGCCACGCGACCGTGTACGTCAGCGTGCTGGGCGACGACGAGCAGCGCGCGGCGAGCCTCGACGGCCTCCAGGCCGCCCACGGCTACCTGCAGCGCCGCGTCGCGTCGGAGCTGCGGCTCAAATACACGCCGAGCCTCGTCTTCCAGTACGACGACACGACCGACCGCGCGCTGCGGGTCGAGCAGCTGCTCCACGACGAGGACGACCCGTCGTGAGCGTCAACGGCTCGCCGATCGGGGCCGCCGACCGCGCCGCCGTCCTGCACGAGATCCACGACGCGCAGCGGTTCGTGCTCGTCACCCACCAGAACCCCGACGGGGACGCGATCGGCTCGCTCGTCGCGATGCACGGCCTGCTGACCGCGCTGGGCAAGGACAGCGTCATGTTCATGTCGGTCGACGACATGCCGCTGCCCTACGAGTACCGGTTCTTCGACCTCGCGGGGCTGGCCGCCGTGCCGCCGCCGGACGTCGACGAGCGCACGGTCGTCTACCTCGACTGCGGCAACATCGACCGCAACCCGCTGGAGTCGGTCAAGGGCGACGACACCCACATCGTCAACATCGACCACCACCACGACAACACGCGCTTCGGCAACGTCAACTGGGTCGAGCCGGCGGCGTCGTGCACGGCCGAGATGATCTGGTGCCTGACGATGGACCTCGACATCGAGCTGACGTCCACGATCGCCGACGCGCTGTACGTCGGCCTCGTCACCGACACCGGACGCTTCATGTACGAGAACAGCGGCGCCCGCGCGCACGAGATGGCCGCCGCGCTGATCTCCAGCGGCGTCGACGCCCACGCGATCTATCGCCGCCTGTACGAGGACATGCCGTTCCCGAAGGTCGAACTGCTGGCGCGGGGGCTGTCGTCGGTGCGCCGCTACGACGAGGGCCGCCTGACGATGGCGATGCTGACGCGCGAGGACTTCTTCGACTCGGGCTCGGAATCCAGCTACTCCGAGGGGATCATCGACCACCTGCGCGCGATCCAGGGCACGAAGCTCGCCGCGCTCGCTCGCGAGCTGCTCGACGACGACAACACGACACCGCCGGTGACCAAGCGCGTCTCGCTGCGCGCGACCGGGGACGACGTCGATGTCTCGAAAATCGCGCGCGTCGCCGGCGGCGGTGGCCACCCGCGTGCGGCGGGCCTGACCTGGCCCGGCTCCGATGAGGAGCTCGTCGCATTCCTGCGCGAGCAGCTCGCCGCGCAGCTCGGGACCCGGGTCGCGGTCTAGGAGCGCCCGTCCGATGGACGGGATAGTCCTCTGTGACAAGCCTGCGGGGTGCTCCTCGCACGACGAGGTCCTGCGCGTGCGCCGCGCGCTGGACGGCGCCAAGACCGGCCACGCCGGCACGTTGGACCCGTTCGCCACGGGGCTGCTGCCGATCCTCGTCGGCAAGGCGACCCGGATCGCCCGCTACCTGCACCTGCTGCCCAAGACGTATGAGACGGTCGCCCAGCTCGGCGCCGTCTCGAGCACGGGCGACCCGACGGGCGACATCACCGTGACCGGCAACGTGCCGCCCGACCCGCCCGACCTGCCGACCGGCGAGCTGCTCCAGACGCCGCCGGCGTACAGCGCGGTGCGCGTCGACGGCGTGCGCGCCTACGAACGCGCCCGGCGCGGCGAGCAGGTCGTCGTCCCGCAACGCACCGTCACCGTCCACCGTTTCGAGCAGCGCTGGCGCGACGGCGACCGGGCGGCGTTCGTCATCGAGTGTTCGACCGGCACCTACGTCCGCTCGCTGGTCGCCGACCTGCACGACGGCTATTGCCTCGAGTTGCGGCGCACCGAGATCGGTCCGTTCTCGGTCGACGACGCCGACGGCGAGACGCTGATCGAGCTGCGCGACGCGCTGGCGGCGATCCTGCCGACGGTCGTGCTCGACGGCGACGACGCGCGCCGCGCCGCCCACGGCGCGACGATCGGCCGCGACGCCCGTGGCCCGGTTCTGCTCGAGGACGAGGCCGGCGCGATCTGCGTCGCCGAGCCGCTGAAGGACGGCGTGCTCAAGCCCGTCGTAGGGTTTCGCGGGTGACGATCACCGCGCTCGCCGACGTGACGCCGCGCGAACGCCACGTCGCCGTCGGCGTCTTCGACGGCGTCCACCTCGGCCACCGGGCGGTGATCGAGGGCACCGACACGGTCGTCACGTTCGATCCGCACCCGGGCGCCGTGCTGACGGCGCGCGGCGCACCTCCGCTGCTGACGACGCTTGCGCGCAAGGCCGAGCTGATCGCGTCGATGGGCGTGGTCGAGACCGTCGTGATCCCGTTCACCAAAGAGCTGGCGGCCGAGCCGCCCGAGGCGTTCATCGACGACGTGATCGTCGGGGCGCTGGGCGCGACGTCGGTGGTGGTCGGCGAGAATTTCCGCTTCGGCCGCCGCGCGCAGGGCGACCCCTCGCTGCTCGCGGCCGACGAGCGCTTCGAGACGCGCGTGCAGCCGCTGCTGGAGGTCGACGGTGAGATCGTCAGCTCGAGCCACATCCGCGGGCTGCTGCTCGGCGGCGCCGTCGACTACGCCAACCGGCTGCTCGGTGCCGAGTTCGTGGTCGAGGGCGAGGTCGTGCACGGCGACAAGCGTGGCCGCACGCTCGGCTTCCCGACCGCCAACATCGTGCCGCCGGAGGGTCACGTCTGTCCGGGCCACGGGGTCTACGCGTGCCGCACGGGGGAGGGGCGCGCGGCGGCGGTCAACATCGGCGTACGGCCGACGTTCGAGACCGGCCGCGGCGAGCTCATCGAGGCCTACGTCCTCGACTTCGACGACGATCTGTATGGGGCGCCGCTGCGCCTCGAGTTCGTCGCGCGGCTGCGCGGCGAGCGGCGCTTCGAGGACGCCGACGCGCTGATCGAACAGATGCACGACGACGTGCGCCGGACCCGGGAGATCGTCGCTGCCGGCTGATCGCCGGCGCGCTTTCGCTACAGTTCGCCCCCGCCAATGAGCTCACTGACCAAGGAACGCAAGGCCGAGATCGCCACACAGTTCGGCACCGGCCCCACCGACACCGGCAACACCCGGGTCCAGGTCGCGCTGCTCACGACGCGGATCTCCGAGCTCACCGAGCACCTGCGCATGCACCAGAAGGACCACCACTCACGGCGCGGGCTGCTGATGCTCGTCGGCCGCCGGCGCCGGCTGCTCGACTACCTGCGCAAGCGGGACCTCGAGGGCTACCGCGCGCTGATCGCCGAGCTCGGCCTGCGTCGATGAGCGTGATCGCGCCCGGCGCGCCGGCGCCGGAGTTCACGCTGCGCCAGGCCGACGGGTCGGAATTCACGCGCGAGAACCTGCTCGGCCAGACGACGATCCTCGTCTTCTACCCGTTCGCGTTCAGCCCCGTCTGCACCGACCAGCTGCAGATCTACGAGGAGGCGATCGCCGACATCCGCGCGACGCCGGCCGAAATGTACGGCGTCAGCGTCGACTCGCCCTACGCGCAGGCCGCGTTCAAGGAGCACCTCGGGGTCAGCATCGCCCAGCTGTCGGACTTCCCGGCCGGTGAGGCGTCGCAGGCGTTCGGCGCCTACTTCGAGCCGGCGAAGATGTCCAACCGCTGCATCGTCATCGTCGGGCCCGACGGTGTCGTGCAGTGGTCGCATGAGGCCGACTCGCCGGGCGACCTGCCGGGCGTCAACCTCATCATCGACGCGCTCGCCGCCTAGCCCGCCACCGGCGCTGGCATCCTTGTCGGCGTGCCCGCCGACCTGCGCAGCGCCCCCGTCCCGCCGCTCGCTCCGGATGACCACGTCCGCGGCGATGGGCCCACCGCGATCGCCTACATGGACTTCACGTGCCCGCGCTGCGCCGTCGAACACGAGCGGCTGCGCGACGCCGGCGCGCGCGTGGTGCTGCGCCACTTCGCGCTCAAGGCCCGCCACCCGCGCGCGCTGGCGCTCGCCCATGCCGCCGAGGCGGCCGCGGCGCAGGACGCGTTCTGGGCGTTTGCCGACGCCGTCTACGCCGACCAGGGGCACCTCGACGACCCGCATCTGTGGGTGCTGTGCGAGCGGCTGCGGCTCGACGTCGGGCGCTTCGACACCGACCGCCGGTCGCCGCAGACGGCCCACCGGGTCCAGCGCGACGTCCGTGACGCGCTGCGCGCCGGCCTGACCACGACGCCGAGCGTGATCGAGACGCCATGAACGGGCGGGTCCTCTCACTCCAGGTCGCCCGCGCCCGGCTGCTGGCGTACCGCGGCAACACCGTCAAGACCGCGATCCGCAAGCGAGCGGCCGACGGCCCAGTGCATCTGGGCGCCGACGGCTTCGACGGCGACGAGCAGGCCGACCAGACCAACCACGGCGGCCCCGACATGGCGGCGTCGTTCTTCGCCTCCGAACACCAGCGTGAGCTGTCGCAGCGCCTGGGACTCGACCTGCAACCGGGGGCCTTCGGCGAGAACCTCACGACGGAGGGCCTGGTCGAGACCGACGTCATGATCGGCGACGTTCTGGCGATCGGCGACGCGGTCGTCGTCCAGGTCGCCCAGCCGCGCGGCCCGTGCTTCAAGGTCGCCGCGCGGCACGGCGTCAAGCAGCTGCCGGCGATCCTCGCGCTCGAGCTCATGGCCGGGTTCCTCGTACGGGTCATCACGCCGGGCCCGGTCCAGCGCGGCGACGCGATCGAGCTGCTGGCGCGCCACAGCCACGTCAGCGTCGCGGAGACACTGCGGGTCATCTACCGCGATCGCGGCGACGACGACGCGATCGCCGCCGTGCTCGCCGTCCCGCAGCTCGCGACCCAGACCGCGCAGGGCCTGCGCGCCAATCAGGACCGCCGCGCGTTGACTGCCGACGACTTCGCCTAGCGGCGTCGGCTATCCTGGCTGCCAGCCAAACATCGCAAGATGCATTACGAAGGGCGCGCCTACCGAAGGGCAGCGCCACCACGAAGGGAAAAACATATGAGCAGTGACGCCGTAACGACGGTCTCCGTCGAGATTTCTGGCACAGAGATCTCCTTCGAGACCGGCAAGATGGCCAAGCAGGCCTCCGGCGCCGTCGTCGTCCGTCAAGGGCGACACGATGGTTCTCAGCACCGCCACCATCGGCAGCCTGCGCGATACCGACTTCCTGCCGCTGACGGTCGATGTCGAGGAGCGCATGTACGCCGCGGGCAAGATCCCCGGCTCGTTCTTCAAGCGCGAGGGCCGCGCGGGCGAGAAGGGCACGCTGACGTGCCGCATGATCGACCGCCCGATCCGCCCGCTCTTCCCCAAGAGCTGGCGCTACGAGACCCAGCTCGTGACGATCCCGCTGAGCGTCGACCACGTCCACCCCTACGACATCCTCGCGATGAACGGCGCCAGCGCGGCGCTGATGATCTCCCCGATGCCGCTGCCCCATCCCGTCGGCGCGGTGCGGATCGGCAAGATCGACGGCAACTTCGTCGTCAACCCGCCCGAGGAGTCGCTGCTCGGCGAGTCCGACCTCGACCTGATCGTCGCCGGCACCGAAGAGGCGATCCTGATGGTCGAGGCCGGGGCCAACGAGATCCCCGAGGCCGAGATCCTCGACGCGCTCGACATCGCCCACGACGCGATCAAGAAGCTGTGCGCCGCCCAGCGCGAGCTGGCCGAGAAGGCCGGCAAGGAGAAGCTCGTCTTCGAGGCCGTTCCGGCCAACGAGGCGTTGATCTCGCAGATCAAGTCCAGCCACGGCGCCGACCTCGACGCGGCGACGCAGGTCGTCGACAAGCTCGAGCGCCAGGACGCGACCAACGCGGTCGAGGAGGCGGTCGTCGAGCAGTACGCCGGCGACCCCGAGACTGACGGCCACGCCGAGCGCAAGGCCGAGGCCAAGCGCGCGTTCGCGGCGCTGGAGAAGTCGATCATCCGCCAGCGCATCGCCGTCCACAAGAAGCGCCCCGACGGGCGCGGCGAGCGCGAGATCCGGCCGATCTCGATCGAGACGACGGTCGGCCCGCGCAACCACGGCTCGGCGCTCTTCACGCGCGGCCAGACGCAGGCCTTCTCGGTCGTCGCGCTGGGCACGCTGAAGGAGGAGATGCGCCTCGACACGCTCGGCCTGGAGACCAAGAAGTACTACTGGCACCACTACAACTTCCCGAGCTTCAGCGTCGGGGAGACCGGTCGCCTGGGTCCCAAGCGCCGCGACATCGGCCACGGCGCGCTCGCCGAGCGGGCGCTGGTCCCGATGATCCCGTCGATCGAGGACTTCCCGTACACCATGCGCGTCGTGTCCGACATCTTCGAGTCCAACGGCTCGTCGTCGATGGCCTCGGTGTGCGGCAGCTCGCTGTCGCTGATGGACGCCGGCGTGCCGATCAAGGCGCCGGTCGCGGGCATCGCCATGGGGCTGATCAAGGAGGGCGACGACTACACCGTCCTCACCGACATCGCCGGCGTCGAGGACCACCTCGGCGACATGGACTTCAAGGTCGCCGGCACCGAGGCGGGCATCACCGCCCTGCAGATGGACATCAAGATCACGGGCGTCACGTTCGAGATCCTGCGCGACGCGCTGGCCCAGGCCCGCGAGGCCCGTGTCGACATCCTCGGCCAGATGGCCGCGGTGCTCGACGCCCCGCGCGCGCAGCTCAGCCCGTACGCGCCGCGCATCATCACGGTGCAGATCGACCCGTCGAAGATCGGCCTGCTGATCGGCAAGGGCGGCGAGACGATCCGCGGCCTGTCGGAGGAGTTCGAGTCGCAGATCGACGTCAACGACGAGGGTCAGGTGCTGGTCTACTCGGCCAACGGCGAGCTCGGCGAGGCACTGGCCGAGCGGATCGCGGTCGATGACCAAGGAGGTCGAGGTCGGCGACGAGTTCCCGGCAGCCAAGGTCGTCAAGACGACCACGTTCGGCGCGTTCGTCGAGCTGGCCAAGGGCACCGACGGCCTGCTGCACATCTCCAACGTGTCGCCCGGCCAGCGGGTCGACACGGTCGAGGAGGTCCTCAACAAGGGCGACGAGATCGCCGTGCGCGTGGTCGAGGTCGACCGCGAGCGCGGCCGCATCGGCCTGCGCCTGGCCGAGGACCCCGACATCGCCGGCAAGTCGGTCGAGGAGCTCGCGGCGGTCGGCGGCGGTGGCGGCAACGGCGGTGGCCCGCGGCGTGACCGCGACCGCGACCGCGGCGCGGCGCCGGGAGCGCGACGACGCGCCCGCGCGGCTCGGGCCGTCCGCGCCACTAGCGGCTGAGTCACCAGCATGCACCGAGCTCGACTCGGGGCTGCGGGTCGTCACGGAGCGCATGCCGGGCATGCGCTCCGTGGCCCTGGGCTTCTGGATCGGGACCGGCGGCGCCGCCGAGCGCGACGACGAGGCCGGCCTCTCGCACCTGATCGAGCACATGCTGTTCCGCGGCACGCCGCGCTACGGCTCGCAGGAGATCGACCAGATCTTCGACGCGATGGGCGCCGAGCTGAACGCGGGCACGGGCAAGGAGACGACGTCGGTCTACTCGCGGATGCTCGACGAGCATCTGCCGCGAGCGCTCGACGTGATGGCCGACATGGTCTGGCGGCCGAGCTTCAACGAGGACGATCTCGACAACGAGCGCGCAGATCGTGCTCGAGGAGATCGCGATGTACGAGGACGACCCGCAGGACCTCGTCTTCGACGTCCTCGGCGAGGCGGTGTTCGGCGACCACCCGCTCGGCCGGGCGATCATCGGCCGCGCCGAGGTCGTGGCCGGGACGCCGGCCGGTGGGCTGCGCGCGTTCCACGACGCGCGCTACGTCCCGGGCGCGATCGTCGTCTCGGCGGCCGGCTCGGTCGACCACGACGAGCTCGTCGCACTTGTCCGCGATGCCGGGGTCGAGCGCTCCGGCGCGGCGGTGCCGGCGCTCGTCGCGCCGCCGCAGAAGACCGAGCCGCGGGTGCGCTTCTTGGCCAAGGACACCGAGCAGTACCACGTCTGCCTCGGCTCGCCGGGGCTCGCGCGCGACGACGAGCGCCGCTTCGCGCTGCGCGTGCTCGACACGATCCTCGGCGGGACGTCGTCGTCGCGCCTGTTCCAGGAGGTGCGCGAGAAGCGCGGCCTGGCCTACAGCGTCTACAGCTTCCAGTCGCTGTACCGCGGGATCGGCCAGGTCGGCCTGTACCTCGGCACGCGGCGCGACAACGTCGGGCGCGCCATGGGCGTCGTCGCCGACGAGCTGGCGCGGATCCGCGCGGACGGCGTCAGCGTCGCCGGAGCTCGATCGCGCGCGAGAGAACGTCAAGGGCCGGCTCGTGCTGTCGCTGGAGTCGACGAGCTCGCGGATGAGCCGGCTCGGCTCGAGCGTGCTCGCCGACATGCCGGTGCTCGAGATCGACGAGGTCATCGCGCGCATCGACGCCGTCACACAGGCCGACGTCGAGGCGCTGCTGGCCGAGCTGTTCGATCCTGCGCGCTTCAGCGCCGCCGGCATCGGCGTCGACGAGGACGGTGTTCCGCGAGGCGCTGGCGCCGCTCGGAGGCGCTGGTCGGCATGATCGCGCGTCGCCGTCGCCGGCGCCGACGGGCGGATGGGCGCACGGTCTGCGAGGCAGTGCAGGGGGCGCCGACGACATGGACCTCGCCGGTCGCGCCGACCCGGCGCTCGGCGTCGCGCTGACCGACGTGCTCGGCGACGCGACGTCGTCGTCGACTTCAGCCGGCCCGACACCGCGCTGGCCAACGCGCTGGCGTGCGTCGCGGCCGGCGTGCACGTCGTCGTCGGGACGACCGGCTTCGACATCGAGCCGCTGCGCGCGGCGTCGGGCGCCAACGTCTTCGTCGCCCCGAACTTCGCGATCGGCGCCGTGCTGATGATGCGCTTCGCCGCCGAGGCGTCGCGGCACATGGCCAAGGCCGAGATCATCGAGCTGCACCACGACGGCAAGCTCGACGCTCCGAGCGGCACGGCGGCGCGGACGGCCGAGCTGATGGACGGCGACGTGCCGATCCACTCGGTCCGCCTGCCCGGCCTCGTCGCCCACCAGGAGGTCATCCTCGGCGACGTCGGCCAGACGCTGACCATCCGCCACGACAGCATGTCCCGCGAGTCGTTCATGCCCGGCGTCCTGCTCGCCGTGCGCAAGGTCGCCGACCTCACGCAGTCGCCGGTCGTCGGGCTCGAGACGCTGCTCTTTGCCGAGTGATACGGCCCGCCGCACGCGAGGACCTGGGGGCGATGGCCGGCCTTCACGTGCGGTCGGCACGGCGGGCCTACGGTGACTTTCTCGAGCCCGAGTTGATGGACCAGCTCGACGAAGCCGAGCTGGCCGAGCGGTTTCGCGCGTCGTTCGACGATCCCGGGCGCCGCGCCTGGGTGTGGGACCAGGGGGGGATGATCGCCGGCCATGCGGTGGTCGTCGACGACGATCTGCGCCTGCTCTACGTCGACCCGATCGCCCAGGGCGCCGGCGTCGGCACCGCGCTGCTGCGCCACGCCCATCAGCACGGCGCCCGCGTGCTACGCGTCCTGGCCGAGAACGCGCCGGCGCGGGCGTTCTACGAGAGCCGGGGATGGGTCGTCGCCGGCGATGGCGAGTCCTGGGAGAGCCACGCCACCGTCCTCTACCGCGCCCCCGGCGAGTGCTGATCGCCGTCACCGACCATGCCGCCGAGCGCTTCCGTCAGCGCATCGGATCCAGCAGCGGCGAGGTCGACGTCAAGCCCGAGATCGTGCGCCGGGTGGCGGCAGCGGTCGAGGCCGGGCGCATCGAGGAGCTCGAACGCGGCAACGCCCGCGTGCGTGACCTGCGCGATCGCTCGCTCATCTACGTCTGTCGCCGCGAGGGCGCCGAGCTGATCGTCGTCACGCTGTGGGAGCGCGACGATGGGGTCGGCGGGGCGCGCGTGCCGCGCCGCTTCACCGACGCGCTGCGCCGCGACGACGACCGTCAGTGATGGTGCTTGTGCGCGCGGTGCACGTGCTCGCAGTCGCTTGACACGACGTCGTTGGCGTCGACGAACGCCTTGTCGGCGCCAGGGCCGCACGTGATGTGGTCGATGTAGCCGTCGTGCCCGTTGATGTCGTCGTTGCCGGGACCGCCGCTGAGCACGTCGGCGCCCGGGCCGCCGACGATGACGTCGTTGCCGGTGCCGCCCTCGACCTTGTCGGCGCCCGCGCCGCCGTGGAGGTTGTCGTTGCCCGCGTCGCCACCGAGCACGTCGTTGCCGGAGCCGCCGGTGATGCCGTCGTTGCCGGAGCCGCCGGTGATGACGTCGTTGCCGGAGCCGCCGGCCAGGCGGTCCCTGCCGGGCCCGGCGGCGATCGTGTCGTTGCCGGCCTGGCCGGACGCGTAGTTGTTCCCGGCGCCGGTGCTCAGCTGATCGTTGCCGCCGCCGCCGGTCAGGTGGTCGTTGCCGGTTCCCCCGTCGACGGTGTCGTTGCCCGAACCGCCGAGCTCGAGGTCGTTGCCGGCGTCGCCGGTGATCTTGTCGTTGCCGCCCTGGCCCGACAGCCGGTCGTTGCCCGGACCGCCGTCGATCACGTCGTCGCCACCGCCGGCCGCGACCTCGTCGCTGCCGAGGCCGAGCATGAACGTCTCCGCCTTCGCCGTGCCGCCGCACACGTCGGGCTTGGGCGAGCCGCAGCTCGACAGGGGGGGCGCGGGAGTGGTGGTCGTCGGCGCGGGCGTCGTCGATGGCGTCGTCGTGACGGCGACGGCGAGCGTCGGCGCGACGATGAGCGCCAACGCGACTGGGACCACGGCGAAGCGGGCGCGCATCGGACTGTCAGGCTACCCGCCGCGGGGACACCGGACAAGTTCCTGGTGTGTGCGCGGCGGGCGCTACGCGGCGAGCTTGAGCGAGCGCCGGGCCGCCGGCTGGGGCCACGGCTCGGCCGGGCGGGCGAGCAGGAAACCCTGCAACAGCGGCACGCCGATCTGACTCAGCGTGCGCAGCTCGTCCTCGGTTTCGATCCCCTCGGCGATCAGCAGCGCCTCGGTCGCCGAGGCGTAGCTGTTCATCGCGGCGACGAGCGACGCCCGCGTCGGGTCGGCGTCGAGGCCCTGGACGAGACTGCGGTCGAGCTTGAGGTAGGCGGGGCGCAGGGTGGCGAGCTGGCCGAGCCCGGAGTAGCCCGCGCCGATGTCGTCGACGGCGAACAGGACGCCGCGGTCGCGCAGGTCGGCAATGGCCTGGAACATGACCTCGTTGTCGGAGGCCAGGGCCTCCTCGGTCACCTCGACGATCAGGTTGCCCAGGTCCTGGCGCGCGGCGAGCAGCCTGGCGACGATCGCGTCGCACAGCATCGGCACCGACAAGTTCACCGTCAGCCGCGTGCCCGGCGGAACGTCGTCGAGCAGGTCGAGCGTCTTGCGCAGGCAGGCGATCTCGAGCTCGGGGCGCATGCCGAGCTCCTCGGCCAGCTCGAACCAGTGCAGCGGGCCCTGACCGCCCTCGAAGCGGGCCAGCGCCTCGTAGCCGTGGACCGTGCCGGCGAACGTGTTGACGATCGGCTGGACCGCCATCCACAGGCCGTTGCCTTCGACGATCTGGGCGAGCGCATGCCGCGCGCCGCCGCTGCCACCGCCGGTCAGCGGGTCGCCGGCGTACAGCGAGGCGCGGTTCTTGCCGGTGCGCTTGGCGATCCGCAGCGCGACGTCGGCGGCGCCGAGCAGCGCCTCGGCGTCGTTGCCGTCGCGCGGGCCGTTGGCGATGCCGATCGAAGCGGTGATCCGCTCGGCTGCGCCGACTGCGTCGATCGACTCCAGCAGCTCCGCCGCGTGGTTGGTCCCGTCGCCGCCGAACCCGATGACCGCCATCACGTCACCATCGATGCGCCCGAGGACGTCGCCGGGCTGAAGGTGGGCTTCGATGGTGGCGGAGAACGCCTGCAGCAGCGCATCGCCGGCCGCGTGGCCGCGGCGCTTGTTGACGTGGCCGAAGTCGTCGAGGTCGATGAGCATCACGTAGAGCGACGTGGCGGCGCCCGCGCTGCCGGCCAACGCGTCGAGCTCGCGCCGTAGGGCAGAGCCCGACAACACACCGGTCAGCGCGTCGTGGTCGGCCGCATAGCGGGTCTGTTCCAACAGCTCCGCGGTCTCGCGAGTGACCCGTCCGGTGGCCAGCAGCAGGGCCAGTGTGCAGGCCAGCAGCGCGACGTTCTCGGGCGTCAGTGTCCCAGTCGTGATCAGCGGCGACACCAGCACCGCGGCGACGATCACCCGGGCGACGCGCCCGACGCGGCCGCCGCGTGCCAGAACTCCGACGGCGGCGGCGACGAGCCAGATCATCGAGATCGGGGTGATCGTGCCGTGGCCGAAGCCCACGATCAGCACCACGGCGAGGCACGAGACCGGCTCTTCGACGCGGAGCCAGCGGTCATCCTCGGTCGAGAAAACGACCAGGCCGCTCAGGAAGATCACGCCACAACCGATCGCCGCGGTCACCGGGTTGGGGACGATCGTCGGCCAGCCGACCACGAGCAGCGCGCCGAGCAGCGCGACGGTGATCCTGAATCGCGCCGCGTAGTGCCGTGCGCGCAGCACCGCATCCGTGGGGAGAGGACGCGAAGGCATCTTCCATGTATATCGGCCGGTGCGGGGGGACTTTCACCCCACCGCAGAGCGCTCGTCCGCCAACTGCGCGCAGAGCGGGGACGTGGGATGATGGGGTGGTGGGAGCCCTCGGTACCGTAATCACGGCGATCGTGACGCCGTTCAGCGACGACCTCAGCGTCGACGAGGACGCGTTCGTCGAGCTCATGCACCACCTGGCCGAGCACGGCTCGGACGGGTTCGTCGTCTGCGGCACGACCGGTGAGGCTTCGACGATGTCCGACGACGAGCACCTGCGGGTGATCGAGCTCGCGGTCGCCGAGCGTCCGGCCGGCGTGACGATCATCGGCGGCACGGGGTCAAACGACACGGCCCACGCCGTCCACCTGACCCAGCGCGCGACCGCGCTCGGGGTCGACGCGACGCTCAGCGTCACGCCGTACTACAACCGGCCGAGCCCGCTCGGGATCACCCGTCACTACGAGGAGATCGCGCGGGCCACCGACCGCCCGATCATGCTCTACAACATCCCGCTGCGCACCGGGACGAACATCCCGCCCGACCTCCTGGCCGAGCTGGCGCAGATCGAGAACGTCAGCGCCGTCAAGCAGGCCAACCCCAGCGAGCTGCAGCTGATCGACGGGCTCGAGATCTACGCGGGCAACGACGAGACGTTCCGCCCGACGCTCGACATGGGCGGCGCCGGCGGGATCCTCACGGCCAGCCACGTCGTCGGCGACGAGATGCGCCGGATGGTCGACGAGCCCGAGAACCGCGCCGAGATCGATGCGTCGCTGCACGACGTCTACAAGACGCTGTTCATCACCGCGAGCCCGACCGCCACGAAGGCGGCCCTGAACCTGATGGGCCTGCGCGCCGGCACGCTGCGGCTGCCGCTGGTCGAGGCGACCGAGGATGAGCTTGCGCAGGTCCGCGCGATGCTCGAACGCCACGGCCGACTGGAGAACGCGACAGCTTGAGCTCGACGTTGCGCGTCCTGCCGCTCGGCGGTCTGGGCGAGATCGGGAAGAACATGACGGTCGTCGAGTACGACGACCGGATCATCGTCGTGGACGTCGGGCTGCGCTTCCCGACGCCGGAGATGATGGGCATCGATCTCGTGCTGCCCGACTTCTCCTACCTGCGCGAGCGCATCGACGACATCGAGGCGATCGTCGTGACCCACGGCCACGAGGACCATCTCGGCGCGTTGCCATTCGTGATCCGTGAGCTGGGCATCGAGAACGTGCCGCCGGTCTACGGCGGAAAGCTGACCGCGGCGATGGCCCGCTCCAAGCTCGACGAGCACCGCCTGCGCGATGTCGACGTCCAGGAGGTCGACGCCGGCGACACGCTCGACCTCGGGCCGTTCGACGTCGAGCTGATCCACATGACGCACTCGATTCCCGACGCGATGGCCGTCGCGCTGACCTGCGAGCTCGGCACGACGCTGATCACCGGCGACTACAAGTTCGACCAGACGCCGGTCGATGGCAACCCGGCCGACGTGTCGCGACTCGCCGAGCTCGGCTCAGAGGGCGTGCTGCTGCTGTGCGGCGACTCGACCAACGTGGATCGCCCGGGCTTCTCGCCCAGCGAGTCGATCGTCGGCCCCAAGCTCGAGGAGCTGTTCGCCCGCTGCGAGGGGCGGATCGTCGTGACGTCGTTCGCGTCGAACATCCACCGCGTGCAGCAGGTCGTCGATGCCGCGGCGGCCAACAACCGCAAGGTGTCCCTGGTCGGGCGCTCGATGCGCAAGAACGTCAACATCGGCCGCTCGCTGGGCCACATCGAGGTCCCCGAGGGGTTGCTCGTCCAGCCGCGCGAGATCGACGACTTTCCTGACGAGCGGATCGTCATCATCTCGACCGGTTCCCAGGGCGAGCCGCTCAGCGCGCTGCGGCGCATGGCTCATCGCGACCACCCGCAGGTCGAGCTGCACGACGGCGACACGGTCGTCTTCTCGGCGACGCCGATCCCGGGCAACGAGCGCGCGGTCAACGAAACCGTCGACCGCCTGTACCACATCGGCTGCGACGTGATCACGACGCGCGACGCCGAGATCCACGCCTCGGGGCACGGCTACGCCGAGGAGGTCAAGCTGATGCTGAACCTCGTGCGTCCACGCTACGTGATGCCGTTCCACGGCGACCACAAGCGCATCCACCTGCACGGCAAGCTGGCCGAGGCGGTCGGGATCGACCCTGGCGCGGTGTTCCGCGGCGAGAACGGACTGCCGCTCGAGCTCAACGCCGACCGCGCGCGGTTCGGCGATCGCGAGCGCAGCGGCATGGTGTTCGTCGACGGCATGGAGATCGGCGACCCGACCGATGTCGCGCTGCGCGACCGGCGGATGCTGAGCGCCGACGGCATCTTCGTGGTCGTCGCGACGGTCTCCGAGCAGGACGGCTCGTCGGTGGCCGAGCCGGAGGTGATCTTCCGCGGCGTGCCCTATCCCGAGGACGCCAACTCGCTGCTGGCCGACCTGCGCGAGTGCGTCGAGGGCTCGCTCGAGCGCGCCGCGGGCGAGGAGATCCGCGAGATCGATCTGCTGGAGAAGATCCTCCACGACGACCTCGCGGCGTTCGTGTACGACCGGCTCAAGCGCCGCCCGATGGTGCTGCCGGTCGTCGTGGAGGTATAGCGGGCTCTGGCGGAGCCCTACGCGGTGGCCGGCTGGTGCTGGACCGCTTGGGGGTCGTAGGTCCCGAACGACCAGACGTTGCCCTCGATGTCGCGCGCCGCGAAGTCGCGCGAGCCGTAGTCCTGGTCCTCGAGCTCGCGGATGATCGCGGCGCCCGCGGCCTTGGCCTGGGCGTGGCGGGCGTCGGGGTCGTCGACGACGACGTACATCGTGGTCGGGGATGTCATCGGGTCCATGTTCGGGGTGTCCAGCCAGCCGCCCTCGCGGTACTGGCCGAGCATGATCAGGCTCGGACCGAGCCTCAGCTCGGCGTGTTCGATCTGCCCGGCATCGGAGCGGTAGACGACGTGCTCGGTGAACCCGAACGCGCTCGTGAGGAACGCGATCGCCGCCTCGGCGTCGCGGTAGCGCAGCGCCGGGTAGACGCTCTGGCGGGTGTCGTTGGAGGTGCTCATGATCGTTCTCGTGCTCCCTACGCGGTGGCCGGCTCGGGCTGGACGGCGTACGGCGAGTAGGTCCCGAACCACCACCGGTTCCCGTCGAGGTCGCGGACGCCGTAATCGCGCGAGCCCCAGGGCTTGTCCTCGACGTCGCGGATGATCTCGGCACCGGCGGCGACGGCGCGCGCGTGGTGGGCGTCGGGGTCGGCGACGACGACGTAGAGCCCGACCGGCGAGCCCTTCGGCTCGCCGCTGGGATCGACGAGCCCGTCGTCGCGGTGCACCGCGTGCTCGGTGAACCCGAATGCGTGCTTGAGCCACTCAAGCGCCGCCTCCGCATCGCGGTAGCGCAGCGTCGGGAAGATCGTGGGGTGCGTGTCGGTCGAAGTGCTCATGACGCGCAAGCTAGAACCGCGCGCCACCCGTGTCTTGAACAAATGGGAGACCGTCGCCGACCCGCCCGCTGGGGATCCGCCGCGCCACCAGATCGCCCGGCGACACGCCCGCCAACGCACGGACCTCGCGGTTCAGGTGCGACTGGTCGGAGTAGCCGCACGCCGCGGCGATGTCGGCCCACCCCGGCGGCTCGTCGTCGAGCCGTCGCGACAACGCCTCAAAGCGCAGAACCCGTGCCAGCGTCTTCGGGGCCAGGCCGACCTCCGAGGTGAACAGGGCGCCGAGGTGGCGGCGGCTGCAGCGCAGCTCGGCCGCCAGCTCGCCGATCCGGATCTGCCCGTCGGTCTCGCGCAGCCGGTGGAGCGCCGCCCCGACGACCGGGACCGACGGCGGCGCCTGCGCTGCCCGCCGCGCCACGAAGTCCTCGACGAGGTCGAAGCGCCGGTCCCAGGACGTGCTGTCGCGCAGCCGCCCCGTGAGCTCCTCGCCGTCGCGGCCGAACACGTCCTCGATCCCGATGATCGCGCCGCCCAGCGCGGACAGCGGCGAGCCGAGGATCGTGCGCGCGCCGAGTGGGGTGAGCTTGACCTCCAGCGAACGGTACGGCGGCTCGAACGCCACGATCGTCGGCCGGTCGACGAGGCCGGTCATCCACGCGCCGGGCAGGGCGTCGCCGTTGATACGCAGCGACCCCTCGAAGTCGATGATCAGCGTCAGCACCGACGTCGCCGCGATCAGCCACGACTGGAAGCCCGGATCCTCGAGCTCGAAGCCGAGCATCGGGCGCGCCAGCAACGGGGCGATGTCGGCTCGCGGCGCGCGCCACGTGTCGCTGGCGATCATGAGTCGCCCGCCCGCAGCTCGACGTTGGCGTCGAGGCTCGTGTCGCGCACGATCTCCGATGGCTTGGCGGGGTCGTACAGAACGGCGAGGCGGTCGCCCGGCTTGGGCATATCGGCCTCGCGCGCGAAGTATTGCTTCTGCTTGAGCTGAGCTTCGAACGGCGCCTCGCCTCCGGGCTCGACGCGCACCCGCAGCGTGTAGTGCTGGACCTTGCCCATCTTCAGGCCATCGCGGCCCGACTCGCTCAGTCCCCAGCGCCGGCGGCACTCGACCACCGTCGCGGCGGCGGCCCGCCCGCCGGCCTGACGAAGTGCCTGCTCACGACGCTGTTCGCGCCCCGACGGTTCGTAGTCCATCGTCGGAGCAAGTATGGCGCAACCTCCCTACAGCATCGAGGAGGCGATCAGCTCGTAGGAGTGCCGGCGCGCGCCGTGGTCGTGCGTGATCGTCACGACGATGACCTCCGACGCGCCGTACTCGTCTGCGACCGCCAGCAGCCCCTCGCGGACCTGGTGCGCCGTGCCGATCACCGCGCGCCGGCCCTGGCCGTCGACCTGCTCGCGCGCGAGGTACTCCAGTGCGACGTCCGGGGGCGGGACTGCGATCAGCCGCCCGCGGCGCAGCTCGCGCAGCGTCATCCGGCTCGACGACGCAAGCCGCTGGGCCTCGTCCTCGGTGTCGGCGGCCAACGCCCAGACGGCGACCGCGGTCTGCGATGGGCGTGTGCCCTCCGCCGCGCGCTGGCGGTACAGCCGCGTCAGGTCGCCGCCGCCGGAGCTGATGAAGTCGGCGAACGCGTAGGGGAGGCCGAGGTCGGCGGCCCAGATCGCGCTCTGCATCGAGGAACCCAGCAGCCACGGCACCGGTCGCGCCTCGCCGCCCGGCAGCGCCTGCAGGCGTGCGAACGGATGGTCGGACGGCAGCGTGCCGTCGAGGTAGCCGAGCAGCTCGGCGAGCTGCTGGGGAAAGTCGTCAGGCGCGGCCTGGCGACGGTCGCGCTGCAGCGCGAACGTGGTCAGCGGGTCGGTGCCGGCGGCGCGGCCGATCCCGAGGTCGATGCGGCCGGGGTGCAGCGCGGCGAGGATCGAGAATGTCTCGGCGACCTTGAACGGGCTGTAGTGGGGCAACATGACGCCGCCGCTGCCGACCCGCAGCCGCGACGTCGAGCGCGCGATCTCCGCGACCAGTACCTCGGGGCTGGCGCCGGCAAGCATCGGCCCGCCGTGATGCTCGGCGACCCAGTAGCGGTAGTAGCCCAGCGACTCGCACAGTGCAGCGAGGTCGAGCGTGTTGGCCAGTGCGTCGACCGACGTGGCGCCCTGGGCGACCGGCGACTGGTCGAGCACGCTGAGGAGCAGTTCGCCGGCCACGCTCAGGTGCGCGGCCGGGCCGGTCCGGCGACGGACGGCTCGCGCGCGGCCGCGCCGTCGGGGGTGGGCGCCGCCGCCATCGCCGGCAGCGTGACCACGAATCGCGCGCCGCGCCCGCCGGTCGGCGCCAGCGTGACCGAGCCGCCGTGCTGCTCGGCGACCACACGCACGATCGACAGCCCGAGGCCGAACGACCCGCCGCGGTCGCCGGCCCCGCGCACGAAGCGCTCGAAGATCTGCTCGCGCATGTCGGGGCTGACGCCCGGCCCGTCGTCGGTCACCGACAGCACGACGCGCCCGCCGGCGCCCTGCACACGGACCTGGACATGCGTCCCGGGCGGCGTGTGCGAGATGGCGTTCTCGACGAGGTTCACGATCATGCGCAGCAGGTCGTCGCGTGAGCCCATGACCCACGCCGGGTGCGTCTCGACGCTCAGCTCGTGCGCGTCGGTGACCGCACCGAGCTCACCGGCCGCCTCGACCACGACCTGCCCCATGTCAACGGGCTGCGGCCGGATCGGCCGCCGCGCGTCGGCGCGGGCCAGCAGCAGCAGGTCGACGACGAGGCGGCGCATGCGCCGCGACGAGCGCAGCGCCGAGCGGGCCGCCTCGCCCTGATCACCGGCCAGCACGTCGGCCAGCAGCTCGAGGTTGGCCATCACGCTGGTCAGCGGCGTGCGCAGCTCGTGCGATGCGTCGGCGACGAACTGCTGCTGGCGCTTGAGCATCGCCTCGGTCTCGGCGCGCGACGCGGCCAGCGCCTCGAGCATCTCGTCGAGCGTCCGCGACAACACCGCGACCTCGTCCTCGGCCGACGTCGGCGGCATCCGCTGGCCGGGGTCGCGCGTCTGCGCGATGTGCTGGGCGATCCCGGTCAGGCGGTCGATCGGCTTCATCGCCCGGCGCGCCAGCAACAGGCCGGCGGCGAGTGCGAGCCCCGTGCCCGCCAGCACGCCGAGGATCAGGAACAGGCGCACGCGGCCGATCGTCGCCTCGACGTCCGAGGTTCGGCGCGCGTACTGGATCAGCAGCTTCTCGCCGACCTTGCCGTGCTGGGGCGGAGCGTTGGTGATGACCGGCACGACGAGGTACGGGCCGACGACGTCGGTCGTGGTCGAGCGGCCGAGGTCGGGGCCGCCCGGCGGCGCCTCGCCGATCACGATGTCCGGGTCCTTGGCGAGCGCGACGCGGATGATCCCGCCCTCGAGGTCGGACAGGCTCTTGGCCGCGCCCTTGGGCATCGTCGGGTTGCCACGGTGGACCTCGATCTGGCGCAGAACCCCGGGTGCGAGGTCGTCGGCGCGGACCTGCGTCTCGTGGCTGAAGTCCGACCGGATCCGCGAGGCGGTCAGCGTCCCGACCGCAAACGCGAAGGCGCACAGGATGACCAGCGTGAGCAGCGCCGACGTACCGGCCAGCCGCCAGCGGATCGGGATGCGGTCAAGCACGCAACACGTACCCCGCTCCGCGGATCGTGTGCAGCAGCCGCGTCTCGCCGCCGGCCTCGAGCTTCCGCCTCAGGTTCGAGACGAACACCTCGATCGTGTTCGTCGAGGCGAACGGGTCATAGCCCCACACCTCCTCGAGCAGGCGCTGGCGCGGGATGACGATCCGCTCGTTGCGCATCAGGTACTCGAGGAGCTCGAACTCACGCTGTGTCAGCTCGACGCGGCGCTCCTCGCGGCGCACCTCGTGGGTGTCGGGGTTGAGCACGAGGTCGCCGACGACGACCGACGCGGAGCCCTTGGGCGGCCGGCGGCGCAGCAGCGCCCGCAGCCGGGCCAGCAGCTCCTGGCGCTCGAACGGCTTGACGAGATAGTCGTCGGCGCCCGAATCCAGGCCCTCGACGCGGGCCTCGACCGTGTCGCGCGCGGTCAGCATCAGGATCGGTGTGTCGTCGTCGGCCCGCAGCCGCCGTGCGACCTCGATGCCGTCCATCTTCGGCAGCCCGAGGTCGAGCACGATCAGGTCGGGGACGTACTCGCCGGCCATCCGCAAGGCGTCCTCGCCGTCGGCGGCGATCCGTACGTCGTAGCCCTCGACGCGCAGCGACCGCTGGACCGCCTGGGCGATCTCGTCGTCGTCCTCGACCACGAGGACCCTGGCCGGCCGGTCGTTCATAGGACGATGGTACGTATAGCGTCCCCTGAACACTGCACGCAGGGGAGCAGGGCTACCCGTCGAAATGCGCAGCTGCGCATGCCGCCCACTCGCACCCCTGCTCGCAAGAAGACCACGACCGCGAGGTCCAAGCGCCCGTCGAAGGCGCCCGCGCCCCGCGCCAAGGCACGGCGCGCCCGCAGCTGGCGAACGGCGCTGCCGGTGCTCGAGCAGCGCCACTGGGATCTGATCGGCCTCGGGCTGGTTGCGCTCGGCGTGCTCGTCGCGTTCCCGCTCTACACCAGCCACAGCGCCGGGCGGGTCGGCTCCGGTGCCGTGACCGGCCTGCGCTACGTCGGCGGCGAGGTCGCCTACGCCGCGCCGGTCGTGCTCGTGGCGATCGGCGCGATCCTCGTTCTGCGTCCAGTTCTGCCCGGCCGCCGCCCGCTGCGGTCGGGGGCGATCTGCCTGGCTGCGGCCGCGATGCTGGCGCTCGCGGCCGGAACGCTCGGCCTCGGCCCCGGCGCGCCGTCGACGCATCAGTACTTCCAGACCCCGGTGTTCGAGGCCCGCGGCGGGATCGTCGGCGAGGCGATGCGCTACGGCGGCCAGAGCCTCGTCGGCACGATCGGCACCCACATCGCGGCCGTGTTCCTGTTCCTGGCCGGGCTGCTGCTCGTGACCGGCGCGACGGTCGCCGGCGTGCTGCGCGCGACGTCATCCAGCGTCGCCGACACGACGCGCGCGATGCGGCGCACGTCGACCGAGATAGCGGTGCGCGGCGGCGGTGGCGGCGCGCGCGTGGCGGCGGCCGAGATGCCCGACGCCTACCTGCCGCCCGAGGACGAGGACGCCGAGCTCATCGTCCGGGCCACGCATGTCGAGGCGCCGGCGCAGGACGGCTTCTGGTCGGGGCCCAAGCGGTTCCCGGACCTCTTCGGGCAGGAGGATGACGAGCCGCACGAGCCCGAGCCGGAGATGCACGACGACCCCGAGCCCGAGCTCGAGCCGGACGTCGAGCTGGTGGTCGCCGGCGACCACGAGCCGGTCGGGGTCGCCGTCACCGAGGCTCCGACCGAGTCGATCGAAGGTCCGCAGCAGCCCGCCGACGTCAACTGGGAGCTGCCGCAGCCGACGGTGCTCAAGCGCTCGACCGAGGAGCAGGCCCGCCCGGACACGGCCGGCCAGGGCAAGACCGCGGCCGCGCTGCTCGAGGCGCTCAGCCACTTCAACGTCGAGGCCAAGGTCGTAGCCACCGTCGCCGGCCCGCACATCACACGCTACGAGCTGCGCCTGGCCCCGGGCATCAAGATGTCGAAGGTCGCCCAGCTCAAGGACGACCTCGCCTACGCGCTCGCCGCGACCGACATCCGGATCCTCGCCCCGATCCCCGGCAAGACAGCGGTCGGCGTCGAGGTTCCCAACCGCAACCGCAAGATCGTGCGCCTCGGCGACGTCTACCAGGAGCCGCCGAAGGACTGGTCGCCGCTGACCGTGTGGCTCGGCAAGGACGTCTCCGGCAAGGCGATCGGCGCCGACCTGGCCAAGATGCCGCACCTCCTGGTCGCGGGAACGACCGGCGCCGGCAAGTCGGGGGCGATCAACGCGATGCTCAGCTCGATCCTGCTGCGCGCGACGCCCAAGGACGTGCGGATGGTCCTGATCGACCCCAAACAGGTCGAGCTCAACCACTACGAGGCGATCCCGCACCTGTTGACCCCGGTCATCACCAGCCCGCGCCAGGCCGCGAACGCGCTGTCGAACCTGGTGCGCGAGATGGAGTGGCGCTACGGAGTGATGTCGATGAAGCGCACCCGCTCGCTCATCGAGCTCAACAAGGAGCGCGTCAAGGGCGGCGACGAGCCGCTGCCCTACATCCTGTGCGTCATCGACGAGCTCGCCGACCTGATGATGGTCGCGCCGGCCGATGTCGAGGACGCGATCATCCGCCTGGCCCAGAAGGCGCGTGCCGTCGGGATCCACCTCGTGCTCGCCACCCAGAGCCCACGGGTCGACGTGATCACCGGCATGATCAAGGCCAACGTCCCGTCGCGGATCGCGTTCGCCGTCTCGTCGCAGATCGACTCGCGCGTGATCCTCGACCAGAACGGCGCCGAGTCGCTGCTGGGCCAGGGGGACCTGCTGTTCGCGCCGGTCGGCTCGTCCAAGCTCCAGCGCATCCAGGGCGCGTACATCGACGAGCCGCAGATCGCCGCGCTGACGTCGTGGTGGGCGCAGCAGGGCGAGCCCGAGGTTCGCGAGGACCTGCTCGAGGAGGCCGAGCCGGCGGCCGACGAGGGGTCGAGCGACGACGACGGCTTCGACCCCGACGAGGACGCGATGCTCGGCGATGCGATCCAGCTCGTCGTCGAGATGGGGACCGCATCGACGTCGATGCTCCAGCGCCGGCTGCGCCTCGGGTACACACGCGCGGGACGACTGATCGACATGCTCGAGCGCCGCGGGATCATCTCCGGCTACGAGGGCTCCAAGCCGCGGCAGGTGCTGGTCACCGAGTCCGATCTGCCGCGTGTGCTGGCGGCGCTGGAGCAGCGCTCGCCGCAGCCGGTGCTCATTGCGCCCGATACGGGCGTGATGGATGCGATCGACGACGGCGTGTCGGACTGAAGTCCCTGCAAGCGAGGGTGCCGGTCCTGCTGCGCAGGCCGGATAACGTGCGCAGAACATGCCCGAGATCGGCCCGACCCTGCGCGAGGCGCGGATGCGTGCCAGGATCGACATCTCGGAGGTCGAGGCCGAGACGAAGATCCGCGCCAAATACCTGCGCGCCTTGGAGAACGAGGAATGGGACCTGCTGCCCGGACCAACGTTCGTCAAGAGCTTTCTGCGCACGTACGCGGACGCACTCGGCCTGGACTCGCGGGCACTCGTGGAGGAGTACAAGCTGCGCCACGAGCGGCTGTCGGAGGTCGATCTTCAGCCGATCACGCCGCGCGGCGCCGTCGACCGGCGCAACCGCGGTCGTGGCGCGTGGCGGCGGCATCCCGCGCGCGTATGTCATCTGGGGCCTGATCCTCGTCGCGCTGGGCGGTGTCTACGCGATCACTGCGGTCGGCGGCGGCTCGTCGCACAAGCAGTCGACGACGCCGCCGGCCACCGTCGGCCACGGCACCACGCCGACGACCGCGCCGACCACCACGACGCCGTCGTCGGGCCATCGGCACGCCACCAAGATCGTGCGCCTGCAGCTGATCCCGTCGGGGCCGGTCAGCGTCTGCCTGGTCGCCGCCGGCGGCCGCACGCTGCTGCGCAACGTCACGCTCAGCGCGGGGGCGCGGACGCCGACCTACCGCTCGTCGGAGTTCCGCATGGCGCTCGGCAACGGCAACCTCACCATGCGCATCGACGGTCGGCTGCGCCAGGTCCCCGGTGTATCGAGCGGGATCGGCTACGTCGTCACACATGCCGGACGCCGTACGCTGGGGGTGGGCCAGCGGCCCACCTGCACATGAGCGCACGCGCGGGCATCCTGATCACCGGCACCGAGGTCCTCACGGGCCGTGTCTCCGACCGCAACGGTCCATGGCTGTCGGACCGCCTGCGCGACCTCGGCGTCGACCTCGCCCACATCGTCATCGTCGGCGATCGCCCGTCGGACATGCACGACGGCCTGGGCTGGCTCGCCGGGGCGGGCGTCGACCTGATCGTCACCAGCGGCGGTCTCGGGCCGACCGAGGACGACCGCACGGCGCAGATCGTCGGCGAGTTCCAGGGCCGCGAGATGGTGCTCGACGAGCCGCTGGAGGAGCGGATCGCCGAGATCCTGCGCGCGGTCATGATCCGCTGGCCGAACCTCGACATGGACGCCGTGCGCAAGGCCAACCGCAAGCAGGCCGTGGTGCCGCAGGGTTCGACGATCCTTGACCCGGTCGGGACGGCGCCGGGGCTCGTCGTCCCGCCGTCCGACGGCTCGGGGGCGCCGACGGTCGTCGTGCTGCCGGGCCCGCCGCGCGAGCTTCAGCCACTGTGGGTCGAGGCGACCAAGACCGACGCGTTCGCCGCTGCGGTCGCCGGTGCGACCGAGTACCGCCAGACGATGCTGCGGATCTTCGGCCTGCCGGAGTCCGAGATCGCGGAGACGATGCGCCAGGCTCGTGAGGCCGGGGTCGACATCGACGCGCTGGAGATCACCACGTGCCTGCGCCGCGGCGAGCTCGAGATCGTCACACGGTTCGAGCCCGCCCAGCAGGCGATCTACCAGGGGTTCGAGGACATCGTGCGCGACCGCCACGGGCCGCTGCTGTTCTCCGACGACGGGTCGACGATCGACCAGCAGGTGGCGGCGCTGCTGCGCGGGCTCGGCTGGCAGATCGGGGTCGCGGAGTCGTGCACCGGAGGTCTGCTGGCCGGGCGCCTGACCGAGTTGCCCGGATCGTCGGACTACATGATCGGTGGCATCACCGCCTACTCCAACGCGGTCAAGGAGTCGGTCGTGGGCGTCGACCCCGAGCTGATCGAGACGCACGGCGCGGTCTCCGAGGAGGTCGCGGTGGCGCTGGCCGACGGCGCCCGGGCGGTGCTCGGCGCCGACATCGGCGTCGGGGTGACCGGCATCGCCGGCCCCGACGGCGGTTCGGAGGACAAGCCGGTGGGGACGGTCTGCTTCGCCGTGACCGCGGTCGACGGGCGATCGATCACGCGCACGACGCGGCTGCCCGGAGGCCGGTTCGACGTCCGCGATCGCTCGACGACCGTCGCGATGCACCTCGTCGCCCGCGTGCTGCGGGCGGCGCGCGACGGCGTGCCCGTGACGGTCGGACCGTGAATGCGCGTCTGTTCGCCGCCGCCGACCTGCCGGTCGGGGTGCGCGAGGCGCTTGTGACGTGGGCGCACCGCGCGGTCGGCGACGATCGCGCGCTGCGGCTCGTGGGGCCCCAGGCGCTGCACGTCACGCTGTGCTTCCTGGGCTGGCGCGAGGCCAGCGAGAGCAAGCGCCTCGGGGACATCGTGACCGCGTGCGCGGCTCCAGCCCGGTCGCTGGCGATCGAGCGCGTGCTGTGGTTGGCGCCGGGCCGCCCGCACGTGCTGACGGTCGGGATCGAGGACGTGCGCGGCGAGCTGACCGCGCTGCAGGCGGCGGTCTCCGGCGCGCTGGCCGACGGCGCCGGCTACATCCCGGAGGAGCGCGAGTTCGTTCCCCACGTGACCGTCGCGCGCGTGCGCCGCGGCTCACGCCCGCTACGCCGCGGGCTGCCGCCCCTGCCCGCGCTGCCAGCGTTTCACTGTCCGTCGCTGACGCTGTACCGCTCGCAGCTCGGGCCGGGCGGGGCGCGCTACGAGGCGCTGGCACGGGTCGACCTGCCCGGGTAGAGCGGGTGCAGTTCTGGGTGTGAATTGTGGCGATCGCGTGTTGTTTGGACGCGGTCTGCGGTCGAACATGCGTTCCCACTATTCCGTCCGATCCTCCCCATACATTTGACCACCTCCCAGACGTCGAAAGGCTTCATCCCATGGCTGTGAACGAGCAGGAGAAGGCCGCCAAGGCCCGCGATGCCGCGCTCCAGGGCGCCCTGGCCCAGATCGAGCGCGAGTTCGGCAAGGGCACCGTCATGCGCATGGGCGACCCCGGCGCCCAGGTGCGCGTCAACGCGATCCCGACCGGAGCGCTGTCGCTCGACCTCGCGCTCGGCATCGGCGGGGTGCCGCGGGGGCGCGTCATCGAGATCTTCGGCCCCGAGTCGTCGGGCAAGACGACGCTCGTCTACCACATCCTCGCCGAGGCCCAGAAGCTGGGCGGCGTGTGTGCGTTCATCGACGCCGAGCACGCCATGGACCCGCTGTACGCCCGCCAGATCGGCGTCGACATCGACGAGCTGCTCGTGTCGCAGCCCGATTACGGCGAGCAGGCCCTCGAGGTCGCCGACATGCTCGTGCGCTCCGGCGCGGTCGACGTCGTCGCCGTCGACTCGGTCGCCGCGCTGACCCCGCGCTCCGAGCTCGAGGGACAGATGGGGGACACGTCGGTCGGCCTGCAGGCGCGGATGATGTCGCAGGCGATGCGCAAGCTCGCGGGGACGCTCAACCGCACGCAGACGCTGTGCGTGTTCACCAACCAGATCCGCGAGAAGATCGGCGTGATGTTCGGCTCGCCCGAGACCCAGCCGGGCGGGCGGGCGCTGAAGTTCTACTCGTCGCAGCGCCTCGACATCCGCCGCATCGAGACGCTCAAGGACGGGACTGAGGCGGTCGGCAACCGCGTTCGCGTGAAGGTCGTCAAGAACAAGGTCGCGGCGCCGTTCCGCCAGGCCGAGTTCGACATCGAGTTCGGCAGCGGCATCTCGACCGAAGGCTGCCTGATCGACCTCGGGCTCGAGCACGACGTCGTCAAGAAGTCGGGCTCGTTCTTCTCCTACGGCGACGAGCGTCTCGGTCAGGGCCGTAACGCCGCCAAGGCGTTCCTGTCCGAGCACCCGGAGATCGCCCTGGAGATCGAGGCCCGCATCTACGAGATCCTCGGCGTCGATCGCGACCTGGTGGCGCCGATCGAGCGCGACGACGATGCCGTCGACGTCGAGGCCGACCTGTCGGCGGTCGTCGAAGCCGTGGCGTAGCGGGGCCGCTGGCATGGACACGATCGAGCGCGTCGCCGACCCGGCGGCGCGCCTGCAACACGCCCTCGACCTGGCGCTGCGATTCCTCAGCCGGCGCGACCGCACGACCCACGAGGTCCGCCGCCATCTCGCGGCCAAGCGCGTCGAGCCGGCGACGATCGACGAGGCGGTCGCCTGCCTGTGTGAGGACCACGCCCTCGACGACGCTCGCTACGCCCTGCGTTTCGCTCAGGACCGCCGCGACCTCGACGGCTGGGGGGCCGAGCGGATCGAGCGCAAGCTCCTGATCGCCGGCTGCACGGGCGACGACATCGCGGCGGCGCTCGCGTCGTTCGGCACTGACGCCGAGCGCGACGCGGCTCTGGGTGTCCTGCGCAGCCGCATCCGCGTCGCCCCGCGCGACGACCGCGAGCGCGAGCGCGCCCTCGGCCTCCTCATCCGCCGCGGCTACGACCTCGACCTGGCCTACGACGTCGTCCGCGCCTTCTCCGACGCCGCATAGGGCGCTCCTCCCGCGAAGGCTGGGTTGCCGGAGTACCACCAGCGCCCGCGAGGCTGCACGACTCGCCGACGCCACCGCCCGCCCACCACCAACGCGGCATGTGGCCAAGCGCCACTGCGCCGGGCCAGCCGGATCCTGATGAGGGTCGCGCCGCGATTCGGCCTTGTGCCAGCGGAGCGACTCTGCGTCGGATCCGGCGTACCACCAGCGCCCGCAAGTACCCTCCAGAGCCAGAGCCAGAACCAGATGCCCGCGTACCACCTCACCACCTTTGGCTGCCAGATGAACGAGCACGACTCGGAGCGGATGAAGGGCATGCTCGACAGCCTCGGCTACGCGGAGACCGACGACGCCGAGCAGGCGGAGCTGATCCTCTTCAACACCTGCTCGATCCGCGAGTCGGCCGACTCCCGTTTCGTTGCGCGACTCGGCGCCGCCAAGCGCCGCAAGACCCAGGATCCCAGCGTCGTCGTCGGCGTCGGCGGCTGCTGGGCGCAGTCCGTCAAGGACGAGGTCTTCGCGCGCTTCCCGTTCGTCGACGTCGCCTTCGGCCCGGGGCAGGTCCACAAGCTTGCCGAGTTCCTGACCAGCGACAGCATCGGCGCTCAGGGCTACTTCGAGTTCGAGGGCTTCACCGGCCACCTGCCGATGAAGCGCACGCGCGAGTTCCAGGGCTGGATGCAGATCAGCGTCGGCTGCAACTGCGCGTGCTCGTACTGCATCGTGCCGTCGACGCGCGGCCGCGAGGTCAGCCGCCCGCTCGACGAGCTCGTGGACGAGGCCCGGCGGCTCGCGTTCGACGGCGTCCGCGAGGTCACGCTGCTGGGCCAGAACGTCAACTCCTACGGTCGCGACCTGCGCGAGCCGCGGCGTAGCTTCGCCGAGCTCCTGCACGCGATCGATTCGGTCGACGGGATCGATCGCGTCCGGTACACGTCGCCGCACCCCAAGGACATGCGCGAGGACGTGATCCGCGCCCACGCAGAGCTGCCATCGGTATGCGAGCACATCCACCTGCCGCTGCAGTCGGGCTCGTCGAAGATCCTCAAGGCGATGCGCCGCACCTACGACCGCGACCGCTTCATGGATCGCGTCGCGCTGATCCGCGAGCACGTCCCCGATTGCGCGCTGACGACCGACATCATCGTCGGCTTCCCGGGGGAGACCGAGGCGGACTTCGAGGAGACGATGGAGGTGGTCGACGAGGTCGGCTTCGATGCCGCCTTCACGTTCCTGTTCTCGCCGCGGCGCGGTACCGAGGCCGAGAAGATCACCGACGGCGTCGTCGCGCACCCGGTCAAGGTCCAGCGCATCGAGCGCCTCGTCGAGCTCGTTCAGGATCGCGCCCGCGAGCGCGCTCAACGATTTGTCGGTCGTACCGTCGACGTGCTCGTGGAGGGCTCGTCGCGGACCGATCCCGACCGAATGCGCGGCCGCTGCCGCCACAACAAGGTCGTCAACTTCTCCGGCCTGGCCCAGGCGGGCGAAATCGTCCCGGTGACGATCGACCAGGCGACCAGCCAGACCCTGTCCGGGGACCTGTCGCTGGTCGCTCGGGCTGCAACATTCGTCTGATTTGCCATCCCAAATTCTGGTGCTTCGCCTCAACAGCTGGATCGTTGGTCGAGCTGCCCAACATCGAGCCTCGCACGTGCCGATTACTTATTTGTGGCTCAGAGTTATGTGTCGCCCACTCGGATCGCGGCTCTCGCGAGCGTCGTCCTCGCGCTGTGGCCGGCCGCCGCCGCTCACGCAACGACCTACTGCGTCTCCCAGATCGACCCGTGTCCGAGCGGCACGACGCCCGAACCGACCCTCCAGACCGCGCTCAACGCGTCGGCCACCGACCTGCCCGGGCCGAACGTCGTCGCGCTCGGCCGCGGGGTGTACGACGCGGCCGGTGGCGGGTTCGACTACTCGACGCCCGGCGCACCCGCGGTCCGCGTGTCCGGCGCCGGTCAGAGCCTGACGACGGTTCGCGCCGAGTCGTCGTCGAACTTCGTCCTGCGCCTCGGCATCGCCGGCTCGGCGGTCACCGACCTCTCGATTGCGATCCACACCCCGATGGACGCCGGCCTCGTCCTCGACGGGGCGCAGTCCCGCCGCGTCGACGTCTCGGGCGCCGGCGCGCTGGGTACGACCGACGGCGTCGCGCTGTCCGACGACGCGCTGTTCGCCGACGGCGACGTCGCGATGCCGTCCTCCAGCAACGCCGACATCGACCAGACCGCCGGCGCGACGGGCACCGTCTCAAACGCCCACCTGAGCGGCCCGGTCGGCTTGACGACGGCGGCGACCGGCAGCCCGGCGCTCGCCGCGCGCGACGTCTGGATCTCCGCCACCGCCACAGGCGTCGCCGTGCCGGCGACCGGAACCATCGCCGTCGACGAGGCGCTGATCGCGATGCGCGGCGACACGGCGACGGCGCTTCAGACCACCAACGGCAACCTGACCGTGCGCGGCGCCACGATCCTCGCGGGAGGCGGCTCGGGCACCGGCCTGTCGATTTCCGGCAGCGACCACGCCGACGCATCGCTGACGCTGCAGGACTCGATCGTGCGCGGCTTCGACACCAACCTCAGCCGCAGCGCGGCCCCCGGCGCGACGGCCAGCCTGACCGCCCAGTACGACGACGTGCACCTGCCGGGCGGCACCGGATCGGGCGCCGGGACGGTGACGGTCGACCACAACATCGACGCCGACCCGCAGTTCGTCGACCCCGACCACGGTGACTTCCACCTCTACGCGCGCTCGCCCGCCGTCGACGCCGGTGGGCCGTGCGATCCCCTGTGCGGGACGCTGTCGGATCTCGCGGGGATGTCGCTGGCGATCGACGGTGACGGGAACGGCAGCCGCATCCGCGACCTCGGCGCCTACGAGTACGGCCACAACGCGCCGAACGCCTCGATCGCCTCGACACCGAACGTCGCTGCGCACGCGGTCGGCGTGTTCGACGGCTCGTCGTCCTCGGACGCCGACGACGGGGATCAGCTCTCCTACGATTGGACGTTCGACGATGGCGGCCACGCCAAGGGAGCGATCGCCTTCCACGCCTTCGCGACGGCGGGCGAGCACCGGGTGATGCTGACCGTCACCGACCCCAGCGGCCTGACCTCGACCGCTCTCGCCTACGTCCAGGTCAGCGCCGAGCCCGTCGCCCCGCAGGGTTCGGGGCCCACGCACCACAGGACGCCGGTCGTCACCGGCCTGAGCTTCTCGCCGTCGACGTTCGCGGTCGGCGCCAAGTCGACGGCCGTCAGCGCTCGCTCGCGCGCACGCCAGCCCGTGACGTCGAAGCGTGGCGGCGCGACCCACTCGTCCGGCGGGACAACGATCCGCTTCGGTCTCAGCGAGACGGCGACGGTCACGATCTCGCTGCAGCGCGTCGTCAGCGCCCACCAGGTCCACGGCCACTGCGTGGCCAGTGCACGCCACGGCCGGCCGTGCACGCTCAACCAGTCGGCCGGCACGCTGACGCGCAAGGGTCTGCGCGCCGGCAAGGCGGCGATCTCCTTCAGCGGCCGCGTCGGGTCGCGCGCGCTCGCCCCCGGCCGTTACATCGCGACCGTGACCGCGAGCGACAGCGTGCGCAACCGTTCCAAGCCGGCCACCGCGCGATTCACGGTCGTCCGCTCCTCCTGACCCCGCCCGTGCGGTGCCGTCCGCGCCGCGTGCGAACATACGTTCGTGCGCTGGGACAACCTGACAACCGAGGCCGAGGAGGCCGCCCGCCTGCCGGGCTACCGCGAACCCGCGATCGTGCGGCGCTTCGATGCACCCGAGGCGCTCGACGTGCGCTTCTACGAGGTACGGGCGAAGTCGGCGCTCAATCGCGTCCCGGAGAAGTCGCGGATGCCGTTCCGCTACACGGTCAACCCGTACCGCGGCTGCACGCACGCGTGCGTGTACTGCTTCGCGCGGCCCACGCACGAGTACCTCGGGCTCGACGCGGGGCGGGACTTCGAACGCGAGATCGTCGTCAAGGTCAACGTCCCCGAGGTCCTGCGGGCGGAGCTCGCGCGGCCGTCATGGACCGGCGAGCACGTCGCCCTGGGCACGAACACCGACCCGTATCAGTGGGTCGAGTCGCGCTACCGGCTGCTGCCGGGAATCTGGGAGGCGCTGCGCGACGCGCGCAACCCGTGCTCGGTGCTGACCAAGTCGCCGCTCATCCTGCGCGACGTCGCGCTGCTGCGCGAGATCTCGGCCGTCACCGAGATCCAGGCCAACCTCTCCATCCCGACGCTCGACGAGCGCGCGTGGCGCGCGAGCGAGCCCCACACACCTCATCCGCGCAAGCGGATCGAGGCGGTCGCCGAGCTCAACCGGGCGGGCATCCCGACCGGTGTCCTCGTCGCCCCGCTGATGCCGGGCATCAACGACGATCCGCGGCAGGTCGCGCGGATCCTCGAACTGTCCGGCGAAGCGGGGGCGACGGGGGTCGGCGGCGTTGCCCTGCACCTGCGCGGATCGGTGCGCGGCGTGTTCATGGACTGGCTGCGCGGCTATCGCCCCGACCTCGTCGATCACTACGAGGAGCTCTACGCTCGCTCGGCCTATGCGACCCCGAGCGAGCGCTCGCGCCTGGCGGCGCTGCTGCGCCGACCGGGGCTGCGCCCGCCGATCCGCCTGCGACCGACGGGGGAGCGGCAGTTCGTCCGCCCGCCCGGGCCGACACGGGCGCCGCCCCCGCCGTCGAAGCAGGAGGTGCTGTTCTGAGCGCGTGAGTGTGATCACAGAGCACCTCGGCACAGTGTTTTGGCACTGACAGGACGGGCACCACATTGTGATGTCCGCTCCCCGTCGGCCGCCGATCCGCGACATGCTGCAGACGCGCAGCCATTCCTGGCACGAGGTCGGCTTGGCACGCCAACTCTCGCAACGGGTTGTCCGCAAGGCGCGCTGGCACACGGTCGTTTTCGCGCTGGCGCTGACCGGCCTCGTCGTGGTCGAGCACTACCGGCGTCCGCTGTTCGGCGTCGATACGCCGGCGCGGATCCTCATTGCCGCGCTGATGCTGATCGTCGGCTGGCAGCTCGCGCGCGACCTTGGGCGGGCGCTGGCGCCGACGCTGTTTCGGCGGCTGGAGCCGGGGGCCGCGGGCACGGTCGGCTTCATCGCGCGCTTCGTGACGGTCGCGATCGCTGTGTTCATCGCGCTGCACGTGGCGGGCCTTGACCCGCGGACGCTCGCCGTCGGCGGCGCCGTGACCGCGGTGATCCTCGGGCTGGCCGCGCAGCAGACCTTCGGCAACGTGATTGCGGGAACGGTGCTGCTCACCGCCCGCCCGTTTCGGGTCGGCGAGCGCGTGCGCTTGCAGGGCGGGCCGCTGGCCGGTCAGATCGAGGGCACGGTCAGCGCGCTGGGGCTGCTCTACACCACCCTGTCCAACGGCGATGACGCCGTCGTCGTGCCCAACAGCGTCGTGCTCGGCGTCGCGGTGACGCCGCTGCGCGAGCCGGCCGGTGTCGATCTGCGGGCGCGGCTGCCCCTTGACGTGCGCCCGGACGAGGTCCAGCAGGGGCTCGAGGACGCGATCGACGTCGCGGTCCGCGGGGCGCCGCGGATCGAGCTCGAGGCGATCGACGGCGACGAGGTCGTGGTCCGCGTCGGGGTCACGCCACTGCACGCCCACGAGGGCTCGCGGCTGGCCGCCGAGGTCCTGGCGGCGCTGCGCCGCTACTCGCCCGCGCAGGCGACCGAAGGCGCCGCGAGCCCGCGATAGAGTCCGGCGCGTGCCGGACGCCCGCACGGACGCGCAGCTCGCCGACCGACTCGCGGCGCGCACCCTCGAGCTGGTGGAGATCCCGTCCCCATCGCGCGACGAGGCTCTGCTGGCCGCGCACATCGCCGACGTGCTGGGCGAGGGCGGCGTCGACGTCCGCGACGCCGGCGACGGCTGCCTCATCGCCGACCTGCCGACCGCCGTGCCCGCGGCACCGCGACTGCTGTTGGCCGGGCATCTCGACACTGTCCCGGTCCAGGACAACGTCCCCGGTCGCCGTGACGCCGACACGATCCACGGCGCGGGCGCGAGCGACATGAAGGCCGGCATCGCCGTGATGGTCGAGCTCGGACTCGAGCTCGCGGCGCGCGCGGGGGCGGGGCAGGGCCCGGCGGTGACGCTGTGCTTCTTCGCGCGCGAGGAGCTGCCGTTCGGCGACAGCGCGCTGACGCCACTGCTGGCGCGCGACGCCGGCCTGCGCGGCGTCGACGCGGCGATCGTCTTGGAGCCGACCGCCAACGAACTGCACGCCGGGTGCCTGGGCAACATCAACGCGACCTGGACCTTCACCGGCCGCAGCGGCCACAGCGCGCGCCCGTGGCTGGCCGACAACGCGATCGAGCGCGCGGCCCGTGAGATCGCGCGCGTCGCCGACGAGGCCCCGCCCGCACCCCACACCATCGACGGGCTCGAGTTCCGCGAGGTTGTCAGCGTCACCGAGATCACCGGCGGCATCGCCAGGAACGTGATCCCCGACCGCGTCACCGCCAGCGTCAACTACCGCTACGCACCCGACCGCGACGCCGTCGATGCCGAGCGCCGGCTGCGCGAACTGTGCGATCGCGACGACGCGGTGCTGACGATCGACGCCAATGCGCCATCGGGCGCGGTCGCCATCGGCCACCCGCTGATCCGCGCCCTGATCGACGCCGGCGACCTCACGCTCGCGCCCAAGCAGGCGTGGACGCCGGTCGCCGAGCTCGCCGTCGCCGGCGTGCCCGCCGTCAACTTCGGCCCCGGGGACCCGGCCTTCGCCCACCGCCGCGACGAGCGCGTCGCGATCGCCGCGCTCGTCGACTGCTTCACGATCCTCGAGGCGCTCCTGTGGAGCTGAACCCGGTCCTCACGGGCCTGCCGGCCTATCCGTTCGCCCGCCTGCAGGAGGCCCGCCATGCCCTGCTCGCGCGCGGCGAGCAGCTGATCGACTTCAGCGTCGGCGAACCGCGCGAGCCGACGCCCGCATTCATCCGCCAAGCGCTGGCCGACGCGATCACGCCGCAGTCGACCTACCCGCTGGCCGCCGGGCTGCCCGAGCTGCGGGCCGCCGCCGCGGCGTGGCTGCAGCGGCGCTTCGACACCGCGGTCGACCCCGACACCGAGGTCATCCCGACGCTCGGCTCCAAGGAGGCGATCTTCCACCTCGTCCACGTGGTCGCCCCCGGCGCAGTCGCCGTTACCACGCCGGGCTACCCGGTCCCCGACCGCGGCGCGCGCTTTGCCGGGCGCGAGGTCGTCGAGCTGGCGCTGCGCGAAAACCACGGCTTCCTGCCCGACCTGGCCGGCGTCGACCTCGACGCCCTCGCCGTCCTGTGGGTCAACTACCCCAACAACCCGACCGCCGCCACGGCCACCCACCAGGACTACGCCGCCTGGGCCGCGCTGGCGCGCGAGCACGACTTCGTCCTGGCCAGCGACGAGGCCTACAGCGAGATCTACTTCGGCGAGCAGCCGGCGTCGGCGCTTCAGGTCGAGTCGCGCGCCAACGTCATCGTCTTCAACACGCTGTCCAAGCGCTCGTCGATGCCCGGCTTCCGGGCCGGCTTCGCGGCCGGCGACCCGCAACTCATCGCCGCACTGAAGCGCTTTCGCCCCAACGTCGGCGTCGCCCCGCAGGAGTTCGTCCAGCGCGCCGCCATCGCCGCGCTGGGCGACGAGGAGCATGTCGAGCAGATGCGCGGCGCCTACGCCGCCAAGCGCGAGCCCATCCTCTCCTCGTTCGTCGCCCACGGGCTGCGCGACATGGGCGGCGACGCGACGTTCTTCCTGTGGCTCGCGCTGCCCGAGGCGTGGAGCTCGAGCGAGGCGTTCGCCCGGGCCCTGCTCGACGAGACCGGCGTGCTCGTGACCCCGGGCGCCTACCTGGGCGATGGCGGGGAGGGCTACATCCGCGTCGCGCTCGTGCCGACGCTCGACGAGTGCGTCGCCGCTGTCGAGCTCCTCAGTCGTTGGCGTGCAGAGCCGCGTTGAGGCCGCCCCAGCTGCCGCTGCGCGGCGACACCTCGACGGCGCCGGTCTGCGAGTTGCGCCGGAACAGCAGCCCCGGCATACCCGACAGCTCGGCGGCCTTGACGACGTCCCCGTCGGGCAGCGTCACGCGCGTGCCGGCCGTCACGTAGAGCCCGGCCTCGACGACGCAGTCGTCGCCCAGCGAGATCCCGATCCCCGCGTTGGCCCCGAGCAGGCTGCGCTCGCCGATCGTGTTGACCGTCGTCCCGCCGCCCGACAGCGAGCCCATGATCGACGCGCCGCCACCGATGTCCGATCCATCGCCGACGACCACGCCCGCGCTGATACGCCCTTCGACCATCGACGCTCCGAGCGTGCCGGCGTTGTAGTTGACGAACCCCTCGTGCATCACCGTCGTCCCCGGAGCCAGGTACGCGCCGAGGCGCACGCGGTCGGCGTCGGCGATCCGCACGCCGGTCGGCACGACGTAGTCGGTCATTCGCGGAAACTTGTCGATCCCGTGCACGCCGATGTGGATCCCGGCCGCCCGCGCCCGCATGCGCACCGCCTCGATCTGGTCGATCGCCACGGGCCCGAGCGACGTCCAGGCGACGTTGGTCAGTACGCCGAAGATCCCGTCCATGCTGATCTCATGGGGTCGCACCAGCCGGTGCGACAACAGGTGTAGCCGCAGGTAGGCGTCCGCGACGTCGGCCGGCGGCTGCGACAGGTCGGCGATCACCGTCGTCACGGGAGACAGCGTCACGCCGCGCATCGCGTCGGAACCGGGCGCGGAGATGCCCTCGACCGCCGTCGGCTCGCTGCCGAGGGCCGGCGCGGGGTAGTAGGCGTCGAGGACCTGTCCCGACGCGTCGTCGGTCGTCGTGATCCCGTGGGCGGCGGCGCAGGAGGCCATGGCCCAGACGCTACAGCGCGGCCAGCCGGTCAAGTAGCGCGGGCGCGAGCTCGCCGGCCCACACCGGCTCCGCCCAGCCGGTCAGGTCGACGTTCAGGTCGGCGTCGACGTCGACCAGCAGCTCGCCGCCGTCGAGCGCCACCGTGACCGGGCCCGGCCCCGCGTCCAGGCTGAACGCGATCGCCGCGCCACAGGCACCGGTGCCCGACGACTGCGTCTCGCCGACGCCGCGCTCGAAGATCCGCGCGCGGATGCGGCGATCGCCGTCGGGCACGTAGAACGAGACGTTCGTGCGCTGCGGGAAGCGCGGGTCGGACTCGATCGGCGGCCCGACCGCGGCGAGATCGAGCGCGATCAGGTCGGTCGCCGACGCGATCCGCACCACCGTCTGCGGGTTGCCGATCCGCAGGTGGACGAACGCAAAGCCGCCCGCCTCGCCGGGCTGCCCGATCTCCGCGCGCCCCATCGCCATGCGACACTCGCGCTCGGACAGGATCGTCGGGCGGATCTCGCCGGCCGCCGTGTCGATCGCGAACTCGTCGGCGGCGGCGAAACCGCGGGCGCGCAGGTAGAGGATCGCCTCGCGCGCGCCGTTGCCCGACAGCTCGGCCTCCGACCCGTCGGGGTTGAAGATCCGCAGCGTCGCTACGACGCCGTCGCGCGTCGGTGCCGACAGCTCAAGCACGCCGTCGGCCCCGACGCCGGTGTGGCGGTCACAGAGCGCGGCGACCCGCGGCCCGGTCAGCTCGAACGGCAGCGCGTCGTGCTCCACGATCACGTAGTCGTTGCCCAGCGCCTGCCACTTCTCGACACGCATTGCGGTCAATCCTGCACGACCGCGCGGGCGGCCGCCTCGACGGTCGTCCCGGTCAGGCACACGAGCTCGATGGCGGGCAGCTTGCTCATCCATGTCAGCTGGCGCCGCGCGTAGCGCCGCGTGCGGGTCTTCATCGCGTCGACGTCGCCGACCAGCAGCTCGGCGAAGCCGACCGCGCGGCGCACGGCGTCCGACGCTCCGGCCGCGTCGGCGCGGCGCACCTCGTCGCCCGCACCGGCCGCGACGATCGCATCGACGCGCGCGTCGATCAGCGCGTGCAGCTCGTCGCGGTCGCGCACGAGCCCGATCAGCCGCGTCGGGTGGCGCGTCGCCGCCGTCCACAGCTCCCCGCCGAGCCCCGACGGCGGCGCCAGGCCGCTGTCGATCAGCTCGAGCGCCCGCGTGATCCGCTGACGGTCGGTGACCGCGACCGCCGCCGCCACCGCGGCCGCGCGCGCCGCCAGCCGCGCATGCGCCGCCGCAGTCCCGTCGCGCTCGACCTCGGCCACCACCGCGGCCCGGACCGCCGGGTCGACCGCCGGCCGCAGATCGAGATCGGCCAGCGCAGCGCGCAGGTACAGCCCCGTCCCCCCGACCGCGATCGGCCGCCGGCCCGCGGCGAGCAGGGCGTCGATCTCCGCGTGGGCGAGCTGGGCGAAGCGCCCCGCCGTGCAGCGGTCGCCGACGCCGAGCACGCCGAGCAGCCGGTGTTCGAGGGCGCCCCGCTGCGCCACGCTCGCCGCGCCGGTCAGCAGCTCGACGCCGCGGTAGAGCTGCAGCGCGTCGCACGACACCGCGACCGGGTCCTCGCTGCGCGCGCGCAGCTGCGCCGCGAGTGCGATCGCAAACGCGGTCTTGCCGACCGCCGTCGGCCCGATCACCGCGATCACGCCGGGATCGGGTGGGATCGGCGACACGCGGCCAGTATCGCGAAGCCGCGTAGCATCGGGCGCATGGAACTCCGCGACAGCACCGCGCTGATCACCGGCGCGACGGGCGGGATCGGACAGGCGATCGCCCATACCCTGCACTCGCGCGGCGTGAAGCTGATCCTCACCGGCCGTCGCGAGGACGTTCTCAACACGCTGGCCACCGAGGTCGATGGCACGGCGGTGGTTGCCGACCTCGCCGACCGCGACGACGTCACCCGCCTGGCCGAGGAGTGCACCGATGTCGACATCCTGGTCGCCAACGCGGGCGTCGGCGGGACCGGTCACGCCATCGACCTCGACACGGCGCGCATCGACACGGCGCTCGACGTCAACCTGCGCGCGCCGATGGTCCTCGCCCAGACGCTGGGCGCCGCGATGGCCAAGCGCGGCCGAGGGCAGATCGTGCTCGTGTCCTCGCTCAACGGCATCACCGGCGCGCCGCGGTCGAGCCTCTACAGCGCGACCAAGTTCGGGCTGCGCGGCTTTGGCCAGGGGCTGCGCAGCGATCTGCGCGACCACGGCGTCGGCGTGTCGGTCGTGTTCCCGGGCTTCGTCAGCGAGGCCGGGATGTTCGTCGACACCGGTGTCAAGCTGCCGTTCTTCGTCGGCACGAGCACGCCGCAGCAGGTCGCCGACGGCGTCGTCAGCGCGATCGAGCGCGACCGCGGCGAGGTCGTCATCGCGCCGCTGACGATGAAGATCGGCACGAAGGTCGCAAGCCTCGTCCCGGACCTCGCAGCCGGTCTTCAGCGCCGGGCGGGGAGCGAGAAGATCGCCGACGGGATGGTCGAAGGCCAGCGGGGCTGGGACGAATAGTCAGGCCCGCTCGACCATGACCGTCGTCGCCTTGACGATCGCCTCGGCGTTGTCGCCCGGCTTGAGGTCGAGGTCGTCGGCCGCTTCGGCCGACATCAGCGACACGATCCGAAACGGCCCGCAGGCCATGTCGACCTGTGCCATCACGCCGTCGCGCTTGACCGACAGCACGACGCCGCGCATGCGGTTGCGCGCGCTGAGGCGCCCCGAGCCGCCGCGGTCGTGCAGCAGCGCAGCGAGCGCCGTCGATGATATGTAGCGCTGCGTTCCCTTGCGCTCGAACTCGATACGTCCGTCGCGCTCCCAGCGCCGCAGTGTGTCGACGCTGACCCCGAGTGCTTGAGCCGCCGCTCCGATTCGGATCAGATTGTCCATGGTCTACCAGTACCCAGTGTGTTGCGACCCTAGCAGCGGGCACCGCTGCCGGGCGCTTTAGAATGCGTCCCGTGCAGCGATCGCGCAACGGACGGTCAGTGAACACGCCAGGCCCCAACGGCACCCGCGACGGCGGGCGGGCGCGTCAGCGCGCGTACTGCCTCGCCGCGCTGCCCGAGGGCGACGATCTCGCCGAGCTGGAGGAGTTGCTGCGGACGGCCGGCGTCGCAGTCGTCGGCCAGTCGGTGCAGCACCGCGACCGTCCGCACCCCAACACGTACATCGGGCCCGGCAAGCTCGATGAGGTCAAGGAGGCGCTGAAGGCCTCCGACGCCAACGTCGTCGCCTGCGACGACGAGCTCAGCCCGCGCCAGGAGCGCAACCTCGAGGAGCAGCTCGGGGTGCCGGTCGTCGACCGCACGGCGATCATCCTCGACATCTTCGCCGACCACGCCCACACGGCCGAGGGCAAGCTCCAGGTCGAGCTCGCGCAGCTGCGCTACAACCTCGCGCGCATGCGCGGCCTGTGGACGCACCTCGAACGTCTCGGCGGTGGCATCGGCACCCGTGGACCGGGCGAGACGCAGATCGAAACCGACCGCCGGCTGGCCCGCGACCGGATCGCCGCGCTGCAGCGCAAGCTCGACCACGTGCGCTCCTCGCGCCAGGTCATGCGCGCCGAGCGCGAGCGCACGTCGATGCCGCGGATCGCGCTGGCCGGCTACACCAACGCCGGCAAGTCGACGCTGCTCAATGCGCTGACCGGCTCGGAGGTCGGCGTCCGCGACCGGCTGTTCCACACGCTTGACCCCTCGACGCGCGCGCTGAAGATCCAGGGCCGCCCGTACCTGATGACCGACACCGTCGGCTTCATCCGCAAGCTGCCCCACCAGCTCGTCGAAGCGTTCGGCGCGACGCTCGAGGAGACGCGGCTGGCCGACCTCGTTGTCCACGTCGTCGACGCGTCGGCGCCCGAGGACGACATGGTCGAGATGCTGCGCGCCGTCGACGAGGTCCTCGAGGAGATCGGCGCCGGGAGTCAGCCGCGGATCCTCGTCCTCAACAAGGGCGACCTGATCGACGACGAGCGCCGCGAGGAGCTGTACTTCGCCCATCCCGACGGGGTTGTCGTCAGCGCCGTGCGCAACCTGGGCCTCGACGAGCTGCTCGACCGCATCCACGACGAGTTCGAGGGCACGCTGCGGTCGATCGACGTGCTGGTCCCGTTCTCCGACGGAGCGCGGCTGGCCGAGTTGCACGAGCTGGCCGGTGATCTGGAGCGCGAGGATACGCCGCAGGGCGTGCGGATCCGCGCACGGGTGCCGAAGGTCGTCGCCGCGCGCTTCGACCGCTACGCCGTCGCGTGAGGCTCGGAGTCCAGCGGCTGGACCCGCGGGCGGTGCTCCCGGCGCGCGCTCATCCGGGCGACGCGGGTCTCGACCTGCACTCGCTGGACGACTTCGAGCTGGCACCGGGGGAGCGGGCCCGGATCCCGACCGGGATCGCGATCGAGCTGCCGGCCGGCCACGCGGGCCTCGTGATGCCGCGCTCCGGGCTGGCGGCCAAGCACGGGCTCGCGCTCGTCAACGCGCCCGGCCTGATCGACGAGGGCTACCGCGGCGAGCTCCAGGTGCTGCTGCTCAACACCGACCGCTCGGCAGCGTTTGAAGGTCGCGCGGGAGATCGCATCGCCCAGCTCGTCGTCGTCGAGATTCCGGCCCTCGACGTCATCGAGCTGGACGCGCTGGCGCAGACCGCTCGCGGCGGCGGCGGCTTCGGCTCGACGGGCGCCTAGGCCCACGCCTGTAAGACGCCCTGCACGCGGCGTAACATCGCCATCCGATGCACCGCGCGCCGCGCACATTGGTCGCCCTGGTTGCGGTTGCGGTGGCCCTCGTCGCCCCGGCGGCGGCGCACGCGACGCTCGGCTGGCAGTCCGGGCCGCTTCAGGAGACCACGGGCTACAACTGCATCACGGGCGACGGGGAGTATCTGGCCGGGTCGTTCATGAGCTACCTGGCCGATCCGGCGAACCCGCCGAAGACCGGCGATGTGTTCTACGTCTCGCTGTCGGCGACGGGGATCGGGAACACGTGCGCCGGGATCTACGCCTACCCGCAGCTGATTCTGCCGGCAGGCGTATCGCTGGCGATCTCGGGTGCGCACCCCGTGCAGTGCTTCTTGAAGTTCCCGAACTCGAACTCGTTCACGCAGGACACGAGCAGCGACTGCCCGCAATCGCTATCCGCGGGGGCGCAGGGGTACAACCTGACGTTCATCGGGGGCAACGGGTTCTGGCCACTCCCGCCCGGCGGGACGATCGAGATGCACGTGCCGGTGAAGTCCACGGTGGCCGGAGCGTTGACGATCAGCTCGTATATCCAGACGGCCGACGGCGAGGGCAACGGTGTGATGGCGCCGTCGGTGCGTGGCGATCGTCGACACCGCCGCGACGCCTCCCGCGCAGCAGATCGGGATCGAGTACGGCGACCCGTCGATCTCTAATCAGGTACAGGCGGCGCCGCCGACCGGCCCCGTCAACGTCAGCCTGCTCGGTTTCGTCGACAACCACTCGAACGCGGGCAGCGCGATCGTGCAGCTCGGCCAGCCGCCGACCGGCCAGGGGACGAACTGCACGGCGCCCGTGTCTCCGACCGGCATCTCCTCGGGTTTCCTCACGCTCGGTCCCGCTCCCTCGCCACTGGTTCGGGCAACGTCAACACCCAGATCACGGGCACGTTCACGACCCTGTACCCCGGGCACAACTACTGCTGGCGCCTCCAGGCCGACGATCTCGGCGGTGAGCCGTACATCGGCAACTGGGAGCCGTTCCTGACCGTCGGGTGCAACAACTCGCATGGACCCGACGCAACCCCACTGCCATCGCCAATCCCGAACTGCTCACGGTCGACCGGCAACGGCTGCACCACCTCGACCTGCTCGGCCGGCGCCACCTGCGGCGCGGCCCAGTGCAACGGCGGCTCCTGCCTCAACGTCTTCTCGCCACCACCGGCCACGACACCGACAACCCCCACGACGCCGACGACGCCCAGCACCACCACGACGACCATCGACACCGCCGCCACCCCCGCCGCCGGCCAAGCCCAGACTCATATCCCACACGGCCTCGGCCGCGCTCAAGGGTTCGATCATCGTCGTGGCGACCGGTCTGAGCATCTCGTGCCCGGCCGGCGGGCCGTCGTGCAGCGTCTCACTCAGCGGCAAGGTCAAGAAGCCGAAGGCTCTCAGCGTCGGCAGCGCGCACGTGACGATCGGCGCCGGCAAGACCGTCGCGATCACCTTCCATCTGTCGAGCAGGGCCAGGTCGCTGCTCGCCAAGCTTCACAAGCTGACGATCGCGCTCACCGGTAGCGCGACCGCGGGCGGCGCGGGCGGGTCCAAGATCACGATCAGCAAGTCGATCACGATCAAGAACCCGCCCAAGAAGCACCGCTCACATCACTGAGCTCACCCGAGCTTGTTGGCCTTCAGGAACTGCGCGGCGACCTTCGCCGGGTTCTGCTTGTCCAGCACCACGGCCTTGTTCATCGCCTGGATCGCCGGCGTCGTCAGCTTCGCGCTGACCGCGTTGAGCGTCTTGGCGAACGCGGGGCCCTCGGTCTTGACGACCTTCTGTGACACCACCGGTGCGACGTTCTGGAAGCCGAAGATGAACTTCGGGTCCTTGAGCAGCGTGTACTTGCCCGACGCCAGCTGCGCGTCGGTCGTGAACACGTCGCCGCCGTTGATCTTGCCGCTGTCGATCGCCGTGTAGACGATCTCGGTCTGACCCAGCGGCACGAACGACGGCACCACGCCGTAGGCCTGCTTCAGACCGACGAGCCCGGTGAACCGGGTGCGGAACTCGGGCAGCGCGCCGATCTTGAACTTCTTGCCGAGCTTCTTGAGGTCGGCGACCGACGAGAGGTGGTTCTTCTGCGCGTAGCTCTTCAGCACGCCGATCGCGTCGGAGTCGAAGAACGGCGTCTTGTTGAGCAGCGTGAACCCGCGCGTCTGCTCGAACTTCTTGGCCTTGTTGTAGGCGTCGTTGGCGTTGGCCGGGCTCTTGGTCTGGTGCGCCAGCTCGGACAGGATCGTCCCCGTGTACTCGGGGTACATGTCGAGCTGGTGCGACGTCAGCGCCTTGTCGACGATCTCCGACGACCCCAGGTTGCCCTTCAGCTTCACCTTGAAGCCTTGAGCCTGGAGCGCCTGGGCGTAGAGCTGGCCGAGGATGACCTCTTCGGGGAAGTTCTTGCTCCCGATCGTCACCTGCGGCTTGCTCGCGCCCGGCTTGGCATGGTTCGTGCCCGACGCGGCAAACGCCACGCCCGACACCGCCAAGGCGACCGCGAGCACGGCGAGGACGCCGTACAGCGATGTGCGTGTCTTCATGTCGTGCAACTCCTCTTTCTCATTGCGATGTGGCGCCAAGCGCCATGGTTTCGAGCTCCGTGTAGTCCGTGGTGGGGCGCAGGCCGCGCGGCGTGACCAGCCGCTGCAGCCCGGCGAACCCGAGGTCGACGAGGATCGCCAGCACGGCGACGCAGATCGACGCGGCCAGCACCCCCGACAGCCGGTAGCTGGCCTGGTTGGCGATCACGTCGCCCAGCCCGCCGGGCGAGCCGACGAGCGCCCCCAGCGGCGCCGTCGCCACCACGAACACGCCGGCGGTGCGCAGACCGGCGAACAGCAGCGGCAGCGCGAGCGGCAGCTCGGCGCGCCACAGCACCTCGCGCCCGCGCATCCCCATCCCGCGCGCCGCGTCGACCACATCGCGGTCGACCTCGGCGACGCCGACGTAGGCGTTGGTCAGGATCACCGGGACGGCGATCACGACGAGCGCGATCAGCAGCGCGTTGCGCCCGATTCCGAACGTCGGGATCAGCACCGCGATCAGGGCGATGCTCGGCACCGCGCGGCCGAGGTTGGAGATGTTGATGGCCAGCACGGACCCGCGGTGGATGTGGCCGAGCCAGATACCGAGCGGCAGCGCGATCGCCATCGAGATCGCCATCGCCTCGGCCGAGATCTCGAGCTGGTGCCAGGCCAGCGTCAACAGCAGCCCCGAGTGGTGGCCGATGAACGGGAACGCGTTGACGAAGTCGTTCACGTCGCCGCCTTGCGCGTCCACGGCGTGAGCATCCGCTGCACGGCCAGCAGCCCGAGGTCGCAGGCGATCGCCAGCCCGACGATGAGCGCCGCGGCTGCGTACAGCTCGGTCTTGAAGATCTCGTTGTTGATCGCCGTGTGGATCGGGCTGCCGAGACCCTCGTCGATCAGGAACGCCGCGACCGTCGCGAGGCTGACCGTCGTCACGGTGGCGATCCGCAGCCCGGCGAAGATCGACGGCAGCGCCAGCGGCATCTCGACCCGCCACAGGATCTGGCGCGGCGTGAGGCCCATCCCGGCCGCCGCATCAACGACCTCCTCGGGGACGCCGCGCAGGCCGGTGAGCGTGTTGCGAAAGAGGATCAGCAGCGTGTACCCGACGAGCGCGATTTCCACCGATGTCACCGACAGCCCCAGCCACTTGATGCCGATCAGGATCTGAAACAGGGCCAGCGACGGGATCGTGTAGATGATCCCGGTGACGACGGTGACCGGCTTCTCGACGGCGCCGTGACGGTGGGCGGCGATCGCCAGCGCGATCGCCAGCACGAACCCGATCCCGACCGCGATCGCGACCAGCACGAGGTGCTGGCGCAGCGCCGGCCACAGCACCGTGTCCCAGTTCTGGCTGATCCAGTTCCAGCAGATCGTGTGGTTCAGCCGCACGCACGAGTGCGCGTTGCCGCCGAAGTTCGGAATCACGACCGGGGGAGAGGCGGCCGCGACGATCACGAGCCCGGATCTCGCAGCAGCCGCGTGACGACGTCGACGGTGACGATCCCGCGGACGTGGCCGGCGGCGTCGATGACCGCCAGCGCGCGTCCACCGTCGGTCAGCATCTGCGACAGCGCGTCGCGCGCCGTCGTGCTGTCGGCGATCCGCTCGGCGGGGACCGGGCCGCCGTTGACCTGCTCGAGCTTCATCTCCGACAGCCGCGTCAGGCCGAGGCGCTTGAGGCCGCGGTCGGCGCCGACGAACGCGGCGACGAACTCGTCGGCCGGGCGCGTGAGCAGCTCCTGGGGCGTCGCGTATTGGGCGAGGTGACCGCCGTCGCGCAGGATCGCGATCCGGTCGCCCATCTTGATCGCCTCGTCGATGTCGTGGGTCACGAACACGACCGTCTTGCGGACCTGTTCCTGGAGGCGAAGGAACTCATCCTGCAGGCGCTCGCGGTTGATCGGATCGATCGCGCCGAACGGCTCGTCCATCAGCATCAGCGGCGGGTCGGCGGCCAACGCGCGGGCGACGCCGACGCGCTGGCGCTGGCCGCCCGAGAGCTGGGCCGGGTAGCGGTCGGCGATGCCGGGCGTCGCCGACAGGCCGACGAGATCGAGCAGCTCCGTCACGCGGGCATCGGTCTTGGCGCGTTTCCAGCCCAGCAGCTTGGGGACGGTCGCGATGTTGTCGGCGATCGTCAGGTGCGGGAACAGCCCGACCTGCTGGATCACGTAGCCGATCTCGCGGCGCAGCTGGGCGGGGTCACGATCGAGCACCGAGCGGCCGTCGAGCAGGATGTCGCCGCCGGTCGGATCGATCATCCGGTTGATAAGGCGCATCGCGGTCGTCTTGCCACAGCCCGACGGCCCGACGAGAACGCAGATCTCGCCCCCGGGGACAGTCAGCGACAGATCTTCGATCGCGGGCGCCGCCGCGCCGGGGTAGCGCTTGGCGACGTGGCGCAGCTCGAGCTCCGCGGCATCCTGCGGCCCGCCGGCCGGCAACGACGACGACCCCTCAGATTGGGCGGTGTACGGGCGCACGAGGACCAGAGCAGCCTATAACCCCCGAGTGGTGGGCTCACAGGGAGTCGGACATCGACTACAGCCCGGCGGCGTGTCGCGCGCCGCGGTGCGCGGCGAGCTCCAGCGCATCGTCCAGCGGCTCGAGCTCGCCCGGCTCGATGCCCAGCGCCGTGGCGATCAGCCAGTCGGCGAACCACGCGTTCTTGGGCAGCAACGGCCCGTGCAGGTAGGTGCCGATCACCGTCCCGCGGCACACGCCCTCGAAGCCGCTGGCGCCCGTGTTCCCGTGGCCCTTCAGGACGCGTCCGAGCGGCTGCTCGCCGTCGCCGAGGTAGGTCCGGCCGCCGTGGTTCTCGAACCCGGCCAGGACCTGCGGTCCGCTGCCCCGCGGCAGATCGACCTCGATCGCGACGTTGCCGATAAGGCGCTCGCCGGGCTCGCGAACCGTCCGTAGGTCGACGAGCTCCACCCCCGGCACGGTGCGGTCGGCAAGCTCGTACCCACTGCCCAGGAGCTGGTAGCCACCGCACACGCCGAGCACGAGCGCCTCGCGCGCGACCGCCGCGTGCAGGGCGTCGCGCTTGGTCGCGACCAGGTCCTCGGCGCACAACAGTTGGTCGCGGTCCTGGCCGCCACCGAGGTAGAACAGCTCGTGGGCGCCCGGGTCGATCGCCTCCCCGAGCCCGGCGGCCGTGGCCTCGTAGCCGATCCCGCGCCATGCGCAGCGGCGCTCGAGCAGCAGCAGGTTGCCGCGGTCGGCGTAGATGTTCATCAGGTCGGGGTACAGCGCGCAGACCCGAAGGACGCGATCAGCCACGCAGCATCACCACCGTCGAGCCGATGTAGTCGTCGGTCGGCGGGACCTCGGTCGTCGCCTGCGCGGTCAACCCGACCGCCTCGCCTTCGAGCATCAGGCGCTCCGCGTCGAGGTGGTCGAGCGCCACGAGGTTGGTCGTGTTCGTCGTCATGCCGTCGGCGTCGCGGATCGACCGCACGCGCTCGATGACGACGGTCGCGCCCTCGTCGCGGACGTCGACCGGCGTGGTGGCGTAGCGCACGCCGTCGCGCTCGCACGTGTCGGCCGGCGGCGGCTCGGAGTGGTCGGGATCGATCGCGTCGCGCGCGTCGGCGATCGCCAGCGCCAGCAGCCCGCCCGGCGCCAGGTGGTCGCGCGCGTTGCGCAGGAAGGCGACGCGACCCGCCGTGCCGCCCAGCAGCTGAACGGTCTGCATCGGCACGATGACGAGCGCGAAGCGCGCGCCGGGAATCGCGAAGTCCTGCGCCTGCGCGCACACGGTCGCGACCGGCCGGCCGGCGGCCTCGGCGCGCTTGGCCAGGGCCTCCAACAGCTCGGCGTCGACGTCGAGCGCGGTGACGGAGTGCCCGTGGCGCAGGAGGTCCAGCGTCACGCGCCCGCTGCCGGCGCCGACGTCGAGCACCGGACCGCCGGCGGTGGTGGCCAGCGCGCGCCACAGCGGCAGGTCGGCCGTGTAGTGGCCGCACTCGAGGTCGTGCCAGATCACCTCGGTCACTGAAACGACCCCTTGGCCGCGCCGCGGGCGACGAGCAGCTTGCGCAGCTCGAGCATCGCCGTGTAGGTCGGCAGCGCGTACAGCGGGTCGTCGCGCCCGGCCAGCGCGGCGTCGAGCCCGGCGCGCAGCGAGTCGGCAACGACGATCCGCGACTCGTCGACACCGGCGTACTTGAAGCGCAGCGCCATCTCGGCCGCGCGCGTCCCGGCGCACGTCACGCGGTCGACATGGTCGGCGAGCAGCTCGAAGTCGGCGTCCCAGACCCAGCTGACGTCGTGGCCGTCGGCGGTTCGGTCGTTGAGCACGGCGAGCAGGTCGTGGCGGCCGTCCTGGAGGCGCAGCGTCCGCAGCACCTCGTTGGCGCCGGCCGGGTTCTTGACCAGCAGGATCGACAGCTCGCGACCGGAGACCGTCATCGACTCGGCCCGCCCGAACGCCGGCGCCGTGTCGGCCAGCCCGGCGGCGACGTTCTCGAGCCCGACGCCGAGCGCCGTGGCGAGCGCCGCGGCGGCGAGGGCGTTGTAGACGTTGTAGAGGCCGGGGAGGGGGAGGGCGACCTCGTGTCGCTCGCTGCCGACGCCCAGCGTGAACGTCGCGCCTCGCACGCCGTCGAGCACGATGTCGGTCGCGACGACCGACGGCTGTGGGCGCCGTGCGCCGCACGCATCGCAGTGATACACACCGAGATGGCCGAGGTAGTGGGCGTCGTAGACGTAGGGCGCGCCACAGACGCGACAGTGCTTGGCGTCAGAGGCGTGCTGGATCTCGGCCAGCGCGATCGCGCGGTCCTCGACGCCGAAGTACAGGGCGCCCGGGCGCTCGCGCCCGAGGTCGGCGACCATCGGGTCGTCGGAATTGAGCACGAGTGCGCGGTCGGCCGGCAGGTCGGCGACGACGGCGGCCCAGCGTTGCGCGATCGACTCGAGCTCGCCGTAGCGGTCGAGCTGATCGCGGAACAGGTTTGCCAGCAGCAGAGCGTCGGGCACGATCTGCCCGACGACCTGGTCCAGCCAGAACTCGTCGACCTCGAGCAGTGCCGTGTCGCCGTCCCCGCGCAGCAACGCCGTCGCGACGCCGCCGGCCATGTTCGCGCCCTCGCGGTTGTGGACGAGGCGAGCACCGGTCCGCCGCAGGATCGACGCGGTCATCGCCGCGGTGGTGGTCTTGCCGTTGGTCGCCGACAACACGGCGCGGGTGCGTAGCGGCGCGCTGAGGCGAGCCAGTGCGCCGGGATCGAGCGTCAGCAGCACCTTGCCGGGCAGACTCGTGCCCCCGCCCGCGGCACGCGATGCGACGGCGGCAGTGCGGGCCGCCGCAGTTGCCAGCGCCGCCCTCATGCCGGCAGCAGGACGCGGATCGCGTCCGGGATCGCGCGCACGGTGCACGGCGTGACCGCGATCGGGTCGCCGTCGGCGTACACGGTGAACGGGTGGTCAGTGGCGACGGCGATCGATTCGCAGCGCACGACGTCGACCATCGGGCTCTCGACGTGGCGGCCCTTGAAGACCTTGGGCAGCGTGCGCAGGAATCGCAGCTTCGACGAGCCGTGGATCAGCACGACGTCGAGGCGCCCGTCGTGCAGGTCGGCCTCGGGGGCGATGATCATGCCACCGGCGTAGGTCGTCCCGTTGGCCGCGGCGACGCTCCAGCCGCGAAACGACTCGGGCCGGTCGTCGACGGTCAGCGTGAACGTCGCCTGGTGAAACGTCGCCAGTGTCCGCAGCGCCGCGTACAGGTACACCCCGCGGCCCAGCCGTGCCGGCGCCTGGTTGGCGTGGTGGTTGGCCAGCGAGTCGAAGCCGAGGCTGGCGATGCCGATGAACGTGCGTCCGTCGACGTCGCCGACGTCGACCGCCGTCTCGGTGCCGTTGGCGATCACGTCGCACGCGTGCTCAGGGTCGAGCGGGATGCCATTGGCCCGCGCGAAGTCGTTGCCGCGCCCGCCGGGCAGGATGCCCATCACCGACCCCGGATGCTCGCGCAACACGCCGGCCACGCAGCCGGCCAGGCCGTCGCCGCCGAGCGCGACCGTCACGCGCCCGGCTGCGGCCGCGTCGTCGGCCAGCTCGCGCGCGTGGTTGAGGTCGCGGGTGCTCTGGGCGGTCGTCGTGACGCCGAGCTCGGTGAGGCGTTCGACGACCGCGGGGAGCGCCCGGGCGCCGCGTCCGCCGCCGGCCGCTGGGTTCACGATGAGAACGACGTCGCGTGCCGGCACCGGCCCCATCTTCGCGAATCGGGTTCTCCCGAGTGGTCCGGCGGCTACGATCCGGCGGCGATGGGCCACCGTCTCGCACCGATCCTCGTGTCGCTCGTCGTCGTCGCCGTGGCCGGCTGCGGCGGCGGCGGCCTGAAGGTCACGACACAGAAGACGTCGGCGCCCGCGACGACCAGCGCCAAGGCTCCCGGCACGTCTTCGACGACGGCGGCCAAGGCTCGATGCGCGCCGGCGAGCCAGCCGCAGCCGCGCACCAACGAGACCCACGAGCCCCAGCCCACCTCCACGCTGCCGGCGGGCAGTCGCTGGACGGTCATCCTCGACACCAACTGCGGGCTGATCTCGATCGACCTCGACGTCGCCAACTCGCCGAAGACCAGCGCGGCGTTCGCCGGGCTCGTGCAGCGCGGCTTCTTCAACGGCCTGACGTTCCACCGCGTCGCTGAGGGTCCCGACGGCCAGCCGTTCGTGATCCAGGGCGGCGACCCGCTCGGCAGCGGGCTCGGCGGCCCCGGCTTCCGCGTCGTCGAGCCGCCGCCGCGCAACGTCGACTACACCCGCGGCGTCGTCGCGATGGCCAAGACGGCGACCGAGCCGTCCGGGTCGTCAGGCAGCCAGTTCTTCATCGTCACCGCTCCGGACGCAGAGCTGCCGCCGCAGTACGCGGTGCTCGGCCGCGTTTCGTCGGGCATGGGCGCGGTCGACCGGATCGCCGCGGTGCCGACGCAGGCCAACGAGATACCGGTCTCGCCGGTCGTGATCCGCAACGCCACCGTCAGCGAGCGCTGAAGTCGCAACCCGCCAGCGGGGCTTGTAAGACTGCGGGTATGCCCGCTACCGCCGCCGACTTCCTCGCCCTGCACCGCTCCGACCCGCCGCTGCTGCTGCCCAACCCGTGGGACGTCGGCTCGGCCAAGATCCTCGCGGGGCTCGGTTTCACCGCGCTGGCCTCGACGAGCGGCGGCTTCGCAGCGTCGCTCGGGCGCCTCGACGGCGGCGTCACGCGCGACGAGGCGATCGCGCATGCGGCGGCGCTCGGCGCGGCGACCGGGCTGCCGGTCAACGCTGACCTCGAGCAGTGCTTCCCCGACGACCCGGGGGGCGTCGCCGAGACGATTCGCCTGGCGATCGAGGCGGGCGTCGTCGCCGGTTCGATCGAGGACTCGACCCCCGACGAGCTGTTCGACATCGGACTGGCCACCGAGCGCGTCGCCGCGGCCGCCGAGGCGGCGCACAGCGGCCCGGTGAAGTTCGCGCTGACCGCCCGCGCCCAGAACCTGCTGCGCGGCGACGACGACCTCGACGAGACGATCCGCCGCCTCCAGGCCTACCAGGAGGCCGGGGCCGACGTCCTGTTCGCGCCCGGCGTGACGTCGATCGAGCAGATCCGCGCCACGGTCAGCTCGGTCGACCGGCCGATGAACGTGCTGATCCTGCCCGGCGTGCCGCCGATCGCCGAGCTTGCCGAGGCCGGCGTGCAGCGCGTCTCGATCGGCAGCACGTTCGCGCTCGTCGCCTACAGGTCGCTGATCGACGCAGCGACCGAACTGCGCGACGACGGTACGTACGGGTACGCGAAGGGCACGCGCGAGGCCTACGGGACGATGCGCGCCGCGTTCAGCTAGCGAGCGCGGCGGGCCAGCACGCCGAAGTCGGCCAGTAGCGCCTGCTCGACATCGACCGGCGCGGGCAGGTCGACGCCCTCGAACAGGCACGAGCGCACGACCCGGCCGCTGTCGGTCAGGGCGACCATCGCCAGCGCCGGATCGCCGTCGGCATCGAAGCGCCAGGCCCAGGCGCGCAGCCGGCCGATCCGTGCGCTACGCACGAATTCGAGGTCGTCCGGGTCGATCGGGCAGCCGCTGTCGACGGTCGCGAACGCCGCGAGGTGGTCGAGATCGTCGGGGCAGCCGTCGGCGGAGTCGGGCTCGAGATGGGGAATCGGCGGCGCGGGCGGGAGCGGCGGCACGGTCGTCACTCTACGACCCGCCGGGGCGCAGAGCAATAGTAAGGACAAATTGTCAGAACAGTTGCGCAGCGGGCTCGGCCGGCGCCTCCAGACACGCCGGACCGTCGCAGCGCGCGTCGTTGACGGCGGTGCCGACGGCCCGCGTCGCGGTCCGGCGCTGGTCGATCCCGGCCAGTAGCGCGGACAGCTCCTGCGTGGGTGTGGAGTGGTCCAGCCACGCCTCCTCGGCCTGCGGCGCGAGGATCACCGGGGCGCGGTGGTGGAGGTCGCGCAGCGCCCCGATCGCCTCGGTGGTGACGATCGTCATGCTGCGCAGCTGCGAGCCGTCCGGGGCGCGCCAGGTCGACCACAGGCCGGCGAACGCGAACGGCTCGTGGTCGTCGCGGGTGATCCACCAGGGCTGCTTGGCCTTGCCGCCGAGCGGCTGCCACTCGTAGAAGCCATCGGCCACGACCAGGCAGCGGTGCGTGCGTAGCGCGTCGCGATAGGCGGGGCGTTGCGCCAGTGTCTCGGAGCGGGCGTTGATCCGCTTGAACGCGTCGCGCGTGTCCTTGGCCCAGTGCGGAACCAGTCCCCAGCGCAGCAGCTCGCCCCGCGGCGAGCCCTCCTTGTCGGTGGTCACGCAGACGACGTCGTCACCCGGCGCGACGTTGTAGCGCGTCGCGATCTGCACCGATTCGCCGATCGGGAAGCGGTCGCGCAGCTGGGCCGGCGTCGTCGTCGCGAGCGTGTAGCGCCCGCACATCAGCCGGGTGGGGCGCCCCGCTGCGCTCGGGCCTTGGCCTGGCGCCGGCGGCCGACGAGCGCCAGCACCCCGAGCACCGCGAGGATCAACAGGAAGCCGAGCAGGATCGCCCCGCCGGTGCTCGTGCCGCCGAACGGCAGCGCGATCAGCTCGACGACGAGGAAGCCGAGGAGCAGCAGGCCGACGACGATCGCCAGCAGCAGCGCCCAACCGCGGATGCGCTTCGGCCAGCCCGCGCTCTTGGGCGGGGCGACAAGGCCCATGATCCGCAGCAGGAACAGCTGGCGGTTGGACGGCGCCTCCTGGCCCAGGCGCTCGACCGCGGCCTTCAGGTCGTCGGGGCGACGCTCGGCGAGCGCCAGCGACGCGTCGGCCATGCGCCGCAGCTGCATCCGCTCCTGCGGGCGAGCCGCGGCGATCGCCTTGCGGAAGTGCTCGCGCGCCGCCGCGGCGTCGTAGCGCTCGGCTGCGCGGGCGCCGAGGATCGCCTGTGCGCCGGCGCGCAGCTTGGTCTCCGCCTCGAGTTCTTCGTCGCTGCGGGTTTCCAATGCCTGCATCGCCGCCAGGGCGCTGCGCTGTTCGATCTTGATCTGGCGCTGCTTCGCCATGGCTGGCATTGTAGGGTCGCCACCCGATGAGGAGACTCGCCTGCCTGTCGGCGGCCGTGCTCGCGGCCGCACTACCGGCTTCCGCCGGTGCCCAGGGGCTGCTCGGATCGCCGCAGATCGGCTCGCCGACGCCGACCCAGACCGTCACCACTCCGGCCACCAGCCCCGCCTCGCAGGTCCCGGGCTCCGGCGGCCTGAGCGCCACCGAGACGATCGGGATCCTCGCCTTCGGCATCGGCCTGATCGTTGTCATCGCGGTGATCATCCTCACCGACGCCCGCCGCAAGGCCCCGGTCGCCGAGCAGGAGGAGCTCGGCGGCGAGACGGCCTCGCTGCACCGCCACCGCCAGATCAAGCAACGCCGCCGCGCGAAGGACCGCGAGGCCAAGGCGCAGCGCAAGAAGAACCGGCCGCGGCACTAGGGCGCGGGCACGTCCCCCTCAGCGCCTCGCGAACACCAGCGCCGTCGACACCGCCCGCCCACCGGCGATCTCGACGCCGTGGACCTCGCGGGGGATGTTCGACAGGCGCCCGTCGCAGACGAGCGTCGTCGAACCGCCGCCGTCGAGGTTGATCGCGGCGGCCGCGCCCAGCCCGGCCAGCGCCTCGGCGAGCTCGGCGATCGTCAGCCCGCAGTCGTGGTCGGAGCGCCCGTCGGCCGCGACGGCCAGCAGGGTCCCGTCGGCGCTCACGCCCAGTGCGGCGCGCGGGTAGCGGCCCGCCGTGATATCCGAGTCGAATTGGCCGGCGCCGACGGCAAAGCCCTCGTCGTCGCCGACGACGACGGCGCCCTCGCGCACGAGCAGCGGCCCGGCCTGCAGCAGGTCGCCGGACGGCTCGGCCGCGATCTCGTCGCGCCGCGCGATGCGCACCTCGCCGGCCGCGACGTGCACGCATGCGCGCCGTGCGCTCCACGGCGCATCGAACGGTTCGTGGCGGCGCACCACGCCGCCGGTGCGCAGCTCGCCCAGCGGCGTTCCGTGCGGACGCACGTAGAAGCCGCCGACCAGCGCCTCGGACACACCGGAGAATGCGCACCACTGCGCGAGCGGCATCGGGCGGGGCAGGACGGCGACCCGTAGCGCGACATGCGCCGCCTCGTGGCGAGCGACGTGAAGCGTCGTCGTCGCCCCATCGGCGAGGGTCAGCACATGGCGCTCGAGATGGGCCGGGTGCGCTGCGCGGGCGGGGGCGTGCTGGTGGCGACGGGCGGCCATGGCGCACCGCGGAGGGTAGGCGGTCTCCAGGACGCCCGCGACGCTACGTTCGTCGAATTCGGTTGACGACCTCAACTATTGACAGTATCATCTGAACGAGTGTCCGATCCCCGTCGCATTGCCGCCCTGTTTCGCCCGTACCGGCGACGACTGACCACCGTTCTGGCCCTGATCACGCTGTCGGCGGGCCTCAACATGGTCTCGCCGTTCCTGCTCAAGGCGGTGCTCGACACGGCGCTGCCGCAGCACGACACGCAGCTGCTGACGCTGCTCGTCGCGGGGATGATCGCGCTATCGATCGTCACCGGTGCGCTCGGCGTCGCGCAGACATGGCTGTCGAACCTCGTCGGCCAGCGCGTGATGCACGACCTGCGCGCCGCCGTCTACGAGCACCTCCAGCGCCTGTCGCTGGCGTTCTTCACCCGCACCCGGACGGGCGAGGTCCAGTCGCGGATCGCCAACGACATCGGCGGGGTGCAGAGCGTCGTCACGACGACCGCGACATCGATCGCCTCCAACGTGACGACCGTCCTCGCGGTGATCGTGGCGATGGTTCTGCTCGACTGGCGCCTGGCCGTGTTCTCGCTGGCGCTGCTGCCGTTCTTCATCTGGCTCACGCGCCGCGTCGGCAACGAGCGCAAGCGGATCGCCGCCGAGCGCCAGGGCAGCCTGGCCGACATCTCGTCGCTCGTCGAGGAGTCGCTGTCGGTATCGGGCATCCTGCTCGGCAAGACGATGGGACGCGGCGCCGAGCTGGCCCAGCGCTTCACCACCGAGTCCGAGCGCCTGGCCGACCTCGAGGTGCGCTCGCGCATGGCCGGCCGCTGGCGGATGGCGTCGGTGCAGATCGCGTTCGCCGCGATGCCCGCGCTCGTCTACTGGGCCGCCGGTGCCGGGGCGACGACGGTCTCGATCGGCACGCTGGTCGCGTTCACCACGCTCCAGACGCGGATGTTCTTCCCGATGCAGAGCCTGCTGTCGGTCGGCGTCGACATCCAGACATCGCAGGCGCTGTTCGTGCGGATCTTCGAGTACCTCGACATGCCGGTCGACATCACCGAGGCCGACCACCCGGTGGAGCTCGATCCCAACTTCGTCCGGGGCGAGGTCGTCTTCGAAGACGTCTCGTTCGCCTACGCCCCCGACGCGCCGCCGACGCTCGACGACATCAGCCTGACCGTCCCGCCGGGCACGACGACGGCGATCGTGGGGGAGACCGGCGCCGGCAAGACGACCGCCGGCTACCTCGTCGCCCGGCTGTACGACGCGACCGCGGGCCGCGTGACGATCGACGGGGTCGACGTGCGCGACCTGAGCTTCGACTCGCTCGCCGCGACGGTCGGTCTCGTCTCGCAGGACACCTACCTGTTCCACGCCTCGATCGCCGACAACCTGCGCTTCGCGCGGCCCGACGCGACCGACGAGGAGCTGATCGACGCCGCCCGCGCAGCGCGGATCGACGACCTGATCGCCTCGCTGCCCGACGGCTACGACACGATGGTCGGCGAGCGCGGCCATCGCTTCTCGGGCGGCGAGAAGCAGCGCATCGCGATCGCCCGCACGGTCCTGCGCAACCCGCCGGTGCTGGTCCTCGACGAGGCCACGAGCGCACTCGACACGCAGACCGAGCGCGCGGTGCAGGAGGCCCTGGAGCGCCTGGCGCGCGGGCGCACGACGATCGCCATCGCCCATCGCCTGTCCACGGTCCGCGACGCCGACGAGATCGTCGTGCTCGACGCCGGCCGGATCGTCGAGCGGGGCACCCACGACGAGCTGATGGCGCGCGCCGGGCGCTACGCCGAGCTGGTGGTCGGAGCGCGCGATCCCCTCGAAATTGGAGATCCGGTAGCCGCCTAGGCATACTGCGGCCCAGATGAGGCTGCGATTGGGGTCGGTTGCGCTTGTCGTTGCTTGTGTTGCGGGGCTGTTGGCCGCCGCCGGTCCTGTCGCGGCCAAGTCCAAGCAACACACGACGCCACGCCACGCCACGAAGCACCGCAAGGTCGTCCACGGGGCGATCGACACCGGCAGCTATTGGCCGGCTGCCGACGTCCAGCACCTCCACCTGCACTTCGGCCCGTTGGCGATCGCGCCGGGCCAGAACAACATCCGGCTCGACGTCGTCACCCAGAAGCCGAAGGTCGACGGCTGGATCGTCGGTTTCACCCCGAACCTCACCTACTCCGCCAATGGCAAGGTGCCGCCGGTCGACGTCATCCACCTGCACCACGCGGTGTGGCTCGTCAACGGCCACCCGCAGTTCGGCGCGGGCGAGGAGAAGACCCGCGTCCGCATGCCCCAGGGCTTCGGCATGCCCTACCACACGACCGACACGTGGGCCCTGACGTACATGATCCACAACCTCACGCCGCAGCCGACGTCGGTCTCGATGGACTACGACATCGCGTTCATCCCGGCTTCGTCGCCGCTGTCGCAGGGCATCACGCCGGTCTACCAGGGCGGCGTCGACGTCCGCGGGCTGAACATCTACCCGGTGTTCGACGTCCACCAGGGCTCCGGTCACAACGGCAGGTTCACCTACCCGACCGACGACCCCAACGCCTATCCGAACGGGGTCAAGCTCAATCAGCGCGTCGTCACCGGCGACGCGACGCTCGTCAGCGCGTTCGTTCACCTGCACCCCGGCGGGCTCTACGGCGACCTCTACGACACGCGGGTCGTTGACGGCCAACCCAAGACCGTGCTGCTGTTCCGCTCCTACGCCCACTACTTCGAGCCGGCCGGCACGGTCTCGTGGGACGTCGCGATGACCAATACGCCGCCGGACTGGCGGGTCGCGATCAAGAAGGGCGACATCCTGTGGACGACCGCCACCTACAACTCGAAGATCGGCTCGTGGTACGAGGCGATGGGGATCATGTCGGCGCTGACGACGGCGACGCCGGACGGCGGCCTCGACCCGTTCACCCACGACGTCGCGGTGAAGGGGCTGGTCAACCACGGCCACCTGCCCGAGAACGACAACCACGGCGGCGGCAAGGCGATCCTGCCCAACGCGGTGACGCTGCCCGACGGGCCGCTGACCGACGCGGGCAAGGTGCCGATCGACAACTTCATCTACGGCCAGGGCGACCTCACGCTCGGCGGCTCGCGGCGTAACCCGCCGACGATCCACCAGGGCCAGTCGCTGACGTTCGTCAACGACGACGCCGACGTCGGCCCCGGCGAGTGGCACACGATCACGTCGTGCCGCGCCCCGTGCAACGCGGCGACCGGCATCGCCTACCCGCTGGCCAGCGCGCCGCCCGGCGAGAGCTTCGACTCCGGTGAGCTGGGTACGAACGGCTTCGGCAAGAACGGCCCACCGACCGCTGGGCGCACCACATGGTCGACGCCGACCAGCCTCCCGGCGGGCACCTACACGTACTTCTGCCGCATCCACCCGTTCATGCGCGGCAGCTTCCGGATCATCTCCGGCTGATGGGCGTCCGACCGCGGTTCGGCGTCGTCGTGGCGCTGGCCTGCATGGCCGCGACGCTCGTGCTCGCGTCCTCGGCGGGCGCGAAGTCCACGCACGCCCGCCCGCGCCACACGACGGCCCACGCCGCGCGCTTCTGGCCCGACTCGATGGTCAAGCACGACAAGCTCGCGTTCGGGCCGATCGCGATCTCACCCGGCCAGAACAACATCAAGCTCGACGTGATCAGGCAGCGCCCGAAGGTCGACGGCTTCATCACCTCGTTCAAGCCGAACCTCGTCTACGCCAACGGGCGCAAGTGCAACGGCGCCGTGCCGCGCGTCGACGTCATTCATCTTCACCATGGCGTGTGGCTCGTCAACGGCCAGCCGACCTACGCGGCGGGTGAGGAGAAAACCCAGTTCAAGTCGCCCGAGGGCTTCGCCTACCCGTACTCGCCGAGCGACCAGTGGTCGCTGACGTACATGATCCACAACCTGACGCCGCAGCCGACGGCGGTCTGCCTGACCTACGACCTCGGCTTCATCCCGGCGACGTCGAAGTACGCCAGGCACATCGTCGGAGTGCGCACGCAGTGGATGGACGTCGTCGGCGGCGCCTACCCGGTGTTCGACGTCCACAAGGGTTCCGGCACCAACGGCACGTTCACCTACCCCGACCAGCAGCCGGGCGCTCCGGTCAGCTTCGAGAACAACTGGCGCGTGCCCCAGGACGAGACGATCGTCTGGATGACCGGCCACCTGCACCCGGGCGGCCTCTACGACAGCCTCTATGACACGCGTGTGATCAACGGCGTGCCCCGGAAGGTGCTGCTGTTCAACTCGCGGGCGCACTACTTCGAGCCGGCCGGCGCCGTGTCGTGGGACGTCGCGATGGTCACGACGCCGCCCAGCTACCGCGTCAAGGTCAAGGCCGGCGACGTCCTCAGCATCAGCGCGACGTACGACTCGTCGAAGGCCTCGTGGTACGAGGCGATGGGCATCATTCAGGTCCAGATGACCAGCGAGGACGACGGCGGCCTCGACCCGTTCAAACACAACGTCGCCGTCGCCGGAGTCCTCAACCACGGCCACCTGCCGGAGAACGACCACCACGGTGGCGGCACGCCGATCCTGCCCGACGCCGCGACGCTGCCCGACGGGCCGCTGACCGACGCGGGCAAGGTGCCGATCGACAACTTCGTCTACGGCCAAGGCGACCTGACCCTGGGCGCCGGCAAGGTCAATCCGCCGACCATCCACCAGGGCCAGTCGCTGACGTTCGTCAACGACGACGCGGGCATCGGTCCGGGCGAATGGCACACCATCACCGCCTGCCAGGCGCCCTGCAACGCCGAGCCGGGGATCGCCTACCCGCTGGCCAACGGGCCGGTCGAGTTCGACTCCGGCGAGCTCGGCGTCGCCGGTCCGCCGACCGCTGGACGCACCACGTGGTCGACGCCCGCGAGCCTTCCGACGGGCACCTACACGTACTTCTGCCGCATCCACCCGTTCATGCGCGGCGCCTTCCGGGTCCTCCCGGCGCAATAGGCCCCCCAACCGGAGCCTTCCGTTCGACACTGCGTCATAATGGCGCCGATGAGGACTGCCACGGGTTCGCGCGCGCTGGTCGCTGCGCTCATCGTCACGATCGTCGCAGTCGCCGCCCCCGCCGGCGCCGCCGCGAAGACCACGCGCTCTCGTCACGCGACCAAGAAGCACGTCGTCAAGAAGCATCAGGTCAAGAAGCACCAGGCCGTCGACATCTCCGGGATGCCCGGCCTCTGGCCCAAGAACGAGGTGCAGACGCTGCACCTGAACTACGGGCCGTTCCCGATCGCGCCGGGACAGAACAACATCAAGTTCGACGTCATCAAGCAGCGCCCGCCGACCGACGGCTGGATCACGTCGTTCGTGCCGAATCTGATCTACGCCCACGGCTCGAGCTGCCCGAAGGGGCCGGTCAAGGAGTCGCAGGTCCCGCCGGTGGATGTCATCCACCTGCACCACGGCGTGTGGTTGATCAACAACCAGCCGACGTTCGCCGCCGGCGAGGAGAAGACCCGCCTCTACGAGCCCAAGGGCTTCGCGCAGCCGTACTACACGAGCGACAACTGGTCGCTGACGTACATGATCCACAACCTGACGCCGCAGCCGACGACGGTCTGCCTGACCTACGACATCGGCTTCATCCCCGCGAGCTCGAAGTTCGCAAAGGGGATCACCCCGGTGCGCACGCAGTGGATGGATGTCATCGGCGGCGTCTACCCGGTGTTCAACGTGCACGAGGGCTCGGGCACCGGTGGCAAGTTCACCTACCCCGACCAGCAGCCCGGCGCCCCGCGCAGCTTCGAGAACAACTGGCGCGTGCCGCAGGACGAGACGATCGTCGCGATGGCCGGCCACCTGCACCCCGGCGGTCTCTACAACAGCATGTGGGACACGCGCGTCGTCAACGGCGTGCCGAAGAAGGTGCTGCTGTTCCGCTCGCGCGCGCACTACTTCGAACCTGCGGGCGCCGTCTCGTGGGACGTGGCGATGATGGGCACGCCGCCCGACTACCGCGTCGCGGTGAAGGCCGGCGACATCATCAGCCTCAACACGACCTACGACTCGTCGAAGTCATCGTGGTACGAGGCGATGGGGATCATGCCGATGCAGGTCACCGCCGACGCGCAGGGCGGGCTGGATCCGTTCACGCACAACGTCGCCGTGCCCGGCGTGCTCAACCACGGACACCTGGCCGAGAACGATCACCACGGTGGCAATGGGCCTTCGGTGGGGCCGGTCGCGTCGTCGCTGCCCAACGGGCCGCTGACCGACATGGGCTCCGTGCCGATCGACAACTTCGTCTACGGCCAGGGCGACCTGACGCTGGGCGCCGGCAAGGTCAACCCGCCGACGATCCACCAGGGTCAGTCGCTGACGTTCGTCAACAACGACGCCAACATCGGCCCCGGCGAGTGGCACACGATCACATCGTGCAAGGCTCCCTGCAACCAGCAGACGGGGATCGCCTACCCGCTGGCCAACGGCCCGATCGACTTCGACTCGGGTGAGCTGGGCACCGGCGGGCCGCCGACGGCCAACCGCACGACATGGTCGACGCCGACCAACCTGCCGGCCGGCACGTACAACTACTTCTGCCGCATCCACCCGTTCATGCGCGGCGCGTTCCGGGTCCTGCCCGCGCAGTGATCCGCCGCGTGGCGCCGGCGCTGGCTGTCGCGGCGGCATTCGCCGCCGCCGCCGCCCCGGCGACGGCCGACCGGCCCGGCCCGGCGCGCTGGTGGCCCGACCGCGACGTCCAGCACCTGAAGCTGAAGTTCGGCCCGCTACCGGTCACGCCCGGCCAGAACTCGATCAAGTTCCATGTGCTCAAGGCACGCCCGAAGGTGCCGGGGTTCATCACGTCGTTCGTTCCCAATCTCGTCTACGCGGGGCCGGGTGGTAGATGCGACGGCTCGGTGCCGCCGGTCGACGTCATCCATCTGCACCACGGGGTGTGGCTGATCAACAACTACCCGACGTTCGCCGCCGGCGAGGAGAAGACCCGCGTCCGCGCCCCGCAGGGGTTCGGCTACGTCTACCGCCCGTCGGACACGTGGCTGCTGTCGTACATGATCCACAACCTCACGCCCAACGCGGCCAGGGTCTGCCTGACCTACGACATCGGGTTCATCCCCAGGCGCTCCAGGCACGCGCGGGGGGTCATCGGCGTCCGCACGCAGAACATGACCGTGATCCACGCGCAGTACCCGGTGTTCAACGTGCTTCAGGGCTCGGGGACCGACGGCACGTTCACGTTCCCGACGCAGGCCGACCCCAACCCGTACGGCACCGGGATCCCGCAGAACATCTGGCGCGTCCCGCGCGACCAGACGATCACGCAGATGGTCGGCCACCTGCATCCGGGCGGTCTCTATGACAGCCTCTACGACACGCGGATCGTCGACGGCGTACCGAAGACCGTGCTCGTGTTCCGCTCGCGCGCCCACTACTTCGAACCGGCCGGGGCGGTGTCGTGGGACGTGTCGATGATGACGACGCCGCCGGGCTGGCGGGTGCTGGTCAAGCAGGGCGATGTTCTCAGCGTCACCTCGACCTATGACTCGGCCCGCGCCTCGTGGTACGAGGCGATGGGGATCATGCCGCTGCAGATGACCGAGCACGCCGAGGGCGGGGAGGACCCGTTCGCGCACGACACCGCGGTGCCCGGTGTGCTCAACCACCGCCACCTGCCGGAGAACGACAACCACGGTGGCGGCAGGACGATCCTGCCCAACGCCGCGGCGATGCCCAGCGGCCCGCTGACCGACGCCGGCCGCGTCCCGATCGACGACTTCGTCTTCGGCCAGGGCGACCTGACGCTCGCCGGCTCCCGGGGCCGCCCGCCGACGATCCACGAGGGTCAGTCGCTGACGTTCGTCAACGAGGACTCGGGGCCGAGCCTCCGCTTCCCGGGCAAGTCGGTCTACCACACGATCACCTCGTGCGCTGCACCGTGCTCGGGCGCGACCGGCATCGCCTACCCGCTGGCCAGCGTCGCGCCCGGCCAGCCGACGTTCGACTCCGGCGAGCTGGGCTACGGCCCACCCGCCTACACGCCGACCGTCGAGCGCCGCACGTGGTCGACGCCTCCGACGCTTCCACCCGGCACCTACAACTACTTCTGCCGCATCCACCCGTTCATGCGCGGCAGCTTCCGGGTGCTGCCACCGCAGTGAGACCGGGCTGAGACCAGGTTGGCATTGTCGCCTTCGGGGGCCGGTCCTAGGGTCCTAACAGACCCCCAATAGAGACTTCCCGCAGGAGGACACGATGGGCTTCTTCAAGGACCTGAAGCAGTTGCAGGACACTGCCCGCGACATGACGCCGCCGCAGTACCGCGGCGTCACGGGCGGCTTTCGCGCCATGAAGGACGGCGTCGCCCAGGCCAACCAGACGCTCGGAGACCTCTCGGCCGAGAGCCAGAAGGCCCAGTACCTGATGGCCGCGGGCCAGGCCGGCCAGGCGACGATCGCGGCGATCCGCCAGACCGGAACGATGGTGAACTACAACCCCGAGTGCGAGCTCGACCTCCAGGTGACGGTCAACGGCTCCGCGCCCTACCCGGTCACCCACCGCCAGGTCGTCGCCCAGGTCGCGCTGCCCAGTTTTCAGCCCGGCGCGACGGTCCCGGTCCGCGTCGATCCGACCAACCCGCAGTCGCTGATCGTCGCCTGACCGCCACATTAAGCGGTCGAACACTCGTCCAGGCTGAGCCCCCGACTGTTCAGCGCGCGCGTGGGACGCCGATTGGCGCAGTATGTCCCGCGCCCGGACGCTCGCCTCGCTCGCCCTCGTCGGCGCTGCGATGGTCGTCCCCGCAGCGACCGCCCAGGCGGCCGCCTGCGCCGGTGCCGACGCGACGCCCGTCGCGGGCAACGCGGCCCAGATCGACCAGGCCACGCTGTGTCTGCTCAACCAGCAGCGCGCGGCAGCCGGCCTCCCCGCGTTGACCGAGTCGACGCAGCTCGACAGCTCGTCGACCGCGTTCTCCCAGCTGATGGTCGCCGAGAGCTTCTTCGATCACACGAGCCCCGAGGGCTCGACCGTCGTCGACCGCCTCACGCAGGTCGGCTACCTGCCCGGCGAGGGGAGCTGGACCGCGGGCGAGAACATCGCCTGGGGCCAGGGCTCGCTGGCCACGCCCGACTCGATCATGACGGCGTGGATGAACAGCCCCGGTCACCGTGCCAACATCCTGTCGTCGCAGTTCAGCGACATCGGCCTCGGCGTCGCGATCGGGACGCCGGTCGGCGGCGCGATGGCGGGCGCGACCTACACGACCGACTTCGGCCGCCACGTCGGTGGCCGCGACTCGACGCAGCTCGGGACCTTCCAGCCGGCGACGGGCGTGACGGTGACGGCGAAGCCCAAGCCCAAGGCGAAGCCGAAGGCGAAGCCCAAGGTCCGCACGCACCACATCGTCATCCGCTGTGCCCGCACGGCAGTGAAGCTGAAGCACGCGCACGTGACCCACGGCGCGCGCATGTGCCGCACAACGCGGATCTCTTCGCGTGCGCACGCGCGCGCGAAGAAGCGTCAGCCGTAGTTAACCGGCAGCCGCGTCGCGCGGCCCCGGCACGCCGCGGAACCCGAATGCCTCGGCCGGCCGGCCGTATTGCACGTACCAGCACTCGCCGCTGACGTCGGCGTCGAGCAGCAGGTGGGTGACGGCGTCGGCGACCTTCTGGGTCTCGATCAGCGGCACGCCGAACTGCTCGATGAAGTCTCCGATGCCGGCCGTCATCGCCGACACCGTGAAGCCGGGGCAGACGGCGTTGAAGCGGATGCCCTCGCCGGCCAGCGTCGCGCCGAGCGATCGGGTCAACCCGACGACCGCGTGCTTGTTGGCCGCGTAGATCGGGTCCAGTTGCACGCCGGTCAACCCGGCGAGCGACGCCGTGGCGACGATCGCCCCGCCGCCGCGGGCCCGCAGCGCGGGCAGCACGGCGTGGGTGCCGAACGCGACGCCGTCGAGATTGACGCCCATCGCGCGGCGGTACTTGGCCAGCTCGAAGTCGTCGCCGAGCGTGCAGCCGCTCGTCACGCCGGCGTTCAGGTACGCGTAGTCCACGCCACCGCAGCGGTCGATTGCGAACGCGACCATCTCCTCGTTGGCGTCGAGGTCCGAGACGTCGGTGGCGATGAACTCGGCGCCGAGCTCCTGCGCCGCCTCGGCGCCGCCCTGCGCGTCGATGTCGGCGAGCACGAGCCGCACCCCGGCGGCGGCGAGCGTCCGGGCTGTCGCCAGCCCGATGCCACTCGCCGCGCCGGTGATCAGCGCTACGACGTCGCGGTCGTCTCCTCCCGCGCTCACGTCCCGGCCGCCGCGGCCACGTGCTCGGCCGCGATGCCGGCAAGCCGGCGGCGGTGCGTCCCCGCGCCGCCCAGCAGGTCAGCAACGACCTGGGCGCGCTTGAACAGCCAGTGCACGTCGGCCTCCCATGTGAACCCGATGCCGCCGTGCATCTGGATCGCGGCGTTCGTGACCTCCTTGGCGCCCGACGACGCAGCCGCCTTGGCCATCGCCGCCGCCTCGGGCAGGCGCTCGGGGTCGGCGTCGGCGGCCCATGACGCCAGCGACGTCAGGACCCGCGCCCGCTCGGTGTCGAGCAGCATCTGCGCACAGCGGTGCGAGACCGCCTGGTAGGCCCCGACCGGGGTGCCGAACTGCTTGCGCTCCTTGACGTACTCGAGCGTCATGTCGAGCGCCGCCTGGGCAACGCCGACGAGCTCCGCGGCGATGATCACCAGAGCCCGGTCGGTCGCTGCGGCGACGTCGCCCGCCAGCGGCTCGCCGGTGCCGGACGCAAGCGTCACGCGGCCGGCCGAGCGCGTCGGGTCGATCGCGTCGAGCGCCTCGATCTGCGCGTCGGCCGCATCGGCGACGGTCGCGCCGTCGTCCTCGAGCAGCACGATCACCTGTGCGTCCGGGGCGCCGATGACCAGGCCCGCGACACCGTCGGTCGCGCGCCCGACGGCACCGATGGTCTCGCCCGACGCCAGTCCGGGCAGCCAGCGCTCGCGCTGGGCGTCGGAGCCGGCGTGCTCGATCAGCGTCGCGGCGAGCACGCTGCCCAGGAACGGGACCGGCGCCAGCGTGGCGCCGAGCTCCTCGGCGAGGATCGACAGCTCGACGGAGCCGAGCCCCATCCCGCCGTGGTCCTCAGCGATCGCGATGCCGGGCCACCCGAGCTCGCTCAGCTCGCTCCACAGGTCGGTGTCGGTGGTGCGCGCCTCGGCGTGCTCGCGCACCCTCGCCGCCGACGCCCGCTGGGCGAGCATGTCGTGCGCGTTGCGCTGGATCTCGCTCTGGTCCTCAGTGAGTCCGAAGTCCATGGTTGCCTCCTATGCGGCCGTCTTCAGCCGCGGCAGGCCCAGGACCCGCTCGGCGACGATGTTCTTGAGGATCTCGGTCGTGCCGCCCTCGATGGTGTTCCCGCGGGCGCGCATCAGGCCGTAGGCCCACGAGGTGCCCATGGTCAGGGCCTCGGGGCCGATGATGTCGACCGACAGCTGCGTCGCGAGCTGGTTGGTGTCCGACCACAGCCACTTGACGAGCGAGCCCTCCGGGCCCGGCTGGCCGTACTTCTCGGTGTTGGTCAGGCCGCGCCATGCCAGCAGCCGTGTCGCCTCGCAGCGGATGTGCAGCTCGGCCAGCTGGTCGGCGTAGTAGGCGTCGTCGAGCATGCCCTTCTGGGCCGCCACGCCGATCAGCTCGTCGAGCAGATGGCGCAGGTTGATCTGCAGCGTGAAGCCGAGACCGGCGCGCTCGTTCATGAGCGTTGTCATCGCGACCTTCCAGCCGTCGCCGGGCTGGCCGAGCATGTTCTCGTTGGGGATTCGCGCCTCCTCGAGGAACAGCTCGTTGAACTCGGCCGAGCCAGTGATCTGGCGCAGCGGCCGGACTTCGACGCCCGGCTGCTCCATGTCCATGAGGAAGTAGCTCAGACCCTTGTGCTTGGCCTGGTCGGGGTCGGTGCGGGCGACGAGCATGCACCACTTGGAGTACTGGGCGCCGCTGGTCCACACCTTCTGGCCCGTGACGACCCAGTCGTCGCCGTCGCGCACCGCGCGCGTCTTGACCGCGGCGAGGTCGGAGCCGGCGTCGGGCTCGGAGAAGCCCTGGCACCAGATCTCCTCGGCCGACAGGATCGGCGTCAGGTAGCGCTGCTTCTGCTCCTCGGTGCCCCAGACCATCAGCGTCGGGCCGCCGAGCAGGATCCCCAGGGTGTTGGCCATGACCGGCGCCCGCGAGCGGCCGAGCTCCTCGAAGTAGATCGCCTGCTCGGTCAGCGTCGCGTCACGGCCGCCGAACTCCGACGGCCACGCGGGCGCTGCCCAGCCGGCCTCATAGAGCTTGTGCTGCCACTCGCGGCGCCACTGGTAGCCGGATTCCTCGTCGATCTCCTCGGGCCGCGCGTCGGGCTTGTTGTCGGCCAGCCATCCGCGCAGCTCGTCGCGGAACGCCAGCTCGCGTTCGTTGAATGTCAGGTCCATGGTGTCTCCTCACCGATCAATCTCGCCGCGTAGGCCACGAGCGTGTCCTCCAGGTTCACGATGTCCTCGCCGGCCCGCATGCGGGCTCGGACGAGCTGGTCGATCCCGGCCGTGAGCGCGAACAGCGCGTCGTCGGGCGGCACGGGCCGCCCCGACCGGGCGAAGGTCTTTGCGTACCGGCGCAGGAAGCGCTCGGTGGCTCGGTCGCGTTCGGCGCCGAGCAGCTGCCACTGCAGCAGATGGATGCGCGCGAACAGCGGCTCGGTGCTCAGCGCGGTCAGGTAGGCGCGCAGACCGAGGCGCAGCTCGGCCAGCCAGTCCGGCGCGCCGCGCACCCCCTCGGCGACGCGTTGCTCGAGCACGTCGATGCCGAGCTCGTACGCCGCGACGAGGCACGCCTGCTTGGACTCGAACAGCTCGTAGAACGTCCCGCGGGAGACCCGGGCGAGCTTGACCGCGTCGGTCACGGTCGCCGCCTCGTAGCCCTTCTCGGCCACGAGCCGCGTCATCGCCTCCAGCAGCTTTGCGCGCTGGGTACGGTCGTTGAGCAATGGAGCGACCTCGTGATGCGAGGCGACAAGCGAGCCGGTCACGGCCGGGTACCTTACAGGTACAGACGCGTACCTGCCAGGTTCGCGCCGGTTCCCGGTGTGGCGGGGGGGATAGGGGGGTGGCAGGGAGCCTTCGCCGGCCTCGCAAGATCGTTCCCGATCTGCGACGCTACGGCGGAATCCCGACTGGTCACGGGCGCTTCGGATGGGTCGCATAGGCCCGGTTCAGCGATCGGCGCGCGCGTGGGTTTGGTATGCCATGCTCTCTGTCGTCAGCGCTCCGGCGTTGAATTGGTCGCAATGAATTTTCGAGGAGGGAAAGTTTTGAGTCGCATGAAAAGCCTTGTGGCGCTGCTCGTCAGCGGCGCCGTTCTGATCGTCGGCGTGGGCGTTGCCCTCGCTGTCAACGCCAACGTGGTCAAGCAGGCCGGTATTGCTACCAAGGCCGCCGAGAAGGGCACGAGCAAGCTGCCGAGCAGCGCGCCGCGTCCCGGTGCCAAGGGCAAGAAGATCTTCATCATCGACGCCGGTCGTGCGTCTGAGTCGAGCCGTGTGCCGGACGACGGCGCGCAGGCTGCCGCCAAGGCGCTGGGCTGGAAGGTCACCGTCGAGGACGGCGGCCTGAACACCGCCGCCTACGCCGGCAAGGTGTCCGACGCCGTGGCGCAGGGCGCCGACGGCATCATCATGGACGCCATCGACTGCAAGTACGCCGAGAGCGCGCTGAAGCAGGCGAAGGCCAAGCACATCGTCGTCGTCCCGATCTACGCGTTCGACTGCAACGATCCGGTGGGCGGCAACGGCGGCCCGCAGCTGTTCACGACGTGCACGAACTACAACAACATCCCGTGCAACAAGCTCCCGAACTTCACCCGCTCGTACGGTGCGGCTCAGGCGAACTTCGTGATCAGCCAGACCAAGGGCAAGGGAACCGTCCTCGTCATCAACGACAAGGAGTACACGGTCCTGCAGTACACGGCCCAGGGCTTTGAGAACCAGCTCAAGGCGGCCGGTCAGCCCTACAAGGAGTTCGACTTCAAGATCCAGGACCTGCTCACGGGCAAGCTCCAGGGCGACGTCACCTCCGAGCTGCTGAAGCTCAAGGCGCAGCACATCACCCCCGTGTACATCAAGAGCCCGTTCACCGCGGCCACGACGACCGGCATCGCGCCGGCTGTCAACCAGACGGCCAAGGGCACCCCGATCATGGGTGGCGAGGGCTTCGCTGACGAGCTGGCCGCCAAGGGCGTCACGGCGACCAACGTCATCAGCTCGACGTGGACCGGTTGGTCGGCGATCGACGCGATGAACAGCGTGTTCACCAAGAAGAAGACCGTGCCCTCGGGCATCGGCTGGACGATCGTCAAGGGCAACCACGCTCCGAAGTTCCCGAACTTCTCGGGCATCTACAAGAAGGCGTGGGGCGTCTAGTCACAGCGCTTGTCGCTGAGACTGCGTAACCACTGAATATGCGCATGTCGCCGCCGCTGTCGTCTTCGGTCATGAGCCTCGAGCCATGACCGGGGACGCAGCGGCGGCGCTGCGTGTTGAGGGGGTCAGCAAGACGTTTGCCGGCGGTCGTGCCCTCGACAACGCGTCGCTCGAGGTCCTCGCCGGAGAGGTCCACGGACTGGTCGGAGGCAATGGCTCCGGCAAGTCGACGCTGATCAAGATCCTCGCCGGCGTCTACACAGCCGATCCCGGCCAGGGAACGATCGAGATGGCCGGCAGCCCGCCCGTCGGCGTCGACGACATTTCGCCCGAATGGGCGCGCAAGGCGGGCCTGCACTTCGTCCACCAGGACCCGGCCGTGTTCCCGATCCTCGACGTGATGTCGAACATCGCGATCGGCCGCGGCTTCCCGACCACCGGCCCCTGGTGGATCCGCAAGCGCTTCCTGCGCAAGCGCACCCAGGAGATCCTCGACCGCTACGGCATCCAGGCCCGCCCGGATGACCTGATCGAGAACCTCAGCGCCGCGCAGCGCACGATGGTCGCGATCGCGCGCGCCCTACAGGACCAGGACGAGCACTCGGGCGGCCTGCTCGTGCTCGACGAGCCGACCGCGTCACTTCCCGCTCCCGAGGTCGACGCGCTGCTCACGGCACTTCGCACCTTCGCCCGCAGCGGGCAGAGCATCATCTTCGTCAGCCACCGCACCCCCGAGGTGCTGGGCTTCGCCGACCGCGTCACGGTCCTGCGCGACGGCCTCGTGGTCACGACCGTCGACACCGAGGGCCTGACCGAGGAACACCTCGTCGAGCTGATCCTCGGCCGCAAGCTCGAGACGCTCGAGCGCGACCACACGATCAGCAGCGGCGCTGAGGGCTCGGTCCTGCACGTGCGCGGTCTGACCGGGGGTCCGCTCAACGGGCTCACGCTCGACCTGCGCCACGGTGAGGTGCTCGGCATCGCCGGCCTCGTCGGCTCCGGTCGCACCGAGCTGCTGAAGTCGCTGTTCGGGGCATACCACTTCGATCGGGGCACGATCCTGCTCGACGGCCAGCCGATCCGCTTCTCGCATGTCGACGAGGCGATGGCGGCTGGCTTCGCCTACGTGCCCGAGGACCGCGGCACCGAGGGCGGCTTCCTCGACATGACCGTGCGCTCGAACCTGTCGGCCGGGTCGCTCGGGCTGTACTGGCGCGGCATGAAGCTGCGCCACGGGGCCGAGCGCCGCGACTCCGAAGAGCTGATCAAGACCTACGACATCCGCACCCACGACGACCAGCAGGTGTTCTCGACGCTGTCGGGCGGCAACCAGCAGAAGGCGATCATCGCGCGCTGGCTGCGGCGCAAGCCGCGGGTGCTGCTGCTCGACGAGCCGACCCACGGCGTCGACGCCGGCGCTCGCGCCCAGATCTACTCGCTGATCGAGGCGGCCTCCAAGGAGGGCACGTCGGTGATCCTCGTGAGCTCGGACTACGATGAGCTCGCGCTGCTCGCCGACCGCGTCCTGATCCAGACGGGCGGCCGGATCGTGCGCGAGATCTCCGGAGAGCTCGACGCCGACCACATCGGCGAGCTCGTCCTGCAGCCGACGAGCGCCGCCGCGGAGGCGTGAGACCGTGAAGACTTTGACTGACCGAAGGAGAGGGACCTGATGAGTGGCGACACGCCCGACACCAACGGCCAGCCGACCAGCGGCGCGCCGTCCGAGGGGCCGGTGGCCACGACGCCGGTGGCGCCACCGCGGCCGCCTGAGCAGCCGGGCCTTGCGCAGCTGCCCGCCGACGCCATGGGCGATGACGCCGACCTCGGTGCGGTCGCGGAGGCCAAGCCGCCGGGCCGGACCCTGATCTTCATCGAGAAGTACGCGCTGCTGATCGGCTTCATCGGCGTCCTGCTGTTCTTCTCGCTATGGGGCAAGACGTCGGGCGCGTTCCGGACGTCGGGCAACTTCCAGTCGCTGTTCAGCCACCAGCAGGTCTACATCGTCATCCTGGCGCTGGCATTGCTGTTCCCGCTGCTGTGCGACGAGTTCGACCTGTCGGTCGGCAGCGTCGCCGGGTTCACGCAGATTGCGGCCGCCGTCGCGATGTCCAAGCACGGCTGGTCGCTGATTCCCTGCTTCATCCTCGCGACCGGCATGGGCGCGATCATCGGCGCCATCAACGGCAACACCGTCGCGCGTGTGGGGGTGAACTCGCTCGTCGTCACGCTGGGCACCGCAGGGATTCTGTTGGGAGTCGTCGACTGGTATACGAAGGCCGCGTCCTACGGCGAGAACATCCACGGCTCGGTCTACTCGCTCGGCACGCTCAACACGATCTTCGGCATCCCGCGGATCGACATTCTCGTGGGCGCGATCGTGATCATCGTCTGGTATGTGATCAACCACACGCCATTCGGGCGCTACCTGACCAGCGTCGGCTCCAATCCGGCGGCCGCGCGGCTGGTCGGACTGCGGGTCCCGAACATGAAGTTCCTCGCGTTCGTGATCTCCGGCGCCCTGTCGGGCCTCGCGGGCATGATCCTGTTCGTCAACTCCGGCTCGGGCAACCCGGGCGCGGGGACGATCGCCGACACGCTGACCGCGCTCGCCGCCGTGTTCCTGGGTGCGACCGCGATCAAGCCGGGCCGGTTCAACGTCGAGGGCACGCTGATCGCGATCTTCTTCCTCGCGGCGACCGTGTCGGGCCTCGTCGACGCCGGCGTGTCTCCGGACGTCAACCAGGTCTTCAACGGCGCCGCGCTGTTCGTCGCCGTCGTGATCTCCACCGAGGTCCGCAACCGGCGCCTCGGCAAGGGCCACTAGGCCCGACGCGTTTCGTGTGGCTCAGGCCGGCGCGGGCTCTGTCCGCGCCGGTTCGTCGCCGGCCCTTGCGGCATCGGCGATCGCCTGCGCGGTGCGGTGGGCGAGCGCCATCGTCGTGACCATCGGGTTGACGCCCGAGGTCGTCGGGAAGGCGCTGGCGTCGCCGATCCACACGCCGCGCGTGTCGTGCAGCTCGCCCCACGGGCCCGCGACGCTCGTCGCCGGATCGGTGCCCATCCGGCACGAGCCCATCTGGTGGGCGGCGAACAGGCGCCAGCCGCCCGCGCGCAGCGGGATCTCCTGGAGCTTGGCGATGTAGGCGTCGAGGTCGTCGCCGCGACGCCACGGCTCGACGCCCGGGACGATCGCGTAGATCTCGCTCGCGCCGGCCGCCTCGTGCAGGCGCATCTGCACGTCGATCCCGCGCCGCAGGTTCTCCTGGTCGATCGGGTCGTCGACCGGGTAGGTGACGACCGACTCGCCGTTCTCGTCGATCGTGATCCGGCCATGGCCGTGGTCGCGCGTCAGCGAGATGAACGCCGCGCCGTTGCGGAACGCGAGCATCAGCTCCTTGTGGGCCTCGCCGCCGGGCCAGATGCTCGAGCCGATCAGGCCCGGGGAGTAGTGCGAGCCCTCGATCATGAAGCCATAGCCGTCACCGGGGTTGTCGTACTCGTGGCACAGCGCGGCCTGCGGAGCGCCCCACCACGCCTCCTGGTCGCCGTCGTACATGCCGAACGTCGACGTGCAGGTGTGCAGGCGGAAGTAGTCGCCGGCCGCCGGGCCGCCGATGCCCGAGCGCAGCAGCAGCGCTGGCGAGTCCAGCGAGCCCGCGGCGACGACGACGCGCGGCGCGTTGACGGTCACCGCCACCGGGTTGCCGGCGGCGTCGGTGCCGGTCGCCTGCACGCCCGCGGCGCGGCCGTCACGGGTCAGCACCCGATCGGCGCGGCAGCGCACGAGGATCCGCGCGCCCGCCTGGAAGGCGTCGAGCAGGAACGTCTTGTCGACACTGCGCTTGGATCCCGATCGGTCACCGAAGCCCATGAAACCGGCCGTGTCGGCCGAGTAGCCGTCGGGCGACGCGTTGCGCACGATCGTCTTGTGGCGCAGGCCGAGCGCCTCGCAGCCCTCGATCATGCGCTTGTGGGGGTTGTTGAGGTCGCTCAGCGCGTCGGTCGCGCCGATGCGCTGGAGCACCGCATCGAGGTGGGCGTCGAAGTCGGCGCCGTCGATGCCCTCGAGCCCGTGCTCGGTCGCCCACTCCTCGCGGACCCAGTCGGGAGTGCGCAGGCAGTTGGTCCAGTTGACCACGGTGCCGCCGCCGAGCGCGGTGCCCGACAGCATCGTGACGTTGGCATCCGCGGTGCCGACCGGGCCGCCGCGCCAGTAGAGCTCCTGGTAGGCCTGGACCTCGTACTGCGTGAAGTCGGACTCGTTGAAGTAGCCGCCGGCCTCGAGCACGACGACGCTCAGGCCTTCCTGGGCCAGGCGGCCGGCGATCGTGCCGCCGCCGGCGCCCGAGCCGACGATGACCACGTCGGCATCGAGCGTCATATCGCCCTCGAGCACCAGCGGGACGATCGGCTTGGGCACGTCGCGCGGTGGGGTGGGCGGGCCGGGATACCCGAACACATCCCAGTTGACGTTGCGGCCCGTCTGCGGGTCGGGGACGCCGTAGTACAGGAACTGGATCAACCCCACGAGCCCCGCCATGCCGATCCCCGCCTCGGGCGACGACTGCGCAACGCCACGCACGATCGCCTCGCGCCCCGCCTGGTCCTCGATTGCGGCGAGGCTCAGCGCGGTCAGCGCGTCGAGCAGCAGCCCCAGGCCGTCACGCTGCACGGGTGCCAGCGCGGCCATTAACTCGCGGGCGGTGAGATCGACGCCGAGGTCGGTGGCGCTGCGCGCCCAGAAGCCGCCCGGGTCGTCCTCGCGCGCGATCGACGGGACGATGGTGTCGCAGAGCGCACGCAGGGTCTCCTGGCGCGGCTCATCAGCTGGATCGATGGTCGACATGGCATCGATCCTATCTCCGTCGCCGAGGGTTCTAGAGGCCGATGGGGTGGCGCACGACGTAGCCTGCGCTCGAGCGCGCCTGGTTCGTCCAGCGCGAGCCGGCGATCCACTGGGCCGACGTGTCGAAGCGCATGTGGCCGATCGTCATGTAGGCGTGGCCCGCGTTGGCGTAGATCGTGATCCAGCGGCCGGGGCCCGGCGCGCCGTAGCTCATCAGCTGGCCCGAGTCCTCGGGCACGTTGAGGCGCCCGATCGCGTGCAGCACGTAGGAGACCGAGCCCGAGCAGTCATACCCGGCGGCGTTGAACGAGCCGTGGCCGCCGCCCCAGATGTAGGGCAGGTGCGCGATCCGATTGCCGGCCACGACCGCGATCGAGATCGCCGCCGGGGGCCCGGTCGGGACGACGATCGTGTTGCCGCGCTTGAGCACCGGCTCGTGGCGGCGCACGCCGAGGTTGTGCCATGTCGACGGTCCGACAACGCCGTCGGCCTTGAGGTGGTGGGCGCCCTGGAACGACTCGACGGCCGCCAACGTCCCGGGGCCGAAGACGCCGTCGACCGACACGTGCAGGCGGCGCTGAAGCAGGCGCACGAGCGCTCGCGGCGCCGAGCGGGCCCGCGTATGGCCGCGGTGCGTCGCGCGACGGTGGGTGTGGTGAAAGTGCGGCTTGCGCCCGCGCTTGAGGAGCGGGTGGTCGCCGGGCAGGCCGAGCGCCTTCCACGTCCCTGCCCCGACGACGCCGTCGGGGGACAGGCCGTGCGCGCTCTGGAACGTCTGCACTGCCGACTTGGTCCCGGGGCCGAACTTGCCGTCGACGGCGACGTGCAGCCGCCGCTGGAGCATCCGGATGGCGCCCGGGATGCGCGAATGGTGGGCGGTGGCGCGGCGGTGGTGGGCGGTCGCGTGATGCTTGGCGGCCCGGTGGGCGTGCAGCTTGACGCGGTGCAGGACCGGGTGGTGGCCGGCGATCCCCAGCGCGATCCACGTCGCGGGGCCGACGACGCCGTCGGCGGTCAGGCCGTGGGCGCGCTGGAAGGCCTTGACCGCGTTCACGGTTGCCGGGCCGAAGGCGCCGTCGCCGGGTAGGCCGAGCTTGCGCTGCAGCAGCCTGACGTCGCCGGCGTGGGCGTGCGCCAGCGCCGGCGCGGCGGCCGTGGTCAGCGCGCAAAGGACAGCGGCCAGCGCGACGAGCTGATGTGCGAGACGACGATGCATGTGATGCGACCAGGGAACTACGCCGTCGACCCTACCGGCGCCAATTCCTGCTCCTTGCAGGGTTTCTTGCAGGACGGAAGACTGCACACCCGGTCGTCAGGACGCGCCGGTCGACGATCGCCCGCCATCGACGTCCGCGAAGTTCAGGGGTTTCCCTGATACCGGGGGATCAGGGGCGAAGGCAGGATCGCTGCCATGAGTCCGATCCCCCTCCGCACCGCCTCCGCCCGCGTTCACCGGCTCGATCCACAACGGATCGGCGACCATCTCGACCGCCTGCACGCCGTCGCCCGAACGCTGTGCAACTCGCGCCACGAAGCCGAGGACCTCGTCCAGGACACCCTCGAGATCGTGCTGCGCCGCCCGCGGATCGTCCGCGGCGACGACATCTCCTACCTGATCCGTGCGCTGCACAACACCGCGATCTCCAACCATCGTCGCCGCATGGCGCGGCCGGTCACGGTCGCGATGCCCGAGGCACTCGACGCGTGGGACGCAGCGGTGACGCCGAGCGTCGAAGGCACCGTCATGGCTCGCGAGGTCCTGTCGGCCGTCGGCCGGCTTCCCGCACCGCTGCGCGACGCGATGGTCGCCGTCCACGTGTCCGGTCTGACGTGCCGCGACGCGGCCGCCCGGCTCGGTGTCCGCGAGGGCACGATCATGAGCCGCTGCTTCCGCGCCCGCGCGCAGCTGCGCCCGCTGCTTGACGCAGCGTAGGCCGAGCCGCAGCGCTGTCAATCCGTTGAGTACCGGCACCATTCCGGGGACGGGACGGTTAGCATCGCGCGCCAATGCGGTCCAGATTCCCGGTTTTTGCCAGCCTTTTGATCACGCTCGCGACCGCGTCGGCCGCCCACGCGAACACGTACACGGTCACAACGACGGCCGATTCCCACCACAACTCGGCCATCGGCGGCGTCTGCGACACGCCGTGCTCGCTGCGCGGCGCGATCGAAACGGCTCAGGCGCACCCGGGTGACGACACGATCGTCGTCCCGGCCGGCCACTACGTGCTGACCGCGATCGGCGAAACGCCGTCGTCGCTGAACCTCGCCGCCGACGAGGCGGGGGGCTCGCTGGCGATCACCGGCGCCGGCGCCACGCAGACGATCATCGACGGCGATGCGACCGAGCCGATGGCGCCCAACGACGACCGCGTGATGACGATCGAGCCGACCATCGCGGTCACCTTGAGCCATCTCGAGGTGACCGGCGGCGTGGCCGACGAGTCCAACAACTTCTACGGCGGCGACATCACCAACTTCGGCGCGCTCGCGCTCGACCACGTCTGGCTGACCGGCGGCAGCGGCGAATCGGCCGGCGCGATCGCCAACCGGGCAGGGACGCTGACGATCACCGACAGCCTGATCTCGGGCAACGCTGCCGGCGATCGCGGCGGCGGCGGCGACGGCGGCGCGATCCTCAACTTCGGCGAGGGCGGGCCGGCCCACCTGACGATCACGAACACGACGATCACCGACAACCGCGCGCTGCTCGCCGGGGCGATCACGTCGTACAACGACGCGGGGAACACCGTCGTGCTCGACCACGACACGATCGCGTTCAACACGGCAGAGCCGCTGGACGGCTCGGAGGGCCGCGGGACCGGCGGGCTACTCGCCGGCGCCGGAACGATGACGTTGAGCGGCAGCATCGTCTACGGCAATACGGCGACGTTCCTGGACTCGATGACGACCGCGCCGCAGAACTGCGGCGTCAGCGGCGGCTCGTTCGTGTCGGCCGGCGGCAACGTGGGGGGGACGACCGAGTGCAGCTTGACGCTACCGTCCGACCGCCCGAACGCCAACCCACTGCTTGCCGCGTCGCTCGCCGACAACGGCGGCGATACGCAGACGCTCGCGGTCGGCGCCGGCAGCCCGGCAATCGACCTCGGCGGCGCACCGAGCTGCCCGTCGACCGACCAGCGCGACCACGCCCGTCCGCAGGGCGCCGGCTGCGACGCCGGCGCCTACGAGGGCGACGTCGCCGTGACACCTCCACCTCCTCCGCCGCCACCTCCGCCACCTCCGCCACCTCCTCCACCCGCGCAGCCGACGGCCGTCATCACGGGCTCGATCCTGTACAACCCGGCGTTCCCGCCCGGCCCCTCGCCCGCGGCGCAGTCTCCGACCGCGGCGCCGGGCCACCCGTCGAGCGGCGATGTCGCGCTCGTCAACGCTGCGGGCCGCGCGGTGTCCGTCGATCACGTTCCCTTCGCGGTCGCCACGGGCAAGCTCGGCGCGTCCGGCGCCAGCCCGCTCAGCCAGCTGGCGGGCACGGCGCCGTCGTTCGAGCTCGACCATGTCGCCGCATGCAGCGCCTGTCGCGTCGAGCTGCGCAGCGGCGGCAAGCTGCAGGACAGCGCGCCTATCGACGTCTCCGGCGGCGACGGCGAGATCGACCAGAATCTCACCTACGGCCAGATCCCCAACGGCGCGTTCGCCGAGGGTGCGATCGTCGCCCCGAAGGGCACGAACCCCCGCAATCTCGTTGTGCAGCTCTTCAGCTCGGGCGGCGAGTCGACGAAGCTGCTGGGCAGCACCGACAAGCTGCCGGCGACCTGCGCGGGCACCAAGGGCTGCAGCGGCGGCGCGCCGAGCAGCGGAGCGATCCGCTGGCGTCTCGGCGGCCTCCCGACAAAGCCGACGGCGGTCACGGTCAAGCTCACGCAGAGGAACTCCAAGGGCAACCTCGTCGGAGTCGACACGGTCCACGCCAAGCTGGCCGGCGGCACGGAGGACACGAAGATCCCCGACCTCACGACCCTCGACGTCGACCCCAGCGGCCCGGCCGGCCGCGTCCTCGACGGGATCGTCACCTACCACCCGGCCTTTCCGCCAGGCGCGCCGGACACGGCCGGCGAGGACATGCGCTCGGTGCCCAAGGCACCGAAGGTCACCGCCGAGCTCGACGACTCGAGCGGCCACGCGGTCGCAAAGGCAACGGGTGCCGCGGCGCCGGCTCCTAGCGGTGCCAAGGGCTCGACCGCGGGCCCGATCGTCTATCGCCTGACCCATCTCAAGCCATGCCGCGGATGCACGCTGCGCCTGCTCAGCGGGACGACGGTGCAGGACAGTGTCACGGTCGACGTGACCGGCGACGACCCGTCGATTCAGCGCCAGGACGTCGAATATGGGCGGTTCCCCGACGGCACATACGTCGACGGTACGGTCAACATGCCGCGCGGCCTGGCGACGAGTGCGATCTCGGTCCAAGTCCTGCAGGGCGCCAAGGTGCTCGCCGACTCGACCAAGATCGCGAGCCTCTGCACGTCCAAGATCGGCGCCGGTCGCGCCTCGCCGAACTGCGCGAAGCTGACCGGAGGCGCGTTGCCGTTTCGCCTCGGCAACGTCCCGGCCGGCGTGCCGGGCCTGACGCTCGCGCTGCTGCTGCATCCGAAGAGCGGCGCACCATTCGCCGTCGACTCGCAGCCGTTTGCCAGCGGCGACCCGGGCAGCGCGGTCGAGTCGTCGCCGATGACGCTTCCCGACCCGCAGCCGACCGGCCCGTCGGGGCGGGTTCTGACCGGAGCGGTCACGCTCGACGCGCCGTTTGCGCCGGGTGCTCCACCCGACACGACCGGCATCCCGACCAGCGGCTTGACCGTTGAGCTGCGGGTGAACCAGCAGGGCGGCGAGGGCCGCACGATCCGGCTCGCGTCCACGCCTGTGCACTCGGAGACGGTCAGCACGGCCGGCACCGCAACAAGCAAGGGCGGGCAGCTCGTGCAGGCCTACACGCTGACCAAGCTTGATGCGTGCCTCGACAACTGCACGGTTGTGCTCCTGCGCGGCGGGGTCGTCCAGGACAGCCAGCCGGTGACGATCCCCGACGCGACGCCGTCGGTCACCGTGCAGCCCCTGGCCAACAACCGCCTGTCGTCCGCGTCGCACCTGGACGGCACGCTCGCGTTCACCTCGTCGCGCTCACCCGTTGGACTGTCGGTGACGGTCAACGTCGGTGACAGGACCGCCGCGAGCTCGATCAAGCTCCATGGCTGCGCAACCGCGACGAGCTGTCCGAAGGGCACGCACTTCGACTTCCGCCTCTCAAAGCTGCCGGTGGCCGGTGGCCGGGCGACGCTCGTGGTCCGTGGACCGTCGGCACAGGGTGGTTCCGCCAAGACGTTGCTGTCGAAGTCGATCACGCTCGCCGGCGGCGGTGCGGACACCGACCTGGGCACGCTCAAGCTGGCGCTCGACACACCCAAGCGGTCGTAGGCGCCTTGCGCAGGAATTGCTGGTACGGCTGGGGATGAGCATGTCTGGCCCGATTTGCGCATCTGGTTGCTACATAATCGGCGTTATCGAGCATTGACAGTGGGCGGGCGGGTAGCCGATCTGTCCAGGGCCAGGCCCCCGTCATACCGTCTTCCTACGGGTTCGGCCGATGCTCTTCACGTGGTCGAAGAGCGTCTTGATATCTGCGTCGCCTGCGGTGAGCGATTCGTGATCCCCGAGCGGCTGATGGGTCTGCACGACAACCGCCTCGTCGTCGGCCTACGTTGCGCGGCGTGCGGCATGCGTAAGCTCGCCGTCGTGCGCGCCGGGCTGTTCGAGGACCTGCTCTCGCGCTACGACGACGGCTACACGCAACTCGAGCGCTCGCTCGAGTCGGTCGAGATCGACCGTTTCGCCGCGGCGCTGGCCGCGAACGCGATCCTGCCTGAAGACTTCTGAGCCCGCGGTCAGCGCGCCGCCACAAACAGCGACTGCGCGGCGACCCCGATCGGGCCGTCCTCGTCGCAGAGCGTCGATGTCGCCAGCCCGATCCCGTCGGGCTCGATCGCGCTGACCGACGCCAGCTGCACCCACTCGCCGCGCGGCTCGCGCGACAGGTAAACGCTGAGGTCCGGGTTTATGAACAGGTGGGTCTCGAAGTCGAGAACGCGGCTGATGCCGTTGCCGAAGTCGGCGGCCGCCATCACGCGCTCCAGCGCTGACGGCGTCTCGTCATCAACGACCGGGCGGCGCAGGCGAAACCAGCAGCTCGCCGGCCCCCGCTCGCCGAATGCGCCCGCGCTGAAGCGCAGCTCCATCCCGACGGTGGCGAAGTTCTCCTCACGGTAGCCCTCGCGCTCCAGCGCGATCGACTCCTGCGGACCCGGCCCCGGCGGCGGCAGCGTGTCGGTCGAGATGCCCGTCTCCTCGGTGCGGATACGCAGGACCCGCGCGCGCATCATGACCTCACCGTCGGCCTTCAGCTCGGCCTCGACGACCTGCAGCCGCCGTCCCTCGCGCAGGACGCTCGTGTGTACGGTCAGCGGCGCCATCGGCACGGCACCGACGAGGTCGAACGTCAGTCGTGTGGCGCGCATCGGCGCGAGCGTCGGCACCTGCTCGACCGCGCGTGCCAGCAGCGCCGCAGGTGCGCCGCCGTGCAGGGCGTTGGGATCCCACGGCCCGCGGGCGGGGCCGGTCGGCACGAAGGTCTCCCCGTCGGTGTGAAACAGCGGCTCGTCGCTCATCGCAGCTCCTTGCGGATCACCAGCCGCAGGCCCGACCACGTCTCGTCGATCGCGCAGACCTTCGTGTCGACGAGCCCGGTCGGCAGCGCGATGTCGCGCACGACATGCTCGTTCATGTCGGTCGGCACGCCGGACGCGCGCTTGGGCCACGCGACCCACGCCATCCCGGCGGGCCGGATCGCCTCGCGCAGCGCCTCGACGCGCGCGGCGAGCTCGTCCCGGCGCGTGGTGAAGAAGATCAGCAGGTCGATCGCCGTGCCCAGTCGCTTGCGCACGCGGACGCCGTCGGGCAGCTCGCCGAGCAGCGCCGGCAGGTTCTCGGGCATGTTGACGAACAGCACCGTCTGTCCCGTGGTGAGGCCGAGCTTCCGGGGCAGTGTCGTCGTGTACGGCGTGGCGCTCACGGTCCGGGCACGATATTTGACGGGCCGACCCGGAGCGCAGAACGCCGCCGACAGGTTCAATGTGCAGACGTGATCCGCCTCGCCGCTCTCACCCTGGCGCTGCTCGTCGCCGCGCCGGCCGCGGCGCCGGCCGCGCTGTTGTCGAGCTCCGACCGCCAGAGCTTCGCCCACCTGTCGGCGTCGCTGGGCGGCCGCAACGGGATCGCGGTCTCCAATGTCGGACGTGGCCAGCCGGTGACCGAGCTCGGCTCGTTGCGCACCGGCGTCGCCTGGTCGACGATCAAGACGGCGATCGCGATCGCGACCTACAACCGCGCCCACGGTCATCCCAGCGCATCCGCGCTAGCGCTGCTGCGCCGCGCGATCACCGCCTCCGACAACGCGGCCGCGCAGTCGCTGTGGGACCGGCTCGGCGGCGGCACGCAGGCCGCGTCGGTCGTGCAGGGCGTGCTGCGTTCGGGCGGCGACCCCGCCACGGTCGTGCAGTCGCGCGTCACGCGGCCAGGGTTCACGGCGTTCGGCCAGACGCGATGGTCGCTGAGCGACCAGCTGCGGTTCACAGCCGGCATGACCTGCCTCCCCCATGGCGCGCCGGTCCTGAACCTGATGGGCCAGGTCGTCTCCTCGCAACGTTGGGGCCTGGGCTCGGCCGCAAACGGCTCGCGCGCGGTCCTCAAGGGCGGCTGGGGCCCCGCACCCTCGGGTCCCTACCTCGTGCGCCAGATGGGCATCCTCAGCTTCGGTTCACACCCCGTCGCGGTCACGATCGCGACCGTTCCCCGCGACGGCTCGTTCAACAGCGGCACGCGCGACCTGACGCGGATCGCCACATGGCTGGCCGCCCACGTCGACGCGTCGGCCGCGCCGGTTCAGCCGGCCTGCTGAGCCCGCCCCGCCAACTCCGCAATCACCCGCGATAGCTGCGCCCCCTGCCACGCGATCGGCGATGCGCCGGGCGCCTCGACGACCAGCGTCGCGCCGGGGATCGTGACCGCGTAGGCCTGCGCAATCCGCAGCGGGTGCTGCGGGTCGGCCTCGTCGCGGTCGCCGACGACGACGGTCGGGCAGGCGATCTGGCGCAGGTCGGCCAGGGCGTCGAACGGCGCCGAGCGCGGCACCTGCTCGAGGGCGTCGGCGACCGCCTCGGGATGCTCGTGCAGCGCCATCCGCTGGCGCAGGACGGTCGTGACGGTGTCGCGCCAGCCCTCGCCGACGCTGCGCACGTCGTAGGCGGCGACGAAGCCCTCGACCCCGTCGCGGCGCAGCCCGGCGGCCAGCGCGTCCCAGTTCGCCAGCCCGGCCGGGAACGCAGCGGGGTCGTGCGCCGGGGTGACGAGCACGAGCCCCGACACCCGCCGGGGACGTTCAAGCGCGAGGTGGATCGCGGTGTGGGCGCCCATCGATGCTCCGGCGATCACTGCGCTCTCGATCCCGTTCTCGTCGAGCACGCGCTCGAGGTCGCCGGCCAGGCGCGGGTAGTCGTAGCGGTCGCCCGGGTCTGAGGCGCCGTGGCCGCGCGCGTCGTAGGCGATCATGCGGTGCCCTGCGCGCTGGAGCGCCGTCGAGCCCATGACGACGTAGCGGTTGGTCGCCGTCAGTCCGTGAAGCAGGACGACCGCAGTCCCCTCCCCCGCTTCGACCTCGTGCAACAACGGCTCGGCCATCGAGACCCATACCCTATGTCCATGACCGCCGCGATCGATGTGACCGAGCAGGATTTCGAGACCGAGGTGATCGAGCGGTCCAAGACGACGCCGGTCGTCGTCGACTTCTGGGCGGACTGGTGTGGCCCGTGCCGTCAGCTCGGGCCACTGCTCGAGCGCGAGGCGGAGCGCAGCAACGGGCAGGTTGTGCTGGCCAAGGTCGACACCGAGGCCAACCCCCGCCTGTCGCAGGCGTTGCGGATCCAGAGCATCCCGGCCGTGATGGCGTTCAAGGACGGGCAGATCGTCGACGAGTTCGTCGGCGTCAAGCCGCCGGCGGCCGTGCAGAGCTTCTTCGCCGGGCTGGTGCCGTCGGAGGCCGACGGACTGGCCGAGGCGGGCGATGAGGCGTCGCTGCGCCGTGCGCTGGAGCTCGATCCGGGGCGCGCCGACGCCTCGGTGGCGCTGGCCCGATTGCTGCTGGATCGCGGCGACCGTGTCGACGCGCTCGCGCTGCTGGACAACGTGAGCGGCTCGTTCGCCGCCGACGGGCTGGCCGCCCGCATCCGGCTACAGGACGCCGGCGATGTCGATCTCGACGCGGCGTGGAGCGCGCTGGACGGCGGCGACGCGCAGACCGGGGTCGACCTGCTGATCGGCGCGATCGCCCTTGCCCCCCACCACACCGACGACCTGCGGATGGCGATCGTCGGCGTGCTCGACGAGCTCGGCGTCGACCATCCGCTGTCGCGCGATGCCCGCCGGCGGCTGGCCGCCGCGCTGTACTGAGGACCGCGGCGCCGGCTACACCTCGAGCGCCAGCTGGTCGTCGGGCGCCTCCTCGAACGCCGCGACGCGCACCCCGAGCAGGCGCAGCGGCCGCGCCGGGGCGTACTCGCGCAGTAGCTCGACGGCAAGGTCGCAGACCACCGTGGGATCGTTGGTCGCGCCGGCAATGGTCCGCGCCCGGGTGACGGTCGTGAAGTCGTCGAGCCGGACCTTGATCGCGATCGTGCGCCCGCGGCGCTCCTGACCCTGCAGGCCCTCGCACAGCCGAATACCGAGCTCGCGCAGGATCTGCTCCTGGCGGTCGCGGTCGGCGATGTCGTAGTCGAACGTCGTCTCGCGCGACTCGGACACGGCAATGCGCACGCTCGTCACCTCGCCCGAGCCCTCGAAGCGCCCGCGGGAGGCCAGCCACGGACCCTGGCGGGCGCCGAAGCGCTCGATCAGAGCCGCGTCGGGCGTCGCGGCCAGCCGCCCGAGCGTCGTGATGCCCATCGCCTCGAGCGCCTGCGCGGTCTTCGGCCCGATTCCCGGAACGAGGCCGGGCGGCGAGGCGGCAAAGCGCTCGCACGCCATCTCGCGGCTCAGGACGACGAAGCCACCGGGCTTCTCGGCGTCGGACGCGACCTTGGCCACCAGCTTGTTCGGCCCGATGCCGACTGAGGCGCTCATGCCGGTCTGCCGGCGGATGTCGAGGACCAGACGGCGCATCGCCGCCTTCGGCGACAGCATGCCCGAGAGGTCGAGGTAGGCCTCGTCGAGGCCCATCACCTCGACCTCGTCGGCGGCGGCGCGCACGAGCGTCATCACGCGCCCGGAGACCTCGCGGTAGGCGGTGAAGTCGGGCGCGATGACAATCGCGTCGGGGCACAGCCGCCGCGCGCGCGAAGCCGGCATCGCCGAGCCGACGCCGTAGCGACGGGCCTCATACGACGCCGTGGTGACGACCGCGCGCGGCCCGCTCCCGGCGACGATCACCGGCTTGCCACGCAGTTCGGGCCGGCGTTCGAGCTCGACCGACGCGTAGAACGCGTCGATGTCGAGATGGGCGATGACGGTCCGGCCGGGCACAGGGGAATTGTCCCTCCGCGCCCGGCCAGACCGGCAGCGCTGTCACTTGGTGGCCAGCAGCGTGCCGACGTCGCCGAAGTGCAGCGCCTGCTTGGTCGCCTGCGTGAGGTCGTACTCACGGCCGGCGACGAACGGCCCACGGTCGATGACGCGAACGTGAACGGTGTGGCCGTGATAGCGCAGCGTGACCTTGGTCCCGCACGGCAGCGTCTTGTTGGCGACGCCCAGCGTGGCGAACCCGAGGCTCCCACCGCAGGCCAGCGGGCCGCCGAAGAGGCCCGGGCCGTACCACGAGGCGTTGACGGTGCGGAACACGTTGAGGTGCCCGACCGTCCGGACGCCGGCGCGCAGCACGCTGTCGTGACGGACGCGCACGCGGACCATCGTCGTGCCGGTCCGCGAGACGCGGCTCGACAGGCGAAAGCGGCCCGCACGGTTGGTGGCGTCGCGGTCGATCGTGACCCAGCGACCGTGCGCGGCCGCGCGCTGGAGCAGCACGACATGCCCGCGACCGCGGCCGACGAGACGGCCGGAGACGGTCGTGTGACGACCGGCGACGACGTTCAGGCGCCGGGCGCCGATCGTGACCTTCGCCCGTGCCGCCTGAGCGACCGGGTGGGACTGCACCGACGCCGATGCGACCGCGGGCGTCGGGGTGGTGGCGGCGATCGCGGGCAACGCCGCGAGCAGCACAGCGGTTGACGCTACAGCGGCAACCGCGAGCGCGCGACCGGCGCGCAGGTACGAATACGGCCTCATACGAGGTCGTCCTCCTTTGGAAACGCTCAGCCGCCTACGGGGTTAGCTGTCGGGCTCGCAGCACCCCGGCCGCGCTTCTGGCGCGACTCGGCGTGGCGCTACCGGGCAAGTAGCCCGGATTCGCCCCATCCCGTCCGGAGGTTGTCCGGCCAGGCAGTGGGTCCCCCGCTCGCGCCCGCAGTGGGCGGACGCGACTCGGCGATCAGACCAGCCGTTCGAGAGTACCCGCACGACTCCTGGTTTCGGCGCAGTAGAGCGCCGCTATGTGCGCAACGTCACACAGCCGTCTGGAGTGCTGCTGCACTCTCGGCCAGCGGCGGCACCGGCACGCGCGGGGTACCGGCAAGCGACTGGGCCATGATCGCCGGGATCAGCGTGGCGCGCGGCTCGTCGGGGTTGTCCGCATAGAGCTGCTGGGACATCGCGAGCAGGCGATCGATGTGGCTCAGGATCTCGTGGTTGGGGTCGTGCGGGCCGGGCGTCTGGCAGGTCAGGCGCGCCAGTGCCAGCGCCTCGACGGGGCGTCCGCCGCCGACGACCGACATGAACACGCCGGTGATGTAGGCGAGCGCCCGCTCGGCGGCGATCAGCCGCGGGCCGAGCACCTCGACGCCCGGCGGCGGACCGAGGTCGACCGGCTCCTCGCCCGCGACGAGGCGCCCGAGCTGGCCGCCGACGATCGACCGGACCACGTCCTCCGACATCCCCAGCGACGCGCAGATGCGCAGGATCGACATGCCGCCCAGCAGCGGTGTGCCGTAGGGCATGTCGGTCGCCCACAGGATCCGCGACGGCGACACCTGGGTGAACAGCGCCAGCATGTCCGACATCTGCCACCAGGCGGTGTCGAAGTACAGGTTGTCGACCTCCGAGACGCGCGGCGCGATCAGCCCGAGATCGCTGACGCCGGCGTGGGCGAGGATGATCTTGACATCGGGATTGGCCTTGGCGAGGTCGATCGCCTGCGGCCCGAGGTTGGGGATCCCGCGCCCGGCGTGAAACAGCACGATCCGGCCCCGCCGGCCGACCTCGGCGACGATCTCGTCGACGACCGGATGGGGCAGCGTGAAGGCGTCCGAGCGCGGATGCAGCTTGATCCCCGCCGTCCCGGCATCGAGCACCCGCACGACCTCCTCCAGCGCCCCGTCGACCTTGGGATCGACGCGGCCGAGCACGGAGAAGCGCCCGTTGTACTGCGCCTGGGCGGCGAGCACGCGATCGTTGGCCTCGACGTAGCCGTCGGGTTCGTGCAGCGGGAACAGCAATGCGCGCTGGTGGTCTGCGGCGTCCATCGCCTCCAGCAGATCGGGCGGGTCGGCCTCCAGCCCGTCGGGATCGTTGTGGCCGACATGGGTGTGAGCGTCGAACCACTCCAGGTCGTCAAACGGCGCTCGAGCGAGCTCGTAGTAGGGCCGGATGACGTCGTAGAACGGGGCGCCGCGCAGAGGCATAGGGCCGGGACACTATCTCGCTGGGAGAATCTGCTTTGTGCGCATCGCGTTGGCCCAGATCAACCCGACCGTCGGCGACATCACCGGCAACGAGCAGCTGATCGCGCGGCAGATCGCCGCCGCCCGTGATCGCGGCGCGGCGATCGTCCTGTTGCCCGAGCTGGCGATCACCGGCTACCCGCCCGAGGACCTGCTGCTCAAGGAACACTTCCTCGCCGACGCGCGCGCCGCGATCGACCGGCTCGCGGCCCAGACCCACGGCATCGCGGCCGTCGTCGGCTTCCCGGAGCGCGCCGACGTCGTCTACAACAGCGCGGCGATCCTGCGCGACGGCGCGATCGTGTCGATCTACCGCAAGCTGCACCTGCCCAACTACGGCGTCTTTGACGAGGCGCGCTACTTCACGCCGTCGCCCGGCGGCGGGCTGATCGACGTTCAGGGCGCCACGCTCGGCCTGACGATCTGCGAGGACATCTGGATCGAGGGGCCGCCGGAGAGCGACGAGGCCGCGGCGGGTGCGCGGATCATCCTCAACATCTCGGCGTCGCCCTACCACGTCGGCAAGGGCCTCGAGCGCGAGGCGATGGTCGCGCAGCGCGCACGGGACAACGGCGCGGCGTTCGTCTTCTGCGCGCTGGTCGGCGGCCAGGACGAGCTCGTGTTCGATGGCCACTCGTTCGTGATGGATCGCGACGGCGAGCTGATCGCCCGAGCGCCGCAGTTCGCCGAGCACCTGCTGGTCTGCGATGTCGACGCCGACGGTCGCGGCGAGCCGGGCGAGATCGCGCCGCTGCTGGCCACCGACGACGAGATCTACGCGGCGCTCGTGCTCGGCACCCACGACTACGTGACCAAGAACGGCTTCGAGCATGTCGTCATCGGCCTGTCGGGCGGCATCGACTCGACGCTCGTGACGCTGATCGCCGCCGACGCGCTCGGCGCCGACCGCGTGACCTGCGTCACGATGCCGTCGCGTTACTCGTCCGACGGCACCCGCGGCGACGCCCACCTACTGGCCGAGAACCTCGGCGTGGAGCTGCTCGAGCTGCCGATCGAGACTGCGCGCACGGCCTACGACGAGATGCTCGCCGGCCCGTTCGAAGGGCGGCCCGAGGACCTGACCGAGGAGAACCTCCAGGCCCGGATCCGCGGCAACCTGCTGATGGCGCTGAGCAACAAGTTCGGCTGGCTGGTGCTGACGACCGGCAACAAGTCCGAGATGGCGGTGGGCTACTCGACGCTGTACGGCGACAGCGCGGGCGGTTTCGCGGTCATCAAGGACGTCCCCAAGCAGGTCGTCTACCGGCTCGTCGCCGCCCGACGGCGCCGCGACGCCGACCGCGACCCGGTCCCCGACACGATCGTCACGCGCCCGCCGAGCGCCGAGCTGCGCGCCGACCAGCGCGACGACGACTCGCTGCCCCCCTACGAGGTGCTCGACGCGATCCTCGAGGGCTACGTCGAGGAGGACCTGGGCCGCGAGGCGCTCGTCGCCCGCGGGCTGCCGGCCGCCGACGTCGACCGGATCGTCCGGCTGGTCGACCTGGCCGAGTACAAGCGCCGTCAGAACCCGCCGGGCATCAAGATCACGGAGAAGGCGTTCGGCCGCGACCGCCGCGTGCCGATCACGAACCGCTATCGCGGCTAGGCCGGATCGCGATCGTCATCCGCACGAGCGAGCACAGGCGCCCCTCGTCGTCGGTGATCTCGACCTCCCAGACCCATGTCGTGCGCCCGCGGTGACGCGGCAGCGCGACCGCGTGGATCGTCCCCTGCGTGATCGGCCGCAGGAAGCTGGTCTGGTTCGAGAGCCCCATGACCAGGCTGCCGTCCGGGGCGCCGAGCGCCGTCCCCCACGACGTCATCGACTCGGCCATCGACGCGAACACGCCGCCATGGACGAGCCCCATCGGCTGCTTGACGGCGTTGCGCACGGGGCACTCCGCCCGCATCTCGTCGGCCGACATCTTGGTGATCTCCATGCCGTACAGGGCGTCGAAGCACTCTTCCGGCGGGAGCAATGGGGTTCGCTTCACGGTGGCGGCACGATAGCGCCGGTGAAGTCGCTAGGCTCGCCCCCCGGATGAGTCCGATTCAGTCGCTGCCTCCCGATCAGCAGGCCGTCCTGGGGTTGCTGCTCAAGCAGGGCAAGACCTACGACGACGTCGGCACCATGCTGCGCATCGACCGCGAGTCGGTGCGCTGGCGCGCCCACCAGGCCGTCAACGCGCTCGCGCCGCCCGAGCCCGACGCCCCGATCGAGGGTCGCCACTGGCAGACCGTCGACTATCTGCTCGGCCAGCAGACGGCATCGGAGCGCGCGCAGACGCGTGAGTTGCTCGAGACCTCGGCCGACGAGCGTGCGTGGGCGCGTTCGATGGCGGCCGAGCTGCGCCCGATGGCGGGCGAGAATCTCCCCGAGATCCCGGCCGACCCGGCCGAGGTCGACCAGGCGTTCGAAGCGCTCGATGAGCGCACGGCGGCCGAGCAGGAGGGCGAGAAGAAGTCGCGCCTCGGCAACCTGCTGCTGCTCGGCGGGCTCGGCGTGCTGGTCGCCGTCGCGCTGGTCCTGATCCTCAGCAGCGGCGGTTCGAACAAGGACAACGCGCTGGTCGTGACGCCGCCCGCGACCAAGACGCAGCCCAAGACCGGCACGGGGACGACGACGACGCCGCCGAAGACCACGACGACGACCGCGGCGTCCACCAGCACCGCCCCGCCGAGCACGCCGGCCACGACGCCCAAGCCGGCACTCAAGGGGATCGCCCAGATCAACCTTGCGGTTCCTGGCGGCAAGTCCAAGTCGCCGTTCGGCGTCGCGGAGGTGCTCGGCCAGAACGGCTCGCTGGTCGCCAACATCGTCGGCCAGGGCCTGGCGCCCAGCGGGCACCAGTTCGCCTACGCCGTGTGGCTGACCGGGCCCAACACGACCGCGCACTTCGTCGGCTTCACGCCGACCGTCAAGGCCGACGGCAAGCTGCGGGTGCTCGCGCCGCTGCCCAAGAACGTCGGCACCTACAAGACGCTCGAGATCACCAAGGAGACGACCTCCACCCCGCAGCAGCCGGGGACGGTCGTGCTCACCGGCGCGATCCCGCACCTCAGCCCGTAGTCACGACCTCAGCCGGCGATCTTGCGCAGATCCCGGATCAGCAGCAGGTGCTTGAGGTGTGTCGTCACCGCGGCGAGGTTCTCGAGCGCCTCGAGCGCCTCCTTGCGGCGCTGCGGATTACGCGACCTCAGTGACGGGGCGAGGATCTGCTGAAGCAGCGCCGCCTCACGGTCGGCCGACGTGCGAAACGCGCGCAGGTTGCGCCCGCCGACCCCGTAGCGGGCCAGTTCGGTCACGGCGCGGATGATCTCCCGTTCCGTCTCGTCGTAGTGCTTGACGCCGGCCCGCGTGTCGCCCTTGATCACGCCGTACTCCTCGAGCTCGGCGACCAGTGCGGGATCGGCGCGAGTCTCCTCGAGCACGTCGTCGAGTGAGTAGACGGCGCCGCGATCGCTGACGCTGGGGCGCCGGCGGGCACGGCGGACGGCCTCGGCCGAGGCCGGTGCGTTGGTCGCGATGTCGTCCGCGCTCGCCCCGGACGCGAGCTCCTGGCGGATCACCCGCAGCGGCAGGAACTGGTCGCGCTGGAGGCGCAGGATCGTCTTCAGGCGCGTCACGTCGCCGGAGCTGTACAGCCGGTACCCGCCGGGCGTGCGCCGCGGGGCGAGCAGCTTCTGGTCCTCGAGGTAGCGGATCTTCGAGATCGAGATCTCGGGGAACTCGGGTGCCAGCGCCTTGCAGACGGCGCCGATCGTCATCGATTTCTTGCGCCGCTGAGTCGGGTCGGTGCCATCGAGCTCGTCGTCGATCATCGTCGGGGTCTCGGTCATCGACTCAGGAAGGTGAGTTTGTACTTGCCGATCTGGATCTCGTCTCCGTCGGCAAGCCTCTGGCTGTCGATCCGCGCCCGGTTGACGTAGGTCCCGTTCAGCGACCCGAGATCGTCGATGTGAAACGCCCCGGCGCGCGCCACGAGCAGGGCATGATCGCGCGACACGGTCACGTCGTCGAGGAACACGTCGCTGTCAGGCCGGCGGCCGATCGAGAGCCGCTCGCCCGTGACCGGGAAGCTCTCCCCCACGCGGCCACCGCCGGCGCGGATGACAAGCGCTGCGCCGTCGTCGGAGACGACGTCCTCGAGGTCGACGGCGATGAGCTCACCCGTCTCGCCGACGCGGTAGGTGGCCGTCGTCGCCGGGTCGCCGGCCGCTGGGACCTGGCCCAGGAAGGCTCCGCACTTGGAGCAGTAGTTGGCTCCGTCGACATTGAGGAACGCGCACTCGGGGCAGTGGACCGCCACTGCGGCCCCCTGCTACTCCGCCTCGTCGCCGGCTTCCGCGCCGCGCCCGGCGAGGATGTCGGTCAGGCGCTGGACGTCAGCGCCGGTGATGACGTCGTCGCCCGCTTCGTGCTTCTTGCGCAGGCGATTGACGAGCTCGGCGCGCAGGATGTCGATCTTGCCGTGCAGGATCCTGCGCTTGTAGGAGATGTCGACCTCCTCCTCGGTGAGGAGGCGGATGAGGTCCTTGAGCTCCTGGTCAGTCAGGGAGCCAAGGTCGGGAAAGGTGTCCATGAAGTGCGGGGTCTCCTCACCATCGGGTCGCGTGGCGCGTGGGCGAGCATAGCAGCGCTTGCGGGGTGCTCAACCAAGGGTCGAGGGTCTTGCAAAGTCGCGGATGTACAGCGCCGTCGCGGTCAGCGCCATCACCACACCAATAAGCAGAGCTACGTTTCCGGCCGTTCTCAAGCCGACCAGGCCCATGAACAGCGACAGCATCACCGGACCCACCGCGAGCCGGCCCACGTAGTTGATCCGCAGCTCTGCCCCCCGCGTCATGGCCATCCGCCCGGCGGCGAGCATGAACAGTTCGCGGGCGATCAGGATCGCCAGCAGCACGCGATCGAGCAGGTCGAACTTCCAGCACACGATGACGCCGGAGATGACGAGCACGCGGTCGATCACGGGGTCCATGAGCGCGCCGAGGCGGCTGTACTGGCCGGTGATCCGCGCGGCGAGCCCGTCGAAGTAGTCGCCCCACGCGATCAGCGCGAACAGCACGGCGGGCAGCGGCTCGGTGCCGCTGTCGGAGGTCAGAGCGGTAATCAGGAACACCGGCAGCAGCGCGATCCGCGCGTAGCCGATCGCGTTGGGGATCGTCCACGGGTTCAGCGGCGCGCCGCTCTGCGTCTCCGGTCTCGCCGGCCCGCGGCGGTCCAGACCGGACAGCCGAAGGAAGCCGCGGGGGCGCTCTACGGGAGCGTTTCCCACAGCTCGCGCACCGCCTGCGCCGCACCGTCGAGCGGCAGGCCGCCGTCGTGGTCGGCGCGACCGCGGCGCGCCTGAGCCTCGAGGCGCCCCGAGTCCAGCGAGCGCTTGCCGAGCGTCAGGCGCAGCGGGCAGCCGACGAGCTCGGCGTCGGCGAACTTCTCGCCCGGGCTGGCGTCGCGGTCGTCGAACAGGACGTCGAGGCCCGCGGCGATCAGCTCGTCGTGCAGCGCATCGGCCCGCTCGCGCTCGGGCGTGCCGGGCTTGCCGAGCGCGACCAGCTCGACGTCCCACGGGGCCAGCGAACGCGGCCAGCAGATGCCCTTTTCGTCGGCGAACTGCTCGACGGCTGCCGCGGCGATCCGCGCCGGGCCGATGCCGTAGGAACCCATGACGATCGGCTGTTCGGTGCCCGCCTCGTCGAGGTAGGTCGCCCCCAGCGGCACGCTGTAGCGGGTGCCGAGCTTGAAGATGTTGCCGATCTCGATCGCCGGCTCGATCCGCACCGGGTTGCCGTCGACGAGGTCACCCGCCTCGGCCATCCGGACGTCCAGGCGCTCGCCGCCCTCGATCATCACGCCGGCCTCGTGCTCGTCGGGACGGTTGGCGCCGGTGATCCACGGCCCCGCCTGAAGCGACGCGTCGTAGATCGCCGGGACGTCCGGAGTCGGGCCCAGGAATCCGCCCGGTCCGCGCAGCTCGTCGTCGGCGGCCGGGCGAAACGGCTCGCCGAGCGCGTTGGCGAGCTTGATGTCGTTGACGCGGTGATCGCCGCGCACGAACACGTAGACGAGCCCGCGCTTCTCGGTGACGATCGCGATCGTCTTGAGTGTCGCCGACTCGGCGACCCCCAGGTGCGCGGCGACGGCGGCGATCGTCTTCATGCCGGGCGTCGGCAGCGCCCCGCTGAGTTGCTTGGCGAGCTGGGCGGGCGGCGGCTGCGCCGTGGCGATCTCGATGTTGGCGCTGTAGCCCGGCGCGAGCACGACGTCGTTCTCGCCGGCCGCACAGGGCGCCATGAACTCGTGCGCGCCGGTCCCCCCCATCGCCCCGACATCGGACTCGCACTCGTACCAGTCGATTCCGCAGCGGTCGAAGATCTGCCCGTAGGCGGCGCGCAGGAGCTCGTAGGACGCGTCGAGGCCGGCCGTGTCGCGGTCGAACGTGTAGCCGTCCTTCATCACGAACTCGCGCGTGCGCAGGACGCCGGCCCGCGGGCGCGCCTCGTCGCGGCCCTTGAGCTGGAAGTGGTAGAGGATGAACGGCAGGTCGCGGTAGGAACGCACGACGTTGGCGACGTGGTAGGTCATCGTCTCCTCGTGCGACAGCGCGAGGATGAGCTCGGCGTCGCGGCGGTCCGACAGCTTGAAGACCTCGGGGATCTCGTAGCGACCGCTGCGCTTCCACAGCTCGGCCGGGGTGATGAGCGGGGCGAGCATCTCCTGGGCGCCGGCGGCGTCCATCCCCTCGCGCACGATCTGGACGACCTTCTGGTGCACCCGCCAGCCGGCGGGCAGCCACGTCCACAGGCCGGCGCCGACCTGGCGCACCATGCCGGCGCGGACAAGCAGCTTGTGCGACAGCGCCTCGGCGTCGGCCGGGGCTTCGCGTTCGGTGGGCAGGAACAGGTTCGACAGCCGGGTCACGCCGGCGATCCTACGGTCAACGGCGCTTGACGTGCTCGCAGTGCTTGACCGAGTCCTGCCTGTCGACGGTCGCGGTGTCGCTCCCCGGACCACAGTCGACGATGTCGCGGCCGCGGTCGCGGGCGCTGATCGTGTCGTTGCCCGAGCCGCCGAGGATCGTGTCCTTGCCGGTCGAGCCGGTGATCGTGTCGTTGCCCGGCCCGCCCGACAGGTAGTCCTTGCCCGTGCTGCCGCTCAGCGTGTCGTTGCCGTTGCCGCCGAGCAGCCGGTCGTCGCCGGCCTGCCCGTAGAGCTTGTCGTTGCCGTCGTCGCCGTACAGCACGTCGCTCCCCAGCCCGCCGTAGACGCAGTCGTCGCCCTTGCCGCCGTGGACGACGTCACGCCCGCCCCCGGCCATGATCTTGTCGCCGAACGCGGTGCCGGTGATCGTGTTGGCCGAGGCGGTGCCGTTGCGCGTGGTCTTGCACGGCCTGTCGACGGTCTTCGGCTGCAGCGGCGGGAGGATCCCGATCCCGGCGGTCAGCGTGACGTCGTCGTTGGCCGCGTTGGGGTCGATCGTGTCGCTGGAGCCGTGGGCGGCGATCGGATAGCTGCCCGCGGTGTTCGCGAACACCGACGCCGTGATCTTCGCGTTGTCGCCGGCGTGCAGCGTCATGATGGTGCAGGTGATGATCGTCGTCGTGACGCAGCTGCCGGTGGGCGTGAACGGGCTGGCCAGCGTCACGCCGGCGGGCGGCCTGAGCGTGACGACGACGTGGTTGGCGTCGGTCGGCCCGTTGTTGGCCACCTGAGCGCCGACGACCGTTGCGCCGGAGATGAATATGGCCGGGAGGACGAGCTGCGCGACGCTCATCGCGATGTCGGCGGTGCACGGGCCCGTGTGGGTGGCGGCGTCCTGGGCGCAGGTGTCCTGCGTGCTGTCGCCGTAGCCGTCGTGGTCGGCGTCGGGCTCGATGTCGACGTTGCCGGTGATCGCGCCGCTGCTGGGCGCCGGGGCGGAGAGGACGACCGTGTCGGGGTCCGTGCCCACCCCCGTGGCCTGGCGCAGCGTCGACGCGAAGTTCGTGTCGACGAGCAGGCCTGTCCCCTGCCAGCCGATCAGGTCGCCGGCCGCCACGGGGGCGCGCGCGTCGAAGGTCCCGGCCGAGCTTCCGATGAACGAGTCGATCGCGGTCAACGCGCCGCTGGGCGCCGGCGACAGCGGGCCGGTGGTCGCACTGGTGAACCCCGCCGCCGCCGTCACCGCGCGCACTCCCGGCGGGACCCCGGGGCTTGAGGTGATGATCCGGTAGCGAGTGATGACGCCGGGAGTCGGGGCTTGCAGATCGGTCTGCGCCCACAGGCACGGGCTCCCGCAGCCCAAGCCCGCGGAGTGCGCGGGATCGACCGGGAACTGTGCGCGCCCGACGGTCCTCGCACCGCACGGCGCCACGTGGTCGTGGGTGTCGTGGGGGCACGCGTCCTGCGTCTCGTCCCCGAACCCGTCGCCGTCGGCGTCAATCTCGATGTTGGCCGACACGAGCAGGACGGTGCTGTCGGACGCGCTCGGGGTCTGCGTGAACGTCGAGCCGAGCGCGGTGTCCGGGGCCGGGTCGTACCTCGATGTCGTGGCGCCGGACGTCGGGGGCCCCGACATCCCCGGCCCGATCGTCAAGTTCGGACCGCTCGGATCGCCGAGCTCGAGCGCGATCACGTCGCCCTTGGCGATCCGGACGTTGGCCGGGAACGTCTGCACCCCCGCGGCGGTGACGGTGACGCGAGCGCTCGCGCCGACAACCGTGTAGTTGCCGGCCGCGGGGCGCAGCACGACCAAGCGCATCTCGGCCGGGAGCCCGGGTTGAGCCGGGTGCCCGATTTCTGCGTGCTCGCTCCATGAGGTGATGACACCGTTGGCCGCGGCCGTCGCGGGGGCCACGGTCGGCACGTAGAGGCAGCGCTGATGGGTGCAGCCGAGCTGAATCGCCGGATCCGGATGCTGCGTGACGTCGTTGCCGATCGTCACCGCCGCTTGGGCGCTGCTCGCCAGGACAAGGGACAGGCCGACGGCGAGCTTGAGCGTCCGTGCGAGCATCGAGGAAGGGTACGTGCTTCAGCGGTGGGTATGTTTCGGAGACCACCCGATTTCCGCGAAAGGATTGCCTCTATGGCATTCGAGGTTCCCCCGCTTCCCTACGCCTACGACGCGCTCGAGCCGACCATCGACCAGCAGACGATGGAGCTGCATCACGACAAGCACCACCAGGCCTACGTCAACAACGCCAACAACGCGCTCGATGGCACCGACTATGCCGACTCGTCGGTCGAGGACATCCTGAAGAACCTCGACAAGCTTCCGGCCGATAAACAGGGCCCGGTCCGCAACAACGCCGGCGGCCACTACAACCACACGCTGTTCTGGGAGTCGATGAGCGGCGACGGCGGCGGCGCGCCCGACGGCGACCTCGGGGCGGCGATCGACGCGGCGTTCGGCTCCTTTGACGACTTCAAGTCGCAGTTCGAGGCGGCCGGCGTCGGGCGTTTCGGCTCCGGCTGGGCGTGGCTCGTCAGCGACGGCGGCACGTTGAAGATCACCAGCACCGCCAACCAGGACAGCCCGCTCTCTGACGGCGCGACGCCGCTGCTCGGCAACGACGTCTGGGAGCACGCCTACTACCTCAACTACCAGAACCGCCGCCCCGACTATCTCAAGGCGTGGTGGGACGTGGTCAACTGGAGCGTGGTCGCCGAGCGCCACGCCGCTGCTGGCTGAGCCGCGACGCGATCACCCGACGATCTCGCTGACCCGGATCCGGCCGGCGGTCGCCGTCCAGGCAAGCACGGCGTAGCCGCCGGCGGTCGCGAGGTCGCGGTCGTAGTTGAAGTCCTCTCCGTAGATCGTCGGACCCGCGCCGGAGGGCGCGGGTGCCGGCGCGAACACGCCGCCCGCCTCCAGCGCCACGTGCCAGCGCTCGTTCGGGTCCTGCCACGCGGCGATCGCACCGCGGCCGAGCGGGCGGACGGCCGGGTGGTAACCCGCACCGGCGTAGACGGGTTTGCGCGGAGGCGTCCTCGTCGCGCTCGGCGCGGCTATGACGGACCAGATCGGGGCGGTGCGGGTGAACGCCTCCGGGCCGAGCTTGTTCTGGTACAGCAGCACGCTGCCCCCCGAACCGTCGATCGCGACGACCGGTTGAAGGCCGCGGCTGGGCATGTCGACGAACGCCGGCAGCAACGGGCCGAACACGTTGGCCGGGCCGGTCGTCGACAACAGCCCGGGGACGCCGAGCGCCCCGGCGTCGCCGCCGGTGTGGACGGCGATCAGCCCGGCGACGAGCGTGGTGCGGTTGGCGGCAACGGTCTCGATGTTCGTGTCCGCGGAAACCGCCGGCGCGAGCGTCCTCCAGCCGGCGCCCGGCCGGAACACGGCGATCCCCGTCGGGTGATCGAACGTGTGGGGCGCCGGGGGCGTCGTATCCAGGCAGCAGACGGCGAGCGTGCCGTCGGGGTTGGCACGGACCGAATCGTGGTCGAACCGGCCGGTGTCGAGCCTCGCGACCGCGCCAGGCGTGCCGGCCTCGGAGATCCGCAGCGCCCAGATCACGTTGCGGCTGTCGAACGCGACGACGACCGAGCCGTCGCGCTGGACCGCGAGTCGCGCGTCGTCGTTGCCGCCCGGCGCCGTGGCGATGATCAGGCGGCGTGGCGCCGCGAAGCGGTGGTGCGGCTTGCGCTGCGAGAACGTCAGGATGTTCGTGTGCTGCGATCCAGCGGTCCACACGACCGTCGCGGTGCCGTCGGCGGCGACCGCGACGTTCGGGCGCAGTCCCCGGCCCAGCGTCTGCGCGGCCTCGAAGTGCCCTGGCCGGTCGGCGACGACGACGCGCACATGCTCGGCGGCATCGACCCACGCGGCGACCGCCTCCCCGTGGGCGTTGACCGCGGCCCGGGGCGCGGTTTCGGTGGGCCAGCAGTCGCGCGGATGGGCAGTGTGGGTGTGCACGCATGACGCCTGCAGCGCCGAGTACGTGTGAGGAGTCGACCAGGTCATCGCGCCCGCGCCGGCGGGTGCCGCGAGGGCGAGCACGACGGTCAGCAGCGCGGTGCGCACCCCCCTGGAACGAACGAGCGGACCGAAGGTGACGCTCAGGCGCGAGTGAAGCGGCGGCCGTCGACCGGGGATTCGGTCTCGTCGAGCGCGGCCTGCTTCTCGAGCGCGGCGATGCGCTCGGGTGTCATCGCGGTCTCGTCCTCGTTGGCGGCCAGCCACGCGGCGGCCTCGGCGCGCTTGGCGTCGTCGACGACGACCTTCTTGCCGGCCGCGTAGTAGCGGTCGATCTCGGCGAACAGCTCGTCGACGAGGTTCTCGGTCGCGACCTTCTTGAGCGGCTCACCGCGCGAGAAGATCATCGCGCTGTCCTTGGCCCCGGTGATCCCGAAGTCGGCGTGGCGCGCCTCGCCGATGCCGTTGACCGCGCAGCCGAGGATCGAGACCTCGATCGGGTCCTCGTAGGCCTCCAGGCGGCGCTCGACCTCGGTGACGACCGTGTCCATGTCGAACTGGAGGCGCCCGCAAGTCGGGCAGGCGATCAGCACCGGGCCGCGCTCGCGCAGCTTCAGCGCCTTGAGGATCTCCCACGCGACCTTGACCTCCTCCTCGGCGTGGAACGTCGACAGGCTGATGCGGATCGTGTCGCCGATGCCGTCAGCCAGCAGTGTGCCGAGCCCGACGGCGCTCTTCAGCGAGCCGGTCCACTTCGTGCCGGCCTCGGTGATCCCTAGGTGCAGCGGGTGGTCGATCTTGGCGGCCAGCAGCCGGTTGGACGCGATCGTGTTGGGCACCGAGGTCGACTTCATCGAGATCTTGAAGTCGTAGAAGTCGAGGCGGTGCATGAGCTCCACCCAGTCGGTCGCCGCCGTCACGAGCGCGCCGATCGGGTCGGTGAACTCGAGCTCGCGCAGGTGGGCGGGCAGCGAGCCCGAGTTGACGCCGATCCGCAGCGGCACGCTCGCCGCCCGCGCCGCGTCGATGACCTCGCCGGTCTTCTCGGGGCCGCCGATGTTGCCGGGGTTGATGCGCACGCAGTGGGCACCGGCCTCGATCGCCTTGAGCGCCAGCGTGTGGTTGAAGTGGATGTCGGCGATCACCGGGATCGGTGAGTCCGTCACGATCGTCCGCAGCGCATCGACGTCCCGGTCCCTGGGCACGGCGACGCGCACGATGTCGGCTCCGGCGTCCGCGACGCGACGAATCTGATCCATCGTCGCCGACAGGTTCGCCGTCTCGGTCTTGGTCATCGTCTGAACCGCAACCGGCGCGCCGCCCCCGATGAGGACGCCGCCGACGTTGACCTGGCGGGTCGAGGGCATAGCCGGATTGTAGGGTCCGCACCCGTGGACCCGCTGAACATCGCCGACTACGAGCGCCTGGCCGCTGAGACGCTCGACCCTGGCCCTCTGGCCTACTACGCCGGCGGCGCGGCCGACGAGCACACGCTGCGCGCCAACGTCGCCGCGTGGTCGGACTATCAGCTGTGCCCGCGGGTGCTCGTCGACGTCTCGCAGATCGACACCCGCACAACGGTGCTGGGCACGGAGATCGCCATGCCCGTGATCGTCGCCCCGATCGCCTTGCAGAAGATGTGCCACGCCGACGGCGAGGCCGCGATGGCTCGCGGCGCTGGGGCGGCCGGGACGATCATGACGCTGTCGACGATCGCCACGGCGACGCCGCGCGAGGTCGCGCAGGCCGCGCCAGGCTCCCCGCGCTGGTTTCAGGTCTACGTCTTCCGCGACCGTGGCGTGACCCGGGCCCTGATCGACGAGGCGGTCGACTGCGGCTTCGAGGCGCTCGTGGTGACCGTCGACGCCCCGGTCCCCGGCCACCGCGAACGCGACATGCGCATCGGCTTCACCGTCCCCGAGGGCGTTGACGTTCCGGCGGTCAGCGCCGCTCACGGGAGAATGAGCTCCGCCACCGATCCGATCGACGCCGCCGCGATCCTCGGCCTGATCGACCCGGCGCTCACGTGGCGCGACGTCGAGGCGCTGGTGGCCGACTGGCCGCTGCCGGTCCTGATCAAGGGCATCCAGACCGCAGCCGACGCAAAGCTCGCGGCCGACATCGGCGTGGCCGGAATCGTCGTCTCCAACCACGGCGGCCGCCAGCTCGACACCGTCGCCCCGACGGCGAGGATGCTGCCTCGGATCGTCGAGGCGGTCGGCGATCGCACCGAGGTCCTGGTCGACGGCGGCATCCGCCGCGGCTCAGACATCGCGACGGCGCTCGCGCTCGGGGCTCGCGCCGTGCTGGTCGGCCGCCCTGCCCTGTACGGGCTGGCGGTCGACGGCGAGACCGGCGTCACCCGTGTTCTGAAGCTTCTGCGCACCGAGCTGCGCACGGCGATGACGCTGCTCGGGACGCCGGCGATCGCCGACATCTCACCCGAGCACGTCAGCGGTTGACGCCGAAGCCCGCGCCCGTCAGCTGACCGATGTCGTTGCTCAGCCCGACGATGAACAGGAACGCGATCAGCACGAACCCGACGGCGCTCGCGCGCTCGATGACCTTGAACGGGACCGGCCGGCCACGGACCTTCTCGGCCACCGCCCACGCGATGTGGCCGCCGTCGAGCGGCAGGAACGGGAACAGGTTCACGATCGCCAGCGACAGCGAGATCAGCGCCAGGATCTGCAGTCCGACGACGACGCCGTTGACCTTCAGCTCCTGCTGCGTCGTCGCGTAGGCGGCGACGATGCCGTGGACCTGCTTGCGGTCCTTGGACGACACGAAGATCCCGCCGATCCGCGATACGGTCGCCTTCGTCACCGCCCAGCCGTCCGACAGCGTCATGCTCGCCGCGCGGCCCGGCCCGATCGCCTCGTTGCGGACCCCGAAGCCGAAGCCGAGCCGCATCTTGTGCGGCTCGGTCGTCGTGTCGAACCGCGGATAGATGGTGAGCGTCTTGACGGTGCTCGAGCGCGCGACCGGCTCGCCCTGGAAGCTCGTCGTGCCGCTCGAGGGGCGCAGCACCGTGACGCGCACCGGCGTCGTCGCGCGGCAGCCCTGCACGGGGCGCCCGGCGCAGCGGTGGCGGCCGATCTCGGCAGCGAGTGCCGTGGCGGCGCGGGCGGCCTGCGCCTCGGTCTGCCCGGGGCGGTAGCCGGCGACGCCGTCGATCTTCAGGATCCGGTCGCCCGCGCGCAGCGAGTGTGCGGCCGGCGACCCCTTGAGCGTCGAGCCGACGCCGACGACGTCGCTCTGCAGCCCCTGGCTCCACAGGATCGCGAAGATGAGCACGAAGAAGATCAGCGAGGTTGACCGCCGGGCCCGCCGCGATGACGAAGATCCGCTTCCATGCCGGCTGGCGCAGGAACGCCCGGTGCGCAACATCCGGGTGCAGTTCCTCGTAGGGGTTCATGCCGGTGATCTTCACGAAGCCCCCGAGCGGGATGACCCCGATGCGGTACTCGGTCTCGCCGATCGTCTTGCTCACGATCGGCTTGCCGAAGAACAGCGAGAAGCGCTCGACCCGCATGCCGACGGCCTTGGCGGCACCGAAGTGGCCGGCCTCGTGAAGGATGATGAGCAGCGCGAAGCCGACGAACGCGAAGACGAAACTCACGCGGTTCAGGCTACGGCACGCGCCCGCCGTTCACGCCGGTGCGCGCTGCGCCACGAGCTCGCCGGCGAGCGCCCGCGCCTCGTGGTCGGCGTCGTACAGCGACTCGAACGCCCGCACCGGCTGGGCGGGCAACTGCGCCAGCGTCTCCTCGATCACCGCCGGGATGTCGAGGAACCCCAGCCGCCCGCGCAGGAACGCGTGGACGGCGATCTCATTGGCCGCGTTGAGCACGCACGGCGCGGTGCCGCCGGCGATCGCCGCCGCGCGCGCGACGTCGAGCGCCGGGAACGCCTCGTTGTCGACCGCTCCGAACGTCAGCTCCCCCACCTCGGCGAGGTCCAGCGACCGGATCGCCGGCACGTCGGTGCGGTCGGGGTAGCGCAGCGCGTAGGAGATCGGGACCCGCATGTCGGGATGGCCGAGGTGCGCCAGCTGGGCTCCGTCGCACAGCGCGATCAGCGCGTGGACGATCGACTGCGGGTGCACGACGACGTCGATCGCGTCGTAGGGCATCGCGAACAGGTGGTGGGCCTCGATCAGCTCGAGCCCCTTGTTCATCAGCGTCGCCGAGTCGACGGTGATCTTCGCCCCCATCGCCCACGTCGGGTGCTTCAGCGCCTGCTCCACCGTGACGTCCGCGAGCTGCGCACGGCTGCGGCCGCGAAACGGCCCGCCCGACGCGGTCAGGGTCAGGCGCTCGACGGTCCCCGGCGGCTCGCCGTCGAGCAGCTGGTGCAGGGCGGAATGCTCGGAATCGACCGGGATGATCCGCGCGCCGGTCGCCTGCGCGAGCGCCATCACCAGCTCGCCGCCGACGACCAGCGACTCCTTGTTGGCCAGCGCGAGATCGATCCCCTCGCCGAGCGTCGCCACCGTCGGTCCCAGCCCGGCCGAGCCGACGAGCGCGTTGAGCACGAGGTCGGCTCCCGACTCGAGCACCAGCGCGACCAGGCCCTCGGCGCCGCCCAGCACCTCGCCGTCGGTCCACGCCTCGCCGGCGCGCGCCGCCGCATCCGGGTCGACCAGCGCGATCCGCGTGACGCCGAAGCGCCGCGCCTGGTCGACGAGCGTCTCCCACGAGCGCTCGGCGCTCAGCCCGACGAGCTCGAGCTCGTCGCCGGCGGCCGCGACGATGTCGAGCGCCTGGGTCCCGATCGACCCAGTCGAGCCCAGGATCAGGAGACGACGGCCCATGGTTCTCCTAATACCCGGGAAGCACGCCGAGCGCGACGTAGTAGCCGGCGACGATCGCGAACATCGCCGCGTCGAGGCGGTCCAGGGCGCCGCCGTGTGCGCCGAACAGTCGGCCCGTGTCCTTCGTTCCCGCGTCGCGCTTGAGGTAGGACTCGAACAGGTCGCCGAGCGGAGCCGCGACGGCGACCGCGAGGCCGAGCAACAGCGCGTGCGGGCCCGACAGCCAATGCGTCTGGTACAGGTGCGCGAACCAGACGGCGATCACGCAGACGATCATCCCGATGACGAGCCCCTCGATCGTCTTGTTGGGCGAGATCCGCGGGGCAAGGCGGCGCCGGCCGAACGCGCGCCCCCCGAGATACGCGGCGGTGTCGCCGACGAACGTCCCGACGAGCACGTCGACGACGACCCCCGAGCCGTGCTGGAGGCGCTCGAGCATCACGCCGTGGGCCAGCGCGAGCCCGATCCATACGAGCCCGAGCATCGTGACGCTGATCCCCGGGGCCCCGGCGCTGCGGGGCTGCAGCGCGCCGACGATGAACACGACCGGCAGCAGGAAGACGAGCGTCTCGAGCACCTCGTCGGGCCGCGGGACGTACTTGGCGCCCGACAGCTGCGCGACGAGGATCAGTGCGACGAGCCCGATGATGCCCGCGAACCGCGCCGGGTTGGCGTTGGCGAACATCTGCGACAGCTCGTGCGTGCAGATCACGCCGAGGACGATCAGCGCCGCCGCGAACAGCCAGCCCCCCACCGCCACGACGACGATCGCGATGGCGATCGCCGGGATCGCCACGACGAGCCGCGCAGCGAGGTCGCCGGTCGCGTTGCGTGTCCGCGCGCGGCGCATCCGCCGGGTGTGCTGGCTGGCGGCCATCAGCGGCCCCCGAAACGGCGCTGGCGGCGCTCGTACTCGTCCAGCGCCTCACGGAACGCCTCGCGGGTGAAGTCGGGCCACAGCTGGTCGGCGAACACGAGCTCGCTGTAGGCGCTCTGCCACAGCAGGTAGTTGCTCATGCGCTGCTCGCCGCTCGTGCGGATGATGAGATCCGGGTCGTGCATCTCGGGCGCATAGAGCAGCTTGCGGAACTCCTCCTCGCCCCCGCCCTCATAGCGCGCGGCGGCGTCGACGACCTCCGCCCGCCCACCGTAGTTGAACGCGACGAACAGCGTGATGCGATCGTTGGCGGCCGTCTCCTGCTCGGCCCACTCCATCTGGCGGACGAGGCGTTTGGAGACCCCTTCGCGGCGGCCGATGAATCGCAGCCGCACGCCCTCCTGCTTGAGCTCGGGCGTCTCGCCGGCGATCCGGCGGGCGATCATCGCCATCAGCGCGTTGACCTCGGCCCGCGGTCGCGACCAGTTCTCGGTCGAGAACGAGTAGACGGTCAGCTCCTCGATCCCGAACTCGGCCGCGTCGCGCAGCCGGGCCTTGACCGTGTCGGCGCCCGCCTCGTGGCCACGCACCACCGGCACCCGGCGTGCTTTTGCCCAGCGCCCGTTGCCGTCGGTGATGATGGCGACGTAGCGCGCCGGAGCGCCCTCGGTCATACGCCAGGGCCCTTCAGACCTCGAGGATCTCTTCTTCCTTGCCCTTCAGCGCGGCGTCGAGCTCGGCAACTCGCTCGTCGGTCAGCTTCTGGAGCTCGGCCTCGGCGCGGCGCTCGTCGTCCGCTCCGGTCTCGCCGGCCTCCTTGAGCTCGCGCAGGTCGTGCATGCAGTCGCGGCGCACGTTGCGCACGGCGATCCGCCCCTCCTCGGCTATGTGGCGCACGACCTTGACCAGCTCGCGGCGGCGTTCCTCGTTGAGCTCGGGAATGCCCAGCCGGATCATCTTGCCGTCGTTGTTGGGCGTCAGGCCGATGTCGGACTCGAGGATCGCCTTCTCGATCTGCTTGATCGACGACACGTCGTAGGGCGACAGCGTCAGCAGCCGGGCCTCGGGCGCGGCGATCGTCGCGAGCTGCTTGAGCGGGGTCTGCGCGCCGTAGTAGTCGACCATGATGCGATCGAGCAGCGCCGGGCTCGCACGGCCGGTCCGCACCGAGCTGAACTCGTGCCTGGTCGACTCGACCGACTTGGCCATTCGCTGCGCCGCATCGGCGATCAGTTCGTTGGTGATGTCACTCATGTCGTCACCAGGGTTCCGACCCGCTCACCGCACACTATCCGGTCGATGTTGCGCTCGTCGTCCATGTTGAACACGTGGATCGGGAGCTTGTTCTCCAGGCACAGCGTGAGCGCGGTCGTGTCCATGACCCGCAGCTGGCGCTGGATCGCGTCCATGTGCGTGATCTGCGGGATCAGCATCGCGTCGGGGTTGGTGCGCGGGTCGTCGTCGTAGACGCCCTCGACCCCGTTCTTGGCCATCAGGATCGCCTGCGCGTGCATCTCGATCGCGCGCAGCGCAGCGGCGGTGTCGGTGGTGAAGAACGGGTTGCCGGTTCCCGCGGCGAAGATCACGATCCGGCCCTTCTCCAGGTGGCGCATCGCGCGGCGGCGGATGTACGGCTCGGCGACCTCGGCGATGCTGATCGCGCTCATCACCCGCGTGTGGGCGCCCTGGGCCTCGAGCGCGTCCTGCAGCGGCAGCGCGTTGAGGACTGTCGCCAGCATCCCCATGTAGTCGGCGGTCGCGCGGTCCATCCCCGCGGCCGCTCCGGCCATGCCGCGGTAGATGTTGCCCGCGCCGACGACGATCGAGATCTCGATCTCGCGATCGTGGACGCCCTTGATCGCCTTCGCGACGGCGGTCAGGCGCTTCGGGTCGGTGCCGTATTCCAGCGAGCCCATGAGGGACTCGCCGGACAGCTTGATGAGGATGCGCTGGAAGACGGCCTGCGGAATGGCCGGACCCTACTCCCCGACCTGGAACCGCGTGAAGCGGCGGATGACCACGTTCTCGCCCGTCTTCGCGGACAGGTTGGCGCGCAGCTGCTCGATCGTCGCCGACTCGTGCTTGCCCTCGTTGACATGGGTCTGCTTGAGCAGTACGACGCCCTCCATCCACTTGCGCAGCTTGCCCTCGGCGATCTTCGGGCGCACGTTCTCGGGCTTGTCCTGATCCTGCTGTTCGTAGACGCGCAGCTCGGCCTCACGGGCCTCGGGGGGGACGTCGTCCTCGGAGATCCACTTGACGTCGGGGCTCGCCGCGACGTGCATCGCGACCTCGCGGGCGAACTCGACGAAGTCGTCGTTGCGGGCGACGAAGTCGGTGTTGCAGTCGACCTCGACGAGCGCGCCGACCTTACCGCCGGCGTGAATGTAGGACTGGATCGTGCCCTCGGACGTCTCGCGGCCGGCGAGCTTGCCGACCTTGTTGCCGAGCTGCACGCGCAGCAGCTCGATCGCCTTGTCGACGTCGCCCTCGGTCTCGGTGAGGGCGCGCTTGCAGTCCATCATCCCGGCGCCGGTCTTGTCGCGCAGGGCCTTGACGTCGCTGGCAGTGATGTCAGCCATCGGTGGGGACCTCCTGTGGGGTCTCTTCGGCGGGTGCTGGGGCGGCCGGTGCCTCGGGGGCGGGCGCTTCTGCAGCGGGCGCTGAACCAGCCGGCTCCGGGGCGGCCTCGGCGGCCGGCGGCTCGGGCTCGGCGGCCGCAGCGGCCGCAGCGGCGGCGGCCTCGGCGGCGGCGGCAGCTTCGGCCTCCTGGCGTGCGCGCTCGGCCGCCTCGGCGGCAGCGCGCTCCTCGGCCTCGCGGCGGGCCTTCTCCTCGGCCTCCCTGCGCGCCGCCTCCTCCTGGGCGCGGAAGATCGAGCGGCCCTCGTCGATCACGTCGGCCAGCGCCTTGGTGATCAGCGTGCACGAGCGGATCGCGTCGTCGTTGCCGGGGATCACGTAGTCGATCCCGTCGGGATCGCAGTTGGTGTCGACCAGGCCGATGACCGGGATGCGCAGGCGCCGGGCCTCCTTGACCGCGATCTCCTCGGTCTTGAGGTCGATCACGAACATCGCGTCGGGCGGGCGCTGCATGTTCTTGACCCCGCCGAGGTTCGCGCGCAGCTTCTCGAGGTCGGCCAGGGCCGCCATCCGCTCGCGGGTCGGCAGCAGCGCGAGCTGGCCCTCGGACTCGTAGCGCTCGAGGTCGTGCAGGCGCTTGATGCGCAGGCTGATCGTCTGGAAGTTCGTCAGCAGACCACCGAGCCAGCGGTGGTTGACGTAGGGCATGTCGCACGCGCTGGCCAGATCGCGGACGCCGTCGCGCGCCTGCTTCTTGGTCCCGACGAACAGGACCGTGCCGCCGCGGTGGGCGACCTGCGACGAGAACTCCTGCGCGTTCGTGAGCAGGCGCTGCGTCTGCAGCAGGTCGATGATGTAAATGCCCTGGCGTTCGCCCCAGATGAAGCGTTTCATCTTGGGGTTCCAGCGGCGTGTCTGGTGGCCGAAGTGAACGCCGGCCTCCAGCAGCTCCTTGATGCCGATTTCGGCCATGCGGAGTGCTCCCTTGTCGCTTGCGTGTTGGCTACTGCATCCGAGCGTGCGGTTCTGTGGCGCAACCGGTCTTTCCGGTCAGGGAGCGCCACCCGCCCGTTGTCCTCGGGGTCGGGAAATAGGTTCAGCCGTGATTGTACGAACTCGGGCAACCTTCCGCCCCCGTCAAGGGGTCAGACCCCTTGACGTTGACGTAAACGTTAGGTTCGTGCGCGGGCGAGTGCCGCGACGAGGTCGGGCGGGAGGTCGCTGTGGATGTCGATCTCGGCCCCCGTGGTGGGGTGCGTGAAGCGCAGGCGAGCGGCGTGCAGGAACTGGCGCTCGAGGCCGAGCAGGCCTGCCGTGCCGTAGTCGGGGTCGCCGACGACGGGGTGGCCGATCGCCTGGAGATGGACACGGATCTGGTGCGTACGGCCGGTCTCCAGGCGGACGGCGAGCAGCGTCGTCGCCGGGAGCGCCTCGAGCAGCTCGAAATGGGTTCTCGCCTCGCGGGGCTTGTCGGTGTCGGTCGACATCAGCGTGCGAACGCGACGGTCGCGGCCCACCGGCGCGTCGATCGTCCCGGTGCGCGCCGGCGGGCGTCCCTCGACCAGCGCGCGGTATTCGCGGGTGATCTCGCGGCGCTGCAGCTGCGTACGCAGCGCGCGGTGAGCTGCCTCGGTCCGCGCGACGACCAACAGCCCCGACGTGTCGCGGTCGAGGCGGTGGACGATCCCGGCGCGGTCGACCTCGCCGCCCGCGACGCGGCCGGCCAGCGCCTGGGCCAGCGTGCCCTCGCGATGGCCACGGCCGGGATGCACGACCAGCCCCGCCGGCTTGTCGACGACGATCAGATCGTCGTCCTCGTACGCGATCGCGACGTCGACCGGCGCCATCGCGGCGGACGCGGCCGGCGGCGCCTCGGGGCTGTCGTTGACGTCGATCGTCTCCCCCGCGGCCACGAGGCGGCGCTTCTGGACCATCCGCCCGTCGACCAGCACGAGGCCGGCGTCGATCAGCCGCGCCGCCCGCGCTCGCGACCCGACCAGCGGCCCCAGGTACGTGTCCAGCCGTGCGCCCGCGTCGGCGGGCTCAACCGTCAGCCGCACCGCCGCCGCGCTCCAGGACGAAGATCAGCGCCACCACTCCGAACGTGATCGCCATGTCGGCGACGTTGAACGCCGGCCAGTGCGGCAGCTTGATGAAGTCGGTCACCGCTCCGCGGGCGATCCGGTCAAGCGCGTTGCCGATCGCGCCGCCGAGCAGCAGCCCGACGGCGAGCCACGCGCCGGGCCGCGTCGCGTGGCGCGAGAAGTAGACGAGCAGCGCGACGACGGCCGTCGCCACGAACACCCCGACGAGCCAGCCCGCGCCCGACAGCGCGCTGAACGCGACGCCCGTGTTCGCCTCGCGGTCGAGCTTGACCACGCTGCCCAGCACGTGGCGCCGTGAGCCGACCGTCATCCCGTCACGCACCAGCTGCTTGGTGACCTGGTCGACCACGACGACCGCGGCCGCGACGAGACCGGCTCGCACCCAGGCGCCCCGGACGGTCATCGTCAGCCCGCGATCAGCGACACGAGCAGCTGACCGACCAGACCGAGCACGAGCAGGGCGAGGATCGGCGACAGGTCCAGCGGACCGAACATCGGCAGCACGCGGCGGAAGATCCGCAGGTAGGGCTCCGACGTTTCGCGCAGGAAGCCGAGCACCGCCGTGGCGGCCCGCGAGTACGGCATCCGTCCGCCGACCGAGAAGTACATCGAGCTCAGCAGGTAGCCGAAGATGATCAGGAAGTAGACGTAGAACAGCGCCGAGACGTAGTCGGCCACGTGCTGGCGCGTCGTCGTGGCGAGCAGCTCGGTCACTGGTTGAGCACGGCGTCGGTCGCCCGCGCGATCGCCGCCCGCAATCCGCCGTCCTCGAGCGCCTGCAGGCCGCGGGCCGTCCCGCCGCCCGGTGAGGTGACCTCGCGGCGCACGGCCAGCGTGTCGTAGTCGTGGTGGGCGAGGAGCGCCGCCGAGCCCTCGATCGCCGCCGCGACCAGCTCGGCCGCCTGGCGGGGCGACATCCCGGCGCGCACCGACGCGTCGACCTGGGCTTCGACGATCAGCGCCAGGTAGGCCGGCCACACGCCCATCGTGGCGGTCGCGATCCCCATCAGCCGCTCGGGCAGGACGACGACCAGCCCGGCGCGCTCCAGCAGCGAGCGGATCGACACCTCCAGCTCGGACTCGACGCCGGGCGTCCGGGCCATGCAGATCACGCCGCGCCGGACCTGCACCGGCGTGTTGGGCATCGCCCGGAATACCGGCACGCCCGGGTAGGCGCCCTCGAGCTGCGCGACCGTGGTGCGGCCCATGAGCGACAGGACGGCCCTGGCGTGGCCGCCGACCTGCTCGGCCACCTCGTGCAGGTCGTCGGGCTCGTGGGCGAGGATCACGACGTCAGCGCGCTGGGCGAGCTCGGCGTTCGAGCTCAGCGCCTCGCCCCCGAGCTCCTGCGCCAGCGCCTTGGCGCGACCCGACCCGCCATCGGTGCACAGCACCGGCTCGCCGAGGCCCCGAGCGAGGGCGCGGGCCATGTTGCCGGCGCCGATGAAGCCGATCTGCATCGAGATCAGGACTGGTTGAAGAAGCCCTTGTCGATGAGCTCCGCGCGCTCCTCGGCGGAGATCTCGACACCGGGCGGCGTCAGCATGAAGACCTTGTCGGCGATCCGCTGCATGCCGCCGTCCATCGCGTAGGTCAGACCGCTGGCGAAGTCGATCAGACGCTTGGACAGCTCCGTGTCGGTCGACTGGAGGTTCAGCACGACCGGGAGGCCGTCCTTGAACTTGTCGGCGACCTGCTGGGCGTCGTTGAAGCTCTTGGGGATGACGAGGTGCACGCGCACGTCGCTGCGGCCGTTGGGACCGCGCTGACCGACCGGGCGCAGCGTCGCCGTCGCCCGGGGAGCGCCGTCGTCGTCAGCGAAGATGTCGTCGAAGTCGTTGCCGCGGCGGCGGCTGGACAGGCGTCGCACGTTGGGCCGCTCTCGGTAGGTCTCCTGGAGCTCGGCTTCGGGCTCCAGAGCGGGCTCGTCGGACGTGTACGCGTCGCGCTCCTCGGCCAACCCGAAGTACACAAGCCCGTTGTGCCAGAAGTCGCGGAACGCCATGACTCAAGCAAATGTACCCCTCCGGAGCAGGAAATCCTGCATGCTTACGTGTAGAGCCGGGTGCCAATCCGGACGATCGTGGCGCCCTCCGATGCGGCCACGGCGAAGTCCTGGGTCGTGCCCATCGACAGCTCGCGCAGGCCGTGATCGCCGGCCAGCGTCGCCAGAGCGGCGAACCAGCGGCGCGAGTCCTCGGCGCGCTGGGCGAGCGGCGGCATTGTCATCAGACCGACAACGGTCGCCGGGCAGCGCTCGATGAACGCGCCCAGATCCTGCGGCGCGATGCCGTCCTTGCCCTGCTCGCCGGCGATGTTGACCTCGACCAGGACCTCGGTCTGCGGCGTGGCGTGCTGGGCGAGGCGTCCGAGCACGGAGTCGCTGGCGACCGAGTGGATCCAGCGCACGAGCCCGACGACCTCGGCCACCTTGCGGCTCTGGAGGTGGCCGATGAAGTCCCACGTGAAGTCCGGGTGGGCGGCTGCCTTGACCGCCAGGTCCTGCGCGCGGTTCTCCCCCACGACCTCGATTCCGGCCTGCGCCAGCACTCCGAGCTCGCCGGCCGCCACGTATTTGACCGCTGCCAGCACCGTGACGTCGTCCGGGCGCCGGCCGGCGCGCTCGATCTCGTCGCGGACCTCGTCGAGGTTGGCCCGCACGCGGTCGGCGTCAAGGCCCGTAATCAGCTGCGCCACGCGATCCCCGCCTGGCGGCCGGTGATGCCGCGATCGCGGCGGTGGGAGAAGAACAGCGCCTGGTCCGTGCAGATCGTGCACAGGGCGACGTCGTGGACCTCGGCGACGCCCGCCGCCCGCAGCCGTTCGCGCGCCGCGGCCTTCAGGTCGACGTTGCGCCCGACACTGTGGCCGAGCGCGGCGTGGACGTCGTCGCCGGCCTCGTAGCAGCACGGCCCGGCGCCCGGCCCGATCGCGGCGGCGATGTCCCCGTCGGCGCCGAGCGCGCGGATCGCGCCGACGCCCGCCTCGAGCACCCCGCCGGCAAGGCCGCGCCAGCCGCCGTGGAGCATCGCCACCGCCCCGGGCGCGGCGAGCGCGATCGGCAGGCAGTCGGCCGCCATCGCGGTCACCGCGACGCCACCCAGCGCGGTCGCCTGCCCGTCCACCGCGCGCGGCTCGTCACCCTCGCACGGGACGGCGTCGCGGATCTGCACCTCGGCGCCATGGACCTGGCGTCCCCACGCGCGGGTCGTCGAGTCATAGCCCAGGGCGGCGGCGATGACCCGGTGGTTGGCCTGCACCGCGGCCGGGTCGTCGTCGGTCGAGCCGCCGAGGTTCAGCGATTCGTACGGGCCGGTCGACATGCCCCCGCGGCGCGTCGTGAAGCGCACGCGCACGTCGCCGAGGTCGATCGCGATCTGCCCGGCAGTCCAGGTGAACGGGGCGGGCAGGTCCGGGTCAGCCATGGCCGGGGTCCTGGAGCGCAGCGGCGAGCTGCGCGTCGCGCGTGGAGACGACCTCGCCGTCGAGCACGCGGTCGAGCGTGCGCTGCAGCCGTGTCCCGATCTCGGGCCCCTCGGCGACCCCGGCGGCGAGCAGGTCGTTGCCGTCGATCTGGAGCGTCACGTGGCGCAGGTCGTCCAGCCAGCGTCGCGCGTTGTCGCCGCCGGCCAGGGCGACCGCCTCGACCGGCGCGCCGCGGGCCGCGCGGGCGATCTGCGACGGCGTGCGCGCCGCGTGCAATGGCGCGCCCGTGCTCGGCCGCGACGCGGCGGCGACGAGGTCGCGGTCGTCGGCCGTGAACGCCAGCAGGTCGAGCCACGCCAGCAGCGCGCCGACGTCCATACCCGCCACGCTGGCGGCGAGCATCACCAGGTCGGTGCGGCCCTCGCCACCGAGCAGCGCCAGCGCGGCGGCGCCGTCGGCCGGCTCGAAGCCCGCCGGCAGCAGCGCCGGGTTGAGCTCGCGTGCGGCGCGCAGCGCGGCGACCGGGTCGGGCTCGGCCAGCGCGAGGCGTAGCTCGGCTCCCAGCCGTGGCCCGCTGACCGTCGAGGGGTCGGCCGCCGCCGCCAGCTCGCGGGTGTGGTCATCGACGGCGAACCGCAGGCGCGCGGCGTAGCGCGCGATCCGCCACAGCCGCGTCGGGTCGTCGAGCAGCGACGCATCGTGGAGGACGCGCAGCGTGCCGGACGCGAGGTCGTCCAGCGCACCGGCCGCAGCGTGCAGCGTGCCGTCGCGCAGGTCGATGGCGATCGCGTTGACGGTCACGTCGCGCCGGCGCAGGTCCTCGTCGATCGACGCCGGCGCGACGTCGGGCAGCGCCCCGGGCGCTGCGTAGGTCTCGCTGCGCGCGCGGGCCACGTCGATCGCGGCACCGCCGTCCAGCCGCACGACGGCCGTGCCGAAGCGGTCGTGCAGCGTCGCGGTGCCGCCGAGCGCCGCGAGCAGGCTCGCCGGGTCGCCGTCGACTGCGACGTCGAGCTCGCGCGGCTCGCGCCCGAGCGTGATGTCGCGCACGCTGCCGCCGACGAGATAGGTCGGCAGCACGGTCTGCGCGGTCGCCGCGAGCAGCTGCGAGCCGCCCGGCAGCGCGGGCAGGCGGGCGACGACGGCCCCGGGTTCGACGGTGGCTGCTGGCGTCATCGTCTGGAGTTTGGCCTACTCTGAAATCGATGGGTCAGAGCCTCCGCAGCCGCCGGTGGCTGCCGTGGCTCCTCGCGATCGGCGCCGTACTCGCTGTACTCGCTACGGCAGTGATCGTCGTAGCAGTGGTTGTCGTGCCCGCACAGACGCGCGACATCTCCCACCCCTACGTCGAGTTCAGCGCGCCGACCGCGCCGCCCCCGGCACCGCCGCCCGCCACGCCGTCCGACGAGAACTTCTCGTGGCCGGTGTTCGGCTACGACAACGCGCGCTCGCACAACCTGCCGCTGCGCAACCGCCTCTATCCGCCCTACCACCTCGACTGGAAGCGCGGCGGCCGCGTGCTGCTCGAGTTCCCGCCGGTGCTCTACGGGCGCTCGATGTACGTGCTGAAGGACGACGGCGGGCTCGTCGCGATGTCACGACGCACCGGCCAGACCCTGTGGGCGCGGCGCTTCGGCTCGCTGGCCGCGTCATCGCCGGCCGTCAACGGCGACACCGTGTTCGTCACGCTGTTGCAGCGGTTCCGCGGCGCCCGCGGCGGGCGGATCGCGGCCGTCGCCCAGGCGACCGGCCGCACGCGCTGGTCGCGCAAGCTCGCGCCGACGGAGTCGTCGCCGTTGCTGATCCGCGGCATGGTCATCTTCGGAACGTCGAACGGCACCGTGTATGCGCTCAACCAGCGCAATGGCCGCGTGCGCTGGCGCTTCCGGGCCTCGGGCGCGGTCAAGGGCGGACTCGCCGCCGACGGCTTCGGTCACCTGTTCTTCGGCGACTACTCAGGACACGTCTACGCGCTGCACCAACGCAACGGCCACCTGATGTGGCGGGTCGGAACCAGCGGCGCCGGATTCGGGTTCTCCGCGGGGCGCTTCTACTCGACGCCGGCGACCGCGTTCGGCCGTGTCTACATCGGCAACACCGACGGCTTCGTCTACTCGTTCGCCTCATCGAGCGGCAGGCTCGCGTGGCGCACCCACACCGGCGGCTACGTCTACGGGTCGCCGGCGATCGGCCTGACCCCGGGCCCGACGGTCTTCATCGGCAGCTACGACAAGAAGCTCTATGCGCTCAACGCGCGCTCGGGGCGCAAGCGCTGGGTGCGCGAGGCGCCGGGCCGGATCTCGGGCTCGGCGGTCGTGCTCGGCGACATGGTCTGGTACTCGACGCTCAACCACATGACCGAGGCGGTCACGGCACGCAACGGCTCGCCGATCTACCGCACCTACCGCGGCTACTTCAATCCGATCGTGTCCGACGGCGAGCGCATCTATCTCATCGGCTCGACGGGGATCCGCGCGCTCGAGCCCGCCGCGGCGTACAGCGCCCGCCGCCGCCAGGCACTGATCCACCGCCAGCTGCTGATCCACCGCCATTTCAAGCAGAAGCAGACGCCGGCGCCGCGCGCCGAGGATCACGCTGCCATCGCAGCCGCTGGCCCCGCTCGTCACCCCGCGGCCACCACAGCCGCTGACGCGGCGGCGATGAGTTCGCCGTCGGGCCGCGGTCTGATGCACTGACCGCAAACCGACGGACGAAGGAGACCGAGATGGGACGCGTGATCGTGACGGAGTTCGTCAGCCTCGACGGTGTGATGGAGGACCCCGGCGGCGCCGAGGACTACCGCAACGGCGGGTGGACGTTCAAGTTCGACCGCGGTGACGACGGCAACAAGTTCAAGCTCGACGAGACGCTCGATTCTGAGGCGCTGCTGCTCGGCCGCACCACCTACGAGGGCTTCGCTGCCGCCTGGCCGTCGATGACCGACGACGCCGGGTTCGCCGACAAGATGAACGCGATGCCCAAGTACGTCGTCTCGGGCACCCTGACCGACCCCACGTGGACCAACACGACGGTCATCGGTTCGGACCTCGGGCCGGCGGTGACGAAGCTCAAGACCGACGTGAGCGGCGACCTGCTCGTCGCCGGCAGCGCGCGGCTCGTCCAGGGCCTGCTGGCCGCCGGGCTCGTCGACGAGCTGCGGCTGATGGTGTTCCCCGTCGTGCTCGGCAGCGGCAAGAAGCTGTTCGCCGACGACGTCGCCACGGACCCGGTGACGCTCAAGCCGGCCGGCGTTCAGAGCATCGGCGACGACGGCGTCGTCATCCTGACCTACACGCGCTGAGGGCCTGTGCCATGAGCCGGAACGCCTCGTCGAACGATGCCTCGGCGATGCTCGCGTAGCCGAGGACGAGCGCACGCCGCGTCGGAAAGTAGACACGCACTCCGCGCCGCTCGCACGCTGCCGCGAAGCGCTGCGGGTCGATCGGCCACGGCAGGGCGACGATCACGTGGAGCCCGGCCGCGATCCCCAGCGGCCGGGCGCCCGGGACGTGATGCTCCAGCGCGGCCAGGCAGGCGTCGCGGCGGGCGCGATGGCGCCGTCGAAGGATCCGCAGCTGGCGGTCATAGGCCCCCGTCTCGATCATCCGCGCGAGGGCGTGCTGACCGATGACATCGGTGCCCGAGTCGGCCAGCAGCTTCTCCGTCGCCAGCTCGTCGACCAGCTCGCGCGGCGCGACGAGCCAGCCCAGCCGCAGGCCCGGCCCGAGCGTCTTGCTCACCGAGCCGGCGTACACGACGCGCTCGGGCGCGAGCCCCTGAAGCGCGCCGAGCGGCGCGCGGTCGTAACGGAACTCGGCGTCGTAGTCGTCCTCGACGATCAGCCCGCCCCACTCGATCAGCTCGCCGCGCCGCGCGACCGACAGCGCGACCCCGCGCGGCATCTGATGCGCGGCGGTGACGACGACCGCGGTCGCCGGCGACTCGCGCAGGACATCGACGCGCAGGCCGTCGTCGTCGACGCCGACGGGCGTCAGCCGGGCGCCGTGACGGCGCAGGATCTCGCGATGCAGCTCGAGTCCCGGATCCTCGACGGCGACCTCCGGCGTCCCGCGCGCGGCCAGTACCGCCGCGGTCAGCGCCAGGCCCTGTGCCGCGCCGGAGACGACCACGATCCGCTCGGGGTCGGCGACCACGCCACGGGCGCGACCGAGGTAATGGGCGAGCTGCGTGCGCAGGACCGCTGCGCCGCGCGGGTCGCCGTACCCCAGCGCGTGGGCCGGCATCGTGCGCAGCACGTCGCGCACCGCGCGGGTCCAGGCGGCGCGCGGAAACGCGGTCAGGTCGGGCGCGCCGGCGAAGAAGTCAAAGCGCGCCGGCGGTGGGTCGGCGGCGACCGCGCGGGGGCCCGGATCGATGGCCGAGGGGCGCGCGGAGCGCGCGACGAACGTGCCGGCGCCGCGGCGGGCGACGAGGTAGCCCTCGGCGACGAGCTGGGCGTAGGCCTCGACGACCAGCCGCCGGCTGACGCGCAGGTCGCGGGCGAGCGTCCGTGACGACGGCAGTGGCGCCCCGGCGACCAGGCGCCCGCCGCGGACCATGTCGCGCAGCCCGTCCTCGAGCTGCGCGCGCAGCGGCCGCGCGGCCGCACGATCGAGCTCGACGAGCAGCTCGCGCCCGTGCTCGGCGATCGCCAAAGTGGTACCCGGTATCGGCATCACATTGGATCTTGCCAGGGAGCCGGTCGCGACATACCGTGGCCGTATGACTTCGATCGCCGCCCCCCGCCCGCCGGTCGTCCGGATCCTCGGACCCGGAACGGCCATCGTCGCGCTCGCCTACCTGATCCCCGCCCTGTGGATCGTCGTTGCGCCGCACGGCTTCTTTGACTCGATCGGCCCGTTCGGGCCCTACAACGCGCACTACCTCGGCGACGCCGCCGCGCTACAGGGCGGCATCGGCCTCGCCCTGGCCGCCGCCGTCGCGTGGCCGTCGCTGCGCATCGGCACGCTGCTCGCCGCGCTGCTGGCCACCACGCTGCACGCGATCAACCACTGGATCGACATCGACCACGCCCACGCCGGCTCGAGCGCCGGGACCAGCGACGCGATCCAGCTGACGATCGGCGCGGTCCTGATCGCCGGCCTGTTCCGAGCGTCGCTGTGGACCGAGCCGACGTGAAGGTGTTCGTCGCCGGGGCGTCCGGCGTCATCGGGCGCACGCTGATCGGGCAGCTCGTTGCCGCCGGGCACGAGGTGACCGGCACGACCCGCCGCGAGGACCGCGCGGCCGCGCTGGGCGAGGCCGGCGCGACGGCGGCCGTCGGCGACCTGCTCGACCCCGCGGCGGCGCACGACATGGTGCTCGCCGCGGCCCCCGAGGTCGTCATCGACCAGCTCACGTCGCTACCGCGCGAGTACAACCTGCGCGACCCCGACTTCTACCGCGCCAACGACCGCATCCGCCGCGAGGGCACGGCCAACGTCGTCGCCGCCGCTCGGGCGGCCGGGGTCAGCCGCTACATCGTGCAGTCGGTGTCGTTCCTGACGCGGCCGCAGGGGCCGCCGGTGCTCGACGAGGACGCGCCGGCGTGGACCGACGCGCCCGATCCGTTCCGTGAGTCGGTCGCGGTTCTGGTCGCCAACGAGCGGACGATCACCGGCTCGACCGACTTCGACGGAATCGTGCTGCGCTACGGCCAGTTCTACGGCCCCGGGACCTACTTCGCCTCCGACGGCTCGATCGCCGGCGAGGTGCGCAGGCGCCGCTTCCCGGTCGTCGGGGCGGGGAGCGGGATGAGCTCGTTCGTCCACGTCGCCGACGCAGCGGCGGCGACCGTCGCCGCGGTGTCCCACGGTGCTCCCGGCAGCTACAACGTCACCGACGACGAACCCGCCGCGCTGCGCGAGTGGCTGCCGGCCTACGCCGCGGCGATCGGGGCCAAGAAGCCGTTTCGCGTGCCGAAGTGGCTGGCTCGCCTGGCCGCCGGCCCGCTCGCGGCCGCGCTGGCTACGGATCTACGCGGTGCTTCGAACGCCCGGGCCAAGGCGGCGCTGCAATGGACGCCGAGCGTCGCGTCCTGGCGCACCGGCTTCGCCTTCTACCTCGACGGCGATCCGGATCAGTGAGGCTGCTCGCGAACCGGGACGCCCGCGGCGGCGAGCGCCGCCTTGGCCTCGGCGATCGTGTACGTCCCGTAGTGGAAGATCGAGGCGGCCAGCGCGGCGTCGGCACCCGCCTGGAGTGCCTCGACAAGGTGCTCGAGCGTCCCGGCGCCGCCCGAGGCGATCACCGGGACCGAGACGGCCGAGGACACGGCCCCCGTCAGTGCGAGGTCATACCCGTCCTCCGTCCCATCGCGGTCCATCGACGTGAGCAGGATCTCCCCCGCCCCGCGCTGCACGCCCTCGGTCGCCCACGCCACGGCGTCGCGCCCTGCCGCCGTCCGTCCGCCGGCCACGAACACCTGGCCGGCGCGCGCGTCGATCGCCAGCACCACGCACTGGGACCCGAACACCTCGACGAGCTCGTCGATCAGCTGCGGCCGGGCGACCGCGGCGCTGTTGATCGAGACCTTGTCGGCCCCGGCGTCGAGCACCGCCTGCGCGTCCTGCACGCTGCGGATCCCGCCGCCGATCGTGAACGGGATGAACACGTTGTCGGCCGTGCGGCGCGCCAGGTCGACGATCGTGTCGCGCCTCTCGTGCGTCGCGGTGATGTCGAGGAAGATCAGCTCGTCGGCGCCTTCGGCGTCGTAGCGCTCGGCCAGCTGCACCGGGTCGCCGGCGTCGCGGAGGTCGACGAAGTTCGTGCCCTTGACGACCCGGCCGGCGTCGACATCGAGGCACGGGATGACGCGCTTGAGGTGCATCCGCCGGCCTATCGCGGGCTCAGCGCGGCCTGGCCCTCGGCGACGCTGAACCGCCCCTCGTACAGCGCCTTGCCGACGATCACGCCGCCGAGGTTGACCTGGCGCAGCCCGGCCAGTCCCTCGAGGTCGGCGAGCTGCCCGATGCCGCCCGAGTACAGGAAGCGCCCGCGGATCGTCGCGGCGATCGCGCGCACCTCCTCGAGGTCGGGCCCGCCGAGCATTCCGTCCTTGTCGACGTTCGTGTACACGAACTGGCGCACGCCGCGGTTCTGCAGCCGCTCGATCAGCGTCTCGGCCCGAACTTCGGTCGTCTCCTGCCAGCCCGACGTCGACACCATTCCGCCGCGCGTGTCGACGCTGACGATCACGCGGTCGCGGAACGCGCCGAGCACGTCGTCGAGGAAGTCGAGGTTGTTGTAGGCGGCGGTGCCGAGGATCACGCGCTCGGCACCGGCGGCCAGCGCATCGCGGACCGCCGGCAGCGACCGTAGGCCGCCGCCGTACTGGACCGGGACGTGAAGCTCGTGGGTGATCTCCTCGAGGTGGTGCAGCGACTGCGGCGACCCGGTCCGCGCGCCGTCAAGGTCGACGATGTGCAGGAACCGCGCGCCGTGCTCCACCCAGGCCCGCGCGGCCTCCAGCGGCGAGTCGCGGTAGACGGTCTTCTCGGCGAAGTCGCCACGCACGAGGCGCACGGCCTGCCCCTCGGCGATGTCGATGGCCGGGTAGAGGATCACTGCGCCGACGACGCCGGGACGCGCGTGCAGATGCGTGTGAAGTTCTCGAGCAGTCGCAGCCCGGCCGACGACGACTTCTCGGGGTGGAACTGGACGCCGTACACGTTGCCCGATGCAACCGCGGTGACGAACCGCTCGCCGTAGGCGCCGTAGCCGAGGACGACGTCGTCGCCGGACGGGTGCACGCACAGCGAGTGCACGTGGTAGAACGCGGCGCCGTCGCCGAGCCCGTCGACGAGGGGCGACGCCTGGGCCCACTCGACGAGGTTCCAGCCGATGTGCGGCAGCTTCGGCGCACCGGTCAGCTGGCGCACGTCGCCGGCCAGCAGCCCGAGGCCATCGTCCCCGCCGAGCTCCGTCGACGAGTCGAACAACAGCTGCATGCCGAGGCAGACCCCCAGCAGCGGCCGGCCCTCGCGGGCCCAGCCGACGATCGGCTCGACCAGGTCGCGCTCGCGCAGGTTGCCCATCGCCTGGGCGAACGCCCCGACGCCCGGCAGCACGAGTCCGTCGGTCGTCTCCAGCACGGCCGGATCCTCGCTCTGCACGACCTCGACGCCGACGTGCTCGAGCGCCTTGAAGACCGACCGGCGGTTGCCCATCCCGTAGTCGATCAGGCCGATGCTCGCCGTCGGGGTCATGCGGTGAGCGTCCCCTTGGTCGACGGCACCCCGGTCTCGGTCGGGTCGATCGCGACCGCGGTGCGCAGCGCGCGCGCCGTCGCCTTGAACGCGGCCTCGATCATGTGGTGGGCGTTCGAGCCCGCGTCGACCGACACATGCAGTGTCAGCTTGGCGCTGTTGGCCAGGGCGCGGAAGAACTCCTCGGCCAGCTCGTGGTCGAAGCCACCGGTGCCGCCCGGCGGCAGATCGGCATGGAAGACGCAATACGGGCGCCCGGAGATATCGAGCGTCGCCGTCGCGCGCGCCTCGTCCATCGGCACGACGGCGTGGCCGTAGCGGGTGATGCCGCTGCGGTCGCCGAGCGCGCGATCGAGCGCCTGGCCGAGCGCCAGCGCGGTGTCCTCGACCGTGTGGTGGCCGCCGGTCTGCAGGTCGCCGGTGACCTTGACGTCGAGGTCGACACGGCCGTGGCGGGCCAGCAGGTCGAGCATGTGGTCCAGGAAGCCGACGCCCGTGTCGCGCGTGCCCGCGCCGGTGCCGTCGAGCGTCAGCGTCAGGCGAACGCTGGTCTCCTTGGTCTCGCGGACGATCTCGGCGCTGCGGCTCATCTCGATGCATTCTCCCTGCTGCGCATCGAAGCCGCGTGGCGCTCGAATCCCTCGGTCCGCGCGATCGGCTCTCCGGCACCCGCCAGACGTGCCGCTGCGTCGTCGCCGATGCGCACCTCGCTGTAGCGGCGGCGGAAGTGGCGGACGTTGAGCCCGGATGCGAATCGCGCCGAGCCACCGGTCGGCAGCGAGTGGTTGGACCCGGCCACGTAGTCGCCGAATGCGACGGCGCTCGATGCCCCGACGAACACGCTGCCCGCGCTCCGCACCCGCGGCGCCAGCTCCTCGGCGCGGGCGCCGACGAGCTCGAGGTGCTCGGGGGCGAACGCCTCGGCGAACGCCAGCGCCTCGTGGAGGTCGCCGGCCGCCACGAGCGCGGCGACCGCGCCGGTCTCGTCGCCGTCGCTGAGGTCGATCCCATCGAGCCACCCGGCGTCATCACTGACCGCGACCACGATCGTCCCTGGCCCGTGCTCGGCCTGGGCCAGCAGGTCCAGGGCGGCCGCGTGCGGATCGGTGCTGCCGTCGGCGAGCACGACGACATCGGACGGGCCGAGGAAGCCGTCGATCCCGACATCGCCGGACACCTGGCGCTTGGCCTCCTGTACCCATTCGTTGCCCGGACCGGCGATCACGTCGACGCGCTCGATCGACTCGGTGCCGTAGGCCAGTGCGGCGACGGCGTGCGCGCCGCCGATGCGCAGGACGCGATCGGCCCCGCACAGCGCGCACGCGGCGAGGACGGCCGGATGGGCGTGGGGCGTGCAGACGACGATCTCATCGACGCCGGCGACGCGCGCCGTGACGACGCCCATGACGACGGTCGACGGGTAGGGCGCCCGGCCGCCGGGGACGTAGATCGCCGCGCGGCGCACCGGGGTGTCGCGCAGCGTGACGGTGTGGCCCTCCGGAAGCGTCACCGCCACGGCGGGGGTCAGCCCGGCCTCGGCGACCCTGCCGACGTTGGCGATCGCGACCTCGAGCCCGGCGCGCACATCGACATCCAACGACGCCAGCGCCGCCGCGAGGTCGCGCGCCGACACGACGACCGGGTCGATCAGGCCGTCGAGCTCGCGGGCGAACCCGCGCAGGCGGTCATCGCCACCCTCGCGGACCTCGGCGACGATCCGGGCGACGTCGTCGCGCACCGCCTCGCCCGTCGCCTGCGTCATCGCGCGAATCCGTGTCGCCACAGCGGCCGGGTCGCCACCGACGTGCAGGCGTTCAGCGCGCACGGATGCGTCCCACGAGGTCGTCGATCGCGGCGGCGCGCAGCTTGTGGGCGACCGGGTTGGCGATCAGCCGCGCCGTCGCGACCGCGATCTCCTCACGGATGACGAGCCCGTTCTCACGCAGCGTCGTGCCGGTCGCGGTCAGGTCGACGATCGCCTCCGCCAGACCGGTCAGCGGCGCCAGCTCGACCGAGCCCTTGACCTCGACGATCTCCGCCTGGCGGCCGGTGTCCTCGAAGTACTGCGCCGAGATCCGCGGGTACTTCGTCGCCACGCGCATGACACCCAGCCGGCGCAGCGCCTCGGCCGCCGGGTCGGGCCCGTCGACGGTCGCCAGGACCATCGTGCAGCGCCCGTAGCCGAGGTCGAGCAGCTCGTAGACCGGGCGGTCGGCCTGTTCCATCAGGACGTCCTTGCCGGTGATGCCGAGGTCGGCGGCGCCCGAAGCGACGTATGTCGGCACGTCGGATGGGCGCATGGTGATCAGTCCTGCGTCCTCGAACAGCAGCTTGCGGTCGTTGACGCGGACCTCGCCCGTGTCGATGCCGAGCTCCGCCAGCAGGTCGAGCGTGTCGCCGAACAGCGCGCCGCGCGGGACGGCGATCCGCAGGCCCTGGTGGCTCATCGCACACCCCGCTCCTCGCCGGCCAGCGCGACGTGAAGCCGGTCGACGTTGATCGCGAAGCCGACCGCGGGCAGCGGGCGGCCGAAGCGCCCGAGCAGGTCGTCGTAGCGCCCGCCGCCCGCCAGCGGCGTGCCGAGCTCGGGGTCGTAGACCTCGAATACGGCGCCGGTGTAGTAGTCGAGGTCGCGCGCGAGGCCGAGGTCGAAGATCACGCGCGAGGCGAGCTCGGGCCCCAGCAGCTCGTTGACGCCGCGCAACCCGGCCAGCGCGTCGGCCAGCGGCCCAGGCGCCGCGTCGAGGACCTTGGGACCGCCGCGCGTCGTCGCCGCAGCCAGCACCTCCTCGGCGACACCGTGCTCGGCCGCCTCGTGCTCGAGGCCGACGAAGTCGCGCGTGACGAGCTCGGCCAGCATCCGCTGCGCCGCGTCGGGCGGGACCTCGAGCGCGGCCAGCAGATCGGGCATCAGCGCCGCGTCGCCCAGGCCGATCCGGTAGCCCTGAAGGCCGACGGCGTCGAGCGCCGCGCACAGCACCGTCAGGACCTCGGCCGTGCCGGCCGGCGCCGGCGACCCGATCAGCTCGATCCCGGCCTGCAGCAGCTCGCGCGGGTGGCCGCGCTGGGCGCGGACGACGCGGTAGACGTGCGCGGCGTAGGAGAACCGCAGGGGCAGCTCCGCGTTCGGGTAGCGACTGCCGACCACGCGGGCGATCGGCACCGTCATGTCGGTGCGCAGCGCGAGCACGTTGCCGTGCTCGTCGAACAGGTGGTAGCCGCCGCCGACCGCATCCGACGTGTGCCCGCCGACCACCGCCTCATACTCGATCGCCGGCGTGTAGACCTCGCCGTAGCCACGGTCGAGGAAGACGTCCTGCAGCGTCCCGGTGATCGCGCGCAGCTCGCGCATCTCGTCGGGGAGCACGTCACGGGTTCCGCTGGGGATCGGGCGGTTCATCGGGCTGGTATCCGGGCCCGGAGGCTACGCGTGGACGGGCTCGGTCGCGACGCGCTCGATCTGGGCGCCGAGATCACGCAAGCGCTCATCGATCCGCTCGTAGCCACGGTCGATCTCGCGGATGTTGCCGATCTCGCTGCGGCCGTCGGCGCACAGCGCCGCGATCAGCATCGCCATGCCGGCGCGGATGTCGGGCGACGTCAGCCGCTGGGCGCGCAGCCGCCGCGGCCCGTAGACGATCGCCCGGTGCGGGTCGCACATGGTGATGTTGGCGCCCATGCTCACGAGCTTGTCGGTGAAGATCATCCGGTTCTCGAACATCCACTCGTGGATCAGCACCTGCCCCTCGCACTGGGTCGCCAGCGCGAGCGCGATCGAGGTCAGGTCGGCCGGGAACGCGGGCCACGGGCCGTCCTGGACGCGGGTCGTGTGCTCGCCGAGGTCCTGGCGGGCGATCAGCTTCTGGCCGCCGGGGACGACCACGTCCGCGCCGTCGATCTCGCTGCGCAGCCCGAGGCGCTCGAAAACGAGCCGGATCATCCTCAGGTCGTCGGGCACCGTGTCGGCGATTCGCACCTCGCCGCCGGTCACGCCGGCCAGCGCCATGAACGAGCCGATCTCGATGTGGTCAGGGCCGACCGTGTGCGTGCAGCCACCGAGCTCGTCCTGGCCGTTGACGGTCAGCACGTTCGAGCCGATTCCCTCGATCCGCGCGCCCATCGAGCTGAGCATCCGGCACAGGTCCTGGACGTGGGGCTCGCAGGCCGCGTTGCCGATGACGGTCACGCCCGGCGTCAGCGCCGCGGCGAGCAGCGCGTTCTCGGTCGCCATCACCGAGGTCTCGTCCATGTAGACGTTGCCGGCCACCAACCGCCCGCTGATGACGATGTCGCGGGCATGCACATAGTCGGCACCGAGCGCGACGAACGCGTCGAGGTGCGGGTCCAGGCGCCGGCGGCCGATCACGTCGCCGCCCGGCGGCGGCATCGCCGCCCGGCCGAAGCGGGCCAACAGCGGACCGGCGAGCAGGAACGACGCGCGGATGCGCTCGGCGGCGTCGCGGTCGAGCGCGATCTCGGAAGACGCGCCGGAAGCGTCGAGCACGACCTCGTTGGGGCCGCGCCACTCGGTGCTCACCCCCAGGCCGCTGAGCAGGGCAAGCATCGCCTCGACGTCGCGGATCTTCGGGACGTTGCGCAGCACGACCTCCTCGCTGGTCAACAGCGAGGCAGCGAGCAGTGGCAGGGCGCCGTTCTTGTTGCCGGCCGGCACCACCGTGCCGGACAACGGAACGCCGCCTTCGATGACGAACTTCTGCATAGCCGAGCGCGCCCCGGTTTCAGGGCCGGTCCCGAAGCGCTGGGCTAGGGTAACAGCCATGCCCCTGCTGCTTTCGCGCACGGACGCCCAGGCCCTTCTCGAAGAGTGGGTGCAGTCCGAGTCCCTACGTCGTCACTGCCGTTCCGTCGAGCTCGCCGTGCGTGCGTACGCGCACGAGCGCGGAGCCGACGAGGAGCAGTGGGGCGTCGCCGCGCTGCTGCACGACATGGACTACGAGCGCCACCCCGACCTCGACGACGAGGTCGCGGGCCACCCGCGTACCGCGCTGCGGGTGCTTGAGGAGATGCACGTCGACCCGGTCGTCGTGCGGGCGATCGCGTCGCACGCCGATTTCCTGGGCGTCTCGCGCGACTCGGATCTCGAGCGCACGCTGTTCGCGTGCGACGAGTTGTGCGGCTTCCTGCTCGCGTGCGCATACGTGCGCCCGCAGGGGATCCACGGGCTGACCCCCAAGTCGGTCAAGAAGAAGCTGAGGGCACCGAGCTTCGCCGCAGCCGTCAACCGCGACGACGTCGTCGCCGGCGCGCAGGAGCTCGGCGTCGACTTCGACGAGCACGTGACGTTCGTGATCGCGGCGCTGGAGCCGCATGCGGCCGAGCTCGGCTGCGACGGCTCGCCCGCCGGCGACCCGTGAGCCTCGGTCGCTACGGCCGGATCCTGCGCGCCCCGGGCGCGGTTCACGTCTTCGGCGGCCTCGTCCTGTCGCGGATCGCGCTCGGCGGGACCGGGTTGATGACGCTGCTGTTCGTGCGCGACGTCGAGGGCTCGTTCGCTGCGGCGGGCGCCGTCGTCGCCGCCTACACGGTCGGCGCAGGCGCGATGCAGCCGGTGTACGGCCGCCTGGCCGATCGCCGCGGGCAGGTGTGGGCGGTGCTCGGGCCGCTGGCGTTCTTCGTCGCCGGCATGACCGCCCTGATCGTCGCCGGCCTGCGCGACGCGCCGACCGGGGTGCTCGTGGCGTTCGCACTCGTCGGCGGCGCTGCCGTGCCGCCGGTGTCGGCGCTGATCCGCCCGCTGCTGCCGTCGATCATCGGCGACGACGACGACGCCCTGTCCGGCGCCTACGCGTTCGACGCGATCCTGATCGAGGTCGGGTTCGTCACCGGCCCGCTGATCGGATCGATCGTGATCGCGACGGCGTCGCCCGCGGCGGGACTGGCCACCATGGTCGGCTTCGTGGTCGCCGGAGCGCTCGTGTTCTCGAGCTCGCCGGCCTCGCGGGCGTGGCGTTCCGATCAGGTCGATGGCCACCGGTCCAGCGCGCTGCGCGCCCCCGGCCTGCGGACGCTGGTCTTCGCCGCGGTCGCGGTCGGGGTGATGTTCGGATCGCTGGAGGTCGGCCTGCCGGCATTCGCCGCCGCCCACGGCAAGGCGCGCGAGGCCGGCATCCTGCTCGCGCTCGTGTCGATCGCCAGCGCGGCCGGTGGCTTCGCGTTCGGGGCTCGGGCGGCCGGGGAGCGTCAGTTGCTCGTCGACTACCTCGCGCTGCTGCTCGCGATCCCGACGGCGTTCGCGCTGATGCTGCTCGCCGGCTCGATGGCGGTCATGGGGCTGCTTGCGCTGGTCGCCGGCGCGACGATCGCGCCGCTCGTCGCGGCCCAGAACCAGCTCGTGCCGGCCGTCGCACCGCGCGGCACGCTGACGGAGGCGTTCACGTGGATGACACTCGGGATCAGCGGCGGCGTCGCGCTGGGCGCGGTGGCGGCCGGCGCGCTGGTCGACGCGCGCGGCTGGCGCGCGGCGCTGCTGACCGGGTGCGTCGTGACGGCGGCCGGCGGCCTGTTCACGCTCGCGCGGCGCAGCACGCTCGCGTAGGTCGGCTATCGTGGCCGCCGATGGACGACGGGCTGCGGATCGTGGTGCTGGACGGCGACCAGACCGGCCAGGAACTGCTCGAGCAGGCGCTGCGGGTACTTGATCCCGAGGTCCTCGGGCTGGAGTTCGAGCTGCAGCGCTTCGACCTGTCGCTGGAAAACCGCCGGGCGACCGCCAACACGGTGGTCCACGACGCCGCCGCGGCGACACGCGAGGCCGGCTTCGCGATCAAGGCCGCGACGATCACCCCTGAGGGCGCCGACGATGTCGGCTCGCCCAACCGGATCCTGCGCGAGCAGGTCGGCGGCAAGGTCATCATCCGTACCGGGCGGCGCATCCCGGGTGTCAACCCGGTCGCCGGCGTCCACCACCCGATCAGCGTCGTGCGAATGGCGGTCGAGGACGCCTACGGTGCGCCAGCAGTGGCGGGAGGGCGAGCCGGGCGCGCCGGACGAGGTCGCCTTTCGCACCGAGCAGATGACCCGCTCGGTCTGCCGCGCGGTCGCCGAGTACGCGTTTCGCACCGCGCAGAACATCGGCGGCGCGCGTCTACGGCGGACCGAAGTGGACCGTCTCGCCGGTCTACGAGGGGATGCTCAAGGAGGAGATGGACGACGCCGCGGCGCGCCATCCCGACGTCGCCTACGAGCCCGTTCTGATCGACGCCACCTACGCCGGCCTGATCTCCGGTGCCGCCGACGCGCCGCTCGTGATCCCGGCCCTGAACCGCGACGGCGACTGCCTCAGCGACCTCGTCATGCCGATGTTCGGCTCGATCGCCGGTGCCGAGTCGGTGCTGCTGGCCTTCGACGACGAGCTGGCGACGCGGGTGGCGATGGCCGAGGCGCCACACGGCACCGCGCCCGCCCTGCAGGGCAAGGACATCGCCAACCCGATGGCGATGATCCTCGCCTGCGGCGCGGTGCTGCACTACGCGCACGTCGGCGGGCACACCGCGGCCGGTCCGGCGTCTCGCGCGATCTACGAGAGCGTGCTCGAGGCGGTGGCGGGCGGCGTCCGCACGCCCGACCTCGCCGGCGAATCGACGACCAGCGAGTTCACGACCGACGTGATCGGCCGCGTGACGACCAAGCTGGACGTCTGGTCGTCGCTCGGCGGCTGACTTCTGCAAGTTCGTTTGCAGCGGCTTTGGCTCTGTGGAGCCACATTCTGGGCCTTTTGCACCCGTACAGGCGTTCCGTCCGCAGCCCGGTCGACACTACGAACACATGTTCCCACGACGTGATCTCTCCCGCTCGGCCGCGCCCTCGTGGCGTGACGCCGTGCGGCGTGTCGCCAGCCTCGCCCGCGCCTTCGTTCTGCTCGAGGATCTCCCGAGCGCGCACGGGCCCGCCGGCGCTGTGGCGCAGCACCCCCACCGGCAGCCCCTGCGTTCGCCTCACCGCGAGCGCCGGCCCGGTGGCGGGGCGCCGCGTCCCGCCATCTGCCTGACGCCGGTCGACCCGGCGCGTACCGGGCGCCGCTATGGCGCCGGGTCGTCGGGCCAGCGGCCGTGCGCGTCGAAGTAGGCTCGCGCGGCATCCTCGTCGTCGCGTTCGCGGTTGGGCCGCGAGACGATCCAGATCAGCGCGCCGATCGAGGCCACACCGAGAGCGGCGAGGGCGGAGTCGAGAATGCTCTGGAACATCGGCTCTGATGGTCGCACAACGACCACGAGCCGCCCTGCGGGCGGCTCGCTGTCTGACGTTAAAGCGGCGGCGTCCTACTCTCCCGGGCCCGTGAAGGCCAAGTACCATCGGCGCTGAGGGGCTTAACTGCTCTGTTCGGAATGGGAAGAGGTGTTTCCCCCTCGCCAAAGCCACCGCAAATGGTGAGAGACCGCCCACTCGGGGGCCCCTGAAAACTACACAGTGCCACTTGGGTACCACATGAAAAAAATATCCGTCAAGCCCTCGACCCATTAGTACCGGTCTCCTTCGCACGTTACTGTGCTTCCAGATCCGGCCTATCAACCTGGTGGTCTTCCAGGGGTCTTACTCCCTCTAGGGGATGGGAGAGCTCATCTCGAGGCCGGCTTCCCGCTTAGATGCTTTCAGCGGTTATCCGATCCGCACGTAGCTAACCTGCGATGCCCTTGGCAGGACAACAGATACACCAGAGGTGCGTTCATCCCGGTCCTCTCGTACTAGGGACAAATCCTCTCAACTCTCCAACGCCCACGGCAGATAGGGACCGAACTGTCTCACGACGTTCTGAACCCAGCTCGCGTACCGCTTTAATGGGCGAACAGCCCAACCCTTGGGACCTACTTCAGCCCCAGGATGCGACGAGCCGACATCGAGGTGCCAAACCGGGCCGTCGATGTGGACTCTTGGGCCCGATAAGCCTGTTATCCCCGGAGTACCTTTTATCCGTTGAGCGACGGCACTTCCACTTGCTACCGCCGGATCACTAAGACCTGCTTTCGCACCTGCTCGACATGTCTGTCTCGCAGTCAAGCTCCCTTACTGCCTTTACACTCTACGCACGATTTCCAACCGTACTGAGGGAACCTTTGTGCGCCTCCGTTACATTTTGGGAGGCGACCGCCCCAGTCAAACTACCCGCCTGGCACTGTTCCCCACCCGGATTACGGCGTGGGGTTAGAAGTCCAATACACCAAGGGTGGTATCTCAAGTTTGGCTCCACTCCGGCCGCAGCCGGGGCTTCAAAGCCTCCCACCTATCCTGAGCGAAATGCATCGAACCCCAATACCAAGTTATAGTAAAGGTTCACGGGGTCTTTCCGTCTAGCCGCGGGTACTCGGCATCTTCACCGAGACTGCAATTTCACCGAGCCCCTCGTTGAGACAGCGCCCAAGTCGTTACGCCATTCGTGCAGGTCGGAACTTACCCGACAAGGAATTTCGCTACCTTAGGACCGTTATAGTTACGGCCGCCGTTTACCGGGGCTTAGCTTCAATGCTTCGGGTCAAGCCCTAACATCTCCACGTAACCTTCCGGCACCGGGCAGGCGTCAGCCCCTATACGTCGTCTTACGACTTAGCAGAGACCTGTGTTTTTGGTAAACAGTCGCTTGGGCCTATTCACTGCGGCCCCCTCGGGCTCCGGTCGCGAAGACCTTCACCTTACCGGGGCGCCCCTTATCCCGAAGTTACGGGGCAATTTTGCCGAGTTCCTTAACGAGGGTTATCTCGATCACCTTAGTATTCTCTACTTGCCCACCTGTGTCGGTTTTGGTACGGGCACGCGCTTCCTCCCTAGAGGCTTTTCTCGGAGGTATGGCGTCAGAGACTCGCCGGCTTATACGCCAGCTGGCATCGCGCCTCAGGTTATGCGGCCCCGCATTTAACTAGGGCCACCCCTACACGCTTACCCCAGGGCAACCATCGCCTGGGCTCTCCTAGCCTTCCTCGTCCCCCCATCGGTCAAATGGATGCGACGTGGTACAGGAATATCAACCTGTTGGCCATCGACTACGCCTTTCGGCCTCGCCTTAGGTCCCGACTAACCCTGAGCAGACGAACTTTACTCAGGAATCCTTGGGCAATCGGTGGAGGGGATTCTCACCCCTCTTTCGTTACTCATGCCGGCATTCTCACTTCCCAGGCCTCCACGGCTGGCTCACGCCGCCGCTTCGCTGGCCTGGGAACGCTCTCCTACCGCGCGATCGGTCCGAAAACCTCACGCACCCGCAGCTTCGGTGACTAGCTTGAGCCCCGTTACATTATCCGCGCCCGAACACTTGACCAGTGAGCTGTTACGCACTCTTTCAAGGGTGGCTGCCTCTAAGCCAACCTCCTGGTTGTCTATGCACTCGGACATCGTTTGCCACTTAGCTAGCACTTAGGGACCTTAGCTGGCGGTCTGGGCTGTTTCCCTTTTGACGCTGAAGTTTATCCCCCAGCAACTGACTCCCGGAGTACACGTAATGGTCTTCGGAGTTTGCCTGAAGTCGGTAACCTGGTAGGGCCCCTAGTCCAAACAGTGCTCTACGGCCACAACGCATTTTATCCGAGGCTATACCTAAATATATTTCGGAGAGAACCAGATATCACTGAGCTTGATTAGCCTTTCACTCCGACCCACAGGTCATCCGCCCAGTTTTCAACCTAGGTCGGTTCGGCCCTCCACGAGGTCTTACCCTCGCTTCAGCCTGCCCATGGGTAGCTCGCTCAGTTTCGGGTCTACCACCAGCGACTAATGCGCCCTGTTAGGACTCGCTTTCGCTACGGCTCCGCTCATCGCTTAACCTTGCCGCTGACGAGTAACTCGCCGGCTCGTTATGCAAAAAGCACGCGGTCACTTCCGAAGAAGCTCCCACCGCTTGTAGGCACGCGGTTTCAGGTACTATTTCACTCCCCTTCCGGGGTACTTTTCACCTTTCCCTCACGGTACTAGTCCGCTATCGGTCATCTAGGAGTACTTAGCCTTGGAGGGTGGTCCCCCCAGGTTCAGTCCGCGTTTCACGGGTGCGGACCTACTCAGGAACGTCTGACGGCAGGCTGTGCAGTTTCGTCTACGGGACGGTTGCCCTCTATGGTGCGCGGTTCCACACGCTTCGACTACCACACAACTTTGTAACTGCCGCCGAGCTGGTCACAGCTCGGACCAAACGCCCTACAACCCCCGGTACGCAACGCGTGACCGCTTGGCACGCACCAGGTTTGGGCTGATCCCTTTTCGCTCGCCACTACTCAGGGAGTCTCGGTTGATTTACTTTCCTCGGGGTACTGAGATGTTTCACTTCCCCCGCTTGTCCGCTCCTGGCCTATGTGTTCAGCCAGGGCTGACGCCGCATTACCAGCGCCGGGTTGCCCCATTCGGGAATCCACGGGTCAAAGGCTGTTAAACGCCTCACCGTGGCTTTTCGCAGTCGTCCACGCCCTTCATCGACTCTAGATGCCAAGGCATCCACCATGTGCCCTTACTATCTTGACGGTGATCTAAAAAACCACTCAAATGTGGTTCGGTGATACCCGCGTGGTCGTCTCGATGTCGAAGAGACGACCACGTGTTACAGCCGCGCAAAGAGTCAGAGCGCGGCTGTGTGGCTACTGTGCAGTTTTCAAGGGCCGCCGAGAGGGCGGATCGCCGGCACACCGAGGCACGAGGGCCTCGGGGCGAGCGACGGTCTCTCAAAACTCAACAGCATGCTCCGGGCCAGATGGCCCGATCAGGTTCGGTCGACGTTCTAGCCGCTCGATCCGTAGCCGGCCGGTCGATCCCGACGCGCTCGAGCTCGCACGAGGCGAGAACGATGGGCGGCGGGCGCCGGAGGCGCGGTGCCGAGCGTGCCCCATTCAAGGGGCTCCCTAGAAAGGAGGTGATCCAGCCGCACCTTCCGGTACGGCTACCTTGTTACGACTTCACCCCAGTCACGGGTCCCACCTTCGACGGCTCCCTCCCGTAAGGGTTAGGCCACCGGCTTCGGGTGTTACCCACTCCCGTGGTGTGACGGGCGGTGTGTACAAGGCCCGGGAACGTATTCACCGCGGCAATGCTGATCCGCGATTACTAGCAACTCCACCTTCATGTAGGCGGGTTTCAGCCTACAATCCGAACCGAGACGCGCTTTAAGGGATTCGCTCCACCTCGCGGTATCGCAGCCCTCTGTACGCGCCAATGTAGCACGTGTGTAGCCCTGGACATAAGGGGCATGATGACTTGACGTCATCCCCACCTTCCTCCGGTTTGTCACCGGCAGTCTCGCATGAGTCCCCAACTAAATGCTGGCAACATACGACGGGGGTTGCGCTCGTTGCGGGACTTAACCCAACATCTCACGACACGAGCTGACGACAGCCATGCACCACCTGTGAACCTGCCCCGAAGGGAGACCGTGTTTCCACGGCTGTCAGGCACATGTCAAGCCCAGGTAAGGTTCTTCGCGTTGCGTCGAATTAAACCACATGCTCCGCTGCTTGTGCGGGCCCCCGTCAATTCCTTTGAGTTTTAGCCTTGCGGCCGTACTCCCCAGGCGGGGCACTTAATGCGTTAGCTTCGGCACGGAGGGAGTCGACACCCCCCACACCTAGTGCCCATCGTTTACGGCGTGGACTACCAGGGTATCTAATCCTGTTTGCTCCCCACGCTTTCGCGTCTCAGCGTCAGTCACGTCCCAGAGTGCTGCCTTCGCCATTGGTGTTCCTCCTGATATCTGCGCATTTCACCGCTACACCAGGAATTCCACACTCCTCTTCCGGACTCGAGCTCGACAGTATCCACCCGCCTCCCGAGGTTGAGCCTCGGGCTTTCAGAGCGGACTTACCGAGCCGCCTACACGCGCTTTACGCCCAATAATTCCGGACAACGCTTGCCCCCTACGTATTACCGCGGCTGCTGGCACGTAGTTAGCCGGGGCTTCTTCTGGAGGTACCGTCAATCCAGCCGGCTATTTACCGACGGACCTTCGTCCCTCCTGAAAGCGGTTTACAACCCGAAGGCCGTCTTCCCGCACGCGGCGTTGCTGCGTCACACTTTCGTGCATTGCGCAAGATTCCCCACTGCTGCCTCCCGTAGGAGTCTGGGCCGTGTCTCAGTCCCAGTGTGGCTGATCGTCCTCTCAGACCAGCTACCCATCGAAGCCTTGGTAGGCCATTACCCCACCAACAAGCTAATGGGCCGCGGGCCCATCCCGATGCGGAGGCCGAAGCTTCCTTTCCAACGGAGTCCTATGACTCCGCAGCACATTTGGTATTAGCCCGAGTTTCCTCGGGTTGTCCCAATCATCGGGGTAGGTTTACCCACGTGTTACTCACCCGTTCGCGGCTCTGCCCCAGGGCAAGCCCTGGTTCGTCGCTCCACTTGCATGTGTTAAGCACGCCGCCAGCGTTCGTCCTGAGCCAGGATCAAACTCTCCGTGAAGAACTGCGGTACCACTAATCACGTAGAGCCTGTCATGGATTCATGTGGCCGGTTCGAGACCGGCCCGGACCCCAACGTACACTCGCGGGGCCCGATCATGACGGGTTCAATCTTGGCTGCCGGCCGACTCAGAGAGCCAACCGGACAGTCGAACCTGGACACCTCTCGGCCGATGTGTGGGCCGAGGGTGCGCATGCTGTTGAGTTTTCAAAGACCGCCGCGCCCAGTCGGGAAGGGGGTTCCTTCACAGAGAGGCGCGCTCAGGCAAACTTCCGCCCGAGAACGGACAGAGGAAGATAGCACCGAATCCTCTACGGCGCTACCCGTACCCGGCGGAAGCTGCGCTTGCCGAGCTGCACAACCTTGCCATCCAGCACGGACGGCTCGACATCGAGGGGCTCGGCGGGCAGCGGCTCACCGTCGACCCGGACGCCGCCCTGGCCGAGGATTCGCCGGGCGTCCGAGCGCGAGACGTCGAACAGCTCGGCCAGCACGGCAGGCAGGTGCAGCGGGCCGTCGGAGACCACGACCGCCTCCGGCACGTCGTCGGGCGCGCGGTGCTCGACGAACAGCCGGTCGAAGCGCTGGGCTGCCGCGGCGCCCTCACCGTCGCCGGCAAAGCGGTCGACGATCGCTCCCGCGAGCGCCCGCTTGGCGTCACGCGGCCCGGCGCCGTCGGGGCGCTGCACGCCCAGCAGCGCGAACCACGTGTCCATGGCGGCGTCGGGCAGTGACATCGCGCGCCCGAAGATCTCGTCGGGCGCGTCGGTGACGCCGATGTGATTGCCCAGCGACTTGCTCATCTTCGTCTCGCCGTCGAGCCCGGGCAGGATCGGCATCGTCAGGACCGCCTGCTCCGGCACGCCGTACGCGCGCTGGATGTCGCGGGCGAGCAGCAGGTTGAACGTCTGGTCCGTGCCCCCCAGCTCGACGTCGGATCTGACGGCGACCGAGTCGTAGCCCTGGATCAGCGGGTACAACAGCTCGAGCACCGAGATCGGCCGGTGTTCGGCGTAGCGCGTCGCGAAGTCCTCGCGCTCGAGCAGCTGCGCGACGGTCGTGGTGCGGGCGAGCGCGAACAGCTGCTCCATCGACATGTCGAGCCACTCGGAGTTCTGGCGGACCTCGAGGAGCTGCGGATCGGACATCAGGACCTGGCCCGCCTGGTCGCGGTACGTGCGCGCGTTGGCGTCGATCTCGTCGCCCGACAATGCCGGCCGCGTGTCCGAGCGGCCGCTGGGGTCGCCGACCCGCGCCGTGTAGTCGCCGACGATCAGCACGACCCGGTGGCCGAGCTCCTGGAACTCCCGCAGCTTCTGCAGCGCGACCGTGTGGCCGAGGTGGATGTCGGGCGCCGTCGGGTCCATCCCGAACTTGACCCGCAGCGGCCGCGCCTCCTTCTCGGCGAGCTCGAGCTTGGCCTCAAGCGCTCCGGCCGGCAGCGCGGCGTGCGCGTTGCGGGTCAGAAACGCGGCCGCGTCTGAGTGGGGTTGAGCCATCCGGGCCAATGCTAGAGTCAGCGCCCGCCTGTCGCGTCGCGTCGAGCTTGCGCGCGACTCCCGATGCCCGGTCGCGACTGGGGCATTTTCCGCTTTATGAGCGACGCCGACATCACGCCGCTGAAGACCACGCGCCGCGCCCGACGCAAGGCCCGCAAGGCGGGCAAGCCGCGCATGCGCAAGCTGCGGCTGTTCGCGGTCCTGATCCCGCTCGCGTTCATCGCGATCATCTCGACGGTCTTCGGGATGATGATGGCGGTCGCCTCCGACCTGCCGACGATCTCGGCCGCCAACCAGCTGCGCCACGCGCGCAACTCGGTCCTCTACGACGACCAGGGCAAGGTCATCGGCATTCTCACGACCGGCAAGAGCCGCATCCTGCTGCGCTACGACCAGATCTCGTCGTGGGCCGTGACCGCGGTCACCGGCGTCGAGGACAAGCGCTTCTTCACCAACTCCGGCGTCGACCTGCGCGGCATCGGCCGCGCGTTCCTGTCCGATGTCGTCGCCGGACGCCCGGCCCAGGGCGGCTCGACGATCACCCAGCAGCTGGTCAAGAACGCGCTCGCGGCGCAGGACAACCGCACCGTGTTCGAGAAGCTGCGCGAGGCGGCTCTGGCCTGGCACCTGACGCGCCGCTGGTCCAAGCAGCAGATCCTCACCGACTACCTCAACACGATCTATTACGGCAACGGCGCGTACGGGATCGAGGCGGCGGCGCGCACGTACTTCGGCTCCGACGCGCGCTACGCCAACTGCGGCGCGACGCTCTCCAACCCGTGCGCGAAGCTGCTGTCACCGGCCGATGCGGCTCTGCTCGCGGCGGTGATCGCGTCACCGACCGCCTATGACCCCGTCACCCACCCGGTGGCGTCGATGCGGAGGCGCAACCTCGTCCTGCGCGACATGCACGACCAGGGCAACCTCCCCTACGCCGAGTACCGCGACGCGCTCCAGCAGCCGCTGTGGTCGGGCAAGCTCGACCCACCGGAGCTGGCCGACAAGGCGCCGTACTTCGCCGACTGGATCCGCGACCTGCTGATCCAGCGCTACGGCTCGTCGGTCGTGGAGTCGGGACTGCGCGTCGACACGACGCTCGACCTCCAGCTGCAGACGCTGGCCGAGCAGGCGGTCAGCCGCTACATGTCCAACCCCAAGGGCCCGACCGCGGCGCTCGTCGCGATCGACAACGCGACCGGCGAGGTCCGGGCGATGGTCGGTGGCCCCAACCACCAGGCGGCGCAGTTCAACCTCGCGACGCAGGGCGAGCGCCAGCCCGGCTCGTCGTTCAAGGCGTTCGTGCTCGCCCAGGCGCTGCGCGAGGGGATCAGCCCCACCTCGGTGTGGCCGTCGAAGCGGCGCAAGTGGGTTGTGCCCAACAGCGGTGGCAAGGAGTTCTTCTCACCCGACAACTTCGAGGGCACCTACGTCGGCCAGCGGGACCTCACCAACGCGCTGGCGTTCTCCGACAACTCGGTCTTCGCCGCGGTCGGCATCCAGGCCGGGGTCAAGCGGATCGCCCGCCTCGCGCGGCGGATGGGGATCCGCACGCCGGTCTCGCACAACTACGCGATGACACTCGGTGGCCTGACCGTCGGCGTGACGCCGCTGGATATGGCCCATGCCTACGAGACGTTCGCCCACAACGGACAGCGCGTCGACGGGACGCTACTCGGCTCCAAGTACAAGGGGCCGGTCGGGATCACCAAGGTCACGCGGCTGGGCAGCCACAAAGTGATCGCCCGTAACCACACGCACCTGATCCGCGTGCTGTCGCCCCAGGTCGATCAGGAAGAGGTGCAGATGCTGCGCCAGGTCGTCCTCATCGGGACGGCCAAGAATGCCGACTTCGGCGGTTTCGCCGCCGGCAAGACGGGCACGACCGAGCACTTCGGCGACGCGTGGTTCGTCGGCTTCACCGACAAGCTGACGATCGCGGTGTGGGTCGGCTATCCCAACAGCGGCAAGTCGATGCAGTTCGACTACAACGGGTCGCCGGTCGAGGGCGGCACCTTCCCCTCGCTGATCTGGCGCGACTTCGCCGGCCCGGCGACGGGGCTCCTCGAGCAGCGCGCAGCCGACCGTCGGGCCAAGATCAACGCGCAGCGGGTCGCCAAGGGCCTCACTCCGCTCGCCGACACGACCGATACCAACGGCTCGCTGCCCGCCGGCACGACCCCCGTCACCGGCGGGACCGCTCCAGCAGGAACGACCCCGACCCCCGCCGACACGACCGGCCAGCAGCCCGCCGGCGCGACGCCCAAGACGCCTGCCGTGCAGAACCCGGCGCCGGCGGTCACACCGAGCCCCACGCCCACACCGGCGCCGTCGAGCGGCGCCGGTGGGTCGGGTGGCGTGTCCGCTCCATAACCCGCTCGGGTGCGTCTGCTGACGCGCGATCCGCGTAGTTAGCGGTGCATCGGTCAAGCTCCGCCGCGCCCCGTCGATCACGAGAGCATGGCCGGCCCTGCGAGCAGCCGGGAATCTGTGGCGCCCCCGCCCCATGGCGGGGCGACGCTTGAGGTGCTCCCGTCGCTCGACGAACTGGCCGCGGCTCCTCCGCCGCCGCCCGCGACCCCAGCCCCGCAGCGCGCCATCGATTGGCGCCGGATCGTCGCCACGACGCTCGTGATCGTCATCACCTGCGTCCTGCTCGCCCTCAAGAGCTTCTGACGACATCACCACGGTGGCCTACGCCACCGATGCGACTAGTCTGGCCGCGGGCGTGAGACGAAGCGGCTCCCGGCGATCGTGTAGCGCCACGGCAGGTCGGGCGCCTTGGTGATGCCGACGCGCGCACTGGCGACGATGCGCGGCGCACTGCCGGTGCGCCGCTCGATGGCGATCGGGCCGTCGATGAGGTCGGTGCCGTGCAGGTCCAGGTCGATGCCCAGCGCCTGGGTCAGCTTGCCGGGACCGTCGCAGAGCTCGGCGTCGCGCACCGGTCCGCGGCGCAGGCGCATCAGCTCGATCCCGTCGATCGGCTCCAGCGCGCGGATCAGGACCGCCGCGCCGACGCCCTCCTGGTCGGTGACCGCGTTCAGCAGGGCGTGGATGCCGTAGGAGCGGTAGATGTAGGCGATCCCCGGCGGCCCGAACAGGACCTCGGTGCGCGCCGTCAGGCCGGCGAACGCGTGGCACGCCGGTTCGGACTCGTGGTAGGCCTCGGTCTCGGCGATCACGCCCGCCGTGTCGCCGTGGCGAACGGTGCAGCCCAGCAGGTCGCGTGCGACGCGGCGGACCGGCCGGGCGAAGAAGGCGCGATCGAGGCGCGCGGCCCGCTCAGCCATCGAGTGCGGCGCGCGCGAGCGCGAGCTGCTCGTCGACGCGCTGAAGTGACGTGCCGCCCTCGCTGATCTTCGACTCCAGCCACGACTGCTGCGTCAGGACCGCGGCCACCTCGCCGTCGAGGTGCTCGGAGGCCGCGAGCAGCTCCTGCGGGGTGAGCTCGCCGAGCGAGCGGCCGCTGTCGACAGCCGTCCGCACGAGCCCGGCGACGATCCCGTGCGACTCGCGGAACGGGACGCCGCGACGCACGAGCAGGTCGGCGATGTCGGTCGCGGCGATCAGGTCGTCGGCCGCCGCCGCGGCCATCGCCTCGCGGTGAAACGTCGCCGTGGCGAGCATCCCGCGCGCGGCCACCAGGCACGCGTCGAGCGTGTCGGCCGCGTCGAACAGGTGCTCCTTGTCCTCCTGGAGGTCCTTGTTGTAGGTCAGCGGCAGTGCGTGGATCACACCGTGCAGCGCGGCGAGGTGACCGACGACCCGCGGCGCCTTGCCGCGCAGCAGCTCGGCCGCGTCGGGGTTCTTCTTCTGGGGCATGATCGACGAGCCGCTGGACCAGCCGTCGCTCAGTGTCACGAACCCGAACTCCTGGCTGCACCACAGGACGATCTCGGCTCCCAGGCGGCTGAGGTGCGTCGCGCAGGTCGCCGCCGCCGCGAGGTGGTCGAGGACGAAGTCACGGTTGGAGACGGCGTCGATCGAGTTGGGCGCGACGGTGTCGAAGCCGAGCTCCGCGGCCACGGCGCGGCGATCGGTGTCGAACGTCGTGCCGGCCAGCGCTCCGGCGCCGAGCGGCAGCGCGGCCGTCTGCGATACGACGAACCGCAGGCGCTCGCGGTCACGCAGCAGCATCCAGACGTAGGCGAGCAGGTGGTGGCTGAGGTAGACCGGCTGCGCGCGCTGGAGGTGCGTGTAGCCGGGCAGCGCCCAGTCGCGGTGGGCGACGGCGACGTCGACGAGCGTCCCGGCCAGTGCCTCGACGCGTTCGATGTGGCCCTGTGCCCGCGTCCGGACCTCGAGCACGAGGTCGGTGACCGCCTGGTCGTTGCGCGAGCGCGCCGTGTGCAGCTTGCCCCCGACCGGCCCGGCGATCTCGGTCAGCCGCCGCTCGACGGCCATGTGGATGTCCTCGTCGCCCTCGTCGAACGAGAACGTCCCGCCGGTCAACTCGGCCTCCACCGCATCGAGGCCGGCGAGCAGGGCGTCGCGATCGTCGTCGCCGATGATCCCCTGCGCCGCGAGCATGCGGGCGTGGGCGCGTGACTGCGCGACATCGTGGGGCCACAGCCGCCGGTCGAAGTGAAGCGACGTGTTGATCGCCTGGAAGTCCGGGTCCTGGGGCTCGGAGAAGCGCGACATCGGGGCAGCCTAGCCGCGCAGGACGGCGGTCAGAACGTCGGCCACCTGCGCGACCTGTCCCTCGGTCATGTCCGGAAAGAACGGCAGCGCGACCGAGCGCGCGGCGACGTCCTCGCAGACCGGGAACTCCCCCTCGCGATGACCGAACGTCTCGCGGTAGTACGTCATCAGGTGGATCGCCGGCAGGTAGGGCTTGGACTGCACGCCGCGGGCGTTGAGCTCGCGGACCGTCGTGTCGCGGTCGACCCCGCGCGGAAGCTGGACGACGAACACGAACCACCCGCGCACGTCGCCGCCCGTGTCGGGGCACGGGAGCGTCACGTCCTCGAGATCGGCGAGCGCCGCACGATAGAGCTCGGCGACCCGCGCGCGCCCGGCGAGCATCTCGTCGAGCCGCTCGAGCTGGGCGAGCCCGAGCGCGCAGGCGATGTCCGACAGGCGGTAGTTGAAGCCGAGCCGGTCATGGTCGAGCCAGCCCATGTCCGGCGCGCGGCCCTGGTTGCGCTCGGAGTCGATGCGCTCCTTGATCGCCGCGTCGCCGGTCGTGACCATGCCGCCCTCGCCGGTCGTCAGCTGCTTGTTGGCGTAGAACGCGAACACGGCGCTGTGGCCGCGGGCACCGACCGCGGTGCCGTCGGCATGGCGCGCGCCGAGCGCCTCGCATGCGTCCTCGACGATCGGCAGCCCCATCGCCTCGAACGCCGGCAGGTCGGCGGGCCAGCCGAAGATGTGGACCGGTAGCAGCGCGGTCGTGCGCGGCGTGATTGCCGCCGCGGCGGCCTTGGGGTCGAGGTCGAGCGTGACCGGGTCGATGTCGGCGAACACGGGCCGCGCGCGCTCGAACACGATCGCGTTGGCGCTGGCGACGAACGAGAACGGCGATGTGACGACCTCGTCACCGTCGCGCACACCGGCGGCGCGCAGCGCGAGGTGCAGGCCGGCCGTCCCGCTCGACACCGCACAGGCGTGGATGGCGCCGACGCGGGCCGCGAACGCGTCCTCGAATGCCGGCAGGCGCGGCCCCAGCGACAGCTGGCCGGAGCGCAGGACCTCGAGGACGAGTTGCTCCTCGCGCTCGCCGAGCATCGGGCGGGCGAGCGGGATCAACGGTCCCGCCGGCGGCCCGGTTGTTCCGCGTAGGCCAGCGAGTCGACGAGCGCGTCCCACGATGCGGCGATCACGTTCTCGCCCACGCCGATCGAGCCCCACGTGTCGCGGTGGTCCGACGCGTCGAGCAGGACGCGCGTGACCGCGCCGGCGCCCTTCGTCTCGTCGAGGATCCGGACCTTGAAGTTGACGAGCTCGATGTCCTTGAGATGCGGATGGGCCTCGCCGATCGCCGCGCGCAGCGCCTGGTCCAGGGCGTGGACCGGGCCGTTGCCCTCGGCGATCTGCACGAGCCGCTCGTCGCCGATGCGGATCTTGACCGTCGCCTCGGTCTGGACCTCGCCGTCCTCGCGCTGCTCGACGATCACCCGCCACGACTCGAGCTCGAACAGCGGCTCGTAGGCGCCGGCGGCCTCGCGGCGCATCAGCAGCTCGAATGAGCCGTCGGCTGCCTCGAAGTGGTAGCCCTCGTGCTCGAGCTGCTTGACCCGGGCGAGCACGCGCGCGACGGCGTCATCGTCGAGCTCGATGCCGGCTTCGGCCGCCTTCTCGATCACCGTCCCGCGGCCCGACAGCTCGGAGATCAGGACCTCGGTCTCGTTGCCGACGAGATGGGGCTCGATGTGCTCGAACGTCGACGCGTCGGCGCGGATGCCGGCGACGTGCATCCCGCCCTTGTGGGCGAACGCGCTCTTGCCGACATAGGGCTGGCGCGGGTCCGGCGCGCGGTTGAGGATCTCGTCGACGAAGTGCGCCGTCTCGGTCAGGCGCGCCAGCTGCTGGTCGCTGAGCAGGTCGTAGCCGAGCTTGAGCTGGAGGTTGGCGATGATCGTCGTCAGGTTCGCGTTTCCGGTGCGCTCCCCCACCCCGTTGGTCGTCGCCTGCACCTGCGTCGCGCCGGCGGCGACGCCGGCGAGCGCGTTGGCGACACCCAGGCCCGCGTCGTTGTGCGGGTGGATGCCCAGGCGCACGCGGTCGCCGAGGTCGGCCGCGGCGGCAGTCGTCGCCTCGGCGATCTGCTCGGGCAGCGATGAGCCGTTGGTGTCGCACAGGCAGACCGTCGTCGCTCCGCCGTCGGCCGCCGCGCGCAGGCACGCCAGCGCGTAGCCGGGGTCGTCGCGGTAGCCGTCGAAGAAGTGCTCGGCGTCGTAGATCGCCTCCTTGCCGTGTTCGACGAGGAAGGCGATCGACTCGCCGATCATGTCGAGGTTCTCCTCGCGGGAGACCTTGGTCACCTTGTCGAGGTGCAGCGCCCAGGTCTTGCCGACCAGCGTGCAGACGGGCGCGAAGCTCGAGGTGAGCACGCCGAGACCCTCGTCGGCGGAGGCCGCGACGCCCTTGCGCCGCGTCATCCCGAACGCGGCGATCCGGGCGTGCTCGAACGTCTCGTGCTCGAGCAGCGCGAACAGCTCGATCTCCTTGGGGTTGGAGGCCGGGTAGCCGGCCTCGATCAGGTCGATGCCGAGCTCGTCGAGCTTGTGGGCGACGCGCAGCTTCTCCTGCGCGGAGAGGCTGAGCCCCTCGCCCTGGAGGCCATCGCGGAGCGTGGCGTCATAGAGCTGGATGGTCATTGCGGGTGGTGGTCCTTTCGGGTCGACGGGTGGGCGAGACAGGGGCAGCGGCACGCGACGCGACTAGCGCCCGTGCCGCCCCCGAATTCGCCGACCCGTCCCCGTCATGACGCCACGTTGGAAGCCACGGGAACAGGATCCAGCCACTCGCGATAGCGCTCGGTGCGGCCGTGCAGGGCGTCGTCGAACGCCTTCTGGAGCGTCTGGGTTATCTCGCCCGGCTGCCCGCCGCCGATCGCGTGGTCGTCGATCTCGCGCACCGGCACGAGCTCCGCCGCCGTGCCGCTGAGGAACACCTCGTCGGCGAGCGTGAGCTCGGCGCGGGCCAGGTCGCGTTCGATGACGTCGAAGCCGAGGTCGCGCGCGATCTGCAGGATCGACTTGCGGTTGATGCCGTCGAGGATCCCTGCCGTCTGCGGGGGCGTGACGATCGTGCCCTCGCGGACGATGTAGATGTTCTCGCCCGATCCCTCACACACGTGCCCGTGATCGTCGAGCAGGATCGCCTCGTCGTAACCGGCCTTGTGGCTCTCGATCTTGGCCAGGATCGAGTTGAGGTACTGGCCCGACGCCTTGGCGTGCGGGATCAGCGAGTCGGAGCTGATGCGCCGCCAGCTCGAGACCTTGGCCCGGACGCCCGAGGCCTTGCCGTCCTCGCCGAGATACGCGCCCCACGGCCAGACGGCGATCGACACGTCGACCGGGGCGTCGAGCGGGAACAGGCCCATCGTGCCGTAGCCGCGGAAGACGATCGGGCGGATGTAGCACTCGCGGAAGTTGTTGCGCGCGACCGTCTCGAGCGTCGCCTGGCGGATCTGCTCGCGGCTGAACGGGATCGGCATGTAGTACAGCTCGGCCGACTTGAACAGGCGGTCGACATGGTCGGCGTTGCGGAACACCGCCGGCCCGATCTCCGTGTCGTAGCAGCGGACGCCCTCGAAGACGCCCGTGCCGTAGTGCAGGCCGTGCGTGAGTACGTGGACCTTGGCGTCCTCCCACGGGATGAGTTCTCCGTTCATCCAGATGAGGTCAGCGGTGTCCAACGTAGTGCTCCTTTAGAGGTGTTCGAGAACCGCCCGGGTTGCGTCTGCCGTCGTGGCATCGCCCCCCAGGTCGCGTGTGCGCAGGCCCTGCTCGAGGGCACGGTCCACCGCCGATTCTACGGCGCTTGCCTCGTCGGCGAAAGAAAAACCGTGGCGCAGCATCAGCGCGACCGACAGGAACATGGCCAGCGGGTTGGCGATCCCCTGCCCGGCGATGTCCGGCGCCGAGCCGTGCACGGGCTCGAACAGCCCCGGCGTTCCCGGCTCGCCGAGCGACGCCGAGGGCAGCATCCCGATCGAGCCGGTGATCATCGCCGCCTCGTCGCTGAGGATGTCGCCGAACATGTTCTCGGTGACGATCACGTCGAAGTGCCGGGGCGAGGAGACGAGCTGCATCGCCGCGTTGTCGACCAGCACGTGCTCGATCTCGACGTTGGGAAACTCGCGTGCGTGCAGTTCCGTGACGACCTCGCGCCACAGCCGTGACGTCTCGAGCACGTTGGCCTTGTCGACGCTCGTCACACGGCTGCTGGCCGCATTGAACGCCACGCGGGCGATGCGCTCGATCTCCGCCCGCGTGTAGACGCAGGCGTCGCTGGCGCTGTCGGCGTCGCGGGTCTTGGCGCCGAAGTAGATGCCGCCGGTCAGCTCGCGGACGACCAGCAGGTTCGTGCCGTCGATGATCTCGCGCTTCAGCGGGCTGGCGTCGTACAGGGCCGGCAGCGGGCGGACCGGGCGCAGGTTGGCGAACAGGCCCATCCCCTTGCGCAGGCCGAGCAGCCCCTGCTCGGGCCGCGGCTTGGCCGGGTCGGTGGTATCCCATTTCAGCCCGCCGACCGCAGCGAGCAGGACGGCGTCGGCCGACCGACATGCATCGAGCACCTCGCCGGTCAGCGCAGTGCCGGTGGCGTCGATCGATGCGCCGCCGAAGACGTGCTCGACATGGTCGACCTCGGGGCGCACCGCGCGCAGGACCTCGAGCGCCGGGGCCATGACCTCGGGGCCGATCCCGTCGCCGGGCAGGGTGACGATCGTGGGCATGCGTCGCAGCCTATGGCGTTCTACAGCGCTGTGGTGACCGGGCCGTTGCGCTGGCGGTCGCGCTCGTAGGCGTCGATCTGGTCGGCCTGGGCGAGCGTCAGGCCGATGTCGTCGAGGCCGTTGAGCAGCCGGTACTTGATGTCGGGGTCGATGTCGAAGTGGGCGACCCCGCCCGGCCAGCGCACCTGCTGCTCGGCGAGGTCGACCTGGGCCTCCCCCGCCTCGGCGATCTGGGCGACGACATCCTCCGCCAGCACGACCGGCAACAGCCCGATCTTCGTGCAGTTGGAGAAGAAGATGTCCCCGAAACTCGGCGCGACGACCGCGCGGAAGCCGTAGTCCTCGAGTGCCCACGGGGCATGCTCACGGCTCGAGCCGCAGCCGAAGTTGCGCCCGGTCACGAGCACCTGGTTGACCGGCAGGTCCCAGCCCGGCTCCTTGGCCCAGTCGTAGAACAGGAACTCGCCGAAGCCGGTGCGCTCGACACGCTTGAGGAACTGCTTGGGGATGATCTGGTCGGTGTCGACGTCGTCGCGCATCAGCGTCGACACCGGCCCGGTGATCGTTTCAAACGGCTGCATCAGTTCCACTCCCGGATGTCGACGAAATGTCCTTCGATCGCCGCCGCCGCGGCCATCTCGGGCGAGACGAGGTGCGTGCGCCCGCCGGCGCCCTGACGGCCCTCGAAGTTGCGGTTGGATGTCGAGGCGCAGCGTTCCTGCGGCTTGAGGATGTCGGGATTCATTCCCAGGCACATCGAGCAGCCCGCGCCGCGCCAGTCGAAACCGGCCTCGGTGAACACCTTGTCGAGCCCCTCGCGCTCGGCCTGCGCCTTCACCTGTACCGAGCCGGGGACGACCATCGCGTAGATGCTGTCGGAGACCTTGCGGCCCTTGATGACCGACGCCGCGGCTCGCAGGTCGCCGATCCGCGAGTTCGTGCACGAGCCGATGAACACGCGGTCGAGCTTGATGTCCTGGATCGCGGTGCCGGCGTCGAGCCCCATGTAGTGCAGGGCGCGCTCGTCGCCGTCGGTCTGCGGCTCGGGCACCATGTCGGCGACGCCGACGACCTGCGCCGGATTCGTGCCCCAGCTGACCATCGGGCTGACCGTCTGGCAGTCGACGATGACCGTCTTGTCGAACGTCGCCCCGTCGTCGGTCCGCAGCTCGCTCCACGCCGCATCGACCGGTGCTCCGTGCTCGGCCACCCATTGGGTCGTGATCTCGTCGGGGGCGATCATCCCGGCGCGACCGCCGCCTTCGATCGTCATGTTGCAGACGGTCATCCGGCCCTCCATCGACAGCGCCTCGATCGCCGGGCCGGCGAACTCGACCACGTGGCCGACGGCGCCGTCGACGCCCATCTGGCCGATCGTCGCGAGGATCAGGTCCTTGGCCGTGACGCCGGTACCGGGCTCGCCGTCGTAGCGGATCAGCATCGACTTGGGCTTGTGCTGGACGAGGCACTGCGTCGCCAGCACGTGCTCGACCTCGCTCGTGCCGATGCCGAACGCCAGCGCGCCGAACGCGCCGTGGGTCGCGGTGTGGCTGTCACCGCAGACGATCGTCATCCCGGGCTGGGTCAGGCCGAGCTCGGGGCCGATCACGTGGACGATCCCCTGGTGCTCGGAGCCCAGCGAGTAGATCGGGATCCCGAACTCTTCGCAGTTGTGCTCGAGCGCCTGGACCTGGACGCGGCTGAGCTCGTCCTTGATGCGCGCCGCGACGGGCGTGCCATCGGTCGGGACGTTGTGGTCGGCGGTCGCGACCGTGCGGTCGGGCCGGCGCACCGTGCGTCCGGCCATCCGCAGGCCGTCGAACGCCTGTGGGCTCGTGACCTCGTGGACGAGGTGCAGATCGATGTAGATCAGACCGGGCGCGACCTCGTGGGCCTCCCAGATCTTGTCGAACAGGGTCTTGGGCATCGTGTCTCCGGTTAGCTGCGGCGCAGCCCGGCGCTGACGACGGCCAGGAAGGCCGCCTCGCCGGGTCCGTGGTTCTCGAAGTGATGGGTCAGGTCGGCGTCGAACGTCGCGCAGTCGCCGGTCTGCAGCTCGTGGCGCTCGCCGTCGATCACCAGCTGCAACGGGCCGCTCTCGATCAGCGCGATCTCGCGACTGCCCGGCTCGTGCATCGGCGGGTCTCCGGGGCCGCCGGTCGACGCCCCGGGGTGAAGAACATGGCGTGACAGCTCCACCCTCTGGCCGGGGAGCGGCGCGGTCAGAACCTCGAACAGATGCCCCGAGCGCGCGCTGCCGCCGCGGCGCCCCTCGCCGGAGCGGACGACGGTCACGGTGCTGGATTCGTCAAGGCGCAGCAGCTGGCTGAGGCTCAGGTCGAGCCCGGCGGCGATGCGCGCGGCGACCGCGAGCGTCGGGCTCGTCTCTCCGCGCTCGACCTGGCTGAGCATCGGCGCGCTGACGCCGCAGCGCTCGGCCAGATCGCGCAGCGACAACGACATCGCTTCACGCAGGGCGCGCACGCGCGGCCCGATCTGAAGCACGACTTCGGCAGTGCTCATTACGCTCGTACGTTATCACGTACAGCCGCGGCGCGGCTGGCGGCGTGGGCTGCGGAACGTGCCGTAGAGGACCGTTTCGCAGCCCGGCGTTGGCGGTCGCGCGAAACGGCACACTGAGGGGATGGCTGCCGGGACGCTGGTGGCACCCCTCCCTCACTGTGCTGTTCGCGCCATCGCGGGTGTCACATCCCCGCCCGGGCCGCGAAACGTGCCGTGGAGGATCGTTTCGCAGCCCAAGCGGCTTCGCGTTCTAAGCTGAACCGCGTGCGCGACCCCGACATCATCGTTCTCGCCGCGGGCGGGGTGCTCGGCGAAGCGTGGATGAATGGCGTGCTCGGCGGCTTGCGCGACGGCGGGGTTGACGTCGAGTCGGCACACGCCTATGTCGGCACATCGGCCGGCTCGATCGTCGCCTCGCGGATGGTCGCCGGGCGCGGGCCGCGGCACCCACCGGCCCACGCCGTGGCCGACCCGTTCGACGAGGACGTGTTCGCCGAGGACTCGGCCGCACGCCGCGTCGTGTCCTCGGCGCTCGGCGCGATGGGCACGATCGCCCAGCCGCTGTCGGGCGCGCTGCTCTCGTCGACCGCCTCGGCCGGCGCCCTGGCCCGGGCCGCCGTCCTCGGGCGGCTGCCGCGCAACGGCACGTCGCTGCATGACGTGCGCGCGCGCGTCGAGAGCTGGGATGTCGCGTTCGACGGGCGGTTGCTGATCTGCGCCGTCGACCGGCGCAGCGGCCGGCGCGTCGTCTTCGGCGCCCCCGGGGCGCCGCCGGCGACGGTCGCCGAGGCGGTGCAGGCGTCGTGCTCGATCCCGGCGATCTTCGACCCGGTGCGAATCGGTGACCGCGACTACGTCGACGGCGGGGCCTGGTCGCTGACCAACCTCGACGTCGCCCCGGCACGCGACGGCGACCACGTCCTGTGCCTCAGCGTCGCCGCCGACTCGCGGCGCTCGATCGGCTCGCCGATCGGCGCGATGTTCCGTGGCTTCGACGCGGCGACGGGGATCGAGGCGGCGGCGATCCGCAGCCGCGGCGCGACCGTGCAGCGCGTCGGGCCCGACCGTTCGGTCGCCCGCGCGCTCGGGCCGAGCCTGATGGACCCGCGCCCGCGCGACGAGGTCCACGCCGGCGGCCACCGCCAGGGTCTCGCCCTCGCGGCGCGCTGAAGCCCTACCGCGCGACGACCGCGGCGAGATGGTGGCGAAACCACCGCCGCCCGTCGTCGTCGCGCCACGGCTCGAGCCCGGTGACCGGACCGCCGGAGTCAAGCTCGGCGTCGAGCGCCACGTTGAGCTTCTCCGCGCTTGCGTCGTCGATGTGGGCACGCGCGAGCCAGCCGTCGACCGGGTAGGTCTGCTCGCGGGCCGCGGTCGTCACGACCTCGCGGCCGGTGCCCCGCGCCCAGTCGGCCAGCTCATCGGCGGTCGGCACGCTCACGTGCGACGGGTCGCGCAGGATCTCGAGCTCGTCGCGGCGCGTGTCGACCGACGCGTCGCCGCAGCCGACCATGTCGACGAGCACGAGCTGGCCGCCCGGACGCAGGCAGCGCGCCATCTCCGCGACGACGACCTGCGGCTCGAGCATGTGGTGCAGCGCGTGGCGGCAGATGACGACATCGAAGCTCGCCGAAGCGAATGGCATCGCCGTGGCGTCGCCGACAGCGAACAGGACGTTGCCGACGCCGTCGCGCGCGGCCGAGTCGCGGCCGGCGTCGAGCATCGCCTGGGTCATGTCGAGCACGACCGCGGCCGCCACATGCGGCGCGAGCGCCCGCGCGACCTGCCCGGTCCCGCCGGCGACGTCGAGGGCGAGGTCGGTTGCGGTCAGCTCGATCGCGTCGATCAGCCAGCCGGTGTCGCGGAACACGTGGTTGACCGCCCGGTCCTCGAACTGCCCGGCCTGGAGGGTGAACGCGGTCTCGATGCGTTGGTCGTGATTGGCCATCTATGCCGCCCTTGCCCCGACCGTTGCCGGGTCGATCAGTTGGTAGGTCTCGCGCTGCGCGGCGACGCTGCGCGCGTGGATTGCTGACTGTGTCGCGAACGCGTTGGCACCGACGATCGCCTTGTTGGGCGCGATCGCGAAGCCGCTGAGGCGCGAGACGAGCGCCGACGTGGCCGCCAGCCGCGTCGTGTCGACCCCTGTCTGAAGGCCGAGTCGGTCGTCGCGCGCGTGCAGGGCCATCACGACCTCCTCGAGCGCCGCGTTGCCCGCCCGCTCGCCGAGCCCGTTGACCGAGCACTCGACCTGCCGGGCGCCGGCGATCGCGCCGGCGACGGTGTTGGCGACCGCGAGGCCGAGGTCGTCATGGCAATGGACCGACAGGACGACGTCGGCGAGGCCGGGCACGAGCTCGGCGAGGGCGCGCAACAGCGCCGCGTACTCGTCGGGCATCGCGTAGCCGACCGTGTCGGGCACGTTGATCGTCGTCGCGCCCTCCACGAGCGCGATCTCGATCACCTCGGCGGTGAAGCCGGGGTCGGCCCGCGTGGCGTCGCCGACCGTGAACTCGACGTCGTCGCACAGCCCGCGGGCCTGCGCGACCGCCGCCCGCGTGCGCTGCTTGACGCCGGGCCGCGTCGTACGCAGCTCGTGCTCGAGGTGGATGTCCGACGTCGAGGTGAACACGTGGATGCGCGGGTGCGCGGCGTCGCGCAGCGCCTCCCATGCGTGCTCGATGTCCGTCGCGTCGGCGCGCGCGATCGCGGCGATGATCGGCGGGGCGGCGTCGAAGTCGGCGCGCGCCACCGCCTGCACGGCGGCGAACGCATCGGCGGAGGCGCGCGGGAAGCCCGCCTCGATCACGTCGACCCGTAGCACCGCCAGCGCGCGGGCGATCTCGAGTTTTGCCGCCGTGTCGAACGCCACGCCCGGCGACTGCTCGCCGTCGCGCAGCGTGGTGTCGAAGACCAGCACCCGGTCGTGCATCGCTGGACCTCCTACGGGCCGGTCAGGGCCGGTTCGCCGGCCTCGGCGTCGGCGTCGGCCGCGCTGGCCTTGGCGAGCGCGTTGGTCACCGCGCGTAGATACGCGGTGCCGGCGGCCTCGATGATGTCGGTCGCCACGCCCTGCCCGGCCGCATTGACGCCCTCGTACTCGACGACGACGCTCGCCTCTCCGAGCGCGTCCTGTCCACCGGTGACGGCGTCGACGCGGAACTCCCGCAGCCGGACGTCGACGCCGGTCGCCGCGTTGATCGCGTGAAACAGCGCGTCGACCGGCCCGTCGCCGGTGAACCGGCCCTCGCTGGTCGAGCCGTCGGGCAGCTTGACGCCGACGACGGCCTGCGGCGGGCGGCGGCTGGTGGCGTCGATCTCGAACCACTCCAGGGCGTAGGCGGGAATCGCGCTGCGCAGCTCGTCGGTGACCAGCGCCTCGAGGTCCATGGCCGTGACCTGCTTCTTCTTGTCCGCCAGCTCCTTGAAGCGCTTGAACGCCATGTTCAGCGTCTGGCCGTCGACGTCGTAGCCGAGCTTGGCGAGCGCGTCGCGCAGCGCGTGGCGGCCGGAGTGCTTGCCCAGCACGAGGCTGTTGGCCTCGAGGCCGACGGTCCTCGCGTCCATGATCTCGTAGGTCGTGCGCTCCTTGAGCACGCCGTCCTGGTGGATGCCGGACTCGTGCGCGAATGCGTTGCGCCCGATGATCGCCTTGTTGGGCTGGACGGCGTAGCCGGTCAGCCGCGACACCAGCCGCGAGGTGCGCGCCAGCTCGGTGGTGACGGCGCCGGTCGTCAGGCCCAGATCGGCGTGACGGGTATGCAGCAGCATCACCAGCTCCTCGAGTGCGGCGTTCCCCGCTCGCTCGCCGAGCCCGTTGATCGCACACTCGATCTGGCGCGCGCCGGCCAGCACGCCGGCGAACGAGTTGGCGACCGCCAGGCCCAGGTCGTCGTGGCAATGGACCGAGAGCACGACGTCGTTGAGGGCGGGGACCATCTCGTACAGGCGGCGCAGGAACGCCGCGTACTCGTCGGGCATCGCGTAGCCGACGGTGTCGGGGATGTTGATCGTCGTCGCGCCCTCGTCGAGCGCGATCTGCAGCACCTCGGCCGTGAACTCGGCGTCGGCGCGCGTGGCATCCATCGGCGAGAACTCGATGTCGTCGCAGTAGCTCTTGGCCTGGGCGACGCACGCCCGGGTCAGGCCCTTGACGTCGTCGCGCGTCGACATGAGCTGGTGCTCGATGTGGATGTCCGAGGTCGAGATGAAGACGTGCAGCCGCGGGCGCTCGGCGTCGCGGATCGCCTCCCACGCGCGCTCGACGTCGGTCGCGTTGGCGCGCGCCAGGCCGCAGATGACCGGGCCGCCGACCTGGCGGGCGATCGCCTCGACGGCCTCGAAGTCGCCCGGCGAGGCGATCGGGAAGCCGGCCTCGATGATGTCTACGCCCAGCCGTGCGAGCTGGTGGGCGATCTCCAGCTTCTCGGTCGTGTTCAGCGAGATACCGGGCGACTGCTCGCCGTCTCGCAGCGTTGTGTCGAAGATCAGGACCCGGTCGGGGTCGTCTACCTGCATGTCGTCTGCTCCTTTCGGGATGAGTTCCTTGCTGTCCTTCGGTTCGCGGCTTCGGGCGGCCGCCACGCACAGTTGCTCCCCCTAGCGGGGGAGGAGAAGGAACAGACCAAGAAGCTCAAGGCGCTGCGACATGCGCCTGGGAGCCTAGCAGCGCGGCTGCACAGCCGCTAGCCGGGAACGATGACGACCGGCCGGTCGGCGAGCTGGATGAGCTTGTGCGGAGTCGACCCGACCAGCGCGCCCTTCAGCGGACTCTCGCCGCGCGTCCCCACGACGATCAGCCGCGCGTCGCGCTCTTCGGCGATGCGAACGAGCGCCGCCGCAGGGCGCTCCTCGACCACCACCGTCTCGATATCAACGTGTTTGGCTGCCGCCTGGTGGCTGGCGTGGGCCATGACCTCCTCCGAGCGCTCCTTGAGCGACTTGGCGTAGTCCTGGACCTCGCCACCCATCCGGTTGACCTCGTACGCGTACACGACGACGAGCTCGTCCTTCAGCGCGATCGCGGCATCGGCCGCGGTGTCCAGTGCGGCGCGCGCACAGTCCGAGCCGTCGTATCCGACGATGATCTGCGACATCAGACACCGCTCCCTTCAACGGCCGGCCCGCTCTCGAGCAGCGCCGGGTCGGCAACCTCGGGCTTGCGGCGGAAGAACTCGGGCTCCTTGAGGTTCCAGGCGATCATCAGCACGACGCCAAGCACCAGCGCGCCGACTCCGATCACCGCGGCCAGGCCCCAGCCGAACGCGGTGCCGAAGCTCTCATGATCGTTGGCCAGATCGTGGACCGACTTCACGAACAGCGCCGCGAGGATCAGTCCGCCCACCACCGGGCACACACCGATGAAGAAGAAGTTCTTCGCCGACTTCAGGAGCTCGCGCCGGTAGTAGATCGCACACGCGAACCCGGTGATGCCGTAGTAGAAGGCGATCATGAGCCCGAGGGCGGCAATTGACGCGAAGAGGACGTTGTCGCTGATCAGCGTCAGTCCGACGTACCAGACGATCGACAGCGCACCCATCATCAGCGTCGAGAAGTCCGGCGAGAGGTAGCGGGGGTGGATGCGTCCGAAGATCGATGGCAGAGCCTTCATCCGCGCCATCGACAGCGATGTCCGGGCGGTCGGAAGGATCGTGGTCTGCGTCGACGCCGAGGCCGATGTGAGCACCGCGATGATCAGCAGCTTGTTCAGCGGCGATCCGAACACCTCCTTGCCGATACCGGCGAACACGTCGTCGGAGTTCGCACTCAGCGAGTGCGGCCCGGCGAACGCGATCGCCGCAGCCGACACGACGACGTAGATGCCGACCAGCACGAAGGTACTGAGGATCGCGGCCCGCCCGGGAGCGGTGCCTGGGTCCTCCGTCTCCTCGTTGACGGCCACTCCGCTGTCCCACCCCCAATAGATGAATACGGCGAGGAGCACCCCATCGACCATCGCGCTCGTGGAGCTGATGGCGAACGGGTTGAACCACGACAGCGCGACGTGCGAGGAGGCCGGGGGCGCCGTCCCGGCGTAGACCTTGACCAGGGCGACGACGGCGAACAGGACGAGCGTGATGAACTCGGCGCCGAGCAGCCACTGCTGCGTGCGCGCGGAGAGCTCGACCCCGATGTAACAGATCGTGGTCATGATCACGATCCACCCAACGCCGAGCACCGTCACCCAGAACGTCGACGGATCGCTCTCGCCGAACAGCTGGAACGTGTACAGGCCGGCGATCTGTGCCAGGTTGGCCATGACGATGATGTCGGCCGCGATGATTCCCCAGCCGCCCATCCAGCCGAGCCGCGGACCCATCGCCTTCGTCACCCACGCGAATGTGGTTCCGCAATCCGGGTCGGCGCGGTTCATGTAGTAGTACGACGCCGCGATGAACAGCATCGGGATGAAGGCGATGATCATGATCGCCGGTGCCTGGAACCCGACGATCGCCGTGACGAAGCCGAGCGTCGCGGCGAGGCTGTAGCCCGGCGCTGTCGATGCGACGCCGATGACCAGGCTGGAAAGGCCGGTGATCGCGTTCTTCGCCAGCCCCCCCTTGCCGACTTCGCGGGTTTGCGCGGGGGCGGGGACCGAGGCTGCTTCCATGGCGGCACCCTAAGAGCCCGTTGCATGCGACACAAGACCCTTTATCCAAGGTGGCATACGCCCGGAAGCGAGGTGGGCCGATACGCAGGGCTCGGCGGGGGGTAGACCCTTGCCCGTGCCCTCCCTGCCCACCGGCCGGCCGTCGGCCGACGCAGCCGACGACTTCCTGCGCGCGCGCCGGCGCCGAGCGCTGGCGCTGCTGCGCGCGCGTGTGGCGCGGACGCCGGGCGACGTCGATGCGATCCTGCCGTTCGACGAGGTCGTCGCCGCGCTCGGGCGCACCGGCGAGGTCGACCTCGGCCGTCGCGTCGTCGCGCTCGACAGCATCCTTGGCACGGTCGACCGGCCCGGGGGCTTCGATCGCGAGTTCCGCCCGACAAGCGCGCGCGTACGCACGCGCTGGGAGCGGATCGCCGAGCAGGTGCGCAAGGGTCGCCCCCTGCCGCCGGTCGATCTCTACCTCGTCGGCGACGTCTACTTCGTCCGCGACGGCCACCACCGCGTGTCGGTCGCCCGCGCCCTGGGCCACGCCGACATCGACGCGCGCGTCGTCGAGGTCCGCACACGCGTGGGCGCGACGCGCGCGCTGCGCGTGTCCGACCTGCCGCTGAAGAACCACGAGCGGCTGTTCCGCGAGCGCGTGCCGCTCGCGGCCCCGCAGGCCGCGCGCGTGCGGCTGACCAACGCCTGGCACTACGCCGCGCTGGCCGAGGGGGTCGAGGCGTGGGGCTTTCGCGCGGCCCAGGAGGACGGGATCGCCCGCGGCCGGGAGGAGACGGCACAGCGCTGGTTCGAGCTGGAGTTCGCGCCGGTCGTCGAGCTCCTGCGCGACGCCGAGATGCTCGGCGACGGCACCGAGGCCGATACCTACATGCGAGTCGCCGGCCAGCGCTACCGGCTGCTGCGCACGCACGACTGGAGCGAGGACGTACTTCAGGCGCTGCGCCGCGAGCGAAGAACATCGTGATCTACGCGTAATTCGTGCGTCGCCCGCCGGTTGGATGGGCATGCGAACGACGATCACCCTCATATGCGCCCTGGCCCTGATGGCGCCGGCGACCGCGGGCGCGGCCGTCCACGCCGCCCCTGGCGCCAAGGGCGCCCACGCCACCTACGTCATCACCGCGCTGGCGCCCGAGTCGACTGTCCCGGCCGGCTTCGGCGGCCCGGCGACGACGTTCGCCGCGACGCTGACGCCGCCCTCGGGCCACGGCTGCGGATCGCGCAGGACGCTCAAGACGACCGAGGACGCAAGCCTGCTCGCCCCCGGAGTGCGGATGCACTTCTCGCTGCGGGCGCCCGTGCGTGGCTGGTGCCACGGCCGCTACCACGTCGTCGTCAACGAGCACATCGCCCAGCCCTCGGCGCCTGACGCCTGCGCGTCGAGCGCCGACACGCCGTGCCCGAGCGTGACCGCGGCCTCCGAGACCGTCCTCATGCGCACCTCGTTCCGGGCGCGCTGACCTTCCCCGTCGTCGTTCAGGCCTCGGGCTCCGGCGTCTCGGCCTCGGGCTCGGGCGTTTCGGCCTCGGGCTCCGGCGCCGACTCAGCGGCCTGTGGCGCGTCGCCGCCGTCGCGCCCGAGATTGTGACCTTGCTCGGCGTCGAACAGGTAGAGCATGTCGGGGCGCAACGCCAGGCGGTGCTGCTGGTGCACCGCGACCTGGCTGGCAGCGCTCAGGCGCGCGACGGCCCGGCTGCCCTCCTGACGCCCGGCATCCTCGACGCCCGAGTCGGCCTCGAGCTCGGCGAGCTGCGCGGACTCGGGCCCGTCTCCCTCGTAGGTGAAATGAACGTAGATCTCACTGCCGACCGATTCGACGACGTCGATCCCGGCCTCGAACTCGACCCCGCCCGGATGCTCGTCGACCGCCGGGTCGTAGAAGTGCTCGGGCCGCAATCCCGCGATCAGCGCCCGCGACCCGGCGGCCTGAACCGCCGCGGCCAACGGCCCGCTCACCGGCACGTCGGCGAACGGCAGGACGACCTTGTCGCCCTGGGGCTTGGCGTCGAAGAAGTTCATCGCCGGCGAGCCGATGAAGCCCGCGACGAACAGGTTGACCGGGCGCTCGTAGAGCTCCTTGGGCGTGGCGACCTGCTGCAGCTCACCGGTGCGCAGGACCGCGACGCGGTCGCCGAGCGTCAGCGCCTCGGTCTGGTCGTGGGTCACGTACACCGTCGTGGTGTTCATGCGCTGCTGGATCCGCGACACGGTGGCGCGCATCTGTACGCGCAGCTTGGCGTCGAGGTTGCTCAGCGGCTCGTCCATGAGGAACGCCTTCGGATCGCGCACGATCGCGCGGCCCATCGCGACGCGCTGGCGCTGGCCGCCCGACAGCTGCGCCGGCTTGCGGTCGAGGTGCTCGTCGAGGTCGAGCACCCGCGACGCCTCTGCGACCTTCTCATCGATCTCCTCCTTCGGCCGGCCGGCGATCTTCAGCGCGAAGCCCATGTTCTCGCGCACCGTCATGTGTGGGTACAGGGCGTAGTTCTGGAACACCATCGCGATGTCGCGATCCTTGGGCGCAAGGTCGTTGACCTTCTTGCCGTCGATGTCCAGCTCGCCCTCGGAGATGTCCTCGAGGCCGGCGATCATCCGCAGCGCGGTCGACTTGCCGCAGCCCGACGGCCCGACGAGCACGAGGAACTCGCCGTCGGCGATGTCGAGGTTGAGGTGCTTGACCGCCTCGAAGCCATCGTCGTAGCGCTTGGTGACGTCGGCGAGCGTGATCTGTGCCATGTGCGATTCCTTTCAGCCCTTCACGGCGCCGGCGGTCAGGCCGGCCACGATACGCCGCTGGAAGAACAGGACCATGAGAACGATGGGGACGGTGACGACGATCGCCGCCGCGGCGATCGACCCGGTCGGCGACTGGAACTGCGACGCCCCCGGGAACTGGAACAGCGCCGCCGGGACGGTCTGCGCCGCCGACGTGGCGGTCAGGGACACGGCGAAGATGAAGTCGTTCCAGGCGAAGATGAAGACGAGGATCGCGGTCGTGAAGACGCCGGGCGCGGCGAGCGGCGCGATCACCTTGGTGAACGCCTGCCACGGCGTCGCACCGTCGACCTGGGCCGCCTGCTCGAGCTCCCACGGGATCTCGCGGAAGAACGTGGCCAGCACGTAGATCGCCAGCGGCAGGGTGAACGTCATGTACGGAATGATCAGCCCGACCCACGTGTCGAACAGCCCGAACACACGCCACATGTCGAACAGCGGGCCGACGATCGCGATCGGCGGGAAGATCGTGATCACGAGCGCCATGGTCAGGATCGCGCGCTTGCCCGGGAAGTCCAGGCGCGCGATCGCGTAGGCGGTCATCGAGGCGAGGATCACAGCGATCACCGTCGCGATCAGCGCGATGCCGATCGAGTTGCGCAGCGCGTCGGTGAAGATCGACTGGTGGAAGACCCCATTGCTCCCGAAGTAGTTGTCGGTCGAGAAGTGGAGGGGGATCAGCCGCCCGCCGTCGGTGCCGATGTCCTGTGGGCGCTTGAGCGACAGCATCAGCAGCCAGAAGACCGGGAACAGCGCGCAGACGAACACGACGATGTTGGCCGTCGTCCAACCGGCGACGCGGCGCCCGCGATGACCGCCCACGGCCGCCATCAGGTCCCCCCTCGCTGTTGGTCGAGGTTCAGCCCGAACGCCTTGGTGAACACCAGCGCGATCAGGATCACGATGATGAAGATGAGGATCGAGACGGTCGCGCCGAGGCCGAGGTTCAGCCGGTTGAGTAACTGGTTGTAACCCAGGATCGAGACCGTCTGCAGGCGTGTGTTGTTGCCGTTGGAGATGACGGTGACCGTGTCGAAAATCCGGAACGCGTCGATCGTGCGAAACAGGACGGCGACGAGGATCGCCGGCTTCATCACCGGCAGCGTGATCTTCCAGAATCGCTGCCACGCGTTGGCGCCGTCGACACGCGCGGCTTCGAGCAGTTCCTCGGGCACGAGCGTCAGGCCGGCGAGCAGCAGCAGCGCGATGAACGGCGTCGTCTTCCAGACCTCGGTCATGATCGTCACGAGGAAGTTCGTCACCGGGTGCGTCGGGTCGAGTGGGTCGTAGTTCAGCCCCAGCGCGGCGGGCACGAAGCCGCCCTCGGCGCCCGACCACGCAAACCGCCACGCGAACGCCGCGACCACGGTGACGATGCCGTACGGGACGAGCGCGGCGGTACGGATCGCGCCGCGGCCGAAGATCGCCCGGTGCATGACGATGGCCAGAAGCATCCCCAACACCAGCTCGATCGAGACCGAGACGACGGTGATGATCACCGTGTGCAGAACGTCGCTCCACCACACGGGCGATGACAGCACCGTGCCGTAGTTGTGCAGCCCGACCCACTTGCGCTCGCCCGGGAACCGCAGGTCGGCCTTGAGCAGCGACAGGTAGATCGCGTAGCCGATCGGATACGCCGTCACCGCGAGCATCACGAACACGGCCGGCGCGCACAGCCAGAACGCCAGACGGCGCTCAGCGCGCCGGCGGGCGCTCATCGGCGGCTTGCCACGACGACGCCGGCTGGCGGCCTGCGGGATCGCGGAGTCGGCGGTCGTCACAGCAGCACGCTCGAGTTCAGGGCGTCCTTGAGCTTCTTGCGCAGCCGTTGGACGAAGCCGTTGAGCTCGATGTCCTTCGGCGGCCAGACCGACTCGGTGATGGCCAGCGACACGTCAGCGTAGGCCGGGGTCACCGGGCGCACCGCGCCCGTGTTCAGCTCGGCGCGGATCAGCCGGCCGAACGGGTACTGCTTGAGGAAGCCCGGATTGTTGTAGAGGCTGGCCAGCGTCGGCGGCAGCCCGCCCTTGAGCGCCGCCTCGCGCTGGTTGGGCAGGTTGCGCAGGCAGGCCGCGGCCTTGAACGAGTCGGCGATGTGCTTGCCGTAGGAGCTCACGCCCCAGTTGATGCCCCCGATCGGCGCGCGGGCCGGCTTGCCCGCGATGACAGCCGGGTACGGCGCCCATCCGATGTTCTTGAACAGGGTGGGATCGTCGGCCTTGGCCGACGGATAGATGTACGGGTAGTTGACCTGGAACAGCGCCTTGCCCTGCTCGAAGGCGAGCCGGCCCTGGTCCTCCTTGTCGCTCGACAGCGACGGGTCGGCGGCAGGCGAGTTGGCGAGGTCGGACATGACCTGCGCGGCGACGCGGCCCGGCGCGCCGAGCGTAACCCGGTTGCCGACGATGATCGAGCCGCCGGCCGACGCGTTGAGCGAGTTGAACCACACCATCAGGCCCTCGTATTCGGCGCCCTGAACCTCGACATGGGTGCGCAGCTTGGTCGCCTCGATGATCAGCTGGTGCCACGTGCGCGGCACGGTCTTGACCTTGCGCTTGTCGTACCACAGCAGCTGGGTGTTCGAGTTGGCCGGCGCGGCGTACAGGCGGCCCTTGTAGATCGCGGTCCGCAGCGGACCAGCGAGCGTGCCGCGACTGATCTGGCGGGCCAGGCCCGTCGGGAACGGCTTGATCCAGCCCGCGGCTCCGAACTCGGCCGTCCAGACGACATCCATTCCCATCAGGTCGATCGACGAGTCCTTGGCCGCCAGGCGCTGGACGAGCGATTGGCGCTGCTGATCGGCGTTGTTGGACAGCGCGTTGAGCTTGATCGTGTACTGCGGCGTCGAGCAGCGCTTGGCGGCGTCAGCGAACGAGCCCGACGGCTCGTTGAACACCCACAGGTTGAGAGTCGCCCGGCCGTTGGACGAGCCACCGCCTCCGCATGAAGCCAGCACCACCGCACCCAGAGCGAGCGTCGCTCGCAGACCCATCCGGAGCATCTCGGACACGCCTTACCCCGCCCGTCGAGATTGTGAACTCTCGCTAGATCGCGGCGAGGATTCCGTGGCCCGGGGCGAGGGTCCCGGCCACCGGCGTGCCAGCGGGCGCGACCGCGGCATGGGTGGCGCGAACGACGGTGCCGGCCAGCGGGCAGTCGTGCGGCTGCGAGCCCGTATTCAGCGCGACCGCATGGCGCCCGCGGCGATAGGCGAGCACGTCGGGCCCGGCGTCGATCAGCTCGATCGCCCCCTGGAGCTCGTGGCGGGCGGCGATCAGATCGCGGTACAGCGCCAGCGTCGAGTCGGGCGACGCGGCCTGCGTGGCGGCCGGGCCGTCGGGTCCCTCGATCACCGCCAGCCACGGCGCGGCAGCGGTCGTGAAGGCGCCGTTGGTCGTCGTGTCCCAGGCGAACGGGTGGCGAAACCGGTCGCGGCCGAACGGGTCGTCGGGCGGCGTGCGGCCGGGGCCGTCGGCGAGGCCCAGCTCGTCGCCCTGGTAGACGAACACCGGGCCGGGCAGCGTCAGCAGCAGCAGTGCCGCGGCGCGCGCGTTGGCGGGGCCGACCCGGTCGGGCAGCCGTCGGAAGTCGTGGTTGGACAGCACCCAGGCGCTGCGCGGCGGCGCCGCGGCCAGCACCTCGCGCAGCCGCGACGCGTCCCAGCGCGCGTGCAACAGCTCGAACGAGAACGCCGCGTCGAGGTGCTCGAGGTACGCCGGCAGGCGCACCGACGGCACGTAGGCCTCGCCGGCCAGGAACGCGTCGGGCGCCGCGGCACGCAGCTGCGCAAGCGCGACGCCGATGTCGGGCGCATCGCGCGAGTGGACCTGACGCAGGGTCGCCGCCTCGCGCCCCTCGGGCAGTGGCGGCGGGCCGGTGGCGGGCGGGTCGTCACGCAGCAGTGGATCCTTCATCACCCGGTCGATCGCGTCGACGCGGAAGCCGTCGACGCCGCGCTCCAGCCAGAAGCCCATCGCGTCGCCGATCGCGCGGGGGACATCGGGGTTGCGCCAGTCGAGGTCGGGCTGATGGTCGTAGAACGAGTGCAGATACCAGCCACGGCGGCCGGGGTCGCGTGACCATGCCGGACCGCCGAACGCCGCGATCCAGTTGTTGGCCGGGCCGCCGACCGGCGACCAGACGTAGTACTCGGGATGCTCGGTGAACCATGGATGGGCGATCGACGTGTGGTTGGGGACGAGGTCGAGCAGCACGCGCAGGCCGCGCTCGTGCGCGGCGCCCACCAGACTGTCGAGGTCGGCCAGCGTGCCGAAGCGCGGGTCGATCGCGGTGTAGTCGGCGACGTCGTAGCCCCCGTCGGCCATCGGCGAGACGAACACCGGCGACAGCCACAGCGCGTCGGCGCCGAGCGCCACGATGTGGTCGAGCCGTGCGACCACGCCGGCGAGGTCGCCCTCGCCATCGCCGTCTGAGTCCTGGAACGAGCGGACGTAGACCTGGTAGACGACGGCGTCGGTCCACCAGGCGGACATGGCTAGTGCAGCGTCACGGAGCGGCCCTCGGCGAAGCCCTCGGTGTCGACGATCTCGTCGACCACCTCCTGGGGCACGGGAGCGTCGGTCGTCACGACCATCACTGCCGATCCGTTGGGCTCGTCGCCCATCTGGTGGCCGACCGCCATCGACGAGATGTTGATCCCGCGCTCGCCGAACACCGTCCCGACGCGGCCGACCATTCCGGGCACGTCCTCGTAGCGGAACAGGGTCAGGTTGTCGAGCAGCTGGAGGTTGAAGCGCTGGTCCCACGCCTGCAGCAGCGCCTGGCGCGGCGTCCGGCCGAGCATCGTCCCGGCGACGAGCTCCTCGCGGTCGCCGGCCACGATCCGCACGCGCACGAGGTCAGAGAAGTCGCGGACCGCGACGTTGGTGATCTCGACCAGCTCGATGCCGCGCTCGGCCGCCAGCGACGGCGCGTTGACTGCGTTGACCTCCTCCTCGACCCGTCCGCTCAACACCCCGAGCAGGACGGCGGTGGCCAGCGGCCGGGTGTCGCGCTCGGCGATCCGGCCCAGGAACTGGACCTCGACGCGGTCGATCGACGACGACACGGCGAGGCTCGTGGCCAGGCGCCCCAGGCGCCGGCACAGTGGTAGGAACGGCCCGAGCACCTCGAGGTCCTCGGCCGCGACGGCGGGGAGGTTGACGGCCGACGAGACGGCGCCGGTGGTGAGCGCCGCGACGACCTGCTCGGCCGCCTGGAAACCGGCGCGGTCGGTGGCCTCGGCGGTCGAGGCGCCGAGGTGCGGCGTGACGATCACGTTCGGGCGACCGAACAGCGGGCTCTCGGTCATCGGCTCGGAGCGGAACACGTCGAGCGCCGCCCCGCCGACCTTGCCCGAGTCCAGCGCCGCCTCGAGCGCCTGCTCGTCGATCAGCGGCCCGCGGGCGACGTTGAGGACGCGGACGCCGTCGCGCATCTTCGCGAACGCGTCCGCGTCGAGCCAGTTCTCGGTCTCCGGCGTCTTGGGCAGATGGATGGTGATGAAGTCGGCCTCGGTGTAGATACCGTCCGACGTCTCGGCCTGGTCGACGCCGAGCTCGCGGAAGCGCTCGGCCGACACATAGGGGTCGAACGCCAGCACGCGCATCCCAAAGCCCTTGGCGCGGTGGGCGACGAGCTGGCCGATGCGCCCGAAGCCGATGATCCCCAGCGTCTTGTCCATCAGCTCGACCCCCGAGAACATCGAGCGCTCCCACCGCCCCGCGATCAGCGACGCGTGCGCTTGGGGGATGTTGCGAGCCAGAGACAGCAGCAGCGCCATCGTGTGCTCGGCGGCGGTGACGACGTTGGACTCCGGCGCGTTGACGACGACGATCCCCCGCTTGGTCGCCTCGGGCACATCGACGTTGTCGACGCCGACACCGGCGCGGCCGATCGCCCGCAGGCTGGTGGCGCGGGCCAGCAGGTCGGCGTCGAGCTTGGTGGCCGATCGGATGACGATCCCGTCGTAGTCCCCGATCCGCTCCGCGAGGTCGAAGCCGTCCTGGTCGAAGGCCGTGTCGACGTCGAAGTGCTCGCGCAACAGCGCGATGCCCGACGCGCCGACGTTCTCGGCGACGAGGACGCGCGTCACGCCAGACGCTCCACGACCCAGTCGATGCACGAGATCAGCGCGCTGACATCGTCGGGCTCGACGGCCGGGAACATGCCGATGCGCAGCTGGTTGCGCCCAAGCTTGCGGTAGGGCTCGGTGTCGACGATGCCGTTGAGGCGCAGCGTCGATGCGACCGCGGCCGCGTCGACGTCGTCGGAGAAGTCGATCGTGCCGACGACCAGCGAGCGGTGGTCGGGGTCGGCGACGAACGGCGTCGCGTACGGGCTCTGCGTCGCCCAGCCGTACAGGTGGTTCGAGGAGTCGGTGACCCGCCGCACACACCAGTCCAGGCCGCCGTTGCTGAGCATCCAGTGCAGCTGGTCGGCGAGCAGCAGCAGCGTCGCCAGCGCGGGCGTGTTGTAGGTCTGATCCTTGCGCGAGTTCTCCAGCGCCGTGACCAGCGACAGCGACTCGGGGATCCAGCGGTCGGTCCGGCTGCCGATCTCCTCGATCCGCGCGATCGCGGCGGGACTGCACAGCGCGATCCACAGCCCACCGTCGGCGGCGAAGCACTTCTGCGGAGCGAAGTAGTAGACGTCGGCCTGGTCCATTTCCACCGGCAGGCCGCCGGCGCCCGACGTCGCGTCGATCAGGACCAGCGCGTCACCGGCGTCTGACGGGCGCTGCACGCCGAGCATCGCCCCGGTCGACGTCTCGTTGTGGGCCCAGCAGACGACGTCGGCCGCCGGGTCGCCGCGCGCCACGGGAACCTCGCCGGGTGGCGCATCGACGACGATCGGATCGGCCAGGAACGGCGCGCCCGTGGTCACGCCGGCGAACTTCGACGAGAACTCGCCGAACGTCAGGTGCAGCGCACGCTCGGCGACGAGGCCGGCGGCCGCGGCGTCCCAGAATGCGGTCGTGCCGCCGTTGCCGAGCAGCACCTCATAGCCGTCGGGAGCGCCGAGCAGGTCGCCGATCGCGGAGCGCACCTGACCGACGACGTCGCGGACCGGCTTCTGGCGGTGCGACGTGCCGATGATGTCGCCCGCCTGCGCGAGGTGTTCGAGCTGCTCGGGGCGCACCTTGGAGGGCCCGCAGCCGAAGCGCCCGTCAGACGGGAGCAGCTCGCGCGGGATCTCGAGCGTGACGGGGTCGATGCTCACGCGCCGCTCAGAATTCGGTCTGAATCCAGTCCATGTGCGAGCGCAGCTCCTGGCCCGTGGACTCGACCTGCGTGGCGGCCTGCTCCGCGCGCATGCGCTGGAAGTTCTCCTGCCCGGCGCGGTTCTCGGCGATCCACTCGCGGGCGAAGTCGCCCGATTGGATCTCGGTGAGGATCTTCTTCATCTCGGCGCGGACGTGCTCGTCGATGACGCGCGTGCCGCGCGTGTAGTCGCCGTACTCGGCCGTGTTGGAGATCGAGAAGCGCATTCCGGCCAGGCCCTTCTCGTACATCAGGTCGACGATCAGCTTGAGCTCGTGCAGGCACTCGAAGTACGCCATCTGGGGGTCGTAGCCAGCCTCGACCAGGGTCTCGAATCCAGCCTGGACGAGCGCGCTCGCGCCGCCGCACAGCACGGCCTGCTCGCCGAACAGATCGGTCTCGGTCTCATCCTTGAACGTCGTCTCGATGACGCCGCCGCGCGTGCAGCCGATGCCCTTGGCGTAGGCCAGCGCCAGCGCCTTGGCGTTGCCGGTCGCGTCCTGCTCGATCGCGATCAGACCGGGGACGCCCGAGCCCTCGAGGTACTGGCGGCGCACGAGGTGGCCGGGGCCCTTGGGGGCGACGAGCCCGACGTCGACGCCGGGCGGCGGCGCGACCTCCTCGTAGTGGATCGAGAAGCCGTGGCCGAACAGCAGCATGTTGCCCTCGGCGATCCCGTCGGCGACCTCACCCTCGTAGATCTCGCGGTGGCGCTCGTCGGGGACGAGCATCATCACGATGTCGCCGCGCGACGACGCCTCGGCGACGTCGAGCACCTCGAGGCCGCCCTCGGTCGCCTGGGCGACCGACGCGGAGTCGGGCCGCAGGCCTACGACGACGGTGACGCCGGAGTCCTTGAGGTTCAGCGCGTGGGCGTGGCCCTGGGAGCCGAAACCGATGATGGCGACGGTCTTGCCGTCGAGGAGACTGAGGTCTGCGTCGTCGTCGTAGAACATGGGCGCGCCAGTTTACGCAGCGGCCGCGGCAACCAGCGTCCGCGCCGGGAACTCGAGGCTGCCGTCGTCCTTGACATACGGCGCGACCTTGGCGTCGAGCGCATCGCGAAACCGCGTGTGGTCGGCCGGTGAGAGCTTGCTCAGCACCGGTCCCGCACTCGGCGAGCAGTCCGACTGCACCTCGAAGTAGTCGTCGGCGGAGGCGAACGCGAACGTGAAGTCGACCGCCGAGGTCTCGACGTCCTGGAATCCCGCGGCCCCGAGCAGCTCCTCCATGTGACCCGGAGCGGCGAACGAGAACGGTCCCGGGCCGTCACCGTCGGGGGGGTCGACATGGCCGAGCTCGACCAGCGTCTGCCCCATCGACGTGAACATCGGGTTGGCGGCCGGTCCGTCCCACGCCGCCAGCGCGATACGGCCGCCGGGGCGCAGGATCCGGCGCGTGTCGCGCAGCGCGGCCTCGGGGTCGGCGAGCAGCATGTAGCCCCAGCGGCAGACGACGGCGTCGACCGACGCCGCCTCGAGGTCGATCCACTCGGCCTCGAGCACCCGAAACTCGGCGTTACCGACCCCGAGCTCGGCGGCGCGGCGGCGCGCGACGTCCACCATCTCGGGCGACGCGTCGCTGGAGATCAGGGTGCCCATCGGCCCGATCTGCTTGGCGGCCAGGAAGCCGGTGTCGCCGGGTCCGGCGGCCAGCTCGAGCACCGTCGCGCCGTCCTCGAGTGCCAGATGCTCGATCAGCCAGCGCGAGACCGGTTCCGCGTTGTGCTGGAAGCGCTCGCGGCGGCGTTCCCAGCCCGCCGCCGCGCCGTCCCACGCCTCGCGTGCGCCGGCGCGGTACTCCTCAGGGTCGACCATGGAGCCGACTCTACGGCACGAAGTGCAGCGTGAACGTGTCGGCGCTGTGGATGTCGAGCTCGCGCATCCCGACGATCCGCGAGTCGGTATTGGCCGTGTCCTCGCACCAGTCGAACGCGTTGTGCGGAACGATCTCGTTGTACGGGCCCGCCCAGGCGGCGCCGTCGGCGGCGTGGGCGAAGAAGTACCAGTAGCGGTTGACGTCGGAGACGTCGTCCCCGTAGACAGTCTTCGTCTGGCCGGGGTCGATCTTCCACCACCCCTCCTTCTCCCAGTCGCCGCCGTCCTCGCAGTTGGGGTGGTACCACTCGATCATCGCCCACAGCGACGAGGAGTAGTCATTGGTGAAGCGCAGCGACATCTTCTACTTCGCCTCCTTGCGTACGGCCGGCCCGGGTGAAGGCTCCCCGGCGTCACGGTCCTCGGCCGCGAGCAGCCCGACTGGGTGCTCGCTCGCATCGTCGCTGTGCCGCGCCACCACCGCCGCGAGGTCCGATTCCCGCGCCGCGTCGAGCAGCTCGAGGTCGGTGTCGGTCGTCGGATCAGCGCCGTCGCCCATACGAGCGCAACGATCCGTCATCCGACGATGGGACCCGGCGGTGGTGCAGGTTTGGGGACGCCGACCGGCCGCAGGCGGGACAAAGTCAGCGCAGCAGCCGCCGCAGCGGCTTGCCTGACTGGGTCCGGGGCAGCGTGTCGGTGAACTCGATCGCCTTCGGGACCTGGTGGGGCGCGAGCGCGGCGGCGCAATGGGCGCGCAGCGCCTCCGCGTCGGGCTGCGCGCCGACGGCCGGTACCACGGTCGCGACGACCGCCTCACCCCAGCGCTCGTCCGGGCGGCCGTGGACGAGGACGTCGGCGACCGCCGGGTGATCGAGCAGGACCGCCTCGACGGCGGCCGGCGCCACGTTCTCACCGCCGCTGACGATCGTGTCCGCCAACCGCCCGACCACGGTCAGGCGCCCTTCGCCGTCCAGCGACCCGAGGTCGCCGGTGTGCAGCACCGGCCCGCACTGCGGCGCCACCGTCGGCGAGCGCACGAGGATCTCCCCCGTGTCGGCGATCTGCACGTCGGTGCAGAACAGCGGCGGTCCGGCGTCGGGTTGGCGGTCGCCGGGGCCCGCAGTCGTGACCTGCGAGCAGGCCTCGGTCAGGCCGTACGTCTGGGCGACCGGGACGTCGGCGTCGGTGGCAGCGGCGAGCAGGTCGGGCGGGCAGGGCGCGCCGCCGAGCAGCGCGCAGCGCAGTGTCGGCGCCGCCCGCAGCCCGGTGTCCAACAGCCGGCGCAGTGTCGTCGGGACGACCGACACGAGCGTCGCGCCGGACGCGATCTCCGCCACCGCACGGTCGGTGTCCCAGGACGCGTGGAGCGTCGCGGTTGTCGCGTAGATCGCGCTGCGCATGAGGATCGACAGGCCGCCCACGTGCACGAGCGGCAGCGTGCACAGCCAGCGGTCGCCGGGGGCGACGCCCAGCGCGGCGCCCGAGCCCAACGCGCTCCACAGCCAGTTGCCGTAGGTCAGCTCGACCGCGACGGGGTCGGCCGTCGTGCCGGACGTGTGGACGACGATCGCCGGCGCGTCGAGGTCGTGCACGATGCCGCCCTCGATCGGCTGTCCGGTGGCGGGCATCGGCTCGTCGACGACGATCGCGGCGCCGCCGGTCGGCGGGTCCGGGGCGCGCAGGTCGACCGGCACCGCGGGCGCGCCGAGCAGCAGGCACGCGTGCAGCGCGACCACGAACTCGTCGCCCGCCGGCAGCGCGATCGCGACCCGCTCGCCAGGCGCTGCGCCACGGCCGCGCAGCACGCCTGCCGCGCACGCCGCCCGCTCGTGAAGCTCGGCGTACGTCAGGGCGCCGACCGCGGTCGTGTGGGGCCGGGTTCGAGCGGCGCGGGCGAGCCACGCTTCGACGTGCATGTACGGCAAAGTAGCCTGCGCGCCATGCCGGTCACCTGGATCGCCGCCGCCGACTTCGAGGACATCCGCTACGAGACCGACGAACGGCCGGACGGCCAGATCGGGATCGCGAAGATCACCATCGCCCGGCCGGAGGTCCGCAACGCGTTTCGCCCGCAGACCGTGATCGAGCTGTCGCAGGCGTTCGAGCTGGCGCGCGAGGACCCCGGCGTCGGGGTGATCGTGCTGACCGGCGAGGGTCCGCTCGCGTTCTGCTCGGGCGGCGACCAGCGCGTGCGCGGCGACACCGGCTACCTGACCGAGCCCGGCAGCGAGGGGGCCGTGGGGCGCTTCCACGTCACCGACCTGCACGTCCAGATCCGCCGCCTGCCCAAGCCGGTCGTGGCGATGGTCGCCGGCTACGCGATCGGCGGCGGCCACGTGCTGCACCTCGTCTGCGACCTGACGATCGCCGCCGACAACGCGCGCTTCGGGCAGACCGGGCCACGCGTCGGGTCCTTCGACGGCGGTTTCGGCGCCGGCCTTCTGGCCAACCTCGTCGGCCAGAAGAAGGCCAAGGAGATCTGGTTCCTGTGCCGGCAGTACAGCGCCCAGGAGGCGCTTGACATGGGGCTCGTCAACACCGTCGTCGCGCTCGACGCACTCGAGGACGAGACCGTCCAGTGGTGTCGCGAGATGCTCGCGCTGTCGCCGTTCGCACTGCGGATGCTCAAGGCGAGCTTCCACGCCGCCGACGACGGGCTGTCGGGCATCCAGCAGCTCGCCCATGACGCCAACCTCCTGTTCTACGCATCCGACGAGGCGCGCGAGGGGCGCGAGGCCTACAAGGACAAACGCCCGCCCGACTTCGCCCGCTTCCCCCGCCGGCCCTGATGGTGCGCATCTGGCTGATGGCGGCGCGCGTGCGCACGCTGCCCGCGGCCGTCGCCCCGGTGCTCGTCGGCACCTCGCTGGCCGCAACCGAGGGTCGCTTCCGCCCGCTCGCGTTCGTCGCCGCGCTGCTCGGCGCGATCTTCATCCAGGTCGGGACGAACCTGTCCAACGACTACTCCGACGCACGCCGCGGCGCCGACACCGACGACCGCCTCGGGCCGGTGCGCGTGACCGCCGGCGGGCTAGTGCCGCCGCGTCAGGTCCTGATCGCCACGTATCTGAGCTTCGGTGCCGCCGTGTTGTGCGGGATCTACCTGGTCGTCGTCGCCGGCCCCCTGCTGCTGGTCATCGGCGCGGCGTCGATCCTCGCCGGCGTGTTGTACACCGGCGGCCCGCGGCCCTACGGCTACGCCGGGCTCGGGGAGGTGTTCGTGTTCCTGTTCTTCGGCGTCGTCGCCGTGACGGGGTCGTACTTCGTCCAGCAGGAGAAGATCACGTGGCTGGCGCTCGCGCTGAGCGTCCCGGTCGGGCTGCTTGCGGCGGCGATCCTCGTCGTCAACAACGTGCGCGACATCGACACCGACCGTCGAGCCGGGAAGAACACGCTGGCCGTGCGTCTCGGCCGCGAGCGCACACGGACGATGTACGCGGCGATGCTCATCCTCGCGTTCGCGTGCGACGCGGGGCTCGCGGCGTGGCAGTCGCCGTGGTGGCTCCTGGCGCTCGCCGTGACCCCGCTCGCCGCGCGACTCGTGAACACGGTCAACACGCGGACCGACGGTCCGGCACTCAACGGCGCGCTCGCCGGAACGGGCGCGCTGCAACTCGGGTTCTGCCTTCTGCTGAGCGCGGGGATACTGATCAGTTAGAGACTCGCCCGTGCGCGCCGAGATCCACGACGTCGTCATGACCGCCCGCGAGCCGCTCCGCGCGGCGTGGGGCACGATGCGCGAGCGGCGGTTGCTGGTGCTCGAGATCGAGGGCTCGGATGGGATCGTCGGCTACGGCGAGGCGACGCCGCTGGAGCACTACGACGGCGTCGGCTACGACGAGGTTCGCCACGCGATGGACGCGCACGTGCGGGTGCTGCGTGAGCGCACCCATCCGGCAGGCGGGATGGCCCTGATCGCCGCGTGCCGCGACGCCGCCGACCTGCCCCAGGCGCTGGCCGCCGTCGACATGGCGCTATGGGACCGGGCCGGCAAGCGCGAGGGGCTGCCGCTGTGCCGCCTGATCGCGTCCGATCCGCTGGAGGTGGTGCCGGTCAACGCGTCGATCGGGGCGCTTGACCGCGCCGGGGCGGCCGCGGCCGCAGCCGGCGCGGCGGCCGCGGGCTACGCCTGCGTGAAGGTCAAGGTCGGAATCGGCGACGACGCCGGGCGGGTCGCGGCGGTGCGCGCGGCCGCCGGGCCGCAGATGGCGATCCGGCTCGACGCCAACGGCGCCTGGGACGTCGAGGAGGCGGTTCGCGCGATCGAGGCGCTGACGCCGGCCGGGCTCGAGCTCATCGAGGAGCCGGTGCATGGTGTGGCGGCGATGCGCGAGGTGCGCGAGCGGGTCGCGGCGCGGATCGCGATCGACGAGTCGATCGGCGAGAGCGGCTCGCTGGCCGGCGGCGCTGCCGACGCGGTCTGCCTCAAGCTCGGCCGCGCGGGCGGAATTTCGACGCTGCTGTCGCAGGCGACGCTGGTGCGCACCCTCGGCGCCGACGTCTACCTGACCTCGAGCTACGACGGGCCGCTCGGGATCGCCGCCGCGCTGCACTGCGCCGCCGCGCTGAAGGTCGAACTGCCGTGCGGGTTGGCGACCCTGGGCCTGTTCGACATCGACGACCCGCTGGCGCCGGTCGACGGCGAGATCAGCGTCCCGCAGGGTCCGGGGCTGGGCGTCGTGCCGTACCTGGGCCGGTAGGCGCGGCGGCCACGGTCCGGCTAGCGGTTCAGAATCTCAGCCATCGCCCGCGGCGCGTCGCGCGGGATGCCGTGCCCGACGCCGGGGATGACGACCGTGTCCGCGTCGGGCAGGCAGGCGGCGAGCCGCTCGCCGAACGCGCGGAAACGATCGTCGGTCCCGCCGACGACGACCGTCGCCGGCATCGTCAGCTCGCCGAGGCGATCCCACAGCGGCCTCATCCAGCCCGAGCCGAGGCCGCGCAGCGCGGCGGCGAGCGCGGCCGGGTGGTTGTCGAGGATGTCCGCGCGCCAGAACGCGGCCGCCTCGGGCGGGGTACCGGCGAACAGCGGCTGGCTGGACCACCGGTCGGCGAACTCGTCGATCGAGTGGGTCTCCATGAACCGCGCGAGCTGCTCATCGGAGGCGGCTCGGGCGGCACGGGTGGCGACGTCGTCGGCGATCCCGGCGGTCGTCGCCACGAGGATCAGCCGGTCGAAGCGCTCGGGCGCCAGCAGGGCGGCATGCAGCGCGATGCGCCCGCCCATCGAGTAGCCGCACAGCGCCGCCGTGTCACCGACGAGGTCCACGACATCCTGCGCGCAATGCTCGAACGTGATCGGCCGCCGCGCGTGGGCCGCGCCGTGGCCGCGGATGTCGGGCGCCAGCGCCCGATAGCGTTCGCCGTCGAGCCGGTCGATCACCGGATCCCACATCCGCCCGGTCCCGGCGAAGCCGTGCAGCAGGATCAGGGTCTCGGGCATCGCCGCATCTTCCCCGATGGATACCCACATCCTCCTCAAGGCCTTCGTCGACGAGCTGGTGCGAAACGACGTCTGCGCCGCGGTCACGTCGCCCGGGTCGCGCAACGCGCCGCTGGTGCTCGCGCTCGCCGGTGACGGGCGCCTTCCCTGCCACTCGGTGATCGACGAGCGCAGCGCCGGCTTCTTCGCTCTCGGGCTGGCCAAGGCGACCGGACGTCCGGCCGTCGTGGCCTGCACGTCGGGCACGGCGGCGGCAAACTACGCCCCGGCTGTCCACGAGGCCGATCAGGCCGGCGTGCCGCTGATTGTCCTGACCGCCGACCGCCCGCCCGAGCTGCGCGAGGTCGGCGCCGGGCAGACGATCGATCAGATCAAGCTCTACGGCTCGAGCGTGCGCTGGTTCGTCGAGCTCGGCACGCACGAGCATTCGGTGGACCGCGAGCGGTGGGTGCGGACGCTGTGCTGCCGCGTCGTCCAGGCCACCACGGCGGGCCGGCGCTACGGCCCGGTCCACGTCAACATCGCCCTGCGCGAGCCGCTGGTGCCCGACGGGCCGGTGCCTGAGCCGTTCGGCGGGCGCCCGGGCGACGCGCCGTGGCTGACCCGGCGGCGCCCGGCCGCGCCGGTCATGTGGACGGCGCCGTCGCCGCGCGGCGTCGTCGTCTGCGGCCGCGTCGAGCACGGCTGGAACGCGGTCGCCGAGGCGGTCGGCGTGTTCGCCACGGCGTCGGGCTGGCCGGTGCTGGCCGACCCCCTGTCGGGGGCGCGCCGCGGAGCGCATGCGATCGCCCACTACGACGCGCTGCTGCGCGACAGCGCTTTCACGGCGCGGATGGCGCCCGAGGCGGTACTCCGGGTCGGCGACCTGCCGACGTCCAAGCCGCTGCGGGGATGGCTGGCGTCGCTCGACGTGCCACAGGTCGCGATGCACCCGACCGGCGTCTGGCACGACCCCGACGGGGTCCTCGAGCAGCTGCTGGAGACCGACCCCGTGTCGACCCTGCGGGCCGCCGGCGTGCCGGAGCCGGAGCCGACATGGGCGGCCGACTGGCGCGCGGCCGACGACGCAGCGGCCGGGGCGATCGACGCGGCGCTCGGCGCCGGGCTCAGCGATTGCCTGGTCGCCCGTGAGCTGGGGCGCCTGCCCGGTGACCGTGTCGTGTTCGTCGCCGCGTCGATGCCGATCCGCGACGCCGAGACGTTCTGGCCCGCGATCGAGGAGCCGCCGCGAGCGCTGGCCCACCGCGGCGCCAACGGGATCGACGGCACGATCTCGGCCGCGCTCGGCGCGGCGGCGGCCGGCGAGCGCGTCGTCTGCCACCTCGGCGACGTCGCCCTCGCCCACGACATCGGTGCGCTCGTGTCGGTGCGCCGCCTGGGCCTGGAGATCACGCTGGTGGTCGTCGACAACGGCGGCGGCGCGGTGTTCGACTTCCTGCCCATCTCGAGCCACGGCGAGATCTACGAGCGCCACATCGCGACGCCGACGCAGCTCGACGTCCCAGCCGTCGCGACCGCATTCGGCCTCCACTACGACGCGCCATCCGACGTCGACGGCCTGCGCGGCGCACTGCGCGAGGGCGGCGCGCGCCTGGTGCACGTGCGCACCGACCGCGCGGCGAACGTCGCCGGCCATCGTGCGGTGTGGGACGCCGTCGCGGCCGCCGTCCGTCCCGCGGGCTAGCCTGGCACCCCATGGCCCAGCAGACATTCCTCGAAGACGAGCAGACCGCGACGCCGCGCGCCCAGCGTCAGACCTCGAAGGCGATCGGCGCCGGCGACATCGTCGAGATCGACAAGAAGGGCCGTCGCTTTCACGCCCTCGTCGTGTCGCTGGCCCAGTCCGACAGTGGCCGCTTCGAGCTCGAGCTGCGCCCGCTGGACTCGCGCATCACCTATCGCCAGGCGACGGTCCGCGAAGTCCTCACGGTGTGGCGCAAGGCGCGCTGACGCCGGCGGCCGCCACGGGTTCTCGGGCTGCGAAACGTGCCGTAGAGGACTGTTTCGCAGCCCGGCTAGCCCGCCAGCACCGGCAGCAGCGCCTGGAGCTTGATCTCCGTCTCCGCCAATTCGGCCGCCGGGTCGGACTCGCGCACGACGCCGACGCCGGCATAGCAGCGGGCGACCGCGCCGGTCAGCAGCGCGCAGCGCAGCGCGACGCAGAACTCGCCGTCCTCGCTCGTGTCCGTCCAGCCGATCGGGGCGGCGTACCAGCCGCGGTCCAGACCCTCGAGCGCCGGGATCAACGGGCCTGCGACATCGAACGGCTCGCCGCCGACGGCCGGTGTCGGATGAAGCGCCCCGGCAAGCTCGACGGCGGCGACCGGCGCGGCGAGCTGCGCCCGGATCGGGGTCGCCAGATGCTGGATGTTGGCCACGCGCACGAGCACCGGCTCGGGCGCCGCCGTCACCCAGACCGCGTACGGCGACAGCGTGCGCTCGATGCGCCGCGCCACGATCAGCTGCTCCTCGCGGTTCTTGGCCGAGCGCATCAGCTGCTCGCCGAGGTGGTCGTCGACCGCCGGGTCGGCGCTGCGGCGCGTCGAGCCGGCCAACGCCAGCGTCCCGGCGCGCAGCCCCTCGCGGCGCACCAGCAGCTCGGGCGTGGCGCCGATGAACACCGACGAGCCGCGCCCCACGCAGAAGGTGAAGCACGACGGGAACGCCTCCCGCAGCACAGCCAGCACCGCCGCCGCGTCGTGCGCAGCCGGCGCGTGAACCTGGACCTCGCGCGCCAGCACGATCTTCGCCAGCTCTCCGGCCGCGATCCGTGCCACCGCGCCCGCCACCGCCTCCTCGAAGTGCTCAGGCGGCGCCGCGCTGACGACATCGAAACGGCCCGCGGGCGCCGGGTCCAGCAGCGGCAGCGGGTCGTCGCGCAGCGCCGCTACACGGTCGCACAACGACGCCACGCACTGCGCGACATCGTCGTCGGGCGCGACCAGTGTCGCCACCGTCAGGCGCACCTCGTCGCCGCGGCGCACCAGTGCGACCTGCGGGACGTGCAGCGACGCCGGCGCGAAGCCGGCCCAGTGCGGCGCCGCGCCGCCGGTCGCGGCGAATGCGAAGCCGCCGACCGCGGCCAGGCCATCCTCGGGGTCGCAGGCCGCCCTGCCGGCCAGCTCGCGCCACGAGCGCGCGACGGCGGCGAAGCGATCGGCCCCCGACGCCTCGATCGCCGCCACACAGCCGAGCGTCGCCCGCGCCGCGCCGTCGCGATCGCGCTGTTCGAGGCAGAACCACGGCTCGTCGGCGATGCGCGACGCACACACGACGGCTGAGGGATCGGTCTGCGGATCGACCGTGACGCCCAGCGCGGCCAGCACCGGCGTGCCCGAGCGCCGCGCGCGCTTGGCCGCGCGCTCGACGCGCCGCGTGAGCTGCGCGGTCTGCGCGTCACTCAGGCGCAGCGGCCCGGGCTGCTGGATGACGACATCCATCCCCGTCAGAGTACGAGAGTGCACGGGCGACCCAGGTGAGACCAGGGTGACACTGACACCGGCCGCGCCATCGGAGACGATGGCGCCATGAAGAAGCTCAAGCCCACCACGATCATCGGTCTGGCCATGGTCATCGCCGGCGGCCTGCTGATGGCCGTGGGCCTCAACGCGCTGTTCGCCACCGGCACCTGCGCGTCGGGCGGCCCCTACGTGTCGGCCAACCCGTGCCCGCCGGGCACCGGTGGGCACATCCTCGAGTTGATGGGCGGGATCGTCCTCGCGGTCTTGGGGATCATCATCTCCGGGCAGTTCGCCCTCGCCTTCGGCGGGTTCTTCACCGGCGTCGGCGCGTACTCGGTGATCCATGTGCTGACGACGAGCGGCCTCGGCACGGGCGCCAAGACCGGCGGGATGATCATGGGCATCACCTTCCTGATCATCGGCGTCCCGACGCTCCTGATCGGCTTCGGCAGCCTGTTTGACTCGAGTCCGGCCCGCACGCCGCTCGACGTCAATGCGCTGGCCGCCGGCGCGTCGATGCGCGCAGGGGCGACCGGGTTCGGCCCCGCGTCCTACGCCCCGGTCGCGCCGACCATCATTCGCCCGACGGGCCCCACCGCGCCCGCCGCCAAGGCCGGCGACGCCGTCGCCAAGCTCAAGGAGCTCGCCGACCTCAAGGACCGCGGCGTGCTCACCGACACGGAGTTCCAGACCGAGAAGGCCAAGCTGCTCGCTTCATCCTGACCCCGCCGGCGCGGGCCGGTGTGATGGACTGCCCGCGTGAATCACGCCACGTGGGCAGATCATCTGCCGCCGGGCACCGACCCGGCGACGGTCGACCTCACCGCCGGTGTCAGCCTGCCCGCCGTGTGGACGGCCAACTGGCGCGCCGCGCCGCAGCGCGAGGTCGTCCACGACCCCGACGTGGGCTGGGTGACGGGCAGCGAGCTGGCGCAGCGCAGCGAGGTCGTCGCCGGCCGGCTGGCCGCGGCCGGCCTGAAGGCGGGCGACCGCGTGCTGCTGTCGGGCGGGGCGAGCCTCGACTTCGTCGTCTCCCACATCGCAGCGCTGCGTTCGGGGCTCGTCATCGTTCCCGTCAACAGCGCGTACACGCAGCGCGAGCTCGGTGTGATCGTGGCCAACGCCCGTCCACGCGCCGCGATCTTCGCCGCCGAGCCGATGCGTGGCTGGGCGGCCGAGCTCGACGCGTCGATGGTCGTCACGGGACTCGACGTCGACCTGCCCGACGGCCCTGCCCCGGCGCTCGACACGATGGCGTCCGCCGACCCGGCGCTGCTGCCCTACACGTCGGGAACGACGGGGGCGCCGAAGGGCGCGCTGCTGAACCACGGCAACCTCGTGGCCAGCGCCGAGGCGACCCGGCTGGCATGGCGGCGCGGCCCCGACGACCGCCTCATCCTGTGCCTGCCGCTGTTTCATGTGCACGGTCTCGGCGTCGGCCTGCACGGAGTGCTCAACAGCGGCGGCTCGGTGATCCTCCAGCCCTCGTTCGACCCCGAGGCCGTGCTGAGTGCGGCCGCGGCCGACGCGACGATGTTCTTCGGGGTACCGACGATGTACTCGCGGCTCGTCGACGCGCCGGGGGCCGATCGCCTCGGCGCGCTGCGCCTGTGCGCCTGCGGCTCGGCGCCGCTGAACGCCGACCTGCACCGTGAGATCGCCGCCCGCTGTGACCAGACGGTGCTCGAGCGCTACGGCATGACCGAGACGCTGATGCTGACGTCGAATCCCTACGACGGCGAGCGCCGAGCCGGGACGGTCGGCTTCCCGCTGCCCGGTGTCGACCTGCGCCTCGACGAGACGACCGGCGAGATCCTCGTCCGTGGCCCGGCGGTGTTCGATGGGTACTTCGAGCGCCCCGATGCGACAGCGGAGGCGTTCGACGCCGACGGCTTCTTTCGCACCGGCGACATCGGAGAGCTGTCGGCCGACGGGTACGTCACGATCGTCGGCCGGGCCAAGGAGCTGATCATCACCGGCGGCTACAACGTCTATCCGCGCGAGGTCGAGGACGTCCTGCGCGCCCATCCCTCGGTGAGCGACGTCGCGATCGTCGGCACGCCGTCGGCCGAGTGGGGCGAGACGGTCACCGCGTACGTCGAGACCGACGACGCCGACTTCGACCCCGACGCCCTGCTCGCCTACGCGTCAGACCAGCTCGTGGGCTACAAGCGCCCCCGGCTCATCCACCGCATCGACGCGCTGCCGCGCAACCGCCTGGGCAAGGTCCTGCGCCACGAGTTGAAACCAGACTAGGTCTCGCCGCGACCGCGTGAGATCGCGATCTCGCCGGTGCGCATCATCTCGATCAGCCCGAACGGGCGGACCATGCGCTCAAACGCCTCGATCTTGTCGGTCGTACCCGTGACCTCGACGATCACCGAGCGCTTGGTCACGTCGACGACCTTGCCGCGGAAGATCTCGCAGATCTGCATGATCTCGGCTCGCTGCGAACCGTCGGCGGTGACCTTGAACAGCGCCAGCTCGCGCGAGACGGTGTCGGTCGGGTCGAGGTCGCGGATCTTCAGGACGTTGATCAGCTTGTGCAGCTGTTTGGTGACCTGATCGATCGGGTGCAGCGCGCCGTCGACGGTCAGCGTCACCCGGGAGGTGTGGTCGTTGTCGGTCGGGCCGACGGTCAGCGTGTCGATGTTGAACCCGCGTCGCGCGAACAGGCCGGCGATCCGGGTCAGGACGCCGGGCTTGTTCTCGACAAGGATCGAGAGGACGTGCTTGCGGCCGGTGCGCAGGCGACCGGCGGCCTCCAGGTCCTCGAGCGACAGCAGTTCCTTGGTTCCTGGCTCACCCATCGTCGGCTCCCTCATCCCACCATGTCGCGGGCCGGCTGGCCGGGCGCGATCATCGGGTAGACGTTCTCTTCGCGGGTGACGCGCACGTCGACCATCACCGGGCCGGGCGTCGCGATCGCCTCCTTGAGGTCGTCGACAAGGGTCGTCTTGTCGTCGAGCCGCAGGCCGGTTGCCCCGTGGGCGTCGGCGAGCTTGACGAAATCGGGGAACTGGCCCATATCGACCTGGCTGTAGCGCTTGTCCCAGAACAGCTCCTGCCACTGGCGGACCATGCCCAGGTAGCCGTTGTTGGCGATGATGACCTTGATGTCGATGCCCTCCTGGGCGCACGTCGACAGCTCCTGCATGTTCATCTGCACCGAGCCGTCGCCGGCCAGGCAGATGACGGTGTCGTCAGGGCAGCCGACCTTCGCGCCCATCGCCGCCGGCAGGCCGAAGCCCATGGTTCCCAGGCCGCCGGACTGCAGCCACCGGCGCGGGCGGTCGAAGTGGTAGTACTGCGCCGCCCACATCTGGTGCTGGCCGATGTCGGTCGAGACGATCGCGTCGCCGCCGGTCGCCTCGTAGATCGCCTGGACGAGCCGCTGGGGCTTGATCTCGGTGCCCGTGCTGTCGTCGTAGTGCAGCGGGTGCTTCTGCTGCCAGCCGTTGATCCGCGTCCACCACTCCTCCAGCCGCGCCCGATCGGTGTCCAGCGCCCGGTACTCGACGATCAGCTTCGTGAGGACGTTCTTGGCGTCACCGACGATCGGGATGTGGGCTGGGACGTTCTTGGAGATCTCGGCCGGGTCGATGTCGATGTGGATGAACTTCGCCCGCGGCGCGAACTCGCTCAGCTTGCCGGTGATCCGGTCGTCGAAGCGCGCGCCGATCGCGCAGATCAGATCGGCCTCGTCCATCGCGTAGTTGGCGGTGCGCGTGCCGTGCATGCCGAGCATGCCCAGCCACTGGTCGTGCGGCGCCGGGAAGGCGCCGAGGCCCATCAACGTGCACGTGACGGGGAACCGGTCGGACGTCGCGAACTCGGTCAGCTCCCTGGCGGCGTTGGCGTTGATGACGCCGCCGCCGACGTAGAGCACGGGCCGGCGCGACGCGGCGAGCGCCTTGGCCGCCTGGCGGATCTGCTTGGTGTTGCCGTCGGTCGTCGGCTGGTAGCCCGGCAGGCGGATGTCGGTGACCGGCTCGTACGGGATGTCGGCCCGCGACAGGTCGGTCGGGATGTCGATGACCACCGGGCCCGGACGGCCGGTGCGCGCCAGGTGGAACGCCTCGTGGATCGCGCGCGGGATCTCCAGCGGGTGCTGGATCATGAACGAGTGCTTGGACACCGGCATCGTGATGCCGATCACGTCGGTCTCCTGGAAGCCGTCGGTCCCGAGCAGATCGGTGCGCACCTGGCCGGTGACGAACACCGTCGGCACCGAGTCCATCATCGCGTCGACGATCGGGGTGACGACATTCGTCGCTCCGGGGCCGGAGGTGGCAAAGCAGACGCCGACCTTGCCGGTCGCCTTGGCGTAGCCCGCGGCGGCGTGACCGCCACCGGCCTCGTGGCGCACGAGCACGTGGCGGATGCCCCCGTCGACGAGCGCGTCGTAGGTCGGGAGGTTGGCACCGCCGGGCAGGCCGAATACGACGTCCACACCCTCCGCCTTCAGGCATTCGATGACCGCATCGACAGCACGCATGTGCAACCTCCTCTCAGGGTTTCTCGGAAATAGCGCACGGCCGCTGTCCGCGGCCGCGGAGAGCGATGGTAGCGCTGCTCACCCAGCGGGGCGAGTGCTCAGGCGTTCTTCGGTGTACTCGAGCTCCATCCCGCACCGCATGCACATCGCGGCATAAAGCTTGCACCGCGCGCCGCAGCGCGGGCAGGGGCGTTCGGGCTCGTCGGCCTCGTTGCGATAGCAGTAGGCGGTGACCAGGCCGATCACCGGCACGGCGGCCGAGATCACGAACCAGATGAAGAACGAGCTGCCCTTGTTCCGCGCGACCAGCCCACCGGCGAGGCCGAACAGCAGCGCGATCACGACATAGAACATGGCTCAGAACAGCACGTTGATCGCCCAGATGACGGCGATCACGGCGACGACGATGAGCAGGAAGCCGCCGATCGCGGTGAGCAGGCCGAGCACCACGTGGAACAGCACGTACGCGGCCACGGCGAGCACGACGCCCGCGATGATCTTGCTCTTGAGCGACGAACCGGTCTTCTCGTCGGTTTCCATACCGCCGATTCTACTCCCGCCGCGCCGGCGGGCCGACCGGTCTCAGCGGCGCTTGGCGGGCGCGGCGCGGTTACCGCCGAGCGAAACGACCGCGAGGCGGTAGCGACGGATCTTCGCCTCGCGGCCCGTGGCACGGGCGGGCGTGTCGCGGATCAGCAGTACGCGATTGACGGCGGCTGCGTTGCTCATGACGAGCATGATGGGCCACGGGGGCGCATTCCCCATTGGCCCGATGTCCAAATCTGCGGTTGCCGACCCGGCCACGTGGTCCGGATCGCCCGAGCTGCGAGCGTTACCCGCCGCCCAGGATCTCGCGCACGAGCGCGGTGACCTGCTTGCCGTCGGCGCGGCCCTTGGTTTCGCGCATGACGTAACCGACCACGACGCCGATCGGCTTCATGTCGCCGTCGCGCAGCCGGGCGGTGATCTCGGGGTCGTCGTCGAGGGCGGCCTGGACGATCGCGCGCAGCTCGTCGCCCGCCCCGACCGCGCCGAGGTTCTCGGCCGCGACGATGTCGCGCGGAGCGCCGCCGTCGGCCACCAGCCGGTCGAGCACCAGGCGCGCGGCCCCCTGGTTGACCTCGCCCGCGCCGACCATCGCCACCAGCTCGCCGAGGGCGGCAGGCGTCACCTTGCTCGCGGCGGGGTCGTCCTCCCCCACCCGCGCCACGAGTTCGTTGATCGTCCAGTTGGCGATCGCGACCGGGTCGGCGCCGTCCGGCGCCGCCGCGACCGTCGCCTCGTAATAGTCGCCGAGGTCGGTCCGGAACGCCAGCGTGCGCGCCGCATCGCCTGCCAGCGCGTACTCACTCTCAAGCCGCACCGCCCGCTGGGCCGGAAGCTCCGGGAGTTCGGAGGTGATGCGCTCGATCAGCTCGCGCGACACATCGACGGGCACGAGGTCGGGCTCCGGGAAGTAGCGGTAGTCGTGGGCCTCTTCCTTGGAGCGCAGCGACGTGATCGATCCGGTCTGCGGGTCGAAATGCAGCGTCTCCTGCTCGACCTGCTCGCCTCCCCGTACGAGCGCCTCCTGACGGGCGATCTCGGCGTTGATGCCGCGCTCGACGAAGCGAAACGAGTTCATGTTCTTGAGCTCGGTCTTCGTCCCCAGCTCCCCGCTGCCCACCGGGCGGATCGAGATGTTCGCGTCGACACGCAGCGAGCCCTCTTCCATGTTCACGTCGGAGACGCCGAGCCGGCGGACGGTCGCGCGCAGCAGCGTCAGCCATTCGCGCGCGTGAGCGGCCGTACGAAGGTCGGGCTCAGTGACGATCTCAGCCAGCGGCGTGCCGCCGCGGTTGAAGTCGACGACGCTGGCCTGCGAGCCGTGCAGCCGCCCGCTCGAACCGGCGTGGACGAGCTTGGCCGCGTCCTCCTCGAGGTGCACGCGGTGGATGCGCACGTCGCCCAGGTGCCCGCCGCGGCACAGCGGTTCGTCGTACTGACTGATCTGGTAGCCCTTGGGCAGGTCGGGATAGAAGTAGTTCTTGCGGTGAAAGACCGACCGCGGCGCGATCTCGCAGCCGAGCGCCAGCCCGAGCGCGATGCCGAACTCGATCGCCCGCTCGTTGACGACCGGCAGCGTGCCGGGCAGGCCGAGGCAGACCGGGCACGTGCGCGTGTTGGGCGGCTCGCCGAACGACAGCCCGCAGCCGCAGAACATCTTCGTGTTGGTCTGGAGCTGGACGTGGATCTCCAGCCCGATCACCGCCTCGTAGTCGCTCATGTGAACGCCCTCGTCGAGTCGAAGCCGATCGCCTGCTCGAGCGCGTACGCCGCCTCCAGCAGGCGGTTCTCGCCGAACGCCGGGGCGGCGAGCTGAAAGCCGACCGGCAGTCCGTCGGCGAGCCCGCACGGGATCGAGATCGCCGGCAGCCCGGCCAGCGAGACCGGGACCGTGAAGTAGTCGTTGAGGTACATGGCCAGCGGGTCGGCGGTCTTGGCGCCGAGGGCAAAGGCGACGCCGGGGCTCGTCGGCGTGATGACGAGGTCGCACTGCCCGAACGCCGTACGGAAGTCGTCAGCGATCTTCGTACGGACCTTCTGCGCGCGGCCGTAGTAGGCGTCGTAGTAGCCCGACGAGAGCGCGTAGGTGCCGATCAGGATGCGGCGCTTGACCTCGGGCCCGAAACCGTCGTGGCGGGTGTGCGTGTACATGCCCAGCAGGTCGTCGGCGTCGGTGCGCAGCCCGTAGCGCACGCCGTCGAAGCGCGCGAGATTCGAGGACGCCTCGGCCGGGGCGAGCACGTAGTAGGCGCTGAGGCCGTAGTCGGCGTGCGGCAGCGAGACGCGTTCGATCGTCGCCCCGAGGCTGAACGCGAGCTCGACCGTCGCCTCGAAGCGCTGCATCACGCCCTGCTCGACGCCCTCGCCCGTCAACTCCTGCGGGACACCGAGGCGCACGCCCTCGAGGCTCTGGGCGCTGGGCAGCACGATCGGCTCGGGGTGACCGACCGACGTCGCGTCGCACGGGTCGGCGCCGACCATATGCGACAGCAGCAGCGCGGCGTCGGTGACATCGCGGGCCAGCGGGCCGGCCTGATCCAGCGACGAGGCGAACGCGATCATCCCGTAGCGCGAGCACGTGCCGTACGTCGGCTTGAGCCCGACGATCCCGCACAACGCGGCCGGCTGGCGGATCGATCCGCCGGTGTCGGTGCCCAGCGCCCACGGCGCGATCCCGGCGGCGACCGCAGCCGCACTGCCGCCGCTCGATCCGCCCGGGACACGGCTGCGGTCCCAGGGGTTGAGCACCGGCCCGAAGGCGCAGTTCTCGGTCGACGAGCCCATCGCGAACTCGTCCTGGTTGGTCTTGCCCAGCAGCGGTGCGCCGGCGGCCGTGAGCTTCGACACGACGGTGGCGGTGTAGGGCGGGCGGTAACCCTCGAGGATCTTCGAGCCCGACTGGCTCGGGACGCCCTCGGTGCAGAACAGGTCCTTGACGCCGAGCGGGACGCCGCCCAGCGGCCCCGCGACATGCTCGGCCGGCGCGGCATCGGCGACCCATGTGTAGGCGTTGAGGTCGTCGGCCGCGGCACGCGCGCGGTAGGCCTCGAACAGCTCTGCGGGGTCGACGTCGCCGGACGCGACACGCTGCGCCGCCTGCGCGGCCGACAGGGCGATCAGCTCGTCCACGGTCACCCGGCCTGCGGGCTGGGAACGCGGAAGCCGTCGTCGGCGACGTCCGGCGCCTGGCCGAGCGCAACGTCGCGCGGCAGCGACGGGCGCACGACGTCGGGTCGCAGCGCCCCCGACACGTCGACGACATGCGTCGTCGGCTCAACATCGTCGAGGTCGAGCTCGTCGATCTTCTCGATGTGGGCGAGCACGCCCGACAGCTCGGTGACCATTCGGTCGACCTCATCGTCGGTGAGCTGCAGGCGCGCGAGCCGCGCCACGTGAAGGACCTGCTGTGAATCGATCATGCGGCGGCCGATGATAGGCACCGGCCGCCGCGAGGGTTGCTAGGCGCCCTGCGGGGGCTGCCCTCCACCCGGAGGACCGGGCGGCGGCGGCGGCACCGGCGGGACCGGCGGCGGCGCGGCCTGCGGTGGCGGCGCGGCGGGCGGCGGGGGTGCAGCAGGCGGCGGGGCCGCGGCCGGGGGCGGCGCGGCCGCGGGCGGCGGCGGCGCAGCAGCAGCCGGCGGAGGCGCGGCAGCCGGCGGAGGCGCGGCAGCCGGCGGAGGCGGAGCAGCGGACGGCGGCGGCGCGGCTGCAGCGGGCTCCGCCTGCGGCTGGGTCGGCGTGGCCGCGGCTGCGCCACCGCCACCGCCGTCGCGGTTGGCCATCCCCCTTGCCTGGGCCACCAGCGGGCCGAACGAGCCCTCGGCCATGGCCACACGGACCCACGCGGCAGCGAGAACAATGCCGAGGATCAGACCGATCCAGGCGCCGATGTCGGCGCTGATCCCGCCCGGGCCAGGGTGATCGATGATGACGTTCCAGACCAGGAGCACTGCGACGAACACCGACCAACCGGTCGCGATCGCGTTGAGCGGGAGCGGGACACGGTCCTCCTGGTTGGACGCACGCAAGTAGAGGGTGCCCAACGTGAGGATCAACGCGATCACGCACCAGATGTCGAGCGTCGAGAAGACCTGCCAGCCCGACGCGTCGGTCTGGATCCCGGCCGGCACGCTGATGCCCGCCGGAATGTCGACGCCGAACCAGTCGAGGAAAAGGCTGAGGACCAGCAGAATCGACGCGCCCCCCGCGACCTTCTCTTCGACGCCCAAGCGATTGATGTCCATGTGTCTCCCCCGAGAGTCGGGAATCGTGTGCGCGGCGAGCCTACACCTCACTCCGGCGGCGCAGGGCGCGCCGGAGGTGGCGTATAGGCGCTCGTTGCGGCATCGGTGCGCTCGTCGCCCATCGAACGCCAGCAGGCGACCGTCAGCAGGACCGCCGCGGCGCCGACGACCCAGCGCCCATAGCAGCCCTCGGTCGCGCCGATCGCCTCGATCACGGTGACGATCGCGGCCACGGCGGCGGCCACCGTGGCACCGGTCACGGTCACGATCTGCACGGCGACCTCGCGACTGCGCGCGATCGTCAGCCACGTCGCCGCCCCGCCGGCGATCGCCAGGGCGACGATGACATCGCCGGCCCAACCGACCGCCGCCCAGCCGCTTGCACGGTCGGCGCCCTCAAACGGCAGGAACATCGCGACGGCAAGCGCGACCGCCAGCACCCCCGCGGCCCAATCGGCCGGCCGCAGTCGCGCCATCGTCAGGCCAGGGTCACGGCGGCGTTCGTGGCCGCGGTCATCGTGTTGAGCAGCAGGCACGCGACGGTCATCGGCCCGACGCCGCCCGGAACCGGCGTGATGGCCGACGCGACCGCAGCCACCTCGTCGAAGCAGACGTCACCGCGCAGGCCCGCGTCGGTGCGGTTCTGGCCGACATCGATCACCACCGCCCCGGGCTTGACCCAATCGCCGCGCACGAGCTCGGGCCGCCCCACCGCGACGATCAGCACGTCGGCCCGCCGGCAGACCGCGGGCAGGTCGTGGGTGCGCGAATGACAGATCGTCACCGTCGCGTTGGCCGCGAGCAGCAGCTGCGCCATCGGCTTTCCGAACAGGTTCGAGCGCCCGACGACGACGCACTCCGCGCCCTCGACCTGAGCCCCGGCATCCTCGAGCAGCAGCATCACCCCGGCCGGCGTGCACGAGCGCAGGCCCGGCATCCCCAGGGCCAGGCGTCCGGCGCTGGCGATCGTCAGGCCGTCGACGTCCTTCGCCGCGTCGACGAGGTTCGTCATCTCGACCCCGTCGAGATGGTCGGGCAGCGGCAGCTGGCACAGGATCCCGCTGACTGTGTCGTCGTTGTTGAGCTGGTCGATCAGCGCAACGAGCTCGTCGCGCGATGTGTCGGCCGGCAGGTCGTGTCGGAAGCCTGCGATGCCGACCTCCGCGCACGCCTTCTGCTTGCTGCCGACGTAGAGCGCCGACGCAGGGTCGTCGCCGACGAGGACCGTTGCCAGTCCTGGTGGGCGTCCGTGTTGTGAAACGAACTGCTCGACATCGCGGGCGACCTGCTCGCGCACGCGAGCCGCCACCGCTTTGCCGTCGATGATCTGGACCGTCATGGGCGCAAGCCTAAGGGTCAGCCGGTCGACTTCCTGTGCGGGGCGGCGTGGATGACGATCTGGTGCTTGATGACGGTCCTGGAGCCGTTGCAGCCCGTGGGCCCGGTGGACTGGCACAGGAACAGCGTGTAGGTGCCCGGCGTGAGCTTGACGCGGGTCAGCAGCGACCCGTCCGACGAATAGCAGCCAAGGCTGGTCGGAACCTTCCCGGTGAGCTTGATGTCGCCCATGGACGCGCGCTTGGGTCCGGCCAGCTTGGCGGCGCAGATCGTCGCCTTGGACGGGTGCAGGTCGGCCAGCGACAGGGTGTAGGGGCCGGACGACACGAAGCCCGCGCTGACCGTCACCGTTCCGCCGACGGTCGCCTGGGTGATCCCGCTGCTGATCGCCACGTCGGCCATCGCACCGGCCGCGAAGGCGCAGGCGCAGGGCACCGCGACGACACCGGTCCGCCACCGCATTGCAGGGATTTTACTGATTAGCTGCGCTTCGAGATGGGCGCGTAGCCCGCCATGAGTTTGCGCTCTGACCCATCGCCGGCGAACCGCACCACGACGATCCCGCCCGGCTCGACGCCGGTCACGACCCCCTCGCCGAACGCGGCGTGGACGACATCGTCACCCATCCGCAGGTCGCTCGACGGCGCCTGGGTCTGCGTCGCCGACCACGACTGCGGGCGCTCGCGCATCCGCGGCGCTGCCACTGGTGCGGCGGTCGATCCGCCCTCGACGAGGTCGGGCGGAATCTCCGACAGGAAGCGACTCGCCAGGCCCATCGTCTGGGCCCCGAACACGGCTCGGCGGCGCGCGTAGGTCAGCGTCAGCGAGCGCATCGCCCGCGTGATGCCGACATAACAGAGGCGCCGCTCCTCCTCGAGCGAGCCCTCGTCGATGGAGCGCGAGTGCGGGAACACGCCCTCCTCGCAGCCGATGATGAAGACGATCGGATACTCCAGGCCCTTGGCGTTGTGAAGCGTCATCAGGGTGATCAGGCCCTCGTCGTCGCGGCGCGCGTCAGCGTCGGCGACCAGTGCGACCTGGGCCAGGAACGCCTCGAGCGGGCGCATCGTGTCGTCGCGGGCGGCGGTCGACGCGTCGAACTCGCGCGCGACCTCGACGAGCTCCTGGAGGTTTTCGATCCGCCCCTGGGCCTCGATGGTGCGCTCGGCCTCCAGCCAGTCGAAGTACCCGCTCTCGTGCAGGACCGCCTCGAGCAGGTCGCCGACCGGCACGTCCTCATCGGCGCGGTCGCGCAGCGCCGCCATCGTCGTCATGAAGCGGTCCAGCGCACGGATCGCCGCGGTGCCCATCCCCGGCACGGTCGCCGCGCCGGTCGCGGCCTCCCAGACGGTGATCCCCATCGTCTCGGCGTGCGACAGCACGCGCGAGAGCGACGTCTGGCCGATCCCTCGCCGCGGCGCGTTGGCGATCCGCTGGAAGCTGATGACGTCCTGCTCGTTGGTCAGGACCGACAGGTAGGCGATCGCGTCCTTGACCTCGCTGCGCTCGTAGAACTTCGTGCCGCCGATCACCTGGTAGGCGATGTCGCGGCGCACGAGCGTGTCCTCGAGCACGCGCGACTGCGAGTTCATCCGGTAGAAGACCGCGATCTCGGCGCGCGAACAGCCCTCGTCAACGATCCGCTCGATCTCGCCGACGACGTAGCGGGCCTCGGCGTGCTCGTCGTCGAGCTCGCGGATCACGATCGGGTCGCCCTCCCCCAGGTCGGTCCACAGCGACTTGCCCATCCGCCCGCGGTTGTGCGAGACGACCGCGTTGGCCGCCGACAGGATCGTCTGCGTCGAGCGGTAGTTCTGCTCGAGGCGCACGATCTTCGCCGCGGGGAAGTCGTCCTGGAAGTCGAGGATGTTGCGGATGTCGGCCTGGCGGAACCCATAGATCGACTGGTCGTCATCGCCGACCACCGACAGGTTCTGTTCGTCGCCCGCCAGCAGCCGCAGCAGCTCGTACTGCGCGTGATTGGTGTCCTGGTACTCGTCGACGAGGATGTGGCGGAACGCCGTCGCGTAGCGCGCCTGCACCTCCGGGAACATCCGCAGGACGTTGACGACGTTGAACAGCAGGTCGTCGAAGTCCATTGCGTTCATGCGATGCAGATCGCGCTCGTAGAGCTGGTAGACGTCGGCGACGATCGTCTCGAAGTGATCGCCGACGAGCTGGCGGTAGTCCTCAGCCGAGCGCAGCCAGTTCTTGGCCGCCGAGATCTGGTGCTGGATGGCGGCCGGCGTGTAGCGCTTGGTGTCCAGCCCGAGCTCGTCGAGGCAACGCTTGACCAGCCGCCGCGAGTCGGCCTGGTCGTAGATCGTGTACGTGCGGGTGTAGCCCAGGCGCGGCGCCTCGGCGCGCAGCATCCGTGCGCACGCGCTGTGGAAGGTCATCAGCCACATCGAACGGGTGTCGCGCCCGAGCAGCAGCTCGACGCGCTCGCGCATCTCCTGGGCGGCACGGTTGGTGAACGTGATCGACAGGATCTCGCTGGGCCGGGCGCGCTCGGTGCCGATCAGCCACGCGATCCGGTGGGTGAGCACGCGCGTCTTGCCCGAGCCGGCGCCGGCGAGCACGAGCAGCGGCCCGCCAGGCCATTCGACCGCCTCGCGCTGGGGCGCATTGAGGGCCTGTAGGAGCTCCTCGAGCTGGTCCTGGGCGGCGGGATGCGGCACGTCGTCCAGCATACGGCCGGGCGCCGACGAGCCTGCGCAGATCAGTGCGCGACGACGCGGAAGGCGATCGTGTGGGTCGAAGAGCGGTTGCCGGCGACGTCGGCCGCCTGGAGCGCGAGGCGGTAGGACCCGGCGGCGAGCGCCCGGCCGTTGATCCGGGCCGCGAACGCGACGTGGTTGAGTCCGATCTTGCCCTTGGCCAGCGACGCCGGCCTCAGTGATGTCCAGGTCGCGTGGTGGCGCACCGTTTTCGCCCGCTGGACGGTGACGGTGACGATCGCTGCTTCGGACAGGCGGAAGGACAGCGTCGCGCCGGTCCGCAGACGCGTATGACTCAGCGCGAGCGCCTGCAGTGACGGTGCGGTGCGGTCGGGCGGCGGCGGCGTCACGCTCGACGTCGTCGGGGCCGGTGTGGCGGCCGGGGTCGTCGGGGTCGGGGTCGGAGTGGGGGTCGGGCTGGGTGGCGGCGCGGCCGGGTCGATGTGCTGGTGGATGAACCCGAGGAACGCCGACACCGCGGTGTAGACGACCGGCTTGTTCAGTGAGCACGGCGGCGACGCCGAGACGCCGAAGCTCGTCAGCCCTTCCAGCACCGGAGCGCCGGTCACCTGGTCGAAGGCGACGAGCGGCCCGCCGCTGTCGCCGTGGCACGCGGTCGACGTCGACGGGTTGCCGGCGCACAGCATCGTCGCCGGGTCATAGCTGCCGGGCAGGGCGGCGTCGACGATCGGCGCACAGACGCTCGTCTGGTCCTGGATCGGCAGCCATGCCTGCTGGAGCAGCGTCGTCGTCAGCGTCGAGGCCTCGTTGGTCGTCCCCCAGCCGGCCGAGTTGGGAACGCCGGACGGCATCGTGACCTGCTCGCCGGGTACCGGCAGTGCGATCGGCGGCTGGCTCGTCGGCCGCGTGAGGTGCAACAGCGCGATGTCGTCGTGCGGGACGACGGTGTCGGAGAACGACGGGTTGACGTCGATCTCATCGACGCCGATGAGCTGCTTGGCCTGATCGGTGACGTCGGCGACCCCGAGCACGACCGACATCGCGCTGACGCGGCGGGTTGGATCGCCGATGCTGAACGTGCAGTGCCCGGCCGTGACGACCCAGCTCGGCGCGATCACCGAGCCGGTGCACAGCGATACCTCGTCGAACACGCCGTCGTGGTTGAGGTCGGTCGCCGCTTCGACGAACGCGCTGCTCGGCCAGGCGCTCTCCGCCGCCGGCGTGCCGCCGACGATCCGCGCCGTCCCGGCGGCGTGGGCGGGCGCGGCGAGCGCCAGCGTCGCGGCGACGATGAGGGCTGAATAGCGGTGCATCAATCCAAGTTCCACGAGAACTGCAGGTTCGAGCACAGAAACGCCAGTTTGACGACGTTCCTTCCCCAATCGCACCGACAAGACCCGATTCTCCCCCGCGCTATGGACGGCCTTCGTCGCCACCACCTCCGCACGGCCGCGATCGGCATCGGCGCGCTCGTCGTCGTCATCGCGAGCGCGCCCGGTGCCTCCGCCGGGCTCCCGGGGTGCGGACCCGCCGCCCTGGTCCGCGCGGCCCCGACGCCGGCCAGCGACCGCGCGGTGCTGTGTCTCGTCAACCAGCAGCGCGCGGTCCACCACCTCGCGCCGCTGGCGCTCAACGCACGCCTGACGTGGGGCGCCAAGCGCCACAGCCGGCAGATGGTGTCCGACCGCTACTTCTCCCACGGCGGTCCCGGCAACTCGAACGTCGTGACGCGCGTGCGCCACACCGGCTACCTCGTCGGCGCGCGTGGCTGGGCGGTCGGCGAGACGCTCGCGTTCGCCGACGGCCCCGGCGCCACCCCGGCCGGCCTCGTGGCGATGCTGCTCGCCAGCCCGCCGCACCGGGCGATTTTGCTCGATCGCGGCTACCGCGACATCGGGATCGGGATTGGCGCCGGCGCGCCGACGCCGTCCTCCGCCACCCTGCCCGGCGCGACGCTGACGCTCGACCTCGCCGCCCGGTCCTCGTTGTAGTTCCAGGCACGTTGTTCGCCTCCGCGGGTCGCGGGCGGTGGCGCACAACCGCATCACTGAGGAAGGGGGCCGGGTCGCCCGGGAGCTCGCGCGTAGGCGAACGTCCCGTTCTGTGGCCTATGGGCACCAGAACGGGACGTTGGCCCAGCGCAGAGGTGCTGGGCTCGGATTCGTGCCTCAGAACGCCGCCGGCGCCGGTAACTCCACCTTCCTCCGTGATGCAGCTCCGAACTGCCGCGAACCGCACACCAACCGAACAACGCGCCTGGGGACTACCCCTCGCCCTCTACCCTGCCGGGCATGGGCCTGGCCGACGACGTGCGAGCCGCGTGCGCGCAGATCGCTGCCGATGCGCGGCACGTGCGGATCGACATCGACGCGATGGCGCCGCTGCCCGAGGCGCCGGCGCCGACGCTCGACCCCGAGCGCCACTACCTCGAAGGCGAGCCGGCGGACGTCGTTGCCTACCTGCTGACGCTCGACGCGATCAACTTCGGCTCGGGCTGGTTCCCGCTGCTGCGCAAGCGCGAGGCCAACGGCAGGACGGTGTCGGGCTACTTCACCACCGCCTGGGCGCTCGCCGACCGTTTCCGCGCCCACGGCCCGTGGAGCAACGCGCAGCTGCGGGCGATGACCGCGATCGACATCGCCGGCGTGCTCGGCCAGGCGCCCGAGCTCGAGCTGATGGCCCTCTACGCGCAGGCGCTGCGGACGCTGGGCACGTTCCTCGGCAAGCGCCGCCTGGTCGACGTCGTCGAGGCCGCCGGCGGCCACGCCCAGCGCCTCGCGGCGACGCTCGCCGGCGGGATGGCGATGTTCGCCGACACCGGCTTCTACAAGCGCGCCCAGATCGCACCCAACGACCTCGCCCTGGCCGGCGTCGCGCAGTTCGACGACATCGACGGGCTGACGATCTTCGCCGACAACCTCGTCCCCCATGTGCTGCGCTGCGCCGGCGTGCTCGTCTATGACGACGAGCTGGCCGCCCACATCGACGCCCAGCTCCTGCTGCCGATGGACCGCCGCGAGCGCGAGATCCGCGCGTGTGCGCTGCACGCCTGCGAGCAGATCTCCGCCCGCGACGGCATCGCCCCACGGATCCTCGACATGCGCCTGTGGAACCACGGCCAGTCGCCGGAGATCAAGTCGCGCCCGCGGCACCGCTGCCGCACCGTCTACTACTGAGGCTGCGACGAACCGCGCAGGTCAGCCCCCTGCTGGGTTCGGGCCGGTGGGCGGGTGGACCGATGGCTCGTCGTCGTGCGACGTGCCGTTGGCCGACGGCTCGGGCAGCTCGCCGCCGGACTGCTCGGCCAGGGCGCGCTCGAGCACGCCGATGCGGCTCGCGAGGCCCTTGATCGCGTCGGACACCGGGTCGGGCAGGTGGACCCAGTCGGCGTCTGGGCCCTCGGGCCGGCGGCCGTCGATGCGCACCGGGTGGCCGGGGTTGCCGACGACGGTCGAGTTCGGCGGCACGTCGTGGATGACGACGGAGTTGGCGCCGATCTTCGCGCCGTGACCGATCGTGATCGGCCCCAGCAGCTTGGCGCCCGAGCCGATCGTCACGTTGCTCTGGACCGTGGGGTGGCGCTTGCCGGTCGCAAAGCCGGTACCGCCGAGGGTCACGCCCTGGTAGATCGTCACGTCATCGCCGATCTCGGCCGTCTCGCCGACGACGACGCCCGAGCCGTGGTCGATGAACAGCCGCGCGCCGATCACCGCGGCCGGATGGATCTCGATCCCCGTCACCGCCCGCGTGACGAGCGCCATCAGCCGCGGCAGAACCGGAACGCCGGCGTGGTGCAGCGCATGGGCGACGCGATGGGCCAGCAGCGCGTGCACCCCGGGCCACGCGACGAGGATCTCGCCCGCCCGCACACCGGCCGCCGCCGGATCACGCTCGCGCGCGGCGACGACGTCGTCGCGGATCTCGCGCAGCACCCGCGACGGGTTGGGCAGACGGGACATCGCCCCGAAGATGCTACGGGGCGAAGAACGGCGTCGAGACGTAGCGCTCGCCCGAGTCCGGAACGATCACCACGATCCGCGCCCCACGATGCTCCGGCCGGCGCGCGATCTGGAGCGCCGCCCACAGCGCCGCGCCGCCCGAGATGCCGCACAACACGCCCTCGCGCGACGACGCCCGGCGCGCCGTCTCGACGGCGTCGTCGTCGGAGACCGCGATCACCTCGTCGAGGATCTCGCGGTTGAGCACGGCCGGTACGAAACCGGCGCCGAGCCCCTGGATCCGGTGCAGGCCGGGCCGCCGGCCGCTGAGAACGGCCGAGCCCGCCGGCTCGACGGCGACGATCGTGGCGGACGGGTTACGGTCCTTGAGGACCTCGCCGACCCCGGTGATCGTGCCCCCCGTGCCGACGCCGGCGACGAGCACGTCGACACGCCCGTCGAGCGCCTCCAGGATCTCGGGCGCCGTCGTCGTGCGGTGGGCCTGCGGGTTGGCCGGGTTGGAGAACTGATCCGGCAGGAACACGTCGTCGCGGTCGGCGAGCTTGCGGGCTGCCTGGACGGCCTCGTCCATGCCGCCGGTCGACTCGGTCACCTGCACGGTCGCGCCGTACAGGCGCAGCAGCCCCTCGCGCTCACGGCTCATGCCCTGGGGCAGCGTCAGCACGAGCTCGTAGCCCCGCGCCGCGCACACGAACGCGAGCGCGATCCCCGTGTTGCCACTCGTCGCCTCGACGATCGTCGTCCGGCCGGGCTCGATGCGACCTTCGTCCTCGGCGGCGGCGATCATCGAGATGCCGATCCGGTCCTTGACGCTGCCGCCGGGATTGAACGCCTCGAGCTTGGCGTACAGCTCGACGTCGAGCCCGGGCTCGAGCCGCGTGAGCTGGACGATCGGCGTCCGGCCGATCAGATCCGAGATGTTGATCGGGATTTGGCCCATTTGCGCCCTCACGTTATCGGCCCGGACGTCGACCAGGTGCGCGGCCGCGAGGACGACGAGTGGGCCTACACCGGCTGTCGGGGCGGCGTGAGCCGCCAGATACGCCGCTCGATCTCGCCGATCCCCCAGCCCGGGGGCCCGTCGAGGAACGCCGGCAACGGCCGGCGTCCCGGGTCCGAGAGCCAGACCTCGCTGTCCAGCACGACCATCAGCGCGTGCAGCGGTGCGACGTGGCGGGTCTCGTAGAGCACGTCGGCGGCGAGGACGAGGTCGAATGGCCCCTCGGATGCCAGCGCCTCCGTGTCGCGCCAGTCGGCGGTCGCGCAGCGCATCGCGACGTCGTTGCGCGCCGCGTTGGCCGCCGCCGCCGCGATGGCCTCCGGCGCCCAGTCGGTCGCCAGCACGTCGGCGCCGCCGCGGGCGGCGACGATCGACGGCAGGCCCAGCCCACAGCCGAGCTCCAGCACGCGGCGCCCGCGCATGTCGGCCGCCGCGACGACCACGGCAAGCCGCCGGGCGCTGGGCCACAGCTCGGCCCAGTAGGGCAGGAACTCGTCGCGCGCGGCAAACTCGTCGTCGTCGATCAGCATGTTTGCGTCGGCCGGCCGTGCGATCTGCACGCCGGCGACGGTCTCGAGGATCTCGTCGGTCATCGCCTGGTCAATGCAGCAGCGTCTTGGCTGCGACGATGGCGACGCCGAATGCGACGGTGACCGTTGACAGGACGACGAAGCGCCAGCCACGCGCGCCGGTCGCCCAGACGGTCGCGACGCCCGTCACCGCGAACTCGGCCACGCAGACGTAGAGCGCGATGTTGATCGCGGTCCGGATGTCAAACGCGCCGGCGACGCCCAAGGCGACGACGATCGACGGCAGGATCACCACCTCGACGAGCGGCCACTCGTGGGCGATGACGTCCTTGAGCTCGTCGCGGTCCAGCCGGCGGTGGCGCGCGATCGTCGCTTCGGCGACCGCGGCGTAGGTGTGGGCGATCCAGAAGATGACCGACGTCGCGACGAGCGTCTCGAGCACCTCGGTGCCGTCGGGGTCGCTGTCGGCCGACCACACCACGAGCACCGACATCGCGACGATCAGCCCGTAGAGCGCGCGGGCGACGCTCGGGCCCCGCCACGCGCCGATCAGTGCGCCGCGTCGGGGCTTGGCGGTCGGGGTTGCGGCCACGCTGCCACGCTACCGCGTCGTCCTGCTCCCGGCGGTACCCGCCGTGGCGTAGCCCGTGTGCCAAATGTTCAGGGAGGTCCACCGATTGTCAGAGCTGTGTGGGCTGCGTAGCTTGGCCGGTGTGATTGCCAAGCTCCGACACGCCACCCTCCTCGCCCCGATCCTGTGTGTCGTCATCGTCTCGGCGAGCCACGCCACCGGCCGCGGCTGCGGCCTGACCCCGCGCATCGACGGCGTCCGCTACGACGTCCGCGAGATCCGCGGCGCGCTGCCGTGCTCCCAGGTCAAGACCGTCGTCACGAAGTTCCTGCGCAACGGCAGCGTCTCGTCGAAGTGGCTGTGCACGCGCGGCCACGGCCCGTCGCCGTTCGCCGCCTCGTGCGCCGCCGGGACGAAGGTGCTCGTGCGGGTGTACGCGCCGAACTAAACTCCGGTGCGTGCGACGCGGCGTGGTGCTCATCGCGATGGCCGGCCTGATGGCCGTCAGCACCCCAGTGGGCGCGAAGACCAAGCCTCCGTTTCGCAACGCGTGCGCATTGTTGACCCGGGGGCAGGTCACGCTGCTGATGGGGCGCCCGCCGATCAAGATCGGGCCGCCCGTGCATGAGGGGGAGGTCAGGGGCTGTCACTGGCTGACGTTCGACCACGCGCCGGTCAGCGAGAGCGACAGCACGCTGCCCGAGAACATCGTCATCGGGGTCGAGACGTGGCGCTCGCTCAAGCAGGCCAAGATCTATATGTCGCTAGGGGCAGACGGCAATCAGTGCGAACCCCTCCTCAACCGCATCGGCGACCAGGCCTACGAGTGCGCCGAGGACACGGTCACGTTCCGCCTCGGGCGCCGCGTCGTCACCGTCAACAGCTTCCGCAACTCCGACCGCGGCCCGACGCGACTCGTGCGCACCGTCAAGACCGCGGTCCGCGTCGAGCATCGCCTCGCGCGCTACAGCGCGGCCAACTGACGCGGCCTGGGGTCTGGCTCTGCTGAGCCAGGGACGTCCCACGAGCGTCAGATCTGGTACATCGAGACACCGGCGCTCGACGTCTCGCGCTCGACGATGTCAGCGATCGTCGTGCGGCCCAGGACGTCGCGGGCCGCCGCCGCAGCCTCGGCGAAGATGCCCTCGGCGTCGCGGCCGAGCGGGCCGTCGAGCAGCTCGACGACCTCGAGGACGGTGATCGTCGACGGCTCGCGGGCGAACGAGTAGCCGCCCTTGACGCCGCGGTGCGATCGCAGCACGCCGGCGCGCCGCAGCACGGCGAACAGCTGCTCGAGGAATTGCACCGGAATGTCGCGCCGCCGCGCCAGCTCGCCGATCGGCACCGGCGCAGCATCACCGCTGTGGCCCAGCTCCGTCAGCGCCGCGATGGCGTACGGCGACTTCGTCGTGATCGACAGCATGCAGCGCGAACGCTACAGGCGACCAGCGAACCACCACACGCAGCCAGCCGGGATGCCGCCAATCGCCGGCTTAGAGCCAGCCGCGCTCGGTGGCCAGCAACACGGCCTGAGCGCGGTCCACGGCGCCGAGCTTGCCGTAGATGTTGTGCAGGTGCGTGCGCACCGTGCTCGTCGAGAGGCTCAGCTCGAGCGCGATCTGCTTGTAGACCTTGCCCTCGGCGAGGCGCCGCAGCACCTCGACCTCGCGCGTGCTCAGCGGGCACGGATCGACCTGGCGCGTGCGCCCGCTGACCGGGTAGGGCAGGTCGTACATGACCGTCCGCAGCTCGGTCGGGCCGATGCCGACGATCCGCGCGGTCTTCAGAAGCTCGGTCGGGTTGATCGCGCTGCCCTGCGAGTAGTGGGCGAGCATGTCGGCCAGGCGAACGAAGGCGGCCTCGCCCGAGACGTCGTCGGCGTGGTGGCGCTCGATGACGCTCGCGACGGCCTTGGGCAGCCCCCAGCGCCGGGCGAGGACACCACCGACCAGCGCATGGTCGACACCGAGCTCGCGGCGCTCGCGGTGGATGCGCTCCTCCGGCGTCCGCGCCGGCCCGTGGACCTGCTGCGGGTAGCCCGGGTAGGCGTGCATCAGGACGAGCTTGCCGATGTCGTGCAGCAGCGCCGTGACCATCATGCGGTCGCGCTGCTCGTAGTCGACCTCGACGGCCAGACGGTCGGCGGCGCGCTGGGTGGCGACGCCATGAAGGCGGAAGCGTTCGGGCGCGGCGTCCCACACGGACGAGCGCTCGAAGAAGTCGAAGGTGCGGGCGCGGGTCGCCAGGGCCTGGACCGCCTCGGGCGACAACAGCTCGACCGACTTGACGACCGACTCGACGCGGCCGCGGGTCTTGCCCTCGACCTGGTTGGCGAGACGGAGCACCGAGATCACGAGCGCGACGTCGGACTCGACCGCCGCGACGACCTCGCTGGGCGAGATCCGCTCCTGCTTGACGACCCGCAGCAGACGGTTGCGCGACTCGGCCAGGGCAGGGAAAGCCTCCAGCGCTTCGAACGCCGCGGTCAGACGCCGGCCATGGCCTTCGTTGTGCTGTCGCTGAACTGGCCGGGAATCAGGCATCGGCTCAGCCGGACTGGGCGAACTCATCGCACTCATCACGCCGGGTAATCGGCACGTGTGGACGTATGGTTGAGCCGAGGTGGGAAATCGCTTGCTCGCTTGTCAGAGTGCGGCGTCGATTCGCCGCAGGCTCTCGTCGCGTCCGAGGACGACCAGCGACTCGAAAATCCCGGGTGAAGTGGTGGTTCCTGACAGCGCCACGCGGATCGGCTGGTACACGTCGCGTGGCTTGGCGTGGCGCGCCTCGACGACCGATTTGAGCGCCATCTCGACGCTCTCGAGCTCGAATGGATCGACGCCAGCGAGCGCTTCACGCGCATCGCTGAGCGCACCGCGGCCGTCGGCGTCCAGCCAGCGCTCGCGGGCCTGCGGGTCGTCGCCGGGTCCGTCGAACAGGAAGCCGGCCAGCGGCCAGAAGTCGTCCAGTGTCTGGATCTTCTCGGCCGAGATCGCGACCGCCCCGGCGAGCCCGTCGCGGCCGGTGAACCGTTCCAGCGCCTCGACGAGCTGGGGCTCGGGCAGCTCGCGGACGTAGCGCCCGTTGAGCCAGCGCAGCTTCTGCTCGTCGAAGCGCGCCGGGTTGCGCGACACGCGCTCGATCGAGAACTGCTCGACCAACTCATCGGTCGACAGGATCGTCTGATCGTCCGCCGCGCCCCAGCCCAGCAGCGCCAGGTAGTTGCGGACCGCCGCGGGGAGGTAGCCGGCGTCGCGCAGCTCCTGCACCGACGCGGCGCCGTGGCGCTTGGACAGCTTCTTGCCGTCGGGGCCGTGCAGCAGCGGCAGGTGGGCGTACAGCGGCTCGGCCGCGCCCAGCGCCTCGAGCACCAGCAGCTGCTTGGGGGTGTTGGAGATGTGGTCCTCGCCGCGGACGACGTGGGTGATCCCGGCGTCGAGGTCGTCGACGGCGACCGCGAAGTTGTAGAGCACGCTGCCGTCGGCGCGGGCGATCACGGGATCGTCGAGGTGCTCGTGGGCGAAGACGATGTCGCCGCGGATCAGGTCGTGGACGACGGTCTCCCCCTCGTCGGGCACGCGCAGGCGCACCGCGCCCTCGCTGGCCGCCTCGCCGCGGAACCCGCGCTGCGCCCCGTGGGCGTCCTTGAACGCCCGCACGTCGTCGGCGGTCGCCGGCGTGCGGTAGGCGTGGCCGTCGTCGATCAGCTGCGCAAGGACCTCCTGGTGGCGGTCCGAGCGCGACACCTGCGAGATCGGGCCCTCGTCCCAGTCGAGCTCGAGCCACTCCAGCGCCTCGATGATCTGCGCGACGTTCTCGGGCGTCGAACGCTCGCGGTCGGTGTCCTCGATCCGCAGCACCAGCGTCCCGCCCGCGTGGCGGGCGATGAGCCAGTTGTATAGAGCGGTACGGGCGCCGCCGATGTGCAGCGCCCCGGTGGGGCTGGGGGCGAACCTGACGCGTATGTCCGAGCCGCCCCCCGCGAGGTCGCTCGTCATTGCGGCTAGCTTATTGCGCCACGATGCTGATCGGCGCTCACGTATCTCCCGCCGGTGGCCCGGCCAAGGCAGTCGGGCGCGGTGCCGATCTCGGCGCGCGTTCGATCCAGATCTTCAACCAGAGCCCACGCATGTGGCGCTTCCGCGCCTACACCGACGAGGAGTCATCCGCGTTCCGCGAGGCGATGGCCGCCTCCGGCGTCGATGCGCTGCTGATCCACGCCATCTACCTGATCAACTGCGCTGCGTCCGACAAGCAGATCCGCGATCGCTCGCGCGCGTCGCTGACCGGCTCGTTGCAGGCCGGCGACGCGCTGGGCGCCGACGCGGTGGTCGTCCACCCCGGCAGCACGCTCGGCGGACCGTTGGGCCCGGCGATCAAGCGCGCCGGCAAGGTCATTGCCGGGGCGCTGGCCGACAGCGATACCTGCGCGCTGCACCTCGAGAACACGGCCGGGACGGGCGGCACGCTCGGGCGCTCGTTCGACGAGCTGGCGGCGCTGATCGACGCCGCCGGTGGCGACGAGCGCCTCGGGGTGTGCCTGGATTCGTGCCACCTGATGGCGACCGGCTACGACGTGCGTACGCCCGAAACCCTGCGCGCAGTGCTCGACGAGTGCGACGCGGCGCTCGGCCCGGGCCGCGTGCGCTCGCTGCACCTCAACGACTCGATGACGCCGCTGGGTTCCAACCGCGACCGCCACGCGAACCTCGGCGAGGGCGAGATCGGCGAGAACGGCTGCGCGACGTTCCTGTCCGAGCCGCGCTTCGAGGGCCTGGCGTGCGTGATGGAGATTCCCGGCGTCGCGCGCAGCGGTCCGCGCCGCGAGGACGTCGAGCTGGCGATGAAGCTGCGCAAGCGCGGACTGCGCCGTCGGCGCGCCCAGCGGTGATGCGGCCCCCCGCCCCCGGTCCAGCGGTAGAGCGAAGGGCCGCGCTGCCGACCGTATAGGGGCCGAACACCGCGGTCAACGCGTGTTTAGCGGCGCTTGGCCTTCGTCTTGGCCTTGGCGGCCTTGACGTGCCAGGTGCGGACCTTCTTGACCGTCTTGGGCTTCTGCTTCTTGTTCTTGGGCTTGGGACCGGTCGTGGTGAACGTGACCTTGAGCGTGATCGTCCCGCCCTTGGTCAGTGCCTTGTACTGGCCTGCCGACAGCTTCAGCGTGACCTTCGACGCCTGCTGCTTGGCCAGGTCGAGCTTGACCTTGGTCGTCGTGCCCTTCTTGGCCGCGGCGGTGTGCGGGGTGCCGCCACCCTTGAGGACCTGGTTGACGGTCAGCGTGCAGGTGCAGAAGTAGACGAGGTAGACCGACGAGCGGCCGGAGACCTTCAGCGTGCTGCCGACGCCGGTCGCCACGAACGCCGGGACCGTGGTGCGGCCGAAACCGATGTCGACCTGCGCCGCCGAGTGCTTGAGGATCTTCTCCGCGATCTCCTTCAGCGTCGTGACGTGGTGGTCGGTCGGAGGCGGCGTCTTGGTGGTGGTGGTCGTCGTCGTCGAGCCCGGCGGGGGCGGCGGGGGGCCGCCGACCGGGACGGTCGGCGTCGTGCCGCCCGTGACCGTGAACGAGACCGTGACCGTCGGGCTGGTCGCCTTGGCCGGGTCGCTGTCGGTGCCGCGGTAGGTGAACGAGTCGGCGCCGCCGAAGCCGGCGTTCGGCGTGTAGGTGACGCTGCCGTTCTTGATCACGCTGAGGAAGCCGTGCGAGGGCGGGCGCACGATCGACGGCGTGACGGTGTCGCCGTCGGGGTCGGTGCAGCCCAGCGGGACAGCCTGGCTGGTCCCCGCGGCGATCGTGTACGTGTGGGCGGTGCAGCTCGGCGGGGCGTCGGCGGCGACCTTCACGTTGATCGCGATCGCGTTGCTGATACCGCCGCGCTGGTCGTCGGCCTCGACCTGGAAGGTGTCGGTGCCCGAGTAGCCGACCGTCGGCTTGTAGACGAGCTGGCCGTTGTTGGTGCTCAGCGTGCCGTGCGACGGGTCGACGGCGCTGACGTAGCTCAGCACGTCTGCGTCGGCGTCGGTGCACGGCGAGGCCGTCAGCGTCTTGTTGTGGGCGACGAGCGACGGGGACGGCGTCGGCGCGGTGCACGTCGGCACGCGGTCGACGTGGACGGTGGCGGTCATCGTGCCCGAGGTCGCGCCGGAGGTGTCGAAGACGTGGTAGGTGAACGTGTCGTCGCCGCCGGCGAAGCCCAGTGTCGGGGTGTAGACGACGGCGCCGGTGGGTCCGGGGCCCGCGATCTGGCCGTGAGCGGTCGCCGAGTCGAGCACCACGGTGATCGTGTCGCCGACGTCGGGGTCGCTGCACTGGGCGAGCAGGTTGAACGTCGTCGCCGCGCTGTGGTCGGCCGGGAGCGAGACGTTCGCGCACGTCGGCGGGTGGTTGGGCGGCAGCACCGTGACCGCGACGTTGACCGGTGTGGTCTTGATGCCGTCGGAGACGTGCACGACGAACGAGTCGGGACCGACGTACGCCGCGTTGGGGATGTAGGTGAACGCGCCGTTGATGTCCGGGCCGGTGACGGTGCCGTGCTGCGGCGTCTCACCCGGGCCGGAGCCGAGCGTCGACGTCAGCGCGTCGTTCTCCGCGTCGGTGCAGGTCGGAGCGTAGATCGCGCCCTGCGAGTCGTTGTTGTGGACCTTGAACGAGCCCGGATCGCACGCCGGCGCCTGCTCGTTGGCGTCGGAGATGATGGTGAAGTCGACGACCAGTGGGTCGGCCATGACGCCGCCCTGGTCGTCGTGGGCGATCACCGAGATCTCGTCGCTGCCCTCGTAGCCGGGGTTGGTCGGGTGGTAGACCGCGGTCCAGATGTTCGTGCCCGGCGTCTGGACGGGCGCGTCGAACGTGCCGTGGGCGCCGTTGTTGGCGACGAGCGTGATCGGGTCCTGCTGGCCGTCCGTGCACTGGAACTGGAAGGTCTGCGGACGGCTCGCGTGGGCGAACATGTTGTCCGGGTTGAGGCTCGTGCAGGTCGGCGCAGAGTTGTAGCCCACCTGGTACTGGACGGTCACGTTGGCCGGGTTGCTGGTGCCGGCGAAGCTTGTCGCGGTGTAGGAGAACGAGTCGACGAACGCGCCGGGGCTCAGCGGGTGCAGCGTGAACGTGCCGTCGTGGTTGTCGATCCAGCCGTCGTTCTGCGGCGAGGCGCCGGGAACGAGCGCGTAGGTGAACTGGTTGAGCGGGGTGTGAGCCGCGTCCGAGCACGTCGTCTGGAACACGATGTCACGCCCCGCGCGCTGGAACAGCGCCTGCGGGGGGCAGGTCGGTGCGTTGGCGGCGACGACGTTGACGAGCGTCGAGCCGGCGCCGGCGGAGGTCGCGCCCTCGGCGTCGGTCATCGTGTAGTGGATCGTGTCCGGACCCAGGTAGTCGTGGGCGGGGACGTAGTTGAAGCCCCCGTTGGCCGGCGACGCGTTGCCGTGGCTCGGCGGCAGCACGTTGTAGATCGGCGTGTGGGCCGGGGTGCCGTCGTTGTCGATCAGGTCCGGGTCGTAGCAGTGGCCGCTGAACAGCTGGGCCTTGTTCTTGGCGACCGAGTAGACGAACGGGTCGTCGAGGCAGATCGGCGGCTGGTTGGCCGACGTGATGCGCATCGTGATCGCCACCGGCTGCGAACGCGCGCCGGCGGGGTCGATCGCGACGAGCGAAAGGTTGTCGTCGCCGGTGGCACCGTTGGCCGGCGCGTAGGTGAAGCTGCCCTCGCCGATGTCGCTCGTGTCGAGCGAGCCCTTGGACCCGCCGGTGACCGAGTAGGTCAGCAGGTCGTGATCGGGGTCGGTGCAGAAGGCAAACGGCTTCAGCACGACGACCTCGCGCGACGCCGGATAGGGCGCGACCGACTGCGTGAACGGGACGCAGACCGGCGGGGAGTCCCCGGTGGCCAACGCGGTGCCCGACATGCCGAAGAACGCCGCGGCGGTCACGACAAGCGGGAGGATTCGCAGGAGGGGACGGGACACCATCGTCTCGCCTCGCTATTCGTCCGCGTTCGTGGCGCCCGAAGAGCACCTGGACGGATGGCCTAGCCGAACACCGCTGCTACGTCAGCGCTGCGAGGGCGCCGGGGCCGAGGATCCGCGCGAGCTCGATGTCGAGCGACGGCGCCTCAGACACGCGGTAGTCCTCCCCCAGGCGCAGCGAGCGTTCCCCGCTGGAGGTCGCAATCCGCAGCACGACCTCGCGGTCGCCCGGGTAGTTCTCGAACACGTGCTTGAGGTCGTCGATGATCGACGCTGCGTGGATCGCCGCGTTTATCGGAACGGTCAGCGGCTCGGGGCCGCGCGCCGCTGCCACGGCGAGTATGTCGGCCTCCTCGCGGGCGGCCGTCACCTCGGCCGCGGTGGGACGAAACGGCGTCACCTCCTGGGCGACGAGTGACGTGCGCCCCGCCTCCTTGTGGTCGACGCGTCCGCGGACGAGCACGACCTCGTCGACGCCCAGCGCGCCTTCGTACTCGGCCAGCGCCTTGCCGAACACGAGCATCTCGACCGACCCCTCGAGGTCGTCGAGCGTGGCGAACATCATCGGGTCGCCCTTCTTGGTGCGGATCTTCTTGGCCTGGGTGATGATCCCGCCGGCCGTCACCCAGTCGCCGTCGCGCATCCCGTCGAGTGCGACCAGCGGCGCGTCGACGGCTGCCCGCAGCGCCTCGCGCACCTCCTTCAGCGGGTGCGCGGAGATGAACAGGCCGATCGCCTCCTTCTCGACCGCGAGCAGCTCGGCGCGGTCGAACTCGCCCGGCGGGATCGGCGGATGGGCGTTGGCCAGCGATGGCCCGGCGGCCGGCTCGGGATCGAGGTCGAAGATCGAGCCCTGACCGATCTGCGCGTCGAGCTGGGCCTTCTGGCCGGCGGACTGCGCCTGCTCGAGGACCTCGAGCATCCCCTTGCGCGACGCTCCGGTCGATCCGAACGCGCCGCACTTGACCAGCGCCTCGATCGCCTTCTTGTTGACCGCCCGCGGATCGACACGGGCACAGAAGTCCCACAGGGAGGCGAACGCCCCACCCGACTCGCGCGCCGCCTTGATCGCCTCGACCGCCGCGTAGCCGACGCCCTTGACCGCGTCGAGCCCGAAGCGGATGTTGCCGCGGACGACGATGAACTCGTGGTCGGAGAGGTTGACGTCCGGCGGCAGGATCTCGATCCCCATCTCCTCGCAGCGAGCGACGAAGAACGGAACCTTGTCCTTGGTCGACATCACCGACGAGATCAGCGCCGCCATGTACTCGGCCGTGTGGTTGGCCCGCAGCCACGCGGTGCGGTAGGCGATCAGGCCGTAACACGCAGCGTGGGACTTGTTGAACGAATAGTCGGCGCTGCGCTCGTTCGTGTTCCACAGCCACTCGGTGATCGATGCGGCGGTGCCCGACGCCTGGCAGCCGGCGAAGAACTCCGGCTTGAGCTTGGCCATCGCCTCGCGGTTCTTCTTGCCGATCGCCTTGCGCAGGTCGTCGGCCTTGGCGCCGCTGAAGCCGGCCAGCTCCTTGGCGATCTGCATCGCCTGCTCCTGGTACAGGATCACGCCCTTGGTCGGCCCGATGATGTGCTCCAGGCGCTCGTCGGGGATCGAGATCGTGTCCGGGTTGTGCTTGCCGCGCGCGTAGGTGGGGATCTGGTCCATCGCGCCCGGCCGATACAGCGCGTTGAGCGCGACGAGGTCGTCGAACTCGGTCGGGCGGACCTTCTTGAGCGCCTCGCGCATGCCCTCGGACTCGAACTGGAACACGCCGACCGAGTCGCCGCGGGCCAGCATCTCGTACGTCTTGAGGTCGTCGAGCGGCAGCGTCGCCATGTCGGGGCGCGTGCCGCTCGAGCGCTCGATGATGTCCAGCGCGTCCTCGATCACGTCGAGGTTGCGCAGCCCCAGGAAGTCCATCTTCAGCAGGCCGAGCTGCTCGACCGGCTTCATCGAGAACTGGGTCACCGTCCGGTAGACCTTGTCCCCGTTCTCGTCGGTCGTGTTGGCGTCGGCCAGCTGCAACGGGACGATGTCGGTCAGCGGCCGGTCGGCGATGACGACCGCGGCGGCGTGGATCGACGCGTTGCGCACGATCCCCTCCAGGCCCTTGGCCGTCTCGATGATCTCGCGCGCAATCGGGTCCGCGTCGTAGGCCTGGCGCAGCTCCTGGCCTTCCTTGAGGCAGTCCTCGAAGCTCGGCGCGCGGCCCATGATCGGGTCGGGGATCAGCTTCGCCAGGCGGTCGCCGGCGCCGTAGTCGTGGCCGAGCACGCGCGCAGCGTCACGCGTGGCCGCGCGCGGGAACATCTTGCCGAAGGTGACGATCTGAGCGACCGACTCGCGGCCGTACTTCTCGGTCACGTAGCGCATCACGCGCTCGCGCCCGCGGACCGAGAAGTCGATGTCGATATCGGGCATCGACACGCGCTCGGGGTTGAGGAAGCGCTCGAACAGCAGGTCGTAGCGCAGCGGATCGACGTCGGTGATGTTCAGCGCGTAGGCGACGATCGAACCGGCCGCGCTGCCGCGCCCCGGGCCGACGGCGATCCCGTTCTCCTTGGCGAAACGGACGAAGTCCCAGACGATCAGGAAGTACGCGTCGAAGCCCATCCGATTGATGACGCCGAGCTCCATCTCCATCCGCTCGACGGCCTCGGCGCTGGGCGGGTCGCCGTAGCGTCCGCGCAGCCCTTCCACGACCCGCTCGCGCAGGTAGTCGCGCTCATCGCTGCCGTCGGGCGTCGGGTAGTGCGGGATCAGCTGCTTGCCGAGCTCGATCTCGACGTCGCAGCGATCGGCGATCTCGAGCGTCGTCTCCAGCGCCTCCGGCCACGGCGAGAACGACTGCGCCATCTCCTCGTTGGAGCGCAGGTAGAACTCGTTGGTGTCGAAGCGCATCCGCTTGACGTCGCGGATCATCGCCTTGGTCTGCACGCACAGCAGCGCGTCGTGGAACTGGTAGTCCTCCTTGCGCAGGTAGTGGACATCGCCGGTGCCGACGAGCGGCCGGCCGGCCTCGCGGGCGATGCGGACGATCCCCTCGTTGGCCTTGTCCTGGTCGGCGATCCCGTTGCGCTGGAGCTCGAAGTAGACGTTGTCGGCGCCGAGCGCCCCCATCAGCGCGTCCACATGCGCCCGCGCCTCGTCGGGCTGGTCGGAGACCAGGCGCGAGCAGAACCGCGAGGCCAGGCAGCCGGTCAGCGCGATCAGGCCGTCGCGGTGCTGTTCGAGCTGGCCGAGATCGAGGGTCGGCTTGCCGCGCTGCAGGCCCTCGAGAAACCCGCGCGAGCTGAGGCGCACGAGGTTGCGGTAGCCCTCGTTGGTCGCGGCCAGCAACGTCAGGTGGTTGCGCTCGATCCGGCGGCCGGGGGCAGGCTGCGCGGTGTGGTCGTCGACGAGGTAGATCTCGCAGCCGACGATCGGCTTGATCCCGTGCTTGCGGGCGGCGGTGAACAGCTCGACCGCGCCGTTCATCACACCGTGGTCGGTCAGCCCGAGAGCGGGCTGACCGAACTCCGCCGCGCGCTGGACCAGCGCCTCGATCTTGCACGCCCCGTCGAGCAGCGAGTACTCGGAGTGGACGTGCAGATGAGCGCAGGACGGCGTGGTCACGGGTCGACGATCCTGCCACGCCGCCCGGACATTGGCCGGCGGCTTTGTCGCTCTGTGCGAAGGTCAGTCGACGGCGTTGAGGTCCGCCTGGAGCTGCGTCAGGTTGAACCCCTCCGGCGACGTGCCGTCCTCGCCGAGCATCTCCTCCGACAGCAGCGCGTAGGCCTCGTCGCAGTACTCCTGGAAGAACTTCAGCGTCATCGGCTGGACCTTGGCCCACGTCACGCAGTCGAGCATCTGGTCGCGCCGGGCGACGAGCGGGATGTAGTGACCGCCCTCGACCTTGGCGCCGTCGACGACGTCCCACGGCTTGTCGTCGTGGAACTGCGCCATTGCCGAGTCGGGGAACTTCACGCCGATCCCGACCGCCCCGAACAGGTACAGCGCGGCGTACAGGTGGTCGAGGTCGCCCGGCTTCAGCGCGATGTAGGCGCCGATCTTGTGGCGCTGGCCGTGCGCGTCGATGACGCCGGTCTTGCGGCGGTAGTTGAGCGCGTCGCGGACGTTGGTGCCCTGGTCGGAGTTGGGATCGCTCGGCGTGTAGCCGGTGACCGCTCCGTAGTCGGCCAGCACGCCGTGGGTCGAGAACGTCGCCTCGCCGTCGCCGACCGCCGTCCACAGCATCGTCTCGTGGGCCGCACCGGCGAACACGCAGTCGCCGGCCCCTTCGAAGCTCGGGCCCATCTCAGGGTCGGGCCCGTTGCCGAGCATCCCCCACTCCGGAACCGCTGTCTCGTGCCCGAAGTTGTCCGGCACCTTCGGCAAGACGGTGTCGAGCTCCACGTACTTCGCGAACAGAAGGTCGCGGTCATCGGTGGTCGCGGGCAGTTTGCCCGTCTTCAGTGTTGCCATTTCGGTGTGCCCCCCGGCTCGCTTGCGCGCCGCAGTCTAGACGCGCTGAACGGCGGCCAGCAAGTCCATCATGGCGCGCGCCGTGTCGGCGTCGCCGGCGACAGCGACGCCGTGCGACGATGCGCCGCCGAGCAGTGCGACGATGTCCGCCGGCGAACCGCGCAGCGTGGCGCGGGGCTGGGGCGCGTCCGGCGGCAGGGGGCCGACTCCGGCGCGCAGCCCGTCGGTGCGGTCGGCGATCACGTGCCAGACCGCTGGCGCGGGGCCGTGGCCGGTGGCCAGAAGCTCGACCGCAAGCTCCTGGTCGCCCTGTCCCGCCGCGGCAGGCGCGGCGGCGAGCAACGCCAGGGCCTGGCCGGGATCGAGCAACGGCACCGCGTCGGCGAGCCCGACCGGCTCGCGACCGGCGCGCAGCAGCTTGCGGGCACGACGGCGCTTACCGGTCAGCTTGGCGGTGGGGCCGAAGCCGTCGCGGCCGCCGCCGGCAAGGACGGCGACATCCCGTGGGCAGCCGGTGACGTGGAACGCCGCGCTGGCATCGCTGGCACGTCGCGCGTCGCGCGTGATATCGGCGATGCCGTTATGGATCGACACGCGCCACGTGCCCGAGTCGCGGATCGTCAGCTCGTAGAGCAGGGTCTGGCCGGTGCGCCCCTGAAGCGCGAGCAGCGCGACGAGGATCTCCGTCGCCGCCGGGGTGTCGGTCTCGCCGAGCGCGGCCAGGGCGGGCGTGAGCCAGGCGGAGATCGGCTCGGTCGGGCGCCGGCCCGGGAGCGGCCGCCATTGCGGGTCGAGCTCGGGCTCGGCTTGCGGTGGCGGCGGCTCGGCGGTCTCCCGCAGGCGCTGCGCGGCACGCGAGAGGTCGGCGATCACCGCCCGGGCGTCGGCCACCTGCTCCGGCGGCAGCACGGGTGGCGGCGCGGCGATCTGGGCCTCCAGGCGCGCTCGCTGCGACTCGTGGCGGTCGCGCTCGGTATCGATCGCCGCCTGGACGCGCTCAGCCTCGCGTTCGTAGCGGGCACGAACGCCGGCCGCGATCGCCATCACCTCCTCGAGCATCGCGGCGAGCCCGCGGATCTGCTCCTTCACGGCGGCGTCATCGGGGAAGTGGGCGCGTAGCGGGGCGTCGGTGGCGTCGACGGCCGCGGCCGTGCGCTCGCGCTCTGAGTGCAGCTGCGCTCGCAGCGACGCGACCTCGATCGTCGCGGCCTCGAGATCGCGCTTGGCCAGCGCGTACTGCTCGTCGCGTTCGTCGAGCTGCTCGCGGGTCAGCGCGAGGCGCTCCTGAGCCTCGGCCCGCAGCAGTTGTGCCTGCTCGAGGCGCTCGCGCATCCGTGCGGCCGCGGCCATCACGTCACGCAGCGCCGTGTGGGCGATCGCCTGGCGGGCCGCGTCGGTCTCGACGCGCTCGCGCATCGCCTCGATCTCGTCGCGCAGCGCCTCCATCTGCTCGCTGAACGCGGTCTGCAGCTCGGCGCGACGGTCGAGCTCGGCCCGCAGCTCGTTGGCGCCGTGGGCGGCCAGCTCCGCCTTCGCGCGGGCCGCCTCGTGGCGGGCGATCAGGCCTTGGGCGAGGTCGGCGTCGCGGCGGCGGTGGTTCAGCTCGCGCTCGAACTCCTCGGCGCGCTGGTAGGCCTCGCGCAGCTCAGCGCGCAGATCGTCGCCGGCGCCGATCGCGTCGCGCCGGGCCTTGGCAAGATCGTCCTGGGTCTCGATCCGCAGCTGGCGCTCGGAGTGCTCGCGCTGGTGGGCGTGGCGCAGGTCGCGCTTGAGGGCGTCGATGTCGCTCGCCATCTCGTCGCGCCGCTCCCGCGCAAGCTCGAGCTCGCCCGACAGCGCGTCGGTCCTGCCCTGCAGCCGGTCGATGTCGTGACGGGCCTGCGCCAGCTGCTCCTGCAGCTGCTCCTCGGCGATCTCGGCACGCTTGGCCCGGCGCTGGGCCAGCATCGCGGGATCGATCGGGTTGTCGGCGGGGAGCACCGACGATCAATCTACGAGCGAACGTTTGAGCGCGTCAAGCGCTGAGCGCGGCTGTGCGGCGTGCGTGGCGGCGCACAGCGCCGACGACCGGCCGCGCAACCCGTCACAACACTCCCACGCGCGGCGACAGATCAGATGTCGCCGTGCGACCCGTTGCCCCGGTGGGCAAGGGCGACCAGGGCGGCGACCGCGGCGCTGGCGGCGAGCGCGGCACCGGCGACGGCGATGCGGCGCTCGCGGAGCTTGGCGCGGGCGTCGCCGGCGTCGCGGCGCACTGAGCGCATCACGGTCTTCCAGACGATGAAGCCGAGAACCTTGTAGGCGGTGCCGGAGCCTTTGGAGGCCATGGCGAACACGCTACTCCTCGCGCGACGCGCGCAGCCGGTGGGCCATGCGCGACTGCAGCGACCACAGCTCGATGAAGCCCGGCGACGCCTGCTGGCTGAACAGGCCGCCCGACACCTCGAACGTGGCCAGCGACGCGTCGTACACGGCGTTGGGCGACGAACGGGTCACCACGCGCGCGTGCCCCTTGTAGAGCTTGACCCCGATCGTTCCGGTCACCTGCTCGTTGACCGAGTCCATGTACGCATCGAGGTCGCCGCGCAGCGGCTCCCACCACAGCCCCGCATAGACGAGGTACGCCCACTGGCGGTCCAGCGAGGGCTTGAACTGGTTCTGATGGATCGTGCCGACGAGCTTCTCGAGCTCGGCGTGCGCCGGTAGCAGCACCGCCGCCGCGGGCACCTCGTAGATGTCGCGGACCTTCAGGCCGACGATCCGGTCCTCGATGTGGTCGACGATCCCGACGCCGTGGCGCGCCGCGATCTCCGCCACGCGCTCGATCAGCTCCACCAGCCCCAGCGACGTGCCGTCGAGCGACACGGGCAGACCGCGCTCGAAGCCGATCTCGACCGTCTGCGCCTCGTCGGGGGCCTGCTCAGGTGGGGTGACGAGCTGGAAGACGTCGTCGTGTGGCGCCTGGTCGAGGTGCTCGATCCACTTGCCCTCCGACGAGCGGCCCCACAGGTTGTCGTCGATCGAGTACGGCGTCGTCTCGGTCCCGCCTTTGACCGGGATCCCGTGCTCGCGCGCGTACGCGATCTCCTCTTCGCGCCCCATCTGCCACGAGCGGACCGGCGCGATGATCTTGAGCTCCGGAGCCAGCGTCGTCACCGTCGCCTCGATGCGCACCTGGTCGTTGCCCTTGCCGGTACAGCCGTGGGCGATCGTGTCGCAGCCATGCTTGCGGGCGTACTCGACCGCCAGCTTGGCGATCAGCGGCCGGCCCAGCGCCGTGAACAGCGGATAGCCGAGACCGTAGATCGCGTTGGCCTTGATCGCCGGAGCGACGAAATCGCGGGCGAACTCCTCGCGCGCGTCGACGACCTCGGCCGCCAGCGCGCCGAGCTGGATCGCCTTGCCCTGCACGACGTCATAGTCCTCGCCGGGCTGGCCGAGGTTGACGGTCAGCGCGACCACCTCGGCCTCGTACTCCTGCTGGATCCAGTGCAGCATCACGCTCGTGTCCAGCCCGCCCGAGTACAGGAGGAGGACGCGATTGACCTCGTCGGGCGTGGCCAGGTAGGACGCGGCGCCGGCGTCGGGGCTGTGGATCGGCTCGCTCACGTGCGGGCCGAAAGGGTACGGGCGATGCGCCCAAGAGCGTCGTCAGCCTGCGCGCGATCGATGATCAGCGGCGGCAGCAGTCGCACGGTCTGTGGCCCGGTCGCATTGACGACGAGCCGCTCGTTGCGCAGCAGCGACAACACGACGTCCGGCGCATCCCCACCGTCGAGGTCGAACCCGATCATCAGGCCGCGCCCGCGGACGGCGATCACGCCGGGCAGCTCGGCGACCGCGCCACGCAGGTGGTCGCCCAGCTCGCGCACGCGCTCGAGCAGCACCTCGTCGGTCAGCACGTCGAGCGCCGCGTGGCCCGCCGCGCACTGCACTGGCCCGCCGGCGAACGTCGATCCGTGGTCGCCGGGCACGAGCACGCCGCGCAACCGCTCGCCGGTCACCAGCGCGCCGATCGGCAGCCCGCCGCCCAGCGCCTTGGCCGTGGTCAGCGCGTCGGGGATCACGCCCGGCCACTCGTAGCCCCAGCGTGCGCCGGTGCGCCCGAGCCCGCATTGGATCTCGTCGAAGATCAGCGCCGCCCCGTGGCGGTCACACGCCTTGCGCGCGGCGACCAGCACGTCGTCGGCGATCACGTGGACCCCGGTCTCCCCCTGGATCGGCTCGATGATCACCGCGGCGGTGTTGTCGTCGACCTCCTCGTCGATCGCCGCCGTGGTGGCGTCGATCGCGCGAAAGCCGGGCACCAGCGGCGCGAACGGCGCCTGCTTGGCCTCCTGCGGCGTCGCGCTCAGCGAGCCGTAGGTCCGGCCGTGGAACGCGCGGTGGAAGCTGATGATGTCGCCGCCCGGCTTGGCCTTGCGCGAGACCTTGATCGCCGCCTCGATCGCCTCGGCGCCCGAGTTGGTGAAGAACACGCCGCCGCCCAGCGACAGCGCGGCCAGGCGGTCGGCCAGCCGCGCCATCGGGTCGGTGTAGTAGAGGTTGCCGACATGGATCAGGCGCGCCGCCTGCTCGGTGATCGCCGCGACGACATGCGGATGGGAGTGGCCGACCGACGTCACGCCGATGCCCGACAGGAAGTCGAGGTACTCGTTGCCGTCGGCGTCCCACAGGCGCGCGCCCTCGCCGCGGACGAACTCGGTGTCGTAGCGGGCGTAGGTCGCCAGCAGGTGCTGCCCGTGGAGCCGCTGCACCGTCATCGCGCCGCCCGGATCTTCGTGCCGATGCCCGCGTTGGTGAACAGCTCGAGCAGCAGCGAATGGGCGATCCGCCCGTCGACGATGTGGGCGAACGTCACGCCGCCGTAGATCGCATCCAGGCACGCCTGGAGCTTCGGCCGCATGCCGCCGCCGACGGCGCCCAGCGCGGCCTCAACCTCGTCGGCGTAGGCCTCGGAGACGACCGACGACTCGTCGGCCGGGTCGCGCAGCCAGCCCTCGACGTCGGTCAGGAACATGACCTTGTAGGCGCCGAGCGCCCGGGCGACGGCGCCGGCTGCGGTGTCGGCGTTGATGTTGTGGGCGACGCCGTCGCGGTCGGCGCCGACCGACGCGATGACCGGGATGTAGTCCTGGGAGATGTGGTTGAGCAGGCCGGTGTCGACGCGCTCGATGCGCCCGACGAAGCCGACGTCCTGGCCGTCGGGCCCGGTATCGGTGACTGTGCGAAACAGCGCGCCGTCGTCGCCGCTGAGCCCGACCGCCGGCGTCCCGTAGCGGTTGATGCGCACGACGATGTCCTTGTTGACCTTGCCGATCAGGACCATCCGCGCGACCTCGACCGTCTGCGCATCGGACACGCGCACGCCGCCGACGAACTCGACGTCCATGCCGAGGCGCTCCATGAACGCCGTGATGTCCGGTCCGCCGCCGTGGACGACGACCGGGTTGAGTCCGACGTACTTGAGCAGCACGACGTCGCGGGCGAAGTCCTCGCGCAGCTCGGGATCGTTCATCGCTGCGCCGCCGTACTTGATGACGACCGTCCGGCCGTGGAACTCGCGGATGTAGGGCAACGCCTCCAGCAGCGTGCCGACTTCGGGGTGGCCCTGGCTCATGTCGTGTACTCCGCGTTGATCGTGACGTACTCGTGGCCGAGGTCGGCGAACAGCACCTCGGCCTCGTAGCCCGAGCCGGGCAGGCCGATGACGAACTCGACCTCGTCGCGGGCCACGCGGGCCTCGAGGTCGGAACGATCGAACCCGACCTCGGTACCGGCGACGCAGACCTGGACGCCCTCGATCGAGATGTCCAGCGTCAGCGGGTCGGCATCGAGGAACGCGCCGCCGACCGCTTGGGCGATCCGTCCCCAGTTGGGGTCGCCGCCGTGCAGCGCGGTCTTGACGAGCGGCGAGTTGGCGACCGCATAGCCAGCCCGGCGCACCGCCTCGTCGGAGCCGCCGTACACGACGACCCGGCCGATGCGCCGCGAGCCCTCGCCGTCGGCCACGATCGCAATCGCCAGCTGGCGCAGGAGTGCGTCGAGCGCTTCGCCGAACGCGCGCTCGGCATCGGACTCCGGCTCGACCGCGACGCCGCTCTCACCGCTGCACATGAGGATGACGGTGTCGTTGGTCGACAGCTGCCCGTCGACCGAGATGCGGTCGAACGACCGCTTGACGCAGACGCCGAGCAGCAGGTCGGCCGTCTCGGCACCGAGCACCGCGTCGGTCTGCACGAAGCACAGCATCGTGGCGAAGTTCGGCTGCATCATCCCGGCGCCCTTGGCCTGCGCGGTCAGCCGCACCGTGCCACCCGGAAGCTCGACCGACAGCGACGCGCGCTTGGAGCTCTTGTCGGTCGTCATGATCGCCGTCGCGAAGTCCTCGTCGCCGTCGGCGCGCAGCTGCTCGCTGCAGCGCTGCAGGCCACGGACGATGTCGTCGCCGGGCAGCTGGACGCCGATCACGCCGGTCGATGCGACCGCGACCTGGTCCTCGTGGACGCGCCCGGCCAGCGCCGCCGCGCCCTGCATGCGGGCCGCCTCGTCCATCCCGCGCCGGCCGGTCGCCGCGTTGGCGTTGCCCGAGTTGACGACGGCGACGCGCAGCGCGTCCAGGCGCGCGTGCTCCTTGGTGATGACGACCGGCGGCGCCAGCACGCCGGAGCGGGTGAAGCGCGCGGCGCTCGTGCACGCCTCGCTGCCGCAGACCAGCAGCCCGAGGTCCAGCGCGCCGGACGGCTTGATCCCGGCCGCGACACCGGCCGCCCGGAAGCCGGCGGGCAGCCCCGCTTCGGGCGTCTCGACGACGTGGGAGGGCGCCGGGACCCAGCGCGACGAGAAGAACGTCACGGCCGCAGCCCCTCGGTCTCGTCGTAGCCGAACATCAGGTTGAGGCTCTGCATCGCCTGCGACGACGACCCCTTCCACAGGTTGTCGAGCGCCGAGAAGACGATCAGCTTCTCGCTCGTGCCGTCCTGATGGACGTGGATGCGGCAGTAGTTCGTGTCACGGACCGCGCGCATGCCCGGCGGCTGCGACACGAGCTCGATGAACGGCTCCTCCTCGTAGGCCTGCTGGATCAGCGCCAGCGCGTTCAGCGGCTCGGTCAGCGTCAGGTAGCAGGTCAGCAGCTCGCCCTGGTCGACCGGCACGAGGTGCGGGACGAACGTCACGCCGACCCCCTGGGCCCCGGCCGCCGCGAGCTCCTGGTCGATCTCGGGCGTGTGGCGGTGGGTGCCGACGCCATAGGGGGTGACGTTCTCGTCGGCGGATACGAAGTGGGTCTTGGCGGTCGGCGCGCGGCCGGCGCCCGAGATGCCGGTCTTGGCGTCGATGATCGCGTCGGCGATGTACGGCGCGATCGGCGCCAGCGCGAGGATCGCCGCGGTCGGGAAGCAGCCAGGGCTGGCGACGAGCGTCGTCGTGGCGATTTCGTCGCGGTATCGCTCGGGCAGGCCGTAGACGGCGGTCGGGATCAGCTCGGGCGCCGGATGGGGCACGTAGTGGCGCTCGTAGACCGCGACGTCGCGCAGACGGAAGTCGGCGCTGAGGTCGACGACCTTCATCCCGCGCTCGTGCAGCGTCGCCACGACAGGCGCGGCGGCGCCGTGGGGCAGCGCGACGATCGCCGCATCGGCCTCGATCGTCGTCTCGTCGAGCGCGTCAAGGGTCAGCGGCACGCGGTGCTGGGGGTAGAGCTCGTCGAGCCGAACGCCCGCGTCGCTGCGGCTGGTGACCGAGGTCAGCGTGAAGTAGGGATGGCGCTGGACCAGCGCCGCCGCCAGCGCGCCGGTGTAGCCGCTGGCCCCGATGACCGCGACGTCAGGCACGTGGCTGCGCCCCCAGGTCGCCGGCCGCGCCGCGGATGCGCTCCATCAGCCGGTCGACCTCGTCGTCGCTCAGCGTCCGGTCCCCGGCGCGGAACTGGAGATGCAGGGCGATCGACGTCCGCCCCTCCCCCGCCTGCTCGCCCGAGTACACGTCGAAGATCTCGATGTCCTCGAGCAGCTTGCCGGCAGCCTTCTTGATCGCCGCCATCAGCTCGCCGGCGGGGGTCTGCGCCGGCAGCGACAGAGACAGGTCGCGCTTGACGGCCGGGAACGCGGCCAGGTCGGCGAAGCGCGTGACCTCGGGTGCCGCGGCGGCGACCTTGCCGAGGTCGATCGCGAACGCCGCCGCGGGCTGCTCGATGTCCCACGAGCGCGCCACGAGCGGATGCACGACGCCGACGAAGCCGAGCAGGACGTCGCCGGCCAGCACGCCGGCGGCGGCGCCCGGATGCAGGAACGGCCACGAGCGCGCGGTCACGGTCCAGTCGACGCGCAGCGTGTCGAGCACCGCGGCCAGCACGCCCTTGATCGCGAAGAAGTCCGCGCCGTCGCGCGCGGTCAGCAGGGCGGCGAGCGCGTGGTGCTCGTCGGCCAGCCGCGGGCCGGCGCCGTCGCTGTCCGCCGCGTTGCGGTACACCCCACCGGACTCGAACAGCCCCAGGTCGCGCTGGTCGCGGGCGATGTTGTGGGCGGCGCCGTCCAGCAGCGAGCCGAGGATCGACGGGCGCATGATCGACTGCGCCGAGCTCATCGGGTTCTCGAGCACGACGACGTCACGCATCGGCGAGTCGGGCGGCAGCCGCAGACGGTCAAGCGTCGCCGGCTCCGTGAAGCTCCAGCCGGCGACCTCGTACAGGCCACAGCCGACGAGCACGTCCTCCGCCGCGCGGCGCACCCGCTGGGGGTGGCTGAGCCGGGCGGCACGAACCGCGCGCCGCGGCGGCAGCGTCATCGGCAGCTCGTCGACGCCGTCGATCCGCGCAACCTCCTCGATCACATCGGCCTCGCGGGTGACGTCGTTGCGCCGCCAGTAGGGCACCGTCACGTCGAGGCCGTCCACGCGCGGGTCGGTGTCGAAGCCCAGCGCGTTGAGGATCGTGCGCTGGCGCTCGGCGGCAATCGGCGCGCCGAGCAGCGACTCCACGCGCCGCTCGCGCAGGCGGATGACGGCCGCCTGCGGCCCCGGACCGCCGGCGTCGATCGTGCCCGGCAGCGCCGTCGCGCCGCACAGCTCGACCATCAGCTTCGCCGCGACCGCCTGCGCGTCGAGGCATTGCTCGGGCGCCAGGCCCTTCTCGAAGCGCCCGCTGGCCTCGCTGCGCAGCGAAAGCCGCGTCGACGTGCGGTTGATCGTCGGTCCGTCCCACGTCGCGACCTCGAGCAGGACGCGGGTCGTCGTGTCCGAGACCTCCGACCGCGCGCCGCCCATCACGCCGGCGATCGACGTCGGTCCCTGGCCGTCGTCGATCACGATGTCGGTCGAGGTCAGCGTCCGCGTCTGGCCGTCGAGCGTGTCGACCGGCTCGCCGTCATCGGCGCGGCGGATCACAAGCGTCTGGCCGTCGACGCGGTCGAGGTCGAACGCGTGCAGCGGCTGGCCGGTCAGCAGCATCACGTAGTTGGTGATGTCCACGACGTTGGAGATCGGCCGCTGGCCGGCCGCCATCAGCCGGCCCTTGAGCCAGCGCGGCGACGGGCCGATCGTCACGTTCGTAAACGCGCGCACCGTGAACCGCGGGCACAGGTCGGGGCAGCGGACGTCGATGCTGACCCCCGCGATGCTGTCGCCTGCCGGGTGGGGATCGTTGGCCCACGGGGGCGCCTTCAGCACCGTGCCGGTCGCCGCGTGGACCTCGCGCGCGACGCCGTAGATGCCGAGGCAGTCCGGCCGGTTGGGCGTGATCTCGAGCTCGAGCACGTCGTCGGCGATCGGGATCGCGTCGGCCAGCGGCGAGCCGACCTCGAGCATCTCGTCGAGCACCATCGTGCCCGCGTGGTCGGTGCCGATCCCGACCTCGTCCTCGGCCAGGATCATCCCGTCGGACACGACGCCGCGCAGCTTGGCCGCCTTGAGCCTCGTGCCGTCGGGCATCACCGAGCCGGGCCGCGCGACCCCGACCGTCTGTCCGGCCGCGACGTTCGGTGCGCCGCAGACGATCTGCTTGGGCTCGCCGTCGCCGACGTCGACGATGCAGACCTTCAGGCGGTCTGCGTCGGGGTGCTGCTCGGCCGACAGGACGCGCCCGACGACGAAGTTCTCCAGCGCCGCGACGCCGTGCGTCGTCACCCGCTCGACCTCGGTCCCGGTCATCGCCAGGCGCCGCGCCAACTCCCGCGGCTCGAGATCGGTCGGGGCGTACTCGCGCAGCCAGCTCAGCGGGACCCTCATCCGAACTGCTCCAGGAAGCGCAGGTCGTTCTCGTAGTACAGCCGCAGGTCGGGGACGCCGTGCTTGAGCATCGCGACGCGCTCGATCCCGAGGCCGAAGGCGAAGCCCTGGACCTTGTCGGGGTCATAGCCGTTGTCGCGCACGAACTCGAACAGGTTCGGGTCGACCATCCCGGCGCCGAGCACCTCGAGCCAGCCCGAGCCCCTGCACAGGTTGCAGCGCTGCCCATTGGGCAGCACACCGTCGGTGCACTGAAAGCAGCTCACGTCGACCTCGACGCTCGGCTCGGTGAACGGGAAGAAGTGCGGCCGCATGCGGATCGCCCGCTCGTCGCCGAACACCGCGCGCGCAAACGCCAGCAACGTGCCGTGCAGGTCGGCGAGCGTCACGTCCTCGTCGACGCACAGGCCCTCGATCTGGTGAAACTGCGGCGTGTGGGTGGCGTCGCTGTCGCGCCGGTAGACCCGGCCCGGGACGATGACCGCAACCGGCGGCGGTTGGGCCTCCATGATCCGCGCCTGCATCGGCGAGGTGTGCGTGCGCAGGACGACGCGGTCGTCGCGGCCCTCCACGTAGAAGGTGTCGGTCTTGGCCGTCGACGGGTGGGTGTCGGCCGTGTTGAGCTTGGTGAAGTTGTAGGCGAAGTCCTCGACCTCGAAGCCCTCGACGACGTCGAAGCCCAGGCCGATGAACACGTCCTCGATCTCGCGCCGCGTCGCGGAGAGCAGGTGCAGGCGCCCGACGGCCCGGCGCGGACGGCCGGGCAGTGTGACGTCGACATGGTCGGCGATCAGCGCCGCGTCGAGCTCGGCCGCCTCGAGCTCGCGCCCGCGGGCCTCGATCAGCGCGTCGAGTGCCTGACGCGCCTGGTTGGCCTCGCGACCGACCTGGCCGCGCTCCTGCGGTGGCAGCTCGGCGACGCCGCGCAGCAGGTTGGGCAGCTCGGCCTTGCGGCCCAGCCAGTGCACGCGCTGCTCCTCCAGCGCGGCGACCGTCGTCGCCGCGCCGATCGCCACCTCGGCCTCCGCGCGCAGGGCTGCGATGCGATCGACCGTGCTCACTGCGCCGGGACCCTAGTCCACTCGTAGAGGGCAACCGTTGCCGCCATCGCGGCGTTCAGCGATTCCGCGTCGATCGCGATGTGGGCGACATGGTCACACGCGCTGATCACAGCCTCGTCGAGCCCTTCACGCTCGGCGCCGACGACCAGCGTCCCGGCCGCCGGGCCGGCCAGCCGCTCGCCCTCGCGGGCGACCAGCGCAACGGTCTCGCCGGGGAGCTCGTCGACGCTCTGCGCACGGGCGATCGCGACGCCGAACACCGCGCCCATCGACGCCCGTACGGCCTTGACGCCGAACGGATCGGCAGTCCCGGGGCCGATCACGACGCTCGCCGCGCCGAAGGCCAGCGCGCCGCGCAGCACCGTGCCGACGTTGCCCGGATCGCGCACGCCCCACAGCGCGACGCACAGCGGTCCGGCGGGGGCGCTGAAGCGCTCCTCGTAGACGGCGAGCACGCGGGTCCCCGAGCCCAGCGACGAGACCTTGTCCAGCACCCCGGCTTCGATGTTGACGCCCGCCTCGAGCCTGTGGACCGGCTCCCACCCCGCCGCGTCAGCCGCGGCGACGAGGTCCTCGCCCTCGGCCAGGAAGCGTCCGTCGCGCCGGCGTGCGATCCGGCGGATGTCCTTGAGCAGTGGGTTGTGAGTGGAGGTGATCATGGAACGAAAAACGGGCGCCTGGTGAGGCGCCCGCGAGAGTGATTTCGATATCGGTCTTCGGTGCCTGGCTAGGCAGCGGCGGCCGATATCGCCTCGCGGGCGACCTCGGCAAATCGGCGGAACGTCTCGGCGTCGCGGACGGCGATGTCGGCCAGGATCTTGCGATCCAGCTCGACGCCGGCCAGCTTCAGCCCGTGCATGAACTGCCCGTAGGACAGCTCGTTCTGACGCGCAGCGGCGTTGATCCTTGTGATCCACAGCCGGCGGAAGTCCCGCTTGCGGTTGCGGCGATCGCGGTACGCATAGGAGTCGGCCTTCATGACCGCTTCCTTGGCCCGCTTGTAGTTCGAGTTCGCCTGCCCTCGGAAGCCCTTGGCGCGCTCGAGCGTCGCGCGGCGCTTCTTCTTGGCGTTGACGGAGCGCTTGACCCGGGTCATCCGGTCTTGCCTCCGAGCAGCTTCTTGACCCGCTTGGAGTCGTGGGGCGAGATGTCGACCGGCACGGCGAGAGCGCGCTTGTATTTCGGGGACTTCTTCTCGAGGATGTGGCTCGAGAAGGCCTTTCGGCCGGTGACCTTGCCGGTCCCGGTCACCTTGAAGCGCTTCTTGGCGCCCGAATGGGTCTTCATCTTGGGCATGGCGAGGCCGGAAGTATGGCAGTTCTTCTGCGTGTGGTACGCCGGCGCCGTTGGCGACGTGGCCGCGCGCTAGGAGGCTTCGGCGACTGGCTGGTCCTGCGGGGCCGGGGCGTCGCCGTTGGCGGCGGGCTCGGCTTCGACCTCAACGTCGGCTTCGACCTCGGCGTCGGCTTCGACCTCGGCGTCGGCCTCGGGCTCGGCCCCGGCGGCGGCTTCGGCCCGGGCCTGGGCGTCGGCGGCGTCGAGCACCGCGTCTGCCTCGGCCAGTTCCTGGCGAGCCTCGGCCTTGGCGGCTGCGGCGGCGGCGTCGGCCTCCAGCGTTCCGGCGAGGACGGCCTTGGAGGGGCCGAGCAGCATCGTCATGTTGCGGCCCTCCTGCAGCGGGCGCTGCTCGACGGTCGCCAGCTCGGTGAGCTCCTCGGCGAGACGGTCGAGGATCATGATGCCGCGCTCAGGGTGCGCGACCTCACGGCCGCGGAACATGATCGTCACCTTGACCTTGTCCTTGTGGCGCAGAAAGCGCTCGACATGGCCCTTCTTGGTGTCGTAGTCGTGCTGCGCGATCTTCGGCCGGAACTTGATCTCGCGGATCGTGATCTGCTGCTGGTGCTTGCGCGCGGCCTTCTGCTTCTGGGCCTGCTCGTACTTGTACTTGGAGTAGTCGAGCACGCGGCAGACCGGCGGACGCGCGTCGGGCGCGACCTCGACGAGGTCGAGATCGCGGTCCTGGGCGTAGCGCAGCGCCTCGTTGGTCGGCTTGACGCCGATCTGCTGTCCGGTCTCGTCGATGAGACGGACCTCGGGCACACGGATGCGCTCGTTGATCCGGGTCGTGTCCCGCTCGGGCGGGCGCCGGTCAAACCTGCGAGGGACCGGCACTAGCTGTGGGAGCGGCGCGTCAAGCGGGACGCGGCTTGATGTTCGGAACGGTCAACGCCTTGGATCATAGCCGGTAGGGGCCGTCCCCACCACCGGTTGGCCCAGACGTGTCACCGGGCGCCGTCCGGCAGCTCGGCGTCGATGCGCGCCGCGACCTCGTCGACGGTCGCTGAGCCGAGGTCGCCCTCGCTGTGGCGACGCAGCGAAACCGAGCCCGACTCGGCCTCGCGGTCGCCGATCACGAGCATGTACGGGATCTTCTGCGTCTCGGCCTCGCGGATCTTGCGCCCGACCGACTCGGTGCGGTCGTCGAGCTCGACCCGCACGCCGCGGGCGCGCAGCTGGTCGACCGTCGCCTGCGCCGCCTCGATGTGGCGGTCGGCGATCGGCAGCGCGATCGCCTGGACCGGCGTCAGCCACACCGGGAGCTCGCCGGCCGTGTGCTCGATCAGCAACCCGATGAAGCGCTCGAAGCTGCCGAACATCGCGCGGTGGATCATCACCGGCGTGTGCTCGGCGTTGTCGGCGCCCGTGTAGGTGAGGCCGAAGCGCTCGGGCATCAGGTAGTCGAGCTGGATCGTGCCGATCTGCCAGCCACGCCCGAGCGAGTCGGTCACGTGCAGGTCGATCTTGGGCGCGTAGAACGCCCCGTCGCCCTCGTTGACCGTGTACTCCTGATCGGCGGCGGCCAGCGCGTCGGCCAGCATCCCCTCCGTCTTGTCCCAGAAACTGTCGTCGCCGATACGGTCGTCGGGGCGCGTCGACAGCTCGACACGGGCCTCGAGGTCGAACAGGCGGTAGACGTCGAACGCGAAGCGCAGCGCCGCCGTGACCTCCTCCTGGACCTGATCCTCGCGGCAGAAGACGTGGCCGTCGTCCTGGATGAAGTGGCGGACGCGCAGGAGCCCGTGCAGCGCCCCCGACGGCTCGCGGCGGTGCAGCAGGCCGGGCTCGGCGCAGCGGTAGGGCAGGTCGCGGTAGCTCCAGCGCTGCATGCCGAACAGCTGGCAGTGGCCCGGGCAGTTCATCGGCTTGATGCCGAACTCGCGCCCCTCGTACTCGCTCAGGAAGATGTGCTCGCGGTACTTGGGGAAGTGGCCCGAGGTCTCCCACAGATGCGACTCGTAGATCAGCGGCGTCTTGACCTCCACATATCCGCGCGAGGACTGCATCCGCCGATTCAGCGCGACGAGCTCGTTGAACAGAACGGTGCCGCGCGGCAGCCAGAAGGCCATTCCCGGCGAGACCTCGGAGAACATGAACAGCCCGAGCTGCGGCCCGAGCTTGCGATGGTCGCGGGCGCGGGCCTGCTCGAGGCGCTCGAGGTGCTCGTCGAGGTCCTTCTGGTTGAGGAACGCGGTCCCGTAGATGCGCGTCAGCTGCTGGCGGTTGGAGTCGCCCCGCCAGTAGGCGCCGGCGACCGACTGGAGCTTGAAGGCCTTGATCCGCTTGGTCGACGGCGCGTGCGGGCCGCGGCACAGGTCGGTGAACGGGCCGTTGGTGTAGAGGCCGACGTGGTCGATCCCGTCGTCGCGGATCAGGTCCTCGATCAGCTCGACCTTGTAGTCCTGGCCCTCGGCGCGGAACCGCGCCAGCGCCTCGTCGGTGCCGACGTCGTCGCGCACGAACGGCTCGTCGGCGGCGATGTGCTTGGCCATCTCGGCCTCGATCGCCGGGAAGTCGGCGTCGGAGATCGAGACGCCGTCGGGGAACTCGAAGTCGTAGTAGAAGCCGTCGTCGATCGCCGGGCCGATCGAGATCTTGACCCCGGGGTACAGGTCCATGACCGCGGCGGCGAGCACATGTGCCGCGTCGTGACGGATCAGCGCCAGCGCCTCGGGGCTGCGCTCGGTGACGATCTCCAGTCCCTCGCCCTCGATCAGCGGCCGCGCCAGGTCACGGACCTCGCCGTTCTGCTTGACGGCCAGCGCCGCCTTGGCCAGGCCAGGGCCGATCGCCGCCGCGGCGTCGGCGCCGGTGGCGCCGTCGGGGAGCTCGAGTGCGTTGCCGTCGGGGAGCGTGACCTGCACGACCCGCAGGTTATTCTCCGGCCTTCATGGATGCCGCCGAGCTGCGTGCCGCGTTTCCGGTTCTTGCCGAGCACGCGTATCTGAACGCCGGAACGTTCGGCCCGCTGCCCGCCTCAGCGGCTGACGCGGCGGCCGAAGTCGCCGACGTCGCGATGGCCAAGGGACGTACGAGCGACTACTTCATGGTCTCCCGCGACGGGTACGAGCGGCTGCGCGAGGCCTACGCCGGCGTCATGGGGGCAACGGCCGACGACATCGCGGTCACGACATCGACGACCGAGGGCGTGGCGCGCGTGCTCGTCGGGCTCGACCTGCGCGCCGGAGACGAGGTCGTCACCTCGACGACCGAACACCCCGGCCTGATCGGGCCACTCGTCGCGGTCCGCGGGCGCGGAGTCGACGTCAAGGCCGTGCCACTCGCCGACATCCTCGACGCCGTCACACCGAAGACGAAGCTCGTCGCGTGCTCACACGTCGACTGGACCTCGGGTGCGACCGCGCCGGCCGAACTGGCCCAGCTCGACATCCCCGTGCTGCTCGACGGCGCCCAGGGCGCGGGCGCCGTGGCGCTCGACCCGCAGGCGCTCGGCTGCGCGTTCTACGCCGCCGCCGGCCAGAAGTGGCTGTGCGGCCCGTCCGGCACCGGCTTCCTCTACGTCGCGCCGCAGTGGCGCGAGGCGGTGGCACCGTTCGCACCGGGCTACCGCAACCTCGAGGACCCGGCGGCGGGGCTCGACGCGGTGCCCAAGTCGACGGCCGCCGCCCACGACACGTTCACGCTGAGCGCCGAGTCGGTGCTCGCCGCGCTTGCAGCCCACGATGTGCTGGCGTCGTTCGGCTGGGACCACGTCTATGAGCGGGCCACCACGCTCGCGGCGCTGCTCGCGGCACGGCTCGACGAGGCCGGCTACACCGTCGCGCCGCGCGGGGCGACGACGCTCGTCAGCTGGGAGATGGGCGAGCACAACGACGAGGTCCCGCCGCGGCTCGCCGAGCAGGGAGTCGTCGTCCGCCACCTCCCCGGCACGTCGTACGTGCGAGCGTCCGTCGGGGCCTGGAACGACGAGTCAGACCTCGACCGACTGCTCGCCGCGCTGTAGGCGGCTCAGCGGAAGCTGAACGACTGCAGGCTCGACGTCGCGCCGTTGACGCGGACCTCGATCGTGCCCCTCGCGCCCTTGAACGCCCCGGTGCCGCCGGTGATCTTGACGATGTTGATCGTCTTGGACTGATCGTCCTTGCCCGTCGCCTTGATCGTTCCGTGGTGGAACGTGAACGTGTAGACGCCGTGGCAGTTGAAGACCGGCCCGCCCGCAGCGACGCACTGGACCTTGTCGGTGCCGATGACGCGCTTGCCCTGCGACAGTTTCTCGGTGAACGTCACGTGGTCGCCGCTGCGCGTCTGCGAGGTCATCCGGGCCTGGGCGGTGAAGTTCGCGGGCTTGGCGAACGCGATCGCGGGGACGAACGCGAGCGCGGCGACAACGAGGGCGGCGGCGAGGGAGCGATGCATGGCGCGGCAGGCTACAGCGCAGTGCGGCCAGGCCAGGTCGTGAACCCCTCGGTAAGAGGTTCATGCCGCCGGACGCCGAAACAGTGCGCTGTCGTGATGCACGAGCTGGCATTCCTCTGGCCCTGGGGCGACAACAACTCCAACCGCTGGACGACGCTGCTCGGCGGCTGGCCGCAGACGCTCGAGGGCATCGGCGCCTGCGCCGCGGGCTACGCCCTCGTGCGCAAACACAACTGCCACGTCCAGGGCTGCCTGCGCATCGGCCGCCATCCGGTCGAGGGCACGCCGTTCATCACCTGCCACCACCATCATCCGCGCGACCATCCGCCGACCCAGCAGGATGTCCTCGACGCCCACGCACACCGCCGGTCGGAGGTCTCTGAGCTCGAGCGCCGCTTTCACCTGCGCGAGGAGGACCTCGCGGCGGAGGACAGCCAGTCGCCCCCGGACTGAACCGGAGCTCTGTCTGTCCCCGTGGCGTCTAACGCAGCACCAATGTTGTCCCGTTCACAATTCGCCGCCATGCGGGCACGGGGGTTCTTCGCTGCGCTGGTGGGGTGCGGGATGGTCGCGACCGGGGTCGCAGCCGCTGCGACATCGCACGTCAAGGTCTGGACGTCGCCCAACGGCGCGATCGCCTGTGGCTACAAGATCCACCCGGCCAGCCGTCCGGCCACCGAGCTCTTGTGCGTGTCGGCGCTGATCCCGGCGCCGGCCGGACACAACACCGGCGGTGACCCGGGCTTCGTGCAGATCGCCAGGTCCGGCTCGCCGCAGCGGCTGCGCCTCAGCCAGGATTCGTTCGTGCCGGGCCGTGCCCACGCGCTCCACAACCACGGCACGTGGAGCGGCCTCGGCGTGACCTGCACGATCGGGCAGACGTCGGTGCGCTGCGTCAACGCGGCCCACCACGGCTTCAAGATCACCGCGTTCTCCTACCACGCGTTCTGAGTACCGCGGCCCGGGCGAGGCGCAAGGCCTCGCCCGGGCTGGACCGGGACAACTTCCTACAGGTGGTTCTTCTTCTCGATCGCGCGCACCTTGGCGATGCCCGGATCGATCGGCGAGATGTTGAAGCAACCCTGCTTCTGGACCATCTTGCCGTTCTGCGGCACCACCGTGCGATCGGTGTTGTTGGGGATGTGCAGCGCTGCCTTCTGGAAGTACCAGGGGCGGCACAGGATGTCGGTGCGGAAGTTCTTCACGTTCAGGAACGCCTTGTTGACGCTCTTGGCCGTGTACGCACCCTTGATCCCCATCAGTGCCTGGGTGGCGATGCGGCCCTGAACGAAGCCCATCTGGCTGAAGCTGCCCAGACCACCACTGACCTTCTTGCCGTACTGCTTCAGAACCTGGCGGTACAGCGCCTCATCCGGACCCGGCGCCGACGGCAGGTTCAGCTCGGCGTTGACGCCCAGCTTGCCGTTCCAGCCCGACCCCAGCGCCTTGGCGAGGAAGTCGGTGTTGCACGGCGTCGAGCACGCCCACACCTTGACACGGTTCTCGAGGCCCTGCTGCTGCGCGGCCTGGAGGATCTTCAGCGCCTCGGGAGGCGTGAAGTTCAGGACCACGCCACCCTTCGGGCCGGCCGCCTGGACCAGCTTGAGGGCAACCGAGTTGGCGTCCTGGATCGGGACGTTGTCCTTCAGCGACGTGACCGGGACCTTCGCTGCCTTCGCGATCAGCTGAACACCGCCGACGTTGTAGGCCGTGCCCGGCACGTTGGACTGGTCGAAGACCAGCTTGTTGATGTGCTGCTGCAGCGCGTACTGCGCGGCACCGTCGGAGCTGTACCGCGGCCCCATGTTCACGGACGCGATGTTCGACGTTCCGTAGCACTCGGGCGCGATGCCGGCGGCGATCACGTAGAAGCCCTGCTGCTCGTAGTACTTGTGGTTGACCGTGCACTCGAGAATGCTCGAGTTGCCGACCATGCCGACCACGTGCTCGGCACCAATCAGCTTCTTGGCCGCGGCGCCGGCCTGGACCGGGTTGATCGCCTCGGTCTCGATGTTCAGCTGCACCGGGTGGTTCTTGATGCCGCCGTTGGCGTTGACGCACGCGAAGTACGCCGCGGCCATGTTCGGGATGTCGGTGAAATCGGTCCCCGGCAGCTTGGTGGCGATAGCCCCCAGCTTGATCGGGGTTCCGGTGGCCTTCTTGCCGGTGCCCGCACCACACTTCGACGCCGCGGCGGCGCCTGCCGTCGAGGCGTTGGTGCTGGTGCTGCCCGCGTAGGCGACGATCGCGGTGAGCACACCGGCCGCGATCAAGAACGCGACGATATGCCGGGCCCCGATGCGGTTACGAATGACTGCCATAGCTCCTCCAGTTGTAGAGCGCATAAAACCCAACTTCTTGGGCGGCGAGTCAATCACACTCTGGGCCACTGTGGTGCAGTTTCTGTATGCCGAATGCGTCGCTAACCCGCTGATCTGGCGTTTCTGCGCCCGAAATCGGGCGTGACGGTATACAGCTAGGCCTCGGTCGAGGCCGCCTCCGCGTGGCGCCGGAAGGCGTCGATCGAGGACGGATCGGCCAGTGCATCGGGGTTGACGACCTCCGCCGCCGGCCGCCCCTGGAGGATGCGCTTGACCGGGGTCTCGAGCTTCTTGCCGGTCAGCGTCCGGGGAATCGACGGCACGGCCAAGATAGCGTCGGGGACGTGGCGGGGCGACAGTTGCGAGCGCAGCGCGCCGGCGACCTTCGCGCGCAGCTCGTCGTCGAGCGTGGCGCCGTCGGCCAGCGCGACGAACAGGATCAGCTCCCCCGGCCCGCCCTCGTCGTCCTCGAGATGCACGACAAGGCTGTCCGAGACCTCGGGCAGCTGTTCGACGACGGCGTACACCTCGCTGGTCCCGAACCGCACGCCGGCGCGGTTGAGCGTCGCGTCCGAGCGCCCCGTGATGACGCTCGACCCGTGCTCGGTGAAGCGGATCCAGTCGCCCTGCCGCCAGACTCCCGGGTACAGGTCGAAGTACGCCTCGCGGTAGCGCTCGTCGCCCGGGTCGTTGTAGAACCGCACCGGCATCGACGGCATCGGCTGGGTGATCACGAGCTCGCCGAGCTCGCCCACCACCTCGTTGCCGTCCTCGTCGAACGCCTTGGCGTCGACCCCGAGTGCGATGCCCGAGATCTCGCCCTCGTAGACCGGGAGGCAGATGCTGCCGCTGACCAGGCCCGTGCAGACGTCGGTCCCACCGCTGCCGTTGAGCAGCAGCACGCTGGGATCGAGCTCCGCGTAGACGTAGCGATACGCCTCGGCGGGCAGCGGCGCGCCGGCGGTGGCGAGCACGCGCAGGCTCGACAGGTCGAACTGCTGCGCCGGGTGGATGCCGGCCTTCGCGCAGTTCATGAGGAACGTCGGGCTGACGCCCATCAGCGTCGGCTTCGTCTCCTGTGCCAGGCCCCACTGATAGGTCAGGTCCGGCCACAGGGGATCGCCGTCGATCATCACGATCGAAGCGCGCACGAGCAGCGTCGAGACGAGCGCGTTCCACATCATCCACGCCGTCGTCGTGAACCACAGCAGACGCCCGCCGGGCTTCATGTCCCAGCCCAGCGCCTGGGACTTCAGGTGCTCGATGAGCATGTTGCCGTGGCCGTGGACGATCGCCTTGGGCAGGCCGGTGGTGCCCGATGAGAACAGGACGAACAGTGGGTGGTCGAAGGCGACGGGCTCGAAGGCCAGGTCGCCGGGCACGGCGAGCAGCTCGTCCCAGCCGATCGCGTCGTCGACGCCGTACGGGCCGTAGGGCAGGTCGACCACGTGTTCGAGCGTCGGCAGCCCGTCGCGAATCGCCTGGACGTCAGCGCGGCGGTCGATGCTGCGATCGCGCCAGCCGTAGCCGCCGACGGCGAGCAGCACCTTCGGCTCGATCTGCGCGAAGCGGTCGATCACGCTGCGGGCGCCGAACTCCGGCGCACAGCTCGCCCAGACGGCCCCGAGGCTGGCGGCGGCGGCGAACGCCACGAGCGTCTCGGGGACGTTCGGCAGGTACGCGACGACACGGTCGCCAGGGCCGACACCGAGACGTTGAAGGCCGGCGCGGGCCCGGGCGATCTGGTCGCGCAGCTGCGCGAACGTCAGCTCGATCGGCTCGCGGGTCTGCGAGCGCGCAACGATCGCCACGCGGTCCAGGTCCTCGTCGAGGCCGACCATGCGCTCGGCGTAGTTGAGCGTCGCCCCGACGAACCACTTGCCGCCCGGCATCTCGTGCGACGTCAGCACCTGCTCGTAGGGCGTGTACGCTCGGATCTCGAAGAACTCCCAGACCGACGACCAGAAGCCCTCGATGTCAGCTATCGACCAGCGCCACAGCTCCGTGCCGTCGGTGAAGTCGCAGGCCGCGGTGCTCCTCGAGCCACTGCATATAGCGCCCGACCTCGGTCGTCGAGCGCAGATCGTCGGGGGGTGACCACAGCAGCTCGCCGTTCATCTCATCCTCAGTGTCGCGTGACCGTCGTTGCAGCGGCAACCCTACCTCCTGTATACAAGGAGGGCCGGGGGCTCAAGCGACTGAGAGGACGGATGCGAGCATGACCGCACACGAGCCCGAGCTGGTCGGGCTGTACTGGACGATCTCCGGACCGGTCACGGTGCACTTCGGCCGTGAGTGGAGCCTGTTCGACTTCGCCGACCGCTGCGCCCACGCGCAGCGCGTCGGATTCGCCGGGATCGGCATCTGGCTCGCCGACCTCGAACACGTCCTCGAGAAGCGCACGCTGCGTGACATGCGCCAGATCATGGACGACCACGACATCACGCGGCTCGAGCTCGAGTTCCTCGGCGACTGGTTCCTGGACCCGGGCACCGAGGGCCGCACGGTCTCCGACGCCAACCGCAAGCTGCTGTGGGAGGCCGCCGTCGAGCTCGGCGCCCACCACGTCAAGGTCGGCAACCTGGCCGGGACCGAGTGTCCGCTGGACCAGGTGATCGAACGCTACGGCGAGCTGTGCGAGGACGCGGCCCAGCACCACGACGCGCTCGTCCCCTACGAGTTCATGCCGTTCGACGCGAGCGTCAACTCGCTCGACAGCGCGCTCGCGCTCGTCGAGGCGGTCGACACGCCCAACAGCGGCCTGGTCGTCGACACGTGGCACATGTCCAAGCTCGGAATCGCCCCCGACGAGCTGCGGCGCATCCCGCTGCGGGCGCTGTCGTGGATCGAGCTGTCCGACGGCCATCACGCATGGCTCGACGATCGCCTCGACGAGGTCATCAACCACCGCGAGCTGCCCGGCGAGGGCGAGTTCGACATCCCCGGCTACGTCGCCGTCGCCCAGGACATGGGCTACCCCGGCCCATGGGGCGTCGAGGTCCTCTCCGAGCCGCTGCGCAACCTGCCGATCGACGAGATCTTCGACCGCGCCTTCGCGACGACGAGCGCGCAATTCACGACGACCACCGCCCCGAAGGAGCGCCCGTGACCGCCACCGAGCCCGAGACCCTCGACGCCGAGCGCCTGATCTGGGTCTACACCCAGATGCTGCGCATTCGCGAGTTCGAGGAGCGCGTCAAGCGGACGTTCGAGGAGCACCCGGGCGTGATCCGCGGCCACACGCACCTCGCCGACGGCGCCGAGGCGTCGATCGTCGGGTCGCTGATCAGCCGCCGCGACGGCGATCAGCTGATGGCGACCTACCGCTGTCACGGCTACCCGCTCGTGCTCGGCACCTCGGCCAACGCGATGATGGCCGAGGTCTACGGCCGCGAGACCGGCCTCTGCCACGGGCGCGGCGGATCGATGCATCTGACCGACGTCGATCGAGGCTTCATGGGCACGTCGGGGATCGTCGCGGCCGGCATCCCCCAGGCGACCGGCCTGGCCTGGGCCGCGCAGATCCGCAAGCAGGACCAGGTCGTCCTGTGCTTCTTCGGCGACGGCGCGTCCAAGCAGGGCGCATTCGCCGAGTCGCTGAACATCGCGTCGCTGTGGAAGCTCCCGATCGTCTACGTGATGGAGAACAACGGCTACAACGTCGTCACACAGTCCCATCAGGAGGACGCGAACGCCGCCGCCGGCGAGCCGCTGGCGACCAAGGCCAAGGCATTCGCAATGCCGGGCGAGACGGTCGACGGCCTCGACCCGCTCGCCGTCCACGCCGTCGTCAGCGCGGCGGTCGCGCGGGCGCGGGCGGGAGACGGCCCGACGCTGGTCGAGTCCAAGGTCTACCGGCTGTCGGCCCACGGCAACCTGATCGCCCCGCCGGGGGTGCCGCTGCACTACCCCGAGCACGAGGCGATCGAGGTGTTCGGCGACACCGAGCAGTACGAGGCCGCGCTGCGCGGCGACCCCGTGCCGCGGTTCCGCGGCGTGCTGGTCGCCGACGGCACGCTGGCTCCCGAGGCGGCCGACCAGATCGGCGCCACGGTTCAGGCCGAGATGCAGGAGGCCGTCGACTTCGGCCTGCAAAGCCCCCACCCCGAGCCCGCCCAGGCGCTCGAGTACGTCTACGCCTAGGAGGCCCGACATGGCACACGAACTCCCCTACATCGCGGCGATCGACGAGGCCATCCACGAGGAGATGGAGCGCGACGACAGCGTCCTGTACTTCGGCCAGAACCTCGGGACGACCGAGAACCACGGCTTCCTTTCGGCGTTCGGCTCCGACCGGGTCCGCGTGACGCCGATCTCCGAGACGGCCGAGATCGGCATCGCGATCGGCGCCGCGATGGCCGGCTACCGGCCCGTCGTCGAGCTCTACATGGCCGAGTTCATGCTCGTGGCGATGGACCAGGTCGTCAACGAGGGCCCGCGCTTTCGCTACATGACCGGCGGCCAGGTGTCGGTTCCGCTCGTGCTCAAGGCAGGCTTCGGCTTCGCCGCCGGGTGGGCCGGGCAGCACACCGGGTCACTCAGCGCGCTGTTCATGGGCGTGCCGGGGCTGAAGGTCGTCGTGCCGTCGACGGCGGCCGATGCCAAGGGCCTGATGACGACGGCGATCCGCGACGACAACCCCGTCGTCTACCTGCACCATTACCTGCTGACGCTCGAGCACGGCGATGTCCCCGACGGCGAGTACGCGGTGCCGTTCGGCCAGGCCGAGGTCCGCCGCGCCGGTGGCGACGTGACGATCGTCGCGACGGCGTGGATGGTCGACCGCGCGCTGGAGGCGGCGCAGGAGCTGGCCGGTGAGGGCATCGAGGCGGAGGTCATCGACCCGCGTACGATCGCCCCGCTGGACCTGGACGCGATCCTCGAGTCGGTCGGCAAGACCGGCCACCTGGTGCTCGCCGATCAGGCGCCGCGCCATGCGTCGGTGTCGGCGGTCATCGCCGGCGACGTCGCCGAGCACGGCTTCGATCTGCTCAAGGCGCCGATCGTGCAGGTCACGGCGCTCGACGCGACCGTGCCCTACAGCGAGGTGCTCGAATCGGCCGTGATCCCCGACGCCGCGGGCATCGTCGGCGCGGTGCAGAAGCTGCTCGGAACGCGGGCGCCCGCGTGAACGACGCTGCGAGCCTGCTCGACACGATGTGGCGCATCCGCCACTTCGAGGAGCGGGTCGGGCGGCTCAAGCAGGGCGACGAGGTCTACGGGCTGATCCACCTCAGCGTCGGACAGGAGGCAGTCGCGGCGGGCGTCTGCTCGCAGCTACGCGACGACGACATGATCTACAGCGGCCACCGCGCTCACGGCCACGCGATCGCCAAGGGCGCGGCGATGCAGCGCGTGATGGCCGAGCTGATGGGCCGCAGCGACGGCCTCTGCCAGGGGATGGGCGGCTCGATGCACCTCGTCGACGTCGAGCACGGGTTGATGGGCGCGACCGGCGTCGTCGGCGGCAACATCCCGCTGGCGCTGGGCAGCGCACTGGCGGCACGCGCGGCCGGCGATGACCGGGTGACCGTCGTCTTCTTCGGCGACGGCGCCGTACAGGCCGGCTATTTCAACGAGTCGATCAACCTGGCCACACTGTGGGGCCTGCCGGTGATGCTCGTGTGCGAGAACAACGGCTTCGCCGAGTTCACGCCGCGCAGCGCCCACACCAACGTCGAGCGGGTCAGCGACGTGGTCGCTCCCTACGCGCTGACCCGTGAGACGGTCGACGGGAACGACCTGCTCGCGGTCCACGCGGCATTCGCGGGCCTGCTCGAGACGACCCGCCGCGGCGAGGGCCCGGTGCTGCTCGAGTGTCTGACCCACCGCCTGCGTGGCCACTACGAGGGCGACCCGGCCCACTACCGCGAGGCGATCAGTGCCGCCGAGTGGCAGGAGAAGGACCCGATCCTGCGGTTCCAGCGCCATGCCGTCGGTGAGGGCTGGATCGACGACGAGCGCGCCACCGAGATCGAGCGCGAGGCGGTCGAGGCGGTCGAGGCGGCGATCGCGTTTGCGCGCGACAGCGACTTCCCGCCCCCCGATCTCCCGGCGCGGCTGGTCTACGCGTGACCCGGACGACCTACATCAAGGCGATCAACGACGCGACCGCGGCCGCGATGCGCGCCGACGAGCGCGTGATCGTCATCGGCGAGGACGTCGCGGAGGGCGGCCCGTACACGGCGACCGCGGGGCTGGCCGAAGAGTTCGGCACCGAGCGGGTGCGCAACACGCCGATCAGCGAGGCCGCGATTGCCGGCGTCGCGATCGGCGCCGCGCAGTCGGGCCTGCGGCCGGTGCTCGAGATCATGTTCATCGACTTCATCACCCTCGCGCTCGACCAGCTCGTCAACCAGGCCGCCAAGGCGCACCTGATGTCGGGCGGGCAGCTGACCGTGCCGCTCGTCGTCCGCACCCAGGGCGGCGCCGGCCAGCGCGGTGGCGCACAGCACTCCCAGAGCCTCGAGGCGTGGCTGACCCACGTGCCGGGCCTGAAGGTCGTGATGCCGAGCTGCGCCGCCGATGCCGCCGGACTGCTCCTGTCGGCGATCGCCGACCCCAACCCGGTCGTGTTCGTGGAGAACAAGACGCTGTACTTCAAGCGCGAGGACGTGCCCGACGAGATCGAGCCGGTGGCAATCGGCGCCGCGCGCACGCTGCGCGAGGGCGGCGACGTCACGATCGTTGCGCTGTCGCGGATGACGGCCGAGGCGCTGACGGCGGCCGAGCGCCTCGCCGCCGACGGGATCGAGGCCGAGGTCATCGACCCGCGCACCCTGGTCCCGCTGGATGTCGATGCGATCGCCTACTCGGTGGCGCGCACGAGCAGACTCGTGGTCGCCCACGAGGCGGTTGCCCACGGCGGTTTCGGCGCCGAGATCGCGGCCGCCGTCGGGGCGATCGCCTTCGACTCGCTCGACGCGCCGATCGAGCGCGTCGGCGCCCCGTTCACCCCGATCCCGCTCAGCCCCCACCTCGAGGACGCCTATCTGCCGGGCGCCGACGAGATCGAGCATGCCGCGCGCGTCGCGCTCGGCCTCGCAACCCGGAAGGACCAGATATGCGCGCCGCAGTGACCACCGGCCCCGACACGATGGTGATCGACGACGTCGCCGAGCCCGGCGATCTTCGCGCGGGCGAGCTGCTCGTCGCGCCTGACGCGATCGGTCTGTGCGGCTCGGACTACCACTACTTCGACGGCACGCTGTCGCAGGCCGCCGGCGGCGGCCACTTCCCGCGGATCCTCGGCCACGAGGTCGGCGCGATCGTCGAAGCCGCCGGCCCGGCCTGCCGGCCCGAACTGCAACCGGGCCGGCGCATCGCCATGCACCCGCTGATCTCGTGCGGCGACTGCTACCCATGCCGCATCGGGCGCCCCAACCGCTGCGCGAACTTCCAGCTCATCGGCATTCACAGCGACGGCGGGCTGCAGGAGCGCCTCGTGGTCCCCCAGACCCAGGTGTTCGAGATCGCGACCGACCACCCGGCACTCGCCGCGCTCGTCGAGCCGTTGTCGATCGCCGTGCGCGCCGTCGCGCGCGCACGGATCGAGGCCGGGGAGAAGGTCGTCGTGCTCGGCGCCGGGCCGATCGGGCAGTGCATCGCCGTCGCGGCGCTCGACCGCGGCGCCGACGTGCTGCTCGTCGATCCGGTCGCCTCACGCCTGAACATCGGGCAGGCGATCGGAGCGCAGCCGCTCCCATGGACGACGCGCGACGAGGTCGCGGCCCATGTCGAGGAGTGGGCCGGCGCCGACGGCGCCCCCGTCGTCATCGACGCGACCGGCGCCGCCGAGGCGATCGAGGCCGGCGTGGCGATGGTCGCGCTGACCGGGCGGGTCGCGGTCGTCGGGATGTCGGGCCAGGAGATCGCCCTGCGCGTCGGCGTGTTCGCCGAGAAGGAGATCGACATGCTCGGCGTGGCGTGCTGTGGCGACGGGGAGTTCGCGACCGCCGTCGACCTCGCCGAGCGCCGCGCCGACGCCATGCTGACGCTGGTCAGCCACGAATTCCCCCTCGACGACGCACCGGAGGCGATCGCCTTCGCCATCGCCAACCCGGCCGAAGTCATGAAGGTCATCGTTCGCAATTGAAAAGGAGAGCGCGTATGTACGACTACGTGATCGTCGGAGCCGGCTCGGCGGGCTGCGTCGTCGCAGCGCGGCTGAGCGAGGACCCCGACGTCAAGGTCTGCCTGCTCGAGGCCGGCGGTCCCGACACGGCACCCGAGATCCACATGCCGGCGGCGTTCCCCGCGATGTTCAAGTCGGGCCTGGACTGGGATCTGCTGGGCGAGCAGGAGCCGGGGCTCGACAACCGCCGGCTGTACCTCCCCCGCGGCAAGATGCTCGGCGGATCCGGCTCGATCAACGCGATGATCTACATCCGCGGCAACCGCGCCGACTACGACGAGTGGGAGGCCGGTGGCGCCGAGGGCTGGGGCTACGACGACGTCCTGCCGTACTTCAAGCGCGCCGAGGACAACGAGCGCGGCGAGGACCCGTTCCACGGCGTCGGAGGCCCGCTCACCGTGTCCGACGGGCGCGCGCAGACGCCGCTGACCGATGCGATCATCGACGCCGTCGTGGCCGCCGGCCACGAGCGCAACCCCGACTTCAACGGCGCCCGCCAGGAAGGCGTCGGCCGCTTCCAGGTCACCCAGCGAGACGGGATGCGCTGCTCGCCCGCCGTCGCCTACCTGCATCCGGCGATGGAGCGTCCGAACCTCGACGTCATCACCCACGCGATGAGCCAGCGCCTGATGTTCGACGGCGACCGTGTCGTCGGCGTCGAGATCTCCCGCCTTGGTGAGGTGCAGGAGATCCGGGCTCAGCGCGAGGTCATCGTCTCGGCCGGCGCCTACCAGTCGCCGGTGCTGTTGATGCTGTCGGGCATCGGCCCGGCTGACGAGCTCGCGCTGATGGGGATCGAGTCGCGCGCCGATCTCCCGGTCGGCGAGAACCTCCAGGATCACTTCATGGCCAACCTCAACTACACGACCGAGGACGGCTCACTGTTCGGCGCGCTCACGCCCGACAACGTCGCGCTCCTCATGGAGGAGCACCGCGGTCCGCTGAGCTCGAACATCGCCGAAGGCGCCGTGTTCATGCGCACGCGTCCCGGCCTCAGCGCGCCCGATATGCAGTTCCACCTCGCGCCCGGCATGTTCTACGACGAAGGACTCACCGCCCCCGCCCAGCACGGATACGCGTTCGGGCCGGTCGTCATCAAACCGAGCAGCCGCGGCAAGGTCTCGCTGCGCACGCCGATGGCCGATTCCAAGCCGCTGGTCCTGTGCAACTTCCTGACCACCGAGGAGGACCGCCAGACGGTGCTTGCCGGGCTGCGGATCGCCCTCGAGGTCGCCGAGCAGGAGGCGCTGAAGGCGGTCACGCAGACGTCGTTCAGCGTCCCCGACGGAGACTCCGACGAGGAGCTGCTCGCGTTCGCGCGACGTGCCGGGCAGACCGTCTACCACCCCACCTCGACGTGCGCGATCGGGTCGGTCGTCGACCCGGAGCTGCGCGTCTACGGCGTCGAGGGCCTGCGGGTCGCTGACGCTTCGGTGATGCCGAGCGTCACCCGCGGCAACACCAACGCCCCCACGATCATGATCGGCGAGAAGGCCGCCGACCTCATCCGCAACGGGCGCCCGGCCACGGCCGCGGTGGCCTGACCAAGGAGCCGCGCCATGAGCACGACAGCTGAGCAGGACACCGCCCCCGCCAACGATCTGCTGGCCGCCGGTCGCTGGACGGGCAAGATCTACTCCGACGGCTGGGTCGACGGCGCCGCGACGGTCGATTCGATCGAGCCGGCGACCGGCGAGACGCTGGCCACCACCGGCGTCGGCGATGCCGGCACGGTCGCCAGCGCCGCCGCGTCGGCGGCGGCGGCGCAGCGCGAGTGGGCGCAGACGCCGATCACCGAGCGCGTCGCGATCGTGCGCCGCGCAGCGGAGGCGCTCGAGCGCCACCGTGCCGAGATCGTGAAGTGGATTGTCCGCGAGTCGGGCTCGATCCCACCGAAGGCCGACGTCGAGATCACGGCCTCGATCGGGCAGCTCGACATGGCCTGTGCCCTGGTCTCGCATCCGCTCGGGCTCGTGCTTCCGTCGCTCACCCCGGGGCGCACGAGCACGGCGCGGCGCGTGCCGATCGGCGTGGTCGGCGTGATCACGCCGTGGAACTTCCCCCTCGTTCTGGCGATGCGCTCGGTCGGGCCGGCGCTCGTCCTGGGCAACGCGATCGTCATGAAGTGTGACCTCAACACCCCCGTCAGCGGCGGCGTCTTGATCGCGCGGCTGTTCGAGGAGGCCGGGCTACCAGAGGGTCTGCTGCACGTGTTCGCCGGCGGCGCCGACGTCGGCCAGGCGCTCGTCGAGGACCCCAACGTTCGGATGATCTCGTTCACGGGCTCGACCGCGGCCGGACGGGCGGTCGGCGAGACGGCCGGTCGCACGCTCAAGCGCACCGTGCTCGAGCTCGGGGGCAACAGCCCACTGATCGTGCTCGAGGACGCCGACATCAACGCCGCGTCGTCGGCCGGGGCGTGGGGATCGTTCCTGCACTCGGGGCAGATCTGCATCGCCTCGAGCCGGCACCTGGTCCACGAGTCGATCGCCGAGGAGTACCTCGAGGCGCTGGCCCAGCGCGCCGGCCATCTGCCCGTCGGCAACCCGAACCTCGACGAGGTCGCGCTGGGGCCGATCATCAACGACAAGCAGGTCCGCCGGGTCCAGAAGATCGTCGATGACACGATCGGCGCGGGCGCGACGGCGATGACCGGCGGCAAGGCCGACGGGCTGTTCTTCCCCGCCACCGTGCTGCGCGACGTGACGCCGGACATGGCGGCGTTCACCAACGAGCTGTTCGGTCCGGTCGCCCCGGTGACGACGTTCCGCACCGACGACGAGGCGGTGCAACTGGCCAACCAGACCGAGTACGGGCTCGCCGCGGCGGTCCAGTCAGGCTCTGAGCACCATGCCGCCGCGATCGCCGAGCGACTGCACGCGGGCATGGTTCACATCAACGACCAGACGGTCAACGAGGAGCCGCCCGCACCGTTCGGCGGGGTCAAGGCGTCGAGCAACGGCGGCCACTTCGGTGGCGTCGCCAACCTCGACCTGTGGACCGAGTGGCAGTGGATGACGTCGCGGCCGGCGGCCGAGCCGTTCCCGTTCTGAGGTCGCCGGTCAGGCGGTTTCGGCCTTGAGCTCCGCCCCACCGAGGAGGTAGGCCGCCTCGAGCAGCTCCGGGCGGGCCTGGAGCTCGCTCGCCGTTCCCGAGTAGCGGATGTGGCCGCCCTCCATGATGTAGGCGGCGGTCGCGAGCTCGAGCGCGACGCGGGCGAACTGCTCGATCAGCAGGATGCCGACGCCCGACTCCGCGACGCGGCGCACGGTCGGCATCAACCGCTGGACGATGACGGGCGCCAGCCCGAGCGACAGCTCGTCGATCAGGATGAACTTCGGCTTGGAGACCAGCGCCTGGGCGAGCACGAGCATCTGCTGCTCGCCGCCCGACAGCGAGCGCGACGGCAGTCCCTGGCGCTTCTCGAGCTCCGGGAACAGCTCCAGCGCGTAGGCGACACCGGCCTTGGCCTCGTCGCGCGAGAGCATGTAGGTCGCGACCTGGATGTTGTCGCGCACCGTCAGCTGGCTGAGCAGCCGCCGTCCCTCGGGCACGACCGCGACGCCGGCGCGGCGGATCTTCTCGGGCCGCCAACCGACCGTGTTCTGCTCGCCGATCCGGATCTCGCCGGAACTCGGGCGCAGCAGCCCGCCGACCGCGAGCACGAGGCTCGACTTGCCGGCCCCGTTGGCGCCGAGCAGCGTCGTGACCTGGCCGGGCGGGATCGTGATCGAGACGCCGTGGACGACCGGTCGGCCGCCGCGCGGGATCGTGACGTTGTCGATCTGAAGCGTGTCGTCGCTCACGCGACCTCGACCTCCTCGGTGCCCAGGTAGGCGCGCACCACGCGCTCGTCGCGCAGCACGTCAGCGGTCGGGCCGCTGGCGATCAGCTTCCCGAAGTCGAGCACGGCGGTGACCGCGCAGCACGCCGACACGAGGCTCATGTCGTGGTCGACGAGGATCACCAGCGCCCCGGTGTGCTCAGGGATCTTGCGGATGACCGACCCCAGGTGCGCGGTCTCCTCGTCGGGCAGGCCGGCGGCCGGCTCGTCGAGCAGCACGATGCGCGGCTTGCCGACGACGGCGCGGGCGACCTCCACCAGCCGGCGGTCGCGCGCTCCGAGCGTGCCGACCTTGGTCCGCGGATCGGCGTCGAGCCCGACGAAGTCCAGCGCCTCCTGCACGCCGTCGCGCCCGCCGGCCTCATCGCTGTGGGCGTGCTCGGACACGAGCACGACGTTGTCGTGGATCGACAGCCCGGCGATCGCCTGCTCGGTCTGGAACGTGCGCCGCAGGCCCCAGCGGGCACGGCGGAAGTGGCTCATCTTCAGCAGGTCGCGGTCCAGCGCCCGGACCGTGCCGCTGGCCGGCTTGACGAACCCGCTGAGCACGTTGAAGAACGTCGTCTTGCCGGCCCCGTTGGGCCCGATCAGCCCGCACGTGCCGTGCTCGAACTTCAGCGAGACGCCGTCGAGCGGCGTGACCCCGCCAAAGCGGACGGTGAGGTCGTCGATCGCGATCACGGACCGGCCTCCTGCGTCTCCGGCGGCGGCGGCGCGGACCCGCCGCCCAGGCGCCGCAGCCCGCGGCCCAGGCGCTTGAGGTCGCTGGGGACCTGTGAGACCAGGCCCTCCGGTGCCGTGGCCAGCACCTGGAGCACGCCGACGCCGAACAGGATCGTCAGCAGGTCGGCGGGCAGGTTCCACTTGTCCAGGAACGCGGGCAGCAGCTGCATCAGCACGCCGCCGATGACCGCGCCCCAGAGACTGAACATCCCGCCCATCAGGACGACGGCCAGCAGGCTGATCGACTGCACGGTCGGGAACTGGCTCGGGTACAGCGTTCCCGAGTCGCCGGCCAGCAGCGCGCCCGCGACGCCGGTGATGAACGACGCGAGCACGATCGCCCACAGCTTGTAGAAGGTGATGTTGATCCCGGTCGCCAGCGCGGCCGGCTCGCTCTGGCGGATCGACGCCCACGCCCGCCCTGGCTTGCTGCTGACGTGCCACAGCGCGAGCAGGAACATGACCACCGCGACGATCACCGTGTAGCGGTAGAAGCCGACGTCGCTGAGCGCGATGCTCGGTCGCCGGATCGGCTGGATCTTGGCGTTGCTGAACGCCGAGTCCGCGTAGCCGGCGAACCCGTGGCCGCCGTTGGGAAAGTTCAAATTGGCCAGCACGATGCTGATCGCGCCGGCGAGCATCAGCGTGATCAGGGCGAGCGAAAGCCCGCTGACCCGGAGCGCCGGCAGCCCGACCAGGGTTCCGATGACGCCGGTGCCCAGACCGCACATGATGATCACGACCGAGAACGGCAGCGATGTCGCATAGAGGATCCGGGCGGCGATCCACGCGCCGATCGCCAGCACGGCGATCTGGCCGAGCGACACGAGCCCGACGCGGCCCATCAGCAGGCCGAGCCCGAGCGCGACGAGGGCGTAGACCGCGACCTCGGTCAGCACGTCCATCCAGTAGCGGCTGAGCTGCCCGGGCAGCCACAGGAGGACGATCGCCAGCAGCACGGTCGTGATCAGGGCCTGGCGGCGGTTGCCGGGCCTGGTCCAGGCGGCCATCAGACGATCCGCCGGGACGACATGTCCCCGCGGCGGGCCAGCACCAGCACGGCGATGATCGCGAGGACGAACGGCGTCATGTCGCGGTACTCGCTGATCGACAGGATCGGCGTGATCAGCGCGTTGACCAGCCCCACGACCAGCCCCGCCAGCAGCGTGATGATGATCGAGTTCAGCTGGGCGATGAGCGCCGCCGCGAGCGACGAGATGACGAGGAACGTGAGCGTCGTGGCGTCGAGCCCGACGAGGTTGGCGAGCAGCAGCCCCGAGATGCCCGACAGCGCGCCCGACGCGAACCACGCCGCGGCCTCGACGCGTCGCACGGGCACGCCGAGCGAGGCGGTGATCTCGCGGTCGTTGGCCAGGGCGCGCATCGCGGTGCCGAGCTTCGTGAAGCGCAGGAACAGCGTCGTCCCGATGGCGACGATCACCCCCAGCGCGAACGCGATGATCTGGGTCCAGTTGATGAAGATCAGACCGACGGTGTACGTGTGGTCGGTCGTCGGCAGCACGAGCGAGCGCGCCTTGTCGCTCCAGATCCATGACATGGCGCCGAGCAGGATCAGCGTGAGGCCGATCGTCGCCGTCGCCTTCACCAGCGGGTCGCGGTCGGCCAGCGTCGGGCCGAACAGCATCCCGTAGGCGAGCGTGATGACGATGCTGAACAGGATCGCGACGACGAACGCGACGCCCTGCGCGGTGTGCGACTTGTTGATCAGCGTCCAGGCGATCAGCGCGCCCATCGCGCCGACCGCTCCGAAGGCGAGATTCAGGACGCCGGTGGCGCGATAGAGCACGACCATTCCGACTCCGGAGAGCGCATAGACTCCGCCCAGCGCCAGGCCAGTGACGATGAACGGCTGGAAGTCGTCCCAGCTGGGCATGCGGCCGCATCCTAGCCGACTCTGTATGCAACGAATCCACTTCAGACCCGCCAATTCGCGTGTTCTTGCGTTTTTGGGGTCATGTCTGCATACAATCGCCGTGAGATGTCTCCCGTCCAGACGCGTCTCCGGGGACGCCACGTGAGCGACGAACTCGAGTACCGCGACGACGAATCGCAGTCGCAGTCGCTCCGCGCGCTGCTTCGCCTGCGCCAGCTTCTGCTCGCGGGCGAGTTCGAGGCCGGCTCGCGAATGTCCGAGCTCCCGCTCGTCGAACGCCTCGGCGTGTCCCGCACGCCGGTGCGCCTGGCGCTGGCCAAGCTCGAGCACGAAGGGCTGCTGGAGCTGCTGCCCCGCGGCGGCTACGCGGTGCGGCAGTTCACCGAGACCGACATCGCCGACGCGGTCGACATCCGCGGCGTGCTCGAGGGCACGGCGGCGCGGATGGCGGCGGAGCGCGGCGCGGCGCCGGAGATCCTCGGCGAGCTCAACAACTGCAACGAGGCGATGCAGCCGCTGGTCCACCGCGCCGACTGGGAGTCGTTCGAGGCCTATGTCGGGATCAACCAGCGCTTCCATGACCTGTTCCTTGCCGCGGCACAGAGCCCGATGCTCGAACGCGCGATCGCGGGCGTCGTGTCGCTGCCATTCGCATCGGCCAGCGCGTTCGTCCTCGCCGAGGCGGAGCTCCCCGAGTCGCGCGAGATCCTCGTCGTCGCCCACTACCAGCACCGGTCGCTCGTCGATGCGATCACCCGCCGCGAGGGCGCCCGCGCCGAGGGCATCGCTCGCGAACACGCGCGGCTGGCTTCGCGCAACCTCGAGGTCGTGTTCGAGCACCGTCACGTTCTCGAGGCGATGCCCGGCGCGTCGCTGATCAGACCCGCCGACGCCGTTGCCGGCGCTGTGGACTGATGGCCCGGTTCGTCCTTGTCCACGGGGCGTTCAGCGGTGGCTGGACGTGGGAGCCGGTGACCGCCGCGCTTCAGGCGGCCGGACACGCCGTCGCCGCGCCCGACCTACCGGGCTCCGGCGACGACGCCACGCCCGCCGAGGAGGTCACGCTCGACGGCTACGCGCAGCGGATCGTCGAGGCACTCAAGGACGGCGACGAGCCCGCGGTGCTGGTCGGCCACAGCATGGGCGGTGTCGCCATCACCCATGCGGCGGGCCTCGCACCCGAGCTGATCGCCAAGCTCGTGTACGTCTGCGCGTTCCTGCCCTCGGACGGCAAGGGGCTGCTCGACATGACCCAGCTTCCCGAGGGGGCCGACGACCAGATCCAGGCCAACCTCATCATCGAGCCGCCGACCGGGCGGCTGACCGACGACGGGATGCGCCTCGCGGCCTACAACAACACGCCGGAGGCCCAGATCGTCGCCGCGCTCCCGCGCCATAGGCCCCAGCCGCTGGCGCCGATGGCCACGCCCGTCGCACGCGGCGCCGGGTTCGATGACATCCCGCGCGCGTACGTCATCTGCAACCGCGACCAGTCGATCCCGCCACCGCTGCAGCGCCGGATGATCGCCGACGACGGCCACGTGTCCGAGATCTTCGAGCTCGACACCGACCACGCGCCGATGTTGTCGGCGACCGACGACCTCGTCGGCATCCTCGAGCGCGTCGGACGCTAGAGGCGGCCCAGCAGGTCGCCGACGCCCGCGATCGCCTCGTGCGGCCGGCGCGACGCCGGCAGGCGGTCGACGTCGACGCCGGCACTGATTCCGCTGCGCACGAGGATCGTGTGCGAGCCACCGAGGTGCCCGAGTCCGATGTCGAGGACGACGTCGTCGCCGACGACGACGAGGTCGGCCGACGGGACGCCCATGCGGGCGACGGTTTCGGCGACCGCGGCCTTCGACGGCTTGCCGGTGATCGCCGGGCGCGCCCCGGTGGCCTTCATGAGCGCCGCGGTGACCATGGCGCCGTGGCTGAAGATCGGTCCGTCGGCGCCGGAGTAGGCGGGGACGAAGCTCGCGGTCAGCAGCCGCGCGCCGGCGGAGATCGCCCGTGCGGCGCGGTCCAGCGCCGCAAACTCGAACGCATCCGGGTGGGCGACGAAGACCACCGCAGCCCCCTCCCCGTCCACCAGGTCGATCCCGCCCTCCTCAGCGAGCCGCTCGCGGGTGGCGGCGGTCGCGAATGTCATCACTCCGCGCCCGGGGAATCGCGCTCGCAGGTAGGACATCGTCGAGCAGATCGGCGTCAGGATCTCGTCGTCTGCGACCTCGAGCCCGGCCTCGCGCATCTCCGCCCCGATGACCGCCGGGGCGACGTGGCTGGCGTTGGTGAAGATCGCCAGCGGCCGGCGCGAGGCGCGGATCGCCGCGATGACCTCGGCGGCGCCGGGCAACACGACGAACCCGTCGGGCCGGCGCTGGATCAGCGTCCCGTCGAGGTCGAAGACGAACCCGCGCGCCTGGTCAACCCGCACGGCGCCACTCCACGAGCGTGTCGGCCTTCTGGACCCGGACGTACCCGATCTCGCGCCGGCGGTCCAGCTCGGCCAGCAGCCGGACGACCGGGTCGCCGGTGGCGGCCGGGCGCGACGGGGGCGTGCCGGCGAGCATCGTGTCGACCTGCTCGGCCGGCATCGTCATCCGCAGCAGCAGCTCCTCGTCGGAGATCCCGGCGGCGAACCGGGCCCGCGCGCCCTCGAGCGCCAGCGGCTGCACTCGCGCCAGCTCCGTCGCCCGCGGCAGCGACAGGACGCGGTCGGCGACCTGCGGGTCGGGCGGCGACGGCGGCGCTCCGAAATGCCCGAGGAAGTAGCGCACGATCTCGTCGGGCACGTCGGCGTAGCGCTCGTCGCCGCGCTGGAGCGCGATCACGTTGAGCGTCGCCTGGGTGACGAGGAACTGCGCATAGGGCGTGACGACGATCGGATAGCCGAAGTCGGCGCGGACCCGTGCGATCTCCTCGATGACCTCGTCGAGCAACTCGGGGCGGCGCAGCTCGGCGAGCTGACGGCTCATCGTCGTCATCACGCCCCCCGGCACCTGATGGCGGTAATAGCGGGCGTCGAAGTCCGACGGGACGCCCGGCGGCAGTCCCTTGCGCCGCGCCAGCGCCGTGAAGTGCGCGGAGGTCGCGGCCAGAGCGTCGAGGTCGAGCCGGTGCTCGAGCCCGAGCGCCTCCAGGTTGCGCGCGGTCGACAGCGCCGACGGCTGCGAGGTGCCGTGGGCCAGCGGCTCGACGGCGGTGTGCAGGGTCCCATAGCCGTTCTGGGCGCCTTCCATGTAGGTCAGCGGCGCCAGGCCGATCGTGCAGTGCGAGTGCAGCTCGACCGGCCCGCCGGCGAAGCCACCGACGAAGCCCGGCGTCAGCTCGCGCAGCCGATCGACCGTGAGCAGCCCGCCCGGGTCCTTGAGGTACAACCGGTCGACGTCGGGGCAGGCTCCCATCGCCGCCGCCCGCTGCACGTAGTAGTCAACGGTGTGGACGGCGCTGATCGAGTACGTCAGCCCGACGACGACCTCGTCGATCCCTTCGCGATGGGCGAGCCGCGCCACCTGCTCGAGCGCACCGACGTCGTTGGATGGGTCGGCGATCTGGACCCGGCGGATGCCGTTGCGGGCGACGAGCCGGAACACGAGCGCCATCACGTCCTCGTCGCACGGCTCCCACGAGATGAACCGCATCCCGGTGGTCAGGAAGTTCAGCGGCGTGCGCGGCATCGCGGCGCTGACCGCGCGGATGCGTTCCCACGGATCCTCGTGATGGAAACGCACCGACACCGCCATGTGCGTGCTCGACGTGAAGTCGAGCGCGTGGTAGCCGACACGGTCGATCGTCGGCGCGATCGACAGCACGTCGGGGGTCGTCAGCCCGGTCGCGCCCCACAGCGACTGGTTGCCGTCGCGCGTCGTCGTGTCGACGATCTCGATCACGCGACGGCCTCCAGCCATGTGGTCGTGACCGCCCCGGCGGCAAAAGCCGGATCGCCGAGGATCGCCAGCAGCGTGTCGCGGTTGGTCTCCACGCCCTCGACATGCAGTCGTGCGACGGCGTCGCGGACGACGTCGACCGCCGACGCGCGATCGGCACCGTGACCGATGAGCTTCGCCAGCAGCGCGTCGTAGTACGGCGGCACCGCGGCGCCGGGGCGGCAGTGGGTGTCGACGCGCAGCCCTTCGGCGGCCGGGGCATCGAACGCGGTCAGCGTGCCCGCGCCCGCGGCGTTCAGGCGGCACTCGACCGCATGACCGGCGAACGCGACCGTGTCCTGGGCGATCTGAAGTGGCTCGCCGGCCGCGATCGCCAGCTGCAGCGCGACGAGGTCGAGCCCGGTCAACGCCTCGGTCACCGGGTGCTCGACCTGGATGCGGCAGTTCATCTCGAGGAAGAAGTGCTCGCCGGTGGTGGCGTCGACGATGAACTCGACGGTCCCGAGGTTCGTGTAGCCGACATGGCGCGCGAAGGCGACCGCGCCGGCGGTCAGCGCCGCGCGCACGCCGGGATCGAGCGCGGGCGCGGGCGCCTCCTCGACGACCTTCTGGTAGCGGCGCTGGACCGAGCAATCGCGCTCGCCGAGGTGGATCGCGGCACCGTGCTCGTCGGCCGCGACCTGGACCTCGATGTGGCGCGCCGCGGCGACGAAGCGCTCGGCGTAGACGCGGTCGTCACCGAACGCGGCGCCCGCTTCGGCGACCGCCTCGCCGAACAGGGCGTCGAGCTCGGCGTCGCTGTGCGCGAGCTTGATCCCGCGCCCCCCACCGCCGCCGGCCGCCTTGAGCAGGATCGGATGGCCGGCCTGCGCCGCGAACGCTCGCGCGTCGACGGCGCTCGCGACCTCGCGCCCCGGCACGACCGGCAGCCCGGCGGTGACGGCCTGCTCGCGGGCGGCGAGCTTGTCGCCGGCCAGCGCGATGACCTCCGCCGACGGCCCGACGAACACCAGCCCCTGTTCGCGCGTCAGCGCCGCGAGCCGTGGGCTCTCCGACAGGAAGCCGTAGCCCGGGTGGATCGCGTCGCAGTCCGTCGCCAGCGCCGCGGTGACGATCGTCTCGGCGCTCAGGTAGCTCTGCGCGGCCGGACCGGGGCCGATGCAGACGGCACGGTCGGCCTGCTCGGCGGCCAGCGACCCGCGGTCGGCCTCGGAGAAGCCGACGACCGTCTCGATGCCCAGCCCGCGACAGCAGCGCACGATCCGCACGGCGATCTCGCCGCGGTTGGCGACGAACACGCGACGCAGCGTCATCCGGCCGGCTCGACGACGAACAGCGGCTGGCCGAACTCGACGAGGTCTCCGTTGCCGGCGCAGACCTCGGCGACCGTCCCCGCGACGCCGGCCTTGATCGAGTTCATCATCTTCATGACCTCGATCAGGCAGACGACGGTGTCAGCCCCCACCGTGCTGCCGACCTCGACGTACGGCGGCCGACCGGGACCCTCGGCGCGGTAGAAGGTCCCGAGCATCGGGGCGGTCACGACGTCGCGGCCGTCGGGTGCAACGGGCGGCGGCGGCGCCTCCTCCGGCTCGGCGACGAGCGCCGGCGTGGCGCCGCCGCGCAGCACGTGCAGGCGAAAGCCGCGCGTCTCGATCCGCAGCTCGTCGACGCCCGACTCGTCGATGATCCGCAGGATCTCGCTGACGTCGTCGTCGGTCAGGTCGCTCATCGCGCTCGCTCCCCGCCGATGCCGAACGTGCCCATGATCAGCGACATCGCCGACACGCCCTTGGGGCCGTCGGTCTTCTCGGCCGCGGTGACCGGTCGCGCCTGCAGGACGAACAGCACGCCGTCGCGGTCGATCGCCCACTCCACGTCCTGATGGGAGCCGAAGTGGCGCTGCACGGTACGGGCCAGCGCCACCAGCGCGGCCAGGTCGTCGTCGCTCAGGCACGGCTGCGACGCGCGCGCCGTGTCGACCGCCACCGCGACCGGCCCCTCGCCGCCCGGTGCCGGGACGTACTCGATCGCCTTGTCGCCGACCGTGCGGCGCACGACGTCGCCGGTGATCTTGCTGACCAGGTACTGATCGGGCGTGACCTCGCCGCCGACCACGCTCAGCCCCAGCCCCCAGCTCGCGTCGATCGCGGCGACGCTCGGGTCGCCGCTGACGGGGTTGCACGTGAACAGCACGCCGGAGACGGCCGCGTCGACCATCAGCTGCACCGTGACGCCCATCGCCGGCGCCGCGCCTGTGTCGCCCAGCCGCGCACGGTAGGCGATCGCCTCGGCGCTGTAGAGGCTCGCCCAGCACGAGCGGACCGCCGCGGCGACATGCTGCTCGCCGCGGACCCACAGCAGCGTCTGCTGCTGGCCGGCGAACGTCGCCTGCTCGGAGTCCTCGCCGACGGCGCTCGAACGCACGGCGACGGCGGGAGGCCCGGCGTCGGTCGCCATGGCGGCGTAGGCGGTGGAGATCTCGGCCGCCACGGCGCCGGGCACCGGCGCGCCGAGCAGCGCCGCGCCGGCCGCCACGGCCGCGGCGTGGACCGCGGCGACATCCTCCGCGTCGAGTCCCGCCAGCAGTCCGTCGATCTGCTCGCGCAGCCCGTCCTGGGCGACGAACGCCGCGAACGCGTCGATCGACAGCGCGAAGCCGCCGGGCACCGGCAGGCCTGCGTCGAGCAGCTCGCCGAGCGCAGCGCTCTTGCCGCCGAACCGCGGCTCGTCGGCGGCGCGCAGCGCGGGCAGCGGCGCGGTCGCCGTCACGCGGCGGTCATCGTGTCGCCGAGGATCGTCACGACGCCGGTCGATCCGTCCACGTGCAGCATCTGCCCCGTCTGGATCGTCGATGTCGCGCGCCCGGTCCCGACCACCGCGGGCTTGCCGTACTCGCGCGAGACGATCGCCGCGTGCGACATCACGCCGCCGATGTCGGTGACCGTCGCCTTGATCTTGGGGAAGATCGGCGCCCACGCAGGCGACGTGATCGTGCAGACGAGGATCTCGCCCTCGCGGATCGTCCCGATCAGCTCGGGGTCGTTGAGGACGCGTGCCGGGCCCTCGGCCACGCCGGCGGACGCGGCCGCGCCATGCAGGCGCTTCGCGCCGTCCTGGGCCTGCGCCCACTCCTGCAGCCGGGCCGGCGTCACGCCCCACAACATCACGACCATCGGGTCGTTGACCGCGTCGGGCATCGCGCCGAGCGCCGGCGGTGGCGTCCAGGCCTCCAGCCGCTTCAGCAGCTCACGGCGCCGGCGGACGATCGGCGGCCAGTGCTGCGGACCGATCGGCGGCCCGCCGGTCGCCCACATCAGGCACAGCTCCTCGAGGGCCTCCATCGCCTCGTGGCGGCTGAGCTGGAAGATGTCATCGGCGGCCTGCAGCCAACCGTGCTGCGCGAGCAGCTCGCCGAACTCGCGGAACTTGTTGTAGTAGCTCGTGAGGAACCAGTAGTCGCAGTAGAACTTGTGTTCCTCGACGTAGGGGAACACGGTCCGCGACAGGGCCAACAGCTCCTCGAACGGCCCGCGGGCCTCGTCGTCGAGCAGCGCCGCGTACTCGGCGGCCAGGCGGTCGCGCTGCTCCTCGAGCCTGGCCGTCGGGCGCTCCACGTCCTGGCCTTCGGCGATCGCCGTGATATGCCCGTTGATCGAGGCGTACGGGATGCTCGGATCGTCGTTCCAGCTGCGGTAGTAGTGGTACAGCCCGTCGCCGGTGGCCATGTTGAACCACGGGTCCTTGACCGCCTCGAGCTCGGCCAGCCACGCGCGCCCGGCGTCGGTCTGCGACAGATCCGCGTCGACCTGCTCGGGGGTCCGCCCGTCGGCGAACGCGCCGGCGACGCCGGTGTCGACGGCCAGGCGCGCCAGGCGGCGCAGCTCGGCGTCGGGGCGGAACAGCAGCACGTCGATGCCGGCGACCATCTGCGCGATGTGCTGGTCGGGGATGTCGGGCATGTTCGCCTTGCACAGGTCCGAGAACGTGAGATAGGCGCCGTAGCCGAGCAACAGGAACTCGAAGTGGTGCTGCCACATCACCTCGCCCATGTGCAGCGTCTGTCGGTACGCGTCGAGCAGCGCGACCGAGCTGGTCGTGCGATCGCCGAACGCGACCTCGTCGGACTCGTACTCCGGCAGGTCGGGCACCTCGAGCGCCGCGAGCTGCGCGATGAGGTCCTGCATCTTGTCCTTCCACTTGCCGTACAGCTCGTCCCAGTTGGCGAAGTAGTAGCCCGCGCGCTTCTGGAAGAACTCGGCGCGCTCGGCCATCTTCTCGGGGTCCGCGGGGTTGGCCGAGATGTAGACGTAGCCGTTGACGATCCGGTAATCGACGCCCATCGCCGGCGGCACGGCGAAGACGCGGTTCTGCCAGTTGCCGACCGCGTAGTACGGGCCGTCGATCGAGACGAGGTCGAAGGCCGGCATCGGCAGCGGGAAGTGCATCGAGTTCCAGAACCACAGTCGTCCCTCGTCCGCCTCGCGCCGGGCCTCGGAGAAACGCGTGTAGTACGGGTACATCTCCTCCCAGCCCTCGCAGCCGGCTGGTGTCTCGATCGAGAACGGACTCGGAAAGGCGTCGGGCGTCATGGCGCCACTGTATACACGCGCCCGCAAACCGTCAGGTCGAAACCGGCGGCGTCCCGTACGTGTGGAAGCTCTCGATCGTCTTGACCCCCCACGCCTGGCCCTTGGCCCGCTCGGCCTCGGTCCACACGACCGGCGGCTCGTCGGGCGCGTAGACCATGCGCCCGCCGCTCGTGACCTCGACGCGGTTGCCCCCCGGCTCGAGGCCGTAGAGGAAGAACCCCTGCGCAATCGCGTGCTTGGACGGCGCGGCCTCGATCTCGATTCCGGCGTCGAGCCAGATGTCGGCAGCGCGCAGGCACTCCTCGCGCGTGTCGACCCAGTAGGCGACGTGGTGCAGGCGCCCACTCGCGCCGTAGGCGTCCCTGGTGTAGATCAGCTCGTGCGCGGCGGTCGTGACGCTCATCCAGGCGCCGGGCTCGCTGCCGTCGTCGAGCTCGATGCGCTCATAGAGGCGGTAACCGAGCGCATCGACGCAGAAGTCGCGGTTGGCGCGCACGTCAGCAGCCAGCAGGTTGACGTGGTCCAGGCGTTTGACCGCGCAGCCGCGGCCGGTGAAGCGCTGCGGCACGTTCTTCAGCGACGGGCGCAGGTGCTCGGGCGCCTCGTAGCGGTCGACCTCGTAGTAGAGCTCGAACACGTGGCCGTCGGGGTCGCGGAAGCGGTAGGACGGCCCGCGCCCGCGGTCGCCGTCGGTCCAGCCCTCCCCCAGCCCGGCGGCGTCGACCGAGCCGACCAGGCGTTCCAGCGCTTCGGGGCTCCACGCCCGCAGGCCGAGCACGCCCATGCCCGACGTGTCCGACGCGGTCAGCTTCAGCGACCAGCGCTGGTAGTCACCCCAGCCCCGCAGGTAGGCCGATGGGCCGTCGATCCCCTCGACCTCCATGCCCATCACATCGGTGAAGAACTCGAGGCTCGCGTCGAAGCGCGGCGTGAACATCTCCACCGGCCCGAGGTGGGCGAGGAGCGGCTGGTCAGGCATCGCGCTGGGCCTCGACAATCGCGCGCAGCCCATCGAGCTCGTAGGACAGCGCGCCGCCGCGCAGCTTGTCGCGCTTGACCGTCTCCTTCTCCTCGCGGACCAGCGACGCCGCCAGGACTTCGTCGACGCGCGCTGCCTCGACCACGGCAACGCCGTCGGCGTCGGCGACGATGATGTCGCCCGGCGCGATCGTCGCGCCGCCGACGACGACCGGCACGTCAAGCTCGCCGGCGGTCTCCTTGACCGCGCCCTTGACGCGGATCCACCGGGCCCAGATCGGCAGGCCCATCTCGGCCAGCTCCTCCACGTCACGGACCGATGCGTCGATCACGATCCCGGCCGCGCCCTGGGCGATCGCCTGCGTCGCCAGCAGGTCGCCGACCAGGGCGACCGGCTCGGGGCGCGGCATCGTCAGAACGAGGATCTCGCCCGGCTTCACCGCGGCCATCGCGGCGTGGACCATGAGGTTGTCGTCCTGGGCGCAACGCACCGTCCGCGCCGGTCCGGCGACGCGCGACCCGGGGATGATCTGGTGCAGGTCGACGTCGACGTAGCCACGGCGCCCGCCGGCCTCGTAGACCGTCGCCGAGCCGAGCCGGGCCAGCTGCGCCAGCGTATCGCTCATAGCTCGTCGACCACCTGCGGGATCACGCGCATGAACGACTCGGCCTCGCGAACCGCGGCGTCGCCACCGGCGCGCCGGGCGTGATGGCCGCGCTGCTGCGCGCGCTGGTCGTAGTAGGTCTGCAGGTAGGCCTGGGCCTTCATCTCAGCCATCGCCGCGCGCTTTTGCTCCATCACCGACGTGATGTCGACATGGGTCGTCGGCGTGAAGTTGCACAGCTCGGGCTGGTGGGGCTCGAACAGGAACAGCGCCGGCGGCTTGATCGTGTCAAAGCCGCTCGGCACGCCTGCCCCGGCGGCCAGCCCGCGCGCCCGGTTGACGGCGGCGTAGGCCACCGGGTGGTCGGGGTTGAACGGGTCGGTGTCGGTGTGGGTGACGAGCACGTCGGGCGCGAAGGCACGGATCGCGTCGGCGATCACCAGCAGGGCGTCGGCGTCGATCTGCAACGGGTAGTCACCGAGGTCCAGGCAGCGGAAGCTCGCGCCGAGATGGCCTGCGGCCGCCTGCGCCTCGGCGTGGCGCAGCCGCTTGACGTTGTCGATCGTCTGGCCCTCCTCCTTCCACAGCTCGCCCGACTCGCCGCGCTCGCCGTAGGAGAGGGCGATCACCTCGGCCGTCCCGCCGAGCGCCACGGTCTTGGCGATCGCGCCGCCCGAGCGCCAGACGAAGTCGGCCGAGTGCGCCCCGATGACCTGGATGCGGCGGCTCATAGCCCGGCCACCCGGCGCGTGTTGTCGACAGCCATCGTGCGGACCTCCTCGTCGCTGAACCCGGCGGCCAAGAACATGTCGGCCATGATCGCGAGCCCGTCCTCGACCGGCGGATTGAAGACCTGGCCGAGATCGGTCGCCCACGTCGTGGCCTGCGCGCCGACGGCGCGGGTCGCCTCGAAGACCTGCTCCCACGTGCACTTGCCCGTGTAGGGCGTCGTGAACGCCCGCTCCATCAGCGCCCCGCGCTGCGCCAGCTCGACCTGGTCGGCCGGCGAGATGCGCTGCGATGGGAACTCGGGATGGGTCACGACGATCGTCTTCACGCCGGCCGCGACCGCGCCGTCGACGAGCGTGAAGATCTCGTCGCGCGAGAGGTGGCCGGTGGCCAGCACCATGTCATGGCGAGCGATGATCTCGAGCACCGCCAGCGCGGCGGGCAGCAGCGCGCCGGCGTCGTCGACCACCGGTACAGGATCGGGCTTGACCCCCGCCGCACGCAGGTCGAGCTCGAAGCGCACCCATACCGGGACCTTGCCGTTCGGATCGGCCTCCAGCACCTCGTGCTGCTCGTTGACCGAGCTGACGGTCGGAAACCAGACGATCCGCGCGCCCTCGCGCGCGGCCACCTCGACGGCGGCCGTGTTGAGGCCGCCGACCGACTGGTTGAGCGTGATCGTGCCGAGAACCTGGATGCCCGGGACCGCCTCGGCGACGACCTGGGCTCGCTCGGCGGTCGACGAGTAGTGCGACTTCAGCCCGAACCCTGTCATCCCCAGCTCCAGGAAGCGGCGCGCAAGCTGCACGTCGGTGATCCGCCGCTGCGTGAAGTCCGGCGCGACGTGGATGTGCGGGTCAAACGCGCCGCGCACCAAGTCGCGCGCGCGGTCGCTGGGGACCGGATGATCAGCCATCGCGCAGCTCAGTCAACCAGCCTTGCGCCGCTTCGGTCACGCGCGGCTCGACGCCGAGCTCGCGCAGCAGCGCGGCGGCGTCGGAGACCTCGTGCACGCGCCGCGCGGCGTGGTGGATGCTGCCGCTCTCCAGCCGCGTGACGAGCGCCTCGTCGGCATGGGCGAGCTCGCCCACGATCTCCTGGTGCAGCCAGCCCTCACAGCCGGCCGCGCGGGCCGCCGCCAGCGCTTCGACGATCGTCGCCGCCAGGCCCTTCATGAAGACGCTGCGCAGCAGCTTGTACCGCGCCGCGTCGCCGGGCTGGCTGCCGACGATCTCGACCGGCATGCCCAGCGGCCGCAGCAGCTCGGCGAACCGTTGCGCGCCGGGGCCGGACACGAGCGCGGGCGTGCGCACGCCGCGCCCCGGCACCGGCGCCATCATCGCCACGTCGGCGAACAGCGCGCCGCTGTCGCCGACGATCGCCGCGACGTCCTGCTTGAGCGGCGCCCCCGACGAGTTCATGTCGGCGAACACCTGACCGGCGGTGAGTGCGCCGGCGACCGCGCCGGCCGCGTCGCGCGCCGCCGTCGCGGCGTTGACGCTCAGTACGAGATCGCTGCCCGCGACCGCCTCGACCGGGCCGGACGCCGTCTCGACGCCGCGGGCCCGGGCGTCGGTGCGCACGTCCCAGCCGCGGACCGTCACCCCCTGGGCCGCGATGTCGGAGCCGATCGCCGAGCCGGCCTCTCCGAGGCCGAGGACCGCGATCACGGTCGCCATCGCACGAGCACGGTCACTCGCCCCAGACCTCCTGAGCCGTCGCGACGACCAGGGGCGGTCGCTGCGCGACCACGCAGCAGGCTGCCGACGTGGTCGGCCCCGAACAGGGGCGTTGTGCGAACGGCCATGACTCTCCTTACGATGGACCGGCAGTTCTGTATACATACAGGAACCGGGACTCGCTTGTCAGGAGCCGGTTCGTCAGGCGAGTACCTTCACGTCGACCGTGCCGGAGTAGTTCAGGTCGTCGTTGCAGCTGTCGAACGGCGTCCTGCACAGGCCGAGGGTCGAGCTGTTGCCTGGTCCGTCGGGCGATATCGCCGACTTCGGGAAGCTGACCGCGTAGGAGTCGCGGACGCTGACGATGCCGTTGACGCCGAGCTGCAGCGGGATGATGTAGCCGAGGTCGGCGGTGCGCAGCCAGCGCGGCTGATCGAGGTTGTCGGGCGCCTCCCCGTCGCTGCACGACCGGTCGGTCAGCGCCAGCGCAGCCGGTAGGACGACGCCGTCGTCGGTGATCTGCGTGAACACCCCGTTGCGGTCTGGTGTCCCCGTCGTCTTGCAGGTGATCGTCTCGCTTCCCCCGCACGAGTCGTTGACAGTCGACGTCAGGTTGTCCTGGACCGAGCCGATGAACGGCGTCAACTGCCTGCTGACGTAGTTGAACCCCAGCGGCGAGTCGCTCAGCGAGTCGATGTCGACATCCCACGTCTCGGTCCACGAGAACGTCGCCGCGGCGGTGAGCGTGCCCGTGTCGTTGCCGCCACAGTCACCGGGGCTCGAGCCGGCCGCGTGGGCGTCCTCGCCGCCCGCGATCGTCGCCCTGAGGTGGATGTGGATGTGGTTGTCGAGGTCCTGCTTGACCTTCGCGGGCGGCTTGGGCGCCGGCTTGGGCTTGCTCGGCTTGGAGTAGTCGGAGTGATGCAGAGTGATGATCTTGACCTTCGCCGCGCGCGCCTGGGCGGAGGCCGGGAGCCAGTCGACGCGTGCGTAGGGGCCCTTCGTCGAGACCCGCATGTCGATCAGCTGCGCGTCCTTGGGAATGCGGCGGTCGTGGTGGACCGCGGCCAGCAGGGCCTTGGCCTCCTTGGTCGTCGGCAGGCGGACGGCGAGCGCGGGCGGCGCGATGAGCAGCGTGACAGCGGTAGCGACGGCCACGAGGGCGAGAAACGGGCGCATGGTCGGAAACAGTGCCAGCCGCACGCCACAGCGTCATCGTGGTCACAACCACGAACCTTGAGTTTCGTAGTCTGGGTTGGGTGAGTGGCGCCCCGAGAGCTGAACGCGCGCGGTCATTCGGAGCCGTGTCGGAGGAGTACGAGCGCTTCCGGCCCGGACCGCCGGCGCAGGCGCTGGACTGGCTGCTGCCCGAGGGCGCGCAGGACGCCGTCGACGTCGGCGCCGGAACCGGCGCGCTGACGCGGCTGCTCGTCGTGCGTGTGGCCCACGTCACCGCGGTCGAACCAGACGACCGGATGCGCGAGGTGCTCACGCGCGAGGTCCCGGGCGCCGTCGCCCGGGCCGGGCGCGGTGAGGAGCTGCCGGTCGCCGACGCCTCGCAGGACGCGGTGCTCGCCTCGTCGGCCTGGCACTGGGTCGACCCCGAGCGGGCGGTCCCCGAGGCCGCGCGCGTGCTTCGCCCCGGCGGGCTGCTCGGCGTGCTGTGGTCGGGCCCCGACCGCCAGGACGAGCTGGTGCGGTCGCTGCTGGGACAGCTGCGCCCGACGCGACCCAACCGCGCGCCGGCCGGTATCCGCGGCCTGGCGCTGCCCGACGGCGTCCCGTTCGCCGCCGCCGAGGGGCCGCACCACGTGCGCTTCGTGCGGCGCTTCACGCGGGAGGACCTGGTGGGACTGGCGCAGACGTTCAGCGTCGTGATCCTGCTGCCCGCGGCGCAGCGCGAGGCGCTGGTGGCGTCGCTGCGAGCCGCGCTGGATGCCGACACGCGTTTCGACGAGTCGGGCCGGATCGAGCTGCCGATGGTCAGCGCGGCGTGGCGGGCGCGGCGGTCGTAGTGCCCGTCGGCACACCGGAAACGTAGCCGACCATCCGTCCGCCGACCATCCGTCCGCAGGCGCTCAGGTGCCCGGCGCGCGGCCGACCGATCGGTGCACAGGGCGCCGCTCGACGGGGCCTCGAGATCGACCAGGAGAACGTCAATGCCCCATTTCGTCCTCGGGCGTACCGCCGCACTCGCGGCCACGCTCACATGCTGCTTTGCGGCAGTCGCGCAGGCGTGCACGAAGAAGCACACCTCGTCGCCGCCGACGGTCTGCAATACCGCCAGCAAGCACTCGCTCGGCGGCAGCCTCGATGCCCAGGATCCGCCGGTCCGCCAGCCGGCCAACCGCTACCGCCACCACCTCAAGCCGATGCCCGGCCACGGGCGAGGGCTGCCCGGTGCGGCGTCGCACTCCCCGTCGCTGTCGATCTGCGGCAACGGGTCCGACAACGGCGGCTCGCCCGGCACGAGCGGCTCGACGACCCCGCCGGCCGACGGAACGACGACCCCGCCGACCGACACCACCTCGACCCCGCCCCCCGATAGCGGCACGACCGGCTCGAGCAACGTCGGCGACCCGCTCCCGACCCCGCCGGCCGACGTCGACAGCACGGCCCCGACGTCGAGCCATGGCGGCCACAACCACCACCACGGCGCGTGTCACCACGGCGGCGGCGGGACCACGACCCCGCCGACTGACGGCGGGACCACGACGCCCCCGACCGACGGCGGCACCACCGGTCCGAGCACCGGCGGCAGCAGCTGATCACGACCGCGCGCATCCACCCCGCCCGGCCGCGAGATCGGCCGGGCGGCGCGCCGTCAACCGTCATGTCGCACTCACGACGACCTTGCCCCGGGCGTGCCCCAGCACGATGTGATGCAGCGCATCGTCAACGTCGGCCGGCGCGTAGCCGCGGTCGAGCGCCGGCGTCAGCGTGCCCGCGGGCGAGGCAGGAGCCGCGGAAGGGCTTCTAGTGGGCGATACTGGGCTCGAACCAGTGACCTCCGCCTTGTCGAGGCGGCGCTCTCCCAGCTGAGCTAATCGCCCTGGGATCGACGGAAGGGAAGGCTAGCGCACGGTCGCGCGTTCGTCTGCGCTACGCGGGTGCTTGCCAACGCAAGCAGTGCCTGGTATTGTTGCGCTAGCAAGCATTCTCCCCCGCCCTCCGAAAGGCCCCAATGTCAGCCACATCGCAGACCCTGATCCCCACCGGCACCTGGACCGCCGACCCGGCCCACACGACCGTCGGCTTCTCCGTCAAGCACCTCGGGATCTCCAACGTCCACGGCACGTTCGACGAGTTCGACGGTTCGCTCGTCACCGACGGCGACCTCTCGACCGCCAAGATCACCGGAGTCGTCAAGACCGCGTCGGTCAACACCGGCGAGCAGCAGCGCGACGACCACCTGCGCTCCGCCGACTTCTTCGACGCCGAGCAGTACCCCGAGCTGCGGTTCGAATCGACGAGCATCCAGGCCGACAACGACGAGCTCACGATCACCGGCAACCTGACGATCCACGGTGTGACGAACGCGATCACGCTGCGCGGCGAGATCACCGGCACCGAGAGCGACCCGTGGGGCAACGAGCGCGTCGGCCTCGAGATCGCCGGCAGCCTCAGCCGCGGCGACTACGGCATGAAGTTCAACCAGGCCCTGGGCAGCGGCAACGTGCTCGTCGGCGACAAGGTCAAGATCGCCCTCGACATCTCCGCCGTGCGCGCCAGCCAGGCGTAATCTGAGGGTCATGACGTCCGCCGACACCCACGTCACCACTCCGGCCTCGGCCGTCCTGCCCGCCACGACGCGGTTGGGCCCCGTCGAGCTGATCGTCACCGACCTCGATCGCTCGGTGGCCTTCTACCAGGACGTGATCGGGCTGCGCCCGCAGCGCCTGGATCCGCCGGAGGCGGCGCTGGGCGTCGGCGGCGAGGACGTCCTGGTCCTCGTCGAGAGCCCGGGTGCGCGGCCGGCCGGCCGCCACGCCGGGCTCTACCACGTCGCGATCCTCTTGCCGACGCGGCTCGAACTGGCCCGCGCCGCGCTACGGATCGCGTCAACCCGTACGCCGATCCAGGGCGCGTCGGACCACGGGACGCACGAGGCGATCTACCTCGCCGACCCCGACGGCAACGGCCTCGAGCTTGCCGCGGACCGTCCGCGCGAGCAGTGGCCGGGCACCGACCATTACGCCGCCGGACCGCAGCCGCTGGACACCGACAGCCTGTTCGCGCTCGTCGACGGCGAGCAGCCCCGCCGGCCCGCGGCCGAGGGAGTCACGATCGGCCACGTGCACCTGCATGTCGGCGATCTCGACGAGGCGCTGCACTTCTACCGCGACGCCATCGGCTTCGAGCTCCAGATCGCCATGCCGACGGCCGGCTTCGTCTCCGCCGGCGGCTACCACCACCACGTCGGGTTCAACGTCTGGCGCGGCGAGCACGTTCCGCCGGTCGACCGCGATGCGGTCGGGATGCGGTCGTTCACCGTCGTCGTGCCCGACGACGCGGCGCTCGAGGCGCTGGCCGCGCGGCTGAGCGCCGCCGGAGTCGCCCACGAGCGCTCCGTTGAGGGCGTCGTCAGCACGAGCGACCCGTCGGGCAACGCGCTGCTCGTTCGCCGCTAACGTTCCCGCCATGCGCATCGCCGTCGCTGGAGGCACCGGGCAGGTAGGAACCGCAGCCATGAACAGACTGCGCGAGGCCGGCCACGACGCTGTTGTCGTCGCCCGCTCGACGGGCGTCGACCTGATGACCGGCGACGGGCTCGATGAAGCGCTCGACGGCGCCGACGCCGTCATCGACGTCACGAGCACGTCGTCGATCGAGCCCGGCGAGCCCGAGCGCTTCTTCGCCACCGCCACGGCGAACCTGATCGCAGCCGAGGAGCGGGCCGGCGTCGGCCATCACGTCCTGCTGTCGATCGTCGGAATCGAACGCGCCCAGGGCAACCCGCACTACGCCGGCAAGCGCCGCCAGGAGGAGGTGGCCGAGGCCGGCGCCATCGCGGTGACGATCCTGCGGGCGACGCAGTTCCACAACTTCCCGGCCACGATGGCGGGCTGGACGCGCCGCAACGGCACCGCGATACTGGCGCCACTGGTGATCCAGCCGGTCGACATCGCCGACGTCGCCGATGAGCTCGTGAAGATCGCCACCGCGGCGCCGCAGCCCGGCACGCGTGAGATCGCCGGGCCAGAGGTCCACGACCTGCTCGACCTTGCGCGGCGGACGTTCGCGGCGCGCGGCGAGAGCGTCGCAATCGTCCCGAGCTGGAAGGCGACGAGCCTCGAGATGGCCGGCGACGCCCTGCTCCCCGGGCCCGGCGCGCAGATCGCTGCGACGACGTTCGGCGACTGGCTGGCGGGCGAGAGCGGCCACGAGCAGGGCCCGACCGTCTACCGGGCCGCCGCCCCGAACCCGATCGACCCGGGCGTGACGATCGGCCACGTCCACCTGCGCACGGCCGACATCGACCGCATCCGCGGCTTCTACGTCGACCTCCTCGGCTTCAACGTCGTCATGGAGGCGCGCGACATCCCCGGGTGGGGCACGACCGGCGACATCCTGTTCGTGTCGGCCGGTGGCTATCACCACCACATCGGCTTCAACACCTGGAAGTCGGCCGGCGGGCCGCCACAGCCCGACGGCGTCGCCGGCCTGCACCACATCGCGCTGCGCTATCCGACGCGCGCCGGCCTGGCCGACGCGCTCGCGCGGCTGCGATCGGTCGACTGGGCGATCCGCCAGGCCACCGACCATGGCACCCACGAGGCGATCTACATCACCGACCCCGACGGCAACGACGTCGAGCTCGCGTGGGACCGGCCGTTTGACGAGTGGCCGCGCGACGACGAGGGGCACCTGGCCGGGGCGATCGACGCGCCGCTGGATCTCGACGCGCTCGCCGAGCTGCACTAGCCGCGGTTGCGGTGCTACGCCGCGTCGGGCGCGAGCGCCTCGGTGCACTGCTGGGCAGCGCCGGGCGCGAAGCGAGCGAAGATCGCGGCAAGCGTGGCGATCTCGTCGGGCTCGAGGCGGTCGAAGAAGCGCGTGCGGACGCCCTCGAAGTGGGTCGCCTGCGCCGCGCGCACGAGCGCCAGGCCGTCACCGGTCAGGACCGCGTTGACGGCGCGCCCGTCCGACGGGCACTGCACGCGCTCGACGAGGCCGCGAATCTCCATCGTGTCGACGATCCGCGAGACACGGCTCAGGCTCAGGCCGGTCTGGTCGGCCAGTGTCGACAGTCGCAGCCGGCGCTCGTCGGTGGCGGCGAGGCGGCCCAGCAACTCGAGCGCGCTCAGCCCGAGGCCGTGTTTGGCCTCGATCTCGGCGTCGAGCTCGCGTGTCAGGTTGCGCTGGGTCTGCAACAGGCCGATCCACGCGTCGGCATGGGTCTCCGACCAGCGGCTGATCCCATCGTCGCCGACGATGTAGGCACAGGCTTCAGCGGTGGGGATTTCGGTCTTGTCCATTTTGTTGCTCTAGCAACTATACTCCGCCGCAGGGCATTTGTCACATAAGGCGCGGACCGGAATCGAACCGGTGTTCACGGCTTTGCAGGCCGTTGCCTCACCACTCGGCCACCGCGCCAGGCCACTGCACAGGGTAGTTGCTGGATGGGTCAGAGGCCGGGCGCGAACGTGTACGACGGCGGCGGGACCTTCTTGCCCGACTCGATCGTGATCAGCTCGTGCGGCGTCAGCTTGATGTTGGCCGGGTTGCCGGTGTAGGGCTTCTTGCCGACGAACACGTGCAACGGGCCCTTGAGGTTCGTCGCCTGGTTCTTGGACAGCGGCTGTCCCCAGACCGCGAAGAACTGCCCGAGCGTGAAGGCGCGCTTGTCCGGCGCCTCGATGTGGATCACCCCGGTCGTGTCGTGCGTATGCAGGAAGTAGAAGCACTCCGGGCTGCCGGTCGCGGCGCCCGGGATGCCGATCAGTGCCGGCAGCGCCTCGGGCGAGCCGTCGGCCAGAAGCGTCAGGTGCGCGTGCACGTGGTAGTTGAGCTGCTCGGTGCGGTTGCACGCGACTCCGTCGACCGTCTGGCCGGCGCCACCGGAGGCCGCGGTCGTCGTGCTCGTGGTCTTGTCGGAGCTCGACGATCCGCCGCAGCCGGCGATGGCGAACGCGGCGAGGCAGGCGGTGAGGGCGATGAGGGCGGAACGCCGCTGCGGGAGGGACATCCAGCCAGGCTAGATCATCCGGCGGACCCGCTGCGCAGGGTCGCCCGAGCGGTCGCGATCGCGACATCCCTGGCGTGGGCGTCGTCGCCCTTGACGGTGATCGTGAACAGCGCGCGACCGTCGGACGCGATCAGCTGGTGATAGAACGGAATCCAGTCGGCGCCCTCACCGATGTGGTGGACGAGCAGCGGGGCCAGCGCCGGTGTCGTCGACCACTGCGAGTTCTGGAACGTCTCGACCTCCTGGCGGTCGAAGCGCTTGAAGGCCTGCGGGCCGGTGTCCTTGATGACGGTGACGCGCGCGCCGCGCGCAAGCCGGTAGGTGCAGGTGGTGATCCCGTACTGTGGCGGCCCCGGCGTCGTGGCGGTCGGCGCCATGCGCAATGCGCGCGACACGGCGGGCCGGCAGCCGGTGTCGGCGCGGCGCTTGTGGGTCGTGCTCCCGCACGCGCCGAGGGTCAGCGTGGCCGCGATGACGATCGTCGTGGAACGCCGCATTGACGTCAACGTAGCGCTCCGGCGGCCGTCCGCGGCGGTGCCCCCAGCCGCCCTGACGGTTGCTAGGCTCTCCGTTCAGCGCGGCTGTAGCTCAGTTGGCTAGAGCGTCTGCTTGCCATGCAGAAGGTCGAGGGTTCGAGTCCCTTCAGCCGCTTGGAGAAAGAGCCCTGCTACTGGTGGGGTTCTTTCGTTTCCGGGGTCAGTGCGAATGGGGCGAGCGGACCCACGGCCCGGACCACCGCCGTCAGGCGGGCCGGTTGACGCGACCCCAGCGGGCTGGTGGAGTCGCGCCATGAACAGCCCCGAGCAGCGCCTCAAGGAACTGGACATCGAACTGCCCGGGCTTCTGCCCGCCGCCGGAACGTACGTCGCTGCCAAGCGCCACAACGATCTGGTCTACGTGTCGGGTCACGGGCCGCTCGCGCTCGACCGGCTTCCCGCCAATTCCGGTGAGCCGTATGCGGTCGACGCAGTCCTCGGCGCACTGGTTCAGGGCAAGGTGGGAAGTGATCTATCGCTGGAAGAGGGCAAGGACGCGGCCCGGTCGGTCGGCCTGCTGCTGCTGTCGACGCTGCGCAACGAGCTCGGCTCGCTGGACGAGGTTCGCTCCGTGCTGAAGGTCTTCGGCATGGTCAACTGCGCGCCGGACTTCATGGGCGCCGCGGCAGTGATCGACGGATGCTCCGAGCTCCTGTTGGAGGTGTTCGGCGAAGAGGTCGGGCGCCATGCGCGCTCGGCGCCGGGCATGGCCGTGCTCCCGTTCAACGTCCCCGTGGTGATCGAGATGGTCGTGGCGACCGATCCCCAACGGCACTCGCACGCCTGAGCGACCCGACCCGACCCGACCCGGGGCGGCGCGTCGTGGCTCAGCGGTTGTGGTTGACGACCTCGACGTTGTGCCCGTCGGGGTCAAGGACGAACGCGCCGTAGTAGCCCGCGTGGTAGACGGCCCGCTCGCCGGGACCGCCGTTGTCCTCGTAGCCCGCGGCGAGCGCGGTGGCGTGGAACGCGCGAACGGTCGCGTCGTCCTGCGCGGCGAACGCGAGGTGGACGTGCTCCGTGCGGGCCCGCTCGTCGCCGATCAGCGAGAAACCGAAGTTCTCGCCGACCATCTGGACGTGGCCCGGCTCGTCCACGCCGATCCGCAGCCCGGCGTGCGGGGCGATCGTCGTGTAGAAGCGCCTGGAGCGGCGGGGTCGCGGACGCGTATCCACAGGTGGTCGATGCAGCCGTCGGGCACGGGGTTCTCGCGCTGGGTGTGCACCGCCTCGGCGCTGTTGCCGTCGGGGTCCAGCAGGAAGCCGCCGTAGTAGTCCGGGCCGTAGATCGTGCGCGAGCCCGGCGCGCCATCGTCGCGGTAGCCCGCGTCGATCCCCGCCTGCCAGAAGGCGTCCACGGCCTCGCGAGACGGCGCCCGGAAGCCCACATGAAGGCCGCGGGGCACAGCGTGCTCGCGGTCCGTCGGCCCGATGTCCCAGTCTTCCCACTCGACGAGCTCGGCGTCCGCGTGACCCGGCTCGGCGCCCAGCACGGAGAGCACGGTGCGGTAGAACCGCTCGGACGCCGCGAGGTCCGTTACCGCGATTCCGACATGATCGAACATGCCCCGAGGCTACCCGTTGGACGAGCGCTCGCCGAACGCCTCCTCGGGCGCCTACTACCATGAGCCCATGAGCGTCCAGACGGTGCCTGGCGGGGTGGTTCATGAGCTACCCCCGGACCTGCGTAAGGCCCTGATCGCCAACGCCACGGCCCTCGATCGGTGGAAGGACATCACGCCGCTGGCCCGCAACGAGTTCATCTGCTGGGTGGAGGACGCCAAGCAGGATGCCACCCGGGAACGCCGCATTCGGCGAACCCAGGAGGAGTTGGAGGAGGGCCAGCGCCGGCCCTGCTGCTGGCCGGGGTGCAAACACCGCGAACGCAACGGCCGGTAGCGCTCCACGAGCACCGCTCTCAGGGAGGGTGCCCGCCTAAGTTCAGGGGCGGCGACGGATTGACCGCCCCGGCGGGCGCCCGCATCCTGGCGCGATGCGTTTCAAGCCCCGCCTGACGTACGCCAACATCGTCGCCTCCCTCGCGCTGTTCCTCACGCTCGGCGGCGTCTCGTGGGCCGTCGCCGCGCTTCCCGCCGACAGCGTCGGGACCGCGCAGTTCAAGAACGGCGCCGTCACCGCGGGCAAGATCAAGGTGCGCAGCCTGCGGGCCGCCGACCTCGCTCGCAGCCAGCTCCTGGCCGGCCGCCGCGGCCCGGCCGGCCGTGCGGGGCCGAGCGGAACCGCAGCGCCGGGCAGCCCCGGCCCGGCCGGGGCACCCGGCGCGAACGGCCCCGTCGGCCTCGCCGGCCCCGTGGGCCCGCCGGGCCCGACCGGGTTCCCCGGCGTACAGGGCCCGACCGGGCCGACCGGCGCCACGGGTCCCGCCGGCGCGGACGCCGCGCTGCGCTACAGCCGCGTCGACATCGACAAGTCGTTCCCGAAGGACAACGCCCTTCAGATCTACAACCTCGCCTGCCCGAATGCGGGCCAGATCGTGGTCGGCGGCGGAGCCGAGCTGCCGAGCAACCTGCACCTCAGCGGCTGGATCGTGGCGCAGGGCAACGGCAACCCGGCGACCGTCGAGGCGCGTGTCTCGACCAACAACAACGCCAACGCCACGGCGATCTCGCCGATCCACTTCGTCCTGATCTGCGGGAGCGCCTCGTGAGCCGAATCTCCTCTCACCTCAACTACGGCAACGTGATGTCCTCGATCGCGCTGTTCCTCGCGATCGGCGGCGTGTCTTTTGCCGCCACCACGCTGCCCCGCAACAGCGTCGGAACGGCGCAGCTGCGCAACGGCGCCGTCAACGGCGCAAAGGTCGCCTCCCACTCGCTGCGCGCGGCCGACTTCGCGCGCGGTCAGCTCGTGCGCGGGCCCCAGGGCCCGCCTGGGCCCCACGGACCGCTCGGCAACGGCCCGGCGCCGGACGGGCCTGCGGGCAGCGCCGGCGCGCCCGGAGCTCCCGGCGCCGCGGGCCCGGCCGGCCTGGCCGGCGCGCGCGGCTTCACCGGTCCGCCCGGCGCCACGGGCCCCCAAGGCCTCACCGGCACGCCGGGCGCCGACGGCCACCTCGGCGCGATAGTCGTCCCGTTCAACGAGTCGATCCCGGCCGGCACGGGGACGTTCTTCTTCGCCGAGCACTGCCCGGCGGGCGACCGCGTCCTCACCGGGACCGCCGGGGTGAACCCGATCTTCGCGATCACGATCAGCACTCCGCGCACCGACGACGTGGGCCGCTGGGACTTCCAGGGCAACACCCTTGACGGCGATCCCTCTGACGCCGTCCACACGATGCCGGGCAGCCTTGTCTGCATCCCAGCCTCGTAGGCGAACCGCGAACACGACACGACCTCGAACCGACATGAACCGCCTCAGCTACGCCAACGTCATATCCACGCTCGCGGTCTTCATCGCCCTCGCCGGCACGGCTTGGGCGGCGACGTCGCTGCCCGCGCGCAGCGTCGGCGCCGCGCAGATCAGGACGGGCGCCGTCACATCGGCCAAGGTCCGCGACCACACGCTCACCGCACGGGCGTTCAGCAACGCCAAGACGCTTGTCGGCCCGGCCGGCCCGGGCGGGCCCGTCGGCCCACCCGGCACGGCGGGACCCGCAGGCCCGCGCGGCGTCGCCGGCGCCGATGGCAAGCCGGGTCCGACCGGCCCCCAGGGCCCCCGCGGGCGCCTGGGTGCGCCCGGCCCCACCGGCCCGATCGGCCTCCAGGGTCCGACCGGAGTGCCGGGACACCTCGGCGCCAGCGGCGCGGCCGCGATCGGCTACACGACCGTCGTCGAAAGGACGCAGACCTTCGCCGAGCACGCGTCGCTCGCGGACTTCAGCGTTCACTGCCCGCCAGGCCTGATCGCGATCCAGGGCGGCTTTCAGACCACCGCGGAGACGGTGACGGTCAACGACGCCGTCTCGGCGTTCGACGCCAGCATCAGCGTCCCCGACGCCGGCGACCCCGGGCAGTGGGATTTCACGATCGTGACCGCCAACAACCACTCGACCGTGAATCACCCCGACGGCGGCTTCCCCACATTCCCGATCACGATGCCGGTCGCCGTGACCTGCGCCCGGCCGGGGAACTGAGGCGACCGGGTCGTGCTCTCCAAGGTAGCCAAGCTCTCGACGACCCTCGCGCTTGTCGCCGGCTTCGCGCTCGCCGTCGCCCCCGCCGCCGCCCCGGCGGCGTCGCTGCCCGCCGACACGACAGCGCTGATCTCGGGTCTGCCCGACTTCGCGACCCTGCTGCCGTCGCCGGTCAATGAGTCGCGCATCGGCGCGCAGGGTGTGGACCGCGACGGAGGGCTGGTCGCGTTCACCTCGTCCTCCGACGGCCTGTTCGACGGCGACGACGACAACGTCGAGAACGTCTACGTCAAGAACATCGCGTCCGGCGCGGTGACGCTCGTCAGCGTGGCCGCCGATGGCTCGCCGTCGCAGGTCGACTGTCAGGACCCGGCGATCAGCGACGACGGCACCCATGTCGCCTTCGACTGCTTCGGCTCGCTCGTTCCGGCCGACCCCGGCGCACACGAGCAGGTCTATCTGCGCGATCTCGTCAACAACACGACGACGCTCGTCAGCCGCGCGTCGGGTGCCGCCGGCGCGGTCGGCAACCAGCAGTCCAGTGACCCGTCGCTCGACATCAACGGAGCGCACGTGGCGTTCGTCAGCGACGCGTCGAACCTCGGCGACGGCGCGCCCGCGACGCAGGTGACCGACCGCGTCTACCGTCGCACGATCGGCAACGGCGACGCGACCGTGCTCGTCAGCCGCGCCACCGGTGCCGCCGGCGCGGTGCCGAGCGACGATTCCGGCGAGCCGTCGATCGACAACTCCGGCAACCGTGTGGCGTTCGAGTCGCGCGCGCGGCTCGACCCGGTCGCCGATCCCAGCTCCAACAGCAATGCCGACATCTACGTGCGCACGATCGACACGAGCACCACCGACCTCGTCAGCCGCGCCAGTGGCAGCGCCGCCGGCGTGGCCAACGGCGCCATCGGCGACCAGGAGTCCTTCTCCCCCGCGATCAGCGGCAACGGACAGTTCGTCGCGTTCGAGTCCGAGTCGGCCAACCTCGACCCGGCGCAGGTCGCGAACACGTTCTCCGAGGTCTTCCGCCGCTCTCTGGCCGACAACACCACGCGCCTCGTGAGCACCCGCGCCGACGGCACCGAGGCCCACGGCTTCAGCGACGAGCCGGAGATCGACGACAGCGGCAACGTCGTCTCGTTCATCAGCGTCGCCGACAACCTCGATCCGGCCGTCACGGCCGCGACGCCCGAGGTCTACGTCCGAACCGTGTCGGTGACCGCCCCGAGCCTCGTCATCGCCAGCCGCGCCAACGGCGCCGCGGGCGCGATCTCGCAGTCGCCGTTCCTCAACACGATCGGCGCCCTCAGCCCCGACGCCACGAAGGTCGCGATGTTCGCGGCCGGGCTGACCCCCGACTCCGACCCGCTGTTCGGCGCCATCATCGAGCGCAACGTGCCCGGCGGGACCACGCGGACGGTCTCGCGGCCACCCGGCACCCCGCCGCAGATCGACGCGGGAAGCTTCAACAACGGCGCCTCGGTGAGCGCCGACGGCCGCTACGTCGCGTTTGAGACGAGCTCTCCCGGCCTGCTCCCCGGCGTGCCGGACGGCGTGGTCGTGCGCGACATGGTCACCGGCACGGTGACGCTCGTGAGCCGCGAGGACGGCCCCAACGGCGCTCCACTTCCCGGCGGCGGGATCGACGAGCCGCAGATCAGCGCCGACGGGCGCCGGGTCGCGTTTGCGTTTGCCCCCGACGGCGAGAACGGTCCGGCCGAGATCTTCGTGCGCGACATCCCGACCGGGCGGACGTACATCGCCAGCCGCGCCGACGGCATCGACGGCAAGATCAGCGCGAGTAGCGGCACGGAGTTCCACTCGCTGCAGATCAGCGACGACGGCTCGCGCGTCGCTTGGGTGACCGACGCCGGCAACCGGGACTTCAGCCCCGACGACCCGAGCGGTGACTTCGACGTGTACGTCCGTGACGTGGATGCCGGGAGAACGTTCCTGGCCAGCCGCCCCAACGGCATCCTGACCGGGCCGGGCAAGGGCAACTCCGGCGTCGGCGAGCACATCGCGCTCAGCGGCGACGGGCGCCGCGTGGCGTTCTCGACGACAGCGTCGAACCTCGGCGACGGCGACACGAACGGCATCGAGGACGTCCACGTGCGCACAATCGACACCGGCGTCACGCAGCTGGTCAGCGTGGCTCCCAACGGAACGCACGGCGACCAGGCGTCATTCGATCCGACGCTCAATCGCGACGGCAGCATCGTCGGCTATGTGTCCCAGGCGTCGACATTCGGCCCCACGCCGTCGGCGATCCGGCTGTTCGTGCGCAACCTCAACACGAACACGCTGACCGTCGCCAGCCGCGCCGACGGGCCCGATGGGCCGCTGGTCGCGCTGCCCGACAACTCCGACGAGCAGCAGCCGCGGATGAGCGCCGACGGAACGACGATCACGTTCGCCGCCGGCGGCACGATCCCCGTGGCCCCGGGTGACCCGGTCGACGGCTTCACCCGCCTGTACGCCCGCAACCTCGTCACCGGGTCCACACGCCTGATCTCACGCGCCACCGGCGCCGGCGCGCCGTTCGCGGGCCTCGGACGGTTCGCAGCCGAAGGGATCACAGCCGACGGCGGCTGCATCACGTTCACCGCCCCGGCCACGATCGCCGACTCGGCGGCCAGCACCGACTTCGCCCAGGTGTACATGCGCGTGCTCGAGCCCGACTGCGGGCGGGCCACCGCGCCCGGCGGTGGCACCTCGACCGGCGCTGGCGGCTCGACGCCACCGCCGAAGGACCGCACCGCCCCAAAACTCACGTCGGTGCGCCTCTCGCACACGCGCTTCCGGATCAAGCGCAACGCGACGACGCTGAGCCTGCGCGTGTCCGAGGCGGCCAAGCTCACGATCACCGTGCAGCGCGAGCGCCCCGGCAGGCGCGGCGGCACGAAGCGCAAGCCGACCTGCCGCGCCGTGTCCCGCGCGCCCAAGCGCCATGCCTGCGTCGCGCTGACGACCGACGGCACGACGTCGCGCACGCTCAAGGCGGGCAGCGTCAAGATCGCCCTCGACGGCCGCGTCGGCGGCCGCAAGCTGCCGGTCGGACGCCACCGTCTCGTGCTCGTCGCGCGTGACGCCGCCGGCAACGCCTCCAAGCCGGTCACCGTGCGGTTCACGGTGCTGGCCGCCAAGAAGTCGCGCTGACGGCTACGCCAACGCCGCGGCCGCGGCGGCGAGCGCGATCTCGATTGCGTCTGCGTCGACGTCGAGATGCGTGACCGCGCGGATTCGCGTCGCGTCGAGCGCCGAGACGCGAACTCCGTCGCCGGCCATCGCCGCGGTGAACGCGGGCGCGTCGGGCACCGACCAGATCACGATGTTCGTCTCGATCGCGGCGGCGTCGATCTCGACGCCGGGCAGGTCGGCGAGCCCCCCGGCCAGCCGCCGCGCGTTGGCGTGGTCGTCGGCGAGGCGGTCCCAGTGGTGATCGAGCGCATAGAGCGCCGCCGCCGAGACGATCCCCGACTGGCGCAGCGCCCCGCCCATCATCTGCTTGTAGCGCCACGCCTCGTCGATCAGGGCGCGGCTCGCGGCCAGGCACGCCCCGATCGGGGCCCCGAGGCCCTTGGAGAAGTCGATCCACGCGGTGTCGAAGCCCTCGGCCCACTCGGCCGGCGCGATCGCGCTGGCCACGGCGGCGTTGGGCAGCCGCGCTCCGTCGAGGTGCGTGTGCAGTCCGTGCTCGCGCGCGACGCCGACCACTTCGCGCACCGCTTCCAACGGCCAGATCCGTCCGCCGGCGATGTTCGTCGGCTGCTCGACGCTGACCAGTCTCGAGCGCGCCCGGTAGCGGTTGTCGGTGACGATCGCCGCGGCCAGCGCTTCGCCCGTGAACACGCCACGGTCGCCCGGGACGACGGTGAGCACCGCGCTCGACCAGGCGGCCGGGCCGCCGCCCTCGGCAAACAGCGGGTGCGCGTGGTCGCCGAGCAGCACCTCCTCGCCGCGCCCGACGTGCAGCGCGATCGCGATCTCGTTGCACATCGTCCCGCTGGGCAGGAAGACCGCCGCCTCCTTGCCGAGCAGATCGGCGACACGCTCCTCGAGCGCCGCCGTCGTCGGGTCCTCCCCGCGCTGCTCATCGCCGACGACCGCCTCGGCGATCGCCCGGCGCATCTCGGGAGTCGGGCGGGTCTGGGTGTCGGAATAGAGGTCGACGCGGAGGGACACGGCACGCACGATACGCATGCTCGATCAGCGGTTGCGTGCTCCGCACGGTCGCCCGACCCCTGACGTCGCTCACGCGCAGTCCCCCCAGCGCTTGCTGCGCCAGAGGGCGAGCAGGTCGCGCGAGGCCTGGTAGTTGCTCTCCGGCCGCAGCGCTATCGACAACGGCCCGCGGCGCGGGGGGCACGGGCTGACGGCCGGCGACTCGCGCAGGTTGTCGAACCGCCACGCGTGCAGCTCGTAGCCGGGCGAGCCGTGGACGGGCGTCAGGTAGGCGCCGATCAGCAGCCGCGCGCTGCCGAACTTGGTGAAGCCGAAGTTCTCGACCCGGTAGCCGGCGACCGACTCGTGGCGCCCCGGGTCGGCGAACCGCACCCAGCCGTCGTAGTCGGCCGCATCGGACGCCGCGACCGACCCGTCGACCTGTGGCCGGCGGAGGTTGAGACCGACGATCCGGTAACGGTGGTGGGCGTCATCCCAGTTGATGACGACCGGCAGCATGCTCCCGCCGCGCGGGCAGGACGCGTGGGTACAGGCGTAGGAGATGCCGGCGACCACGTCCTGGCTGCCGTCGCCGTTGACGTCCTTGGTCGCCCGGGTGCGGAAGATCGCCCGCGGCCCGGCCGGCTCGAAGTCGAAGCGCTTCTTGAGCCGGCCGTTCTCGAGGTCGTAGATCTCGACTTCGTCGGAGCGCCGTCCGCGGGGGTCGATCAGGCGGAAGTACTGGTCGAAGTCGGCGTCGGCTCCCTGGAGCCTGATCTGGTAGTGCTGGACCTCGCGCCCCTTCGTCGCGACGTCCTGGCGGATCTTGGTGACCTGCGAGACGACGCTCGGCGCCACCGGCGTCGAGAACCCGGCCTGGGTCCAGATCAGCGCGACGGCGGCCAGTGCGGCGACGACACCCACGAGCGGCAACATGAGCTCCGGATCGCGTGAGCCGCTGGGCACCGGGTCGATCTGCTCGACGGGTACCGGCGTGCGCGGTGGCGGCGGCGCGTTCTCGGTCCCGCGCGCGGCGAGGGCGGCTCCGATCCCGCTCGCGAAGTCGACCCCGGGGTAGACGCTCTGCGCGGCTTCGGTCTCGGTCGCGGTCAGCGCGGCCGGAAGCTCGAACGCCCGCGCGCGGGCGGCGACGGCGCGCGCCGTCTCGCCGTTGTCGCCGCTGGCCGCCAGCAGCCGGGTCCAGTCGCTGTCGCGGACCGTCATCACGACCGTCGACCCGTGCGCCAGCGCCACCAGCCCGTCGAGGCTCAGCGCGTCCAGCGTCCCGGCGAAGCGCTCGAGCCCGTCGAGCCACACGACGGTGTCGGCGTCGCCAAGGTCGATCGGCGGGTCGAGCGCCAGCAGCTCGGCGAGCGCCTCGCGGCCACGCGGCGCAAGGATCCGCGCGCCGGGTCGCGCCGCGCGCAGCGCCTCGAGCGCGGTTCGCGACTTGCCCGATCGTGCGGGGCCGTGGACGAGCGCGACGCAGCCCTCGCCCAGCGCCGCGCGCAGCGGCGCGTCGCTCGCGCGCGGGACGTACGGCGCGGCCGGGTCAGCGTCGCGGCGCAGCGGGTAGACGCCGAGCCGCAGCATGTCGACCTCGGGAAGCGTCTCGGCCGGCCAGATGCCCAGCAGCTCGCGTAGCCGGGCGTCACGGGCGGCGGCGCCGGCGCGTGCCGTGCGGCGGCTGCCGATCCGCTGCGCCAGCAGCCCGGCGAAGAACACCGCCACGACGATCAGCACCGAGACGATCGGTCGCGGGTTGAACTTGTCGATGACCGACTGGAGCACGCCGAGGACGGCCACGGCGCCAACGCCCAGCGCGCCGGCCCAGCGCAGTTGGCGGCGCGTCGAGGTCATGCGCGGCCACACCCGCGGCGAGCACGCGCGGCCCCCAGCCCGGCTCCCTGCCGCTCGAGCATCGGGCCAGTCTGGCGGAGCCCCGGCGGCCGATCAAGGCAGCCGAGGCTCTCGCTACGAGACGGATTCCAGTGCGCTGCGGATCACATCGGCCACCTCTTTCGGGTGCGACACGGCGACCGCGTGGGAGGCGCCGTCGATCTCGGTGATCGTCGACTCCGAGCGCCTGGCCATGTCGCGCTCGGCGCTCGGGTGGATCGCGCGGTCGGCGCCGGCGACGATCGCCCACGACGGCAGCGACGCCCAGCCGACGTCGGTCGCGGGCTCCATGAAGCAGTTGAGCGACGCGGCGTGCTGCGCCTCGGCCATCCGCGCCACCTGCTCGGCCGGCACGTCGGCGGCGAACACGTCCGCGAACTTCGCCGGGGCGATGAGCACCTCGGTGCCCTCCTCGACCGAGCCCGGGATCTCGTAGCTGCGCGGCTCGAGCGACGAGACCAGCGCGGTGGCCGGGTAGCGCGGGTTGATGCTGCCGACCGCCTCGCTGCGCTCAGGGATGAACGCGGCCACGTAGACAAGGCCGACCACGTTGTCGGCCTGGGCGCTGACGACCGAGATCACCGAACCGCCGTAGGAATGACCGACCAGCAGCGCCGGCCCGTCGATCTGGGCGACCGCGGCGCCGACGGAAGCGGTGTCCTCGCGCAACCCCCGCAGCGGGTTGGGCGGCGTCGCCGTCGCGACGCCGTCGGACTGCAGCTCGGAGACGACGCCGTCCCAGCTCGACGGGCCGGCAAACGCGCCATGGATGAGGACGACAGTCGGGGGCATCTGGGGCCGCTCCTGGGGACAGGGATGGACGTCCGCACCCTATCCCGCCGCGGCGGCCGGCGGCCCGCGCGGCTGCTCGGTCGGGATGAGCCGCGTGAAGAAGATCGCGATCAGGGCAATCAGGGCGATCAGGCCGAGCGCTGCGCGCAGCCCGTCGAGGCGCGCGTCGGCGTTGGCGTCGACGATCTCCTTGGTCGTCCCCGGTGACACGTGCGCGTCGTCGAGTGCCTGCTCGAGATCGGCGTCGGAGACGAACGGCACGCCGCTCTTGAGCTGGGTGTCGGCCTCGCTCTTGACGCGATTGGGCACCTTCGGGTTGCCCTCGATGTTGGCGAAGAACGAAGCGGTGAGGGCCGTGATCAGGACCGCGCCTGACAGCGCCGTCCCGATCGACGCGCCGAGGTTGGTCATCGTGTTCTGCACGCCACCGACGTCCGAGGTCTCATCCTCGGGCACCGCCGAGACGGTCACGCTGCCCAGCTGCGAGGCCAGCCCCCCGGCGCCGAACCCCATCAGCAGCATCGGGACCGTCACGACCTCGGCCGTCGCATCGGCGTCGATCGTCGCGGCGAGCAGGATCGTCCCGCCGCTGAGCAGCAGCAGGCCGACGCGAGAGACGAGGCGCGGCGAGACGTCGGGCCACAGCTTGGGGATCCCGACCGCCGCCACCAGCAGCGCGAACGACAGCGGCAGCAGGCGCGCGCCGGTGGCGATCGCCGACAGCCCGAGGACCACAGACAGGAACAACGGGACGATGAAGAACAGGCTCGCCTGGACGAGGTACTGCGAGAAGAACAGCAGCAGCCCGCCCTGGAGCTGGCGAGCGCGCAGCATCGACGGCCGCACCAGCGGCTCGCGGTCCTCACGCTCGAGCTTGGCCTCCCACTGGAAGAACAGCCACAGGACGAGCACGCTGCCCATCAGCAGCCAGATGACCGGCGACAGGTTCAGCCACGACGGCGCGCCGTCCTTGGGCTGGACGATCCCCCACGAGCTCGTCTTGAGGATTCCGAACACGAGCGACGCAAGCCCGACGATCGACAGCACCGAGCCGACGTAGTCCAGGCGCGGGCGATGCTCCGGCGGCGCGTCGGCGATCCGCCGCGACACGGCGAGGATCCCGATGACGACCACGACCTCCCCGGCGAACACCCAGCGCCACGAGAAGAACGTCGTCGCGACGCCGCCGATCAGCGGTCCGACGGCGACCGCGATCGCCGCAGCGGCGGCGATCAGCCCGTAGGCCGCCGGCCGCTCCTTCTGGGCGAAGTTCCCCGCGACGAGCGCGACGATCGCCGGCATGATCAGCGCCGCGCCGATGCCCTCCAGCCCCGACCAGCCGATCAGCAGCACCGTCAGGTTGGGGGCGATCGCGGTCGTGAACGAACCGCAGCCGTAGATCACGCAGCCGATCGCGAACGCGCGGCGGCGGCCGATGATCGCGCCGATCTTGCCGCCGGTGACCATCAGCGACGCCATCACGAGCGTGTACGCGGTGATCGCGGTCTGGATGCCGGTGATCGTCGTGCCGACGTCCTTGGCCACGGTCGCGATCGACACGTTCATGACCGACGAGTCGAGCGTCATCAGGAACTGGCCGGCGGCCAGCGTGAACAGGACGAGCTTGCTGCCGGAGGCCCGGTCGGTCATGCGGCCGCCATCCTAGTGGCGGGGGTAGACTGAGCCGATGGGCGCGGGCGTGATCGCCGGCCTCGCCACGACGCTGGTGCTGCTCGGCACCGGGGTCTCGTCGGCCGGCGTTGTGGCGTGCCACATCGCCGCCGACTCGACGATCCGGGTCAGCTCGGCGCGCAACATGACCTGCCGGGCGGCGGCGCGCGACATCCACCGCTTCCGCGGGTCGATCTCGACGCACTTCCGCACTCCGGGCGGCTTCCGCTGCCGGCGGGTCGCGGGCAACCGCCTCGAGGGCCAGTGGCGATGCGTCAAGGGCGCCGAGGCGTACCGCATCGAGTTCGCCGACTAGTCGCCGGTTGCGTTCAACCCCTGCGGGAAACGGCCGATCACCGGGCATGTGAAGCCACCGCGTGCGCTCTTGGTCGGGCTCGCCGCCCTCGCCGTCGCCCTGCCCGGCGCGGCGATCGCCGCGAGCGTGCCCGGCACCACCAGCCCGCCGATCGTTCAGATCCAGGGGACTCCCGGCAGCCGGTCGCCCGATGCGTCGGTCACCCTTCGCGGCATCACGACGGCGCGGTACGGGGGCAACCCGCACTACTTCGTACAGGCCTACCAGATCATCTGCTTCAACCACGCCACGTCGGTGTCGTTCACGGTCATGCACACCCGCCGCGTACTGAAGTGCGCCACCCGTCTGGCGATGCTGAGCGGCTACCTGTCACCCGGCGCCACCGTCGCGATCAAGGTCCGGGCGATGCGCGCCCGCAGCGGCCACATCCTCAAGCGCGGCCCGCTGCGTTCGGCGACGATGGTGCTGCCGAAGCCCTACGTGCCGACTCCCAACGTGCCGACCGTCTCCACGCCCGCCGCGCCGTCGAACTGACGACGCGCACCCGCTGCGTCGCCTGGCGCCGCGGCGGCACACCACACCCCACACCTCGGCCGTTGCGCGCGAGAGTGGAGCACGGCGCCGGCGTTCCGGGCACAATGTCGATGCGATGACCATGCCCCGCACCGTCCTGATCGCCGCCGTCTGCAGTGCCGGCCTGATCGCCTCGACGGCGCTCGCCGCCGGTCCGACGATCATCGCCTCGCCCAACCCGGTGAAGGCCGGCCACGTCGTGACGATCCACGGCCGCGTGCCCGGTTGTCCGCGCGGAGACCAGTTGACGCTGATCTCCCAGGCGTTCAGCCACCACCACGACTTCGCCGGCCTGCCGGCGATCTTCGCCACGATCGGCGCCCACAGCTCGTACTCGGTCACGACCACGATCCCGAGCTCAAAGCGGCGCGGCCCGTACGCGATCAGCGGCCGTTGCGGCGGCGGGAACATCGGCGTCACGCGGACGCTGAACGTCAAGCACTAGCACGCGTTCCAACACGCCAGCTTCCTGCGCAGATCTACGCATCTGCGACTGCAGCCCTCAAAACCCCACGCCGGTGACCGACCGACGTGGCAATGCTTCCGGCGGTTCCCCACCGTGGCCGGCTGTGCATCCTGACGTGCGTTCTGTTGCTCGTGCTGACGTCGTCTGCCCATGCCGCCGGCTCCCCGAACATCTCGCTCGCCCAGACGTCCGGCAACGTCCTGTTCGGCACCAACGAAACGGTCACGCTGACCGCGTCGAACCCGACCGGCCAGCCGTGGGGCTACAACCTCAGCTACGAGGCCGTGCTGCCGGCCGGTGTGAGCTATGTCTCCAGCGCCACCGGCGTGCCGGCGCCGACGATCCTCGCCAACCAGCCGTCGGTCGGCAAGACGACGCTGATCTGGCCCAACGTCGCCGACCTCTCCCCCGCCTCCAGCCAGTCGATCGCGTTCACGGTCAGTCATTCGACAGCGCTGTTGGGGCCAGGCAACACGTACACGATCACCAGCGGCGCCTACGTCAACACCGACCCGCGCTGGCTGCCGAAGTTCGACAACACGGGCGCGCCGATCGCCGGCGCGACCTCGTTCACGGGCTCGGCGACGCAGACCGCGACCTCGACCCTGACCGCGATCGACCTCACCCAGGCCGAACCCAGTCCCGAGGGCGAGATCCTGCGCGGCCTGCACGACCACCCGACGATCTACACCGAGACCGTCCGCAACAACCTCGTCAAGCCGACCAACGCCGTCACGGTCGACGCCTGGCTGCCGGCCGGCCTCGAGTACCTTGCCTGCGGCGTCGGCGACCATACGACCGACGCGCCGACCAACCCGGGTTCTCCATTGGAGTACCCGGGCGCCCCGGCGATCAACGCGGCGGGCCCGCCGGGCGGGCTGAGCAACTGCGTCGCCCCGAGCTCGACGGTCACGGTCAACGCCGACCCGGATGGCGCCGGTCCGCAGCCGGCCGGCATCTACACCCACCTCACGTTCTCGCTCGGCAACCTCGCGGCCGGCCAGGTCGCGAACGTCGAGTTCGTCGCCGCGATCCCGATCCGCGAGAACACGATCGACTGGAACGGCGCCGCCGCGGGCAACGGAGTCGCCCCCGCCGGCGCCTCGCAGTCGTCCAACCTCGACAACAACTCGGGCGCCGAGACGTTCGACGAGGAACCGATCAACCTGTACGCGCTCGCGGCAGGTACCTATAACGGGACGACCGCCGTCGCAGACAGCGACGTCCTGAACCGCACCGCCGAGGACCTGCGCGTCCTCAAGACGGTCGACGCGTCGACCATCAACCAGGGTCAGGACTCGACCTGGACGCTCGACATCGCCGACTCCGAGTACCGCTACGTCCCGTCGACCACGGTCACCGACACGGTCCCGAACGGGCTGTGCCCGGTCGACGTCGGCGGCCCGTCGCTGACCGACGCCGAGTGTATGGGCGCGGCGACCGACGCTCCCTCGCAGGCGTGGGACTCGGCGATCGAGAACCCGGACGGCACGTGGACCGTGCAGTGGACGCTGTCCCAGCTCGAGCCCTCCGACGACCAGGTCATCACGTTCCATACGCACACGCGGACGCACTACCAGTCAAACGGCGCCGACACGACGCCGGTTTTCACCAACGACGGCTGGAGCAACTCGGTCGCGATCAGCGGCGCCGACTTCCGCCGCTGCGTGGCGCCCAACGTCGACTGCGTCGCGGGCGGCACGAAGATCGACGGCGACGAAGCCGACGGCACCCCCGACCTCGACGTCTCGAGCGTCGGTCAGTCGGCCAGCGGACCGACGATCGACAAGACGATCCAGGACACGATGGCCAAGCTCGTCGACTGCGCCACCGGCTCGTACACGAACACGCCGCCAGGCTCGTTCTCGCCGGGCGCGAAGGTCTGCTACCGCCTCCAGCTCACGTTCCCCGGTGCGCTGGACACCCGCAACGCGACCGTCACCGACTTTCTCCCGCCCGGCATGACCTATGTCGCCGGCTCGGCCGCGACGATGCCCGACAACGACGCGACGATCGTGTCGACCAACGTCAACGGCAACACCGTCACATGGTCGCTGGGGACCGTCGGCGACGTCGTCCCCGGCCGGATCTTCGACGCCGTGGTCGCCGCGACCGTCGACCAGTCGCCGACGGCGCGGGACGGCGACATCACGGCCAACCTCATGAAGGTCTCCTACGGCAACACGGCCGGCCAGAGCTTCTCGTTGCGCGACGAGGTCGACACGACCGTCGCCCAGCCCCAGATCGACCTGCTCAAGGGCGTGCGGACGGTCAACGGCGGGGCCGTCAACCCGCCGAACACCGACGGGCTGACGGTCCCCGGCTCGTCGGCGGTCCAGTATCGCGTCGACGTCGAGAACACGGGTGCGCTGGCGGCATCGGGCACGGAGATCTGGGATCGCCTGCCGGCGCAGCTGCACTGCGCGCAGGTCGGCACGATCTCGAACGCCGGGACCTGCGTCACCGATGCGACCAACGGCGACTACGTCCGCTGGACCGCCGTCGCGCTGGGCGCTCACACGACCGTCGCGCTGGCCAACCAGACAACGCTGACCTATACCGCGACGCTGCCCGGCACGCTATCGCCCGCGACGACGCTGAGCTCGTCGGCCGGCGTGCGCACCTACCAGTCCTCCGACGGCCAGGGCGGCACGGTCAGCTGGTTCCCGCAGACCAACGTCGACCCGTCGGTTCCGGCGGCGTCGCTCAACGCGACGGCGGCCAACGACCCGACGTCGGTCACCATCACCGCGCTCACGTTCGCCCACACCGACACGACGGCGATCAACGAGACCAACAACGTGGCCGCCGGCCAGGCCACGATCGGCGAGGGCGTCACGTACACGAGCACGGCGACGATCCCCGACGGCACGACGATGTACGCCCCGGTGCTGACCGTGCCGGTCCCGGCTCGACTCACCTACAACGCCAACCTGACGGCCAGGATCAACGGCGTCGACGCCACGACGCTCGGCTGGACCGCGGCGCTCGTCGGCAGCAACGTCAGGATCACCGGTCCCGCGTCGTACGTCAACGCGGCCGGCAGCGGCGCCGACGTGCTCGTCGTGAGCTTCGACACCTTCGTCACCCAGGCGGCGACCAACACGCGCCTACTCGGCACGATCGCCGACACCGCGTCGCTGACCTACAACGACGCCGGCGGCACCGCGCACCCGCTGACCCAGGCGGCGCCGACGATCCAGGTCGTCGAGCCGCTGCTGGCGGTCGCCATCACCCACGCACCGCCCGGCGCGGCGGTACTGCCCGACCAGGACGTCCAGTACACGGTCACGACGTCGAACTCCAACGCGGCCAACGTCTCGATCGCGCACGACACGACGACGACGGTGAGCGTGCCGCTCGGCCTGACCCCGTACACCGGATCCGGCGGCAGCGCGGTGCCCGACCTCGGCGCGATCGGCGGCGGCGTCTGGCATGCGGGCACGCGCACGATCACCTTCACCGACGGCGACATCGCCAAGAACGGCAGCTCGCCGCACAGCTTCTTCCTGCACGTCGACGACCCGGCCACGTCGGGCAGCTCGTTCACGGTCAGTGCCGAGGCCGACACGACGTCGATGCCCGGCACGCCGACCGCGCCGGCGGTCGAGCGCACGAACCTGACCGCGCCCAACACCGGCTACAAGGCGACGACGACCAACACGATCCAGATCGCCGCGCCGGTGATCACCAAGGTGGCCGACCGCCCGACGGCGACGATCGGCGAGCAGCCGCTGTACACGCTGACGGTGACGCTGTCGCCGAACGTCAGATACTTCGACACGACGCTCCGCGACGTCCTGCCCGCCAACCTCGTCTACGACGGAATGGTCGACTCGTCGTGCACGTCGGGCTGCGCGCTGCCGACCGACGTGACCGCCACGCAGCTGCCGGCGGCCGGACAGACGACCGGCTACTTCATCGGCGACGTCCCGTTCTCGGCCTCGAGCCGCGTCGTCACGATCCACTACCGCGCTCATGTCGGCGCGGCCGCGGTCGAGGGCAACGTCCTGGTCAACAGCGCGACGGCCTACGACGACATCAGCGACAAGATCGCCGGCACGCCGGCGGCGATCCCGGCCGCCGCGAGCTTCGACCAGGCGTCGACCGCCGCGACCGACAACCTCACGGTCCACGAGCCCGCGCCGCAGATCTCAAAGACGGTGGCCGGCAACGACGCGCCGGGCCGCATCGCCCCGGGCGACACCGCGACCTACACGGTCGCGGTCAAGAACAACGGCCTTGCCCCGATGTACAACGTCCACGTCACCGACCAGCCCGACGCCGACCTCGTCGCGGTCACGCCGACGACCGGTGCCGGCAACCTGACGACGGCATGGGTCAACCCCGGCGATCCGATGGCGTGGGACCTCGCCGGGCCGATCGCCCCCGGGGCGACGGTGACGCTCGCGTACACCGCGACGCTGAACGTCTCCGGGGCGCTGCACCAGAACCAGAACGTCGACAACTCCGCCTCGGTCACGAGCGCCCGCGGGCTCGACGCGGCGACGCGCGCGCTGAACCCCGGCTTCACATACAAGACGTACACGACCGGCCCGTCGCCGGTCCACCTGACGACCGACATGCCGGTCGTGACGATCGTCCAGACGACGACCGCGGCCGGCTTCCCCGACAGCGCGGCGGCGCAGCTGCACACCCCGTTCGGCTGGCGGATCGTCGTGGCCGACACGTCGGCCGGCGCGGCGGCCAAGCAGCTCACGGTGTCCGACGTGCTGCCCAACGACTGGACCTACGTCCCTGGCTCGGCGCAGCTCGGCGCGGCGGCGATCGCCGACCCGGCGATCGCCGGCCAGACCCTGACGTGGACGAACGTGATCGGCTCGCTCGGCGCCGGCACCAACCAGGTCCTGACCTTCACCGCGATCCCGCAGACCGCGGCCGCGCTCAACCGCGGCGTCGGCCCGGCCAACCCGCACATCGCCAACGCGTCGGTCGTCTACCGCGACGCGACCGGCGCGGCGAGCGACGCCGACGGCCCGTACGCGGCCGGCCCCGACCCCGCGCAGGCGATCCTCACCAACCCGACGGCCGACATCTCGACGACGATCGGCGTCGACCACCCGAGCGCGGTCGAGGGCGACCCGCTCGTCTACACCGTCCACGTCCACAACGCCGGCCCGTCCGACGCGCTCAACGTCGTCTCGCAGACGACGGTCCCCGCGAACGAGACGCTCGTGACGCCCCCGCCCGGCTGCACGATCCTGTTCGCGCAGATCACGTGCTCGTGGCCGTCGATGGCGTCGGGCACCGACAACAGCTACCAATTCACGGTCAGCGTGAACCCGGCGCCGCCGGCGACGATCACGGTCCCGACCGCCGCGTCGACGACGTCCAACGACCCGACGCACGGCGACTGGAACGCGAGCGTCGACGTCGCCGGTCTGCACCCCCACCTGACGATCGACAAGACCGTCGCCGGCACGAGCTCTCCGGGACGCATCTCCCCCGCCGATACCGCGACCTACACGCTGACGATCACCAACAACGGCACGTCGGACGCCTACGACGTCGATGTCGCCGATCTGCCCGACCCGCAGCTCGTCAACGTCGTCGACACGACCGGCGCCGTGAACGCCACCCAGCTGTGGACGCCGGCCGACCACCACATGAAGTGGATGGTCCCACACATCGCCGCCGGCTCGAGCGCGACGCTTCAGTACACCGCGCAGCTCGGCCCGTCCGCGACGCTGCACGACGGCGACGCGATCGACAACACCGCGGCCGTACCCCACTACTTCGCCGTCCCCGGCACCACGCGCGCCGGCAACCCCGGCTTCGGCTGGACCGACTTCACTGACGGCGGCAGCGACTCGGTCCACCTCGCCGTCGAACTGCCCGCGGTGTCGATCGCCCAGACGACCGGCGCGCCCGGCTTCCCCGACAGCGCCGCGGCCCAGATCCACACTCCGTTCACCTGGCGGATCGTCGCCCACAACACCGCGACCGGCGCCCGGGCCGACCATGTCGACGTCGCCGACCTGCTGCCGCCCGATTGGTCCTATGACCCGGGCTCGGCCCAGCTCGACGGCCTGCCGATCGCCGATCCCTCGATCGCCGGCTCGCTGCTGACGTTCAGCGACGTGATGGCGTCGCTGCCCGCCGGCGCCAGCTCGGTCCTGACCTTCGACGCGACACCGAGCACCGCCGCAGCGCTCAACGGGGGCGTCGGCCCGGCCAACCCGCACATCGCCAACGCCACGCTGGACTTCGAGGACGACACGGGCACCGGCTTCAGCGCCGACGGCCCGTACATCGCCGGTCCCGACCCGGCCCAGGCGATCCTCGACAACCCGGGCGCCGACATCTCGACGACGATCGCCGTCGACCACCCGACCGCGGTCGAGGGCGACGCGCTCATCTACACCGTCCACGTCGACAACGCCGGTCCGTCCGACGCCCTCATCGTCGTCTCGAAGATCACGATCCCGGCGAGCGAGACGATCACCAGCGTCCCGCCCGGCTGCGCCCAGGCCGGCCAGATCGTCACGTGCAGCTACGCCTCGATGCTCGCCGGCGACGACAACAGCTACCAGGTCGGCGTGCAGGTCAAGGCCGCCCCCCCGGCCACGATCACGGTGCCGACGCATGTCGACACGACGTCGACCGATCCAACGCTCGCCGACCACGACGACCTGGTCGACGCGGCGACGCAGCACCCGAAGATCTCGATCGTCAAGGCCGTCGCCGGGCAGAGCGGCCCGGGCGCCGGCACGCAGCCCGGTGACACGCCGACCTACACGGTGACCGTCAGCAACAGCGGAAGCTCCAGCGCCTACGACGTCGCGGTCACCGACCTGCCCGACGGCGCGCTGGTCAACGTCGTCGACACGACCGGGGCCGCCGACGCGACGAAGACATGGACCACGGGCGACCACCATCTGGGCTGGACGATCCCCGTCATCGCCGCCGGCTCCAGCGCGACGCTCCAGTACACGGCGGCGCTCGACGCCGGCGCCAACCTCCACGACGGCCGGGCGGTCGACAACACCGTCACGGCCACCCACTACTTCGCCGCGCCCGCCGCGACGCGCAGCGGCGATCCGGCGTTCGGCTGGACCGACTTCACCGACGGCGGCTCCGACAGCGCCCACCTGGCGGTCGACCTGCCGGTGCTTGCGATCACCGACACGACCGACGCTCCCGGCTTCCCCGAGAATGCCGACGCGCGGATCGGCGTCCCGTTCGGGTGGCACCTGACCGTCACCAATACGAGCGCCGGCGCGGGCGCCCACACGATCCACGTCACCGACGGGCTGCCGCCCGACTGGACGTTCGACCCCGGCAGCGTGACCGTCGACGGGGTCCCCGTACCCGATCCGGCGATCTCCGGCCAGACCCTGACGTTCTCGCTCGGCGCGCTGGCCGCGGGCTCGTCGCACGCAATCGACTTCACCGCGACGCCGGGCACCGCCGCGCGCACCGACGCCCAGCCGCACGTCAACTCGGCCAACGCCGACTGGACCGACGGCTCGGGCTCCGACCACTCGGCCGACGGCCCGTACGTGACCGCCGACGACGCGGCAACCGCAACGCTGCGCTTCCCGATCCTGACCGTGACCAAGACCGCGGCGACCCCGACCGTCGACGCGGGCGCGCCGACGTCGTACACGCTGACGGTCGCCAACATCGGCGACGCGCCGGCGACCCATGTCGATGTCGCCGACACGCTTCCGGCCGGGATCGCCTACACCGCCGGCGCCGCCACCGCCGTTCCGAGCGCCGGCTTCAGCGAGACCGACGCCACGGCGCCCAGCGTTGCCTGGCAGCTCGCCCAGCTCGACCCGACCGACTCGGTCACGATCACCGTCCCGGTCACGCTGGACTCCAACCTCGACGCGGGCCTGCTCCTGCACAACACGGTCGACGTCACCAGCGACGAACGTCCCGACCCCGTCTCCGCCACGGCCGACATCACGACGAGCCGCGACACCGACGTCTCGATCGTCAAGACCGGCCCGCCGGCGGCCAAGGCCGGAACCGACGTGACGTGGGCGCTGGCCGTCCATAACGCCGGCCCGTCCGACGCCCGCACGGTGACCGTGACCGATCCGCTGCCCCCCCACACGAGCTTCATCTCTGCCGACGCCCCGTGCACCCAGGCCGGCGGCACCGTGACCTGCGCGCTGGGCACGATGACCCCGGGCCAGGACATCACGCTGCACGTCAGCGCCCACATCGCGTCGGGCACGACGACCGACATCACCAACACGGCCACCGTCACGACGATGACACCCGACACCGACAGCGCGAACGACAGCTCGTCGGAGACGGTGCTGGTCGGCAACGAGGTCGACCTGGCGATCACGAAGACGTCGCAGTTCGAGCACATCGTCCAGACGCTGGACGACCACTTCGCGCTCACCGTCACCAACGCCGGCCCGTCCGACAGCCACGGCACGACGGTCGTCGACACGCTGCCGGCGGGGCTGAGCTTCGTCGCCGCGACGCCCGCGCAGGGGACGTGCGCCGACGCCGGCCCGGTCATCACCTGTGACCTCGGCGACGTCGTCGTCGGCACGCCGGTGGCGATCGACGTCGAGGTCCGCGGCGACCAGGTCGGCCCACAGGTCAACAACGCGACCGTCTCAACGGCGCTGGCGACCGACATCAACCCGGCCAACGACAGCGCGTCGGCGCAGGTCATCGTCGACCCGCTGACCGACCTCAAGGCCACCAAGACCGGCCCGGCCCAGGTCGCGGCCGGCGGCCCCGCGACCTACACGATGACGGCGACCGACCAGGGCCCCTCCCCGGCGACCGGCGTCGTCGTGTCCGACCTGCTCCCGGCCGGCGTGGCGTTCGCATCGGCCTCCGACGGCTGCACGCTCAGCGGCCAGACCGTCTCGTGCCCGGTCGGTGACCTGGCGGTCGGCGACAGCGCGACGCGCACCGTCACGGTGACCGTGCCGGCGATGCTCGGCGGCCAGCGCCTGCAGGACACGGCGACGGTCACCGGCGCCGAGGCCGACCTCGACCTCACCAACAACAGCGCGTCGGTGACGACGACCGTCGGCGCGGCGGCCGACGTGCGCGTGGTCAAGCACCAGACCGTGCTGCACGCCGGCGGCGAGGTGACCTACAGCATCGACGTCATCGACGACGGCCCGTCCGACGCCCACGGCGTCATCGTGACCGACCCACTGCCGCCCGGCGAGACGTACATCGGCTCGGCCACCACCCAGGGCAGCTGCTCGGCCTCGGGCGCGACCGTGACGTGCGCGGTCGGCGACCTCGACAACGGCAGCGCGATGTCGATCCAGATCCTCGCCAAGCTCGACCCCGCGGCCGCGGTCAGCACGCCGATCGCCAACACGGCGCACGTCACGTCGACGTCGCTGGATCCCAACCCGACCAACGACGCGTCGGCGGTCGAGGGCACGGTCGCCACCGGCGACGGCCCGAGCTCCGACCTGCGCCTCGTCAAGACGTCTTCGGTCTCGACGCCGCGGATGGGCGACCGGTTCCGCTACACGATCACCGTCACCAACCAGGGCCAGAGCGCGGCGAGCGGCGTCGTCGTCACCGACCCCGTTCCGGCCGACATCGAGATCGGTAGCGTCACCTCGACCCACGGCACGTGCACGGTCGACAAGCAGCTCGTGCGCTGCCCGATCGGCACCGTCGGCGCGGGCAAGACAGTGACGCTCACGATCGGCGCGACCGCGCTGCGGACCGGCTCGCTGCGCAACGTCGCGCTCGTCGCCTCCGACGGCAACATCGCCACGCCGAAGCTCGACGGCGCCAGCGTCATCGTCCACGCCGCCCGTGGCGTCGGCGTGCTGACGCTGCGCAAGCGGGCGCTGCGCACGCACGTCAAGGCCGGCTCGCTCGTCCCGTTCACGATCGTCGTCACGGCCCACCACGCCGCGGTCGCCAACGTGAAGGTCTGCGACCGGCTGCCGATGGGCATGGTCTTCGCGTCGATGCGCGGCGCGCACCTGAGCCACGGCCAGGCCTGCTGGACGCTGCGCTCGCTTGACGCCGGGCAACATCACACCTACACGCTGGTCGCGCGCACCGAGTTCGACAGCCACGGCGCGCTGCGCAACAACGCGACGGCCAAGGCGACCCACGTCCACGGCGTGAGCGCACACGCGACGATCCACGTGACCGCGACCCGAGGGACGGCAGGTGGCGGTGTCACCGGTTAGAACCGCCCGTCGAAGCTTGATCGCCGGCGTCCTGCTGGCGTTCATTGGCTGGGTGGCGGCGTCCGCGGCGCACGCGACGCCGCCGCCACAGCCGCTCGTCCCGCCGCCGACGATCGCTCGGTCGTTCATCGCCCACGTGCTGGTGCCGACGATCGCCCGGGCCAAGCCGTCCACGAAGGCGCGGGCGATCACCAAGGTCGGCACCTCGACCCAGTGGGCCCACGGGCCGATGCGACTGCTCGTGCTCGGCTCGGCCCGCACGGCCGACGGACGCCTGTGGCTGCTCGTACGCCTCCCGGTACGCCCCAACACGGCGCAGGGCTGGATCCCGGCCGACGACGCGTCGGTCGGCGCGACCCCGTGGTGGATTCAGGTCGACACGAAGAAGCGCAACATCGCCGTGGTGCGCAACGGCGTCGTCGTTCGCCAGGCCCAGGTCGTGATCGGCAAGCCGTCGACCCCGACCCCGACCGGACTGTTCGCGATCTACGAGCGAGCCCGCCAGCCGGCGGGCGCGGACCTCGGGCCATGGGCGCTGCACCTGACCGCGCACTCCAACGTGCTGTTCGACTACGGCGGCGGCCCGGGCCGCGTGGCGCTGCATGGCCGCGCCGGAGACCTGCTTGCCGACCCGCTCGGCAGCGCCGCCTCGCACGGCTGCGTCCGCATGGACGACGACGTGATCTCGTGGATCGCCGGGCATGTCCAGGCCGGCACGCCGGTCATGGTCCTGTAGCTCCTCTAGCCTGCGCGGCGTGACCAGCGAGATCGCCGTCATCCAGTTCCAGGACGACGCCGGGCCGGGGCTGCTCGAGTCGTGGGCGGCGCAGCGGGAACTGGTGCTTCACGTCTGCCGGCCCGACCTCGGCGAGGAGCTGCCCGACCGCCCGGCGGCAGTGATCGTGCTCGGCAGCGACAAATCCTCCAACGACGAGACGGTCGCTTTCACGAGGCCCCTGGTCATGTGGGCAGCCGACGTGCTGGCCGCCGGGACGGCGCTGCTGGGCATCTGCTTCGGCGCACAGGTCATGGCCCGGGCGCTGGGCGCTCGCGTCGAGCGGATGCTCGTGCCGGAGATCGGCTGGGTTGTCATCTCGCCGAGCGACGGCGACGGCGACGGCGTGACGCCCGGCCCCTGGATGGCCTGGCACGAGGACGCGATCACACCCGGCGACACGCTTGACGTGGTCGCCACCAACGATCGCGGCCTCCAGGCGTTCCGCGCCGCACCGGGGCAGCTCGGCGTCCAGTTTCACCCCGAGGTGACGCCGCAGATCGTCGCCGCGTGGGCGGCGGTCGACGGCTCGGGTCGCCAGATGGCCGACGCGGGCACGACCACGCAGAAGCTCGAGCACGAGACGGCGCGTTTCGCCCCGGTCGCCGCACACGCCGCCTACGCGCTGTTCGATGGCTGGGCCCGCAGCGCGGGGTTCTAGCCTCGCGGCGGTTCGAAACCGCATCATCGAGGCGTCGGCGGTCTTGCCGTGTGGGCCGGTTGACGCCCGCGCGTGGGCTGCAAAAGCGTTGATAGTCAACGGTTACGCAGCCCACGCCCGTGGGAGCGACGCCAGGCGCGCCGTCAGGCCGCGGTTCCCGAACCGCCACTACTCGCGCGCCCCGACGACGCGGTCCAGCAGCGTCGTCACCGCGGCCTCGGCTTCGGGCAGCACGGCGGCCGGGTCGGCGGACCGCGCGATCATCATCGCCGCCTCGCCGACCGCGGCGAGGATCATGTGGGCCAGCAGGTCGGTCTCGCCGGCCGAGAGGCGGCCCTCGTCGACGAGCCCCCGCAGGGCCGCCTTCGTGCCGCCCAGCGTGTACTGCTCGTCGAGCTCGCGCCAGCGCGGCCAGCCGACGACGGCCGGCGCATCGACGAGCACGATCCGCTGCACCGCCGGGTCGGCGGCCGCCCGCAGCCACGTCACGCTGCCCACGCGCAGCCGCTGCGCGGCGTCGTCGTGGGCCAATGCCGCGTCGCGAACCGCCACGGCCAGCCCCGCCATCTCGCGGTCCAGCACGGCGTCGAACAGCGCCTCCTTGGTCGCGAAGTGGTGATAGAGCGAGCCGCGGGTGACACCGGCCTCGTCGAGGATCTCGGCGATCGACGTCCCCTCGTAGCCGTGCTCGCCGAACGCCGTGCGAGCGGTGGCCAGGAGCTGGTCGCGCGTCGCCCGGCCGCGCTCGATCCGTCCGTCGGGAGTCATCGTGAAGACGATTCTAGACCGTCGGTCCGATTGTTTGCTACAGTTCCGGACCGTTGGTCGGTTTGTTTCATTCCCGCCTCGTCGAAAGGACCACCATGGACATCGCGCGCATCGACGGACTCGACATCGCCTACCGGGAGCTCGGCGACGGCCCGGCGGTCCTGCTGCTGCACGGCTGGCCGACCTCGTCGTACCTGTTTCGCGACGTGATCGAGCCGCTGGCCCAGCACCACCGCGTCATCGCCCCTGACCTGCCCGGCTTCGGCGCGTCGTCCAAGCCCACCGGCATCCGCTACGACTTCGCGCTGTTCGAGAGCGTCATCGACGGCCTGCTGGACCGCGCCGGCGCGTTCGAGGTCATGCTGCTCGGGCACGACCTCGGCGGGCCGATCGCCGTCCATTGGGCACTGCGCAACCCCGACCGCGTTACGTCGGTCGCGCTGCTCAACACGATCCTGTACCCGGAGTTCTCCGCCGAGGTCGTGGAGTTCGTCCAGCGGATGCTCGACCCGGTCACCGCGATGGCGGAGACGAGCCCCGAGAGCCTGGCCGAGTTCATGCGCCTCGGCGTCGCCGAGGGCCACCGGATGTCGCTCGACGCGATCGCCGAGTATCTGTCCCCGTTTGCCACCGACGACGACCGGCGCGCGCTGGCCGCCGCGGCGATCGGCCTCGACCTCGCGGGCTTTGCGCAGATCGGCGCGGAGATGCCGACGCTGAACGTGCCCCTGCGGCTGATCTACGGCGAGCAGGACCGCATCCTGCCCGACATCGCGACGACCGCGCAGCGCATCCAGCGCGACTGCCCCCAGGCGCAGGTCACCGCGCTACCGTCGTGCGGGCACTTCCTGCTCGAGCAGGAGCCGCGGCTGGTCGGCGAGATGCTGACCGAGTTCTTCGCGGCTCAGATGGCGGAGTCGAGCGCCTGATTGACGAGCGCGTCGGCGCCGGCGTTCTGTGCCCGCGGAACCGACCGGATGCTCCAGGCGTCGAACTCGCGCAGCGCGGCGAGCGCCTGCTCATAGAGCGGGCGCATCGCCGGGTGCTTGACCTTGTAGGTCCCGTTGACCTGCTTGGCGATGAGCTCGGAGTCGTTGACGACCTCGACCTCGGTCGCGCCGAGCCGCTTGGCGCGAGCGAGACCGAGCAACAGGCCGCGGTACTCGGCGACGTTGTTGGTCTGGCGGCCGAGCAGCTCGGAGGCCTCGTCGAGCACTTCGCCGCCGGCCGATGAGACGACCGCGCCAGCCGCTGCCGGTCCCGGGTTCCCCCGGGCGCCACCGTCGACGTGGACGACGACTTTCAACCTAGGCCGCGTCAGCGCCCAGCGGCGGAAACTCGCCGGGAATCCGGGGCCGCCGGCGGTCCCGGACCTCACGGCGGTGGGCCGCAACGGCGGCCGCCCCTCCGCTTCGCCGCTCCGCTGCGCGCCGGTCGATGATGACCTCCATGTTGGGGTCACCCTCGTAGTAGTCCACGAGCCGCTCGTACAGCTCGGGTGCCATTTCTTCCGGAACGACGCAGAACATCATGCTGCCCGTACTCTAGTGCGACTCGGCACGCCGCGCCAGCTACATGGCCGCCAGCATCAGCCGGCCTGCCTCGTCGGCCGCCGCGTTGGCGGTCATCTCATCGGGGTCGAGATCGTGGAGTTGGGTGCCCTGGGCGACCACGCGGACGCCGGCCGCCTCGTTGCCGAGGTCGACCTCATAGCGATACCAGCTCAGTTCCCAGCCGACGACGATCGTCAGCACACTGCTCTCGGTCGTCGACGCGCGCACGTTGACGCTCGGCACACCTAGCGAGCGGGCGATCCCGGCGATCCGCCGCGGGTGCTCAGAGCGGTTGAACAGCTCGAGCGCCCGCGCGCACTTCATGTCGGCGTTGGTCGGGACGGCGCGGACGTCGCGGCCGTCGCGGCCGTCGCGATCGACCGCGGGCGGCGCCGACGCTGCGGGCGGCATCGCGAGGGGCGCGGAGACCCGGTCGTCGTCGGGCGCCGCGTCGCGGTGGACGACCTCGGCGGGTGCCATCGGAACCTCGTCTGCGACCGGCTGCGCGTCGACGCTGCGGTCGTCGTCGGAGCGTCGCGGCAGCAGCCGGTCGAGGAACCCGCGCGAGCGCCCGGCGCGACGGTGACGCACGGTGACGTTGTCGAGGCCGTCGCGGATCCAGCCCTCGTGGGCGGCCCGGGCGGCGCACAGCTCGCAGACCGTGCGTCGCTGTCCGGCGTGCAGGAACACGTCGGCGTTCTCGCCACTGAGCAGCGTTCGCCCGCAGACGTCGCACGACACGCCCTGCGTGCCAGCTCGGATGACCTTGGTCGTCACGCAGTCGAGGGTAGCAACGGTGCGACCTAGGCTCTGACCGCCTCCGCTTCCGCCTTGGCCCCGTCGGCGATCTTCTGGGCCAGGTGGCTGGGAACCTCCTCGTAACGCAGAAACTCCATCGTGTAGTCGCCCTGACCACCGGTCAGCGACCGCAGGTCGGGGGCGTAGGTGAGCATCTCGGCCATCGGCACCTCGGCCTTGATCTCGGTCATCGAGCCGGTGCCCTCCATCCCCTGCGGGCGCCCGCGGCGCCCGTTGAGGTCGCCGATGACGTCGCCGACCGAGTCCTCGGGCACGGTCAGCGTCACGAGCACGATCGGCTCCAGCAGCGCCGGCGAGGCGTCGGCCATCGCCTCCTTCATGGCCTGCGAACCGGCGAGCTTGAACGCCATCTCCGACGAGTCGACCGTGTGGTAGCTGCCGTCGTAGAGCGAGACCTGGACGTCCTTGACCGGGAACCCGGCGATCGGCCCGTGGACCATCGCCTCCTCGACGCCCTTCTTGACGGCCGGGATGAAGCCGGTCGGGATGACGCCGCCCTTGATGGCGTTGACGAAGTCCAGCCCACTGCCGTCGGCGGCCGGGTGGATCTCGATATGGCAGTCACCGAACTGACCGCGGCCGCCGCTCTGCTTCTTGTGGCGCCCGTGGGCCTTGGCGGTGCCGCGAATCGTCTCGCGGTAAGGGACACGTGGTGGGTGCAGCTCGACCGACACGCCGAAGCGCGACTTCAGGCGATCGACGATCACCTCGACATGCATCTGCGACAGGCCGGCGACGATCTGGTCGCCCGTCTGCGCGTCGCGATGCAGGTCGATCGTCGGGTCCTCCTCCTGCAGGCGCCGCAGCGACGAGAACATCTTCTCCTCGTCGCCCTTGACGGCAGCCTCGATCGCGAACGCCATGACCGGGGCCGGGAGCTTGATCGCCGGCATGTCGATCGGCTCGTCGCGGGCGGCCAGCCAGTCGCCGGCCACCGTCTCCTTGAGCTTGGCCACCGCGCCGATGTCGCCGGGGCCGAAGCCGTCGACCGGCTTGGACTCCTTGCCCGCGAACGTCAGCATCTGACCGATGCGTTCCTTGGCGTGGGCGCGCGTGTTGAGGACCTGGCTGTCGTGGGTCATCGTGCCCTGGTAGACGCGGAACAGGTTGATGCGCCCCGCGAACGCGTCGGCGCGCGTCTTGAAGACGTAGGCGAACAGCTCCTTGTTCTCGTCGGGCTCGAGCGTGACGCTGCCGAGCTCCAGGCCACCGTGCTTGACCGGCGACGGGAGATCCTCGACGATCGCGTCGAGCAGCCGGTTGGTACCGAGGTTCTTGGTCGCCGAGCCGCAGACGACGGGGAAGATCGAGCCGTGGTTGGTGCCCTCCTTGAGCGCATCGACGATCTCGTCGTGGGAGATCTCCTCGCCCTCGAGGTAGCGCTCCATCAGCGCGTCGGAGACCTCGGCCACCTCGTCCATGAGCTTCTCGCGGTAGTCCTCCGCGGTCGACTGCAGGTCGTCGGGGATCGGGATCTCGCGCGCGGTGCCGCGCTCGGCGGACGGATACTCGTAGGCCTTCATGTCGACGAGGTCGATCACGCCGCGCAGGTCGTGCTCGCCGCCGATCGGGATCTCGGTGGCGACGACGTGGGGGCCGAACGCGGCCTTGAGCGAGTCGAGCGTGCGGAAGAAGTCGGCGCGTTCGCGGTCGAGCATGTTCACGAAGACGAGGCGCGCGATGTCGAGCTCCTGCGCGCGGGCCCACAGGCGGCTGGTGGAGACCTCGACGCCCATCACGGCGTTGACGGTGAAGATCGCCGACTCGCAGACGCGCAGCGCCCCGAGGGCGTCGGCGACGAAGCTCGGCTCGCCCGGCGTGTCGAGCAGATTGATCTTGCGCTCCTGCCATTCGAACGACGCGAGCGACGCCGAGATCGACATCTGGCGCGCCTTCTCGTCGTCGCCGGCGTCTGAGACCGTGGTGCCATCGACGACCGACCCCATGCGGTTGACGACCCCGGCCTCGTACAGCAGCGCCTCGTGCAGTGAGGTCTTCCCGCTTCCGCGGTGGCCGACGAGGGCCACATTGCGAATCTTGTCCGCCCTGTGCATGCCGTATCTCCTCTCCTCGGGAAAGGAGCACGATAGCCGTTGTGGCCCGGCCTACTCCATGACTTCAGCGGTCAGCCGCGAGCGCAGGCGCAGGACCGCTTTGGTGTGCAGCTGGGAGATCCGCGACTCGGTCACGCCGAGGACCTCGCCGATCTCGCGCAGCGTCAGGTTCTCGTAGTAGTACAGAGCGACGACGAGCTTCTCACGCTCGGGCAGGCGGGCGATCGCATCGGCGACGCGGTCCTTGAGCTCGGTCGCGTCGACGACCGCCGCCGGGTCCAGCGCGCGAGGATCCTGCAGCGTGTCGAGCAGCGAGACCTGATCACCGCTGGCATCACCGACCGTCCACAGCTCGTCGAGCGCCGCGACCGTCGAGTTGGAGATCTGCAGCAGCGACTCCTGGAACTCCTCGACCGTGATCTCGAGCTCCGCCGCCATCTCCTCGTCGTTGGGCGCGCGCTGGAGCCGGTGCTCGAGCTTGGAGTTGGCGCGCTCGATGTCGCGCGCGCGGGCGCGGACCGAGCGCGGCACCCAGTCCAGCGAGCGCAGCTCGTCGATGATCGCGCCCTTGATGCGCGTGATCGCGTACGTCTCGAAGCGGATCTCGCGCTCGGGCTCGAAGCGCTGGATCGCGCTGATCAGCCCGACGAGCCCGTAGGAGATGAGGTCGGCTTCGTCGACGTGAGCCGGTAGACCCGATGCCATCCGGCCCGCGACGTACTTGACCAGCGGCGAATACGCGACGACGAGGCGTTCGCGAGCGGCTTGATCGTCCGAGGTCTTGAACCGTTTCCACAGGTCCCTGAGCTCGATTGCTTTGACGTTCGTCTCCAAATTCGACCTTGGGGGCTGCTAGGCGCGAGGGTGCGCACGGGCGTAGGCCTGCTTCAGTCGCCCGGACTCTACCCGAGTGTAAATCTGCGTCGTGGAGATGGTTGCGTGGCCCAACAGCTCCTGGATCGCCCGCAGATCGGCGCCGCCCTCCAGCAGATGGGTGGCGAACGAGTGGCGCAGCGCATGCGGATGCACTCCGGCCGCCAGGCCGGCCTTGCGCGCCCAGACCCGCACGCGGCGTCGCACGTCGGATGTCGACAGCCGGCGTCCGCTCTTGGACAGGAACAGCGCCGGCTCGTCGGCGCGCGTCTGCAGCACGGGCCGCCCACGGTCGTTGTAGACCGCGACGGCGCGTAGCGCGGCCTCGCCGGCGGGCACGATCCGGGTCTTGGCGCCCTTGCCCTCGACGCGCACCTCCTCGGCGTCGAATGACACCGCGCCGACGTCGAGGTCGACGAGCTCCTGGGCGCGCAGCCCACTCGCGTAGGCGAGCTCGAACAGCGCCCGGTCGCGCAGGTCGATCGGCGTCGTGGCTCCGATGCGGTCGAGCAGGGTCGCGACCTCGTCGGGACGCAGCACGCGCGGCAGCGTGCGGGGGCGCTTGTGCGGCGCCATCAGGTCGGCCGGGCTGGACTCGATCCGTCCGTGTTCCCGCAGGCTGCGAAACAGCGCCCGCAGCGACGCGAGCTTGCGCGCAACGGTCGCGGCCCCGGCGCGGCGCTCCGACAGCACACCGGCATAGCGGCGCAGGAGCCGCTGGTCGACCTCCTCGGGCTCGATCCTCTGCTGCGTCGCCCAGACGGCGAACTGACCGCAGTCGGTGCCGTAGGCACGGCGGGTCTTCTCCGCTGCCGCACGCGTACACAGGTCGGAATCGAGCAACGCGAGCGCGCTGCGCCAGCGCAGGCTCGTATCCTCCGCGGCCGTGGGCGTGTTCTTCATCGACACATCCAATGGTCAGGTCGCCACCGTGCACCAGCTGGTGCAGGCCGGGGTCGCCGGCGACGACGGCCTACCGCCGCGGCCATGGCTGCGGATCCAGGGGTCGGGCGACGCGACGACGTTGTGGCACGCCGTCCTGCGCCGCCAGGAGCGGGGAATCTTCATCGGCACACTGGCTCTTCGACATGGCCCGCACCATGCCCTCCTGCTGGAGAACGGCTGGGAGGAGATCCCCGTCGAGGAGATCCGGGCCTTCGGGCTCGTCGAGCCGTCCTAGGCGATGTAGATCGGCGAGCCGACCGGGACCCGCGGGTACAGATCGATGACGTCCGGAATCGTCATGCGCACGCAGCCGTGCGAGCCGGCGGTGCCGATCGAGCCGTACTCCGACGGGTCGATGCCGTGGATGCCGGCGCCATCGATGATCCCGAGCCAGCGGGCCTTGATCGGGTCCTGCGGGCCCGGCGGGACGTAGGTCCCGGCGAGACTGCCGGCCCACGGGCTGTTGGGGACCTGCCAGCCCGGGTTCACCGCCTTGTTCTGGATGTGGTAGAGCCCGGCCGGCGTCTCCAGCCCCTGCATGCCGACCGCGATGCGGTACGTCTTGACGATCTTGAAGTCCTTGTAGAGCGTCAGCGTGAACTTGTTGCGGTTGACGATCAGCGCCGTCTTGAAGTCCTTCTCGGCCTTGGCGGTCTTGACCTTCGGCTCCTTGTGAACCGTCACCGCGCTGATCGTCGTGTCGGCGCCGGGCTGGGTCAGCGCGGCGAGGATCTCCTGGTGGACCTGGTGCGTCTTGAGCTTGAGCCCGACCTGCGCGTCGACCTTGTCGAGGCCCGCGCCGGAGATGTCGACCTTCGCGCTGCGCGCCGGGCGGTTGATGCCGCGGCGGACGCGCTTGATCAGCCGGTCGACGGCGCGGTGCGAGTACGTCACCTGCGGCGTGATGTTGGCGTTGACCTTGCCGCCGGTGATGTCGCGCAGCGCGCGGCTGAACGGGCTGCCGGTCTGGCTGCGCGCGAGCGCCTGGGCGACGCTCGCGTCGACGTTGACCGCGACCTTGGCCCTGGCGACGCTCAGTGTGTAGTGGTGGTGGCCGTGATTGACGACGATCGGACGCTGGAGGGAGACCAGCAGCGCCCGGTTCAGCTTGGCCTCGGCCGCGGCGGGCTTGAGCCCGCCGATGTCGATACCGCCCACGGTGACGCCCTTGGCGATCGTGTTGTTGCGCGACTTGGCGTACAGAAGCGCTCCGCCGACCATCAGGCCGACGAGGGCGACGACGACAGCAACCGGGATGAGAATTCGCGCACGCACGGCAGGAAAAACGCTTCGCGATCTTAGGGTACGAGACGCACCGGCGCAGTGTCAGAAGCGTCTCAGAATCAGCGCTTAACGCCGCGCAGACCGTCAATTGCCGCCAACACCTCGGGCCGCGCGGCGTGGCCCGACTCGTATGCGCGCAGAGCGTCGAGATCGCCGGGGTCGAGCGTCGGCAGCAGCGCCACGACCTCACCGGCGTGCAGCCCGTCGTAGTCGGGCGGCGATGCGATCGCCCGGCGGGTGTCGCCGAGGCCCACGGACGGCCTGGCCTCGCCCGCTTCCAGCGCCGCGATCGCGCGTTTGAGCTCGGCCAGTTGCCCGGTCGTGGGGCGCATCGAGACACCAGCTCCGCCGGCGCCGGAACGCACGCTCGGGCTCCAGCGCAGGAACTCCTCTACATCCTCCTCATAGCGGTACGCCGGCTCGCGGCCGCGCATCAGCGCCGAGATCCGCTGATGCTCGCGCAGCTTGAGCACCGTCTCGCGCGTCGTGTAGCGGTAGCGGTAGCCGCTGGCGCGCAGGCGCCGGTTGTCGATCGCCCGCCCGAAGCGCAGCAGCGCCAGCATCTCGGGCGGGATCCGGATACCGGCGCGGCGCAGGACCGCCGCGGCCGGCGACGTCCCCCACGGCGGCAGCATCATCACGAGCGGTTTGCCGAGCAGCCGCGCGACCTCCGACATCACGAGCACGCCGTCACCGGCCGCGTTGTAGATGCCCGGCAGATCGTTGACGACGACGTGGTGCAGCGCGCCGACCATGTCATCGGGGTGGATGAACTGGTAGCGCGGGTCAAACCCGAGGATCGCCGGGACGACCGGCAGCCCCATCAACGCCATGTGCGACGTGTTCAGCGACGGGCCCAGGCCGTTGGCGAAACGCAGGATCGTGACCGTCACGTCGCGGTGCGCCGTGGCGAACTCGGCGACCGACGCCTCGGCCTCGAGCAGGTCGCGCTCGATCGCCGTGCGTGGCGGATGTGGCCGGCGCATGTCCTCGGTGAAGTAGCCCGGGTCGTCCTGCTCGCAGCCGTAGTAGTGAGCCGAGGACTTGAAGACGAACTTGCGCACGCTTGACTCGCTCCGACCCACCCCCGAGCACGCGGCGAGAACGTTGAGCGTCCCGATCACGTTGTTCTCGTGAGCCAGCCGCGGGGTCGTGACGATCGAGTCGACGACCAGCCGTGTGTCGACGACGGTGTCGATCTGGGCCGCCTGGACGATGCGGCGGATCAGCGAATGCGAGTCCGAGACCCGAACGAACTCGGTCCGCGACAGCTCGGTCTTGGGCGGATTGCGATCAACGCCGATGATCACGTCGATCTGCGGGTCGCTCTCGAGCTCGGCGGCCAAGCGCCCCGCCCATGGCGTGCTGATCCCGGTGATCAGGACCCGCCGCGTGACGTCGCTCATCCGAACCACACGCTGCGCCGGGCGGCGACCATCTGGCGAACCTCATCCTGGATCAGCGCGCGGATGTCGTGGGCGACCGTCTGCACGAGCGCCTTGTCCTCCCACGGGGCATCACCCATGTCGTCGGTGCGGACCGCCGGCAGGAAGCGGATCTTGAACTTCGCCGGCAGGTACATGAGCATCCCGAGCGGCCCTAGCCACGGGAACGTCGGGGTCAACGGGAAGTAGATGAGCTTCGTGATCCGCTGAAGCGGGCGGACATGGGCGAAGATGGGCTGCGCCTCCTCGGCGCCGATCAGCGCTATCGGCACGATCGGCACCTGGGCGCGCATCGCCGCCTCGACGAACCCGCCGCGCCCGAAGCGCCGCAGCCGGTAGCGGTCGCGGTAGAGCTTCGAGGTCGCCTTGGCTCCCTCGGGGAACACGAGCACGAGCTGGCGTTCGTCGTAGAGCAGCCGGTGGACGTTGGCCGGGTGCGCCGGCACGGTGCCGATCTTCGGGAACAGCATGCTGAAGCCGGGATACCCCTTGAAAAAGTGCTCGACGGTCGTGTAGAGCGGCCGCGGGCGGGGATGGTTCTCGTGGATCGCCTTCTGGATGCACGCGGCGTCGGGCGGCAGCGCACCCGAGTGGTTGGAGACGAGCAGCACGCCGCCGTCGCTGGGGACGTTCTCGATCCCCTCGACCTCGGTGCGGAACCACAGGTGGTAGTAGAAGTCGACCAGCGTGCGGTCGAACACCATCTCGGCGAACTCCGAGCGGCCCCAGTCGTTGATCGTCCGTTCGGGCTCGATCCCCGGCAGCAGGTCACGCAGATCCTCGCGTCGTGCGGGCAGCGGCGCCGCCGCGTCGCCGAGCGCAAGCTCATCGGTCACCGGCTCCGCGACGGCGGCGTCGCGCAGCGTTGTGCGCATGTCCTCGGCCATCGACGGTCAGTGTGCCACGTCGGTCGCGTGCCCCGTATGGACCGCCGGTCGGACGGGCTACGCGACGCGGCGAGCGCCCAGTAACGGCGCGATGCGTTCGCTCAGCGTCGGCCAGTCGGGCGCGCTGATCACGTCCTCGGTCTCGCACACCTCCTGGTTCCAGGGGTGCTCGATCGTCGCGGCGAGGATGCCCTGATCCAGCGCGGCGAGCAGGTTGCTCGGGCTGTCGTCGACGAGCACGTCGATGTCGAGCTCCAGGCAGCGGCTGACCTTGTCGTAGCTGCAGTGCAGGTCGTCGAACGGGACGCCGATCCGCGTCAGCCATGCCGCGGTCGCCGTGCCGCAGGCCGGGGCGCGGTGGCTGGTGATGTGGATGAAGTGGCCGGCCTCGTGCCACGCGGTGACCGTCTCGACGGCGCCCGGGTAGGGCTCCGAGGCGAGGATGCTCTCGTCACAGTGGGTCTCGGCGATCACCACCTGCAGCTGATCGGGCCGCAGCCGGGTGATGCCCCAATCGAACTGCTCCTCGTAGGGGAGATCGATTCCGAAGCGCCGCTGGGCCGCATCGCTGAGGCGATCCCAGTAGTGGTGCAGCGTCGAGTCGATGTCGATGGCGATTCGCATGCCTTCTGGCCTGCCATCCTAATCGGAGATGACTGCAACGGACATGAGCACTTCGTCGCCGGCCCCGCCCGATGTCTACGGCGGCGACCGCCACCCGCAGTGGCTGGACGTCGACTGGCGGGCACACCAGCGCTGGCTGATGATCCACGAGACGCCGGTCGACCTGGTGGAAATGAAGCCGGAGCCGGCTGCCGACGAGCCGATCGTGTTCGTGCACGGACACACAGGCTCGTGGACGAACTGGCTGGGCCAGCTGCCCGAGTTGTCGCGCACGCATCACGTCATCGCCCCCGATCTGCCGGGCTTCGGGCGCTCGCCGCTGCCCAACCACGCGATCACCATGACCGAGTACGCCCGCGACATCGACGACCTGATGGATCAGCTCGGCGTGTCGTCGGCGTGCGTCGTCGGCAACTCGATGGGCGGCTTCGTCGCCGCCGAGCTGGCGATCCGCTTCCCCCACCGCGTCTCGAGCCTCGTGCTCGTCAGCGCAGCCGGCCTGTCCAAGCGCTACGCCCAGCTGCCGGCGCGGCTGATGGCACAGGCCGCCTACGAGCGCGCGGTCGAGCGGATCACGCCGCTGACGCGCGTGTCGCAACGGCGCGCGTCGTGGCTGGTCAAGCGCCGCCGGATGCGCATCGCGACGCTCGGCATGGTCGCCGCCCATCCGTCGCAGCTGCCGCCGCAGATCGCCTGGGAGCTGATCCGCGGCGCCGGGACGCCGGCCGTTGCGGCCGCCAGCCGCGCGATCGCCAACTACGACTTCCGCCACCGGCTTCCCGAGATCGCCTGCCCGACGCTGATCGTGTGGGGCAACCGCGACCTGACCGTGCCGGTCTCGGCCGCGCACGAGTTCGAGCGGCTGATCCCGAACTCGCAGAAGGTGATCTTCGAGGACACCGGCCACGTACCGATGATCGAGCGCCCGGCGCGCTTCAACGCCCTGCTGGCGGAGTTCCTGGACGGGCCGGTGCCCGGCGTCTAGCCGAGCTCCGCGATCGCGATCTCCCGCATCTGGAACTTCTGCACCTTGCCGGTGACGGTCATCGGGAAGTCGTCAACGATCTTCCAGTGGCGCGGGATCTTGTAGCGAGCGATCCGCCCGCGACAGGCTTCGACGAGATCCTCGATCCGCAGCCGAACGCCGTCGGCCGGCTTGACCCACGCCATGACCTCCTCGCCGAGGCGCTCGTTCGGCACGCCGATCACCTGGGCGTCGCTGACGCCGGGCAGCCCGTGCAGGAACTCCTCGATCTCGCGTGGGGAGATGTTCTCGCCGCCGCGGATGATCATGTCCTTGATGCGCCCGACGATGCTCACGTAGCCATCGCGGTCCATCACCGCCAGGTCGCCGGTGTGCATCCAGCCGTCCCTGTCGATCGCATTGGCGGTCGCGGCCTCGTCGGCCCAGTAGCCGAGCATCACGCTGTAGCCGCGCGTGCACTGCTCTCCCGGCGTACCGCGCATGACGAGCGAGCCGGTCTGCGGGTCGACGATCTTGACCTCGACGTGCGGGTGCACGCGGCCGACCGTCCCGACGCGCTTGTCGAGCGGGTCATCGGGCGCCGTCTGGGTCGACACCGGCGCCGTCTCGGTCATCCCGCAGATGATCGCCACCTCGTCCATATGCATGTTCGCGCGCACGCGGGTCATGACGTCCACGGGGCACGGGGCACCACCCATCGCCCCGGTCCGCAGGCTCGACAGATCGAAGCGGTCGAACTCGGGGTGGTCGAGCTCGGCGATGAACATCGTCGGCACGCCGTACAGCGAGGTGCAACGCTCGGCCTGGATCGTCTCGAGGACGGTACCCGCATCGAAGCCCTCGCCGGGGACGACGACGCACGCGCCGTGGGCGACGCACGCCAGGTTCCCGATCACCATGCCGAAGCAGTGGTAGAACGGGACCGGAACGCAGACCCGGTCGCGCTCGTCGTAGCCCAGCGAGCGGCCCGCGAAGTAGGCGTTGTTGACGACGTTGCGGTGCGACAGCGTCACGCCTTTGGGCGAGCCCGTCGTGCCCGACGTGAACTGGATGTTGATCGGGTCGTCGGGATGCAACTGCGCCTCACGCTTGGCGACCGCGGCGTCGCCGACGAACGCGCCGGCGCGCAGCAACCAGTCCCATTCGCGGTCAAGGAGGATCACCTCGCGCAACCGCGGAAGCTGGGCCCGCACCGCGCCGAGCAGCTGTGTGTAGTCGGCGCCGCGAAAGCCGTCGGCCATCAGCAGCACGCTGACGCCGGCCAGCGCCAGGGCATGGCGCAGCTCGTCGGCCTGATAGGCGGGATTGATCGTGACGAGGACCGCGCCGATGCGGGCGGTCGCGAACTGGGTCACCGCCCACTCGTAGCGGTTCGGCGCCCAGATGCCGACTCGGTCGCCCTTTGCCACGCCGAGCGCCATCAGCCCTCGCGCCGCACGGTCGATCTCGTCGGACAGCTCGCGATAGGTCGCCACGTACTCCTGGTGGCTGACGACGAGCGCCTCGCGGTCGGGGTGGGCGTCAACGGTCCGGCGAAGGTTCTCGCCGATCGTCTGGTCGAGCAGCGCGGTGTCGCGCGGGCCGCGGGCGTAGGACATCTGGGGGATGACGGACGGGCTCTGAAACATGGTGGTTGCCTGCTCTCTGTCCTTGGGATCGGGGGATCGGGCTTGCGGATAGCGAGTCTGGGTGGCGCCCCGGGGGCGAGATATCAGGGACTTCCCTGAACGCATGACGGGTTGGCGGACAACCGGCGACCGACCCGGCAGACATCCGACGCGCCTTGGCGGAGAACCGACGCCACGCGGCGCGCCGGGCCTGCTACGGAAGCGAACTCTTAGATCGTGACGGCGCCGCGGTCGGCGCTGGAGACCTGGCGCGCGTACTTGAGCAGCACGCCGGTGAGATCGGGATTGGGCGGCGAGACGTAGGCCGCGATGCGGCGCGCGATCTCATCGTCGGGCACGTCAAGGTCCATGCGCCGGTTGTCGACGTCGATCGTGATCGTGTCGCCCTCATGCACGGCCGCGATCGGCCCGCCGCGCGCCGCCTCGGGCGCGACATGCCCGGCCATGAAGCCGCGGGTGGCGCCCGAGAAACGCCCGTCGGTCAGCAACGCGACGTCGCCGCCGAGACCGGCGCCGTTGAGCGCCGCCGTGACGAGCAGCATCTCGCGCATGCCCGGGCCGCCGGCCGGGCCCTCGTTGCGGATGACGACGATGTCGCCGGCAACGATCCGCCCGTGCGTGACGGCATCCATCGCGTCCTCCTCGCACTCGAACACGCGCGCCGGCCCCTGGGCGAACCGGCGCTCGTGGCCGGCAAGCTTGACGACGCTGCCGTCGGGCGCGAGGTTGCCGCGCAGGATCGCCAGGCCGCCGGTCGCCTTGACCGGGTCGGCGAGCGGGCGGATGACGCGCTGGCCGTCCTGCTCGGCCGCCATCTCGATGTGCTGCGCGACGGTGTGCCCGGTGACCGTCGGGGCGTCGGTGTGCAGCAGGCCGGCCTCCCCCAAGCGCTTGAGCAGTACCGGCACGCCGCCGGCCTCGTACAGGTCGGTGGCGACGTACTGGCCGCCGGGCTTGAGGTCGCACAGCAGCGGCGTCGACTCCGAGATCCGGTCGAAGTCGTCGATGTCGAGCTCGATGCCGGCCTCGTGCGCGACGGCCATCAGGTGCAGGACGCCGTTCGTTGAACCGCCGCTGGCGGCGATCGCGGCGATCGCGTTCTCCAGCGAGCGACGGGTGATGAGGTCGCTCGGGCGCTGGCCGCGTCTGAGCACGTCCATCACCAGCTTGCCGACCTCGAACGCCATCGCGCCCTTCGTCGGGTCCTGGGCCGGAAGCAGGCTGTGGGTCATCGGCGCGATGCCGAGCACCTCGAACGCCATCGCCATCGTGTTGGCGGTGAACTGGCCGCCGCACGCGCCGGGTCCGGGGTGGCCCTGGGTCTCGATCTCGGCCAGCTCCTCGTCGGTCATCGTGCCGTTGGCGACCGCACCGACCGCCTCGAAGACGTCCTGGATCGTCACGTCGCGGCCCTGGAAGCGCCCGGGCGGCACCGAGCCGCCGTAGAGCAGCACGCTGGGCACGTCGAGGCGGGTCAGCGCCATCACGGCGCCGGGGATCGTCTTGTCGCAACCGACCAGCGCGACGACGGCGTCGAACGCATGGCCGCGGCCGACGAGCTCGATCGAGTCCGCGATCACCTCGCGGGAGACGAGCGAGGTCTTCATGCCGGGCGTGCCCATCGTGATGCCGTCGGAGATCGCGATCGTGTTGATCTCCATCGGCGTGCCGCCGGCCTCGCGGATGCCGTCCTTGACGCGCGCGGCGAGCGCGCGCAGGTGGAAGTTGCACGGCATCGTCTCGATCCAGGTGGAGGCGACGCCGACGACCGGCTTGGCCATCGCCTCGTCGTCGAAGCCGATCGCCTTGAGGTAGGTGCGGGCGGCGGCGCGGTTCAGACCCTCGGTGAGGATCCTCGACTTGTGCTTGACGTCGAAGGTGGCGGGCGTCTCGGTGGTGCTCACGGGGCGGGAAGGCTACCGGCCGAGCTGCGCCGGTCGCGCTCGAGGCGCTCGCGCTCCCATTCGTGCAGCCGCCACAGGTCGCGGCGAACCTGGCGCGGGTCGATCTGGCGGCCCGGCAGGTGCATGTTGGCCGAGGCGACCAGCCCGCGCTCGTCGCCGGTCAGCGCCATCCACTTGGCCAGCACGTCGTCGGAGTCCGGCAGCCGGGCGCTGCCGTAGGGCCGCGTCTCGTCGGGGAAGGTGACGCAGTACTCGTTGAGCAGCGTCCGGGTCTGGGGCAGGAAAGCGACGAGCGGTCGGTGCGGGTAGATCAGGTACGCGTACGGCGCACCGTCGCGCGTGGCCGGGCTGCCGCCCTGGGCCGGCCCGCCCGCGCACGCGCCCCACACGCGGAGGAAGCCGAGGTCGCGGTACATCGCCCACTCCTCGTCGTTGACGCACGAGTGCAGGAGCTGGCGGGCGCGGGCCTCCGCGCGGCGCTCGCGGCCGGGGTCGAAGTCGGCTATCGGGACGCGGGCGCGACGGGCGCGGTGTCGCTCCCACTGCTCGCGCAGCGCCGGCATCGTGACCTCCCACAGCAGCGCGAAGATGACGATCGCGGTGGCGCTGAGGGCGAGCAGCACCGAGAGCCTCGCTCAGCGACCGCCCGCGGCGCGGGGGAAGAAGATGACGCGCTCGGCGTCCGGCGGAACCGCATCGAACGAGCGGACCATCTGCGCCTCGCGGCGGCCGTTGTTGGTCGTCAGCGGCACGGCGGCCCACATCCCGGCGTCGAGCTGTGCGGCGAACTCGGCGACGAGGCGCTCCTTGTCCTCGCTGAGCTCGACATCACCCTCGGCCAGCAGGATCTCGCCGTGTCCGGGCTTCATCCTCAGCAACTTCACGGGCGACACCTCACCCGGCGATTATGGCACGGCGGGGGCGGCCGGACGTCGCGCGCGGGCCGCCACGCCGAGCACGTCGACCGGTCCCGCGCCGGCGCCGAGACCACGGAGGCCGTCGCGGACCGCGTTGCCGGCCGCGACACGCGCGGCTCGCGCGGCGGTCAGCGGGTCGTCGCCGAGCGCCAGGTGGGCGGCGAGCGTCGAGGAGTGCGTGCAGCCGCTGCCATGCGCGGCGCCGTCGGGGTGGCGCGGGCCGTCGATCTCGACCAGGCGCTCGCCATCGAAGTAGAGATCCGACGCACGCTCGCGATGGCCGCCGGTGACGACCACGATTTCGGGCCCCAGCCTGTGGATCGCGCGGGCGAGGGCCTCGGCGTCGCCATCGGCGTCACGGGCCAGCACGCGGGCCTCCTGCAGGTTGGGCGTGACGACGGTGGCACGCGCGACGATCAACTCACGCAGCGCGTCCTCGGCATCGGCGTCGAGCAGGCGCCCGCCCGACTCGGCGATCATCACCGGGTCGACGACGACCGGCACGCGGCGCCAATTGCGCGTCGAGGGCGTAGGCGACGGCCTCGATCGCCGGGCGGCCGCCGAGCATGCCGATCTTCGCGGCGGCGACGTCGAAGTCGCCGGTGACGGCACCGATCTGGGCGATGATCATCGCCGGGTCGACCGGGGCGACCGCGTCGACGCTGACCGTGTTCTGGGCCGTGATCGCGGTGATCGCCGTCGTGCCGTGGACGCCGGCGGCCGCGAACGCCTTGAGGTCGGCCTGGATCCCGGCGCCGCCGCCCGAGTCCGAGCCGGCGATCGACAGGCAGACGGGGATCGTCATGGACGCCAAGCGTTGCAGATGGCGTCACGCCACCGGTTCCCAGCGGCCGTCGGGCGCACGGCGCACGAGGCCGCGCATCTCGAGCTCGGCAAGGCCGCAGAGGACGGCGTCGAGCTGCGCTGTGTCGCCGGCCAGGGCGTCGACGGTGGCGTGGGCGCCGGTGATCCGGTGAAGCAGCGCGCACAGCTGCGCGGGCAGCCCGGCGAGGCGCACATCCACGGTGGCGACCCGTGCGGCCGCGTCGACCCCGAGCGCCAGCTCGACCGCGTCGGCGGCGTCGCGGATCACGACCGCGCCGTCGCGCAGCAGGGCGTTCGTTCCCGCCGACCGCCACGACAGCACCGGTCCCGGTACCGCGCCGACATCGCGGCCCGCTTCGAGCGCCAGCTCGGCCGTGATCAGCGACCCTGAGCGCTGCGCCGCCTCGACGACGATCGTGGCACCGCTGAGCGCGGCGATGATCCGGTTGCGAGCCGGGAACATCCACCGGTGCGGGCGCGTCCCGGGCGGCAGTTCGGCGACGACCAGTCCGAGGCCGGCGATGTCGTCGTACAGGCGGCGCTTGCGCGCCGGGTAGGTCACGTCGGCGCCGCCTGCCAGCACGGCGATCGTCGCTCCGCCGGCCGACAGTGCGCCTTCGTGCGCGGCCGAGTCGATCCCGAGTGCCATGCCCGAGACGACGCTGACGCCGGCGACCGCCAGCCCGCGGCCCAGGCCGCGGGCGACCTCGGCGCCGTCGGCCGAGCAGCGCCGGGTGCCGACGATCGCGATCGCCTCGCCGTCGCCGCACAGCAGCGCCAGGTCGCCCCGCGCGCCGAGCACGGCCGGCGGGGCGCCGCCGTCGCGCAGGCTCGCCGGGTAGCCCGGGTCGTGGCGGCAGATCGCGTGGAGACCGGCGGCAGCGTAGGCGTCGCGCAGCGTCTGGGCATCGAGCGTGCGGACGCGGCGCAGGATCGTGTCCGCCCGATCGGGTATCAGCGCCCGGGTCAGGGTACGGTCGGGCAGCGCGAGCAGGTCGGGGAGCGCCTGGTGGCGGTTGCGGGCGATCTCGATCGCCCCCGCCAGGTCGCGCAGCAGCCACGTCCGCCGCAGGCAGGCGGCGCACGCGGCCGGCGCGCTCACGCCGCCCCGTCCGTCGCGTCCGCGACGTCCTGGCGCAGGCTCAGCGCCTTGAGGACGTCGCTCGGGTCGACCCCGTCGCGGCCCGCCAGATCGGCGATCGTCCGCGCCACGCGCACGACGCGGTCGCGCCCGCGCGCGCTGAGGCGCCCGCGGTCATAGGCCGCCGTCAGCACGCGCTCGGCCTTCGGGCTCAGCCGCGCATGACGGCGCACGAGCGCCGTGTCCATCTGGGCGTTGGTGCGCGCGTCGGTCCCGGCCAGCCGCCCGTGCTGTCGCTCGCGTGCCGCGACGACGCGCTCGCGCGCCTGCGCCGAGGTCGTCGCCGGTGCCCCGTGCAGCGCGGCGCTCGTCGGCCGCTGCACGGTGACCAGCAGATCGATGCGGTCCAGCAGCGGGCCGCTGAGGCGACGGCGGTGGCGCGCCAGGTCCGCCTCGGTGCAGATACAGCGCCGGCTGCCGGCGTGGCCGCACGGGCACGGATTGGTCGCCGCGACGAGCATCGCCCGCGTCGGGTAGATCGCGCTCTGCTGGCCGCGCACGATCGCCACGCGGCCGTCCTCGAGCGGCTGGCGCAGCGCCTCGAGCGATGAGCGCGGGAACTCCGAGAGCTCGTCGAGGAACAGGACGCCGTTGTGGGCCAGGCATGCCTCGCCGGGACGCGGCGTCGCGCCGCCGCCGGCCAATCCCGAGGCGGAGATCATGTGGTGCGGCGCGCGAAACGGCCGCGCCGCGACGAGACCGCCGCCGCTGTGCAGCCCGGCGACGCTGTGGATGCGCGTGACCTCGATCGCCTCGGCCCGCGTCATCGGCGCCATGATCGACGGCAGCCGTCGGGCAAGCATCGTCTTGCCCGCGCCGGGCGGGCCGCTCATCAGCAGGTTGTGCCCGCCGGCGGCCGCGATGACCAGCGCCTCCAAGGCCTCGCCCTGCCCGCGCACGTCGGCGAGGTCAGGGAGCTCGCCCCGCGCCTGCTCGATCGACGCCACGCCGCTGACGTCGCTGCGCTCGCCGCGCAGCACCTCGGCGATCCCGGCCAGATCGCCGGCGCCGCGAACCTCGAGCTCCTCGATCAGCAGCGCCTCCTGCACCCGTTCGGGCGCCAGCAGCAGCGCCTTCAGCCCTGCGCGGCGCGTCGCCTCGGCGACCGCCAGCGTTCCGGCGCACGGCCGCACCTCGCCGGTCAGCGACAGCTCGCCGAAGACCGCCATGTGGTCCAGATCGGCCGCCGGGATCTGGCCGCTGGCCGCGAGGATCCCGCACGCGATCGGCAGGTCGAACGACGCCCCGACCTTGCGCACGTGCGCAGGCGCGAGATTGACGACGATCCGCCGCTGCGGGAACGCGAAGCCCGAGTTGAGGATCGCCGAGTGGACCCGCTCACGCGCCTCGCGAACCGCACGGTCCCCGAGACCGACGATGACGAAGTTCGGCAGCCCCTGGCGCACGTCGACCTCGACGGTGATCGCCCGCGCGTCGATGCCGTGTAGCGAGAACGTGGTCAGGGCGGTGTTCATCGGCCGCCGACGCTAGGGCGACGCGTGTTACGCATCTGCAACGCGCGGCAACAAACGTGCGCAGCAACCGTAGGCAGATTGCGGCGCGACGCGCGCCCGGTTGTCGCGCGGTTAGCGCCCGCGGAAGTCGGGCGACGGCGGGCCGATCCGAACGACAGATGATGTCGCTCCAGCGCCGGACCCTCCCCCTCTTCGCCGCCGCCGGCCTCGCAGCCGCGCTGCTCTGCGCGCCGGCGCCGGCGGCGGCCACGAGCACGCGGTTCCCGGTCGTCAAGGCGGTGCTGCCGCATGAGCTGCGGGTTGGCACGACGCTGACGATCCTCGGTCGAAACTTTGTCCCCGGGCTCGGTCACGACACCGTCGTCTTCCAGAACCCCGGATCGCCCGCGGTCTTCGCGCGCGCCCGCAGCGCGACGTCTACCAAGATCACGCTCGTCGTTCCCGCCGCGCTGGACCGGTTCCTGTCCGGGGCCGCGAAGAACGCGCCAAAGGCGACGCGCGTTCGCATCCGCGTGCTCGGTCGCCGATTCGCGCTTGCCTTCACCACCGACTCGTTGTCGCCCGTGATCGAGCCCGGCGTGTCACCGCCGCCGGCCGCGGCGCTGTCGTGCGCGCAGCAGGCGAAGCTCAGCCCGAATGGCGATCAGGACGCCGACGGCCTGTCCAACGCGCTCGAGCTGCGCTACGGCACCGACCCGTGCAACCCCGACACCGATGGCGACGGCGTCACCGACGGCTACGAGTACTACGCGGCACTGGACCTCAACGGCGACTCGTTCCCCTACCCCGCGACCGAGCCGTGGCCGAACCCGCTGGACCCCTCGGACTCGGGCGACGACTTCGACGGCGACGGCCTGACGATGCAGCAGGAATTCACGCTCTGGAAGTACGTGGGCGCCACGTTCCCCCTGACGCAGTACAGCGACGGAACGCAGAACTCGGGCGGGCTCGTCGCGGTCACCAACTCGCAGATGGCGACCCTCGACCTCGACGGCGACGGGTATCTCGAGGACGATGAGCGCGATGCCGACGGCGACGGGCTGTCGAACATCGTCGAGCTCAACACCAGCGGTACCCAGGCGTGGTGGGCGGCCAAGTACCCCGGCGAAGCGCCCTACTCGATCCGGCACTTCTCGCAGCTCAGTCCGATCAACCCCGACAGCGACGGCGACGGGATTCCCGACGGCCAGGACGACCAGGACAACGACGGCTGGGACAACTTCGAAGAGATGCAGCTGGGCCGTGACCGCACAGGGTTGCGAGTGCAGCCCTACAACCCGTGCCTGCCCGACCCCTATGCGCCGACGTGCAGTCGCTCGGTACCCGTCACCGTCGCCCAGCCGTGGGCCCCGTTCGACGGCAGCCAGAAGGTCGGCGACGCGACCCCGTTCTCGTGGCCACTGCCGAGCGTGACCGCGCTGCCGGGCTGGAACGGGCTCGGCGGTCCGCAGGGTCCGATGACCTGAGCCCCGCGCGCGCAGCGCGCGCGGGTGCGATGAGCACGACGAAGCAGCCCGCGGTCTGTGACTCTCCAGGGGATGCGCGTCAAGTCGCTGCTCCTCGCGGTCGCCGCCGGCCTGGCTCTGGCCGATGCATCGATCGTCACGCTCGCGCTGCCGGAGATCCTGACCGCGCTGAACACGACGATCGAGGGCGTCGCCGCGGTCATCGGCGTCTACACGATCGTCCTGTGCGTCGCCCTGCTGCCCGCCTGGTGGCTGGCCCAGCGAACCGGCTACCGCGCGGTCGGCGTCGCCGGCTTCCTGATCTTCGCCGGCGCGTCCGCCGTCTGCTCGCAGGCCGACACGCTCACCGTCCTGCTGATCGGCCGCGGCGTACAGGCGATCGGCGGCGCCGGCGCACTGGTCGCCGCGTTCGCGCTGCTGCACGGCGGCGACCGCCCGCAGCGCCAGCTGTGGCTCGGCGTCGTGCTCATCAGCACGGCGATCGGGCCGGCCCTCGGCGGGGCGCTGACCCAGGCGTTCACGTGGCGGGCGATCTTCACCGCGCAGGTGCCGCTGGCGCTGGTCGGCCTCGTTGCCTGCCTGCTCGAACGCCCGGTGGCCCCAGAGCCGGTGCCCGTCAAGCGCGAGCGCGTCGCCCGCGGGCCGGCCGCCGCGCTGGCATGCGTGTCGGCGGCGCTGACCGGCGTCCTGTTCCTGTTGATCCTGCTGCTCGTCGCCGGTTGGAACCTCAAGCCGCTTCAGGCCGCTCTGATCGTCACCGCGCTGCCGATCGGCGCCGTCGCTGGGGCGCAGATCAGGCAGGGCACCGCGGTGACGCGCGCGGCAGCCGGCTGCCTGCTGGTCGCCGGCGGCGTCGCCGCGCTGGCCTGGCTGCCCGATGCCAACGGCTGGTGGACCGTTCCGCCACAGCTGCTGGCCGGCGTCGGCATGGGCCTCTCGCTGCCGTCGCTGGGCGGCGAGCTGCTACCGGAGCGCAGCGCACACGATGCCGCCGTGCTGCTGACGATCCGCCACTTCGGCATCGCCGTCGCGCTCGTACTGATCGCACCGATCGCGGCCCACCAGCTGACCGTCTCGATCGACAACATGAAGCTTCAGGGTGTCGCGCTCGTCCTCGACGCCCCGCTTCAACCGCAGGCCAAGATCAGCCTCGCCCCGAAACTGCTCGACGCGGTCGATGAGCAGCAGCCGCGCAACGCGCTCAAACAGGCGGTCGCGCGCGAGCGCTCGCAGTTCAGCGGCGCCGACCTCGTCGCCTACGACGACATGACGTCGCGCGCCGACGACATCCTGGTCGCCGCGGCCGGCCACGCGTTCCTGTGGGCGGTGCTGATCGCCGCGGCCCTCGCCCTGCTCGGGGCGCTGTTCCTGTTGCGCCGGGCGCGCTGGACGGCCGGGCTGCTGGCCGCCATCGTCGCGGCGGCGATCGCGCCGGCCGCCTATGCATTCGCCCACCACCAGCTCGCCCCGCCGACGCCGCAGATCCTCGATCCGTGCAAGCCGCGCCCCAAGCCGCACACCGGCGGCATCTCGGGCTTCGTCCAGGACCAGGCGCTGCACGCCCTCGACGAGATCGCGTGCAAGAACGGCTCGTCGCGCGAGGAGCTTGTGATCGCGCTGGCCGACAGCGCCGACGCCAAGGCCTACAAGAAGAAGTACGGCATCAACCCACGCTCCGCCGGCGGGCTGATCCAGCAGGCGCTGAGCCTCCTCGGGCTCGGCTGACGCCGGTCACCGCGCACCGACGGCCCGACCGCGGTGCCTGTCCGGCGTTGTGGTTGTGTGCGGTGATTGCAACAAAGGGCGCGCGGGGCGCGGCGAGGCGGGGTTGCGCGCCTACGGTCGGCCCATGTCCGCCGATCCCCGCCATCACCTCGGCCGCCGCGGCGAGCAGCTGGCCGCCGAGCACTTCGAGCGCCTGGGCTACGACGTCGTCGCGCGCAACCACCGCACGCGCTGGGGCGAGCTCGATCTGGTGGCGTTCGACGGCCACACGCTCGTGTTCTGCGAGGTCAAGACGCGGCGGCGGGCGGGCGGGCCGTGGGAGTCGCTGCACGCCTCGAAGCGCGAGCAGGTGCGGCGGATGGGCGCCGCATACCTCGCCGAGGTCGCAGACCGGCCACGGGCCAGGGAGCTGCGCTTCGACGCGGTCGGGGTCGTTATCGACCCGCAGGGGCGGCTCGTCGCGCTCGATCACCTCGAAGGGGCGTTCTAGAGCGCCAGCTGCTGGTAGGCCGTGCTCTGGAACGACAGCCGGTGCAGCGGCGAGACACCGAGCTGGGCGATCGCGTCGCGGTGCTCGGGCGTCGAGTAGCCGACGTGGCTGGCGAAGTCCCAGCCCGGGTGGCGCGTGTCGGCGCGGTGCATGAAGCGGTCGCGCGTGACCTTGGCGAGGATCGACGCCGCCGCGATCGCGGCCGACTTGGCGTCGCCGTCGATCACCGCGCGCTGCTCGAAGCCGAAGTCGGCGACCGGGAAGCCGTCGGTCAGGCACAGCGTGCCGGGCACGGCGACCCGCATCAGGGCCTCGCGCAGCGCGGCGAGGTTGGTCTTGTGGAGGCCGCGGCTGTCGATCCCCGTCACGCAGCGCGAGACGATCGCGCTGCTCGTCGCGGCGCGCAGAACCATCGGGTACAGGCGCTCGCGCGCCTGCGCCGTGTGCTGCTTTGAGTCGTTGAGCGCGGCCAGGGCGCGACGCTGGGACAGCGTCAGCATCTCGAGGTCGAACAGCACCGCTGCGGCGACCAGCGGACCGGCCAGGCAACCGCGCCCGGCCTCGTCGGCGCCCGCGACGAATCGGGTTCCCAGGTCGCGGTCATAGGCGAACAGCCGCCGGCCGCTGCGGCGGCGCTTGGCCGCCTTGCGAGCCTGGCGCGGCGGGCGCGTGCGGCTAGAGGAATCCGATACGGCTGGGGGGCCAGTAGGTGAAGAAGGCCTTGCCGATGATCCAGCTTCGAGGGATTGCTCCCCAGAAGCGACTGTCGTCTGAAGCGCCACGGTTGTCGCCCATCATGAAGTAGTGGCCGGGTGGAATCTTCACCGAGTGGGGAAGATCGCACGTATCGCCGTTGTCCATGCACGGACGGATGTAGCCGTCCTTCTCCCGCTTGCCGTTGCGATACAGGTGCCCGCCGCGGATGGCGATCGTGTCTCCCGGGCCGGCGACGAGGCGCTTGATGAAGTTCGTCGAGTGGTCTTCCTTGTTGATCGACTTGGGGCACGCCTCGTCGGTCTGGATCTGCACGCCGCACGGCGCGTCGTTGTCGGCCGCGCCGGCCGGCGGGTGGAACACGATGATGTCGCCGATCGACGGGTTGCCGAAGTTGTTGCCGAGCCGGTTGACGAGCACCCGCTGGCCGATCTTCAGCGTCGGCTCCATCGAGCCGCTGGGAATCCGGTACGGCTTGACGAGGAATGCCTGGATCAGCAGCGCCAGCCCGAGCGCGACGGCGATGATGACGACGAACTCGACGACCTGGTGGACGAGGCTCTTGGACTCCTTCTCGGAGTCTTTGTCTTGCGGCGTGTCCTCGACGCGCCGGGACCATGGGAACCTCATCGATGTGCTCTGTGCGTTCTAGGACTCGTCGCCGGCTGCTTCAGCATCGGCGTCGGGCGCCTCCGCCTCCACATCATCGCCGGTCGCCTCGCCCTCCGCGCCGGTCTCCTGCACGGCCTCCTCGGCGGGAGCCTCCGTGTCCACATCGGCCGCGGTGTCAACCGCGCCGCCGGCGTCGACGACCTCGTCGGCGGTCATGCCGTCGGCGTCGACCGCACCCTCCGCCTCGGGCTCCTCGTAGAGCAGGCCCGGCTCGACCGACTGCTCGGGCCCGGTGTAGCGCCGCTCGCGCACACGGGCGCGCTTGCCGACCCGGTCCCGCAGGTAGTAGAGCTTCGCGCGCCGGACGTCGCCGCGGGCCGAGACCTCGATGCGCTCGATCTTCGGCGAGTGGACCGGGAACGTCCGCTCGACGCCGACGCCGAACGACTGCTTGCGGACCGTGAACGTCTCGCGCGCCCCGTGACCCTGGCGCTTGATGACCACGCCCTCGAACACCTGGGTGCGCCGGCGCGTGCCCTCGATGACCTGGAAATGGACCTTGACGCGGTCCCCGGGCTGGAACTCGGGGACGCGGCGCAGCTGGGCGCGCTCGAGGCTTTCGATGACCGTGCTCATGGCAAAGAGAAGGCGCGGGGTCCGGATCCGATCCCGCGCGGGCGGTTCATGGTAGCGAAGAGCCTGGCTCCTGCGCCCCACGTTCGACGCTGCGCGCTCGGCGCCACGCCCGGATCTCCTCGTGATGTCCCGACAACAGCACGTCGGGGACCCGCCAGCCGCGGTACTCCGCCGGCCGCGTGTAGTGCGGATATTCCGGCCGTCCCTCGAGTGCAGCGCTGAACGACTCCTCGACCGCGGAGTCGGCATGGCCGAGCGATCCGGGCAGTTTGCGCAGGACCGCGTCGCAGACGACCATCGCCGCCAGCTCGCCGCCCGACAGCACGTAGCGCCCGACGCTCAGCGTGTCGGAGGCGAAGTGCTGGACGATGCGCTCGTCGAAGCCTTCGTAGCGCCCGCACAGCAGCGTCACCGCCGGCTCGGCCGACAGCTCCTGCACGTACTGCTCGTCGAGCATCCGCCCGCCCGGGATCAGCGCGATCACCCTCCGCTGGGAGCGCAGGTGGACCGGGTCGGTGCCGTAGAGCTCCTGGAGCGCGGCGTCCATCGCGTCCACGCGCAGCACCATCCCGGCGCCGCCGCCGAAGGGCGTGTCGTCGACCTGCCCGCCGGTCAGCGGCGTGTGCGGCCGCGGATCGAGGAACCGCAGCTCGTGGCCCTCGGCAATCGCGTTGGCCACGTGACGCTGCTGCGTGAACCAGTCAAACCAGTCCGGGAACAGGGTGACGACGTCGATCTGCATCAGCCCTTGCTCTCTCCCAGGAACGCCAGATCGACATCGACGTGGCGCGCCGCGACGTCGATCGAGCGCACCGCGTCGGCGACCAGCGGCACGAGCAGTTCGCCGCCGTCGGGCCGGCGCACGCGCAGGACCTCACACGACGGCAGCTCGTCCATCGCGACGACGACGCCGACCGTGACATCGCCGTCGGCGACCGCGCAGCCCTCGAGCTGCTCGGCCCAGAACTCGCCCTCGTCGAGCTGCGGGGCATCGCCGAGCGCCGCCTGGAGGTCACCACCGCGCAGCGCTTCGGCGTCCTCGCGCCGGGCCGCGCCGGCGAAGCGCAGGATCGGCCGGTCCTCGGTTCCGGCGCGGCGCTCGACGACGTAGTCGCGCTCGCCGACCCGCAGCGACGCGCCCGGCTCGAGCAGCATCCAGCGCCCGCGGGTCACGTGGAACGAGCCGTCGAGACCGTGCGGACGCCCGACCCGGCCGGCGTGCAGCCAGTCGGGAGGCATCTCAGTCGACGATGTCGACGATGACGCGCTTGCCCTCGTGGACGGCCGCCGCGCGGATGACCGATCGCAGCGCGTTGGCGGTGCGCCCACCGCGCCCGATGATCTTGCCGTAATCCTCGGGATCGACCGACAGCTCGAGCACGACCGTGCCGTCGTCTTCGACGAACTCCTCGACCTCGACCTGGTCGGGCTCGTCGACGAGCTTGGAGGCGAGGTACTTGAGCAGGTCGCGCACGGGGCGCAGCCTACGCAGCGTCGTCGTCCGGGGCGTCCGGGGCGTCGGCCGCGGACGCAGCGATCACGCCGACGCCGATGCCCTGCGTGCGCATCAGCTTGCGGACGGTCGGGGTCGGCTGCGCGCCCTTGGCCAGCCACGCCTCGATGCGCTCGGAGTTGAGCACGATCGTCGACGGCTCGGTCTGGGCGTTGTACTGCCCGACGATCTCGATGACGCGGCCGTCGCGCGGCGAGCGCTGGTCAGCGACGACCACACGCCAGATCGGGTCCTTCTTGCCACCCACACGGGTGAGCCTCAGTCGTACGGCCACGTTTGCCTTCCTCGGAGTTTGCTGGTGGGAAGGGTAGCGGTCGCGGGCGCAGCGGCACGCCGCAGAGCCATCTCCCTGCCCTAGTGACCGGTCGCCTCGAGGATGAACCCGAGCGCCGCCAGGCTGCCGATGACGATCAGCAGGAGCGTCCCGATGATGCCCAGGACCCGCCCCGCCTGGGCGATTCCGCGGCCGCCGAGCGTGCCGCGTGAGGCGTCGATCTCCGCCACGGCGCGCTTGCCCATCATCCACGCGACGGGCGAGATCGGCCAGAACCAGAGGCCGATCAGGCCGACGATCAGAGCCCAGGTCGCGCCCGACGTGGTCGCCGGTCCCGTCGTCATCCCCGAGCGCGCGACCCGGCCGGTCATCGCCGGAGGCGCCGGCAGGCCCGACGGCGCCGCGGGCGGCGTCACCTGGTGGGTCGGGGTCGGGGTCGGCGTCCAGCTCGGCGGCGCTCCGGCGGCGACCTCGTTGCCGAACGCGTCACGGTCGGGAGTCATCGCCCGATCATCGTCCCTGGCGCATCAGCGCGCCAAGGTCCGGCGTCTTGCCGCGGCCGACCTGCTTCATGACCTTGCGCATCTGCCCGAACTGCTTGACGAGCCGGTTGACGGCCTGGACATTGGTCCCGGCGCCCTTGGCGATCCGCAGCCGTCGCGAGCCGCGGATCAGCGACGGGTCGCGCCGCTCCTGGGGCGTCATCGACAGGATGATCGCCTCGACGCGGTCGAGCTCGCGGTCGTCGATCTTGGTGCCGCGCAGCTGTGACCCCAGCCCCGGGATCATTCCCAGCACCGACGACAGCGGGCCCATGCGGCGGATCATCTTCAGCTGGGTGAGGAAGTCATCGAGCGTGAACTCGTTGTTGCGCAGCCGGCGCTCGAGCTCGGCCGCCTCGTCGTCGGCGAACTGCGCCTGCGCCTTCTCGACGAGCGACATCACGTCGCCCATCCCCAGCACGCGCTGGGCCATGCGCTCCGGATGGAAGCGCTCGAGCTGGTCGACCTTCTCGCCCACCGACGCGAACAGGATCGGCTTGCCGGTCACCGCCTTGACGCTGAGTGCCGCGCCGCCACGCGCGTCGCCGTCGAGCTTGGTCATCACGACGCCGTCGAAGGCGACCGCCTCGGCGAACTCCTGGGCGACGTTGACCGCATCCTGGCCGGTCATCGCGTCGACGACGAGCAGCACGGCGTGCGGCTTGACGGCGCTGCGCACCCGGACGAGCTCGTCCATCAGCTCGCGGTCGATGTGCAGGCGACCGGCCGTGTCGACGATCAGCACGTCCTTTCCGTCGGCCTTCGTCTGCTCCAGCGCCCAGCTCGCCACGGCGACCGCGTCGCGTCCGTCGCCCGGCTGCGGCGCGTAGACCGTCGCCCCCGCGCGCTCGCCCATCGTGACCAGCTGCTGGACGGCGGCGGGGCGCTGGAGGTCGCACGCGGCCAGGGCGACCGACGAGCCGTTCTCGCGCTGCAGGTAGTGGGCGAGCTTGGCCGCGGCGGTCGTCTTGCCCGCGCCCTGAAGCCCGGCCATCAGGACGACGGTCGGCGGCCGCGGCGAGAAAGCCAGCCCGGCCGACGCGCCGCCGAACAGCGTCGCGAGCTCCTCGTGGACGATCTTGACGACCTGCTGGCCCGGGTTCAGCCCGCCGACGATGTCGGGGTCGTCGAGGCAGCGCTGCTTGACCGTCGCGGTGAACTCCTTGACGACCTTGAAGTTGACGTCGGCCTCGAGCAGCGCGAGGCGGATCTCGCGCGTGGCGGCGTTGATGTCGTCCTCGGTCAGCGTCCCGTGTCCGCGGACATCGGCCAGCGTGGCCTGGAGCTTCTCGGCGAGGACGTCAAACATCGTGGTTTCAGTGTAGAAGCGCCGCGCGCAGCGGCGCGGCGGCCGTCGCCGGCTCGACGCGCTCCACGACGACGTCGTCGCAGCCGACCCACGCCGCCGCCTCGCGCAGCGCCGCGGCCAGCGGGGCGATCGCCGTGGCGTCGTCGACCGACACCTGCCGCGCGACGAGCGTCGCCCCCTCGCGCTTGGGATCGACGCGCCCGACGAGCTGCCCGCCGGCCAGCAGTGGCATGACGAAGTAGCCGTGGATGCGCTGTGCCCGGGGGACGTAGGCCTCGAGGCGGTGGGTGAAGCCGAACACGCGCTGTGCGCGGGCGCGGTCGAACAGCAGCGAATCGAACGGCGACAGCAGCGTCGTGCGATGCCGGCCGCGCGGCGGCGTCGCCAGCGCCGCGGGGTCGGCCCACGCCGGAGCACCCCAGCCGTCGACCTGCACCGCGACCAGCCCCGCCGCCTCCACCGCGCCGCGGACCTGGCCCTGCGTCAGACGGTGGTATTCGGCGAGGTCGGCGACGGTCGCCACGCCCAGTGCGCGCGCCGCCGTGCCGACCAGCGCGGCCAGACAGTGCTCGTCGGATGGCTCCAGGTCGCGCAGCGGCGCCGGGATCACGCGCTCCGGCAGGTCGTAGACGCGCCGCCAGCCGCGACGCTCGACGCAGACCACGTCGCCGATCGTCAGCAGCCATTCGACGGCGCGCTTGGCGTGCGACCAGTCCCACCAATCGGCGCTGCGCCGGCCGCCGCCGAGGTCGCCGACGGTGAGCGGACCATCGGTGCGCAGCCGCGCCAGCACCTCGCGGTAGGCCGTGGCCGGCAGGTCGCGGGAGCGCGAGCCGCGGGCACGCATCGCACGGCGGCGAAACGCGAACGACGGCCAGTGGGCGATCGGGACGATGCACGCCGCGTGGGCCCAGTACTCGAAGGCGTCGCCGCTCCAGTACGCGTGCTCGACGACATCGCGCGCCACCGGGCCCAGCCGCGCGTAGGCGACGAGCTCATGCGACCGCGCCAGCACCGAGATCGTGTCGAGCTGCACGACTCCCAGCCGCGCGAGCATCGCCGGCACGCCGCCGCGGCGGTCGGGCGCGCCGAGCATGCCCTGCGCGCCCAACACGGCCCGCCGCGCTTCGTCCGCTGACAGGGGGTCCGCCGCGCCGGCGGACCCCCTATCGCGCTTGCGACCCAAGTGCGTGGACTAGTGCGGTGGCTCGACCGCGGGCGCGGCTGGTGGCGCGGGTGGCGCCGGCGGCCGGGGCCGCGCGCCGCCGCTGGCGACGCCGGCGATCGCGCCGCCGAGGTTGCCGAGCGCCTGCGAGAACTCCGACGGGATGATGAACACCTTGTTGGCGTCGCCCTTGGCCAGCTCCGGCAGCATCTGCAGGTACTGGTAGCTGAGCAGGCCCTCGTCGGGATTGCCGTTGTGGATCGCCGAGAAGACGGTGTCGATCGCCTTCGCCTGACCCTCGGCGCGCAGGATCGCCGACTGGCGCTCGCCCTCCGCGGTCAGGATCTGCGACTGCTTCTGACCCTCGGCGGTGAGGATCTGCGACTGCTTGACGCCCTCGGCGTTGAGGATCGCCGCGCGCCGGTCACGCTCGGCCCGCATCTGCTTCTCCATCGCCTCCTGGATCGAACCGGGCGGGTCGATCGACTTCAGCTCGACGCCGGCGATCCGGATCCCCCACTTGCCCGTGCGCTCGTCGAGCACGACGCGCAGCTGGTCGTTGACCTTGTCGCGCGAGGTCAGCGTGTCCTCCAGCGTCAGCGAGCCGATGATGTTTCGCAGTGTGGTGACGGTCAGCTGCTCGATCGCCTGGAGCGGGTTGGCGATCTCGTAGGTGGCGGACTTCGGATCGGTGATCGTGAAGTACAGGACCGTGTCGACGTTGACCGACACGTTGTCCGAGGTGATGACCGGCTGCGGCGGGAACGTGACGACCTGCTCGCGCAGGTCGATCAGCGGGCGCACGCGGTCGATGAACGGCAGCACGATCGCCAGGCCCGGCGACAGCGTGCGGCTGTAGCGCCCGAGTCGCTCGACGACGCCGGCCCGCGCCTGCGGGATGATGCGGATCGTGCGCGCCGCCACGTAGAGCAGGAACAGCACGACAACGAGCGCAACGATCGGCGCCACCAACGATGTACTGGCAAGCATCAAAGGTCCTTCCCTATTCGCTGACGAGCGCGGTCGCGCCCCGTATCTCGACCACTTGCACCCGCTGGCCCGCGTCGATGACGTGATCGTCGTCATACGCGCGCGCGGTCCACACCTCGCCGTTGATCTTGACGACGCCGACGCCCTCGTCGTTGGCGATCCGTTCCAGCACGAGGCCGGTCTTGCCGACCAGCGCCGCGGTCCCTGTCCGCATCTCGGCCGGCATCCGGATGTGGCGCTTGGCGACCGGGCGCAGGAGCAGGAACGTCAGCACCGTGATCACGCCGAACAGCACCACCGTGGCGACGAGTCCGAGGCCGATCGCCGCGACGATCGCGGCCGCAAACGCGCCGAGCGCGAACGGGCCGAGGAAGAAGCCGGAGAAGTGCATCTCGCCGACGGCGAGGACGCAGCCCACGATGAGCCAGGGAATCCAATCCATCTGCTTCCGACTCTACCGACGGTTGAACGGTGCAGCTAGTCCGGCGCGACGAGCGCGCGGGCGAATTCGTCCGGGGAAAACGGGCGCAAATCCTCGAGCGCCTCGCCGATCCCGATCAGCTTGACCGGGATGTCGAGCTCGCCGGCGATGGCCAGCGCGATCCCGCCCTTGGCCGTGCCGTCGAGCTTGGTCAGCACGATCCCGTCGACCGGCACGACGGCCGAGAACTGCTTGGCCTGGCGGAGCCCGTTCTGGCCGGTCGTCGCGTCGACGGTCAGCAGCGTCTCGTGCGGAGCGCCCGGCAGCTGGCGCTCGATCACGCGGCGCACCTTGCCGAGCTCGGCCATCAGGTCGTCCTGCGTGTGCAGGCGGCCGGCCGTGTCGACGATCACGACGTCGGCGTTGCGCGCGCGGGCGGTCGTCACCGCGTCGAACGCGACCGCGCCGGGGTCCGAACCGGCCGCGCCGGTGACGATCTCGCAGCCCGCGCGCCGCGCCCACTCCTCGAGCTGCTCGACGGCGGCGGCCCGGAACGTATCGGCCGCGCCGAGGACGACCTGCAGGCCGAGCTCGCGCTGGATGTGCCACGCGATCTTGCCGATCGACGTCGTCTTCCCGGTGCCGTTGACGCCGCACACCATGATCACCGTCGGGTCGTGACGCAGGTCGATCGTCGGCGTGCCGGCGCGGGCGATGCCGGCCATCAGCTCGATCAGGCGCTCGGTGAGCTGTGGGCCTCCCTCGAGCCCGTCCTCGGTCGCCTCGCGTTCGAGCGTGCCGACGATCTGCGCAGTCGTGGCCGCGCCGACGTCGGCCATGATCAGCGCCTCTTCAAGCCGCTCCCAGGTCTCGTCGTCGACCGTGTCGAACAACGTCGCCTGGATCTCGGCGCCCAGCGCGGCGCGCGTCTTGGACAGGTTCTCGCGCAGGCGGCGGAAGAAGCCGCGCCGGCGCTCGGGCTCGTCCTCGCCGCCTTCAGCGACGTGGGCCGGCGCCTCGGGGCCTGCATCGGTGAGAAACAGCTCGCGCCAGTCGTCGGGCATCGGCCGCGACGTTAGCGGGCGCGATCGGGCGGTGACCGAGAAGGTCTCGCCGTCGCGCAGCTCGGCGCGCGCCCGGCCAGGCTGCTTGCCCTCGAGCGCCAGCCCTCTACGTCCGGCGATAGGTGAGGTGCGTGACGCCCGGCGCGGCGATCGCCTCGACGCACTCCATGCCGAGGTCGGCGCGGTCGAGATCGTCCAGCAGGCGCTCGCCGCGGTGCAGGAGGATCGGGACAACGCTCAGTGTCGCCTCGTCGATCAGGCCCTCCTTGAAGCAGTGGCGGGCGACGCCGGCACCGCCCGAGAGGAAGACGTCCTGGTCCGCCGCCGTCTCGCGAGCCTGCGCGAGGGCCGACTCGACCCCATCGGTGACGAAGTGAAACGTCGTGCCGCCCTGCATCGCCAGCGGCGCGCGCGGGTGATGGGTGACGACGTAGACCGGGAGGTGAAACGGCGGGTCCTCGCCCCACCAGCCGTCCCACGGGTTCTCCACCCACGCCCCGGTGCCGCCGAACATGTTGCGGCCCATCACGTAGGCGCCGATCCCCTCGAGGTTGCGCGCCACGACCGGCGTGGAGGCGTTGTCCTCACCGCCGTCGAGGCCGTGTGGCTCGCGCCACGCGCGCAGTGCGAACGCCCACTCGTGCAGCGCCATCCCACCCTCGCCGAGCGGGTTCTCGACGCTCTGGTTGGGGCCGGCGACGTAGCCGTCGAGCGACATGGAGATCGTGAAGCGCAGCTGTGTCATGTCACCGAAGACCGCGCCAGCACGCGGAACTCATCGCTGCGGCAGCGTTTGACCCGCCTCGAGCCGCTTCAGGGTCTCGGGGTCGTGCGACGGCAGGTAGACGGTCGGGTGCCGGCGGCCGTGGTCGAGGATCCGGTCGATCGTCGCCACCGTGACGCTTGCCTTCGGGGAGACCGCGTCGGGACGCCGCGCCAGCAGCTGCTCGAGCGAGTAGGTCGTGTCGCCGGCCAGCATCACATGGCGGCCCTCGTCGTCGATGCAGATGATCGACACGTGGCCGACTGTGTGGCCGGGCGTCGAGACGATCATCACGCGGCCGTCGTCGGTCAGCTTGCGGCTGGCCGCAAACGCGCCGAACGGGCCATCGTCGAGCGCGTAGGCCTGCCAGTCCACGCCGGCCGGGACCGGCTGCTTGAGAACCCGCTGGAAGAACCGCGCCATTGCCGTCTTGGTGAACGCGACCTCGGGCTCATGGACGAGCACCGGCTGGGTGATGTGCACCGCGCCGTCCATGTGGTCGCCGTGCATGTGGGTCAGGACGACGGTGTCGATGTCGTCGAGCGCCAGGCCCGCAGCGGCCATCGCGCCGGGCAGTTCCTGGTCGGGCTTGACGTCCGGGCGCGCGAACGGGACGTCGTTGGCGGTCGCGACCTCGCCGGCGTCGACGAGGATCCGCCGGCCGTCGTGTTCGATGACCCAAATGTGGATCGGGAACTGTTGATCGACCCACGGGCTGCCGGTGAAGATCGCAAGCTGGCGGCGCACGCCCGGCCGGGCGTGCAGGAAGGCGTGACGGAGCTGCACCGTGCCGGTGCTCATGGCGTCGATCTGCATCGCCGGGACACTAATGTCCCGGCACATGCTCCCCGAACTCGCCGAAGCCCTGACCCAACTGCCGCCGATCGACTTCGGCGACATCGACAACGAGCGTGCCCAGCTCCTGGCGTTCGCCGCCGCCGCGCCGCCGCTCGACTACAGCGCGGTGGTCGCCGAGGATCGCACGATCCCCGGCCCCGACGGCGCCCCTGAGATCCGGGTCCGGATCCTGTCGATCCCGGGCGAGGCGACCGGTCGCCCGGGCGTGCTCGACATCCACGGCGGCGGCTTCGCGGTCGGCCTCCCGGCGATGGACGACGGCCTCAACGTCGCGATCGCGAGCGCGTTGAACGCGGTCGTCGTCTCCGTCGACTACCGGCTCGCCCCCGAACATGCGTACCCCGCCGCGTCGGACGACTGCTTCACGGCGCTGCAGTGGTTTGCCGCGAACGCCGACGCGTTCGGCGTCGATCCCGCGCGGATCGCCGTGGTCGGCGACAGCGCCGGCGGCAACCTCGCCGCGAGCACGGTGCTGCGCGCTCGCGACGCGGGCGGCCCCGCCGTCGCCTTCCAGGCGCTGCTCGAACCCGAGCTCGACGATCGGTTGGCGAGCGAGTCGATGAACGGCCTCGGGCAGGAGTCCGCGATCTGGAACCTGTCCAATGCCCAGCACTCGTGGCGCTACTACCTCGCCGGGCAGGACGCGACGCCCTATGCGGCGCCGGCGCGGATGGAGGATCTGTCCGGGCTGCCGCCGACCTATCTCACGGTCAACGAACTCGACCCGCTCCGCGACGAGGGGCTCGCCTATGCGCTGGCCCTCCTCGCGGCCGGCGTGCCGACCGAGATCCACTGCTGGCCGCAGGTCTGCCACGGGTTCGGGCTCTTCCCGCAGCTCGAGGTCACCCAGCGGGCCGGCGAGCAGCTGGTCGGGGCGCTGGGGCGCGGGCTCGGCGTGTAGGCCCGGCTACCAGCGCTCGCGGTGCACGACGTCGTCGAAGGCGCGGCGGTTGGGTCGGGCGATCGGTTGTAGCGGACGGCCAGCCGGGTAGCCGAAATCGAGCAGGTAGGTGACCTCGCGGCCCTCGGGGAGGCTGAGGATCGCGGCCATGCGCTGCGCGTTGGTGACCGCCGCATGGCCGGAGCCGATGCCGCGGTCGGCGGCGGCGAGCATCATCGCCATCGACGCCTGACCGAGGTCGTAGTGCGTGCGGTGGCGCTCGTGCTGGTTGTTGGGGACCGGCGCGACGAGCGCGATCGCCGCCGCCGCGCCCGCGACGTGGCCGGTGCCGGTCCAGTCGCCGGCCATCTCGCGCAGCCGGTCAGGATCGGTGACGACGACGAAGTCCCACGGCTGCCAGTTCTTGGACGACGGCGCGCGGCGGCCCGCCTCGAGGATCGCGTCGAGATCGTCGCCGGCGATCGGCCGGTCGTCGAACTCGCGCACGTTGCGCCGCGACAGCAGGGCGTCCCAGGTCTCCATGCGTCAGGACTCTAGGGCCCGCTCCAGTAACGCACCGGCCGCGAGCACCAGGCCGTCGTCGCCGGGGCGCCCGCCGAGCTGAACGGAGGCCGGGAGGCCATGCTCGGCAGCGCCGCACGGCAGCGCCAGAGCGGGCGCGCCGAGCGCGTTGAACGGGTAGGTGAACCGCAGGATCGTGTTGCGGATCGGCTCCTCGCCCAGCGCGGCGCGCGGCGCGACGATCGGTAGCGTCGGCGTGACCACGAGGTCGACGTCCGCGGTCAGCTGCGCCCAGCGTTCGCGGTAGCGCTCGCGGGCAGCGGCGGCCTCCGTCGCCTGCGCGTCCGTGACCGCCATCGCCAGCTCGACCTTGCGCGCGACGTTGTCGCTGTAGGCGTCGCGGTGGTCGCGCCACAGGTCGTGGTGGACCTCGGCGACCTCGCGGCCGAACTGCGGGCCGGTGTCATCGGACAGCGGCAGGTCAAGCGGCGTCGCATGCGGGAAGTGCGCGGCGGCCTGCTGCACGCGGTCGCGGACGAGCGGGTCGGCCAGCGCGGTCCAGGCGACGCCGACGCGCACGTCGGCGAGGTCATCGAGCGTCGGGAGCTCCACGCCGGGCGCGAGGATCTCCATCATCACGGTGCAGCCCTGCACGTCGCGCGCCATCGGCCCGGCGTGGTCCCAGCTCGGGGCGAGCGGGAAGCAGCCCTCGAGACTGACCAGGCCGTGCGTCGGCTTGAAGCCGACGGTGCCACAGCACGCCGACGGGATCCGGATCGAGCCGCCGGAGTCGGTGCCCAGCGCGGCGTCGGCGAGGTTCAGGACGAGCGCGGCCGCGTTGCCGCCGCTGGAGCCGCCGGCGATCCGGTCCGGCGCCAGCGGGTTGGGGACGCGACCGTAGTGGGCGTTGTCGGACGTGATGCCGTAGGCGAACTCGTGCAGGTTCGCCTTGCCGGCGTCGGTGTACCCGGCCGCCTCGAGCTGCACGACCGCCGCGGCGGTCGTGTCGGGAACGTGGTCGGCGAAGATCGCCGAGCCGTAGGTGGTGCGCACGCCCGCGGTGTCGAAGAGATCCTTGACCGCGAGCCGCACACCACCGGCGGCCGGCTCGAGCTCGGTGATGAAGACGCCGAGCAGGGGCGTCCCTCAGGTCAGGGGCTCGACGAGCATGAACCCGTTGCCGTCCAGGTCTCGGAACGAGAACATCGGCGGCACCGGATCGCCCATGCGCATGACGTCATCGGCGTCGACGCCCTTGGCGGTCAGGTCGGCATGGGTCGCATCGATGTCGTCGACGTTGAAGCTCGCGTTGGTCTGGATGCCGACCGGATCGCCCTCGCGCGGCGACACGAGCGCGACGCCGGCCTCGCCGCCGGGCGGCCCGACCTCGATCCAGCGCTCGCCGTCGCCGAACGGGACGTCGACGCGCAGCTCGAAGCCGAGTGTCTCGGTGTAGAAGGCCAGCGCCTGGTTCTGGTCGGAGACGGGAACGAAGATCCGGCCGAGCTGGGTGATGTGCGTGGTCTGGGTGTCAGGCATGTCGGTCCTCCCGATGTCGGGTTGCACATCTGAGACTGCCCAGTGTGGCGGAATTCATCGCGCGTTCCATGGCGGCAGCGCGGCTGACGGTCAGGCGACGGCGGCTTCGGCCTCGGCGACTTCGCGCGGGAGGCGGCGGGAGATGACCTTGGAGACGCCGTCGTCGGCCATCGAGACGCCGTAGAGGGTGTCGGCGGCCTCCATGGTGCGCTTCTGGTGGGTCACGACGATGAACTGGGCGCGATCGGCGTTGGCGCGCAGGAGGTCGAGGAAGCGGCCGATGTTGAGGTCGTCGAGGGCGGCCTCGACCTCGTCGAGGATGTAGAACGGGCACGGGCGGGCGAGGAACACCGCGAACAGGAAGGCGATCGCGGTCATCGACTTCTCGCCGCCGGACATCAGCATCAGGCGCTTCATCGACTTGCCCGACGGCGTGATCTCGATCTCGACGCCGAGGTCGTCGTCGGGATCGATGCCGGCCTCCTGCGCCGCCTCGGCCTCAGCCGCCGCCTCGATCGCCTCGTCGGCCGTGCGGTCCTGCGCCGGCACCTCGGCGCCACCGAGCACCGGCCGCGGGCCGGAGTCCTCGCGGACCAGCCGCAGGCGCCCGCGGCCGCCGGGGAACAGCTGCTCGGCGAGGCGCTCGAAGTTCTCCGCCGCCGCGGTGAACGTCTGTTCGAAGCTCTCGCGGATCTGGCGGTCGGTGTCGCGGATCAGCTGGCGCAGCTCGCGCAGCGCGGTCTCGAGGTCGGTGCGCTGGCGCTCGAGCTCCTCGACATGCTCCAGTGCCTCCTCGTACTCGCCCTGGGCCAGCGGGTTGACCGGGCCGAGCTGGTCGCGGCGGCGCGCGAGACGTTCGATGCGTCCGCGCAGGGCGTCGGCCGCGTCGTCGCTCAGCGCCTCGTCGGCCGGCTCGGGGCTGAGCTCGAGCTTGGCCGCCAGCTCGGCCAGCTCGGTCGTCGCATCGGCATCGGCGTCGCGGACCTGCTGGGCGCGGACCTCGGCGCCGGTCACCGCCTCGCCATGCTCGCGCAGACGGGCCTGGATCTCGGCCTCGGTCGCGGCGCAGGCGCGCAGCTCCTCGGCGACCCCCTCACCCGCCTCGCGATCGGCGGCCAGCTCGGCCTCGAGGATCTCGACGCGCGCGCCCAGCGCGTCGACGGTCGTCTCGAGCGCACCGGCGAGCCGCTGCGCCTGGGGCATCAGCGCGCGGTCGAGTGCCAGGGCCGCCCCCAGGCGCTGTACGCGGGCCGCACGGGCGGCGCGCTCCTGCGCCGCGCGCTGGGCGTTGCGGCGCTCGGCCGCCAGCTCGCCGTCGAGCTGCGCGCGGCGGACCGCGGCCTCGCCCTGGTCGGGCGCCGCCTCACGCTGCGCCACCAGCCACTGGAGCCGACGCTGCTCCTCGGTGGCCGCGCCGTGCTCGCGGCCTGCCTCGCGCAGTGCGCGATCGGCGGTCTCACGGGTCACGTCGGCCGCGTCGACGGCGCTCTGCGCGCCCGCCACCGCTTCGAGCGCGGCGTGCTCGGCCTGCACGGCCCGCTCGGACTCGGCGATCAGGCCGTCGCGGGCGTTGCGCCGCGCGAGCACCTGCTCGGCGCCGCCGTCGGCGGCCTGACGCAGCTCACGTGTGGCGCCGAACCAGGCGCGACCGCTCGCGGTCACGGCGACGCCGGTGAAGTCGGACGGCAGGGCGTCAAGGTCGGACACCAGCCACGCGTCGGACAGCAGTCGCTGCGCCAGCGCCACCAGGTCATCGGGACCGGACACGAGATCGCGCAACGCGCGCGCGCCTGCAACCGGCGCCGGCGCCGGCGCCGGCGCCTGGTCGCCGCCGGCGACCAGCGCCCATCCGCCGTCGGCGCCCGCATCGTCGAGCACGGCCCGGGCGCCGGGCAGGTCGTCGACCACGGCCGCGTCCAGCCGGTCCCCGAGGACGGCCGCCAGCGCGAGCTCACACCCGGGCTCGGCGATCAGCGCGCCGGTCAGCGAACGCGTGCCGCCGGACACCGGGGCCCGCGAGCGCAGGAACTGGTTGGCCGCCGCCAGCTCGGCTCCGACGCGCGCCGCCTCGCGACGGGCGGCCTCGGCCGACGTCTCCGAGGCGCGCCGCGCCAGCCGCGCGACCTCGCACGCCTCGTCGGCCTCGCGCAGCGCCGCGACGCGACGCTGCACCTCGGCCTCGCGCACCACGCACGCCGCGGCAGCCTCATCGGCCTGGGCCCGCAGCGACGCGAGCTCACGGTCGCGCTCCGCGTCGCGCTGGGCGTCGAGCTGCGCCAGCTGGGTCTCCAGCTCCGCGATGCGCTCGCCGCCCGCCTCGTCGCCGGTGTCGGCCGCGACCTGCTCGCGCAGCACCTTCAGCTCGGACTCGCGCCGCTGCGCGCGCTCGGCGAGCGACGTCGCGGTGTCACGCGTGCGCTCGAGGCGCACCGCCACACGGTCGCTCGCGCCGCGCGCCCGGTACACGCGCTGGGTCATCGCCTCGTGGCGCTCACCGCGACGGGCGAGTGCCTGCTCGGCCGCCTGGCGTCGCGCGGCGACCTCGGACAGCTCGGCCTGCGTCGCGTCGCGCAGCTCACGCGCGGCGGTCGCAGCGTCCGCGGCAGCCGTGAGCTCCTCGCGCCGCGCCCGCAGCACGTCGCGAGCCAGCTCCCAGCGCGCCTCGTTGCTCTGGCGCTCCAGGCGCGCGTGCAGCTCCGCCGCCTCGGCCTGGCGCTTGAGCGGCCGCAGCCGCGAGCGTGCCTCGCGCTCGATGTCCAGCGCACGGTCGAGGTTGTCCTGCGTGCGCTCGAGCTTGAGCTGGGCCCGGCGCCGGCGCTTGCGGTGCTTGCCGAGCCCCGCTGCCTCCTCGATCAGCAGCCGCCGGTCGCGTGGCTTGCTCGTCACGATCGCCTCGACCCGGCCCTGGGAGATGACCGAGTGCATCTCCTTGCCCAGGCCGGTGTCCGACAGCACCTCGAGCACGTCTATCAGCCGGCAGCGAGCGCCGTTTAGGCGATACTCACCCTCGCCGTTGCGGTCCAGGCGGCGCTGGATCGACAGCTCGCCGACCGGCAGCCCGATCGTGCCGTCGGAGTTGTCGAGCACGATCTCGACCTCGGCGCTCGACCGTGCCTGCACGCCGCGGCCGCCGCCGAAGATCACGTCCTGCATCGACTGGCCGCGCACCGCCAGCGGCGACTGCTCGCCCATCGCCCACAGCACGGCGTCGGTGATGTTCGACTTGCCCGAGCCGTTGGGCCCGACGACGACCGAGATGCCCGGCGCGAAGTCGAGCGACGTCCGGTCGGGGAACGACTTGAAACCCTTGAGCGTGATCGACTTCAGATGCATCGCGTCAGCCTGCCTCCGAGGGCTCTGGCAGATCCGCGCCCAGCACGTCGAGCGCCGCGCGCGCCGCCTCTTGCTCGGCTGCCTTCTTGGATCGCCCGCTGCCCGTGCCGGCGACCACGCCGTCGACCGACGCATCGACGGTGAACGTCCTGTCGTGCGCCGGGCCCTGCTCCAGGACCACGTCGTAGTCCACCAACTCGCCGCGCTGGGCCAGGCGCTCCTGCAGCGTCGACTTGAAGTCCAGCGGGTGCTCCAGAGCCTCCTCGAGCTCCGGCTGGAACGCCTCGACCACCGCCGCCGCCGTCGTGTCGTAGCCGACATGCAGGTAGCAGGCGCCGATCACAGCCTCGATCACCGATGCCAGCACTCGCTCGGTCTCGACCAGCGTCTCGGCGCTGTGACCCACCCCCAGCGGCGCCGCCGCCACCAGCAGCCCCGGCACCCCCAGGCGCTCGGCCACGGCCCGGCACGACGCTCCCGAGACCGTCTGGGCGCGGATCTTCGTCAGCCGCCCCGCCCCGAAGCGCTCGGCCTCCAGGCGCGGGTAGAGGTGCGCGGTGATCGCCAGCGCCAGCACGCTGTCCCCGAGGAACGCCAGCCGCGTGTAGGAGTCGCTGCGCCGCTCCGTCCACGAGGCGTGCATGAACACCTGGCGGTGCAGGTCTTCCGGAAGCTGGTCCAGCAGGTGTCTGAGGTGTTCCAGTGCTCAGGACGCGGTCGGGGCGTGGGCGAGGACGAAATCGACGGCCTGACCCACGGTGAGAACCTGTGCTGCCTGCTCGTCGGACATCTTGACGTCGTAGGTGTCCTCGAGCTCCTGCACCAACGTGTAGAGGTCGAGCGAGTCGGCCTCTAAATCCTCTTTGAAGCGTGTTTCCTCGTCGATCCGCGGGGGGTCGATCTCCAGCTCGTCGGCCAGGTGATCGCGGATCAGCAGGAAGACTTCGTCGCGGGTCATCGCTGGCCGGGCACCGTAGTTGCCTCCTCGGACATGACCGGGGCCGGCCGGCGCAGCGCTCCCGCCTCCTCCAGCGCGGCGTGCGTGCGCCCCACGACGTCGTTGGCGGTGCCGCGGACCGCGAGCAGGATCGCCTGCGACCAGCCGTAGCGCGTGAAGCGCCCGTGGGCGACGACGCCGAGCTTGCGCAGCCCGAGCATGTACGCGCCGCCGGCGCCCTCGGGATCGACATCGGCGCGCAGCTTGAGCAGCGCCGGGCGCAGCATCAGCCCGCCGGCGGCGGCGCGCGGCGAGGACAGCGTCACGTTGCGCACCAGCTCGAGCATCGACTTCGACATGCCCTCGACCAGCTTCAGGGCGATGTTGCCGGTGAAGCCGTCGGCGACGATCACATCGGCCGTGCCGTCGATGATGTGGACACCCTCGATGTTGCCGATGAAATCCACGAGCGTCGAGCCGGCCGCCCGCTCGTGCAGCCGTTCGTAGGCCTCGACGACGACCGGCGTCCCCTTGGTCGGCTCCTCGCCGTTGTTGAGCAGCGCGACCTTCGGGTGCTCGATCTCGAGCACCGTCTGCGTGAGCGCGGCGCCCATGAACGCGAACTGCACGAGGTGCTCGGGGCGAACCTCGAGGTTGGCACCGACGTCGAGCAGCGTGATCGGCCGGCCGGGAACCGGGATCGGCAGCGCCAGTGCCGGGCGGTAGATGCCGGGCGCGCGCTTGATGTGGAACGTGCCCGCGGCGAGCGCGCTGCCGGTCGAGCCGCCGACGACGAGCGCGTCGGCGCGGCCGTCACCGACCGCCCGCGCCGCCTGGACGATCGATGCGTCGGGTGTGGAGCGCACCGCGGCGACCGGGTCGGCTGCCTTGGCGATCGAGATCGGCGCGTGGACGACGGTCACGTTGTCGGGCATCGAGCCGACCTGGTCGGCGTCGCCGAACAGCAGGACCTTGACACCGTGCTCCGCGGCGATCGCCGCACCCGCGGCGACCTCCGCCACGCCAAGATCGGCCCCGTTGGCGTCGACCGCCACCGTCAGCGCGGTCTCCGCGTCGCTCATCGCGCCGATGCGAAGCGCACGCCAGCGGCCCAGCGCCTTGCGTGCCGCTGCGCGACGACCCGTCACGGCGCCACCGCCCTCAGTGGTCGTGATCGTGCCCGCCGTGGTCCGGTGCCACGACCTCGCGTCCCGCGTAGGTGCCGCACACCGGGCACACGCGATGCGGGCGACGGGGGCTGTGGCACTGCGGGCACGTGTTGTAAACGGCCCCGGCCAGCTTGTGCTGGCTGCGGCGCTTGGTCGTGCGGGCGTGGGATTGCTTCTGCTTGGGAACAGCCATGACGAAGGTGGAAGCCTAGCGGACCTTCCCGCCGCTCATGCCAATCCGGTGCCCTGATTGACTAACGGCGTGCCTGAGGTCCGCCCGATGACCGGCGACGACATCGACGCCGCGGTCGACGTGACGTGGCGGGCGATGGAGACCGTCGTGCCGACCGAGGTGCTGCCCGACCCGCCGACCCGCGCGCGCCGCGGCCGGATCCGCTCCGAGCACCTGCTGGCCACCGATCCCGGCGGCAGCTTCGTCGCGGTCGACGACGACGGGAGGATCGTCGGCACGTCGATGGCGCTCGTGCGCGAGGGCGTGTGGGGGCTGTCGCAGCTCGCCGTCGCGCCCGAGCACCAGGGCCGCCAGGTCGGGCGCAAGCTGATCGACGCCGCACTGGACTACGGCGACGACGTGCGCGGCCGGCTGATCCTGTCGAGCACCGACCCGCGGGCGCTGCGCCGCTACCGCCGGGCGGGGCTCGAGCTGCACCCCTGCGTCTGCGCCGACGGAGCGCTCGTGGCCGCATCGATCCCCGGCGGGCTGCGGTCGCGCGCGGGGACGCTCCCCGGCGACCAGGAGCTGTGCGACCAGGCGTCGCGCCACGTGCGAGGCGCCGCGCACCGCTCGGACGTCGGCGCGCTGCTCGACAGCCACGGCGACCGGCTGCTCGTGCACGACGACGGCGGCTGGGCCGTCGCCCGTGACGGCTCGCCGATGCTGCTCGCCGCGGTCGACGCAACGGTCGCTCGCGACCTGCTGTGGAGCGTTTTCGCCTCGGGCCCGCGCGGCGCCACCGTCCACGTGGCGAATCTGACCGCGGCCCAGCAGTGGGCGATCGACGTCAGCCTCGACGCAGGGCTGGTGCTGTCACCCGACGGCCCGCTGTTCGCCACCGGCGAGGTCGGGCCGCTGACGCCCTACCTCCCGAGCGGCATCTACCTGTGATCTCCCACCGCGACGCGGAGCCCGGCGACATCGAGGACCTGGTCGCGCTCGTCGTCGCCTCGATCGACACGTACCGCGACTGGCGTCCGGCGACGTGGGCGCCACCCGACCCCGCCCGCCATGCCGCCCACTGGCGTGGCCAGTTCGGCGCGCGGATGCTCGATTCCCACGCGCGGGCGATCGTCGCCTGCGACGGCGACGGCCGCCTCGTCGGGGTGATCGGCTTCACGCAGGCGCGCGAACCCGACAACATGCCGATCGACGGCGTCGGCCACGTCTGGGTGCTGTTCGTCGCGCCGGCCTGCTGGCGACGGGGAATCGCCGCGAAGCTGCTGTCCGGCGCACAGGACGCGCTGCGCGAGCGCGGCTTCGTGCGCGTGATCCTGTCGACGCCCGCCGGCGCTCCGGCGACGCGCTTCTACGAGGCCAACGGGTTCGCCCCCGACGGGCGCCACGGGCGCTACGAGCCGGCCGCGCTCGACCTGGTCGGCTACACCAAGGCGCTGGTGTGACGCTCGGCGGCGAGCGAGCGACATCGCCGACGCGATCGCGTTCGCGGTCGCCGCACCGCCGGCGGTCAACGTCGCCGAGCCGATCATCGTGCCGACCTTCCAGGGGTAGGTACATTTGGACGCGTGGCGCTCGCCGTGCGTCTGCGGATGGTGCTCCTCGTGACGATCATCGGGGCGACCACGCTCGTGGCGGCGGCGAGCGCGCCGGCGGCGCCGGTCGCGGTCAGCGCGATGTCGATCACCATCGACATGGATCGCAGCGGCGGCGACCTGCTGTCGGTCGCGTCGAAGGGCTGCATCGAGATCGGTGCGCCGCTGGACTGGGACACCACGCACCCGACCAAGCCGTTCCGCCATACGGTCGAGTTCTCGGGCAACCCCCACCTGGTTACCGGGACGCTCGACGTCGGGGCACGCAGCGCCACGGCGGCGGGCGGCGGCATCGCGCTGGAGGCCGCAACGACCACCGGGCGCCCGATCGCGATCGCCGACGTCGGAATCCAGGTGTCGGGCTCGACCGCCTACGTCATCGGCTGGGTCGGCACCGGCCAGCCACCGCGAACCCACCCGGCGCGGGTCAAGCTGATCCGGATCGCGCCGTACACCGTCCACCAGGGACCGCTGACCGACCGCCACGGCAGGCCGATCGAGGATTCGCTGTTCGTCGGGATCAGCGGCCGGGCGACGCTCGGCGCCGGCCTCGTCGGACCGCTGAACCATCTGCGCTGCCGCCACGGCGGCTCGCGGGCGCTGCGCGCCGGGCTTCCGGTCGGCTCCGTCACCGCGAACCTGTTCCCCGACGGCGCGACCTCATCCGGCGGGACGATCGCGCTCGTCAACGTCGCGGCGGTCACCGAGGACGACGACCGGTCGATCGTGTTCGGGGCGGTCGCGCCGGCGACCGTCGCGACCAGCGCCGCCAACCAGAGCCTCACCTTCCCGACCCAGGCTCCGACCAGCTTGTCGCTGCGCTGCGATGCGGGCACGAACTGCGTCCTGGCGAGCGGACACGCGAACCTCGGCGGCGGCTTCACGATGACCGCGCACGGGGTCGTCGTGACGCTCACCGGTCTCGCGCTCGACTACGGCGGGCCGCCCGCGGTGCCCGACGTCAAGCTGACCGGGACACTCAACGGCACGCCGGTCACCGTGATCAGCACGTCGGACCTGACCCTCGACGCGGACGTCGCCGGCGACCTCTCCACGGCGTTCGGCATGCGGGTCGACGGACAACTCGGCCGCCTCCAGGCCAGCGCTGCGTCGCTGCGGGCGCCGTAGGTTCAGCCCGAACCGGAGCCGGCCTGCGGCTCGTCCTCGAAACGCAGCTCGCGCAGCGCCGCCCAGCGCGGGTCGGGCGGCGCGTCGTGGTGGTGCTCGGGGCCCGCGGCGTTGAGATCGACGCCGCACTCCGGGCACAGGCCGGCGCAGTCGGGGCGGCAGACGACCTGGACCGGCAGCGCGAGCACGAGCGCGTCGTGCGCCCAGCCGGCGACGTCGAGTGTCTGCTCGTCGACGTAGGGACTGGTCATCTCCTCGCCGCCGCCTGGCACGTCGACCTCACGGGCGTCGATCTCGATCTCGGGCGTCGCGGCCTCCAGGCAACGCACGCAGCGGCCGCTCAGGGGCACCATCGCCCGCAGCCGCAGCGCGTACCCGCGGCCGATCATCCGCGAGACGTCGAGCGTCACCGGCACGCGCGCGGGCGGCGTGTAGCGCTCGCCGCCGAGGTCGATCTCGGTCAGCGGCACCTCGAGCGTGAGCCGCCGCGCCTCACCGGAGCTCAGGTCGAGAGTCGCGAGATCGAAGGTGTCGGTGCGAACTCCCATCCCACCCACCAGGGTAGATCATGTCCCGGTGCACGCGATGGTCCTCGACGCCGCGGGCGCGCCGCTGCGCGCGACCGAGCTGCCCGACCCGGTCCCCGGGCCGGGCGAGGTGCTGCTCGACGTTCAGGCGTGCGGGGTGTGCCGGACCGATCTCCACATCCGCGACGGCGAGCTGCCGGCGCAACGCACGCCGCTGGTCCTCGGTCATCAGGTCGTCGCGCGGCGCGCCGACACCGGAGAGCGCGTCGGTGTGCCGTGGCTGGGCTGGGCGTGCGGCGAGTGCGCGTTCTGCCGCTCGGGCAACGAGAACCTGTGCGACCGCGCGCAGTTCACCGGCCTTGATCGCGACGGCGGCTACGCGCAGCGCTGCGTCGCCGACGAGCGCTTCATCCTGCCGCTACCCGACGCGTTCGACGACACGGCCGCCGCGCCGCTGCTGTGCGCCGGGCTGATCGGCTACCGCGCGCTGCGGATGGCCGGCGACCCGGGCCGGCTCGGGCTCTACGGCTTCGGGGCCTCCGCGCACATCGTCTGCCAGGTCGCGGTTCACGAAGGCCGCGAGGTCTACGCGTTCGTGAGGGCGGGCGACGACGCGTCGGCGGCATTCGCGACCGAGCTCGGCTGCGTGTGGGCCGGCGACGCGCTGCACCCGGCCCCCGAACAGCTCGATGCGGCGATCATCTTCGCTCCGGCGGGCGAGCTCGTCGTCGCCGCGCTGCGGGCGGTGCGCAAGGGCGGCATCGTCGTCTGCGCGGGCATCCACATGTCGGATATCCCGTCGTTTGCCTACGCCGACCTGTGGGGCGAGCGGGTGCTGCGATCGGTCGCCAACCTGACCCGGGCCGACGGCCACGGATTCCTGGAGATCGCGCCACGCGCCGGGGTCGTCACGCACGTGACGACCTACCCGCTGGAGGGCGCCGATGAGGCGCTCGAGGATCTGCGCGCCGGGCGCCTGGAGGGCGCCGCGGTGCTGACGCTCTAGCTGCAGTTCTGCATCACTGAGGAAGGCGGCCGGGTCGCCCGGCAGCTCGCGCGTAGGCGAACGTCCCGTTCTGTGGCCTATGGGCACCAGAACGGGACGTTGGCCCGGCGCAGAGGGGCCGGGGCTGCGATTCGTGCCTCAGAACGCCGCCGGCGCCGGTGACTGCGCCTTCCTCAGTGATGCAGTTCCGAACTGCCGGAAACCGCACACCAACCGAACAACGTGCCTGGGACCTACAGCTAGCTCTTGGCCGCCTCGGCCTCTTGTTCGACCAGGACGCGCTTGAGGACCTTGCCGGTCGCATTGCGCGGCAGCTCGTCGAGGAACTCGATCTCGCGCGGCACCTTGTAGCGGGCCAGGTGCTCCTTGACGTGATCCTTGAGCTCGTCGTCGGTCAGCGTGACGCCCTCGTGCACGACGACGAACGCCTTCAGCCGCTGGCCGAATTTGTCGTCGGGGACGCCGATGACGGCGACCTCGTCGACGCCCTCGTAGTCGGCCAGCAGGTCCTCGATCTCGCGCGGGAAGACGTTCTCGCCGCCGGACACGATCATCTCGTCGTCGCGGCCGTCGACGAACAGCAGGTCGCCGACGAAGTGGCCGACGTCGCCACTGGACATCAGCCCGTCGATCATCGCCTTCGTGCCGCCGCCGGTGTAGCCGTCGAAGCCCTGTTCGTTGCCGACGAAGATACGGCCGGTCTCGCCCGGCGCGACCTCTTTGTCGTGCTCGTCGTAGAGCTTGACGACGGTGTTGAACGGCACGCGGCCGGCCGTTCCGGGCGCGCCGCGCATGTCCTGCGGGGAGGCGATCGTCGCCCAGCCGACCTCGGTCGAGCCGTAGAGGTTATAGAGGACGTCGCCGAACGTGTCCATGACGTGCGTGGCGAGCTCTCCGGGCAGGGCCGAGCCGCTGGCGGCGATGATCTTGAGCGAGCTCGCGTCGTACTTCTTGATCGTCTCGGGCTCGAGCTCGAGCATCCGCAGCAGCATCACGGGCACGACGGCCAGCGCGTCGCAGCGATGCTCGGCGACGGCGGCGAGCGTCGACTCGGGGTTGAAGTGGCGGCGCAGGACGACGGTCGAGCCCAGCACGATCGCCAGCGACAGATGAAGGCCGCCCCACGAGTGGAAGGTCGGGGCGGCGATCATCGTGCGCCCGCCGGCCGGGAGCGGGATCGCGTCGAGCAGGATCGCCGCCGGCAGCGCGCTGTCGGGCGTGCCACGCTGAGCGCCCTTCGGCGTGCCGGTCGTGCCGGAGGTGAGGATCACGATGCGGCCGTGCTCGGCCGGCGGCACGACCTCGTCGGGGTCGCCCTTGGCGATCAGCTCGTCGATCGTCGTGTGCTCGACCGTCTCGGCGTCGTCGACCCACGAGATGAAGCACCGGCGACCCTCGGCCGCCTCGGCGACGAGACCCGTGAACTCCTGGTCGTAGATCAGGACGACAGGCCCCTCGCGGCGACAGACGTCGGCCAGCTGCGGGCCCGCGAACGCGGTGTTCAGGTAGATGACGTTGGCGCCGAGCTTCGCGCACGCGATCGCGGACTCGATGAAGCCGCGGTGGTTGCGGCACATGATCGCGACGCGGTCGCCCTCGAGCACGCCCTGGTCGCTGAGCGCGTGCGCGAGCGCGTTGGTGCGGGAGTGAACCTCGGCGTAGGTCAGCGTCCCGGCCTCGTCGATGATCGCCTCGCGATCGGGGAAGCGCAGGTTGCCGATCGCGTAGCCGGTCGCCGTGGTCGAACCGAAGTGGTTACGGATGCGAATCAGCTTGAGCAGCTGGTCGGGGCGCAGCGGCGGGGTGAGGCCGCGCGCCTTCATCACGCGCGGGACGTACAGCTTCTTGGCGAGCGAGTGCGGAATCTCCATGGGCAACGCTGGAGCGTAGACCGTTTGCGCGTGCAGGGAGCCCAATCTGACGTCCGAACACCCTGCGACGGTCATCAGTCCTCGTCAATGCTCGTTATCGGAATCCTCATCGGACTGGTCGTCGGCGCCGCGGTCGCGGCCGCCTGGTGGTCGCGCCGCGAGGCGGTGCTCCGCGCCCGGCTGCAGGCGGCCGAGCGCGAGGTCGAGGTCGTGCATGCGACGCGCGAGCAGTTCAGCGCCGAGTTCCGCGCGATCTCCGGCGAGGCGCTGGGCCCGGCGGTCGAGCAGCTGGTGAAGCTGTCGACCGAGCAACGGCGTGCCGACGCGGCCGAGATGAAGCGGATGGTCGACCCGGTGCTCGAGTCCTCGCGCCGGGTCGCCGACGGCGTGCAGAAGATCGAACGTCAGCGCAGCCGCGCCGACGGTGAGCTGACGCAGATGCTGCGCGGCCTGAGCGAGGGCGTCACGGGGCTGCGCTCGGAGACCGGCAACCTCGTGTCGGCGCTGCGCCGGCCGCAGACGCGCGGCTCGTGGGGTGAGATGCAGCTGCGTCGCGCGGTCGAGATGGCCGGCATGCTCGAGCACTGCGACTTCGTCGAGCAGCAGACGGTCGACGGCGCCGACGGGCGGCTGCGGCCCGACCTGGTCGTGCGGCTACCGGGCGAGCGCGTGATCGTCGTCGACTCCAAGGTCCCGCTCGATGCGTATCTGTCGGCGACCGAGACCGACGACGAGGCCCAGCGCGCCGGGCACCTGCGCCGCCACGCGCGCCAGGTCCGCGACCACGTGACCAAGCTTGCGGCCAAGAACTACGCGCGTGAGTTCGCGTCGCCGGAGATGGTCGTCATGTTCATCCCCAATGAGGGCATGCACCACGCGGCGCTCCAGGAGGACGCGACCCTGCTGGAGTTCGGCACCGAGCAGCACGTGCTGATCGCCACGCCGACCACGCTGATCGCGCTGCTCCAGGCCGCGTACTATGGCTGGCGTCAGGAGCACATCGCCGAGTCCGCGCGCGACATCGCCGACGCGGGGCGTGAGCTGCACCAGCGTGTCGGCGTGTTCCTCAGCGCATTCCACAAGGTCGGCCGCGGGCTGGCCAGCGCCACTGAGGCGTTCAACTCGGCCGTCGGCTCGATGGAGGCACGCGTCCTGCCGTCGTTGCGCCGGATGGCCGACGCCGGCGCCGACTCCGGTCGCGAGCTGCAGTCCCCCTCCCCGATCGACTCCACCCCGCGGCTCATCAACGCTCCAGAGCTCGTCCTCTCCGTCGACGACGAGATCGCCGAGCTCGTCGCCAAGCCCAGCGGCCAGATCATCGTCCGCGCCGTTCCCGACGAACCGGCCTGAGCCCGCCGCCGGCACGCCGTCGGTTCGACGCCCTGTCGCAGCGCGATTCGGCCTTGTGCCAGCGCGCGAAGCGCCGCGACCCAGACGCTACGCGACTTCGGCTTCCTCTTGGTCCTTGCCCTGCAGGCGCTCGCGGCCCCGCTGGACCGCGGCGATGAACTTCGAGAGGTTGACCTCGAGCGTGTTCAGAATCTCGTCCGCGTAGTCCTCGGCACCAAGGCGGATCTCGCGCTCGCGGGCCCGGGCGTCGTCGATGATGTCCTCGGCGGCGCGCTCGGACTGCTTGGTGACCTCTTCCTCGGAGACGAGCTGGTCCTGGCGCTCGCGTGCCTCGGTGAGGATGCGCTCGGCCTCTCGCTTGGCCTCTGCGAGCATCTCCTGACGCTCCTTGACGATCCAGCGGGCCTGCTTGATCTCCTCGGGGATCGTCGCCCGCATCTGGTCGAGGATGTCGTAGATCTCTTCCTTGTCCACGCGCACCTGGTCGGTCAGCGGGACCGGCTTGGCGTTGTGGACCAGGTCGTCAAGTTTGTCGATGAGAACGAGGACGTCCATATGGCTCTACTCGGTTCGTTGTCGGGCGAGCTCTTCCTGCAACCTCCCGGCGACCGCCGGGGGCACCAGGCCGTCGATGGAGCCGTTGAATGTCGCCAGCTCCTTGACGCCGCTCGAACTCAGGAAACTGTACTGCGAGCTGGCCATCAGGTAGAGGGTGTCGACGTCCGACGCCTGCGTACGGTTGAGTTGGTTCATCTCCAGCTCGTACTCGAAGTCGGAGATCGCGCGCAGTCCCTTGACGATCGTGTGGGCCCCGACCTGGCGCGCGAAGTCGACCACGAGGATGTCGAACGGCTCGGCCCGCACGTTTCCCAGCTCGCGCGTCGCCTCCCCGATGAACCCCAGCCGCTCGTCGATGCCGAACAGCGGCTGGGACTTGCGCGTCGACACGTTGACGACGGCGACGACGACCTCGTCGAAGATCGCGGCGGTGCGCGAAATGATGTCGAGATGGCCGTTGGTGATCGGGTCATAGGACCCCGGACAGACAGCGATGCGGTTGCTCATGCGCGGTGGATGCGAATCAGGGTGTCTCCGTAGCGACGTTCGGTCTCGACCGCGATGCTGAGCGCCAGAGGCGCCCGGCGATCGCTCTCGCTCACCACGCGGGCACCCGGGGCGAGCACCGCCCCCAGCTGCGCGTCGAGCGCCGGGGCGAGCCGCCCGGAGTCCGCGTATGGCGGGTCCAGGAACACGACATCGTATGCGTCGCCCCGCGCCGTCGCCTTCTTCAGCACCCCCAGAGCCGCCTGGGCGTGAACCGCGAAGGTCTGCGGATCGACCTCCAGCGCACCGAGATTCGCCCGCAGCGCGGCGATCGCGCGCCGCTCGCGGTCACAGAACGCGCAGAACGCCGCGCCACGCGACAGGCGCCTCGATCCCCAGCGCGCCCGAGCCCGCGAACAGGTCGAGCACCCGTGCCCCGTCGAGCTCACCGAGGATCGAGAACAGTGCCTCGCGCACGCGGTCGCTCGTCGGCCGCGTCGCCGTTCCGGCCGGGGCGGCGAGCCGGCGCCCGCCCCACATGCCGGCGATGACCCTCACGCCGCGACGGGCACGGCGAGCGCGGCGCCGACCAGGTCGGCCAGCAGCGCCAGCTCCGGCGCCGCCAGCTCGGGATCGGAGGCCAGCAGCATCTGCGCCACCGCACTGGCGCGGTCCAGCAGCGGCGTGTCGTCGGGCAGCCGCGCGAAGCGGTGCCCCGCGCGGCCCGACTGTCGCGTCCCGGTGATCTCGCCCTGGCCGCGCTCGCGCAGGTCGAACTCGGCCAGGTGGAATCCGTCGTGGTGCTCGGCGACCGCGCGCAGCCGCGCCGAGCCGGCCGGCCCGAACAGCAGGCACACCGAGCGATGCTCCCCGCGGCCGATGCGCCCCCGCAGCTGGTGCAGCTGCGAGACGCCGAAGCGCTCGGCGTCCTCGACGACCATGACCGTCGCGTTGGGCACGTCGATCCCGACCTCGATGACCGTCGTCGACACGAGCACGTCGGCATCACCCGACGCGAAGCGCTCCATCGCCGCCGCCTTGTCGCGCGACGACATCTGGCCGTGCATCAGCACGACCTCGAAATCGGCGAACTCGCCCGTCCGCAAGCGCTCGTACTCCGCCGTCGCCGCGCGCGCCGCCAGCAGCTCGGACTCCTCCACCAGCGGGCAGACGACAAACGCCTGGCGCCCGCCCCGCAGCTCCTCGCGGATGCGCTCGTAGGCCCGCGCTCGCTCGCGCTCGCCCGACACGAGGTGCGTGTCGATCGGCTGGCGCCCGCGCGGCAGCTCGCGCAGCGTCGTCACGTCCAGCGCGCGAAACGTGGTCAGCTGCAGCGTGCGCGGGATCGGCGTCGCCGTCATGTGCAGGACATGCGGAACGCCCTCGTCGCGCGCCTTCGCGTCGAGCGCCGCACGCTGGCGAACACCGAAGCGATGCTGCTCGTCCACGACCGCCACGGCGAGGTCGTGGAAGCGGACGTCCGGCTCGATCAGGGCGTGGGTGCCGACGACGAACGCCAGCTCGCCGGACGCCAGCCGCGCCAGGATCTGCGCGCGTCGTGTCGCGGTCGTCGCGCCGGTGAGCAGCGCGACCGGGACCAGCGCCCCGGGCATCAGCGCCTGCACGGTCGCGAAGTGCTGCTCGGCCAGCGTCTCGGTCGGCGCCATCAGCGCGCCCTGGCGCCCCGCGTCGACGGCCCGCAGGATCGCGTGCAGGGCGACGACGGTCTTGCCCGACCCGACCTCGCCCATCAGCAGTCGCTGCATCGGGTGGCGCTGCGCGAGGTCAGAGTCGATCTGCGCCATCGCCGCCCGTTGATCGCCGGTCGGCTCGAACGGCAGCTGCGCCGCCAGCCACGGCCCCGACACGACCGGCTCGCAGTCGATCGGCGTCGCCACCGTCGCCTCGCGACGCTGGGCGCCGAGGCGCTGCTGGACGAGCTGCTCGAGCAGCAGCTCGTCGAACGCCAGCCGCGCGCGCCCACCCTCGGTGTCGCCGAAGTGCGCCGCCTCGATCGCCGCAGCGCGGTCGGGGAGCCGCTCGGCGACCCGCAGGGCGGCGGGCAGCGGCTCGGCGACGTCGGCGATCGCGTCGCGATGCGCGCCGACGAGTGCCCGGATCTGCGTCGAGGTGATGCCCTTCGTCGCCGGGTACTCGGCCATCTCCTCGCCCGACGCGACGACCTCCTCGGTGCGCGCGTGGGTCGAGACGCGAAAGCGGTTGCGAGCCTGGTACTTGCCGCTCAGCATCAGGCGCGTGCCCGGCGTGTACTGGCGAGCCAGCCAGGGCTGGTTGAAGAACGTCGCGCTCATCATTCCGCTGCCGTCGACAACGACCGCCTCGACGAGCGGCTTCATGCCACGCCGGCGGACCGGGCGGCTGGTGATCGAGCGGACCTCGGCGATCACCGTCGCCGTCTCGTCGATCGCCAGGTCGGCGATCGTGCGCGCGACGCCGGTGTCGCGCGGCAGGTGCTCGAGCAGGTCGCCGACCGTGTGCAGACCGAGCGCCTCGGCGGCCTCGGCGGCCGGCTTCGGCGTGACCTTCAGCAGCTCGTCGAGGACTCCGCGCCGCGGGTAGCGCACCGGCGCCTCTTGGAGCTGCGCGGCGGTCAGCTCGTCGGTGCTGGCAAACGCAGTGGTCACCGGTCGATGATGCGTCACTCGGCGGACAGCAGCCACCACCAGCTCGGCTGCCCGCCGTGGCTGTACTCGAGCTCGACGCCGACCGGCGCGAGCGCGCCGATCGCGTCCTCGCCCAGCGGCGCGCCGCCACCTGCGATGCAGGTCAGCAGCTCGGCGCCGTCCCCCAGTTGGGCGAGCACGTCGCGCAACGTCGCCGTCGGGTCACCCCACGCGACGAGATGCTCCTCGACATAGCCGACGGCGTCACCGATGTCGAAGCGGCCGGCCGGATCGGGCCGCGCGGCGGGGGCGACACCGCCCGTTCGCACGTGCTCGAGCGCCTCGGTCATCGCGCCCGCGACGGCATCGGCATCGGCATCGTCGTCGATGCCGATCGCCACCGCCGCGGCGAGCCCGGCCTGCGGCGAGCGCGTCGGCACGACGACGACCGTCGTCGACGTCAGCTCAGCCGCGCGTTCGGCGGCCATGATCACGTTGGGCGAGTTGGGAAGGACGACGACGTCCGACGCGCCGAGCGCGGCGATCCCCTCCAGCAGCTCCTCGGTCGACGGGTTCAGGGTCGGCCCGCCGTCCAGCGGCGTCGCGCCGAGCTGCGCAAACAGCGCCGCGACGCCGTCGCCGGAGCACACGGCGAGCACCGCCGTGCGCCGGCCGTCGCGCGCCGCGGCCAACCGCTGGGTGCGCTGGGCGACCTGTTCGTGCATGTCGGCGATCTCGAGCCTCGACACCTCGCCGCGCCCGGAGAACGCGACGGTCGCGACCTCGGGATCGTCGGCGTGGACGTGAACGCGCAGCGTCGTCGCGTCGCCGACCACGAGCACGCTGTCGCCGATCGCCTCGAGCGCGGCGACGAACGGCACGGCGTCGAGATCGTGGCCGCTGACGGCGAAGTTGACGCAGTAGCGGTAGGTCGAGCTCGCATGCTCGGGGTGCGTCGCACGCGCCGGCGCGCGCTGATGGGCGACCGGCGGCGGCGGCGTGCCGCGCAGCGCCGCGATGACGCCTGCGACGAGGACGGTGACCGCGTAGCCGCCCGCGTCGACAACGCCGGCGTCGGCGAGCACCGCCAGCAGTTGCGGCCCGCGCGCCACCGACTCCTCGCCCGCGATCAGCGCCCGCTCGAGCACGTCGGCGATCAGCGCGTTCTGAGCCGCCGGGTCGGCGCCCGCCTCCAGGCGCTGCGCTGGCATGTGCGCCAGCTCGACCGCGGCCCGGGCCGCCATCTCGCGCATCACGGTGAGCATCGTGCCCTCGGTCGGCTGGCGTACCGACTCGTAGGCGCGCTGGGCGGCCCGCGCCATCGCGGCCGACAGCAACGCCGGGTCGACGAGCTCGCCGGGGCGCGACATCAGCTCCTCGGCGGCGCCGCGGATCAGCTGGCTGAGGATCACGCCGGAGTTGCCCCGTGCGCCGAGCAGCGCCGCGCGGGCGACCGACTCGACGATCTCGTCGCGCCCGATCTCGTCGAGTGTCGCCTCGCCCCGCTCGGCGGCGAGGCGATCGAGCTCGTCGAGCACCGCGCGCAGCGTCAGCGCCATGTTGTCGCCCGTGTCGCCGTCGGCGACCGGGAAGACGTTGAGGTCGTTGACCTCGGCGCGCCGGGACTCCAGGTGGTCGTACGCCCCCTCGACGACGGCACGGAAACGGACGAGGCTCGGATCCCCCACGGGACCTCGCGACGAGCGGCCTAGATGGCCTTGGTGATCTTGCCGGCCTTCAGGCAGCGGGTGCAGACGTACACCCGGCGCGGCGCGCCGTTGACCAGCGCCCGCACCTTCTGGAGGTTCGGCTCGAAGCGGCGCCGGGTGGCGCGCATGGAGTGGCTGCGGTTGTTCCCGAACGCCGGGCCCTTGCCGCAGCTGGAGCAGATCTTGGCCATCGCGGCGACAGTGTAGCGGGGCGATGCCCCCGCCCGGCTCAGTGGCGCACGTGGCGTGCGGGTGCCGGCTCGCGGCGGCGCGGCGGCCTGTAGGCGTCGGCCAGCCGGCCCGGGCCGCGGAGGCGCATCCGTGCCGGCGTCGCGTCGGGCAACGGCAGATCGCCACGGGGACGCGGGCGTGTCGGGCCGACCTCGGGACGGCGGCTGCCGCCGCCACCGTCGTCGTCGGACCCGCCCGAGCCGTCGGGGTCGTCGTCGGAGGCCGCGCGCGCCAGCGGGACCACGATCACGGCGATCGCGATCAGGTGCACCGCTCCGATCAGCAGCAACGCGACGACGTCTCCACTCACGGCCGTCACAGCCTACCCCTTGTGCGCTTTACGACAACTGTGTCTTCATGGCGGCCATCGCCAGCACCGCCTCGGCCGCGTGCACGCCCTGGTCGCGCTTGCCGCCGCCGGCCCGCGCCCATGCCTGATCGATGTTCTCGACCGTCAGGACCCCGAAGGCGCACGGCACGCCGGTCTGGATCTGAACCATCTGGAGCCCCAGCGCGCACGCGTCGCAAACGTGGTCATAGTGCGATGTCTCGCCGCGGATCACCGCGCCGAGCGCCGCGACCCCGTCGTAGTTTCCGGTCTGCGCGCACAGCTTGGCGGCCATCGGCAACTCGAACGCGCCGGGGACATCGAACACGTCTACCGACGCTCCGGCGCCCTCGAACGTCTCGGACGCGCCGGCCACGAGCCGATCGGCAAGGTCTTCATAGAAGCGCGCAACGACGATCGCGAAGCGGCTCGCCGACGCCTCGGCGCTCACGTCTCCGGCTGCTTCTCGGAGTGCAGCATCTGCTCGTCCAGGCCCATCCCCTGGTGGTGCAGACGGTGGCCCATGCGCTCGGCCTTGGTGCGCTGGTAGCGCTCGTTGTGCGGGTTGGGCTCGTGGATGATCGGCACCTGCTCCGTGACGGTCAGGCCGTAACCCTCGATGCCGGAGATCTTGCGCGGGTTGTTGGTCAGCAGGCGGATGGTCGACAGCCCGAGGTCGAGCAGGATCTGCGCACCGACGCCGTAGTCGCGCAGGTCGGCCGGCAGCCCGAGGTGCAGGTTCGCATCGACCGTGTCGAGTCCGCCCTCCTGGAGCTTGTAGGCGCGCAGCTTGTTGAGCAGGCCGATCCCGCGGCCCTCCTGGGCGAGGTAGAGCAGCACCCCGCGACCCTCGCGCTCGATCATCGCCAGCGCGGACTCGAGTTGCTCGCCGCAGTCGCAACGCAGCGAGTGGAAGACGTCGCCGGTCAGGCACTCCGAGTGCACACGGACGAGCACATCCTCGGCGTTGTCGACGTCGCCCTTGACGAGCGCCACGTGGTGCTTGTTGTCGAACATCGAGCGGTAGCCGACCGCCTCGAACTCGCCGAACGCGGTCGGCAGCGTCGCCGACACGACGCGCTCGATGAGCGTCTCGTCGTCGTGGGCACGGCGGTAGGCGATCAGATCGGCGATCGTGATCATCTTCAGGCCGTGCTTGTGGCAGTACGCGGCGAGGTCCTCCGCGCGCGCCATCGAACCGTCCTCGTTCTGGATCTCGCAGATCACGCCGGCCGGGTTCAGGCCGGCGAGCCGTGCGAGGTCGACCGCTGCCTCGGTGTGGCCCTGGCGCTCGAGCACGCCGTGGGTGCGCGCCTTGAGCGGGTGTACGTGGCCGGGCAGGACGATGTCGTCCGGGCCCTTGGTCGGGTCGATCGCGGTCTGCATGGTGTGCGCCTGGTCGTGCACGCTGATACCGGTCGTGACGCCCTCGCGAGCCTCGATCGTGACCGTGAACGGCGTGTTGAGGATCGACTCGTTCTTGGCCGTCATCAACTCGAGGCCGAGCTCGTCGCAGCGCTCCTCGGTCAGCGCCAGGCAGATCCAGCCGCCGGCCTGCCGGGTCATGAAGTTGATGTCGTCGGGCCGTACGAACTGGGCGGCCATCACGAGGTCGCCCTCGTTCTCGCGATCCTCGTCGTCGACGACGACGACCATCTTGCCGATCGCGATGTCCTCGAGCGCCTCCTCGATGCTCGCGAAGCGGATCTCGTCTCGGGGGGTCGCGCTCATGGCGTCTTCACCGACTTCTCGACGTACTTGGCCAACACATCGACCTCCAGGTTGACGGGGTTGCCAGTCGCGCGCGGCGAGGCCGCCTCGTGACGCGTGCGCCGTCGCCGTTGCGGTCGACGGCCGCGACGGTTCCAAGGTCCTCGACGAGCCCCGTGAACACGTCACCACTCCCGCAGCCGCGCCGAGATCAGCAGGTCGTCGGCGACGCGCTCGCAGTCGAGCGTCATCGCGCTGATCGCGTCGGAGATCAGCTCGACGCCCTCGCCCTCCAGCGGGTCGCGCGCCGACTTGCCGCCGAGCAGCAACGGCGCCAGGAACAGTCGCACCTCGTCGATCTCTCCGGCGTCGAGGAACGAGCCGGCCAGATGCGGTCCGCCCTCGAGCAGGATCGACGTGATGTCTCGCGAGCCGAGCTCGTCGAGCGCGCTGCGTACGCGGGCCGGCTCGTTCTCGCCGGTCGCGACGATCACGTCGGCGCCCGCCAGCTCAAGCGCCTCGGTCTGGGTGCGCGGCGCGGCGCGCGAGACGATCACGCTGAGCGGGATCTCGGGCGCCTCGGCGACGAGCTGCGAGGTCAGCGGCAGGCGCGCAGTGGCGTCGAACACGACCCGCCGCGGCTGGCGCGCCTCGGGGTCGATCTGGCCCATGCGCGCGGTCAACTGCGGGTCGTCGGCCAGCGCCGTGCCGATCCCGACCGCGACCGCGTCGACCGACGCGCGCCATCGATGGGCGCGCTCGCGGCTCGCCGTCCCGCTGATCCACTTCGAATCGCCGGCCGCCGTTGCGACCTTGCCGTCGAGCGTCATCGCCGACTTGAACAGCACCCACGGCCGCCCGGTGCGGGCGTGCTTGCGAAAGGCCTGGTTGGACAGCCGCGCCCGGTGGGCGAGGTCACCGGTCGCGACGTCGATCTCGATGCCCTCGTCACGCAGGATGCCCAGGCCGCGGCCGCTGGCCTTCTCCGACGGGTCGTCGGTGGCCACGACGACGCGCTCGATGCCGGCCGCGAGAATCGCGTCGGTGCAGGCGGGCGTGCGGCCCTCGTGGCAGCACGGCTCGAGCGACACGTACATCGTCGCACCGCCGAGGTCGATGTCGCCGCACGCGGCGATCGCATTGACCTCGGCGTGCGGGCCACCGAGGCACTCGTGCCAGCCCTCCCCCAGAACCTCGCCGTCGCGGACGATGACCGCGCCGACGACCGGGTTGGGATGGACGCGCCCGAGCCCGTTGGCGGCGATGTCGATCGCGCGGGCGAGGTGCTCGTGGTCGTGCTGAAGGCGGAGCATGTGCTCGCTTCAGTCTACGGAGCCACAGCCTCCATCTCGCAGATGCCAGATCGTCACCACGGGCCCGGTGCGGTCGTACGCCATCGGGTAGGTGTCGAACGACCAGTCGAAGTTGAAGCGCACCGCCGAGGCGCCGCGGCGGTAGGGGGTGAAACGCGCAGCGACGGTTGCCTGGCGCGCCAGTGCGCGGTAGTAGGCGACCGCCTGGGGCGCGGCCCGCGGCTCGACCTCGGCGCGCCCGCTCTGGGTCGAGCCGCTGATCACCCAGCAGTAGCCGGTGCGCTCGTAGCCGGCCAGCAGCGCCGGCGACAGCGTGCGTTCGTAGTTCTCGGCCGCCACCGCGGGGGGCGGCGGGGCGCCGGGCGCGACCAGCGCGCCGGAGGAGAACCGCTGCCAGCGGTCGCCGAACGTCGTCAGCGGTGACGCGCGGCCGATGTCGTCGAGCCACTGTCCGGGGACGATCGGCTCGACGACGATCTTCGTCCCCGGCGCGATGTTGTCGACCAGCCATGCGCGCGCCTCGCCACGTGTGTCCTGGCGCGACAGGACGACGTTGGAGTGCACCGAGTGGATCGCGCTCTGGAGGCACAGGGCGACGATCGCCGCCGCGTACAGGGCACGGCGCGCGGCCGGCGCCAGGCGCGCGCCGAAGCGGTCGATGACGAGCACGACGCCGGCCGCGGCGAGCAGGCAGACGATCGGGAACGTCGGCAGCAGCCAGCGGCCGAAGTGGCGCGACTGGGCGCCCATGAAGATCACGAACGCGACCGGCGCGGGGACGAGCACGATGGCGGCGCGCCGGTCCCAGGCCAGCAGGGCGACAACACCTGCGACCGCGGCGACGAGCGGCACCCACCCCAGGCCCCACGAGAACGTCCACAGGTAGTAGGTGTAGCCGTCGTGCTGGGTCAGGCCGAGCTTCCCGAGGACGTCGTCCGCGGCCAGCGACTGCTGGCGCAGCGCAGCCGTGAACGCATGCCACGACAACACCGAGTGCGGGTCGGCGGCGACGAACGCGACCACCGACACGACGGCCATCACGACCAGCGCCCGCCACGGCCACGCCCGCGAGCCGACGACGGACCGCCCGGCCGCCGCATGCACGCCGATCGCCCCGAGCACCGGCAGGGCGACGATCCCGCCGGTGTATTTGGTCGCGCACGTCAGGCCGACGCCGACGCCGGCCCACACGCAATCACGCATCCGCCCGAAGCGGACGATGCCGGCGGCGCCCCACAGGGCCAGGCACAACGGCGCGAGCATCGGCGTGTCGTTGAGCGCCTGGTGGGCATAGAAGACCGGCAGGTAGGCGACCGCCAGCAGCGCCGCGGCGAGCAGCCCGACGCGGCGGTCGAACAGCCGCGCTCCGGCCAGGTACAGCAGCCATACGGCGACCGTCCCGAGCACCGCGGCGACCACACGCGCGAGCACAAACACCTGCTGCGGGTCGGTCGCGAAGGTGTGCGCGACGCCGGCGCGGCCGCCGTAGGCGACGGCGAACGCGGCGTGCAGGACGTACGTGTATGCGGGCGGGTTGACGTAGTAGTGCGGGTCCATCGAGTGGCCGAACATCCCGATCGCCCGCGGCACGTAGTGCGCGTTCTCGTCGACGTTGTAGGCGTAGGGCAGCCCCTGCTTGACGCCCCACAGGCGCAGCGCCAGCGCGCCGGCCAGCAGCGCGACGACGGCCACCAGCCACGGCCAGCGGCGGCCGGGAGCGATCGGCGTCAGGCGGTCAGCAGTGGACATACGCGGCGAAGTACGCGTTCGCCGCGATCCGGTGAAAGCCTGGCTGCGGGGAAAGCTGAACGGTGGTCAGCTGCACCGGCTGGGAGTCGACGATGAGCTGATCCTGGAGCTCGGCCGTGCGGTTGGCCTCGAACAGCTCGACCCCGGTGCGCAGCCTGCGCTGGATCGCGTGGTCGATCGTCTGGACGCCGTTGGGCGCGACGTTGACCAGCGCGCTGCGCGCGATCACGCCGTTCTGGCTGGCGTGCAGGATCCAGCGCGTGTCGGGGATGTGCTTGTGGTTGGGCACCGACACCGGGCCGCAGTTGCGCTTGATCGCCGCACGTACATCGGGCCGGTCGAGCAGCTCGACGAGCGCGCGGTGGCTGTCGCCGCGGTAGTACAGGTTGCTCGTGAACCGCGACAGGTCGACGCGCAGCGCGGTGAACGCGACGCCGTAGACGACGAGCGCCAGCGCGCCGATTGTCCAGGCCCAGCGCCAGCGTGTGCCGGGCACGAGCATCGTCCAGCCGCCGATCGCGACGGCGGCGAGGATCATCAGCATCAGCGACGGGATCAGCAGGTAGCGGTCGATGATCGACAGCCCCGCGAGCCCCACGGCGAAGAACGTCGCGATCCCGATCGCGAGCAGCGCGAAGATCATGATCGTGCGCTTCGGGGTGATGATCACGGCGAGCGCGCCGCCGACGATCGCCCCGAGGACGACCGGGGCCTTGTCGAGCGAGATCAGGAACGCCCACGTCGCGTGCGGCACCTGGGCCAGCCCCTTGGCCCGCCCGAGCTCCTCCGCCAGCCCGTTGGTGTGCTGAAGCGAGAACAGCGGGTGGCCGGTGACCGCCGTGTCCAGCGCGACCCAGATCAGCGGCCCGGCGGCGGTGTAGCCCGCCGTGATGATCCGCCGCCGCCACGTTGCGGGTCCGAACATCCACAGCCAGTACAGCCCGGTGATCAGCCACGCTTCGGGGCGCATCAGCGATGCGGCGAACAGCAGCAGCCAGACGATCCCACCCCGCCGCGGGCGCTCGAACTCGAGCGTCGCCGCCCAGACGATCATCGCCAGGTACGGGATGTCGATGTAGGCGCGAGCGGCAAGGAACGGGAAGTCGAAGCGCGTGCACAGCAGGCCGGCCGCGATCAGGCCGACGAGCGGCGTGAACGTCTTGGCCGCCAACCGGTAGACCCCCATCGCCAGGACGACGAACGACGCCAGCGTGCAGGCGACCATGATCCGGTCGCCGCCACGCCCGAACAGTGCCATCAGGGCGCCGAACGCGATCGCCAACGGGTGCTCGGTCGCGGCGCGGTAGGCGTCGAACGACGGTGTCTGGAGGTGCAGCAGCTCGCGCCCCCACAACAGCGAGTAGTAGCTGTCGTAGTTGGGATAGATCGGGAACACGAAGAACCCGACGATCGCCGCCACGATCAGCAGGCCGAGCGCCATCGACGGCCACGGCAGCGCCTTCAGGCGCTGCCATGCGTCGAGCGAGGTGCCGGCGGGCGACCGGGTGAGCGAAGCGCTTTCCAAGGCGAAAAAGGACCGTACCGAGGCGCAACAATGGCGAGAATCCGCAGCCTCTGGGATACTGGCCGCGCGAGTCTACGACACGTTCGCGACCGCACAACCCAGATGCCCGCGCCCCGGAGGATCACCTCGGCGCCCGGCCACGGGTCAGTCTGCGCGCCATGAAGCTCATCATCCAGATCCCGTGCTTCAACGAGGAGGAGACCCTCCCGTTGACGCTCGCCGACCTCCCGCGCGAGGTCGAGGGCTTCGACACGGTCGAATGGCTGGTCATCGACGACGGGTCCACCGACGCGACGATCGCCGTCGCGCGCCAGTGCGGCGTCGACCACATCGTCCGCCTGACCAACAACAAGGGCCTCGCGGCGGGCTTCCAGGCGGGGCTCGACGCGTGCCTCAAGCTCGGCGCCGACGTGATCGTCAACACCGACGCCGACAACCAGTACGACGCATCGGCGATCCCCGCGCTCGTGACGCCGATCCTCGCCGGGACGGCCGACATGGTCGTCGGCGATCGTCAGGTGATGACGATCGACCACTTCTCGCCGCTGAAGAAGTCGCTCCAGCGCCTCGGCTCGTGGGTGGTGCGCCAGGCGTCGGACACCGAGGTCCCCGACACGACCTCGGGCTTCCGTGCCTACAACCGCGAAGCGGCGATGGCGATGTGCGTCGTCTCGAAGTTCACCTACACGCTCGAGACGATCATCCAGGCCGGCAAGCAGCTGGTCGCGATCGACCACGTGCCGGTCAAGACGAACCCCAAGACGCGCGAGTCGCGGCTGTTCCCGTCGATGGGCTCCTACGTGCGCCGCAACTCGATCTCGATCTTCCGCATCTACTCCCAATACGAGCCGCTGCGCGTGTTCTGGGGCGCGGCGACGCTGCTCGGCATCGCGGCGCTCGCCGTGTGGATCCGCTTCGCCGTCGCCTACGCACAGGGCAGCGGCAAGGGCCACGTCCAGTCGCTGATCCTCGGCGCGGTGCTGTTCAACGCGGCGATGCTGCTCGCCGCGCTCGGCGTGATCGGCGACCTGCTGTCGGCTCAGCGGACGATGACCCAGCGGACGTTCGAGCGCGTGCGCCGAATCGAGCTGGCGCTGGGGATCCCGCCATCGCACTACGAGCCCGGCGCGCGACCGACCGGCCAGCCGGCGACGACCGGCGCCCACGCCGGCCCCCAGGCCACCGAGGAGCGCGAGGCGATCAAGGTATGAGCACCACCGGCGTGACCGTCGACAAGGAAGGCACGGTCACCGGCAACACCTACGACAAGTACGGGTCCAAGAACCCGCTCGTGCGGCGGATGATGGCCGGCTTCACCGGCACGCTCGACGAGCTGTTCGAGCAGGCGGCGCCGGCGTCGCTGCTCGACGTCGGCTGCGGTGAGGGGGTGCTCGTGCACGAGTGGGCGCAGAAGATCGACGGCCGCGTCGTCGGCATCGACCTCGACGACCCGCAGCTGCACGCGCAGTGGGAACAGCGCCAGGCGCCGAACCTCGAGTACCGCGTGATGAAGGCCGAGAACCTGCCGTTCGTCGACAACGAGTTCGACCTCGCGACGGCGATCGAGGTGCTCGAGCACGTGCCCGAGCCTGCGGTGACGCTGGCCGAGATGGCGCGCTGCGCGTCGCGCCACCTGCTCGTCAGCGTGCCGCGCGAGCCGCTGTGGCGCGCGTTGAACATGGCCCGCGGCGCGTACTGGAAGAACCTCGGCAACTCCCCCGGGCACCTCAACCACTGGTCCAAGCGGTCGTTCGTGAAGCTGCTGAGCGGCTACGGCGAGGTCATCGAGGCCCGGTCGCCGTTCCCGTGGACGATGCTGCTCGTGCGCCTGCCCGGTGCCTGACGCCCCGATTCACGACATCGAGGCGGTCGACGGCGGCCACCTGATCTCGGCCGCGCCCGGGCCGGACGGCGAGGCGCCCGAGTCCTACGGCCACGGGGCGCGGATCCTGTCGATCGGGATCGCGGCGACGGGCGTCTTCACGTTCGGGTACTTCGCGGTCGCCTCGCACGTCCTGCACGGCCGCGAGTACGGCGAGATCTCGACGCTGTGGGCGATCCTGTTCGTGACGATCTCGGTCATCTACCGGCCGGTCGAGCAGTTGCTGTCGCGCTCGATCGCTGACCGCCGCGCGCGCGGGATGGCGGGCGGGCACCCGCTGCGCACGCCGGCGTTGATCCAGCTGTCCTTTGCACTGCTGTTCCTCGTCGTGGCGCTGGCGCTGCGCCCGCAGATCGTCGACAACGCGTTCGGCGGCTCGGAGGCGCTGTACTGGATCCTCGTCGGCTCCGTGCTCGCCTATGCGGCGTCGTATTTCGCCCGCGGCTACCTGGCCGGGCATCAGTGGTTCGCGCTCTACGGCGGGCTGGTGCTGTTCGAGTCGATGGCGCGGTTCATGTTCCCGGTCGCGGTGGCGGTGGGGATCGCGTCGGGCCAGACGGCGGTCGCCATGGGGATCCTCGCCGCGCCGTTCGCCTCGCTGCTCGTTATCCCGTGGGCACTGCGCCGCCACGTCGCGGCCGACAAGACCGAGGCGCCGGTCGCCGGCGCGATGCGCGAGTCGGCCGGCTTCGCCGTCTCGGTCGCGGCGATCCAGCTCGCCGAGCAGACGCTGATCTCGATCGGGGTGCTGCTCGTGCCGACCGCCGAGATCCGGGGGATCGTGTTCAACGCGCTGCTGATCGCGCGGGCTCCGCTGCAGCTGTTCCAGGCGATCCAGACGTCGCTGCTGCCCCACCTGACCAAGATCGAGGCACGCGAGGGGTCCGACGGCTTCGCGTCGACGATCCGCATCACCGTGCTGGCGATCGCGGCGTTCACCGCGATCGTGGCGCTGGCGCTCGCCGCGTTCGGTCCCGAGCTGATGAACATCGCGTTCGGCAAGGGGTACACCTACCCGCGCGGCGGGCTGGTGCTCGTCGCCCTGGGCATGGGCTTCCACCTCACCTCGGGGACGCTCAACCAGGCGGCGCTGGCCCGCGGGCAGGCGTCGCGCGCGGCGGCGGCGTGGCTCGTGTCGGGCGTGATCTTCGTCGTCTGGATGGTGACGCCGATCGTGTCTGGCTACCTGCTGCGCGCCGAGACCGGCTACGCGCTCGCGGCGGCGCTGCTGGCGGCGATGCTGTTCGTGCTCTACCGCCGTGGCGGACCGGCCGAAGCTCCACACCTTGCGGAGCTTGGCGGCGCCGATCCTGCGCAAGTGGCGTAGCGGCGCCCTTTGCGCTCCCCGGGCGCGGAAGCTGCGGCGCGATGCAAACTTCCCTGCTCCTGCACGCTTTTGCGCGCCGCGGCGACGCGCCGCTGACGTTCTCCCAGCTCGCCGGCGCGCTCGACGGGACGGGCGCGACGATCTCCGAGCTGGTGGCCGCGCTGACGTCGGCAATGGCGCAGGAGATGGTCGTGCCGTGCGGCTTCGCCGACGCCCCGCTCGGGCGCCTCGGTCCACGCCTGCTCGTGCTCAGCGAGCGCGGGCGCCAGGCCGTCGCGGCCGACCGCGTCGCGGCATAGCGGTCACGCCACGGCGTCGGCCAGCGCCCGGTAGGCAGCGGCCGGATCGGCGCTGCCGAACACGGCCGAGCCCGCGACGAACAGCGTCGCCCCGGCCCGCGCGCACGGGCCGGCGGTCTGGGTGTCGATGCCGCCGTCAACCTCGAGATGGGCGACCTCCCCGATCAGCGCGCGGATGCGGGCGATCTTCTCGAGCGAGCCGTCGATGAACCGCTGCCCGCCCCAGCCCGGGTTGACGGTCATGCACAGCGCCGTATCGACGTCGACCTCACGGTAGACGTCGGGCGGCGTCGCCGGACAGAGGGCAACGCCGGCATGGCAGCCGAGCTCGCGGATCAGCGCAACGGTGTAGTTGACGTGCGGCGTCGCCTCGGCGTGGAAGGTGATCGCGTGCGCTCCGGCCTTGGCGAACTCGGCGACGTGGCGCTCGGGCTGCTCGATCATCAGGTGCACGTCGAGCGTCACGTCGAGATCGCGCAGCGCCTCGACGGCCAGCGGTCCCATCGTGATCGGTGGGACGAAGTGCCCGTCCATCACGTCGACGTGGATGATCGTCGCGCCGGCATCGACGACCTCGGCGACCTGGGCGCGCAGGCGGCCGAAGTCGGCGCTGAGGATCGACGGGGCGACGCGGTTCATACCTCGACCAGCATCGACGACTCGCAGTGGTTGCAGCGCATGATCGCCGTCGATGACATGCGCACGATCGTCGAATGCTCGCCGCAGTTCGGGCACACGGATCGCAGCTCGAAGCGGTGCAGGCAGTACACGCACCGATAGCGGCCGGGCATGTTCGCCGGGCGCAGCCACGGCTCCGAGCAGTTCGGGCAGATGGGCCCGAGGTCAGAGTCCATGGCGAGCAATATAGAAGCCCTCGGTGTGGTCGCGGTGAGGGAACGTACGGCGCTGCCAGTCACCCGTCAGCACCTCCTCGCGCGGTGACAGGGTGCAGACCGAGTACACGAGCGTCCCCCCCGGGGCGACGAGCGCGGTCGCCGCCTCGAGCATCCGCCGCTGCTGGGCGGCCAGCTCGTCGACCGCCTCGGGTGTGGCGCGCCACCGCAGGTCGGGGTGCGACTGCAGGGTCCCAAGGCCGCTGCACGGCGGGTCGAGCAGCACGCGGTCGAAGCGACCATCGACCGGCGGCGCCTGCGCGTCGCCCACGACGACGCGCACGCACGTCGCCCCCATCCGATCCGCCAGCTCCACCAGTCGCTTGGCGCGAGCGGCGCGCTGCTCGACCGCGATGACCTCGCCCTCGTCGCCCATCAACGCCGCGAGGTGCGTCGTCTTGCCGCCCGGCGCCGCGCACAGGTCGAGCACCCGCTCGCCGGGCTGCGGATCGACGGCGCGCGCGACGATCATCGATCCGCGCGATTGCGGCAGGATCGCGCCGCGCGCGAACAGCTCGGAGCCGAACGCGTCGAACGGGCCGTCCAGCACGCGCGCCTCGGGCAGCTCGGGGTCGGTCTCCCCCGGCAGCTCGTCGCCGTCGGCGGCGACGAGCGAGTTGACCCGCAGCGCGCTCTGCGCCGGCTCGTTGTCGGCCGCCAGCAGGGCGCGCGTCTCGTCGGGCCCGAGCCACTCCCACCACATTCGCACCACCCACTCGGGGTGCGAGTGAGCGATCGCGGCGCCCTCGATCGTGTCGTCGGCCGGCAGCGCCACACCCTCGCGCTGCACCGTGCGCAGCACCGCGTTGACCAGCCGGTGGCCGGGGCTGGGCTTGGCCAGCTGCACCGACTCGGCGATTGCGGCGTGGTCGGCAACCTCGGTGAACAGCAGCTGGTAGAGCCCGAGCCGCAGCGCGTCGTGGACGCGATGCTCGAGATGGCCGCGCGCGTGGCGGGCGATCACCCAGTCGAGCGTGTCGCGGCGCTGGATCGTGCCGTAGGCCAAGCGCATGGCCAGCGAACGCTCGCGCGGGTCGAGCTGCGCCGCCTCGGACTGGAACGCGCGATCGGCGTAGGCGCCGTGCTCGAACACGCGCTGGATGACGGTGAAGGCGACCGCCCGGGCCGGGGTGATCATCGCCCGCGCAGGTAGTCGGCGTACGGCATCGGCCGCCCGCCGGACGGCTGGACCTCGAGCAGCTCGAGCTGGCCGCCGGAGTCGACCCGCGCGCGCCGTACGCCGAGGTAGTCGCCGCCGTCGAGCGCGATCCGTGCGCCGATGTGCGGATGCAGTGCGCGCACGATGCGCTCGTTCTCCGCCGCTGGGCGCTGGACGTCGAGCGTGCGCTCGTGCGCGCCGATCTTCTCGGCGTACGTCACGCCCGCCTCGTCCTGCTCGACGTACGGCGGCTGCTCGTCCAGCGCACGGGCCAGCAGCGTGCCGGCCAGCTCCTCCAGGCGCGGCGCGAGCGTGCCGTAGGTGTCGTCGGGCCCGATCGGCTCGTCGCCGGCCAGGCACACGGGCCCGCTGTCGAGGCCCGCGGTGACGCGCATGATCGACACGCCCGTCACGCTGTCGCCGGCCATGATCGCGCGCTCGATCGGCGCCGCGCCGCGCCAGCGCGGCAGCAGCGACGGGTGGACGTTGATCGGCGTGAAATCGTCGATCAACCGTTCGCCGATCAGCGCGCCGAACGCACAGACGACAACCGCGTCCGGCGCCGCGGCGGCGATGCGGGCGTGGGCGGCGTCGTCGTTGATCGACTCCGGCTGGTCGAGATCGGCGCCGAGCCGAGCCGCCTCCTCGACGATCGGCGGCGCGCCGACGACCTGGCCGCGACCGCGGCGACGGTCGGGCCGGGTGACGACCAACACCGGCGTGTGGCCGGCTGCGGCCAGGCGCCGCAGAACGCCGGCCGCGAACTCCGACGTGCCGATGTAGACGACGTTCAAAGCGACTCGGCGGCGGCTTCGCGCAGGATTCGCATCGCCTCCTTGCGCTGGTCGCGCGACGTGCGGTCGAGGATCAGCACGCCGTCGAGATGGTCCATCTCGTGCTGGATCACCCGCGCCTCGAGCCCCGAGGCCTCGATCAGCTGCTCGTCGCCGAACTCGTTGCGAGCGCGGACGCGCACGTGAAGCGGGCGCTCGACGTCGACGAGCACACCGCGCAGGCTCAGGCAGCCCTCCTCGAAGACCTCGGACTCCTTGGAGGACCACTCGATCTCGGGATTGACCAGTGCGTTGACCGGGCTGTCGGGCTCGACGCGGTAGACGAGGACGCGATGCATCGTGCCGACCTGCGTCGCCGCCAGGCCGATGCCGAGCGCGTCACTCATCAGCGCACCCATCGCCCCGACCTCGTTGCGCAGTGCGTCGTCGAATGTCGTGATCGGCAGCGCGCGGGACTTCAGGACCGGGTCGCCGTACTGCACGATCCGCGCCAGCGCCGCCTCGCGTCGCGCCGCGGTCTCGGGGTCGACTTCGTGGCGCGGCTCGTCCTCGCCCTCGGGCGGGAGCTCTGCGACTTCGACTGTCTGCTCGTCGGCCATCTCCGATCAGATTACTTTCAGCCGCGGCTCGGCGAAGGCGGCGGACACGGGTGTCATTGCGGGTCGACGTCGACGCTGAAGCTCACGCCTCGGTGGGCGCCGACGGCGCCGCCGACCGCGTCGCGTACCTCGCCGATCGCCGCCTCGCGGTCGGCCGCCTTGACGACGATCTGAGCGCGCTCGCGCCCGCGCAGGCGAAACAGCGGCGCCGGGCCCAGTGCGCCGGGCGCCAGCGCGTCGCGCACCGCCTGGCCGGCGGCCATCGCGGCGCCTGCGTCGGGGCTCGACGTGACGACGCGGATCAGCGTCGAGAACGGCGGGTAGCGCAGCGCGCGGCGGCGCTCGAGCTCCTGGGCGGTGAAGGCATCGGAGTCGTGACGCGCAGCCAGCACGAGCGCCGGCGCGCCCGGGTCGATCGTCTGCACGAGCACCCGGCCGGCCGTGCCGCGGCCCGCGCGCCCGGCGAGCTGTGTCACGAGCGCGAACGTCCGCTCCTCGGCGCGGAAGTCGGGGAAGCGCAGCGTCGCGTCGGCGTCGAGCACGACGCCGAGCGCGACGTCGGGGAAGTCGTGGCCCTTGGCGACGAGCTGCGTGCCGACGAGCACGCCGCGCCGCGCCCGCCCGAACGCGGCCAGGATCGGCCCGGCGTGGGCGACGTCGGCATCGAGCCGGAAGACCTCGTGGCCGCAGGCAGCGAGCTCGGCCTCAAGGCGCTCCGTCCCGGCGCCGTGGCGCGCCAGCGACACCGACCCGCACGCGCGGCAGTCGCGCGGGATCCGCTCGCGGTGGCCGCAGTGATGGCAGGCCATCGTGCCCTGTGCGCGGTGCAGGACGAGGGTGACGTCGCAGCGCGGGCATTCCCACACGTGGCCGCACGTCCGGCAGGTCAGGAAGTTCGACCATCCGCGGCGATTGAGCAACACGATCGTCTTGTCGGCGTCGACGATCGCCTGATGGGTCGCCGGGTGAAACGTGCCATCGACGGCACGCATGTCGACGAGCGCCACCGGCGGCAGCGGCGCCCCGTCGACGCGCGCCGGCAGGCGAAGTCGGCGCAGCGCATGCATCGACTCGGGCCGCGGCGTCGCGCTGCCGGCGACGAGCACGCCGGTGCGGGCGCGGCGCTCGGCCACGCGACGCGCGTCGTAGCGCGGGTCGCCCTCGTTCTTGTAGGACGGGTCGTGCTCCTCGTCGACGATCACGAGCCCGATATCGGTCAGCGGCGCGAACACCGCCGACCGCGGCCCGACGCAGACGCGCGCCTCGCCGTCGCGCAGGCGGCGCCACTCGTCGTAGCGCTCGCCGGCCGACAGCCGCGAGTGCAGGACGGCAACGGTGTCGCCGAAGCGGGCGACGAAGCGCGAGACGATCTGCGGCGTCAGCGCGATCTCGGGGACGAGCACGATCACGCTGCGCCCGGCCTGCAGCACCGCGGCGGCTGCGTGCAGGTAGACCTCGGTCTTGCCCGACCCGGTGACGCCGTGCAGCAGCAGGCGCTCGCCGGGCGCGGCGGCGGCGATCTGGGCGACCGCGTCGACCTGGGCCGCGGTCAGCGCCGGCGCCAGCGCCGCCGAGCGCTCGACATCCGCGTGCGTCGGGACGCGGCGCGTGCGCTGCGGGGCGATCGTCACCAGCCCCCGTGCCTCCAGGCGCCGCAGCGCCGCCAGGTCGGCACCCGCGGCGCGCGGCAGAGAGTGCAGCAGCGTCCGCTGGGCGTCCGTGACCCGGCGCCCGTCGTCGCGTCCGGTCGGCTGGGCGTGCAGGACCGTGCGCTCACGTGCACCGGCCGGCGGCAGCACGAGCGATAGCGCCCGCGCGGGGGTCGAGCAGTACTCGCGGGCGAGCCACAGCGCCAGCTCGACGAGCTCCGGGCTGACCGTGTCGTCGAGCACCCGCAGCGGCGCGACGAGCGCGTGCGGCGAGTCGGCGGCCAGCCCCGTGACGACGCCGCGCAGGCGCTGACGGCCGAACGGAACGTCCAGCAGCGAGCCGACGTCGGCCCCCGCTGGACGCAGGTAGTCGAACGGCCCGCGCAGGGCGCGGGCGGTGGTCAGCGGCTCGACCTTGACGACACTCGACACGGGCCCCCACGGTACGGCCCGCTGCGGTTAGCATGCCCACATGGATCTTTCTCAGGGTGAGCGGGAGCTGTTTCGTGACCATCCGTCGTGGAGATCGCTGTTTCTCCACTACCTCGGCGGGACGGTCGTGGCGGTCGTCGTCGGGTTCATCGCGGGGCAGATCAAAGACACGTCGTTCGGGATCCTCGTGGGCGTCATCGTCTTCGCGCTCGTCATCGTCGGCGGCTACGTCGTGCGGATGTCGACGCGCTACGTGATCACCAACGAGCGGCTGCACATCCGCCGCGGCCTCCTGTCGCGCCACATCCAGCAGACGCGCCTGGAGCGCGTGCAGGACATGGCGGTGAAGCAGGGGCTGTTCGAGCGGATGCTGCTGATCGGCACGGTCGACTTCGACACCGCCGGCGGAGACCACGACGAGGACTTTGCGTTCCGCGGCGTGTCGCATCCGGAGAAGGTGATGCAGGAGGTCGACCGCGCGATCCGCGGCGCCCGCGACGACGCGGCCGCACACGCCGCGCAGGTGGCCCAGCAGGCCACGGCCGGGCAGGGCGTACCGCCGCCGCCGAGCGACGGACTCTGAGCGCCGACGCAACGGTCGACCGTCCGCGGTTCCCGTGGCTTGCGTGCCTGGGCGCGACGGCCCTCGCCTGCGCGCTGATCCTGCTGTGGCGCGGCACGACGTACTGGAACTACAGCGAGGGCGTCTACGCATTGACGTCGCGGCTGTGGCTGCACGGCATGTCGCTGTATCACCACGTCGTACTCGCCCAGCCGCCGGGCGTGGTCGTCTTCGGCAGCGGCGCCCTGGCGATCCACGACGGGCTGGTGTGGCTGCGGATCGCGGTCGGCGCGTGGGAAGTGGTCGGTGCGCTCGCGCTGGCCGGCGTCGTCTGGGAGTACACGAGCCACCGCTGGGCGACGATCGTCACGGCCGTGGTCGCGCTGACGGCGCCATGGACCGTCCACGAGCTCGGCCAGCTGACCCCGGAGACCGTGGCGGCGCCGCTGCTGGCAATCGGCATGCTGCTGGCGCTGCGCGGGCACAGCGTGTGGGTCGGCGTCGTCACCGGCCTGCTGGTGTTCGTGAAGCTGCCGATGGTCCTGCCGGCGATCGCCCTCATCGTGATCAGCGACGACCGGCGAAGCGCCACTCTGGTCGGCGCCGCCTCGGTCGGTCTGCTGGCGGGCCTCACGTACGGGCTGGCCGGCTCGGATGTGTGGACCGATCTCGTCGTCGCCCAGTCGCAGACCGGCACCCGCACGCTGCACGGCCTCGGCGGCTACGGGCTCCAGACCCTGTGGAACCTCGCGCCGCTGCTCGTGCCCGCCGCGTTCGCGTGGCGCGAGTGGCGGCTGTCGCTGGTGGGAGCGGCGGCGCTCGCGACCCTCGCGACGACCGTCAAGATCGGCACGGCGCTGAACGTCATCGTGGTCGTCGAGGCGGCGCTCGTGCCGGTGGCCGTCGTCGGGGCGCTGGCGCTGTGGCACCGGCGCGACTGGCTGCGCTGGGTGCCGGTCACGGCGGCGGCGCTGCTCGCCGTCCAGACGGTGTCGCTGGTCTCCGGCCCGGAGCATCCCGGGCTGTTCTTGCGGCCGGGGTCGGCGAATGCGTGGGCGCGTGTGCCGCAGCGCGTCGTGGCACTGGAGACCGTCCTGCCGTGCGGGCGCGACGCGGCCTACGGGGGACCGCCCCTGCTGGCCTTCAAACTGCACCTGCGGGTGCGGGGCGACCAGCCCGACGTGTTCCTGATCCTCGGCAGCGAAACGCTGCGCCGTCGCTACGGGTCGGTCCTGGTCTCCGGCGGCTGCGCTCCCTAGGGCTGGCCCTGCGGGACAGGCACGGCGGCGCGCGTCGGGCGGAGCGAGAAGCCGCCGCCGCAGTTGGGGCACACCCCGTCAAGCGGGCCTTCGACGCACGCCGCGCAGAACGTGCACTCGTAGCTACAGATCCGCGCGTCGGCGGCGTCGTGTGGGAGATCGGCGCCGCAGCGCTCACAGTTGGGTCGCATCTCGAGCATCGTCCGATCCTGCCCGGCGACCGTCGCGTCCGCAAGGACAAACGGCGGGCAGATCCGGACGAGATGAGTCATCTACTTCTCGCCGCGCTTGGTCTTGCGCTCCTTGAAGTCGATGATCAGCGGCACGCCGTCGAAGCCGAAGCGCGCGCGCAGCCGGTTCTCGATGAAGTAGGCGTAGTCACGGGTCAGCCGGGTGCGGCTGTTGACCTGAATCGCGAAGCGCGGCGGGCGCGTCTCGAACTGCGACATGTAGAGCATCTTCAGGCGGTGGCCGCGCACGTTGGGCGGCTGGCGGGCGTCGATCGTCTCCGACAGGAAGCGGTTGAGCTCGGGCGTCGGGACGCGCTGGCGCATGCGGTCGCCGAGGGCGATCACCTCGGCGGTTATCCGCTGCACATTGCGCCCGGTCTGGGCGCTGGCGGTCAGCACGCGCGGGCGCAGCCGCAGCTTGGTCGCGACACGCGCGCGTTCGTGGTCCAGCGCGGCCTCGTCCATCTCGCGCAGGTCCCACTTGTTGAGCACGATCGCGGTCGCGCAGCCGGCCTTCATCGCCAGCTCGGCGATCCGCATGTCCTGGCTGGTCACGCCGTCGGCGGCGTCGCAGACGACGAGCGCGACGTCGGCGCGCTCGGCCGCCCGCTGCGAGCGCAGCGTCGTGTAGTACTCAACCGACTCCTGGACCTTGGACTGGCGGCGCATACCGGCCGTGTCGATGACGATCAGGTCGCGGCCGTCGACGGTCAGCGGCAGGTCGATGGCATCACGGGTCGTGCCCGCGACGTCGTTGACGATCACCCGGTCGACACCGGCGAAGCGGTTGACGAGCGACGACTTGCCGACGTTCGGGCGGCCGATCACGGCCAGCCGGATCGTCTCGTCGTCGGCCTCGTCCTCGTCGCCCTCGGGCAGGGCATCGACGATCGCGTCGAGCAGGTCGCCGGCGCCGAGACCCTGCGCGGCGGAGACCGGCAGCGGCTCGCCGAGGCCAAGACGGTGGAACTCCGCGGCGCTGGCCATGTCCTTCACGCTGTCGACCTTGTTGGCCGCGAGCAGGACCGGGATCGTCGCCCGGCGCAGCAGGTCGGCCATCTCCTCGTCGCCCGGCCGCACGCCGGCGCGGGCGTCGACGACGAGCACCGCGACCTGGGCGTCGTTGAGCGCCGCGGTCGCCTGCTCGCGGATCGAGCCGGCGATCGGGTCGGGGTCGACGAGGTCGATGCCGCCGGTGTCGATCAGCGTGAAGCGCCGGCCGTTCCACTCGCAGGCGATCTCGTTGCGGTCGCGGGTGACGCCCGGGCGCTCGTGGACGACCGTCGCGCGCGAGCCGGTGAGGCGGTTGACGAGCGACGACTTGCCGACATTGGGGTAGCCGACGATCGCGACCTTCATGCCACGAGGCTCCGGACCCTGGCCACGACCTCGTCGAGATCGAGGTCGGTGGTGTCGACGGTGATCGCGCCGTTCGCCGGGCGCAGGACGGAGCGCCCGAGCGTGTCGTCGCGCACGTCGCGGGCGTTGATCTCGTCGGTGACCTCGTCGAGCGGCTCGCCGGTCTGCGCGGCACGGCGCCGGGCCCGCTCCTGCACGCTCGCCGTGAGGAAGATCTTCAGGTCGGCATCGGGGGCGATCGCACTGGCGGCGTCGCGACCCTCGATCACCCAGTCGCCGTGTGCGGCGAGGGCTCGCTGGCGGGCGATGATGTGCGGGCGCTTGAGCGGGTCGGACGCGAGCACCGACGCGGCCTCCGAGATCGCCTGCGTGCGGATCTCGTCCGTCACGTCGCGGTCACCGACGAACACATGCCCGTCGCGCAGATCGATGTCGGCCTGCGCATCGTTGACGAGCGCCGCCGCGCGATACATCGCCCCGCTGTCGAGAAAGCGGTAGCCCAGCGCGTCGGCGACGGCCCGGGCAACGGTCGACTTCCCGGCCCCCGCGGGGCCATCGATGGCGATGATCATGGCGCGCGGGACTGTAGACGTCGCCGGTCGCCAGCCGTCGTTCCTCACGCCAACGTCAAGGGGTCAGACCCCTTGACGCTTACGTCAACGTCAAGGGGTCAGACCCCTTCACGTTTACGTTAAACGTGAGGTTGGAGAGGTCGCGCTCGAAGGTTGGATAGGAGACGGCGGCGGCGTCCATGCCCTCGACGATGACGCCCTCGCGGGACGCGAGGCCGGCGACGGCGCCGAGCATCGCGAGGCGGTGGTCGCCGTGGGAGGCGATGGTGCCGCCGCGCAGGCCGCCCGTGCCGGCGACGACGAAGCCGTCGTCGGTCGCCTCGATCTGCGCTCCGAGCGCGCCCAGTCCGTCGACGACCGTCGCGATACGGTCGGACTCCTTGACCCGCAGCTCCTGCGCCCCGCGCACGACGGTCTCGCCCTCGGCGAAGCAGCCCAGCAGCGCGACCAGCGGCAACTCGTCGATCGCCAGCGGGACCTCGTGCGGCTCGACGGTCGTCGCGCGCAGCGGGCCGGCCACGACGCGCAGGTCGCTGACCGGGTCCTCAGCCGTGACCATGTCGCCGGGATCGGTCTCGCGGTCGCCCTCGACGGCCGCGCCCATCCGGTCGAGGATCGACAGCAGGCCGGTGCGGGTCCAGTTGACGTTGACGCCCCGCAGCGTCACCTCGGAGCCGGCGACGAGCACCGCGGCGACGATCAGGAACGCGGCCGAGCTGATGTCGGCCGGGACGTGGATCGCGCCGGCGTGCAGCGAGTCGACGGCGTCGACCGACACTGCGAGCCCGTCGCGGCGCACCGCAGCGCCGGCGGCGACGAGCATCCGCTCGGTGTGGTCGCGGCTGCGCTGCGGCTCGACGACCGTGGTAGAGCCACCGCCGGCCAGCAGCCCCGCCAGCAGCACGCACGACTTCACCTGCGCGCTCGCCATCGGCATCTCGTACGTCGCGGCCTGAAGGTCCGTCCCGTGGATCGTGAACGGCGGCAGACGGCCGTCGGTCGCCTCGATCTGCGCCCCCATTGCCCGCAGCGGCGTCGCGATACGGTCGACTGGGCGCCGGCGGATCGAGTCGTCGCCGTCAAGCGTGAACGCGCGGCCGTCCTGGGCCGCCAGCCAGCCCGGCAGCAGCCGCATCAGGGTGCCGGCGTTGCCGACGTCGATGTCCCCCGCCGGCGCATGCGCGCCGCGCGGGCCGACGCCCGTCACCACAACCGCGCCGTCGTCGCGATGCGAGACACCCGCGCCGAGGGCCGCCACGGCACCCAGCGTCGAGTTCGTGTCGGCCGCGTCGAGGTAGTTCGTGATCCGCGTCTCCCCGTGCGACATCGCGCCGATCAGCGCCGCGCGGTGGGAGATCGACTTGTCGGGCGGCGGCGTGACCGCGCCGCGCAACGCGCCCGCCGGATCGAAGCGAACGGTGCTCACGCGACCGCAAAACCGAGCTGCGCGATCAGCTCGCCGGCTCGCGCCGCGTCCGAGGTCGCGACCCACAGCATGACCTCGCCGCGCGTGCCGTCCGGCGCCGGCGTCAGCGACAGGTCAGAGATGTTGATCCCCGCGCCGCCCAGCTTCAGCGCCAGCTCGGCGACGACGCCCGGCCGGTTGGGGACGGGGACGCGCAGCCCCTGCGTCGCGCCGCCGAGCGAGCCCGCCTCCAGCAGCGCCGCCCGCTGGCGCGCGGCGATGTCCTGCCACTCGAACAGGGCCGCCGGCTCGTCGGCCTCGAGCAGCACCCGCAGCTCGTCGAGCCCCGCCGCGGCGTCGCGGATGCTGCGCAGCAGAGCGTCGCGGTTGGCGAGCATGATGTCGGCCCACAGCGCGGGGTTGGCGCCGGCGACGCGGGTCGCGTCGCGGAAGCTCGGTCCGGTCGCCGGGAGTGTCTCACCGCCCAGCACACCCGACGCCTGCGCGACGAGCAGGTTCGCGAACACGTGCGGCAGGTGCGAGACCGCGGCCATCATGCGGTCGTGGACGGCGGCGTCGACCGCGGTCGGACGCGCGCCGATCGTCGTCAGCGCGCGGTGCAGGCGCTCGTACAGGACGCCCGAGGTCGTCGTGGTCGGCGTCAGGTACCACGTCGCGCCGGCGAACAGGTCTGCGCGCGCGTGCTCGACGCCGGCCGCCTCGCCGCCGGCCAGCGGATGACCCCCGACGAACCGCTGGTCGTCGACCAGGATCGTGCGCTTCGTCGAGCCGACGTCGGTCACCGCGCAGCCCGGCCCGGCCGCCGCCAGCGTCTCGATGACCGTCTCGTGCAGCACGCCCAGTGGCGCGGCGACGAACGCGATCTCGGCCTCGCCGACCGCGTCGGACAGCGCCTCGGGCGCCTCGTCAACCACGCCCCGGTCAAGCGCGCGCTGCGCCGCCGCCCGGTCGGGCTCGAAGCCCGAGACGCGCGCGCCGAGCTGCTCGCGCGCGGCGAGCGCGATCGAACCGCCGACCAGGCCGACGCCGACGACGCAGACCTTCACACGCCCGCGCTCGCCTGAATCGCGTTGCCGGCCAGCGCCGCCGCCTGGGCGACGCGCGCCGCGTACTCGGCGAACTCGTCGGCCCGCAGCTGCTGGGGCCCGTCGCACAGCGCGTGCTCGGGCTCGGGATGAACCTCGACGAGGATCCCGTCGGCGCCCGCCGCCGCCGCCGCGAGGCTCAGTGGCTGGACAAGAGACCGCCGGCCCGCCGCGTGGCTGGGATCGACGACGACCGGCAGGTGGCTGAGCTCGTGGAGCACCGGAATCGCCGACAGGTCAAGCGTGAAGCGGTAGGCGGTCTCGAACGTCCGGATGCCCCGCTCACACAGGATCACCGTCGGGTTGCCCTCCTTGAGGACGTACTCGGCGGCCATCAGCAGCTCGTCGATCGTCGACGACAGCCCGCGCTTGATCAGCACCGGGCGCCCGCAGCGCCCGATCTCGGTCAGCAGCCCGTAGTTCTGCATGTTGCGGGCGCCGATCTGCAGCACGTCGGCGACCTCGAGCACGGCCGGCAGGTCGCGGACGTCGAGGCACTCGGTGACGACCGGAAGCCCGGTTCGCTCCTTGGCCTCGGCGAGCAGCCGCAGCCCTTCCTGGCCGAGCCCGTTGAAGCCGTACGGCGACGTGCGCGGCTTGTAGGCGCCACCGCGCAGGAACGTCGCGCCGGCGGCCTTGACCACGTCGGCCGTGTCGAGTGTCTGCTGGCGCGTCTCGACGGTGCACGGGCCGGCCATCAGCGCGAAATGGCCGCCGCCGATGCGGCTGCCGCCGATCTCGAACACGGAGTGCTCGCCCTGACGCAGCTCGCTCGAGGCGAGCTTGTAGGGCTTGAGGATCGGGACGAGGCGGTCGACGCCAGGGGCGCCGTCGAGGTCGAGCTGCTCGACGTGGGCGCGGTCGCCGACCGCGCCGATCACGGTGAGCTCGGTCCCGTAGATCGGGTGAGCCTTCGCCCCGAGGGTCTCGATGCGGTCGATCACCGCTTCGATCTCGGCCTCGGTGGCCGTTGGTTTCATGACGATCATCATCGAAGGTCCTTTCAAACGCCTGGAGAGTACGGACAGGGGGCACAACGGGAGCGGGAGCGGCGCTCGACCCTGAGGGTCCGATCTGCGGACGGCGACGAAGTGTGAGGACGTGCCGGCCGAGCGCCTAGCTAAATCGCCAGGCGTAGGCGTAGGAGGACCAACCGAACAGCGCGGTGTCGGTGTAGCGGGCGCTGGTGGGCTGGGCAGCCATGAGGTGCAGGATGATGGCAGACGGGCGCAACGTTGAACAGGGACGCATGCGGCGCGCCGGCGATTTCAATCGGCGAGGCCGACCAGATCCCCCAGCGCTGCAAGGAAGCGGTCGTTCTCCTGCGGCGTTCCATACGTCACCCGCAGCGCCCCCGGCCGTCCGAGGGCCCGGCCGGAGCGGACGAGCACGGCGCGGTCCTGAAGGCCGGCGAGGACCTCGTCCTCGGAGTCCGGGCCGCCCGGTAGATCGAACCAGCAGAAGTTGGCCTGCGAGGCGGCGGGCTCGATGCCCAGCTCCTGGAGGCCGGACTCGACGGTGACGCGCGCGACGATGTTGCGCTCGACGCGCCGGGCGACCGCGTCGGAGTGCTTCAGCGCCTCGATCGCGCCCGCCTGGGCGGCGAGGTTGCAGTAGAACGGCTGGCGGACCTGGTCGGTCGCGGACACGAACGCTTCGGACCCGCACAGCCCGTAGCCGACCCGCAGGCCGCACAGGCCGTGGATCTTGGAGAACGTCCGCAGCAGCACGACGTTGGCGTGGGCCTTGAGCATGTCGAGCGACTCGTCGGGGTCCTGGAGCGTGTTGAACTCGCAGTAGGCCTCGTCGACGATCACGCAGATGTGCCTGGGAACGTCGGCGATGAAGTCGGCGATGTCCTTGAGCGGCACGGCGGTCGACGTCGGGTTGTTGGGGTTGCAGATCAGCACGAGCCGCGTCGCCGCCGTGATCTCGGCCGACATCGCGTCGAGGTCGTGGTAGTGGTCGTCGCGCAGCGGCACCTCGATCGCCCGCGCGCCGGCCGCCGCCGCGAGGTGCGGGTAGACGCTGAACGACGGCCACGCGTAGACGAGCTCCGCCCCCGGCTCGAGCAGCGCCTCGCCGGCCGCCAGCAGGATGTCGCACGAGCCGTTGCCGATCGCGATGTGGTTGGCCGGGATCTCGTAGCGGTCGGCCAGCGCCTGGCGCAGTCCCCACGAACTCGGGTCCGGGTAGCGGTTCGCGCGCGCCAGCGCGACCGTGATCGCGTCGACGACCTCCGGCAATGGCGGGTCGGGCGACTCGTTGGAGGCCAGCAGCGCGACATGCTCGGGCAACGAGTAGCCGCCGGCGACCGGGTAGTCCGGGAGCCGCGCCACGCGTGCCGAGAACTCGATCGCCATCGCCCGACAGCGTAGTTACTGCGGACTCTGGAGATCGAGGCGCAGGGCCCGCGCCGCGCCCAGGTACACGTGCTCGGGCTGGTGCTCCTCGGCCGCGTAGTAGTGCATGAGCACGCGGATCACCCCGCGCATCGAGCCGGGAACATCGATCTCCCGGGCGCAGATCATCGGCGCCCCGAGACCCCGCGCGGCAAGCGCCGGGAACTGCGCGTTGAGATCGGCCGTCGTGGTGAAGAGGATGCTGACGACGTTCTCGGGCGCCAGCGTGTTGCGCTCCAGCAGCGCCTGCACGAGCTCGTCGGTCGCCGAGAGGATCTCGTCGGAGTCGTTGCGGATGACGGACGTGGCGCCGCGCAGGGCGAAGAGCTTCATGGGCGCGGATCATGTCAGGAGGCTTCGTATATGTGTCCATCGGCCTGAGGGAACCGCCACGCGCGCCGACCGCAGGGTGTGATGGACGAGCGTTCACTCCGTCATGTCGTGCTCGGTGTGCTCGGAGTGCTCGGGCTCGGGGCGGCGGCCTTGGCGTCCCATGACGTCAATGCCCCGGCCGGATTCTTCACCGTCACCGGCATCACGATCGCCCTTCTGTATGGAGCGGCGGCGTTCCTGTTGGGCTGGTTCGCGATCCGCCGCGGCAGCGTCCGCCACCTGATCCTGTCGCTCACGTTCGGCATCGCCGCCGGCGCGTATCTCGGCCTCAGCGTGCATCCGACCGCGGCCGGCGCGACCTACATGTGGGCCGTCGCCCACATCGTGCTGCCGATCGGCGTGATCGCCGCGCTGCTCGGCGGCCCGAAGTTCCTGCGCGACGCCTTCGCCCAGCCGTCCACGCGCCTGCGCGGCACCGCGATCGCCGGCGGGTACATCGCCGCGCTGCTGGTCATCCTCTACTTCGCCCCGATGCGCGGCAAGCTGCCGGTCCTCAAGGACCCGACCCAGGTCGTGCCGCTGTGCCTGCTCGTCGTCGCCATCTCGGCGGCCGCCATCGGCCTCGGTCTGCGGCGCGGCCGCCGCGAGGACCTCGAGAGCTGGCTGACGATCGTCGCCGCCGCCAACCTCGTAGACGGCGCGCTGACGATCGGCGCAGCCCAGGGCGGCACGGTCGGCGTGCTCGTCGCCCGGCTCGTCGCGCTGGTCGCGAGCCTCGCGATGCTGCGCGCGGTCATGCAGGACGCAGGCCGGCTGTGGACCAAGCTCGGCGCCGAGCGCTTCGCGCCGCTGGAGGAGTCGACCGGCGTGCTCGACGAGCGTGAGGCCCTCAACCGGGCACGCCACATGATGCCCAAGTCCGGCGCCGCAGCACCGCTGACGGTCGTCCTGTTCGCGATCGACGGCGTGCAGGAGATGTACCACGAGTTCGGCCATCTGACCGGCGACCGTGTGACCGCCGAGGTCGCCCGCCGCCTGATCGCGACGCTGCGCGACGCCGACGTCGTCGGGCAGCGCGCTGACGAGTCGTTCCTCGTCCTGCTTCCCGAGACCGACGCTGAGGGTGCCCGGATCGCCGTCGACCGCGTGCTCGAGATCGTCCGCGGCAAGCCGGTCAGCGGCGTCCGCGAGAGCGTCGCAGTGACCTGCGCGGCCGGCGTCGCCGAGGCTCGCGGTGGCGACGACCTCGAGCGGGTGCTCGGCGCGGCCACGGCGGCACTCGAGGGCGCCCGCAGCGCCGGCGGTGACCGCCTGCTCATCCTCGCCGCGTCGAGCGACCCCCACGCGACGGTCGAGCAAGAGGCCCCGGGTCCGGTCGCACCGCAGCCCGACGTCCCGATCCCGGACGCGACCGACCCGCAGCTGCCCGTGGCTGCGTAGCGGCGGCCCGCAGCGCCTCGATCTCCTTCGCCCGCAGCGTTCGCACCGCCCCCTCGCGCAGTTCCCCGAGCACCAGCGGCCCGAACGCGACGCGCTGCAACGACCGCACCGGGTGGCCGACCACGTCGCACATCCGCCGCACCTGGCGCTTGCGCCCCTCGTGCAGCACGAGCTCGATGACGTTGGGCTGGATGCGGCGCGCCTGCGCCGGCGCGGTCGGCCCGTCGTCGAGCGTGACCCCACGCCGCAGCGCATTGAGCGCCGCCGAGCCGACCGGGGCGTTGGAGACGACGACACGGTACGTGCGCGGCACCTCGTAGCGCGGGTGGGTCAGCCGGTTGGCCAGCTCGCCGTCGTTGGTCAGCAACAGCAGGCCTGTGCTGTCGGCGTCGAGTCGCCCGACCGGGTACAGCCGGACGCCGCGCTCGCCGGCCAGCTCGACGACGGTCGGACGGCCGTGGGTGTCGCGAGCGGTCGAGACGACGCCGGCCGGCTTGTTCATCGCGAGCACCAGCGTGCGGCGCTCGAGCGCGACCGGCTCGCCGTCCACGAGCACCGGCTCAGAGCCGTCGACATCACGCGCCGGGTCGAGCACGCGGCGCCCGGCGACGGTCACGCGGCCCTGGGCGATGATCTGCTCCGCGCCGCGGCGCGATGCGACGCCGCAGTGGGCGAGGTACTTGGCCAGGCGCATGGGCGCCTACAGTAGATGGCGATGGATCTCCCGTTGCTGGACACCACGCTGGCCGAGCTCGGCGAGCCCGCCTTCCGCGCCCGCCAGGTGTGGGAATGGGCCGCGCGCGGCGCCGCCGGCTACGACGAGATGACGAACCTGCCCGCGGCGCTGCGCGAACGCCTGGCCGAACGCGTGCCGTTCTCGACGCTCGAGGTCCGCGATGAGGCCCACGCGCGCGACGGGACGGTCAAGGCGCTGTTTGCCACCCACGACGGGCGGCCGGTCGAGGCGGTGCTGATGCGCTACCGCGACGGGCGCCGATCGCTGTGCCTGAGCTCGCAGTCGGGCTGCCCGCTGACGTGCACGTTCTGCGCGACCGGCCAGATGGCGTTCGGGCGCAACCTGACCGCGTCGGAGATCGTCGACCAGGCACTGCACTTCCGCCGCGTGGACGCGGTCGACCACGCCGTGTTCATGGGCATGGGTGAGCCGCTGATGAACCTCGACCACGTGCTGGCGGCATGCGAGCTGCTGCCGGCCGTCGGGATCACCCACCGCCGCACGGCGATCTCGACCGTCGGCTGGATCCCCGGCATCGAGCGCCTGACGCAGGAGCCGATGCCGGTTCGCCTCGCGCTGTCACTGCACGCACCCGACGATGCGCTGCGCTCGCAGATCATGCCGGTCAACGATCGCTACCCCCTGCACGACGTGCTCGAGGCGTGCCGGGGCTTCCACGCGGCCAAGCGGCGGCTCGTGTTCGTCGAGTACGTGATGCTGGCCGGCGTCAACGACCGCTACGAGCAGGCGGTCGCGCTGGCCAAGCTGCTCGACCCGAAGGTCTTCAAGGTCAACCTGATCCCGTACAACCCCACCGGGATGTACGACGGCTCCAGCCGCGACGCGATCGCGGCATTCCTGGCCGTGCTGGAGGAGCACGGGCTGCGAGCGACGGTGCGCCTCACCCGCGGCCGCGAGATCGCCGCGGCGTGCGGTCAGCTGGCAGCGACGGTCGCGTAGCGCGACGCTCGCGTCAGCTCGGCGACAGCGCGTCCTCGAGCTCGGCGCGTCGCGTGATGGCGAGCTTGCGGTACGTGCGCTGCAGGTGCCCTTCGACGGTCTTCTGGGACAGGAACAGGGCGGTGGCGATATCCGCGTTGGACAGGCCGGCGGCGGCAAGGTCCGCCGTCCGGCGCTCGGCGACCGTCAGGGCGTGGACGCCATGCAGGCGGGCGCGCCGCGGGCGGGCGCCGGAGCGGATCAGGGCCGCCCGTGCTCGGTCGGCCAACGGCTGCGCCCCGCCCCGGTCGGCCAGGTCGAGCGCCTCATACAGGGGCGCCCTCGCCTCGGTGCGACGGCCCGCCGTGACGAGCTGATCTCCCAGGTCCAGGAGCGCTCGCGCGCGCACGACGAACGCACCGGCCTCGCCCAGCAGATCGGCGGCCGCGGCGAGGCGTCTGGGATCCGCATGGAGCCGCGCGGCAACCCACAGTGCGCGGCCGGTCGTGCCGGGCGCTCCGAACGCCTGCGCCCGCTCGAGCTCGTCGGCCGCCAGCACGCGGGCTCGTTCGACGTCGCCGGCCTGGGCCAGCGCAAGGGCTTCGCCACCGCCGTGATGACAACCGGCGGGATTCACGATCCCGTAGCGGAACATGAGCTCGCGGCCGGCCTGGAAGGCGCCGGCGGCACGGGCCGGGGCTCCGGTCGCGAGCAGCACCGTCCCCCGGGCGCGGAGGATGCACTCGTAGGCGAGCTGGCCCGACACCACCTCCACGTCGACCGCCGCGAGCACCGCCACGGCGTGGTCGACCTCGCCGAGCGCGACGGACGTCAGGGCCTGTTGTGCGTGTTCGACCGGCAGGACCCACGGAGCGTAGGACGGGTCGTGGAACGCGACGACGCTGGCGCGTGCGCCATGCAGATCGCCGGCCGTGTAGGCGATGCGGGCCGCGTACCACGCCATCACGCTTGCCGCGACACGGTCGCCCCGCCGGGCGGCCGCGTGATGCCCGGCGTGGGCCAGGTGGAGCGCGAGATCGAGCTCGTCGCACGCCGACAACGCGGTGGTGACCATCGTCAGCGGCGCCAGGGCCCCAAGCAGCTCGGCATCGGCGTCGCGGTCGATGAGGGCGGCGAGCGCGAGGCTGCGCACGACCGCGACCGGCGCCGCGCGACGGTACGCGTCGAACGCCTGCACGGCGGCGAGCTGTCGCTTGCCGGGACCAGCTCCGGGCGGCGGCGGGCCGAGCGCGGCGAGCCGCGCCTCGGTCGCCGCCCAGTGCAGGGGATGGACGAGTCCGATCGCGCCGAGCTCGGCCTCGAACCGGGCGCGCAGGTCGGGGTCCGAGTCGTCCATTCCGCGATCCAGCGTGTCGCGCAGGATCCCGAGCGCGGTATCGATCTCGCCGGCGTTGAGGTGCGCCCGCGCCAGCGCCAGGCGCGTGAGGTGGTCACCGGGCTCAAGCGCCGAGGCCCTCTCCAGATGCACACGGGCATCCGGACGACCGAGCGCCAGCTCCGCGCGGCCGAGGTCGCGCAGAACCGCGGCGCGGTGCAGATCGGGCGGCGGCTCGCGCAGCGCACGCGCGAGGTTGCGGGCCACGGCCACCGGATCGCCCTCGGCGGCTCGCGCGGCCGCCCGCAGCACGCTGACGGCCTCCGCGTCGCCGCGCGGGTCGACGCGAGCGAGGTGCTCGGCTGCCGCCTCGACGTCATCCCGTCGCGCAAGCTCGTGGGCCGCCGCGCGGTGCAGACGCTGCACCTGTCCGGGGGCCATTGCGCCGAAAATCGCCTCGCCGACCGGCGCAGGACGCAGCTGCGCCGGGCGCCCCCGCGTCACGAGCCCCGCGGCGAACAGCTCATCGACCGCGTCGCGCGCTGCGTCGGCGTCGAGACCGCTGAGCGCTGCGACGAGCCCGATGTCGCCGGCCGTCCCAAGCACGGAGAGAGCGCGCGCGGCCAGGGTCGCGGGCTCCCCGAGACGATCGAGCTGGTGGCGAAGCGTCTGCGCGATCGCGTCGGGGGCCCGGCGCTCGAGGTCGATCGCATCGTCATCACCGCCGCGGTGGCCCGCCGCCACCGACGCGCGAAGGAGATCGTGGAGTAGCAGCGGTATGCCGTCCGACAGGGCATATGCCATCGCACAGAAGCGGTCGCTCGCCTGCGGCAGCCGGGTGTGCACGAACTCGGCGGCGGCAGCGCAACTCAGCGGCTCGACCTGACGGGCCTCTGATCGGCCGATGATCGCGGCCAGCGAACCGTCGAACGTCGGCCGTGTCGCGATCAACAGCAAGGCCGACCGGGCCGGCGGGTCAGCAGCGACCGAGGCCAGGAGCACGATCAACTCGTCGTCCAGCCACTGCGCGTCGTCGGCCGTGATCAGAACCGGGCCCGCGGCACCGAACTCGCGCCGAAGCTGGTCGGGATCCGCCGCGCGCACGACGGCCACTCCCGCGGCCGATGCGTGCTCCTCTGCGCGGCGCACGAGCGTCGTCTTCCCCACGCCTGCGCCACCCTCGAGCGTCAGGGGCACGAACGATCGGCCGCTCGCCAGCCTCCCGATGGAGCCCTGCAACCAGGCGTCATGAGCTTCTCTTTCGAACAGCACGGCGGCGGATTGTGACGGCGAAGTCGCGGGTTGGTCGCACCAAAGTCCAGGGTTGCGAAACGTCGGACCCGCGCCGAAGCTGTTGGCCGATGCGGAACACGGCCCCGACTCCCAAGCCCAAGCCGACCAAGAGGCGCCCCGTCTCCGTGCGCCGGCCGACGATCGTCCGCTCCGGTGGCCGGCTGACCTGCCACACCGGGACCTGGTCGGGATCGCCGACGCGCTTCGCGTTCGGCTGCCTGGCCAACGGTCACGCGCCGCGACGTACCGGATGCACTGACGGCGTGCGCGCGGCGGCAATCGCATCTGTTGTCGCTGCGACGGCTGTCCTCGTCGGCGCATCGTGCGCCCAGGCACAGGACGCGAAGTTCCGGGCCAGCCTCAGTGGCACGTACACGACGTACGCGAAGCTGGCCAACCCGAGCTGCTTCAGCGTCGACGCCAACGGCAACACCGTGCCGTTCACCCAGATCGGGGTGTCGTCCGAGCGCGACACGTTCTCGAGCACGCATGCGGTCACGCTGGACGCGCAACACTTCGGCCGCGCGTCGTGGTTCGGCGCCGGTGAGCTGGGACGCTTCTCGACGCTGTTCTTGCTGAAGCGCACGAGTTCGGCGCAACCACAGTTCTGCACGCCGGACGAGCAGTACCACCCGCGCCCTTCGGACTGCGGTCGCAGGCGCATGACGTACCCGATCCGGGTCTACGGCCGCACGGACCGCGCGGCGTTCTCGTTCGAGTTCAACGGCGGGGCCAGCCAGGACCAGCCCGACGACCCGTACGCGGCATGCCCGTCCTACGGCGCGCGGTGGCCGGGCGCGCTGGAATCGACCGGCTCCGCGCCGGTCTCGGTCGGCCGGCTGTTCGACCGCAACATCCACAGCCTCGTGCTGCACGGCCACGCAGCGGGACCGCTCCAGGACGCGGGCTCCGCCACCGGGCGTTACGAGCTGTTGTGGACGCTGAAGCTGACGCGCAAAGCCTGAGTCAGCCGGTGGCGCCCGCGGGCTCCGGCACCGGCTGGACGGCGCCGCCTGCGCGGGCGTCACCAGCCTTGAGCAGGCGCTCGCGCAGGTCTGACTCCTCCTCGGGCGTCGGGTCCCACTGGCCGGGGTCCGGGAGGTCGTCGAGCGAGTTGAGGCCGAACAGCTTGAGGAACAGCGGCGTCGTGCGGTACAGGACGGCGCCGAACTGGGAGCGACCGGACTCCTCGAGCAGGCCGCGCTCGAGCAGTGTCGATGCGGCACTGTCGGCGCTGACGCCGCGGATGCGGGTGATCTCGGGACGCGACACCGGCTCGAGGTAGGCGACGATCGCCAGCGTCTCGGCCTGGGCCGGCGTCAGCGGCGGCGTGCGCGGCTTGGCCAGCAACCGCCGCGCCGCGGCCTCGGTGTCGGGAGCGCTGCCCAGGGTGAACCCACCGGCAACCTCCCGGACCTCCAGGCCGCGCGTTCCGGGCGCCAGCGCCTCGCGAAGCTCGTGCAGCGCCTCGCGCAGCTCATCCGGCGTGGCGCCCGCGGCGTCGGCGAGCTCGGCCACGCTGACCGGGTCGGGCGACAGGAACAGGAGCGCCTCGACGATCCGGGCCAGCTCGCTCATGCCGACATCCTTGCGGTCCGGTCGGACCCAACCGGCTGTCTCATCGGCTCGATCGCGATGTCGCCGAACGGCTCGGGCTGATGCCACGTCGCCTCACCCTGCTTGTAGAGCTCAAGCAGCGCGAACAGCGTCACCGCGACGGTCACCCGATCGGCGCCGCGAACCGCCTCGTCGAAGCTGACGGCTCCCCGGCGCAGCAGCTCACGCAAGTGGCCCAGCCGCTCAGCGACCGACACGCGCGGGATGTTGAGGTGGCGCAGGTCGATCGGGGCCGGCATCCGCAGCAGCCCGCCGATCGCGGCACCGAGCTGCGCCGGGGCGTAGACCGCGCCGGCGTCGTCGTAGGTGACGCGCCGCAGCTGCGGCGGAAGCGCCGCTGCGCGGTAGCGAACCCCGGCCTGGCCGGCCAGCAGGTCCTCCAGGTGCTCGGCCGCCTGACGGTAACGACGCGCCTCCAGCAGCCGCGCCAGCAGCTCCTCGGCCGCTTCGCCGGGCTCGAACTCGAGCAGCTCGTCGTCGTCGGCGTCGAGCAGCAGGCGCGACTTGAGCTCGAGCAGCGCCGCGATCAGGACGAGGAACTCCGTCGCCGCCTCGAGGTCGAGCTCGCCGCGCGACTCGAGGTGGTCGAGGTAGGCGAGCACGACGTCGGCCAGCTCGACCTCGGCCAGCTCGATCTCCTCGCGCAGGACGAGCGTCAACAGCAGGTCGAACGGGCCGGTGAAAACCTCGAGGTCGAGCTCGAGCGAGGCGACGGTCACGGCGACGAGGGTAGCGGCGCGGGCGGCGTCAGCGGGTCAGGCGGGCGGTGTAGTGGACGGTGAACAGGCGCAGCGCCAACGGCTGCCTAACGCGCAGCGCGCCGGCACGTACCGCCCACTTCACCGTCGAGCGCCAGCCCGGATGGCGGAACGTGTGGTGCTCACGATTGAGCCCGTCGACGATCTCGCCGTCGACGCGCAGGCCGGCCGCCGCGGCGAGCGCTCGCACGTCGGCGCGCGAGAAGCGCTGGATGTGGCCGATCCGCTGCGCCTCGGCGACCTTGCCGGGGCGCCGCGCGCTGAAGTTGTCCTCGAGCGGCACCTCGATCACCACGACCCGGCACGCCCGCGCGGTCTCGGCCAGCAACGCGCGCGGGTCCGGAACATGCTCGAGCACGTGGCTGAGGATCCCAAGGTCGTAGGCGTCGTCGGCGACCGGCAGATGCTCGCCGTCGAACGCCTCGATGCGCCGGAAGTCCGGGTTGCGCGCGGCGATCGCCGCGCCGTCCGGGCTGACCTCGAAGCCGTCGAACGTCTCGCCGAACCCGCGGTCGCTGAGCTGCGCGAGGATCGCCCCGTCGCCGCAGCCGACCTCGCAGACGCTCGCGGGTGGCGTGCCGCGCCACAGGGCGACGATGTTCGACGCCTTGATCCGCGCGTTGAGCAGCCGCCACTGCCGCCAGCGCTCGGCCTCCGCCCCTTCGTGGGCGTAGGTGTCGTCGTAGAACGCCGCGAGGTCGATGTCGCTCATCGTGCCGCGCCGAAGCCCATGGCGGCGCGCACGTCGGCGAGCACCGGGGCGGCGAGCGCCTGGGCGCGCCGGGCGCCGGCGGCGAGCAGTTCGTCGAGCCGCGCCTCGTCGCCGCGCAGATGCGCGTAGGCGGCCTGGACGGGCGCCAGCATCTCGGCCACCGCCGAGGCCGTCGCCGCCTTGAGGTCGCCGTAGCCGCGCGCATCGGCCAGCGATGCCTCGACCGTGTCGGGCGTGTCGCCGCGCGCCGCCGCGAGGATGTCGATCAGGTTCGAGACGCCCGGCTTGTCGGGCGCGCGGCGGATCTCGTTGTCGGAGTCGGTGACCGCGCGCCTGAACTTCTTGTCGATGGCCCCCGGATCGTCGAGCACGTAGACCGTGCCCTCCTCGCTGGAGTTCGACGTCGACATCTTCGAGGTCGGGTCCTGGAGGTCCATGATCCGCGCGCCGACCGCCGGGATGCGGTGCTCGGGGACGACGAGGATGTCCTCGCCGAAGCGCGCGTTGAAGCGCCGCGCGACGTCGCGCATCAGCTCGAGGTGCTCGCGCTGGTCCTCGCCGACCGGCACCTCGCCGGCGCGGTAGACGAGCACGTCGGCGGCCTGCAAGACGGGGTAGTAGAGCAGCGCCGCGGACACGAGCTCGCGCTGGGCGACCGACTTGTCGCGGAACTGGTGCATGCGGTTGAGCTCGCCGACCGCGGTGACACTCGACAACAGCCATGTGAGCTCGGTGTGCTCGGGCACGTCGGACTGGCGAAACAGGATGCAGCGCTCGGGGTCGAGGCCGGCGGCGAGCAGGATCGCCGTCGTGTCGTAGACGCGTTCGCGCAGCGCCGCGGGGTCGTACTGAACGCTGATCGCGTGCAGGTCGACGATGCAGTAGATCGCCTCGCCGCGATCCTGCCCCTCGACGTACTGGCGGATCGCCCCGATGTAGTTGCCCAGGTGCTTGCGGCCGGTCGGCTGGATCCCGGAGAAGATGCGCACGGGTCAGACCGACATCGCCTGGCGCAACACCGGATTGCGCGCGGCGCTCGCTTCGTCGAGGCGGCGGACAGGCGTCGTGTGCGGCGCGGTCCTGGCGATCTCGGGATCGTCGGCCGCCTCGCGCAGGATCTCGGCCAGCGACTGCGCGAAGTCGTCGAGCGTCTCGCGCGTCTCGGTCTCCGTTGGTTCGATCAGCATCGCCTCGTCGACGAGCAGCGGGAAGTAGACGGTCGGCGGATGGACGCCGTGGTCGAGCAGGCGCTTGGCGGCATCGAGCGTGGCGATCTTCAGCTCGCGCTTCATCGGCCCACCGCTGAGCACGAACTCGTGCATGCACAGCTCGCCGAACGCGAGCGGCAGATGCTCGAGCACGCCGAGCGCGCGCAGCCGCGCGAGCAGGTAGTTGGCGTTGAGCACGGCGACCTCGGACGCGTCGCGCAGCCCCGAAGCGCCGAGCGAGCAGATGTAGGCGTAGGAGCGGACGAAGCAGCCGTAGTTGCCCTGGAAGCCGCGCAGGCGCCCGATCGACTGCGTCTGGTGGCCGTGGCCTTCGTCGTCGGAGACGAGGTCGAACGTGCCGTCCTCGCCGCGCACGATCCGCGGGTTCATCAGGAACGGCACGATCCGGTCGGAGACCGCGATCGGCCCCGCCCCGGGCCCGCCGCCGCCGTGGGGCTGGGTGAAGGACTTGTGCAGGTTGAAGTGCACGATGTCGAAGCCCATGTCACCGGGCCGCACCTCGCCCATGATCGCGTTGAGGTTTGCGCCGTCGTAGTAGAGCGTTGCGCCGACCGCGTGGACGATGCGGGCGATCTCCTCGATGTTGGGGTCGAAGATCCCCAGCGTGTTGGGGTTGGTCAGCATCAGGCAGGCGATCTCGTCGGTCGCCTTGGCCCGCAGGTCGTCGAGGTCGACGCCGCCGTCGGGATTCGTTCCGACCTTGACGACCTCGCAACCGGCCATCGTCACCGTCGCCGGGTTCGTACCGTGCGCCGTGTCGGGCGTGAGGATCTTGCGCCGGTCCTCGCCGCGGGACTCGTGGTAGGCGCGCGTCAACAGCACCCCGGCCAGCTCCCCGTGCGACCCGGCGCTCGGCTGAAGCGACACGTGCGGCAGGCCGGAGATCTCGCTCAGCGCCCGCTCGAGGTTCCACATCAGCTCCAGCGCCCCCTGCGCTCTGCCGGGCACCTGGCGCGGGTGCAGCCGCGCGTGGCCGGGCAGCGCCGCGACGCGCTCGTGCAGGCGCGGGTTGTGCTTCATCGTGCACGAGCCGAGCGGGTAGAAGCCCGAGTCGAGGTCGAAGTTGCGCTTGGAGACGTTGACGTAGTGACGGACGATCTCGGGCTCGGAGACCTCGGGCAGCGCCGGCGCCGTGGGGCGGCGCAGCGTGTCGGGCAGCAGCCCATCGACGACCGGCACGTCGACCTCGGGGCACTGGAACGCGCGCCGCCCGGGCGCGCCCTTCTGGAAGATCGTCCTCACCGGGACCTCGCCGATCATGCCGGCACCTCCGCGCGCTGGGCGCGGACCGCCGCCAGCGCCGCGCCGAGAACGTCGGCCAGGCGGTCGATGTCGGCCCGCGAGCGCTGCTCGGTGATCGCGACGAGCAGCCCGTCGTCCTCCAGGGCGATACCCGGGTTGACGCCGGCGTCGCGGCAGCGGTCGAGCACCGCATCGCGCTGCGCGGTGCCGCCGGCGTCGAGCCGCACCGCGAACTCGCGGATCACCGGCTGCTCGTGCCAGGCCGCGACGCCGTCGATCGAGCACAGCGCCTCGCGCGCGTAGTGCGTCCGCTGCAGCAGCAGCTCGCCGAGCTCGACGAGCCCATCGCGCCCCAGCCACGCCAGATAGACCATCGCGCCGAGCGCGTTGAGCGCCTGCGCGGTGCAGATGTTCGATGTCGCCCGCTCGCGGCGGATGTGCTGCTCGCGCGTCTGGAGCGTCAGCACGAAGCCGCGCCTGCCGTCGACGTCGGTCGTCTCGCCGACGATCCGGCCCGGCATCTGGCGCAGGTGCGCCTCGGTCGCCGCGAAGAAGCCGAACGACGGCCCGCCGAAGTCCAGTCGGTTCCCCAGCGCCTGGCCCTCGCCGACGCACACGTCGACGCCGCAGTCGCCGGGCGAGGCGAGGATCCCGAGCACGATCGGGTCATACGCCCCGACGACGACACACTCGCTGCCCGCGCGCTCGTGGGCCGCGGCCGCCAGCGCGGCGACGTCCTCGACCGCGCCGAGCGCGTTTGGCTGCTGCACGAACACCGCGGCCGTGTCCTCGTCGATTGCCGCCGCCCACGCCGCGGCGTCGGTCACGCCGTCGGCCAACCCCACCTCGACGATCTCGGCTCCGTAGCCGTGCGCGTACGTGCGCAGCGTGGCCAGCGACTGGTCGAGCAAACCGGCCGAGACGACGAACTTCTGGCGCTTGTTGGCCAGCCGCGCGAGATAGCCGGCGCTGGCCACCGCGCTGGGTCCCTCGTAGACCGACGCGTTGGACACCGGCAGGCCGGTCAGCTCGCTGATCGCCGTCTGGTACTCGAACATCACCTGCAGCGTGCCCTGCGAGACCTCGGGCTGGTAGGGCGTGTACGGCGTGAGGAACTCGCTTCGCGACATCAGCATGTCGACGATCGCGGGGACGTAGTGGTCGTACATCCCGCCGCCGGCGAACGTCAGCTCGTCCTGCGCCGACACGTTGCGCGACGCGAGCTCGAGCAGGTGGGTGAACACCTCCTGCTCCCCCATCGGATCGGGCAGGTTCAGCGGCGCGCCCAAGCGCAGCGCCGACGGGACCTGGCGCGCGAACAGCTCGTCGATCGACTCGACGCCGATCGCCGCGAGCATCTCCTTGAGGTCGGAGTCGGTGACTGCGGTGTAGCGACTCACGAAAGCAGCGCGGCGTACGCCTCGTGGTCGAGCATCGCGCCGGCCTGACCGGGCTCCGACAGCCTGACCTTGACCAGCCAGCCCTCGCCGTAGGGGTCGTCGTTGATCTTCTCGGGCATGTCGGCCAGCGCAGCGTTGACCTCGACGATCTCGCCGCTCATCGGCGCGATCACGTCGGAGACGGCCTTGACCGATTCGACCTCCGCGTACGGCTCGCCGGCCGTGACCGTCTTGCCGATGTCGGGCGGGTCGAAGAACACGACGTCGCCCAGCTCGTCCTGCGCGTACCAGGTGATTCCGAACGTTGCGGTCTCGCCGTCGATCCGCGCCCAGTCGTGCTCGGGGTGGTAGAGCACATCGGTCGGGTAGTTGGAATCGGCCACTGCCTCAGGTCTCCTTGGTCGAACGGACGAGCGGCCTGGACGCCACCACGGCGTCTCGCAGCGTACCCCGCACGTCGATGGCAAAGCGCTCACCCACCGCCGCGCGATCGGCGGGCAGGTAGGCCATGCCGATGCCGATGTCCAGACACGGGCTCAGCGTGCCGCTCGTCACGACGCCGCCGCCCGCGACCATGTCGCCGGGGCGCGCGATGCCGCGGCCGTCGAGCGTGAACGCGGCAAGCTTCTCGACCGGACCGGCCGCGCGGGCGGCGGCGACCGCCTCGGAGCCGACGAAGCCGCTCGCTTCGGTGCAGCACCAGCCCAGGCCCGCCTCGATCGGCCCACGCTCGCGGGTCAGCTCGTTGCCGTACAGGGGCAGGCATGCCTCGGTGCGCAGCGTGTCGCGGGCGCCGAGGCCGACCGGAACGACGCCGCGGTCCAGCAGTGCGTCCCACACCGCGGGCGCGTGCTCGGACGCCATCAGCAGCTCGCCGCCGTCCTCGCCGGTGTAGCCGGTACCGCATACGAGCACCTCGTGGCCGAGCATCGCGAGCGTCGCCGCGTGCTTGCGCGGCGGCAGCGGCGCATCGCCATCGGTCAGGGCGCCGAGGATCTCGCGGGCCTGCGGCCCCTGGACGGCGAGCATCGCGTAGCGCGATGCGACGTCGGTCACCTCGGCGTCGAAGCCCTCCGTCTGCTCGCAGAACCACGCGAAGTCGGTCTCGTGGTTGGCCGCGTTGGTGACGGTCAGCCAGCGGTCATCGGCGAGGCGGTAGGTGATGCCGTCGTCGATCACCCCGCCCTCAGGCGTGCACAGCACGGCGTAGATCGAGTCACCGACCGCGATCGCCCGCGGATCATTGCTGAGGACGTGCGCGAGGAACTCCGCCGCCGCGGGCCCCGTCGTCTCGATCTCGCCCATGTGCGACACGTCGAAGACGCCGCACGCGCGGCGCACAGCGAGGTGCTCGTCGACGATCGAGCCGTAGCGCACCGGCATCTCCCAGCCCGCAAACGGGGTCAGGCGCGCGCCCGCCGCGACATGGCGGTCATAAAGCGCGGTGCGGCGCAGGATCTGGGCGTCGGAGGCCACTGCCGCTGAGGCTAGCGAACGTTCTTTTGCACGCGAACGCGCTGGTTCAAGTTTGGCAGCCCGCCAACCGACGTCAGTGAGAAGCATGCGCCGTATTGCACGGATTTTCAGCTGGGGTCTTCACGAACCAGGTGCAGACTCCGCCACGGTGGCCAACGCGATGCGCGCACGGGCGTACGCGTTGCTCCTGGCGACGGTTGCGGTGCTCGTCCTGATCACGCTGACCTTCCCCAACAACACCGGTCGTCATGTCGTCGGCCTGGCGGTGCCGGCCGCGCTCGCACTGGCGTCCGCGATCGTCATCGGCGTGCGTCGCGATCGCTGCTCGGCGCGCGCGCTCGACTGGATGACGCCGTTCACGACGGTCCTGATCAGCGTCGTCGTCGCGAGCGCCGGGCCCGGGTCGGTGCCCGCCTACGCGACGCTCTACAGCCTGATCGTCGTCTGTAGCGCGTGGTTCCAGCGCCCGCGCCTGGTCGCGGCCAACCTCGTCTTCATCGCCATCAGCTACGCCGGTGTCCTGACGATCACGCACGACGCCGGCCCGGCCCAGATCGACTGGCTGCTGGCGGTGACCGCGCTCGGCCTGCTCTCGCTGGTGATCCTCGGCCTGCGCTCGCGCGCCGACGGGCTCGTGGACGGGCTTCGCCTGCAGAGCGCTCAGCGCGAGCGGATCAGCTCGCTGATGGAGCGCGTGCTCGACGGCGCCGAGGTGTCGGTGATCATGGACGCGTGCGTCGAGGCGCTGGCCGACGGGCTGCTGATCAAGCGCGCGGCGATCGTCGCCCCGGCCGCGGGCGAGCTGCGCTTCCGTGCCTGCTCCGGCTGGCCGATCGGGACGATCGGCGGGGTCTTCAAACTGCCCAAGGGCACACTGTCGCTCCAGGCCCCGATCCCCGGCCACGACAACGTGCTCGTCGCGCTCGCCGCGGCGCCGCGCCGCTTCACACGCGCCGACGGGGTCTACACCGACGCGGTGGCCGGGGTCGTCGCGTCGGCCATGGACCGCGCCAACGCCGACGCGGAGCTGCGCCGCCGCGCGTACTACGACCACCTGACCGGGCTGCCCAACCGCGCGCTGACGATCGAGCGCCTCGAGCGCGCGCTGCACCGTGCGGGCCACGCGGCGGGGCAGATCGCCGTGATTGCGCTCGACATCGACAACTTCCGCGTCGTCAACGACTCGCTCGGCTACCAGGCCGGGGATGCGCTGCTGGCCGAGCTGCCGGCGCGCGTACGCCCGCAGCTCGGGCTGACCGACACGATCGCCCGCTTCGGCGGCGACGAGCTCGTGATCCTGTGCAGCGACGTCGAATCGCCGACGCACGCGTGCGAGGTCGCCCAACGGGTGCTCGACTCGCTGCGCGAGCCGTTCGTCATCGACGGCAACGACTACCGGATCTCGGTGTCGGTCGGCCTCGCGGTGTCCGACGGCCACGACGGCGCCGACGCCAAGACGCTGCTGCGCGATGCCGACACCGCGATGTACCGAGCCAAGGCGGCCGGCCGCGGCGGCTACGAGCTGTTCACCGACGCGATGCACGACCGCGCGGTGCTGCGCCTGCGCCTCGAGCGCGCGCTGCGCGGGGCGCTCGAACGCCGCGAGCTGACGCTCGTGCACCAGCCGATCGTCTCGATGGTGACCGGCGACCTCGTCGGCTGTGAGGCACTGCTGCGCTGGACCGACGCCGACCTCGGGACGATCTCACCGGCCGAGTTCGTGCCGCTGGCCGAGGAGACCGGGCTGATCGTCGAGATGGGCCGCTGGGTGCTGCACCAGGCGTGCGCGGACGCCGCGATGTGGGCGCGCGCCGGGCGCGCGCTGCGGGTCGGCGTCAACGTCTCGCCGCGCCAGCTCCAGGAGCCGGACTTCGCCAGCGACGTCGCCACCGCGCTGGCCGCGGCCCGCCTCGACGCGCGCTACCTGACGATCGAGATCACCGAGGGCGTGCTGCTCGAGGAGTCCGACCACACGCTGGCCCAGCTGCGCTCGCTGCGCGACATGGGCGTTCACCTGAGCCTCGACGACTTCGGCACCGGCTACAGCTCGCTCGCCTACCTGCACCGCTTCCCGCTCGGCACGCTGAAGATCGACCGCGCGTTCGTGTCGGGCCTCGGCCCCCAGGGCGACGCGACGCTCGTGCAGGCGATCGTCGCCATGGCCCACGCACTGGGCATGGGCACGGTCGCCGAGGGCGTCGAGACGGCCGAGCAGCTCGAGCGCCTCACGCAGCTCGGCTGCACGCTGGCCCAGGGCTTCTACCTGGCCCGGCCGATGCCGGCCGGCGAGATCCCGTCGTTCGGGGTCGACGTCGTGCTGGCGCGCGCCGCCTGAGCCGTCGGGCTACCGAAGGAACGGCGGGATGTCGATGTCGTCGTCGCTGATCTCCAGCGACGAGCGCTCGGTCTCGCCGACCGTCGGGCGGCGGTCACGCTGAGCGGCGCTGCGGTTGGCCTCCTCACGGGCCGAGCGCGGGCGCGCGCGGCCGTGGTCGAAGCCGGTGGCGATGACGGTCACCCGGACCTCGTCCGACAGGTCGTTGTCGAGCACCGCTCCGAAGATGATGTTGGCGTTCGGATCGCTCGCGCCCTGGATGATCTCCGCCGCCTCGTTGACCTCGAACAGCCCGAGGTCGCGGCCGCCGGTGATGTTGAGCAGGATCCCGGTCGCGCCCTCGACGTTCTCCTCGAGCAGCGGGCTCGAGATCGCCATCTTGGCCGCCTCGCCGGCGCGGTTCTCGCCTGCCGCCACGCCGATCCCCATCAGCGCGCTGCCGGCGTCGTGCATGATCGTGCGCACGTCGGCGAAGTCGAGGTTGATCAGGCCGGGGATCGTGATCAGGTCGGTGATGCCCTGGACGCCCTGGCGCAGGACGTCGTCGGCCTCGCGGAACGCCTCCAGGATCGTCGTGCGGCGCTCGACGATCGACAGCAGCTTCTCGTTGGGGATCACGATCAGCGTGTCGACGACCTCGCGCAGGCGCTGGATGCCCTCCTCGGCCTGACGGCCGCGCTGCGCGCCCTCGAACTCGAACGGGCGCGTGACGACGCCGACGGTCAGCGCGCCGATCTCGTTCTTGGCGATCTCGGCGATCACCGGCGCCGCGCCGGTGCCGGTTCCGCCGCCCTCGCCCGCGGTCACGAAGACCATGTCGGCGCCCTTCAGCGCCTCCTTGATGTCGTCGCGCGACTCGGCCGCCGCGCCAAAGCCGACGTCGGGGTTGGCGCCGGCGCCGAGGCCCTTCGTCAGCTCGTGGCCGATGTTCAGCTTGATGTCGGCCTCGCACATCTGCAGCGACTGCGCGTCGGTGTTCGCCGCGACGAACTCGACCCCGCGCAGGCCCGCATCGACCATGCGGTTGACGGCGTTGGTGCCACCGCCGCCGACGCCGACGACCTTGATCACCGCGAGATAGCTGCCCGTATCCATGAAGAGAAGTCCCGTCCGACCCTGAAGTTAGCGTTGAGGTTTTCGTCCCGGTTGCAGGGAGTTACGACCAGCGGGTCAGGACCCACCGTACGGCCGCGTTCCGCGCCCGTCAATGCAGGATCCTAGTGCGCAACGCCGGTTGCAGTCGTCGGAAAGTCTCTAGTTGTGGGTGAGGGTTGGTCGGTGAGTCACCCCTCGACTGCTGGTTGAGGGTTGTCGATCGGCTCCAGACCACCGGCCCCGACTCGCTCGGGCACCGAGGCGTCGAGATAGGTCGCTCCGGCCGCCGCCGGGTCGGCGAGCACCCGCGCGATCGCCGCCCACTTGGCGGTCAGGCGCTGGCGCGAGCCGAAGTACAGGACAGGGCCGGCGCGCAGCTGCGCGCTGAGCCCACGCGGACCGCGGAAGATCGTGGTGATGTGGCGGCGCAGGGCCTCCGGAGCCGCAGCGGCGACGGCGATCTCACTGCGCACGCCACGTCCGGTGGCGAACCGCCCGCCGGGCGGGACACCGACGACGATCGCCGGCACGTGGGCGGCCGATACGCCGCTCAGCAGGCCGCCGTTGGCGCCGACGGCGCTCTGCTGGTTGTCGAACGTGAGCGCGGCGACGGCGATGTTCATGCTCACCGCGATCGTGACCGTGTGCGGCGGGTGAGTATGGATCGCGATGCTCTTGACGGCCGCAAACGGCGCCACGGCGCTGCGCAGCGTCGCCTCGTCGAGATCGAGGGTCGTCATGTCGCCTGCCGTGCGCGTCAGCGCGGCGCGGATCTCGGCGGCGCCGGGGCCGTGCACGCCGGTGATGTGCACGTGGTCGACCGACACCAGCGACGAGTCGCGCAGCCACAGCCAGCCACCGGCGAGCGCGGCGGCGAGCACGGCCGCGATCGCCAGCGCCCTGACGATCCGGCGCCGCCCCCGCGGGCCGATGCGGCGGACGGTCAGCGTTCGGGGCAGGACGGCGCTGCGGGCGGCATTCACCCCACGTGCTTCGACGCCGGTGGCCGTATCCCTACCAGGGAAAGCGAACCGGGCCCAACGTCTGGACCTCGGGCTCCAGCCACACGCCGAAGCGCTCGTGCACGCGGCGCCGGCCCTCCCCCATCAGCTCGACGATCTGCGCCGTCGTCGCGTCGCCGGTGTTCTCGATGAAGTTGGCGTGCTTGACGGCAAACCGCGCGGCGCCGACCGCGAGCCCGTTGCAGCCGGCCTCCGACAACAAGAGGCCGGCCGTGCGCCCCTGGGCTGCAACGTCGTCGGGATTCTTGAACGTCGATCCGAACGTCTTGATGCCCGACGGTTGCGCTGCGTGGCGGGCGCTGCGCATCTCGCCGATCGTCGCCTTGACCGCCTCCGGGTCGGCCGGCGTCAGCGCGAAGGCGGCGCGCGCGACGATCTCCCCGGGCCCGAGGTTCGAGCGCCGGTAGGCGAAGCCGAGCTGGTCGGGGGTGCGCCGCTCGTCGCCCGCCGCGCTGACGATCTGCACCCACGCAAGCGTGCGGGCGAGCTCTCCGCCGTAGGCGTTGGCGTTCATCCGCACCGCCCCACCGACGGTCCCGGGGATGTTGACCCCGAATTCGATCCCGCTGAGCCCCATCCGCGCCGCCTGGGCGCTGACGGAGGGCAGCCGCGCGCCCGCGCCGCACACCAGCCCGCGGTCGCCGTCGGACTCGATCGCCGCCAGCTCGCCGTCGAGCTTGACGACCAGCCCCTCGACGCCCTCGTCGGCGATCAGCAGGTTGGAGCCCGAGCCGACGACGCCGACGTCGTGGGCGTGGTCGGCGGCGAACGCGAGCAGCTCGCGCAGCCCATCGGCCGTGCCCGCGCGCGCGAACAGCTCGGCCGGCCCACCGGTACGGACGGTCGTCAGCCGGGCCAGCGGATGGTTGTGCAGGATCTTCACGCGACGAGCCTGCGCGCCAGCTCGGTGACGTCACCGGCGCCCATGACCAGGCACAGGTCGCCGTCGCGCAGCTCGATCGCGAGCTCGCGTTCGGCGTCGTCGAACGTCGGCGCGTAGCGCGCACCGGCGGCGTCGGCGACGAGCCGGCCGCTGACGCCGGGAAAGTCGGCAGCGCGCTCGCGTGCCGGATAGACATCGAGCACCCACGCGGCGTCGGCCTGCGCCAGCGCGGCGCCGAAGTCGTCCGCCAGTGCCGCGGTGCGCGAATACAGGTGCGGCTGGAAGACCGCGAGCACGCGCTGCGGCGCCCGCGCGCGGGCGGCGGCGATCGTCGCGGCGACCTCGGTCGGATGGTGGGCGTAGTCGTCGACGACCAGCGCGCCGGCGGCGTGGCGGCCCAGCTCCTCGAACCGCCGGCCGACGCCCGTGAACGCGCGCAGGGCATCGATCGCCACGTCGCGATCGCCCCCGGCCCGTGTCACCGCCTCGAGCGCCAGTGCGGCGTTGACCGCGTTGTGGGCGCCCGGCACGGTCAGGCCGTCGAGCCGCGCGTCGACGACCGTCACGCGCTCGGCCTCGAGCGCCGCCGTCGCCAGAGGGCCGACCGGCGGGGTGACGATCGCGTGCTGTGAGCCGGCCAGGAACTGCGCGAACGCCTGCTCGATATCGGCCAGCGTCGCGAACACGGCGTGGTGGTCGAGCTCGACGTTGGTGACGATCGCGATCTCGGGCTCCAGCGCCAGGAACGAGCGGTCGGACTCGTCCGCCTCGACGGCCAGCCACTCGCCGTCGCCCCAGCCCGCGTTGGCGCCGAGGTCGGGCACCTCGCCGCCGATCAGCCAGCCGGGCGCCAGCCCGCAGGCGCGCAGCGCGACGGCGACCATCGCGGTCGTCGTCGTCTTGCCGTGCGCGCCGGCGACGGCGATCACGCGGCGCTGGGCGGCGATCTGGCCCAGCAGCTCGGTGCGGCCATGGTCGGGCAGCCCGCGCGCGTGGGCCGCGACGCGTTCGGGGTTGTCGTCGGGGATCGCGGTCGAGTGGAAGACCTCGACACGGTCGCCGGGCGGGAGGTTGGCGATGTCGTGGCCGACGGCGACCTCGATTCCGGTCTGGTCGCGCAGCTCCTGCGCGTAGGGCGACCAGGTGCGGTCGGAGCCGGTGACCGTCGCGCCGAGGGCGTGCGCGGCGATCGCGTAGGCGCTCATACCCGCGCCCCCGAGGCCGATGAGGTGCAGCTCGCGTCCGGACCAGGCTCCCGCCCGCCCGGGGCTCACCACGTGTAGCGCTTCGCGTAGCTCTCCTGCAGCGACGCCTCGACCGCCTCGACGGAGCTGGCGGGCGCGGCGTGGTCGCGCGAGATCTCGGCCGGCCGCGCGAGCTCTTCGAGCACGGGCCAGGCGTCGGGCTGCCAGATCTGCGAGCGCATCAGCGCCTTGGCACACTGCATGAACGCCGTGCGCACCCGCACGCCGATCCCGGCCGGGCAGATCTTGCCGTCGAGCGGGACGTCGGCGAGCAGCGTCGCGTCGGTGGTGATCCACGCCTGGCCGTTGACGCGCAGCGTGTCGGTGCGGCCGGGGACGAGGAACAGGAGTGCGATCTGGCCCGTGTCGACGATGTTGGTCAGCGCGTCGAGGCGGTTGTTGCCGCGGTTGTCGGGGATCAGCAGCCGGTGGTCGTCGAGCACCTTGACCCAGCCCGGCGCGCCGCCGCGCGGCGAGCTCTCGCAGAGCCCCTCGATCGACGCCGTGGCGACGACGACGAACGGCGAATGGGCGATGAACGCTCTGATGTGGCGGTCGAAGTGATCCATCTCCTTGGCCACCGAACGCGGCGTCGGCGGCTGCGTGTAGACGCCACGCAACTCCTCGCGTGTGGCGATCGTGTCGGCGAACGGCCTCATCGCCCACATGTTCGCACGCCAACATCCGGAACTTCCGCCGTCGGCCGGAGTTGACGTCAATGATGCGTCGCCGCACCACCACACCGACCACCTGGCGGGCTCTGCCGACCCTGGTCGTGGTCCTCAGCTTCCTCGCGCTCGGCGCCCTCGCCGCGCTCGCGCACTGAGAAATCACGAGCGCGCCGCGAAGACGTGGGCGACGGCGCCGCCGCTGAAGACGGTGGTGCTCATCGGCGCGATGGCGAGCGGTGCGGTGAAGAGCCGCTCGCCGGCGCCCAGGACGACCGGGTGGATGACGAGGCGGTACTCGTCGATCAGGCCGGTCTGGACCAGCGATCGGGCGAACCGTACCCCGCCGTGGGCGAGCAGGTACCCGTCCGAGCCCTCCTGCTTGAGCCGCGTGATGGCCTCGGTGAGGTCTCCGGTGGCGATCGTCGTCTCACCCCAGTCGACGGACGCCAGCGAGTCCGAGAACACAACCTTGGGGATCTCGTTCATCGGCTTGGCGAACGGCCCCGAGGCGCCGGGCCAGTAGGTCGCCCGCCCCGCGTAGGTGGCGGCACCCACGAAGTGCGCGCCGGCATTGCTGACGGTCTCGACCGTCCAACTGGCGCCGTCATCGGAGCGTCCCGCAGCGACCCAATCAGTGGTCCCGTCGATCGGTGCCACGTAGCCGTCGAGCGAGACGGACATCTTCAGGACCAGTGAGGCCATGCGGTGCTTGCTTCCCCCGGCTGACGGGCGCTAATCGCGGGCCGCGGCGGTGATTTGGCCGGCGATCTCGCGCGCCGCCTCGGGGCGCGCCAGGGCGGCCGACGCGCGCGCCATGGCGGCGAGCCGCGCCCGGTCGGCGAGCAGCGTGCCGACCTCGGACGCCAGGCGCGCCGGGGTCAGTTCGTCGTCGGCCACGATCACCGCCGCGCCGGCGTCGGCCATCCACTGGGCGTTGCCGGTCTGGTGGTCGGCGGTCGCATGCGGGTACGGGATCAGCACCGCCGGCAGGCCGTGGGCGGCGAGCTCGAAGATCGAGCCACCGGCTCGCGCCACGGCCAGATCGGCGGCGGCGAGCGCGTCGCCGAACGGCACGACGTACGCGCGCAGGATGTAGTTGCGATCGGGCACGCGCGGCCGCAGCGCCGGTTCGTCACGCTCGCCGCTGACGTGCAGGACGCGAAACGACGCGCCGCCGAACGCCTCGATCGCCGCCTGGTTGATCGTTCGCGCACCCAGCGAGCCGCCGAACACGAGCACGCACGTCTCGTCCTCGCCGATCCCGAACACGGCGCGCGCCGCGGCGCGGTCGGTGACCGGCGGATCGACCGGCCGGCCGGTCACGCGGTAGCGGCGCCCGGTGCGACCCTCGATGGCGAAGGCGAGGCAGACGCGCCGGGCGAACGGCGCCAGCGCGCGGTTGGCGATCCCCATGTGCGAGTCGGCCTCGGTCAGCACCAGCGGCACACGCAGGAGCACCGCGGCCAGCCCGACCGGCCCGGCGACGTAGCCGCCGCCGCCCATCACGACGTCCGGCTTGAGCCGGCGCACCAGCGCGATCGCCATTCCCAGTCCGCGGACCGCCTTGAGCAGCGCCCGCAGCGCCTTGAGCGGGTTGCGGCGGTGAAGGCCGACGGCCGGGACGCGGTGGAACGCGTAGCCGGCCGCGGGCACGAGCTGCGCCTCGGCGCGCTCGCCGCCGGCGAACTCGACGTCGGCGCCGTCAGCCCGCAGCGTGTCGGCGACCGCCAGCGCGGGCACCACGTGCCCCGCTGTCCCGCCGGCCGCGATCAGCACCTTCATCGGTGCGGGATCCTGTCACGACGCGCAGCTGCTGCCCGCCGGTGGCGGCGATGTTGAGCATCACGCCCATCCCGGCCAGCAGCACGACGAGGTTGCTCGAGCCGTAGGAGATGAACGGCAGCGGGACCCCGGTCAGCGGCGCCAGGCCCAGCACGGCGAACACATTGAGCATCGCCTGGCACATGATCATCGACGTGATCCCGGCCGCCACGAGCTTGGCGTAGCGGCCCACGGCGCGCTTGGCCACCCGCAGCCCGGCGTAGGCGAGCATGCCGTAGAGGGTCAGCACGCCCATCACCCCGACGGCGCCGAGCTCCTCGCCGATGATCGCGAGGATGAAGTCGGTGTGGGCCTCGGGCAGAAAGCCGAGCTTCTGCATCCCGTCGCCCAACCCGCGCCCGAACAGGCCTCCCGAGCCGAGCGCGATCTGGCCCTGCACCGACTGAAAGCCGGTCGAGCCGGCGTGCGCCCACGGGTCCAGGAACGAGGTCAGCCGCGCGCGCCGGTAGGGCTCGGCGAGCGCGAACAGCGCGACCAGCACGCCACCGGCGAGCAGGCCGGTGCCGATCGTCTTCAGCGGCACACCGGCTGAGACGAGCATCGCGCACAGCGTGAACGCGACAACCAGCGCCGTCCCGAGGTCGGGCTGCGAGGCGATCAGCAGGCACGCCGCCGCACTGACCGTGACGAGCGGGATCAGCTCCTTGGGCCGGCGGACCGACTTCGGGCGCTCGGTCAGCAGCTTGGCCGAGTAGAGGATCAGCGCGAGCTTCATCAGCTCCGAGGGCTGGAACATCAGCGGGCCGGCGCCGAGCCAGCGCTGCCCGCCGTTGACCGAGATGCCGAAGCCCGGCATCCGCACGAGCACGAGCAACGCGAACGACGTCAGCAGCAGCGGCCGCGTGATGCGCGGGATCATGCTCAGCCCGTGGCGCGACAGCGCGAACAGCGCCACGAGCCCGATCGCGCCCGAGATCGCGTAGCGCTGGAGGTAGAACGAGGGATCGGTCTGGCCGCCGAGCACGCTGCGCGCCGACGACGCGCTGTAGACCATGACCGCGCCCGCGGCGAGCAGACACAGCGTGACGGTCAGCAGCAGGTTGTACTCAATCGGTTGCTGCGCCTTGGCAGTCCGGACGGCGGCGGCGGGCCGAGGCATGTTCGGACCCACTTCGCCGTCAGGCCACGATCTCCTTGAACGCCCGGCCGCGGGCCTCGAAGTCGCCGAACTGGTCAAACGAGGCGCACGCCGGCGACAGCAGAACGACGTCGCCCGGCCGAGCGGCGGCGCGCGCGGCGCCGACGGCGTTCTCGAGCGTCCCGCAGGGCTCGCCGGCGGCGATCTGCGTGCCGATCGCCGGCCCGTCCTCGCCGATCAGATAGACGCCCGCGCAGCGTGCGGCAGGGGCGCGCAGCGGCGTGAAGTCCTGGCCCTTGCCCTCGCCGCCGAGGATCAGGTGGACCGGGCGGTCGGCGAACGCGGCCAGCGCAGTCAGCGTCGCGCCGACGTTCGTCGCCTTGGAGTCGTTGACGTACAGCACGCCGTCGTGGGTCGCCACCTCCTCGAGGCGGTGCTCGACGCCGGCGAACGCGCGCAGGGCGGCGACGACCGCGTCGGGCTCGATGCCGCGCGCCAGGCAGACGGCGGCCGCCGCCGCGGCGTTGAGGCGGTTGTGAGCGCCGCGCAGGCGGATGTCGGCATGGGCGATCACGGGCTGCTCGTCCCACCACAGGTGCCCGGCACGGTCGTCGAGCTCGCCGCCGGGGCCGAACGTCACCTCACGGGCGCAGCCGCCGAGATCCTCGATCGCATGGCCGGCCGGCGCGACGGCGATGTCGTCGTTGCCCTGGTTCATGAAGATCCGCAGCTTCGCGGCGCGATAGTTCTCGAGGGTGAAATGACGGTCGAGGTGGTCGGGCTCGATGTTGAGCAGCACCGCCGCCTCGGGCGCGAACGCGATCGCATCCTCGAGCTGGAACGAGGATGCCTCGCAGACGACGACCGCGTCGGGCGCCAGATGGCCGACGAGCGACGACAGCGCGGTCCCGACGTTGCCCGCGACCGCGACCGCCAGCCCCGCCTCGCGGTGGATCGCGCCGATCAACTCGACGGTCGTCGTCTTGCCGTTGGTGCCGGTCACGGCGATGAACTCGTTGGGCAGCGCGCGCCACGCCAGCTCGAGCTCCCCGAACACCACGAGCCCGCGCTCCAAGGCCGCCGCGATCACCGGCTCCTGGCGCGGGACGCCGGGCGACTTGACGACGACCCGCGCGTGCTCGAGCTCGGCCAGCCCGTCGTGGCCGTCGCGGCGGTCGACGCCGACCACCGTCTCGCCACGCTGCCGGAGGAGGGCCATCGCGGCCTGGCCCGAGCGCGCGAGGCCGACGACGAGATACGGACCCGCGGGAATCGCCGGCCGGCGCATCAGCGCAGCCTACGCTGCAGGCAGACCGAGTCCGGCTCGTCCTCGTAGGGCGCGAACGCCGGGATGCGCTCCCAGCCGGCGGCCGCGTAGAGGCGCAGCGCGGCGTGCTGGCGGGTGCCGGTCTCGAGGATCAGGCGCTCATAGCCCTCCTGCTGGGCGAACGCCACCAGCGCGTCGAGCACCGCGCGCGCCAGCCCCCGCCCGCGGGCCTCGGGGAGCGTGTACATGCGCTTGATCTCCCCCACGCCGGGCGAAAACGGCTTCAGGCCCCCGCAGGACATGAGCGCGCCGTTCTCATCGCGGATCACGACAAACACGCCGTCGTCAAACGCGCCCGGCTCCGGTTGGTCCTGGTCGGGTCGCCCGTAGAGCGCCTCGAGCTCCGCGTCGAGCGCGGCGATCAGGCGCTGGACGTCGGCGTCGCGGAAGTCCGCACGTTCAGACAACCGAGGCCTGGTAGATCGTGAACCCGATCGCCGCGCAGGCCGCGGCCACGATCCAGAAGCGCAGGATGATCTTCGTCTCCGACCACGCCATCAGCTCGAAGTGGTGGTGAACGGGGGCCATCAGGAAGACGCGCTTGCGAAACGTGCGAAACGAGAACACCTGGATCAGCACGCTCAGCGCCTCGATCACGAAGATCCCGCCCAGCAGCACGAGCAGGATCTCGGTGCGCGTCATCACGGCCAGCCCGGCGATCGCCCCGCCGAGGCCGAGCGATCCGGTGTCGCCCATGAACACGGTCGCCGGGAACGCGTTGAACCACAAGAAGCCGACGCACGCCCCGACGAGGCAGCCCGCCAGCAGTGTCAGGTCCTTCTCGCCGGCGGTGATGAACGTGATGCCGATGTAGCTGAGCAGCACGATCGCCGCGCACCCGGCGGCGAGGCCGTCGAGGCCGTCGGTCAGGTTGACGGCGTTCGTCGTCCCCGCCACGACGAGGAAGATCAGCACGGGGTAGAACGGCCCGAGGTCGATGTGGCCGTCGACGATCCACAGCTTGAGGTCCGAGCCGAGGCCCGCCCGGTCGGTCGCCACCCACCACAGGCCGAGCGAGATCGCCACCTGGACGATCAGCTTCGTGCGTCCCCGCAGCCCGAGCGAGCGGCGGCGGACGATCTTCGTCCAGTCGTCGACGAACCCCAGCAGCGCGCACAGCAGCGCCGCGAACAGGACCCCGAACGAGCGCCAGTCGGTGTAGTCCGACAGGATCAGGAACGGGATCGTGATCGCTGCGAAGATGATGATCCCGCCCATCGTCGGCGTGCCCGCCTTCTCGTGGTGGCCCTCGGGCCCGTCCTCCCGGATGTGCTGGCCGAACTCGCGGCGGCGCACGGCCTCGATGAAGGTCGGCGACAGGAAGATGCAGATCAGCAGCGAGGCCGTGCCGGCGATCAGGACGCGGCCCATCAGCCCTCCCCGCGCAGGGCCGCCGCGACGACCTCGAGCCCGACGCCGCGCGACGCCTTGATCAGGACCGTGTCGCCGGGCGCGACGACCGACCGCGTGAGCACGGCCGCGGCGGCGGCGTCCGGCGCGGCATGGTCGCCGCCCATCTCGGCGGCCAGCGGCCCGACGGTGATCAGCACGTCGACGCCGGACGCGCGGGCGTGATCGCCGATCTCGCGGTGCCAGCGGCGCTCCTGCGGGCCGAGCTCGAGCATGTCGCCGAGCACGGCGACGCGGCGCCCGGACGCGGTCGCGGCAAGATCGTCGAGGGCGGCACGCATCGACATCGGGTTCGCGTTGTAGCAGTCGTCGATGACGAGGATGTCGCCGGGCAGCGACTCGCGCTGCCCGCGGCGGTCCGACAGCACGACGTCCAGCGCCCCGGCCGGCTCGACCCCGAGCGAGCGCGCCGCGGCCAGCGCAGCGAGGGCGTTGCGCCGCATGTGCTGCGACGTGAACGGCAGCGTCAGCCCGGCGGGCAGCACGGCGACGTCGCCGTCGTCGCCGAACGTCACGGTCGTCAGATCGGCGCGCACGTGGGGCTCGAGCAGCGGCTCGCCGGCCGGGATCACCGCAGTGGCGCCGGGCTGCAGGCCCGCGATCAGCTCGGCCTTGGCGGCGGCGATCGCCTCGACCGTCCCCAGCAGCTCGAGATGGACCGGGCCGACGGCCGTGATCACCCCGACGTCGGGCCGCGCGATCGCCGTCAGCAGTGCGATCTGGCCGGCACCACGCATGCCCATTTCGAGCACCAGCGCCTGCGTGCCGGCCGGCGCGGCGAGGATCGTCAGCGGCAGACCGATCTCGGTGTTGAGGTTCTGCGCGTTGGCGACCGTCGCCAGCCGCTGGGCGAGCATCGCCGCGAGCAGGTCCTTGGTCGAGGTCTTGCCGACCGAGCCGGTGATGCCGACGACCGGACACGCGAGCTCGATGCGCCACGCGCGGGCCAGGGCGCCGAGGGCGACGACGGGGTCCGCGGCGGCCAGCACGACGCCGGGGCCCGCCGCGTCGTCGGCGTGCCGCGGCTCGACGAGCACGCCCCATGCCCCGTTGGCCAGCGCCTGGGCCGCGAACGCGCCGCCGTCGGCGCGCGCGCCGCGGATGCCGACGAACAGATCTCCTGGCGCGACGTCGCGCGAGTCGATGCTGACGCGCGCGGGGCCGCCGGCCGCCGGGCCGACCGCCACGAGCCGTGCCCCGGCCGCGCGTGCGACCCGGTCAGGCGGCCATTCGCGCACGCAGCGCCTCCCGTGAGACGGTGACGTCGTCGAACGGCGTGACGACGCCGGCGGTCTCCTGCCCCTGCTCGTGCCCCTTGCCGGCGACGACCACGACGTCGCCGGCGCCGGCCTGGGCCACGGCGAGGGCGATCGCCGCCCGGCGGTCGAGCTCGACCAGCGCACCGTCGCCCGTGCCCTCGAGAATCGCCGCGGCGATCGCCTCGGGCTCCTCCGAGCGCGGGTTGTCCGACGTGACGACCACCACGTCCGCCAGCTCGCGCGCCGCTGCGCCCATCAGCGGCCGCTTGGCGATGTCGCGGTCGCCGCCGGCGCCGAACACGCAGATCACCCGCCCGCCGCCGAGCGCCCGTGCCGCGCGCAGGACGTTGGCCAGCGCGTCGGGCGTGTGCGCGTAGTCGACGACGAGTGCGAAGTCCTGGCCCTCGTCAACCGGCTCGAAGCGCCCCGGCACACGCGGCGCGTCGCGCAGCCCCGCGGCCAGCATGTCGTCCCCGACGCCCAGCGCCCGCGCCGCGGCGACCGCGCACAGCGCATTGAGGACGTTGAACGCGCCGGGCAGCGGGCAGGTCAGCGCGACGCCGCCCGCCGTGAACGTCGAGCCGGCGCGACCCAGCACGACACCGGTCGCGCGCAGCGACGCGGCGGGATCGTCGATCGCGACCGTGATCGCGTCGGGCAGCGACGCCGCCAGCTCGGCGCCGTAGGGGTCGTCGACGTTGACGACCGAGAACCGCGGCCCGGCCTCGAACAGGCGCCGCTTGGCGGCGAAGTAGTCGTCCATCCCGTCATGGAAGTCGAGGTGGTCCTGGGTCAGGTTGGTGAACACCGCGACCGCCCAATGGATCGCGTCGGCGCGGTGCAGGGCCAGCGCGTGCGACGAGACCTCCATCGCGCACGCGACGTCGCCGCCGTCGCGCATCGCCGCGAACGTGCGCTGCAGGTCGATCGCCTCGGGCGTCGTGCGCACGGTCGGTTTCTCGCTGCCGGCGATGACCGATGTGACGGTCCCCAGCAGCCCCGTGCGGCGCCCGCCGGCCTCCAGCAGCGCCCGTGTCAGGTAGGCGGTCGTCGTCTTGCCGTTGGTGCCGGTCACGCCGACGACGTCCAGCGCCGCGGTCGGGTCGCCGTCGATCGCCGCCGCCGCGGGTGCCATCGCCGCGCGTGCCGAGGCGACGTTCACCTCGGGCACGCCGAGCCCGAGCTCGCGCTGGACGACCAGCGCGACCGCACCGCGCCGCACCGCCTCGGGCGCGAAGTCGTGCCCGTCGCGGGTGAATCCGACGACGCAGAAGAAGACGTCACCCGGCTGCACGGCGCGCGCGTCGTAGGCCAGCGCACGCACCTCGACGTCCGGCAGCGCGGGATCGCCGAAGAGATCGCGCAGGGTCATCCGCGGCGAGTCTACGACGGCGGGATGCGCAGGTACGGCAGGGCGAACTGGGCGATCTTCTGGAACGCCGGCGCGGCGACCTGGCCGCCGAAGATCGATCCACCCTGCGGCTCGTCGACCATCACCGAGACCAGCAGCTTGGGATGGCTGGCCGGGGCGAAGCCGACGAACGAGGCGACGTAGGCCGAGTCGGAGTACTGCCCGGTGGCCGCGTCGACCTTGTTGGCGGTGCCGGTCTTGCCGGCCAGCTGGTAGCCGGGGATCGTCACCTCCGACGCGGTGCCGCCCGGCGCCAGCACGCCCTCGAGCATCTTGCGCAGCTCGGCCGCGACATGGCCCGAGATGACCCGGTGCCCGCGTGGCCGCGGCACGAGGCGGCCATTGATCCGGCGCACCATCTGCGGCGAGCGCAGGATGCCGCCGTTGGCGATCGCGGCGTAGGCACTGGCGATCTGGATCGGCGTGACCGATACGCCCTGCCCGATCGGGATGTTGCCGATCGACGAGCCCGACCACTTGCCCAGCGGCGGCACGATCCCCTGCTCCTCGCCGGGCAGGTCAACGCCAGTCGGTCGGCCGAAGCCGAAGCGCTTGATCCAGTCGCTCAAGCGTGCAGAGCCGAGCTTGCGGGCGATCGTGATCGCGCCGATGTTCGAGGACTGCGACAGGATCTGCGACGTCGTCAGGGTCACCCACCCGCGGTCCTCGGCGTCATGGATCTGGCGGTCGGCGACCTGAAGGATCGGCGGCAGATTGAACGGCGTGTCGGGCGTGACGACGCCGTCGGTCAGCGCGGCGGCGACGGTGATCGCCTTGAACGTCGAGCCCGGCTCGTAGTCGAAGCCGGTCGCGCGGTCCTCGAGCGCCGACGCGGGCGCGCCCGCCGGGTTGTTGGCGTTCGTCGCCGGCCAGTTGGCGACCGCCAGCAGCTGGCCGCTGCGCGGGTCCATGACGATCGCGGTCGCGTCCTTCGGGCGGTACGTGGCGCCGACCTGCTGGAGCACCTGCTCGGCCTTGTCCTGGATCGGCGCGTCGATGTTGAGCTCGAGGCGCGAGCCGGCGATCGCCGGGCGTGGGTCGCTGACCTCGACCTGCTGGCCGGCCGCGTCGTTGACCGTGCGCTGGAGGCCGTCGCGGCCGGCGAGCAGCTTGTTGTCGTAGTACTCGAGGCCCGACAGGCCGACGCCGTCGACGCCGACCGTGCCCAGCACCTGCGAGGCCATCCACGAACGCGGGTAGACGCGGCGCTGGCTGGCCGTCAGCGTGATCCCGGGCAGCTTCATCGCCCTGATCCTCGCCGCGCGGGCCGCGGTGACCCGGCGGGCGAGGTAGACGAAGCCGGTGTCGCGCCGCGCGAGCTTGGTCACGAGCGTGCCGACCGGGATGTTGAGCACGGTCGCGAGCTTCGGCGCCTCGGCGTCCGGATCGGGGATCAGATACGGGTCGGCCGATATGTCGGCGGCCGGCTGGGAGACGGCGAGATCGGTGCCGTGGCGGTCCGTGATCGTGCCGCGGTGGGCGGGGATCGTGGCGACGGCGACCTGCTGGGCCGCGGCGTCGCTGGACAGCTTCGAGCCGTTGACGATCGCCAGCCGCAGCGCCTGGGTGCAGGCGAGGCCGAGGAGAATGAGGAATCCGGCGAACAGGAGGCCGATGCGGCGGTCGACCAGGTCGGTCATCTGGTAGGTCCTACGGCCCTGCCGATACGCCTCCGCTGCCGGTCGTCACGGCGGCGGACACGGGGGTCTGGGTCGGCACGGGCGTACTGGTGACCGGCGCTGCGGTCGCGGCGACGGGCGCCGGGGGCGGCGCGGCGGTGGTCGTCGGGGTCGCGGTCGGAGCGACGGTCGCGGTCGGAGCGGCGGTCGGGGTCGCGCCGGTCGCGGCCGCAGCCGTCGCGGTGTCGGTGGCGGTCGCCTGCGTCGCCACGGCAGCGACCGCCGCGGCCGCGGTGTCGGCGGTCGGCGCGATCGCGGCCGGCGTCGCGCCCGAGATCTGGGGCCCGAGCGTCGGGACCGGCGGCGCCAGCGCCGCGTTGGCGGCCGCGTTGCGCTGCTCGGCGGCCGGGTCGGGTGGCACGATCGCGTGAGCGCCGCGCGCGGCGTCCGAGCGGCCGACGGTCACGTAGGAGGACCACATCGCCGGCGGCATGACCATCCCCTCGCGCGCCGCGACGTCCTGGATCCGCCCGCCGGCGGCGTCCTGGGCGATCTGGCCCTGGAGGACCGTGTTGCTCGCCTCCAGCGACTGCTGCGCGCGGACCGCGCGCGTGATCGTCTGGTTCATGCTCAGCAGCGAGACCTGGAGATAGACGATGCCGATCAGCGCCGTGGCGACAATCGCGATCCAGCCGCGACCGCGGATCAGGCGGTCGAGCCCGATCACCCAGCGGCGGCGACGGTGCCGCGACGCGGAGACGGCCCGCGGCGGGGCCTGGTCTCGCCCTTGGGCAGGACGAGCGGGACCAGAGACCCGCCGCGGTGCATGAGGCGCCAGCGGCCGGGGTAGCGCCCCCGCGCTGTTGGCCACCGGCGGCGTCATGCGATCTTGCGTGCCGCGCGTAGGCGCGCGGATGCGGATCGAGGGTTGTCGGCGACCTCGCCGGGGGTCGGGGCGACGGCGCGGCGCGAGAGCAGTTCGGCCTCGGGGCTGCGACCGCAGCCGCAGACCGGCAGATCCGGTGGGCAGATACATCCACGCGCGCGGCCCGCGAGGAAGCGCTTCACGCGTCGATCTTCGCCCGAGTGAAACGAAATCCCTGCAAATCGGCCCCCTAGCGGAGCACGTCCCACGCCAGCGGCAAGGCCATGTCGAGCTGGGCGAGCTCGTCGTTGACAGCGATCCGGATCGCCTGGAAGCTGCGCTTGGCCGGGTGCCCGCCGCCGAACCGCGCCGGAGCGGGGATCGCGGCGCTGATCGCGTCGACGAGGTCGGTGGTGGTCTCCAGCGGCCGCTGGCCGCGGATGCGCACGATCGCGCGGGCGATCTGGTTGGCGTAGCGCTCGTCGCCGAAGTCGCGCAGGGCGCGCGCGATCTGACGCTGGTCCCACTCGTTGACCAGCTCGCGGGCGCTGAAGTCCTGGGTCGGGTCCATGCGCATGTCCAGCGGCGCGTCGTAGGAGTACGAGAAGCCGCGCTCGCGCGTGTCGACCTGCATCGACGACATCCCGAGGTCGAGGTAGACGGCGTCGGCGCGGACGCCCTCGTCACGTAGCGCGCTCAGCCCGTCGGCGAACGACGCGTGCAGGAAGCGCGTGTGGCACGGCAGCTCGGCTGCGAGCTCGTCGAAGTGCTGCTCGGCGACGGGGTCGCGGTCGATCGCGATCAGCGTTCCGGTCGACCCGATCCGCTCGGCAAGCAGCCGGGCGTGGCCGCCGGCGCCGAACGTGCAGTCGACCACCAGCTCGCCCGCGGACGGATCGAGCAGCTCGATCAGCTCGCCGGCCAGGACCGGGACGTGGACGGAGGTCATGTCAAGCAGGATGGCCAAGTGCGGAAACGATCTCGTTGACGTCGTCGGTCAGCGCGGCGTTGAACGCGGCCCACGCAGCGCGATCCCAGACCTGGAGGTGGTCGCCGGCGCCGATCACCGTGACCTCCTTGTCGAGCGTCGCGTGCTCGCCGAGGAAGCTCGGGACCATCACGCGGCCCGCTGCGTCGAGCTCGGTCGGCAGCGAGTTGGCCGAGAAGTAGGTCCCGAGCTTGCGGCGCTCGGTCGACAGCGGGTGAAATGACTCCAGGGCGGCGGTCTTGAAGCTCTCGTACCCGTCGGGCGTCCAGACACCCACGCAGGCGTCCAGGCCCTTGGCCAGAACCACACCGGAGGCGAGCGCCGTCCGGTACCGCGCCGGGACCGTGAGACGGTTCTTGGCGTCGAGTGTGTAGTCGGCGGTGCCTTCGAAGGCCATGGGATTCAGTCGCGACGGGAGTTTCGGGCCGAGGTGGAGGAGTGGGAGGAGCCCCTCCACCCCGGTCCGGTATCGGCTTTCTATCCCACTTCCCCCCACAACGCAACACTTCATGCACATTTTTTCCCACGACGCTCCCCGGCGCTCCACTTCGCCGCCGGAAAACCCCTGCGTTCGCGGCTGGATCGGGCCGTCCGGCGGCCGCGCGCCGCGGTGCAATCGGCGCTGCAGGCGCCGGCGACGGGCGCGATCGTGCACCCACCGCGGCGATCCATCCGCTGTCTGTGCTGCAAATGCCCGGCTCGTGGGCGCCTGTGCTCGTACTACGATTCAGGGGCCCGCCGCGTTGCCGTCGCGCGCCCGCCCATCACGCCGCCCACGTCAAGGAGAGATCCACCCGTGACCACTGCCCGCAGTCGTCGTATCCTCGCGCTCGTCCTCGCTGCGATCGCCGTCATCGCGCTCGCCGCGTGCGGCTCGTCGAAGAAGTCGAGCTCCGGCGGAGCGAACGCCGACCCGGCGGCCATCGTCCCGGCGAGTGCCACGATCTACGTCGAGGCGGACATCGACCCGTCGGCGAACCAGAAGGCGGCGTTCAACTCGCTGTCGCAGAACGTCCTCGGCATCCCGAATCCGGGCGACCGGATCGTCGCGGCGATCGACAAGGGCGCCAAGAAGGACGGCGTCACCTTCGAGAAGGACATCAAGCCGTGGCTCGGCGGCAAGGCGGCGATCGCGATCACCAAGCTCGCGCCCAGCTCGAGCGCGTCGCTGTACGCCGCGGTCATCGACACCACCGATCCCGACAAGGCAATGGCGGCGATCACCAAGGGCCAGAAGGTCAACAAGGGCACGATCAACGGCGTTGACTACGTCGCCACGAGCGACGGCACGTACGCCGGCACGATCGACGACTACCTGATCGTCGGCCCGCGCGCCGGGTTCGCGTCGTTCATCGCCGGTCAGAAGGGCGACAAGCTCGCCGACAACGCGACGTTCAAGGAGGCCCGCGCGAAGGCGCCGGCCGACCGGCTCGGCTACCTGTACGTCGACTTCGACTCGCTGCTCAGCTACGCGGCGTCGACGCAGGCATCGCTGGCGTCGCAGGTCGGGACGTTCAAGGGCCTGTTCGGCAACATCAAGGCGATCAGCGCGTCGCTCGTCGCGTCGCCGACGTCGGTCGAGATCGACGCGTCGGTCGTCGGCCTCAACAGCTCCGGCTCGACCGGCGTGTCGGCGATCCCGTTGGGCAAGGCGCCCGGGAAGGCGTGGGCGGCGATCTCGATCCGCAACGTCGGCCCGACGCTGACCAAGGAGCTCGGAGCGCTCGGCAAGATCGGAGCCTCGAGCAGCGGCCAGAACTTCGATCAGATCCTGGCCCAGCTGAAGGTCGCGACGGGCCTCGACGTGCAGCAGGACCTGCTGTCGTGGATCGGCGACACCGGCGCATTCGTCGAGGGCGATTCGCTGGCCGACCTCAGCGGCGCGGTCGTCATCGACTCGACCGACCCGGCGAAGTCGCAGGCGGCGATCGGCAAGATCTCCAACCTGCTGGCCCAGCTCGGGCGCACGGCGGGCAAGCTCGACGTTCCGGGCGGGACCGGCATCGAGATCGCCACAACGGCCAACGGCCCAAAGGTCCAGCTCGCCGCCGTCGGCTCGAGGTTCTACATCGCGTTCGGACCCGACGGGCTCAAGGACGCGATGAACCCGGGCACGACGCTCGACTCGACGGCGAACTACAACGCGGCCGTCGCATCGCTCAAGGGCACCGAGCCCAAGGCCTACGTCGACCTGCAGACGGTGTTCACGTTCGTCGACGCGTTCGCCGGTGGCAACGCCCAGTACGAGAAGGTCAAGCCGTACCTCGACAGCTTCACCTCCGTGATCGCGGGCTACAGCAACGGCACGGCGAAGATCGTGCTCAACGTCAAGCCATCGGGCAGCTCGACGAGCACGAGCCCGACGCCGACGACGGCCACCGAGCCGACGGCGACGGCCGCGTCTGACGCGAGCACGGGCAACTGATCGTTTCGTGGCGCACGGCGCTCGTCACCGGGACGTGAGCCCGGCGACGAGCGCCGCCGCGACGAGTGCCATCACGCCGGGCACGAGCAGCAGCGCCACCGCGAGCTGGATCTTCGGCCCCGCCCGAGCGGCGCTGTCGCGCAGCGCCTGCGCGCGCTGTGCCCGGGCCGCGGTCGCAAGCGCGCGCAGCGCCGGCGCCAGCGGCCCGCCGTGGCGCGCGCTGCGCTGGACGGCGGCGACGAGCGCCGCGATGCCCTCGCCCGGGCAGCGGGCGCGCAGCGCCTGCAGCGCGTGAGCCTGCGGGACGCCGAGCTCGATCTCGGCGGCCGTGCGGCGCAGCTCGCCGGCCAGCAGCCCACGGCGGTGGCGACCGACCTCGCCCAGGGCGCGGGCGGGCGACAGGCCGGCTTCGACGGCGACCCGCAGCAGGTCGAGCACGTCGGGCAGCTCGCGCGCGACGAGCGCGCTGCGCGAGCGCGCCAGCCGTCGCAGCCACACATCGGGGACCAGGAACGCGCCGACCGGCGCAGCGAGGACCAGCACGACGGCGAGGCGCGGCGGAACCTCGGCGGCAAGCCACAGCGCCGGCGCGAGCGCTGCGGCAGCGGCGCCCGCCTTGGCGGCCATCAGGTCGGCCGGGCCCATGTTCAGCGGCCGCCCCGCGGCGTCGAGCAGCGCCGTCGCGCGCCGCGGCGCGGTCGGCGCACCGAGCCGGCGGCCGAGCGCCGCGAGGCGGGTGACCCAGCGGCCGCGGCGCCGGGCCTGCGCCGCGGTCCGCCCGCTGCCCCGCGGCAGCGCATCGCCCACGGCCGCGATGACGCACGCGACGGCCGTGCCCGCCAGCGCCGCGCCCGCCGTCATCCGCCGACCCGGCCCGCGATCCGATGGATGGCCAGCAGTCCCGCGGCGATCAGGACCAGCGCCAGGCCGACCAGCACGACCGCCAGCGGCTTGGCGACCACCTGGCCGACGAGCTGCGGTTTGGCGGCGATCACCAGCACCGCGGCGAATGCCGGCAGCGCGGCGACGATCAGCCCGGTGAAGCGCGCCTGTGCCATCGCACCGCGCGCGTCGGCCTCAGCGCGCTGCTGATCCTCGAGCGTCGTCGCGAGGTCGCGCAGCAACCGCGCGAGGTCGCCGCCCGCGCGGCGCTGGAGGCCGATCGCCGCGACCATCGTGTCCCAGGCGGGATGGGCCGCCCCGCGGCGCAGCGTCTCGAACACCGTGTCGGTCCTCTCCCCCAGCGCCAGCGCCGCCGCGGCCGTCCGCAGCTGCGCACCTGCCGCGCCCTCGACGCATCGCGCAGCTTCGTCGATCGCGCCGCGCAGCGAGTGGCCACCGGCCAGCGCGTCGCCGAGCGCGCGAGCAGTCGGCGGGGCGCCGGCGACCATCGCCGCGCGCCAGCGCCGGCGGCGCGAACGAACGGCGAGCTGGGCTGCCCACGGGCCGGCGGCCGCCAACGCGCAGCCCGCGAGCGGACCGGCGAGCAGCCAGCCCGCGGCGAGCAGGACGACGGCGCCGAGCAGCGCCAGGCGCCGGTGCTCGGGCGCGGTCGGCTCGCGACCGTCGCCGGCCGCCCGCAACGGCCGCAGCAGCTGCACGGCGCGGACGGTCAGCTGAGCCTCCTCGGCCGCCACGATCGCGTCCCAGCCGCCGGCCACGCCGAGCGCGGCGGCGAGCGCGGCGAGCGGCGCGGCCGGGCTCACGGCGCGGCGTACACCTCGCGTGTCGCGGGCCCGCCGGCGACGCGCACGACCTCGCTGACCGACATGACCCGCCGGCTGCCGTCGGGTTGACGCTGCTGATGGACGACGAGGTCGATCGCGTCGGCGACCTGCTCGCGCACCGCGGCGTGCGGCAGCCCGACGTCCGCCATCAGCGCCAGCGTCTCGACGCGGCGCAGGGCCTCGTCGGCGCTCCCGGCGTGGACCGTGCTGAGGCTGCCGTCATGGCCGGTCGACATCGCCCCGAGCATGTCCAGAGCCTCCGGGCCGCGGACCTCGCCGACCACGATGCGGTCGGGGCGCATCCGCAGCGCGTTGCGCACGAGGCGCCGGATCGTCACCTCGCCGCGGCCCTCGACGCTCGGCGGGCGCGCCTCGAGACGTACGACATGGCGCTGCTGGAGGCGCAGCTCGGCGACGTCCTCGATCGTCACGATCCGCTCGCCGTCGCCGATGAACGACGACAGCGCGTTGAGCGTCGTCGTCTTCCCCGAGCCGGTGCCGCCGCTGACGAGGATGTTGGCGCGGCGGGCGACGGCGGCCCCCAGCAGCGTGACCAGCTCGTGGGTCCACGTTGCGTTGGCGACCAGATCGGAGGCGGTGAAGCCGCGTGGGCGAAAGCGCCGGATGGTCAGCGACGGTCCGTCGAGCGCCAGCGGCGCGATCACGACATTGACGCGCGAGCCGTCGGGCAGCCGCGCGTCACACAGCGGCTCGGACTCGTCGACGCGGCGCCCGAGCGGCGCGAGAATCCGCTCGATCGCGTGCAGCAGCTCGGCCTCGTCGCCGAATGCCGCGTCGGTCGCCTCCAGCCGGCCGCCGCGCTCGACCCATACGCGGCCCGGCCCGCAGACCATGATCTCGTCGACCGCCGGGTCGGCCAGCAGCGGCTCGAGCGGGCCCAGCCCGAACGACCGCCGCGCCACGCGCGCCGCCAGCTCGGCCCGGGTCGCCTCGTCGAGCACCGCGGCCTCACGCGCGACGAGCATGTCGATCCGCTCGCGCAGATCGCCCTCCGCGCCGGCGTCGGCGACCAGGCGCTCGCGCAGGATCCCGGCGAGATCGTCGAGCGGATCGGCGGCGGCCACACCCGTTCTAGGCGCGCGAGCGCCGTACTTCGCCCCCCTTATCGCGCGGCGGCCGCCGCGACCGCATCGAGCGATACCTCCCACAGTCGCTGCGCCACCTCGCCGTCCAGGGCGTACGCGGCGACCCCGGTGCGGGTGTCGGGCTCGTGCCCCGTGGCCTCGTTGCAGTCCTCGAAGTAGCGCCCGCCGATGCCGGCCACGAGCGGCGATGCCGCCAGCAGGACGCTCGTCGCGGCGCCCTGCTCGGGCGTCTTGAACGTGTAGGTACCGGAGTCGACGAGCTTGCGCAGCTCGTCGGGGTCGTAGTGGCGCGCGAGGTTCGTGGCGATGATCGCTCCGGGGTGCACGGCGTTGACGGTGATGCCGTCCTCGGCCCACCGGCGGGTCGCGTCGACCGCGAACAGCACGTTGGCGGTCTTGGACTGCCCGTAGGCGAGCGCGGCGTCGTAGGGCCGGCGTTCGTAGTGGATGTCGTCGAAGTCCACGCCGGCGCGCAGGTGCGCGGCGGAGCTCAGCGACACGACCCGCGCGTGCTCTGCGGCGGCCATGGCGCCGTGCAGGCCGGTGGCCAGCGCGAAGTGGCCGAAGTGGTTGGTCGCGAACTGCAGCTCCCAGCCCTCGGGCGTGCGGGTCAGCGGTGGCGCCATGACCCCGGCGTTGTTGACGAGGATGTCCAGCGGGCCGTCCCATGCCGCGACGAACGCCGCCACCGACGCCTGGTCGGCGAGGTCCAGCGGGGACACCAGGACGTCGTCGTTGCCCGTCGTCCGCGCAATGTCCTGGGCGGTGCTCGCGCCGGCCGTCGCGTCGCGCACCGCCAGGGTGACCTGCGCGCCGGCGCCGGCCAGGGCTCGGGCCGTCTCGATACCGATGCCCGAGGCTCCGCCGGTCACGATGGCGCGCCTCCCGGTCAGGTCGATGCCCTCGATCACCTCTGCGGCCGTCGAGTCAAAGCCGAACGGCGTCTCGATCCGGTCGGTGCTCATACCGCCCCCTCCAGCTCGCCGTGGGCGGCCGTTGAGACGTCGTTCCATTCGTCCCAGATCTCGAGGCGGCGGGCGTACTCGGCGCGCGTCATCTCCAGCGGGCCGCGGCCCAGGAAGAAGCGCAGCGGCGGCTGCGGCGCGTCGACGACCGCGAGGATCGCGGGCCCCGTCGCGTCAGGATCGCCCGGCGTCCCGCGCAGCGTCTCCAAGCGCGCTCGGATCGCCTCGCGCACGCCGTCGTAGTCCGCGATCGGCTCGGCGTGCGCCGCCGACGGGCCGCCCCAGTCGGTCGCGAACCCACCGGGCTCCACGATCGTGACGTGGATGCCGAACGGGGCGACCTCGCCGGCCAGCGCCTGGCTCATCGCCTCGAGCGCCCACTTGGACGCGTTGTAGATGCCGATCGTCGGGAAGGCGTTGACGCCACCGACGGACGACACCTGGAGGATGTGACCCGAGCCCTGCGACCGCAGTCGCGGCAGCACGGCCTGGGTGACCCATAGGGCGCCGAACACGTTGGTCTCGAACTGGTCGCGGGCCTCCTGCTCGGTCAGCTCCTCGATCATCCCGAACTGGCCGTACCCGGCGTTGTTGACGACGACGTCGAGGCGGCCGAAGTGCGCGAAGCCGGCGTCTACCGCCGCGTCGACCGCGGTCTTGTCGGTGACGTCGAGCGACAGCGCGAGCACGCGGTCGCCGTGCTCGTCGACCAACGGCTGCAGGGTGGTCTCATCGCGAGCCGTCGCGACGACACGGTCGCCGCGGTCCAGGGCGGCCTGCGCCCAGACCCGGCCGAAGCCCTTGGACGTTCCGGTGATGAACCAGACCTTGGGTGAGATGGGCATGGATTGACTCCTCGGTGCTGGGGTGCGCTAGTCTTGGAGGGCGAAGCGGAGGGTTCCTCCGCTTCTCGAACGAAGCGTAGCACACAACCGGAGGCCTCCTCCGCTTCCGTCTGAACCGTGACCGACACGACGACACCCATGCGCGCCGACGCGCGGCGCAACCGCGAGAAGCTGCTCGCAGCGGCGGTCGAGCTGTTCAGCGAGAGCGTCGTGACCGACGTGTCGCTCGAGGCGATCGCGCGCCGGGCCGGCGTCGGCATCGGGACGCTGTACCGCCACTTCCCGGCACGCGAGGACCTCATCGAGGCGGCGTACCGCAACGAGGTCGGCCTGCTGCGCGATGCGGCCGCGGAGCTGGTCGCCGCCGGGCCGGCCGACGTCGCGCTGACCGAATGGCTGAGGCGCTTCGTCGGCTACTCGACGGCCAAACGGGGCATGTCGGCCGCGCTGGGGGCGATCACCGCCGACACTGAGCTGCGCAACAACAGCCGCGCCCAGATGCTCGACGCGGTGTCGATGCTGCTGGCCGCCGGGGCGAAGGACGGCACGCTGCGCAGCGACCTCGACGCCGAGGACGTGCTTCCGGCCATGAGCGGGATCTGGCAGGCCAGCGAGGACCCCGCCTCAGGGCGTGCCGAGCGACTCATCGGCCTGCTCGTCGATGGGCTGCGTCGCACGCCCGTGGGGTAACCGCAGCTCCTACGCGGCGCCGGCGGTCATCGCGCGCTTGCCGGCCCACGGCTGCGCCTGCTCGACCTGCGCGGCCAGGCGCAGAACGCCGGCGTCGTCGAACGGCGAGCCGGTGAACAGGACGCCGACCGGCAGACCGTCGGGCGTCCAGTGCAGCGGCAGCGAGATCGACGGCAGGCCGGTGACGTTGCCAAACGCGGTGAACGCGACGCTCGCGATGACCTCCGGCACGGCGCCGCTGGGCATCGCCAGCTGTGCCTTCAGCGTCTCGCCGGCCACCGGCGGCAGGCAGGCGGCGGTCGGCGTCACGAGCACATCGAAGTCGCGGCCCCAGCGCGCGACCTCGCGGCGCGTGATCAGCTCGAGCTTCTTGACCGCGGCGACGTAGTCAAACGCCCCGCGGCCCTTCGTCGCGACCCCGTGCTGGTAGTTGATGTGGGCGTCGGTGCGGTCCCAGTCGATCGATTCGTAGTCGCCCAGCCCGGCCGCGGTCAGGACGACGAACGGCTCGATCAGATCGACCGCCATCGTCGGGACCTCGACCTCGCTGACCTCGTGGCCGAGCGCCACCAGCAGCGCGCCGGCCGCCCGCGCCGCCTCGGCGCACTGCGGGTCGGTCGGCACCATGCCGCCCGGCGCCTGCGTCATCAGCCCGATGCGCAGCGTCCCGACATCTGGCCCGACCTCCTCGGCCAGCGGCCGTTGCAGCGCCGGCGCGTTGTACCAGGAGAGTGGATCGAAGCCGCACATCACGTCGAGCGCGGCCGCCGTGTCGGCCACCGTCCTGGCCTCCACACCCTCGACCGCGGCACCCATCCACGCATGCGTGCGGGTCGGCATGCGCCCGCGGCTCACCTTGTGGCCGACGAGGCCGCAATAGCTGGCCGGGATCCGGATCGAGCCGCCACCGTCGCTGGCGTGGGCGATCGGGAACAGCTCGCCGGCCACCGCCGCGGCCGCCCCGCCCGACGAGCCGCCCGGCGTGTGGTCGGTGTTCCACGGGTTGCGGGTGATCCCGAAGCGGCTGTTCTCGGTCGCGGTGATCAGGCCGAACTCCGGCGTGTTGGTGCGCCCGCACAGCACGAAGCCGGCGCGCTGGAGCGCCAGCACCGACAGCTCGCTGGAGTCGGCGACACCATCGGGGGCGCCGTTGGACCCGAACGTCAGCGGCTGTCCTTGCACCGCCGCCAGATCCTTGATCGGGATCGGCACCCCGAGGAACGGGGCGTCGTCGCCGGCCGTGAGGCGCTCGTCGGCCGCCCGCGCGGCGGCACGCGCCTCGTCGTCGTTGCGCCAGACGATCGCGTTGAGCTGGGGGTTGCGCTCGTCGACGGCGGCCAGGCAGGCGTCGAGCAGTTCGACGGCCGACAGCTCGCGGGCGCGCAGCGCGGCGGCGAGGTCGACGGCGGAGGCGGAGGGTCCGAGGTCGCTCATCCTCCCCACGCTATACCCGCGCGGGCAGACCGGGCCTCGGCGACAGCCCTACGGCTGCGGGCCCTGCGGACCGCCCATGCCGTTCCAGCCCGGCGTGGCGGTGGCCTCGAAGCCCCACGAGAAGGGGATCGCGTCGCCGATCTTCTGCGTGGCGTCGAACGGCGGCCACGCGTTGCCGGGACCACCCAGCGGGACGAAGCGGCTGCACGTCAGCGAGTACGGATCCGGGAGGCAGGGGTTGAAGGCCTGGACGCGCAGACCCGTGCGCTCGCGGCCGAGTTGCATCTCTTCGAAGTTGTTCCAGCCGTCGTTGTCCTGATCGTCCTGGCCGTCAGGGATGCCGTCGCCGTCGCTGTCGGGGTTGACCGGGCTGACGTCGGAGAAGTGACGGATGACGTACGGCTTCTCGGGCGGGCTGAAGTAACGCGCGGGCCACCAGGCCTGGGTGCCCCCCATGTTGAACTCGACCATGTTGGAGAGGCCGTCGTTGTCGGCGTCGCGGTCGGAGTCCTCGAGGTCACCATCGCCGTCGAGGTCAAGCGTCGCCATCTGCGGGTTGGTGACCGGCTGGCTGCCGCCCGTGTTCTGGTTGCCGTCGCTGTAGACGTTCAGCGGGTAGGTGCCGCCGACGTACTTCCAGAGCGTGTACTCCTGGAACATCGTCAGGCCGTCGCCGTCGAAGTCGTCGCCCGAGTCCGAGGGGTCCAGCGGGTTCGGCCACGGCTCGCTGGCCGGGTAGGGGTACGCGTTGCCGTTGAGGTCGAGCGCCGCGTAGTACTCGTAGCCGTCCGGGATCCCGTCACCGTCGGAGTCGGGGTTGCACGGATCGGTGTGGTACTTGATCTCAAGGTAGTTGAGCATCCCGTCAGCGTCCTGGTCGGCCGTCGGGTTGTTCTTGGCGAGCACCGGGCAGCTGGTGGCCAGCGCGGCCGGCGTGGTCGGCACGCCGCTGATCGTCGGCGACATGCCCACGCTCGTGTAGGTCAGCGAGAAGCGCTTGCCCAGCACGCGCAGGCGGAACTTGGTCGGAATCGGCGTGCCCTTGGAGGCGCCGCTCAGGTAGGGCAGCAGCTTCGACGGGATCACGACCGTGATCTTGGTCGAGGTCGCGGTCGCAGCTCGGACGAAGATCGCGGGCGAGCCGATCTTCTGGAAGACGACGGTGTCCTTGCCCTTGCCCGGCACGAAGTTGTGGCCGAGGATCTTCAGCGTGTCGCCGACGCCGGCGTTGAGCGGCAGGACGCTCTTGACGACTGGGAACTTGTCGGCTGCGGCGTGAGCGGTGTGCTTCGCGGTCGCGGCGGTCGCGAAGACGGCGACCGGCGCGTGGCCGGGGTTGACAGCCGTCAGCAGCTGGAGCTGGTCGAGGTGGACGCGCGCGGCAGCCGGTGAGGCAGCGCAGGCGACGACGGCGACGCAGGCGCCGAGCGAGGTGAGGAACAAGCGGGGGGAACGCGGGGACTTCATGCTCAATCCGGATATCGACCTGGCCGAACCCAACTTGAGCCTGCGCAACGAAAAATCGGGGCGCTATGACGTCCCCGCCGGGCGCACGAGCAGCCGGATGTCGCGGGCGAACTGCTGCGCCGAGGCGAGCTCGACGCCCTGGTCGTGGCTGACCCGCAGGCCGACGCTCACGTGCGGGCCGGGGTCGTCGGTGCTGGCCGCGACGACGCTGAGCACCTCGACATCGTCGATCGTCGTCGTCGCCCCCGCCCCGCTTGCGCCGGCACCGTCGCGGGTGATGACGATGTCGACATGGCTGCCCGGCCGGATCTCGCGTGCCGACCCCCCGGCGACGATCTGCAGCTCGCGCTGGTTCGGCGACAGCGCCGGCCCGGCGGGCGGCGCCCCGCCGGTGCCGATCCCGACCATCTCGGGCTGCAGGTCGGCGCCGGCGGGTATCGCGACGGTCGTGCGCAACCCGTCGACCTGCCCGCCGTAACGGAACGTGCGCGCCGGCGCGTACCGGGCGGGCACCCGACGCACGGCCAGCCGCGCAGGCGACACGACGCTGCCGGCCGGCAGCGCGGTCCGCGCGACGAGCACCGGGACGTCGGGGCCCAGGCGGCGGCGCAGCGCGGCCTCGCGGCGCGACACGTCCGATGCGGCCAGCGTGCCGAGCACTGCGGCGAGCGCGAGCAGTACGATCGCGCGGCGCCGCGGGCTCATCGTCCGGTCACGCGACGCCGACGAGCGCCGGCAGCTCGATCGCCAGGCATGCGCCACGCCCGCTCGGGGCGGCCGACAGCCGGCCACCGTGGCGGGTGACGATGTCCGACGCGATCGCCAGGCCGCGCCCGCGGTGGCCGCGCCCGCCGCGCGGGCGCCCGACCAGCTCTGCGACCGGTGCCGGCAGGCCCGGTCCCTCGTCTGACACCTCGATCCGCACGCGGTCGCCGAGCGGCCGCGCGGTCAGCAGGATCGAGCCCTCGCCGTGCTCGATCGCGTTGGCGACCAGGTTCGACGTCGCCTGCGCCAGGCGCACGCGGTCGCCCCGCACGAGCACGTTGCCCGGCGGGGCGACGAGCCGCACGTCGCAGCCGTAGGCGTTGGCGACGGCGGTCCAGGTGTCGATCTGCCAGGCCAGCAGGTCGCAGATGTCGACCGGCTCGCGCGAGTCGGCATGCCGGCGGCCGCTGCGTGCGGCGGCCAGGTCGTCGAGCGCCATTCCGCACCGGCGCAGCTCGAGCTCGACCGCCCCGACGCGCCGCGCGGGCATGTCGCCGTGGCGTGAGACCGCGTGCAGCGCCAGCGCGGCGGCGGTCAGCGGGCCGCGCAGCTCGTGGCAGGCGCGGGCGACGAGCTCCCGGCGGCGCAGCAGCTCGACGCGCGCCTGCAGCGCGAGCACAAGCCCGACGATCCCGACGATCCAGCCGCCCGCGCCGACCGTGCTCATCGCGTGACGGGGCCATCGACGAGCCGGTAGCCGACGCCCCACACGTTGATGATGAAGCGGTCTCCGTGGTGGCCGAGCTTCTGGCGCAGCCGGCAGGCGTGGGAGTCCAGCGTGCGCGTCGTGCCCATCGCCCGGTAGCCCCAGATCGACCGCAGCAGCTCCTCCTTGGTGAAGACCCGCGTCGGCTCAGCGGCGAGCGCGCGCAACAGCGCGAACTCCTTCTGCGAGACATCGGCGGGCACGCCGCGCAGCGTCACGACGCGCGACGCGGGGTCGACGACGAGCTCGCCGACGCGCAGGCACCCGGAGGCCGGGTGGCGGTCGGCGCGACGCAGCAGCGCGGCGACGCGGCCCCGCAGCTCGGGATAGGAGAACGGCTTGCAGACGTAGTCGTCGCAGCCCCGCTCGAAGCCGCGGACGCGATCGATCTCCGCCGCACGGCCGCTTATGACGACGACCGGGGTGCGTGGGTCGATGCGGCTGGCGACGCCGTCGGCGGTACGGATCCGGTGCACGAGATCGAGCCCCGAGCCGTCGGGCAGCCCGAGGTCGACGATCGCCAGGTCGGGGAACTTCGTCTCCAGCAGTCGCCGCGCGTCACGGGCACAATCGGCGACCAGCGGCTCGTAGCCGTCGGCGCACAGGTTGTCGGCGAGGAACGTGCGAGTCGCGTCGTCATCCTCGACGACGAGGATCGTTGCGGCATCGTCGGTCATGCCCTTCCTAGGTCGCCGCGGAGCAAAACTCGCCCCCCTGCAAGACGTGTGTCATGACACACCTCCGGGAAGGGATCGCCCATAGGATGCCGACGCGGCCCGTGTCCCCCGGGCCCACACCTCATGGCTCCCACGCAGCGCGGCAACTACGACTCCGGAGAGGACTTTGTTCTCGAGTACGGAGAACTTCGCTTTACGTTCAACGAACGTGATTTCGCGGAGCGATGCGAGCAGGCCGCACTGAAGCTTGGGTTCGTCGGAGGGCGGCTGGAGCCCCACGAGCTCGAGGACCTCGTCAACCTCGCGGTCAACGGCGAGATCCAGGATCCGGCGAGCGCGCTGGGCGAACACGTCAACGATTGCTGGCCCGAGCTCGTCGGCCCCAGCGACCGCTCGCTCGTGCACTGGCTCCGTCGCCTGGTGTTCCGCAGCGCGTGGCTCGACCAGCGGGTCAAGGAGCACGAGCTCGACGTGCATTTCGACGCCGCAAGCAACTCGTTCCGCTACGTGCAGCCCGAGCGCGACGGCGAGCCGATCGAGCTCGCACCCGAGCCGAGCTGGGGCCGCGTCGCCTACGTCCCCCGCTAGCGTCACGCGCCGTGCACGAGACGCCTGACGACCTCACGGCACTCCAGCAACTGCTCGACGCAAGCGACGCGCGCGCCGGCGCGCATCTGCGCTCGATCATCACGCCGCAGCGCCGGCTGACGGCGCGCCAGCTGGCCGAGGTCCTGACCGGCATGCGACTGCTGGTGCTCGCCACGGTGACGGCCGACGGACGGCCGATCGCCGGCCCGGTCGACGGGATCTTCTATCGCGGCGCGTTTCACTTCGGCTCGGCGCCCGACTCGCTGCGCTTCCGCCACATCCGCGCCCGACCGCAGGTCTCGGCGACGCACGTCCCGGGCGAGGAGCTTGCCGTCACCGTCCACGGCCGCGCCATCGAGCTCGACATGACGGCCCTCGAGAACGCCGGCCTGCGTCAGACCGTGCTCGACATCTACGTGCCGCGCTACGGCGCCGACTGGGAGCAGTTCCTGGACCGCGAGACGACCTACGCCCGGATCGACGCCGAGCGGATGTTCACGTTCTGCGCGCCGGACGCGCCCGACCTGGCGCGGTTGACGAGCTTGCAGGCGTAGAGGTCGGAGTCGGCCGTCTTGAAGAGGGCCGCCTGGTCGGGCCCGTCCTCGGGGCAGACGGCGAGGCCGGCGCTGGCGCCGGTGCGCTCGCCGAGCGCGTCGAGCAGCCGCTCGCGCAGCACCCCGACCAGCCCGTGCGTCCCCGGGTCGGGCAGCAGCACGCCGAACTCGTCGCCGCCGAGGCGGCCGATCGCGTCGCCGGGGCGCAGCACGTCGCGCATCGTCATCGCGACCCACCGCAGCAGCTCGTCGCCGGCAGCGTGGCCCTGGAGGTCGTTGACCGCCTTGAAGTCGTCGAGATCGACCACGATCAGGCCGACATGGGTTCCGGCGCGGCGCCCGCGGGCGAGCTCGATCGCGAACTGTTCCTCGAAGCCGCGCCGGTTCAGCGAGTCGGTCAGCGAGTCGGTCCGCGACAGCTCGTTGAGCACGCGGCTCTGCTCGGCGTGGTTGGCCGCCTGGCGCGCGCAGATCCAGGTCGCAGTCAGCAACGTGCACGTCCAGACGTAGATCGTCGTCGTCGGCACGCCACCCTGAGCGATCGCCAGGCCCAGGTACGCGCTGATCGTCATCCCTCCGACGGCGATCAGCGACTTGATCGGGTAGGCCAGTGAGGCGAACACGAGCGGCAGGAAGAACAGCGCTGCGGTCGGGCTCGAGACGCCGCCGTCGAGCGCGACCATAACGTCGATGACCGCGATCACCGCCGCGCTCCAGGCCAGGAAGAACGGCTCGCACCATGTCCCTGCGGCGATCCGCTCGATCGGCACCTGCGACATCACCAGCGAGCACAGGATCGCGACCAGCGCGGCCGCAGTCAGAAACGGGCGATGCGGCTCGCTCCACGTCATGGCGAAGTACCCGAGGCAGAACGCCGCAGCGAACCCGGTCGGCCACAGGCCGATACGGAGCATCCGGGTGCGGAACGCGACCGAATGGATATCGCCGGAGGGACGGCGGAGACCCATACGCGCCTTTTCGGCGCATTCGCTGAGGGACTAAAGCTCAGGCCAGCGCGGCTGCACGCGCCTGGGCGATGGCGTCCGCTCCGGCGTCGCCGACCAGCAGCTCCGGGCGCAGCGTCCCGCTGCTCAGAAGATCCAGTGCCGGGTAGCGGCCGGTCGACGCGAGCGCCGCGTCGAACGCCACCACCGTCGTCTCGCCCCCCAGCGGCTCCGAGCTGACGGCGACGACGGTCAGCGTGCCGCCGTCGCGGATCGCCCGTGCCGCGGCCAGCGCCTTGCGCGCGACCGGCGGGTGGGTGCCGTCGAGCCCGTCGATCAGGACGACCGCGTGGCCGCCGCGAGCGGCGATCCGCTTGGCCGTCTCGACCGCGCGCTCGATCGCCTGGCCCTGCGCGTCGGCCGACGCGCCGAGCGCGACCGTCGCCACCGGCTCGATGCCGGCCGCTGTCCAGTCGCCGATCTCCTCGGGCCGCACGCCCGCCAGCACGACGCTCAGCTCGATGCCCTCGACGCCGCGCAGCGCGACGGCGAGGCGCCGCAGCGCCTCGGTCTTGCCCGACCGTGCCGCGCCGACGATCGTCGCGCGCGAGCCGCGGCCGACCGGGGTCAGCCACTCGATCGCCTTGAGCGTCGGGTCCTCGGAGGCCAGCGCGAAGCGCTCGGCCGGGAACACGCACGGCAGGTCGTCGAAGTGGGTGCCCTCGGCGACCTCGTCGGCCGGGCGGCCGTTGATCGTGTCGACGCGAACCAGCGACGGGTAGCGCTCCGAGCGCCGGGGCGGGCGCATCGGCCCGGTCACCGCGTCGCCCGACACGAGCTCGCAGCGGCGGACCTGAGCGGCCGAGATGTAGACGTCGTCGTCGGACGGCTCGGGCGGCGAGGTGCGCAGGAAGCCCGACCCGTTGCCGAGCAGCTCGACGACACCCTCGACCTGCGTCTCGGCGCCGGTCTCCTCCTCGTCGTCGCGCGAGCGGCCGCGGCGCGAGCGAGACGGGCGCGGCGCCGCGTCCTCGTCGGCGGCTCCCTCGTCGGCGTCCCGCACACGTCGCGAGCGCGAACGCGTCGACCGCGAGCGCCGCGGCGATGCCTCCTCGTCGGCGTCGGCGTCAGCCTCGGGAGCGTCGGCCGCGGAAGCGTCAGCGTCGGGCGCCGCGTCGACGCCATCGCCGTCGTCGGCGCCCGGGTCGCCGCCCTGGCGCTCGATGATCGCGTTGATCAGGTCAGCCTTGCGCAGCCGGCGGTAGCCGTCGAGGCCGAGCTCGGACGCGAGTGTGTGGAGATCCGCCAGCGGACTGTCGGACAGGGCGGAACGGCTGAGAACGGACACAGAGGTCCTCCTTGAATCGGTGGAATCGTCGGTGGGCGTCCAGCCGCGTTGGGATCAGCGGCCAGGCGACGCGTCACACAGGGTACTTCGTCAGCTCACGGGCTGAGCCTCCACCAATGCCTGGAGCCACTTCGCGAACTCCGGCCGCGACTGCCAGTCGGACTCGAACTTGTCGATCCCCGACGTCGTCAGTGGGTGGTGGAGCATCTGGTCGAGCACCTTCGCCGGAACCGTCGCAACCTCGCAGCCCAGCGACGCCGCGGTGACGATGTGCGTCGGATGGCGGATCGACGCGGCGAGCACCTGTGCCGTGTAGCCGCCCGGGCGCAGCGTGTCGATGATCTCTGACACGACGGTGGTCGAATCGACCGAGATGTCGTCGAGGCGGCCCATGAAGCACGAGATGAACGTCGCCCCTGCTTCGGCGGTCATCAGCGCCTGGGTCGGGCTGAAGACGAGCGTCATGTTGATCGGGATGCCCTCGGCCGACATCCGCCGCGTCGCCTCGAGGCCGGCCTCGCCGAACGGGACCTTGACGACGATGTGCTCGTGCAGCGTGCGCAGCGCGTGGCCCTCGCGGACCATCGCGTCGGCGTCACGGGAGACCACCTCGGCCGACGTCGGGCCGTCGACGAGATCGCAGATCTGCTTGATCGCGGCGCCCGGATCGCCCTCTTCCTTGGCGAGCAGCGAGGGGTTGGTGGTCGCGCCGGACAGGATGCCCCACGGGGCGATGCGCTGTACCTCGGCCACGGAACCGGTGTCGATGAAGAGCCTCATGACTCGGAGCCTACCCCCGGGGCGGCCCGAATCCACTTGATTGCCTCGTCGGTCACGTCAAATTCACCCAACGGCTCGTCGCCGGCGAGCACCCGCAGGACGCGCAGGTGGGCGGCGACGGCGCCGACGTCGTGCACCCGCAACATGGCCGCGCCGGCCGCGGTCGCGAACGCGGCGGCGGCCAGGGTCTCGGCGAGACGGTCGTGCGGCGGCGCGCCGGTGATCGCGCCCAGGAAGTACTTGCGCGAGATCGCGGCCAGCACCGGGCGCCCGAGCTCAGCGATCAGGCCCAGCTCGCGCAGCACGGCCAGCGACTCGGCGGGCGTCTTGGCGAAGTCCGGGCCCGGGTCGAGCAGCAGCTGCTCGGGCGCGACGCCGTGGGCCAGCGCGACCTCGACGCGCTCGCGCAGGAACGCGACGACGTCGGCGACCACGCCGTCGCCGTCGTAGCCCGGAAACGACTCCTGCTTGGGGGCCGCGCGGGTGTGCATGACGACCAGTCCCGCGCCGCTGCGCGCACACAGCCGCGCCAGCTCGGGGTCGCGCAGCCCACTCGTGTCGTTGATCAGCGCCGCCCCGGCGTCGAGCACGATGGCGGCGACGGCCGGCTTGTAGGTGTCGACCGAAACCGTGATTCCTCCGGCGGCCAGCGCGCTGACCAGCGGGACGAGCAGCGCCGCCTCCTCGACGGCCGGCGTGGCGGCCGAGTAGGTCACGCCGGACTCGGCGCCGACGTCGATCAGATCGGCGCCTTCGGCGACCAGGCGCCGCGCGTGCTCGGTCGCGGCCTCGGTGCTCGTGAGGCGCACCACGTCGGAGAACGAGTCGGGGCCGACGTTGACGATCCCCATCAGCGCCGGGCGCCCGGGCACGATGTCCAGCGTGCGGTCGCGCAGCGTCAGTCGCATCGGCGGTAGTGCAGCATCAGATGGTCGCCGGCGCGGGCGGCGTTGGCGAGCATCATCGCCGCCGGCTCGCCGAGCAGCTGGCCGGTCAGGATCGACGGGCCCTCACCTGCGACGAGCAGCGGCGCGACGGTCAGGACGAGGTCGGTCATCGTGCCGTCGGCGGCGAGGTCGTGCAGCAGCGACGGCCCACCCTCGCAGACGATCAGCTGCGCCCCGTGGTTGGCCGCGAGGTCGGCGACGACGCCCGCCGGCGTGAGTGGATCGAGCGCCACGAGCCGCGCTCCGGCCAGCGAGGCCTCGCCGACGTCGTCGGTGTAGACGACGACGTCGACGTCGCCCTCGGCCAGCAGCGGCACATCGTGGAGCAGCGACCAGCGGCGCGAGATCGTCGCGACGAGCGGCTGGGCGGTCCGCCGGCCGGCGAGACGCCACTCGCGCTGGTCGGGGTCCAGGAGCGTCGCGTAGCGCTCGGTGGTCAGCGTATTGCGCCCGACGAACACCGCGTCGGCGGCACTGCGCAACTCGCGCAGGAGCGCGCGGTCGGCCGGGTTGCCGAGGCCGCCGGCGCGGCCGTCGAGCGTCGCGTGGCCGTCGAGCGAGGCGATCATCGCGCCAACGACGCGCGGAACCCCGTCGCCGGGCGGACGCAGGTCCAGGCCGGCCACGAACACACGCGCCGTGATCGCCTCACCGGCGGCCGCGAGCGGCGTCATGTGGTCGTCGGCGCTCAGGGCTTCGTGCACGGGATGCCAACCGCGCTGGGCCGGCACGGCGGCAGCGGCGGCGGCGCGAGCGTCGACGTCGTGGTCGTGGTCGACGGCGGCGGCGCGGCCTGCGTCGTCGTGGTCGTCACCGGCGGAGGCGGCGGCGTGGCCTGGGTCGTGGTCGTGCCGGTCAGCGGCGGGCGCGATGTGGTCTTGGTGCCCGACGAGCCCGAGCCGCCGCCGGTCGCGTGGATCGTCGACGTGTGGTGCGGTGTGGTGTGGTGGGTCGTCGTATGGCGGTGGACCGTCGTCTGTGTCGCGACGTGGAACGTCGTCGTCGGCGTGCTCGTGGTCGTGACGGGGTTGCTCGCCACGACGACGGCTGTCGACTTGTGACGGTGGCGGCGATGATGGTGGCGATGGTGGACGACGGCCTTCTTGTGGTGCACGGTGGCACGGTGGTGATGGACGACCGGCGTCGCGACCAGCGGGGTCGTGCCGAGCACGATCGGCGTCGTCTGGGCGGCACGGCGCGCCGCGGTCGTCGAGTCGGTGTCGTCGCCGGGCAGCAGCTGCGTGAACAGCACCGCCAACAGCGCGAGCCCGAGCGCGGCCAGGGCGGCACGGCGACGGTGGTGCGAGCGGCGTGCGTGGCCGTCGGCGGCGGTGGCAGCGGCAGCGGCAGCGGTGACGCCGTCGCCCGCGCCGGCCGCGGCGCCCGCGCCGGCCCCGACGAGCACGTCGCCACCCGAGCCGCCCGCGCCCGCGCCACCGGTCGGCGTGCCCGAGCCGGAGCCGCCCCCCTCCCCCCCGCCGCTGCGGGGGCTGTTGGCCGCCTCGCTCCAGTCGTAGCCGGTCCGGTCGGCCGCCTTGGCGATCGTCGCCTTGCGCAGCCACAGCAGCGGGACGATCGGCGCCCATGCGCGGTAGGAGACGCCGGCCTCCTCCATCGCCTCGACGCTGACCTTGCAGGTCGGGCAGTCGGCGACGTGGGCCTTGAGCCACCGCTTGTCGTCGGCGTCCTTGAGCTGGCCGTCCTGGCGCATCGCGATCAGCGGCAGCGCGCGCTGGCAGTCGGGCGTCGCCGCCGACACCGAGGCCAGCGCGCTACCGACCAGCTCGTCGCGCAGCTTGATGCGGGCGCGCGAGATCAGCTGGGCGACCGAGTTGCGGTTCATGTCCATGACCGCGGCGATCTCGTCGTAGCTCATGTCCTCGAGCTCGCGCAGCGCGAGCACCTCGCGCTGACGCTCAGGCAACTTCGCGTTGGCCGTCTGGACGCTCTCCTGGAGCGCCGCCAGCATCGCTGCCCGCTCGGGGTCGACGTCGATGTGACCCCGTTCATCTCCATGGAGGGGCCGGCCGGTCACGTCGCCGATCTCCTCCACGGGATCGGCCCGCTTGCGCTTGCCGATGATGTCGTAGCTCGCGTTGCGCGCCGCGGTGAACAGGTACGCGCCGAAGTTGAGCTCTCCGGTGATCTTGGGCAGCCGTTGCAGGACCTTGACGAACGCGTCCTGTGTGGCGTCGGCGGCGTCCTCACGCGATCCGACGAGGCGCAGGCAGAAGTTGAAGATCCGGCTCTCGTAGGCGTCGTACAGCGTGGCGAACGCCTGACCGTCGCCTTCGGCGGCGGCGCGGGCCAGTCGTCCCTCGTCAGCGACTGCGGCCATTGCCGTGATGATGGCACCTGATCACTTGCCAATGCGAATCTGGCGCGTGATCTTCTGCGACCGCGAACCGGCCTTGTCGGTCGCTGTGGCCGACAGCGTGTGGTTGCCCGAGTGGCGGAAGACGTGACGGACGGTGAGCCGCGTGCCGTTGCCGGTGACCAGCGGTGTGCCGTCGCCGAAGTTCAGGGTGATCGTCGCGACGCCGCTCGAGCCCGGCTTGCCCTTGGGCACCGGCGCGGCCGGCGGCGCGGGCGTGGTGGGCGTCGTTGGCGCGGTCTGATGTGTGATCGGGCCCTTGCGCTTACGGGTCACGCCCGGGATCACGGTCTGCATCAGGTCCTGGGCGCGGACGGTGACGGTCAGCGGCTTGCCCTTCTTCTTCTTGCCCGTCAGGCCGATCGAGACGACCGGCGGCGTCGTGTCGAGGCGCAGGGCCCGGGCCGCCGTCGAGTTGATGGTCTGACCGCGCACGTCGACGGCCGACACGTTCCAGGTGTGGACGCCGTCGGGCAACGGCTTGGTCGGCGCGAAGGTCGTGCTCTGTGTTGTGCCGACCGGGATCTTGTCGACCGTCACGGTGTAGTTGACCGGCCCCCACAGATCACGCGCGGCCGCCCAGCTCAGCAGCGGGAGAGCCGTGCGCTTGAACCTCGTGTTCGTGTTGAGCGTGAACGAGCCCGGCGGGCGGTCGTACATCGCTACGGCGATCGTGCGGGCGTCGGCCGAGCCCTGGACGAATCCGATCGCCACATCGCCGACGCGGTCGCCGGAGGCGTCGAACCCGAGGTCCGGGTCGACCGCGCCGAGCGCCGGGTTGGAGACGGTCACGTCGGGGTCGGGCCTGGGCACCGTGCGCTTGCTGGCCACGACCTCCCACTGACGGTTGTGGACCGTCGCGGCGCCGTCCCCCGGCACCGGGTCCTGGATCCACGAGACGGTCGGGAAGCCCCCGTCGGGGAACGTCGCCAGCGGCGTCGGCAGGAGGCCCGACGGCGGCGTGTCGAGACGTGTCAGCGGCTGCCACGTGGCGTCGTGCAGCACATCCCCGAACGCGGCGAAGTCGTCGGCGCCCGCCGCGGTGGCGATTCCGTCGCCCAGCGAGTTGACGGTGATCCGTGGGTTGGCGCCGTTCTCGCTGCCGACCAGCACCTGGCCGGGGTCGAGCAGCGACCCGACGAGCGGGCGGGTGACGATGTGGGTGCCATCGGCGAACACCTGGCGGAAGACGAGCCACGCGAACGACGGGTCGTCACGCACGGCGATGTCGGGCTCGTCGGCCGAGCCGGCCGCGGAGCCCGTGCCAGGCTCGGTGGCGAACGTCGCGTCCTGGGGATACAGCGACAGCGTCGGGCCGAGGATCCGGCGCAGGTAGACGTGGCTGCGCCCATCGGTTCCGGTCTCACCCCAGACCGCGATCCCCGTGCCGTCCGCGGTCGCGACGACCTTCGAGCGTCGCGTCGCGTCACCGGCCGGCTGGCTGGGATCGACGTCGAGCGGTTGCGCGATCGTCGAGAAGACGTTGGCCGTGCGCGCCATCTGCGCAGCGAAGATGTTCGACGCCCCGGCCGGACCCGGCGCGGTCCACGTCGCGTAGGCCTCGCCGTGGATCGACATCGAGACTGACGGGTTGGAGCCGGTGGCCGACAGCAGCGCCGGCGCCGACCAGCTCGTCGCCCCCGCCGCGCGGACACTGGCGAAGACCGCGCCGCCCTCGACCCACAGCGCCGCATCGCGGCCGCCGTTCCCGGCGGCGATGACCGGCTGCGAGGCGGGCGCCGACAGGCCCGCGTCGAGCTGCTCGGGCGTCTGCCACACGCCGCCTGCCAGCCGCGAGGCGAAGACCCTCGGGATGCCGCCCGCGTTCTTGACGTAGACGAGTGCGCCGGAGCCGTCGAATGCCACGTCGAGGCCGCCCAGCCGCTGGATGTCCGCGCTTGGCCCGTCGACCGCGGCGGCCGGGAAGTAGTTCGCGCGAGCCGCCCCGGGCAGGGCCAGCACAAGGCCGGCCAGCAGCGTCGCGGGCACGGGTCGGCAGCGGATCGAGCCTAGAAGCACGTCATGCGTCAGTGGGAGGTGTGGGTTGAGAATCGACCTCTCAACCGGCGAAGGGACGAGAACTTACGCATCGGTGACGACGCACGCATCAGTTGGGGGGCGGCGCGGGTCAGGACACGGCGCGCAGGTGGCGCAGCGGCTCGCCGTCGCGCAGCTCACGCACGACCTCGCTCACCAGGCCGTCGCCATCGAGGCGGCGGCCGTCGGTGACCGCGGCGACGATTCCGCGCTTGCGCGCGATCAGCCGCGCCATCGTCTCGTCGATCGTGTCGGCGGCCAGCAGATACCAGGCGCTGACCGCGTCGCGCTGGCCGATCCGGTGGCAGCGGTCCTCGGCCTGATCGTGCAGCGCCGGGGTCCACTCGAGTTCGAGGAACGCAACGTTCGACGCCCGCGTCAACGTGATCCCCTGCGCGCCGACGCGCGTCGCGGCGACGATCAGCTGTGGGCCGGTCGTGAGCTGGAAGGACTGCACCGCGGCCTCGCGCGCCGCGGCGCTGTCGCTGCCGAGCAGATGCAGCGCATCGGGAAAGCGCTGGATCACCGCCTGCTGGACCTCGACATGGCGCGCGAACACGACGAGCGGCTCGCCCGAGGCAAGGAAGTCGCCGATCCAGCCCAGCGCAGCGTGGAGCTTGCCCCGCGCCGCGAGGCGCTGGAGCGTCGTCAGCTGAGCCAGGCGCTGGGCGCGCAGCGTCGCGGCGATCCGCGCGTTGAGCTCCGACAGGTCCAGCGGCTGCTCGCGCAGCCACGCGATGACGTCCTTCTCGGCCAGGCGGTATTCGCGCTCGTTGTCGAGCGCGACCGGCACCACGACCTGGCGCTTGGCCGGCAGTTGCGGCAGCACCTCGCTCTTGAGCCGGCGCACGAAGCAGCGCCGGCGCAGATGCCAGTGCAGCCGCTCCTCCGATAGCTCTCCCTGGAACTGACGGGCAAACCGCGCGCCGGAGCCGAAGTCCTCGAGCCGTCCGAGGACGCGCAGCTGGGCGATCAGCTCCTCGGCGTGGTTCATGACCGGCGTCCCGGTGAGCGCCAGGCGCAGCCCGTCGGCCGCGACGCTGGCGGCGAGCCGGCGCACCGCGTGGGTGCGCTTGGCCTGCGGGTTCTTGACGTAGTGGGACTCGTCGACGACCAGCGCGCGCGGCCGCCGCAGGGCGAGCTCCTCGCGGTGGGCGGCGACGATCTCGTAGTTGAGGATCGTGATGTCGGCCCGCGGCGGCACCGCCGACCGGCCCTCGATAAGCGCGACGCTGCGATGAGGCAGCCATTTCCCCGTCTCGCGCTGCCAGTTGAGCTTCAGCGACGCGGGGCAGACGACAACGGCCGGGAACGCGCCGTCAGCCTCCAGCGCGGCGAGCGCCTCGACCGTCTTACCCAGGCCCTGCTCGTCGGCCAGGAACGTGCGCCGCGCCTCCAGCGCGTAGCGCACGGCGACCCACTGAAATGGCTCGAGCTCGCCACCGAGCACGGCGGCCACCTCGGCGATCGGCTCGCCCTCGGTCGCCCGCGATGCGCGCACCGCCTCGGCGGCGGCGTCGTGCTCGACACGCAGCGCGTCGAGCACCGGCACCGCGGGGGCGGTCACGGCGATGTGGTGCAGGCCGACGAAGGCGTCGATCTGCGGCACGAGCCACGGGTCGACCGGGACCCGGCGGCGCTCGACGCCCGGCAGGCGGTCGAACGCCAGGCCGGCCTCGGTATCCCACAGCACCTCGAGCACGAGCGCACGGCCCTCGACGCCGCCTGCGAGCGTGAGCCGCGCCGGTGGGGGGTCAAGGCCCATCTCGGCCGCGACCAGGCAGCGCTCGGCGCCGGCGTCCAGGCGCGCCGAGCGCTGCTCGCGCAGCGCCTCGGCCGCCGCGACGGAGAACGGCACGAGCAGATCGTGCTCGCGCTGGACCGAGCCCTCAAGCAGCGCGTCGGGAACCGTGCCGGCGCGCGTATGCAGCGCCCACCAGCCGCGCCCGTCGTGGCCGACCGCGCCGACGCGCCCGACCCACCGCCGCTCGATCCCGTCCAGCCACGCCCGAACCCCGTCGGAGACGACGAGCTCGGGGAAGCGGGTCAGGACCTCCGCAACATGGATCCCCGACCAGTCGTCGGCCGGTGCCCACCACTCGCGCGTGTCCCAGTCAAAGCGCCGGTGCGGGATGCCGCGCACCGCGTTGACGATCTGGGCGTCGTAGGGGAATGAGAGGACAACGATCGTGCCGCCGTCGGCGGCGCCCCGGAGCTCGACGTTGGGGCGCGGCGCCGCGAGTCGCATCGCCGTCCACCGTAGCGGCTGGGCCCGTCGAGGCCTCCACGAAACATTCGTCCCATCGTGTCTCACGTATGCATTGAAGGGTGCCTCCGCGGAGATACTGTGGAATGTGGCCACGACGCCGTCGGTGTACCGGTCCCCCACGCGCCGCCACCTCGAGCGCCACCTGCCGCAGGCCCTCGTCGCGACCGCCTGCGTGACCGTGCTGCCGGTGGCGATCACCGGCGCCGTCATGCCCACGCGGGGCTTCGGCGAGGTCCTCGAGGCGATCGCGCTGGCCGTGGCGCTGTCGCTGGCGATCGCCGCCGCCGGCTCGGCGATGTGGAAGCGCCACCCGGTGTCGCACGAGCTTGTGTTCGCGGACATGATGATCTGGAGCTGGCTGTACCGGCTGTGGATCGAGCGGCGGCTGCGCGCGGCGAGCTACCGCGTCGCCGAAGGCCATCCGCCGTCGGCGGCCGAGCACGTGCAGGCGCTCGAGCGGCTCGGCACGTTGCTCGAGGCGCGTGACTCCTACACCCACGGCCACAGCCAGCGAGTGACGCGCCACGTCGAGGCGATCGCGCGCGCGATGCATCTGAGCCCCGATCAGGTGCGCAAGTGCCTGACCGCGGCAGCGGTCCACGACGTCGGCAAGATCTACACGCCGCGCGAGATCCTCAACAAGCCCGACCGGCTGTCCGACACGGAGTACGAGGTCGTCAAGCGCCACCCGCTCGACGGCGTCGAGATGCTCGGCGAGATCGACGACCCCGAGATCCGCGCGATGGTCCGCCACCACCACGAGCGCCTCGACGGTCGCGGCTACCCGGATGGCCTGCGCGGCGACGAGATCCCGCTCGGCGCGCGGATCATCGCCGTCGCCGACACGTTCGACGCGATGACATCGAGCCGCGCGTACCGCCGCGCCTGCACCCACAAACGCGCGCTGGACACGCTGCGCAGCGAGTCGGGCACGCAGCTGGACCCCGATGCCGTCGCCGCGTTTCGCACCTACTACTCGGCGTGGCGGCCGGTTGCCGGAACGACGCTCGTGCTCGCCGGCCTGCAGCGGCTGTGGGCCGGGTTCGGGCCGTCGCCCAGCGTGATCGGCGGCTTCGGCGCCGCGCTGCCCGTCGCCGGCGCGATCGCCCTGCTGGGGCTCTCGCACGCGAACCCTCCGAGCCCGGTTCACCATCAGCGCGCCGACAGTTCGAGCATCGCGCGCGGCGTGTCGCTCGCGGCGCAGCCCTTGGCCGCCGTCGTGCTTCCGGCCGCGCATCGGCTGACCGTGTCCGCCCCGTCGCGCGCCGCCCACCACCGCCGCCACCACCAGGCAGCGACGCCGCACCGCCACCACGCCGGGCGGCCCGCGGGCTCCGGCCAGTCGACCGGCGGACGGCGCCCGGCCGGCACGCCGACGTCGCCGGGGTCGAGCGGATCCGGCGGATCACAGTCGGCGGGAGGCACGGGTGCGCCGGCTTCGTCGGCGTCGGCGTCGAGCCCGTCGTCGTCGGGCTCCAACCCGTCGTCGGGCGGATCGCCGACGACGCGCACCCTCCCGCCGGTCGGCACGCCGCCGGTGAGCACGCCCGAAGTCCATACGCCGTCGGTCAGCACCCCGGCGGTCAGCACGCCCGCGGTGAGCACACCGCCGGTCTCGGTGGGCCCGGTCCACGTGCCGAGCGTCACCGTCCCGGCGATCACGGTCCCGGCCGTCACCGTGCCGTCGGTGACCGTGCCGTCGGTCACCGTCCCCGGGCTGCCGATCGGGATCCCCTAGTGAAATTTGGCCTGCACGGGCGCCTGGCCCGGCGCCCTGGTGCACCCGCATGCCTATCCTGGGAGCAGTGCTTCTCGGGCCTGTGCGCACAACGACGCCGCCTCATCTGCGTCGCCCTGAGCCGCCGCCGGCCCCGCGCCGGTCGCGCGGGCGGACGGCGTTCGGCGTCGGCGCGGTGCTGCTCGGCCTCGTCGCGGTCCTGTATTTCGGCGCGCGCTATCTGAGCGGCGTCAGCCTCGGCGACGACCCGACCGCCATGGCGAAGCTCAACATCAAGCCGCTCGGCGGGCGGCTGGTCAGCGCCCGCGCGGTCGACTCGCACGGCCGCCGCGTGCCGCTTTCCAACGACGGCGGGCGCCTGACCCCGCTGAACAAGGTCCGCCCCGGCGAGACGATCACGGTCGACGTCGTCGTGCGGCGCCCGTCGCTGGTCGGCTGGGCGCTGGGCTCGACCGAGCACGAGCGCCTCACTGTCCGCACGCCGCGCGCCAAGGTCACGTCGCGCTGGGTCAGCATCACGCCGGGGGCGCCGCTGTTCGTGAGCTTCGACAATCCGGTCTCGCGCGTCGTCTACGGCACCGGCTCGGGGCGCCACAACCGCACCATGTCGACGGCGGTCGATCAGCTGCGCGTCGAGCACCACGGCGCCAGCGGCACTGTCCGCGTCGCCGTCGCGCCGCGCAGCTGGGAGCGTGTCGGCCCGCCGGCGACGGTCACCTGGTTCCCGACCGCGCACGAGACGGTCGCTGTCTCCGATCCGGCGCCGGGCCGGATCGCGCCGACCGACGCGATCCACCTGACGTTCTCCAAGCCCGTGTCGCAGGCGATCGGCACGGCGCACCCGGTGCTGACGCCGGCGATCCCCGGCCGCTGGCACCAGCTCAACAGCCACACGCTCGAGTTCCGGCCGTCGGGCTCGGGGCTCGCCCTCGGGGCGTCGCTGAGCGTGAGCCTGCCGCGGACGGTCGCCGTCGTCGGTCCGCAGGGCCACGACCTGCACCGCACGCGCGAGCTCACCTACAGCGTTCCGCCGGGATCGATCCTGCGCGTGCAGCAGCTCCTCGCCCAGCGGGGTTACCTGCCGGTCGACTGGACGCCGAGCGCCAAGAACGTCGCCCACACGGCCAAGGCGCAGGCGCGGGCCGCCGTCGACCCGCCGTCGGGGACGTTCACGTGGCGCTATCACCACACGCCGGCCGAGCTCCAGGACCAGTGGACGCCCGGCCAGCTCAACGAGATCACCCGCGGCGCGATCATGGCCTACCAGAGTGCCCGCGGCCTGGCCGTCGACGCGGTCGCCGGACCGGGCACCTGGAAGTCGCTGCTCGCCGACGCCGTATCCGGTGACGGCCAGTCGCCGACCAAGGGCTACAACTACGTCTTCGTCCACAAGCGCACGCCGCAGCGGCTGCGGCTGTGGCACTCGGGCCATGTGATCGTGTCGTCGCCCGGCAACACCGGCGTCCCGGCCGCGCCGACGAAGCTCGGCACGTTCCCGGTCTTCGAGCACCTCGCCGAGACGACGATGAGCGGCACCAACCCCGACGGGACCAAGTACAAGGACCCGGGCATCAAGTGGGTCTCCTACTTCAACGGCGGCGACGCCCTGCACGCCTTCCCCCGCGCCTCGTTCGGCACGCCCCAGAGCCTCGGCTGCGTCGAGCTGCCGCTGGCGGCGGCCGCCAAGATCTGGCCGTACACGCCGGTCGGGACGCTGGTGACGATCGAGAACTAGCGGCTGGAGCTGGCGGGCGGTTCAGACCCGCCCTCCTTCAGTGATGCGGTTCGTCGTCCGGCGGGGATTCGTTCCGCCGCTCCCGGTCCTCGCTCGCGCCGATCGCAAAGAACAGCGCCGCGATCGCCAGCACGCCGGCGACCCCGACGATGAAATAGCCGATCGCGTTGAGCGTGAACGAGCTGCTGGCGGCGCGCAGCGCGAAGCCGACGAGAGCGAGGGTGATGAGCGAGGCGATCGTGAGCCGGCGGCTCACAAGGCCTTCAGTTCCTCGGTGATCGCGCTCACCGAGGCCTTGGCGTCACCGAACAGCATCGCCGTCTTGGGGTTGTAGAACAGCGGGTTGTCGATCCCGGCGAAGCCGGAGTTCATCGACCGCTTCAGGACGATCACGGAGGCCGACTCGTCGACGTTGAGGATCGGCATCCCGTAGATCGGGCTGTCGGTCTTCGCGCGCGCGTCGGGGTTGGTGACGTCGTTGGCGCCGATGACAAGCGACACGTCGGTGCGCCCGAACTCGCTGTTGGCGTCGTCCATCTCCGAGAGCTGCTCGTAGGGGACATCGGCCTCGGCCAGCAGCACGTTCATGTGGCCCGGCATCCGCCCGGCGACCGGGTGGATCGCGAACGAGACTTCGATCCCCTTGGCCTCGAGCAGCTTGGTCATCTCACGTACCGCGTGCTGGGCCTGCGCGACGGCCATGCCGTAGCCGGGGACGACGACAACACGGTTGGCGTAGGTCATCTGGATCGCCGCGTCGGCGGCCGATGTCGAGCGCACGGTTCGCTCGACCCCGTCGTCGCCCGCCGCGCCGCCTGTCGTCACGACGCCGCCGAAACCACCGGCGATGATCGACGGGATCGAGCGGTTCATCGCGACCGCCATCAGGTTGGTGAGGATCGAGCCCGACGCGCCGACGATCATGCCGGCGACGATCAGCGCGGTGTTGTTGAGCGCGACGCCGGTCGCGGCGGCACTCAGGCCGGTGCATGCGTTGAGCAGCGAGATCACGACCGGCATGTCGGCGCCGCCGATCGGCAGCACGACGAACAGGCCGAGCAGCGCCGCGAACACGAGCAGGCCGATCATCAGAAGCTCGTCGGTCGAGCCGGTGGCGATCGCCACGGCGCACGCGACCGCGCCGACGAACAGCAGACCGTTGACCGCCTGCTGCATCGCGCCGAGCGTGATCGGGCGCCCGGGCAGGATCTCCTGGAGCTTGCCGAACGCGACGTTCGAGCCCCAGAACGAGACCGAGCCGATGATCGCGGCGAACAGCGAGAAGATCGTGATGTAGGTCGGCGTGTCGGAGAAGCCGCCCGACGAGCGGAACTCGACCCACGCGATCAGTGCCACGGCGCCGCCGCCGACCCCGTTGAACAGGGCGACCATCTGCGGCATCGCGGTCATCTTCACCTGGCGCGCCGCCGGAACGCCGACGACGGTGCCCAGCGCGACTCCGAGGATGATCAGCCCCCAGTTGCCCATCCCCGGCAGCAGCAGCGTCGCGATCACCGCGATCGCCATGCCGACGGCGGCGATCCGATTTCCGCGGACCGCCGTCCCGGGCCCGGTCAGCCCCATCAAGCCGTAGATGAACAGCGAGAACGCGACGATGTACAGGACGTCGATGAAGTTCTGGTCGTGCAGGAACGACGAGGCGAGCATCATGCGCCGCCGTCCTTGTCGGCCTCGGCCTCGGCCTCGGCCTCGGGCTTCGGCTTGGGCTTGGCCTTGAACATCTCGAGCATCCGGTCGGTGACGAGGAAGCCGCCGACGACGTTGATCGTGCCGAACGCGATCGCGATCACCAGCAACAGCTTGTTGAGGAAGCCGTCGGCGCCGAGGCCGAGCACGACGATGCCGCCGAGCACGACGATGCCGTGGATCGCGTTGGTGCCCGACATCAGCGGCGTGTGCAGCGTGTTGGGCACCTTCGAGATGACCGCGAAGCCGACGAAGCCGGCGAGCACGAGGATGGCCAGGTTGGTGACAAGCATCAGCCGCGATTCCTCCTGTGGGTGTGCCGGTCTCCGGGAGGGATCACGCCTGAATCTCCCCGTCGCGGACGACACAGCTGCCCTTGACGATCTCGTCGTCGAAGTCGGGGGCCAGCGCGCCCTCGTCGTTGGTGAACAGGGCGAGCAGCGCCTCGACGTTGCGCGCGTACAGCGCGCTGGCGTGCTCGGGCATCGTCGCCGGCAGGTTGAGCGGCGAGGCGATCGTGACGTCGTGCTTGACCACGACCTCGCCGGGCTCGGTGAGCTCGCAGTTACCGCCCGCCTCGCCGGCCATGTCGACGATCACGCTGCCGGGCTTCATGCCCTCGACCGCCTCGGCGGTCACGAGCTTCGGCGCCGGGCGCCCCGGTACGAGCGCCGTGGTGATCACGACGTCGAAGGTCTTGATCGCATCGGTCAGCGCCTGCTGCTGCTGGGCGCGCTCGGCCTCGGTCAGCTCACGGGCGTAGCCGCCCTCGCCGGCTGCCTCGATGCCAAGGTCGAGCCACCGGGCGCCGAGCGACTGGACCTGCTCGGCCACTTCGGGCCGGACGTCGTAGCCGGTCGTCTGTGCGCCGAGCCGCCGGGCGGTAGCCAGCGCCTGAAGCCCAGCGACGCCGACGCCGAGCACGAGCACCTTGGCCGGCGGGATCGTGCCGGCCGCGGTCATCAGCATCGGGTAGAAGCGCGTCGAGTGCTGGGCCCCCAGCAGCGCCGCCCTGTAACCACCAACGTTGGCCTGCGAGCTGAGCGCGTCCATCGACTGCGCGCGAGAGATCCGCGGGATCGCCTCCATCGCGAACGCGGTCGCTCCGGCCTTGGCGAGCTCCTGCTGGACCTCCGGATTGGTCCGCGGCGCCAGAAAGCCGACCAGGACCTGGCCCTTGTGCAGCTTCGCCGCCTCGTCGGCGGTCGGCGGCGCGACCTTGACGACGACGTCGGCGTCCCACGGATCACCGATCGTCGCGCCCGCGGCCGTGAACAGCGCATCGGGGATCAGCGCCTGCTCGCCGGCGCCGGACTCGACGGTGACGCCGTGGCCGGCTCCGGTCAGTTTGCGTACGACATCGGGGACGAGCGCGACGCGGCGCTCATCCGCCGCGGTTTCCTTGGGAACGCCCACATTCATAGAGGGCGGCAACCTAACATCCGCGAGGCGCTGACCGCTGGGCGCCCACTGGGCGGACCTGGCCCGACAGCCCCAGCGCGCCGTCGAGCGACGCGAGCAGCACGCTCCCCGGCTCCGCCGCCTCGTACTGGATCGCCCCGTCGGGACGCTGCAGCGCCTTCAACGCGCGCACGGCGCGCGGATCGGCGACGCCGAGCGCGTTCTCGGCGCTCAGAACGACACCGGTCGTATCGGCGTCGGCCGGCTCGCCGGGTTGGGAGCCGAAGCCGCCGGTCGAGCCGCGCCGGCTCTCGATCCACGCCAGCGCCGCGCGCACCATCGGGTCGTGCCGGCCGACGCCGGCGGCGTGCAGTCCCTCGAGCAGGATCGCCGTCGACTCGGTGTCGTCGGCGCCGCTCGACCCCAGGGCGAGCGGCCAGCCGCCGCCGTGGCGCGACGCGCGCAGCGCGGCAATCACTGCCGGCGCCACGCGCTGGTGAAGCGCCCGCAGCGCGAGCAGGGAGAAGCCCTCGTCGAACGCGTCGGCGCCGTAGAAGTCGTTGCGCCGCCCGGACTTCAGCGCCGCCAGCAGGTCGAGCGATGCCGCGCAGCGTGGGTTGCCGACCCCGGCGGCGGTCAGGCCGAGGATCACCTTGGCGGCCGGGCCGGCCGGCGTCACGTCGGTCTTGAGGTACTTCGCGGCGCCGGCCCGCAGCAACGCGGCGCGGATGCGGGCATCGGCCGGCGCGAGCTGGCCGGTGGCGCGCAGGACGACGATCGCGTCGGCCGCCGAGCCGTCGCCGCCCGCCGGCAGCTTGGCCGAGATGTAGCGCGCGGCGCGCCGGGCAGCGTGCGGATCCGACGACGCTCGGGCGCCGACCGCGACGCCCAGCGCGGCGGCGACGACCGCGAGCGCCAAGGCGCCGGCGCGGGTCATGCCGGGCTCCAGACGACGTGCAGGCGGGTGCGAAAGCGCTCGAGCGTGCGCACGAACACCGGCCCGAACGCGAGGCAGAAGACGAAGTTGCCCGTCGCGTGGGCGATGTTGAACGGCAACGACGTGCCGCTGACCAGCAGGTACTGGCCGAGCGTGTGCTCGCCCGCGTAGCCGACCCAGACCGACACGTCGAGCAGCGCGCCATAGACGAGGCCGGCGACGGCGCAGTACATCGCCAACGGCAAACGGCCGACCCGGCGGTGCGTGACTGCCCCGAGCCCGGCGCCCATCAGGCCGGTCAGACCCCAGCCGGCCATCTCCCACGGCGTCCACGGTCCCTGGCCGAACACGACGTTCGATGCCAGTGCGGCCACCGCCCCGGTGGCGAAACCGGGCCCGGCGCCGAGCACGTAGCCGGTCAGCAGCACGATGTCCGTCGTCGGCTTGACGTTGGGGATCGGCGCAAACGCGATGCGGCCGAGCGCCGCCAGCGCGGCGAGCGCGGCGACCAGCGCGACCTCGCGCGAGCTCGGGCGCGTGCGCTCCCACCAGCCGAAGCCCGCCGCCAGAGCGAGGACAAGCAACCCGAACGACGCAACGATCCAGTTCATCGCACGGCCTCGGCCGCGGGGGCCAGGCGGGCGCGCAGCAGCGCCGCGCCCTCCGTCGCTGTCAGCGCGCCGCCGAGCACGCGCGCGGTCTCGGTGGCGAAGTACCAGCCGCCGGTCAGGACGCCATGGATGTCCCCGTCGGCGATCACGCGGCCGCCGGCCAGCAGCACCACGCGCTGGGCGAACGCGGCGGCGAACTCCGCGTCGTGGGTGGCGACGAGCACGGCCGCGCCGCCGGCCGCCAGCCCCCGCAGGCGCTCGGCGAGCTGCGCCTTGGCGCCGCGGTCCATGCCGCGCGTCGGCTCGTCGAGGCAGACGACGGCCGGGCGGTCGTCGTCGCCCGGGGCGCCGAGGACGATCGCGAGTGCGAGGCGCTGGCGTTGTCCGCCCGACAGGTCGCCGGGATGGCGGTCGATCACGTCGAGCAAGTCCTCGGCGGCCAGCGCCGCGGTCGGCGCCTCGTCGCGGACCCGCTCGTGGATCAGGTAGTCGCCGGGGTTCTGGAGCGCCAGCGCGACACGCCCGGCGGCGGTCACCGATCCGCGCGTCGGGGCCAGCAGCCCCGCGGCGTGGCGCAGCAGCGTCGACTTGCCAGCGCCGTTGCGGCCCATCAGCGCGACCGTCTCCCCCGGCGCGACGACGAGCGACAGGTCGCGCAGCAGGACCGGCCCGCGCGCGAGCTCGTGCCAGACGCCGGCGAAATCCAGCGCGGCGCCCGCGCGGGCGCGGCGCCGGGAGCGGCGGGTGACGCGCGGCGGCAACGGCGTGTCATCGCCGTCGGAGGAGGCACTTTCGACCAGGCCACGGGCCGCCAGCGCGGCGCGCGCCTCCTTGACGCTGGCCGGCAGCGGCTGCAGGCCGGCGAGCGCGAACATCTGCGCGGACGGGGTGCGCAGAACCGGCGGCGCCCAGGCGAGGAACTCGCGCGGCGTGGCGTCGCAGACGATCTCCCCGCCGTCGAGCGCCACGACACGGTCGGCGTGGTGCAGGCAGCGCTCGAGGCGATGCTCGGCCAGCACCACTGCGGTCCCCCACTCCTCGTTGAGGCGCCGCAGCAGCCACACGAGCTCGTCGCCGGCGACCGGGTCCAGCTGCGACGTCGGCTCGTCGAGCAGCACGATCCGGGGCCGACCGGCGAGTGCCGCGCCGAGCGCGACGCGCTGTAGCTCGCCGCCGCTGAGCTCCTCGACCGCGCGGTCGAGCAGGCCTTCGATCCCCAGGGCCAGCGCGACCTCCTCGACGCCGCGCGCGACCTGCGCCGCCCCGCGGCCCTGGTTCTCGAGCGGGAACGCCAGCTCGGCGCGCACCGTCGTCATCACGATCTGCGTCTCGGGGTCCTGGAGCAGCGTCCCGGCGACGGTCGCGATGTCGCCCGGCCCGTTGTCGCGCGTGTCGAGGCCGCCGACGAGCGCGTGACCGTCGAACGTCCCACCGTGGACGTGCGGCACGAGCGCACTGGCCGTACCGAGCAGCGTCGACTTGCCGCTCGCGCTGAGGCCACAGACGACGACGAACTCGCCGGGCGCGACGCGCAGCGACACGTCGCGCAGCGCCGGCCGCTCGACCCCCGGGTAGCGGTAGGTCACGCGATCGAGGATCAGGACGTCGTCGCTCACGCGATGCCCCGTCGGTCGGCGAACGGCGCCAGCGCACACAGCGCCAGCACGCCCGACAGCGCCAGTGCGCCGCCCAGCGGCGCCGCGTGCAGCTGCGGGTAGGCGCCGAAGCGTGTCGCGCCGCCGGCCGCGGCGGCGATCGACAGCGCCAGCAGCGCGACGCTCGACACCGCGAACGCGATGTCGTGGCGGCTCCACGGCACGGCGGCCCGCGGCGGGCGGCGGGCCTGCGCGTAGCCGCGCAGGTCGAGCGTCGCCGCGAGGTCGAGCGCACGATCCAGCGCGCCGGTCGTCAGGGCGCGCATCACCGCGACCCGTGACGGCGCCGCGCCGGCCCGGCAGCGCTGCGCCAGGGCCATCCGCTTCGCGTCGCGCGCGAGGACCGGGACGAGCCGCGTCGACAGCGTCGCCGCGAGCGCCGAGCGAACCGACAGGCGCCGCATCCCACGCAACAGCGCGTCGGGGTCGACGGCCGCGGTCAGCAGCGCGAACGCCATCGCCACGACCAGCAGTCGCAGCCCGAACGCCAGCCCGTAGACGATCGCCTCGAGCGTGATGTCGACCTGGCCGAGCACCGGGACGTCGCCGAAGCGCCACAGCACGGTCAGCCCGTCGCGGACGACGACCGCGTTGACGATGACGATCAGCAGAGTCAGCGGGATCGTCCACCGCGCGACGCGCGCGAGCTCGCGCCCGACCCCGCAGGCCGCGCCGCAGGCGAGCACGATCAGCGCCAGCGCGCCGACGACCACCGGGTGCACGAGGATGAACGCGCACGCGCCGAGCGTCAGGCAGAACGCCGCCGCGACCGCCGGGCGCGCCGCGTGCAGCGGGCTGGGACGGGCGAGGTACCTCACGGCAGCGGCAGCGGTGTGACGTCGGATCCCCGCACGGCGACGGCGAAGTGGTTGGCCAGCAGCCCCTCGGCCAGCGCGGAGGCGGCGGCGTCGATGCCCGCCGCGTTGGTGCCCGTGACGACCCACACCGGCCGCCCGTGGTTGAGGCGTACCGCGGCGACGAGGCCGTAGCCCGGGCCGAGGGTGCGCACCACCTTTCCATGGATGTTCATCAGCGCGATCGAGCGCCCGTCGGGCGCCATCCGCGCGAACACGCCGCTGGCCGACGCCGGCTTCTCGAGCAGTCCCGCGGCCGGGTCGGTGCGCAACGCCGTCCAGTCACCGACCAGTACCCGCAGCGTGTCCTGCTCGATCGTCGACTCGAACTCCGACTGACCAGCGACGACGCCGACCTCGACGAGGTTCTCGACCGCCCGGTCGCATGCCGGGCTCGTCGCCGGCGCGCACTCGACGCGCGTCGGGAGCTTCTTGCCGTCGGCGCCGTGCACGAACGGCTCGGGGAACGAGCCGACGACGGCCGGCGTGTCCATCGCGCCGCTCCAGTCGTGGTCGTCCCACCAAACGCGGTCGCCGTCGTGGACGCGGATCTCGGAGGCGCCGGCGCCGCTCTCGATGCCGTTGACGTAGAAGAACCAGTCGTCGGGATCGCCGCCCTTCGTCTCGCCGCCCGAGACGCCGTTGATCGACTGGACGAACTTGCCACCGAATCGCGTCGTGACATGTGCGTTGCGCTGGAGCAGCCGCATCACGGTGTCGGAGCCCTCGATCTTCGGGTGCTGGTCGAGCACGACCACCTTGGACCCGAAGTCGCTCGTGATCAACTGCGAGCCCGGGTTGACCGCCGTCCCCTCCCCCACCCCGCAGCCCGTCGCGGCAACGAGGCCGGCGGCGAGCAGCGAGATCAGGAGTCGGCGGATCATCGGATCAGCGCACGGTGAAGGAGATGTGCTCCTTGCCGGTGTCGAGTGCCGTGGAGTGGTTGTGGGCGCGGTCGGTGACGCGAACGTCGAGCGAGTAGCGCCCGCTCGCCAGCGCCGCCGGCAGCAGGTAGGACCAGCCGGCCGACGTCGAGACCTTGAACCAGACGCCGTTGGCGGCACCACAGTGAATGCCGGCGAACTTGGCCTTCGACGGCAGGAACGTCGAGCAGTGGCCACGGTATGTGCGGACCAGGCGCAGCGACACGTGATCGATCCCCGACCCGGGGTCGTCGGCCGTGCCCGACAGCGTCCGCGGGCCGTGGCCCCTGGCGAACGTCTTGCCGTTGGCGATCGACGCGATCGTGGCGACCGGCGCCGTCGTGTCGGGCGTGCTGCTCTGGCCGGCGACCACGGGCCCGCCCGGGATCGGCTGCGGCGGCGGCGGCGGGATCGTCGTCCCGCAGGCGCCGTCGGCGCCGGTGGTCGCACAGACCGTGGCCTCGTCGGGCACGTCGCCGGTCGTGTTGCTCACGCGCAGCACCGCCGGGCCGGCCGTCGGCAGCGTCACCGTTGCGTCGCCGGAGGCGTTGGTCGTCGCCGGTGCGCCTGCGCCGGTCACCGTCGCCCCGATGGCCGGGGCCGACGTCGACACCGGGTCGAAGGTCGGCGGCGGGAACGAGGTCGTGACCAGCGCCACGTGGACCGTGAACGGCGTCCCAGGTACCGCGGTGTTCGGCGCCGTGATGACCATCGGGCTGCCGGTGTAGCACGGGCTGCCGGGGCCGAAGCAGCTGTTGAAGAACAGCAGGTCGTCGCCGGTCTGCAGCTCGATCCCGCAGGCCCCGGTCGACGCGGGCACGCCGTTGACGTCGATGCTCCAGAACGCGAACGACGGGTCGGGTATCTCGCCGAGGATCGTCGAGACGAGATAGTCGCCGAGACCGCTGTCGAACGCGCCCGCCCAGCTGCCATGCGTCGCGTCGTCGAGGGCGCCGAGCGCCGACGTGCCGGTGCACTGGTGGGCCGGGTCCTTGCCGGCCGTGGCGGTCGTCGTCGTCAGCACGGTCGTCGGCAGCAGCGTCGCCGTGCCGCCTTCGATGTGGACCTTGACGGTCGCCGGCGCACCGGCGGCGATCGCGTTCGCCACCGCCACAACGGCGACGAGGCCTCCAATCAGGAGGCAAATACGGATTCTCTTCATGAGCCACCCCTTCCACGAGGGCTTCTGGGCTTGTGGTCGGAGGCAGGTCTCCTGGCTTCCGGGCCGACCATCTCGCGCCTTCCCGGGATCGCGTCTCGCGTTCCCAGTGGCTGCGCGCGTGAGCGCGCGTGCGGCTGGCATCCCCGGTCACAGTGGCGGGTCCGCGCCGGATTCACACCGGCTTCCCTTCGCCACCGACCCCTATGTCGATCAGCGCGGCAGTCTACCCTGAGATGTGAAGCTCACCGGCCCATCCCGTGACGGTCAACCTCACCCGCATCTACACCAAGCTCGGCGACGGCGGCGAGACGCACCTCGGCGACATGAGCCGCGTGTCGAAGAACGACCCGCGGATCGAGGCTTACGGGACGATCGACGAGCTCAACGCGCTGATCGGCCTGGCGCTGGCCACCGGCGACCCCGACGAGCCGACGGCGGCGCGCCTCAAGCACGTCCAGAACGACCTGTTCGATCTTGGCGCCGACCTGTCGGTGCCGCCGGACGACGCGCGCGAACGGCTGCGCGTCGTGCCCGAGCAGACGGCGTGGCTGGAGGCGGGGTGCGACGAGGTCAACGCCACGCTCCAGCCGCTGCACAGCTTCGTCCTGCCGGGCGGGACGCCGCTCGCGGCGTCGCTGCACGTCTGCCGCACGGTCTGCCGGCGCGCCGAGCGCCGCGCCCTGATGGTCGCCGACGCCAACCCCGAGGTCGTGCGCTACCTCAACCGGCTGTCGGACCTGCTGTTCATCCTGGCCCGCGCGGCCAACGGCACCGCCGAGCCGTTGTGGGAGCCGGGCGCTTCGCGCGACGCGTAACTCGTCGGCCGTCCGGGTGTTGTCCGGACATGAGAAACGCGATCCTCATTGCCACCGCTGCTGCCGTGCTCGCGGCGGGCGGCGTCACCTACGGCGCGATCCGCGTCGCCGACCAGACCATCACGGCGTGCGTCGAGCCCGCCAACCAGGCCCTGACCCTTGCCCCGGCCGGCGGCTGTCCGGGCGGGCAGCAGACGCTGTCGTGGAACCAGCAGGGCGTCCAGGGCGTTCAGGGCGCGACGGGGCAGACGGGCCAGACCGGCCTGACCGGCACGCCGGGGGCCAACGCGTCCGACGCGGTCGTGCACCTCGCCGGGTTGGTCAAGTACCGCGGCAAGTTCTCGACGTCGATCGTCGTCGACGGCATCGGCAACCATCTCGTCTCAGGTCACGTCCACATGCACCTCGACCCGACCAAGTGGCGCCGCGACGGTCACGTCGATTGCGTGCTGGGCGACGCCGACAATCCCGGCATCGACTCGTGGACGCTGCCGGTTGCCCACAAGGGCGCGGTTGTCGACATGGACATCGACCTCGACGGCGTCGTGGCGATCACCCCCGCGCCGTCGTCGCAGACGGTGCAGTCGATCGCACCGACCGCCGTGACGGTGCGGTTCGGCTGCAACACGACGATGCCGGGTACCGGGCACGGTGCGGGTCCGCTGTTCTCGTTCGTGCGCATGAGCGACGAACTGCTGAAGAATCAGATCGTCAAGCTGCCGGTCAAGGAAGCGGTCGTGCAGATCAAGAAGATCGGTCCGTGAGCGCCATCGCGGCGAGTAGCACGGCCAGCGCGGCGATCGCCGCCGCGCCGAGCATGAACGTCGGGTGATCGCCGGCGTAGGTGGCGATCGTGTGCGGGCGACCGAGCGCGATCGCCACCGCCAATGCGCCGACGCCGGTGACGACCACCGCCGGCGCCGCGCCGAGCACGGTCCCCCGCGCCGCCGACACACGAGCCACCCGGCGCCTCGGCGCCCAGCGCGCGTCGGCCGCGCGGACCGCCGCGACGGCCAGCGCCGTCCACGTTGCGGCGACGAAGTAGCCGCCGATCACGTCGCTGGGGAAGTGCCAGCCGAGCGCGAGGATCGCGTAGGAGACACCGATCGCAAACAGCCCGCCGACGGTCGCCACCAGCGGGCGCCACGGCGCCGACACGGCGATCACCGCACACAGCGCGAGCGACATCGCCGCGGTCGCGTGGCCCGACGGCCACGACGCCGCGCCGATCTGGTCCGCTCCCAGCCACTCGGCCAGCCGCGGATGGGCGAGCGTGTGCTTGAGCATCTCTGTCGTGATCGCAGCGCCTGGCAGCACGACGGCGATCGCCAGCCCGACCCGCGCGCGGCCACGGGCGATCGCGATCACGATCAGCGCCAGCCCGATCAGCGCGAACGGTGCCGGGTCGGCGAGGTGCGCGACGTGGTCGAGCAGCGGCGTCAGGCGCCCGTGGGCCAGGCCCTCGAAGCCCTCGAGCGTCGCCGAGTCGCGGGCTCGGAAGACCGGCACCTCGTAGGCGAGCAGGCCGGTGGCGACCAACCCGGCGGCGCACAGGGCCGCGGCCCGCAGGGCGGCGGCAACCGACGGGTAGGAGCCGGAGCGCGAGAGGCGCATCACCCCAGGGTAGGCCACCGCAGTGGCTACGATCGTCGTATGGACCGCGACCAGCGCCTGTTAGTCGCCACGATCGCGGTTCTCGCGGTCGCGCTCGCGGTCCAGATCTGGAAGCGCAGCCCGGCATGGATCGTCACCGCGATCGTGCTGGTCCTCGTGCTCGTCGTGCGCGTCGTCGTGCCGTTGTGGCGCCGACGCGGCGGCGATCGGTGACCGTGTCGCCGCGCGGCCTACGCCGCGATCGCGACGTGAGCGAGCGTGTCGCCGTCGCCCTTGAGCATCCGCGTGAACGACGCGGCGTCGACCGGCGGCGAGAACAGGAAGCCCTGGGCGAGCGTCGTTCCCATCCCGCGCAGCTCTGCCGCCTCGCCGTCGCGCTCGATGCCCTCGGCGATGACCTCGAGGTCGAGGCTCTCGGCGAGGTCGACGATGCCGCGCACGAGGCGGGCCTTACCAGCGTCGAGGTCGATGCCGTCGACGAACGAGCGATCGATCTTGAGGATGTCGATCGGGAATGTCCGCAGGTAGGACAGCGCCGAGTAGCCGGTACCGAAGTCGTCGACGGCGAGGTTGACGCCCAGCCGGCGCAGCGCCAGCAACTGGGTGCGGACCTGGTCGTTGTCGTCGGCCAGCAGGCTCTCGGTCAGCTCGAGCGTCAGCGCACCGGGCGGCAGGCCTCCCTCGGCCAGCGCGGTGGCGACGACCCGCGGCAGGTCGGGGTCGGCGAGCTGGCGGATCGAGACGTTGACCGATAGCCGCAGCCCCTGATGACCGTTGCGGTGCCACTCGCCGAGCTGCCCGCAGGCCGCGCGCAGGACCCAGGCGCCGAGCGCAACGATCAGGCCGCTCGTCTCGGCGAGGCCGATGAACGAGCCCGGCCCGAGGCGGCCGCGCGTCGGGTGATCCCAGCGCACCAGCGCCTCGGCGCCGACGATTGAGCCGTCGTCCATGCGCACGACCGGCTGGAAGTCGAGCTCGAGCTCGCCGGCGCCGATCGCGCGCTCGAGCTGCGAACCGAGCTCGAGGCGGTCGATCGCCGACGCGTGCATCGTCTTGGCGAACATCGTCACGGCATCGCCGCCCTCGCCCTTGCCGGCGTACATCGCGACATCGGCGTTGCGCAGCAGCTCGTCGACCGTCGCCGCCTCATCGGAGAACCCGACTCCGACGCTGCCGGTCACGCGCAGCTCGCGGTTGCCGACGACGATCGGCTGGCTCAGCGCGGCGCGAATCCGGCCGGCGACCTCGAGCGCCTCGGTCGGGCGCGACACGCCGGCCATCAGCACCGCGAACTCGTCGCCGCCGAGGCGCGCGGCGAGGCCGACCTCATCGGCGATGTCGCCGATCCGGCTCGCCGCCTCGCGCAGCACCAGCTCGCCGACCGAGTGGCCGAGGCTGTCGTTGATCGTCTTGAAGTCGTCGAGGTCGCACAGCATCACTGCGACCATCGCGTCGCCGCTCGTGCGCTGGAGCGCCTGCGTCGTGCGCTGCTCGAACGCGGCGCGGTTGGCGAGGCCGGTCAGCGAGTCGTGCAGGGCCTGGTGGCGCAGCTGCTCCTGGAGCACGCGCTGCTCGGAGACGTCGCGCAGGTTGAGCAGCAGACCGCGGACCGAGTCGTCGGCCAGGCGGTTGTCGATCATCACGTCGATGTGTCGAGAGGAGCCATCGGCCATCCGCATGCGTAGCCCCATCGTCCCGGCCGGACCGTCACGGCCGACCGCGGCCTCGATGAAGCGCCGGCCGGCGACGCGGTCGCCCGGCTCGACGAGATCCAGGAACGGCTGGCCCATCACCCGCGTCGGCACGTAGCCCAAGACGCGCTCGACCGATTCGGCGATCCACTCGACGCGGCCGTCGCCGGCGACGACGCAGATCACGTCGGTGGCGTGGCGGACGAGGCTGCGCAGGCGCTCCTCGCCGAGCTTCTCGGCGTTGCGAACCGAGGCGGCGACAATCGACCGGCGGCGCAGGCGCTCGAAACGCAGGCCGAGCAGCAGCAGCATCGCCACGCCGAGGATCACCGACAGGATGAAGAGGTTCTCCGAGCGCTCGGCGCTCGCGGTGGCGCCGGCCTGTTCGATGCGCCGGATGCGCTCGGTCAGCGAGGTCAGGCGCTCTATCTGCGGCGCGAACTGGCGCAGCACCATCCCGCGGGCGGCGCTGACGCCCCTGAGCTGGTAGACCGACAGCGTCCGCATGCCGAGCACGTAGGTGCGCTTGACCGCCCGGTTGAGCGCGGACCACTTGCTCATCGGGAGGCCGGCCGACGTGCGCAGCGCCCTGAGCGCGCTCGTCAGGTCGGCGTAGATGGCGAACCCGGGGCCGATCAGCTTGGTCGGCGTCAGGCTCGGGCTGGCGAGGCCCTTGTATTGCTCGACCTCGATCGCCCGCGCATCGGACTCGGCACGAAGCGCAAGCACCTCGGCCCGGTTGTAGCGGTCTGCGCGGGCGCGCGCCGTCTGAGCGATGGCGACCGTGGCGACGACAACCACGATCGCAGCGACCAGCGTGAGAGCCTGCCCCCAGGAAAAACTCGCTTTCGTCTTCGGACGATTTGTGAGCATCGTGGTGCGGCCTTGCGACCGTAATCCGGTTGACTCGACTTATGGATCAGCCGCGTGGCAGACCCTTCATCGCCGTGTCATCGGCACGTTCTCGACACCCCTTGAGGCCCTCCGCCGACGCGCAGAATTGCGGTCGTTCAGGAGGGCGGGGCGATCCGACGGCCTCAGGAAATCGCGGCGTAGATCGCCTCGAGCAGCGTGCGGTTGCGCGGGTTCTGCCAGCGCGGGCCGCCGCGGTTCATCGCGTACCCGAACGCGAGGCCGGCATCGGGATCGGCGAAGCCGAGCGCGCCGCCGGCGCCGAAGTGACCGAAGGCGCGCGGGTTGGGGCCGAGCGGGCGCTCGGGCATCGTGAGCTGGAAGCCCAGGCCGAAACGCGAGTGGCGCGCGAGGATCAGGTCCTCGCCGTCGGAGGCCTGGCCGATCGCCTCGGCGAGCAGGTCGTCGCTCAGCAGCGGCGCACGCGCGTCGATCAGGGCCGCGTACCCGCGGGCGATCGCCCCCGCCGTGGCGTGCATGTTGGCCGACGGAACCTCGTTGTCGAGCCACGGGTCGCTGTTGACGGTCCCGACCCCGGTCGCGCCGGGCGGGTTCATGTACGCGCGCTCGCGCATCAGCGTCGTGCGCGCGTCGGGCGGCGGCGAGTCGGTGCCGCGCGGTGGCCGCGCGAGGGTCTCGGCGCTGAACAGGTAGTCGGCGCGTCGCGCGCGGTCGGCGGGGACGCAGCCGTACTGAAGGTCGGCGCCCAGCGGGGCGGCGATCTCGCGGCGCAGGAATGTCCCGATCGTGTCCCCCGTGACCCGCCGGACGAGCTCGCCCGCCAGGTAGCCGAGCGTGTGGACGTGGTAGCCGTGGGCCGTGCCGGGCGCCCACCACGGCTCCTGCTCGGCGAGTGCGTCAACGACGGCCGGCCAATCGAATGCCGTGTCGAGCATCCGCTCGATCGCCGGCAGGCCCGAGCGATGCGAGAGGACGTGGCGCAGCGTCACTCGGTCGTCGGCGAACTGTGGCCAGTCGCGCGACAGCGGCCGGTCGAGCTCGAGCGTCCCGCGATCGACGAGCAGCAGCGCACAGACGGCGGCGAACGCCTTGCCGACCGAAAAGACGCTGACCAGCGTGTCCCCCGTCCACGGCGCCGTGCGCTCGGTGTCGCGCCACCCGCACCACAGATCTGCGACGACCCGGCCCTCGACGATCAGGGTCGCCGACGCGCCGAGCTCACCGTGGTCGGCGACGTTCTCGGCCAGGGCGCCGCGCAGTGGCTCGAAACGGGGGTCGCAGGTTCCGTGAACGGTCAGGTCAGCCGCGCTCGATCAGCTTGTGCTTCTCGGTCTCGAACTCCGCATCGGTCAGCTCGCCGCCGCGGTGCAGCGCCGCGAGGCGCTCGAGCTCCCCGACCCCGTCTCCGCCGCCGTCGTCACCGCCGTGGTCGCGATGCTCCGGCCGCGGCGTCCAGACCGGCCCGCTGTAGTCGCCTTGCGAGTCGTCCCCCGGCTTGCGACGACGCCGGACGAGCCAGTAGATGAGCGCCGTGATCGCCGCGAGCCACAGGGCGATGACCGGGACGAGAGTGCCCGGGATCGGCGGGCCGTGACCGAACCAGACCGCCACGTCGACACCGAGGCCCTCGAACGTGCCGTGCGTCGTCACGTGGTAGTCGCCGTCGTGCGGGACCGAGATGTTCCACACGTGGCGCTGGGAATCTGCGTGGGAGTCCATGGCGTTGCCGCTGTTGCCGAGGTGCCGGGTGACGACCGCACTCCCGGACCCGTCAACGGCGACGACCGACAGCGCCAGGTCGTCGGGCAGCAGCACGGTCGGCGTCTCGTTGCCGCGCCCGGGGATGATCATCGCCACGGTGCCGTCGACCGAGCCGGCCGGCAGGTGCACGATCCCGGTGCCCGGGATGTCGACCCGCCCGTACTGGTTGGGCTCGCCCCACACGATGTTCGACGAGCCGATGACCCCGACGGGGATGCACCAGAGGAACGTCACCAGCAGGAACAGGCCGGCGTACGCAAAGAAGCGGCCGACGCCGGATTCGATCCGATGCACCCTCCGCATCGCAGCGACTCTATAACCCGGAGCGGCGATGAGATCAGCCTCAGCGGGTAGTCGCTATCGACATGGAAACCAATCCGACGGATGCGCTGGGACGACTGGTCGGCGAGTGGGAGGTGACGGTCGACCTCCCGGATGCGCCGGCCGGCCGGACGATGGTTCAGTGGGCGCTGCGCGAGCGCGTGCTGGTCCAGCGCACCGAGATCCCCCACTCCGAGGTCCCCGACAGCATGATCGTCGTCACCTGCGACGACGGTGGCGACTACACCCAGCACTACTTCGACTCGCGCGGCGTCGTGCGGATCTACCGCATGACCCTCACCGACCGCGAGTGGACGCTCGTGCGCGACACGCCCGACTTCTCGCCGTTGGACTTCTGCCAGCGCTTCGTCGCGACCTTTGCCGACCGCGGCGACCGGATCGACGGGCAATGGCAGACGTCGGCCGACGGCCGCGACTGGACGAAGGACTTCGACCTGACCTACCGCCGGATCTCCGGGGTTACGGCGTGACCTGCTCGTCGTCCTTGGGCGCGACGTCGTGGCGTCCACGACTGACCGGAAGATGGTCACGCTCCGCGGCGTTAGTGCTAACGAGAATCCGTGCCAAGTCTGGCGCCGGCACGGACCCCTAGCCCCCGCGGCCGCCTACATGATGTGGGCCCGCGGGGGCACCTTCGCTCGCCCGTGTTCCCTGCGGAACCTCAGAGGTGTGGTTCATCGACGCTCCTTATATATGTTGGCTGTGATGGGCGCCGTACGCCGCGTTGCCGCACCCACCATGAAGCGCACATCCCATACCCACGCGATCCTCGAGATCCTCCGGCGCGAACGGCGCATGGCCGGCGTGGTCGCGCACACGATGAGCGACAAGTCGCGCGAGGAACGGGCGAGCGTCGAACTCGTCGGTCGCGGTGAACCGTGCACGGCCGACGCCGGCGATCAGTAGGCCCGAAACGGCGAAACCCCGCTACCTGAGCGGGGTTCCGGAGTACCGCCACGGGGATTCGAACCCCGGTTTCCGCCGTGAGAGGGCGGCGTCCTAGTCCCCTAGACGATGGCGGCCAGAGGCCGACGAAGCGTAACAAGGGCGCGGCGACCGTCGACGCACCCGCAACACATGACCCACATGCGTGTTCGCACGCCGCGCCGATACGCGCCAGCCGGACTCGGTACCCTCCGAGCCCCGCGGATGTGGCGGAATTGGTAGACGCGCGGCGTTCAGGTCGCCGTGGGAGCAATCCCGTGGAGGTTCGAGTCCTCTCATCCGCATCGCAGCGACCCCGGGGATGGCGCCCGCCGACATGCCCGGGGTCCCTGCCGTGACGCTCCTGCGTCACCTTCGCCCGCGATCGCCCGTTTGAAGGGCATGCCCCGAATTCGTCATGTCCTCGCCGTCGCGCTGCTCGCGGTCGGCGCCATCGCCATAACCACAACCGCGCTGGCCAGCGGTCCGCACCACCGGCTGCCGATCGGCCACAGCCTCGTCTCCACGAACACCCTCCCCGGCGGGCTGCACGTCAGCAGCGTCCACATGTCGGTCACGCCGACCGGCGGGCGCCTGCGTGCGCACCTCTCGGTGACCGTCTTCAACCCGCGCCACGCAGTCGCTCGCCGGTTCCTCGCGGTCGGCGCGTGCGACGCGATCCAGTGCAGGAACGTCTTCCAGCGCACCGTGCTGCTGCGCGGCGGGCAGACCCGGCAGCTCGCCATCACCGGCGACGTCCGTGGCGACGCCCGCGAGATCCAGGGCTCGCTGCAGAAGCCCGGCGCCGCGCCCGCGTTCGGCAACAACGCGGCGATCGAGCTCAACGTGCGCGCGTGGACCGGCGCCGACGCCGGCCGCAGCTTCGGGCTGACGCTGACGCCGCGCATGGCACTCGCGATCAGGAACGCCGACTGGCACATCTCGAGCGCCACGCCGGGCCGCGGGACGATGCGCCTGCGCTTCACCGGCCCGAAGCCGGCTGACGTCGCGACGACGCTGCAGCGCTGCGACAGCACGTGCGCCTCGACAACGGTGCAGCCGAACCCGAGGCGCAGCGCCGGCACAGCGTTCGACACACGCCCCGTGATCTCACAGGACGGCGCCGACAGCCTGCGGCTCGGGGTCAGCGGCTCCGACGACGGAGCCGAGATCCTGATCGCAGCGCTGCCGTGGCCGTCACCGTGACGCGGACCTGACCGGCGTCAGCCGGCCGAACACTGGTCGAGGCCGACCGCCGTCGCGGCCGCATCGACCTTCTTGTTCGTCGCATCGGCCTGGGCGCTCAGCGCCTGGGCCTTCGCGATGTCCTTGTCGTCGACGGCCTTGACGAGCTTCGTCAGGACCGGCGCGCCGGCGTGCAGCTGGTCGAGGAACGCCTGGTACTTGTCCTTGAGGCTGTCCGGCGGATTGAGCGCTTCGAGCTTCTTGATCCCGTCGTTGGTGGCCGACAGCGCCGTGTCGAAGTCCTGGCTCTTGGCCGCCGCGGCCGTCTTCTTGTTGAGATCGGCGCAGATCGCGTTGGCCTGGGACTTGAGGTCGGCTGCCGAAAGCTGCGAGCTCGAGCTCGAGCTCGAGTTCCCGCGCCCGCCGCCGCACCCGCAGGCGAGGAGCAGCATCGGCATCGTCAGGGCGAGAATCGTCTTTCGCATAGGGCCGCGATCCTACGCATGATCCGCGGCCAACCGGTTTGCGACCCGTGACCGGCCGCCTATCCGCCGGTGAGCACCGTGTCCTCGTGGCTGTAGCGCGGCGAACAGCAGCAGAGCAGGACGAGCGGCTCGCCACCCGTGTTCCACAGCTTGTGCGGCGTCCCGGGCGGGATCACCGCGCACTGACCGGCACGAACCGGCTGCTCATCGTCTCCGACCCGCAGCCGCCCTGAGCCGGCCGTGAAGAAGTACAGCTCCTCGGCGACGACGTGGTAATGCTCGGCCGTCTCGCCGCCCGCGGGCAGCGTCGCTTCGGCCAGCGACTGGTTGACCGACGGCAGCGAGACCGGTCCCGCCACCTCACGGATGATCGAGCCGTCGATCGTCACGAACGGCTCCGCCTGCTCGAGTGCTCCGATGTCCATGCCCGGCACCCTACGCGCGCGTTATCGTCCTGCGCCTGGTGCGCGCGCGGATGATCGCCACCGCGGCGCTCGTCGCCCTGGGCTGCGCCGGTGATCCCGCCGGCGCCGTGATCGGCGGCCATCGCGTCGATCCGGCGACGATCCCCTACCTCGCCGATCTCGATGGCTGCACGGGGACGCTGATCGCGCCCGACCGCGTTCTGACCGCCGCCCACTGCACCGCCCATATCGAGGACGGTGACGCCATCCGCCTGGCCGGCGGCGAGATGCGCCGCGTCAAGCGGATGGCCGACGACTACGACTACGCGCGCCGCGTGCCGGTCGACGACGACGCCGAGGCCGACCCGGTGCCGTTCGATGCAGCGATCGTCGCCCTCGACGCCCCGATCACCGACGTCGCCCCGATCCGCCTGGCGACTGCGGCCGACGCCGCGCTGTACCGCGCCGGTACCCGCGCGACGACGATCGGCCTCGGCATCACCGACTACAACGACTCCGACGCGGTCGGCGCGCTGCGCGCCGGCACGGTCGAGATCCACAGCGACGCCGCGTGCAGCTCGCTGCTGGCGATCGTTCACAGCGACAGCGAGTACGTCCCGGCGGCGATGCTGTGCACGACCGACCCCGACGGCCGAGCGCCGTTCGTGTCGGGCTGCTTCGGCGACTCCGGCGGGCCGCTCGTCGTCACCGCCGCCGACGGCGCGCCGCTGCAGGTCGGGATCGACGACTGGGGCGCCTACTGCGGCACCCGCCACGGCGATCCGGAGAACTACGCCGACGTCGCCGCGATCGTCGCGTTCGCGATGACCGCCAACCCGGTATGGGAGCCCGTCGCGCTCGGGCGCCCGAAGCTGACCGGCACGGTCGCCACGGGGCGTACGGTGTTCTGCACGCCGCCCACCTACGCCGACCCCCAGCCGACCCGCCTCGCCTATGCGTTCGACGACGGTCCCGTGCGCCTCGTGCGCTCGTCGAGCCGGCGCTTCACGATCCCGGCGTCGCTGCGCGGCGACCATCTCAGTTGCTCGGTCAAGGCACTGACGATCGGCGGCGCGACGCTCAGCGACGAATCGGCGTCGGCGCGGATAGCCGGCCGGGCGCGGCTGCATGGCTGAGCCGGCCGCCGACCGCGTTCCCGACGCGCTGGCCGGTGGCACGCCCGAGCCGCTGCGCTCACAGCTCGAGGCGCTCGTCGGCGCCGAGCAGGTCCGCCACCGTGTCTCGGACCTTGTGCGCTACGCCGCCGACGCCAGCCCCTATCGACTGCTCCCCCAGGCCGTCGTCGCCGCCCGCGACGTGCACGACGTCCGCGCGGTGGTCGATCTCGCGCGCGCCCAGGACATCCCCGTGACGCTGCGCAGCGGCGGCACGAGCCTGTGCGGCCAGGCTCAGGGCAGCGGCATCCTGATCGACGTGCGCCACCACTGGCGCGGGGTCGAGGTCGAGGACGACGGCGCGCGCGTACGCGTGAAGCCGGGCACCGTGCTCGCGCACGTCAACCGCCGGCTGGCCCGCCACGGGCGCCGGCTCGGCCCCGACCCCGCAAGCCTCGAGGCATGCACGGTCGGTGGCGTGATCGCCAACAACTCGGGCGGGATGCGCTGCGGCACGACTGCCGACGCCTACAGCACCGTGCGCTCGATGACGCTGCTGCTCGCCTCAGGCACGCTGATCGACACCGCGGCCCCCGGCGCCGAGGAGCGCTTCGCCGCGGCCGAGCCGGCGCTGGCCGGCGGCCTGCTGGCGCTGCGCGACGAGCTGCTCGCCGACGCCGAGCTGGCGCAGCGCGTGCGGCGCAAGTTCGAGATCAAGAACACGACCGGGTACCGGCTGTGCGCGCTGCTCGACGCCGAGACACCGCTTGAGATCTTCCGCCGGCTCGTGGTCGGCAGCGAGGGGACGCTGGCGGTGATCGCCGAGGCCGTGATCGAAACGGTCGCGGTGCCGGCGCGGACTGCGGTCACGTGGCTGCACTTCGCCGACGTCGACGCCGCCGTCGCTCCGGTCTCCGAGCTCGTCGCAGTCGGCGCCAGCGCGGTCGAGCTGGTCGGGGCCGAGCTGCTCCACGTCGCCGCCGACACGATCCCCGGCGCGCCGGCGGACTGGAGCGAGCTGCCGCCGCATTCGGCGGCGCTGCTGGTCGAGCTGTCGGCCGACGACGACGCGGCGCTCGACTCGATGCAGCGCGCCGCCGCCGACGTGATCGCCGGTCACGAGCTGCTGCGGGCGCCCACGCCATTCGCGGGCGAGCCGCGCGCCGTCGCCAATGCGTGGCGGGTGCGCAACGGCAAGTTCGGGCTGTTCGGGCGCGTCCGGCCGCCCGGCTCGTCGATGATCCTCGAGGACATCGTCGTGCGCCCGGACCGCTTCGCCGCCTGCGTGACGACGATCCAGGAGCTGATGGCGCGCCACGGCTTCCCGCCCAACGTCTCGGGCCACGTGTCGGCCGGCAACGTCCACTTCTATCTGACGCCGATGTTCGGCGACCCGGCCGAGGTGCAGCGCTTCGAGGCGCTCGTGTCGGACCTCGTTGCGCTGGTCGTCGACGAGCACGACGGGTCACTCAAGGGCGAGCACGGGACCGGGCGGATGATGGCACCGTTCGTGGAGCGCGAGTGGGGCGCCACGGCGACGGAGATGATGTGGCGCATCAAGCAGCTCGCCGACCCCGACGGCGTGCTGGGCCCCGGCGTCGTGCTCAACCGCGACCCGCGGATCCATGTCGCCGACCTGAAGTCGACGCCGGCGGTTGAGGACGAGGTGACGATGTGCGTCGAGTGCGGGCTGTGTGAGCCGGTCTGCCCGAGCCGCTGGCTGACGACGACGCCGCGCCAGCGGATCGTGCTGCGCCGCGAGCTGGCCCGCCAGGCGCCGGGGTCCCCGGTCGCCCAGGCGCTGCAGCGCGAATTCGCCCACGATGGCATCGACACGTGCGCGGCCGACGGCTCGTGCACGATCGCCTGCCCGCTGGGGATCGATACCGGGGCGATGGTGAAGGGGCTGCGCGAGCAGCGCCATGGCGCGCTGTCGGCGCGCGCGGCGAGTGCAGCCGCCGACCACTGGGCGCTGATCGAGCGCGCGGCCCGTGGCGGGCTGCGGGTCGGGCACGCGCTCGGAGATCGCACGACGGCTGCCGTCGCCGGCGCCGCGCGGCGCGTGGCCGGCGACGATCGCGTCCCGGCGTGGACGGCGCCGATGCCCGGCCCCGCCCGCGCGTTGCCCAGCGAGCTGGCGCCGGCGGCGGTGGCGCGCTACCTGCCGTCGTGCACGAACCGGATCTTCGACTCCGGCGGCCTGACCCAGGCGCTGCTCGACGTCTCGGCGCGCGCCGATTCGCCGCTTGCCATCGTCGACGAGCCGGGCCTGTGCTGCGGCCAGCCGTTCGGATCCAAGGGCCACCACGACGCCGAGGAGCGGATCGCGCGGCGGACCGCCGACGCGCTGCGCGGGTCGCCCGGCCGCCAGCAGTTGGTCGTGATCGATGCGAGCTCGTGCGCGATGGCTCTGCGGGCGCAGATGCAGCGTCTGGAGCCCGACGTGATCGTCCTCGATGCGATCCAGTGGGCCAACGCGCTGGTCGATCGCCTGACGATCCGCCGGCGCCTCCCCCGGGTGGCGCTGCACCCGACCTGCTCGCTGCGCCATCTCGGCCTCGAGGACGATCTCCGCGAGCTCGCCGCGGCGATGGCCGACGAGGTCGTCGTCCCGGCGGCCGCCTCGTGCTGCGGCATGGCCGGCGACCGCGGCCTCCTGCACCCTGATCTGACCGCCGCGGCGCTGGCCGACGAGGCGGCCGAGCTGCGCGCCGACGGGCCGTTCGACGCTCACCTGTGCGGCAACCGCACGTGCGAGATCGCCCTGCGGCGCCACACCGGCGCCGACTATGTCTCGCCGGTCGTGCTGCTGGACGAGCTGACGCGCTGATCGACAGCGTCGTCGGCCGACCCGAGCGCCAGCACCTCGGCCACCGCCTGGGGATCGTCGGTCATCGGCACATGGCCGCAGCCGCGCAACGTCACCGCGTGCGCGCGCAGCCCCGGCACCGCGCGCGGCGGTACGAGGCGGTCGAGCTCGCACCACGCGACGGTCACCGGGACGGTGATCTGCTCGGCGGCAGTGAAGTGCGAGCCGCGCATTTCGCGGTTGACGGCGACGTAGCCGGGCGAACGCGCGTAGTCGTCGATGAAGCGCGCCGCGTCGGCGGGCGTCAGGCGCTCGGGGTGGGCGACGATCGCGCCGAGCATCGCCCGGCGCATGCGCGCCGAGCGCGCCGCGACAACCAGCAGCGGGCGCAGCGCGTGGCTGATCGACTGCGCGTTGACGGTCCCGCGCGAGCGCAGCGGGGCGCCCCAGAAGCCGGCCGGGGCGATCGCGGTGACGCTGCGGGCGCCGCCGGCGCGGGCGAGCTCGAGCGCCACCCACGCGCCGAGCGAGTTGCCGGCCACATGCGGTCGCGGCACGCCGATCGCACGCAACGTGTCCGCGACCGCGGCGGCCAGCGCGGCCGGCGTCGGGACGACGTCGTCGGGCACCGGCGGCGAGGCCCCGAACCCCGGCATGTCGATCGCGATCACCTCGCGGCGCTGATCCAGCAGGCCGACGACCGGATCCCACGAGCGCAGCGACCCGCCGAGCGCGTGCAGCAGCACGAGGGGCGCCCCGGCGCCCCGGCGCTCATGATGCAAGCTAGGGTCAGCGCCCATGGACCTGACCGGCGCGACGTGTCTCATCACCGGCGCCAACCGCGGCATCGGTGACGCGATCGCGCGCGAGCTGGCGAGGCGGCCGCGGACCCGGGTGCTCGTCGGGATGCGTGACCCCGACCGCTGGGAGCCGTTCGCGGCCCCGGCCGGGGGCGCCGCCGAGATCGTCGCCGTCCGGGTCGACCTGTCGAGCCGCGAGTCCGTCCAGGCGTCGTGGGACGCGCTCGGCGCCGAGCGGATCGACGTGCTCGTCAACAACGCCGGCCTGGTCACCGGCGGGCTGATCGAGAACCAGGAGCTCGACGACATCTACGCGATGGTCCAGGTCAACCTGCTGGCGGTGATCCAGCTCGCCCGCGCGGCCGTCCCTGCCATGGTGGCGCGCGGGCGCGGCGCGATCGTCAACAACGCGTCGATCAGCGGCTACGCGGCGTTCCCCGGTGCCAGCACGTACTCGGCGTCCAAGACCGGCGTCGTCGCGTTCAGCGAGTCGCTGCGGCGCGAGCTGCGGGGGACCGGCGTCCATGTTCTGCACCTTGTCACTCCGGGTGTACGCACGGACATGCTCGAGGCGACCGAGCAGGCCTACGCGCGTCACATGGACACGTCGGGCTGGCCGTCGGTGTCGCCGGCTGACTGGGCGCGGCGCACCGTGCGGGCAATCGAATCCGACGCGGCCGTGTTGCGCCCCGGCAACCGGCTCGAGCTGGCGCGGCTCGCGTCGCGCGGGCCGGGGCTGCTGCTCGATGCGCTCAGCGCGCGGATGTTCACGCGCAGTCCACGCGACTGACGGGCCAGTGGCTCGTCGCGGAAGCCCGGCTTGGCCAACAGCAGCTGGATGTCCTGAATGCGGCGCTCGGCGAACCCCGCCTCGCAGTAGGCCAGGTACATCTCCCACAGCCGCCGGAAACGGCGGTCGTAGCCCATCGCCTCGAGCTGTGATGCGTGGCGGGCGACGTTCTCGCGCCACGTGGCGAGCGTCGGCACATAGTGGGCGGTGATGTCCTGCAGGCCGACCGCGCGCAGATCGGTATGGCGTGCGACGTTGCGCGAGATGACCGCCATCGACGGCAGGCAGCCGCCGGGGAAGATGTAGGTGCGGATGAACGACCGCGTCGCCTTCTCGGCCTCGAACGAGCGATCGCCGATCGTGATCGCCTGCAACAGCATCAGCCCGTCGGGCGCCAGCAGTCGCGAGCAGGTGGCGAAGAAACGCCCGAAGTTGCGCCACCCCACCGCCTCGATCATCTCGATCGACACGAGCTTGTCGTAGCGCCCGCGCAGCTTGCGGTAGTCCTCGAGCAGCACCGTCACCCGGTCCCCGACACCGGCCACCCGCACGCGCTCGCGCGCGAGGTCGTACTGCTCGCGGGAGATCGTCGTGGTCGTGACGCGGCAGCCGTAGTTCTGGGCCGCGTGGATCGCCAGGGCGCCCCAGCCGGTGCCGATCTCGAGCAGGTGGTCCGAGGGTCGCAGCGCGAGCCCCTCGCAGATCTCGTCGAGCTTGTTGCGCTGCGCCACGTGCAGCGGCGCCCCGGGATGCGGGTAGATCGCGGCCGAGTACATCATCGTCTCGTCGAGCATCAGCTCGTAGAGCTCGTTGCCGAGGTCGTAGTGGTGGGCGATCTGCTTGCGCGAGCGCTTCATCGTGTTCGTCCGCACCGGCCCGACGACGAACCGCCACGGGGCGAGCAGCCAGCGCCAGCGGTGGCGCAGGCCGTCGAAGCGGTGCGCGTTGCGCGCCGCGATGCGGACCAGGGTCACGAGGTCGTCGCCGTCCCACAGCCCGTCGGCGTAGGCGGCGCCCATCCCCCGCCCTCCGCGCAGCATCGCCCGCCAGGCACGAGGCGAATGGACCGTCACGCGCGTGCGCAGCGGCGCCACGGGATCGACGATCCCGACCTCAAACCGCCGGCCATCCTCAGTGACCTCGATCAGGCCACCGCGGGTGCGCCGCAGGGTGTACAGCACGATCGCGCGGGCGAGGCGGTCAGTCACCATGGGCGGGATGGGGGTGGTAGGGCGCGCCCTTGAGCTTGAGACGCACAGCCTGACCATAAATGCGTGTGCTGACGCGAAGTGTTGTCGCGGGGTAGCGCAGCAGCAGTCTGGTCAGTGCGGCGCGGTCCAGCGTCCGGCGGCGCAGCGACAGCGTCGCGTCGAAGACCAGCTCTCCGGCGCGGTGGCTGGAGATCTGGGCGACCAGCCGCTCGTCCGGCGCGGTCAGGCGCCAGTCGTAGCGGTGGTCCATGCCCATGAACGGCGACACGTGGAAGACCTTGTCGAACGACTGCCGCATGATCCGGCCGGGCGCGCCGTCGCCCTCGACGTCCATCACGTAGGCGTGGCGCTCGCCCCAGGGCGTGTTCGTGACCTGCGCGACGACCGCTCGCAGCCGCTCACCGCCGGCCCGGTAGCAGTAGTAGAAGCTGACCGGGTTGAAGCAGTGACCGAGCATCCGCACGTTGGTCAGCAGGCGGATGGGGCCCTCGGGACGCTCGCCGATGCGCTGGGCCACGAGCGCGCGGACCGCCTCGTCGAGCCCGACCTCCGGGTCGCCCAGGTAGTCGGCGCGCGCGAAGCGGACCGGGGCGCGGCGGCGCGCCGACCACAGCGGATGGCAGTCGAAGACCTCGGGCAGCTCGGCCAGGTCGAGCAGCAGCATCGCGTGGGAGTAGCGGAAGTCGTGATCGACCGGCGCGCGGCGGTGGTGGGTGACGAAGCCCTCGTAGACCGCGCTGTTGGTGGTCATGCGGCCACTGGTTCCCCGGTGCGCCCGCGCGTAAGCGCGCGGGTGACGTCGAGTGCGCTGACGACGCCGTCCTCGTGGAAGCCCCAGCCCCAGTACGCGCCGCAGTAGTGCGTGCGGTTGAGGCCGCTGATCTCGGCGCGGCGCGCCTGGGCGGCGATCCCGTCCGGCGTGAACACCGGGTGCGCATAGGAGATCGTGCGCACGATCTTGTCGGGGTCGATGCGCTGGCTCTGGTTGAGCGTCACGCAGAACTCGTGCGGCGCGCTCAGCGACTGCAGGGTGTTCATGTGGTAGGTGACGGTCGTCTTGCCGGTCGGGCTCTCGAGCAGGTGATAGTTCCACGACGACCACACGCGCCGCCGGCGCGGGAGCAGCGCGCGGTCGGTGTGCAGCACCGCCTCGTTGGGCTCGTACGGGATCGCCGACAGGATCTCGACCTCGGCCGCGCTGGGGTCACACAGCATCGCCAGCGCCTGGTCGGAGTGAGCGGCGATCACGACCTCGTCGAAGCGCTGCGGCTCGGCGCCCGCGATCGTGATGTCGACGCCGTCGTCGTCGCGCGAGATCGCGACGACCGGCGCGCTGCAATGGATGCGGTCGCGCAGCGGTGCGATCAGCGCGTCGACGTAGCGCTGCGAGCCGCCGGTGACGGTGCGCCACTTCGGGCGCTGCGACAGAGCCAGCATCCCGTGGTTGTCGAAGAACGCGCACAGGAACCCGGCCGGAAACGACCACATCTGGCGCGGATCGGCCGACCACACGGCCGAGGCCTGGGGCACGAGCAGCCGGTCGATGAACGGCTGGGAGTAGCCGCGCTGCTCGAGGAAGTGCCCGAGCGAGGTCGTGACATCGCCGGTGCGCAGCAGATCCTGGGCGTCGGTGTTGAACCGGCGGTACTCGCGGACCATGCGCAGGAACCACGGCCGGGCGAGGTTCGAACGTTGCGCGAACAGCCCGCGTGGCGTGCCGGAGTACTCGAAGTCGTGGTCGTCGGCGGCGACCGAGAAGCTCATCTCGCTCGATTGCCATTCGACGCCGAGCCGCTGGAGCAGCGCGGTGAAGTTCGGGTAGTTGCGGTCGTTGAAGACGATGAAGCCGGTGTCGACGTCCCACTGGCCGTCGCCGGTCTGCACCGAGATCGTGTTTGTGTGACCACCGACCTTGGGGCCGGACTCGAACACCGTGATGTCGTGCAGACGGTGGAGCTCGTGGGCGGCGGTGAGACCGGCGATCCCGGCACCGACGATGGCGATCCTCATAGCACCGTGTTCGTGGAGATCACCGTTTCGGATCAGTCGAGCGTCGCCGCAACCGCCGCGCCGGCCACCGCCGCCGCAGTGGCGATCGCGATCGTCGCCCAGCGCCCGGCCGGCGGGATGCCGTCGCCGACCGCAACGGCGGCAACCATGTCGACCATGTCGGCCGCCGCCCCGGCGGCGATCCACGGCGCCGGCGAGCCGCCGTCGCGAAGGTTCACCAGTGCCCCCGCGCCGAGCACCACGTCGCGCGCGCCGAGGCCTCGCAGCAGCTCGACGGCCGCCGGCCGACCTGCCTCTTCACCGAGCCATCCGCGCGCGACGGCCGCGGGTGCGGCGAGCAGGCCGATGCCGAACAGCACCCGCCCGGCGGCGATGACGGAGGCCACGGTCCGCGGCATGGCACGCATCCTGCCACAGAGCGCCGCAACGGCCAGCCCAACAAACATTGCAGATCGATCAGCGTCTGCCGAATACCACGGGCGCGATGTTTCCCAACGCCGAAATCGTCGCCTGCGCCCCCCGGCTTCGCCCGTGACCGGCGCGGCGACCGTCACCAGCTACCAGGTCGGCCACCTCCTCGATCTGTTGTTCCTCGCCATCGTGGCGATCGCCGTGATACTCCATCTGCTGGGAGGAAACCGGCTGACCGACACGCGCCCCAGCCCGCCCAAGCCACCGCCGGCGTGGGCGCCCTACCCGCCGCCACAGGCGACGTACCAGCCACCGCCACAGATACCGGCGCCGATGGCATCGCTCGCCGCGCCCGAGGCGTTGTCACTGCCGGCGGCGGTCGGGCAACGGTCGCCGATCGTTCGCCGGTCGTACCTGATCGCGCTCGGCGTCGTCGGTGGGCTGCTGCTTCTCGGCGTCATATCGGCCAGCGTGTTCATCGCCGACTACCGCGACCTGCCGCCGGGATTCCAGTCGCAGGCCGGCGCCCAGATCCACCACGACTTCGAGGCCGGCTGCACCGGGGTCGGCGCACCGGCGGCCTACTGCGCCTGCATGTTCTCGCAGCTCACGGCGCAACCCCAGTGGAACACGATCGCCAGCTTCCTCGAGCTCAACCGCGAGGTCAACGCGGCGGTTGCCGCCGGCAGCAACAGCGGGCTTTCGCCCGCGTACCTGGCCACGGTGCGCGCCTGCCGTACGGTCGCCACCGCCTAGGCTGCCACGAACAGCGGCCCGGTTGCGAGTGTTACGCCGGCTGCAACCTGGCTCCCGGCGTCCGTTTCGCCGTTACCCTTGACACGGATCTCGCGTCGCCCGCCCCCGTCCCCGATCCGCATGCGACCTGCTGCCCTGATCCTCGCCGTCCTGTCGCTCGTCTCGGCCGCCCCTGCGGCCGCCGTTTCGCCTGCGTTCGACAGCCGCGAAGCGACGCTCGCGCGACTCGACGCCGGACCGGCCCGTGGCTTCGCCGCGACGGCCGCCGTACGAGGCGCTCGGCGCGCACTGACCCGTTCGCTCGGCGCGCGCGGGCTGCTCGATCTCGACGCGATCACCCAGACGCCGCGCATGCTCGCCCGTCCCGGCGGCGCCCTGACCGGGCCGTCGGCGAGCCCTGCGGTCAGCGTCGCCCTGGACTACGTCCACGAGCACCTGACGTCGCTGGGCCTCGACGCCGGCGACCTGGCGACGCTCGCCGACCGCCGCGCCTACACGTCGACCGACGGCGTCACCCACGTGCGCTGGATGCAGCGCTACCGCGGGATCCCGGCGTTCGACAACGCGCTCGGCGTCGACGTCGACCGCGGCGGGCGGGTGATCGACGTCCTCGGCTCGCCGCGCCACGGGCTGAGCGTCGCCTCGACGGCTCCGGCGCTCGACGCCGCCAGCGCGCTGGCGATCGTGCGTGCCGCGGTCGGCGACGCCGGCACGGCGCCGGTGTCGCGCGCCAACCACGCCCATCTCGTGCTGTTCGGCGCCGGCGACGTCCGGCTGGCGTGGGAGCTGATCGACGCCGCTGCGCCCGACGCGGTCTACGACACGGTCGTCGACGCGACGACCGGCCGCATCCTGCATTCGCAGAACCTCGTCGACCGCGACGGCGCGGTGAGCATCTTCGGCCACTACCCGGGCGCGCCCGAGCCCCCGGCGGGCGCCGGCCACCAGACCACCGGGAGCATCGCGTCGTACCTCAACCCTGCGGCGACGACGCTCACCGGACCCAACGCGCACGTGTTCGCCGACGTCAACGGCAACGACAGCGTCGATGCCGGCGAGGAGGTCCCGCCCAGCTCGGGGACCGACTGGACCTATGGCTTCACCGACTTCACGCCGACGAACACGGCCGGCGCGTGCCAGCCCGCGGACCTGTGCTCATGGGACCACGCGCTGTCGGGCAGCTGGTCGACGAACCGCAACGCCGACGCGGTGCAGCTGTTCTCGTTCATCAACGAGTACCACGACCACCTGCTCGCCGGCCCGATCGGCTTCAACGACGCCTCGGGGGCGTTCGACGCCCCCGACGACCCGCTGATCGCGCGCGCCGACACCGGCGCCGACGGCCCCGACGACCTGCCCGACGACAACCACGTCAACAACTCGATGATGATGACGCCGCCCGACGGCCAGTCGCCGGAGATGACGACCGAGCTGTTCACGGCACGGCCGATCGGCGGCAGCCCGGGGCGCTACCGCGACGTCGACGCCGCCACCGACGCCGCGATCGTGTTCCACGAGTACACCCACGGCCTGTCCAACCGGCTGATCACCTACCCAGGCGGCAGCGGCGCGTTGAGCGAGATCCAGTCGTCGGCGATGGGCGAGGGCTGGAGCGACTGGTACGCGATGGATGAGCTCGTCGACCTCGGTTTTGACACCGACACGGCGACGCCAGGCCAGATCGACTTCGGCGAGTACGTCGACGGAGTGCCTCACGCGTCGCGCAACGAGCCGCTCGACTGCCCGGTCGGGACGCTGGCGGCCGCGTGCCCAGGCCACGGCTACACCTACGGCGACATCGGGCACATCGACTCGGCATGCCCGGCGTGCGGCAACGAGCCGCACTTCGACGGCGAGGTGTGGTCCGAGACGCTGTGGGACCTGCGCACCGCGCTCGTCGCGGCGACCGACCCGACGACCGGCTCGCATCTCGCCGAGCAGCTGATCACGGGCGCGATGCGCCTGTCGCCGCCGCAGCCGTCGATGCTCGACGAGCGCAACGCGATCCTCGCCGAGGACGGAGCGGCGCTCGGCGGCGCCTACGACCACCTGATCTGGACCGTGTTCGCCGCCCGCGGCATGGGCTGGTTCGCGTCCACCGTCGACGCCAACGACGGCGCGCCGATCGAGAACTTCGCGATGCCGCCGACCGGCGGCGGCCCGACGGGCGAGGTCTCCGGCACGATCACCGACATGGTCAGCGGGCTCGGCCTCGACGGGATCGACGTCGGCGTGGGCGGCCACGACACGAGCCTCGACAGCGCGTTCGACGCCTCGACCCTCGCCACCACATCGGACCCCAACGGCGACTACGACCTGACCGACATCCCCGCCGGCAGCTACCCGCAGCTCGTGTTCCACGGCCCCGACGGCTATGACCCCGGCGTCGCCGGGCCGCTGGCGATCTCCAGCGCCTCGCCCCTGACCCAGAACATCGTGATGCGCCGCGACTGGGCAGCGATCGACGGCGGCGCGCAGTTCACGACCAGCGACGACACGCAGGCGACGTTCGGCTGCGGCGCGGCGAACATGGTCGACCAGTCGGTTCGCGGCTGGTCGACGGTCAACAACGGACCGTCGAGTCCGGCGACGATCACCGTCGCGCTGCCGCAGACCATCGACGTCACGGGCTTTGGCGTCAACCCGAGCCCGACGTGCGGTGACGGCGCCGAGTCGGCGCTCGGCCAGTACCAGATCGATACGTCGGTTGATGGCGGGGCGACGTTCCAGCGCGTCAACCTTGCGACGTTCGGGCCGGCGGACAACGGTCACCTCAACGCGATCACCCCGACCGGGCCCGGCTCCACGCACCGCGTCACCGACGTGCGCCTCACGTTGAAGGGACCCCAGTCGACGGCCGGCTCGGGCAGCCAGTTCGTCGACGCGACGGAGTTCGAGATCTTCGGCGCGCCGCCCAACGTGCTGCCCAGCGGCACGCTGTCGGTGCAGCCGACCGACGCCGCCGCAGCCGCCACGCAGGTGTCGCTCCAGGCCCACTTCACCGACCCGGACTCGAAGATCACCGGCTACCAGTGGGACTTCGACGGCGACGGCAGCTTCGACCAGACAACGGTCACGCCGACTGTCACGCACGTGTTCCCCGACGGCGGCACGTTCACGGCGAAGGTCGCGGCCGACGACTTCCGCGGCGGCGCGGGGACGGCCACCGCGGAGGTGCGCGTGATCCCGCCGCCCAGCACGACCACCACGACGGTGACCGTGCCCGTCGCGGTGCCCGGCCCCGTGCAGACGGTCACGACGACCGTGACCGTCCCCGCCCCGACGCCAACGCCGGCCCCGGCCAAGCCGAAGCTCAAACTCAGCGCCAGCGGCAGCCGCTCGATCGCGTTCACGGTCACGTTTGCCAGCCGCGGCAGCACCCGCGCGACGCTGACCGCGTCGCGGACCGTGGCCCATCAGCTGCACCTCGCCAGCCCGACGTTCACCGTCGCGACGCTGCGCTCGTCGGTGACGAGCGCCAAGCCGCGCACGCTGACCCTGAAGCTGTCATCGGCCGTGCTGGCGGCGCTGCGCAAGCACCATCTGGCGGCCCTGCACGCGACGCTCGGCGTGACCGCGACGGCGGCCGACGGCCAGATCGCGACGGCGACGCGCCGGGTGACGATCAGCCGCTAGCGCCGCGTCAGGGTGATCGTGACGTCGCGCGACGTGGTCGCGCTGATCGGGCCGAGGTGATCGGTGCGATGGTCGCGGACGTGGAACGCGCCGGCGCCGCGTCCGGCGGCCAGCCGGGCGAGACTCGGCAGGTTCGCCTCCAGCACCCCAGAATGCGCATTGATGTCGGTGAAATCGTTCATCAGGCCCGCGTTGCACTTGTGGTCGAAGCGGTCGAACGCATTGAGGAAGTTGTTGCCGGTGAGCGTCCAGCGCGTCGATCCCCGCTGCGGGATCTCGAGGTTGATCGCGGCGAAGCTGACGAGGTTGACCTTCTGGCAGCCCGACTTGTCGGTCGGTGTGCACGGCGCGTCGGCGAACTCCGGCGGGTTCTGCGTCGTGTCATCGGTCGCCGTGATCGTCCCGTGCAGGAGGAGGTTGGGGTTGAAGTCGGCGAACGCCCCGAAGCGATTCGTCTTGGCGGTCAGCGTCTGCGAGCGGGCGTTGCGGAACGTCGAGACGACGCTTCCGGTCCCGACCGGGGCGCACGGGTCGCTGCTCGTGACCTTCCAGTCGTGGTGGATCGAGCCGCTGACGCGCAGGGTGTAGCGGGCGGCGGCAGCGGGCATGGCGGCCACCGCGAGCGCGACGCCCGCGAGGACGGCGGCCACGGCAGCGCGCGTCATCCGCGCTGCCCCCGGCGCTCACCAGCCTGCACCGCACCGGCCAGGACCTGGTCGCCCATCGCCTCATCGAGGTCGATGTCGAGCGCCGTCATCGCGTGGGCGAGCATCTGGTAGCTGCCGACGGCGAGCATCAGCTCGACGATCTGGCGCGGCGGCAGGGTGGCGGCGACCGCCGCGAAGCACTCGTCGTCGGGTCGCGGCTGGGCGATCAGCTGGTCGGTGAACGCGAGCACCGCGCGCGCGTCGGCGCCGAGCGCCTCGGCGGTCAGCTCGTCGCGGTCGATCGCCGCGATCTGCGCATCGGTCGCGCCGGCGTGTTGGGCGATCACCTCGTGCTGGATCCACTCGTAGCGCGCCTCGGTGCGTTTGGCGGTGAGCAGGATCGCCAGCTCGCGCAGCGCCGGATCGAGGTCCATCTCCGTCAGGATCGCCTGGCCGAATCGCAGGTAGGGCACGAACGCCGAGTCGGCGAGCGCCAGCATGCGGAAGATGTTCATCGGCGGCAGGTTGGTCAGCGCGCGCTGCACGCGCTCCGACGACTGCTCGGGATCGACATACGGAATCCGGGCCATCTCGGCAGCCTACGTCAGCCGGTCAGCAGCCGCCGCCGGGCTTGAGACGCGGGAGGCGGACCACGGCGCCCGATGCGTTGTCGGCCTCGTTGGACTCCCACAGCTCGTTGAACGGGTCGGCCACCAGCCATAGCCCGAAGCAGCCGCGCAGACCGCTGACGTCGATGTCCTGCTCGTGGTAGGTCGACGGGTAGATGTCCGACCAGCCGACCGACGTCCCCAGATGCACCCGCGTCGAGCTCAGGCTCTGCTCGCAGCCCGGATGGACCGGCGCGCGCGGCGACAGAGGCGACGGGTGCGTGCGCCGCAGGTCGCGCAGGCAGTAGACGAGCTTCTGGCCGGTGCGGACCTGGTGCATGCCGGGGCCCAGCGTCCACAGCTCGAACCGCGCGGCGTTCTTGAACTTCCAGTAGCCGCCCTGGCCCGGGATCGGCTTGAACACGACCCGCCCGCCTGGGATCCGGCGGTGATAGACCGGCCGCCCGGTGCGATGGATGACCTGGTATGCCTGCATCGAATAGCGGCCCGAGCGCCGCCCGGAGACGTCGAGCGGCCCGCTGCCGTGGACGTCGAGCGAGCTCGTCGCGTGGAGCAGCACCCGCCCGCGGCGCGTGTGCTCGATCCACAGGTCCGTCGGGCGAGCCATGCGGATGTCGGGGCAGCGCAGCTGCGCCACCGGGTCGGCGCACGCGGTCGCCGGCGGGGCGACGCCGCCGAGTAGCGCGAACGCCACGAGTGCGGCGCCAACCATGCGGTCGAGCTAGCCCTGAACTCCGCGCGGGAACCGGCCCATCAGCCCCCCGCTCCGCGCTCCAGGCGTGGCCGGGCCGCGTCGGCCTCCACCCACGGCTGCGCCGAGCGGCCCCACACCTCGACCTGCGGCTGAAGCCACGACGTGTCGTCAAGCGTTCCGCCCTTGACGATGAAGACGCCGGGCAGGCCGCCGTTCTCGCTGTAGATCGGCGATCCGCACTCGCCGCAGAAGCGCCGCTGGACTTCCGTTCCGTGGTCCTCGCCGACGGTCGTGAACGTCTTCAGCGAGTCGGTTCCGCTGACCTCGATCAGGTTGGCCGGAATGCCGACGACAATCGAGTTCGCAGCGCCGGTCTGGCGCTGGCAGTCCTTGCAGTGGCAGATTGCGACGAACGCCGGGTCGGCGTCCGACGTGTAGGTGACCGCGCCACACAGGCAGTGGCCGTCGAGCTTGCCCATCGATGATCTCCTCGGTTGGTGTGAAAACTCAGGCGGCGCCCGAGAACGCGGCATCGACGACCGCCTGCGCGGTCGCCCCGTACGGCGGCATGAACGCCTCGATCAGGTCGCCCTCGCCGCGCACGAACACCGCGCGCAGGTTGGAGAACTCGCGGAAGCCCTCGACGCCGTGATGACGTCCGGTCCCGCTCTGGCCGATGCCGCCGAACGGCAGCGACGGCAGCGCGCCGTGGACGGCGGCCGCGTTGACGCACGCGCCGCCCGAGGTCGTGCGCGCGAGCACGTGGTCGGCGACCGCCTCGTCCTTTGCGAACACGTACAGGCCCAGCGGCCGCTCGCCGGCGTTGACGTATGCGATCGCGTCGTCGACGTCGTCGTAGGGCACGATCGGCAGGATCGGGCCGAAGATCTCGTCGCGCATGATCTGCAGGTCGGCCGCCGGATCGATGACCAGCGACATCGGCAGCTGACGGGTAGGCGAATCGCCGTCGGTCGCCTGGGCCAGTGGCCGGATCTCGGCGCCCGCGGCGCGCGCCTCCTCGAGCAGGCGCTCGATGCGCTCCTGGTGGCGCTCGCTGATGATCCCGGTGCAGTCGTCCGACGCGCAGTACTCCGGCATCGCGTCGGCGAACCGCTGCTCGGCCAGTGTCGCGAACTCCTGGACCTGGTCGCGCGGGACCAGGCAGTAGTCGACGCTGATGCACATCTGGCCGTTCTTGAGCGACTTCGTGCCGAGCACCTGCTTGACCGACTCGGCGTCGACGCTGTCGGAGGTCAGGATCGCCGGGCACTTGCCGCCGAGCTCGAGCGTCACCGGGACGAGTTGCTCGGCCGCCGCCTTGGCGATCTCGCGGCCGATGTTCGGGCTGCCGGTGTAGAGCAGGTGGTCCCAGCGCACGTGCGAGAACGCCTGGGCCAGCTCGAGCTCGCCGACGACGACGTCCACGCGGTCGCGGTCGAACGTGGCACGGATCATGTCCTGCAACAGTTGCGCGCAGGCCGGCGCGAACTCCGACGGCTTGATGACGACGCGGTTGCCCGCGGCGAGCATCTCGACCAGCGGCCCGACCGACAGGTCGAACGGGAAGTTCCAGGGGACGATGTTGCCGATCACGCCCTTGGGCTGCGGCTGGACGTACGCGCGGCCGGTGCCGTAGAACGCGGGGTCGGCGTGGCGCGGCTCGGGCGCCATCCACACGGGCAGGTTCTCGGCCACGTAGCCGGCGCGCCCGGCGACGCCGAGGATCTCGATCATGTCGCTGGCGACCGTCGGATGCACGGCGAAATCCGAGCTCATCGCCTCCTGGATCTGGCTGCGATGGGTGACGAGCATCCCGGCGACGGCACCGAGCAGCTCGAGGCGCTGCTCGAGCGTCGGGAACGGATCGGCGAGGAACGCCGCGCGCTGGCGCTCGACGATCTCGTGCAGCTCGGCGATCGCCGCCGTGTCGTCAGCGGTCGATGCGGTGCGGTTCTCGGTCAGCGCCATGCCCGTCTCCTCTGAGTTGCCTACGGGATGGCGAACCCTAGTCCTACCGCCGTGACAGCACCACCACCGGGATCTCGCGCTCGGTCTTGGCCTGGTACTCGTCGTAGGGCGGCCAGACCTCGGTCATCCTCGACCACAGCCGCGCTCGCTCGTCGCCCTGCGCGACCGACGCGTGGACGTCGACCTGCTCGGGCCCGAGGTCGATCTCGGCCGCGCCGTCGGCGGCCTCGATGTTCTTGAACCAGTCGGGGTGGTCCGGCGCGCCGCCCTTGGAGGCGACGATCACCCAGTCCTCGCCGTCGGGGCGCATGATCAGCGGCGTCGTGCGCGACTCGCCGGACGATCGGCCGGTCGTCGTCAACAGCAGGATCGGCGCGCCGCGCCACATCGAGCCGCGCGCGCCCTTCGTCTCGCGGAACACGCGTACGTGCTCGGGGCCGAACAGGTTGTCGTCTTCGTTGTTTGCCATGACACCGAGTCTACGAATTGCGCGCAGGCCCGCTGCGGCGTCCGTTGCGCGAGTCCTCGATCAGCGTCCGCAGACGACGCTCGCGCGTCTCGGCGCGCTTGGCGCTCATCACCCAGTGGGTCGCCGTGCGCCGGTACCACGGCGGCTGGGCGTCGAAGAACGCCGCCGCCGCCGGGTCGGCGCGCAGCTGGACGTCGTACTCCGCGGCCAGGGTGCTGGCGCCACGCTCGTAGGCGTAGACGCGTGAGCGATCCTCGCGGCGTGCCTCGAACGCGGCCAGCCCGGCCGGCAGCATCTCCCCGCCGGCGATCAGCTCCTGTGCCAGCGCGATGTTGACGGCGCTCCAGATGCTGTGCGGGCGGCGCGCCGTGAAGCGGATCTCGTAGGACTCGCCGTCGATGCTGCGACGCACGCCGTCGATCCAGCCGACCCGCAGCGCCTCACGGACCGACTCGGGCCATGTGATGCTCGGCCGGCCGGTGTGCGTCTTGTAGAAGCCGACGCGCAGCTCGGCCGCGCCTTCGTGGTGAGCCTCCAGCCAGGCGCGGAACTCCGGCGGCGACGCGAAGAAGACCCGTTCGGGCACGTCCGCAGACATATCACGCGGGTCGAATCCATCGGTGAGTCGCGGTCGTCGCCGCCGTCTGAACCGGGCATGACCACCGACACGCCGCAGCAGCGCTGGGTCCTGGTCCTCGGCGCGCTCGCATCGATCATGGTGTCGCTCGACACGCTCGTCGTTACGACGGCGCTGACGAGCATCCGCCTCGACCTCCACACGAGCACGGCACAGCTCGAGTGGACCGTCAACGCCTACACGCTGAGCCTCGCGGTCAGTTTGGTGACCGCGGCCGCGCTCGGCGACCGCTTTGGGCGCCGCGGGCTGCTGGCCTTCGGCGTCGGTCTGTTCACGCTGTCGTCGGTGGGCTGTGCGATCGCGCCCACCGTCGGCTGGCTGATCGCCGCGCGTGCGATGCAGGGCATCGGCGCGGCGTTCACGTTCTCGCTGACCGTCGCGCTGGTCGGTGCGGCCTTCCCCGAAGCGCGCCGCGGCGCGGCACTCGGACTCCTTCAGGGCCTCACCGGCCTCGCGACGGCCGGCGGGCCGATCATCGGCGGGGCGATCGCGCAGGGACTCGACTGGCGCTTTGTGTTCTGGGTCAACGTGCCGCTCGGCGTCGTCGCTGTGCCGCTGATCCTGACCCGGATCCCGGAGAGTCGCGGCGGCGCCGGTCGGTTGGACCCGATCGGCGTCGGCCTGGTGACGACCGGCCTGGTCGCCGTCGTCTGGGGTCTCGTGCGCGGCAACCCCGCCGGCTGGGGCAGCATGGAGGTCGTCGGGTCGCTGGTCACCGGGCTGGCAATCCTGGCGCTGTTCGTGGCCTGGGAGGCGCGGGCGCCGGCGCCGATGGTGCCGCTGCGGTTGTACGCATCGCGGACGTTCGCCGCCGGCAACGTGTCGAGCTTCATGTTGTTCGGCTCGCTGTTCGCCGCGGTCTACTTCGTCGCGCAGTTCCTGCAGGCCGGGCTCGGCTACGGACCGCTCGGTGCCGGGCTGCGGATGATCCCGTGGACGCTGACGCTGCTGTTCGTCGCGCCGGCGTCGGGCCGGCTGGTCGACCGCTACGGCCCGCGGACGTTCGTCATCGTCGGGCTCGTCGGCCAGGCGATCGGGATGGCATGGATCGCGCTGCTGGCCGACCCGAGCGTCGCCTACTGGAAGCTGATCCCGGGGATGGTCGTCGCCGGCGCCGGCCTGTCGATGGCGATGCCCGCCGCGCAGGCGGCCGTCCTGCATTCGATCTCGCCGGCCGACATGGGCGCCGCGGCGGGCACCAACAGCACGCTGCGCCAGGTCGGCGCCGTGTTCGGGATCGCCGCCGCGGTCGCCGTGTTCTCGCGCACCGGCGGCTACGCGTCGGCGTCCGACTTCAGCGACGGCTTCGGCGCCGCGATCGCCGTGGCGGCCGCCCTCGGTCTGACGGGCGCACTGGCGGGCCTGTGGCTGCCCCGCGGCGCGCCCCGCCCTCGACGTAGTGGCCGAGCCCGCCTGACGCTCACGTCAACGTCAAGGGGTCAGACCCCTTGACGCTTACGTCAACGTGAAGGGGTCAGACCCCTTGACGCTTACGTCAACGTGAAGGGGTCAGACCCCTTCACGTTGGCGTTAAGTTGATGGGGGCTGACTGATCGTTGTGTGGTCAGTGGCCGCGGACGAGCGGGTGGCGGCGCGCGTGGCGCGCGTAGGCCTGGAGCTCGGTGATGACGTGGCGGTCGGAGCGCGTCTGGGCGGCGTCGCTGAGCGGCTCGACGAGAACCGGGCCGCCGAGGTAGGCGCCGTCGATCGACTTCTGGAGCATCCAGGCGCGCACGCGGGCAAGGTCGTGGCCCTTGATCCCAACGCCGGCCAGCAGCGCCGCGAGCGCTGACGGCATACCGCCCGAACGCACGCTGCTCTGAAGCGACGCGATCGCGTCGCCCGGCACGTTGATCTCCTGCACGCCGCCCGCCTTGAGCGCAGCCGCCGCTCGGGCCCGCAGCGTCGCCTCGGTCTTGGGCGCCTTGACTGCCGCGTCCGCGAACCGCGCCGACGCGAGCAGCTGGCGCCGCGCGGCCGAGCGGTTGTGGCGGGCGATCGCGCCGCGCGATCGGGCCAGCGCCGTCGCCGCGGCCATGATCTGCGCCGACGACTTCGCCTGCGCCGCGGTCAGCGCCGTCAGCACCTTGGCCGACCCGGCGTCGAGCGCGGCGTCGCCGCCGACCACGGGGAGCGATGTGCGTGATGCGCCGACCGCGCTGGTGAACTTCGTGTCGTGGTGGCCGTCGGCGAACGCGTTGCACGCCGCACCGCGCTGGGCCGACATCGTCGCGAGCACGAGCAGCGCGTTCGTCGCGCCGACCTCGGGCGGCGCCGGCGCGCTGCGGCGATGACCGCCGCCGTGGGCGCCGGCCGTCTGCTGTGCAGTCGAGAACCAGCCTCCGAACATCCGATCGAGAAGGCCGGGATCCTGTGGTGTCGTGCTGGGATCGCAGCATCCGGTCCCGCATGCGACGAGCGGCGCGTTGCACTCGCATTCGGGGAAGAACCCGCCGCTGCAGTGCCGGTTAGACGTGCAGCAGACGTTGCCGCATTGGCGGACCGTGTCGCCCGAGTCGCAGTACGTCTTGCACCCGTCGGAATCGCAGTAGTGGTGCTTGGGGCAGCAGACCCCGGTGCCCTCGCACAGCTCCCCCGGGCAGCGGCACGTCTGCCCCTCCTCGACGCACACCGAGCCGACGGGACAGCACCAGCCGAAGACCCGCGGGTGCGGGTCGCTGCACGTGTCGGCCTGCGGGGGATCGGTGGCTGTGATCGAGCAGAACTTGAACTGCTTGGCGGCCACGTAGGGAGCGCTCGGGTCGAAGCACATGCGCGGCGTGTCGTTGCACGACGCGGTGGCGCTGCCGGCGTTCACGCAGTCGCGATACGTGTAGGCGCACGCCCCAGCGCAGCGGTCGGTGTTGCAGCACTGCACGCCGCTCGGCGCGCAGACGAACCGCTCGAGATTCCCGTTTGCCTGCGAGCACTTCATCGGAAGGTCGGGGTCGTCGCAGGTGGCGGCGGCGCGGGCGGTCAACGGGCGCAGCATCTTCGCCGCGACGGCTGCCCCCGCGACGACGCCGAACGCGCGGCGACGCGAGATCGGCGCCCCGAGGGCACGTGACAGCGCGTCGAGACGCGGCTCTGGCGCCGGGCCGGTGCGCTGGCGATCGGCCGCCCAGCGCCCGAGGTTGTCGAGGCGCCGCTCGGTCACGAGGCGGCGTCCCGCGGCGGCGCCTTCACTCGCGCGCGGAACACGTGGAAGGACCAGCCCTGGTAGATCAGGACAACCGGGAAGAAGATCACGGTGACGACGGTCATCACGGTCAGCGCATAGCTCCCCGAGGCGGAACCGTGGACGGTGAGACTGTACGCCGGATTCGTGCTCGACACCATCACATTCGGATACAGGTCAATGAAGATCGAGCCGACGACGGACGCGAGCGCCAGCGCCGACGCCGCGAACGCCCACCCGTCGTGCTCAGGGTGTCGGGCGATCCGCGCCGCGAACACGATCGCGATCACCGCCAGCGCCTCGACCGGCCCCGGCACCTGGCGCGGGCCGTTGATCGCCCGCGTCCAGATCACGAACCCGACGACCAGCGCGATCGCGACCCAGCCCAGCGGTCGCGCCGCCGCCACCGCGCGGTCGCGGATGTCGTCGGTCGTCTTGAGGGCCAGGAAGATCGCGCCGTGCAGCAGCGACAGCCCGACGAGCGTCAGCCCGACCCAGATGGCGTACGGCTGGAGCAGGTCGAAGAAGTTGCCGGTGAACTCGCCGCTCTTGTCGATCGGCAGGCCGACCAGCAGGTCACCGAGGCCCACACCGAGCAGCAGGGGGATGAACAGGCTGCCCAGCACCGTGCACCAGGTCCAGATCTGCCGGCGCCGCGGGCTCTGCGTCTTGTGGCGGAACTCGAACGCGACGCCGCGCGCCATCAGCGCCGCGAGGATCAGCAACAGCGCCAGGTACAGGGCCGAGAACATCGTCGCGTACCAGGCCGGGAACGCGGCGAACGTGCCGGCCCCGGCCACGACGAGCCACACCTCGTTGCCGTCCCAGAACGGCCCGATCGTGTTGAGCGCGACGCGCCGCCCGACCTCGCTGCGCCCGACGATCGTGTGCAGCATCCCGACGCCGAAGTCGAAGCCCTCGAGCACGAAGAACCCGACCCACAGGATCGCGATGATGATGAACCAGAGGACGTCCATGACTCAGTAGGTCAGCGCGGGGAGCTCGTCCGCGCCGCCGGTCGGGGTGTCGTCGTCTTCGAGCGCCTTGCGCGAGTGGCGCAACATCAGGGTCAGGTCGGCGACGCCAAGCGCGATGTAGATCGCGACGAACACGATCAAGCTCGCCCAGATGTCGGCCGACGTGACCGACGGCGAGTTGGCGTCGACGGTCTTCATCAGGCCCTGCACGATCCACGGCTGGCGGCCGTTCTCGGTCAGCATCCAGCCGGCCGTGTTCATCAGGAACGGCGTGATCACCGCCCAGGTGGCGACCCACAGGAAGCGCCGCGAGGTGGCCAATCGGCCCTTGTGCAGCAGCCACCCGCCCCACAGCGCCAGCAGCGCGATCAGCGACGCGACGTAGGCCATGATCCGCATCGACCAGTACTGGATGAACACGTTGGGTATGTAGTCGCCGGGTCCGTACTGCTTGGTGTACTGCTGCTGTAGCTCGTTGAGCCCGATCACCTGGCCGTTCCACGAGTTGGTCGCCAGCAGCGACAGCAGGTGCGGGATCGCGATGACCTTCGTCGGGGTCATGTCCTTCTTTCCCCCGCCGACCTGGAAAGCCGAGAACGAGCACGGCTGGCAGGTGTTCCACTGCGCCTCGGCCGCCGCGATCTTGACCGGCTGGTACTTGGCCTCCACCACGCCGAGCTCCGAGCCGACGAACATCGCCAGCAGGATCGACGGCAGCAGCACGATCACCGAGATCGACGCCGTCCGCGTGAACGCCGCGACTTCGCGGCCCTTGCGGATCTGCCACGCCGACACCGCGAGCATGATCAGCGCGCCGGTGATCAGCGACGCCAGCAGGACGTGCACGTAGCCCCAGGTGAACGTGGGGTTGGTGAACAGGGCGCCGATGTCGTTGAGCACCGGCTGGCCGTGGCTGTTGGTCGTGTAGCCGACCGGATGCTGCATCCACGAGTTCGCGGCCATGATGAACATCGCTGACAACATCGCCCCGATCGCCACCAGCCAGATGCACGCCAGGTGGACCTTCTTGGGCAGCCGGTCCCAGCCGAAGATCCACAGCCCCAGGAACGTCGACTCCAAAAAGAACGCGGCCAGCCCCTCCATCGCCAACGGCCCGCCGAACACGTCGCCGACGAAGCGGGAGTACGCCGACCAGTTCATCCCGAACTCGAACTCCTGCACCAGCCCCGTCACCGTCCCGACCGCGACGTTGATCAGCAGCAACGTCCCGAAGAACTTCGTCACGCGGCGCAGCTCGGGCTTCTCGTTGCGGTAGTAGGACGTCTGCAACAGCGCGACGAGGAACGCCAGCCCGATCGTCACCGGCACGAAGAAGAAGTGGTAGATGCTCGTCGTCGCGAACTGCAGGCGGGCGAGGTCGTTGGTCATGCGCGCGGCGCTCCGGGGTGCAGGGCGACGACGTCGTCGACCTCGGCGAGGCCGTCGAGGCGGTGCGTGATGAGCAGCGTCGTGTGCCCGCGCGTGGCGTCGAGCACGTCGCCGAGGATGGCGTCGGCGGTGGCGGTGTCGAGGTGCTCGGAGGGCTCGTCGAGCACGAGCACATCGAAGTCGGCCAGCAGCGCGCGGGCGATGGCCAGGCGCCGGCGCTGGCCGCCCGACAGCCGCGCGCCGTTCTCGCCGACCTCGGTCGCCAGGCCGGACGGCAGCGTCGCCACCCAGTCGTCGAGGCGGGCGCGGCGCAGCGCGTCGGCGATCTGCTCGTCGGTCGCGTCGCGCCGGGCGAGGCGCAGGTTCTCCTCGATCGTCGTGTCGAAGATGTGCGCGTCCTGGGCGACGAGCCCGACGACCGCCCGGCAGTCGTCGCCGTCGAGGCGCGCCAGCGGTGTGTCGTCGAGCGTCGCGTGGCCGCGATGGTCGATGAACCGCACGAGGACGTTGGCGAGCGTCGTCTTGCCCGCGCCGCTGGGGCCGACGAGGGCGACGGTCCGCCCGGGTGACAGGTCGAGGTCGGCGCCGCTCAGCGCGGTGCGCCCGGCGCCGGGGTAGCGCGCCGACAGGTCGCGCGCGGCGATCGCGTGCGATCCACCGCCGACGGCGGCCGGGACGGCCGGCTCGGTCACCGGCGCCGGCATGTCGAGCACCTGCTGCACGCGCGCCGCCGCGCGGCGCACCCGCGCGAGCGTCTGCGTCGCGCCCGGCAGGTCGCCGACGAGCTCGAACGCGACGAGCGGGATCAGCGCGAGGCCGGCCAGCAGGACGCCGTTGAGGCGGCCGCCATGCACGGCCGCGATGCCGGCGACGAGCGAGCCCCACATCGCCAGCCCGCAACACAGCGTGGCCAGCCCCTGGCCGACGCCGGCCGTCCGGGCACCGGACGACGCGATCTGCGTCAGCTCGGCGTCGGCCGCCTGCACACGCGCGAGCTGGTCGTCGATCGCGCCGTTGACGACGAGCTCCGGCGCGCCCTCGAGCAGGTCGACGACCACGGCGCTGAGCTCCCCGCGCGCCGCGGCCTGGCGGCGCTGCGAGCGGGCGGCGAGCGTCCCGGTCAACCACGGCACGAGCGCCCCGGCGACCAGCAGCGCGACGAGCAGGATCAGCCCCGCGGCCGGCAGCATCACCGCGACCAGCACGACGGTCCCGGCGCCGACGACGGCGGCGATCGCAAACGGTGGCACGACCCGCAGCAGCAGGTCCTGCAGCGAGTCGACGTCGCCGACCAGTCGCGCCAGCAGGTCGCCGCTGCGGTACGCCGGCACCCCGAGCGGCGCGATCCGCTCGAGGCGCTCGTAGACCCCGACGCGCAGCCCGGCGAGCACCCGCAGCGCGGCGTCGTGGCCGGCCAGCCGCTCGCCGTAGCGCAGCAGGCCGCGCGACAGTGCGAACAGCTGCACGGCGACGACGGCCAGCGCGAGCGCCGACTCCAGCGGGCGCTGCGACGCACGTGAGATCAGCCACGCCGAGACCGCGATCAGCCCGATCGCCGCAGCGGCCGAGCCGGCGCCCAGCGCCGTCGCCAGCGCCAGGCGCCCGGCGGCGGGCCGCGCAAGCGCCAGCGTCTGACGCAGCGGGGCCTGCTGCTCGCTCACGCCGCGACCTCCACCCGACCGAGGTCGACAACACGATCGGCCAGCTCCAGCAGCGCCGGGCGGTGGGCGGCAAGCAGGACGGTGCGTCCCCGCGCGAGCCGCGCGACCGCCTCGAGCACCTCGAGCTCGGTCTCGCCGTCGAGGTTGGCGGTCGGCTCGTCGAGCAGCAGCAGCGGCGCGTCGCGTACGAACGCCCGCGCCAGCGCGAGCCGCTGGCGCTCGCCCGCCGACAGTCCGGCGCCGCGCTCGCCGAGCAGCGTCGCCGCCCCGGCAGGCAACCGGTCGACGGTGCGCGCCAGCCCGGCATCGCGCAGCGCGGCGGCGACCTGCGCGTCGGTCGCGTCGCGGCGGCCGAGACGAACATTGTCGGTGATCGACGCGGCAAACAGGTGCGGGCGCTGGGGCACCCACGCCAGCCGCGAGCGCCAGGCGTCAGGGTCCAGATCGGCCAGATCGGCCTCCCCCACCCACACCGTCCCGCGTCGCGCCGCCACCAGCCCGAGCACGACGCCGAGCAACGTCGACTTGCCACAGCCGCTCGGGCCGGCGAGCGCGACGATCTCGCCACCCCCGACCTCGAGCGACACGTCGCGCAGTACCGGCGCGCCGCGACCCGGATAGCCGACGGTCAGGCCCTCGATGCTCAGCCCGGTCAGCGCCGGGTCGGGCACGTCGCGCCGCGCGCCGCGCGCCGGGGCCGGCATGTCGAGCACCGCGGCGACCTGCTCGAGCGCCGCCACGCCCTCGGCGCTGGCGTGGTAGGAGGCCCCGAGCCGGCGCAGCGGCAGGTAGGCCTCGGGCGCGAGGACAAGCACGAACAGCGCGTCGCGCAAGCCCAGCTGGCCGTTCATCAGGCGCAGCCCGATCGCGACGGCGACAAGGGCCACCGACAGCACCGCGACGAGCTCGAGGATCAGCGACGACAGGAACGCGACCCGCAGCGAGCGCAGCGTCGCCACGCGGTAGCGGTCGGTGATCTGGGCGATCGACCGCGCCTGGGCCTTCGCGCGCCCGAAGACCTTCAGTGTCGGCAGCCCGGCCACGACGTCGAGGAAATGCCCCGACAGCCGCTGAAGCGTCGTCAGCTGGCGTGCCATGCGCTCGTGTGTCGTCGCGCCGACCAGCGCCATGAACACCGGGATCAGCGGGATCGTGAAGGCGACGATCGCGGCCGAGATCCAGTCGGCCGACACGATCGCGATCAGCACCACCACCGGAACGACCGCGGCCAGCAGCAGCTGCGGCAGGTACTGGGCGAAGTAGGCGTCGAGTGCGTCGATCCCGCGCGTGGCCAGCACCGCCAGCTCGCCGCGGCGCCCGGCCGGCAGGCCGTCGGGGCCCAGCACCGCAACTCGGCGCATCAGCGCGCCGCGCAGCTGCGACTTGACACGCGCACAGCTGCGCCCTGCGGCAAGCTCGCCGGCCCAGGCGACGGCGGCGCGCGCGAGGACGACTCCGAGCAGGACGGCCAGCGGCGCGGTCATCGCCGACACACCCTGATGGCCCTGGAAGGCCCTCGTCACCGTGTCGGCGATCAGCCACGCCTGGGCGACGATGAGCAGCGCACCGAGCAGTCCGAGCGCGACCGACACGCCGACGAACGCCCGCGTCGCCCGCGCGTCTCGCAGCAGCCGCGGGTGCAGCGCGCTCACTGCCCCCCGAGGTCGAGCTCGCCGTCGATGACCTGCGATTGCGGGTTGTTGAGACGCGCGCTGGCCCAGTCGATCAGCACCTTCAAACGATGCCCGGGCCCGCCGCCGCTGAGGTAGAACAGATGCACGCCGAGGTACATGAAGAACGCCACCCGGCCCGAGAGGCCGTGCCCGCGGACCTCGCAGACCGCCTTGCCGCGCCCGACGACGGCGAGCGCGCCCTTGTCCAGGTAGCGAAACGGTCCGTCGGCCCCCGGCCGGCCGTCGCGGATCCCATCGGCGACATGGCGCGCCTGCTGGATCGCGACCGTGGCCAGGCCGGGCAGCGGCCGATCGCCCGGGCCCGGCGCGCTGGCGACGTCCCCGATCACCGAGATCTCGGGATGACCCTCGATCGCCAGGTCGGCGCCGACGGGGATCCGGCCCGCGCGGTCGGGCGTCGCGCCGGTCGCGGCGGCGAGCTTGCCGGCGAACTCGGCCGCCTGCACGCCGGCCCCCCAGATCACCGTGCGCGTGGTGATCCGCTGCTGCGCGCCGTCCTGCTCGAACGTCACGCCTTCGCCGTCGATCGCCGTCACGCGCGCGCCCTGGTGGACCTCGACGCCGAGCTCCTCGAGGTACTTGGTGACCTTGACCGAAAGCCGCTCGCGAAACGCGGCGACCGGGCGCTCGCCCGCGTCGAGGATGACCACGCGCGCTTTGCGCGGGTCGTGGCGGCGGAACTCGCGACCGAGGTCGTAGCGGCGCAGGATCGCCAGCGAACCGGCGACCTCGACCCCGGTCGGCCCGCCACCGACGATCACGAACGTCGCAAACGGCTCGCGCTGCGCCTCGTCGTCGAGGCGTTCGGCCTGTTCGAAGCAGCTGTAGATCCGATTGCGCAGGCGAACCGCGTCGTCGAGCGTCTTGAGGCCGTAGGTGACGTCGCGCCATTGGTCGTTGCCGAAGTACGAGGTGCGCGCGCCGCAGGCGACGATCAGGCTGTCGTAGTCGAGGCGGTCGCCGTCGTCGAGGACGATCTGGCGGTTGGCGGCGTCGATGTCGGTCGCGGCGCTCATCAGCACCGTTGCGTTGGCCGTGCGCTTCAGCGCGCCGCGGATCGGCGATGCGCACTCCGCCGTCCCGACGCCGCCCAGCGCCGCCTGGTAGATCAGCGGCTGGAACAGGTGGTGGTGCTTGGGGTCGCACAGCGTGACCTCGACGTCGGCCCCCCCGAGCTTGCGGGCCGCGGTCAACCCGCCGAAGCCGCCGCCGAGGATCACGACCCTGCGGCTCATGAGAGCTCGGCGAGGCGCTCCGCGAGGATGATCCGTGCGGCGGCCTCGATCAGTGCCAGATGCGAGAAGGCCTGCGGGAAGTTGCCGAGGTGGCGGCCGGTCTTGGTGTCGAACTCCTCGGCGTACAGGCCCAGCGGCGACCCGATCCGCAGCAGCCGCTCCATCAGGTCGCGGGCCTGCTGCTCGCGGCCGACGACCGCCAGCGCCGACACGAGCCAGAACGAGCAGATCAGGAAGCTGCCCTCCTCGCCCGACAGGCCGTCGTCGGTCTCGCCGGTGCGGTAGCGCAGCACGAAGCCGTCCTCGGTCAGGTCATCGGCGATCGCCACCACCGTTGCCCGCAGCCGCTCGTCGTCGCCGGGCAGGAAGCCGAAGATCGCCGCGAGCAGCGTCGAGGCGTCGAGCGCGTCGGTCTCGTAGTGCTGGCGCAGCACGCCCGCGTCGCTGACGCCGTGGGCGAGGATGTCCTCGCGGATCTCGGTCGCCGTCTCGCGCCACTGCTGCTCGACGTCGTCGTCGCCGGCCAGCCCGGCGATCTTCGCGGCGCGGTCCATCGCCACCCAGCACATGAGCTTCGACGACACGTAGTGGCACGGCGCGCCGCGCGCCTCCCAGATCCCCTGGTCGGGCTGCCGCCAGACCTCGGTCGCGCAGCGCGCCTGGGCCTGGACGAGCGGCCACAGCCGGCGAGGCAGTCGCTGGCTGCGCTGCGTGTGCAGCCAGATCGAGTCCAGCGCGGCGCCGAAGACGTCGTTCTGGCGCTGGTCAAAGGCGCCGTTGCCGATCCGCACCGGGCGCGCCCCCGCGTAGCCCGACAGGTCGTCGCGCGTCGACTCGGTCAGGTCACGACGGCCGTCGATCCCGTACATGATCTGCAGCCCGCCATCCGGGTTGGGCTCCAGATCGGCGACGAACTGCATGAACTCGTCGGCCTCCCAATCGAGGTCGAGGTAGTGCAGTGCCTGGAGCGTGAACGTCGAGTCGCGCAGCCACGTGTAGCGGTAGTCCCAGTTGCGCTCCCCCCCGGGCGTCTCGGGCAGCGACGTGGTCAGCGCCGCGACTGTCGCCCCGGTCGGCATGTACGTCAGGCCCTTGATCGTCAGCGCCGAGCGCTGGATCGGGTCGCGCCAGCGGTGGTCGGGGATCCGCGCGCGGCCGAGCCAGCCGCGCCAGAACTTCGTCGTCGCGGCGAGCTTGGCGTTGGCCTCGTCGATGTTCTGCGGCGACGCGAGCTCGCTGGCCCACGACAGCGAGCAATAGATCTGGTCACCCTGGCGGATGACGTGGCGCGCGCGGACCCAGTCGCCCTCGATACCGACCGCCATGTTCGTACGCAGCCGCATCGTCATGTCGCCTTGCGTGACGTCCGCGCATTGGCCGGCCTCGTTGATCGTCCACGTCCCCGGCGCGCGCCCGTAGTCGAACACCGGCTCGCAGATCAGCTCCATCTCGACCTCGCCGTCGAGGCACATGGCGACCCGCACGAGGAGGTGGTCGGCGTCGTCGTCGGTCGGCGGGCGCGTGTGCGGCGTGACCGTGTCCTCGCCGGTGCGGGGCCCGATCGTCAGCGCGTCGAGGACGAGCACCCAGCCGTGCGGCGTCTTCCATGTCGTCGCCAGCGTGTTGGTGCCCGGCTCGTATTGACGAGCGGTCGGGTGATTGATGCCGAAGGGTCCGAAGCGAAACGAGCCGCCCTGGCGGTCGAGCAGCGTGCCGAACACGCTGGGCGAGTCGAACCGCGGCACACACAGCCAGTCGATCGAGCCGTCGGGCGCGACGAGCGCGCCGGTGTGGCAGTCCGACAGGAACGCGTAGTCGGCGATCGGCGGGAACGGCGACGGCGCGGCGGCGCTCTGGCGCTGGTCGCTCATGGCGCGATCCACGGTCCGTGCCAGCCGCCGTAGCCGCGGACCAGCGTGTCGGCTTCGGGCGGGCCCCACGAGCCCGGCGCGTAGGGGTGTACCGGCGGCGGGCGCTCGATCAGCGGCGCCATCAGCCGCCAGCACTCCTCGACGCTGTCCTCGCGCGTGAAGCGGGTCGAGTCGCCGTTCATCGCGTCGACGAGCAGCACCTCGTAGGGCGTCGGGCCCTCCCCGCCCTGGTCGGCGAACTCCATGTCGAGCGTGATCGCCTGCGGCCCGCCCTGGTCCGCGCGGTGGGCGTCGAGTTCGATCTGGGTGCCGGTTTGCGGATCGAGCTTGACGACGAACTGGTTGGGCTCCGGGCGGCGGTGGCCGTGCTCCATGAAGCCCAGCCGCGGCGGGTGGCGAAAGACGACGCGCAGCTCGGTCTGGGTGACCGGCAGCAGCTTGCCGGTGCGGATGAACCAGGGCACGCCGGACCAGCGCCAGTTGTCGATCTCCAGGCGCAGCGCCGCGTAGGTCTCGGTCGTCGAGTCGGCCGCGACGCCGTCGACGTCGAGGTACCCCTCGTGCTGGCCGCGGACGTACTGCTCGGGGTCGGCGTCGCGCATCGCGCGGAAGACCGCGTACTTGGCGTCCTTGAGCGTCTGCGCATCGTCGCCGGCCGGCGCCTCCATCGCGGCGACGGCGACCACCTGCATCAGGTGGTTGACGACGACGTCGCGCAGCGCCCCGACCGGGTCGTAGAAGTGGCCGCGATCGGCGACGCCGAACTCCTCGGCCATCGTGATCTGCACGCAGCGGATGTGGCTGCGGTTCCAGATCGACTCGACCATGGTGTTGGCGAAGCGCAGGTACAGCAGCTCGTCGACGCCCATCTTCCCGAGGAAGTGGTCGATCCGGTACAGCTGGGACTCGTCGAGGTGCGGCGCGATCTCGGCGTTCAGCGCGCGCGCCGATGCAAGGTCGTGGCCGAACGGCTTCTCGACGACGACCCGGCCCTCGCGCACCGCGTCGGCCTGGGCGAGCCCGGCGATCACCTTGCCGAACAGGAATGGCGGGATCTCCAGGTAGTAGAGCGGCGTGCGCACGTCACCGATCTCGCCGGCGACCTTCGTGTAGACCGCCGTGTCGTTGAAGTCGCCGCTGACGTAGGACAGGCGCTTGGTGAAGCGCTCGAAGACGGCCTCGTCGATCGTCTCCTTGTCCTCGATGCTGGCGCGTGCACGCTCGCGCAGCTGATCGACCGACCAGTCGTCGACGGCGACGCCGACGATCGGGCAACGCAGCAGGTTGCGCTGCTCGAGGCGGTACAGCGAGTGGAACGTCATCACCTTGGCCAGATCGCCGGTGATGCCGAAGATGACGAGGACGTCGGCCGGCGCGGCTGGGGTCATGGCGACGTTGTGTCACGTCGCCGCGGTCCGCACATCACCCGCTGAGGATGATGTGGTGATGACCGTCCCTCAACGTCACCGCGTCGTCGTCGTCGGCGGCGGCTTCGGCGGCCTCCAGGCCGTCCACGGCCTGCGCGGCGCCGACGCCGACGTGACGCTCGTCGACCGGCGCAACTTTCACCTGTTCCAGCCGCTGACCTACCAGGTCGCGACCGGCGCGCTGTCGCCGAGCGAGGTCGCCTATCCCCTGCGGGCGCTGTTTCGCCGCGCGGCCAACGTCCGCGTCCTCATGGCCGAGGTGACCGGCGTCGACCTCGACGCCGGCAGCGTCGCGCTGGCGCCGGTCGCCAACACCCGTGCGCCTGAGTCGCTGCCCTACGACACGCTGGTCGTGGCCGCCGGCTCGCAGTACTCGTACTTCGGCAACGACGAGTTCGCGGCGGTCGCGCACGAGGTCAAGTCGCTGGAGAGCGCGCTGACCGTTCGCGCGCAGATCCTCGGCGCGTTCGAGAACGCCGAGCTCGAGCTCGACGAGCGCACACGCCGCGCCGACCTCACGTTCGTCGTCGTCGGCGGCGGGCCGACCGGCGTCGAGATGGCGGGCCAGATCGCCGAGATGGCGCGCAGCACCCTGCCGCGCGACTTTCGCGCGATCGAGCCGCGCGAGGCGCGGATCCTGCTCATCGAGGCGGCCGACCGGCTGCTGACCGCGTTCCCGCCGTCGCTGTCGGAGAAGGCGCGGCGCTCGCTGACGCGGCTCGGCGTCGAGCCGCTGCTGCGCCGCATGGTCGTCGACCTCGACCCCGAGTCGGTGACGATCCAGCATGCCGACGGGACCCGCGAGGTGATCCCGGCGCGGACGGTCATCTGGGCGGCCGGCGTCAACGCGTCGGCGCTGGCCCAGCAGCTCGGCGCCGCCGCCGGCGCCGACGTCGACCGAGCCGGGCGCGTCAGCGTCGAGGGCGACCTGACGCTGCCCGGCCATCCCGAGGCGATCGCGCTGGGCGACATGGTTCGCGTGCGCGACGCGCAGGGCGAGGCGGTCGTGCTGCCCGGCGTGGCGCCGGTGGCGATCCAGCAGGGCCGCTACGCCGCGCGCCTGATCCGCGCGCGCCTGGCGGGCGACGCATCGCCGGCGCCGTTTCACTACGTCGACAAGGGAAACCTGGCGACGATCGGCCGCGGCCGCGCCGTCGCGGAGCTTCCCGGCCTGCGCGTCAGCGGGCTGCCCGCGTGGATCGTGTGGCTCGTCGTCCACCTCTGGTATCTGATCGGGTTCCAGAACCGGCTGCTGGTCCTGATCCGCTGGATCATCAGCTTCTTCACGCGTGGCCGCGGCGCGCGGCTGATCACCGGCGGCGCGCGCGATTTCACCGGTCCCAACGACGATCACTAGAGTCCGCCGCGATGGCCGACGCGACCGCGCCCGGGAAGTCGAGCGGCCCCAAGCAGGGCGGGGCGATCCTCACCGCGCTGATCCTCGTCGCGGCGGTCGCGAACCTCAATCTGTCGGTCGCCAACGTCGCGCTGCCCGACATCGGCGACGCGTTCGACTCGAGCCAGACGGCGCTCGATCTCGTCGCCGTCGGCTACTCGCTCGGGCTCGCCGCGTCGGTGCTGTACCTCGGCGCGATCGGCGACCGCTACGGGCGAAAGCGACTGCTGCTGCTCGGCACCGCCCTCGCCGTCCCGGCCAGCCTGCTCGCGGCGTTCGCGCCGACGATCGGCGTGCTGTTCGTCGCCCGCCTGCTCGGCGGCGTGTGCGCCGGCATGGCCTACCCGACGACCCTGGCGCTGATCACCGCGCTGTGGGTGCCCGGCCCGGGACGGACCCGCTCGATCGCCCTGTGGTCCGGCCTCGGCGGCGCGATCGCCGCGCTCGGACCGCTGCTGGCCGGCGCGCTGCTGACCGGGTTCGACTGGAGCTCGGTGTTCCTCATCACGCTGCCGCTCGCTGTCGTCGCGCTGTACATGGCGTGGCGCTTCGTCCCCGCCCACATCAACGAGACCAGTGAGCCCGTCGACAACCTCGGCGGGATCCTGTCGGTGGTCCTCGTCGCGGCGCTGATCCTGGGGATCAACTTCGCGCCGGTCCCCGACGCGACGACGGCGGCGATCGCGCTCGGGATCGTCGCGCTGGGCGCCGCCGGTGCGTTCATCCTGCGCCAGCGCCGGGCCGCCAACCCGCTGTACGACCTCCACATCGCCGGGCGGGTGACGTTCTGGGTCGCGGCGTGTGCCGGGATCATCGTGTTCGGGTCGCTGATGGGCGCGATGTTCATCGGCCAGCAGTTCCTGCAGAACGTGCTCGGCTACTCGACGCTCGATGCCGGCCTGGCGATCATCCCGGCGGCGGTCGGGATGGTGATCGTCGCGCCGCGCTCGGCCAAGATCGTCGACAGCCACGGGGCGCGCTTCACGCTGCTGCTGGGCTATGTGTTCGTCGCGCTGGGATTCCTCACGATGCTGATCCTGTGGAACGACGGCATCGCCTACTGGAAGGTCGGGCTCGGCTACCTGCTGGTCGGGATCGGCGTCGGCTTTGCCGGCACGCCGGCGTCGCGCTCGCTGACGGGGTCGGTACCGGTGTCACGCGCGGGAATGGCCTCCGGCACCGCCGACCTGCAGCGTGACCTCGGCGGCGCGATCATGCAGTCGATCTTCGGGGCGTTGCTGACTGCCGGCTACGCGAAGGCGGCGACGGCGGCGATCGCGGCGTCCGGCGCCCACGCGACCAGCAATGTGCAGGAGGAGCTCGAGAAGTCGTTCTCCAGCGCGTCCGAGGTGGCCAAGCAGTACCCGCACCAGGCGGCTCAGATCACCGCGGGCGCGAAGGCCGCATTCCTGCAGGGCGATGACTGGGCCTACGCGGCCGGAATCATCGCGGTGCTGCTTGGCGCCACACTCGTTTTCTTCTGCTTCCCCAAGCATGAGCAGGAGAACGAGCTGCTCGATAGCTATGCCAGGCAGGACACCTGAATTGCGTGTGTAGCGCGAAATCGCTTCCTGCCCTACCGTCGGTCTCCAATGGGCTCGTGTCCGACCCGTTTTGTGCCGATGGTGCACGCAATGAGCTGCCGAATCGGGCTGATCTGCCTGCTCGCGCTCGCCGCCGCCGCGCCTGCCGCCGCCGCGCCGTCCCCGCCACCGCTGTCGGCGGTCGCTGCGCAGCGCCTCGACGACCAGGGCGTGCACGACATCATCGTGCGCCGGGAGCCCGGCCTGACGGCGTCACAGCGCGGCGACCTGCGCGCGTCGGCCGACGTCACGCATGTCGACTCGCTGCTGGTCGCCGACACCGAGGTCGTCCACGCGCCGGACGGCGACCTCGCCTCGGCGCTTCAGGCACTCAACGCCGACCCGGGCGTCGTCTACGCCGAGCCCGACCTTCCCGTCCACGCCGCGACGACGGACCCCTACTGGACCCTCCAGTGGGGCCTGCACAACACCGGCCAGACCGTGAACCTCGTCGCCGGTCTGACCGGCGACGACATCGCCGCCCCCGATGCGTGGACGACGACCACCGGAGCCGGCCAGACGGTGGCGACGGTCGACAGCGGCGTCGAGCTCGGCCAGGCGGACCTCCAGGGCGCGCTCGCCATCAACCCCGGCGAGACCGGCACCGACGCTCAGGGTCACGACAAGGCGACCAACGGCATCGACGACGACCACGACGGCTTCGTCGACGACTGGCGCGGCTGGGACTTCGTCGACTCCGACAACACCCCGCAGGACGGCAACGGCCACGGCACCCATGTCGCCGGCATCATCGCCGCGCGCAGTGACAACGGCATCGGCATCGCCGGTGTCGCGCCGTCGTCGAAGGTCCTGCCGATCCGCGTGCTCGACAACACCGGCTCGGGCAGCTCCGCGAACGTCGCCAACGCGTTCGCCTACGCCGGCGAGCTGGGAATACCGGTTGTCAACGCGAGCCTCGGCGCCACCGGCTTCTCGCAGACCGAGGAGAACGCGATTGCCGCCCACCCCAAGACGCTGTACGTCGTCGCCGCCGGCAACGGCGGATCCGACAACGTCGGCGACAACGACGACCCCGGCGGCTTCTGGCCGTGTGTGCTGCCGGAGGCCAACATCGTCTGCGTCGGGGCCACCGACTCATCCGACAACCCGGCCCCGTTCTCGAACTTCGGCGCCGCGACCGTCGACCTCTTCGCGCCCGGCGTCAACATCGCCTCGACGTGGACCAACGACCCGTCGACCGGCGCCCCCCGCTACTTCTACGCCAGCGGCACATCGATGGCGACGCCGATGGTGACCGGGACGCTGGCGCTGATGCGCGCGGCCAATCCGGCGCTCGCTGCCGCCGACCTCAAGAGCCGGCTGCTCGCCTCCGTCGATCCGCGCGCGGCACTCGCCGGGCGGTCGGTCAGCGGCGGGCGACTCGACGCCTCCGCGGCGGTCGCGGCCGCGATCGCCGACGTCGACTCCGACGGCGACGGGATCCTCGACAGCTCCGACAACTGCCCCGCGGTCGCCAACCCCGGCCAGGCCGACGAGGACCACGACGGCGTCGGCGACGTCTGCGACTCCGACCGCGACGGCGACGGCTTCGCCAACTCCGTCGACGCGTTCCCCGACAACCCGTCCGAGCACGCCGACGCCGACGGTGACGGCATCGGCGACAATGCCGACAACTGCCCGACGATCGCCAACCACGACCAGGCCGACTCCGACCACGACGGGATCGGCGACGCGTGCGACCCGACGCCCCACGGCCCCGTGACCTCGGTTCCAAGCGACGGCAGCGGCGCGTCGACGGCCGTCACCGGCGGCTCCGCCGGCCAGCCGCCGGCCGGCGATCAGGCCCCGGTCGCCGGCAACCAGCCGGCCGGCGAGGCCCCGAGCGCGACCGTCGAAAGCCTGTCCGTGACGCCACAGGCGACGCTGCCGGCCCCGGCCCCGGTCGTGCTGCGGCTGTCGTCGTTGCACCTCAGCGGGCCGCGGCTGCGCACCGGCCACCACGTGACGCTGTCGTTCACCGTGACCAAGTCGGCGCGGGTGACCGTCACGTTCTCGCATCTCGTCCACGGCCACTACCGGGCGACGCTGGTCTTGACCATGGCCGCCAGTCCCGGTCGCGACCGCCTGACGCTCAGGACGACGATGGGCCACCACCATCTTCCGGCCGGCCGCTACCGCCTCGACCTGCGAGCCGCCAGTGGCTCCACGCACCGGTCGGGCGTGCTGCATCTCGTCGTCGGCTGACGAGCCGATAGCGTTGGTGGCGTGGAAGAGGTGCTCCCCGGCGTCGTCCACTGGACGGCCGTCCACCCGGCCATCGGGATGGAGGTGTCGTCGTACTGGCTCGAGGATGGCGGCGTCCTGCTCGACCCACTGCTGCCGGACGACGGCCTGCGCTGGTTCTCGCAGCGGGCGACGACGCCGGCCGCGATCGTCCTCACCAACCGCCTGCACTACCGCGACAGCGCCCAGCTCGTCGACGCGTACGGCGTCGAGGTGTTCGTTCCCCGCACCGGCCTCGCCCAGTTCGACGACCGCGGGCCGGTGACCGCGTATGACCCCGGCGACCCGCTGCCCGGCGGGCTCGTCGCCCACGAGGTCGGCGCGATCTGCCCGGACGAGTGCGCCCTGCACCACGCCGGCGCCGGGATGCTGGCGATCGCCGACGGCGTGGTCCGCCTCGGTCCGGGCACGCCGCTGGGCTTCGTGCCCGACGTGCTGATGGACGAGCCGGCAGAGACGAGGGGACAGCTGCTGGCCGCGTACGAGGGCCTGCTCAAGCAGCTGGTGTTCGACCACCTGCTGCTCGCCCACGGCGGCGCGGTGATCGGCGACGGCCGGGCACAACTCGAGGAGTTCGTGTCGGCCGGCGGGCGCACGGCGTTTGAGATCTGAGCCACTACTCGGGCATCGTGTGACCGCGCCCGGCATGATCGAACCCGAGCAGGTCGCCGCGCGGGTTCTTCGGACCGCCGTGGTGGTAGGCGCGGATCTCACAGATCAGGCCGTCACGGAAGGCCAGGAACTCGGCGCCGCGGTCCAGGCGCCGCTCGCCGGACTTCGGGTCGGTCCACGCCATCGTCCACTCGATCGCGACCTCGTCCTCGCCCTCGACTGCGTGCTCGAGCGTCCATACGGCGTGCAGCTGCGTCACGCCGAGCATCGCGTTGTCGGCGATCGCCTGCGCGCCGGTGTGTGGACCCAGGCGCGTGTAGTAGTGGACGGCGTCGGGCGTGAAATGCGCGGCGACCCGATCGGCGTCGCCGCTGCTCAACGCGTCGTAGTAGGACCGGACATGATCCTGGAGCGCTCCCATCGAACGGCACGCTAGTCGCTTGATGCGCCGCGTGAGAGGATCACGGCGTGCGGCGCCCGGTGCATGACGACGAGCACGCCGAGCTCGGTGAGCAGGCGAGAGCGTTCCAGCTCGAGGTCCGCGAGTGGCTGGCCGCCAACGCGCCCGACGAGCTGCGCGGCGCGCGCGTGCCGCGCCGCGCCGGTGGGGAGTTGCGTGCTGCACTGGACCGGTGGGGTGATCGGCTGCGCGACGCGGGCTACATCTGCGTGGCGTGGCCGGTCGAGTGCGGCGGCCGCGGCCTGACCGGTGTCGAGGTCGCGCTGCTCAACGAGGAGTTCCATCGCGCCGGCGTGCCGCGGATCACTCGTGGCATGGGCGAGAGCCTCGTCGGTCCGTCGATCATCGCCCACGGGACCGCGGACCAGAAGGAGTACTTCCTGCCGCGGATCATCGACGGGATCGATCGCTACTGCCAGGGCTTCTCGGAGCCCAACGCCGGCTCCGATCTCGCCAGCCTGCGCACGAAGGGCGCCATCGACGGCGACACGATCACCGTCAACGGCCAGAAGGTGTGGACGTCGTGGTACTGGGACGCGACGATGATGTTCTGCCTGTGTCGCACCGACGAGGAGGCGCGCAAGCACCAGGGCATCTCCTACGTCCTGCTCCCGCTGCACGACAACGGGATCGAGTTCCGGCCGATCCGGCAGATGACCGGTGAGGGGCATTTCGCCGAGACGTTCATCGAGGACGCTACGGCGCCCGTGTTCAACATCATCGGCGGCGTCAACAACGGCTGGCGCGTCGCGATGACCACGCTCGGCAACGAGCGCGGCGGCAACGCGACGACCCAGTACACGCAGTTCGAGGAGCAGTTCTGGCGGCTGGTCGAGGAGGCCCGGCGCCGCGGGCGGCTCGACGACCCGCAGGTCCGCGACGACCTCGCGTGGATGTATTGCAACGTCGAGGTGATGCGCCACAGCGGCCGCCGGCTTCTGGCCGCGCTCGCCACCGGCCGCGACCCGGGCCCCGGCGGCTCGGCGTCGGCGAACAAGATCCGCTGGTCGGAGTACGAGCGGCGCGTCGGCGAGCTGGCCCTCGACGTGCTCGGTGCCGAGGCGCTGGAGGTCGGCGACGGCTACGCGCTCGGTCCCTGGCAGGCGACCTTCCTGACCACGCGCACCCACACGATCTGGGGCGGCACGGCCGAGATCCAGCGCAACATCATCGCCGAGCGGGTGCTCGGCCTTCCGAAGGAGCCTCCGGCCTGAAGCCGGGCTCGCCCGGGACGGGTTGCGACTCGCGCCCGCACCGGTCGACTACCCGACGGTGAAGCCTGCCGCCGCCTCGCGCGAGCGTCGCCTGCGCTGGACCGTGCGCCTGATCCTCTACCCGCTCCTGCTGGGGCTGGTGGCCTTTGCCTGGCACCAGCGTCAGGCGTCAGGTCACCCGAGATGGACTCCGGGTCCGCCCGACGTCCCGACGATCACGACCTTCGACGGTCTGACCTACCACGCCGTCTCACTCGGCGACTTCCATTTCGTCGTCGACGACCGCAGCGGCCTCGACATCCAGGCGCGGATGATGCCGATCGGCCATGTGGGCGCCGTCGTCCATCGCCTCGCCATGCGCATCGAGGGCCGGCTCGTCGAGTACAACTTCGGCTCCGAGAAGCTGCTCATCGACGGCCGTCGCCCCCACCTGCCCAATCACCATTGGCTTGATCTCGGCCACGGCGCTTTCGTGTCGAGGGTCGGGCTGACCTACCGGATCGCGTGGCCGGGCCACCGGGCGCGTGCCGAGGTCGACCTGCGGGCTCGCAATTTCGACATCTCCGTCCCCCGCCACATGCACCCCGGCGGGCTGCTGGGCGACAACGACGGACAGCGCACGGACGATCTGATGCTCGCCTCGGGCCGGCGGCTGGCGCCGCTGCTGACGGATCGGAACATCCGCGCGTTCACCGACAACTGGCGGGTTGGGCCCGGCGAATCGCTGTTTCAGCAGTAGAGCACGAGCCGCGAGAACGAGCAGACGCCGAGGCCGAAGACGTGGACGAGCGTCGTCGCGCGCGACGCCCGCGAGAGGTCGGCGCTCGTGGCACGGCTCACCGGGAACAGGGCGCCGGCCTGGAACGGCACCGCCGAGACCATGAAACCGACCGTGTGCCCGCGCGCCAGCCGCGAGTACTGACGGCACGGCTGGCCGAGGTGGGTCAGCGTTCCCGGCGCGCGGACGCCGATCACGCCGGCCGGCGTCGGGGCGCACAGCCGCACCGTCGTCGCGTTCGCGCCGGCGGCGGTGACGCTGACGCGGTAGTGGATGCGGTGGCCGACACGCCCTGTGGGCGGGGCGTTCACGTGGGTGCGCAGCTTGGGCTTCGGCGCCGTCGTCGTGACGTTCGCAATCGACATGTTGTTGGTCGTGTTCGGGTCGGGGGTCGTCGCCGACACGGCGACGACGTTGTGCAGCGAGGCGACGACGAAGATCTGGGCCTTGCCGGTCAGGGTGACCGTGGCGCCCGGCCGCATGGTCCCGAGCGTGCAGCGGATCGGCCGCAGTGGCGTGCAATGCACTCCCGACCCACCGAGCGCAAAGACACGTGCGACCTTGTCGGCCTGGGACGGATGGAACTGCGGGATCTCGCGCGCGACGACGCCGACCGCGGTCTCGATCCCGAGGTTGCGCACGCGGACTGTGATCGTCACGGTCTTCCCGGCCGGCACCCGCGCGGGCGCGATCTGGTTCGTGATGGCGACGTCGGCGCCGTCGACCGATGCGCCCCCGACGAGATCGGGCCCCGGCAGCGGGTCGGGGGCGCCCGGCGGCAGCGTCGGCTGGGTCGGCGGCGCGATCGGCGGCTGCACCGGCGGGACGATCGGCGGCTCGGTGGGCGGGGTGGTCGGGATGGTCGGCGTGGTCGGGGTCGTCGGGGTCGTCGGGGTCGTCGGCGTGGTGGGGGTGGTCGGCGTGGTGGGTGGCGGCTCCGTCGGCTTCTCGGGATACGTGTTGGTGACGGTGACGAACTCGTCCTGGTCGTCGATGATCTCGATCGGGTTGTGGCTGATCTGGACCTGGATCGCGCCGTGATCGTCGAGCTCGCTGATGATGTAGGGCAGGCCGCCGACGACCTGGCCGATCACCGCGTCCCCCACCTGGTAGGCGCCCGGCACGTCGACCGTGTCGGCCTCGCCGGCGCCGAGCGTGACGTTCTTGGTCACGCCGCCGTTGCCGCCGCCGTCGACGCGAATCGTCCATTTCTGCCCGTCCGGCGGGTCGCCGACGATCGCCTTGTCGACGGTGATGCTTCCCGCGCAGCGATGCGCCGTGCCGTTGGCCCGGAAGGTCGCCGTGCCCGATGTCGCCTCGATCACGCTGGCCGCGCCGCCCCCACGAACGGCGAAGAAGTGGTCGTGGCCCGCCGCGACGTCGAACGTGCCGAAGTCGGTACCGGTCGTGTCGGTCCACGTGACGGTCCGCGTCTTGTCGCCGGTGTTGCGCATCCGCATGTCGAGGTTCCCGGGCGCGTTGATGCACAGCGAGACGAGCTCGAGCGACGTGTCGGGCGGCGGCGGTTCCGGAATCGGCGGCAGGCAGACGGTCGACGCGACGCGATTGATGACCCAGTTGGTCGTCGACATCGACTTCGCGATGATCTGCCCGCTGAGCTGCGGGCCGCCGAAGCCGGTCACGTCGGCGTTGGGCGCGAGGATCAACCCGGGCCACGCGACGCCGCGGTTGACGTTGAATGCGGTCGCCAGCGGGAGGTTCCACACGATCCCGGCGGCGGTCACGCCGCTGAGGCTCGTGTACTGCGGCGCGATCGTCAGCGTCGTGTTGGTGGTGACGTTGATGAGCGCCGTCGCCCCGGGCTGGGTCAGCGTGATGACGATGCCCTGGGCCTGGGCGAGCTGGGCGGCGTCGACGGTGAACACGTTGAGCCCCGTCGCCTTGCCGGTCAGCTGGAGCGCGCCGTTGGGCTGGAGTGCGACCGTCTGATCGGTGGTCTGCCGGAGCTCCGACAACGAGGAGCTCAGCAGCAACAGGTGCGAGAACTCGTCGCTGAACTCGAAACCTGGCGCCTGATGCTGCTTGGGCTCGCCAACCGTGAAGTTGGCAGCAACGTCGTAGTCCTTGAACCAGCGCACGCCGCCGTTGAGCGAGCCGCCGTGCCCGGTGGTCCTGCCGGCGATGAAGCTGCCGCCCGTCACGACCGTCGGTTGGGGATCGCCGCTGGCGGGGTTGACCGAGACGCCGTCGAGCGTCACATCGCCGGCGGCGCCGATGCGCCCATTGATCGACGTCCCCGAGTTCTGGGTCGCGTTGAAGACGCCGTTCGTGAAGACGGCGAAGTTCGCGGCCTGGCCGAGCGACGCGCAGGTCGAACCGGCCCGCGGCGAACCGGTCGCCATCGCGACCGCGCAGACGGCAAACGCCGCCGCGACCACCCCGCACAGCGTTCGACCCACCATGGCGCCGACCACGTTACGACGGTCCACGATCCGGTTTGTCAGCGCACGGGAGTCGTGCCCTTTGCCGTAACGTCGGACGTGGCCGCGCGTTGGATCACCATGCGCACGCTCGCCAAGCTCCTGTCCACGGCCGTCGCGCTCACCGCGCTGTCGGCCTCCGGCGCCCCGGCGCTCGCCAAGGCGCCCAGGCACCCACCCTGCACGGCCGCCGGACGCCACCTGATCCGCGCGAACCGTCTCGTCGTCGTCTACGAGCGTCTGACCAACAAGCAGGACGGCGAGGGCGGCTATCAGGACGGCGTCTACGCCTGCGCGCGGCCCAGCGGCCGCTCATACCTCATTGGCTACGACGACCTCGAGGGCCAGGACGGGGAATACGGGCCGCAGAGCGCGATCGTCGACGTGCGCGTCGCCGGGCGCTTCGTCGCCGTGCAGTTCGTCACCGGCGCCGACGAGGCGGCCGCGTGCTCCAAGTACACGGGCGACGTCGAACAGCAGTGCCCGAGCCCGCAGACCACGATCCACGTGATGGCGGCCGACACCGGGCGCTCGACGTCGATCGCGCTCAAGGCGCCCGATGGCGGCGCCGCCCCGGCCGCGCTCTCGTCGGGCGGTGCCCTGGCGTGGATCGACAACGGCCTCTACGCGGTGCGTCTGGCCCCTGCGGGCGTTCGCAGCCTGCGCCACCAGGGCACGCTGCTCGACCCCGGGCCGATCGACGCGGGGTCGCTGAAGGCGGGGGGCCTGACGGTCAGCTGGACGACGAGCGGACAGCCGCACTCGTCGGCGCTGGCGTGAGCCAGCCGTTGATCGCGTCGGCCAGCTGCCGGGGCTGATCGAGCGGGATCAGCGTGTAGCTGTCGGCGATCTCGACCAGCTCGGCGCGCGGCAGCAGCTCGGCCAGCCGCCGGCCGTGCTCGGGCGGCATCACCCGATCCTCCGCGGCCCACACGACGAGCGCCGGACGGTCGAACCCGGGCAGACGCTGCGACACCTCGATCAGGAGATCGCGCCGGGCGGCGATCGCGCGCAGCACGTGCACGGTGTCGCGGCGGATGTCGCGGCGCTCGATGAGCGGCCGGATGAAGCGGGCGACGGCGGCGTCCCCGCGCTTGGTCAGCCATCCGAACGAGATCGGCAGGCGCCGCATCAGCCGCACCCGCAGCGGGCCCATGAGCAGCCCGAACAGCCCCGGCCCCAGCTTGCCCGTCATCACGAGCGTCCGGCCGGTCAGCCCCGGCGGGAAGTTGTCGAACGCGTCGCACGAGACGAGCACGACGCGTCCGATCCGCTCCGCGTCGCCGGCCATCAGCAGCTGGACGACGGCGCCGCCGGTGTCGACACCGACCAGCGTGACGTCGTCGAGCTCGAGGCGCTCGAGCAGCTCGCAAACCAGCGGGGCGATCCCGTCGAGCGACAGGTCGGCGCCGGGGGCCATCGCGTGGCGGTGCGCGCCCAGCGGCAGCGTCGGCGCGACGCAGCGGTATTCGGGCGCGAGCGCCGCGCTCACGTCGTCCCACAGCGAGGCGTCCATGATCAGGCCGTGAAGCAGCACGATCGGCGGGCCGTGACCGCCCGTGTCGTGGTACTCGATCGTTGCACCGGCCAGCTCTATCTCACGTGTCTGCGTCATCTCGATATGGTTGCGCAGCGAAACCAGTTTTTATCTGGAACCACACGAGGTCACGAACCAGTTGCCCACGGGGAACCACACGCCGCTCAAGCCGCCGCGCGATGCCGTGGAGCTCGCCGTCGACGTCCTGAGCGACCGCTGGACGTTCCTGATCCTGCGCGAGGCGTTCTATGGGGTGCGACGCTACGGCCAGCTCCAGCGCAACCTCGGCATCGCGCGCAACGTGCTCGCCGAGCGCTTGCGCCGGCTCGTCGACGACGGGATGCTCGAGCGCGTTCGCTACCGCACCGATCCCGACTGGTACGAGTACCGGCTGACCGAGCGGGCGCTCGACCTCTATCCGGTGATCGTCGGCCTGATGCGCTGGGCCGACCGCCACCTGGGCGGCGAGGACGACGACTCCGCACGGCTCGAGCTCGTCCACCGCGGCTGCGGCCGGCCGGCCGAGCCGTACCTCGCGTGCGCCCACTGCCACGAGCCGCTGACCGCGCGCGACATCAAGCCGACGGTGCGCCCGCCGCGCTGACCTGCGCCCACCGCCGGCGATCGATGCGAAAGACGACGTTGGTCCCGCGCTCGTCGGTGCGCAGCCCCACGCGCACACCGCCGATCTTCTCGACGGCGCGCTGGGAGCGCATGTTGCCGGGGTCGACGAGGAACACGACGGCGTCCAGCGACGTCAGCGCGTGGTCGACCATCAGGCGCTTGAGCTCGGCGTTGTAGCGACCGCCCCAGTACGGGCGCGCGAGGAACGTCCAGCCGATCTCGACATCGCCGTCGTCGCCGCCCCAGTCGTGGTAGCGCGACGAGCCGATGATCCGCCCGTCGGCGGCGTCGCAGATGGTCAGCGCGCCGCCGGAGGCGACCGCGTCGTCGAAGTAGCGCCGGAAGCCCTCGGGCGTGCTGCGCGTCTTGTCGGGGTGCTGCTCCCAGGTGAGCGGATCGGCCGCGGCCGCCAGCAGCCCGTCCCAGTCGCCCGCCACGAGCGGGCGCAGCTCGAGAAGCTCGCCGTTCAGGCGGGGCTGGGCGTCGAAGGCCATCGCCCGGCGACGATACGGGCCGGTGGTCCGCCGCGCGGATGACGGCACCGTCCGGCGGAGGGATGACGACGGATCGCTCGGGGTGCCGACGTCAGCCGCACGACGCGGGCGTAGGTTCGATCGCGCCATGCCGCCCACCCCCGCCCAGCCCAGGAGGACCCCCGTGAACACTTCAACCGCGCCGATCGGCTACTGCGCCGCTCCATTCGTTCTCGTCGTCATCGCGCTGTGCATGGCGCTCATCCACGGCTGAGACCACGACCTACGACCGCCACGCGCGCCTCTACGACCTCCTCGTCGGCAACCGCCTCTACAACCGCGTCCTGTGGGGTACGAGCCCCGCTGACTATGCGCGGTTCGCCGGTGAGGCGGTGGCAGCCGCCGACGGGCCGCTGCTCGACGCTGGCTGCGGCCTGTACGCCTCGATGCTGGTCAGCGACCGCGGCGGGATCAGCGGCCTGTACATGAACGCGCTGCACCGCAGCGGCGAGATCGCGGCGCCACGCGGCGCCGGCGAGCTCGCCGCGGTCGCCCGTGATCTGTTCGGCGAGGCGGCCAGCGTCACGCGTACCGGCGCGATGGCGTGGCTACGGGTCACGCCCCAGAATGGGGCGTCGCAGCGCGCAAGATAGGGCGCGCGCCCGATGCGTCTCCGGCGGCGCGCTTCTACCTTCGTCGGGCCCCTTCCACGCTCAGGAGAAGCCCGATGTTCCGTACCCCCAAGCTCGTCCCCGCCACGCTCGCAGTGATTGCCGCCGGCGCGCTCGCGCCCGCCGCCGAGGCGCGCTTTGACCTCAACCCGCCACGCACGCCGCAGCCGGCGCCGATCGTCGCGACCTCGTCTGCCTCGGGCTCGTCGGACTTCAGCTGGGGCGACGCCGGCCTTGGCGCCGCCGGCATGCTCGCGCTGTTCGGCGTGGCCGGCGCGTCGGCCGTGGTCGTTCGCCAGCGGCGGCGCCCGCAGCGCTCCGCCTAGCTCGCTACGCCGTCCGGCCGGGGTCGACGGGCTCGCGCTCGTCGCCGGGAGCGAGGACGAAGTCCGACTGCAGGGAGTACCACGGCCCTTCGACCCCCGGCGGGCGGTCGGGATCGTCGGCCTCACGCGCGATGAACGCGCGCAGCAGCGACGGCTTGACCGCGAACACCGCGTCGGAGTCGATGTAGTCGCTCGTCTCGTCGAACAGGTGCGTGGTCACCGGCTGGTGGCCCGCCGCGCGAACGATCACGTGGACGTGGGCCGGGCGCCACGGGTGGCGCCCGGTCGCGGCGAGCATCGCGCCGACCGGTCCGTCGTCGGGGATCGGGTACGCGGTGGGGCGCACCGCGACGAATCCGTAGCTTCCGTCGTCGCGCGTCGTGAAGCGCCCGCGCAGGTGGTCTTCCGGCGCACCGGGGTCCTGGACCGCGTACAGCTCGTTGTCGCCGTTCTGCCACACGTCGAGTTCGGCGCCCGCCAGCGGTGTTCCGTCGAGGCTGCGGACCATCCCGTGGATCCATGCCGGATGCCCGGCCGGCAGCTCGTCGATATGGGCGCCGTACTCGCGCAGCGGCGAGCCCGGCACGTAGAACGGGCCCATGACCGTCGACTCGGTCGCCGGCGGCGGATGGCGGTGGCCGATCGCGTCCACGAGCATCGAGACGCCGAGCGCGTCGGACCACAGGATCCACTCCTGGCGCGTGTCGTCGGTGATGTGGCCGCTGGCGGTCAGGACGGCGATCGCGTCCTGCCACTCCTCGAACGTCAGCCCGACCTCAGTCGCGAACGCGTGCAGATGGCGCGTCAGCGACTGCATGAGGACGCGCAGGCGCGCGTCCTCACCCGCGTCGAAGCTGGCGACGACGGCGGCGGTGATGTCGGCGGGCGTCGTCTGGCTCATAGCCTCGACCCTACCCGTCGGTGACCGGCGTACTAGATTCCGGACATCGCCCCCGACGCGCAGCCCGATCCGCAGCCGCCGACGCATGCGCTGATCCCCGAGGATCGCCGGCGCTCGATCGCCGATCTGCTGGTCAGCAGCGGTGCGGTGACGGTGTCGCAGATCGAGACGCAGTTCGGGGTCTCGCCGATGACGGCGCGGCGCGACCTGCACGAGCTCGAGCGCCGCGGCCTGGCGCGCCGCAACCACGGCGGCGCGGTGCTGCCGACGGCGGCAGCGCACGAGGACTCGTTCGACCGGCGGATCAAGCTCGCGACGAAGACCAAGCAGGCGCTCGCGGTCGCGGCCGCCGCGCTGATCGAACCCGATGAGACGGTGTTCCTCGACTCGTCGACGACCAGCTACTTCGTCGCCAAGCAGATCGCCGCCTCGGGCAACCCGATCACGGTGCTGACCAACAGCCTGCCCATCATGAGCCTGCTGGCGACCGACGCCGGCCCGAACGTCGAGCCTGATCGGCGTCGGCGGGACGCTGCGCACGTTCAGCCAGTCGTTCGTCGGCGCCGGCACCACGCGGACCGTCAACGAGCACTACGCCGACCGGCTGTTCCTCAGCGTCAAGGGGGTCGTCGACGGCGACACGCTGACCGACGCCGACGCGCTCGAGAGTGACGTCAAGCGCGCGATGATCGCCCACGCGCAGGCGTCGGTCCTGCTGATCGACGGCTCGAAGCTCAAAGGACGCGGACTGATCGCGATCGCGCCGCTGTCGGACATCGCGCTCGTGCTGGCGACCGAGATCAGCGCCGCGCAGGCGGCCCTGCTCGAGCGCTCGGGCACGGCGACCCACGTGATCTAATCGAGCCGGAAGATCTGCTCCAGTGGCGGCGGGCCGGCGTCGGGCACACGCTGGGCGAGCAGCGGCGCCATCGCGTCCTGCCAGCGGGTGCAGACCTCCTGCGCGGCGAGGTGGCGCTCGGCCGCCGCCAGGTCATCGGCCTCGAAGTAGCCGAAGACGGTCGTGCCGTCGCGGAAGATCGAGTAGTTGCGGATGCCGGCGCCGCGCAGCGCGTCGAGCATCTCAGGCCACACCTCATGGTGTGCGGCGACGTAGTCGTCGATCCGATCCGGCCGTACGTGCAGGACAAATCCGGTTCGCTGGGTCATGTCCGAACATCCTCCAACCATCTAGACTTGGCGGCGATCTGAGCACCGACCCCGCGCCACTGGTACCCGAGGAGCGCAGGCGCCTCATCCTCGACATGCTGCGCAGCCAGCGGTCGGTGAGCGTGACCGCGCTCGAGGAGCAGTTCGCGATCTCGTCGATGACCGCGCGCCGCGACCTGGCGATCCTCGCCCGCAGCGGCCTCGCGCGGCGCACCCATGGCGGCGCGGTGTTGCCCGACCTGGCGGCCCATGAGGACTCGTTCCGTCACCGGCTCGAGCTCGAGGCCGACGAGAAGCGGCGCATGGCGCAAGCCGTCGTCGAGACGCTCGAGCCCGGAGAGACGCTGTTCATCGACTCGTCGACGACCGCCTGGTACGTCGCTCAGGAGATCACCGCGCGCGCGATCTCGCTCACCGTCCTGACCAATTCGCTGCCGGTCATCAACCTGATGAGCCAGGCCGAGGTCCCCAACCTCGACCTGGTCGCGCTCGGCGGCTCGTTTCGCACGCTGACGCACTCGTTCGTCGGTCCCGACGTCGTCCGCGCGCTGCGCGGCTACCGGGCCGACCGGCTCGTGTTCGCGGTCAAGGGCATCACGCCCAACGGCGACCTGACCGATGCCGAGCCGCTGGAAGCCGAGGTCAAGCGGACGATGATCGCCTTCGCCCGCAACGTCGTTCTGCTGGCCACCGCGACCAAGTTCGACGACCGCGGCCGGACCGTGGTCGGCACCGTCGACGATGTCGACACCGTCTACGTGACCGGCAGCCCCGGCACCGGCGGACGCGCGTTCGCCGCTCACGGCGTCACCGTCAAGCGCGTGTAGCGACGCGCCGCGCGCGCCTTCGGCGGCGCCAGTCGTGGAACCGGTGGACGTACTGGGGCGTGTTCTGGATGAGCACACTGAGGATCAGCAGCCCGCCGGAGACGACGAGGAAGTCGTTGTCGTTGAAGCCGCTGGACAGCAGCAGCAGGCTGTGGAGGCCGGCGTACAGGAACGCCGCCAGCGCCACGCCGATGATCGTCCCGCGGCCGCCGAAGATCGACACGCCGCCGAGCAGCACGATCGTCACGACCTCGAGCTCGAAGCCGATGCCGATGTTCTCGCCCGCCGAGTCGAGCTCGAACGTGTAGAGCATCCCGACGAGCGCGCAGATCACGCCCGACAGCACGAACAGGCCCATCTTGACCCGCCCCACGCGCGTCCCGGCGTGCTCGGCCGCCTCGCTGTTGAGCCCGATCGCGTACAGACGCCGGCCCAGCGACGTGCGGTGCAGGACGAGCCCGAACACGATCGCCAGCACGATGAAGATCGCCACCGACCACGACATCCACGGCACCCCGGGGAACGAGTCGACGCCGAGGTTGGTCCAGAACTCCGGGTAGCTCGACACCGTGTGCGGCCCGAGGACGACCGTCGCCAGCCCGCGGTACAGGGTGAGCGTGCCGATCGTGACGGCCAGCGACGGCAGGCCGACGACGGTCACGAGGAAGCCGTTGAGCGAGCCGGCGACCGCCCCGGCGACGAGCACGGTGATGAAGATCAGGCCCAGCGGCCAGTGGTGCAGGGTCAGGTAGCCGAGCAGCTCGCTGGCCAGCGCCAGGATCGACGCCACCGACAGGTCGATCTCGCCGACGATGATGATCAGCGTCATCGGCAGCGCCATGATCGCGATGTCGCCGATGTTGGTGCACAGCGTCTCGAGGTTGTAGCTCGACAGGAACTGGTCCGACGAATCGGCACCGAGCCCGAAGACGGCGACGAGCAGGAAGACGAGCGCCGTCTCCCAGCGCACCAGCGAGCGCAGCGTGTCGCCGAGCACGTTCGCGCGCCCGTGGCTCGGCTGCTGCGGGCGCTCGGCGGGAGCGGGGGCGGTCGCGTCAAGCGCCAAGGCGAACCCTCCTGCGCCGTAGCGCCGCCGTCTGCTGGATCTGGATCACCCGGTCGAGCGTGATGGCGACGAGCAGCAGGAAGCCCGAGATCGCCTGTGTCCACAGCGACGGGATGCCGAGCACGTTGAGTGCCGACGTGATCGTCTGCAACAGCAGCGCGCCGAGAGCGGCGCCGACAACCGTCCCGCTGCCGCCGAAGATCGCCACCCCGCCGACGACCACGGCGGCGATGACCTGGAGCTCGAGGCCGTTGGCGGCCGTCGAGTTGATCGTCGCGTACTGGCTCGCCCACAGCACGCCGCCCAATCCGGCCAGCGCGCCGCTGATCAGGAACGCCACGAAGATCCGCCGCCCCGTCGGGATGCCGACCAGTCGCGCGGCCTGCGGCTCGGAGCCGATCGCGTAGAGGTCGCGCCCGGAGCGGTACGAACGCATGTAGTACGCGGCGATCGCCACGACGACGGCGACGCCGATCGCGATGTCGGGGATGCCGGCGATCGTGTGGCCGGGGATGTTGTTGAACGCGTCGGGCTCGGTGCTGGCGACGACCTCTCGCGAGCCGACGATGATGGTGTCGACACCGCGGATGATGTAGAGCATGGCCAGCGTCACGACGAGACTCGGGACGCGGCCGACGGCGACGATCGTGCCGGTCACCGTCCCGCAGGCGGCGCCGACCCCGAGGCCGATCAGGAACACGAGCACGATCGAGATCCCCGGATGGGCGCCGAACTGGTGCGCCGACACGTAGGCCGACAGGCCGACGATCGAGCCGATCGACAGGTCGACGTTGCGGGTGATGATGACCATCGCCTCACCGACCGCGAGCAGCGCGTACAGCGAGGTCTGGGTGAGGATGAACTGGATGTTCGCCGAGCCGACGAAGCGCGACTGGATCGCCGCGGTGATCGCGACGAACAGCGCCAGCACGGCCAGGATCCCGAACGTGCGGGCACGCAGCACCCACTCGACAAGGCGGCGCGAGCCACCGTCGTCGGTCGCCGCCTCCGCGTGCTCGACGGTCGTCATTCGGGGGCGACCTCCACCGGGGCGGGCACGTGCGCCTGGCCCGTCGCCGCGGCCATGATCGCCTCTTCCGAGGCGTCGTCGGCCTCGAGCTCGGCGACGATCCGGCCCTCGCGCATCACGAGGATCCGGTCGGCCAGCGCCAGCACCTCCGGCAGCTCGGACGAGATCGCCAGCACGGCGACGCCGCCGCGCGCCAGCTCGACGAGGATCCGGTGGACCTCGGACTTGGTGCCGACGTCGATGCCACGCGTCGGCTCGTCGACGATGATCACCGACGGCGTCCGGCTCAGCCATTTGGCGAGCACGACCTTCTGCTGGTTGCCGCCCGACAGCGACGTCATCGGGTCGCTGTCGCGGTTGTACTTGACCTGCAGCCGCGCCGCCCAGTCCTGAGCGAAGCGCCGCTCGCGGCCGCCGAACAGCAGCCCGTGATGGCTGACGTGGGCCAGCGACGCGAGCGTCACGTTGCGGGCGATCGACATGTCCATGACGAGCCCGTGCTGGCGGCGGTCCTCGGGTACGAGCGCGACGCCCGCGCTCATCGCGCGGCTCGGCGATCCGCCGTGCAGCGGCTGATCGGAGACGTACACGGCGCCGGCGTCGTAGGGGTCGATGCCGAACACCGCCCGCGCGACCTCGCTGCGCCCGGCGCCGACGAGGCCCGCGAGCGCGACGATCTCGCCCGCGCGAACCTCGAAGCCGATGTCCTCGAACACGCCCTCGCGGCGCAGGCCGTCGACGCGCAGCACCGGCTCGCCGGGCTCGTGCGGCTGATGGGTGCGAGCGGCGATGTCGCGCCCGACCATCGCCCGCACGAGGTCGCCGGCGGTCAGCCCGTCGAGCGTCTGCGACAGCACGAGCCGCCCGTCCCGCAGGACGGTGACGCGCTGGCACAGCGCGAACACCTCCTCGAGGCGGTGGGAGATGAAGACGACCGCGGTGCCGTGCTCGCGCAGGCTCTGGGCGACGCCGAACAGGCGCGCGACCTCGGCCGCCGACAGCGCCGCTGTCGGCTCGTCCATGACGACGACCCGAGCATCGACCGACAGCGCCTTGGCGATCTCGACGAGCTGTTGCTCGGCGATCGACAGGCCGCGTGCGATGCGGTTGGGGTCGAGCTGCACCCCGAGCCGCGTGAACAGCTCTCGGGCCTCCCGGCTCATGGCGCGATGGTCGATGCGCCGGCCGCGCGCGAGCGGGTGGTGCGGGATGAAGACGTTCTCGGCCACCGTCAGGTCCGGGAACAGCGTCGGCTCCTGATAGATGATCGCGATACCCGCCGCCTGGGCGTCGGCGGGGCCGGTCAGGACGAGCGTCGCGCCGTCGGAGTCGACAAGCGTCCCGCTGTCGGGCTGATGGACGCCACCGAGCAGCTTGACGAGCGTCGATTTGCCGGCGCCGTTCTCGCCGACGAGGGCGTGAATCTCGCCGCCGTACAGCTCGATCGACACGTCCTGTACCGCATGGACGGCGCCGAACGCCTTGCTGGCGTTGCGCACGCTGAGGATCGGGGAGCCTTCAGGCAAGTTGTGGCGTCATCGTAGAGATCCCCGAAGCGGCGCCGGTCGGATGTGACCGGCGCCGTTCCGGGGTCGCAGGGTCGCCGACGGCCGGCGACCCACGCTTGCGTCAGCGAATCAGAACTTGAACTTGCCGACGTTGGCCTTGTTGAACACGAACGGCTTGCCGAGCAGGACCGTGGCCCCCGAGCCGACCGTGAACGTGCCGAGCTTTCCGGCCTTGAACTTCTGGCCCTTGGCGCTCGTGATGGTCTTGGATGCGAGGTTCACCGCGGCGAAGCCCGCCAGGTAGCCCAGGTCGGCCGGGTTCCACAGCTCGAACGCCGGGACCGTGCCGTCGAGGACGTACTTCTTCATCGCCAGCGGCGTACCGAGGCCGGTCACGATGACCTTGCCCTGGAGGTGCTGGCCCGACACGACCTGTGCGGCCGCCAGGACGCCGACCGTGGTCGGCGAGATGATGCCCTTGAGGTTCGGGTACTTCTGCAGCAGACCCTGGGTGACCTGGGTCGATGTCGTCGGGTCATCGTTGCCGTAGACCGTCGAGACGAGCTGCAGGTTCGGGAACTTCTTGAGCTCCTGCTTCATGAAGCCGATCCACGCGTTCTGGTTCGGAGCAGAAGCGGCCGCCGAGACGATCGCGATCTGACCCGTGTTGTGGATCTCCTTGGCCAGCAGGTCGACCTCGCTGGTGCCGATCGCCGCCGTGTCGGCCTGGTTGATGAACAGGCTGCGGCAGCTGGGCGCGTCGGCGTCATAGGTGACGACGGCGATGCCCTTCTTCATGGCCTTCTTCAGCGTCGGGCAGATCGCCTTCGGGTCGGTCGCCGACACGACCAGGGCGTTGGCGCCCTTGGAGATCGCCGCCTGGATGGCGGGGATCTGCGACGCCGCGGTGGCGGCGTTGCCGCTCGTCTCCGAGCCCTTCTCACCGAGCTGCTTCAGCGCGGCCAGCGCGCCGCCCGTCTTGACGCTGTCGGCCGTCGTGAAGTAGCTGTTGCCGAGCTGCTTGGGGATGACGAAGACCTTGAGGTTCTTCTTGAGGGGCTTGTTCGCCGCGAGCGCAACGCCCACGACCCCCACAGCGAGAACGCACACGAGCGCGGTGGAAATCCACAGCGCGCGCTTGCTCAAGCGTGATTTCATGATGCGGTCCTTTCGACCCTTCTTTGGATTCACGTGGTGAACTCGTCACACGTCGCCCGGTGATCGCGCAAATGCGATCGCCGTTTGGAGGGCACGACGTGCTGAGTTCCGGTCACGCGGCGACGCGTGTGACGCGTCCTCCCGCCTGACCCAAATCCGACGAGTACTTCCTCCTGATCCCGCACTGTACGTACGGGTTCGCCGGCCTGCGCCGGTTCGCGACGCGTCTCCTCCCGGTCAGTCCGCACGCCATCCTCGGCCTCGCAATCGCACCGTTTCGGGGTCCATTTCGGACAGATTCGATCGCTCAGGTGTGGTGTTGTACGGCAACCAAACACGCAACACGATCATATCCGAACGCTTGGGTGTTTGCATCATCGATGACAAGCAGCGCCCGTCAGCGGGCGACGACGAGCTCGAGGCGGCGCGGGCCATGGACGCCCTCGACGCGGTCGAGTTCGATGTCCGACGTCGCCGACGGGCCCGAGATGAGCGTGATCGGGCGGCCCGTGGTGAGCACCGACGCGGCCATCCGCTCGACCGCCTCGGCGATGTCGTCGACGACCAGCGCGGCCGGCACGACGCAGATGTGCAGGTCGGGGACGAGTGTCGCCGCCCGCGTCCCCTGTCCCGGCCCGCCGTCGAGGAACACGGTCCCGGTCTGGGCGATCGCGCCCGCGCACGTCGTCAGGACGCCATCGATGCTGTCGAGCAGGTGCAGCGGCGCGTCGGCGCCGAGCTCGTCGATCGTCATGCCGCCGGGACGCCATGGCCGCGGCAAGCCCGCGGCGACGCCGAGCCGCCGGACGCCGTGGCGCGCGCAGGCGTCACGGATCGCGTCGCGGACCATGTCGTCGCCGCCGGACGCCGTGGTGACGCGCGCGCGATAGTCGCCGGCGCGCTCGCGGAACAGGTCGACGTCGGCGGGCCGCGGTGGGCGTGGTGGCGGTGCGTCGTCGACCGTCACCGGGTGCTCGACCAGTGCGCCGCGAATGCGAGCGAGGATCTCGTCGCGCGCGCTCATCCGCGCTCACGCTCCCACCAGTCGCGAAACGACTCGCGCGGCGGCACCGGCAGGTCGCGCGCGGCCAGCCAGCCGCGCATCGGCCCGGGGAGCCGGCGCTCGATGTGTCCGTCGCGCGACAGCGGCAGGCTCGCGACCCGGGCCGCGCGCTGGGCGGCCTCGTAGCGGCGGCGGTGGCGGAAGATCCGCGCAAGCGCCTCCATCGCGAGGCGCTCGCCGGTGCCCGTGCCGCGCTCGCGCACCACGCGCCCGCGTAGGTGCACGAGGATCGACGGGATGTCGATCTTGACCGGGCAGACCTCGTAGCAGGCGCCGCACAGCGACGACGCCCACGGCAGCGTCTCCCCCTCGCGCAGCTCGTGCAGCTGCGGAGTGAGGATCGCCCCGATCGGGCCGGGGTAGGTCGAGTCGTAGGCGTGGCCGCCGACCCGCTCGTAGACCGGGCAGACGTTCAGGCAGGCCGAGCAGCGGATGCAGCGCAGCGCATCGCGCCCGATCGGGTCGGCGAGCGTCGCCGTGCGCCCGGCGTCGAGCAGGACGAGGTGAAACGCCTGCGGACCGTCGCCGGGAGTCACGCCCGTCCAGAGCGACGTATAGGGATTCATCCGCTCGCCGGTCGACGAGCGCGGCAGCAGCGCGAGCATCGTCGCCACGTCCTCGAAGCGCGGCAGTACCTTCTCGATCCCCATCACGGTGATCAGCGTCTGCGGCAGCGTCGTGCACATCCGCCCGTTGCCTTCGGACTCGACGACGCCGACGGTCCCCGTCTGCGCGACGGCGAAGTTCGCTCCGCTGATCCCGACCTTCGCGGTCAGGAACTTCTCGCGCAGATAGCGCCGCGCCGCCTCGGCCAGCGCCGCCGGCTCGTCGGTCAGGTCCTGCGTGCCGGGCAGGTGGGCGCGGAACAGCTCACGGATCTCGGCGCGGTTGCGGTGGATCGCCGGCACGAGGATGTGCGACGGGCGGTCGTCGCCGAGCTGCACGATGAGCTCCGCGAGGTCGGTCTCGTGGGCCGCGATGCCGGCGGCGGCGAGCGCATCGTTGAGCGCAATCTCGTCGGTCGCCATCGACTTGACCTTGATCGCCTCGGTCGCGCCGGTGGCGCGGACGAGGTCGACGACGATCGCGTTGGCCTGCGCGGCGTCGCGCGCCCAGTGGACGGTTCCGCCCGCCCCCGTGACCGACGCCTCGAGCGCCAGCAGGTGTTCGTCGAGGTGCGCCAGCGCGCGCTGCTTGAGCGCCGCGCCGGCGTCCCGCAGCTCCTCCCAGTCGGAGACCTCGGCGACGACATCGGCGCGCTTGGCGCGGATCGTCGTCGTCGCCTTGCGCAGGTTGCGCCGCAGCTGGGCGTTGGCCAGCTGCGTCCGGGCGGCCGCGGGGAAACCGTCGCTCACGCTGTCGTCGGCTCGGTGCTGGCGAGGATCTCGGCCAGGTGCACGGCGCGCACGCCGCTGTGCTGGCGGTGCAGGCCGCCGCCGATGTGCAGCAGGCACGAGTTGTCCAGCGCCGTGCAGACCTCGGCGCCGGTCCGTTGCACACAGGCGAGCTTGTCGGCCAGCATCGCCGCCGACGTGTCGGCGTTCTTGACCGCGAACGTCCCGCCGAAGCCACAGCAGGTCGTCGCGTCGTCGAGCTCGACGAGGTCGATGCCGCGCACGGCGCGCAGCAGCCGCAGCGGCGCGTCGCCGACGTGCAGCAGCCGAAGCGAGTGACAGGTCGGGTGGTAGGTGACCGCATGCGGGTAGTAGGCGCCGACGTCCTCGAGGCCGAGCCGCTGCGTCACGAACTGCGACAGCTCGAACACGCGCGGCGCGATGGCCGCAACCACGTGAGCGAGGCCGTCGTCGCCGGCCATCTGCGCCAGTCGCGGGTACTGGTCGCCGACCATCGCCGCGCACGACCCCGACGGGCACACGATTGCGTCGAAGCCGTCGTCGTCGAACGCCCGCACGAAGCGCCGCACAAGCGGGATCGCCTGCTCCTGATAGCCGGAGTTGGCATGCATCTGCCCGCAGCACGTCTGCTCGCGCGGGAAGACGACCTCGCAGCCGAGACGCTCGAGCAGCGCCACCATCGCGCGGCCGGTCTGGGGGAACAGGGTGTCGGTGACGCAGGTGATGAACAGCGCGACGCGCACGCTCACCGAGGGTAGGCGCCCGCGACGCCGCCGTCGACGTTGAGCACGTTGCCCGTGCTCTTGCCCGAACGCCGCGACGACGCGAAGTGCATGACCGCCTCGGCGACATCCTGGGGCAGCACGTTGACGCCGAGCGTCGTGCGCCGGCGGTAGTGCTCCTCGAGCTGGTCGGGCTCGATCCCGTACGCGGCGGCGCGCTCCTCGCGCCAGCTCGAGCCCCAGATCCGCGAGCCCCGCAGCACCGCATCCGGGTTGACGGTGTTGACCCTGATCTGCGCCGAGCCGCCCTCCTCGGCCAGGCACCGCGCGAGGTGCAGCTCAGCCGCCTTGGCCGACGAGTAGGCGGCCGCGTTGCGCCCGGCGACGAGCGCGTTCTTTGACGCGACGAAGATCACCGAGCCCCCGATCGCCTGGCGGCGCAGGACGCGAAACGCCTCGCGCGCGACGAGGAAGTAGCCGGTCCCGAGGATCGCCTGGTTGCGCTCCCACTCGGCCAGCGTCGTGTCTTCGATCGCCGCGCTCGACGCGACGCCGGCATTCGAGACGACGATGTCGATGCCGCCGAAGCGCTCGATCGCCGCGACGAACGCGGCGGCGACGTCGGCCTCGGAGGTGACGTCGCCGGACACGGCGATCGCCCCCTCGCGATGGGGCGCGACCGCCGCCTGCGCACCATCGCCGTCGAGGTCGAACCCGACCACGCATGCCCCGGCGGCGACGAGTGCCTCGACGACCGCGCTGCCGATGCCGCCGGCCGCACCGGTGACCAGCGCGACCTGACCCTGCAGCTCGCCCGGAGCGGGAGCGAGCGACAGCTTGTAGAGCTCCAACGGCCAGTACTCGACGGCGAAGCTCTCGGCGTCGCTGAGCGACACGAACCCGCCCGCCGCCTGCGCGCCGGCCATGACCTCGATCGCGCGGTGGTACAGATCGCGCGACAGCACCGACGCCTTGACCGTCGTGCCCGCGGCGACGAGGCCGACGTTCTCGATCAACACGACCCGCGCGTCGGGATCGCCGATCACGTCGCCCGGCGTCGCGAAGCGCTCGAAGTAGGCGCGATACTGCTCGCGGTAGACCGCCGCGCGGGACGTGATCCGCTCGCTCAGCGTCTCGGCGTCGTCGCGCGACGGATCGAACTCGATCCACAGCGGCACGCGCTTGGTGTGGACGAGATGGTCCGGGCAGGCCGCGCCGACCGATGTCAGATCGGCCGCCGCGCGCGAGCCGACGAACTCGAGTACGCGTGGCGATGTGTCGACCGTCAGCAGCTTGTGACGCTCGCTGCTCAGCGCGCCGCGCAGCGCCGGCAGCACCGCGGCGATCAGTGAGTCGCGGCGGTCGTCGTCGAGCCCTTCGCCGGCCGGGCCGCCGAAGCGCGCCGTCCCGGTGGTGCGCTCGTTGACGAATGCTGCGGCGCGGTTGATGACCTCGATCGTCGTGCGGTAGGCCTCCTGCGCGCTGTCGCCCCAGCACACGAGGCCGTGCTTGGCGAGGATCACGAGCCGCAGGCCCGGGTTGTCGCGAACCGCTTCGCCGACCTGCCGGGCCAGCGTGAAGCCCGGGCGGATGTACGGGATCCACGCGGCCTCGTCGCCGAAGCACTCGCGCGCCAGGGCCTCGCCGTCGACGCAGCCGGCGATCGTGTTGATCGCGTCGGGATGCGTGTGGTGGACGTGCGCGGCAGGGATGAAGGCGTGCAGGAGCGTCTCGATCGATGGGCGCGGCAGCGCCGGGTCGACCATGCAGCGCGCGAGGTGGGCGACCATGTGCTCGTCGCTCATCTGCTCGCGCACCATCAGTGGCGTCATCTCGTCCATCCGTAGGACCGCGAACTGCTCGGCGGTCATCGTCTGAAGGTCGCTGCCCGACGCCTTGACCCACATGACGTCGATCTCGCGGCCGGTGTGGTCGGTGGCGGTGCCCTTGGCCGACGTGTTGCCGCCGCCGAAGTTGGCGACGCGGCGGTCGGCGCCGAGCAGGTGCGATGCGGCCAGCACCTGGCCCAGCGTGTCGGCGGGGACGTCGGCCGTGTCCCAGCGGTCCTCGACGCGGTCGACGATTGCCGTCCTGGAGACGTCGGTGCTCACGCGCGCTCCTCGGTGACGCGCTCCACGTAGCCCGAGGCGCGCAGCGTGGCGATCGGGTCCTCGGACGCCCCCAGGCCCACGCGGACCTTGGCGCACAGCGGGCGTACGTCGGTGTTGAAGGCATCAAGCAGGATCTCGTGGCCGCCGAGGACATCGCCGGCCTGCTGGGCCCCGGCGAGCGCGGCGCGATCGACGAGCAGCGCCTTGGCGTAGGACTCCTGGAGGTTGACGACGCTCAGGACCATCGCTTCGAGCTTCGCCTCGACGTTGTGGGACTGGTCGATCGTCAGCCGCGGCAGGGCGCCGCCGGTCGCGACGAGCTCGCAGAAGATCAAGAACAGCTCGAGCGGGTTGACCGAGCCGACGATCAGGTCGTCGTCGGCGTACTTGCGGTTGTTGAAGTGAAAGCCGCCCAGGCGCCCCTCGTCGGCGAGCAGCGCGACGATCTGCTCGACGTTCGTGCCCTGGGCGTGGTGGCCGAGGTCGACGAGAACCCGCGCGCGGTCGCCGAGGCGCTGGCAGACGAGTACCGCCGAGCCCCAATCGGCGAGGTCGGTCGCGTAGAACGCGGGCTCGAACAGCTTGTACTCGACCAGCAGCTCCTGTTCGGGCGGCAGCTGCGCGTAGACCTGGCCCAGCGAGTCGAGCAGCCGGGCGCGGCGGCCACGGATGTCGTCCTGGCCCGGGTAGTTCGTGCCGTCGGCCAGCCACAGCGACTGGGCGGTCGAACCGAGCGTCGTCGCGATCTGGAGGCACTCGAGCATGTGCGCGACCGCGTTGCGGCGGACCGCGGCGTCGGGGTGGGCGAGTGAGCCGAGCTTGTACTCCTGCTCCTGGAACAGGTTCGGGTTGACGGCGCCGACGTACAGGCCGGCATCGGTGATGTGGGTGTGCAGCGCGGCGTAGTCATCGACCATGTCCCACGGGATGTGCAGCGCCACGCCGGGCGCCGTGCGGGTCAGGCGGTGCACTTCGGCGGCGTCGTCGACGCGCTCGAAGACGTCACGCGGACGGCCGGGCTGCGGGAACGTCCCGAAGCGCGTGCCCGAGTCGCCGTAGCCCCACGACGGCGTCTCGATCGCCAGGGCGCCGAGCGCCGACTCGACCGCGGCGGCGTCGTGGCTCATGCGTGGGCCGCCTGGCGCAGGCCGGTCAGCTCGAGGAAGCGCGCGTAGGTCGTGTCGTGCTCGTCGCGGTCGGCGGCGGGAGCGAATGTCGTCGACGTGGTCGATGCGGCGGCCACGGTGCGGATGTCGTCCAGCGTGCCCAGCTCGCCGGCCGCGCGGGCCTGGACGAGGATGTTGCCCAGCGCGGTCGCCTCCACCGCGCCGGCGACGACCTCGCGGCCGGTGATGTCCGCGGTCAGCGCCGAGAGCGCATCGACGCGAGCGCCGCCGCCGACGACGTGGATCGTGCGCAGCTCGCGCCCGGTGGCGTGCTCGAGCTGCTCGAGCACGAGGCGGTACTTGCAGGCCAGCGAGACGAGGATCGCGCGCATTGTCTGCGCCCGATCCTGCGGCGCACCCTGGCCGCTGCGTGCGCAGGCCGCGGCAATCGCCGCCGGCATGTCGCCGGGCGCCAGGAGCGCCTCGTCGTCGGGATCGAACAGCGCGGCGGGCTGCGCGCTCGCCTGCGCGCCGGCGTGCAACAGCTCCGCGTGGTCGGCGCCCCAGGCGCGCGCGCACTCCTGCTCGAGCCACAGGCCCATGACGTTCTTCAGCAGCCGGGTCGTGCCGTCGATGCCGCGCTCGTTGGTCAGGTTGGCCTCGGCGGCGGCGCTGTCGAGCAGCGGTGCGGGCAGCTCGACGCCGAGCAGCGACCACGTGCCCGAGCTGAGGATCGCCGCGTGCTCGTCGGCCAGCGGCGCGGCGGTGAACGCCGACGCGGTGTCGTGCGAGGCCACCGCGTACACGGTCGCGTCGCCGAGGCCGTGCTCGGTGCGGACCGGGCCCAGCGCGGTCCCCGGATCGACGAGCGCGCCAAACGGGCGGGTGGGCAGCCCGTAGCGCTCGATCAGCTCGTGGGACCAGTCGCCGCTGCGCGCGTCGAGCAGGCCGGTCGTCGATGCGTTCGTGCGCTCGTTGGCCAGCTCGCCGCTCAGCCAGTGGGCGAGCAGGTCGGCGATCAGCGCGATCCGCGCGGCGTCGCGCAGCGCGGCCGAACCGTCCTGGGCCAGCAGCTGGAAGACGGTGTTGATCGGTGTCGTCTGGATGCCGGCGATCGCGTAGGCGGCGTCGCGCGGGACACGCTCTTGCGCGCGATCGACCATCCCCGCCGTCCGCGCGTCGCGGTAGTGGTAGGGCAGGCCCAGAAGCCGGCCGTCTTCGTCGAGCAGGCCGTAGTCGACGCCCCACGCATCGACGCCGATCCCGGCGAGCGGCCCGGCGCCGCGCAGCGCCTCGACGGCCTCGGCGAACTGGTGCAGGAGGTCCCAGTGCAGGCCGTCCGGCAGGCGGACCGGCCGGTTGGGCGCGCGGTGGATCTCGCGCACTTGCACGCGGTCGCCGTTCAGGCGCCCGGTGAACGTGCGGGCGCTCGAAGCTCCGAGATCGATCGCCGCATAGATGCGCGGCTCAGACAAGACCCCGAGCCCCGGCCAACGTGAGCATAACCTGTTCCCTAATGATCGGTCAGGGGCCTAGACCCGTGAGTTCGCACATTGTCGATCGTAACAACATCGACGCCAAGCCGCGTACGAGTCTAGTGGCGACTCAGGGCTGCGGCGCGCGCGTGGCGCGGGTCGTGGGGCGTGTCGGCGAGGTTGATCGTCACGAGCCGCGCGGCCCCGGTCGCGGCCGCCTGGCCGAGCTGCCCCGCCACCGCAGCGTCACCGACGAGGTCGGTGGCGCCGTCGGCCTCCACCCCTGCCGCCAGCTCCCGGACCTCGGCCGCGAGCTGCGCGATCTGGAGCGGAACGTCGGCGGCACCCGACAGGGCGGCGGCCAGCCGCCGGTCGCGTTCGTCGCCGGGCGCCAGCCGGCGGGCGACGAGCACGGAACCGAAGGCGGCACCGTCGCGGTCGGCCAGGTCGAGTGCGAGACCGCGGATCTGCCCCGCTCGCTCGGCGACCACGTCGCGGTCGCTCAGCGCGGCGGCCATCTCCACCAGCGCCGCCCCGAGCGCGCAGGTGATCGCGGCGCACGCGCCACCGGCCGGGGCCGGTTCGGTGCGGGCCACGAGCGCGACGAGGTCTGCGACCGTGCGGTCCGCCAGCGAGCTCACATCTAGAACAGTCCGACGATCTCGCCGTTGGCGTCGATGTCGATCTCGAACGCGGCGGCGGTCTTGCCGAGCCCCGGCATCTGGCGGATCTCGCCGCACAGCGGCACGAGCCAGCCGGCGCCGGTGTACGCCCGCACGTCTCGGATCTGGATGACGAAGCCGGTCGGCGCGTTGTAGCGGTCCTCGTCGGCCGACAGCGACATGTGCGTCTTGGCCATGCAGATCGGCAGATCCGCGAGCCCGTCACGCGTGAACTGCTCGATCTTGCGCTCGGCCAGCGGATCGTAGATGACGCCGTCGGCGCCGTAGACGCGGCGCGCGACCGTCTCGATCTTGTCGCGGATCGGTAGCTCGTCCGCATACAGCGGCGCGTACTCCGACGGTGCGTCGCACGCGTCGACGACCGCACGAGCGAGGTCGGCCATCCCCTCGCCGCCGCGCGCATAGCCGTCGGCTATCTCGGCCCCTTTCGCGCCTGCCTCCAGGGCCAGGCGGCGGACGAGCTCGAGCTCTTCGTCGCTGTCCTCGGGCCGGCGGTTGACCGCGACGACGCACGGCAGCCCGAACTCGCGCACGATCGCCAGGTGGCGAAGGAGGTTCGCCATCCCAGCCTCCACGGCTGCGACGCCCTCGTGGCCGTCGTACTCGCCGTGGTGGCGCAGCGCGCGGACGGTCGCGACGAGCACGACCGCGCTCGGCGTCAGGCCGCCCACCCGGCAGACGATGTCCATGAACTTCTCCATCCCCATGTCCGAGCCGAACCCGGACTCGGTGACGACGTAGTCGGCGAGCTTCAGCGCCACGAGATCCGCGACCAGCGAGCTGTTGCCGTGGGCGATGTTGGCGAACGGCCCGCAATGCATCAGCGCCGGCTGGCCCTCGAGCGTCTGGACGAGGTTCGGCTTGATCGCGTCCTTGAGCAGGACGCACATGGCGCCCGCCGCGCGCAGTTCCTCGGCCGTCACGGGCTTGGCGTCGTACGTGTAGCCGACGGTGATCGCGCCCAGTCGGCGGCGAAGGTCGAACAGGTCGCGAGCGACGGCGAGGATGGCCATGACCTCCGACGCGGCGGTGATGTCGAAGCCCGACTCGCGCGGATAGCCGTTGGCTGAACCGCCCAGGCCGACCACGATCTGGCGCAACGCGCGATCGTTGATGTCGACCGCGCGGCGCCACGAAACGGTCAGCGGATCGATGTTCAGCTCGTTGCCGAGCAGGATGTGCGAGTCGATCAGGGCCGCCAGCATGTTGTTCGCCGCCCCGATGGCGTGGATGTCGCCGGTGAAATGGAGGTTGAGGTCCTCCATCGGAACGACCTGGGCGTAGCCGCCGCCTGCCGCACCGCCCTTGAGCCCGAACACGGGCCCGAGCGACGCCTCGCGCATGCAGAGCATCGGCTGCACGCCGATGTGACCGAGGCCCTGGGTCAACCCGACGGATGTCGTCGACTTCCCCTCACCGAAGCGCGTGGGCGTCATCCCGGCGACGCAGATCAGCTTGCCGTCGGGCCGATCGGCGAGGCGATCGATGACGTTCAGCGAGACCTTCGCCTTGTCGCGGCCGTAGGGCTCGATCTCCTCGTCGAGCAACCCGGCCGCCGCGGCGACGTCGGCGATCGGCAGCAGCCGCGCCTCCTGGGCGATCTCCAGGTTCGTCTTCGACGCCTGCCCTGTGTTCAGCGCGCTCATGAGGACACCGCCGCCGCGACCGCGCTGTCGGACGCGACGCCGTTTGGGTGGGCGTACGCGTCGCGTTGGCGCGCGGTCAGGATCACGGTGTTGGATCCCTTGCGCTGGGTGAACGGCTCGACCGTCACGCGGAAACCGCTGCGCTCGCCGACCAGCTCGAAGATCGGGCCGTTGAGCCAGTTGACGATCGAGCCCTCGAGCTTGCCTGGGCCGCGGAACCCCGCGTACTGGGCGACGTCGCGGACGAACAGGTCCTGGACGACCAGCACGCCCTCGTGGTGCAGGAGCTGGAGCGTCTGCGCGAAGCTCTCGACGGCGACCGTCGACATGTGGACACGCGTCCATTCGGGGAGCCCTTCGACGAGCTCGTCGAGATGGACGTCGGCGCTCGGCGCGACGCGCAGCGCCGCCGGCGCCTGGATCTCGGAGTAGATCTCCTCGAGGTGGACCGCGTCCCAGACGTCGGACCAGAAGCGCACGCCGTAGCCCGTGTCGCCGAGGATCTCGGGCCCGTGGCGCAAAATCCGCTGGACCGTCGCGATCAGCTCGGCCTGGGCGATGCCGTGCGCGCTCGACAGCTCGGCGACCTCGCCCGGCGTGATGCTGGCGCGTACCAGCGGCTCGTAGACGCGGTCGCCGACGCGCATGAGCTCGTCGGTCGGGAGGTTGTCGTAGAGGTTGCAGCTGTGGGCGAACATGACCTTGCCGCGCAGCGGCGAGAGCCCGAACAGCGGGTTGCGGAAGTCGAGCTCGAGCACCGTGACACGGTCGGCGAAGTCGGTCACGTTCGCGTGGGCCAACGCGAGCACGTGCGGCGAGTAGTCGGCCATCGTGTAGCGCAACCGGTCGATGTAGTCGACGTCCTGCTCGGCGCAGGCTCGGGCGAACGCGTCGAGCCACACGCGCGCCTGCTGACCGTCGCCGACGCCGAACTCGAGCACGTGGATCTCGTCCGGCAGCTCGGACCACTCCTCGAGCCGGTTGAGCGTGTGCATGAACGTCGCGATCTGCTCCTGCCAGAACGCCGGGTTCGTGCCGTCGGAGACGCCGCCCGGCAGCGCCGACGCGTAGTCCTTCTCGAATGTCGAGTCCCAGTCGGCGAGGTAGCGCCAGTAGCTGCGGTTGAACGACCACATCACGCTCTTGCTCGGGCGCACCCAGTCCTCGAGGTGGATGCACTCGTGGATATCGGGGATCAGGCCCAGCGCCTTGGACAGGCGGTCGGCGATCTGGTCGACGAGCAGGTCGTACGGGATGTCCTTGGCGCGGCGGACGTCGATCGCGATCTCCGCCAGCGGGGCGTCCCGACCGGCCTGCCGGCCGAACGGGCGCACCATCACCGGCGCGCGGAAGTTGCGGCGGTACTGGACCCAGTCGAGCACCGCGTTGAGCCGCGAGTGCTCGACGTCGACCGAGCTCGCAGCCTGCGCGAGCGCCGGCAAGATCGACCCCAGGTCGGCGGGCTCGGCCCGCCCCACGCAGTTGAGCTGGATCACCATTGGGGGATGGTCGGGGTTCGGCGAGGGGCGCGTGATGACCCTATGGGGGGTATTGCCCCACCCAAGGGGTAGGGATAACGGGTCGTCCGGGAGGGGCGAGGCGCGAACGGCGCTGCGACCGTGCGGGAATGCTTGTGTCGACGCAGTTCGAGGTGCTGCCGACAGGCCAGACGATCGACGCCGAGGTCGCGGCCGTCGCCCCCGTCCGGCTGACCGTGACCTGCTCCCCGCGGCTCGGGCTCGATGCAACCATCGACGCCGCCGTGGCGCACGCGTCCGTGGGCTGCGAGGCCATCCCCCACCTCGCAGCCCGCGCCGTGCGTGACCGCGCCCACCTCGATGCGGTGCTCGAGCGCATGCGCGCGGCCGGGGTCGGCGAGGCGTTCGTGATCGGCGGCGACGGAGCGGCGCCGCAGGGCCCGTACGCATCGGCCGGCGAGCTGCTCGCGTCGCTCGCCGATCACCCGCTGCGCCCGGCGCGGATCGGCATCGCCGCCTATCCCGAGGGTCACCCCCACATCGCGCCTGACTCGCTGGCGGCCGCGCTCGCCGAAAAGGCGCCGATCGCCGACTACATGGTCACCCAGATGTGCTTCCACGCCGGCGCGCTGACCGGCTGGCTGCGCGACACCCGGGCGGCCGGAACGACGCTGCCGGCCGTGATCGGCATCCCGGGCGTCGTCGAGCGGCGCAAGCTGCTCGAGGTGTCGGCCCGGGTCGGCGTCGGCGAGTCGCTGCGCTTCCTGCGTAAGCAGCACGGCGCGCTGGCGCTGCTGACCGGGCGCAGCTCGCAACTGGCGCAACGGCTGCTCGACGACCTTGCCCCCGCGATCGCCGATCCAGCACTGGGCATCGACGGCCTGCATCTCTACACGTTCAACCGCCTCGTGGCCACCTGCGCGTGGGAACGGGAGTTCAGAACACGATCGTCGAGTTCCCGTGCTGCGCCACCCGATCCTCGCAGTGCCACTGAACCGCCCGCGCCAGCACGACCCGCTCGATCTCGGCGCCGCGCCGGGTGAGCATCGCGACGTCGTCGTGGTGGGTGACGCGCGTGACGTCCTGCTCGATGATCGGCCCGGCGTCGAGCTCCTCGGTCACGTAGTGCGCGGTCGCGCCGACGAGCTTCACCCCGCGCTCGCGGGCGCGCTGGTAGGGGTCGGCCCCGGCGAACGCGGGCAGGAACGAGTGGTGGATGTTGATCACCGGGACGCCGACGGCCTCGAGGAAGCCGGGGCTGAGGATCTGCATGTAGCGCGCGAGGACGACGAGGTCGCAGCTGTCGCGCAGCAGTTCGAGCAGTTGCGCCTCCGACTGGGCCTTCGTGTCCGGGGTGACCGGCACATGGTGGTAGCGGATGCCCTCGGACTCGACCGCTTCGCGCAGGTCCGGGTGGTTTGACGCCACGAGCACGATCTCGGCATCGAGGTCGCCGCGACGCGCGCGCCACAGCAGGTCGACGAGGCAGTGGTCATAGCGCGAGACGAGGATCGCCACCTGCTTGCGGCGGGTGACGTTCGACAGCCGCCAGGTCATGTCGAACGGGTCGGCGAGCCGTTGTGTCACGAACGCGCCCAGCCCCGGCTCCTCCTCGGCGGGGAGGGTGAACTCGACGCGCAGGAAGAACCGCCCACCCCGTGGGTCCGACGAGTACTGGCTGGACTGCACGATGTTCGCGCCGCGCTCCAGCAGCGCCTGGGACACCGCGGCGACGATCCCCGGGCGGTCGGGACACGACACGAGCAGCCGCATCGTGGCGACCGCCGGGAAGCTCACGCGGGAACGGCGTCGGCGAGTCCGGCGGCCGTGCGTAGTGCCTGGGCTTTGTTGGTGGTTTCCCAGGTGAAGTCGGGGTCGGTGCGGCCGAAGTGTCCGTAGGCGGCGGTCTTCTGGTAGATCGGGCGGTGCAGGTTGAGCTCTTCACGAAACGCGCCGGGCCGCAGATCGAAGTGCTCGTCGATCAGGCCGGCGATCCGGCTGACCGCGATCTTCTCCGTACCGAACGTCTCGACCATCACGCTGACGGGATGCGCAACACCAATCGCGTAAGCGACCTGCACCTCCGCCCGATCGGCCAAGCCGGCCGCGACAACATTCTTGGCGACCCACCGCGCCGCATACGCAGCCGACCGATCAACCTTGCTGGGGTCCTTGCCACTGAACGCACCACCCCCATGACGAGCCATCCCACCATACGTATCAACAATGATCTTGCGACCCGTCAAGCCGCAATCACCGACCGGGCCACCGATCACGAACCGGCCCGTCGGATTGACCAGGAACTCCCGACGCAACGCGGCCTCGTCATACAACTCGCCCGGCAAAACCGGCACCACAACCTGCTCCCACAGATCCGGCTTGATCTGCGTCTGAGAATCCGCATCCGCAGAATGCTGCGTCGAGATCAACAACTTCTCGATCGCGACCGGCCGCCCATCCCGATAGCGAACACTGACCTGGGTCTTGCCATCCGGACGCAAATACGGAAGCGACCCATCCTTACGCACCAACGCCAACCGCTCAGCCAACTGATGCGCCAAGCTGATCGGCAACGGCATCAACGACTCCGTCTCATTGGACGCGTAACCAAACATCATCCCCTGATCCCCCGCCCCCGCCACATCCAACTCATCCCCACCCGACGCCCCATCCGCCCGCGTCTCATACGCCTCATCAACCCCCCGCGCGATATCCGGCGACTGCTTATCAATCGCATTCAACACCGCACAAGAATCAGCACTAAACCCAAGATCCGCATCCACATACCCAATCCTGCGAATCGTCTCCCGCGCCACCTCCTGCACATCCACAACCGCCGACGTCGAAATCTCCCCCGACACCACCACCAACCCCGTATTCACCAACGTCTCACACGCCACCCGCCCATACGGATCCACACCCAACACCGCATCCAACACCCCATCCGAAACCTGATCCGCAACCTTATCCGGATGCCCCTCCGTCACCGACTCCGACGTAAACAAAAACTCATTCTCAGCAAACAAACTCATCGAGCCTCCAGTGGGGTTTCGAAGGGGGGTGCGCGTGCCGGCCCGGCTACCTGAGGGGAGGGACCGGGGGACCCGGGCCAGCACGCGCCGGACCACCATGGAGGGGTCCTTCGATCGGGGACGCTACGCAGCCGGGCCGGCCGGTTCGCCTCCCATTCGGGAGGTATTCCCAACCATCCGGCCAGGTTCGGCGTCAGGGTCGCGGCGCGCGCGTGTTCATCAGCGCGAAGTAGCGCGACACCGCTTGGGCGCGGTTGGCCGCGTGGAGCTTGCGCAGGATGTTGTTGACGTGGAACTTGATCGTCCCGGGTGACAGCACGAGATCGGCGGCGATCGCCTTCGTGCTGTGGCCCTCGGCAAGCAGCCGCAGAACGTCGAGCTCGCGGCGCGTCAGCAGGCCAGCGAACAGGATCCGGTCGTCGCGGCCGGCCGTGGCCACGAACGTGTCGGGCCCTCCGGGCGTCGGCAGCGGCGCGCGCGCCGGTGCCACCAGCTCGCCCGCGGCGTCGCCCAGCTCGCCCGACCGGGCGCCGAGCCATTCCAGGAACTCCCGCATCCGGTCGCGTTCGACCCGCAACGTCCGGCGCAGCCCCGCCGTCTCGTAGGCGCGCGCCAGGCCCTGGGCGAACTCCCACAGGACGTCGCGGTGCACGACGTCGAGCTGCCCACCGGGCCCGCGGTCGGCGTGAACGACCCCGACCACGGTTGAGCGCACGACGAGCGGCGCCGCCGCGTAGGAGGTCCACGCCATCACGTGCGCCGCGCCGGCGTGCACGCGCGGATGGACGTCGGCGTCGAGCACGATCGTCGCGCGACGACGGCGCAGGACCTCGGTCTCGATCAACGGCCGGTCCAGGCGCGGCGGGTCATCGCGCAGCGCCGCGAGGGCCTCGCTCGCCCCAGCTTCGTCGTCGCGGAAGTACGCGGCCTCGGCGACGATCGCGCCGTCGGCCAACAGGCTGACGATCGCTCGGTCAAAGTCCGAGCGCGCGCACAGCTCGCGCGGCGCGCGGGCGAGCATGACGGCGGGCGACGTCTGTTCGCGCAGCCGCGCGACCGCCTCGTTGACCCGCTGCAGCGCCTCGAAGCGGTACTCGTAGCGCTCGCGCAGCCGCGCCACCTCGCCGGGCTCGGCGCCCGCGTCCTCGTCCAGGCGCTCGCGCAGCGCGGCGATCAGCGCGACGACATCGGCGAGGCCGTCGCTGGCCTCGCCGTCGGGCGTTTGGCCGAGCAGCCGCCGTGCCTGGGTGGTCGCCGCCGCGAGGCGCGAGCGCAGCTGCTCGCCGAGCGGACCGGCCAGCGGCGCCGCGGTCGCCGGGCCGCTCACGCCCCCGCCCCCATGCTTGACCGGGCGTAGCGGGCGACCGCGTCGGACCGGCTCGACGCGCCGAGCTTTCGCAGGATGTTCTTGACGTGGTACTTGACGGTCCCCTCGCGCACGACGAGCGTCTTGGCGATCGCGAGGTTCGTCAGCCCGCGTGCCATGAGCGCGATGACCTCGGCCTCCCGCGGCGTCAGCGGATCGGCACCGCCACCGTCGCGCGCGGCGCCGTCCGCGGTCGCGCCGCTGACCGCGTCGGCCGACACCCGCGCGAGGCGACCGTCGATCCACTGGATCGCCGACTGGAGCGAGCGGCGATGGTGCAGGAGCGACTCGCGCAGCACCGCCCGCTCGAACGCCCCCGCCAGGCCGTCGGCAAACAGCTCGGCGACATCGAGGTCGAGGTCGTCGAGCGACGCCTGGGCCTCGCCGGCGTCGGCGTGCAGCAACCCGACGGTCGCGCCGTGCAGCAGCACCGGGACGACGACGTACGACCGCCAGCCGAGCACGTCGGTGAGCCGGGGCGCGGCGCGGCGCGTCCCCGCGGCGGCGACGACCTGGCCCCGGCGGGCCTGCACGACCTCGGCCTCGACGAGTGGGTACTCGATCGCGATCGGCGCCGACTCCAGCGCCGCGAGCTGCGCGCGGGCGTCGTCGTCGCGGTCGGCGATCCACAGCGAGCGCGGCTCGAGTGCCGAGCCGGCCAGCCGGCTCACCAGCACGCGCTCAAAGCGCGATCGGGTCCCGAGCTCGACGCCCGCGCGGTCGAGGATCGCGGCCGGCGAGCCGAGGTCGGCGAGTCGCGAGACCGCGTCGCGCGCGTCCTGGAGCGCATCGGTGCGGCGCACGTACTCGAGCTCGACGAGCTCGCGCTCGAGCCGGCCCAGCTCGGCGAGTACGCGCTTGGCGGCGCGCCGGTCGAACCCCTCGTGAGTCGCAGCCACCCGTCACCTCACCCGTTGTACCTGGCCGAAAGACTAGGTTATCCCTGCGCTTCAGACCTGGCAATCGCTCCTGTCGACGGTCACCATCCGCGCGGGCCTCATGGACGATCGCTACGCCCGCATCATGCGCCTCATCGCCACCGATCGGTGCGTCACGCTCGACGGTGCCACCGGAACCGAGCTGGTCGACGTCGCCGGCGTGCGGCCCGAGGTCGAAGAGCACCTCTGGGGTCTCAGCGCCGTCCTGGACACCCCTGACGACGTGCGTGCCGTCCACCGCCGCTACGTCGACGTCGGCGCCGACGTGCTGACGACCGACACCTGGGGCCTCGCAACCGCGCTGCGCGCCGACGACACCAACCACTTCGAGTGGTCGCGGCCGGTGCACTGGATGGACGTCGCGCGCGACGGCGTGCGGCTCGCCCGCGCGGCGGCGGCCCAGGGCGGCCGGGCCGACGAGGTCGCGGTCGCGTTCTCGATCAACGACGACATCGACACCCCGGGCGGCCAGGAGACGATCCGCCTGCTCGCACGCGCGCTCGAGGATGAGCCACCCGATCTGATCCTCGCCGAGACACTGTCGCTCGTGCGCAGCACGACGTATGCGACGGTCGAGACGCTGCTGGAGATCGGCCTGCCGGTGTGGCTGAGCTTCCGCCGCTGCCGCCAGGGCGTCTGCGGCGTCTACGGCGAGCACTGGGGTGGGCCGGAGGGCGACGCGTTCGGCCGCGCTGCCCGTCGTTTCGAGGAGATGGGCGTCGGCGCACTGCTGATCAACTGCGTCCCACCCGACCACGTCGCCGGCATGGTCGCGTGGCTGCGCGACTTCACCGACCTGCCGCTCGGGGTCTACCCGAACCTCGGCTACCTCTCCAACGCGGGCTGGGAGTCGCACGTCGGCGAGGAGGACTACGCGCGCCTCGCGCTCGAGTGGCGGGCCGAGGGCGCGCAGATCATCGGCGGCTGCTGCGGCGTCGGGCCCGGGCATGTGGCGGCTGCGGCCGCCGCGCTGGCCGACACCAAGCCCGGCAGCCGCCGCCCGGCCGAGGACCGCGACGACTCAGGCCGTGACGGCGCGGTCAGCGCCGCGCCCGCGGCGCGCTGGGGCGACGCACGCGACCGCGCGCTGTTTCCGATCGGGTTCCCCGAGCTCACGATCGAGGATGGGGTAGCCGTGCCCGGCCAGGCGAGCTTTCTCATGTGGAAGTTCCTGCATCGCGAAGGCGCGGGAGCGCACCAGCGTTGCCTGGACGTCGGCAGCGGCTCGGGACTGCTGACCACGCAGCTCGCGCTCAACGGCGCGCGCCACGTGCACGCGATCGACATCAAGGCCGCCGCGACCCGCAGCACGCTGGGCAGCGCATTTCGCAATGGGGTCGCCGACCGCGTGAGCGCCGCGACCGTCGACCTCTACCCGTGGGTGCCCGACGAGCGCTACGACCTGATCGTCTCGAGCCTCCCCCAGCTTCCGGTCGACCCGTTCGAGCAGACGTCGACCCACCGCCCGCTCGACTACTGGGGCCGCAACCTGCTCGACCACCTGATCGCGCTGCTTCCCAACGCACTGGCCGACGACGGGGTCGCCTACGTGATGCAGTTGTCGATCGCCGGCGAGCAGCGCACGCTGTCCGAACTTGAACGCGCCGGGCTGCGCTCTCGCGTCGTCGACTTCGCGTTCGTCGAGTTCGAGGACGCGTGGTCGCAGCGCGCCGAGCAGATCGCACGCGTCGAGGAGCTCTCCGACGCCTACCACCTGCGCCTCAACGACCGCGATGTGATGGTCGCCTACCTGCTGGAGATCACGCGGTCTGAAGGCTGATGCCTACGTTACGAGCGCGGCTCCCCATCTTGGCCTCCGCGCTTGCCAGGAGGGCCATGTGACGGGAAGATCGGACCGGTGATCGGCGCGCCCCCCGCCTCGCCCGAGCTGCTCGAGCGCTCGGCCCAGCTCGACCTCCTGACCGACGCCCTCGACGCTCTGACCACGATCGGGCAGGGCCGGCTGGTGCTGGTGAGCGGCGAGGCCGGCGTCGGCAAGACGGCTCTCGCGCGCGCCTTCTGCGACGAGCAGGTGCGGTCGTGCCGGGTGCTGTGGGGCGCGTGCGACGCGCTGTTCACGCCGCGCCCGTTGGGGCCGTTCGTCGACATCGCGCAGCTGACCGGCGGCGAGGTCGAGGAGGTCGTCGAGGGCACCAACCGCCCGCACGAGGTGCTCGCCGCGCTCGCGCGCGAGGTGACGTCCGGGGCGCCGGCGGTCGTCGTGCTCGAGGACGTGCACTGGGCCGACGAGGCCACGCTCGACGTACTGCGGCTGCTCGGCCGGCGGGCCGAGAGCTTCCCCGCGCTCGTCATCGCCACTTACCGCGACGACGAGCTCGGTGACCGCCACCCGCTGCGCACGGTCCTCGGCGAGCTGGCCACGGCCCGCGGCGTCCAGCGGATCGACCTCGCGCGACTGTCGGCCCGGGCGGTCGCAGCGCTGGCGCAGCCCTACGGCATCGACCCCGAGATGCTCTATGACCGCACGGCCGGCAACCCGTTCTTCGTGTCCGAGGTCCTGGAGGCGGGGACCGCCGACATCCCGCCGACCGTCCGCGATGCCGTGTTGGCGCGTGGCGGGCGGCTGAGCTCCGGCGCCCGCGCGCTGCTGGAGGCACTCGCGGTCTCGTCGCCGCCGGCCGCGTTCGGCGTGCTGGAGGCGATCGCCGGCAACGCGATGGCGTGCCTGGACGAGTGCATCGGCGCGGGCATGGCGGTCCCGGCCGGCGGCAGCGTCGCCTTCCGCCACGAGCTGGCGCGGCTGGTCATCGACGAGTCGACGTCGCCCGCGCGGCGCGTCGAGCTGCACGCCCGCGCGCTGGCTGCGCTGGACGAGCGTTCCGACCCGGCGCGGCTCGCTCACCACGCCGAGGCGGCCGGCGACACGGCCGCGGTGCTGCGCTTCGCGCCGGAGGCGGCGCGCCGCGCGGCGGCCGTCGGCGCGCACCGCGAGAGCGTCGCGCAGTACGCGCGGGCGCTGCGCTTCGCCGACGCGCTGGCGCCGCCCCAGCGCGCCGAGCTGCTCGAACGCCGGGCCCACGGGTGCGTGCTGACCGAGCAGGCCGCCGAGGCGGTCAGCGAGCTGCACCGGGCGATCGAGCTGCGCCGCCGCGACGGCGACGTGCGTGCGCAGGCGGCCGATCTGTACCTGCTCGCCAACGCGCTGTGGTGCCCCGGCTGGGCGACCGAGGCGTCGGACGCGGCGCGGATGGCGGTCGAGGTCCTCGTCGGCACCGAGCCCGGCCGCGAGCTCGCGATGGCGTATGGGCGGTTCGCGCAGATCCGCATGGATGCCGAGGACCTCGACGGCGCGGTGACGTGGGGACGGCGCGCGATCGAGCTCGCCACGACGCTGGACGAGGAGGAGATGCTCATCCACGCGCTCAACAGCGTCGGCGCGGCGCGCTTCATGGCCGGCGACCTCGAGGGCCGCGAACAGCTCGAGCGCAGCCTCACGCTGGCGAGCGACAGCGCGTACGACGAGCATGTCGCGCGAGCCGGAGTCCATTTCGTCGCGATCGCGCTGCGCCAGCGCGACTACGGCCTGGCCTACGAGCAGCTCGAGCCGGCCCTGCGCTTCACCACCGAGCGCGGGCTCGAGATCTGGCGCTCGTACCTGCTGGCCTACCGGGCGGCGCTGGAGCTCGACCTCGACCGCTGGGACGACGCCCTGCAGACCGCCGCCCAGGTCGTGCGCGAGCCGCGCCGATCAAGGCTGCCGCGAATCGTCGCGCTGGCGACGACCGCGCGGGCGCTGGCGCGCCGCGGCAACGTCGACGCGGCCGGCCCGCCGCTCGACGAGGCGCTCGCGCTGCTGGAGCGGAGCTTCGAGCTCCAGGCCGCGCTGCCGATCGCGGTGGCCCGCGCCGAGGTCGCGTGGCTGGCCGGCGATCGTGACGGCGTCGCGGCGGCGACGACGGACACGCTGGCGCTCGCGCGCCGGCGCGGCTCGCGCTGGGCGATCGCGGAGATCGCCGCGTGGCGGCGGCGGGCGGGGATCGACGACGAGATCGAGGCCGGGGAACTGGCTGGACCGTGCGCGCCCGAGGCGATCGGCGACTGGGCCACGGCGGCCGAGGGCTGGCAGCGGCTGCGGTGCCGCTACGAGGCGGCGCTGGCGCTCGCCGAGACCGGCGACGACGGGTGCCTGCGCGCGGCGCTTGACGAACTGCACGCGCTCGGCGCCGCGCCGGCCGCGGCGATCGTCGCGCGACGGTTGCGCGAACGCGGCGCCCGCGGACTGCCGCGCGGCCCGCGCGCCCGCACGCGCGCGAACCCGGCCGGCCTCACCGCGCGCGAGATCGACGTGCTGGAGCTCGTGTCGCGAGGCCTGCGCAACGCCGAGATCGCCCAGCGCCTCGTGATCTCCGAAAAGACCGCCGGTCACCACGTCTCGGCGATCCTGCGCAAGCTCGACGTGCGCACCCGCGCCGAGGCGGCGGCCAGGGCGACTCAGCTCGGCGTCGGAGCGGGGTAGCGCCGCACCACGGCAGCGTCCGGCCGCCGCGCCCGCCGGTGGCGCAGCAGGAACACGAGCAGACGCGTGTCGCGCTTGGCGCCGTTGCAGCGCTCGCAGGCCCCGACCACGTTCAGCCAGCCGTGTGCGGTCCCGAGGCCGGCGACCGCCCGCGAGCGCGGCTCGACGTGATCGACGGTTCCGCCCGGCCCCGCGCAGTAGCAGCACGGATCGCGGCGCAGCAACGACTGCCACGCCTCGTAGTGGCTCTGTCCGTCGGTGCGCAGCGGCGACCCGCTCGGCATTCCGATGCCCAGCGGTGTGCCCGCGTCGTCGCGCAGGAAGTCGGTTGTCAGTCGGTGATCGGTCATCGGTCGTCATTGCATGTCGTTCGTGGCGGCCGGCCGGCAGGAGCGGATCCATCAGATCCGCTCCTGCCAGGTCACGGCGGCCTCGGCGACGCGGCGCAGTGCGTCCCGCATCCGCGTCGGGTTCCCGGTCTCCCGGGCCTTGGTCAGGGCCCGCAGCGCCTCCGCCATCACGGCGGGTCCGCTCGGGCCGTTGGTGCGCAGCTCGGCGAGCTCGGCCGACGTGAGCTTGCGCGCCTCGCCGCGGATCGCGGCGACGGCCTCGCGCAGCTCGCGCTCGGACCGGGCTGCCCGCAGCTCCGCGGCCTCGGCCGCGCGGCGCCCCGCCACAGCCTCGGCCTGCGCCGTCCGGAGCTCCGCCGCGCCCGGCGCCTCCTCTCGCACGGTCACGACGACATCCGGCCGCTGCGCCGCCGCCCGGGCGGCGTCGAGCATCCGCTCGACCGCCGTCAGGCGATCAGCCGTCCGGTTCGCGTCGGCCTTGAGCTCGCGGCGCTCGTCGCGCAGCGTCCCGATCGTCGCCTCGGCCCGCTCGAGCCGCGCCGCCAGCCGCTTGGCCGTGCCGCGCGCCTCAGCCGCGTCCATCCGCGCCTCCGACACCTGGTCGGAGGTCTCGCGGACGAGCATGTCGGCCTTCGCCTCGGCAGCGGCCACGCGGCGCTGGGCGCGTGCGACCGCCGCGTCGTCGACGACGCGCTCACGGACGATCTTTGGCTTGCGGGGACGACGCTCGGCCCGTCGCGCCGCGTCGCGCTGCGCTACGAGGTCCGCAGCGCGATCCGCGGCCCGCTCCAGCCGACCCTCGAGCACGGCGACGCACTGCTGCGCCTCCCGCGCCTGTGCGAGGGCGGCCGCGAGCATCGCGCGACCCTCCGGGCTGATGACGGCCCGGTCGGCCTGCTCGAGATCGACGTCGGAACGCCGCTTCGGACCCGGCTTGGCCGGCTCGTAGCCCGCCGCGACGATCGCAGCGGTGAGCGACCCGCCGAACGGCCGCTTTGCGGAGTTCAGCGCGGGCCACGGAGTTCCGTCGGCACGGCCGGCGCGGTAGCGCTCGACGCGCCACAGCTGCCGCGACCACTTCGCCGAGGACGGGTTCCAGTCCGCCGCGCGAGGCGGCTCGCCGTATGTGGCCACCCACTCGTGGATGGCGTTGATGACCTGGTCGCGGTCCCACCCGCCCCGCCGGCCCTGAGGGCTGCGGAGCGCGGCTCCCGCGAACGTCGCGGGAGCCATGTGAATGACCTCCCGCTAGACGCCGGTCGGCGTGTCGCTGTACGAGTGGCGCGTCGCCTGGCGCTCGAGCCGCGAGTCGCCCAGCGGCCAGCACAACGCCGGCGCGCCCTTGGGGGCGCAACCGATCGAGATGTTGAGCATGCGGCCCGACGTGATCATCGCAACGTCAACGGTAGGGCACGCCACGGCGGCCCGCAACCCGGCGTCTTGTCCAGCGCAGGTGCCTCCGTGCCGGGTTCGAATCCTCGCCGGCTACGCCGCGACGCCGCCGTCGTGGTCGACGATCGGCTCGCCGCAGTCCGGGCACAGCAGCTCGGGGAGACCATCGAGGCTCTCGGCGAGCAGCGGCAGGAACGCCGGCAGCGCGTCGATTGGCACGGCGATGGCGGCCTTGTTCGCGCCCGGCGTGAGCACGTAGACCTCCTCCTGCTCGTCGCTGCGCGGTTCGCTGTCGACGTGGATCAGATGGAAGCGCACGACTGCACCTCCTGGGCCGCATCGAGATCCGGAATGCCGTAGGCCGACCCGCAGTTCCCGCACCGCGGCCGCCCGCGCGGCGCGCCGCTGCTCGCCCCGCGCATCATCCGCACGACGTCCGCCATCGCCGTGACCGGCGCGCCGACGCGCATGACCCGCGTCCCGTCGGGACGATAGATCGCGATGAGCAGGAAATCGCCGTCCGCCGCCTGGGGCGTGTCACCGGCGGTCAGATGCGTGATGCCGAACCACATGCGGGCAGTGAGTCACACCCGGCTCGCGACATCCCCGAACGCGCGGCGATTGGAACAGAGATACGGCAGAGACGCAACGTGCCGATCCATCACTCGCGATGGATCGACCGTTACACGGCGCCTCTTGAGCGAAGCGAGACCCGCCTACACTCAGCGCATGGACATCTCGTGTGCCTTCGCCACTTCACTGGACACGCCGCGATACATCGCGGTCGCCGAGGAGCTCGGCTACCGACGCGCGTGGTGCTACGACTCGCCGGCGTTGTACCCGGACGTGTGGATGACGCTGACCCTGGCGGCGCAACAGACGTCGCGCATCGGCATCGGCCCGGCCGTCCTGGTGCCGTCGCTGCGCCACCCGATCGTCAACGCCTCGGCCATCGCCACGCTCGCCGCCCTCGCACCGGGCCGCGTCAACGTGGCCATCGGCGCGGGCTTCACCGGCCGCTACACGCTCGGCCAGCGGGCGATGCGCTGGTCGGACGTCGCGGAGTACGTCGGGGTGGTTCGGGCGCTGCTGCGCGGCGAGGAGGCCTCGTGGGACGGCGCGGTGATCAAGATGATGCACCCGCCCGGCTTCGTCGCCGATCGGCCGCTCGCCGACGTCCCGATCCTGATCGGCGCCGACGGTCCGAAGGGCTACGCGGTCGCCCAGGAGCTCGGCGACGGCGTGTTCGGTGCGGGCAACCCGCCGGCGGCGGACGGGCTGCCCGCCTGGCGGGCGATGCTGGCCTTCGGCACGGTCCTCGACGACGGCGAGATGCCGCACGACGAGCGCGTGATCGATGCCGCGGGGCACGCCTTCGCCGTCCTGTTTCACGCGCTCTACGAACGTGGAGGCGCTGAGGCGGTCGACGCCGTCCCGGGCGGGAAGCTGTGGCGTGAGGCCGTCGAAGAGGTCCCCGAGGATCGCCGCCACCTGGCGGTCCACGAGGACCACCTCGTCGGTGTGACCGAGCGAGATCGGCCGGCCGTGCTCGAGGGCGCGGATCTCCTGGCCACGATGACGTTGACCGCCTCGCCCGGCGACCTTCGCAGCCGTGTCGAGGAGCTCGCCGCGGCCGGCGTCACCGAGATCGCCTTCCAGCCCGCCGGTCGCGACATCCCCGGCGAGCTCGAGAGGTTCGTCGCGGCCGTGGGTTGACGCCAAATCGCTAGCGTGCGCGGGCACGATGCCCACGTCTCCCCTTCCCTTCAGCGGCGCGCACTGGGTCGACCACGTCGCGCGCCATGCGTTTTCCATCCCCGACGACGTCGCGATCCGCTACGAGGGGTCCTCGATCACCTGGGCCGGCCTGAACGATCGCGTCCGGCGACTGGCGGCGGCGTTCGCGGCCAACGGCGTCGGCGAGGGCGATCGCGTCGCCATCCTCACCACCAACCGGCCCGAGTTCGTAGAGGCGGTGATCGCGGCCAACGCGCTGCGCGCGATCGCCGTCCCGCTGAACTTCCGCCTCGCGCCGGCCGAGGTCGCGTACGTGCTCGGCAACAGCGGTGCGACGGTGATCGTCACCGACGCGCCGCTAGAGCCGCTGGCCCGGGCGGCGATCTCCGATGACGACGACCCGCCCGCGGTGATCGTCGCCGGCCCGGAGTACGAGGATCTGATCGCGGCGCACGGGCCGGCGTCGCCGTCGGAGGCGATCGAGGAACGCGACGTCGCGCTGATCATGTACACGTCGGGCACGACCGGGCGGCCGAAGGGCGCGATGCTCACGCACCTCAACCTGCTGATGCAGGCGATCACCGCGATCCGCACGACGGCCGGGTCCGGCGCCGACGCGGTCGCCCTGTGCAACGTGCCGCTGTTCCACATCGCCGGGATCGGCGGGATCGTTCCGTCGCTGCTGCTCGGCGTGCGCACGGTGATCATGCCGACGGCGCCGTTCGACGCGCAGACCACGCTCGACGTGATCGAGTCCGAGGGTGTGACCGGCGTCTTCCTGGTGCCCGCCCAGTGGCAGGTCATGTGCGCCCACCCCGACGCGACGCGCCGCACGCAGTCGCTGCGCACGATCACCTGGGGCGCGGCGCCGGCGTCGGTCAGCCTCCTCGAGGAGATGGCGCGCGTGTTCCCGCACGCCAACATCCTGTCGGCGTTCGGGCAGACGGAGATGTCGCCGGTCACGTCCGTTCTCGAGGGCGACGACGCTATTCGCAAGATGGGCTCGGTCGGCACACGCGTGCCGATCATCGCCGCGCGTGTCGTCGACGACGACATGAACGACGTGCACCCCGGGCAGGTCGGCGAGATCGTCTACCGGGGGCCGACGCTGATGGCGGGTTATTGGAACAACCCCGAGGCGACGGCCGAGGCACTGGAGGGCGGCTGGTTTCACTCCGGCGACCTCGTGCGCCAGGACGAGGATGGCTTCTTCTACGTCGTCGACCGCAAGAAGGACATGATCATCTCGGGCGGCGAGAACATCTACTGCGCCGAGGTCGAGAACGTGCTCGCCGGCCACCCGCAGGTCGCCGACGTGGCGGTGATCGGCGCGCGGCATGAGCGCTGGGGCGAGACGCCGGTCGCGGTCGTCGTCGCCGCCGACTCCGGCCGGCCACCGACGCTCGAGGACCTGTCGGAGTTCACGCGCGACCGCCTCGCGTCATACAAGAAGCCGACGGCGATCGTCGTCGTCGACGAGCTGCCGCGCAACGCGGCGGGGAAGGTCCTCAAGCACGAGCTGCGCGACCGCTACGGCGCCGCACCGGTCTAGGCTCTGGCGGTGGATGACGCCGCGGATCTGAAGGTCGCGCTCGAACTGGCGGACGTCGCCGATGCACTCAGCGCGCCCGCCTTTGGGAACGTGACCGGCGAGCGCAAGGCGGACGGCAGCGCGGTGAGCGCGGTCGATCGAGAGATCGAGACGAGCCTTCGATCGCGGCTGGCCGAGGTCCGGCCCGCGGACGCCATCGTCGGTGAGGAGCTTGGCGGCACGACACCGGCGACGGCTCGTCGGTGGCTCCTCGATCCACTCGATGGGACCGAGTACTTCCTGCGAGGCATCCCGACATGGGCGACGATGATCGCGCTTCAGGACGCGGGCACTCCCGTCGCCGCGGTGGTCTCAGCGCCGGCGCTGCGCCGGCGCTGGTGGGCGGCTGCCGGGCACGGCGCGTTCTGCAACGGGGCGCCGCTGCACGTGTCGACCACGGACGTGCTGGCCGAGGCGTTCGTCGCGCACTCCAACCTGCTGTGGTCCCAGCCGCCGGAACACGTCGTGATCCGCATGCTCCGGGCGTTGCGCGCGGCCAGGTGGAGCGGGGGCTTCGAGTCGTTCACCGGCGCGATGCTCGTCGCGATGGGCGCGATCGACGCTGCGCTGACGCCGGTCGGCAAGCTCTGGGATCACGCGCCGGTCACGTTGATCGTCGAGGAGGCCGGCGGGCACGCGACCGACTTCGAGGGCGTCCCCAACCCGGCCGAGGGCATGCTGCTGGCGAGCAACTCGCGGCTGCACGACCAACTCGTTGCGCAGTTGCGCGCGACCGGCCGCCCGTGACGGGGCGGAGCGCCTACGGCAGGACGTTGGCCACGCGGCCCACCACCCAGGCCACCGGGACGGCGCCCCAGAACCGGCTGTCGTCCGAAGCACCGCGATTGTCGCCGAGCAGGAACTCGTGCCCCACGGGGATGACGACCGGCGCCGGACGGTCGCACACCGGTCCGTCGTCGGGGCACGGTCTGACCGTGTAGCCGCTCTCGCGCTTGCCGTTGCGATACACGTACCCGCCGCGCATGGTGACCGAGTCTCCCGGGCCGGCCACGATGCGCTTGATGAAGTTCGTCGACCCGTCCTCGCGATCGATCGCCTGCGGGCAGGCCTCCTTGGACGTGATGTGCACGCCGCACGACGCGCCGCCGCCGGCCGCCCCGGCGGGTGGATGGAAGAGCACGATGTCTCCGAGTGCGGGGGCGGTCGACGCGTAGGCACCGAGATCGACCCGGACGTGGTCGCCGATCCGCAGCGCCGGCTCCATCGCGCCGGAGGGTATGCGGTACACGCGAGTCGCCGAGCCCGGTGCGACAGTCGCGATCGTCCTGCCGCCATCGTTGGCCGAGCCCGACGACGTGAGCGCGACCACGACGACCGCCACCGCGACCGCGGCGCCGACGGCGGCGAGGGCACCGACAAGCAACATCCGTTGTTTACTGCTCATACGTGAATACCTCGAAGGACGGGCGGCGGCATTGACGGTATCCGACGTGCCCGGTACACCGAGTTCCGCCGTGACCTCTGATCTGACCGCTCTGCTCTCGTCTCTTGTCGCGATCGACTCGGTGAACCCGTCGCTCGCCCGCGGGGGCGCCGGCGAGGCGCGGATCGCCGATTTCATCGAGGGCTGGGCGCGCGAGGCGGGGCTGGAGGCGCACCGGCTCGAACAGACTCCCGATCGACCAAGCGTCCTGGTGCGCGCATCGGGAACCGGCGGCGGCCGCACGCTCCTGCTCTGCGGACACATCGACACGGTCAACGTCGATGGCATGGAGCACCCGCACAGCCCGCGAATCGACGGCGACCGGCTGTACGGCCGCGGCGCCTACGACATGAAGGCGGGCGTCGCCGCCGCACTGATGGCGGCGCGCGCCGCCGCGCGCCTCGGGCTCGCCGGCGACGTCGTCGTGGCCGCCGTCGCCGATGAGGAGCACGCGAGCCTCGGCGTGCAGGAGGCGCTGCGCCACGTCGCCGCCGATGCCGCGGTCGTGACCGAGCCGACCGAGCTGCAACTGACCGTCGCCCACAAGGGCTTCGTGTGGAGCGAGATCGAGGTGACCGGACGCTCGGCGCACGGCTCGCGACCCCATCTGGGCGTCGACGCGATCGTCAAGATGGGTGCAGTCCTCACGCAGCTCGGACGGCTGGACCGCTCGCTTGCCGGCCGCAGCCACCCGCTGCTCGGTCACGCCTCGGTGCACGCCTCGCTGATCGAAGGTGGCGTCGAGCTGTCGAGCTACCCCGCCACCTGCACGCTCGCGCTGGAACGCCGCACCCTGCCCGGCGAGACCGGCGAGCAGATCGAACGCGAGCTCGAGACCCTGCTGCAGCGCTGCCGAGCGGCGGACCCTGCGTTGCTGGCGTCGCAGCGGACCTTGCTGATCCGCGAACCGTTCGAGATCGGTGAGGAGGAGGAGTTCGTGACCCTGGTCGCGGCCGCCGCCGCCGAGGTCCTGCCGGCGCCCGCGCAGATCGGCGGCGCCAGCTACTGGGCCGACGCCGCGTTCATCGCCGCCGCGGGCATCCCGACCGTTCTCTTCGGCCCCGGCGGCGAGGGCGCGCACGCGATCGACGAGTGGGTCAGCCTCTCGGACACCGAAGCGGTCGTCCGCACGCTCGTCGGTATCGCCGTTCGGTTCTGTGCATGAGCGATCGCGTCATTCCCGCGCCCGCTGGGTCGCCACCACGCAGGCCAGCACGACGCCGGCGGTGACGAGGTCTGCCGCGCCGACGACCTCACCGAGGACGAGCGCCGACCAGCCGAGCGTGAGGACCGGCTGGGCCAGCTGGATCTGCCCGATGCGCGCGATGCCGCCGCGCGCCAGGCCGCCGTACCACGCGAAGAAGCCGAGGAACATCGACACCAGCGAGACATAGGCGAAGCCGAGCCACGCATCGGCCCCGACACCGGCGATCGGATGCGTCGCGGCGCTGGCCACCGTCACCGCGAGGCACAGCGGGAGCGTCGCGACGAGCGCCCAGCAGATCGTGCGTGCGCCGCCCAGCTCGCGCGACAGCACGCCACCCTCGGCGTAGCCGAAGCCGCACACGACCACGGCGACGAGCAGATAGACGTCGCGGACCCCGAGACCGCCGGCCCCACGGGCGGTCGCGAACACCACGACCGCGGCCAGCCCGGCCAGGGCCGCCAGCCAGAACTGAAGCGACGGACGCTCGCCCGCACGCAGGACGGCCGCTACGGCGGTCATCGCCGGGAGCACACCGATGATCACGGCGCCGTGCGCCGCGGGAACGCGCTGGAGAGCGATCGAGGTCAGCAGTGGGAAGCCGACGACGACCCCGCCCGCGACGATCGCCAGCGACCGCCACTGGCGCGCCGATGGTCGCGGCGCGCGCGTCACGTACAGCAGGCCGAGCGACAGCATGCCGGCGACCGCGGCGCGGCCGAAGGCAACGAACCACGGGTCCAGGTCGGCGACCGCCAGCCGCGTCGCCGGCAGGGAGAACGAAAAGCACAGGACGCCGATCGCGCCGAGGAGAAGACCGGGCGGAAGGACGATCCGGCGGCGGGCCGTGGCGGCTCGCGTTACCGCGACGGGGTGTGTAGCGTTATCCTCTCGGTAGATGAGCGAGAATAACACAGAGCAGCGTGTTATCAGCGACGTTCGGGCGGCCGCGGAGCTGCGCCCACCGGGCGGAAGGCTTCCGTCGGTGCGCGAGCTGATGGCCAAGCACCGCGCCTCGCCGACGACCGTGCAGCGCGCGATGTCGCGACTGGCCGCGGAAGGCGTCGTCGAGCCCCGCCCCGGCGTTGGGACGTTCGTCCCGCAGAGCACGGCCGCCCCCTCCCCCGCGCCCGACCTGTCCTGGCAACAGGTCGCGCTCGGCGCCGGGCGCCGCGTCGACGCGGGCGGGCTCGACGTCCTGCTCGCCCTCCCGCGCCCCGGGGCGATCCCGTTGAGCTCCGGCTACCTGGACGCGGGGCTGCAGCCGACGGCGGCGCTACAGGCCGCGATGAGCCGCGCCTCGCGACGGCCGGGAGCGTGGGATCGGGTGCCCGTCGAGGGTGTCCCCGAGCTGCGGGCCTGGTTCGCCACCCACGCCGACTGCGGGCTGCGGTCCCACGACGTGCTGGTCTGCTCCGGCGGCCAGGCCGCGCTGGGCACGACGCTACGGGCGCTCGCCCGGCCCGGAGACGTCCTGCTCGTCGAGTCCCCCACCTACATCGGCGCACTGGCCGCCGCCCGCAACGCCGGGCTGACCGTGATGCCCGTCCCGGCCGACAACGACGGCGTCCGCCCCGATCTGCTCGCCGACGCACTGACGCGCACGGGCGCACGCCTCGTCTACCTGCAGCCCCTCTACGCCAACCCGCACGGCGCGACGCTCGCTCACGACCGCCGCGCGGCGGTGCTCGACGCCGTCGCGCAGGCCGGCGCGTTCATCATCGAGGACGACTGGGCGCGCGACATGCCGATCGCCGGCGACCGTCCCCCACCGCTGGCCGCCGACGACCCGGACGGGCACGTCATCCTGCTGCGTTCGCTGACCAAGGTCGCCGCACCGGGCCTGCGCATCGCGATGGTGGCCGCCCGTGGCGCCGCCGGCGCGCGGCTGCGCGCGGTGCGCCACGTCGATGACTTCTTCGTCTCCGGGCCGCTGCAGCAGGCGGCGCTCGAGCTCGTGTCCGCGCCGGGCTGGCGGCGCCACCTCAAGCAGCTGAGCGGCGCGCTGCGCGAGCGCCGTGACGCTCTCGCCGCCGCGGTCGCGCGCGATCTGCCCGACCTGCGACTGGCGCCGCTGCCCGGCGGCGGACTCCATCTGTGGGGACAGCTGCCCGACCACGTCGACGACGTTCGCCTGGCCGCAGACGCAGCCGGAGCCGGTGTCGTCGTCTTCGCCGGCACCCCGTTCTTCGCTGCCGACGCCCCAGGCTCGTTCCTGCGGCTGACGTTCGGCGCCACCGAGCCGGCGAACCTCGCCGAGGGTGTCCGGCGCCTCGCCGGCGTCCTCCCGGCCGGCGCAGCGTGACCCGAGCGCGTGCGGTGCCAGTGTGGTCAGGCGTCGGCGATGACCCGCAGGATCACCGCGCGCGACGCGTGGCGGGCGGCGTCGAGAACCACCGCGAGCTCGTCGTCGCGCAGCTCCTCGGCGGCCTCCACGTCGACCACGAGCGGTTCTGTGCCGGTACCCGCTCCCCCAACCACGCGCCGAAGCTCGTCGGCATCGCGTCTCAGCACCTCGGGTGAGAGCACCGACAGCACGACCTGGCCGGCAGCCGGCGCCTCCAGGCGGCCGGCCGCATCGACCGGGCCGGCCACGACCGCGACCTCGCCGCTCACAACGCTCGCCGGGGGCTGCGCAGCGAGCTGCCGGTCGACCGCGCCCCCGCGCGGCACCTGGACGATGAGTTGCGGCTGATCGGCCATCGACGCAGCCTAGCGTCAGGCGACCGCCGCGGGTCCCTGCTGTAGCAGGGCGATGAGCCGCGTCAGCGCGTCGGTCGCGGCGGCGAGTGCGTCGACCTGCTCATCGGGGATCTCGCTCAGGTACGTGCCGAGTATCGCGCGGGCGCGCGAGCGGTAGTCCTCGAGCGCGGCGCTTCCCGCTTCCGTGAGGTTGACCAGGACGACGCGCCCGTCGTCGGCATGTTGCTCTCGTTTCACCAGGCCGCGTCGTTCGAGGTGGTTGACCATGGTGGTCGTCGTCGGCTGAGCGAGCCCCTCGAGCTCCGCCAGCGTCGTGATCCTCTGTCGGCCGCCGCTCAGCGTGCTCAGCAGACCGACCTCGGTGCGCGATATGTCGGCGCGGAGCTGGCGGACGAGCAAGCGTGTGAGCACCGCCGCGCTCGGAAGCAGCTGCCTGGAGACCAGATCGATCTGCTGGGCCCGGTCCAACGAGGGTGTCGTCGCGTGCGAATTCATATTGACGAACTATATTTGCTTTCGATATAACTTGTCCAGCAACGTTTCCCCCGGAATCGAAGGAAGGCGTCATGTTTCACAACATCCTGGTCGCCGTTGACGGATCCCCCGACGCCGACGCGGCGCTGGCGCACGCGGTCGACCTCGCCGAGAGCGAACACAGCAGGTTGACGTTGATGACCGGCGTCGGCGAGCCGCCCCCGACCGCCTATCTGATCGCCGGCGCAGACACCGGCGAGCTGATCGAGAACGCGCACGCCCAGGCCGAAGCGATCCTGCGCGAAGCACGCGACCGCGTGCCGGACGACGTCCCGGTCGACACGGTGCTGACCGACGAGCCGATCCGGGCCGCACTGATCGACCGGATCGAGACGGGTCGTCACGATCTCGTCGTGATGGGCTCGCGCGGGCGCGGTGCGATCCGCGCCGCGCTACTCGGCAGCGCCAGCCACTACGTCCTGCACCACAGCCCCGTCCCCGTGCTGATCGTCCACGCCGCTCAGCTGTCAGAGGTCCGAACCGGCGAGACCGTCTCGGCGGCGTAGCCGCAGCGAGCCCGCGGGTCGCCACTCGGCCACGACCCACGCGAGGAGCCCGAGCGACGCGGCCAGGAGCAGCGGTGCGACGAGGCTGTGCTTGACGAGCAGCGCGCCGGCCACGGCGCCGAGGAACATCGCCACGACCGCGGCGACGCGGCGCGCCGAGCCCTGTCCCGACCCACCGGCGGCGGGCGAATCGGCGGCCAGGCCGGTCAACGTCATCGTCAGCACCGTCGTGGTGAGATCCGCAACGCCCAGCTTGCGCACCGTCGCGTTGCGGACTCCCATCGCCAGCGCCAGCAGCGCGACGAGCGCGTCCCCCGACGCGTGGTTGGGCCGCACATCGAGCGCCGCGGCCAGCGCGCACGTGGCTGCGATCAGCGCGATCTCGATCGCCAGCGAAACGCGCAGCGGTCGCGTACCGCGAGACGCGAGCAGACCGCCCACTCCCGCGCCGGCCAGGAACGCGACCGCGGCGATCAGCGGCGAGACGACGGGCAGGCCGCTCGTCCCCGCCACGCCGAAGCCGAGCAGGACGACGTTGCCGGTCATGTTGGCGCTGAACACCCGGCCGAGGCCGAGGAAACTGACGGCGTCGATCACACCCGTGGTCACGGTCAGGATCAACAGCGCCCGAGGCAACGGTCGTCGCAGGCTCGCGCTCGTCTGGCTCGCCGTCGCCTCACTGGCGACCACCGGATCGCTCACGGGACCCAGCGTACGCTGCGCCGGCTGTCTGGGTACTCGTCAGTCGCGGACGGTCTTCATCGCGCGTGCCCAGGCTTCGAGCTGGTCGAACAGGACGACCGCCGCATCATCGTGCTGGGCGCCCGGCGCGAACACGGAGAAGTTCTCGAAGTCGGTGAACATCGAGAAGCTGAGCTGCTGGCGCACGTGCGCGACCTGGAGCTCACTCATGATGCCCCGCAGGTGCTCGATCGCCCGTGCTCCGCCCAGCGAGCCGTAGCTGACGAACCCCGCCGCCTTGTTGTTCCACTCGGCATGCAGGTAGTCGATGGCGTTCTTGAGCACCCCGGACGTCGAGTGGTTGTACTCGGGCGTGACGAAGATGAAGCCGTCATATGAGCCGATCTTGCTGGCCCACGCCCTGGTGTGCTCGCCGGCGTACTGGCCCATCGCGGGCGGAAGCGCCTCGTCGAGGTGCGGGAGCGGGTAATCGAGGAGATCGACGAGCTCGTAGCGCGCGGCCGACCGCGCGACGGCCTTGTCGGTGACCCAATCGGCAACCGCCTTGCCGTTACGGCCGGGGCGCGTACTGCCGAGGATGATCGCGATGTTCAGGTCGGGCATTGGGGTCCTTTCGGTTGAGCCGGGTCAACGGTCATGACGCGAGGTGCGCCGAGAGGAGCTGTCCGGCTCGGTCCAGCGCCGCGACCCCTTCGTCGAGCATCGGGTGGTAGGCCTGGAAGACGTGTGGTACCCCGGGGGTGATGTCGAGCATGACCTCGACGTCGGCGGTGGCGGCCCGTTGCGCGAGACGCAGCGCGTCGTCGAGAAGAACCTCGTGCGTTCCGGCCTGGATGACCAGCGGCGCCACGCCCGACAGGTCGGCGAACAGGGGGCTGATGAGGCCGAGAGCTGGGTCCTGTCCGGCTGTGTAGTCGGCGATGCGGGCCTGGAGGGCTTCCCGGCTGAGCAGCGGGTCGACCTCGCGCCTGGTCTCGATGCTCGCCCCGGCGAGGGTGAGATCGACATACGGCGACATGACAAGCGCCGCGGCGGGCAGGGGCAGCCCGTGATCGCGGGCGTTGACCAGCGTGGCGATCGCGAGGCCGCCGCCGGCGGACTCCCCCGCGAACACGACGTCCGACGGGGCGACTCCGTCGTCCAGGAGGGCTTCATAGGCCGCGAGGGCGTCGTCGACCGCTGCCGGGTACGGGTGCTCGGGGGCGAGCCGGTAGTCGACGGACACGACCCTGGCCTGCGTCCGCCGGCCGACCTGGGAGGCCAGGTCAGCAGCCAGCGCGGCGTCCCCCATCACGTACACGCCGCCGTGGAAGTAGAGAACGACGTGGCGAGGTTCGATGCCGTCGACGGTCACCTCGGCGGTCCGAACCCCGCCCAGGGCGCCTTCGGTCACGACGATGTCGGCGGGCAGCGGCTGCGCCGACAGCAACGCCCGCAGCGCTCTACGCTGCTCGTTGACATCACCGCCGACGGGGAACGCTCCCTGTCGCAGAATGGCGTCAAGGGTTTGTTGCTGCTCGATACTCACGGACGATCTCCCATCGGTTGGGTTGGTCTGGCCATCGCGGTGATCCGCGCGAGGTGACCGCAGTTCGGCGCGCCCGGGCAGCGGGCGGAGGACATCGCGCGGGTCTCGGCGGGGACGTTCTGCACGTCGCGGCGGCGCCCCGGGATCAGCGCCATGGCCACGACAGCGGCGACGGCGCACAGGATCGCGGACACGGTGAACGCGCCGGTGAAACCGTGCGTCAGTGCCGCGGGCGGCGTCGATCCGCCGTGCAGCGCGTTCGTGATCCGCGACGTCGACACGGCCGACAGCACCGCGAGGCCCAGCGACCCGCCGACCTGCTGGGTCGTGTTGAGCAGGCCGGAGGCAAGGCCGGAGTCCTCGCGTGCGACGCCGCTGGTCGCGGCGATCGTGATCGGCACGAAGGACATGCCGAGCCCGACGCCCATGACGACCATCGCGGGCAGCAGGCGACCGGCGTAGTCGCCGTCGGCTGATAGCCGGGTGAACAGCGCGAATCCCGCCGTCGCGACGAGCAGGCCCCCGACGAGCACCGGCTTGGGCCCGAAGCGGTCGACCACGCGCGAGGCCAGCGCAGAGCTGGCGATGATGGAGATGCTGAGCGGCAGGTAGGCGACGCCGGTCTTCAGCGCGTTGTAGCCGAGGACCTGCTGCAGGTACAGCGAGCAGAAGAAGAACACCCCGAACAGTGCGGCGGCGAGCAGCAGCATCGTCGTGTCCGAGGCCGCGAGGCTGCGGTTGGAGAAGATGCGCAGCGGGACGAGGGGGTTCTCGTGGCGGCGTTCGATCCACACGAAGGCGGCCAGCAGCGCGGCGGCCACCGCCAGGCCCGCGACGGTCTGTGCCGACCCCCAGCCCCAGGCGTTGGCCTTGAGCAGCGTGAAGACGAGGGCCATCGTGCCCAACGTGACGGTCGTCGCCCCCTCGAGGTCGTAGCCGCCGCGAACGCCCTCACCCCGGCTCTCGGGCACGATCCGCGGCGCCAGCACGAGGACCGCGGCGCCGATCGGCACGTTGATGAAGAACACCCAGCGCCAGCTCAGCACCTGGACGATCGCGCCCCCGAGCAGCAGGCCGACGGCGCCGCCGGCGCCGGCGATCGCGCCCCACACGGCGAGCGCGCGGTTGCGCTCGCTGCCCTCCGCGAATGTCGTGAGGATGATCGACAACGCCGCGGGCGAGACCATCGCACCCCCCAGGCCCTGGGCGCCGCGGGCGATCAGCAGCATCGCCTCCGACTGCGCGAGCCCGCAGGCGAGCGACGCGGTCGCGAACAGCGCGATGCCGGCCCTGAACAGGCGACGACGGCCGAGTCGGTCGGCCGCGCGTCCGCCGAGCAGCAGGAACCCTCCGAACAGCAGTGTGTAGGCGTTGAGCACCCACGACAGGCTCTGCTCGGAGAAGCCGACGTCGCGCTGGATGCTGGGCAGCGCGACGTTCACGACGCTCGCGTCGAGCACCACCATGAACTGGGCCACCGCCACGATGACGAGCACCGCACCGGCGCTCGCTCGGACCGGCCGGGGCGCGCTCATGGGAGACGGATCAGGCCGAGGTCGCTGGGGCCGAAGTCGGGGCCGGCGCGTACCGCGGTCCGTGCCGTGGCCTGCCCGATCCGGCCCGCACCGATGATCCCGATGTTCTTGACCGAGGTCATGGCTTCAGATCGGCGCGTGTGGTGTGTTGATGGATGTCGTGCCGGCGGGTCGTGCCGCGTTTCTCAGTGCGTTTGCGAGCAGCGCCCCTGCTGCGCAGATGCCGAGGCCGACGACGATCGCGAAGCCGAGCACGGTGTCGGCGGGGCTTGCGCCGCGGTCGAGGGCGATTCCGGCGCCGATGACGGGGATAGAGAGCCCGACGAAGAGCGCGATGAGGAGGTCGGACGTCATCGCGAGGCGGTTCTCGGGCGCTGTTGCCTCGAGCACGAGGCCGGTCGTCCCCTTGTAGACGGCACCCGCACCGGCGCCGATCAGTGTCCCGGCGACCAGGAACAGCACGAGGCTGGGTGCCGCCAGACGCACGGAGGTCACGAGCAGCGCGAGCCCGATGAGCATGGAGGCCGTGCCGAGGACGAACACGCGCGGCGCGGTAAGGCCGTCCGTTGTCCGCTGGGCCACCACGCCCGCGGAGAAGACCAGGAACAGCGTCGCACCCGACAGGGCGTGAGAGGGATGGTGAAACGTCGTGGCCAAAAAGAGGCCGGACAGCCCGGCGAACAGTCCGTTTGCCGCGAAGGCGGCGAGCGTCGTGAGCGACGCGGGAACGAGAATTCTGACCGAGCGCGACGCGTTGCTCGCCTGACCGTCGGCCGACGCCGCCGGGGCGGGGGTGGCGGTCTCCGGTGCCCTGGCCAGGCCGACCAGAGCGCTCGCGCCCAGCGCGATGAGGAGCAGGTAGGGCAGCGTCAGCGGCCACCCGACCCATTGCGCCAGGACGCCCGCGACCAGCGCGCCGACTCCGAGTGCGCCGACGCTGACCGCGGTCCCGACGTTGCGGCCGAGGACCACGGAGGACGGGCCCGGGTCCTCACGGACCCGCAGCTCGATCAGATACGTGATCGCCGTGCCGGCGGCCAGCCCGACCCCCACTCCGGTGATGAATCGCCCGATGAGCAGCCCCGGGAGGCCCTTCCACACGGCGAGCAGGCCCGCCGCGGCCATCATCGTCACCACCGCGCCGAGCATCAGGCCCCGGCGTCCCGCGTGCGAGGCGAACAGGCGCACGGCCAGCAACGTGGCGATCGTCCCCGCCGCGTAGATCGCGTAGACCACCGTCACCGTGATCGCCGACAGGTCATCCCGCGTGCGGTACAGGCCGTAGAGCGGACTCGGCAGCGTGGCCGACGCCATCACGATCAAGAACGCGAACGCCACGAACCAGAACGCGGACCAGTGGCGCCGGGTCACCAGACCTTCATCCCACCGTCGACGACGATGTCGATGCCGGTCAGATACGAGCTCTCGTCGCAGGCCAAGAACAGCGCGACGTTCGCCACGTCCTCCGGCTCGCCGAGCCGGCCGAGGATCGTCCGGTCGCGCATCTGGGTACCGAAGCTGTCGTCCTGCAGCTCGCCGCGGGTCGCGTTGCTCACGATCAGCCCCGGCGATATCGAGTTGACGCGAATTCCACGCTCGCCGCCCTCCATCGCGAGCTGGCGGGTCATCCCCAGGATCGCCGCCTTGTTCGTCGTGTGCGACAGCGACGCCAGCGCCTTGAAGCTCAGCTGGCCGTTGAGCGACGCCATGTTCACGACGACACCGCGGCTGTCGCGCAGATGCGGCCATGCGGCGCGAGTGAGGTAGAAGACCAGGTCGACCTCGTCCTGGCGGGCGGTCGTCCAGTCCGCGTCGGTGGTGTCCGCAAGCCAGCTGAAATGCGTCCGGGCGGCGAGGTTGAACAGCACATCGATCCGGCCGAACTCGTCGATCGCGACGTCGACCAGGCGGACACACTCCGCCGGGTCACCGAGATGACACGGCGCCACCGACACCATCTGGCCACCCGCCGCGCGCACCAGCTCGAGCGTCTCCTGCGCCGCGTCGACCACCACGTCACAACCGACGACCAGCGCGCCCTCCCGTGCGAAGGTCAGGGCGCTGGCCCGCCCCATCCCACCGCCGCTGCCCGTGATGACGCAGACCTTGCCCGAGAGCCGGCCGGCCATCTACGTCGCCGCCTGAAGCGCCGCTGTCGCGGCCTGCTTCTCCGCCTCGGCGACACCGACCCCGTCGGTGTGCTTTCCGACCTCGAGGAAGTACCAGTGGATGACCTCCAGCGCGGGGCCGGCGGCCGGCGTAGCCCAGTCGCGGAACAGCTCGGTCGTGACCGCGAGCGCCGTCGTCGGAACGGCACCGGCATGCCCCAGCCGCTCGATCGCGGTGCGGTGCGCGACCTGGGATCGACCGCCGACGGCGTCGGTCACGTACATCACGTCGTAGCCGTCCTTGAGAGCCTGGACCGTGGCGAACGTCTGGCAGATCTCGGTGTGCAGCCCGGCGATGATCAGGCGCTTGCGCCCGGTCGCCGCCACCGCCTCACGGAACGCGTCATCCTCGAAGGCGTTCATCGACGAGCGGTCGATAGGCTCGATGCCGTGCAGCTCGGACAGGATCGACGGAAGGGTCGGACCGTTGAGCCCGTACCCGACGCCCACGGTCGACAGGACGATCGGCACGTCGAACGCCTTGGCCGTCCTGGCCAGCAGCCGCACGTTCAGCTCGACCAGATCCGCCGCCGTCTCCGAACGGATCACCTCGAACATCTCGTTCTGGAAGTCGATCAGCACGAGCGCACAGTCCTCGTACGTCCAGACCCCTAGCTCGTCGTTCATCATCTGCCTCCTTCTGGCTCAGGGGTGAACCTGCGAGCCGTAGCCGAGGTCCAGCCGGATCGATTGCATGACGTGGAAGGTGGTGCTGGCGGTGAACACGTCGGCCGCGGCGAGGACGCCGGTGTACTTCTCGATGACCGGCGTCGCCGCGGCGGCCGCAACCGCGTCGAGGTAGCCCCTGACGGCGGCCCAGGTGTTCTCGCCGTACCTGATGAAGTAGGGCGTCGGGTCGACGGTGTCCAGCGCGCGGCGGGAGCTGGCGGCGATGTCGGCCATGTACTGCTGGTGGCGCGTGATGTCTTCGCGGGTGCCGAGCCGGCCCATGTGGCCGCCGATGAAGTGCTTCCACGGGTAGGTGAGCGCGGTGTCCGGCGCGGCGATGTACCCCTGGACATCCTCGGTGAGGTTGCTCTGGTAGACGGGCGCCCAACCGGGGTTGACGATGTCGACGAGCATCAGCGTGTCGTGGTCGGGCAGGTGGATGAAGATGTTGTCCGGCGAATGGTTGGTGCCGTGCCACGCCAGCTCGATCCGCTCGCCGCCGATCTGCAGCGTGCGCCGATCCTGGAAGGTCTCCTCCGGTGGAGGCCGCGCCGGGTCGTCGTCGCGCAGCAGCAGGTTGCGCGTTTCCTCGTGCCCGATGCGGGCAACGCCGCTGTCGAACAGCGAGGAGGCGCCGGCGTGATCGGCGTGATGGTGGGAGTAGACGAGGTGGGTCACCTCGTTGCTGACACCGTTGGCGGAGGCGATCTCGTCGACGGCCCGCTGGATGTTGTGACCGATCGTGGGCGGCGCGTCGAGCAGGACGACGCCGTCGCTGGTCGTCAGGAACGCCGATTGGTAGGTGCCGTCGGTGACCCAGTACAGGTTGCGCTGCACCCGGCCGACGTAGTACCCCTGCTCGTTGAGTGCGGGACCGAACGCCGGCCGCGGGATCGGCGCGTAGTCGGGGAGTTCGTCGGCGCTCGTCGGGCGCGTGTCGGCGTGTGCCTCGGTGGTCGTATCCGGAGTGGTCACGAACACGATCGTGACGCGACGAGCCGGGGATCGAATCCTTGAATTCCTTAGTCCGCAGCCCGAGCGTCGTGGTCAGTCATGCTGTGGGCGGCATGGGTTCGCCGTCACAGCTTCTGACGCTCACGAGGCCACCGGAAGCCCGATTGCTCGGCCGCCACCGCGAGCGCGACGTCCTCGGCCGCCTGCTCAACGCTGCGCGCAGCGGCGACGGCGGAAGCCTGGTGGTGCATGGAGAGCCAGGCGTCGGGAAGACGGCGCTGCTCGCTTGGGCGATCGAGGAGGGGCGTCGATTTCGCGTCCTGCGGACCGCCGGGGTCGAGGGCGAGATGGAGCTCCCATTCGCCGCGCTCCAACAGCTGTCCTCGCCTGTCCTGGACCGCTCGCTGTGTTTGCCGGCGACCCAGCGCGATGCATTGAATGTCGCCTTCGGGCTGTCTGCGGGGCCGGCTCCCAATCCGTTTCTCGTCGGACTGGCGGCGGTCGGCCTGCTGTCCGAGGCGTCGCAGGTGCAACCGGTCCTGTGCCTCGTCGATGACGCGCAGTGGCTCGATCATGCGTCGGCGCGCGCGCTGGCGTTCGTGGCCCGCCGCGTGCCGGCAGACAAGATCGCGATTGTGTTCGCCGCCCGTGAGCCGGGCGGGGCGCTGGCGGGACTGCCGGAACTCCGCGTCGAGCCCCTGGGGCCTCGTGACGCGCGGACGCTCCTGGAGTCGGTCCTGCCCGCTCGCCTGGATGAGCACGTGCTGGACCGGATCGTTCTGGAGACGCACGGCAACCCGCTCGCGTTGTTGGAGCTGCCGCGTGGACTGACCCCCGCACAGTTGGCCGGCGGGTTTGGGCTGCCCCCGGCGGTGCCGCTGTCCGCGAGCATCGAGGAGAGCTTCACGCGACGGCTGGCCAGGCTTCCGGGTGACGCGCGTCGCTGGCTGCTCATCGCGGCGGCGGATCCAACGGGTGACCCCGCGGTCGTATGGCAGGCCGCCCGGCACCTCGGGATCCCCGAGTCCGTCGTGGACACCGTCGAAGCGGACGACCTGTTGGAGCTCGGTGTCCGGGTGGTGTTCCGTCATCCACTGGTTCGCTCGGCCGTCTATCGCTCGGCCGGATTGGGCGAGCGCCGCGCGATCCACCGGGCTCTGGCGGACGCGACCGACCCCCAAGTCGATCCGGATCGCCGCGCCTGGCACCGGGCGCAGGCCGCATCGATGCCGGACGAGGACATCGCCGCAGAGCTCGACCGCTCCGCGGGACGAGCCCAGGCGCGTGGCGGATTGGCAGCCGTCGCCGCCTTCCTCGAGCGCGCCGCCGAGCTCACACCTCAGCCGGCACACCGCGCGCAGCGCCTGGTCGCGGCCGCGGGGGCGAGCCGTGATGCCGGCGCTCTGGAGGCTGCGCTCGGGCTATTGGCGGGGGTCGAGGACGGGCTGCTCGACGAGCTTGGGCGGGCGCGCGTCGACCTGTTGCGAGGCCAGATCGCGTCGGAGCAGCGGCGCAGCGGCGACGCCGGTCATCTGTTTCTCAGCGCCGCGAAACGCCTCGAGCGGCTCGACCCCGCGCTGGCCCGCGAGACGTACCTCGAGGCGCTCGCGGGCGCCATGTCCAACGACGTCGAGGTCGTTGGCGGCGCGCCCGCGGTCGCGAAGCTCGCGCGAGCGGCGCCTGCGGGCCCCGCCCCGCCGAGGACCGTTGACGTGCTGCTCGACGCGTTCGCGATTCGCCTGACCGAGGGCTACGCGGCCGCAGCGCCGACGCTGGCTCGGTGTCTGGAGCTCCTGCTCACGGCGGACGTCTCCGACGACGATGTCGGCCGGCGCCTCTCGCTCTCCAGCAGCAGAAACGCCAACATCGTGGCCCTCGAGATGTGGGACGACGAGGCCGTGCATGTCCTCGCCGCCGGCCAGGTGGACCTCGCCCGCGACGCCGGCGCGCTCGTGCACCTGCAGTTCGCGCTCAGCTTCCTGGCCCGCAGCCACATGGTCGCCGGCGACCTGACCGCGGCGACGCTGGCGCTCGACGAAGCCCGCTTGATCGCCGAGGCGACGGGAAATCCAGCGCTCGTCAACGCCCCGATGATCCTCGCCGCGTGGCGCGGCGAAGAGGCGCAAGCGGCTGAGCTCATACTGGCGACGTCGGAGCAGGCGGCCGCGCGGCGATGGACCTCCAACAACTACGCGCGAGCTGTGCTCTATAACGGCCTCGGCCGCCATGACGCCGCACGCGACGCCGCCGCGGAAGCCTTCCGCCCCGACCCGATCGGGTACGGCTCGTTCCTGGTGCCCGAGCTGGCCGAAGCCGCATCCAGGAGCGGCGACCGAGCACTGGTCGAGTCCGCGCTGCAGTGGCTCACGCAGCGCACCGGCGCGATTCATTCCGCATGGGCGATGGGGATCGAAGCGCGCGTGCGGGCGCTGCTGAGTGAGGGCGAGATCGCCGATCGTCTGTACCGCGAGTCGATCACCCACCTCGCCCGTACCCGCGTTGGGGTCGAGCTCGCCCGGACCCATCTCCTGTACGGGGAGTGGCTGCGACGCCAACGCCGACGTCTGGACGCCCGGGAGCAGTTGCGCACCGCGCTCGACCTGTTCCGGCGCGCGGGCACCGAGGCGTTCGCAAGCCGCGCCGAACGGGAGCTGCTGGCGACCGGTGAGCGCGCCCGCAAACGGACCGTGGATACGCTCGACCAGCTCACGCCGCAAGAGGAGCAGATCGCACGCCTTGCCGCCGACGGTACGACGAACCGCGAGATCGCCGCCCAGCTCTTCATCACGCAGAGCACGGTCGAGTACCACCTACGCAAGGCATTTCGCAAGCTGGACGTGAAGTCACGCACCCAGCTCGCACGCCGGATCTCGTAGTTGTCGACGGTTGCCGTCAAAGGAGAACGAACATGGCCGACCACGAAGACCGCTCTGGCGCACAGGAAGGCTCGATCGACCAACGTCACCTGCTCCTGGTCGGAGCCGGACCCGGGCTCGGGGAGGCCGTTGCGCGTCGCTTCGCCGAAGGTGGCTACCGCGTAACGCTCCTCGCTCGCAGTGCCGACGCACTCGCCGAGCTGTCCGGCGGTCTGGCCGACACCGGCGCGGACATCGACACGATCGCGGCCGACGCCGGCGACGCCGAAGGTATGGGCGCACGACTGAGCGACCTCTACAGCGGGCAGGGTGCCCCAGGCGTCATCTTGTACAACGCCGTGATGGGAGCTCCGGACCAACTCCTGAGCTCAACCGCCGCCCACCTTCAAACGGCCTACGCGGTCGACGTGATCGGCGCCATCGTCGTGGCGCAGAGCGCCGCCCCAGGCATGCGGGCTGCCGGCTTCGGGACGATCCTCTTCACGGGCGGCGGATTTGCCGATCATCCGGTTCCGGCGCTGGCCACCGTCTCCCTCGGCAAGGCGGCGCTGCGTGCCGCCGCGACGATTCTCCAGGCCGACCTGGAACCCGACGGCATCCGCGTGGCCAGTTTGACGATCGCCGGCCAGATCGTCGCGGGAACGTCGTTTGATCCGGCGCGCATCGCCGAGCGCTACTGGGAGATCGCCACGTCAAGGGGCGATTGGCAGGCGGAGTTCCGCTTCACCGGCGAGTAGGTGCGGCGGTCGATTCACGGCCCGCGGCGCACGGTCGCGATGCTGACGATTCGCGCGCCTTCGAAGTGCTCGACGTCGCTCATGCCCGACTCCCAGGTCGTCTCGACCGAGCGACTGCTCGATGAGCTGTGGGCGGCGCCCGGCCGTCGGCGGCTGTGTGTGGCGGCGGCCACTACGCCCGGCCGAATCAGGTCTTCGGCGGCGCCGCCGCGGCCGGTCGTCCTGCGACGGCATCCTCGAGCGCACGAGCGGCCTCTGCTGACAGGCTCCGGCGCACGATTTTGCCGCCTGCGTGGTCAAACGCCGACACCATCGCGTCGGCGTGATCCGGACTGGCCATCAGAAGAACGGCGGACGACCCGAGCGGTACGTCCGCCCGAACTTCGTCGAAGAACGCGTCGTGAAGCTCGGGGATGGTCGCCTGGGCGATACCGCCCGCGATGCCGCCGACCGTGAGCCCGACGGCAAGTCCGGGCGGACCGAAGACCACACCTACGATCGCTCCGGTCAATGCGCCCTCGGCGGTGCGCTTGCCGATCAGATCGCGCCGATCCTGCTCGTCCACATACCGACCGGCGAAGGTCCCGCGCACCACGATCCGGTCGTGACGGTGGTGCTCGACGAACGCGATCTCGTGGACCCAGGGCACGTCGCCGACGGCATCGCGGACGTCGGCGTAGGCACGCTCGGCGCCTTCGGTAGCGGGAAAGACGGCAAGCGCGAGATCGAGGCTCATGAGATGGTTCTACTGGCCGCGCGGGGACCGCGCAACACCTCCAGGCGACGTCCCCTTCAGACCCGTGCCGCGCGGAGCTGGCTGCGGCGCACCTTGCCGGCGTCGTCGCGGAGCGGCTCGTTCGATCGCTCGACGGCGCGCGGCACCTTGTATGGGGCGACGCGCTGGCTCACCCAGGCGATCAGCTCGTCGTCGGCCACGTCGCCGGCGAGCTCGACGATTGCGTAGGGGACGCTCCCGAGGTCCTCGTCGGGCATCCCGATGACGCACGACGAGCGCACCGCGGGGTGCTCGTCGAGCGCTGCCTCGACCTCGGCCGGGTACACGTTCGAGCCGCCGACGAGGATCATGTCGGTGGCGCGGTCGGCCAGGTACAGGTACCCCTCAGCGTCGAAGTGGCCGTTGTCGCCGAGCGATTCCCAGTTGTCGGCGGCGGCGCGCGGCTCTGCTCCGATGTACGCGTAGGGGCTCGCCTCCTCGGGGCCGCGACGCATCCAGATCTCGCCGATCTCGCCCGGCGGTAGCGGGACGCCGTCGTCGTCGCGAACCTCCATCTCGCCGAGCAGGACCTTGCCGACGGTGCCGGGGTGGGCGGACCACTCGGTTCCGTCGACGACGGTTATCGCCTGGACCTCGGTCCCCGCGTAGAGCTCGAGGATCTTCTCGCCGCCGAGCCATCCGATCCACTCGTGCTTGAGCCACGGCGGGCACGGGGCCGCCATGTGGAACACGACCTGGAGGCTCGAGACGTCCCGGCCGAGGCGCTCCTCCTCGGGCAGGCGCCAGATCCGCAGCATCATCGTCGGCACCTGGTAGAGCCACTGTGCGGCGTGCTCCTCGACCAGCGCCAAGCACTCGCTCGCATTGAAGCGCGGCATGAGCACGACGTGGTTGCCGCGCAACAGACCCAGCGCCATCGACACGAACGGCGCGTTGTGTGACATCGGCCCGGGCACGACGATCGTCGCGTCCGACGGGAAGCTGAGCAGGTTCGCGAACCCGGTCAGCTCCTCGACGGTGCCCTCCTGCTGGGCAGCGATCAGCTTCGGCCGGCCAGTGCTCCCACCGCTGGTGAGCGCCTTCCACGGCAGTGCCGGCGTCGCCGATGGCTCGGCGATCACGATCTCCCGGTCGAGATCCTCCACGTTCAGGACCCGGCATCCAGGCGCGTCCTCGACCGGGACGCCCACGACGACGGCCGGCTTCGCCAGCGCGATGATCGCCTGGCGCTCGACCGCGGGCAGGCGGTGCGAGATCGGCGACGGGGTCGCGCCGACCCACCACGCCCCGAACGCCGCCTCCACGAACGTGACGCTGTTGGGCAGCCCGATCGTGACGATGCTGCCCGGCCCGGCGCCTGCCGCGCCGAAATGCGCGCCCATCCGAGCCGCGCCCTCGGCCAGCGCCCGCCACGTCAGCGACTCTCCGCCGCACGTGACGGCGGGCTCCTCGGGCCGCGCCGCCGAGTACGCGGCGATCTGTTCGGCAATCGTCGTCATCGCGCTACGCCGGTGTCACGCGGCGATTGTTCCATGCGGGCATGGCGCTCAGCGATGACCGACGAGCACGGTCGGCGAGTCGGCGGTGTCGGACTCGCCGCCCCGCGTGCGGGCCTGCACCCGGCACGACAGATGCACTCCGAGCAGGTCGCGGCGGATCACGAACCGGCGGCCGCGTGAGTCCGACAGCGCGAAGCCGCCGTCGGTGAAGGTGTAGGTCAGCTTCGGCTGCGGCTTGGCGTAGTGCGGGGCGACGCAGGACACGGTGTGCCCGATCGCCACCGTGCCGCGCAGCTTCGGGAGACCGGGCCCGAGCGCGATGGGCGCCCACTGGGGGGAGCGCGCAGCGGCGAACGCGTGGATCGCGGCGATGTCGGCGTAGTTCTCGGGGTCGCCGTTGTGCGTGCCGCAGTGCACGCCCCAGTCGTCGAGCCCGACCTCGAGATCCGCGCCGGCGACCGTCACGACGAGCGGCCCGCCCGAGTCGCCGCGGCAGCCGGAGGCGAACGGCTTGTGGCCGTCGGGGTCGGTTGTGCACAGCATCGCCGCGGCGTTGTAGTCGTGGGCCGCGCGGAGCGGGGTCAGCAGCGAGCGGCAGCTGCTGTCGGAGCGGATCTCGACGGCGCCGCTGTTCAGCATCTTCTGGGAGCCCGATTGGGGGACCAGGGTGACGCCGTAGCCGAGCGTCGTCGCGAGGGCGCCGGGCGCGTAGGCCGCCGAGTCGGTTTTCGTGGCCAGCCGAACCGGCGCGATATCGGTGAGCGGCGCGTCGAGCGCGACCAGCGCGGCGTCGTGCGGGCGGGGCCGGGTGTCCGTGGGGTCGGCCGAGAGCGCGCGGAAGTAGTCGTAATCCTGGGCGAGGCGGGCAATATGCCGCGTCTCACCGCCGGGGAAGCCGACCGCGTCGCCGATCGTGAGCTCGGCGGCGCAGTGCGCGGCGGTCAGGACGCGGTCCGGCGCGATCAGCGTGCCGCTGCAGCCGGTCAGGTTGGCGACGTACGGGTAGCGCGCGGGGTCAACGGGCGCGCCGCCGATCACCGCGGCGGCCGGGGCGCAGGCAACCGCCAGGGTGACGAGCACGGCAGTGACGAGGATCGGCGCACGCACCACGCGCGGACGATAACGCGCTGAGTATTGGCCCTTCGCATTGGCCCCACGGTGTCGGGGAAGAGCCTTGTGCTGCTGTGCTCGGCGATCGGCGTCCGTCGCTGATCGCGTGCAGCCCGGTCGTCAGCGGGGCCAGCGAGGCGGAAAGCGGCGCGCCGTCCTTCGTCCAGTGCGCTGTCAGACCGGCGAGCCTCAGCGAATGCGGGTCGATCGCGCCGCTGTCGAGCCTCTTGGTCTCCCCCGGGCCGAGCGTGTCGACGGTGACGACGCCGTTGCCGGTGTCGTCCGTCCACACTGCGACGCCGTTGGACGCCAGGCGCAGGACCCCGATCGCGTTCACGTCACCGGATGCGCGCCGTCGTCCGCTGCGCAGGTCGATCGTCTTGACGCTCAGGTCGTCCTCGGGCTGGCAGTCGGTCGACTTGCAGAGGTCTTCGACGTCCCAGTCCCACGCTGCGAAGCGCCCGGCCACGCGGACGTCGGCACCGTCGAGCGACAGGCCGTTGCTGAACAGGCGGCGCACCGGTCCGTGCGGGCGCAGGCAGGCGGAGACGACCTGGCCGCCGAAGGCGACCGCGAGCCTCCCCTGTGTGAGCACGTGGGCGCCGCGCGGCGGGCAGGCCCGAGGCACGGCAGCCCCGCCCGCCTCCGCCACCCCGATCAGCGCACCGACCGCCGCGAGTGCTGCCAGTGCCCCCCGCATCAGACGCCGACACCGGTGAGCCCGACGGCGATCGCGGCCCCCGGTTGCCCCGTGATCGCGACGGTCAGGTTCGCGTTGTAGGACCCCGCCGCGGTCGGCGAGAAGGCGACCTTGAGCTCGCAGTCACTTTCGGCCCTGGGGCACCGATCGCTCCCCGCAACGAGCGAGAAGGCGGCCGCGCCGGTGCCGGTGACAGTCGCGGTCATCGGCCCGATGTCCCCGCCGAACAGGTTGCGGATCGTGACCGGGAACTGGGTGGTCTGGCCGACTGCCGCCTTGACTGCGATCGCGTTCTGCGCCGGTGCCTGGGGTGGGACGAGCGAGAACGACTTGGACTGGACGCAGGCCGGCGCCTTCGTCTTGTGGAGGGTCGTCAGCACGCTCGGCTTCGGACAGAGCTTGACCCGATAGCCGGGACCCGCGCTGAGGGTCTGGGACACCCCGAGCCTGCCGTGCCCGCTCCGCGTCGAGTGCGCCGGAACGGCCGGCAGCGTGATCGTGCGCGACTTGAGCGGGAGGTTCGCGACCGGCGCGCCGTTGCGCGTCAGCGTCATCGTGACCGGCATCGCCGCGAGACCCTTCGCTGCGCTGTGGTTCGTCACCGAGATCGTCGTTCTGACGGGAAGCACCATCGAGAGCGCGTTGGGCGAGGCAACCGGGAAGCGGACGGAGAGGGCGAGCGTGACGGTCGGCCCGGAAGCCACGGCCGGAAGGGCAACCGCTGCGAGCCCGGCTGCGAGCGCCATGAGCCCCGCGGCTCGGGTCGATGTGAACCGGCGGTGCGTACGCATGACGAATCCCTTCGGTGACGACGATTGAGGGGCGAGCGCGCGAGGGTACCGTGTTAGCGCCGTGTTGTGCGCCATTTGCAGAGCGTTGCCGAGCGAGGCCACTCCGGCGCTCAGGTGCGGACAGACGACCCCGTATTGGACCCCGTGTGGTCGACGCATCGGAGCGCCGGGTCGAACTGGCAGCCAGCGTGGAGCGGCGTAGGACCGCTCGATGTTCGTGGTGCGCCGGCGGCGCGACGTGGGCGTAGTCTTGCGTTCGTGCACGCACAGCGGACGAGCCTGAGTGCCGATCAGTTTCGCGAGGTGGTGGGCCACTTCGCGAGCGGCGTGACCGTCGTGACGGCGATCGTCGATGGGACGCGTTATGGCACGACGGCGAGCGCGGTGACGTCCTTGTCGGTTGAGCCGCCGATGATGCTGATCTGCATGAACCGCGCGTCGCAGACGGGGCAGGCCATCGCGCGGGCCGGGCATTTCGCGATCAACATCCTGGCCGAGGATCAGCCCGAAGCGGCGCGTCATTTCGCCGGCAAGAGCGCTGACAAATTCGCCGGAGTTGAGACGATCGCCGGGCTATGGGGCCAACCCCTCCTGCGTGACGCACTGGCAACGCTCGAGTGCCGCGTCGTCGAGCAGACGCAAGGCGGCACGCACGTTGTCTTCTTTGGCGAGGTCGACGCTGCGTCGGCGCGGCCGGGCGCCCCGCTGGCGTACTTCCGCGGCCGCTTCGGCCGCCTTGAACTCGTCGCAGAGGACGCGTAGGGCACGCTCACCTGCGAGTGCACCTCGCGCAATATGCGCCGTCAGGCGCGTCAGCGCACGAACCCATTCTGAGCGTTCCGAGTCCTGCGCGCTGTTGGGTTGCAGCTGCCCCATCTGCTCGCGGCTCGGCGACATGTGAACCTGAAGCAGGTCCAGGTGGTCGGTACGCAGCCGCTCGGGACTTCGCGCAATCCCGGCGCGCAGTCCGCCGAC
>CAVYAT010000006.1:0-272932 GCA_963766605.1 uncultured Actinomycetes bacterium
TGTAGGCGGTCGCCCCCGGGACCCGCGATATCGTCGCCCCGGCATGCACATCCTGCTGCTGACCGATCGCGACTGGACCCACCCGCAGGGCGGCGGCACCGGCACGAACCTGTACGGGCAGGTCTCCCGCTGGCTGGCGTGGGGCCACAAGGTCACGGTCATCGCGGGTGCGTATCCGGGATGCGCGGCCGTCGATCAGCTCGACGAGAACCTGGTCATCCACCGGATGGGATCGCGGCTGACCGTCTTTCCGCGCGCCGCATGGGCGACGTGGCGTGGCGTCGGACGCGATGCCGACATCGTGCTCGAGGTCATCAACGGGATCGCGTTCTTCACGCCGCTGTGGCGCTGGCTGCGCGTGCCGCGCGTCGCGCTCGTGCACCACGTCCACCAGGGCCACTACGTCCACGAGCTCGGCGCGCGCGGACGCATCGCGGCGTTCTGGCTCGAGCGGGTGCCGCTGCGCTACATGTACCGGCTCCGGCCGGTGCTGACGATCTCCAACGCGGCGCGCGACGACCTCATCGCGCTTGGCGTGGCACCGGAGCGCATCCACGTCGCCTACCTCGGGGTCGAGCCCAACCAGTTCCACCCCGGCCATCGCGCCGAGCGGCCGACACTGCTGTACCTCGGGCGCCTGAAGGCCTACAAACGCCTGGAGATCCTGCTCGACGTCCTGTCCGACATCCCCGAGGCGACGCTCGAGATCGTCGGCGAGGGCGATCACCGCAAGGCGCTGGAGAAGGAGATCGCCCAGCGCGACCTCGGCGACCGCGTCGTCCTGCACGGGCACATCGACGAGGACGACAAGGCCGCGATCTACGGCAGCGCGTGGGTCAACCTGACCGCGTCGTCGGCCGAGGGCTGGTGCCTGACGGTCATGGAGGCCGCCGCCTGCCGCACGCCGAGCGCAGCGATGGCGGTCGGCGGGCTGCCCGAGTCGATCGTCGACGGGCAGACCGGCCTGCTCGCCGACACGCCGCAGGAGCTGCGCGAGCGCGTGCGCGAGCTCGTCGCCGATCCGCAGCGCCGCGACGAGCTCGGCGAAGCGGCCCAGGCGCGGGCGCGCGGCTTCACCTGGGAGCACACCGCCCAGGCCAACCTCGAGGTGCTCGAGAAGACGGCGGCCGGCGGCCATGTGCGGATGCGCAGCCTGCTGCGCGACTCCGAGACCGGCAAGGCGGTCGGGCTGGCCGCGGCGACGCTGGCCAACAACGCGATCCAGCTCGCGTTCACGATCGTCTTCGTCCGGCTGCTCGGCGCAAGCGGCTATGGGTCGCTGGCGGCCCTGATCTCCGCCTTCCTGATCCTGCTGATCGGCGGCCAGTCGGTACAGGCCGCGGCCGCGCGCGAGCTGACGCTCGGCCGGCTGGGCTCCAACGCCCAGACGTCGGCGACGCTGCGCATCTGGACCGGGCGGCTGGTCGGGCTGCTGGTCGCGGTGACCATCGTCTCGGTGATCCTGCGCGACCCGATCTCGCGCGTCATCGGCGTCGCCAACCACCCGTGGGCGGCCGCCGCGGTGCTGCCGACCGGCGCCCTGTGGATGCTGCTGTCGCTGCAGCGCGGCGCGCTTCAGGGGTTGCGGGCGTTCAAGCCGCTGGGGACGAGCCTGATCGTCGAGGCCGGCTTGCGCATCGCGTTCGGCCTGGCGCTCGTCGCGTTCGGGCTCGGCGTCACCGGCGCGTACCTCGGCACCCCGCTGGCGTTCGCCGGCACGTCGGTCGGGCTGGCCGTCCTGCTGCACCGCCGGCTGGCCAAGGTGCCGGGCGAGCCACACGTCGGCAAGGTGCGCACGCTGCGCTCGCTGATCGGCCAGGAGTGGGTGCCGGTCGTGGGGCTGCTGTGCCTCGGCGTGCTGCAGAACGTCGACGTGATCATGGGGCGCCACGCCCTGACCCACCACCAGGCCGGAATCTACGCGTCGGCGGCCGTCGCGGCGAAGGCGGTGCTGTGGGTTGCGATCGGGCTCGGGCTGCACCTGCTGCCCGAGGCGACACGGCGCGGCGCGGCCGGGCTTGACCCGCGGCCGGTGCTGTACCGCGCGCTGGGCCTGCTGGGGATCGTCGCCGCGCCCGCGTTGCTGATCTTCTGGCTGTTCCCGACGCTGCTGCTGGGTCTGGCGTTCGGCCATCAGGCGACCGGCGCGTCAAGCGAGCTGGTGATCCTCGGCGTCGCGATGACGCTGCTCGCCGTCGCCTATCTGACCGTCATGTACATGATCGCGCTGGGCGAGACCCAGTTCCTGTGGGTCGTCGCCGTGGTGGCGATCCTCGAGCCGATCGTGCTCGGATCCAGCGAGGTCGGGCTGTACTCGTTCGCCGCGATCGTGCTCGGGGTGCAGTGCCTGGCCGCCTCCGGGGTCCTCGCGCTCGGGCTGCACGCCCGCTTCCGAACCGTCGCGGCGTGAGCTACCGCGAGGCGATCGCGGGCGTCGAGGGCTGGCTGACCGACGCCCAGGCCAAGCGACTGCACGTGCGTGGCGCCGCGGTGCGCTCTGGCGGGCGGATCGTGGAGATCGGCTCGTTTCGCGGGCGCTCGACGATCGTGCTGGCGCTGTCGGCCGCGCCCGACGTCGAGATCGTGGCGATCGACCCGCACATCGGCTCCGACCGCGGACCGCAGGAGATCGACGCCCAGCCGGACCTGGGGGCGACCGACAACGACGTCTTCGAGGCCAACCTCGCGGCGGCCGGCGTGCGCGACCGCGTGCGCCACGTGCGCAAGCTGTCGGCCGACGCCCTGGATGACGCGGGCGAGCCGATCGACCTCCTGTGGATCGACGGCGCACATCGCTACGGCCCGGCCCGCGACGACATCGTCATGTACGGCGCCCGGGTGCCGACCGGCGGCGTGCTGGCGATCCATGACGCGTTCTCGTCGATCGGCGTGACGCTGGCGCTCGCGCGCTGCATGTTGTTCTCGCGCTCGTGGCGCTACACCGGGCGCGCCGGGTCGCTGGCCGAGTACGAGCGTCGCCCGGGCGGGGTGCGCAGCACGCTTCGCCAGCTCGCGTCGTTGCCGTGGTTTGCCTACAACGTGGTGCTGAAGGTCCTCACCGTGGCGAAGATCCGCCGCGGGCCCTGGCCGTACTGAGGGCGCGAACCGGGTTGGGGCCGTATCTGGGGCTCAACCCAGCCTTCGATGGTCCTTGCCGCGGCGGCGTGTTGACCACAGCGTCCACACCAGCGCCAGGCCGAGCAGGACGAGGCCGGCGACGGCGGCCCAGTGGCCGCCCTGGTGGTCGTTGGCGTAGTTGGAGTTGAAGCCGCCGTGATCGCGCCAACCGCCGAGCAGGTACAGAACCGGCATCGCGACGACGAGGATCGCGCCGGCGGCGCTCAGCAGCCAGCGCGTCGGCACCCCGCGCCACAGGACGAACGCGAACAGCGGAAACGCCACCGCGCCTGCGCGCAGCGCGAAGACGAAGCCGACGACACCGGCGCCGAACAGCGCCAGGCCGAGTGCCGCAGCGAGCCCGAGCCGGCCGGTCCGCGGAACATCGGGCAGCTCGCTGAGGTCAGCCGCCGGCACGGCGGCACGGCGGCGGCGCACGAACAGCAGCGCGAGCAGCGCGATCGCGCCGACCAGCGAGACGATGTAGCCCGCGTCGAGCACACGGTTGGGCCCGAACCAGAACCGCACGCTGTGGCAGGAGGCGCCGATCGTCCAGCCGTTGGCGTAGCCCTGGATCGGCACCGGTGAACCAAGGTCATGCCCGTCGCACGACGCGCGCCAGCCACGGTTGAAGGACTCGCCGAGCACGAGCCACGACGGCCCGGAGACGCGGACCTTCACCCCGTCCCACGAGCCGGGGTGCGACGACCCGGCGCGGACGACCGTCCCGCCTCCGACCGCCGGAGCCGGCTCGCCCGACGGCGACGACAGGTCGAGTGCGTCGACGGCCAGCGGGCGCGCCGTCGTGGTGACGAGCGTCGGCGCCGCTGGGATCGCGAGGCGCCCGCAGCCGGTCGCGCGCAGTGCGCGACCGCCGTCCAGCGCCGCGATCGACGCCGCGACCCGCAGGCCCACGCGGCGTCCGCCCGCGATCACGGCGGCGGTGCCGCATGGCGCGTGCAACGGGCCCGAGCGCGGGACGTGCAGCTCCAGTCCGGCCCCGCCCAGCTCGGCGATCGCGACGGCGCGGCGCTGCGTCGCCGGGCCGGCCGTGCCTGCCGGGAACGCCGCGTTGACGACCTCGAGCCGGAACGCCCGGCCGCGCAGCGCCGACGGCAGCCGGACCACCCCGCCCGGCCCGACCGCGACGACCCCCGCCGCGTGCGACGGGCGCCCCGAGGCGTCGAGCGCCGGGATCCGGGCCAGCGCGGCGGCCGATGGTGCCGCCACGACCCGCACCGCGGTCGGGCGCCGCACGCGCAGCCGCGGCTCGCTGAGCCGCAGCTCGCGCACGGTCGTCGGCGAGTGCGTCGTCCACGCCAGCCACGCCGGGCGGCCCGGGATCCACTGGCCGATCCAGGCGCGCCCCGCCAAGCCATCGAACGCCCCGCTGGCGCGGTAGCCCGCGATACCCTCAAACCGCGAGCTCGACCAGGCGCTGCCCGGCCCGATCGCACCCGCCAACCGGTCCAGGGCACGGTCGTCGGCGCCGGGAGCGACGCTCAGCCACGCGCGGGCGACCCACCAGCGGGCAGCCGGCGGATCGACGATCCGCGCCATCGCCGACTCGGCGTCCTGGGCGTCGCGCGCTCGCGCCGCGCCGTGCTCGCCGGCGAGCGGCCCCTCGCGCAGCGGGTCGTCGGCTGTGACCCGGTTGAGCAGGTAGGACATCGGCGTGCGGCTCAGGTTCACGCCGCGCAGCTCGTCCTGGGCCAGCTGCGGAACGCGCAGGGCGTAGCTCACGTGGACGCCCGGGATCTTCAGCTCGCGGATGCCGCCGGCCCCGAACGTGCCCGAACGGGGGTGGCGGATCCCGTCGATCAGGACGCTGAGGCCGGCGACGTGGCGCAGCCCGAGGCGCAGGTGGTTGACGCCCCGATGCACGGCGAAGCCCTTGCCGTTGATCGACACGTGGGTCACGACGCCGCGGCTGTCGGAGTACGGCGTCAGCGCCACCGTGCCGACGTCGCGCGGGGCGTCGAAGACGATGTCGAGGTGGTGGCGAGGCGGGGCGATCGCGAGGTCGGCGATCCACTCGGTGTTCGGGTTGCCGTCCAGCGCGGCGATCGGCGCGTGCTCGGGGAACTGCGTGACCTGGGGCGAGAACGGCGCGCTGACGCTGCGGATGCCGCGGACCACGGCGACCGTCTGGGCGCCACTGCCGCGCGCCGGGAACGGGTCGAGCACCACCCCGTCCTGCGCCGGTGACTGGTCGGCCGGCAGCACCGCGCCGCGGTTCTGGACCAGCCGTGCGGCGACGAACGGCTGGCGACGGTTGGAGTCGCTGATCGCGATCGTCGCGCCGGCTCGGGCGGCGGTGCGCAGCTGCGGCGGCGTCAGGTCGGCGGCGAAGCGCAGCGGCAGATCGGGGTGCAGCGCGCCGAACGCGGCGAGCGACAGGATCCCGCCCGCGTCGCCGTCGACGATCGTCTCCGGCCTCCGCGGCAGGACGCGGACGATCCCGCCGGTGTGCAGCGTCTTGCGCTGGACCTCGGGCAGCGTCTGGGCGTCGGCGAGTGTGCCGGCCGCGGCCGGCACGGCGAACGACGGGCCGTAGGCCCGGGCGCCGTCCACCGACACCCCGCCCGCGCGCAGTGCGTCGAGCGCCGTCGCCAGCGGCGGGCCGCCGCCGCGCGCGCGATCACGGTCGGCGGCGAGGACGAGGTCGCCGACGCCCATCAGATCCAGCAGCGGCGGTAGCTGTCCCGGCAGCGCGCGTTGCTGGTTGATGAGGTCGTCGACCGACCACTGCAGGTCGACGGAGCGCAGATCGGCGAACGGGACGATGTAGCGCGAGGTGACGAGGTGCGACGTGAGCGCCGGCAGCAGCTCGTCGATCGTGCCGCCGTAGCGCGAGAACGCGAACAGCTGTCCCGGCTCGATCAGGGCGCGCGTGTTGTCGGAGCGCCTGCTCAGGTCGGCCGCCACCTGGTGCCACGCGACCGGGACGTGGAAGCGCAGCTGGCGCTCCTCGGCGCGCCCGGTCGTCAGCGGCCACGCGGCGACGAACGCGATCGCCGCCGCGCCGGCGATGGCCGCCCACCCCGCCCAGCCGCGGCCGCGGGCCCGCAGGCGCTCGACGGCGGCCGCGAGCCCGACCCCGGCCAGCGCGGCGATCCCGGCCGCCACCAGCGGCCCGGCCTTGTACGTCGTGCGCAGGAACTGCAGCGCCTGGACGTGGTTGTAGGTGAACGTCAGGCCACGCCGAAACGGCGTCCCCTCGGGGAAGCCCGCGGCCATGATGACCACGCCGATGATCGTCATCGCGAGCAGGAACGGGACGTAGCGCGTGCGCCACGAGAGCCGCAGCGAAGCGAGCGTCAGCGCCGGGACGAGCAGGCCGCACAGAACGACCGGACGGCTGAACAGCAGCACGTCGCCATGACCGGCGAACGGGTACAGATGGCCGCCGAAGCCGACACCGACGTAGCTCGTCCAGAAGCCGACCAGGCGCAGCGACTCGCTGACCGACGTCGTCTGCCAGATCGTCCCGGGCTGCTCGGTGAACGGCAGGAAGTTGAGGCCGTACTTCTGCGCGGCGAGCAATGGCGCCAGCCACCAGGCGTTGACGACCAGCGCGCAGACGCCGACGCGCCACAGCGCCGGCCACAGCGCCCGGCCGCCGACCCCGCCCCAGCCGACCTCGTACAGCGCCAGCAGCGCCGGAGCGACGAGCACCCAGCCGGTCACGGCGACGTTGACGCCGCCGCCGGTCGCGGTCAGGACCAGCGCGAACGCGGCCGGCCACCACCAGCCGCGCGGGTCGCGCAGGCCGCGATGCACGCACAGCAGCAGCCACGGAAGCGCCGCGTAGGCGAGCAGCGCGACGCTCGTGCGGTCGGTGTAGACGGCGACGTACGGGTTGACGATGAACAGCGCGCCGGCCGTGAGGTGGGCGATGCCCCGCGGCGAGGGCAGCAGCGCATCCAGGAGCCGCACCATCCCCCATGCCGCCACGGCCAGCAGCGCCGCGAGCCACAGCCGCTGCACGACCCACATCGGCAGCCCGAGCCCATGGCCGAGCGCGAACCAGGGCGCCATCGGGAACGCGTAGCCGCCGTACTGCCCCGCCCACACGTGGCCGAGGTCGGTGGTCGGCGACCAGGCCGAAAGCACGTCGGTCAGGAAGCGGCCCGGATCGACGTACAGGCTGAGCTTGGTGTCGGCGACCGTCTTGCCCGGCGACTGGGCAAATGCGACCACGAACGCCAGGCCGGTGAGGGCGAGAGGGGCCGTTCGGCGACGCATGAAGTGGGTGAGGGTACGCTGGCGCGCCGATGCGCACGCAACTCGACAGGCTGCGTCCGGCGCTGCTGGCGGCGCTGCTGGCCGGCCCGACGGTCCTCGCGTTCTTCTCCGGCGGGTTCTTCGACGAGCCGCGACTGGTGGCGCTGATCGTCGCCTGGGCGCTCGTCGCGCTGGCCCTCGTCGCCGGCGCGCCGCCGCTGCCCCAGGGACGCTGGGGACGCCTCGCGCTCGGTGGGATGGCCGCCTACGCGGGCTGGATCGCGCTGTCGGGCCGCTGGTCGCCGCTGCCGGCCGACGCCGCCGACGACGCGCAGCGCGCGCTGCTGTACGTCGGTGCGCTGGCGGCGGCGATCGCGCTGCTGCGCGACCGCCGCGGCGCGCGCGCCGCCGAGCCGGCGCTGTTCGCCGGAGCGGTGATCGTCGTCGGCTACGGGCTCGCGGGCCGGCTGCTGCCGGGTCTCATCCACCAGGCGTTCGATCCCGCCGCCGGCGGGCGCCTCGACCAGCCGCTGACGTACTGGAACGCGATGGGCGCGCTGGCGGCGATCGCGTTCACGCTCGGCACGCGGATCGCCGGCGATCCCAGCCGCTCGCTCGCGATGCGCTGCGCGGCGGGGGCCGGCGCGGCGCCGATGCTCGCCGCCGCCTACCTCACGTTCTCGCGCGGGGCGCTGGCGGCGATCGTCGCGGCGCTGATCGTGCTGACCGTGCTGGCGCCGACGTGGGGCCAGCTGCGGGCGAGTGCGATCACGCTCGAGCTCGGCGCGCTCGGCGTCTTCTTCAGCGCGGCGGCCGGCCCGGTGCGCACCGCGGCCGGGTCGATGTCGTCACGCGAGTCGGCGGGCGCGCTCGTGTTCGTGGCGCTGCTGGGACTGATGGCCGCCACGGCGGCGCTCGTCGCCTGGTCGGCGGCGACCGAGCGCTCGGGCAGCACGCGCGCGGGCCCGCTCGGGCTGCCGTCGTGGGCCGGCACCGCGGCGACGGTGCTCGTCATCGCGATCGTCATCGTGCCGGTCGCCGTCGCGCGCGACTCCAAGAGCCCGTCCCCGCAGATCGGCCAGACGAGCGCGCGTCTGTCGAGCGTCGGCTCCAACCGCTACGCGTACTGGAAGGTCGCGGTGCGGGCCGGGATCCACCACCCGCTGGCCGGTGTCGGTGCCAGCGGCTTCGCCGCCGAGTGGCTGCGCCACCGCACGATCGCCGACGCGGCCCACGACGCCCACTCGCTGGAGATCGAGACGTTCGCCGAGCTCGGGCTGATCGGTGTCGCGCTGCTGGCCGCGATGTTCGCGGGCGTCGCGTTGTGCGGGCGCGAGGCCTACCACCGTGACCCGGCGCTCGTCGCGGGACCGGCCAGCGCGCTGGCCGTGTGGACGCTGCACAGCGCGATCGACTGGGACTGGGAGATGCCGGCGCTGACGCTGATCGCGGTGATCCTGGCCGGGGTGCTGGTCGCCGCAAGCGAGCCCGAGCCGCAGGTGGCGACCGTAGACTCGTCGGCGTGACCAGCACGCCGGACGTTGTCGCCCCGCCCCCCGGGCATCCGCGTTTCGAGCTGCTCGATGCACTGCGCGCGTTCGCGGCGCTGGGCGTGCTCGCGTCGCACGCCGCGCTGGTCTCCGGGACGAGCTACCACGCCTGGTACGGCTCCGTGTTCGCCAACGGCATCAGCGGCGTGACGATCTTCTTCGTGCTGTCGGGCTTCCTCCTCTATCGCCCGTTCCTGGCCGCCGACCTCGACGGGCTGCGGCGGGTGCGAATCGGCGACTTCGCCCGGCGGCGACTGCTGCGGATCCTGCCCGCGTACTGGCTCGCGCTGACGGTGATCGGGCTGTGGCTGCACCTCAAGGGCGTCTTCGGCCCGCACGGCTGGACGTACTACGCGCTGGTGCAGATCTACGCTCCGGGCACCGTCCCGGCCGGCGGACTGATCGCCGCGTGGTCGCTGGCCGTCGAGATCTCGTTCTACCTCGTGCTGCCGTTCTACGCGCTGGGGCTGTCGCGGCTGGGCCGCGGCATGCAACGGCGCTCTCGGATCCGCCTCGAACTGGCCGTGCTCGCGATCCTCGGCGTCGCCTCCACCGCCCTGCGCTACGACGCGGTCACGGGCCATATGCCGTTCAACACGTTGCCGACCACGTTCACGTGGTTCGCGATCGGGATGGCGCTCGCCGTGCTCAGCGTCAGCGGAGTGCCGCGGCTGGTTGCCACGATCGGCGCCCATCCCGGCGTGTGCTGGACGGCGGCCGTCGTCCTGTACCTGATCCAGGCCGCGATCCTCAACACCAACACGTACACGGCCAACCAGTGGATGGTCCAGTACGTGCTCTCGGCGCTCGTCGCGCTGGCGCTCGTGCTGCCGGCCGTGCTCGGCTACCAGGCCGGCGGCTGGCCGCGCCGTGTCATGAGCTGGCGCGTGCTGGGCCTCGTCGGCCTGATCTCCTACGGCGTGTATCTATGGCAGGGCGCGTGGGTCGACCAGGTCGCCACCTGGGGCATCCCTGGCGGCGTGCCGGCGCTCCCCTATGTGCTGGCGCTGACGCTCGCCGGGACGATCGCGTGCGCCGCGATCTCCTACCGCCTCGTCGAGCGCCCCCTGATGCGGTTCAAGAACCCTCACCGGGCGACCGCACCACCCGTGACACGAGATACAGCGGGCGTCCCAGCGTCTGGTCGTGTACCCGCGCCAGATAGCGCCCCAGTATCCCCACGGTGATCAGCTGCACCCCGCCGAGGAACAGGATGACGACGATCGTCCAGACCCCGAGGCTCGCCGACACGAGACCCGCGACGGTCGCGATCAGGATCACCAGCGCCGCGATGCCCGATAGCGCGGCGACGGTCGTGCCGACGACGGTCGCCAGCGCCAGCGGCACGTCGGAGAACGACGTGATCGCCTCGCCCGCGAGCCGGAACAGCTGCCGGTAGGACGCGCCGCGCCCCGCCGCGCGTCCGGCGCGGCGGTACTCGATCGGCACCTGGTCATAACCGACCCAGGCGACCATCCCGCGCAGGAAGCGCCGGTGCTCGGGCATCTGGCGCAGCGCCTCGACGACGCGCCGCGACATCAGCCGGAAGTCGCCCGCCTGACCCTGGAACGGCGTCCGTGCCAGCCGCGACATGACCCCGTAGAACGACGTCGCCATCTGGCGCTTGAGCCAGCTCTCGTCGCGCCCGACACGCCGCGCGTAGACGACGTCGGCGCCCTCGCGGGCCATCGTCAGCATCTCTGGGATCAGCTCCGGCGGGTCCTGGAGGTCGGCGTGCATGAGGACCGCGTAGTCGCCGCTCGTGTGATCCAGGCCGGCCGACATCGCGATCTCCATGCCGAAGTTGCGCGACAGGACGACGAGCACGATGCCGCCCTCGTCGGCCGCCAGCTTGGAGACGATCTCCCGCGACGAGTCGGTCGAGCCGTCGTCGACGAACACGATCTCGTGCTCGATCTCCGACAGCGCCTCGCGGACCCGCTGGTGCAGGGGCGCCAGCGAGTCCTCCTCGTTGAGCATCGGTACGACGACCGAGACGGTCGGCGTCATGGCGCGGTCAGCACAGGGCGACACACCATGCCGATCGAGACGCCGGCCGGAAACCTCGCGCCGCGGCGGATCAGGGCGGCCTCGCCCTGCATGGGGGCGAGCAGCGCGCGGTTCATCGCGCCGGAACCGAACTCGTAATCCGTCTTGCCGTTGTCGGCCGGGCGGCGGCGCTCCAGCATCCGCATCGCCGCGATCGGCGCCAGCAGGACGGTGTTGAAGTACGTCTGCACGATCGGCTCCCAGCCCGCCCCGGTCAGCAGCGTTCGCAGCCGCGGCCGCGTGTAGCGGCGCATGTGGTGATGGGAGTCGTCGTGGTGGCTCCACATCCACTGGTATGCGGGCACGGTGACCAGCAGCCGGCCGCGATCGGAGACCACGCGGCGCAGCTCACGCGCTCCGCGGTCGTCGTGTTCGACATGCTCGAGCACGTCGGTGGCGAGGATCAGGTCGAACGAGCCGTCGTCGTAGGGAAGCTCCTCGACGCTGGACTCGATCACCCCGTCGAGCCCGCGCTCGCGGCAGAACCGGACGGCGGTGTCCGACGTGTCGGCCCCGGCCGCGGTCCCGAGCGGCCCGAACTCGACCAGGTTGCGGCCCGTGCCGCAGCCGGCGTCGAAGACCCGCGGCTGGGGCACGACGTCGGCTCGGGCGAGCATCGCCCAGATGACGGCGCGCCGGCCCCGGAACCACCAGTGGGCGTCCTCGAGCTCGTAGAGCCGTTGGTAGATCTGCTCCTCCATGTCGGCGTTGATCGTATGCTCTCGCCGGATGCCAGGTCACGTGCCACCGCGCCGTAGGCTGCGCATCCCGGGGGTCTTCGTGCGCCGTCCGATGCTCGGTGCGGCCGCCCTGTATGCAGCACTTTCGCTCGTGATGGTCGCTCCCGGCCTGGTCCCGGGACGGACGCTCTCGTCGTCGGATCTGCTGTGGACCGTCGCTCCGTGGAGCGCCACAAAACCCGCGGCAGTTCCGGCCCACGGCGCCAACCCGGAGAACGCCGACAGCGTCTCGGCGTTCGGTCCGCTGGCCCGCGATGCGCGCGCGACGCTGCCATCGCTGGCGCTGTGGAATCCGTACATCGGCGCCGGCCGGCCGCTGATGGCCGACATGCAGTCGCAGGTGCTGTCGCCGTTCAGCGTCCCGGCGTACGTGCTGCCCTACTGGTGGTCGCAGGGGCTGATCGCGGCGCTCAAGCTGTTCATCGCCGCGCTGGGCACGTTCGCGCTCGCACGGGTCCTGGCGATCCGGCCCGGCGGCGCCCTGATCGCCGGGCTCGCGTTCGGGCTCGGGCTGTACATGGTCACCTGGCTGTCGTGGCCGCTGACCAGCGTCTGGGCGCTGTTGCCGTGGCTGCTGGTGGCGATCGCCCGCGTGGTACGGGCCCCGGACACGACCGGCGTCGTGGCGCTCGCCGTCGTCGCGGCGCTCACCGTGCTCGCCGGACATCCCGAGTCGACGTTCCACGGCGCCGTCGTCGCGGTGCTGTTCGCGCTGCTGCTGGCGTCGCGCGAACGTGACGGCCGCTGGCGGCGCCTGGGCATTGTCGCCCTCGGCGCGGTGGCCGGCGCGTGCCTGGCGGCGATCGTCGCGCTGCCGTTCCTCGAGCTCGTGCGCCACTCCGGCGACCTGGCTGACCGCACCGGCCAGGCGCCGAAGGGGATCGCCAGCCACGACGTCCTCGGCCTGTTCTTCCCCGAGTACTGGGGGCGCCCGACACAGTTCGAGACGCAGGCCTTCATCAACGTGCACGCGTTCTACGCGGGCGCGCTCCCGACGCTGCTGGCCGGCATCGCGATTGTCGTGCGCCCGACGCGCGAACGGATCGCGGTGGTGCTGACCGGCGCCGTCGCGCTGATGGTCGTGCTCGGCTTCTGGCCCGCCTTTCAGATCGTCAATGCGCTGCCCGGCTTCGACCAGACCTACAACACGCGCCTCGGGGTGTTCGTCGTGCTGGCGATCGCGCTGCTGGCCGGGTGGGGCGCCGACGAGGTCCTCGACGCGCGCTCGCGGACGCTGTCGCCGCGGGCCAACCGGATCCTCGTCGGCGCCCTCGCCGCGGCGGTCGTCGCCCCGGTGGTGATCGTGGCGCACCGGTTCCGCCCCGGCCAGCTCGGCCACGCGATCGGCGTCGCGGCCGGCGTGAGCCGCGTCGCAGCGCTCGACGACCTCCCCCACCTGCTCCCGACCGCGGCGATGCTCGATTGGCTCGTGCTCGCCGGCGCCGGCGCCGCGCTGATCGTGGTGACGTGGCGCGGACGCCTGTCGCCGAACGTCGCCGTGGCGCTGATGGTCGCGCTGACTGCGGTCGACATGCTGCGGTTCGGCATCGGCGAGAACCCGTCGATCCCGCGTTCGCACGCGACGCAGCCCGCGACGCCGGCGATCCGCTTCCTGCAGACGCGCACGCCGGCGCGGTTCGTCGGACTACAGTCGCCGTCGGGCCAGCCGTCGCCGATCCCGGCCGACGCCGCGATGGACTACGGCCTCCAGGACGCGCGCAGCTACGACTACCCGATCGTCGCGCGCTACGACCGCCTGTGGCGCGCTGCGGTCGCGCCGCCCGCGCTGTTCACGCCGCCGACCACGATCGCCGGCTCGGATCGCCGCGCGCTGCGGGCGCTGGGGCTACTCGGTGTGCGCAGCCTGCTCCAGCGTCCCGGCGACCCGCGGCTGGCACTTCCGATCGTCTATTCGGGCCGCGACGGGCGCATCTACGACAATCCCGGCGCGATGCCGCGGGCGTGGGTCGTCGACCATCAGCAGCCGGTCGCCGGCGGCGCCGGCGCGCAGCTGCGCGCGATCGAAGACCCGGCCTTCCGCCCCGCCGCGACCGCCGTCGTCGCACGGCCGGTGGCCGGCATCGCGACCGGCCCCGGGACCACGGCCCGGCCCGTCGCCGCGCGGGTCGGCCGCTACGCCCCGCAGCGCGTCGAGGTCGACGCGACCGCGCGTCGGCGCTCGCTCGTCGTCCTGTCGGACGTCTACTACCCGGGCTGGAAGGCGACGGTCGACGGCCACGCCGCGCCGATCGAGCAGGTCGACTACCTGCTGCGCGGCGTGAGTGTCGGGCCCGGCCGCCACCGGATCGTCTACCGCTACGAGCCCGGCTCGGTGCGCTTCGGCGCGATCATCAGCGTGTTGACGGCGCTGACGCTGATCGGCGGGCTGGTCGTGGCTCGTCGGCGCCGCCGCGGGGTGCCGGCATGAGGAGCTTCGTGACGCGGCGGCCCAACGTGGCGGCCGCCGTGCTGTTCGCGGTGCTGGCGATCGTCTTCGTCGGCCAGGGCCTGCTGCCCGGCCGCACGCTGTCGAACTCCGACACGTTCTGGTTCTACCCGCCGTTCAAGGCCAACCACCCGGCGGCGCTCGCCCACTCCGCCAATCCCGAGATCGACGACGCCCCGGCGCTGATGCAGCCGTTCGTGCGCTACACGAAGGCGTCGCTACCGCACATCCCGCTGTGGGACCCGCACATCATGACCGGGCGGCCGTTCCTGGCCAACGCCCAGTCGGCGGTCTTCTCGCCGTTCAGCGTGCCCGCCTACGTGCTGCCGTTCTTCACGGCGCTGGGCTGGATCGCCGTGCTCAAGCTGTGGTGCGCGGGCTTCGGGACGTTCCTGCTCGGGCGCGCGCTCGGCATGCGATTGGCCGGCGCGACGATCGCCGGGATTGTCTACGGGTTCAACCTGTGGCTCGTCACGTGGCTCGTGTACCCCCACGCGTCGGTGTGGGCGCTGATCCCGTTTCTGCTCGTCGCGGTCGAGCGGGCGATCCGAAGACCGGACATCCGCGGCGCCGCGCCGCTGGCGATCGTCGTCGCGGCGCAGTTCCTGTGCGGCCATCCCGAGTCGAGCTTCCACGCGATGCTGGCGGCGACGATCTACTTCGTCGTGCGCGTCTACGCGCTGCGCCCGAACCTCGGCCGGGCGATCGGCGCGTTCGTCGGCGCCACCGCGCTGGGCACGGCGCTGGCCGCCGTGACGCTGCTGCCGTTCGCCGAGCTGCTGCTGCGCTCGGCCGACATCCACCAGCGCAGCGGCATCGCCCAGACGTCCAAGGCACCGGGCAAGTTCATCCTGACGACGCTGATGCCCGACTGGTTCGGGCGCCCCACCCAGACGCCGACCCGCCTCTATGCGACGCAGAACATCCTCGCGCTGTTCGAGCTGGCCCGTGCCTGGTACGCCAGCGCGCTCGCGCTGATGCTCGGCGCGGCCGCGCTGATCCTGCGCCCGTCGCGCGGGCGCCTGCTGCTGGCGGCGCTCGCGGCGGCGGTGATGATGGTCGTGTTCGGCGTCTTCCCGGTCTTCCAGATCGTCACCCACCTGCCGGTCTTCTCCGCCGGTCACAACACTCGCCTGACGATCCTCGCGATCCTGTGCGTCGCCCTGCTGGCCGGCTTCGGGCTCGATGACCTGCTGGCCCGCGAGGGCAGCCGCCGCCGACAGTGGATCGTGCTCGGCGTGGCGGCGGCGCTGTTCGCGCTGCCGCTGCTCTACGCGCTGGGGCGCGGGCGGGTCCCGCTGAACGCGCTCGGGCACGGGCTGGCGATCGCGTGGGGCTTCATCCATCCCAGGGAGTCGTGGAGCGACACCGAGATCATCGACGGCGTGCGGGCCAGCGCCGTGTGGATCTGGCTCGTCGTCGGCGGCGCCGGGCTGGCGATCGTGGCGCTGGCGACCGCACGCCGGCGTGTGGTCAGCGCGACGGTCCTCGCCGTGCTGGCCGGCGTCGTCATCTACGGCGACCTGGCCCGCGCCGGGATGGGCTACAACCCGTCGATCAAGCGCTCGCTGGCCACGCAGCCCGCCACGCCGGCGATCAAGCTGCTGCAGACGGCCGGCACGGCGCGCGTCGTCGGCCTCGGCCAGATCCCGCAGAACGCGCTGGCCTTCAACTACAACCTCTACGAGCCGCGCGGCTACGACCTCCCGGTCGAGCGCCGCTTCGATCACCTGTGGCGCACGACGATGTCCCCGCAGTTCCTTTCGCAGGCGGGCGTGTACCCGGGCGACATCCCGCTGTCGCTCCAGTCGATGACGGCCGCACGAGCGCGGATCCTGGGGATGATGGGCACCCGCTTCGTCATCCAGCCGCCGCAGCTGCCGCGGCTGCGTATTCCCGGCCTGACCCTCGTCCACGCGGGTCCCGACGCGCAGGTCTACCGCAACGCGGCCGAGCAGCCGCGGGCGGCCGTCGTCGGGGCACAGACCGTCGCCCCGACCGGCGACGCCGCCTACCGCGACGTCATCGCCCCCGGCTTCCGCATCGATCGCGTCGCGGTCACCGAGAAGCCGGTCGCCGGCCTGGCCACGACCACTCCGGCCCGTACGCCGCCTCCCGCCGGACGCGCCCGGATCGCCAAGGTCACCGACGACGGCCTCGTCGTCCAGGCGAGGGCGCAGCGCCCGGGGATGCTCGTCGTCTCCGACGCCTGGGCCCCCGGCTGGCAGGCCACCGTCGACGGCCACTCGACCCCCGTCCAGCGCGTCGACTACGTCTTCCGCGGCGTCCAACTGCCCGCCGGCAACCACCGCGTCGTCTTCTCCTACCACCCCACCAGCTTCACCATCGGCTGGATCATCTCGCTGCTCGCACTGCTCGGCCTGTCGATCGCGCTCGGAGTCACGTGGCACCGGCACCGCAGCTGAAGGCCGCGCACTTCGACGGGATCGACGCGCTGCGGGCGGTCGCCGCGGTCATGGTCGTCGAGTTCCACGCCGTCGGGATCTTCGGCCGCGGCGCCGCGCTGCACGCGTGGATCCGGCCGTGGATCCTCAACCTCGATGTCGGCGTGCAGATCTTCTTCGTGATCTCGGCGTTCCTGCTCTACCGGCCGTTCGTGCGCGCTCGCGACATGGACGTGCGTGCCGCGACGTGGCCGTATGCGTGGCGGCGGATCGTGCGGATCGTGCCCGGCTACTGGACCGCGCTGATCTTCACGGCGATCGTGCTCGGAGCGACCGCGTCGATCCTCAGCCTGCACGGGTTCGCGCGGTACTTCCTGTTCACCCAGTCCTACACCTACGACACCGCGTCCGGCGGGCTGCCGGTCGCGTGGACGCTGTGCATCGAGGTCGCGTTCTACGCGTTCCTACCGGTGTGGGCGTGGGCCGTCCGACGGGTGCTGGGCTCGGGCAGCACCCGCGGCGAGCTGCCCGCGCTCGCCGGCCTGTTCGCGGTCGGGGTCGCGTGGAAGCTGTGGGTCCTCGGCACGCAGGTCGGCTCCTTCATCCCGTCGCTGAACCCGTGGGTGATCGCGCTGCCGTCGTACTTCGACGTGTTCGCACTGGGGATGGTCGTCGCGGTGCTCAGCGTCCGCTGGCAGGAGCGCGGCGGTGCGCCTGAGCGCCTGCGGCGCACGAGCGGCTGGTGGTGGGTCGCGGGCCTGGCGCTGTTCGTGTTCGCCGCCAAGGGCGCGGGGCTGACGACGCTCGACCCACGCGGCTTCACCCACCAGCAGTTCCTCGTGCGCCACATGCTCCTGGGGCTGGTCGCGATCTGCGCGCTGATGCCGGCCGTGCTGGGAACCGGCGTCCCGGCCCGCGTGCTGCGGTGGGCGCCGCTGCGGGAGGCCGGCCGCGTCTCCTATGGGATCTACCTGTACCACCTGACCGTCTTCGGGGTCCTGACGATCTGGGGGTTTGACCGCTGGAGTGGCGCCGTTCACCCGTACCTGCTGTGGGGCGTTGGCGGGCTGGCGCTGACGTTCCTGGTCGCCGAGGTCAGCTTCCGGCTGATCGAGCGCCCGGCGCTGTCGCTCAAGTCGTGGGCCGGCCCCGGGTTGCGGCGGGCAGCGACGGCACGACCGCCTGCGGGTTGAGCGCCAGGACCCGCGCCCGGGCCGCTGCCGCGCCCCGGGGATCGGACCGCGCGAGCACCTCGGCGAGCGCAGTCCAGCCGAGCGTCGAGTTGGGCTGCAGGTGGATCGCGCGGCGCGCGGTCGCGATCGCGTCGGCGCGGTAGCCGGCCGTCGCGAGCAGGATCGAGATCTGCGCGACCGGGGCCGGGTCGTGGCACTGCGATGTCAGCGTCCGCAGTTGGTCGGCGCGTCCACCGGCCGGCTGGCGGTGGTGAAACAGCGCGACCAGCAGCGCGCCGTGGGCCACCTGGCAGCGCCGCTGCTCGTGCAGCCGCGTGACGCCGTAGACGATCGCGACGGCGGCGATGACGACGACCGCCGCCTTGAGAATGTGCCGCTCCATGACGGGATTGATCGTATGCTGCCGCCGCATGGCAGGCCACGTGCCAGAGCCGCGATGCTGACACGTGCCCGCAACGCGGCGGCGGCGCTTGCGCGCCGCCCGATGCTTGCTGCCGTGCTGCTGTACGCCGTCACGTCGGTCGCGATGGTGTCGCCCGGGCTGATCCCCGGCCGCACGCTGTCGGCGTCGGACTACCTGTGGTCGGCACAGCCATGGGTCGCCCAGCGACCGGCCGACGTGCGTCCCAACGGCGGCTCCAACTACGAGCTGGCCGACCAGGTCTCGGCGTTCGGGCCGTTCTCGCGCACCACCCGCGACGCGTTCCCGGGGCCGGTGCTGTGGAACCCGAGCATCGCCGCCGGGCGGCCGCTGCTGGCCGACATGCAGTCGGCGCAGCTGTCGCCGCTGACGCTGCCGTCCGACGTGTTGCCCTACTGGTGGTCGCTGGGGCTGATCGGCGCCCTGAAGCTGTTCGTCGCCGCGCTGGGGACGTTCGTCCTGGCCCGTGCGCTGGCGATCGGGCTCGGGGGCAGCCTGCTCGCGGGGCTCGCGTTCGGGCTGTCGTTCTACATGGTCACCTGGCTCGGCTGGCCGCTGGCGACCGTGTGGGCGTATCTGCCGTGGCTGCTGGCCGCCGTCGACCGCGCGATCCGCAGACCGGACGCGACCGGCGTCGCGCTGCTCGCCGTGGCCGGCGGCCTGTCGATCGTCGCCGGGCATCCCGAGTCGACGCTGCACGTGATGCTCGCCGCCGTGGTGTTCGGCGCGGTCCGGCTGACGCGGGCCGACGGCCGGCTGCTCGCGCGCGTGGGCTGCGTCGGGCTCGGCTTCGCCGCGGCGGGCGGCCTCGCCGCGGCCGTGATCCTGCCGTTCCTGGAGCTCGTGCACCAGAGCAACGACCTGGCGATCCGCGCGGCGACGGTCCCGGCCCACGTCCCGCGGGAGCTGGCGTGGGCGCTGCCGTTCCCCGAGTACTTCGGGCGCCCGACCCAGGCGGTCACGTCGTTCTTCATCAACCAGCGCGCGCTCTACGACGGCGCGCTGCCGCTGTTGCTGGCGCTCGTCGCGCTGCTGCGCCCGTCGCGCGAGCGGCTGCTGTTCGTGGCGGTCGCGGTCGTGTCCCTCGGCATCGTGTTCGGTATCTGGCCGCTCTACCAGTTCGCGGTCCACATGCCGGTGCTCAACCGCACGGCGATCGGCCGCTTCGGGATCCTGTTCTGCCTGGCCATCGCGCTGCTCGCCGGCTGGGGCTTCGACGACGTGCTCAACTGGCGCCGCCGCGCGCCCTCGCCGCGCCGCGACCGGCTGCTCGTCGGGCTGCTCGGCGCGGCCGTCGTGGTGCCGGTGATCGCGCTGGCGATCCACGCGCACGTCGGCACGTCGGTGCTCGGCAACGCGGTCGGCGTCGCGCTGGCCCTGCGCAGCGACGTCGGCCTGAGCCACCTCGAGTCGCTGCTGCCCGCCGCGTCGGCGATCGCGTGGCTGCTGTTCGCCGGCCTCGGCGCGGTGCTGGTCGTGCTGACCGCCCGCGGACGGCTGGGCCGGACGACCGCCGTCGTGCTCGTCCTCGGGCTCGTCACGATCGACCTGCTGCGCTTCGGGATCGGTGAGAACCCGGCGATCCGCGTCGCCGACGCCCAGCCGCCGGCGACCGCCGCGATCAAGCTGCTGCAGACCCGGACCCCGGCCCGGTTCGTCGGCGTGTCGAGCACCAGCCAGATCCCGCCGCTGCCGGCCGACGCGGCGATGGACTTCGGCCTCCAGGATGCGCGCGGCTACGACTACCCGGTGGTCGGGCGCTACGACCGGCTGTGGCGGGACGCGGTGGCCGTGCGCGCGCCGTTCGTGCCACCGACGACGACCGCTGACACAACCCCCGTCGCGCTGCGCGTACTGAGCCTGCTCGGCGTGCGCAGCATCCTGACCCCCCCGCAGACCAGCCTCGTCAGGCCGAGCCTGCGAATCGCCTACCGGGGGCCCGACGGGCGCGTGTATGACAACCGCGCGGCGTTGCCCCGCGCATGGGTCGTCGACCACCAGCAGGTCGTCGCCGGCGAGAACGCCCAGCGCCGCGCGGTCGAGCGCGCGAGCTTCGCGCCGGCGGGCACGGTCGTCGTCGGCGCGCCGATCGACGGCGTCGCGGCCGGGGTGCCGCGGGTCGCCCCCACCGCCGCGCGCCGGGCGCCGATCGTGCGCTACCGCCCGACCGAGGTCGACGTCAGGGCGACGGCAGCCCGCCGCTCGGTCGTCGTCCTGTCAGACGTCTTCTACCCCGGGTGGCACGCCACGGTCGATGGACACGATGCCCCGATCCGGCGGGTCGACTACCTTCTGCGCGGCGTGGCGGTCGGCCCCGGCAGCCACATCGTCCGCTTCACCTACCGCCCCGCCTCCTACCGCATCGGCTGGATCATCAGCATCCTCACCGCCCTGGCGCTGGCCGGCGCGGTCGTGCTCCAGCGCCGGGCGCAGCGACGACGGGCGACATGAGGGCACGGCTGGCGCGGCGTCCCAACGTGACCGCCGCGGCGATCTTCGCCGTGCTGGCGGTCCTGTTCGTCAGCCCGGGCGTCATGCCCGGCCACACGCTGTCGAACTCCGACTGGTTCTGGTTCAAGGCGCCGTGGAACGGTGTGCGGCCGGCGTCGATCACCCACGCGGGGAACCCGACGTTCGACGACACGCCCGCGGTGATCCAGCCGTTCACCCGCTACACGAAGGCGTCGCTGCCCCACATCCCGCTGTGGAACCCGCACATCATGACCGGGCGGCCGTTCCTCGCCGACGCGCAGTCGGCGATCTTCTCGCCGTTCAACGTGCCCAGCTACGTCCTGCCCTACTGGACATCGCTGGGCTGGGTGGCGGCGCTGAAGCTGTGGACGGCGGCATTCGGGATGTTCCTGCTCGCGCGGGCGTTGGCGATGCGGTTCGCCGGCGCGATGCTGGCCGGCGTCGTCTACGGCTTCAGCCTGTGGGAGGTCGTGTGGGTGTCGTTCCCGCACGCGTCGGTGTGGGCGCTGATCCCGTGGATGATGGTCGCCGCCGAGCGCGCGATCCGAAGACCGACTGTGCGGGGAGCGGCACCGCTGGCCGTCGTCGTCGGCCTGCAGTTCCTGTGCGGGCACCCGGAATCGAGCTTCCACGCCGTCATCGCGACCGGCGTCTACTTCGTCGTGCGGATGATCGCCCTGCGCCCGGCATGGCGCGCGCCGACGATCGCGTTCGCTGCTGCGATGGCGCTCGGCACGGCGCTGGCCGCGGTCGCGCTGCTGCCGTTCGCCGAACTGCTGCTGCGCTCGGCCGACATCCACCAGCGCGCCGGGTCGGCGGCCCAGGCCGGCTCCACGCCGACGCTGCTGATGGAGTGGCTGTTGCCCGACTGGTTCGGGCGCCCGACCGATGTCCAGGTCGACGCGACGCTGGAGCTCGGGCGCGCCTGGTACGCGGGGGCGCTGAGCCTGATGCTCGCGTCCGCGGCACTCATCCTGCGCCCGAGCCGGGGGCGGATCCTGCTGGCCGTACTCGCCGCCGCCATCGTGATGGTCGTCGTCGCGATCGGCCCCGTGTTCACGATCGTCGCGCACCTGCCGGTCTTCTCCAGCGGGCACAACGCACGGCTCGTGATCCTCGCGATCCTGTGCATCGCCCTGCTGGCCGGCTACGGGCTCGACGATGTCCTGTCGGGGGTCGGCAGCCGGCGCCGACGGCTCGTCGCGCTGGGGACGGCCGGCGCGATCTTCGTCGCGCCGTTCGCCTACACGATCCTGCGCGGCCGCAGCACATGGGACGCGGTCGGCCACGGCCTCGCGATGGCGTGGGGCTGGGTGCACCACAACCCGAACTGGCCCGACATCACGGCGATCGTCCGTGCCGAGGCGCTGTGGATCTGGCTCGTGGTCGCCGGCGGCGGCCTGGCGATCATCGCCGTCGCGACGTTCCGCAGCAGCCGTGCGCGAACGGGCGTGCTGGCGATCCTCGCTGTCGGGCTCGTCTACGGAGACCTGGCGCGGGCCGGCGTCGGCTACAACCCGGCGATTCCGATCTCGTCGGCCACCCAGCCGGCGACGACGGGCATCGACCTGCTCAAGACCGCCGGCGCGGCGCGTGTCGTCGCGACCGGCGACATCCCGCAGAACGTCCTGGGGATGAACTACGGGCTGTACGAGTCGCGCGGCTACGACCTGCCGATCGACAGCCGCTTCGACCACCTGTGGCGCACGACGCTATCGCCCGAGTACCCGTCGCAGGCCGTGCCGAAGCTCGGCGCGATCCCGTTGTCGCTGCCGCGTGTGACGCCCGACCGCCTGCGCGTGCTCGGGATGATGGGCACGCGCTACGTCGTCCAGCCGCCGACAGATCCCCGGCTGCGCTCGCCGGGGCTGACGCTCGTGCACAACGGCCGCGACATGCGGGTGTACAAGCTCGCCGCCGAGCAGCCGCGCGCCGCCGTCGTCGGGGCACAGACCGTCGCCCCGAGCGGCGACGCCGCCTACCGCGACATCACCGCCCCGAACTTCCGCATCGACCGCGTCGCCGTCACGGAGAAGCCGGTCGCCGGCCTGCCCACGACCACTCCGGCCCGTACGCCGCCTCCCGCCGGACGCGCCCGGATCGCCAAGGTCACCGACGACGGCCTCGTCGTCCAGGCGAGGGCGCAGCGCCCGGGGATGCTCGTCGTCTCCGACGCCTGGGCCCCCGGCTGGCAGGCCACCGTCGACGGCCACTCGACCCCCGTCCAGCGCGTCGACTACGTCTTCCGCGGCGTCCAACTGCCCGCCGGCAACCACCGCATCGTGTTCTCCTACCACCCCACCAGCTTCACCATCGGCTGGATCATCTCGCTGCTCGCACTGGCCGGGCTGCTGGCGGCGCTCGGCGTCTCGGTCTACTACGGCAGGCGCTCGAGCCAGCCGACATAGTCATCGGGCTCGCCGGGCGCCAGCGCCGCGGCGCGGGCGCGCGCATCGGCGCGGCGGCCGAGCACGTCCAGCACCAACGGCGCGAGCCGGGAGACGGCCGAGTCGGTCCCCGCTCCATCGATCAGCGCGATCGCCGACGCCGCGAACTCGGCCGCCACCTCGGGCCGGCTCTTGACGAGGTTGCCGAGGAACACGAGCGCCGGGATCTCGACCTCGGGCCACGCCAGCGCGACCTCGAGCGGCGACTGGAGCATCGCGCGCTCGCCGTACAGGCGCTCGCGCCCGACGACCCCCTGGGCGGCGACGGTCATCGCGCGCGCCTGCTCGAGGACGTCGAGATAGCTCGTGGCCAGCGCACGCGGCGGGCGCACATAGGGCGGCGCGGGCGGCCGGGCGACCGCGGCGCCGTCGGCCTGAAGCGCGTCGACGAGCTCGTCCTGGAGCGCGAGCAGCGTCGCGCCGTCGCGGCCCGGGCGGCGCAGCTCGAGCGCCGGGCGATCGTCGTCGGGGCGCCAGACGACGACGCCCAGGCCGCCGGCCTCCACAACGCCCGTGACGTAGAAGTCAGGCGTCTCCTCGGCGAGCTCGTTGAGGTCCGACGCCGTCCACGGCGTGCCGGTGACGAGCGCGCCCTGGCCCGCGACCTCGGGCAGCAGCACGCGCACGTCGGCGTCGGTGCAGAACTGCAGCGCCTCGGCGAGTGCGAGCGCGGCGCCGCGGGCCAGGCGCCCGTCGGTCGTCGAGCGTTCGACGCGCGTCTCGTCGGCCCGCAGAGCGGCGCTGCGCACGGCGAACGGCACCACTGCGATCGTTGCCCCACGGCGCGGGCCGCCCGGCAGCAGCCACGACGCGTCGTGCAGGCCGGCCGCCCACGGGGGGCGGTCGAGCACGAGCACGGCGACCTCGGGCGTGTCGGGCAGCTCCGTTGGAGTCGCCGCGTCGCGCTGGTCGTCGAACACGCCCTCGAACTCGAGCAGCCGCTCGCGTAGGTCGGGGCGCTGGAGCGCCATCAGCTCGTGCAGCAGCTCGCGGCCGCCGACGTGGTTTCCGACCGCCGCATAGGCGCGCAGCAGGTTCAGGCCGACGATCGGCCCGTGGCGTTCGAGCGTGTAGCGCGGCGCGATCAACGCGAACAGATCGGCGACCCGGCCGGCCTCGCCGAGCCGTCCCGAGACCTCCAGCAGCGCGCGCTCGTCATCGCCGGAGCGATCGAGTCCCTCGGTCAGCCACGCCAGCGCCGTGTCGTGCTCGCCCGCCGCCAGCGCGTCGAAACCGAGCAGCAGCTGCGGGCGCCAGGCGCCGGGGTAGGACGCCGCCTCGCGCAGCCCGGCGCGCATCGCCTCGTCGCCGCCGCGCTCGCGGATCCGCAGCGCCCACCACTGCAGGCCGTTGTCCTGGTTGGGGTCCAGGGCGACCGCCTCGTCGAGCGTCGCCTGGGCGGCGTCCTCGTCGCCGCGCTGTGCCTGGACCTTGGCGAGGTTGGTCAGCACGGCGCCCGACCGCTCGTGGGCCAGCGCGTCGCGCAGCACGCGCTCGGCCTCGCGCAGGCGCCCGGTGCGCTGGAGGACGATCCCGCGCACGGCGTGGCCGCGGCCGACGTCGGGATCGATCGCCAACAGCCGCTGCGAGGCGGCTTCGACGTCGTCGAACAGCTCGTCGCGCAGCGCCCCCTCGACGATCGCGTCATACAGCTGGTCGGGATCGTTCCACGCGGCCTTCAGCGTGCCGGGCAGGATCTCGCGCCGCCACGTCTCGCGATCGACGCGCAATGGGCGGCCATGCACGTCGTAGACCGTGATCGGGTCGCCGGGCGCGCCCTGGCCCTCGCCGGTACCTCGTCTGCGACGGAACAGCGCCATCGCGGTACGAATCTACACTCCGACCGGTGACGACCTTGGCGCTGCACTGCTCGGGCCTGCGCAAGCGCTACGGATCGACCGAGGCGCTGCGCGGCGTCGATGTCGAGGTGGCACCGGGCGAGCTGGTCGGGCTGCTCGGTCCCAACGGCGCCGGCAAGTCGACGTTGACGAAGATCGCCTGCGGGCTGGTGCGCCCGACCGAGGGATCGGTGAGCGTGTGCGGCGAGCCGGCGGGGTCAGCCAAGGCGCGCGCCGTGTTGGGCTACCTCGCCGAGCTGTTTCGCTTCCCGGGCTGGTCGACCGCCGATGAGCTGCTGGCCCTGCACCAGCGCCTCAGTCATTCCGCCGGCGGGGAAGGCGAGCGCCGCGAGCTGCTGGACCTCGTCGGCCTCGGCGACGAGGCCGGACGCCGCGTCGAGACGATGTCCAAGGGCATGCAGCAGCGGCTCGGGATCGCGCAAGCGCTGATCGGCGAGCCGCGGCTGCTGCTGCTCGACGAGCCGACGAGCGCGCTGGACCCAGCCGGGCGCCACACCGTTCGCGAGCTGCTCGAGGAGCTGCGCCGCCGCGGGGTCGCCGTGCTGCTCAACACCCATCTGCTCAGCGAGGTCGAGCTTGTCTGCGACCGCGTCGCGATCATCGACCACGGCGCGCTGGTCGCGACCGGCGCTCCCGGCGAGCTGATGAAGACGAGCGGCGTCGAGGTCGAACTGGAGTCCGGGACGCGGACGTTCGCCGGCGCGCAGCGCGACGACGTCCCCCACATCGTCGCCGGGCTCGTCGCGGCCGGCGAGCAGATCTACGGGGTGCGGGTGATGCGCTCGTCGCTCGAGGACGCCTATCTGTCGCTGGTCGACGAGAGCGCGACGTGAGCGGCGCGCTGGTCGTCGCCGGCCACACGCTGCGCGAGGCACTACGCCGCCGCGTGCTGACCGTCGTCCTCGTCCTGACCGTGCTGTTCGGGGGGCTGTACGCGTTTGCCTGCAACGCCGTCTTCGACCACGTGTCGGGCTTCAACTTCAACCGCGGCATCGACGAGCGCACGCTCGGCGCGGCGACGATTCTCGGCCTGGCAATGTTCGGGGCGCTGTTCCTCGGCACGATCCTCGCCGTGTTCCTGACCGCCAGCGCGGTGCGCGGCGACGGCGAGCGCGGGCTGTTGGCGCCGGTCGTCGTGCGGCCGCTGACGCGCCGTGCCTACCTCGGGGGACGGCTGCTGGCGGCCGCGTCGGTCGCCGCGGGGTACGTCGTCGTCACCTACCTGCTCGCCGTTCTCTGTACCGGCGCGATCGGCCACTGGTGGCCCCACGACATCGCCGGGTCGGCGCTGCGGCTCGGTCTCGCCGCGGTCGTGATCACGTCGTTGACGCTGCTCGGGTCGGTGTTCTTCACCGCGACGGCGAACGGGATCGTCGTGTTGATGCTCTACGGCTTCGGCCTGCTGGCCGGGCTGCTGGGCGAGATCGGCGACGTGCTGCCGTCGACGACGCTGCAGAACATCGCCGACGTCACGTCGTGGGCGCTGCCGTTCGAGGCGCTGTACCGCGACGCGCTGCGCCTGCTGGTCGGCAGCGCGTCCGGCGTCACCGGCGCGATCATCCGCCTCGGGCCACTCGGCGGCTCGCATGCCGCCGGCCCCGCGCTGATCCCCTATGTGATCGCCTACATCGCCGTCGCCGTTGCGCTCGCCGCCTGGGCATTCGCCCGCCGCGATCTCTAGCGGCCACGAACTCCAGCCGGTCAGACCCTCAATCCTTACGTCAACGTCAGGGGGTCAGACCCCTTGACGCTTACGTCAACGTGAGGGGGTCAGACCCCTTGACGTTGACGTAAGCGTTAATTTGCTGGTCGGGTGGACGCCACTTCATCCGGCGGATCGCCGCAGCACTTGGTAGACGCCGAAGCGCCTCGCCGGGGCGAAGTCGCGGGCGAGGTAACGGGAGAGGATGTTCACGCCGCTGGATTTCGCGGAGCCGTTGGGCTCGGTGCGCGTCGCGCGTGGGTCGTGCCAGACGACGACCACGTCCGTGCCGTCGAGCTCGCGGACCATCTCGCGCTGGACCTTGGCCGTCGTCACGACGCCCGGCTGGACGACGTCGTAGCGCGTCGGGTTCACCCGCCCCAGGATCACGTTGAGCAGCGGATCGCCGACACTCACGCGGTCGTAGCGGGGCACGGCGACGAACACCGGCTCCCCGCGCGGCGTCAGGCGTCGCACGTAGGGCACGAGGCCGCGGAGCGCCGCCGCGTCGGCCGGAGACGTCCGCACGCCGTCGCCGACTCCGCCCGGGACCGCCGCCTGCGCCGGCGGGTGCAGCAGCTGGCCGCTGCGCCGATCCAGACCGTGCAGTGCGATCAGCGCGACGCCGATCAGCAGCAGAGTGCGGCCGGGGACCGCGAGCCCGATCGCCAGTGCGACCGACAGCGGCACCAGATGAAACGCGTCGGCGCGGCCGAGCAGGTAACCGGCGCCGACGACGGCCAGCGGCAGGGCAGCCAGCTTGACGGTCGCCGGGCGCCGCACGCCCACGTACACGAGCCACGCGACGCCGAGGCCCAGAAGGATGATTGCGAACGCCGACTCGAGCAGCTTGTCGGGCTTGAGCGTGTGCGGGTCGACCCACAGCGGCAGCCGCTGGAGGTCCTGCTTGCCAAAGAAGCCGACGATGTCGTGCCACGCATCCCCGCCCCCGGCGACAAGGAACGAAAGCCACAGGACGACGGCGGTGATCGCGAACGCCGACCCCAACCGCGTCAACGCCGCGCGGCGATCGGGGGCCGGCCAGCACAGCAGCGCCGCGCCCAGCGCACAGGCCACGCCTATCTCGATCCGGAACCAGACTGCGACCCCGGCCAGCGCGCCCGCGACCAACGGCCGGCGTGGCACGGCGAGCATCGCCCCGAGCCCGAACGCCAGCGCCGACGGGTTCGGCCCCGGCGACGACGGCCACGCCATCGCCCCCGCCACCGCGAGCCACGACAGCAGCGCCCAGCGGTGGCGGGTCTCGCGCACGACGAGCAGGTAGGCGAGCAGCGCCACCGTCGCGTCGAGCGCAACCGCCAACAGCCGCCACGCCAGTAGCGACGCCCCGAACAGCTTCTGCAGTCCGGCGAGCACCACGAACTGCCCCGGCGGATAGTTGCTCCAGAAGTCGCGGTAGGGCCACTGCCCGTGGGCGATCCGCCACGCGCCTTCGAGCATCAACCCCTCGTCGTGCGGGCCGATCTCACGCAGGATCGTGAAGGCCGACAGGGCCGCGGCGACGAGCCACAGCGCCAGCGCCAGCCAGCGCTCGTGCCTCACTCGTGCCCCTGCCGATGACCGCCGGCGGCGGGCCCGTGCCACGGCCGCGATGGGACCGCGTCGGCGATCGCCACCGGCAGCGAGCGCACCGCGGAGCGCTCGCGCCACATCGCCGGCGCCATCGCCAGACCGGCCGCCATCCCGCGAAGGTAGTCGCGCAGGCCGCCGGAACGCGCCGCGTGCCAGCCCCAGGCCAGCTGGCGGTAGAGCACCATCGGCGCCCATCGCCACGGGAACGCGCGCGCGACGAGTGCCAGCGTGTTGCGCTCGACCAGCGTCGCCACGGGCCGGCGCAGCTGGCTCGCCGAGCCGCCGCCCGCATGGCGGGCCACGACCGGCTCATAGGCGCAACCCCAGCCGGCCAGCCGCAGCCGCAGCCCGAGGTCGACGTCCTCGACGTAGGCGAAGAACCGCTCCTCGAAGCCGCCCGCGTCGAGCACCGCGTCACGGCGGTACAGCGCGGCGCCGGCGCACGCGGCCCACACCTCACCCGGCTCGTCGAAGCGCCCGTCATCGGCATGAAGGCGTCCGCGCTGCTCGCAGACGCCGTCGCGACGCAGGAAGTTGCCGGTGTCGTAGAGAACGCCCGGGTTGGCGAGGTCGACCATCTTGCAGGCGACCGACGCGGACCGCGGCTCGCGCTCCAGGCGCGCCTCCATCCGCGCCAGCCAGTCGGGCTCGAGCTCGATGTCGGTGTTGATCAGGGCGATCGCGTCACAGTCGCCGGCCGCCACGATCCCGCGATTGGCGGCGACCGCGAAGCCGGTGTTCTCCCCCATCTCGATCAGCTCGACGTCGCCGCGCTCGCGCAGCCACGCCTGCGACCCGTCGCTCGAGCCGTTGTCGACGGCGACGACGCGATCGGGCGCGCGGCGCTGGGCGTCGAGCGACGCGAACAGGCCGTCCAGCCACCGCCGCCCGTTCCACACGGGCACGACGACGGCGACCCTCACGTCTGGGAGAGCGCCAGTCCCCGGGTCCGGCGGGCCCGCAGCCGCGGCGCGCGCCCCTCGCGCTCACGCTCGTCGACGGCCTGCGTGATCAGCGCTTCGATTCCGTGGCGGAAGTGGCTCACGTCGAAACGGTCGGCCGACGCGATGCACGTCTGCGGGTCGACCGCCAGCGCGTCGAACGACGCGACGGCCGCCGCCAGCGATGCCGGGTCGTCGTCGTCGTAGAAGACCCCGGTGACGCCGTCCTCGACGGTCTCGCGGACGCCGCCCGCGTTGCGGGCGATGACGGGCCGGCCGGCGGCCTGCGCCTCGACCGCAGCGATGCCGAACTCCTCCGTCGCAGTCACCACGAGCGCCCGTGCGCGGGCCAGCATCCGCGCGACCTCGGCGTCGCTGACGCGTCCGGCGAAGCGCACGGTCGGGCCGGCGAGCCGCGCGAGGCGCCGCGCCTCCGGGCCGTTGCCGACGATCAGCAGCGGCAGGCCGAGGCGGTTGAAGGCCTCGACGGCGACGTCGATGCGCTTGTGGGGCATCAGCTCGGACAACACGAGGTATTCATCGCCGATGTCCGGCGACGGTGCGAACCGTCCCGTCTCGACCGGCGGATGGAGCACCGACGCGTCGCGCCCGAGGTAGCGGCGTACCCGACGGCGCGTGATCTCGGAGTTGGCGATGTAGGCATCGACCCGCTGCGCGGCGATCCAGTCCCACTGGCGCCAGCGCTGCAACACGAAGCCGAGGGCCGCGCGGCGTATGGGGTCGTAGCGCGCGAGCGTACGCTCGCGCTCGTTCCAGGCGTAGCGAAACGGGTTGTGGCAGTAGCAGACGTGCAGCGCCGACTCCGAGGCGATGACGCCGTGCGCCCAGCCGCTGGAGCTCGACAGCACGAGGTCATAGGCGCTCAGATCCAGCGACTCCATCGCGTAGGGGTAGAGCGGGAGCAGCGGCCTGAACGTGCGCGACGTCGGGTGCAGCTTCTGCAGGAACGTCGTGTGGATCCGGCGCCCGGCGAAGCGATGCTCGGTGCCGCGCGGGTCGTAGATCGCGGTGAACACGTCGGCGTCGGGGAACATGTCGCACAACGCAGCGAACACCCGCTCGGCGCCACGGACGTCGAGCAGGAAGTCATGAACAAGAGCGACGCGCCCGAAGGCGGACCCGACCCGAGTGTCCCTCATCGGGGCGGACTCTAGTGACGTCCCGGCGGGAGTAGCAAGACACGCGGTAGCGTCTGTCCCATCGTGAGGGTCGCCGTGGATGCCCGCCACCTGCTTGCCGGGCGCGGCGTCGCCCGCCACGTTCGCCGCGTCCTCGAATCGTCCGACGACGCCCACGAGTGGCGCGCCGTCGTCCCCGGACGGGGGCCTGTTGCACCGATCGGCGGTGTGACTCTCGTCCGCAACCGGCTCCCAAGTCGCGCCCTGTTCGGCTCCGCCGCCGTTGTGCGACGGCCGCGACTGGAGGCGCTGGCCGGCGGCGCCGACGTCGCGTGGATCCCGGCCCCGGCCCCGGTTGCGCTCGGCGTGCCCTACGTGCTGACGGTGCACGATTTGAGCTGGGAGCAGCGCCCCGGCGACTTCACGGCCTACGAGCGCGCCTGGCATCGCCTGGCCCGCCCGCGGGCCCTGGCCCGTGGAGCCCGGGCCGTCCTCGCCGACAGCGAGGCGACCGCGACCGTGGCCCGCGAGCACTGGGGCGTCGAACCCGTGGTTGCCGCCCCCGGGGTCGATCGCCCCCCGGCAGGCGTGTCCCCCCGCGACGGCGACTACCTGCTGTTCGTCGGCGCGCTCGAGCCGCGCAAGGCGCCCGAAGTCGCAGTCCGGGCATTCGCCCGCTCAGGGCTGGCGGCCCGTGGCGTCGAGCTGCTGCTGGTCGGACGCGGGCGCATGGACGACGAGCTGCGCGCGGCGGCCGGCGACGGCGTGCGGCTGCTCGGCTCGGTCGACGACGCGACGCTGCACGGCCTCTACGCCGGTGCGCGGGCGGTGCTCGCGCCGTCGTACCTCGAGGGCTACGGCCTGACGCCGCTGGAGGCCGCACTGCACGGCACACCCGCGATCGTGTCCGACCTGCCGGTGTTCCGCGAAACCCTCGGCGCGGGGGCGCTGTTCGTCGCGCCCGGCGACATCGATGCGTGGGCCCAGGCCTTGACCGAGGATCCGCCGGCCCCGACCGCCACCCCGCCGACGTGGGAGCAGGCCGCCGCGGCACTGGCCGACGCGCTCGCGCGATGAGCTTCACGATCGTCACCGTGGTCCACAACTCGGCGCCCGACCTGCGGCGGTTGTTGGAGTCGATCGACCGCCATCTCGACGTGCGACCGCAGGTGATCGTCGTCGACTCGGGATCGAGCGACGACGGGCTCGAGGTCGCGGCGGCCGCCGGTGCAGAGACGATCGCGCTCGACGGCAATCCCGGCTTCGGCGCCGCCAACAACGCCGGCATCGCGCAGGCCGCCCACGACGTGACGGTTCTGCTCAACCCCGATATCGAGCTGCTCGACGGCGGCGTCGCCCAGCTCGCCGCCCGCGCCGGCGCCCGCGACGTTCTGCTCGCACCCCGGCTGCTGAACCCCGACGGCACCGTCCAGACAAGCGCGTGGCCCGTCCCCGGCCGCTGGGGCGCGCTGGCCTGGGCCCTGGTACCGGGGCCGCTGCGGCACGAGCCGGCCGGGCTGGCAGGCTGGGTGCTCGGCGCGGCGATCGCAGCACGGACGTCGGTGCTCGACGCGCTGGGCCCGTTCGATCCCGGTGCGTTCCTGTTCTATGAGGACCTTGACCTCTGCCTGCACGCCCGCGAGGCCGGGATCCCCGTTGTGCTCGACCCGGCGGTGCGCATGGTGCACCGCGGTAGCCACGCGACGGGACCGGCGTTCGGCGCCGAGCCGATCGAGCTGCATGTCCGCCGCCGGCGCGAGGTGGTCGGCGCGCGACTTGGCGCGCGGGCCCTCGCGCTCGACGACGCGGCGCAGGCCCTGACCTTCACAATGCGCGCCTGGCGTCCCCGCGACCGCGCGTTCCTGCGGGGGCTGATCGCACAGCGACGCGGTGCAACCGCCCGACCAACCGACCCCCACGACACGCCCTCGCGAGAGACTTCCCGACGATCATGACCCGCGTCCGTCCCGTGTTCGGTCTGGCGGTGACCGGCGCCGCCCTCGTGGCGGCGTCGATGCACGCCGCCGCGGCGGCGCCGCCCAGGCCCTTCGTCGGCGCGCAGACGGCGCAGCGCAGCGGGCGTCTGCCGGTCGACATCCCGGGCCAGAGGCCGACCGCCCGCGCCGGCCGCCGCCTTCGTCACGGTCAGGTCGTGATCGCCCGCGCCGTGACGGTCGGCGCCGGCCAGAACGTCACGCTGACGCTGCTGTGCCCGAAGCGCACCGTCCAGCGCGGGCTCGGCATCGGGCCCGGGGCGACCGTCGTGTTCACCGTCGCCGACCTCGGACACTACGTCGGCTCGCGGCGCGTGAAGGTTCGCGCCGCCGCGCGCGCCCCGAGCGGCGGACCGGCCTCGGGCTACGTCTACGGGCTGTGCTCCTGACCGATGCCGATCCGCAGCCTGCGCAACGACGAAAAGCTTGCCTCGCTGGTCCGCGCCGGTGACGACAAGTCGTTCGACGTCCTTGCCCGCCGCTATCGCGCGGCGATGACCCACTACGCGCGAAAGCTGCTGGCCCGTACCTCGCTCGACGGCCAGAGCGTCGTCGACGGCGCGCTGGAGGAGGCGCGCGCCGGGCTACGCCCGCGCGGGCGCCGCTCGATGGCGGTCGGCGCGTGGTTGTTCTCGCTCACGCGTGACCACGCGATCGGTGCGCTGCGCCAGGCGCGCGAGCCGCTGCCCGAGCCGGAGCCGGAGCCCGAGCCCGAGCCCGAGCCGGAGCCGGAGCCGGAGCCCAAGCCCGAGAAGCCCAAGTCCAAGGGGAGGCGCAGGAAGGCCAAGGCGGCCGAGGCCGAGGCCGCGGCGCAGGCAGAGACAGAGACCGAGACCGAGACCGACGCCGAGGCGGAGCCCGTGGCGCCGCCCGACGACGAGCAGCCCATCGAGGCCGACCCCGTGGCCCAGGACACCGCGCCGCCGCGCCCGCGCGGGTCGCGTGTGGGCCTCCGCAAGCGCCGACGGCTGGTCTCCGAGCTGGCCGACCTGCCGCGCGGGCAGGCGGTCGCATTCCTCGGCCGCGAGCTCGACAACCGCAGCTACGTCGCGATCGCCGCGCAGCTCGGCGTCTCGGAGACCGCAAGCCGGATCCTCGTCGTTCGCGCCCGCGAGCATCTCGCCGGGCTCGAGCCGGCGCGGGCGTCCGACTGCGTCAACGTCCGCGTCGGCCTCGAGGACGCCCACAAGCGCGGCGCACGGCCGAGCCCCCACGTGCGTGAGCACCTGATCGGCTGCGACGAATGCAACGCCTACCGATCGAGCATCGGCCGCATGGACGGCCGCGTGTCGAAGCTGTCACCCGGAATCGGGACGACCGTGCTGTCGGGCACGGCCCGCGTGGTCGGCGGCGGTCCCGGCCCCTGGGTGATCGCCAAGGGCGTCGCCGTCGTCGCGGTGGTCGCCGCGCTGATCGGTGGTGGCGTCGCGATCGTCCTGTCGCATACCGGCGGCAGCGACGAGCCGATCCACATCGTCAGCCTCAAGACGCTGTCGAGCCGGCACACGTTCCACGGCAAGGTGGTTCCCCACGGAGCGGAACTGGTCCGCGCGACGATCGCCATCCCCGCCTCGCGTGATAGCCGCACGGCAACGATCGACATGAGCTGCCCGACCGGGCTGCGTTACCGCTCGCTGGTCGGCGGCAACACGGCCGACCAGATCAAGATCCAAGCGACCAAGGCGACGACCCGCGGCGCGCACGGAACGCTGCAGTTCGACGTCAGCGCCGCATCGCAGCCCGTGCCGACGACCGTTCGGGCGACGATCCTGTGCGTGCGCCCGGCGGATGTCGCCAAGAAGAAGGCGGCGGCCAAGAAGAAGACCACGACGACGACCAAGAAGCCGGCCGCGAAGAAGAAGACAACCACCACGCACGCCGTCGTGGTCCACCATGGCCCGGTCAGGGAGCGTGTCTGCGCGACCCGTGTCGTCCTGACCACGCGGCCCGGCGGCCCGTATCTCGGGCTCGCCCTGCACAACGATCTCGTCGCCAAGCTGCGCACCAGCACGTCGCACAAGTTCATTCGCGTCCGGACCGCGGACGGCGCGATCGGCTGGGCGCCGGCGGCGAAGATCTCGCGCCGCGGCCGCTGCTAGCTCGCGAACAGGTCCAGCTGGACGGCCGCCGGATCGTCGGCGGCCTCCGCCGGCTCGGTCTCGGTCTCCTCGGGCTCCGGCGCGGGCTCGACCTCCGCCACCGGCTGCGCGACCAGCGGCTGCTCCGGCGGCCCGAGGGCCAGGATCGACGGCAGCCGCGCGAAGTCCTCGCGCAGCGTCTCGAGCATCCGCGGGGTGTACAGCGCGGCCGCCGGATGGAAGATCGGGTACAGCCGCACGGCGCGCGAGCCGAGCACCCGCACCTCCGGCTGGCCGTGAACCCGCGTTATCCCGGCCGGATCGTCGCGCAGCAGCTTGGTCGAGAAGTTCCCCAGTGTGCAGATCACGCTCGGTTCGATCAGCTCGATCTGGCGCAGCAGGTAGTCGCGGCAGTTCTCGATCTCCGACGGCTGCGGATCGCGATTGCCGGGCGGACGACACTTCAGGCAGTTCGCGATGAACACATCGCTTCGCTGCATCTCGATCTCGCCCAGCAGCTTGTCGAGCAGCTTCCCCGCCTGCCCGACGAACGGCAGCCCCTGGCGGTCCTCGTTGGCGCCCGGCGCCTCGCCGACGAACATCAGCTCTGCGTCGGCGTTGCCCGAGCCGAACACGACCGTCGTGCGCCCCGCGGCCAGCTGCGGGCAGCGCGTGCACGCCTTCGCCTCGTTCCAGACCGCCTTGAGCGCGTCGCGGCGCTGCGTCGCGGAAGCCATGTCCCGATGCTAGCCCGAGGGCCGCAGCGAGCCTCGCGGCACGCCGCTCATTGCGCGTAATTGCCCGCCCAACGGCCTCGCTAGAGTGCTTGCGAGTGGACGTAGCGACTCGCAAGCGCGTCATCCTCATCCTCTGCTGCGTCGCGCAGTTCATGGTGATTCTCGATGTCTCGGTCGTGAACATCGCGCTGCCGTCGATCGGCCAGGATCTCCACTTCTCGCCGACCGGCCTCGAATGGGTCGTCAACGCCTACACGTTGGCCTTCGGCGGCTTCCTCCTGCTCGGCGGCCGCGCCGCGGACATTGTCGGCCGGCGGACGATGTTCGTCGCCGGCATGACGCTGTTCTCGGCCGCGTCGCTCGTCGGTGGCCTGTCGACGAGCTCGGGGATGCTGATCGCGGCCCGCGCCGCGCAGGGACTGGGAGGGGCGATCGTCGCACCGGCCACGCTGTCGGTCCTTTCGGCGACGTTTGTGACCGGCGCCGAGCGCAACCGCGCGATGGGCGCCTGGGGATCGATGGGCGGCGTCGGCGGGGTCGCCGGCGTGATCGCCGGCGGTGTGATCACCGAGTACCTGGGCTGGGAGTGGACGCTGTTCATCAACGTGCCGATCGGCATCGCCTGCGCCTTTGCCGCCGCTCGCGTCCTCGACCACGACGAGCGTCCCGAGGAGCGACGGAACTTCGACGCGCTCGGCGCGGTCGTCATCACGGCCGGCCTGACCGCGCTGACGTACGGGATCATCAGCACCGACGAGCACGGCTGGGGGGCACCGCAGACGCTCATCCCGCTGCTCGGCGGCGTCGTCCTCATCACCGGATTCGTGGCGATCGAGCGCTACGTCGCGACACGCCCGCTGGTGGATTTCTCGATCTTCCGCGCGCGGCCCGTGATCGGGTCGAACCTCGTGATCTTCACGCTCGGCGCCGGCGCGTTCGCGATGTGGTTCCTGCTGTCGCTGTACCTCCAGCACGTGCGCCTGTACAGCCCGGTCCAGGCCGGGCTCAGTCTGATTCCGGGGGCGGTCGGCGTCGTCGGAGGATCGCTGACTGCCGGACGCGTGACCACCAGATTCGGCGGCGGCTGGGTCATGACCGCAGGCATGACGACCGTCGCCGCGGGCCTGCTGTGGATGTCCAACGCGACGCCCACCGGCTCGCTGGTCCTCGACATCATGCTGCCGCTGTTCGTGGTGTGTGTCGGGATCGGCCTGTCGTTCGTGCCGACGACGATCGTCGCGATGGCCAAGGTCAAGGCGCAGCAGGCCGGCCTCGCCTCGGGCGTGCTGAACACGTCGCGCCAGTTCGGCGGAACGCTCAGCATCGCCGTGCTGGTCACGCTCGCCGCCCACAAGACGGCAACCCTGACCGCACCGGGTGAACAGCCGACGCGCGCGGCGCTCAGCGCCGGCTATACCCACGGCCTCGCCGTCGGCGCCGCGTTCGCCGCGGTCGGAGCACTGGCCGGGTTCCTGCTCGTCGCGCGGCAGCGGACGCAGACGCCGGTACTCACTCGCGCCGCGCCGTCTGCCGATATACACTCCTGACGGTCGCTCTGCGGCCTTTCATGAGCTTCGCGACCGGCATCCCTGCGGGGAGCTGGACCGAGTATGACGACACGCACCTCACCTTCCCCTGACCGGGTCGCCGTGATCGGCGATGGTCGCGCGGGCAACGCGCTCGCCGCGGCGTTGCGCGACGCAGGCCTGGTTGTCGACGGCCCGCTCGGGCGCGAAGCGACAGCCGCGGGGGCCGACGTCGTCCTGCTGTGCGTGCCCGATCGCGAGATCGCCACCGCCGCCGCTCATGTCGCCGGCGCCGACGTTCTCGTCGGCCACTGCTCGGGCGCTGCCACGCTGGCCCCGCTGACGGGTCACGAGGCCTTCTCGCTGCACCCGCTGATGACGATCACCCACGACGGCGCGCCGCTGCGCGGCGCCGGCGCCGCGATCGCCGGCTCGACCCCGCGCGCGCTCGAGACCGCCCGCATGCTCGCGCACGCCGCGGGCCTTCGGCCAGTCGAGATCGACGACGACGACCGAGCCGCCTACCACGCCGCCGCGTCGATCGCCTCGAACTTCCTCGTCACCATCGAGGGCGCCGCCGAGGAGCTGCTGGCGACAACCGGGGCCGACCGCGAGGCGCTCGTCGCGCTCGTCCGCGCGACCGTCGACAACTGGGCCGCCGCCGGCTCCCAGGCGGCGCTGACCGGGCCGATCGCGCGCGGCGACGACGAGACGGTCGCCCGCCAGCGCGACGCCGTCGCGCAGCGCACGCCGCACCTGCTCGACATGTTCGACGCGCTGACAACCGCGACGCGCGAGCTTGCGACCCAGGCGGCGCCGGCATGAGAACCGTGCGCACCGTCGCCCGCCTGCGCGCCGCGCTGACCGAGCCGCGTCGTGCCGGGCGCTCGATCGGCCTCGTGCCGACCATGGGCGCGCTGCACGACGGCCACCTGTCGCTGATCCGCCGCGCCCGCGCCGAGTGCGACATCGTCGTCGTCTCGCTGTTCGTCAACCCGGCCCAGTTCAACGAGGCCGCCGACCTCGAGGCCTACCCGCGCGACGAGGCCCGCGACGGCGCGCTGGCCGCCGAGGCCGGCGCCGACGTGCTGTTCTGCCCGGCTGCCGACGAGGTCTACCCGCCCGGCTTCTCGACCTCGGTGACGGTCGGCGGTGCGCTGACCGGGACGCTCGAGGGCGCCAGCCGCGGCCCCGAGCACTTCGCCGGCGTCACGACCGTCGTCACCAAGCTGCTCAACATGGCCGGGCCCGACATCGCCTACTTCGGCCAGAAGGACGCCCAGCAGGCCCTGGTCATCCGCAAGCTCGTGACCGATCTCGACATCCCGGTCCGTATCGAGCTCGTGCCGATCGTCCGCGAGTCCGACGGCCTGGCGCTGTCGAGCCGCAACGTCCACCTGCGCGGCGCCGACCGCGAGCGCGCGCTGGCGCTGCGCGCCGGCCTCGACGCCGCCTCCTGCGCGGTGGCCGCCGGCGAGCGCGACGCCGCCGTCGTCGGGGACGCCGCCCGCACCGCGATGGCCGCCTTCGGCGTCACGCCTGAGTACGTGGCGCTCGTGCGCCCGACCGATCTTGCCCCCGTCGAGACGCTCGACGCCGACACGCTCGTCGCGATTGCGGCACGGGTCGGCGATACGCGGCTGATCGACAACACCATCGTCTCCATCGACCACGAGGTGGCGACCCTCACGAGCTGAGGGCGTCAACCATCAAGGAGCCGCCACACACCATGTCCACGATCCCCAACAACCTCCAGGTCCCCAACGACGCGTCCCGGCTGCCGATGACGCTGCCGCGGCTGCGCGACATGAAGCGCCACGGCGCGCCGATCGTCATGGTCACCGCGTACGACTACCCGAGCGCGCTGGCCGCCGAGCAGGCGGCCGTCGACATGGTGCTGGTCGGCGACAGCGGGGCGATGACCGTGCTCGGGTACCCGTCGACCGTCGCCGTGACGACCGACGAGCTGCTGATGCTCGCCAAGGCCGTGCGCCGCGGGCTGCGCAACCCGTTCATGGTCGGCGACCTGCCCTTCGGCTCCTACGAGGTGTCCGACGAGCAGGCGGTGCAGACCGCGATGCGGTTCGTCAAGGAGGCCGGCTGCGACGCGGTCAAGCTCGAGGGCGGCGGCGAGACGTCGGTCGCGCGCGCCCGGGCGATCGTCGCCGCGGGCATCCCGGTGATGGGCCACGTCGGCCTCACGCCGCAGACCTCGACCGCGCTCGGCGGCTACAAGGCTCAGGCCCGCAGCGCCGACGAGGCCCTGCGCGTCGCGCGCGAGGCTCACGCGGTGCAGGACGCCGGCTGCTTCTCGATCGTCTTCGAGGCGATCCCGTCGGCCGTGGCAAGCGCGATCATGCCGACGATCGAGATCCCGGTCATCGGGATCGGCGCCGGCCCCGACACCGACGGCCAGGTGCTCGTGTTCCACGACCTGCTCGGCATCCGCGAGGGCATCGGCGCGCGCTTCGTCAAGCGCTACGCGACGCTGCTCGAGGAGATGGTGGCCGGCGTCGGCGCCTTCGCCCAGGACGTCCGCACGCGGGCGTTCCCCGAGCCCCACCACGGCTACTCGATCGACGAGGCCGAGCTCGACGAGCTGCGCGCCGCGCTGAGCGACTGACCGCACGCCGACATCGCCGTTCGTGCGCTGACACAGGCCTCCGTGTCGGCGTGCGCCGTTGCGGAAACCACGTCACGTGGGCGACCAGGCTCACGACCGACAGGAGGCTCGCGATGGCAGTCACAACCGAGGTTCCCACCCAGACCGCGCGCGATATGGCGCCCGCCGCTCGTCCGTCGTGGGTCCCGGCCGACCCGGCCCCGCTGGGCCTGGCCGGCTTCGCCATGACGACGTTCGTGCTGAGCATGTTCAACGCCAACTTCGTCAGCTCGGCCGGCGAGCCGGTCGTGCTCGGGCTGGCTCTCGCCTACGGCGGCCTGGCCCAGTTGCTCGCCGGGCTGTGGGAGTTCCGCACCGGCAACACGTTCGGCGCGGTGGCCTTCACGTCGTTCGGCGCCTTCTGGATCTCCTACTGGGCGTTGGTGACGTTCTACGTCAAGTCGATCCCGGCCGCCGACGCCGGCCACGCGATCGGCCTCTACCTGTGGGCGTGGGCGATCTTCACGGCGTACATGTGCATCGCCTCGCTGCGGACCAACGCCGCCGTTCTCGCCGTGTTCGTCCTGCTGACGGCGACGTTCATCCTGCTCGCGATCGGCAACTCGGGCGGCCACACCACGGTGCTGCACTGGGGCGGCTACGTCGGGCTGGCGACCGCGGTCGCCGCCTGGTACGCCTCGTTCGCGGCGGTCATCAACTCGACGTTCCGCCGCACGATGTTGCCGCTGATCCCGCTCGCTCCCCGGGACTAAGGCGTCATGACCGACACCGGCACACAGCGCGACGACCGGCTCGCCGGCGCGCCTCGACGAGCTGCTCGAAGTCGAGCGCTTCCCACCGCCACCCGGATTCGCGGAGCACGCCCTGCTCCGTGACCCCGGGATCTACGAGCAGGCAGCCGCGGACCCGGTCGCGTTCTGGGCCGACCAGGCCCGCCAGCTGCTCGACTGGGAGACCCCGTTCCAGGCCACCCTCGACGATTCCGACGCGCCGTTCTACCGCTGGTTCGCCGACGGCCGCCTCAACGTGTGCGCCAACTGCGTCGACCGCCACGTGCAGGCCGGTCGCGGCGATCGCGTGGCGTTCCACTGGCGCGGCGAGAGCGGCGACGAGGTCGACGTCACCTATGCCGACCTCCATCGCGACGTCCAGCGGCTCGCCAACGCGCTGAGGGCCCGCGGGATCGGCAAGGGCGACGTCGTCGGTATCTACCTGCCGATGATCCCGGAGGTGGTCGTCGCGATGCTCGCGTGCGCCCGGATCGGCGCCCCGCACAACGTCGTGTTCGGCGGTTTCGCCCCCGAGGCGGTCCGCGAGCGGATGGAGGTGTCGCAGGCCAAGGCGCTGATCACCGCGAACTTCGCGCGACGCAAGGGCCAGACGGCGGCGGTCAAGGCGGCGGTCGACGAGGCGATGGGCGAACTCGAGGAGCTTGAGACGATCGTCGTCGTGCGCAACGTCGACGCCGACTGCCCGATGACCGACGGACGCGATCTCTTCTACGACGAGATCCTCGCGGCCGCCGACCCTGAGTGCCCACCCGAGCCGATGGGTGCCGAGGATCCGCTGTTCATCCTCTACACGTCCGGCTCGACCGCCAAGCCCAAGGGCATCGTCCATACGACCGGCGGCTATCTGACGCAGGTCGCGTTCACCCACCGCTACGTGTTCGACCTGCATCCGGACGACGACGTCTACTGGTGCTCGGCCGACGTCGGCTGGGTCACCGGCCACAGCTACATCGTCTACGGCCCACTGTGCAACGGCGCGACGAGCGTCATGTACGAAGGCGCGCCCGACCACCCGCACCGGGGTATCTGGTGGGAGCTGTGCGAGCGCTACGGCGTGACGATCTTCTACACGGCGCCAACGGCGATTCGCTCGTGCATCAAGTGGGGCGCCGAGCACGTGGAGCGCTTCGACCTGTCGAAGCTCCGCGTGCTCGGCAGCGTCGGTGAGCCGATCAACCCGAAGGCGTGGCTCTGGTACCACGAGGTCGTCGGGGGCGGGCGCTGCCCGATCGTCGACACGTGGTGGCAGACCGAGACCGGCGCCATCATGATCTCGCCGCTGCCCGGAATCACGGAGTGCAAGCCGGGCTCGGCGACCCATCCACTGCCCGGGATCTCCGCACGCGTCGTCGGCGAGGACGGCGAGCCGGTCGACCAGGGGCAGGGCCTGCTGGTGATCACCGACCCGTGGCCGTCGATGCTGCGCGGCCTCTACAAGGAGCCCGAGCGGTTCGTGGAGACCTATTTCGAGCGCTTCGGGACCGACACGTACCTCGTCGGCGACGCTGCGATCCTCGACTCCGACCGGTACCTGTGGGTCGTCGGGCGCATCGACGACGTGCTCAACGTGTCGGGTCACCGGATGTCGACGGCCGAGATCGAGTCGGCGATCGTCTCGCACCCGCGGGTCGCCGAGTCGGCGGTCATCGGCCAGTCCGACGAGGACACCGGCCAGTCGGTGACCGCGTTCGTGACGCTCCAGGGCGCCGACGACGACGGCGACGAAGCGCTGGTGAACGACATCCGCGACCACGTCGCCACGCGGATCGGCAAGCTCGCCCGGCCGAAGCGGATCATCTGGGCCGGCGACCTACCCAAGACGCGCTCGGGCAAGATCATGCGCCGGCTGCTGCGCGACATCGCCGAGGGCCGCGAGCTCGGTGACGTCACCACCCTGCGCGACGCCGACGTCATGGCCCGGCTCGAGGAGAAGGTCGCCCAGCGCGGCGACGAGGAGTGACAGCGGGCCGCGCCGTGGGTCAACCCGACGCGCGACGCCTGGCCGCGCCCGCGGCCCGGCGCACTCGTTCGGTCAGCGGCGGGCGCGGACGCTCGAGCTGGCGCGGCTCGGTGAAGATCGCCATGCCGTCGGAGATCGCGTAGCTGACGCCGGTGAAGTCGCAGACCAGGCGGTCGCCGGCGCGGCGCAGCGGTGCCTTGACCTGTGGGTCGGCGAGCAGGTCGGCGATCCGGTCGATGATCGCGACGTCGTCGTCGCGGGTGCGGCCGCGCGGCTCGTAGCCGCCCGGCTTGCGCGCGACGACCGACACCGAGTGAAACCACTGGCGCGCGCTGTCCTGGAAGCGGCGGTCGGCCGGGATGAGCGCGCCGAGCAGCGTGATCACCGCCTCCTGGATCGCCTGCATCGCGGCGGCCTCCGGGTGCGCCGGGTCGACGAGCGCCATCTTCGACGCGTTGTGAATCGTGTTGTAGAGGCCGCTGGAGAGGTCGTTGTCGCACACCACGTCGACGAAGCCGGTCTCGCCGCAGACGCGCTCGAAGAACTGCGGCGTCAGGCGCACATAGTCGTGCGGGTAGCCGTGGCGGTGGAAGACGAACGGCATCGACAGCACCATCACGCCGCCCGGGCGCAGCACGCGGAACGTCTCCTGGAGGATCCGGTGCGGGTGGGCGACATGCTCGAACAGGCTGTGCGAGGCGACGACGTCGACCGAGCCGCCGGCCAGCGGCAGCGCGGTGACGTCGGCGACGAGGTCGGGGTGGTGGTAGCGGTCGAAGTCCAGGCGGATGAACTCCGACAGCCCGTCGTTGTCGATGAACTCCTGGACGCGCTCATCGGGGTAGGCGATCTCGGTCCCGAGCTCGAGGTGCACCGCGCCCGTGTTGACCGTCGGCGCCAGCGCCGCCCAGCGCGCGCGGGTCCACGCGTCGTCGCCGTCGATGCGCGGCGGGTTGACGCCGCCGAGCAGGTTCTTGCCCAGCGCGGCGATGCTCATGTCGGCCTGCTCGCGCAGCGCGGTCGCTGCCTGCGGCGACAGCCGCGCCGCAGCCAGCTCGTCGATCAGGCTCAGGACGCGCTCGCGCTCGGCCGGCGTCAGGACGGGCGTGCGGTCACCGGACACGCGTCAACTCTATGCACAGGGGTCCGCAACCGGCTTTGACATGGTTTTCACACGCTAGAGTCGCGGGCAGATGGCCCGGCTATCAGCGGTATTCGGCTCCGGTGACCGGGAATTCTTCGACCTCTTCGAGGAGGCCGGCGCGAACATCGTGCGCGCCGCCGAGCTGCTCGACAAGGTGTTCGGCGAGTGGCCCGAGGGCGCCGACATCGTGCGCGAGATCAAGGATCTCGAGCACGACGGCGATCGGATCACCCACGACCTGATCCGCAAGCTCAACAGCACGTTCGTCACGCCGATCGACCGCGAGGACATCCTCGAGCTCGCGTCGGGGCTCGACGACATCGTCGACTACGTCGAGGAGGCCGCCGACTACCTCGTCCTGTACCGCATCGAGGCGCCGATGGAGCAGGCCAAGCGCCTGACCGAGGTGCTCGTGCTGGCGGCGCGCCAGATCGCCGAGGCGATGCCCCTGCTGCGCGGCTTTCGCGACATCAGCGCGTACACGATCGAGATCAACCGGCTGGAGAACGAGGGCGACCGGATCTCACGCGAGGCGGTCGCGTCGCTGTTCGACGGCGGCATCGACCCGATGGTCGTGATCCGCTGGAAGGACATCTATGACCGTCTGGAGGCCGCGATCGACGCGACCGAGCGTGTGGCCAACATCCTCGAAGGCATCGTCATCAAGAACGCGTGAGCGGCGACCTGATCCTCGTCATCGTCGTCGTCACGGCGCTGGCATTCGACTTCACCAACGGCTTCCACGACACGGCCAACGTTGTCGCGACGTCGATCTCGACGCGCGCGCTGCCGCCGCGGCTGGCGATCGGCATCGCCTCGATCCTCAACTTCGTCGGCGCGTTCCTGTCGCTGAAGGTCGCGGCGACAATCGGGCAGGACATCGTCAACACGGACGAGATCACGATGACCGTCGTGTTCGCAGCGCTGATCGGGGCGATCGCCTGGAACCTTGCGACCTGGTACTTCGGGCTGCCGTCGAGCTCCTCGCACGCGCTGATCGGCGGGCTCATCGGGGCGATGATCGCCGCCAACGGCACCAGCTCGATCCTCGTCGGAGGACTGGTCGGCAAGGTCATCGTCCCCGCGCTGACATCGCCGATCGTCGCGTTCGTCGTCGCCGCAGGCGGGATCCTCCTCATCTACCGGATCGTCGGTCACCTGCGGCCGGGCCTCGTCGGTCGCGGCTTCCGTGGCGGCCAGCTGCTGTCGGGCGGCCTGCTGGCGCTGTCGCACGGCACCAACGACGCGCAGAAGACGATGGGCGTCATCACGCTGGCGCTCGTCGCTCACGGCAGCATCAGCCCCGACCACTTCTACGTGCCGGAGTGGGTCGTGTTCTCGTCGGCGACGGCGATCGCGATCGGCACCTACACCGGCGGCTGGCGGATCATCCGCACGATGGGCAGCCGGATCATCAAGATGGATCCGGCCCAGGGGTTCGCGGCCCAGAGCGGCGGCGCGAGCGTGATTCTCGCCGCGTCCCACGCCGGCTTCCCGCTGTCGACGACGCATGTGATCTCCGGCGGCGTCATGGGCGCCGGGGCGGCCAAGCAGTTGTCGGCGGTCCGCTGGGGCGTGGCCGGCAACATGGCGACCGCGTGGCTGCTGACGCTGCCCTGTGCCGCGCTGATCGGCGGCGCCGTCTACGAGGTCACGGACCTGTTCGGCGACGGCGCCACCGGACCGGTCGCGGTCAGCGCCGCGATCCTGGTCGGCGTCGTCGCGCTGCTGCGGCGCCGGTTGGCGGGACGGGGCGGTCTCGAGGCGGCGACATGATCGTGTCAGTTGACTGGGCGGCGCTGTGGCAGTCGGTGTGGACCGCCGCTGTGGCCGGGATCGTCATCACGATCGTCTTCGCGGTCACGGTGCTCGGTACCCACCACGCCCAGGACGCGCGCCGCGCCGATAACCGCGTCGCGGCCGGCGCCTACGGCCTGCTCGCGGTGCTCGGCATGGCCGCGACACTCGGGATCGTCGTCTTCGCGATCACCGTCATCACGACGAAGTAGTCCCATCGCCCTTCCGCACGCCGTCGCGCCAGTCGCGCACGACGCGCGCCGGGGCACCGACCGCGATCGAGAATGGCGGCACGTCGCGGGTGACGACGCTGTTGGCGGCGATCACGCAGCGCTCGCCGATCGTCACCCCGCTCGTGACGACGACGTTGGCGCCACACCAGACGTTGTCGCCGATCCGCGTCGGTCCCTTCGTCGTGAAGCCCTGCCACGTGACCGGCCGCGTGAGGTCGTCGAAGCGGTGGCTGCCGTCGGATACGAAGCAGCCGTTGGCGAACATGCAGTGGTCGCCGATCTCGACGAGCTCGACGCTGGCGACCATGACCCCGAGGTTGAGGAAGCAGCCCTCACCGATCGACACGCGTGCGTCGCCGGGCATCGTGATCCACACCCCCGGCTCCAGCAGCGTGCCCTCGCCGATCGAGAGTCGGTCTTCACGCAGCGCTTCGAGCGCGTTGCCGTGGATCGGCCAACGGGCGTATGCGCCGCGCTGGGCCAGCTCCCAGTGCAGCCGTGCGCGGTTCCACGGGCGCCCCGGGCGCCCGTACCAGCGCCACTTCTGCCACCACAGGTTGGCCAATCTGCGATTCATCGTGTGATGTTCGCGCACGGGGCGTGTTGCAAGAGGTCAGAACATGCCCCAATACGTAGGAGTCACCCCCATGAGACGTCTTGCCATCGCACTGTCGGCCCTTGCCGTCGGCGCGCTCGCGATCGCGCCGATCGCCCCGGCCGAGTCCCACCACCGGTCCGCGCACGACCGCAAGGTCCAGCGCTGGGAGCATCGCTTCCACTTCAAGCTCACCAAGACCAACCGCAACCGCGACGCCGACCACGATGGCGTCACCAACGCGGCCGAGTGTGCGCACGGCACCAACCCCCGCCATGCCGACAACCACACGGCGAGCGCCGCGACGGTCAAGAGCTTCACCCCGGCGACCGCGACCACCCCGGCCGTGCTCGTCATCACGCTGCCCGACGGCACGACCGAGACCGGCAACGTCACCAACCGGACCGAGATCCACTGTGTGACCGCCGCCCCGACGACGCCGACCACGCCCGCGATGACCTCGCGCCACGACGGCGGCGATGACAACGGCGGCAACGACCAAGGCGACGACAACGGCCGCCACGGTGGCAACTCCGGTCCGGGTTCGGACAACAGCGGCCCGGGTCGCGGTGGCGACGACAACGACAACGACAACAACGACGACAACGCCGTGCCCTGCACCACGGCCGATCTGACCGTCGGTGCCGTCGTCCACGAGGCTCAGCTCCGCGTCGACGCCAACAACGGCGCGGTGTTCCACGAGATCGTCCTGGTGAAGTGAGCCAAGGAGCCCTGCCCTAAGGTCAATAGCAGCACATGCAGCCCCGCCTGCTTCACGAGCCGCTTCGCCTCGCCGGCGCGTCGCTCCTGCGCCTGCAGAGCGACGCGCGGCTCGTGGTGCTGGCGCGGGACGGCCACGACCCCGCGTTCACGGCGATCGTCGATCGCTACCGAGCCCCGCTGGTGCGCTACTGCACGCGCCTGCTGGGGCCCGAGCGCGCCGAGGACGCGGTCCAGCAGACGCTGATCAACGCCCACACCGCCATGAACGACGACCTCGACCGAGACATCCAGCTGCGCCCGTGGCTGTACCGCATCGCCCACAACGTCTCGCTCAACGTCCTGCGCGGCGCCCGCGAGACGACCCCGCTGACCGACGACCGGGCGGACACGGTCGTGGTCGAGGACGTCGTCGCCCAGCGCGAGGAGCTGCGCAACGCGCTGGCGGCGATCGGGGCGCTGCCCGAGCCCCAACGCGATGCGTTGCTGCTGCGCGAGCTCGAGGGCCGCACCCACGAGGAGATCGCCGCCGCACTCGGCGTGTCGGTCGGCGGTGCACGCCAGCACCTCTACCGCGCACGGACCGCGGTGCGCGGGGCGATGACGGCCATCACGCCGTACCCGCTGCTCGCGCGGCTGCTGGACCTCGGCGGTCAGACCGCCGCCGAGACCGGCGCGGCGCGGGCCAGCGAGGTCGCGGTCGGCACCGGGCTGGGCGCAGTCGCGACCAAGGTCGGGGTCGGCGTCGTCGCCGCCGGCGCGGTCGCCGCCGGCGCGTTTCACGCCGACCACCGCCACCACCACAAGGCTCACTCCCACACCGCGCCGGCGGCGGTCGTCGTCCATCACGCGATTTCCACACCTGTGGTGCCGGCTGGCGCCGCGGCCGGCACCGCAGCAGCGTCCCTGCGGTCGTCGTCTTCGGGCCGTGGCTCGGGCACCAGCGGCTCGGCGACCGAGCATCGCCACCACGGCTCGTCGTCGCACTCCGAGACCACCCACCGCCATCACGGCCACAAGACCTCGGGCGACGACCACGGCGGGTCCGGCACGCCATCAGGGTCCGGCAGCGGCGGGTCGGGCGATGGCGAGGGTCGCGAGCCCGGCGACGACAACGGCGGCGGCAGCTCGGGCACGTCGGGCCACCAGCAGAGCGGCGGCTCGGGCCACACGTCCGGCGACGACGGCCACGGCTCTGGCTCTTCCGGCTCCGGTTCGTCGGGCGGACACGGCGGCGGTTCGGGCACGTCGGGCCACGGCAGCTCTGGGTCGGGCTCCGCTGGCGGCGGTGACGACGGCTCCCAGAACGCGACGCCCCCATCCAGCGCGCCGCCGGCATCGTCGAGCGGCGAAGACGGCGGTGGCGGCGGCGGATCGCAGCCGTCCAGCAGCGGTGACGACGGCGGTGGCGGCGGATCGCCGGGCGGTCCCGGCGGCGGCAGCAGCAGCTCAGGAGGCGGCGATCAGTCCAGCGGCGATGACGGCGGCTCGGGCGGCGGCGGCTCAGACGACGGAGGCAGCGGGCACTGACCGCGGCGCGTCGAGGCGGGGCGCGGCGGCTGCCCCGAGCCGCCGCGCCCGCGCCCTCCCCAACAGGGAGTTTGCGACGCACATTCGGTCTGAAGCACACGATGGGCGGCTCCTGACCGTGACGCGGCGACGCTAGCCGGAAACGGGTGTTCATGGCAGTCGTACATCCGTCCGTCTTTCTCGCGCGCTATCAGGGTCCCTGATACGCGAACGGCGATATGCCTAGGCAGCAGCGGTTGCGCGCCGCCTCGTGCGGCGCACCTTCACAGTGACGGGCTCAACGAGGCCGGTCAGGAATTCGCCGGTGTGGGAGCCGGGAGTACCCGCAACCTCCTCCGGCGTCCCGCTCGCGACCACACGGCCCCCGTCGTCGCCGCCCTCGGGCCCCATGTCGATGATCTGATCCGCGGTCTTGATGACATCGAGGTTGTGCTCGATGACGACGACGCTGTTGCCCTGGTCGACGAGCCGGTGCAGCACCTCGAGCAGCCGCTGGACGTCGGCGAAGTGCAGCCCGGTCGTCGGCTCGTCGAGGATGTAGAGCGTCGATCCGGTCGCGACCTTCGACAGCTCGGTGGCCAGCTTCACCCGCTGCGCCTCGCCGCCCGACAGCGTCGTCGCCGGCTGGCCGAGGCGGATGTAGCCGAGGCCGACCGCGTCGAGCGTCTCGAGGCGGCGGCGGATCTTCGGGATGTGCTGGAAGAACTCGAGCGCCTCCTCGACCGGCATGTGCAGCACGTCGGCGATCGTCTTGCCCTTGAAGCGGATCGCGAGCGTCTCGCGGTTGTAACGCCGGCCCTCGCACTGCTCGCACTGGACGTAGACGTCGGGCAGGAAGTGCATCTCGATCTTGATCTGCCCGTCGCCGCGACAGACCTCGCAGCGCCCGCCCTTGACGTTGAACGAGAAGCGCCCCGGCTTGTAGCCGCGCGCCCGCGCTTCGGGCGTCTTGGAGAACAGGTCGCGGATGACGTCGAACAGGCCGGTGTAGGTGGCCGGGTTGGAGCGCGGGGTGCGGCCGATCGGCGACTGGTCGACCTGGATGATCTTGTCGAGCCGGTCGAGCCCGAGTACCGCGAGGTGGGCGCCGGGGCGCGTCTTGGCCCGGTGCAGGCGGTTGGCGACCGCCTTGAACAGCACCTCGTTGACGAGCGTCGACTTGCCGGAGCCCGACACACCGGTGACGCACGTCATCACGCCGAGCGGCACGCGGACGTCGAGCTTGCAGAGGTTGTGCTGGCTCGCGCCGCGGATCTCGACGTAGCCGTCGGGCTTGCGCCGCTTGGCCGGCACGTCGATCGTCGTCGTGCCGGCAAGGAACTGCCCGGTCAGCGACTCGGCGACCTTCTCGACCTGCGCCGCCGTGCCCTGGGCGACGATCCGCCCGCCGTGCTCGCCCGCGCCCGGACCGAGGTCGACCAGGTGGTCGGCAGCGCGCATCGTCTGTTCGTCGTGCTCGACGACGATCACCGTGTTGCCGAGGTCGCGCAAACGCTCGAGCGTCGCGATCAGCCGGGCGTTGTCACGCTGGTGCAGGCCGATCGACGGCTCGTCGAGCACGTACAGCACGCCGACCAGCGCCGACCCGATCTGCGTGGCCAGCCGGATCCGCTGCGCCTCGCCGCCCGACAGCGTCGCCGCAGCGCGATCCATCGACAGGTAGCCGATCCCGACGTTGTCGAGGAAGTTCAGGCGCTCGGAGATCTCGCGCAGGATCAGCCGTGCGATCTCACGCTCGCGGTCGGTCAGCGCGACCTCCTCGATCCAGCGCAGCGCCCGCTTGACCGACATCGCGGTGAACTCGTGGATCGCGATTCCGCCGACGAGGACCGCCCGCGACTCCGGCCGTAGCCGTGAGCCCTTGCACGCCGGACACGGGACGAGCGACATGTACTCCTCGATCCGCTCGCGCGACCACTCCGAGTCGGTCTCGCGGTAGCGGCGCTCGAGTGAGGACACGACGCCCTCGAAGCGTGCGGCGTAGGAGCGCTGGCGCCCGTAGCGGTTGCGGTAGGAGACGGTGACGCGGTCGCCGTCGGTGCCGTAGAGCAGCAGGTCGCGATGCTTCTGCGGGAGGTCGTGCCACGGCGCCTCGAGATCGATCTTGTGCTTCTCTGAGAGCGCCTGGACGAGCTGCTCGTAGTAGCCCGAGTGGCCGTTGGACCACGGCACGATCGCGCCCTCGCCGACGGACAGCGACGGGTCCGGCACGACGAGCTCCGGGTCGATCTCCATCTGATGCCCGAGGCCCGTGCAACGCTCGCACGCGCCGTGCGGGGCGTTGAAGGAGAAGATCCGCGGCTCGAGCTCGGGGATCACCGGCCCGTGATCGATGCACGCGAACTTCTCGGAATACAGAGTCCTCCGCGGGGCCTCATCCTCCCCCTCCTTCGGCAACGTCTCCACCTCGACCATCCCATCGGCCAGCGCGACGGCGGTCTCGATCGAGTCGGCCAGGCGCTTGCGCAGGTCCTCGCGCATCACCAGCCGGTCGACGACGACCGCGATGTCGTGCTTGTACTTCTTGTCGAGCACGATCTCGTCCTCGAGCATCCGCAGCTCACCGTCGACCTCGACGCGCGCGAAGCCCTCGGCCCGCAGCTCCTCGAACAGCTTGCCGTACTCGCCCTTGCGCCCGCGGACGATCGGCGCGAGGACCATGAAGCGCGTGCCGTCGGGCAGCGCCATCACCTGGTCGATGATCTGCTCCGCCGACTGCCCGGCGATCGGCTTGCCGCAGATGTGGCAGTGCGGATGGCCGATCCGCGCCCACAGGAGCCGGAGGTAGTCGTAGATCTCGGTGACCGTCCCGACGGTCGAGCGCGGGTTGCGCGACGTCGTCTTCTGATCGATCGAGATCGCCGGCGACAGCCCCTCGATCGAGTCGACGTCCGGCTTGTCCATCTGGCCCAGGAACTGGCGCGCGTAGGCGCTCAGCGACTCGACATAGCGGCGCTGCCCCTCGGCGTAGATCGTGTCGAAGGCCAGCGACGACTTACCCGACCCCGAGAGCCCCGTCAGAACGACCAGCGCGTCACGCGGCAGCGTGAGCGTGATGTCCTTGAGGTTGTGCTCGCGAGCGCCGGAGACGACGATCGAGTTGTGCGGCGGCATGAGAAAACGATGTTACCGAGGCGAACAGATGTTCCCCTGCCCATTGCCGCCGTCGTCGCATGATCGTTCGCCTCGACGCCATCCTGCACGGCTCGCCGCTGCTCATGCGCGCGCTGGCGGCCGCGCGCGATGTCGACGCCCCGGACTGGCTGCTCGCGGCCGGGGCGATCCGCAACACGGTGTGGGACGTTCTCCACGACCGCGAGCCGGCGCCGCCGCGTGATCTCGACCTCCTGTTCTTCGACCCGGACGACGCGACGCCCACGCGCGACGAGGCGGTCGAAACCGCACTGCGCGACCGCACGCCCGGCTGGCCGTGGGAGGCGCGCAACCAGGCCGGCGTTCACCGCTGGTATCCGCAGCGCTTCGGGGTCGACGTCGAGCCGTTTCACTCAAGCGCCGAGGCCATCGCGACGTTCCCCGAAGTCGCCTCGTGTGTCAGCGTACGCCTGCTCCCCGACGACACACTCCTGACCGTCGCCCCGTACGGCCTCGACGACCTGCTGGGCCTCGTCTGCCGCCACAACCCGGCCCGCGCGCCGCGCGCGGTCTACGAGCAGCGGATCGCCGACAAGGGCTGGCGTGAACGCTGGCCCCGCCTGCGCATCGAATGACGGATCGCGCGTTGTTGCTGCCGTCGCCGCTACCGCCAGTTGCACACCTACCACGTGTGTGGCGCGTGATCTAACCGCGTACGACGGTGAACTTCACCAGCCGCGGAGCCGACTTCTTGCCGGCGGCCGTCGCGACTGCGGTCAGCGTGTAGCTGCCGGGCGCCAGGGCGTGGCCCCTGACCTTGCCCGAGAACCCGGTGTTCGTCGCTGCGGTGGCGAGCGGGTGGCTGAACGTCCCGATCGTCTTCGACAGCGCGCACTTGGCCTTCTTGCGGTTCGACGATGTCTGCTTGCGGCACTGCGTGCCGACGATGCGGCCCGTCGACTGCATGTCGACGGTGAAGATCACCGACGCGGCCTGCGACAGCGTCACGTGGATCGAGGTGCCGTGGTGGACCTTCCTGGAATGGCCGCTGGAGGCGAAACGCGACGGGCTGAGCGACAGCGAGCGGATCGCCGGCGTCGGAGTGGTCGGCACGGTCGGCGGCGGGGGCGGCACGGTGACCGGTGGCTGGGTCGTCGGTATGTCGTGCGAGACGCCGATCGTCGTGAACGACTGGTCGACCGTCGTGGCCGACCGCGTCGCGTTGGAGGCGGTCACGGTGAAGTGGTAGGTCGTGCCGAAGTCGAGCTCGTTGAGCGGGATCTGGACCGCCTGGCCGGTCGTGGCGGCGGGCAGCGTCAGGGTCTGCGTCGCGGTGCCGAGCGAGGCCGTCTTGCCGTAGTTGACGTGGTAGGTGGTCGCAATGCCGTTGGGGTTGATCGTCGCGCTGACGATCGCGCTCGTCGAGCCGGTGACCGTCGCCTTGGCCAGGCTGATCGTCGGCGCCGGGATGAACTCGTCGGCACCGATGTCGGTGGTGGCGATCTGGCGCGGGTCGGCGTCGAGGTCGAGCGTGCCGTTGGCGGCGCTGTCCACGCCGGCTCCGATCGTCGGCGAGTTCGCCGCCTCGTGGTAGTCGAACGCGCCGGCGTTGACGAACACCGGCGCCGAGGTCTGCTGACCTCCGCCGTCGACGATCGACGAGCCGGCAGCCGGCGAGGTCGTGACGTAGTTGCTGTGGTCGACGTTGACCTTGGCCGAGTCGCTGCCCCCGACACCCTTGGCCGCGATGTCGGTCACGCCGTGCGCGATCACGTTGGTCGCGTTGACGATGAGCTGCGGCGACCCCTGGCCGTTGGCCAGCAGCCCGTCGCCGGCCGTCGGATTGGTGTTGATCGCGGTGACGTTGCGCAGCGTGATCGTCCCGCTGCCGGTGCCGGCCAGGACCCCCGCGGCGCCGGAGTCGCTCGCCACGCAGACGCTGTCACGCAGGGTGCCCGCCTGGATGTCGCAGGTCCCGTTCCCCGAGCCCCCACCCCGCGCGCTGATCTGCTCCGCCAGCGTTCCGTTGGTGATCAGCGCGCCGCCGCCGGCGGCGGTGTCGCGCAGGTCGAGCCGGCGCAGCGTCGTCGACGGGTTGCTGACCTGCAACACCGTGAACGCCGACGACGTGATGACCGGTGCGGGCTGGCCCGCGACCCCATGGATCGTCAGCGCGACACTGTCGGTGATCATCGACGTGAGCGTGTACGAGCCCGCCGTCACGGTGACGTCGTCACCGGCCGAGGCGCCCTGGATCGCGGTCGTGAGATCGCACGGCGACACCTGGGTGCACGGCGCAACGATGGTCCCCGACGGGCTCGCGAAGCGTTGCGCGGCCGCCAGCGCGGTCGCCTGACCCGCCGCGCACGTCAGCACCAGCGCGAGCGCCGCGAGAACGATGGTGCGGCGCATCACGTGCGTCCGCCCGATCCGCTGGTAGCGTCGCGCGCCGTGAGCGACGCCCACAAGGCGGCAGAGGTCTCGAGCCGGACGCCCGAGTTCATGGCCGCGGAGGCCTCCAAGCCGTTCGGCTGGGACCCCGCGCACTTCGGCGAGTGGGCGACGGTGTCGTACATGCTCCAGGTAGTCGGCACGCCGCGAGACGCCTTCATCCTCGATGTCGGGTGTGGTTCCGGCTGGACCACGCTTTTCCTCGCCGAAGCCGGCTACCGCGCGCACGGGGTCGACCTCGTGCCGGCCAACATCGAGCTGTGCCGGCAGCGCGCGCAGCGCTGGGGGTCGAGCGCGCGGTTCGAGGTCGCCGACATGGACGATCTGCCCGCGGGCGGCCCCGCCGACGTCGTGTTGATCTTCGACGCGCTGCACCACTCGACCCGCCAGGCGGCGGTGCTCGAGGGTGTCGCACGGCGACTGAAGCCCGGTGGCTGGCTGCTGCTGGGCGAGCCGACGTGGCTGCACCGCCTGTCGCCCGGCGCCCGGGCGACGACGCGCGACCTGGGCTGGTCAGAGCGCGGCCTGACCCTGCGCGGCCTGCGCCGCGACCTGCGCGCGGCCGGCTTCGGCGCCACACGGCGCTTCTTCGGGCCGACCGAGCCCTACGCCAGCCGCATCCGGGGCACCGCCTGGCAGCTGGCGCGGCTCGTGGGCGCGAGCGTGCTCGTCGCGCCGCACGGCCACTACTGGCTTGCCGCGCAGATGCCTCAGCTATCGAGCGTCGAGTAGACCTCGTCGAGCAGCGACGCGCGGTCGGCGAGGTCGAAGTTCTCCGCCAGGTAACGGTCGGTCTCCTCGCGCGACTGGCCGTTGAGGGCCATGTTGAGCGCGATCAGGCGCGCCCCCTCGACGTCGGCGCCGGGCACGCCGGCCGCCGCCGGATCGGCCGCCACCTCGGGGGCCGGGACCTCGTGGACGGCCTCAGGGAACTGCTGCTCGGGAACCGCAGCCGTGTTGCCCCACTGAGACTGGGCCGGCTGCTCGACCGCGGGTGGCGGCGGTGCGGTCTCGGGCACGGCGGCCGTGTTACCCCACGCCGACTGCTCGACCGCAGGCTCGGCGGCCGGCGCGGCCTCGGCCGCCGGAGCGGGCTCAGGCGTCCACGCGGCCGGCGCGGCCTCGGCCGGCGCGGCCTCGGCGGGCGGCGCGTCGGCCTGCGGCGCGAGCGTCCACGCCGCGGCGTCGGCGGCCGGCGCGGCGTCGGCGGGCGGTGCGGCCTCCGGGGCCGGCTCGGGTGTCCACGCGGCCGGCGCGGCGTCGGCCGGGGCCGGCTCGGGCGTCCACGCCGCGGGCTCGGCCTCGGCGGCCGGAGTGGCCTCGGGAGTCCAGGCGGGCTGCTCGACGGCCGGTGCGGCCTCCGGCTCGGGCGTCCAGACCGCCGCGACGGGCTCGGCGGCGACCGGCTGCGCGGCGCCTGGCAGGTCGCCCATGTTGCCCTTCAGCAGCTCGAGGTCGGCGTTCAGGCGCGCGGCGCCGGTGCGCAGGCTCTCGACCAGCGCAGCGAGCTCGGCCTCCATCGCATCGACGCGCTGGAGCATGACCGACGTGCCGTCGGAGACCTTGGTCAGGTGCTCCTGGCTGCGGGCGACGGCGTCCTGGCGCGTGGCCTCGGCGTCGGTGGCGGCGTCCTGGCGGATCTGTGCGGCGTCGGTCTGGGCGTTCTGCTGGATGTCGGCGGCGCTGCTCTCGGCTGCCTCGACGATCGTGCGCACGTGCTCGCTCGCAGCGGCGGCCAGCGACACGGGCGCGGCGGCGGCGGGCGCGGCCTCGGTGGCCGGCTGCGCGGCGGAAACGCCGGCCTGAGCTGACTCGAGCTGGCGCTTGAGCGCCTCGACCTCAACGGCCACGACGGCCAGATGTGCATCGACGGCTTCGGGCTCATAGCCGCGCCGGCCGATCGGGAAATCACGCTTCTCAATGTTCATGCGGTCCATGGCCATGGTGCGCAGACTAAGCCATCACGAGACCAACCGTGGCCCCGAGACCCCGCGTGCAATCAAGCCGTCACGCTCCAGCCCCGACAGTGCGGCTTCCAGACGCGCGACCGAGACGTCGGGCAGCGGTGCGCCGGAAGCCAGAGCGGCCACCACACGACCCCGCACGAAGCGGTTGGTGTCCTCGAAACGTGGCCCTTTGCGGCGCGGTTCGGGCGGCGCGCCCGGCCCGTCACAGCGCTCGCGCAGCGGACACAGACCGCAGCGCGGCGCCCGCGCGGTGCAGATCGTGGCCCCGAGCTCCATCGTCGCCTGGTTGAAGACCGCGGCCTGGCCGGGCGCCGGCGCAAGCTCGCATCGCACCCGCGAGAACACGCGCCGGGCGTTGGTGTCGTGCGCGACGACGTGATGTCCGAACGCGAACGATCCCAGCGCCGCCGCGGTGTACGGACCAACGCCGGGCAGCGATTGCAGGTCGTCCGGCCAGCCGTCGCGCGCGACGATCGTGCACGCCGCATGCAGCGCCAGCGCGCGGCGGTTGTACCCAAGGCCGATCCACTCGCGCAGCACGTCATCGCGGCGCGCAGCGGCCAGCGACGCGGCGGTCGGCCACCGCGCCAGCCACGCCTCGTAGCGCTCGACGACACGCGCCACCTGGGTCTGCTGGAGCATGACCTCGCTGACGAGGATCGCGTACGGGTCGGTGGTGCGGCGCCACGGCAGGTCGCGCGCGTTGGCGCGGTACCAGGCCAGCAGCGCGTCGCGCAGGGCCTCAGGCCGCGGTGCCACCCGCCGCCTCGAGCTCGCGCAGCTCGCGACGCAGGTCGCGGATCTCGTCGCGCAGGCGCGCGGCGTACTCGAAGCGCAGATCCTCGGCCGCGGCGATCATCTCCTCCTCGAGCTCGACCATCGTCCGCTCGAGGTCGTTGGACGACATGTCGACGGCTCGCACGCGCTTGCGCTCGCTGCGCCGGCGCCCCTTGGGGGTCTTGCCCTCGGCGGTCAGGAACTCGGCGATATCGCTGATGCCCTTGACGATCGTCGCCGCGGTGATGCCGTGCTCCTCGTTGTAGGCGAGCTGGATCTCGCGGCGGCGGTCGGTCTCCGAGATCGCCGCCTGCATCGCCGCCGTCTGCTTGTCGGCGTACATGAGGACCGTTCCCTCGACGTTGCGCGCCGCACGCCCGATCGTCTGGATCAGCGACGTCTCCCCGCGCAGGAAGCCCTCCTTGTCGGCGTCGAGAATCGCCACGAGCGACACCTCGGGCAGGTCGAGCCCCTCGCGCAGCAGGTTGACGCCGATCAGCACGTCGTACTCGCCCAGCCGCAGGTCGCGGATGATCTGGATGCGCTCCAGCGTGTCGACCTCGGAGTGCAGGTAGCGAACCCGGAAGCCCATCTCGAGCAGGTAGTCGGTGAGGTCCTCGCTCATCTTCTTGGTCAGCGTGGTGACCAGCGCGCGCTCCTCGCGGTCGACCCGCATACGGATCTCGTTCATCAGGTCGTCGATCTGGTTGCGGGTCGCGCGCACCTCGACGCGCGGGTCGACGATCCCGGTCGGGCGCACGATCTGCTCGACGATCTTGGGCGCGTGCGTGCGTTCGTAGTGGCCGGGGGTCGCGGAGACGAACACGAGCTGCGGCGTGATGGCCAGGAACTCGTCGAACGTCTGCGGGCGGTTGTCGAGCGCCGACGGCAGCCGGAAGCCGTAGTCGACCAGCGTCTGCTTGCGCGAGCGGTCGCCCTCGTACATGCCGCCGATCTGCGGGACGGTCTGGTGGGACTCGTCGAGGAAGCAGACGAAGTCGTGGGGGAAGTAGTCGATCAGGCAGTACGGCCGGTCGCCGGCCTGGCGGCCATCGAGGATCCGGGAGTAGTTCTCGATGCCGTTGCAGAAACCCATCTCGCGCAGCATCTCCATGTCGTACTGGGTGCGCTGGCGCAGCCGGTGCGCCTCGAGCAGCTTGCCCTGGGTCTCGAGCTCGGCCGTGCGCTCGTTGAGCTCGCGACCGATCTCCGCGACCGCCGCCTCGATCGTGCCGTCCTTGACGTTGTAGTGGGTGGCCGGCCAGATCGCGATGTGCTCGAGGTCGTCCTGGATGACCTCGCCGGTCAGCGGGTCGAAGTGCTGCAGGCGCTCGACGTCGTCGCCGAAGAACGTCGCGCGGTAGGCCGACTCCGCGTAGGCCGGGAAGACCTCGAGCGCCTCGCCGCGCACGCGGAACGTGCCGCGGCCCAGAGCGGTGTCGTTGCGCGTGTACTGGACCGACACGAGCTTGCGCAGCAGCAGGTCGCGGTCGGTCGTCTCGCCGCGGCGCAGGAGCACCATGTTGCGGTCGTAGGTCTCCGGCGAGCCCATGCCGAAGATCGCCGACACCGAGGCCACGATGATCACGTCGCGGCGGGCGAACAGCGCCGCGGTCGCGGCGTGGCGCAGGCGGTCGATCTCCTGGTTGATCGCCGAGTCCTTCTCGATGTAGAGGTCCTTGGACGGGACGTAGGCCTCGGGCTGGTAGTAGTCGTAGTAGGAGACGAAGTACTCGACCGCGTTGTTGGGGAAGAACATCCGGAACTCGTTGCACAGCTGCGCGGCCAGGGTCTTGTTGTGGGCCATCACGAGCGCCGGCTTGCGCAGCCGCTCGATCGTCGCGGCCATCGTCATCGTCTTGCCCGTGCCGGTCGCCCCGAGCAGCGTCGTGTAGCGCGAGCCGTCGCCGATCGACTCGACGAGCTGGTCGATCGCGCGCGGCTGGTCGGCCGTCGGGGTGAAGATCGGGTCGAGGGCGAAGTCCGGCAACCCACCCAGTGTAGGTGGGTCGCCGAACGGCCCCGCCCTACTTCTTGTGGTGGTGCACGCGGATGAACGTCCTGCCGTGGAGCTTGACGGTCAGGTCCAGCGTCACCTTGCTGGTGACCCGGCCCGGGCGCAGGGCGCGGTAGTCGTACTCGATGTGGCGGGTGTCGAGGTTGATCGGGAGGATCAGCGTCAGCGCGCCGCCCTCGCGCGACTTCAGGCCGGTCTTGAGCAGCCGCCGCGTCCCGTCGTGGAGGATGTGGAAGACGTCGACGCGGGCGCCCTGGACGCCCTTGCCGTCGGCGCCGCGCAGCACGCCGCGCGTCACGACGCGGGTCCCGAACTTGCTCGTGTACGTGTGCGTGTGGTTCTTGACGAACCACATCCGGACCTTCGCGTGGATGACGTTCTGGATCGACTGCTCGTTGTTGGACTGGACCTCGACGTTGAGCTTCGGGAACGCCACCGGGCCGTAGACCGCGGTCGCGTTTCCGGCCGCGTCCTCGACGTCGATCTCGACCGCGTGCGGGCCGGGCGGCAGGTCGCGGTAGTCGACCTTGACCGCGGCGCCGGTGACCGACAGCGGGCACGGGACCGGGTCGACGAACTCGTAGGCGTCGGCGTCCAGCGGCGCGGCGTCGGCGCACGGCGCGGCCGACAGCGGCTGGGCGCGGAACGGCTGACCGTCGACCTTGACCAGCGCGCGGTAGACCCCGCCGCCCGTGTCGGCCGCGTCGAACGTCGTCGACAGGACGCCGCTGGAGTCGCCGTTGTCGAGCACCTTGACGTTGCTGACGGCCGGCGGCGACGGGTCCTTGAGGCCGATCTGGATCGCGGTGAAGTCGGCGCGCAGGGGCCGCAGGCAGGTCGAGCCGGCGTTCGTGCACAGCACGCGGAAGCCCACCGTGGCGGCGTTCAGGCCCTGCTTGTCGATCGGGCCCGACAGGTCTCCGGTGCACGGCGACGTGTCGGCGACCAGGCACGACTCGAGCGTCCCGCTGTTGGTCGCGAGGAGGTACTGGACGTCGGCGGGCGTCGTGCCCTGGACGACACCCGTCGTCGTGCGCGTGGCAGCGAGGCGGACGATCGTCGTGTTGGGCGGTGCGGTGAACTGCCAGCTCGAGCTCGAGTCGCCGCTCGGCGCCGGGCCCGCAAGGGCCGCCTCGAGCGAGCCGTGGCCGAGGCAGCTATTGGAGGCCAAACCGGCAACGGTCGACGCGGGGGTCATCGTCCAGCCCGCCGCCGGGTTTACGGCGCCGGTCGGGTCGCTGCACGAAAAGACGGTGTAGGTGCCGGTCGTGGCGAACGCCCCGGGCACGAAGATCAACGCGACCGCGGCCACTGTCGTGGCCGCCAAGATCCCTCGAAATCGGGGCATTCCCGTCCTTTCCCTCCGCATTAGGAGGTGCCTACCTATCGACGGGCCGGGGTCGCGTCAAGCGGCGCAGCAAACCCGCCGCCCGGTCGAGGAGATGCCCCGTTTGGAGGCGTGACGATGCCCTATTTTCAGAGGCCGAGCTGGCGACGATAGGTGTGCCGGTACCTCTTCTTCGCCGACTCCACGGCTCCTACGTATGCACGCGTTTCAGCAAAGGGGATCGCGTCGACAGTCAGCTGCCTTCCGGCGGCATGCGCCTGGGCGATCCAGCGGTCGATGTTGGCATCGCCGGCGTTGTATGCGGCCAGCGCGAGCTTCTCGGATCCGTAGCGATCGATCAGATAGCGCAGGTAGTAGGTCCCGTAGGAGATGTTGATCTGCGGGTCGGAGAGGTCGTTGAGCGTGAACGTCTGGCCGCCCGAGATCTTCTCGATGAACTTCGCCGTGTCGGGCGTGATCTGCATCAGCCCGCGCGCGCCGGCCGAGCTCGTCTGGTCGCGGAACCGCGATTCGGCGTAGATGACGGCGGCGACCAGCGCCGGGTCGAGCTTCTTGGCGGCCGCCTGCTGGCGGATGATGTCCTCGTGGCTCAGCGGCAACTCGAGCTCGTTGACGGCCTTGTGGACGGTCGGCGACAGCGCGACGACGAGCCCCGCCACGACGATCACGACCCCGGCCAGCGCCGCGAGACGCCGGCGGCGGACGACCCGCGCGCGCCGGCGGGCCGCGGCGTCCGCGGTGCGACTGCGGACGTGGGCGCCGCTCGTCGAGCTCACGCTGCCAGCTTGGCAAGGATCTCCGACAGCGCGCGGCGCAGATCCTCGGTCGTTCCGTCATTGACGACCACGAACGTCGCCCGTTGCGCCTTCTCCTCCTGACTGAGCTGGCGCGCGGCGCGCTCGTCGACCGCTTCGTGGCCGCGCGCCGCGGCGCGCTGCGAGCGCAGCGCCTCGTCGGCGATCACGGCGATCGTCGCGTCGTACTGACCGTGCAACCCGGCCTCGAACAGCAGCGGCGTCTCGACGACGGCCGCCACCGGCGGCGGCTCGCGCTCACCGACCTGGGCGCGCCAATCGACGACCGCCATCCCGACCCGCGGCCACAGCAGCTGCTCGAGCCACACGCGGTCGTCGGCGGTCGCGAACGCGTGGCGGGCGATCTGGCCGCGATCGACGACGCCGGCCGGCGCCACCTGCGGCCCCCAGCGCTCGACGACCGCATCGCGAACCTCGTCCGAGGCATAGAGCTCGTGGACGACCCTGTCAGTCGACAGGGTCGCGGCGCCGAGCGCCTCCAGCTCGGCAAGCGCGGTCGACTTACCGGCGCCGAGACCGCCGGTCAGACCGACGAACGGGACGCGCGGCGGCGGGCTCAGCTCTCGTCGGCCGCCGCGGCAGGCTCGGGCTCGGGCTCGGCGGCCGCCTCGGGCTCGGGTTCGGCGACCGCTTCGGCCTCCGGCTCCGCGGCCGCTTCGACCCTGGGCTCCGGCTCGACGGCCACCTCGGCCTCGGGCTCCGCGGCCACTTCGGCTTCGGGCTCTGCGGCGACCTCGGCCTCTGCGGCAACCTCGGCCTCGGGCTCCGCGGCGACCTCGGAAACCTCGGCCTCCGGCGCTGCGGAAACCTCGGCCTCCGGCTCTGCGACGACCGGCGCGGCGCTCACGTACTCGTCCTCGCTCAGGCCGTCGTCGGACGGCGGCTCGAGCACGATGCCGGCCGCGGCCAGCTCCTCGGGCGTGCGGCGCGGCAGCACCTGACCCTCGACGCGCTTGACCGACAGCGACAGCCGCCGGCGCTCGGAGTCGATCTCGAGGACCTTGACGCGGATCGTGTCGCCCGGCTGGACGACCTCGCGCGGGTTCTCGACATGGTGCTGGGCGAGCTCAGAGATGTGGACGAGGCCCTCGACGCCGTCGAGGATCTCGACGAACGCGCCGAACGTGACGACCTTGGTGACGGTGCCTTCGAGCTCGTCACCGACGTTGTAGGTGTCGACCACCCGCTGCCACGGATCCTCCTGGGTCTGCTTGAGGCCCAGCGAGATGCGCTGGCGGTCGCGGTCGATGTCGAGCACCTTGACCTGGACTGTGTCGCCGATCGCCAGCACCTCGGTCGGGTGGTTGACGTGCGACCACGACAGCTCGGAGATGTGGATCAGGCCGTCGATGCCGTTGAGGTCGACGAACGCGCCGAAATCGACGATGTTCGAGATCTGGCCCTCGACGACGAGCCCCGGCTGGAGGCGGTCGAGGATCTCCTGGCGCTGCTCCTTGCGCTCCTCTTCGAGCACGGCGCGCCGGGACAGGACGACGTTGTTGCGCGAGCGGTTGAGCTCGATCACCTTGCACTCGATCTGGGTGCTCATGTACTCGTCGAGGTTCGGCACGCGACGGATGTCGACGAGCGACGCGGGCAGGAAGCCGCGCACGCCGAGGTCGACGATCAGGCCGCCCTTGACGACTTCAATGACGGTGCCGATGACCGGGCTGCCCGACTCGGCGGCGGCCTCGATGCTGCGCCACGCCCGCTCGAAGCGCGCGCGCTTCTTGGACATGATCAGGCGACCGTCCTGGTCCTCCTTGGTCAGGACCAGCGCGTCGACCTCTTCGCCCAGCTCGACCTCGTCATGCGGGTCGACGGACTTGCGGATCGAGAGCTCGTTGTTGGGGATGACCCCTTCGCTCTTGTAGCCGATGTCGACGAGGACTTCGTCGTTGTCGATGCGCACGACACGGCCGGTGACGACCTCGCCCTCCTCGAAGGAGGCCATGGTGGCGTCGTAGTTGGGGACAATCTGCCCGTCGATCTCGAGCAGCAGGCCGTCGGAGCCTTCGACGACCTTGGCTTCTGTCTGTTCGTTGGTGATGGTGGTCATAGGTGTGAGGCGAAAGGGTAGCGGACCCATGATGCCTGGAATCATCAGTGCGCATGCCGGTTCGAGCCACCAAGCGCGGAGACGAGCGCACACCCCTGCAGGGGGATTGCGACGTCCTGATATGCGGTGCGAGCTTCGCCGGACTCGCCGTGGCCCGCGAACTGGCCGGCAGCGGCGCGCGCGTGCTGGTCGTCGACCGCTACGAGATCGGCGAGCGCCAGACCAGCGCCTGCGCCGCTCCGACCGAGTGGCTGGACACCCTCGGCCTGCACGACTCGATCCGCCAGACGTTCTCCCGGCTCGTCGTCCACACCCCGCGACAGACGTTCCACTGGGACCTGCCGTGGACGTTCAGCACCTTTGACTACCGGGAGCTGTGTGCGCTGCTCGCCGCCCAGGGCGACGCCGACTTCGACACCGCGAAGGTCGATGGGATCACGCGCGGGGCCGTCCACACCGTGCACACCGACCGCGGCGACCTGCGCGCGCCGCTGGTCGTCGACGCGCTCGGCTGGCGCCGCGTGCTGGCGCCGGATTCCGAGCGCGCGATCCAGCCGCCCGAGGCGAGGCTGTCCCGCGGGCTCGAGGTGCACCCACACGGCAACAGCGACGATCTCGAGCTGTGGCTCGACCGCGACTACGTCCGCGCCGGCTACGCCTGGTCGTTCCCGGCCGGCGACGAATTGCGCGTCGGTGTCGGCTCGTTCGACCCGGTCGATCACGTCAAGGAGCCGACCGTCCGCCTCGCCGAGGAGCTCGACGTCCCGGCCGTCCGCTACCAGGGCAACTGGATCCCCCACCGCATCCGCCCCGCTGCGGTCGGCGACGTGTTCTTCGCCGGTGACAGCGCCGGCCATTGCCTGCCGACGACCGCCGAGGGGATCCGCACCGCGTTGTACTTCGGGATCGCCTGCGGCCGCGAGCTGCGCGGCGTGATCGAGGGCCGCCAGACGCGCGAGCAGGCCCTGGAGCGCTACGGGGCGTTCAGCGACGACCATGCCTGGGCGTTTGACTGGCTGTGGCGCGTGCAGTCGCTGGTCAGCGTCGTCAACCGCTCTCCGCGCGCGATGACCGGCGTGCTGCGCGGCATGAGCAACGAGCGGCTCGTGCGCTGGGCGTTCAACCACTACCTCGCGATCGCGCCGCCGCAGTTCGCCAACATTGGCTGATGCTGCTCTACGAGAACACGGACTCGGGCAACTGCTACAAGGTCCGCCTGCTGCTCCACCACCTGGGCATCGACTACGAGCGCCGCTCGATGAGCGTCACCGACCGCAGCGACCGGCCCGAGGCGATCGGCGGCCTGAACCCGGCGCTTCGCGTGCCGACGCTGATCCTCGACGACGGCCGCCCGCTGGCCGAGTCGGGCGCGATCCTGTGGTACTTCGGCGAGGGCACGCCCTTCGTCCCCGACGACGCCTACGAGCGAGCCAAAGTGCTGCAGTGGATGTTCTTCGAGCAGTACGACCACGAGCCGGCGATCGCCGTCGTGCGCTTCTGGGTCGCGCTGTCGGGGCGCCCCGAGGAGTTTGCCGACCGCCTCGACGAGCGCCGCGCCGCCGGCTATCGGGCGCTCGATGCGATGGAGGGCGAGCTCGACGACCGCGCGTTCCTCGTCGGCGAGTCGCTGACGCTGGCCGACATCGCGCTGTACGCCTACACCCACGTCGCCCACGAGGGCGGCTTCGACCTCGGGCCCTACCCGGCGATCGGCGCGTGGCTGGACCGGGTCGCCGCGACGCCCGGGCACGTCGCGATCGGCGCGTAGCGATCGCAAGCCGCGCGGCGCCCCGGGACATCGAAGGGCGCCGCGCGATCCGCGGTGCGACCGGCTCGAGAAAGCGTCAGCGCCGACGGGCCGAGCGGGCCTTGGCGCGCGCCTTGGACTTCGCGGGCAGTCCCGCCCGCGGCAGCTTCGACTGGCCGGGAAACGCGGCCGCGCAGTCAGGCGAGGACTTCCAGACGATGGCGAACATCACGTTGTTGGGGTCGCTGGAGTGCTCGAGGCCGGCGAGGTGGCCGAACTCGTGCTCGAGCACCGTGCACAGGAAGGCCGGCGACGGGTCGCTGGCCGCAACCTGGTTCCAGGCGATCGTCGTCGCGCACTGTTGCGGATAGGCGGTGCCCGCGAAGTCGGCCATCTCCGCCGACCTGACCCACGTGATCGTCTCGCGGCCGTGGCACGGGCTCGCCGGCCAGTGGGCGTCGGCGACGGTGATCGCCTTGACCGTCTGGGCCGGTGTCCAGACGGCGGCCTGGGCGGTGGCGGACATCGCGACGGCGGCGACGACGGTGGCGGTGAGGGTGCGTAGTGCGGTCTTCACTGGTGTCTTCCGTGACGCGGTCGCAACCGGTCGGGGCGGGCATGGTCGCGCAGGTTCTGCCGATCCGCACGTCGAACACCTGTCTACGACACGCCCGGAATCTCAAGGCCGGCGTCCAGTGGACGAACGCCCGAGCGCTCGCAGCGCCGAAATCACCCGTCCCGGCCGCTGGACACCCCAAAAGTGACTACCCGTGGACGCGTCGCCACGGGCCAGTTTTCTTGGCGCGTTGGCGCTATTTCAGCCCGATTTCACACCTTCGGGCGGCGAACCCCGCATCCCCAGAACTGGGGATGAGCGTCCACCGTAATGGACGCCCCTACTTCGCTTCCAGCCACGTCCGCCCGACGGCGGCCTCGACGGCCAGCGGCGGGTCATACGGCCACGGCGCGACCATCTCGCGCTCGACCAGCGCGCACGCCTGCGCGGACTCTGCCGCCGGCCCTTCGAGCACGAGCTCGTCGTGCACGGTCAGGATCAGCCGCGTCGTCAGGTCAGACGCCTCCAGCCCGCGGTGCACCCCGATCATTGCCAGCTTCAGCACGTCGGCCGCCGTCCCCTGGATCACCGTGTTGACGGCGAGTCGCTCGCCCAGCGACCGCACCTGCCAGTTGCGCGCCTTGAGCTCGGGGATCTGGCGCCGGCGGCCGTAGAGCGTCGTCACGTGGCCGACCTCGGTGGCCTGCTCGATCGTCGAGGCCATGAACTCGGCGACCCGCGGGAACCGCTCGAGGTAGGCGTCGATGAACGCCTTGGCCTCCTCGCGCGGGATGTTCAGCCGCTCGGCGAGCCCGTAGTCGCTGAGGCCGTACACGATCCCGTAGTTGATCATCTTGGCCTTCGAGCGCATTCCCGCGTCGAGCTGCGCCGGCTCGACCTGGAAGACCTGCGACGCGGTCGCCGTGTGCACGTCCTCACCGCGGATGAAGATCTCCTTGAGGACCGGCTCGTCGGCGACGTGGGCGAGCACCCGCAGCTCGACCTGCTCGTAGTCGGCGCTGATCAGCACGTCGTCGCCGTCGGCCTCGAAGCAGCCCCGGATCTCGCGGCCCAGCGGCGTGCGGATCGGGACGTTCTGGAGGTTGGGGTCCTTGGAGGCGATGCGGCCGGTCTGCGCGCCCGCCTGCAGGAACGTCGTGTGGATGCGCCCGCGGGCGTCGGTCAGCGACGGCAGCGTGTCGAGGTAGGTCTTGGCCAGCTGGTTGAGCTCCCGCCAGCGCTCGATCCTGGGGATCACCGGGTGCTCGTCGCGGATCGCCTGGAGCACGCGCGCGTCGGTCGAGAAGCCGGTCTTGCCGCGGCGCTTGCGCGACAGGCCGAGCTTCTCGAACAGGATCTGGCCGAGCTGCTGGGGCGAGGCGATGACGAACTCCTCGCCGCTGAGGTCCCAGATCTCGCGCTCGAGCTCGCCGACCTCCTCGCGTACGCGCGTCGTGATCGCGGCCAGCCGCTCGCCGTTGAGCCGCACCCCTTCGATCTCCATGTCACGCAGGACCGCGACCAGCGGCAGCTCGACATCGGCCATCACCGCGTCGAGGCCGCGCGCGGTGATCTGCTCGCGCTGCCACGCCGCGAGCGCTGCCATCAGGACCGCGTCGGCGGCCAGCGAATCCTCCAGCGACGACGCGAACCCGCGCTCCTCGCACAGCTCGTGCAGCGGGAAGCCGCGGCGCGCGGGCTCGAGCAGGAACGCGCCGAGCATCGTGTCGTGCACGAGGCCCGGCGGGACGACGCGCAGTTCCTTGGCGTCGTGGGCGACGACCGGCCGCTGGGCCAACGCCGCGACGACCGCCTCGGGCCCGTCGCAGTCGCCGGCCAGCACGACATCGCCGGCGTGGGCGGCGAAGCGCCAGCTCTCGGCCTCGGCGAACAGCGCGCCCTCCGGCGCCTGCGGCGCCGCGACGACGACGTACGTCTCGCCCGCGGGCAGCGACGCGATCAGCTCGACGCCGCCCTGGCGGACCTTCGCGGCGACGGTCGTCGAGGCCTCGCTGGCCGGCGCCGCCGCCTCGGCCGAGCCGAGCGCCTCCTCGAGCCGGCGCAACGGATCGCGCAGCTCGAACTCGCGGAACACGTCGCGCAGCCGGCTGCGATCGGGCTCGCGCGCGGCTTCCTTCAGCGGGTCGACGTCGACCGCGACGTCGCGCACCATCGTCGCCAGCTGCTTGGAGACGCGTGCGTTGTCGGCGTGCTCGGTCAGGTTCTGCTTGCGCTTGGCGCCTGAGATCTCGTCGATCGACGCCAGCACCGTCTCGAGGTCGCCGAAACGCTGCAGCAGCTCCGATGCCGTCTTGTCGCCGATCCCGGGGACGCCGGGGATGTTGTCCGACGTGTCGCCCTTGAGCCCGTAGAAGTCGGGGATCTGCTCGGGGGCGATGCCGTAGCGATCGATCACGGCCTGGTGGTCGTAGGTCTTGGTCTCGGTGATCCCGCGCGCCGTGGCCATCACGCGCACGCGCGACTCGGGGTCGATGAGCTGGAACGCATCGCGATCGCCGGTCACGATCAGGACGGGGACGCCCTCGGCGCGCGCCTTCTCCGCGATCGAGGCGATGACGTCGTCGGCCTCGTAGCCCGCCACCGACACGTTGCGGTAGCCGAACGCATCGACGATCCCCTCGAGGTGCGGCCACTGCTGCTTGAGCAGGTCCGGACGCGAGCTGCGCTGCGCCTTGTACTCGGTGTAGAGCTCCTTGCGCCCGGAGGCACCGGCGTCCCAGACGACGATCGTCGGCTTCGAGCCGTACTCGGTGAGGATCTTCACGAGCATCGACGCGAACCCGAAGATCGCGTTGGTCGGCATCCCGGTCGACGTCGCGATCGACTCCGGGAGGGCGAAGAAGGCACGGTAGGCGAGCGAGTTGCCGTCGATCAGGAACAGCTCGTCGGGCGTCTGTTGCAGCGTGGCGGCCACCACCACGGACCCTACCCCCCGACGTCGGACAGGTCGCGCGTCGAGGCGATCGTGTGGAATCTGACCACGGGCGGCGCCGCCACGGCGGCGGGAACCGCGGCCATGAGGGTCGCGACGTGCGGCGTGGCGAAGTGGCGCTGGAGCGCGTCGTCGTCCTCCCACTCCTCGACGAACACGATCGTGTTCGGGTCCTCGGTGTCCTGGCACACGCGGTAGCCGATGCAGCCGTCCTCGGCGCGCGACGCATGCGCCACCGCCTGGCCGATCTCGATCATCTGCGCGTGCCGCTCGTCGTCGGTCTGGACGTACGCCGTCACCACGATCATCTCGCCACCCCTTCGTTTGTATGGTGTCGCCCGTGACTGCTCTGACCTGCCAACTGGTCGGCGGCCCGACCGCCATCATCGAGTACGCCGGCCTGCGCTGGCTGACCGACCCGACGCTGTCGCCGCCCGGCGAGTACGAGGGCGGGCTCGTCAAGACGACGGGGCCGGCGATCGCCGCCGACGAGATCGGCGCGATCGACGCAGTGCTGATCTCGCACGACCATCACGCCGACAACCTCGACCCGGCAGGGCGTGAGTTCACGCTGGGCAGCGGGGCACGCGTGTTCACGACGACGGCCGGCGCACAGCGGCTCGGGGGCTCGGTGGAGGGGCTCGACGAGTGGGCGGCGGCGACGGTCGGCGACGTGACGGTGACCGCCGTCCCGGCGCTCCACGGCCCGCCGGGCTGCGAGGAGATCACGGGACCGGTGATCGGGTTCGTGCTGTCAGCCGGCGACCAGCCCACGGTCTATGTCGGAGGCGACAACGCGTCGCTCGACGTCGTCGCCGACGTCGCCGAGCGCTACGGCCCGATCGACATCGCGATCCTCAACGCGGGCGCGGTTCAGATCCCGCAGCGATTCGACGGCGCCTACCTGACGCTGTCGGCCGACCGGGCCGCGATGGCGACGATCGCACTCGCCGCTCCGGTCGCGATCCTCCTGCATTTCGAAGGCTGGACCCATTTCACGCAGGGCGCCAACGAACTCGTCGCGGCATTCGCTGGCAACGGCATCGGCGACCGCCTTCGCCTGCCTGCGCGTGGCGAGGTCGTCGAGGCGTAAGGGCGAATAAGCTCTCGCGCCCTTGCCCAGCCCGAGCGCCCAGTACTCCGTCACCATCCGCGTCGAGATCGGCAACCAGCCGGGGATGCTCGGCCACGTCGCGGGCGCGATCGGCGACGCCGGCGGCATCATCGGGGCGGTCGACCTCGTGTCGGTCGACCAGTCGGTGCTCGTGCGCGACATCACGATCGACGCCGCCGATCCCGACCACTGGGAACAGATCACGGCGGCGATCGACGCGCTCCCGGGGGCCCGCGTGATCGACGCCACCGACCGCACCTTCCTGCTGCACCTCGGCGGCAAGATCGAGATGCACAACCGCGTGCCGGTCAAGACACGCGACGACCTCTCGATGGCCTACACACCGGGCGTCGCGCGTGTCTGTGCCGCCATCAACGAGGACCCCGAGAAGGCGTTCCAGTACACCATCAAGCGCAACACGGTCGCCGTCGTCTCTGACGGCACCGCGGTGCTCGGCCTCGGCGACATCGGCCCGCGCGCGGCGATGCCGGTGATGGAGGGCAAGGCGATGCTGTTCAAGGAGTTCGCCGGCGTCGATGGCATCCCGATCTGCCTCGACACCAAGGACCCCGACGAGATCGTCGAGACCGTGATCCGGATCGCGCCCGGGTTCGGCGGCATCAACCTCGAGGACATCTCGGCGCCGCGCTGCTTCGAGATCGAGGATCGCCTCAAGGCGACGCTCGACATCCCGGTCTTCCACGACGACCAGCACGGCACGGCGGTCGTCGTCCTGGCCGCACTGCTCAACGCGTGCAAGCTGACCGGCAAGCCGCTGGAGTCGCTGCACGTCGTCGTGATCGGCCTCGGCGCGGCCGGCGTCGCGGTGACGAAGATCCTGATGGCGGCCGGGGTCACGTCGATCATCGGCTGCGACTCCCAGGGCGCCCTGCACACCCAGCGCGTCGACTACCTCGACGGGTCGATGAGCGCGATCAAGCGCTGGTATGCCGAGTCGACCAACCCCGAGGGGCGCCACGGAACGCCGGGCGACGTGCTCGACGGGGCCGACCTGCTGGTCGGCCTGTCGGGGGCGCGCGTCGTCGACGCGGCGGCGCTACAGCGCATGAACAGTGACGCGATCGTGTTCGCGATGGCCAACCCGAACCCCGAGATCTCGCCTGAGGACGCGGCCGGGCTCGTGCGCGTCATGGCGACGGGGCGCTCGGACTACCCCAACCAGATCAACAACGTGCTCTGCTTCCCCGGGATCTTCCGCGGCGCGCTCGACGTCCGCGCGCCGCAGATCACCGAGCCGATGAAGATGGCCGCCGCGCGCGCGATTGCCGGGATCGTCGCCGACGCCGAGCTGCGCGAGGACTACATCATCCCGTCGGTCTTCAACCGCGACGTCGCCCCGGCCGTCGCCGAGGCCGTCGCCGCGGAGGCGCGCGCGTCGGGCGATGTCGAGCCGCAGAACAATACGGTCGGATTCGCCGCGGTCGACGCCGACCGGGTGCACGGCGCGACTTAACGACAACCGCCGCGGGCCCGAGAGCGCCGCGGCGGCGTCGTGCTTCGTGGTCCCCGCCCTACATCGTGGTGAAGCCGGACGCGGCGATGTACGCCGGGGCCGGCGCCATCCCGCCGCTGACCGTCGGGTTGATCAGGACGATCGGCGCCAGGCACCGCGCCGGCAGCTTGACCTTGTCGACGATCGTCGCGTTGCCGTTCGCATCCAGTGCGACCGACTTGGTCATCGCAGCGGCCACCGTGGTGGCGTCGGCGCCGCACCACAGTGACGCGCCGACCTTCACAACCGGCCCGACCGTGTTGTCAGCGGCGCTGTTCGTGCCGGTGATCAACAGGCCCCTGACGACAACGACGATGCCGCCATTGCTGAACAGGGCGACGCGGCCGAACCTGATCTTCCACGCCGCGCCTCCTGGCACCTGGCCGTGGATCTTCGGATCGTTCGGCGCGGTCAGGTTGCCGATCAGGTCGCTCTGGAGCACCACGTGGACGTGCGGCCTGAACATCGGCATCTGAAGGCCGTGGCCGAACGCGCCGACAGCCGAGAAGGCCGAGCCGGCGAAGGCGGCACAGACGAGCAGGGCCAGGCCCTTGCGCTTGGAAACGTGCATTCCCCATCCCCCTTGATTGGTCGATCGTCAAACCAGGTGACCGCGGGGCAACCGCATTGACCCGTACCCCATCCCACCTGGGTTCGCCCGGAGAGACGTCATGGGGAAGCGATCCTTCCTTGTCTGACCAAATTGGTGACATAGGATCGGCAGGCATGAAGGTCGTCGTGACTGGGGCGACAGGACTGATCGGCCGCCGGCTGGTGGCCGCGCTGGGCCGTCGCGGAGATGCGGTCACGGTTCTGTCGCGCAATCCGCAGCGCGCTCACGAGGAGCTGGGGACCGAGGCCGTCATGTGGAACCCCGGCGCGCAGCCCGCGCCGGTGGAGGCGCTGGCCGGGGCCGGCGCCGTCGTCCACCTGGCCGGTGAGACCGTCGCCCAGCGATGGAGCGCACGAGCGCGCCGCGCGATCCGCGAGAGCCGCGAGGTCGGCACGCGCAACCTCGTGGCCGGCCTGCGCGCGGCGGGCGACGAAGCGCCGCCGGTCCTCGTCAGCGCGTCGGCCGTCGGCTACTACGGACCGCGCGGCGACGAGCGGATCGACGAGTCAGCGGCTCCCGGATCGGACTTCCTGGCCCAGATCTGCGTCGTCTGGGAGCGCGAGGCGACGGCGGCCGAGCAGCTCGGGCTGCGCGTGGCGACGATCCGCACCGGCGTCGTGCTCGACCGCCACGACGGCGCGCTTGCGCGGATGCTGCCGCCGTTCCGGCTCGGGATCGGCGGTCCGGTGGCCGGTGGACGCCAGTACATCCCGTGGATCACCGCCGCCGACCTCGTGGCGCTGTACGTGGCGGCGGTCGACGGCGAGGACCTGCGCGGACCGCTCAACGGCACGGCGCCCGAGCCGGTGACCAACCGCGAGCTGTCGGCCGCGCTCGGCCGCGCGCTGCATCGCCCGGCCGTCGCGCCGATCCCCGGCTTGGCGATGAGGGTGCTGTACGGCGAGATGGCGCAACTCGTGACGACCGGCCAGCGCGCGATCCCCGCCCGCGCGCTCGAGGCCGGCTTGCACTTCGCCCATCCCGAACTCGACGCGGCGCTGCGCGCGGTGCTGGACGACTAGATGAGCTATTCCACGACACCGCGCGTGCGGATGCCGGCCATCACGCCGCCGTGGAACAACCCATCTAGGCGCCGGGCGTGAAGTCCGGGTCGGCGACCGGGCGGCCGTTGCGGATCTGGTAGCCGGAGAACGTGTCGAGCGTCGTGTCGCCGCGCCGGTCGATGGAGTAGGTCCCCAGCGGTGAATGCTGGTCGCGCAGGTTCAGGAACGCCTTGATCACCGCGCGGCGGTCGGCTCCCTTGGAGCCGGCGTCGTTGATCGACTGCAACACGGCCCGCATCGCGTCGTAGCCGAACACCGCGTCCGCGGCCGGCGCGTGGTGGGCGACCGCCGCAAACCGGGCAACAAAGTGCCGGTAGGCCGCCGATTGCAGCGCCGGCGGAGCGATCGGCGAGGTCAGGAACGTGACCGCCTGGGCGGACGGGGTCAGCGCCGACGCGAACTGCGGGGTGACGAGCTGTGACGGCCCGAACAGGCGCGCCGACGGGACGGCCGCATGGATCGCGTTGATCGCGCTCGCCGGGTGGTCGGCGGCGACAACGCCGAAGAACACGCAGTCGGCGCCCGAAACCTTGATCTCGGCCGCCAGCTTGGCGGTCCCAGGCCCGGTTGTGCCGACGACGTCGTCGCCGACCGGCTCGACCCCGGCCGCCGACGCCTGGGACGCCACGACCTGGCTGATGCCGTCACCGTCGTAGAGCTCTGAGTCGTGCAGTACGTAGAGCTCGGTGCAGCCCTTGGCGTCCATGTACCGGGCGATCGCCGTCCCCTGCGCGGTGTCGTTGGGCATCACGCGCCCGAACGTCCGTGTGGCCGTCGGGTAGTACTTGTCGGGCTCCCCCTTGTCGGCGCCGACGCCGCCCTGCGTCAGCCCGACGGCCGAGCTGCCGGGCGAGACCTGCAGCGTGCCGACCGCGTTGAGGACCGGCAGCGAGATCGCGGTCGCGCCCGAGTCGAGGTCCCCGAGATAGGCGATCGTCGTGCGGTCCTGCGCCGCGGTACGCGCGTTGGCCGACGTCGCGCCGGGCTCCCAGCCGCCCTTCTTGGCCGTCGAGTCATCGAGGCTGATATAGCGGATCGTGTACTTGCCGACGTGGTCGTGGCGCTGGCTCAGCGCCAGCAGTTCGGCCTCGCGGACATCGAGCGCCTCCTGGCGCAGCGGGCCGTTGAACGGCAGGCTCGAGTAGATCGTCAGCGTCGTGCCCGACGGCACCGTGTTCGTCTTCGTCGACGATCCGCCGCAGCCCGCGACGACCACCGCGATCGCGGCCGCCGACAGTCCGCCGGCCAGCGCCAACCGCAAACGTCGCCAACCGGCTCCACCTTGTCCCGACACGAGTCGGCGATTGTAGGTCAGTGCTCGCGGTTGCCGGGCAGGTTCGGCGAGATGATCCGCCAGCCGGCAGCGATCGTGATGATCAGAAGCGCGAGCAGGAACCCATCGAACGACTTGGTTCCGGTCGACCAGAGCACGATCCAGATAGACAGCGCGCCGACCACGGTGGCGATGAAGCCCATGGCGATGATCCTATCCGACGCGCCGGGTGGCCGGATCCCACTCAAAGCGCGCCCGCGGGCCGATCAGCCGCACGCCGCCCAGCCAGCGGTCGATCTGCTCGTTGCGCTGCTCGCCGGCCAGGACGGCACGCCCCGCGTCGGTCAGCTCGAAGCCGGTCCAGTCGCCGCGGACGAGATCTCCGAGCCCTGCAAGCCGGCTCTCGAGCACCGACTGGGAGGCGAATGGGCGCTGCTCGTCGGCTCGATCACCCTCGGCGAGCTCGGCCAGCGTCGCCGGCGTGCGCGCCAGCAGCTGGTGCTCGGTTCGCGACAGCCCGTCGGTGACCGCGGGCAGCTCCTCGAGCAGCCGCCCGAGCGCCGGCGCGAGGTCGGGCAGTTCTGGGGTGCCGGCAAGCCACAGGTCCTGAAGCGCGTGCGGGTCGGGCGCGGTGAACGCCACCCACACGCGGCGGGCCAGGGCCAGCTCCGGTTCGCCGATCGCGCGCGCCCTGGCGTGCCGGACGAGCAGCGGCGTGCGGCCCTCGCGCGGCAGCGCCATCAGGTCGATCGGGCCGTTGTGCTCGGTCAGGCGGTCCAGCACCTGTACCAGCTGGAGCTGGTCATACAGGTCGTCCTCGAACCACAGCACGACCTTGTCCGAGGGTTCGAGCCGCGCGAGCCGGGCATCACGCGCGCCGAGCGAGATCCGCGCCTCGTCGCGATCGGCCCAGCCGCGCTGGGCGAGGAACTCGGCGCGGATCGCGACGAGCTCGTCGGCGACGACCGCCGGCACCGGCCCCTCGTGCAGCACGTCGCGCCACACGAGCAGCTCGACCTTTCCGAGCGCGGCGGCGACGTCGGCGGCGGCCGCGTCGCCGTTGATGACGTGCAGGATCACGGGGCTGGTGTTTCGCGCAGGGCCTCGGCGAACTGCGCGACCAGCCCCCGGATGTCCTCGCCATCCCCGGCCGCGCGCACGAGCCGCGTGCCGATGATCACGCCGTCGGCACCCGCGCGCGCCGCCTCGACAGCCTGGATCGGCGTCCCGATGCCGAAGCCGACCGCGACCGGGACGTCGGTCCGCGCGTGAACGCGGTCCAGCAGCGGGCCGACGCTGTCGGCCAGGACCTCGCGCTCGCCGGTCGTGCCGACGGTCGAGACGGTGTAGACGAATCCGCGCGCCGCGCCGCCGATCGCGCCAAGCCGCTCGTCGGTCGTCGTCGGGGCGACGAGCGGGACCAACGCCAAGCCGGCCGCGTCGGTGGCCTCGCGCACCGCGGCGGCCTCCTCGAGCGGGAGGTCAGGGACGATCAGGCCGCTGACACCGGCGTCGGCGAGGCGCCGCGCGAAGCGTTCGGCCCCGGGGACGATGACGAGGTTGGTGTAGCACATGACGACGACCGCGACCTTCTCGGCCAGCGCCGCGGCGAGCCCGAGGACGTCGTCGGGCGTCGTCCCGGCGGCGAGCGCTGCCGTTCCCGCGGCATGGATCACCGGGCCGTCGGCGAGCGGGTCGGAGTACGGGATGCCGAGCTCCACGAGGTCGGCGCCGCCGCTGGCGTAGGCGGCAGCGATCTGGCGCGACGCGTCGAGGTCGGGGTGGCCGCCCATCATGTACGGCATCAGCGCCGCGCGGCCCTCGCGGCGCGCGAACGCTTCGGCGATCCGCTCGAGCCCGGTCGTCGGCGTGGTCGCGCTCACGAGCGGGCCAGCACCTCGGCGAGGTCCTTGTCGCCGCGCCCGGACAGGCAGATCACGTCGAGGGTGCTGTCGGCCTCCAGCAGCGCGAAGTGCAGCGCGTGGGCGGTCTCGAGCGCCGGGATGATCCCCTCGAGCTCGGCGACGCGGTGAAACGCCGCCAGCGCCTCGTCATCGGTCACCGCGACGTACTGCGCCCGGCCGCTGTCGCGCAGCCAGGCGTGCTCCGGCCCGCTGCCCGGGTAGTCGAGCCCGGCCGAGACCGAGTGCGCCTCGAGGATCTGTCCGTCGGCGTCCTGGAGGACCGCCGACAGCGAGCCGTGCAGCACCCCGGCGGGACCTCCGGCGGTCAGTGGCGCGCCGTGGCGGCCGCTGTCGAGGCCGTCCCCGGCCGCCTCGACGCCGATCAGTGCCACGCCGGCGTCGTCGACGAACCCGGCGAACATGCCGATCGAGTTCGAGCCGCCGCCGACGCACGCGATGACCCGATCGGGCAGCCGCCCGGCGCGCTCCAGCAACTGCGCGCGGGCCTCGTCGCCGATCGTGCGCTGCAGCTCGCGGACGATCGCCGGATAGGGAGCCGGCCCGACGGCCGAACCGATGATGTAGTGCGTGGTCGCGACGTTGGAGACCCAGTCACGGATCGCTTCGCTGACCGCCTCCTTGAGCGTGCGCGCCCCGGCGGTGACCGGGACGACCTGCGCCCCGAGCAGCTCCATGCGTTGCACGTTGGGCGCCTGCCGGCGCACGTCCTCGGCGCCCATGTACACGATGCACTCGAGGCCGAGCAGCGCGCACGCGGTCGCCGACGCGACGCCGTGCTGGCCGGCGCCGGTCTCGGCGATGATCCGCGGCTTGCCCATCCGCCGGGCCAGCAGCGCCTGGCCGAGCGCGTTGTTGAGCTTGTGGGACCCGGTATGCATCAGGTCCTCGCGCTTGAGCCACAGCTCGCGCCCGGCCGCCTCGCTGAGCCGGTGGGCGAGGTACAGCGGCGTCGGGCGTCCGCAGTAGTCGCGGCTCAGCCCGGCCAGCTCGCCGCGGAAGCCTTCGTCGTTCCAGGCCGCGATCCACGCGGTCTCGAGCTCGGCCAGCGCCGGCATCAGCGTCTCGGGGACGTACTGGCCACCGTACGGGCCGTAGCGGTGCGGGACGGCCTCGATCACGCGGCGACCTCCGCGGTGGCGGCGACGGCGGCGGCGAACGCGATCAGCTTCGCGGGGTCCTTGACCCCCGGCGACAACTCGGTGCCCGACGCCACGTCGACCGCGAACGGGCGTGTCAGGGCGATCGCGTCGGCGACGTTGTCGGCGGTCAGGCCGCCGCTCAGCACCAGCGGGATCTTCGAGCGCCGATGCGCGACCAGCTCCCACTCGAACGTCTCCCCCGTCCCACCGCGCTTGGACGGGTGATAGGCGTCCAGCAGGTGCAGATCGGTGTGGAACGCCTCGATCGCCTGCATGTCGGCCTTGCCCCGCACCGGCACGGCTTTGATGATGCGACAGCCGGTGCGCCGGGCGGCCTCCGCGCAGAACACCGGACCCTCGTCGCCGTGGAGCTGGAGCATCGTCAGGCCGATCGTGTCGGCCGCCAGCGCGAGCTCGTCGAGCGTCGGGTTGACAAACACGCCGACGAGCTCCGGTCCGCCGCGCTTGAACGCGGCCGCGATCCGGGTCGCCTCGGTCGGCTCGCAGTGGCGCGGCGACCCCGGCCACAGGATCATCCCCAGCGCCCACGCGCCCGCGTCGACGGCGAGCTGCGCGTCGTGCAGGTTGGTCAGGCCGCAGAACTTGATGTGGGTCGGGCCGAGGGAGTCCACCGCCGTACATCGTAGGTGCGTCGTCTCACCAGGTGCCGGGCGCCCGGCAGAACGCCCGTCCGATCGGGCCGCAGGTGAGAACGACGGCGCCGGCGCTGTCGTGACCCGCGGCCCGCATCGGGGCACCCTCGGCGCGTGGGCTGCGAAACCGTTGACCATCACCGCTTTTGCAGCCCAGGCGCATCGCGGATCATCGCGAGCGGCGAAACCGCCTCGTCCTCAGTGGTGCGGTTTCGACGCGCCGCCTACGCTCAGGCGAACCGGCGATCGGACGGGGTACTACGGGGTCGTCTGCGGCACGGCCGAGGTCGGCGTCGGTGCGCTGGTCGGCGCCGCGCCGAGCGTCACGTCGAGCGTCATCGTCTTGCCGCCGCGGACGATCGTCAGCGTGACCGTGTCGCCGACCCGGTGGCTTGCGATCAGCGTGCGTAGCTGGTCGGCCCCGAGGACGTCATCGCGGCCGACCTTCGTGATGATGTCGCCGCCGACGAGGATCTGCGTCCCCGACACGTCCGCGGTGACCGTGCCGGCACGGATGCCCGCCCGGGCCGCAGCGCTGCCCTGATCGACGGTCTGCACGAGCACGCCATGCTTGGTCGCCAGGTTGAGGCCGGCGAGCGTCTGGTCGATCGTCTCGCTCGTCACGCCGAGGAACGGCTCGCGGATCGTCCCGGAGCGCACGATCTGCGGGATCACCTTCTTGGCTGTGTCGATCGGGATCGCGAAGCCGATGCCGATATTGCCCTGCGCGCCGGAGCCGCCGGTCTCGATCTGCGAGTTGACGCCTATCACCTCGCCCGCGCCGTCGAGCAGCGGGCCGCCCGAGTTGCCGGGGTTGATCGCCGCGTCGGTCTGGATCACGTGGTCGATCTTGAAGCCGTTGGGTGCCTGGATCTGGCGCTGCAGGGCGGACACGACGCCGGTCGTCAGCGTGCGGTCCAGGCCGAACGGATTGCCGATGGCGACCGTCGGATCGCCGACCTGGACGTCGCTCGACGAACCGAGCTTCAGCGGATGCAGGCCGAGTCCGGACGGGTCGATCTTCAGCACCGCGAGGTCGTCGGAGACATCGCGGCCGACGATCTTGGCGACCACCGAGCGCGCGCCCGAGCCACGGACGACGACCTTCGTCGCGCCGGCGATCACGTGGGCATTGGTGACGATCGTGCCGTTGGCGTCGACCATGAAGCCCGAGCCGGTCGCGACGCCCTGCTGGACCTGCGGCGCGCCGAAGTCGTAGAACGGATCCGACGGCTGGACCTGCTGGACGATCGTCGACGTGATGAACACGACGCCGCCCGACGCCTCCTTGTAGATGTCGCGCACGCTCAGCACATGACCCTCGCTGACCCTCGCGCTGTCGAGCGGCGCCGACGGCCCCGCGATGACCGTGGTCACGGTCTGCTGCCCGACCCCGAACGCTCCGACGGCGACCGCCACGACCGCGCCGCCGACCAGGGCGGCCACCAGCGAGGTGACGAGGGTGCGCAGCTTCATACGGGGAACGGAAATGCTCCTGAACGGAACCTTCGGCCGCGCCGGTCCGAACCTCAGCCGTGCAAGCGAATGTCGACCGGCGGGCGGTCAGCCCTCGTAGTCGTCCTCGATCGCCGCCATCGCACGGCACGCCGCCTCGATGTCCTCGGCGCGCATCAGGCCCTCGCCGATCAGGACCGCATCGACACCGACGCGCTCGAGCTCGTCGATCTGCTCGCGGTCGTGGAATCCCGACTCCGAGACGACGGTCTTCCCGGCCGGGACATCGGACAGCAGCTCGATCGTGCGGTTGATGTCGACCGAGAAGTCGGTCAGATCGCGGTTGTTGATGCCGATGACGTCGGCGTCGGCGACCTCGAGCGCGCGTTCGAGCTCCTCCTCGTCGTGGACCTCGACGAGCACGTCGAGGTCGAGATCGCGCGCGAGCCCGTAGAGGTCGGCGAGCGCGTCGTCGTCCAGTGCGGCGACGATCAGCAGCAGCGCGTCGGCGCCGGCCGCCGCGGTCTCGTAGACCTGGTAGGGGTCGACGATGAAGTCCTTGCGGATGATCGGCAGCCCGGTGGCGCTGCGCGCCTCGCGCAGGTCGTCGAGCGAGCCGCCGAAGTGCGCGCCCTCGGTCAGCACCGAGATCGCTGCGGCGCCGCCGCGTTCGTAGGCGGTCACGACGTCGGTCACGGTCAGACCGGCGCGGATCTCGCCGGCCGAGGGCGAGCGGCGCTTGTGCTCGGCGATCAGCGACACGCCGGGACGCAGCAATGCCTCGGCGAACGGCCGTCCCTCGGGGCGCTCGACGGCCTGGCGCTCGAGCTCCGAGGCCGACACGGTGCCGCGGCGGCGGCGGACGTCCTCGCGCGTCGAGGCGACGATGTCGTCGAGGATGCTCATGTGGCGGCCTGCGCCGGGGCGAGTTCGTTGCTGCGCTCGACGTAGCGCGCGAGCGCGGCGGCCGCGCGGCCGTCGTCGATCGCCGCCGCGGCAGCCTCGACGCCCGCGGCGATCGAGTCTGCCCCGCCGCCGACGTAGATCGCGGCCCCGGCGTTGAGCAGCGCCAGGTCCCGCGCCGGCCCGTCCTGGCCGACGAGGATCGCGCGCGAAACCTCCGCGTTGTCGTGCGGCGAGCCGCCGGCGACGCCGTCGGGCCCCGACCGGTTCTGGAGGCCGAAGTCGGACGCGTTCACGGTGTAGCGGCGCACGCCTGCTTCATCGACCTCGACGACGTGCGTCGGCGCGAAGGTGGACATCTCGTCGAGCCCATCCGCGCCGGACACTACCAGCGCGCGGTCGACGCCCAGCCGATGCAGGGCGCCGGCGATCCGGTCGAGATACGACGCGTCGGCGACGCCGATCAGCTGGCGCCGCGCGCCGGCCGGGTTGGTCAGCGGACCGAGGAGGTTGAACACCGTCCGCACGGCCAGCTCGCGGCGCACCGGGATCACGAAGCGCGTCGCCTGGTGGTGCAGCGGCGCGAACATGAAGCCGAAGCCGGCGTCGTCGATGCAGCGCCCGACCAGGTCGGACGGCAGGTCGATGCGCGCGCCGAGCGCCTCGAGCACGTCGGCGCTGCCGCTGCGGCTGGTCGCCGAGCGGTTGCCGTGCTTGGCCACCGCACAGCCTGCGCCGGCGGCGATCAGCGCGGCGGTCGTCGACACGTTGAACGTCGAACGCCCGCCACCGGTGCCGGCCGTGTCAAGCAGGTCATGGCGCTGCGTGCCGACGTGGACGGCGAGCGCGCGCATCGCGGCGGCGAGGCCGGCCAGCTCGTCCTCGGTCTCGCCCTTGGTCCGCAGCGCGATCAGGAACGCCGAGATCTCGATCTCGCTCGTCTCGCCGGCCATGATCGTCCGCAGGACCTCCTCCGCCTGCTCCCGGGCGAGATCGTGCCCCGAGGCCAGCGCGTCGATCGCTTTGGTCAGGATCGGCTCAGGCATGCACGCGGACGCTACCGGCAAGGAAGTTGCGCAGCAGCGACATGCCCTCGTCGGTCAGCACCGACTCAGGGTGGAACTGGACGCCCTCGGCGGGCAGCTCGCGATGGCGGATCGCCATCAGCACGCCGCCGCCGGTCGCCGACTGCTCGAAGCAGTCCGGCAGCGTCGCGGGATCGACGACCAGCGAGTGGTAGCGCCCGACGGTCAGCGGCGACGACAGGCCCTCGAAGATCGTGCGGCCGTCGTGCTCAATCGTCGTCGTCTTGCCGTGGACCGGCTCGTGGCGCACGACGTCGCCACCAAAGGCCTGTGCGAGCGCCTGGTGGCCCAGGCAGACGCCGAGCAGCGGGATCCCGGCCTCGGGGAAGCGGCGCACGACCTCGAGCGAGATCCCGGCCTCGTTGGGCGTGCACGGTCCGGGCGAGACGACGACGCTGTCGTAGCCGCCTTCGAGCAGCTCGTCGACCGTCGCCCGGTCGTTGCGCACGACCTCGAGCTCGCATCCCAGCTCACCGAGATACTGGACGAGGTTGTAGGTGAACGAGTCGTAGTTGTCGATCATCAGGACGCGGGTCATGGCCACTCCGTCTGCTGGTGGGCGAGCGCCATGGCCTGCTTGATCGCCCGCGACTTGGCGACCGACTCCTCGTACTCGAGATCGGGCTTGGCGTCGGCGACCGTGCCGCCGCCGGCCTGCACGTGAGCCATGCCGTCCTTGATGACGACGGTGCGGATGTGGATCGCGGTGTCGAGGTCGCCCGAGTACGACAGCCAGCCGACCGCGCCGCCGTAGCCGCCGCGCTTGACGGGCTCGAGCTCGTCGATGATCTGCATCGCGCGGACCTTCGGCGCGCCCGACAGCGTCCCGACCGGCAGCGCCGCGCGAAGCGCGTCCATCGCAGTGACGCCGTCGCGCAGCGTGCCCGAGACGTCGCTGACGATGTGCATCACGTGCGAGTACGTCTCGACCGCCATGTAGCGGCCGACCGTCACGCTGCCGTACTCGCACACGCGCCCGAGGTCGTTGCGCCCGAGGTCGACGAGCATCACGTGCTCGGCGCGCTCCTTGGGGTCGTCGAGCATCTCCTGCGCCAGACGCGCGTCGTCCTCGGGCGTCGCGCCGCGTGGCCGCGTGCCGGCCACCGGGCGCGTCGAGACGTGGCGGCCGGAGACGGTCAGCAGCGGCTCGGGGCTCGCGCCGGCGATCTGGAAGTCGCCGAAGTCGAGGAAGTACATGTACGGGCTCGGGTTGACGACGCGCAACCCGCGGTAGATCGAGAACGGGTCGACGTGCAGCGGCGTCGAAAAGCGCTGCGACGGCACGACCTGGAACACATCGCCGGCGTGCGTGTACTCGATGATCCGCGAGACCATCGACTCGAACTGCTCCCGCTCCATGTTGATCGTGAACTCGGGCTCGGGTAGCGCCGGCCGGGGCGCGGCGCGCGGCACCGGGCCGGCCAGCAGCTCGCGCAGCTCGCCGATCGTCGCCACGGCGCTCGCGTAGGAACGCTCGATGTCGTCCTCGGTGTAGACGTTGACGAGCAGCGAGACGGTGTGGCGCAGATGATCGAAGACGACGAGCGCATCGGACAGCATCAGCGCCAGGTCGGGCAGGCCGAGCGGGTCGGGGTTGACCTCGCCGAGCGGCTCGAGCGTGCGGACGAGGTCGTAGCCGAAGTAGCCGACGGCGCCACCGGCGAACGGCGGCATGTCCGAAAACGGGGCCTGACGATGGCGCGCGACCTCCTCGGCGGCCAGCGCGTACGGGTCGCCGTCGTCCCCCAGCGACCAGCGCATCACGTGGCGAGGACGCACGCCGATGAACGAGTAGCGCCCGACCTGCTGGCCCTGTTCGGCCGATTCGAGCAGGAATGCCGGCGCGGTCGGGTCGGGCGCGCGCAGCTTGAGCAGCGCGCTGACCGGCGTCTCGCAGTCGTCGATGAAGCTGTGGCGCAGCGCGATCACGTTGTAGTCACCGGCGAGCGTGCGGACCTCGTCCAGTGAGGGCGCGATCCGCAGAGCGCTCTCCTCAGCGGCGACGGCCATTGAGCACCTCCTGGGCGCCGGTCAGGTCGTGGCCGCGCGAGCGCAGCAGGACCAGCAGGTGGTAGAGGACGTCGGCCGTCTCCTCGTCGACGCGCTCGTCGGACTCCTCGCGCGCCGCGCGCGTGACCTCCTCGGCCTCCTCGAGCACCTTCTCGGCGATCAGCGGGGGGTCGGACAGCAGCTTGGCGGTGTAGGAGCCGTTGGGCATCTCGCCGGCGCGCGCGGTCAGCGTCCGCTCGAGCGCCGGCAGCGCCTCGTGCGGAGCGAGCTCGCCGACGTCGCCGTTGTGAAAGCAGGTGCGCTCCCCGGTGTGGCAGGCCGGCCCGGCCGGGACGACCAGCGCCAGCAACGCGTCGCCGTCGCAGTCCACGCGCAGCGCCTTGACCGCCTGCGTGTTGCCCGACGTCGCGCCCTTGTGCCACAGCTCATCGCGGGAGCGCGACCACAGGTGCAGCTCGCCGGTCTCGCGCGTGAGCGCGATCGACTGCGCGTTGGCGTAGGCCAGGGTCAGGACCTCGCCGGTGTTCCAGTCCTGGACGATGACGGGGACAAGGCCGTTTGCGTCGTAGTGGATGTCCACAGTCTCAGGACTGTAGCTTCGGAGGCATGTTGGCCTCTGCAACGCTCGTTGCCTTCGTCCCGACAACCGACCTCGAGCGCTCGCACGCGTTCTACGGCGGCGTGCTCGGCCTGCGCCGCGTCGAGTCCAGTCCGTTCGCCAACGCCTACGACGCCGGCGGCACCGCGCTGCGCATCACCCGCGTCGAGCAGTTCGAACCGGACCCGTTCACGGTGCTCGGCTGGCAGGTCGACGATCTCGCGGCGACCGTCGCCGACCTGCGCGCGGCGGGAATCGAACCGACCCGCTACCCGTCCGTGGACCAGGACGCGGACGGGGCGTGGACCGCGCCGAGCGGTACCCGCGTCGCATGGTTCGCAGACCCCGACGGCAACACGCTGTCGATCAGTCACTCGGCCTAGGGCCGAGCGGCGGTCGGGCCCGCGCGAGGGCGGTCGTCCGGCACCTGGCGGGCGGCAATTCAGCCCGGACGATCATGAATCCGACTGATGTCCAGCCGGATGTGTGGCAGGCGTCACTCGATCCCGAGGCGGTCGAGCATCTGGTCGTCGCCGCGCCACGAACGCCGTACACGCACCTGGAGGTCGAGGTGCACGTGGCGGCCGAGCTCGCGCTCGAGCTCCTTGCGCGCCGCGGCGCCGATCGACTTGATCTTCGCCCCGCCCGCGCCGATCAGGATCCCCTTCTGTGACTCGGCCTCGACCCACGCCACGGCGCGGATCTCGATCAGGTCCTCGCGCGTCTCGTCGAGCTCCTCGACGATCACCTCGACGGCATGCGGGACCTCCTGGAACGTGCGCCGCAGCGCCTGCTCGCGAATCAGCTCGGCAATCAGCGTCTCGCGCGGCTGGTCGGAGACCTCGTCGGCGCCGAACAGGAACGGACCCTCGGGCATCAGGCCCTCGAGGTGGGCCAGTAGCTCCCCCAGCCCCTCCCCCGTGCGCGCGGAGATCGGGAAGACGTCGTCGGAGACCTCGAGCGCCGCGGCGTCGGTCAGCGCCATCATCGTGCCCGAGCGGTTGATGCGGTCGGTCTTGTTGACCGCGATCACGACCGGCACGCCGGCGCCGCCGAGCAGCCGGGCGATGAAGCGGTCGCCGGGGCCGACGCCCTGCTCGCCGTTGAGCAGCAGCAGCGCGGCGTCGCAGTCCGCGACCTCGCGCTCGACGCGCCGCTGCATGCGCGTGGTCAGGGCATCGAGCGGACGCTGCACGCCGGGCAGGTCGACGAGCACGAGCTGGGCGTCACCGTCGGTCCGCACGCCGCGGATCGCCCGCCGTGTCGTCTGGGGCTTGTCAGAGACGATCGCCACCTTGTGGCCGACGAGCGCGTTGACGAGCGTCGACTTGCCGGCATTCGGGCGTCCGGCCAGCGCGACGTAGCCCGAGCGGGTCATCGCGCGAGGATCTCCGACTGGCGGGCGAGCATCTCGCCGTCGTCGGTCTCGTGGTCCATGCCGACAAGGTGCAGCGTGCCGTGGACGATCGCCTCCCGCAGGTCGACCGTGTGGGCCGCGCAGATGACGATGTCGCCGAGCTCGCGGGGGCCGTCGACGTCATCGGCCCCGTCGATCGGGAACGACAGCACGTCGGTCGGCTCGTCCTTGGCCCGGTGCTCGCGGTTGAGCTGCGCGATCCGCGCCGCGTCGACATACTCGATCGCCAGGTGGCCGGCGCCGACCCCAGCGGTGTCCAGAGCGGCGGTGACCAGCGCCCGTGTCTCGGACTCCGACGGCGCGTTCGGCGGTGGGGTCCCGAGCAGCTCGAGATCGAGCGGGCTCAAGCCCGCAGGTCGGTTGCGGTCACGCTCTGGACCTCGCCGTGCTCGGCGTAGGCCTCGACGATCCGCTGCACGAGCCGGTGGCGCACGACGTCGTCGCCGCCGAAGCGCACGAAGTCGATGCCCTCCACCTCTTCGAGGATCTCGCCGACGACGACGAGGCCGCTGCGCTGGTCGCGCGGGAGGTCGATCTGGGTGATGTCGCCGGTGATGACCATCTTCGAGCCGAACCCGAGGCGCGTGAGGAACATCTTCATCTGCTCGGGGCTCGTGTTCTGGGCCTCGTCGAGGATCACAAAGCTGTCGTTGAGCGTACGGCCGCGCATGAACGCCAGCGGCGCGACCTCGATCACCCCGCGCTCGAGGTGCTGGGAGACCTTCTCCGGCTCGATCATGTCGTGCAGCGCGTCGAACAGCGGCCGTAGGTACGGATCGATCTTGGCCATCATGTCGCCGGGCAGGAAGCCGAGCCGCTCGCCGGCCTCGACGGCGGGGCGCGTCAGGATCACGCGGCTGACCTCGCGCTGGGTCAGCGCGGCGGCGGCCATCGCGACGGCCAGGAACGTCTTGCCGGTGCCCGCCGGTCCGACGCCGAACGTGATCGTGTTGTTGCGGATCGAGTCGACGTAACGCTTCTGGTTGACGGTCTTGGGTGCGACCCGCGTCGAGCGGTGACGCCAGACGACGTCTTCGAGGATCTCGGCCGGCGACTGGTGCTGGTCCAGCGCGCCGGTGACGGCAGCGATCGTTCCCGGGCCGATCTCGTGGCCCTGCTCGATCAGGTCGCTGAGCTCCTGCACGACGGTCGCGCCGCTGAGCACGTCGTCGGACGCGCCGTCGAGCGTGACGATGTTGCCGCGCAGGAACAGCTCGCAGCCGAGATGGCCCTCGAGCGCGCGCAGGACCGAATCGTGGGCGCCGCTCAATGCCGCGGCGACCTCGTTTGACAGCTCGATCTGGCGCCGCACTTAGCTCAATGCCTCGCGCACCTTGGCGGACACGCGCTTGCCGTCTGCGCGGGTGCCGACCTTGGCCATGACCGCCTTCATCACCGTGCCCATGTCCCTGGCCTCGACGGCGCCGGTGTCGGCGATCGCGTCGGCGACGATCGAGTCGAGCTCGTCGTCGGACATCTCGGCCGGCAGGTAGGCCGAGATCAGGTCGGCCTCGTACTCCTCGGAGTCCGCGAGCTCGGGCCGGGCGGCGTCGCGGTAGGCCTCGGCGGACTCGAGCCGGCGCTTGCGCTCGCGACGCAGAACCGCGACCTCGTCACTGCCACCGGCCTTGGCGTCCTTCTGCAACTCCGACAGCACCATCCGCAACGCGCCCACGCGCGTCTTGTCACCGGACTTCATCGCGGTGGTGAGGTCGCCCTTGACGGTGTCGGACAGGGACATTTCACTTTCAAAGGATACGTGTCGATCCTGTGCGGGATGAGACGGTCCGCACTGCTGGCGCTGTCGTGCCTGGTCGCCGCGCTGGCGCCCGCCGCCGCGCGTGCCCAGGCGACCGTCCCCGGGATCGGCAACTGGGACCTGGCGGCCCAGCACACGGTGTCCGACGCCGGCGTCATGGAGCCGTTGCCCGACGGCGCGTTCCACGGCGAGCAACACGTCGCCGGGACCCAGATGCGCGACGCCTTGGCGGCGGTCGCGGCGCGGCTCGGGGTCGCCCCGGTATCGGCGCCTGTCGGGCGCCTCTCGGTCTACTCTTTCGATCGTCTACTCGTCGACCAGCTGGGCCTGGCCGACGTGGCTGCCGCCGTCGAGCTCGAGACGCGGCGGGCGGGGCTGAACCCGCCCGCCCGTTTCGGCACCGAGGTCGTCGCCCGCCAGCTCGGGCTGCGGTTCAATCACCCGGCGCCGGACGACGGCGACGAGCTCTACCCGACCGACGCGATCACCCGCGCCGAGGCCGCATGGTCGTTCGCCAACGTGCTGGGATTCGACGGCTCGCAGGTCGCCTACGCGCGCGAGGTGTTCGCGCGCTACGTGTTGCCGCGTTACACACCGGCGCAGGTCGCAGCGCTGCGGATCGCCGTCGCGCGGGTCGGGATGCCGTACGTGTGGGGCGGCGAGGCCGACGTCCCGCAGGGCGCGCGCAGCCCGCTGGGCCCGCAGGCTCACGGCGGCTACGACTGCTCGGGCCTCGTCTGGCGCGTGTTCAAGCTCTCCGGACTCCCGGCGGGCCGCGCGATCCTCGGTCGCACTGCGGCGCAGATGGCGTCCGAGGTGCCGCGGCCGGCGCGCCTGCGCCTCGAACAGGTCTCGCCCGCCGACCTGATCTTCTTCGGCCCCGGGCGCTTCTGGCAGAAGGCGACCGAGCGCCGGATCGTCCATGTCGGGATCGCCATGAGCCCCGACTTCATGATCAACTCGTCGGGACAGGGCGTGACCGTCGCACCGCTGTTCGAGGACTGGCGCCAGCGCGAGTTCAGCTGGGCCGGGGCGTTGTAGCCTCGGCCGCATGAAGATCACCCGCCTCTCCGAGCAGCCCAGCCAGCAGGGACCGGCCGACTGGTTCACCGGCAGCGTATGGCTGCAACCGGTCACCGCCGGCGAGCCGCCGTCGCGGCTGGCCGCCTTTCGCGTCACGTTCGCGCCGGGGGCGCGGACGGCGTGGCACACGCACCCGCTCGGGCAGTCGCTGTACATCCTCGCGGGCCGCGCCCGGATCGGTCATGACGACGGGACGGTCGAGGAGCTGGGGCCTGGCGACAGCGTGCGCTTCGCGCCCGGCGAGCGCCACTGGCACGGCGCCGGACCAGACGGTGTCATGTCCCACATGGCCATGCAGGAGGCCGGCGACGACGGCTCGGCAGTCGACTGGGCCGAGCACGTCACCGACGAGGAGTACGGGGGCTGAACCCGCGGCTGCGCTAGGTCGCGGCCACCGCGATGCGCGGCCGCAACCGCAGCGCGACGAGGCTCGCCACGCACAACACGGCGACCAGCAGGTAGGGCACCGCGTCCGAGCTCGCCTCGGCCACCGGAGCACCGACCGCGGCCCCGAGCGACACGCCGGCGGCCCAGCCGAAGATCCACAGCGCGAACGCGAGGCTCGGATGCAGGTCGTGGGCCTCGGCCCCGGCCCGCAGCAGCGTGTTGGCCGGCACCCACGCGATACCGACGGCGACGCCGGTCACCGCGGTCACCACGCCGACCAGCCACGCGGCCTGCGGGATCGGAAGCAGCACCGCGAGCACCGCCGACAGGACCAGGCCGATGCGGATCAGCGGCAGCGGGCCGCGGCGGTCAGCCAGGCGCCCGAACAACGGGCTGACACCCGCCTCGAGCAGCGCCGAGACGAGAAACACGGCGCCGATCGCGACCGCCCCGGCGCCCAGCTCGTCGAGGCGCAGCGGCGCCAGCACGTCGAGGATCCCGAGCAGCAAGCCCGGCAGCAGGGTGAACCAGGTCCCGCTCCAGATCCGCCGGTCGCCGCCGGCGGCCACGAGCGCGCCGCGCAGCGGAGCGCCGCGCGCATCGGCGGCCGGACCGGGCGTCGCCGCCGCCCACACCGCGAGCCCCGCGATGACCACGCCGACGATCCCGAACACCAGCTTGGGCGAGGTCAGCTGTGCCGCCGAACCGACGACCGGGCCCAGCAGCGCGCCGGCCACGCCGATCCCCAGCACCCCACCGACCGTCTCGCCGCGGCGGTCGGGCGGCGCCGCGTCGACGACCCACGTGATCGCCCCGATCCACACCGCCGCCCCGGCAACCCCCTGGACAAGCCGCGCGCCGTCGAGGACCGCGGTCGACGCGCCGAAGCCGAATACGGCGCTCGCGCAGGCCAGCAACCCGGCCCCGGCGACCGTCGCGCGCTTGACGCCGATCCGCGCCACCACCAACCCGAGCGGCAGCGCGAACACGAGCGTGCCGATCGCGTAGGCGGCGGTCAGCAGACCGGCGGCGCTCTTGGACAGGTGCAGGTGGCGCGAGTAGTACGGCAGCAGCGGCACCAGCGCCGCGTAGAACATGACCTCGATCAGGACGAGGGTGCCGGCGAGCACCAGCAGCGAGCGAAACGAGGGCTGTCGCGGCACCACACGCCCAGGCTACGCGCGCTGAGCCACCGACGCGATCGCGCCGACGCCGTCGCGCAAGCGGTCGGCGACCGCAGCCAGCGCGCCGACCGCTGCCGCGACCGCCGCGATCGCCAGCGCCGTCGCGATCGAGCCCGTCGCCTGGGCGACGGCAACGCTGATCGCGACGCCGAAGACGGCACCGACCTGTCGCGAGGTGTTGATCATCCCCGACGCCCGGCCGATGTCCTGCGGCGCCACAGTGCTGACCGACACCGACGCGAGGTTGGGCAGCGCGACGCCGATGCCGATGCCGGTGACGACCAGCGCCGGGACGAGCTCCTCCGGGCCTGCGGCGGCGCCGAGCGACACGGCGAGGCCGGCGAGGCCGGCGGTCACCAATGCCAGTCCGATACCGGTCAGCAGGCCCGGCGAGACACGGCGCCCCAGCCGCCCCGAAATCGGCGACACGAGGAACGGCATGATCGTCCACGGCAGCGTGTCGACGCCGGCGGCGATCGGGCCCTGACCCTGCTCGCTCGACAGGTATTGGATGAGCAGCACGAACGCGCCGAACATCGCGAACGTCATCAGGAAGCCGGCGACGTTGATCGCGGCGAAGCGCGGGTCGGCGAACAGCCGGCGCGGCATCATCGCGTGGACGGCGCCACGCTCCCAGGCGACGAACGCAGCGACCAGAACCGTGCCGAGGAGGTAGGCGACGAGCGTAGTCGGTGCCGTCCAGCCGACCTTCGGCGCGCGGACGGTCGCCTCGATGATCGCGAACAGCCCGCCGGCGACAAGCGCCATCCCGAGCAGGTCAAGGGGCGCGTGGGTGCCGCGGTCCGCCGGCAGTACGCGCGGCGCGGCGATCGTCGCGACGATGCCGATCGGGACGTTGACCCAGAAGATCAGGTGCCACGACGAGGCCTGGACGAGCAGGCCGCCGACGATCGGCCCGAGTGCGACACCGGCGCCGGCGATCGCCGACCAGATGCCCAGCGCGACGCCGCGGCGCTCGGGTGGGAACGCGGCGCTGACGAGGGTCAGCGTCAGCGGCAGCAGAATCGCCGACCCGAGGCCCTGGACGACGCGCGCGGTGACGAGCACCCCGATGTTCGGCGCCAGCGCCGCCGCGGCCGACGACGCGGTGAACATCACGAGCCCGATCACGAACATCCGCCGACGCCCGAAGCGTTCTCCGAGCGCCGTCCCGGTCAGCAATCCGACGCCGACGGCCAGGATGTATGCGTCGATCACCCACTCCACCGAGTCCAGTGACGTGTGCAGATCGCTCATCAGCGACGGGAGCGACGAGGCGACGATGAGGTTGTCGAGCACGACCATGAACAGGGCGGCTCCGGTGATGGCGACGATTGCGAACGTCCGGTTGCGACTCACAGGCTTGTCCTTCTCGGGGCGGGGCGATACAGTTCGATGACCATCGTACCAAAATAGTTCGATGATCGTCGTACCTTTGTCACCATGACGACCGCCACCACTCCGGTGCTCGAGTACCCGGCTCGCGAAACGCTCGAGCTGACCAGCGTGCTGCACGCGCTGAGCGACCCGATGCGCCTGCGCGTCGTCGCCACGCTGGCGACCGAGGACCAGCCGCGCGCCTGCGGGAGCTTCGGGCTGCCGGTCACCAAGTCGACGCTCACCCATCACTTCAGGGTGCTCCGGCAGGCCGGCGTCATCGAGCAGCACCTCGTCGGGCGCACGAAGATGACATCGCTGCGCCGCGACGACCTCGACGCCCGCTTCCCCGGGCTGCTCGACAGCGTTCTCAGCGCGTCAGGCTGAGGGCGACCCACTCGCCGCTGGACCGCCGCTGGCGCTCGCGCAGGCCGTGGCGGGCGAACGCCGCCGCGATCTCGTCGCCCTCGTGGGCCAGGAGGCCCGAGACGATCAGCGTGCGCGGCGGCTGCCCGTCGAAGCCGTCGGCAGCGACACGCGCCAGCAACGGGCGCAGCAGGTTGGCGACGACCGTCGGCGCGCCTGGCAGATGACGCTCGCGCAGGTCGAGGCGCTGCACCTCGAGCGCGACGCCATTGACGATCGCGTTGTCGCGCGTCGCGTCGACCGCCAGCGGGTCGAAGTCGAACGCGAGCACCGGCGCGAAGCCGAGCATGACGGCCGCGATCGCCAGCACGCCGGACCCACAGCCGGCGTCGACGAGCGCTCCGGTCGGCGCCTCGAGCTCGCACAGCAGCTCCAGGCACAGTCGCGTCGTGTGGTGGGCGCCGGTGCCGAACGCCTGGCCGGGGTCGATGACGATCTCGGCGATCCCGTCGGCAGCCTCGAGCCATGGCGGCCGGACGCGAAGCGTGGGCGGGGTTCCGATTTCGATCGGCCGGTGGAACTGGCGCCAGCGCTGCGACCAGTCGTCGGCGATCTCGGTCGTCGTCACCTCGACCAGCGCGCCGCCGGCCGCCGCGCGCAGGTCGGGCAGCGCCGGCAGCTCGCCAGGCGCGCCGTACACCGCGTACTCGACGACGTCGCCGTCGTCGACCTCCTCGACCCCGCTCGGCGCGAGCTCGAGCAGCTCGGCGAGGACGAGCTCGGCGTCGGCCCGGCGGACGCGGACCGCGAGGCGGATCACGCGTTGAACAGCCGGCGCAGCTTGCCCATCAGCGTCTCGTCCTGGCGCAGGTTGTCCTCGCCGATCGAGTCGGCGAGCTGCTGGACGAGCTCGCGCTGTTCCTTGGTCAGCTTGCGCGGGATGATCACGTTGACGACCGCCCGCAGGTCGCCGGAGCGCCCGCGGCGACGCAGGCTGGGCATCCCGCCACCGGCGATCGAGATGATCTCGCCGGGCTGCGTTCCGGCCGGGATCGCGACCGCGACCGGCTCGCCGTGGACGTCGTCGATCGTCAGCTCGATCCCGAGCGCGGCCGCCGGCGCCGCCACGTCGATCGCCGTGATCAGATCGTCGCCGTCGCGCACGAAACGCTTGTGCTCGGCGACCGTCACGAGTACGTAGAGGTCGCCGGCCGGACCGCCCGCCTCGCCCGCGTGGCCGCGACCGGCGACGCGGATCCGCTGGCCGTCGGCGATCCCGGCCGGGATGTCGACGCTCAGCGAGCGCCGGGCAACCTCGCGACCGCGGCCCTCGCACTGCTCGCACGGCGTCTGGGGCACCTTGCCGGCGCCACCGCAGACGTCGCACACGACGCTGCGCACCACCTGGCCGAACGGCGAGCGGCTTACCGCCTGCAGCGCCCCGGCGCCCTGGCAGCGCGGACAGGTCTCGATCGGCGTCCCCGGCTCTGCGCCGTTGCCGTGGCAGTGAGAGCACAGCTCGATCGCCTCGAACGACAGCTCGACGCTGGCCCCGTCCATCGCCTGGGCGAGGTCGATGTGCGACTGGACCGCGATGTCGCCGCCCTGGCGCGGCCCGGCACGCCCACCGCCCGTGCCGCCGCCGAAGAACGCCTCGAACAGGTCGGAGATCGAGCCAAAGCCGCTGAAGTCGGGTCCCAGGCCGCCGGAGCGAAGCCCCTCGTGGCCGTAGCGGTCGTAGGTCGCGCGGCGCTCGGGATCGTTGAGGATCTCGTAGGCCTCGGCCGCCTCCTTGAACTTCTCCTCGGCGTCAGGGTCGTGGGCGTTGACGTCGGGATGCAGCTCGCGCGCGAGCCGGCGAAACGCCTTCTTGATCTCGCCCTCATCGGCCGTGCGTGAGATGCCAAGGACCTCGTAGGGGTCCCGTGGGGTTGTGGAACCGGCCATCCTCTACTCCTCGTATACGTCGGCGACGAAGCGCGACAGCAGGCCGGCCGCCTCACGCACCGAGCCGATCGCGGTGCCGTAGTCCATCCGCACCGGGCCGATCACCGACACGGTCCCCAGACGCCGCGCGGGCAGCCCGTAGCTGGCGGCGACGAATGCCAGCGAGCGCATGCCTGGGATCTCGTTCTCCGAGCCGATCCGGATCAGCACGTCGGGCTCCCCGAGCGCCACGCGCAGGGCGCCGAGCAGCGTCACGCGGCGCTCGAGCATCGACATCAGCTCGTTGATCTGCTCGAGGTCCTGGAAGCGGTGTTCGCGCATCAGCCGCGCCGCTCCGTCGACGTAGAGCGTGTCCTGGGCCGTGTCGGCGAGGTGGGTGAACGCCGGCGACAGGGCCGAGATGAACGCCGACTCGCTGCTCGACAGGCCGCTGTCGAGCAGCCGCGAGTGCAGCATCCGCGCGCCGAGCCCGATGCCCGTCAGGCGCTCGTTGAGGTACTCCCCCGCCCACGTCACGAGCCCCGGGTCGATCGGCGCCTCGAACGTCAGCACGCGCTTGGACACGCCGCCGGTCGAGGTGATGATCACGACCATGAGGACCTGCGGTTGCAGCGCCAGCACCTCGACGTGGCGCACCGTTGCGGTGTCGATCGACGGCGCCGACACGATCGCCAGCAGGTCGGTGACCTGCGACAGCGTCTCCGTCGTCACACGCATCGCCTCGTCGAGCTCGCGCTGGACGAGCTCGATGCCGAGCCCGGGCGCCGTGCGCACCTCGGGCAGGAGCCGGTCGACGTAGTAGCGCTGCCCGGCGTCGGTCGGGATGCGCCCGGCCGACGTGTGCGGGTGGGCCAGCAGCCCCTCCTCCTCGAGCATCGCCAGCTCGTGGCGGATCGTCGATGCGCCGTAGCCCAGGACACCGTCGGCCGCGAGCGCCTTGGAGCCGACGGGGGTGCCCGTCGTGGCGTACAGCTCGATGACCTTGCGCAGGACCATCTCCTGCCGGGGCGAGACCATGCTCAGGATTCTACGAGCGGGCCGACCGGAGCTCTGAACGTCGTCTACGCCCGCAGGTCGGCCTGGGCGTTGCGGATGATCGCCTTGCCACCCTGCACGGCCTGCGTATCGACGGCGATCACGTCGTCGCGCACGGCGGAGACCGTGCTTGCGATCGAGATCTCCTCGCCCATCACGCCCGGCTGGCGGAACTGGACCGACAACCGGGCGAGCTTCTCGGGGCCGCCGGCCGCCTCGGTCTGGGCCCGAGCCACCTGGGCCATCGTCCACAGCCCGTGCAGGATCCGGCCGGGCAGGCCGACCGCGCGGGCGAAATCCTCGTCGATGTGGATCGGGTTGAAGTCGCCCGAGGCGCCCGCGTAGACGACGGTCGTGTAGGGACCCGGCGTGACCCTCAGCTCGGGCAGCGCGTCGCCTGGCTGCATCACGCCCCCCGCACGATGTTGGTCCAGGTGCCGCGGCACACGACCTGGCGATCCTGGTTGGTCGACACGGTCTCGAAGGTATAGAAGCGGTTGCCGGCACGCTCGTCGAAGGCGGCGACGCCGGCCACCGTCTCGATCTCGTCGCCGGCCACGACGACGGGCCCCCAGACGAACTCCTGGCCGCCGTGGACGAGGCGGCTGAAGTCGATCTCGAGATCGGGGTCGAGGATCCCGGGGGCCAGCGCCGCGGCTGCGTAGACGACAGCGAACATCGGCGGCGCAACGAGATCGCGGTGGCCGGCCGCGCGGGCGGCCGTCAGGTCGAGGTACAGCGCGTCGGTCTCGCCCACCGCGCGTGCGTACTCGCGGATCTTCTCGCGGCCCACGGCGTAGACGACCGGCGCGTAGGTCCTCCCGATGGCAGCGGCGGCGCTCATGCCGCGCGGGAGTCTAGTTAACGGGCAATTGCACCTCGATCCGGCACGTGACCTCGGGGGATCGGGCATCGTTGTCGGCATATGCGCGCCGGGCTGGCCCTCCTCACCTCCCTGGCCCTCGCGGCAACGGCCCTCGCGGCCGGCGCGACGCGCGGCTCCCTCATGCAAGATGCCGGACCCAACGGCTGTCTCGTCGATCCGACCCAGGCGGCCGCGCTGCGCCAGGGCTGTACTGCGGCGAACGCGCTGGGATCGACGCAGAACGTGACGCTGAGCCCCGACCAGCGCAACCTCTACGCGACGTCGAATTTCACCTGGGGCATGGACGTGTTCGCCCGCGACCTCGTGACCGGGCGCCTGCGCGAGCTGCAGTGCCTGGTCTCGTTCCCGCACCCCGGCTGTACGAACGTGCGCGGCATGGTGTGGGCGTTCTGGACCGTCGTCAGCCCCGACGGTCACAACGTCTACGTCAGCGGCGGCACGGGCGACGCGATCGCCGTCCTGCGCCGCAACCCGGCGACCGGCCGTGTGGCCCAGCCGGCCGGCCAGGATGGCTGCCTGCGCAACGCGACCGGCGGCGCCGGGCCCGACGCGCAGGCCTCTGGCTGCCGCGGGGTCACCGGCCTCGGCTACCCACGGGCGCTGGCAATCGACCCGTCGGGGCGCTTCCTCTACGCGGCGGCGTTCACGACCGACGCGGTCAGCGTGTTTGCCCGCGACGCGGCGACGGGAGCGCTGACGCCGACGACCGGCCTGTGCGCGTCGCGCTCGGGCGGCTCGGGCTGCAGCGACGCCGCGGATCTCGACGGTCCGACCGACCTGGCGATCTCGCGCGACGGGCACTTCCTCTACGCCGCGTCGTTCGCCGCCAACAGCATCTCCGCGTTTCGCCGCGACACGACGACCGGCGCGCTGACCGAGATCGGATGCGCCTCCGAGCCCGCACACGACGGCTGCGTCTCAGGGCGCGGACTCGGCGGCACCTACAACCTCGCGCTGAGCCGTGACGGACGCAACCTGTACGTCGCGGCCCGCCACAGCTCGGCGCTGGCCGTCTTTGACCGCGACCCGCAGACCGGCTCGATCACCCAGAAGCCCGGCGCGGCGGGCTGTCTCTCGGTCCAGTCCGGCGACGGCTGCGGCACCGCACGCGCCCTGCACGGGGTGCGCGGCGTGACCGTGTCGGCCGACGGGCACAGCGTCTACAGCGGCGCGTTCAGCGACTCCGCGATCGCGGTCTTCTCACGGTCACCCAGCGGCGCGCTGCACCAGCCGTCCGGCCACGCCGGCTGCGTGGCGATCCGGCTCGCGGGGTGTGCCCGCGGGCGCGGGATCAACCAGGCGTGGGGCGTGACGACGACGACCGACGGCCGGTTTCTCTACAGCGGCGTCGGCGGCGACCGCAACAGCGGCCTGGCGATCTTCCACCGGGCTCGGTGAGTTGTCCCGCGGCGACTCATCTAGATGATCACGGGCACGGTTCCGCCGTCGACGGCCCACGCCGCGCCGGAGACCGTGCTCGCGTTGGCCGAGCACAGGAAGACGATCACGTCGGCGACCTCCTGCGGGCGCGCGAAGCGGCCCAGCGGGATGCGCTGGTTCTGGACCACGATCGCCGCTTCGCGGTCGATGCCGCGCGCGGCCGCGGTCTGGTCGGCAAGGCCGCCGGGCGCCATCCACAGCGCCGACTCGGTCGCGCCGGGAGCGACCGCGTTGACGAGCACGCCCTGTGGCGCGTAGCTGTCAGCGAACACACGTGACAGCGACAGCTGGGCGGACTTGGTCACAGAGTAGGCCGCGTTGGTGAGCGACGGGCGCTTACCGGCCGACGAGCAGACGTTGACGATGCGCCCGTCGCCACGGGCGGCCATCCGCGGCGCGGCGGCGCGCATCAGCCGCATCGGCGCGAGCACGTTGAGCTCCCACTGCGCGTTCCAGTCGTCGTCGGACAGCTGGGGCAGCGGGCGCGCGAAACTCGTCCCGGCGTTGTTGACGAGCACGTCGATGCCCCCCATCTGCTCGGCGCACGTGGCGATGATCCGCTCGTCGGCATCGGCGTCGGTGACGTCGGCGGCGATGTAGTCGGCGCCCGCCTGCTGCGCCGCGTCGGCGAGTCGCTGCTCGTCGCGTGCGACCATCAGGACGGCCGCGCCCTCCTGGACCAGGCGCGTGCTGACCGCGAGACCGATGCCCGCGCTGGCGCCGGTGACCACGCACACCTTGCCGCTCAGCCCGAGGTCCATGACGGCGTCATCGTCGCAGGTCCGCCACACTCCCCGGCCGTGCGCATCCTGTTCGTCTGCATGGGCAACATCTGCCGCTCGCCGACCGCCGAGGGGGTCATGCGCGCGCTCGTCGGGCAGCGCGGCCTCGACGGCGAGATCGAGGTCGACAGCGCCGGCACGGGCGGCTGGCACGCCGGCGACCCACCCGATCGGCGCTCCGCCGCGGCGGCGGCGGCGCGTGGCGTGACGCTGACCGGCGGGGCACGCCAGGTGCGCCAGTCGGACTTCGACGATTTCGACCTGATCCTGGCCCTCGACTCGACCAACCTGCGCGACCTGCGCCGAATCGCCCCCGACCGCGAGCGCGCGACGAAGCTGCGCCTGCTGCGCGAGTTCGACCCGGCGAGCGACAGCGACCTCGACGTCGCCGACCCGTACTACGGCGACGGCGACGGGTTCGACGCCGTCTACGACCAGATCCACGCCGCGTGCGCGGGACTGCTGGATACGATCGCACCGTGACGACGGTCCGGGACGCCGCGTTCGAGCTGTTTCGCTCACGCGGGATGACAACCATCTTCGGCAACCCGGGGTCGACCGAGCTGCCGATGCTCGGGCCGTTCCCCGACGACTTCCGCTACGTGCTCGGGCTGCAGGAGGCGGTCGCGGTCGGCATGGCCGACGGGTACGCGCAGGCCAGCGGCCAGGTGACCCACGTCAACCTCCACACCGCGCCCGGCCTGGGCAACGGCGTCGGCGCGCTGTTCACCGCCGCCGCCAACAAGGCGCCGCTGCTCGTCACCGCCGGCCAGCAGGCGCGATCGCTGATCTCGATGCAGGCGCTGCTGACCAACCGCGACGCGGTCGAGGTCCCCAAGCCGTACGTGAAGTTCGCTGTCGAGCCACCGCGTGCGCAGGACGTCCCGTTCGCCCTTGCGCAGGCGATCCATCACGCGACGCTGCCGCCGGCCGGCCCCGCGTTCGTGTCGATCCCGATGGACGACTGGGCCCGCGACATCGAACCGGTCGACTTCGCGACCCAGATCGCGCGGACGACGGCCGGCCGCGCCCAGCCCGAGGCCGCGGCCATCACCACCCTCGCGCAGCGCCTGCGCGCCGCCGATCGCCCGGCGCTCGTCGTCGGGCCTGACGTCGACGCCAGCGGCGGGTGGGACGCTGCGGTCGCGCTGGCCGAGGGCCAGCGGATGACCGTCTGGTCGGCGCCGGCCGCAGGGGGCAACCGGATCGGCTTTCCCGAGAACCACCCGGCATTCCAGGGCATCCTGCCGCCGGCCGTCGGGCCGCTGGGCCAGACGCTGGCCGGTCACGACCTCGTGCTCGTGGTCGGCGCGTCGGTGTTCTCCTACTACCCGAACATCCCCGGCGACTTCCTCGCGCCGGGCACGGAGCTCGTGGCGATCACCAGCGACCCCGACGAGGCGGCTCGCGCGCCCATGGGCGACGCGATCGTCGCCGACGTCGCGCTGACCCTGCGGGCGCTGTCGCAGGAGCTGTCGGAACCGGCCGGCCGCGACGCGCCACCGCAGCGTCCGGCGGCCGAGACGCCGGCGGCCGGCGACATGCTGACCGGCAGCGACGTCGCGGCGACACTCGCGCAGGTGTTCCCCGCCGACGGGATCGTCGTCCTCGAGTCGCCCTCGGCGACGGCCGCGGTGCGCAACCACGTCCGGGTCTCACGCCCCGGCTCGTACTTCTTCAGCGCCGGTGGCGGCCTGGGCTTCGGGCTGTCGGCCGCGGTCGGCGTGCAGCTCGCCCAGCCCGATCGCCCGGTGGTGTGCGTCGTCGGGGAGGGCTCGGCGCAGTACGCGATCACGGCGTTCTGGACCGCGGCTGCCTACGACGTCCCGGTCACGTTCCTCGTGGTGCGCAACGGCGAGTACGCGATCCTCAAGTGGTTCGCGTCGCTCGAGAATGTCACCGGCGCGCCGGCGCTCGACCTGCCGGCGCTCGACGTCGCGGCGACGGCGACCAGCTACGGCGTGCCGTCGACGACGGTCGCCGACGGCGATGCGCTGCACGCGGCGCTGACCGACGCGCTGGCAGCCACCGGGCCACGGGTCGTGCAGGCCGACGTGGCGCCCGGCATGTCGGCGGGGTGAACCTGGCGCAGGATGTCGCCGAGGCGTGCGGCGCGGCCGTCGTCGCGACACGCCGCGTCGCCGGCGGCGACATCAACGACGCGTGGGCGATGGACACGGCCGACGGGCGGCGGCTGTTCGTCAAGACGCGCGACGACGCCGCGCCCGGCGAGTATGCGGCCGAGGCCGCCGGCCTGTCCTGGCTCGGCGAGGCGATCGCCGTGCCGGAGGTCGTCGCGACCGGTGAGCGGTTCCTCGCGCTGGCATGGATCGACGCCGGATCCCTGGATCGCACCGGCGAGGAGCGCCTGGGACGCGAGCTGGCTGCGATGCACGCGCTCGGCGCCCCGCGGTTCGGGTTCGCGCCCGGCGGCGGCCCGTTGCGCCTCGGCGCGGTGACCGCGCCCAACGACGAGCGCCCGACCTGGGCGCGCTTCTACGCGGAATGCCGCCTGGCGCCGGTGGCGGCGCAGGCCGGGTTGAGCGCGACGGTGCAGCCGCTGTGCGAGCGCATCGAGGAGCTGTGCGGCCCGCCGGAGCCACCGGCCCGGACCCACGGCGACCTGTGGAGCGGCAACGTCCTGACCGGCGGCGACGGCATCGCCCGGCTGATCGACCCCGCCGCCTATGGCGGTCATCGCGAGGTCGACCTCGCGATGCTCCGGCTGTTCGGCTCGATCCCCGCCCGCACCTGGGACGCCTACGCGGAGGTCCACCCGCTCGCCGAGGGCCACGAGCAGCGCGTCGGCCTGTACCAACTGTTCCCACTGCTCGTCCACGCCGTCTTGTTCGGAGGCGGATACACGGTGCGTGCGCAGACGCTCGCGCTGGCCTGCGCGCGGTAGCCTGCGGTCCGTGGTCGATGGTCGGGTCGAGGTCATCGCCGGCGCCCAGCAATGGCCGCAAGCTGACGCTGCGCCGCACGTACCACACGTGCGCGAAGCGCGACTGAGGGCCCAGTAGGGTCCCGGTCATGCGCTACACGCTGCTCGGGAGGACGGGCCTGCGCGTCTCGGAGCTGTGGCTGGGCACGATGACGTTCGGCGAGGACTGGGGCTGGGGCGCGCCCAAGGACGCGTGCGGGCGGATGCTCGACATCTACGACGACGCGGGCGGCAACGTCATCGACACCGCCAATCGCTACACCAACGGCTCGAGCGAGGAGATCCTCGGCGAGCTGCTGGCCGGGCGTCGCGACCGGTTCGTGGTCGCCACGAAGTACACGCTGAACATGGACCCCGACGACGTCAACGCGGCGGGCAACTCGCGCAAGAACCTCGTCCAGTCGCTCGACGCGAGCCTCAAGCGTCTGCGCACCGACCGCGTCGACATCCTGTGGGTCCACGCCCGCGACACGTTCACGCCGGTCGAGGAGGTCATGCGGGCGCTCGACGACCAGGTGCGCGCGGGCAAGGTCCTGTACGTCGGCGTGTCGGACTGGCCGGCATGGGAGGTCGCTCAGGCGACGACGATGGCGGCGCTACGCGACTGGTCACCGTTCGTCGCGCTCCAGATTCAGTACAACCTCGCCGAGCGCACGGCCGAGCGCGACCTGCTGCCGATGGCCCACGCGCTCGACCTCGCGGTGACCGCCTGGGGCCCGCTCGCTGCCGGCATCCTGACCGGCAAGTTCCTGTCGGCCGGCGCCGAGGGCCGTTCGGCCAACCGCGAGATCGACGACCGCACGCGCGAGATCGCCCAGACCGTCGTCGAGGTGGCACGCGAGATCGGCGCCCAGCCGTCGCAGGTCGCGCTGCGCTGGCTGCTCGACCGGCCTGGCTTTGTGCTGCCGATCCTCGGCGCGTCCAAGGAGGACCAACTGCGTGACAACCTCGCCTGCCTCGACATCGAGCTCGCCCCCGAGCACACCACGCGCCTCGACGACGTGTCGGCGATCGAGCTCGGCTTTCCCCACCAGTTCCTGCTCAACATGCGCGAGACGGTCTATGGCTCGAAGTGGCCCCAGATCGACGACCGCCGCTTCACGGCGCGCCGCAGCGTCGCCGACGAGCACAGCCGCGGCTAGGTGTAGTTCCCGGGCACGTTGTTCGCTCCCGCGGGTCGCGGGCGCGGGCGGTGGCGCACAACTGCATCACTGAGGAAGGGGGCCGGGTCGCCCGGGAGCTCGCGCGTAGGCGAACGTCCCGTTCTGTGGCCTATGGGCACCAGAACGGGACGTTGGCCCGGCGCACAGGGGCTGGGGCGATTCGTGCGTCAGAACGCCGCCGGCGCCGGTGACTCCGCCTTCCTCAGTGATGCAGTTCCGAACTGCCGCGAACCGCACACCGACTGAACAACGTGCCTGGGAACTACAGCTAGGGCTCCTGACGACGTCGAGCGGGGCGTAGCGCGTCCAACGGGCGCCGCCAGCGCCAGCCTTGGCACCCTCGGCGCACAGGTCACGCTCGGGCGCAGTGGTGATCTCGACGCCACACGGCGGGAGCGAGCCCCCCGCCGACGACATGCGCCACTACCAGCACCGCTCGGACCCGCGCACCGCTCAACACAGCGCGAGCATATCGGCGCCCTGCTCGGCGGTCGCCCCCCGCGATAATCGCGGGCGATGGACGAGATGACGTTCGCCGGCGGCCGCCTCGACCGTGCCGCGCACCGGCGCACCGACGTCGAGTACGAGCGGGCGCTCGGCTCGCCCGAGGCGCGGACGGTCGTCGTCGGCCCTGGGCCGTCGGTGGCCGTCGACGGCGCGGCGTCGCTGGAGCGCGTCGGGCTGGAAGCCGCGGCAGCCGACGCGATCTTCCTGGGGGATGACGGCGGTGCGCCCCTGTTCGCCGCCGCGGCGGCGGGCGGCGAGGAAGACCTCACCCACCTGCGCCAGGCCCTCCCGCTCCTCGCCCCGCGCGAAGCCGCGTTGGCCGGCTACGCGGCGGCGATGGTCGGCTGGCAGGAGCGCTCGCGCCATTGCGGGCGCTGCGGGACGCGGACGCAGGCCACGCAGGCCGGTCACTGCCGCTCGTGCGCCAACTGCGGCCTGACCACCTACCCGCGCACCGACCCGGTCGTGACGATGGTCCTCGAAGCCGGCGACCGCTGCCTGCTGACCCGCCGCCGCGGCGCGCCCGACGGCATGTGGTCCGCGCTCGCCGGGTTCGTCGAGCCGGGCGAGACGCCGGAGGAGGCGGTGGTGCGCGAGACGCGCGAGGAGGTCGGCGTCGAGGTCGTGGCGGCCGACTACCTCGGCGCCCAGCCGTGGCCGTTCCCCGGCGCGCTGATGCTCGGGTTCCGCGCCCTGGCCGACCCGTCGGAGACACGCGCCGAGGTCTGCGAGCCCGACGAGCTGCAGGCCGTGCAGTGGTTCGAGCGCGGCGAACTGCGCGCCGCGCTGGACGACGGGACCATCACGATCCCGCCGCCGCAGGCGATCGGGCACCACCTGATCGTGGGCTTCCTGGAGCGCGGGCGCTCATCTGGCGAATAGTCCGCCAAACGGGAGCCCACCCCCCCGCACCCGCTACATTCGCCTCATGTTCGCCGCCGTCGAAGGCCTGCGTTTCGGATATGCGCTGCACCTACTCCCGCCGGGCCGGGTCGGCTTCAGGCGCTGGCGCTACGAGCTGTGGCACGGTGCGCACCTGCACGCCGCGGGCTGGTGCACCGAGCGCCGCGGCGCGGAACGCGCGCTGCGCCGCCACGCGACGCGCGTCGCGCATGCGGTGTTCGGCCTCAAGGCCGACGCGAGCGCGCTCGATGCCGCGGTCGACGGTCCGGTTCCGCCCGGCGCGACCGTGCACGTCGCGGCCGGTGGCGTCCACGTGTCGCTCGTCCCGCGCGCGCTGCTGGCCGAGCTCGAGCCCGCGTAGAGGCTAGGCGTCGCCCAGCTCGAGGACCGCCAGGAACGCCTCCTGGGGCACCTCGATGCGGCCGACCTGCTTCATCCGCTTCTTGCCCTCCTTCTGGCGTTCGAGCAGCTTGCGCTTGCGCGAGATGTCGCCGCCGTAGCACTTCGCCGTCACGTCCTTGCGAAACGCCTTGACGGTCTCGCGGGCGATGACGTGCGAGCCGATCGCCGCCTGGATCGGGACGTCGTACTGCTGGCGCGGGATCTTGGCGCGCAGCTTCTCGGTCAGCAGCCGGCCCGCGTCGTAGGCCTTGTCGCGATGGACGACCATCGACAACGCGTCGACCGGGTCGCCGGCCAGCAGGACGTCGAGCTTGACGAGGTTCGAGGGCCGCATCCCGATGATCTCGTAGTCGAGCGACGCGTAGCCCCGTGTCCCCGACTTCAACTTGTCGAAGAAGTCGAGCACGATCTCGACGAGCGGCAGGTCGTAGTTGATCTGCACGCGGTCGGCCGACAGGTAGTGCATGCCGGTGTGCTCACCGCGACGGTCCTGGCACAGCTCCATGATCGCGCCGATGTACTCCTTGGGCGTCAGGATCGAGGCGCGCACATAGGGCTCGCGGATCTCGGCGATGTTGGCCGGGTCGGGCATGTCGGACGGGTTGTGGACCTCGAGCTCCTCGCCGCTGGTCAGCGTCACCTCGAACCCGACCGACGGCACCGTCGCCATCAGCTCGAGGTCGTACTCGCGCTCCAGGCGCTCGCGGACGATGTCCATGTGCAGCAGACCGAGGAAGCCGCAGCGGAAACCGAACCCCAGCGCGTCGCTGGTCTCCGGCTCCCACGACAGGGCGGCGTCGTTGAGCGTCAGCTTCTCCAGCGCGTCGCGGAAGTCCGGGTAGTCCTCGCCGTCGATCGGAAACAGCCCGCAGAAGACCATCGGCTTGACGTCGCGGTAGCCGGGCAGCGCGTGGGTCGCTCCATCGCGCCGCGTGGTCAGCGTGTCGCCGACGCGCAGCAGCGTCACGTCCTTGATGCCGGTGATCAGGTAGCCGACCTCCCCCGGGCCGAGCTCCTGCGTCGGGGTCATGGCCGGGCCGAAGAAGCCGATCTCGTCGATGTCGGCCTGCGTCCCGGCGGCCATCGCGCGGATCGCTTCGCCGCTGCGAAACACGCCGTCGACGACGCGGATGTGGGCGACGACTCCGCGGTACTGGTCGAACTCGGAGTCGAAGATCAGCGCCCGCGGCGGCGCGGTCGGGTTCCCCGACGGCGCCGGCACGTTCGCGACGAGGCGCTCGAGCACCTCGTCGACGCCGTCGCCGGTCTTGCCCGAGATGCACAGGATCGAGTCGGGGTCCTCGCCGATCAGCTCGGCGACCTCGGCCGCCACCCGTTGCGGCTCGGCTCCCGGCAGGTCGATCTTGTTGAGGCACGGGATCAGCTCGAGGCCGGCGTCGACGGCCAGGTATGTGTTGGCGACCGTCTGCGCCTCGACCCCCTGCGACGCGTCGACGACCAGCAGCGCGCCTTCGCAGGCGGCGAGCGAGCGGCTCACCTCGTAGGTGAAGTCGACATGGCCGGGCGTGTCGATCAGGTGCAGCTGGTACTCGATCCCGTCGCGCGCGGTGTACTTCACGCGCACCGCAGCCGCCTTGATCGTGATCCCGCGCTCACGCTCGAGCTCCATCGAGTCGAGCACCTGCGCGCGCATCTCGCGCGGCGTGACCGTGTCCGTCATCTCGAGGATGCGATCGGCCAGCGTCGACTTCCCGTGGTCGATGTGGGCGATGATCGAGAAGTTGCGGATCCGCTGCTGGTCGGTCATGAACGACCAGCAAGGTTATGGCCCGGCGGCGTGGGGCCTGCCCGCGACGCTCAGGCCGCTGCGCCGAGCAGGCCGCTGCTCGGCTCACGGCAGTCCACGGCGACGCCGTCGCGGCCGCCGTTCTTGACGCGGTACAGCGCAGCGTCGGCGCGAGCGTGCAACGCCTCTTCGGTCTCGCCGCGCGCGCCCATCGCGATGCCGACCGAGACCGTCACATCAAGGTCGGCGGCCGCGACTGCGGCGTGCATGCGCTTGCCCATCTCCAGCGCGCCGGTGGCGTCGCTGACCTCGACGAGCGCCGCGAACTCGTCGCCGCCGATGCGGAAGACCGAGTCGCTGTCGCGCAGGACGCCGGTCATCGCCTCCGCGACACCCTTCAGCACGCGGTCGCCCTCGACGTGGCCGAGCGTGTCGTTGCAGCGCTTGAAACGGTCGATGTCGACCACGAGCAGCGCGTGACGATCGCTGTTGCGCAGGCCGGTCATCGCTTCGGCGAACGCGCCGCGATGCCAGAGGCCGGTCAGCGGATCGATCGCTGCGCGCCGGCGCAGGCTGGGAACGAGCATCGTCGCCCGCAGCACGCTGACGGCCAGCGACGACAGCAGCTCGAGCATCCGGCGGTCGTCCTCGTCGAGCATCACCGGCTGGGTGGAGGTCAGCACGATCAGCCCGCGCAGCCGCCCGAGGCCGTTGAAGCCGACAATCGCCGCCGACCGCGCCCCGGTGTCGGCGAGCAGGCGCTCGATCGATCCCTCGGCGTCCTGCGTCGAGACCGGACGCTGCCACAGCGCCCCGGGCACCGGCAGGTGATCCATGTCGATCAGGCGGTCGAACGGAAGCGCGGCGAGCGCTTCGCCCTGCGGGCCATCGTGAGCCCCGACGAACACGCCGCCATCGCGCGACAGCCGAACCTGGACGACCGATTCCATCGGCAGGAACTCGATGAACGCCGCGGCGGCCGTTGCGGCCGCTTCGTCGTAGGTCACGACGTTGGCCATGTTGGTGGCGTGCTCTGCGAGGGCCGCCACCAGTTCTTGGGGCGTCATGGGCGGTCTATCGACCAAATTTGCGTATCCCTAAACCCCATGTAAACCGGTGTATCGGCAAACGGTCAGCCGACGCGTAGGACGTTTTGTCAGGCGGCGACGTCGTATTTCTCTGCGGCGGGCGGCGATGCGTCAATCGCGACGTCGTCGCGGCCGGCCTCCTTGACGCGGTACAGCGCGGCGTCGGCGCGGTCACGCCAGCGTGACTCACCCTCGTCCGGATGGCCGATCGCGATGCCGATCGAGACCGAGATCCCGGCGTCGGCCTCCTGCACGGCATCGCGCATGCGCCGGCCCATCTCAAGCGCGTCGCCCTCGGTATGGACCTCGACCAGCGCGGCGAACTCGTCGCCGCCGATCCTGAAGACTGCATCGGAGCCTCGCAGGACGCCGGACAGGGAGCCGGCGACAGCCCGTAGCACGGCGTCGCCCTCGCGGTGCCCGCGACGGTCGTTGCACTCCTTGAAGTGATCGATGTCGATCAGGATCAGCGCGTGGCGGCCGCCGCCGGCGCGTGTCGTCAGCGCGTCGCTGAAGGCGCCGTGGTGGCCGAGCTCGGTCAGCGGGTCCAGGCGCGCGAAGCGGCGTAGGTTGGGGACGAGCAGCGTCGCCCGCAGCACACCGACGGCCTGGGAGATCAGCAGCTCGAACACCAGCCGGTCCTGCTCGTCGAAGCGCACGACGTCGGCATCGGCCATGACGATCACACCACGCAGCGTGCCGAGCCCGTTGAACCCCGCCACCATCGCCGATCGCGCGCCGGTCTCGCCGAGCAGCGCCTCGAGCGACCCGGCCGGCGAGTCGGGCCCGCACCGCACCTCCCACAGCGCTCCCGGCGTGCGCAGGTTGGGCAGCTCGAGGAAGCGCTCGAACGGCAGCTCCGTGAGCGCGTCCCCGAGCGGGCCACCGCGCGCGCCGACGGTCAGGTCACCCTCGGCGCCAAGCCTGACCTGCACGACCGAGCGCATCGGGGAGAACTCGATGAACGCCTGCGCGCATGCGTGAGCCGCGTCTTCGTACTCCGTGAACGCCGCCATGGCCGTCGCGTGGCGCGTCAGGCGGCCAAGGAGGCGCGGGTCCATGGAGCAATAGTCGGACAAACGGTCCGAGTCCTGAAGCCCTTTCTGGATCGCGACCTGACACTGCTCGTTCGGCCTAGTTCTCGAACCTTCTTCGCACGAGCCGCTCGATCTGGAAGTACTCCTCGATTCTCAGCCAGCGGACGGACGCCGTGTAGACGAGCCCGCCGACCGCCGCGGCCGACCCGACGGACAGGATCTGGCCGATCACCGAGCGCCCGACGACCTGGTCGACGCCAGCCCACACGATCCACGAGACGGCCCCCAGGAGCGCAGACGCGAACGTGATCACAAGCGTCGTCGACAGCGTACGCGTGGCGTCGATACGCCCGTCGAGGACCCCTCGCAGCGCCCACGCCTGGCCGATCGTCATGCCGAGGCTGGCGACCGCCGTGCCGATGACCAGGCCGGCGATACCCAGCGGCTTGTACAGCGCGACGCTGAGGATCGCGTTGACGACGAGGTTCGCGGTCGCCATGCCGGTCGGCAGCCACGGCCGCTGGACCGAGAAGAACGTCCGCGTCAGCAACAGGTTGACGCCCGCGAACGGCAGGCTGAAGGAGAACCAGAACAGGGCCTGGGCGACCTGGTGGGTGGAGCGCGCGTTGAACTCGCCGTGCTGGTAGATCAGCCGCACGATCGGCGTCGCCAGGACCATCATGAACGCCGCCGACGGGATCAGCAGCAGGAAGATCTGGCGCACGCCGTTGGCCTGCGTCGCGCGCATGCCGTCCACGTCACGCCGCGATGCGTAGCGACTCAGAGCCGGGAACAGCACCGTCGCGATCGCGACCGAGAACATCCCCTGGGGCAGCATGTAGATCCGAAACGCGGCGTCGATCGCCCGCGGTGCCTGGTCAGACACCAGCGAGCCGAGCGACGAGTTGATGATCAGGTCGAAGTTGATGACGCCGAGCCCGATGCACACCGGGACCATCAGCTTCAGCACCTGGGCGATTCGCGGGTCGCGGAAGTCCAGCGACCACTCGAAGCGGAAGCCGACCGTCCTCAGCACCGGCAGCGACATCATCAGCTGGATCGCGGTCGCGATCACGACGGCGATCGCGTAGGCGTAGATGTCGTTGATGCCGGAGATCAACGGCTCGAGCGTCGCCAGCCCGAAGATGATCACGAGGTTCCAGACCAGCGGCGCCAGCGCCGGGATCGTGAAGTGCTCCTGGGCGTTGAGGATCCCGACGACGAGCCCGTTGATGCCCAGCAGCAGGACGATCGGGAACAGGACGCGGCTCAGGCCGACGGTGAGGTTCACGAGATCCGGCGAGAACTTGTCACCGGTGAACACCGGCATGATCACGCCCGCCGCGAGGATGAAGAACAGCGAGATCAGCCCGAGCACGAACACGATCAGCGTCAGCAGCGTCGATGCCAGCCGGTAGGCCTCGCGCTTGCGACCCTGATCGAGCAGGCCGGTGAAGACGGGGACGAACGCGGCGCTCAGCGCCGCGTCGGCGAACAGGCCGCGGACCAGGTTGGGGACCTGGAAGGCGATCGTGAAGGCCGAGATCCGCCCGGTGGTGCCGAAGAAGTACGCGGCGACGACCTCGCGGACGAGGCCCATGATCCGGCTGGCGCCGGTGAGGATCGAGAAGATCGCCGTGTTGCGCGCGACGCCGTGGGTGGCGGAGCGGCGCGCCGGGACCGGCTGGGCGGCGATCGCCCACTCGTCGCCCGGCTCTTCGATGGCCGGTTCCAGGGGCGCGGGCGTGTCGTCGTAGTCAAGCTCCTCGGCGGTCAGGTCCTCGATCGTCAGCTGGATCGTGCGCGCCGCGGCAGGCTCGGGCTCGGGCTCCGGCGACGCGCGCGCGGCGACGGTCGCCGGCGCGGGCAACGAGATGTCGTCGAACCCCCAGTCGTCCAACTCGTCCGGAGTCATCGCGCGAGAGCCTACGGAGGCGCGGCGCGGCAGACCGCCGGGCCGCTATCATCCCCGGCCGGCTATGGCCAACATCCACTCTCAGAAGAAGCGCATCCTGCGCTCCGAGCGCGAGCGCATCGAGAACCGCCGCTACACGTCGGCGATCCGCACGTACTTCCGCCGCCTCGAGGCCGCGGTCACGGCGGGCGACGACGCGACCGCCGACGTCGAGCACCAGACGCTGGTCATGACGATCGACAAAGCGATCAAGCGCGGAGCGCTGCACCGCAACACGGGCGCACGTAAGAAGTCACGCGCGGCGCGCGTCCGCGCCGGTTCCTAGACCGGGCCAGCCATCGATGGCCGACCTGACCGCCAAGGGAGCCGCCATCGACGAGCTTCCTGAGCTCTGGGACGGCTTCGCGCGGCTCGTGCGGCCCGGGCTCGGGCTGAGCGCGTTCGGCGCCAACGTCATGAACCTGCCGCCGGACTACTCGACCAAGTCCCACGACGAGAGCAGCTCCGGCCAGGAGGAGCTCTACGTGCGCCTCGACGGCTCGGGCTGGGTCGTGCTCGACGCCAGCGGCGAGCGCCTGACGCTCGACGCCGATCACATGGCGGCCGTCGGGCCGCAGACCGCGCGCACGCTCACGAGCGGCTCCGACGGCCTGCGCGTGCTGATCATCGGCGCCCCGTCGGGTCAGCCGTACGAGCCGCCGGACTGGTCCAGCGGCGGCGACTGAACGCGCCCCTGCGCTCTACTTCATCTTGACCTTCGCCGCCTTGGCCAGGAACGGCACGAGCGCGTCGAAGAACGAGTTCTTTGGGTAGGCCGCCGCCGGGTCGTTGTGGGCGTAGGTGTCCTGGTGCTGGATCAGCGTCAGGTGGCTCGCCGGGATGTGCGACTGGTTGGCCAGGGTCGTCGTTGCGTCGAGGATCCGCTGGCCGCCGGCCGCGCCGAAGGCGTACATGAGCAGGCGCTTGGGCAGGCTCGTGCCGTGCGTCGCGTGCTCGCCGAACACCTGCTGGGCCGGATTGTCGTTGCCCTCGTCGATGCCCTGCGTGTCGATCGTCAGGCGCTGCGGGAAGTACCACTCGGTGCCGTCGGTTCCCTTGATCCCGTTGCCGGCGAGCATCGCGGCGTAGCGCTGGAGCGGGGTGATCGCGCCGGCGCCGTTCCATCCGGCCGGGGTCTTGCTCGTGTCGAGCTGGCCGACGTGGGCCTGGGCGGCGAAGCTCAGCGTCGACGTCTTGGTGTCGATCGCGAAGCCGAACTGCCCGAGGTTGGTCGCCGGGACGCTCGGCTTCAGCGACGCCGGCAGCAGCGGCGACGCACCCGCGAGCGACGGGTCGTTGGGGTTGAACAGCGCGGCGGTCGAGCCGAGCGCCGAGAACAGGCCCAGGAACGGGGCGGGCACACCGCTGAACGCCAGCCATGGCGTCTGGTTGGCGAACGTGTTGAGCTGCGCGGTGGCGGCGTCGGCCGTCGGCGCGGTGTTGGAGCTCGAGCCATCGTCGTAGACGAGGCCGGCGAGGTCGTCGGCGCCCGCCTTGCCGTTGAAGTCCCAGGTGGCGTACGCCGTCACGACCGTGCCGCCGAGCGAATGGCCGCTGAGCACGACGTGTCCGTGGAGTTTCTTGGCCGCCGTCACGACGCGGTGCAGGTCTTCGATCGCGACGTTCATGCCCCATTGATGGGCGAAGCCGACGCTCGAGTCCGGGACCGGCGTCTGGTGCTTCATGACGCCCGGGTTGCCGATGTAGCCGAGGTAGTAGTCGAACACCGACTGGGGCGACGCGGTGCGCGCCTTGGCCTGGTCGAGCATCGACTGGTCCTCGAGCAGGTTCTCGCGGCGCTCGACCGACCACACCTGCCAGTCGGGCTCCTTGGACACCAGCCACTTGGCGAACGGGACGATGTACGCCGAGCCCCCCGACGTGCCGGGGACGAAGATCATCACGTTCTTGGCGCCGGCGTGGCCGATCTTCAGGACGCCGACCTTGTTGTACTTGGCCGGCGTGCCGGGCGCCGGGAAGCCCGGCATCCACTTCACGGCCAGCGGCTGCATCGGCCCGAGCGTGGGCTTCTTGGACTTCGCCCCGGCCGGCGCGGCGAAGGCCAGCGCGACGACGGCGACCAGCGAAAGACAGACAGCGGCCGACCGGTTCGTGGCGCGCAGCATGGTGGGACCCTCCTCCTCGACTCTGACCTCAGCGCCTCCAACGCTATCGATCAAGCGGGAACGGCGATGCAGTTGATCGTCAGCAGCGCCGCGGTGTCATCGGACAGCTCGCTGCCGCCGCGCGTGTCGAGCTCGAGGTCCGACAGCAGCTCCAGCGCGTGACGCAGCCGCTCGGGATCGGCGCCGCGGGCCTCCTTGATCCGCCGGTCGGCGGCATACGGGCTCATCCGCAGGCTCGACTTGATCTGCGCCGGCGTCTCGCCGTCGGCCAGCCGCACGGCGATGGCGAGGATGTCACGCACCCGGCGGACCATGCTCGGCACCAGCCGCGGCAGCGACTCGCCCTGGGCGCGCAGCGCGATGAATGCGCGGGTTGCGCTCGCCGCGTCGCCGGCCACGAGCGCGTCGACCAGGCCCCAGACCTCGAGCTCGGCCGATACTGCCGCCGCGTCCTGCACTTCGCCAACGCCCAGCCGGGCGCCGGCGCCATGCTCGATCGCCAGCTTCTCGAGCTCGCGCAGCAGCCGCGGCTGGCGGTCGCCGACGCGCGCCACGAGCGCCTGGGCGCCGGCCGCGTCGAGCGTCACGCCCAGGCGCGTCGCCTCGCCGATCAGCCAGCGCGGCAGGTCGCGGGCCTTGGGGGTCTGCTCGGGCGCGACGTCGCCGCCCGCGCGCGTGACCGCGGCGGCAAGCCCGGACGGCGCCTTGGCCCGCCCGTCCTCACGGGCGAAGAACGCGACCGTTGTGTCCGGGGCCAGGCCGGCGAGCGCCGGGGCGACGTGCGCGGCGATGTCCGCGTCGGTCCAGCGCTCGGCGCCGTCGACAATCACGAACCGCCGCCCGGCCACGAACGTCATCGCCATCAGCGCGCCGGCGACCAGCTCGGGCGTGGCCCGGTCGCCCTCGAACGTCTCCACCCCGTTGGCGCCGCTCTCCTGCTCGGCGAGCGCCCGCAGGCGCGCGCGGCGCTCGGAGATGCGGGCGTGGGCGTCGCCGTGGATGAGGTACGCGGGCTTGAACGTCGGCATCGGCGTCTGAGGGTAGTGACCCCGGCAACGGAAGCGACCACCGCGGTCAGCGGCGGCGCGGGGCGATCGCCGCCGCGATGGCGCCGCAGACCAGCGCGACCGGCAGGGCGGCGGCGTGGACGTTGGCGTGCGGCGCGCGAGCCGCCGTGTGGGCGACCCACGCGACGTAGGCGAGCGGCAGCGCTGCGGCGGTGGCCAGCGGCGCGGCGAGCGACGGCGCGATCTGGGCGACGGCCGAGGCGAGCATCCCGAGCCACATGATCGGCGCCACGGCCGGGGCCGCGGCGACGTTGGCGGGAAGCGAGGCCAGCGAAAGCGTCCCGAAGCGCGCCGCGATGATCGGCGCGGTGCCGAGCGTCGCCGCGGTGGTGATCGCGGTCGCCTGGGCGAGCGTGCGCGGGACCCCGCGGCGGGTCAGCAGGCGCTGGATCGGGCCGGTCAGCGTCATGATCGCCACGACCGCGGCGAAGCTCATCTGCCACCCGACGTCCTCGTCGGCACGCGGGTTGACGGCGAGCGTGACGGCCGCCGCCAGCAGCAGCGCGTAGACGCGTGATGAGCGGCGCCCGGCGTAGGCGGCGACGACGCCGGTGACACCCATCACGCCCGCGCGCTGGATCGACGCGCCGGCCCCGGCCAGCGGCACGTAGAGGACGATCGCCGCGATGACGATCGCGTAGCGGGCGCGCAGGCCGATGCCCAGCGCGGCGCACAGCGCGAAGGCGAGCGTCGACAGCAGCACGACGTTCTCGCCCGATGCGGCGACGAGGTGGCTGAGGCCGGCGGCGTTGAAGTCGTCGCGCATGTCGTCGGGCAGGCCGGCGTCCTGGCCGAGGACCATGCCGCGGTAGAGCGCCGCGAGCGACGGCGGCAGGTCGTGGTCGAGCACGCGCTCGGCGCGGCGACGGATGCCGTCGACGGCCCCGGCGACCCCGTCACGCCGGCGCCCGGTTGCGGCGATGGCATCCGCCACCAGGCCGCCGTGGACGTTGCGCAATCGCAGATAGGACTCGAACGGGCCGAGCGCGCGCAGGCGACCGTTGACCGAGACGATGTCGCCGGCCTCGACGCCCGGCGGCCACGCGACGGTCCGCGGCGCGCGCAGGTAGACATCCTCGTCACCGAGTCGCGCGACTGCGGCGCGGGCGCCATAGGCCCGCGGGCGCGGCGGCTCGAGCAGCGTCACGGCGACGCGCACCGAGCGCCCGAACGCGACCGGCAGGACGGACTGGTCGAGCGCATCGCGGCGTGCTGCGCCGAGCGCCGCGGCGACGATCAGCGCCAGCGCGGCGGCGACCGCCGGCGCCGGGCGCCACGCGACGAGCGCGACGGCCAGCGCGAGGGCGGGTACGGCGCCGGGCCACCGCGGTCCAGCCAGCAGCCCGGCGACGATCGCCGCGAGCACGAGATGACGGGGATGACGGTCGATCGTGGCGCGCAGCCACGCCACCGGATCACACGCGCACCGACGCGCGCATCGCGGCGAGCTTCTTGGGCCCGATCCCCGAGACCTGGAGCAGTTCCTCGACGCTCTTGAACGACCCGTGCTGCGCGCGGTACTCGAGGATCTTCTGGGCGGTGGCCGGCCCGACGCCGTCGATCGTGTCGAGCTGCTCGGCGGTCGCGGTGTTGAGGTCGACGACCGCGGCGGCCGGAGTCGCCGAGGCTCCGCCCGCGGTCGCGCTGGCGGCCGCCGGCGTCGCGGGGGCGGCCTGGCCGTGGCGCGGCACGACGATCTGCTGGCCGTCGGTGACCGGCGCGGCCAGGTTGACGGGATCGAGGTCGGCGTGGGCGGTCGGCCCTCCGGCGCGGCGCAGCGCGTCGTCGACGCGCGCGCCGGCAGCGAGCCGGTAGACGCCTGGGTGGCGCACCGCGCCCGCGACGTCGACGATCGCCGCCGCGGCCGAGCCGTCGCCGCCTCCGTCTGCCCCGCCATCGACGGGAGCGGCTTGGGCGCGGGCCGTCGTGTCGGCAACCGTGGCGCGAGAGGCCGCGGTCGCGGTCGCCAGCACCGCGCTCGCCGACGCCGCGCCGCCGTCTGAGCGCAGCGCCGAGCGCGCGTAGTGCGCGCCGGCGACGCCGATCAGGACGGCGAGGACCGCATAGGCAACGAGCTGACGCGGCGCGACCTCGGACACCGCTCCGAGGCTAGGAACGATCGCGTGTCAGCGGACACGCGCTCTGCAACGAATCAGCGCACGACGAGGTTCACCAGACGCCCGGGCACGACGACCTCCTTGACGATCTCCTTGCCGTCGACGTGGGCCTGGACGTTGGGGGCGGCGTGCGCGAGTGCCTTGAGCTCGTCGACCGTCGCCTCAGCCGGCGCCTGCACGCGGTCGCGGACCTTGCCGTTGACCTGGAAGACGATCTCGACCGTGTCGCTGGCCAGCAGCTCGCCGCGCGGCACCGGCCACGGCTGCTCCCAGACGCGCTCGCCGGTCAGCAGGTCGTAGACCTCGGCCCCGGTGTGCGGCGCGAACGGGAAGATCAGCGAACCGGCGGTGGCGAGCGCGAACCGCAGCGCTCCGGGCGACGCGTCGCCGTCGACCTGGGCCTTGGAGATCGTGTTCGTCAGCTCCATCACCGCCGCGATCGCGGTGTTGAAGGCGAACCGCCCGGCCATGTCGTTGGTCACCTTCTCGATCGCCCAGTGCGCCTTGCGCAGCACGACCTCGTCGGCCCCGACCGGGTTCTCGGGCTCGGGCTCGGCCGGCGTCTCGTGCGCGACCTCGCTCGCGAGCCGCCATAGCCGGGCGAGGAAGCGGTAGACACCCTCGATGCCGCTGTCGGACCAGTCGGCGTCCTGGTCGGGCGGGCCGATGAACAGGATGTAGCAACGCGCGGTGTCGACGCCGTAGCGCCCGACGATGTCCTCGGGCGAGACGACGTTGCCCTTGGACTTGGACATCTTCGCGCCGCCGCGCGTGATCATCCCCTGCGTGAACAGCCGCGCGAACGGCTCCTGCACGTCGAGGTGGCCCATGTCGGCGAGCGCCTTGGTGAAGAAGCGCGCGTACAGCAGGTGCAGGATCGCGTGCTCGACGCCGCCGATGTACTGGTCGACCGGCATCCACGCGCCGACGGCCGCCGGGTTCCACGCGGCCTGGTCGTTGTGGGGATCGCAGTAGCGCAGGAAGTACCAGGACGAGTCGACGAACGTGTCCATCGTGTCGGTCTCGCGCCGCGCCGGCGCGCCGCACCGCGGGCACGGCACGGCGACCCAGTCCTCCGCCGCGGCGAGCGGCGAGCGGCCCTTGGGCTGGTAGTCCTCGATCTCGGGCAGGACGACCGGCAGCGCGTCGGCCGGTACGGGAACGAGTCCACAGCCGTCGCAGTGGACGATCGGGATCGGGCAGCCCCAGTAGCGCTGGCGCGAGATCAGCCAGTCCCGGAGGCGATAGTTGACCGACGCGTGGCCGCGGCCCTCGCCGTCGAGCCACGCGACGATCGCCGTCAGGGCCTCCCGATTGGGCAGGCCGTCGAAGCGCTCGTCGGAGTTGACGAGCGGACCGTCGCCGACGTAGGCCTCCTCCTGCACGTCCTCGCCGCCCGCGACGACCTCGCGGATCGGCAGCCCGAACGCCTTGGCGAACGCGTGGTCGCGGCCGTCGTGGGCGGGGACGGCCATCAGCGCGCCGGTGCCGTACTCCATCAGCACGTAGTCGGACACGAACATCGGGATCTGCTCGCCGTTCACCGGGTTGGTCACGGTGCGCCCGAGCGGGACGCCGGTCTTCGGCTTGTCGGCGTCGCCGCGCTCGGTCACGTCCTCGTTGAGGGCGTGGTTGACGTAGCGGCGCACCGCGTCCTCGTGCTCCGTGCCGGCGGCGAGGCGCTCGATGTCGGGGTGCTCGGGCGCCATCACGAAGAACGTCGCGCCGAACAGCGTGTCGGGCCGGGTCGTGAAGACGGGGTAGTCGATGTCGAGCTCTTCGCAGCGGAACGTGACCTCGGCGCCCTCACTGCGGCCGATCCAGTTGCGCTGCATCGTCTTGACGTGCTCGGGCCACTCGATCGTGTCGAGGTCGTCGAGCAGCCGGTCGGCGTAGTCGGTGATGCGGAAGAACCACTGCTCGAGCTGGCGCGCCTCGACCTCGGCGCCGCAGCGCTCGCAGTGACCGTCGATCACCTGCTCGTTGGCGAGCACGGTCTGGTCGTTGGGGCACCACTTGACCGCCGCCTCCTTGCGGTAGGCCAGACCGCGCTGGAACAGCTCGAGGAAGATCCACTGCGTCCAGCGGTAGTACTCCGGCTCGTGGGTGGCGATCTCGCGCGACCAGTCGATCGAGATCCCCCACTCGCGGAACTGGCGCTGGAACTGGGCGATCGACTCGTCGGTCGACTCGCGCGGCGGGCGGCCGGTGGCGATCGCGTTGTTCTCGGCCGGCAGGCCGAACGCGTCGTAGCCCATCGGGTTGAGCACGCGCCGGCCGGTGCGGCGGTGGAAGTGCGCGACGGCGTCGCCGACCGAATAGACCTTCAGGTGCCCGATGTGCGGCTCGCCGCTGGGGTAGGGCAGCATGACCAGCACGTAGGACTTGTCGTGGTCCGGATCGACGTCGTTGGAGACCTCCCAGGTGCGCTCGTCGGCCCACACCCGCTGCCAGCGGGCCTCGATCGCAGCGGGTTCGTAGCGTCGTTCGGACACGCCTCGAACAATAGAGTCCCTGCACCGATGGGCCGATTCTTGCGTCGGCGGCTCCCGCGCGTTCGTACCATGCGGGGGGATGGACTCCGAGCAGAGCCCTCCATCGGACACGCAGATCATGTCCGACCACGTGGCGGCGATCGTCGACGCCGCCGAACGCGCGTCCGCCGACCTGCTGTCGCGGACCGAAGCCCGTGCCCGCGAGCGGATCACCGAGGCCGACCGTGCGTCCGACAACCGCGTGGAGGCGGCGGAGGCCGAGGCACGCGAGATCATCGAGACCGCGCACCGCGAAGCGGCCGAGCTGCGGGCGCAGGCGATGACCGCAGTCCAGGAGGTCCACGACAAGGCCGCGCTGGACCGCACCGAGGCTCAGGCGTTCGCCGAGACGACGACCGCCAACGCGATACGCGAGTCCGAGGCGGTCCGCACCGAGGCCGACGCCTACGCGGTCGACGTGCGCGCACGGGCCAAGGAGGACGCGCGCGAAGTCCTGCGCGAGGCCCACGGCGTGGCCGGCGACGTCATGGAGGAGGGCACGCAGCTGTCGAGCGAGCTCGCGCAGCTGTCGGACTCGCTGCGCCGCAACGCCGAGCGCCTGCTCAACGACATCCGCCTCGCCCACAACCGCCTGACCGCCGGCATCGACGACGCCCGGCCTGAGGGCACCCCGTCGATCATCGCCGAACGCCCCGCGCCCACGGCCGAGCTCCCCGCGCCCGAGCCCCGCGTCGCGACGCCGTCGTTCGACGACATCCCTGAGTTCATCCCGCCGCCCTAGGCGGCGAACGTCCCGATCTGTTGGCTAGAGCGGGTAGTCCGGGACGTTCGGCGCAGCCGGAGGGGCTCGTATCACGCAGGCGGCTGGGGTAAAATGGCGCGCTGAGTACGAATTCGGGGCCATAGCTCAGCTGGGAGAGCGTCTGGCTGGCAGCCAGAAGGTCGGGGGTTCGAGCCCCCCTGGCTCCACTGCACAACAGGCCGTCCCTCGGGGCGGCCTGTTTGACGTCAACGCCTGAGCGCTCCGATCGTCACGTTGACCTTCGTCCCGAGCTTCGCGCGGGTGCCGAGCTTCGGCGAGAAGCTCACGACGCCCAGCTTGGGGTGCGTGTGCTTCTTGATCCTGCGCTTTGCGACCTTCCCGAGCTTGCAGCCGAAGGTCTTGATCAGCGATTTCGCCTTCGTCTCGGTCAGGCCCTTGAGCGGCGGGACGACGCAGGTCTTGGGAATCGAGCTCGGGGCCGTGGTCGTGGTCACGGTCGTCGTCGTGGCGGTCGTCGCCGGCGCCGGGCTCACGACGACGCTCGCCGACGCGGCGTTGTCTGTCGGGTTGGCGTCGACGCCGTCCGACGACACGGCGGCCCCGACGGCGAACGTTCCGGGGCCGACCGTCTGCACGACCACCACCAACTGCTGACTCGCCGACCCGATGTCGCCGAGCGGGCAGGTCAGCGTCGTCGTGCCGGTACACGCCCCGGCCGTCGTCGCGGCCGCCACGAGCTGCAGGCCGGCCGGCAGGGCAACGGCGACGATCGCGCCGGTCGCCGACCCGCTGACCACGGTGACCCGGCCGGCGACGAGCGCGACGCCGCCCGCCGGTACGGACGCGGGCAGCACGGCCAGCGCCACGCCGAGGTCGGCGGCACACGGCAACGCCTGCCGTGCCGCATCGGTCGGGCACGCGTCCTGGGTAACGTCGCCGAAGTTGTCGTGATCGGCGTCGGGCTCGACGACCGCCGACAGCTCGAGGTGACTGTGGGAGGCGAAGTCGGAGGTGAACTGCGGCGTGGTCCCCGGCGCAAGCTCGACATCGCCGTTCTGACGGATGTCGCCCGAGCCCGTCGAGCCGCCCTGGGCGGCGATCGCGTCGGGCGACGGCACGTAGACCCCGAGCCGATCGCCTCCGCTCACAGGCAGCCGGGTCGTGAACGTCTTGACCTGTTTGGCCGTCACGTTGCCCGGGTTCTGCTGGTCCTGGGCGACGATCAGGTCCTGGGTGGGATCGGACGTCGTCCTCACGATGTTGAGGTCGATCGGCCCCGACGCCTCCACCGCCGTCACGACCTGGGCCGACCAGCTGCTGATCACCCCGCCGCCCGGCGGGATCGCATACGACGGGCCGCCGAGCTCGTCGGCGGCCTGCACGACCGCGCTCGGCCCGACGACGTCCGAGTTGACGCTCTCGGTCGCAACCCCCAGCGTCGTCGCCGCGGGCCCGACCGCCGCCGAGATGCCGACCGCCGTCCCCGCGCCGGCCACCGCGAGCAACACCACCGCCAGAGCCCTGCGGATCATGGCGGGCGATGCTACCGCCGCGCCGCGACCGCCGGGGGCTCGCCGACGGCGAGCGGAACGCGCGGGACATCGCCCCACAGCGCCTCGAGGCGGTAGTGGTCGCGCATGTCGGGCGTGAAGATGTGGACGACGATGTCGAGGTAGTCCATCAGCACCCACTTGGCCTCGGTCAGACCCTCGACGCGCCGAGGCGAGATCCCGTGGTCGCGCTTGATCGCGAAGGCGATGCCGTCGTGGATCGCCTTGGCCTGGCGGTCACTGCCGCCCGAGCAGATCAGGAAGTAGTCGGTGTAGCCGGCCACCCCGCGCAGGTCGAGCGCGACGATGTCGATCGCCTTCTTGTCGTCGGCCTGGCGCGCGATCTCGTGGAGAAGCGTCTCCGGGTTCATGGTCATCGGTACAGCCCTCGCTCCTCGATCTCCTCGCGAACGCCATCGGGAACGAGATGGCGGATCGGCCGGCCCTGGGCGACGCGGCGGCGGATGTCTGACGATGAGATGTCAAGTCGGGGCATGGCAAAGAAATCCAGGTGAGAGGAGGCGCCCCGCAGCGAACGCAGGCGCTGGATGATGTCGTCGCGTCGCACCCCCTTGCGCTCCCCGACCGCGATCCGCGCCAGGTCGAGCAGCGACTCCGGGTCGCGCCACGACGCCAACCCGTGAGCGGCGTCGGCGCCGACGATCAGGGTCAAACGGTCTTGTGGGCGCAGCGACTTCAGCTCCCTGAGGGTATCGACCGTGTACGACGGGCCGCCCCGGTCGATCTCGATCGAGCTGACCTCGAAGCGCGCGTCGCCGGCGACCGCGGCGCGGCACAGCTCGAGGCGCACGTCGGGCCCCGGCTCGAACTCGAGGTCCTTGTGGGGTGGCTCGCTGACCGGGACGACGATCACGCGGTCCAGCCCGAGTTGCGACGCCGCCTCCTGACCGCATACGAGGTGCCCGACATGCGGCGGATTGAACGTGCCGCCGAGGATGCCGATGTGACCGACCGGTGACGCTTGCGTATCAGCCACTCAGCCGCGGATGTGGCCGTCGCCGACCACCAGGTACTTCGTTGTGCACAGTTCGCGCAGCCCGATCGGGCCCCGCGCGTGCAGCTTCTGGGTCGAGTTGCCGATCTCGGCGCCCATGCCGAACTCGCCCCCGTCGGTGAATCGGGTCGATGCGTTGACGTACACGCAGGCCGCGTCGACCGCCCGCTGAAAGGCCCGTGCCGCCGACTGGTCGCCGGTCACGATCGCCTCCGAATGCCCGCTCCCGTGGGCGTTGATGTGCTCGATCGCCTCGCCGACCGAGTCGACGACGCCGACCGTCAGCACGAGGTCGAGATATTCGGTGTCCCAGTCCTCGTCGGTCGCGTCGAGCAACGCCGCCGCCAGTTCGCCGCCGGCCAGCGCACGCGTCCGCGCGTCGACGCGCAGCTCGACGCCCGCGTCACGCAGCGCCGTCAGGGCGCGCGGCAGGAACGCCGCCGCCGCATCGCAGTGCACGAGCAGCGTCTCCGCGGCGTTGCAGACGCCCGGGCGCTGCGTCTTGGCGTTGACGGCGATCGCCACCGCCGCGTCGAGGTCGGCCGTCGCGTCGACGAAGACGTGGCAGTTGCCGGCCGCCGCATAGATCACCGGGACCGTCGCAACGCCCTGAAGCGCCTGCTTGAGCCCCTCTCCCCCGCGCGGGATGATCAGGTCGACGACGCCGGTCTGCGTCGCCAGCTCGGCCAGCTCCTCGCGGCCGCCGCCGGCGACCAGCGAGATCGTGCCGTCGGGCAGCCCGGCGCCCGCGGCGGCCGTCGCGGCGACCTCGGACAGGATCAGGTTGGAGTGGGTCGCGCTCGACGAGCCGCGCAGGACGATCGCGTTGCCGGCCTTCAGGCACAGCGCAGCGGCGTCGATCGTGACGTTCGGCCGCGCCTCGTAGACGACCGCGATCACGCCGAGCGGCACGCGCACCTGGAGCTTGTCGAGCCCGTTGGGCAGTCGTACGCCGTCAATCACCTCGCCGACCGGGTCGGGCAGCGCGACGATCGCCCGCACGCCGTCGGCCATCGCGGCAATCCGAGCCTCGTCGAGCCCCAGGCGATCCATCAGTGCGCTCGACAGCCCGTTCTCGCGCCCCGCCTCGAGGTCGAGCGCGTTGGCCGCGAGGATCTCGGGTGTGCGCGCGATCAGCGCGTCGGCGATCGCCGTCAGGGCCGCATTCTTGACGTGCGTATCGAGCGCCGCGAGCGTCCGCGATGCGGAGCGAGCGGTCAGGCAGATGTCGCTGATCGAGCGCGTCGCGGTGGCAGCCATCCGCTCAAAGGGTACGCGACCCGGCCACGCGGGCGGCGACCGCGACGACGAAGTCCTCGCGCGTCAGCGACGGCGGCGGCGGATGGGACCAGCAGCCCGGGCGCCGCGCTCCCTCGAGCGCGTTGTTGTAGCCGCCGACCCATGCCGCGGCGACTCGACGAGCGCCGAACTCATGCCAGCACGAAGTAGTCGCGGTGCACCGCTTCGTCGGCCGCCCGCGGCAGTACGGCGCGCACCGATTCGCTCTTGAGGCCCTTCACGCTTCGCAGCTCCCCCGCGCTGTAGTTGACGATGCCCTTCCCGATCACATCGCCGCCGACACGCACATCGACCGCGTCGCCGGCGTCGAACTCGCCCTGGACGTCGACGACGCCGACCGGCAGCAGCGATGTACCGCCGTCGCGCAGCGCCCGCGCCGCCCCGGCATCGACGACGACCGTGCCGTGCGACGGCTTGGCGTATTTCAGCCACAGCTTGAAGCTCGAGTAGCGCTGATCGCGGGCCGGGAAGCTCGTCCCCGCACGCCCGCCGGCCAGCACCTGCCCGAGCGTCCCGGCACGCAGGCCGCTGCAGATCGTCGCCGGAATCCCGGCCGCGGTCGCCATCTCGGCCGCGACGACCTTCGACCGCATCCCGCCCGAGCCGAGCGCCGACGTCGTGTGGCCGATCTGCAGCGACTCGTAGTCGGTCACCTCGTCGAGCAAACGTGCGTCCGGGTCGATGCTCGGGTCGGCCGTGAACACGCCGTCGGTGCTGGTCAGCAGCACGAGCCGATGGGCGCCGATCAGGATCGCCACCTGGGCGGCCAGGAAGTCGTTGTCGCCGAACGTGATCTCCTCGGTCGCCGTGGTGTCGTTCTCGTTGACGACCGGCACGACGCGCCAGTCCAGCAGCCGGCGCAGCGTGTGGCGCGCGTTGAGGTACTGCGTACGCGCGCTCATGATGTCGTGCACCGTGAGCAGCACCTGGGCGCTCGTCAGCCCGCGTGCGCGCAGCAGCTCGTCGTAGGCGCGGTACAGCCCGCCCATGCCGACCGCGCTCGCGGCCTGGAGGTCCTCCACGGCGGTCGGACGGGTCGTGAACCCCATCATCCCCAGCCCCCGCGCGATCGCCCCGCTGGTGACGATCACGATCTCGTGACCCGCGCCGTGGTGGGCCACGACCTCGTCGCAGATCGCGGCGAGCACGTCCTCGCGCAGCGCACCGTCGTCGTGGGCGACGATGCTTGATCCGAGCTTGACGACGGTCGTATCCACTGCGAAACGGAGCTTAGGGGTCAAGCTCGAACACGACACCGGCGATCTCGACATCGTCACCTGGCTCGAAGCCCTCGGCCTCCAGCGCGGTGATGACGCCCATCCGCCGCAGGCGCCCCTCGACATGGGCCAGCGCCTCGTCGTTGTCGAGGTGGTGGCGCGCGATCAGCCGCTCGACCTGCTCGCCGCTGACCCTGAACACACCGTCGTCGATCCGCTGCACGTCGAAGCCGCGCCCGGCCGCCGGGCGAAACACGCGGTGCTCGGCCAGCGCCTCCTCGGGCGCCAGCTCGGCCGCGACGACCTCGGTGCGCACCGCAACGCGGCGCATGAGCTCGACGGCGAGCTCGTCGAGCCCGGCCCGCGTCGCGCTCGACGTGACGAGCACCGCGACGTCCTCGCCCAGACGCGCGGCCCACTCCTCGCACGCCGCGTGGGCCTCCCGCGGGGTCACGAGATCGGCCTTCGACAGCGCCAGCACCCGCGGCAGCGCGGCCAGTCGGGGATCATGCGCCCGCAGCTCGGCCTCGATCGTCGCGTGGTTGGCGACCGGGTCGGACTCGTCGAGCGGGGCGAGGTCGAGCACGTGGACGAGTAGCCGGCAGCGCTCGACATGGGCCAGGAAGTCGTGGCCGAGGCCGGCGCCGTCGCTCGCCCCCTCGATCAGCCCCGGGATGTCGGCGACGACGAGCTGGCGATCGGGGCTCTCCAGCGTCCCGAGGACCGGCGCCAGCGTCGTGAACGGATAGTCGGCGACCTTCGGCGCGGCGCGCGTCAGGCGCGACAGCAGCGATGACTTGCCGGCGTTGGGCAACCCGACCAGCCCGACATCGGCCAGCAACTTGAGGCGCAGGTCGACCGTCTGCTCCTCCCCCGCCAGCCCGCGCTCGGCGAACCGCGGCGTCTGGCGCGTCGCCGAGGTGAACTGCCGGTTGCCACGCCCGCCGGTGCCGCCGTGCGCGACGACGACCCGCTGGCCCGGGGCGACGAGGTCGTGGACCGTCCCGTCCTGCGCGTGGACCTCGGTCCCGGGAGGGACGCGCACGACGAGGTCCTCGCCGTCGGCGCCGTGGCGCTGCGCGCCCTGCCCGTGACGCCCCCGCGGGGCCTTGTAGTGGGCACGGCGCTTGAACGACTGCAGGTCGCGGAGCGAGTCGTCGCACAGCAGCACGACGTCGCCGCCGCGGCCGCCGTCGCCGCCGTCCGGGCCCCCCTTGGGCACGTGCGCCTCGCGGCGGAAGCTGAGGCAGCCGTCGCCGCCGCCACCGGCGCTGACGAAGATACGGGCGCGATCGGAGAGCACGGTCAGAACCGTACGGGAACGACCGTGCGCGCCTGTACGGACCACATTCCCAGTGCAATACTCGGGCGCTCCATTGGGGAGAGGCAGGGAAGCCATCACTCCGGCCACGACAGCCACGCCGACATCGACCAGCACGTCGCCCGCGCCGCCCCCACGGCCGCCGGAGTTCCCCATACATCTGTCCATGGCACTGACCGGACCGGCGCACCTACAGCTGGACTTCCAGCACCATCTACACGTGTCGATCAGCCCGATCACCAAGAATGCGAGCGGGAAGCCGCTGCTCGCTCGCCGGACGTTCGTGCTCACCGGCGCCTCGGACAACCGCACCGCAACGGCAAGGACCGATATCCGTGTCGTGTCGCTGCACTGACGTGCGGCGCATCGCGGGAGCGCTCGCGGCCATGGCCGTGATGCTGGTGTGCGCCTCGACGGCCTCGGCGAACCTGTCGCTGCTGCCGATCGCCGGGCCGACCGGCGCCGTGCCGTTCACGTCGCCCGGTGGAATGGGCCCAACGTTCGTCGCCAGCCCGCCGGGTGACACGCACCGCGTGTTCGTCGGCACCAAGGACGGCTACATCTACATCGTCAAGAACGGCGTCACGCTGCCGACGCCCTTCCTCGACATCCACACCCAGGTGTCGACGACGAACGAGGACGGCATGTTCTCGATCGCGTTCGACCCCGACTACGCCACCAACCGGCGGTTCTACGTCGACTACTCCGACACCGTCGCCAACGCAGCGGCGAACAAGAACGTCGACAACTACCACCTCGACGCGTTCCAGACGTCGGCCACCAACCCGGACGTCGCCGACCCGGCGACGCAGACGCAGATCCTGTTCAACCCGACGAGCGGCTGCCAGGACATGAGCTCCGCCCACTACGGCGGGCAGCTCGCGTTCGGCCCCGACGGGCACTTGTGGCTGTCGCTGGGCGACGGCGGCGACGGCGGCGGGGACCCGGCGACGCGCGGCCCCACCTGCGACCGCTCGTCGCCGCTGTGGGCGCCCGACCTCACGAGCATCCGCGGCAAGATCCTGCGCATCGACCCGCAGCCGACCGCGGACCCGGACGCCAGCGGCAACCGCTACACGATCCCGTCCGACAACCCGCTCGTCGGCCAGGGCGGCGGCGTGCGGACCGAGGTGTGGGCCGACGGCCTGCGCAACCCGTGGCGCTTCTCGTTCGACTCGGCGACCGGCAACCTGGTCATCGGCGACGTCGGCAACGCGCAGCAGGAGGAGGTCGATGAGGTCCCGTCGACGCTTGCCCCCGGCGCTCACCCGCCGTTCTTCGGCTGGCCCTGCACCGAAGGCGACGCACCGTTCTTCGGCTCCAGCGTCTGCGCCGGCGATCCGGCGCCGGTCGCGCCGAAGTTCGTCTTCGACCACACCGGCCCCGCCGACGATGCTGACTGTACGGCGATCATCGGCGGCGTCGTCCTGCACGACCCATCGCTCGGCGCCGGCTACGACGGCCGCTACCTGTACGGGTACTTCTGCGGTGGCACCGACGAGAGCATCGCCGGCCATCTGCTGACCACCGACCTCAATTCGCCGATACCGACCCCGCAGGACGAGGGCGTCAGCGTCGACTTCGGCCTGAGCTCGTTCGGGGTCGACGGCTGCGGCCATCCGTACGCGACCAACGTCGTCAAGGGCGGCCTGTGGCGCATCACCGGGACGGGGCCCAATTCATGCGCCGGTGACACGACGCCGCCGGACACGACGATCACCAGCGGGCCCAGCGGGCTGACCAACACGACCAGCGCCACGTTCGCGTTCTCGTCGACCGAGGCCGGCTCGGCATTCACGTGCCAGCTCGACAGCGGCAGCGCACAGGCCTGCACGTCCCCGCTGACCCTCAACGGCCTGAGCCAGGGCTCCCACACCGTGAAGGTCATCGCCACGGACGCCGCCGGCAACCCGGACCCGACCCCGGCCTCCCGCACATGGACCGTCGACACGACGTCGCCGGACACGACGATCACCAGCGGGCCGAGCGCAGCGACCAACACGACCAGCGCCACGTTCGCGTTCTCGTCGACCGAGGCCGGCTCGACGTTCACCTGCCAGCTCGACAGCGGCAGCGCACAGGCGTGCACGTCACCCCACAGCTACAACGCCCTCGCCGACGGATCACACACCGTCATCGTGACCGCGACCGACGCCGCCGGCAACCCGGACCCGACCCCGGCCTCCCGCACATGGACCGTCGACACGACGTCGCCGGACACGACGATCACCGGCGGGCCCAGCGGGCTGACCGACACGGCCAGTGCCACGTTCGCGTTCTCGTCGACCGAGGCCGGCTCGACATTCACCTGCCAGCTCGACAGCGCCACGACGCAGGCCTGCACGTCACCCCAGACGTACAACGGGCTCGGCGACGGCTCGCACACGTTCAAGGTCACGGCGATCAACGCCGCCGGCACCGCCGACCCGACCCCGGCCACGCGCTCGTGGACTGTCGACACCGCCGCGCCGGACACGACGATCACCAGCGGACCGACCGGGCTGACGAACGTCGGCGCCGCCTCGTTTGCCTTCAGCTCCGCCGACGCCGGCGCCACGTTCACCTGCAAGCTCGACTCCGGCGCCGAGACTCCCTGCACTTCGCCGGTCTCCTACACCACCCTCGCCGACGGCGGCCACACCGTGACCGTGACCGCCGTCGACGCCGCCGGCAACAGCGACCCCACGCCGGCCACCCGCGCCTGGAGCGTCGACACGGTCCCGCCGGACACGACGCTCGTCTCCGCCCCATCGGGTCCGGTCGCCAGCACCGGTGCCGCCGTCTCGTTCATGTCGTCGGAGGCGGGCTCGACGTTCGCGTGCTCCGTCGACGGCGGCGGCACGCAGGCCTGCACGTCGCCGCTGACGCTCAGCGGGCTGGCCCAGGGCCCGCACACGGTGTCGGTCGTCGCGATCGACGCCGCGGGCAACCCCGACACCTCGCCGGCGACGGCGACGTGGATCGTCGACACGATCGCGCCGGACACGACGATCACGGGCGGGCCGCCGGCATCCGACACGAACACAACCGCGACGTTCACGTTCACGTCGTCCGAGTCCCCGGCCACCTACCGCTGCGCGCTCGACGGCGCGGCGGCGGCCTGCATCTCGCCGGCGACGTTCACCGGCCTGGGCAACGGCCCGCACTCGTTCACCGTGGCCGCGGCCGACGCGGCCGGCAACGCCGACAAGACACCCGCGACCAGGTCCTGGACGGTCGCGCTGCCCGCGCCACCGCCGACCACCACAACGACCACGACGACGACCGCGCCGCCGCCGACCCAGTCAACCACCACGACGACGACCGCGCCGCCGCCGCCGACCACCACGACGACGCAACCCGTCGCGACACCACAGACGACGCCCGTCACCCCCAAGTCACCGCCGCGCATCCACGTCTCCCTGCGCGGGATCAAGACGCTTGTCGCCGACCGCCACGGCAAGCTCCATCTCGGGCTCGCCTCCGTCGGCCAGAGCGCAACCGGCGTACTGACCCTGCGCTCGGGCGCGCGCACGCTCGCCCCGACGCTGCGCTTCAAGATGACGCGCACCCGAGGCGCCACGCTCGTGCTAGCGCTGTCGAGCTCGACCCGCGCCTCGCTGAGGCGCCACCGGTGGCTGAATGCGCGCCTGACGCTGACGATGACCGGCGCCGGCAGCCACGCGACGACCGCCGTGTCGGTCCGCATTGGCATGACTCGCTGACCGGCCAGCCCGTAGAGTGGGCCGATGGCCCACGACCGCGTGTTTCTCATCACCGGCGCCTCGTCGGGCATCGGCGCGGCGACCGCCCGGCACGCCGCCGCGGACGGCTACCGGCTCGTCCTGGCCGCCCGCTCGACCGAGGCGCTCGACACGCTGGCGGCGGAGCTCGGCGGCCCCGAGCGTGCGATCGCCGTGACGTGCGACGTGACCGAGTTCGACCAGCAGCAGGCGCTCGTGGCATCGGCACTCGACCATTTCGGCGCGGTCGATGTCGCGTTCGCCAACGCCGGGTTCGGGGCGGCGCGCGGCTTCCTGACCGGTGACACCGAACAGTGGAAGGCGATGGTCCTGACCAACGTCTACGGCGCCGCACTTACGATCCGCGCGACATTCGAGGCGCTGAAGGCGTCGACCGGCCACCTGTTGCTGACCGGCTCGGTGGCCGGTCGCCGAGCGATCCCCGGGTCGCTCTACAGCGCCACGAAGTGGGCCGTGACGGCGATGGGCGAGTCGGCGCGCCAGGAGCTCAACGGCACCGGCGTGCGCGTGACGCTGATCGAGCCCGGGATGGTCGACACGCCGTTCTTCGACAACAAGCCGACCGACGCGCTCATCGACGACGACATCGCCCGCGCCGTGCTCTACGCCGTCTCACAGCCGCCGCACGTCGACATCAACGAGATCCTGATCCGCCCGACCGCGCAGGACGGCTGAGCAGCGCCCGCAGCGCAGCTGCGGACGCGGATGCCGCGCGGAAGCGCTACTCGGCAGCGACGATGCTGATCGTGCGCCCCGCCCGGCCCTCGGTGAACTGCACCGTGCCGGCCGAGCGCGCGTAGAGCGTGTGGTCGCGGCCGATGCCGACGCCCGCACCGGGGCGGAAGACGGTGCCGCGCTGGCGGACGATGATCTCGCCGCCCGTGACCTGCTGGCCGGCGAAGATCTTGACGCCGAGCATCTTCGGCTTCGAGTCGCGCCCGTTGCGCGACGAGCCCAGTCCCTTCTTGTGAGCCATTACTCAGATGCCTCCTCGGTCTTCTCGGCCGCCGGCTTCGCGGCTGCCGCGCGGGGCTTGGGCCCGGTCGAGATCTCGGTGACCTCGAGCCGGGTCAGCTCCTGGCGGTGGCCGGTGCGGCGCTTGTAGCCGCGCTTGGGCTTGAACTTGAACACGCGCAGCTTCGGGCCGCGCTCATGACCGACCACCTTGGCCGAGACCTTCGCCTTGGCCAGGGCGCTCGGATCGATGATCGCGTCGTCGGAGCGCACGAGCAGGGGCTCGAGCGCCACCGTGGCGCCCTCGTCGGCGGCCAGCCGCTCGACGAGCAGGGTCTGGCCCTTCTCGACGCGGTATTGCTTGCCGCCGGTTTTGACGATCGCGTACATGGCTGTTCAGCTCAGGATTCGGGAGAGGAAGTGGTCTCGGCGGTGGTAGCCGAACGGCGCCGACCACCCCTGCGGCCTCGGCGCCGAGTCTTGGATTCTACGCCATCGGCACCCACCGCTGCCTCATCGAGGTCCGCAGGGTCGACCAGCTCCGAGATCGCGGCCGTCCGCCCGGCCTCGACGATCCGCACGAGGCGCTTGGACCCGATCAGCCGAACCGCCCCCCGCACGGACACGATGTAGCCGTCGATCTTGGCCACCGCGTCGTCGGCTTCGTACATGTGCGGCTCGACGATCTCGACCAGCACCTCTTCGCCGGGCTTGAACGGCACGGCGGTCTCTTCGACCTCCTCGCGCGAGCCTTCCAGCACGACGTCGAAGTGATCGAGCGGCAGCCCCTCGGAGCCCTGGAAGTGAAAGCGCCGCCCGGTGTCGGCCTCGAGCTGGTGCAGCACCCGCGAGCCGTTTCCGGTCAGCTGCGCCGACACCCGTGGGTTCATCTGGATCAGGAACGCCTCGACCCCGCGCGGCGCGCGCTGGCCGAGCTCGCGCAGGCGGCGCTCGAACTCGATCGAGATCGTCTCCTCGGACTTGATGACGCCGTCGCCGTCGCACGTCGGGCACGGGCGCGTGAGGATCTCGCGCACGCCCTCCGTCACGTTCTGGCGCGTCATCTCGACCAGGCCGAGCTTGGAGATCTCGGCGGTGAACGTCTTCGTACGATCCTCCCCCAGCGCCGAACGCAGCGTCTTGAGCACGGCGTCGCGGTTGCGGGCCCTCGCCATGTCGATGAAGTCGATGACGATGATGCCGCCGATGTCACGCAGCCGCAGCTGGCGCACGACCTCCTCGGCGGCTTCGAGGTTCGTCTTCGTGATCGTGTCCTCCAGGCGCGCCTGCTTGCCGCGCCCGACGAACGAGCCGGAGTTGACGTCGATGACGGTCAGCGCCTCGGCGTAGTCGATCATCAGGTAGCCGCCCGACGGCAGGTCGACGCGCTTGGAGATCAGGCCTTCGATCACCGGCTCGACGTCGTAGGCCTCCAGCAACGGCATCGACTCCTGGTAGAGCTCGACGCGGTCGACGAGCTCCGGCGCGGTGCGCGAGAAGAACGACACGAGCCGCTGGTGCTGGCCCTCGTCGTCGACCACGGCGCGCTCGAAGTCGGCCGAGAAGATGTCGCGCACGACACGGACCGACAGGTCGGCCTCCTGGAAGACGAGCGCCGGTGCGGTCGCCTCGGCGACGCGCTTGTCGAGCACCTCGTGGAGCTTGAACAGGTACTGCAGCTCGCGTTCGAAGTCGGCGCGCTTGGCCCCGTGGGCCGCGGTGCGGATGATCGCGCCGCCGCCGTGGAGGTCGAGCGCCTTGGCCTCGCGGCGCAGGCGGTCGCGCTCCTTGTCCTCGAGGCGCTTGGACACGCCGACACCCTCGCCGGTCGGGGTGTAGACCATGTAGCGGCCGGCGATCGTCAGGTCCATCGACAGGCGCGCCCCCTTGGTCTTGAGCGGGTCCTTGACGACCTGGACGACGACCTCCTGGCCCGGCTTGAGCAGATCGGAGATCTTCTTGCCCGAGCCCTCGCGGCCGCGGCGCGCAACCTCGACGCCGGGCAGCACGATCTCGTCGACGTGCAGGAAGCCGTTCTTGTCGAGGCCGATGTCGACGAATGCCGCCTCGAGCCCCGGGAGCACGTTGTCGACGCGTCCCTTGTAGATGTTGCCGACGATCGACCGATTCGACCGCCGCTCGAAGTACAGCTCGGCGACGCGCCACTGGTCGGTCGAGGACGATTTCTTGGACCGGCCGCGCCCGCGGCCGCGTCCAGCGGACGCCGCGGCGGGGGTGCCGGTCGCTTCCATCAGCGCCACACGAGTCTCCCCGCGGTCCACGCTGACGAGCACTTGCTTTCTCACGGTGTAACGAACTCTTTTCTCTACAGGGTCAGGACGCGGCCCTGGAGCGCGGCCGCGCGCCTGCCCTGTGCATAGATGGATTGAAGGAGCCCCACCGCCAGCAGCGTGGTGACCACCGAGGAGCCGCCGTAGCTGATCATCGGCAACGGGATGCCGGTGATCGGCATGATCCCGAGCGTCATTCCGACGTTGACGAAGATCTCGAACATGAGCATGCCGACGATGCCGCCGGCTATCAGCGCTCCGTAGAGGCTCTTGGACATCGTCAGGATGCTCAGACCGCGCCAGATGATCAGCCCGTAGAGCGACAGCACGAGCGCGGCGCCGACGAAGCCCCAGCGCTCGGCAATCGAGGCGAAGGCGAAGTCGGTTCCGTGCTCGGGCAGATAGCCGAGCTTGGCCTGGGTGGCGAGCGCACCGCGGCCGGTCTTCTCACCGGAGCCGACGGCGATCAATGCCTGGTGCTGCTGGTAGCCCTGCTGGGCAGGGTTGTCGGAGGGGTGCAGGAACGCCGTCAGGCGGTCCAGCTGGTACTGCTTGACGGGATGGACGCCGACCGCTGGGGCGACGACGAGGACGAGTGCGATCGCCACCGCGCCGAGCGCGAACAGCGCGGCGAAGTGCTGCCACGCGGTGCCCGCGACGTACAGCACGGCGAACGCGATGGCGATATAGACGAGGCTCGACCCCAGGTCGGGCTGAGCCATGACGAACACGGCCGGGACGAGCGCGAGCAGCATCACTCGCGCCGTCGTGTCGCGTTCGGACAGGCGTCGTGAGCGGTCGACGACGAACGCCGCGAGGATCACGATGAGCAGGACCTTGCCCAGCTCAGAAGCCTGGAAGGAGAAGAACGGCAGCGTGATCGCGCGCTGGGCGCCCTTGGCCTGGCTGCCGAGCCCGAGCACGAGCAGGATCGAGCCCATCATCACCGCGTAGAGCACGTACTTGAGCTCCCGCAGGCGGGCATAGTCGATCCGGCTGAGCCCCACCGCCAGCAGGCCGCCGACGACGCAGTAGATCGCCTGGCGGGTCACGTAGTAGTTCGGGTTGCCGCGGACGTCGGTCGACGTCGCCGCGTGCAGCGCGACGATCGAGCAGACCATGATCCCGATCGTGGCGAGCGCCAGGACCCCGTCGAACGGCAGCACGCCGGGGAGCCGGATCGGCGCCTCGGCGCGGGAGGTCTCCTGGATCGGGGTGGCACTCACAGTGTCTTCGAGTCCTGCGGCTTGCACGGCGCGTGCTGGCCGAACCAGTGGTTGAGCATCATGCAGACCGCGGGCGCGGCGGCCTGGGCGCCGAAGCCGCCCTTCTCGATCGTCATCGCGATCACGATCGGGCGCCGGTGGCGGCCGGTCGAGTCAAACGAGTAGGCGACGTACCACGACTGGTCGTGCTCGCACGTGTCGCAGCCGTAGAAGCGCTGGGCGGTGCCGGTCTTGCCGTAGATCGGGAAGCGATCCTGGTTCCAGCCCTGGAAGACGTCGGCCGACGTGCCGCCGGTGACGCTCGCCGCCTCGTGCAGGCCTTCCATGATCACGTTGCGGTAGGCGAGGTTCATCGGGATACGCCGCGGCCGGGGCGCCGTCACGCGCAGCTGGTCGCGACCCTCGGCATCCTGGATCGCCTCGACGACATGCGGGCGCACGACCGTGCCACCGTTGGCCAGCGCCGAGTAGGCGACGGCCATCTGCAGCGGGCTGGCCTGGAGGTCGCCCTGGCCGGTGGCGAGGTTGACCTCGTCGCCGATCGACCAGTTGCGCTTGTCGGAGATCACGCAGTTCGGCGGGCACACATTGTGGTGGACCTTCTCGTAGGCGATCTCCTCGTTGCGCACCTTGCGCCGCCACGCCTTGTCGGGGATCGTGCCCGCGGCCTCGCCGGGCACGTCGATGCCGGTCACGTTGCCGAGCCCGAGCGCCCGTGCCGTGCGCTGCAACGGCTGGTGAGGCAGGTTGTTGAGCCGCGCACCGAGGTTGTAGAAGTACACGTCGGAGGAGACACGCAGCGCGTCGACGAGGTTGAACGCCCCCTGGAAGGTGTGCTTGTCCTTGGTCTGGCCGGCGTCGCAGAACGTCTGGTCGGAGACCGTCAGGCAGCCCGGGTCGTCGATCACGTCGTTGGGAGTGATCTCGCCCGCGCTCAGGGCAGCCAGCGCGGTGATCGGCTTGAACGTCGAGCCCGTCGGATAGACGCTCGAGATCGCGCGGTCGATCAGCGGCCGCCCGGCGCCGGGCCCGAACAGGCGGTTGTACTTGCGGACCGTGATCGGGCGGGCGAGGTCGGTCGGGTTGTAGGTCGGCGCCGACCCGAGCGCCAGCATCTGGCCGTTGCGGGGGTCCAGGGCGACGAACGCGCCGCCGGCGGCAACGTTGCCGAACGCCAGCGCGTCGTTCATGCCCGCGGCCAGCGCGGTCTCGCCCGATCGCTGAAGCCCGCCGTCGATCGTCAGCTGCACCTGGTCGCCGGGCTGTGCGACGCGCGGTGTGCGCGGGTTGCCCTTCGGGTTGCCGGCCGCGTCGACGACGTAGCGTTGGACGCCCGGCAGTCCGCGCAGGTAGTGGTCGTAGCGGGCCTCGATGCCGCTCTGGCCGATGACCGCGTTGATCGGGACGCCCTTGAACTGCGGCTCGTTCAGCTCGCCGCGCGTGATCGGCCCGATCGTCCCCATCAGTTGCGCGGCCAGCGAGCCCTTCGGGTAGTCGCGCACCGGCTGCAGCGACGGCGGGTCGATCGACGGGAACGCGTCCTGGCGTTCGAGCAGGTAGTTGCGCTCGCTCGACAGCACGCCGACCTTGATCGTCACCGCGGCGTAGGGCAGCTGCTCGAGCTGGGTGATGATCGTGGCCTGGATGTCGCGCGGCGACTCGCCGATCACGCGACCCAGGCGCACGAGCTCGGCCGACAACTGCGGGGTCGTCGGCAGCGGCATCGGGATCGGCTGCCCGCGGTGGCCCTTGTGCTTGAGGTTGCGCAGGCCCGCGAGCTGACCCCAGCGCAGCGCCGCCTGGCGCTCGGACAGCGGCAGCCGGCTCGGGCTGATCTGCAGCACCGTCGCCTGGCGGCTGGTGACGAGCGTGTGGCCGTTGCGATCGACGATCGAGCCGCGCGGCGCCGGCAGCTGCACGTTGCGCACGCGGTTGTCGTTGGCCGCCGCGCGGTACTGGTCGCCGGACAGGATCTGCAGGTACCACAGCCGGAAGAAGACGATCGCGAACAGGATGAACGCGACGACGCCGAGCATCGCGACGCGCATCGCCAGCTGCGGCGTGACCGGCAGCGTGCGATCGCGCTGGACCGGGTTGAGCTGCTCGATCACGGGCGCGAGAGCGGGCTGAGGCCGCCGGTCGTGTAGGCCCGGCGCCGGCGGCGGCGCGGATCCTCGGGCAGGTCGGCGATCAGCATCCGCCGCACGAGCGCGTAGACCGGCATCGCCAGCAGCGTGTTGACGGCGATCGTCAGCAGGATCTCGCGCAGCAGGTCGAAGCTGACCGGGGCATCGACGCCGAGCATGATCTCGAGCATCGCGAGCCCGAACGAGCTGATCGCCGTCGCCGCGGCGCCGGCGAGCATCGGCGTCAGCGCCGCCTGCGGGTCGCGCAGCTCGCGCAGCCGCCCGATCGCGTAGCCGACCGTCGTCAGGACCAGCGACGACAGCCCGAGTGTCTGAAACAGCGCCGTGTCGACGAACAGCCCGAGCAAGAAGCCGAAGCACGCACCGGTGATCGAGCCGCACAGCAGCCCCACGGACATCACGACGAGCGGCGACAGGTCGGCGACGCCGTCCAACAGCGGGATCTGCGAGATGACGAGCAGCGTCGTCAGCAGCGCGAGGCCGAGCAGGCGCGCCGAGAGCCGGGCCGTGACTACGGACACACGTTGCTCCGGTTGCCGTCGACTGTGCGCGTCAGCACCTGGACGTTCTCGACGCGGTGCAGGTTGACGAGCGGACGCACGTGGACCTGCTGGTCGTCGGTGCCGATGCCGTCGATGTGGGTCACGGTGCCGATCGGGATGCCCTGCGGGAACAGCGAGTCGTTACGGCGTCGAGCAGGTGCCCGAGGTCACGATCGTCTCGCCGTGCTTGAACGTGTCGGTGCGGGCGGGGAACTTCAGCAACAGGTCGCCCGGGGCGCCGACCGTCGGCGCGACGCCGGAGCGGAAGCCGGTTTCGACGTCCTCGGCGGACACGTAGGAGCGGTCGTCGGTGATCAGTTGGACGACGGCGGCATTGGAGGCGGCGTTGGAGACCTTGCCGATCAGGCCACCGTTGTGCTCGTCGGCGCCGATCACCGGCATGTCGTCGCGGATCCCGTCGCCGGTCCCCTTGTCGATGACGATCGTGCGGAACCACGCGTTGGGCGAGGCGGCGATGACCGTCGCCGATACCGGACGGTTGTCGGCCAGCCCGGCGCCCGCGTCGACCGCCTTGAGGCCCGCGATCTGCTGCGCCTCGCGCAGCTGCTCGTTCAGCGCGACATTCTGGTGCAGCAGCGCGTCGTTGCGCTTGCGCAGGCCGTTGACCTGGCCCTTGGCGTTGAACGTGTCGCCGATCCAGTTGAACAGGTTGCGCACCGGGGAGACGGCGGTACTGGCGACGTTCTGGATCGGGGAGACGACGGTCATCACGCCGCGCTGGACGGCGTGCAAACTCCCACCCGAGCTCTCGCCAAAGTAGGCGGTGAGCAGGATCAGGGAGCAGGCAATGAGCAGGCCGAGAACTGCCCGCCGACGGCGGACGGTCTTGTCATACACGTGGGTTGAGTCTCCAAAGCTTGGTCTTACGCGCTACATGCGCTGACGACGGCGGCGTGAATTCTTGTTCGTACGGTGGATGACCTCGAATTCCTCGAGGCTGCGACCGCTGCCGACCGCCACACACGTCAGCGGCGACTCGGCCAGATGTGCCGGCATCTGGGTCTCCTCGCGCAGTCGCGCGTCGAGGCCCTGAAGCAATGAACCGCCGCCGGCCAGCATGATGCCACGGTCCATGATGTCGGATGCGAGCTCGGGAGGGGTCCGGTCAAGCGTCTCCTTGACCGCGTCGATGATCTGCGCCAGCGGCTCTTCCAGCGCCAGGCGGATCTCCTCCGAGGTCAGCACGACGGTCTTGGGCAGGCCCGAAACCATGTCGCGACCGCGAATCTCTGCCTGCACCTCCTCCTCCATCTTGAACGCCGAGCCGATCTCGAGCTTGACCTCTTCGGCCGTCTGCTGCCCGATCAGCAGCTTGTACTCGCGTTTGGCGTAGTTGATGATCGCCTCGTCGAGCTCATCGCCGCCGACGCGGATCGATTGCGAGACGACGATCCCGCCGAGCGAGATCACGGCGACCTCCGACGTCCCGCCGCCGATGTCGACGACCATCGAGCCGGTCGGCTCGCCGACCGGCAGCCCGGCCCCGATCGCGGCCGCCATCGGCTCCTCGATCAGGTAGGCCTGGCGCGCCCCGGCACTGCGGCACGCCTCCTCGACCGCGCGCTTCTCGACGCCGGTGACCCCGGAGGGGACGCAGACGACGACGCGCGGATGGGCGAAGCGGTTCTGGTGCACCTTCTGGATGAAGTGGCGCAGCATCTCCTCGGTCACGTCGAAGTCGGCGATCACGCCGTCCTTGAGCGGCCTGATCGCCTTGATCGTGCCGGGGGTGCGGCCGAGCATCCGCTTGGCCTCGATACCGACGGCGTGAACCTCACCGGTCCGCGAGTCGATCGCCACCACGCTCGGCTCCGAAAGCATGATGCCGCGGCCGCGGACGTACACCAGCGTATTGGCCGTCCCGAGGTCGACGGCCATGTCGCGTCCGCCGAACCCGTTGAAGTAGCTGAATACGCCCATGGTGGTGTGAGCGGAGGCATCGCCCCCGCTCGCCGGGGCAGTCTACTGGGTGCTCCGCGCGCGCCCGCCAGGTCGGTTGGACGCTTGCAGGGCAGAAAATGGCTGCAAACGCTAGGCGAACAGCTCCGGGGCGAGCTCATAGAGCGTCGCGACCGGCAGCCCGACGACGTTGAGATAGTCGCCCTCGATGCGGGTTACGAACAATGCGCCGCGGCCCTGGATCGCGTATCCGCCGGCCCGCTGGCGCCATTCGTCGGTGGCGATGTAGGGGTCCAGCAGCGTGTCGGGGAGCTCGCGGAACGTGACCGCGGTCGTCTCTGTGGCGGTCCGCTCGCCCTCGGGAGAGATCAGCGCCAAGCCGCTGACCACATGGTGCGTGACACCGCTGAGGTGGCGCAGCGTCGCGCGCGCGGCCTCGCCGTCGGGCGGTTTGCCCCACAGGCCGGCATCGGTGGCCACGACCGTGTCGACGCCGAGCACAATCTCGCCCGCTCGCGCCGCCGCCCGCGCCTTGCGCCGCGCATTCTCGAGCGCCACCTGCTCCGCGTCGCCGTGGGTGAGCTCCCGCGCATCGGTCGCGCGAACCTCGAACGTCACCCCGAGCTGCTCGAGGATCGCGCGGCGCTGGGGCGAGCGCGAGGCGAGGATCAGCACCATCTAGAGCTCAGGAAACCAAATCCCGATCTCTCGAGCCGCGGATTCGTTGGCGTCGGAGCCGTGGACCATGTTCTGGCCGACCTCGATCGCGTAGTCGCCGCGGATCGAGCCGGTCGCCGCCTCGAGCGGGTTGGTCGCACCGATCAGCTGGCGCGCGGCCACGACGACGTCCTGGCCCTCGAGCACGAGCGCGACGAGCGGCGCCGAGGTGATGAACTCGACGAGCTCGCCGAAGAACGGCCGCTCGGAATGCTCGTCGTAGTGGATCTCCGCGATCTCGCGCGTCGCGGTCATGTGCTTCATTGCGACGATGCGCAGTCCCTTGCGCTCGAAGCGCGCGAGGATCTCGCCGGTCAGGCCGCGCGCGAACGCGTCGGGCTTGACCAGGATGAGCGTCCGGTCCATGTGGCTGGGGCCTTTCTCGGTCGTACGGTCAGGATTCGGGCGACGAGGACTCGGAGCTCACCGGCTCCTCCTCGCTGGTGCGGCCGCGGCGCCGGCGCCGTGGCAGCGCGGTGGCGGGCTCGGCCGGCTCGTCGTCGGAGGGGATGTCGGTCAGCTCGGTCGGCGGGCCGATCGACACCGGCTCGTCGCGGGTCGTCTGGCGGCGACGCCGGCGCGTCGGCGTCTTGGCGCCGACCTCGGTCTCGCAGTACGGGCACAGCCGCCATTCGGGGTGCAGCGGCCTGGCGCAGTTCACGCATGCGTCCTTGAGCTTCTGCATGCAACTCGGACAGCGCAGGAAGTCCTTCTCGACCTCGTGGTCGCAGTGCGGGCAGAGCAGGTACTCGAACTGGTGCAGCCGCGCCTCGGCGGCCTGCATCTCCATCTCGCGCTCGTGGCGGTCCTCGATGAACTCGGGCGGCCGCACGATCATGTAGACGAGCGTGCCGGCGTACGGGAACAGCGACGCGAGCGTCGCGCAGCCCACGAGCATCTTGTCCTCGATCCGGCGGCGCGCGTCGGAGTACGTGTAGTAGATGAGCGCCAGCCAGATGACGACGAGGAACAGGATCGCCAGCTCGGCCGCCGTGTTGAGGCCAGAGTTGTTGATCCCGAAGAGGGCGAGAACGGACATCGAGCAGGGAAGGCTAGTGGTTGGACCTACAGGAAGAGACGCCCGAAGGCGTACCCGACGCCGAAGAAGACCAGCACCACGAGCGCCACGACCACCGCGACGGCGGCCACCATGCTCAGGAACGACGGGCCGTCGTCGTTCATCACAGAACGGCCTTCAGGAACGCCTGAGTGCGCTCCTCGTGGGGGTTTGTCAGCACGTCCTTGGGCGGCCCGGACTCGACGACGACGCCGTCATCGATGAACACGAGGCTGTCGCCGACCTCGCGTGCGAAGCCCATTTCGTGGGTCACGACGATCATCGTCATACCGTCCGCCGCCAGACCACGCATGACATCGAGCACCTCGCCGACGAGCTCGGGATCCAGGGCCGAGGTGGGCTCGTCGAACAGCATCAGCTTCGGCTCCATGGCCAGCGCACGGGCGATCGCGACGCGCTGCTGCTGGCCGCCCGACAGCGCAACCGGGTAGGACTCCATCTTGTCCTGCAGGCCGACGCGGGTCAGCAGCTCCACGCCGCGCTGCCTCGCGTCCCGCTTGGAGATGCCCTTGACCTGCATCGGCGCCTCGATCACGTTTCCCAGCGCCGTCTTGTGCGGGAACAGGTTGAAGCGCTGGAAGACCATGCCGATCTGCTGGCGCTTGCGCACCACCTCGGACTCGCGCAGCTCGTGCAGTGTGTCGCCGACCTGGCGATAGCCGACCAGTTCGCCGTCGACGGCGAGCAGGCCCGAGTTGATGCGCTCGAGGTGGTTGATGCAGCGCAGGAACGTCGACTTGCCCGAGCCCGACGGGCCGATCATGCACATGACCTCCTTGGGCGCGACCTCGAGCGTGATGCCCTTCAGGCACTCGACATGCCCGAAGCGCTTGTGGACGCCCTCGGCCTTGACCATCGGAGTGCTCACTGGCCGTGCCTGACGCTGAACACGCTCTTGCTGATTTTGGCCAGGATGCTCCCGCCGGGGTCGGCGCGCGAGGAGCCGCGCCCGTAGTGGCGCTCGAGGTAGTACTGACCGATCGACAGGATCGACGTCATCGCCAGGTACCAGAAGCTGATCACGATCAGGAGCTGGATCGTCTGGTAGTTGGTCGAGTAGATCAGCTTGGCCGACTGTGTCAGCTCGGCCAGCGCGATGACCGACACCAGCGAGCTCGTCTTGAGCATCGAGATCGTCTCATTCCCGGTCGGCGGGATGATGACCCGCATCGCCTGGGGCAGCACGATCCGGCGCAGCGTCTGGACGCGCGTCATCCCCAGCGCATGGGCGGCCTCCGACTGGCCCTCGTCGACCGACAGCAGGCCGGCACGGACTATCTCCGCCATGTAGGCGCCCTCATTGAGGCCCAGCGCGAGCAGCCCGGCGCGAAACGGCGTGATCCATACGTTGGCGTTGCCGTGGATGAACGGCAGCCCGAACGTGATCTCGTGGTACAGAGCGGAAAAGTTGTACCAGAGCAGGATCTGCACGAGGACCGGCGTCCCGCGGAAGATCCAGATATAGAACGAGCTCGCGCCGGCGACCAGCGGGTTCTCCGACAGACGCATCGTCGCGAGCAGGACGCCGAGCAGGATCCCGATCACCATCGACAGGAACGTGAGCTCGATCGTCAGCCACGCACCGTGGACGATGCGGTGGTCGAACATGAAGTGGCCGATCGTCCCCCACTCGAAGTTCGCGTTGGTCGCGATCGAGTAGATCAGCCGTGCCGCGATCAGGAGGATGACGGCGGCGGCGACCCAGCGTCCGTAGTGGCGCACCGGCACGGCCCGGATGTCCTCGGGCCGTGCCGTTGTCTGTTCGAATCCCTCAGTCGTGCCGGCCATCCGGCACCGCTTTCGCTAGCTGGTCGCGCCGTTGATCGTCGGGTTCGTGATCGCGCCCGACTGCACGCCCCACTTGGTCAGGATCGCCTTGTACTGGCCGTTGCTCATCAGCACCTTGAGCGCTGCGAGCACCGGCTTGGCCATGCCGTTGCCCTTGGGCAGGGCCAGGCCGTAGGGCGCCGTTCCGTACGGCTGGCCGGACAGCTTGAACGCCCCGTTGGACTGCTTCACGGCGTACGCGGCGACCGGCGAGTCGGCCATCGAGACGTCGGCGCGACCGCTGTGCAGCGCCTCGTTGGCTTCGTTCTGGTCGTTGAAGACCAGGACCGTCACCTTGCACTTCTTCCCCTGGGCCTTGGCGTCGGTCTGCTGCGTCGTGCCGCTCTCGACGGCGACCTTGTGGCCGCACAGATCGGCCAGTGAGTTGATCGTCGGACCGCTCTTCGCGTCGACGTAGAACGACGTGCCGGCGCTGAAGTAGGTCACGAAGTCGACGACCTTCTCGCGCTCCTTCGTGTCGGTGAACGACGATGCGCCCATGCCGTAGCGGCCGGCCTGGATGCCGGGGATGATCGAGTCGAACGTCTGGTTGACGACCGAGGCCTTGAGGCCCATCGTCTTCGCCAGCGCGGCCGCGAGATCGGCGTCCATTCCGATCACCGTCTTGCCGTCGGTGGCGACGAACTCGTTCGGCGCGTAGCTCGCGTCGGCCGCGACGACGAGCGTCTTGCCCTTCTCGCTGGCGGGAACCAGCGCGGCGACGGCCGCGTCGGACCCCGCGGTGGTCGAGGCCGTCGTGCTCGTGGCCGTCGTTGTCGACGACGAGCTCTTGTTGCTGGACCCGCAACCGGTGACGACGAGCGCGCCGATCGCGAGGACGATGATGAGGATTCCGAGGCGCCGGGTTCTGGGGGCCATGTCAGTTCTTCTTTCTGGTCGAACGGCCCACGTCGTGCGGGCGCGGCAAGTATAGGTCCGGTTCGCCTACCTTTGCAGCAGCACGCCGACCAGGGCCAGCGTCCCGATTGCCAGCACCGCGCCGCCGCTTCCGGCCTGCTCGCGGGCGATGGCCAGCGCGCGGTGGGGGTCGGTCTGCACCTGCGCGGGCGGGCCCGACAGCTGGCGATTGAGCGACATGAGGGTGTCCGGCGGCAGCGTGCGGGCATTTGGGGTCGTGGTGAAGACGAACTGCGAGCAGTGAGGGATCAGCAACGCGAGCATCGCCGGAGCGTCCTTGTCGTCGAGCACGCTCATCACGACGACGAACGGCTCGGGCAGGCGCGCGATGTCCAGCGACTGCAGCAGGACGGCGATGCCCTCGGGGTTGTGGGCGCCGTCGAGCATCGTCGTCGGGCGCTCGTCCACGACCTGGAAGCGACCGGGCACGGTTATCTCCGCCCCCGCGCGGCGGACCGCTTCGTCGTCGAGCTCGCCGCCGGCAAACGCCTGTGCGGCGGCGATCGCCAGCGCGAAGTTGCGTCGCTGGTAGGCGCCCGGCGAGTGGACCTCGACGCCGATCGGCGGCTCGTCCGGCGCCTCGATCAGCGTGGCGGGCGCCTCGCGGGCCAGCGCAAGCGCGTCGGGGTGCAGGTGCGCGCCGACGACGAGCGTTGTCGGCGGGTCGCGGTCGATGACGACGGCGAGCTTCTCCGAGGCGATGTCGGCGATCGTCGGGCCCAGCCAGCGCGTGTGCTCGAGGCTGACGTTCGTGAGCACGACGACCGAGGTGTCGAGCACGTTGGTCGCGTCGTAGCGCCCGCCGAGGCCGGCCTCGATGACGCCGACCTCGACGCCGGCGCGGGCCAGCGCCATGTAGCCGGCCGCGGTCAGCAGCTCGAACTGGGTCACGTGGTCGTCGGGCTCGCGCGTCGCGTTCAGCCACGCTGCGGCACCTGCCGCCGCCTGCAGCGCGTCGGCGAACTCCTGCGAGGAGATGTCCTCGTCGCCGATCCGCACACGCTCGTTGAACGACACGAGGTGCGGCGACAGGTAGGTGCCGACTCGCAGCCCCTGCTCGCGCAGGATCGCAGCGATCATCCGCGTCGTCGACGACTTGCCGTTCGAGCCGACGACGTGGATCGCCGCGAAGCGCTTTTCGGGGTGACTCAGGCGCTCCATCAGGGCCTGCATGCGCTCCAGACCGAAGCGCATCCCGAACAGCTCCAGCGACTGGAGGTGGCGCTGCGCGTCGTCGATCGTCCAGCGGCTCACAGCGCGAGTAGCTCGGCACGCAGACGCTCGAGCTTGTCGCGCTCTTCTTGCACCACCGCCGGCGGCGCCTTGGCGACGAAGCCGGCATTTTCAAGCTTGCCCTCGGCACGGACGATCTCGCTCTCCAGGCGCTTGCGCGCCGCCTGGACCTGCCGCGCCGCCTCCTGCGGGTCGACGCCGCCGTACAGCTCGACCGTCCCGCCGGGGATCGTCAGCGTCGCGACCGCGTCCTCGCGTGGCTCGACGAGCTCGAGGCGCGCCAGCCGTGCGACCAGCTGCTCGGTCTCGCCGTAGGCGTCCGCGCGCAGCGCGGCGGGCAGGATCTCGGCCGCCTTGACCCCGGCGCCGTCGCGCCAGCGGCGCAGCTCGGTCGTCGCCTCGATCGCCGCGGCGACGGTGCGCTCGGCCTGCTCGTCGATCAGCGCTGGGTCGGGGACCGGCATCCGCGCCCCGGCCAGCAGCCCCTCGGTGCCGGGCACGTGGTCCCACAGCTCCTCGGTGACGAACGGGATGTAGGGATGGGCGAGCGCGAGCGTGCTGCGCAGCACGTGCAGCAGCGTCGCCGACAGCTCCGGCGTCGGCTCGCGGCGCTTGACCATCTCCAGGTACCAGTCACACAGCTCGCTGAACACGAAGTCGTAGAGGCCGAGGACGAGCTTGGAGAAGTCGTAGTCGGCCAGCCGGCGGTCGGCGTCGAGCAACGCGCGTTGCAGGCGCGACAGAATCCAGCGGTCCTCGACCCGCTGGGGCGCGGGCGCCGGCGGCACCTCGGGGTCGGCCGTCATCAGGATCAGGCGTGACGCGTTGAACAGCTTGTTGGCCAGCGCGCGGCCCTGTTCGACCTTCTCCTCGCTGAAGCGCACGTCCTGACTGGAGCTCATCGCCAGCAGGCCGAAGCGGACCGCGTCGGCGCCGTAGGCCGGGAACTCGCCCGGGTCCCCCCCATCCGTCGCGTACACCGGCGGGCGCAGGCCGCCCTCGATCAGGTCCATCGGGTCGATCCCGGTGCCCAGAGACTTGCTCATCCGCCGCCCGTCGGGCGCCTGGATCACCGAGTGCACGTAGACGTCGTCGAACGGGATGCCCCCGGCGAAACGCAGGCCCATCATCACCATCCGCGCGACCCACAGGAACAGGATGTCGCGCGCCGTGACGAGCACGTCGGTCGGGTAGAAGGCCTCCAGCTGCGGCGTCTCGTCGGGCCAGCCGAGCGTCGCGAACGGCCACAGCGCCGAGCTGAACCACGTGTCGAGCACGTCTGGGTCGCGCTCCCAGCCGTCGCCGTCGGGCCCGTGCTGGCTGACGTGGACCTCCGCGCCGCGATACCAGACCGGCAGCTGGTGACCCCACCACAGCTGGCGCGAGACGCACCACGGGCGGATCTCGTTCAGCCACGCGAGGTAGCGGCGCTTCTGGGACTCGGGAAAGATCCTGACCTTGCCGCTGCTCACGGCTTCGATGGCGGGCTGGGCGAGCTCGTCCATCTTCATGAACCACTGCAGCGAGATCAGCGGCTCGATGCGCTCGCCGCTGCGGTGGCTGAACGGCACGCTGTGCACGTAGGGCTCGCGCTTGACGACCGCGTCGCCGAGCGCCGCGACGACGGCTTCGCGCGCATCGAGCACCGACATCCCCGTGTAGGGCGCGCCGGCCTGCTCGTTCATCAGCCCGTCCTCGCCGATCACGCCGACCTCGGGCAGGCCGTGGCGGCGGCCGATCTCGAAGTCGTTGGCGTCGTGGCCCGGGGTGATCTTCAGCGCGCCGGAGCCGAAGTCGGTCTTGACGTAGTCGTCGGCGATGATCGGCAGCTCGCGCCCGACGAGCGGCAGGATCGCCGTCCGGCCGACGAGGTCGCGGTAGCGCTCGTCGTCGGGGTTCACGGCGACCGCGACGTCGGCCAGCATCGTCTCGGGGCGCACGGTCGCGACGACGATCTCACCGCCGCCCTGGATCGGGTAGGCGACGTGGTACAGGGTGTCGGAGACCTCGCGCTCCTCGACCTCGAGGTCGCTGATCGCCGAACGGCTGCCCGGGTCCCAGTTGACCATGTAGTTGTCGCGGTAGATGAGGCCCTGCCCGTAGAGGTCGACGAACACCTTGGCCACGGCGCCGGCGTAGCCCTCGTCGAGCGTGAAGCGCTCGTCGCCGTAGTCGGCGCTGGCGCCGAGGCGCTTGTACTGCTCGACGATCGTGTTGCCGTACTGCCTGCGCCATTCCCAGACGCGGTTGACGAACAGCAGGCGGCCCATCTGCTCGCGCGTCGTGCCCTCCTCGACCACCTGGCGCTCGACGACCGTCTGCGCGCCGATGCCCGCGTGGTCGGTGCCGAAGATCCACTTGACCCGCCGCCCCTTCATCCGCTGCGCGCGGATCAGCGCGTCCTGGATCGAGCCGTTGAGCGCGTGGCCCATGTGCAACGCGCCGGTGACGTTGGGCGGCGGGATCGCGATCGAGTAGTTCTCCTCGGGCGTGCCCTGAGGGTCGGCGGAGAACAGGCCGCTGGTCAGCCACTTCTCGACGATCCGCGGCTCGACCTCGGCCGGCTCGAAACGGGTGCGGTCAGAGAGGCTCGACATTGGGCGTGGGAGTGTATGTCGGTGGATGCGTATCGCACCCTGGGCGTCCCTGCGGGCGCGTCGATGGCCGAGATCACCGCGGCCTACCGGCGACTGGCAAAGGAGTGGCACCCGGATCTGCACGGGACCGAGGCCGCGGTGCGCCGGATGGTGGCGATCAACGCGGCGTATGCGGAGCTGCGGGCGGCTGCAGGGCGTCGTGGTTCCGGTTCCTCTGCTTCATCGAAGAAGGGGGGCGCTGCCCGTGCGCCCGGTCCCCTGGGGGCGGAGCTGTCGGGCGCCCTGAGTGCCGACGAGGCTCTCGTTGCCTATGGCCGCGCCTCGACGTGGGACTCGCCCGAGGCCTTCCTCGTTCTGACCTCGTCGCGGCTGCTGTGGCTCCTGGACGACGCGGTCACCCACCGCGTGCGCTCGCTGGCCCGTACGCAGGTGCGCTCGGTCGAGCTGGTGGTTCGCCGCCGTCACGCGACGCTGCGCGTGGTCTCGCGCCGTGGCCGGCGCTTCGAGTTCGCCGAGATGAAGCCGACGGTCGCGCGGGCGATCGAGTCCGCGCTCACGTCTGGTAGCGGCCGCTGAACACGAACGGGCGCCTCTATCGACCCAGACCCCCGCACTTTTGGCACTGCGCGGCGCAGTCTTGGCACAAGGGCCCTGCCACCGTCTGGGGGTGGGTCGAGTTAACCCCTCTATGCGGACTTCAAACGCCCCACCCCCGGTGACGGCGCTGGCCGAAGCGCAGTGGGGCGTGGTCAGCCGGGCACAGCTCGTCGAGGCCGGGATCACGGCGGGGACGCTCGACCGGTGGGTGAAGACCGGGCGTCTGCGGCGCGTGCACCGCGGGGTGTACGCGGTCGGGCACTCGGTGCTGACGCTCGAAGGCCGCTGGATGGCGGCAGTACTGGCCTGCGGGCCGGGTGCAGTGCTGAGCCACCGGTCTGCCGCGCACCTGTGCGGCATGTGACGGACGAGCCCGGACCGGATCGACGTCACCACGCCGCGGCGCGGCGGGCGCACATCGCCGCGTGGTGTTCAGCTCCACCGGACGCGCCACCTGCCGCCCCAGGACACGGCGATCTGCCGCGACATCCCGACCACCACACCCGAGCGCACGCTCACCGACCTCGCCGACATCCTCACGCCGCGCGAGCTCGAACGCGCTGCCGACCGCGCGGAGAACCAACATCTCCACGCCCCGATCACAGCTCGCAACGGGCGCCGGGGCACGCCTTCCCTCAATTGGCCGCAATACCGGCTGATCGCCGAAACGGACGGCTACGCAACCCACCACACCCGTCAGGCCTTCGAGCACGATCGCCGACGCGATCAGGAGCTCCTCGTCGCCGGCTGGCGGACGGTCAGGTTCAGCTACGAGCAGGTGATGCGACGGCGGGCGGAGGTCGCAGCGACGCTGCGAGCGCTGCTCACGCCGACTCCGCCGCCCGCTCGGCCTCCAGCGGCGGCGCCGCCTCGGTGACGAGCGTCGGCGGCATGCCCTTCTCGATCGTGTCGCGGGTGACGACGCACTTCTTGACGTCGCGGCGCGACGGCAGCTCGAACTGTACGTCGAGCAGCGTCTCCTCGATGATCGAGCGCAGGCCGCGGGCGCCGGTCTCGCGCTCGAGCGCCTTGTCGGCGATCGACACCAGCGAGTCGTCGGAGAACACGAGCTCGATCCCGTCGAACGAGAAGAAGCGCTGGAACTGCTTGACGAGCGCGTTGCGCGGCTCGGTCAGGATTTGGATCAGGTCCTCGCGCGACAGCTGGTGGACGGCGCTGACGACCGGCAGGCGCCCGATGAACTCCGGGATCAGGCCGTAGTTGACGAGGTCCTCGGGGAGGCACTGCTCGAAGATGTTCCCGACGTCCTTGTCGGCCCTCGCCTCCATCGCCGCGCCGAAGCCAACACCCTTGTGGCCGATGCGGCGCTCGATCACCTTGTCGAGGTTCGCGAACGCGCCACCGCAGATGAACAGGACGTTCGTCGTGTCGATCGACAGGAACTCCTGGTGGGGGTGCTTGCGCCCGCCCTGCGGAGGCACCGAGGCGGTTGTGCCTTCCAGGATCTTCAGCAGCGCCTGCTGGACACCCTCGCCCGACACGTCGCGGGTGATCGACGGGTTGTCGGCCTTGCGGGCGATCTTGTCGACCTCGTCGATGTAGATGATCCCCGTCTCGGCCTTCTTGACGTCGTAATCAGCGGCCTGGATCAGCTTCAGGAGGATGTTCTCGACGTCCTCGCCTACGTAGCCGGCCTCGGTCAGCGCCGTGGCGTCGGCGATCGCGAACGGGACGTTGAGGATCCGGGCGAGCGTCTGGGCGAGCAGCGTCTTGCCGCAGCCGGTCGGCCCGAGCAGCAGGATGTTGGACTTCTGCAGCTCGATGTCGGCATCCGACTGCTGCATCATCTGGACGCGCTTGTAGTGGTTGTAGACGGCCACCGACAGCGTCCGCTTGCCCTCCTCCTGGCCGACGACGTACTCATCGAGCACGGAGTAGATCTCGCGCGGCTTGGGGAGGTTGTCGATCTCGAACGACGGCGGAGCGGTGAGCTCCTCGTCGATGATCTCGTTGCAGAGATCGATGCACTCGTCGCAGATGTAGACGCCCGGCCCGGCGATCAGCTTCTTGACCTGCCGCTGGCTCTTCCCGCAGAAGGAGCACAGAAGCTGTTCGTTTGAGTCGGTCGGTCGCGCCATCCTCAGTGCTCCGTGATCACCCGGTCAATGATGCCGTAGTTCACCGCTTCTTCGGACGACATGAAGTAGTCGCGCTCGGTATCCGAGCGGACCTTCTCGTAGTCCTGCTTGGTGTGCTTGGCAATGATGTGGTCCAGCCGCTGGCGGATGTCGATGATCTCGCGAGCGTGAATCTCGATGTCGGTCGCCTGGCCCTGGAAGCCCGACGACACCTGGTGGATGAGGATCTTCGCGTTGGGCAGCGCCATCCGCTTGCCGTCGGCGCCACCGGCGAGAAGCAGGGCGCCCATCGACATCGCGATCCCGACGCAGATCGTCTGCACGTCGGGCTTGATGAACTGCATCGTGTCGTAGATCGCGAGGCCCGCGTACACGCTCCCCCCCGGGGAGTTCACGTACAGCGAGATGTCCTTGTCGGGATCCTCGGACTCGAGGTGCAGGAGCTGCGCGACGATCAGGTTGGCGATCTGGTCGTCGACGGGCGTCCCCAGAAAGATGATGCGCTCGTTGAGCAGGCGGGAGTAGATGTCAAACGCCCGCTCTCCGCGCGACGTCTGCTCTACCACCATGGGGACAAGGGGGCTCATGATCCTCGCTTTGCTTCCGCTTCGGAGTCGGGGTTCCTGCCGGCGCAGCCTACCAACCGGCCTCGAGCGGCCTCCCTGGTTGGTCGGGCGCCACCATTGCGTCTTGAGCCCTGTTTGGACGCATCGGACGTTCCGTCCGATCTACTCCTTACCGGGCGTCCAGATCCGCTCGCGCGCCTTTGCCCGTTCGGGATCGATCGGGTTGGCGTGCTCGGCGATCAGGTCGACTGCGGCGCGCTGGGCCAGGTCCTCGCGTAGCTCGTCGAGCCGCCCGGACTTCTCCAGACGCGCCAGCAGCTTCTCGGGCGAGGTGTCCTCGCGGGCTGCGGTGGCCTGCAGGGCGTCGAGCAGGTCACCGTCGGACGGCTCGATCTGCTCGGCCTCGATGACCGCGGCCAGCACCGCTTCACGGCGCAGCTGCTGCTCGGCCTCGGGACTTGCCTCGGCGAGGATCTCCTCCTCGGACTTATCGGCGATCCGCAGGTAGGTCTCCTTCGTGATGCCCTGGTGCGACATCGAGTGCAGCATCCGCTCCCACAGCTCCTGCGCGCGGGCCTGGACGAGCGCCGGCGGGACGGTGACCGTCGCCCCGGCGACGACGGCGTCGAGCGCCGCCTCGCGGAACTCGCCTTCGACGCGTCGCTCGTCGGTCTCGCGCAGCTTGGCCGCGATGTCCTCGCGCAGCTCCTCGAGCGTGTCGAAGCCGGCGGCGTCGGAGGCAAAGTCATCGTCGAGCTCGGGCAGCTGCTTGCGGTTGACGGCCTTGACGGTGACCGCGAACGCGGCGTCACGCCCGGCGAGATTCTCGGCGCCGTAGTCGTCGGGGAACGACACGCGAACCTCGCGTTCGTCGCCGGTGACCGCACCCTCGAGCTGGTCCTCGAAGCCAGGGATCAGCTGTCCGGAGCCGAGCTGGATCGGCTGGTCGCGGCCCTCGCCACCCGGGAACGGTTCGTCGTCGCCGTCGTCGACGACGAGGCGCCCGGCGTAGTCGATGACGACGAAGTCGTCCTTGGCGGCCGGCTCGTCGGATGGCTCGAGGCTGGCCGCACGGTCGCGCAGTGCTTCGAGCTCGGCGTCGATCGCCTCGGCGTCGGCGGCCGGCTCGCGGCGGGCGACGTCGACGCCCCTGTAGTCACCGAGCTGGGCGGGCGGGCGGACACCGATCTCGATCGAGAATGTCAGCGGCTGACCCTCGGGCGGCAGGTCGCCGAGGTCGATGTCCGGATCGCCGACCGGATGGATCGCCGCGTCGTCGAGCGCGTCCACGTACCAGCGGCCGATCGTCGAGCGCACGGCCTCGTCGAGCACCGCCTCGCGCCCGACGCGCTGGATCACGACCGGGGGCGGGATGTGGCCCTTGCGAAAGCCGGCCATCTTCATCCCCTGGCCGAGCTTGCGCGCCGTGTCGGCCATCCGCCGCTCGAGCTCCTCGACCCCCACCTCGGCGTCGACGCGCACGCGCGAGTCGCCGAGTTCGGTCACCGTCGTCTTCACTGCTGCCATGAGACGGCGGACGATAGCGTCAGGGCGTGGCCACCGACCGTATGCCCGCCCGTCGCCGCCTGGCCGCGTGGGTCGTCACCGGGCCGATCGGGCACTTCTACGGCACGATCGCCGACATCGTGACGGCGCTGGCCAAGCACTGGTGGACGCGGGCGCGCGACCGCCCGCGCCACCAGTAGCTCTCCTCCAGGAGACGCTCAGCACTCCGCGACGATGTTGAACGGCTGCGCCGCCACATCGGTCGCGCCCCCGCCGCCGACGTCGCCGCCGTGGCGCGTACGCACGAACACGGTCTTGCCGTCGGGCTGTGTCTGGACCCCGACCGCGCCCGCGTCGTTGATCGTCGACTCGGTCGCCGTGATCGCGCACTTCGACACGTCCTGGCTGAACACGACCGTGTAGTTGCCCGCGATCGAGCTCGACGTGTTGCCGGCCGCCGAGCTTGCGACGCCCTTGGCGTTGCCGAGCGTGCCGTCGGCCGCGACCTGCGCGAACGGCGACAGGACGCGCGCCGCAGCGACGATGTCGCTGGCGTGCAGGCTGTCGACGCGGTCGGCGTTGAGGCCGGTGGCCACGCCGGTCGCGTTGGTCGTGAACGGCTTGGCGTTGTCGCCGCCCGCCGCGGTGATCTCGCCGCCCGTGGCGCCGCTCGTCGCGAACTGGAACGCCTCACCGGCGGTCAGGTTGGCGCCGCGGAGGCACGGCGGCCCGCCGACCGGGGCGCGGCAGCCGTAGATCGCGCCACCGCCCGTGCCCTTGTTGGACTGGCGGGTGCCGTAGGTCGAATTGCTGGCGATGATCTGGGTCTCCGACTTGTAGGCCAGAGACGGATTCGGACTGGGGTTACGAGACCCGCCCTTCACGGGTGTGCCCTCGCCCGTCGCAAACGCGAACGGCGAGATGACGAGAGCGGTGACCACAACGCTGGCCAAGGCATAGACGGCCTTGTGCATGAGTGCCTCCTAGAGGTAGGGGAACCACCTTCTCCACTCCCCGAGACCCGTCCCGCGAGGCGAAGTTGCGGTGCGCTGTCAGCCGGCGAGCGTGTCGTCGTCGAGCACGTCGTCGCGGCTGTAGTGCCCGACGGCGTCGAACCAGCGCTTGGCGTGCAGGCCCTGGCGCAGGTCGCAATCGGCGATCACGATGCCCTCCTCGCCCTTCAGCGGCCCCGCGATCACGCCGCCCCACTGCGGCTCGATGATGCAGGCGCCGCCGTCGCCGAAGCACTCCTTGCCCTCCGGGAGCGCCACCGGGAAGTCGTCGGGGAACGCCGACGCCGGGATGTACTGCGCCACCGACACGACGAAGCAGCCGGACTCGATCGCGATGTGGCGCATCGACGCCAGCCAGCCGTCGCTGTCGTCGGCCGTCGGCGCGACCCAGATCTGCGGCCCCTGGCGATACACCGCGGTCCGCGCGAGCGGCATCCGGTTCTCCCAGCAGATCAGCCCGCCGACGCGGCCGACGCCGTCGATCTCGACGACATCGAGATCGTCGCCCGCGCCGAACCCGTGGAAGATCCGCTCCTGCATCGTCGGCATCATCTTGCGATGGTGGGCGAGGACGCCGTCGGGTCCGAGGGTCAGCATCGCGTTGTAGAGCGTCCCGGGGCGGATGTCCTCGCGTTCGTTGATGCCGACGACGGCGTGGATGTCGTGCTCGGCGCAGGCGTCGATCAGCTGCGCCACGAGCGGCCCGTCGACATCGGCCGACTGCTCCCACATCCGCTCCCACAGCTCGTTCCAGCCGCTGAACGACGGCGCCGTCTTCGCCCACGCGTTGGAGGGATAGATCGATACGAAGACCTCGGGCAGCACGGCCAGCTTGGCCCCCTGCGCCGCCGCCTCGCCAAGCAGCGCGCACGCCTTGTCGACGGTCGCCTGCGCGTCGAGGATCACCGGAGTCGCCTGGATCGCGGCGACGCGCACCGTCGGGAAGCTGACCATGAAGACGACGCTAGCTGATCCTGCGCCGCCGTCGACGCCGCGGAGTAGCCTTGGCCGTCCATGGGCCTCTCCAACCCGACGCACATCCTCTTGATCGCGCTCGTCGTCGTGCTGCTGTTCGGCGCCAAGCGGCTGCCCGAGCTCGGCCGCCAGCTCGGCAAGGGCATCCGCGAGGTCAAGGATCACACCGGTATCGACGAGATCACCTCGGCGCCGAAGGAGATCCGCGCCGCGATCACCGATCCGGTCAAGAAGGCCACGGCCACGCCCGTCGTCGAGCCGGCCGAGAAGTCCGAAACGCCGGCCAGCTAGATTTCCGCGCGATGCTGTCGCGGACCGAGCCGTTGCGTCGTGAGCTTGTGCGGGCCCTGCCCGAGCGCCCGTTTGCCGTCGAGCTGTGGGACGGCACGTCGGTCCCCGCGACGACCGACGGGGCGGTGACGTTCACGATCCACTCGCCGCGCGCCCTGGCCCACGTGCTGCGCAGCCCGGGCGAGCTGGGAATCGGCCGCGCCTACGTCGCCGGCCTGCTCGACGTCGACGACATCGACCAGGCGATCGTGGTCGTCACCGAATGGGAGCCGCCGGCGATCAGCGTCGCGGCCCGCGCCCGTCTCGGCCTGGCCGTGGTGCGCGCGTGCGGCCTCGTGGCGCCGCCACCGGTCCCGAAGATCGAGAAGCGCCAGCGCGGCGCGCTGCACAGCCTCGCCCGCGACCGCAGCGCGGTGGCCTACCACTACAACGCCGGCAACGCCTTCTTCGCGTTGTTCCTCGACGCGTCGATGACCTACAGCTGCGGCGTGTGGAACCGCGGCGCCGAGACGCTCGAGGAGGCCCAGGCGACGAAGCTCGAGCTGATCGCGACCAAGCTCGGTCTGACCGAGGGCGAGCGGCTGCTCGACGTCGGCTGCGGCTGGGGCAGCATGGCGATGCACGCGGCGCGCGAGCACGGCGCGCAGGTCGTCGGGATCACGCTCGCGGTCGAGCAGGCCGAGCTGGCCCGCCGGCGCGTCGCCGAGGCGGGGCTCTCCGACCGGGTGGAGATCCGCGTCGCCGACTACCGCGAGCTGCGCGGCGAGCAGTTCGACGCGATCTGCTCGATCGGCATGGTCGAGCACGTCGGCGACAACCAGATCGACGTCTACGCCAAGCAGCTGCACGACCTGCTGCGCCCGGGCGGCCGGCTACTCAACCACGGCATCGCCCAGCTCAGCCACTCCGACGACAACGACGCCGGCCCGTTCTCCGAGCGCTACGTGTTTCCCGACGGCGAGCCGCTCCAGCTGGCGCGCGTCCAGCTGGCGATGGAACGCGCAGGCCTGTACACCGACGCGATCGAGGGCTTCTTCGACGACTACGCCAAGACCCTGGCCGAATGGACCGCGCGCTTCGACGCCAACTACGACGAGGCGATCCGCGTCGTCGGCGCCGAGCGCGCGCGGGTCTGGCGCGTCTACCTGCGGGCAGCACGACACGGCTTCGAAACCGGGTTCGAAGCCGTGTACCAGGTGCTGTGCCACCGCCCTACCTGAGCCTGGGCAGCGTCTGCGCTTCGAGGTCGGCGATGATGTGGTAGCCGGGCGTCTTCATGTGGATGTTGAAGCTGCCGTCGCAGAAGAAGGTCAGCGTGCACACCCTGGCCACCGGGACCGGGATCATCCCGAACGTCGGGTCGTTGGCCGCAACGAACGGGCCGTACGCGCCGGTCGCCGTCGTGACGTCGACGAACGCCGCGCCGACCGAGTCATACGCCTTCTTGAGGCCCGGGTTGATGTCGTCCTGGAACGCGCTCAGCGAGCCGGTCACGAGCCCCAGCGAGTTGGGCAGCACCTGATGCACCCACAGTCCGAGCTCGACGTCGGGGTAGGTCGACCCGATGATCCGCATGTCCTTGCCGCCGGCGGCGCGCAGCGCCTTGACGATCTTGGTCAGGTTCGCCGTCGCGGGCGGCATGTTCTGCTTGACGCAGCCCGTCGGGTCGGGCTGGGTCGGACAGCCGTCGATGTCGTTGCCGCCGATCGAGATCGTCACGACCTTGACCTGATGCTGGTGGGCCTTGATGTAGTCCACCGCCGCCTGAAGCTGACTCTTGTTGGGGTAGTTGGCGGCTCCGGGGGCGAGCGCCGGCGCGGGGCAGCCGACCGCCGACGCGGTCAGCATCGATCCCGTCGTCGCGCCGCCGCACCCGAGGTTCACGAGGTTGAGCTTCCACCCGCGTTTGGCGGCGAGCGGAACGAGCTGGTCGGCCGGGCCGTTGTGCGTCGTGCCCTGCCCACCGCCGGAAAGCTCCTGCCAACCGACCGAGTAGGAGTCGCCGAGCGACAGCAGCGTGCCGGTGACCGGCGTGTTATTGGCCTTGACCCGATGGTGGGCGGCCTGCGCGGCCGGGACGGCAGCGAGCAGCGCGATGAGCGCGAGTGTGACCCCGCAAAGGCGACGCGGCATACGGCTTCTCCTCCTACGTGACGACGGTTCGGGCGCGAGACGCTAGCGCGCGGGTGCGCCGGCCCGCGCCGCTACGCGCTCGGGCTCGATGCGAACCACGTCCCACGCCAGGCCGAGCTTCTCCATGATCGCGATCACGCCGGCCGACAGGTCGAGCTGATGGGGCGAGAAGCCGTGGCGCGCCGACGTCGGGAAGGCGTGGTGGTTGTTGTGCCACGACTCGCCGAACGTGAACGGGGCGAGCCAGCGCAGGTTGCGCGACTCGTCGCCGGTCTCGAACGGCTGCGTGCCGAAGAAGTGACACAGCGAGTTGATGCAGAACGTGACCTGGTGCAGGACGAAGATCCGCACCGCGCCGCCCCACAGCAGGCCCTCGAGCGCGCCCTGAAGCGTGCCGGTCAGGAGGTAGCCGAGGCCCATCGGGATCGCCAGCCCGACCGTCACCCACAGCAGGAACGTGCGATCGACGAACCGGACGACCGGGTCCTTGAGCAGGTCGGCGCTGTAGCGCTCCTCCTCGGCCGGCTCGCTGGAGAACATCACCCAGCCGACGTGCGCGTAGAACAGGCCGCTGATGGCGCCGCGGAAGCCCTCACCGTGGTCGACGTGCGGGCTGTGCGGATCGCCGTGGGCGTCGGAGAAGGTGTGATGGCGGCGGTGGTAGGCCACCCACTCGATGACCGGGCCCTCGACCGCCATCGACCCCAGCGCGCCCCAGAACAGGCGCGTGACCGGCCCGGTCTTGAACGAGCGGTGCGTGAACAGGCGGTGGAAGCCGACCGTGATGCCGAACCCGAGCGGGATGAACATCACGAAGAAGATCACCAGCGACTGCCAGTGCAGGCTGTGGTTCCACGCCAGCACCCCGGCGTAGATGACGAGCAGCAGCGGCAGGACCGTGACGACGATGTTCGCGGCGCGGTCAACGTTCGTGCCAGCCGAGGTCCCGCCGGACGTGTATTTGGGTGGGGTCTCGACTGTCACGGAGGAGGGGCAACGGTAGCGCGGCGATGCGCCGGATGCGTTGGCGTCATAGTGCCCGCCCATGTTCGAACTGCTGGCGATCGTCGGGGGGCTCGGCCTGGCCGATTCGCTGAATCCGTCGACGATCGTCCCGGCGTTCTTCCTCGGCACGCAGCCGCACGCCCGAACCCATCTGGTCGGCTTCATCGCCGGCGTGTTCGGGGTCTCGCTGATCGGTGGACTGATCCTCGTCGTGGGTCCCGGACAGCTGCTGCTCGGCCTCGTGCCCAAGCCCGGCCACCACACGCGCCATGTCCTCCAGCTGATCGCCGGCGTCGTCGCGCTGATCGGCGCCGCCGTGCTGTGGAGCATCCGCCGGCGCAAGTTCGGCGGCGAGCCCGATGAGGCCAAGGCGCCCAGCGGCCGCTCGTCGCTGGTGCTCGGGGCGAGCATCATGGCGATCGAGCTGCCGACCGCGCTGCCGTACTTCGCGGCGATCGCGCTGATCATCGGCTCGGGCCGCGGACTGGCCAGCCAGCTGATCGTGCTGGCCGTCTACAACGTGCTGTTCGTCGCGCCGCTGCTGGCGATCCTCGGCGCGCACCTCGTCGCGCCGCAGCGCACCGAGCGCGCGCTGGCGCCGATCGGCGCGTGGCTGCGCACGCACGCGATCGCGCTGCTGGCCGGCTTTGTCGCGCTGGCCGGCGTCGTGCTGGTGGTGCTCGGCGCGAAGGGCCTGGCCGGGTACTAACTCGGCGCCAGCAGCTTGAGCCCGGTCGGCGGGAAGCCCGGCTCGCCGCTGCGATTGATCCTGTGGCGCTCGATGTTGATCTGCGTCATCGCGCGGGGGATCTTCTCCGCGAACGGGTCGCGCCAGTCATCCCACGGGCCGGGCGGCATCGACTCGGCGTCGTCGGCCTCGCGGACCGCATCGATGAAGGCGGCGACCGCGTCGACGTTCGAGACGCCGCCGACCGCGCCGTGGCCGGGGATGAACGTCGTACCGAGCTCGCGGACACGGGTCAGGCTGTCGGCCCAGGCGTCGAAGTCGCCCTGGAAGCCGACCGGGACGGTGCCGAAGAAGCACATGTCGGCGGCGATCACGATGCCGGCGTCGGGGACGTAGAGCACCAGGTCCGACGTGCTGTGGCCGCGGCATTCGATCGCCTTCAGACGCGGCGTGATGGTGTCGAGGTCGGTCAGCTCCTCGAGGTCCTCGGGGTGCGTCAGCTCGGCGATCTCGTCGGCGATGTCGGGTGCCAGGCCGCGCAGCGGGCCGTTCTGCGGCCCCGGCGCGAGCGCCTCGATCGTCTTCGCTGTCGCGAGGTTGCGCTGTGCGCCGATCGCCGCCACGCCGGCGACGTGGTCGAGGTGTGAGTGGGTGAGCACGAGCCGGCGGACCGGGTAGCCGAGCCCGGCCACGGCGGTGGCGAGCGCCTGGTGGTGACGGGCGAGGCCGTCTGAATCGATGACCGTGAGTCCGTCGTCGTCGAGGACGACGGCCGCGTTGCTCGCGACGCGGTCGGTGAAGGGATGGATCCAGGCCCAGACGCCTTCGCCCAGCGGGGTCAGGGTCGGTGTCGTGCCGTTCGTGCTCATGACGTGATCGTTCCAGACCCGCCACACTGCCGACCTCGTGAGCGAAACACCGACCCCGACCGCACCGCCCGGCTTCGTCGAAGCCGACATCCAGGCGCCGTTCTTCAAGCTCCTGGGCCCGCTGTTCACGCGCCGTGTCGACGGCGTCTTCGAGATGGCGATCGTGATCGACGAGCGCCACCTCAACGGGCGCGGCCAATGCCACGGCGGCCTGCTGGCGGCGTTCGCGGACATCGCGCTCGTGCGCTCCGTCGCCCGGAGCGTCGACCCGCCGATGCGCGTCGCGACGGCCAGCCTGACGATCGACTACGCCGGCGCCGTCGAGAGGGGCGAGACGGTGATCGCCACGACCGACGTGCTGCGCAAGGGCCGGCGAATGGCCTTCGCCAACTGCTACCTGCACGTCGGCGAGCGCCGCGTGGTCCGGGCGAGCGCGGTGCTCGCGCCGCTCGACGAGACGCCTCGCTAGAGGTGGATGCGGCGCTGCGCGCGGCCGGTCGCGCCGTCGAACGCCTTCAGCCGCACATGGATCGTCGCGGCGCGCGGGCGCCGGCCGCGCAGGTGAAACGGTACGGCGACCGTCACGGGACCGGGGCCGACGACGCGCACGGTGCGCGCGAACAGGTGGCGGTTGATGGTGAACGACACTCGCAGCAGTCCCCGGCGCCGGGCGCGGACCTTGACGAGCATCGAATGGCGCACCGAGACGCGCTCGAGCTCGACCAACGCGGCGGGTCCAGCGTTGACCGAGTTGTCGGCGGGCGCGAGATCGGCTCCCTCGCTGCGCACCGAGACCTCGATCGAGCCGCGGTCCGATGCCGGCGGCAACACAAGCGTCACGATCCGCGTCGAGCCGGCCGGGATCGGCTTCATGCCACAGCTCGCGCCGGGGACGGCGCCGTCGGGCAGGCGGATGCCAGGGAACTCGAACGACTCGAACGACCTGCACGACGGGAACCACGCGTCGGGCGCGCCGCCGGACAGCAGCACGCCGACGCCGATCAGCGGCTGGTCGGCCTGGCGCGGCCCTGCGTTGTGGATGACCATCCGCAGCACCTGCTGGCCGGTCGTGTTGAAGCGCCGCGTCGCCGCGAGCCGGAGGTCCGTGCGGTCCTCGCCGTCGGGGATGTGGTCGCGGTCGAGGTCCGGCGCGGTGACCTGGGTCAGCGCGAGCTGCTCACCGGGGTAGCGCTCGGCCGGGGCATCGGCGGTGCCGCGGGCCGGATCGTCGTCGGCGATGTCGTGGAAGACGTCGAGCGACACGTCATGGCAGACGTCGGTGAGCCCGCCGGCGCACGGGGTCGCCGTGACGATCGCGTGCCCGCCGACCTGCTGGTCGATCGCGATCACGCCCTGCCGGTAGTCCCAGAACACCGGCCTGGGCAGGGCCAGCGTGTACTGGCCCGGTGTCGCGGGCAGGTCGGTCCACGGGCCGAGCTCGACGCCGATCGCCGGGTCGAGCGGGCTCGAGACCCGTAGCCGGATCGGCCCGCCCTGGCCGCCGGGCCCGACCGTCACCGTGACGGCGGTCAGCAGCTGCGGCGCCAGTCCCTCCTGGGTCACAGCGCCGCGCCAGACGCTGGATACCGTCGCCGGACCGTCGGGGGTCAGCGCGTTGGGCGCCGTGTCGGCGCCGGCGGGTACGGCGGCCGCCGCCATCGCGACGGCGGCGGTGATTGCGGCGAGCGGTCGGAACATTCCACTGACGAATGTAGAGCCGCGGTCCGCTACTCGCGCCGGGTCGCCCACGCCCGCTCCAGCTGGCGCATCATCTGCGGGTAGACGATGTGATGACGAAACGGGGCGATCGCGGCCATGTACAGCCCGCCGAAGCGGCCGCGGGGTTTGACATAAACGCCCATCTCGCCGTGGTAACGGTCGCCGCCATCGGCCACCCAGGCGATATGCATGACGCCCTGAACCGTGCGGTTGGCGATCTCGGCCGCCCACTCGTCGTCGGTTCGGTACAGCGCCCGGAACGACTTCGAGCGCGGCCGCGGCTCGGCAGGACGCTCGCGCAGCCGCGCCGGCAGGCGGTCGGCGAGCGTCGTCGTGGCGTCGCGGGCGTCGTCGTCCCAGCCCATCACGCGACCGATCGCCCGGCGCAGACCGAACAACGCCCGGACGGCGGCCGACGGCGAGCCCCCGTTGTCGGTCTGGGCGACGATCGCCAACAGGTCGCCGAACTCGTCGCGGGTGCCCTGCGCGGGGAGCGCCCACAGATCCTCGAGCCGGAAGTCGGGCGCGATCTCGTCGATCACCCAGGTTCGCTCGCGTGCCGAGTTGGGCAGCCTCACCAGGTGTCCAGGTGCGGGCGCTTCTTGGCCTCGCGCCGCCGCCAGCGCGGCCGGCGGGGCTCGTCGTCGTCGGCGAACAGCGTGGCGATCCAGTCGCGCGAGGCCACCGGGTCGATGACGTCGTCGATCTCGCCGTGAGCGGCCATGTTGATTCCGGCGCCGCGCTCATAGGCGGCGGCGACGAGCTCGTCGTAGAGCTTGTCGCGCTGCGGACCCTCCGGGACGGCCTCGAGCTCGCGGCGGTGGCCGAGGCGCACCGCGCCCTCGAGCCCCATCCCGCCGAACTCCGACGTCGGCCAGCCGACGGTGAAGTTCGTCGCCTTGAAGCCGCCCGCCGCCATCGCCATCGCGCCGAGGCCGTAACCCTTGCGCAGCACGATCGCGCCCGACGGGACGGTCACGTTGGCGCCGGCGACGAACATCCGCGCGAAGTGGCGCACGGTCGCCGTCATCTCCGACGCCGGGCCGACCATGAAGCCCGGCGTGTCGATGAGGAACAGGATCGGCAGGTCGAACGCGTCGCACTGGGCCACGAAGCGCGCGGCCTTGTCGGCGCCGTCGGCGTCGATCGCGCCGCCGAGATGGACCGGATCGTTGGCGATGACTCCGAGCGGGCGGCCGCTGACGCGCGCCAGCGCGGTGACCATGCCATGCCCCCAGCCGCGGCGCAGCTCGAGCACCGAGCCGCTGTCCAGCAGCGACTCGATCACCGGGCGCACGTCGTACGCGCGCTTGCGCGCCTCGGGGATCAGGTGGCGCAGGACGCGCTGGTCGGGGACCTCGAAGTCGTCGACCGCGCCCTCGAAGTACGACAGGTAGCGCTTGGCCGCCGCGACCGCCGCGGACTCGTCGTCGACGCGCAGGTCGACGACGCCGTTCTCCCACTGCACGTCGATCGGCCCGACGTCCTGGGGCTCGACGACGCCCAGCCCGCCGCCCTCGATCATCGCCGGCCCGCCCATCCCGATCGACGACGACTCCGTGGCGATGATCACGTCGCAGCACCCCAGCAGCGCCGCGTTGCCGGCGAAGCAGTAGCCCGACGTGATGCCGACGAGCGGCACGAGCCCACTCAGCTTCGCGAACAGCTCGAAGGCGAACACGTCGAGCCCGGCGACGTTCGGCGAGTCGACATCGCCGGGGCGTCCTCCACCGCCTTCGGCCAGCAGCACGACCGGCAGGCGCCGGCGCGCCGCGAGGTCGAACAGCCGGTCCTTCTTGAGGTGGTTGCGGAAGCCCTGGGTGCCGGCGAGGACCGTGTAGTCGTAGGACAGGACGACGGTCGGCCGGCCTTCGACATCGCCGACACCGCCGACGAGACCGTCGGCCGGTGTGCGCGTGATCAGCTCCTCACGGGTCCGGCGTCGTTCCTGCGCGGCGAAGATCAGCGGCCCGTACTCGATGAACGTGCCCTCGTCGACGAGGTCTGCGAGGTTCTCGCGCGCCGTCCGCTCGCCGCGGTCGTGGCGGCGTGCGACGGCATCGGCCCGCGCCGCGTCGAGCCCGACCTCGTGGCGCTCGCGGAGCGCCATGAGATCGGCGCGCTCGACGTCGAGGTCGATCACCGCGGTCTCGAGCGCCGCGGACGCCTGCGCGTCACCGGCGTCGAGCACCGCCAGCACCTGTCCCTCCGCGACCGTCTCACCGATCGCCACCTCGACGCTGCGCACGACGCCGTCGCGGTCGGCGACGATCTCGTGCTCCATCTTCATCGCCTCGAGCACGACGAGCGCGACACCGGCGCGCACCGGCTCGTCGGGGCCGTGCGCGATCGCGATGACCGTGCCGGCGAATGGAGCTGTCACGACGGCGTCGGACACCGATCAGGTCCCTAGTTCGCCGGGTCGGTGAACCGGGGCGGCTCCTTCGTCATGCCCGCCACGACCGCCGCCATCTGGTTCGGCGTGCCGATCAGCGCCGTCTGCAGCTCGGCCTCGAGCACGAGGCCGTCGGCCGGGTCGCCGCTCCAGGCCGTGTCGTAGAGCCGCTTGGCACTGCGCACGGCGTCGGGCGAACGGCCGGCGATCTCAGCGGCAAGCTCGCGCGCTGCGGCGAGCGGGTCATCGGCGACCCGCGTGACGAGCCCGAGCGCAGCCGCGTCCTGCCCCGAGACGATGCGGCCGGTGAACGTCAGCTCCTTGGCGACGTCGAGCCGCACGAGCCGCGGCAGCGTCGACGTGATCCCCATGTCGGGGACCAACCCCCATTTGACCTCCATCACCGACAGGCGCGCGTCCGGGGCGGCGATCCGCACGTCGGCGCCGAGCGCGATCTGCAGGCCGCCGCCGAAGCAGGCGCCGTGGATCGCCGCGATGACCGGCACCGGCAGGTCGATCCACTCGACGCACGGGCGTTGGGCGCGGTTGGCGCGATGGCCGTTGTCGCGCTCGACGAGGCCGTTGCCCGACAGCGGGTCGCCGGCCAGCGCGGTGACGTCAAGACCCGAGCAGAAGCTCGGACCCTCGCCATGGAGCACGACGGCGCGGACGCCGGGCGTGGCGCGGACCTGCTGTGCGGCGTCGACGATTGCCTCGAACATCGCGCGGTCGAGCGCGTTGTGCTTGTCGCCGCGCGTCAGCGTGACGTCGGCGACGTGGTCAGAGACCTCGATCCGGACCCGTTGCTCAGTCATGGCCCGGACTCTACGGAGGCGCCGGTGCAAAGGCGCCCCCGCAGGGCCGGGCGCTAGGCGCGGCGCGCGTGGTGGCGCGTGTGGTGCAGCTTGCGCTTGGACGTCGTCGCCGCAGCGTTGGAGGTGCTGGTGTCGCTCGCTGTCGTACTCGTCGTCGTCGGGGTCGTGGTCGCTGTCGTGGTCGTCGTCGGCGCCGCGTCGCCGTCGCCGTCGTTGTGGTTGGGACCGCAGGCGATCGCGGTTCCGGCGCCTGCGAGCGCGAGCACGCCGATCGCCAGGCCGGTCGCGGCTGAGTGGGTCAACTGCATGTGGTGCCTCCGTGTGTTGGGGAGCGGATGGCGGCGCCGCCGCGCCACCGTCACATCGACGGCCCGGGCGAGTCGTTGTGAGGTCCGACTTGTGAGGAATCCATGTGAGCGTCGGGCGCCGAGCCACCCATGCCACCGGAGCGGCCGTCGTGGCCGACGGGCGCAGCGTCGTTACCCATGGGCGGTTGGTCGTCGGCCTGCGGCGCGCCGCCGTAGCCCGCAGAAGCGGTGTCGCCCTCCGACGGCGCCGGCGGCGGCGCGCCGACGGGACTCGGCGCGCCGTGCGCGGCGTCGTTGCGGGGTGAAACGACGTGGTGGCTCACGTCCGCCGGCTGCGAAACGGCGTGCGCGACGAATGTGTAGTGGGCGGTTCTCGTCGGGGCGGTTTGTGTCGTGTGGGTGGCGTGGACCGGCGCGGCCACGGTGTGGGTCGCCGGAATCGGCGTGGTGTGCGTCGTGGGCACGGGCGACGCAGCGACGTGATGAACGGCGTGGTGCACCGGCGCGCGGCGGTGTGTCACGGCGGCACGCTTGGAAGCCGGCGGTGCCGCGGCGAGCTGCTCATGATGCGCGTGGCGGTGCAGGCTGCCGACGCCCGCGCCGACCCCGGCGGTGACCGCGGCGGCGAGGGCCAGCGCCTTTGCCGCCGGCGCGCCGAGGCCGTCCGTCAGACCGGCGCCGGCGGGCGCGAGTGCTCCGCGCAGGGCGCCGAGCAGCTCCCACACCCCGACCGGCACGAGCGCTGCCGCCCGCGCGCCGCGGCCGGGGTGGCGCGCGTGCTCGCGGCAGACCGGGCATGACCGCAGGTGCGCGCCCACGGCGAGCGACCGCATTGTGCGGCGGTCGCCGGCGGCGATCGTCAGCTGGATCCCCGCGCAGCCGGCATCGCGGCCCTCGGCGAACGCGGCAAGGTTGCCGCGGGCCGTCGACACGCTGCGCCGCGCGGCGATCGGCGTCGTGCGCAGCACGCGGGCGATCTCGTCGTAGGAGGCGCCGTTGAACTGGCGCAACAGCAGCGCCGTGCGCTGCCCCTCGGTGAGCTGGGCGAGGTCGTCGATCAGCGCCCGTAGCTCGGCCCGCGCCAGCGTCTGCTGGGCCGGTCCCGGGTCGGTGTGGGCGACCGTCAGCTCGAGCTCGGAGGCCGGGCGCGCCCGGCGCCCGCGCAGCACGGTGATCGCCTCGTTGTAGGCGATCCGAAACAGCCACGGCCGGAATGGGACGCCGTCGCGCCGTCGCCCGAGCCCCGCCAGCGCCTTGAGCGCTGTGCTCTGGACGACGTCCTCGGCGTCATGGTCGTTGCGGACGATCGAGCGCGAGCAGCGCAGCAACGCCGAGCGGTAGCGCGCGAACAGGACCTCGAACGCGCTGCGGTCGCCGGCGGCGGCCAACCGGGCCAGCGGCTCGTCGCGCAACAGGTGGCGTGGCAACGGGCTCATCGATGGCCCGCGACTCTCGTCGCGGCGCGTGAGGAACCAGTAAGACCCGCCTAAGCGGTTACGCAGCGACCGGCAGCATGTCGGGCTCGTCCGCATCCACGACGCGGTTGCGGCCCGCGCGCTTGGCGCGGTACATCGCACGGTCGGCGGCGCCGATCAGCGCCTCGCCGTCGGTCGGCGCCAGCTCCGCCGCCACGCCACTGCTGACCGTCAGCTCGAGCGCCGCGTCGATCGCGAGCTCGCGGCGCATCGCCAGCGCCTCGCCCTCGCCGAGCCGCTCGCGGACGCGCTCGGCGAACGCATGGGCGGCTTCGAGGTTCTGGCCCGGGAGCACGACCACGAACTCCTCGCCGCCCGCGCGAGCGACGATGTCGATGCCGCGCACCTGCTCGGCCAGGAGCGCGCCGAGCCACGACAGCACGCGATCGCCGGTCTCGTGGCCGTGGCGGTCGTTGATCGCCTTGAAGTGGTCGAGGTCGAGCAGCACGACGGCGACGAAGGTCTGCTCCCGCGCGGCGTGCTCGAGCTCGCCGGCCAGGCGCTCGTGGAGTCCGCGACGGTTGAGCACGCCGGTCAGCGGGTCGATTCGCGCCTCGGCGGCCAGCGCCTCGAGTGTGCGCTCGTTCTGCACGACCAGCGCGCGCACGACCGCGGTGACGATCAGCATCGTCACGACGACGTCGAGCCAGCTGTCCGCGTTGCCCTGGCCCGCCGGCATCGCCATCAGCGCGATCGCCTGCACGAACGCGATCCAGGCGACCATGAACGCGTTGGCACGGTTGCCGAAGAAGTACGCGCACCACAGGACCGGCCAGACGTAGAGGATCGCGCCGTCGCCGTAGCCCTTGGTCGTGGCCAGCGCTGCGGCGATCGCGGTGGCGCCGATCGGGCCGAGCACGAACAGCGCCGGGCGCGGCAGGCGCGGCCCGACGGTCAGCGTGAGCGCGCACATCACGAGCGCGACGCCGATCGGTGCCAGTGTCAGCGACTGGCCACCCGGCAGCAGGCTTTCGACGACGCCGAGCAGCGTGGCGCCGGCGTAGTTGGCCGCCGCCACCCAGCACACCACACGGTTGCTGGCTCGCGCCCCCATTTCCACAGTCATCGGCGGCCCGCAACCGGGCTTGATTGTGCGGATCAGTCTTGCGTGCGAGGCACGGCGAAGATGACCTCGAGCACGGGGCGCAGGTGGTGCACGTCGGCGTTGAGGCCGACCACCGCATCGTTGTAGAGGAACGCCTCGACGAGCCGTACGGTCGCGTACGCGAGCGTGTCGATGTCCACCGGCGACTCGTAGCCCGCGCGGACCTCGGTCTCGATGATCCGCCGGACCATCGCGACGATCTGCGGCTGGACCGGGCCGTCGCTGGCCGTGACGAGCCGCAGCGCGCTCTCGCGCTCCGACTCCAGGAACGAACGCAGCCCGGACGCCGGCGCGAGCAGCTCGGCGACGGCGACGAACGTGTCGGCGAGCGCCGCGGCGCCACGGCGGTCGGTGGTCGACCGCGCCTGGGCCAGGACCGGCAGGAAGGCCTTGAGCATCGCCGCGCCGACCAGTCCGTCGCGCGAGCCGAACCAGCGGTAGATCGTCGCGCGGCTGACGCCGGTCTCCCCCGCGAGCGCCTGGACGTCGATCCGGCGGCTGTGCAGGAAATGCTGCATCGCCGCCTCGACGACCGCCTCACGCGTCGTGGCAGGCGGACGTCCGCGCCGTCGCGCGCCAGCGGCCATGCGCGCACTCTACGAACCTGGTAGTAGTCGCGCGTCCCCCTTTCCCAGGGTCTGGAGAGATCATGCGTATTTCCCGTTCGCGCAGGATGCTCGTCACCGCGGCCGCCGTGCTCGCCGCGATGCTCGTCACCGCCGCGCCGAGCCCGGCGCACTTCGGGTTGCTGTTCGGTCCGCGGCTGACCGTCCCGCCCGCCCAGCTGGCGGCGGCGCTGTCGTGCCCGCAGCCGCTGCGTCATGCCAAGCGCAATCCGGTTCTGCTCGTCCCCGGGACCGGCCTGACCGGCCCCGAGTCGTGGGGCTGGAACTACGCACAGTCGCTGCCCGCGGCCGGCTACCCGGTCTGCGTCGTCACGCTGCCCGACTTCACGCTGGGTGACGCGACCGTCGCCAGCGAGTACGTCGTTTTCGCGATCCGCAGCATGTTCGCCCAGAGCGGTCGTCGGGTCGACGTCATGGGCTTCAGCCAGGGCGGTCTGGAGAACCGCTGGGCGCTGCGCTTCTGGCCCGACCTGCGGTTCCTCGTCGACGACTACGTCTCGATCGTGACGCCGCAGCACGGCACGACGACGACCGCGCCGCTGTGCGCGCCGCCGTCGCCCGGATGCAACCCGGCGATCTGGCAGCAGGCGATCGGCTCGAACTTCCTGGGCGCGCTGAACCGGCGCCACGAGATCTTCCCCGGGCCGTCGTACACGGCGCTGTTCACCCGCAATGACGACGTCGTCCAGCCGCAGACCGATCCCAACCCGAGCTCGGCGCTGGCGCCGCGGTTCTTCGTCGCCTCGAGCTCGATCCCGGTCCAGTCGGTCTGCCCGAATGCCGATCAGAACCCGGTCTCGCCCCACATCGGGTCGCTCGCCGACGCGACGTTCTACGCGCTGGTGATCGACGCGCTGTCGCACCCAGGACCCGCCAGGGCGTCGCGGATCCCGCACAGCGTGTGCTCGCAGACCTACGCGCCGGGGATCGATCCGGCGACGGTGCTGACCACCGTCGGCAACTCGCTCGGGCTCGCCTTCGGGCGCATCCTGACCGAGCCGACCGTGCCGGCCGAGCCGCCGCTGCCGGCGTACGCCACCCACTAACCGGAAGTCACTCGCGGTCGCGCGTTACGTGTGACGGGCCGGCGCAGCAGCCGGCCCGTCATAACGCGCAACCGTGAAGCCGATGAGGATCGGCACGTGCAGTGCGTAGACAACCAGCGACCCGACCAGCACCAGCAGCGGGCCGGTCGGGATGTGGTTGACGATGAACGAGTAGCCGATCAGCCCGGCGGTGACCGTGTAGGCCAGCAGCGACCACTTGAACACGTAGAAGAACTTCGGCCACGCGAAGTTCTCGACGCGGCTCAACGCCACCATGTTGGCGATCAGCAGCGCGCTCGACAGCACCAGCAGCACGATCGCCGGGCCCAGCGACACGTGCGTCGCGATGTGGCTCGACAAGTAGATCCCCCCGGCCACGATCAGCGCCAGGGAGACCATCCCGATCGCCGTCACCGGCGGAAGCTTGCGCTCGTCCATGGCTGTCTACACCGCGATGTTGGTCATGATCACGATCGTGGCCACCTGCATCAGCCCGAGGATGCCCGAGCAGTAGACGAAGCGCTTCATCAGCCGCTCGACCACCGCGGGATCGGGCTGCTCCTTCTTGAGCTCGAACAGGACGGCGACATTGGCCGGCTCGAGCAGGCCCAGCGCGATGATCGACATCACGCCCACGATGATGTAGCTGGCGACGATCCAGTTGTAGTTCAGGCTGCCGGGATAGACGTTGCCGGTCAGGTGGCCCAGCTGCCAGCCGGCGGCGAGCGTCGCCGTGACGACCGTCGGCATGATCAGCACCATCTTGGGCATCATCCGCGTGCTGAACTCAACCCGCGCGGGCACCGACATCTTGCCCAGGATCGGCCCGATCACCAGGCCGAAGAAGAGGTCGATGATCGTCCACGCCGCACCGAACGCGACGTGCATGAACTCCAGCGGCCACAGCTTGTTGGCGGCGATCGCGGCGATCAGCGCCACGAACACCACGGCGGGAAAGATCAGGCCCTTACGAGGGACGATCTGGAAGTCGGGGCGCGCAATCGCGGGCGACGGCGCGCCGACCGCTTGGGCGCCGGTGGGTATCACGACGTCGGCCATGCGCGGATCCTACTGTGGCGCTACTCGACCGGCTCGCCGTTGGCCGTCAGCCCGACCTCGATGTTGCCGCGCGTCGCGTTGGAGTACGGGCAAACCTTGTGGGCGGCGGAGACGAGCTCTGCCGCCTTGGCCTGATCGGGGATCGACGGCAGCGTCACGTCGAGCTGCACCGAAAGCGCAAAGCCGCCCTCGCCGTTGGGGAACAGGTTGACCTGCGAGTCGATCGAGGCATCGGTGGCATCGAGCTCCATGCGCCGGCCGACCGCGCCGAGCGCGCCTTCGAAGCACGCCGCGTAGCCGATCGCGAACAGCTGCTCGGGGTTCGTGCCCCCGCCTTCGCCGCCGAGCTCGACCGGAGAGCGCAGGTCGACCTCGAGGACCCCGTCCGTCGTCTTGCCGTGGCCGGCGGCGCGCCCGCCGGTGACCGTCGCCTCTGCCGTGTACAGCACCTTCGCCATGTCCGCTCCCGTCCGAAGATCTCGTTGACCGAACGGGATCCTAGTCACCCGGGTGCGTCGCCCGGCGGGCGCCGGGCGGAAGCTACTTGCCGACCGTCACGCCGATGCGCGTGTTGCGCGTATAGGTCTTGCCGGCGCGGCGCTGCTGGAGCACGATGCGGCCGTGGTGGGTGCGCATCTTGCGCTTCCTGACCGTCCCGAGCCGGCAGTGGGCCTTGCTCAGCAGCTTGCGTGCCTGCGCCAGCGTCTTGCCGGTCAGGCGTGGCACCTTGCACTTGGTGCTCGTGCTGGTGGTCGTCTTGGTCGTCTTGGTCGTTGTCGTCCCGCCGCCGGTGGAGCCCGAGCCGGGCGGGGCGGCGGCCGTGGTCGTGAAGGTCTGATCGGTGCCGTAGACGGCCGTCGCGCCCTGGACCGCGACGACCCGCGCGTGGTAGGTCTGGCTGGGCGCGAGGTTGGCGATCGTCGCGGCCGCGGCGACCGGCGCCGCCGCGGACCCGATCGCGGTCTGGGTCGACTGCTGGCCGTAGCTGGCGGTCGTGCCGTAGTCGAAGCGATAGCTCGTCGCCGCTCCCATCGGGTTGACGCTGCCGTGCAGCGTCGCGGTCGTGGCGCCGATCGCGTCCGGTGCCAGCCAGGCGACGGTCGGCGGGATCGCGGCGATCGTGATATCACCGGCGACCGAGGTCTGGGTGCCCTTGCCGTCGCCGACGACCAGCGTCCAGTGGTAGACGCCGGGCACGCTGTAGGTGTGGCTCGGCGACGCGACGCTCGCCGTCGCGCCGTCGCCGAAGCTCCACGCGAAGTTGGTCAGACCGGCGTCGCTGGCGCCGCTCCCGGTGAACGCCACCGGCTGGCCGATCTTGGCCGAGCCCGGGCTCGTGGCCGACGCGGTCGGCGGCTGGTGCTCGATCGCGCCGAGGTCGCGTTTGGGGCCGACGATGCGCGCGTGCCCGAACAGGTCGGTTGTCGACTCGCCGGCGGTGAGCGCCGTGGCGTCCTCGTCGAGCAGCGTCGAGTTGGCGCCGAGATGAAAGTTGCCGGCCGCCGGGTTGACGAACAGCGCCGGGTGGGTCGCGATGTCGATCGCGTCGTCGCTGTGGCCGTAGGACGTGTTGCCGGTCGCTGTGCCGGCTGTCGCGGGCGACGTCAGCGCCGTGTGGTGGAGGTCGATCGAGGCCAGCGTGCCGGCACCCTCGAGCGTTACGCCCTGCGGGTAGCCGCTGGCGACCGAGTCGAACACGGAGATCGACGCGGTGCCGACGTCGCTGTGGGCCCAGAACGGCGGCGTGGGCGACGAATCGGCGGCGACCGCGGTGATCTGGCGCGCGGTGATCGCCACCGTGCGGCCGGTGCCGCCCGACGTGGCGCGCAGCGCGGTCGCGCCCGAGGCGGTGCGGATCAGCGAGTCGTCGATCGTCAGCGCGGCGTTGGCGGTCGCGGACTGGATCGCGACGCCGTTGTTGCCGGCGCCGGTGGCGCTCAGCGTCAGGCGATGGGCGGTCAGCGCGGCCGGGCCGAGGTCGACCAGGGCGCTCGAGCCGGTCAACTTCGAGTCGGAGATCGACGACGCCAGGGCCGGAGCGACGCTGACCGCGGTCGCCGTGCCCGACGCGGTGACGGTGCTGTTACGGATCGTGAGCGTTCCGGACGAGCCGACGCCACTGCCGGTTCCCTGCGTCGCATCGACGGTGACACCATCGAGCGTCAGCGCACACGGCGTGTCGCCGGTGATCGCCGCCGTCGTCGCGCCGGTCGGGACCCGGACCTGGATGTTGTGCAGCGTCACCGGGCCGCCGAGACACTCGAAGACGGGATGCGGATCACCGGAGGAGTGCGTCAGAACCGTCGGGTCGGTCGTCGACGTGCCCAGGATCGTGACCGTGTGGTTGGCGATGCTCGGCGCCGGATACTGGAGCTGGTTCTCGGGCACCGTGCCCGGGCCGATCTCGACCGTCGACGTCGCCTGCGTGTCGGCCGCGGCGGCGTTCAGCGCGTTCTGCAGCGTGCCCTCCGCCGTGCACCCCGGATCGGGCACGCCAAGGCAGAACGTCGTTGCACTCGCGGGGCCGGCCAGCGCGAGGACGCTCGTGACCACGAGCGCCGTAGTCAGGGGAATCACACCACGGGACATGCTCATTCCCGTCAATCGGATGCCTATGCGAGCGCTTGAAGAGCTGTCTAGAACACCCGCTAAACCGGTCGGCGACGCGTGATGGCCACGGTGGCCGCCACGCCGGCGAGCGCGAACGCGCCGAGCATGGCCAGCGGGCGCGCCAACGCGCCGCCGCTCAGCGCCGCGCGGTAGGCATCGAGCGCCCAGTAACCGGGCGACACGGGCCCCGCGGCGCGCAGCCACGACACGAGCAGGTAACTGGGCACGAGCGCTCCGCCGATGATGGTCATCGCCAGCGCGAACAGGTCGCCGGCCGCGCTGAGCTGCGCGGCGCTGCGCATGAGCGTCGACGCGGCCGTGCCGAGCAGCAGGATGCACGCGCTCCAGGCAACGACGACCGTGGCCAGCGCGGCAAGCGACGGTGGCGTCAACCCGTACGCGAGCGCCGCGAACGAGAACAGGATCGTCTGCTGGACGACGAGCGCCGCGAACACCGGCACCGCCTTGGCCGCGAGCACCTCCGACATCGGCGCCGGGCTGCTGTGCAGGCGATCCCAGGTGTGCCATGCGCGCTCGTCGAGCAGCATCGCGCCGACCGTCTTGAGCGCGAACAGCGCGAACATGACCGCCATCGCCGACGCCGCCTGCGCTGCGCCATCGAGCCCGCCGCGGCCCAGCGCGGTGAACATCGGCTTGAGCACGACGATCACCAGCAGCGGCATGACCGTGTAGCCGATCAGCGGTCCGGGATCGCGAACGATGAGGATCGCCTGGTGGCGGGTCTGCGCAAGGAACCTAGGCATGTGACGGCACCAGCTCGCGGTAGAGGTCGTCGAGCGTGTCGGGCTCGGTGGCGGCCGCGGCACGCAGGGCGTCGCGCTCGCCGCGGGCGACGATGCGACCGCGGTCGGCGACGGCCAGCGTCGCCCCCAGCACATCGAGCTCGGGTAGGTAGTGCGTCGTGTAGACGATCGCCGCGCCGTCGGTGGCCGCCTCGCGCACGGCGCCCAGCAGCGCCTCGCGCGTCAGCGGGTCGGCACCGACGGTCGGCTCGTCGAGCAGCAGCACCGGCGGGCGATGGATCATCGCCGTCGCGGCCTGGACTCGGCGCTGCTGTCCGCCCGACAGCATCGACACGCGGCGGTCAAGCACCTCGTCGAGGTGCAGGCCGGTGGCGACGCGGGTGATCGCGGCGGGCATGTCGCGCCGGCGCACGCCGTGCAGCGCGGCAAACACCGTCAGGTTCTCGCGCGCCGTCGCCGTCGGGTAGAGCGCCAGCTCCTGCGGTGCGATGCCGAGCATCGCCCGCGCCCGGCGCGGCTCGGCGCGGACGTCGACGCCGGCGACGGTCAGCGAGCCGTCGTCGAGCGTCACCAGGCCGGCGACGGCGCGCGCGAACGTCGTCTTGCCGGCGCCGTTGTGCCCGACAAGGCCAACGATCTCGCCGGGCTCGACGGCGAGCTCGAAGCCGCGCAGGGCGTGGGTGTCGCCGAACCGCTTGTGGAGGTCGTGTGCGTGGATCATGGGCAATGTATATCACGTATGCATATGGCATACTCTTTGGCCTGTCATACTCACGACGCGATGGCTCGTCCCGCCCAGATCGATCGTGCCGCGGTGCTCGCGACAAGCCTTCAGATCGCCGACGAGCACGGCCTCGCGGCGGTCACGATGGCGGCGGTCGCGCAGCGACTCGGGGTGACGCCGATGGCCCTCTATCGCCATGTGGCCAACAAGGCCGACCTGCTCGACGGCCTCGTCGAGAGCCTGCTGACCGAGTTCACGTTGCCGCCGTCGGAGCTGTCATGGGAGGCGCGCCTGGCCGCGATCGGCGACGCGATCCGCGCCACCGCGCGCCGCCACCCCGACGTCTTCGTGCTGCTGCTGCGGCTCTCCGCCAGCACGCCGACGGCGCGCCACGTGCGCGACGAGATCTACGCCGCGCTGCGGGAAGGCGGCGTCCCCGAGGCCGACGTCCCGCAGACCGAACGGCTCATCAGCACGATGGTCCTGGGCTTTGCCGCCAGCGAGGCCGGCGGCCGCTTCTCGGGCCACAGCCGGGCCGCGATCGACGCCGACTACGCGGCGCTCGAGGACGTGGTCCGTGCATTGGTCACACAGCGGTTGCCGTGAGGCAAAGCGGCGTACCATTGACCGAGCATGATCCGCGTACGCCACATCCTCGTGGTCTGCGAGGACACCCCCGATGGAGACCACGCGCTGTTCGCGGCCGCCGGCATGGCCCAGCAGATGGGCACGCCCCTCACGGTCGCCGCGGTGGCTGACGTCAACCCGCGTCGCTCGTGGCGCGGCTACGGCGCCACCGGCACCGCCGCGATGATCATCGAGCGCGCCGAGCGCGAGGACGCCGCGATGCGCCTGCGCAGGGCGGGCGTGCTGCTGACCGACCAGCCCGACGTGCAGTTCGTCACGGCCTACGGCTCACGCACCAACGCGCTGATCGAGACCGCCGCGACCTACGACTGCGATCTGATCGTCGTCCCGGCCGGCCCGGTCCGCCGGCTGCACGTGCTGCCGCCGCGCGATGGCACGCGCACGCTGCGCCGTAGGGCACAGGTGCCGGTGCTCCAAACGCCGCCGGCGGCGTCCAACAGCCTCACGCGCCGGCTGCTGTCCGAGCCGCCCGCGCCGTCGGCCTAACCGCAGGCGTCCTAGAGTCCCGGCCATGATCACCACCGAGCTGATCGTCGATCCGACCGCGTTCGCACAGCAGACGGGCTGGGAGGCCAAGCCCCAGGGCATGTGCCGCGGCGAGGTCTGCCTCCCGGCGCCGGAAGCACTGCGCGACAACGGCCGCGTCGACGTGGAGGCCGCCGCTGCGACCCTGGGCATGGCGCTCGTGCACGACGAGCAGCACGGGCTGTGGGCGCTCGGCCCGGCCGCCGGCGGGCGCGCGCTGACCACCGCGGTCGCCGCCGACCCACTGCTCGCCGATCGCGACGGGGCGCCGTTTCGGCTGTCGTCGCTGCGCGGCCGCAAGGTCGTTCTCGTCTCGTGGGCCAGCTGGTGTGGCTGCCGCGACCACCTCGCCGCCTGGCAGCGGCTGCACGCTGAGCTCGAGCCCCGCGGTCTGACCGTCGTCACCGTCGCGCTGGACATCGACCCGGCGATGGCCGTGCCGTTCATCGACGCAGCGCAGCCGACCCACCCGTCGCTGATCGACACCACGCACATCACCGACGCCGCGTTCGGCTTCATCAACGTGCCGATGGCCGTCTGGATCGACGAGGCCGGCGTGCTCGTGCGGCCGGCCGAGATGGCCGCCGTCGAGCCCGCCCGGGGTCGCGATCGCCCGATCTCGCCGCGCCTGCCCGACGACGTGCGCGAGGTGATCGCCGAGGCGCGCAAGATCCCCGACAACGCGGCCGAGTACCGCGCCGCCCTGGAGGACTGGGTCGCCGACGGCGCCGAGTCGCGCTTCGCGCTGGCGCCCGGCGAGGTCGTGGCGCGCAGCGCTCCGCGCCCGGCGCAGGAGGGCCGTGCCGCCGCATGCTTCGAGCTCGGCCAGCATCTGTGGCGCAGCGAGGGCGAGGCGGCGGCGATGCCGTGGTGGAAGCAGGCCCACGCGCTGTTCCCCGAGAACTGGACGTACAAGCGCCAGGCGTGGACGATCGCCACGACGCCGCCCGGAGCGCCCGCGCCGGACCTCGATCCAGGGGCCAGCGACGAGTACGGCACGAGCTGGCTGGACGATGTCCGCCGGATCGGCGGCGGCGAGCACTACTACCCGCCGGCCGCGCCCGATCTCATCAGTCTGCCCTGACCAGCGTCCCGTCGGCCAGCTGCGCGCGCAGCACCTTCTTGTCGAACTTGCCGACCGACGTCTTGGGCACCTCGTTGATGAACTCGACATGGTCGGGCAGCCACCACTTGGCCACGCGGCTCGAGAGGTACTCGCGCAGGCCGTCGCCGTCCAGCGCACTGCCCTCGCGGCGCACGACGCATGCGCAGGGGCGCTCGCTCCAGCGCTCGTCGGGGACGGCCACGACCGCCGCCTCGAGGACGTCAGGGTGGCCCATGATCTCGTTCTCGAGCTCGACCGAGCTGATCCACTCGCCGCCCGACTTGACCAGGTCCTTGGTCCGGTCGACGAGCTTGATCCAGCCGCCGTCGGAGACCTCGGCGACGTCGCCGGTGCGCAGCCAGCCGTCGTCGGTGAACTTCTCGGCCGCGGTCTCGTCGTTGAAGTAGGTCCGCGCGATCGTCGGCCCGCGCACCTGGAGCTCGCCACCGGACTCCTCGTCGATGCGGAACTCGACCAACGGCACGGTGCGCCCGGCCAGCACTTGGAGCTCGAAGCCCGCGTCGCTGCCCTGCTCGACCCCGGCCGGTAGTCGGCTGACCGAGGCCAGCGGACTCGTCTCGGTCATGCCCCAGCCCTGGATGATCGGGATCCCGAAGCGCTCGTGATAGGCGCGGATCAGGCTCTCGGGAACCGCCGAGCCGCCGACGAGCAGGCGGTTCAGCGACGACAGGTCGGGCTCGGGATCGAGGCCGAGGATGCCCTGCCAGATCGTGGGAACGCCGCTGGAGGTCGTCACGCGCTCGGCGGTGATCCGCTCGGCCAGCGCGTCTGGCGTCATCCGCGGGCCGGGCAGCACGATCCGCGCCCCGGCCATCGCCGCCGCGTAGGGCTGCCCCCACGCGTTGGCGTGGAACATCGGGACAACCGGCATCAGCGTGTCGTGCTCGGTCAGGCCGATCGACCCCGCCTGGTTGACGAGCAGCGAGTGCAGGACCGTCGACCGGTGGGAGTAGACGACGCCCTTCGGGCGGCCGGTCGTGCCTGACGTGTAACACATGGCCGCGGCCGCGTTCTCGTCGACGTCGGGGAACTGGAAGTCGGGATCGCCGGACGCGATCAGGTCCTCGTAGTCCAGGGCGCCCTCGCGCGTCGCGTCGCAGTCGGGCATCAGGATCTCGTGTTCGACGCCGTCGAAGCGGGGCATCTGGCCGGCGAGCGACGCGTCGAGGAAGATCACGCGGTCCTCCGCGTGGCCGACGATGTAGCGGATGTCGTCCTCGAACAGGCGGATGTTCAGCGTGTGCAGGACGGCGCCCATCGACGGCACGGCGAGGTAGAGCTCGAGATGGCGGCGCGAGTTCCAGCCGAAACTGGCCACGCGGTCGCCGGGGCCGATGCCGAGACCGACCAGCGCGCTGGCCAGGCGCCGCGCGCGGGCCACGACCTCGCCGTAGGACGAGCGTTCGATCCCGTCGGCGGTGACGCTGACGACGTCGACGTCGGCGAACTGCTGCTCCGCGCGATGGGCGATCGTGCGCACAAGCAGCGGGGTCTCCATCATCAGCCCGCCCATGGGCGTGGCCGGTGCTTGCGTGGTCATGCGGCCTCTCCTGTCCGGAATCCGCCACTAGCCTACGCCGGATCCGGCGCCGCGTCAGCCCAGCGCCGACTCGATCGCCTGGGCGATCTGCGGGTCGTCGGGCTTGGTCTTGGTCGACCAGCGGGTGAGGAGGGTTCCGTCAGCGCCGACGAGGTACTTGGTGAAGTTCCACGCCGGTGGGCCGGAGTCGGGCTGGCGCGCGAGGTCGGCCCACAGCGGGTGCGGCTGCGCGCGGACCGAGACCTTCTCGGTCATCGTGAATGCGACGCCATAGTTGCGCTGGCAGAACGCGCCGATCTCCGACGCGTCGTCGAGCTCCTGGTCGTTGAAGTCGCCCGACGGCGTCCCGACGATCTGCAGGCCGCGCTCGTGGTAGTCGTCGTAGAGCTTCTGGAGCCCCTCGAACTGCGGCGTGTAGCCGCACTTGCTCGCCGTGTTGACGAACAGCGTCGGATGCCCGCGCAGCGTCTCGAGGTCCAGCGTCCCGCCTTCGAGCAGCCCGATCGTGTGCGCGTAGACGTCGGTCGGCGCGTCGAGCTTGTCGGTGTGCGACAGGTACATCTTGGCGGTCGAGAGGAGTCCCATTGCCCGCACCCTAGCGACCGACGATCATCTGCTGCAAAACCGTCTCGTGACCGACCTATCTTGATAAGCTGCGGTTATGGATCTCGGTCTGCTCCTCTCCCAGGCGAGTCACGGTCTGAACATGGAGATGACCGCGCGGCTCGCGCCGCTCGGCATCACTCCGCGGTCGTACTGCGTGCTGACGAAGGCGCTCGACGGCAACTTCAGCCAGGGTGAGATCGCCGACCAGTGCGACCTCGACAAGACGACGATGGTCGTCACGATCGACCAGCTCGAGGCGGCCGGTTGGGCGCGCCGTGCGGCCTGCCCGAGCGACCGCCGCACGCGCCTGATCGAGGTCACGCCGGCCGGACGCCGGATCGTCGCCCGCGCGGCGAAGGTCGTCGACGGCGTCCACGCGGATGTGCTCGGCGATCTGCCGGCAGACCAGCGCGATGTGTTCGTAACCGCGCTCGAAGGTCTGACCGCCGGGCGCCTTTCGGCCCCGATGGAGTGTGAGCGCGCACCGCGCCGCCGGGCCGCCGTCTAGATCGTTTTTAACTAGATCATCCCGAAATAGACGGTTTGCTACGGTCTGAGCATGACTCAGATCGCTGCCCCCGCTCCGGTCGCCTCCCGCTGGGCCAAGCTCATCGTGCTGTGCGCCGGGATGCTCATGATCATCCTCGACCAGACCATCACCACCGTTGCGCTGCCGTCGATCCAGAGCGACCTGCACTTCTCGCAGTCGAACCTCGCGTGGGTCGTCAACAGCTACCTGATCGCGTTCGGCGGACTGCTGCTGCTCGCGGGCCGGCTCGGCGACGTCCTCGGCCGGCGCAACATGTTTCTCGGCGGCCTCGTCGTGTTCGTCGTGTCGTCGCTGGCCTGCGGGCTGGCCGACAGCCAGGCCGTCCTGATCGGCGCCCGCTTCGTTCAGGGCATCGGGGGCGCGATGACGTCGGCGGTGATCCTGGGGATGATCGTCGCGATGTTCCCCAAGCCGGCGGAGCAGGCGCGCGCGATCGGCGTCTACAGCTTCGTGTCGGCGGCCGGCGCGTCGCTCGGACTGCTCGCCGGGGGCGTGCTGACCGAGACGCTGAACTGGCACTGGATCTTCTTCGTGAACCTGCCGATCGGCCTCGTCACCGGGGTCGTTGCCCTGCGGCTGCTCGACCATGAGCAGGGACTCGGGTTCGGCCACGACGCCGACGCGTCGGGCGCCGTGTTGATCACCGGGGCGCTGATGCTCGGCGTCTACACGATCCTGCAGTCGCCCGACCACGGCTGGGGTTCGGCACGGACGCTGGCGCCGGCGGCCACGACGATCGTGCTGCTCGCCGCGTTCGCGCTGCGCGAGAGCCGCGCGCGCAACCCGCTGCTGCCGCTGTCGGTGCTGCGCCACCGCAACGTGACCGGCGCCAATGCGATCCAGATCCTGCTGATCGCCGGGATCTTCGGACAGTTTTTCCTTGGCGCCCTGTACCTCCAGAGGGTCCGGCACTTCACGGCGATCGAGGTCGGCCTCGCGTTCCTACCGATCGCGATCGGGATCGGGCTGCTGTCGGTCACCGTCGCGCCGCGGCTGATCGTACGGGCCGGGATCCGGCCGGTGCTGGCCGGCGGGTTGGCGCTGCTGGTCGTCGGCCTGATCCTGCTGGCGCGGGTGCCGGTCGACAGCCACTACTTCGTCGATTTCCTGCCCGCGATGGTCGCGATCGGGATTGGCGGCGGCCTGGCGTTCCCGGCCACGGTGACGTCGGCGATGTCGAGCGCGACGCCCGACGACGCCGGGCTCGTGTCGGGGATCGTCAACACGAGCCAGCAGGTCGGCGGTGCGCTCGGGCTGGCGGTGCTGGCGGCGATCTCGACCAGCCGCGCCGGCGCCCTACAGGCGGCCGGGCACTCGCCCGCGGTGGCGCTGACCGGCGGCGCGCACCTCGCGTTCATCGTCGCGACCGGGATGCTGATCGGCGCGCTGGTGATCGCGGTCGTGGTGTTGCGGCCCAACGCGGCGCCGCTGACGATCGTCCGCCGCGCCCGCCGCGAGGAGACCGCCGGCTACGCGCTGGAGGACGCCGCGTGATGCAGCCGCGTGCGCAGCTGCTCGAGCTCGGACTGCGTCAGGCCGTGGCCCAGCAACCACTGGGCCGCGCCGCCTGACCGCTCGCGGACGAGCTCGAGCACGCGCGGCATCGTCGCCGGGCGCGGGGCGTGGCTCTGCGGGTCGTGGCCTTCGAGCTCGGCGCGGTAGGTCTCCGAGCTCACCAGCCGGGCCATGATCGCCTCGATGCGCTGCGCGCTGGCCAGGTAGTCGTCGACGATCCGCTCCTCGTCGAAGCCGGCGGCGGCGAGCGTCATCGCGACGATCATGCCGGTGCGGTCCTTGCCGGCGGCGCAGTGGACGAGGACCGCGCCGTCGGCGGCGGCGATCGTGCGCGCGGCGCCGACGAACGAGTCCGGCCGGCGGCGCAGGTAGCTCAGATACGCGCGGACGATCGGCTCCTCGGCGGCGTGGAAGTCGTCGGCCAGCTCCGATCCCCAGCGCTGCGCCGCGTCGTCGACCTCGAGGTCGGTGTTGCCGCCCGAATCGGGGTACAGCGAGCGGTGCTCGATGCGCACCTCGGGGACCCGTGTCATCGGGCCTGGGCCCTCGGAGGCGGCCTCGCGGTCGGTGCGCGTGTCGATCACGACCTCGAGCCCGTGGTCGTCGATGAGCCGGCGGACGTCGGCATCCGTGAGGCCCTGGAGGTTGTCTGAGCGCAGCACAACACCCGGCACCACGACCCGCGCGTTGACCGCGCCCTCGAGGTCGATCCAGCTCGTCGTCTCCGCGATGCTCACCCCCGACATCCTGCCGGACCGCCCCGCGTGGCATGTCAACAACCGGTTCAACCGCCGAACCTCCCGCCAACGTCAAGGGGTCAGACCCCTTGACGTTCACGTAAACGTTAAGGGGTCAGACCCCTTAACGTTGACGTGAACGTTCAAGAAGGCCCGCGCGGCGCGGGACGACTCAGTGGTCGTCGTTGTCGCGGCCGGAGAGGCGGTCGGCGATGCGGGCCACGCGGCTCGTCTGCGGGCCGCCGGTGTCCTCGCGGCGGTCGGCGGCGCGGTACAGCGCGTAGACGAGGTGCGCGCCGATCCACCGCAGCGGCTCGGGCTCCCAGGGTCGCGCGCGGCGGCCGACCCATGGCAGCCGCGTGAGCTCGGTGTCGTACCCCAGGACGAGGTCGCGCAGCGTGCGGCCGGCGAGGTTGGCGGTTGCGACGCCGTGGCCGACATAGCCGCCCGCGCTGCCGACGCCGGTCTGGCGGTCGAGCGTCACGGCCGGCGACCAGTCGCGCGGGACGCCGAGCACCCCGCACCACGCATGGTCGATCGCCGCCGTCACCGTCGCCGGGAACAGGCGGTGCAGGATCGCGACGAGCTGGTCGATCGTGCGCTGCTGGGTCTCGCCGTTGTGATCGGTGCGCGAGCCGTAGCGATACGGGACGCCGCGGCCGCCGAGCGCGATCCGCCCGTCGGCGGTGCGCTGGGCGTAGACGTAGGCGTGAGCCTGGTCGCCGAGCAGCTCCGCGCCGTCCCAGCCGATCGCCTCCCAGACCGCGGGCGACAGCGGCTCGGTCACGACCATCGCGCTGTTGAGCGGCAGCCAGGTGCGCTTCTGCCCACGCAGCGACGCGGTGAAGCCCTCGAGGCACTGCAGGACGTGGCGAGCCTTCACCGTCCCACGATCGCTGACCGCGCAGCCGGGGCCGATCTGCGAAACCGCCGTGCCCTCGTGAATCGTCACGCCCGCACGCTGCACCGCCGCCGCGAGCCCCTGGACGAGCTTCGCCGGCTGCACGCGCGCGCAGTGCGGGCTCCACGTCGCGCTCAGCGCACCATCGACGCGCAGCCGCTGCGCAAGCGCCGGCGCATCGAGCTCGGTCAGGTGCTCCGGCCCGTGGTCCCACGCACGCTCGCCGGCCACGACCTCCTTGAGACGCTCGTGCTGGGCGGGGTTGCGGGCGACCCGCAGCACGCCGTGCTTGACGATGTCGGCGTCGATCTGCTCGCGCTCGCAGACCGCGATCACCTCGTCGACCGTGTCGCGCATCGCGCGCTGCAGCGCAAGCACGGCGTCACGGCCATGACTGGCCGCCATCTCCTCGCGCGAGGCGGCGAATCCGGACGACAGCCAGCCCCCGTTGCGCCCCGACGCGCCGAAGCCCGCGAACTCACGCTCGAGCACGACGACCTCGAGCGAGGGCTCCGCACGCTTGAGCTCGTAGGCGGTCCACAGCCCGGTGAAACCGCCGCCGACGATGCACACATCGGCCTCGCGATCGCCCTCAAGCGGCGGGCGGCGATGGGGTGCCGGGATCCCGGCGTACCAGAACGACGGGCCGCCGTTACGCACCGCGCAGGTCTATCACGGAGCCCGTGTGAACGTTCTGAGAGCCCGCGCACCCAATCTGTAACGCGCAACGCGCGGCGCTGACGGTCGAAGGGTCCGTAGTCCTAACCACAGGAGTCCCTACATGCGTGTCCTCACACGTCTGATCGCCAGCACCGCGCTGGCGCTGACCATATCTGCCGTCGCGATGTCGTCGGCGTTTGCCGCGCCGCACTCGCCGGTCGTCGGTCATCTGTACGTCAACGCCAACACCGCCCCGGTCAACACGATCGCCGGCTTTGCCCGCCACGCCGACGGCACGCTGACAGCGGTCCCCGGCTCGCCGTTCGTAGCCGGAGGCGCCGGAACCGGCGCCAGCCTCGCGTCGCAGGGCGCGTTGCAGACGACGGCCGGCGGCCACAAGCTGCTCGCGGTCGACGCCGGCAGCAATGAGATCTCGGTGCTGCGCATCCGCCACGATGGCTCGCTCGCGCAGGTCGGCCATCCGGTCGCCTCGGGCGGCCTGCGGCCGGTCAGCATCGCCGTCCACAACCACCTCGTCTACGTGGCCAATGCCGGTCCCGGCGGCGAGAACTACACCGGCTTCGTGCTCGTGCACGGCCACCTGTTCCCAATCCCCGGATCGACGGTCGCGCTGCCCGACGGCTCGCAGGCCGGCGACATCCTGTTCAACGCGACCGGGACGACCGTCGCCGCCACGCGGATCGGCACATCGCTGATCGACAGCTTCCGCGTGCGGCCTGACGGCCGGCTGGCCGCGGCACCGGGATCGCCGATCTCCGACGGGCGACTCGGCCCGTTCGGCAGTGAGTTCCGCCCCACCAACCCGACGCAGCTGTTCGTGTCCAACGCCCACGACGGCGCCAACCTCGGCAGCGTCTCGGCGTTCTCGGTCAACGGCCTGGGGTCGCTGACCCAGATCGGCGGCTCGCCGTTCGCCGATCTGCAGACGGCGCCGTGCTGGGTCGAGATCAGCCACGACGGCCGCTTCCTGTTCGCGATCAACACTGCCGTCTCGACGATCTCGCGCTACGCGATCGCGCCGAACGGCACGCTGACCCTGCTGGGCAGCACACCCGAGCGCAACCCGACCGGCCTCGCACCGATCGACGCGCGCCTGGATCCGACCGGCCGCACGCTGTCGGTCGTCGATGGTGGCACCAACCAGGTCAGCACGTTCGCCGTCAACGGCGGCAACCTGACCGAGCTGCCCTCGTCCCCGAGCGCCCTGCCCGCGGGCAAGGCGTCGGGCATCGTCGTCGACTAGGACGACACCGCTTCGCCGTCGGCTGCCGGCAGATCGCCGGCAGCCGGCGCTGCGGCGCGCGACCTCGGCGCGCACGGGCGGCGCGACCTGCGTGCCGAACAGCTCGATCGAGCGCATCACGTCGGCATGGGCGACCGCGCCGACGCTCATCTGGGCGATGTAGCGCTGGTGGCCGAACAGCTCGTGCTCGAACAGCAGCTTCTCGGCGACCTGCTCGGACGATCCGGCGGCGACGGCGCCGCGCGGCGAGCGCAGCGCCTCGTACTCGCCGACGGCCCGACGGTGGCCAGCCGCGCTCGCGCCCGATGCGGTTCATCATCGCCAGGTACGGGCGCCGCGAACGCCGCGTCGGCCTCGTCGCTGGTCGTCGCCGACGAACGCATGGGTGTTGATCGCGACCTTCTGCGCCGCCGGGTCGTGCCCGGCGCGCGAATAGGCCTGGCGATAGAGGTCGACGAGACCCACGAAGCGCTCGGGCTGGCCGCCGATGATCGCGACGGTCAACGGCAGGCCGAGCGTGCCTGCGCGGATCACCGACTGCGGCGAGCCGCCGACCGCGACCCACACCGGCAGCGGATCCTGCACCGGGCGCGGCCAGACGACCGCGTCGTTCAGCGGCGCGCGCAGGCGCCCTGACCACGTGACGGTCTCCGAGTCGCGGATCGCCAGCAGCAGCTCGAGCTTCTCGGCGTACAGCTCGTCGTAGTCGTCGAGCTCGTAGCCGAAAAGTGGGAAGGACTCCACGAACGAGCCCCGCCCCGCCATGATCTCCGCCCGCCCGCCCGAGAGCAGGTCGACGTGGGCGAACTCCTCGAACACGCGCACCGGGTCGTCGGAGCTCAGCACGGTCACCGCACTCGACAGGCGAATGGTGCTCGTCGTGACGGCCGAGCGCGGCGAGCACGACGGCCGGCGCCGAGACGAGGAAGTCGCGTCGGTGGTGCTCGCCGACCGCGAACACGTCGAGCCCGAGCTCGTCGGCCAGCCGGGCCTCCTCGAGCAGGTCGCGTCATCCGCTGCTGCGGCGCGACGCCGGAGGCGAGGTCGGCGAACGTCGAGAGCCCGAGCTCCACGCGCGCTACTCCGCCTGGCGGCCGAGCAGCGCGACGAAGCGCTCGATCCGGCGGCGCTCGTCGTCGGACAGCGCGCCGTCGGCCTCGACCAGCAGCGTCATCGGGCCGCGGTCCGTGCGCCCATCGGCGCACCGGGTCGCTGAACTGCGGCGCCAGCCACACGAGCGGCAGCGAGCCGGCGTGGTTGCGGACCGTTGCGTCGAGGCGCTCGGGCGTCGACTCGCTGACGCATGACCGGGATCGCCGCCGTGCCCAGGGCGTGCGCGACGGCGTCGATTCCGGCGAGGCCGCTGTCGTCGGGCATCAGCGCCACGTCGCCGTCGACCAGCATCTCGGCCGCCCATCCGGCGGGCGCGCCGTCCAGCGCCGCGGGCACACAGACGAGGCGAAACAGCGGATCGGCCATGGCCGGGCACGCTAGCGTTCGGGCCCAGGCACAACTGTCGCGTGCTTTACACAGCCACCGCCACGGAGCTGATTCTCGGCTGTGCCGTCCGGATCTACCTTCGTCCCAGTTCGCGATTCACCAACTCGACTGGAGAAGGAATGCAGCTCAACGCCCACCAGTTGACCCGCAAGACCATCACCATCGCGCTGTCGCTGCTGCTTGTCGCGATCGCGTTCATGGCCGTCGCCAACCCCGCCGGGGCACTTCAGCCCCAGGGCAACGGCAACGACGACCCCGTCCCCCACAACCTGCCGCCCGTCGGCGGCGTTCACGATCTCCCCCAACCCGGCACTGGTCAGCTGCCAGCCGCCCGCCTGCCGATCCAGGCGCATCGATCCCCGGCGGCGGCGTCATCAACGGGCCCAGACCGGCGACGTCGTCACGTTCAACGGATCGGCGTCGCCCGACGACCACAAGATCCTCAACTACGAGTGGGACCTCGACGGAAACGGCTCGTTCGAGACCCATGGCGTCCTGGCCAAGATCGAGAAGAAGCGGTTCTTCTCGACCGGCACGTTCAACGATCCGCCTGCGCGTCACCGACGCCCAGGGCCTCAACAGCGTCGTCACCCACAAGGTGACGATCCGCCACGCGCCGCACGCGGCCATCGCGGCCAACGTCGCCGTGCCGCTCGTCGGCCAGCAGGTGACCTACAGCGCCGCCGGCTCGACCGGCGACCCTGCCATCGCCAGCTACCAGTGGGACCTCGACGGCAACGGGACGTTCGAGACGAACACCGGCAACACGCCGAGCGTCTCGACCACCTACCAGTCCCCCGGCGTGCGCAACGTTGCGGTCAAGGTGACCGACACCCAGGGCACGTTCGCGACCGCCTCCGTCAAGGAGACGGTCAACCAGGCGCCGATCGCCGCGTTCACCGACGCGCCGAGCCCGGCGTTCGTCGGTGAGACGGTCAAGTTCGACGGCTCGTCGTCGAGCGACGACGACCCGATCGCCGACTACGCGTGGGACCTCGACGGCAACGGGACCTTCGAGACCGACACGCACGCATCGCCGCTGGCGACGACGAAGTACACGACCGCGGGCACGGTCAACGTGCGCCTGCGCGTCACCGACGACCACGGCGTCCAGAACGTCGTGACCCACCCCGTGATCGTCAACCCCGCCCCGACCGGCGGAACGACGAACACGACCAACAACCCCGGCCCGAAGGTGAAGATCACCCCGCGGGTCGTGAAGGTCAGCAAGAAGGGCACGGTCACGCTCCGCGTCGCCTGCCCGAAGCCCGAGCGCGAGTGCACCGGCGTCCTGACGCTGCGCCGCGGCGCGCACGCCAGCAAGGCCGGCGCGGGCCAGTTCCTGGCCGGCGGCGGTCAGACGGCCACCGTCCGCGTGCACCTGCTCAGCTCGACGCTGAAGCTGATCAAGCGCCACCACCCGGTGAAGGTGAAGGCCAGCGCGGTCACCCGTGACCTCGACGGTAACGCCGCAACCACGACGACCACGATCACGATCAAGCGCTAGTCGCGCACCGACCAGCGACTCGCGGGGCCGGCGCTCACACGCCGGCCCCGCAGTCGCACGAGAGGCCACCACATGACCACCACCATCTCCTCGCTGCGCCGCACCGTCATCTGGGCCCTGGGGCTCGTCGTTCTCGCGCTGCTCATCACCGCCCACCCGGCCGGCGCCGTCCCGATCGGCGGTGGCAACGGCGGGCCGGTGTTCCCGCCGCCCGTCGCCAGCTTCACCGCCTCCCCGAATCCGGCGCTCGTCAACACGCTGCCGGTCGCGACAACGTCGACCACGAGCACGACTGCGGTCTCGCGGGCATACGTCGCGCCCGGCTCCGCGATCGCGCTCTACGGCAACGGCGACAACGTGGCGTTCGACGCCAGCGCCTCGCACGGGGCCGGTGGCATCGTCTCCTACGAGTGGGACCTCGACGGCAACGGCTCGTTCGAGACCGTCGGCGCCAAGATCGAGCACAAGCGGTTCTTTCGCACCGGCACGTTCATCGTCCGGCTGCGGGTGACCGACGGCGAGGGCGACTCGAGCGTCGTCCAGCATGCGATCGTCGTCCACCGGGCGCCGACCGCCCGGATCCAGGCGCCGCGCACGACGTGGCCGCTCAACACGCAGCTCAAGCTGTCACCTGGCGGCTCGACCGGTGACCCGCAGCTCGCGCGCTTCGCGTGGGACTTCAACGGCGACGGTTCGCCGGAGATCGTGACCTCCAACGGCGGGGTCGTGCCCGTGTCGTACTCGACGCCCGGGCCGCACACGATCACGCTGACCGTCACCGACACCGACGGCGCCAAGGCGAGTGCGTCGCTGACCATCTTGATCGTCCGCCGCCCGGCCGCCGCGTTGACGGTGACGCCGAGCGTCGCGTTGATCGGCCAGACGGTGACGTTCGACGCGTCGCAGTCGACGAGCATCGACAGCCCGATCACCGACTACCAGTGGGATCTCGACGGCGACGGGAACTACGACGTCGACACGGGCGACGTCCCGACGCTGACCCACCGGTACACGTCGGGGCTGCACACCAACGTCAGTGTGCTGGTGATCGACGCAGACGGTTTCGGCTCCGTGGCACAGCACGAGTTGACGGTCGAGCCGGTGCAGACGCTGCCGCGGACCCACAAGGCCGCCAAGCACGTCAAGCACGTCAAGCACCGCCGGCGGGCTCACCGCCGCGTGTCCCACGTCGGCATCTTCCGCGAGCCGACCAGCCACCCTGCGAAGGTCACGGTGCCGGACTGAGCGAGCGGCCGGGCTCGGGGTCCGCGAACGTCCACGCCTCGATCTGGGCGCTGCGACCGCGGACCTCGAGCTCGCCGACCCGCCGCAGGCCCGACGCGTCGTCGCGCAGCAGCGCGCGGCGCGTCGCGCCGGCGATCAGGATCGGACAGCCGGCGTCCTTGGTCATCCCCTGAAGGCGGGCCGCCGTGTTGGTCGTGTCGCCGACGGCGGCGTATTCGAGACGCCGCTCGGAGCCGACGTTGCCCGACATCACCGGCCCGCTGCAGATGCCGATCCCGATTGCGAACGGCTCGGACACGCCGGTCTCGGTGACCCATGCGTTGAAGCGCGCCAGGCGCGTGTCGAGCATGTCGCGCGCCGCGGCCAGCGCGCGATCGGCGTGGTCGTCCTGGGCCAGCGGCGCGCCGAAGACGGCCATGATCCCGTCGCCCATGTAGGCGACGACCGTCCCGCCGTGGTCGAGGATCGCGTCGCTCATCTCGGTCAGGTAGCGGTTGAGCAGCTCGATGACCTTCTCGGCCGGAAGCTGCTCGGCGGTCGTCGTGAACGACCGCAGGTCGCAGAACATGACCGTCGACTCAAGCCGCGTCCCGCCGAGGCGCAGTTCGTCGTCGGCCTGCGCGGCGACCTCGTCGACGACCTGCGGCGGGACGAAGCGCGAGAACGCCGCGCGCAGGCGGCGCCGGTCGCGCACGTCGGTCGCGTAGGCGACACCCAGGGTGCCGATGAACCCGAAGAACAGCGCCAGCGCCGGGGCGGCGACCGGCAGGATCGTGCCCGAGTTGAACGCGAGCTGGGCGACGACCGCGTAGAGGACGGCGTAGGCGACCGGGATCCACAGCCAGCGCAGGCCGGTCAGGCGCAGGGCGCTGAGCGGGACGATCAGGCCGGCGAGGACGATCAGGAGGATGGTCAGCCAGCCCGGCGCCCCGCGCAGCGGGATGCCGCGCAGCACGGTTTCGATCGCGTTCGCCTCGATCTCCGGGCCGGGCATGTTGCGATCGCCGATCGCGGTGGGATGGGTGTCCTGCAGGCTCGGGTCCGTGTCACCGATGACCACGATCTTGTTGCGAAAGCGCGACGGCGCAACCCGCCCCGCCAGCACGTCGGCAAACGACTCCGTCGGGATCGTCCCCGCCGGTCCGGCGAAGTCGATCCACGCCCCGTCACCGGAAAACCCCTGCCGATCGACGGCGCGACCCCCGCGGCGGGCCGCGGCGACCGCGAAGGACGGCAGGTCCCTGAAACTCGTAGGGGACCTGGCGGAACACCCCGCCTCGCGCGTGAAAGCTCGTGCTTCCGGCGACCGCACGGGCGGCGCGAAGAGTGGCCGCGTTGCCGAGCACCGGGGTTGTACCCCCGGGGTTGACGATGCTCGTCGCCATCACGACGTTCCCGGCGCGCCGGATCGCGTTGAACAACGCCCGGTCGTCAGCGTCGTCGGTCGGCGACGTGATCTCGAGGTCCAAGGCGATCACACGTGCACCGTCACGGCGCAGCGCGTCGATCACCCGCGCGTCGAGCCGTCGCGGAAGCGGCGGGCGATGCAGTGTGGCGATCGTGCGCGCGTCGATTCCCACGAGCGCCACGTCGCTCGGCGGATGACGCGCCCCGCGGACCGAGAACCGCGCGTCGACGCTGGCCAACTCGGATCGCCGGGTAACGTGCGTCGCGTGCGCCAGCACGGCAAGACCGGCGGCGCTCACGCCGACGACGATCAGCCACACGGCCCTACGTCGCTGCCGCCGCGTCCGCACCCGTGCAGGGTAATCCCGGATACCGAAACGTCGCGAACGTGACAGAAGATCTGTCAGCGTCAACATCGTTGTGGACAACCGCCGCATCTACCGTGTCGGTCGAGGGTTCCACCAGATGAAGCTCATGACCCGCCATCGCTCTGCTGTCGCCGCCGCCGGCCTTGTCGCCGCACTGCTGGCGCTGCCGACCTCTTCGGGCCGTTCGCAGGCCCCGGTTCCGGCCGGCAACGGAACGATCACCACACTCGCCGGCACGACGCCCGGCTTCGCCGGCGACGGCGGCCCGGCCGACAAGGCGCTGATCGATACGCCCAACGACGTCGCGTTCCTCGCCGCCAACAACTTCCTGATCGCCGACACGAACAACAACCGCATCCGCCAGGTCACGCCGAACGGGATCATCAACACCGTCGCCGGCGGCCAGATCCCCGGCCTTTCCGGCGACGGCGGCCCGGCGACGAGCGCCCAGCTCGATCAACCGCACGGCGTCACCGCGCTGCCCGGCGGTGGCTACCTGATCGCCGACACACTCAACAACCGCATCCGCAAGGTCAACGCGGCCGGCGTCATCACGACGATCGCCGGCGGGGCGCAGGGCTTCAGTGGCGACGGCGGCCCGGCGACCGCCGCGCAGCTGTCGCTGCCCAGCGACACCGCGGTCGCGGCCGACGGCTCGATCCTGATCGCCGACGCTGGCAACGACCGGATCCGCAAGATCTCCCCGGCCGGGACCATCACGACGATCGCCGGCACGACGCGCGGCTTCGGCGGCGACGGCGGCCCCGCCACCGGCGCCCAGCTGAACCTGCCGCGCGACGTCGCGGTTGCCGACGACGGCTCGATCCTGATCGCCGACACCGGCAACAATCGCATCCGCAAGATCGCCACGGACGGGACGATCAGCACCGTCGCCGGCGGCAGCGGCCAGGGCCTGGCCGGCGACGGCGATCCGGCGGTCACCGCGCAGCTCGACCAGCCGTTCAGCGTCGCCGCACTGCCCCACGGTGGCTTCGTGTTCGCCGACACCGACAACGACCGCATCCGTCGCGTGACGCCTCTCGGGGCGATCTTCACCGTCGTCGGCACAAACGCCGGCAAGTCGGGCGACGGGTCGCTGGCCAACTCCGCCCAGCTCGACCAGCCCGGTGCGGTCGTGACCGATCCCAGCGGCGGCCTGCTGATCGCCGACACCGACAATTCGGACATCCGCCGCGCGTCGGACATCGGCGCGATCCCACCGGCCGTCCCCGGCCGCTCGATCGACGTCAACCCGGTCCAGGCGGGCACGATGGTCCAACCCAGCGGCCAGCAGGCGTTCCAGCCGCTGCTTGAGAAGGATCTGGTGCCACTCGGCTCGCAGGTCAACGCCAACACCGGCGTGATCGCGATCACCTCGGCTCTCGACCCGACCGGCACCCAGCAGACGGCGCAGCTCTACCAGGGTGCGTTCACGGTCAGCCAGGTCAAGACCGCGCTGCAGGGTCTGACCACCCAGTTCCGCCTGCCGTCGGTGACCGACTGCGCGGTGCCGGCCAAGCGCCGCTCGATCGTCGCCCGTGGCGCGGTCTTCGCGCACACGGCGGCGGCGAAGCACACGACGACCCGGCACAAGCCCAAGAAGAAGGCCAAGAAGAAGCCGCCGCCCAAGTCGAAGTCCAAGACCGCTCACGGCCTGTGGGTCAGCGACACCGGCGGCCACTGGCGCACCGCGACCGGAACCGTCTCCGCGTCGGCGATCGGCACCAACTACCACACGACCCTGACCTGCGCCGGCACCCGCGTCGGCGTCCGCCAGGGCCTCGTGTCGGTGCACGACTCGATCCACAAGAAGACCGTCGTGCTGAAGGCCGGCCAGTCGGTCCTGTTCAAGTCCAACACCAAGCTGGCAGGGCACTGAGTCGCAGACGTGTACGCTGCCGCGCCATGAAATGGTGCGTGTTGATCGGCCTGCTCGCCGGACTGACGATCTCGACCAGCGCCGGCGCCGAGTCGCTGCGCAGCTGCGGCAAGGTCGCCCAGACGTGGAAGCTCGAAGCCAACCCGCACACGTCGTGCGCGTTCGCCCACGCCACGTGGACGATCCTGGCCAGGAAGTCCAAGACCCTCGGCCACCCGTACTCGGGCGACACCGTCGTCCACTCACCGGTGACCCACCTGACCTACCACATCGACTGCGAGTACAACCCGCGCGGCCGCGTCGTCTACCTCTGCGGCGGACTCCCCGACGGCGCGCTCGGGAGCAACGTCTTCATCGAGGTCCGCTCGCCGACGAAGCGCTGATCAGCGCCCGCGGCGCGCGAGCGTCTCGGCGTCGATCACCGTCGTGCGGCCGCGGCCGAGCTTGACCGTGCCGCGGGCCTCCTCGTCGCGCAGGACGCGGTTGACGGTCGCACGCGAGGTGCCGGCCAGGCCCGCCAGGTCCTCCTGGGTCAGCGGCACGACGACGTGCGTCGCGCCGTCGCCGTAGATCTCGGAGACCTCGACGAGCCGGCGCAGGACGCGCTTTTCGGCCGACACGTACAGCGCCTCGACGAGGTGGCGCGACAGGCGGCGCATCTGGCCCGACAGGATCGCGACGATGACGTTGCTCGTCGACGGGTTGCGCTCGCGCAGGCGCTCGAAGTCGATGCGGTGCACGCTGCGCGTCTCGGCCGTCTCCAGCGCCGCGACGGTCGCGCTGCGGCGCTCCTCGCCCGCCTCGCCGAGGAGCGCCAGCTCGCCGAACATCTGGCCCGGGCCGAGCACCGCGAGGATCGCGGTGTCGCCCAGCGGCGTGGCGACGCGCACCGCGAAGCGGCCCTTGTCGATCAGGTGCAGGGTGTCGGCCGGGTCCTGTTCATGGAACACGACCTCGCCGCGCGCGAACTTGCGCCGCCGCGCGATGCTCAGCAGCTGCTGCACATCGTCGTCGGGCACCCCGTCGAGCAACGCCCACTTCATCGCCTGCCAGGGTACCCCCGTCGCCGGTCAGGGGTGGATGCCGCGCAGCAGGCCGGCGTCGGCGACCCGCGTCACGGCCGCGGCCAGCGCCGCCGTGCGCCAGTCGACGCCGAGCTCCTCGGCGCCCGCCACGACGCGCCCGTAGGCCGCGCGCAGCTGGCGCTTGAGGCGTTCCTGGACCTCGACGAAGTCCCACGTGTAGCGCTGGTGATCCTGCACCCACTCGAAGTAGCTGACCGTCACGCCGCCCGCGTTGGCCAGCACGTCGGGAACGACGAGGATCCCGCGCGCCGCGAGGATCTCCTCGGCCTCCGGCGTCGTCGGCCCGTTGGCAGCCTCGACGACGACCCGCGCAGCGATCCGCGGCGCGTTCTCGGCCGTGATCTGGCTTTCCAGCGCGGCGGGGATCAGCATGTCGCACGGCAGCTCGAGCACCTCTCGTCGCCCAACCGGATCGCCGTACGGGCAGCCGTCGAGCAGCCCGTGCTGCGCGACCCACTCCTGGAGCTTGGGAATGTCGAGCCCGTCGTCGGCCCGCAGCCCGCCCGACTGGTCGGAGACGCCGACGACCGTCGCCCCGATCGCGTGCAGCTCGGCTGCCGCGGTCGCGCCGACGTTGCCGAACCCCTGCACGACGACGCGCTGCTCGCGCAGCGGGTGCCCGAGGCGCTCGGCGGTCGCCTCGGCGATGTAGATGACCCCGAGCCCCGTCGCCACACGCCGCACGTCGGTGCCGCCGAGCACCGGCGGCTTACCGGTGACGATCTGCGGCACCGAGTGGCCCATCGCCTGCGAGTAGGTGTCGTAGATCCACGCCATCTCGCGCTCGCCGGTGCCCATGTCGGGCGCCGGGATGTCGCGATCGGCGCCGATGATCGGCAACAGCTCGAACGTGAAACGGCGCGTGATCCGCTCGATCTCATGCACCGACAGCCCCTGCGGATCGCAGCGTACGCCGCCCTTGGCGCCGCCGTATGGCAGCCCGAGCAGCGCGCACTTCCACGTCATCCACTGGGCCAGGGCCGCGCACTCGCCCTGGGTGACGTTGGGCGCGAACCGCAGCCCGCCCTTCGTCGGCCCCATGGTCAGCGTGTGCTGGACGCGGTAGCCGGTGAAGTTGACGACGACGCCGTCGTCCATCCGAACCGGGAAGTTGACGGTCAGCGTGCGGCGCGGCTCGCGCAGCCGCACCCGCATCTCGGCGTCGAGCTCGAGCACGTCTGCGGCGCGCTCGAACTGGTTCGTCGCCGTGCGGTACAGCTCCGATTCCCACTCGACCCCGGCCCGGATCAGCTCATGGTCGGTGGCGTCAAGCTCGTCCTGGATGGCCACGCGCGCATCCTCTCACGCAAACAGGTCCCGACTCCGGACTGATACAACGGCGCCCGTGCGCCCGACGGCCGCCCAACCCTCCGCCCGGCGCCTGGTCTTCCATCTCATCGCGCTGTTCGTCGTCGACGCCGTCGCGCTGCTCCTGTTGTCGCTGGTGCTCGACGATTTCGTGCTCGACAATGTCTGGGCGGCGGTGTGGACGGCGTTGCTGGCGGGGATCTTCAACAACCTCGTGTGGCCGCCGATCGCGCGCTACACGATCCGCCTCAGCGTGCTGACGCTCGGGTTCTTCTCGCTGCTGGCCAACGCCGGGCTGCTGCTGCTCGCCGTCGGGATCGTTCCCGGCGCCCACCTCAACAGCCTGTTCGCCGCGATCGTCGTGGCCGTGTGCGTGACGGTCGTGACGACGCTCGTCTCGTCGGTGCTGATGTTCGACGAGGACGAGATCTGGTATCGCAGCGTCGTGCGCCCGAGGCGGCGTCGCACACTCGACGAGGCCCGCAGCGATGTCCCCGGCGTGATCTTCCTCGAGATCGACGGGCTCGCGCACGACGTGCTGCGCAGCGCGCTCTCGAGCGGCAACGCGCCGACGCTGGCGCGCTGGATCGACGACGGCACACACCGCCTCGAGCGCTGGGAGACCGACTGGTCGTCGCAGACCGGCGCCTGCCAGGCGGGGCTGCTGCACGGCAACAACGACGACATGCCGGCGTTCCGCTGGTGGGAGAAGGATCGCGGGACGGCGATCGTGACCAACCATCCCCGCGACGCCGCCGAGATCGAGCGCCGCCACTCCGACGGGCGCGGCCTGCTGTACGCCGACGGCGCCAGCCGCGCCAACATCCTGTCGGGCGACGCGCCGCACTCGATGCTGACGATGAGCACCGTGCTCGACCGCCGCGGCAACCTCGGCCAGGACTACGCAACGTACTTCGGCCAGCCCTACGCGATCGTCCACACGTCGATCTCGATCGTCGCCGAGATCTTCCGCGAGCGCCGTGCGGCGCTGCGCCAGCGCCGCCGCGACGTGCGCCCGCGGATCGGGCGCCCCTTCACCTACGCGCTGGTGCGCGCCTTTGCGACCGTCATCCAGCTCGACCTCCAGGTCGCGGCCGTCGTCGGCGACATGCTGGCCGGGCGTCCGGTCGTCTACACGACGTTCCTGGCCTACGACGAGGTCGCCCACCACTCGGGCATCCAGCGTCCCGACACGCTCGACGTGCTGCGCCGAGTCGATCAGTCGATCGCGCGGATAGAACGCGCGGCCGGCGACGCGCCGCGGCCCTACCGGCTCGTCGTGCTGTCCGACCACGGGCAGTCCCAGGGCGCGACGTTCGCCCAGCGCTACGACCAGACGCTCGAGGATCTCGTCGACTCGGTCACCGAAGGTCAGACCACCGACCTGGGCAGCGGCCAGGACGACGCGCTGGCGTACATGAGCGCCGGGCTGACGGAGGTCGCGGCGCGCGACGGCGTCGCCGGGCGCACGGTGCGCATCGCGACCCAGCGCCAGACGACCGACGGCGCGGTCGCACTCGGCGAGGACGGGCAGACCGCCGGAGCCGACACCGACGAGGGTGGGTTGCCGGAGCTGTCGGTGATGGCGTCGGGCTGCCTGGGCCTGATCAGCTTTCCGCGCGAGCCGGGCCGGGTGACGCTGGAGCGCCTCGAGGAGCTGCACCCCAAGCTGCTGCCCGCGCTACGCGAGCACGCGGGAATTGGATTCGTGCTCGTGCGCTCGCAGGAACACGGCGCCGTCGTCTTCGGCCACAGTGGCATCCATTTCCTCGACGAGGACCGGGTCGAGGGCGACGACCCGCTGGCCCCGTTCGGGCCCCACGCCGCCGACCACGTGCGACGCGCTGACCGCTTCGCGCACTGCCCCGACGTGATGGTCAACAGCACGTACTGGGACGCCGCCGACGAGGTCGCCGCGTTCGAGGAGCTGGTCGGCTCCCACGGCGGGATGGGCGGGACGCAGAGCTATCCGTTCGTCCTGCGCTGCGCCGACCTGCCCTGGCCCGACCGCGACGTCGTCGGCGCGGAGGCGGTCCACCGGGTGTTTCGTACCTGGCTGACCGCGCTCGGCCAGGCCGGTTATGACTCGAGCTCCAGCGACGTGCCGGGCTCGAGCACGGCGACCGTCACCGACGGGTCGAGCTGAGCGACGGCGGCGGCGAACTCGTGCGCGGGCGCGGCGCGCCGGGCCATGTCGCCGGGCCGCGCGCCGGCGACGGCGAGCGTGCCCCAGTGGATCGGGATCGCGACGCGCGGGCGCAGCATCGCCGCCGCCTGCGCCGCCCGTTGCGGGTCGAGGTGGCCGGGGCCGACGCTCGGCCCCCACCCCGCGACCGGTAGCAACGCGACGTCGAGGTCGTCGGCGAGGTCGGCCATCGCGTCGAACAGGTCGGTGTCGCCGGCGAAGTAGACGCGACGCGTGCCGGTGATCTCGAAGCCGATCGCCGGGGCGGGCGCGCCGATCGGCAGGCGGCGGCCGTCGTGGTCGGCCGGCACGGCCCGCACCGACAACGGGCCGATGTCGGCGCTCGCGCCGACATCGAGCTCGGTCACCGTCCGCAGGCCGGCGCGCCGCAGCGTCGCGCCCGCGCCACGCGGTCCAAGCACCGCCACGCCGGGATCGAGACGCCGCAGCGACGGCGGGTCGAGGTGGTCCATGTGGCGGTGGGACACGAGCACCGCGTCAAGGCCGCGGGCGACCTCGGCGTCCGGCGCTGTGCCGTGGCGGCGCAGGTGACCCACACGAGAGCGCAGCACCGGGTCGGTCAGCAGCCGCATCCCGTCGAGCTCGAGCAGCAGCGTCGCATGCCCGACGTAGGTGATTCGGTCGCGGCCGGGCACCGCATGAGGGTAGTCCGCGCACGATTGATATACCGATCCCATGGATACTCGCCAGTTGGGAAGCGTCGGCCCCCAGGTGTCGGCGATCGGTCTCGGTTGCATGCCGATGTCGGGGAGCTACGGCATCGCCGACGACAGCGACGGGATCGCGGCGATCCATCGCGCGCTCGAGCTCGGGATCACGCTGCTCGACACGGCCGACGTCTACGGCCTCGGCCACAACGAGGAGCTCGTCGGCCGCGCGATCGCCGATCGTCGCGACGACGTGGTGCTCGCGACGAAGTTCGGCAACGTCCGCGACCCGTCGGGCCGGTTCGTCGGGATCAACGGGCGGGCGGAGTATGTGCGCGAGGCATGCGAGGCGAGCCTGCGGCGCCTCGGGGTCGACACGATCGACCTCTACCAGCAGCATCGGGTCGATCCGGCGACCCCGATCGAGGAGACGATCGGCGCCATGGCGCAACTCGTCCATGAGGGCAAGGTGCGCTACGTCGGAATGTCGGAGGCGATGGCGCCCGACCTGCGGCGCGCCGCCGCCGTGCACCCGATCACGAGCCTCCAGAGCGAGTACTCGCTGCTCGAGCGCGGCGTCGAGGCCGAGATCCTCGCCACGTGCGAGGAGCTGGGGATCGGCTTCCTGCCGTTCGCGCCGCTTGTGCGCGGGCTGCTGGCCGGCAGCCTGACGCCCGACCGCGAGCTCGACGAGGGCGACTTCCGTGGCGGGCGGCGGTTCCCGCGCGTCAGCCCCGAGCACCTCGCCGCCAACGCGCCACTGGCCACCGTCGTCGCCGAGATCGCCGCCGCGCACGACGCGACAGCCGCACAGGTCGCGCTGGCATGGCTGCTCGGCCGCGGCGAGATGGTCGTCCCGATCCCGGGGACCAAGCGCACGGCCTACGTCGAGGACAACGCTGGCGCGCCGGACCTCGAGCTGACCGACGATGATCTGGCCCGCCTCGACGGCCTGGCGGGCGAGGTCAGTGGCGAGCGCTACGGCTCGCAGGCGCAGATGCCGACCTGGGTGTCGCCGGCGCCGGCGTAGCGCGTCGCGACCGCCGCCTGACGTCTACCCCGCGAGCTCTGCGCGGACGATCGCCGCGCCGGCGGCCAGCGCGCGCAGCTTGGCCACCGCGACGGCCGGGTCGAGGTATTTCATGCCGCAGTCCGGCGCCGGAATGAGCTGCGCCGGCGCGACGTGGCGCAGCCCGGCGCGGATGCGCTGCGCCACGACCTGAGGCGTTTCGACTTCGTGGTCGCCCAGGTCGAGCACGCCGAGGACGATCGTCTTGCCGGCCAGATCGCCGAGGATCCCGAGGCCGAGGTGGGGCTGCGCTGCCTCGATCGAGATCTGGTCGGCGGCGCACGCGGCGAGCTCGGAAAGGAACGGGTAGCCGGCCGGCTTGTCCGTCCCGGGCACGACGGCCGCGTAGCCGAAGCAGACGTGGACGACCGTCGTGGCGGTCAGACCCTTCAGCGCCCGGTCGATCGCCGCGACGGCGAAGCGCCGGGCGAGCGCGGGATCGGTGCGCACCCACGGCTCGTCGAGCTGGATCACATCGGCCCCAGCGCGCTGCAGGTCGTGGGCCTCGGCGTTGACCGCGTCGGCGAGGTCCATGATCAGCGCCTCGTCATCGCCATAGAACTCGTCGGTCGCCTGCCGGCTCATGGTGAACGGTCCCGGGAGCGTGATCTTCGTCGCGTGGTCCGTATGCGCGCGCAGGAACTCCATGTCCGCGACCTCGACCGACCTGACGCGCCGCACGGGCCCGACGATGCGCGGGAGAGGCGCGGCCGTCGCGTCGATGCCATCGAGCGCACCGGCGAAGCGGTTGGAGTAGCTGACACGCCGGATCTCACCGTCGCTGACAACGTCGATCCCGGCGTCCTCCATCGCGCGGATCGCCTCGATCGTCGCCTCGTCCTGCGCGCGGGAGAGCTCGTCCGGCCCCACGCGCCAGAGGTCGGGACGATCGCTGCGTGGCACACCGGCCGCCAGCGCGGCACGATCGATCAGCCAGTCCGGCTGTGGGTGACTGCCGATCACGGTCGTCGGGAGCATGTCGTGCATAATCGCGGCCATGTCTCTGTATACAGCGAGAGCCACTCACGAAATACCCGCACGGCCACGACGGGCGGCTGCCCGCAGCGATCGGCGTGATCGCGCTCGCGTGCATCGCGTCCGGCCTGATCAGCGGCATCGCGATCACCCGCTTCTCGGTCACGCCGCTGGTCGCGACGCTCGGCGTGAACGCATTGCTCACGGGCGTCGTGCTGCAGATCACGAGCGGTTCGGCGACCGCCGCCGCCCCTCCGGGTCTCGCGCGGTTCGCTCTCGACAAGACGGTGGGGATTCCGAACACGGTGGTCATCGCCGTCGTCGCCGTGGCGATCGTGGCCGCCGCGGTGCGAATGACCGTGGTCGGCCGTCGGTTCGTCCTGGTGGGCGCCAACCCGGCGGCGGCGCACGCCGCGGGCATCCGGGTGAAGCGGTACGTGCTCTCGACCTACGTCGTGGCGAGCCTCGTCTACGGCGGCGCCGGGATCCTCATCGCCGGGTTCCTCGGAACGCCCGGCATCAGCGCAGGGAACGACTACCTCCTCCCGACAATCGCAGCTGTGGTGCTGGGGGGCACCTCGCTCGCGGGTGGAATCGGCAGCGTCGTGGCGAGTGCCGGCGGCGCGCTGTTCCTGACCCAGCTCGAGCAGGTCGTCCTCGGTTCGGGGGCCGGCATCTCCGGCCAGTACATCATCCAGGGCACGATCATCGCCCTGGGGATGGCGATCCGGAACGTGCCGCGACAACGCGCGCTGGGGATGGCAAGCCGGCTCGCGGCGTCACTCAGACGTGGTCCGGCGGGCCGCTGCAACTGATCAAACCGAGGCCTGAGGCAGTGATGGCCCCACGGGTGGGGCCATCAGGACAGCTGTGCCGTCAACCACGGCCCAGTGGGTTACTCACATAGGAGGAGATTCAGAATGAGAAAGATTCGCGTCCGTAGTTTGTTGTTGCTCGCCGCCATCGCCACGATGGCTTCGGCGGTCACCGCCTATGCGATCTCCGGCTCGCAGGAGATCGCCAGTAGTGGCATCGTGAAGGGCTCGTCGTTCTGCGGCAAGAAGCCGATCACGCTCGGCATCCATGACGGGTTCGGCGTCAACGCTTGGTCGCAGGAGTCGCTGGCCGCAGTGCGGTCCGAGGCGGCGAAGTGCAAGAACGTCAAGACCAAGGTCGCCATCGGCGGCGGCGATCTGCAGAAGTCGATCTCCGATGTGAACTCGATGGTTGCGCAGGGCGTCAACGCGCTCGTGCTGATCCCCGATTTCGGTCAGGCGCAACTCGCCTCGATCCAGGCGGCCACCAAGGCCGGCGTCAAGGTCGTCCCGTGGGGCGCCGACCCGGGCGGCAAGCCAGGCAAGGGCACCTACGTCGCCTACGTCGACTGGAACGCTGGGGCCGCCGGAACCCGTTGGGCGACGTGGATGGCCCAGGCCCTACACGGTAGGGGCAACGTGATCTACACGGGCGGCCCCGCAGGCAACCCGGTGGGCGCGGAGCAGCTCGCCCAGATCGTCAAGGTGTTCAAGGCGTACCCGAAGATCAAGCTCCTGACCGGCAACAAGAGCTGGCCGGTCACGAACTGGGATCCGGCCACCGCCCAGAAGGTGACGTCCGCGCTGTTGGCCAAATACCCGAAGATCGACGGCATCATCTCCAACTACGGGACCGACGCGCTGGCGAGCGCCCGCGCATTCCAGGCGGCCAATCGCAAGCTCGTGCCCGTCACGACGCTGGACGCCAACGGCCTGAGCTGCTTGTACCAGAAGGCCAAGGTGCCGATGTCGACGATTTCGTCGCGCAATTGGCTCGGGCGCATCGCGGCCCGCAAGGCCATCTCCGCGGCGGAGGGGATCAGGAACACCGAGCCCTCGATCATCGACCTGCCGTTCTTCGAGGACACCCTTCACCGCAAGCCGCTCCAGTGCAACAAGGCCGCTGCGCCTGATTTCTACCCGTCGAACAAGATCACCCCGGCGGCGATCAGGCAGTACGGCAAGCCGTAGGCAGTAGCAGTCAAGTGTCGGATGCCCGTGTCGTTCTCCTGTTGTCGGACGTCGTCAAGACGTTTCCCGGCGTGGTCGCCCTCAAGGGCGTCCGCTTCGAGGTCGTAGAGGGCGAAGTTCATGCCCTGGTGGGGGAGAACGGCGCGGGCAAATCGACACTGATCTCGGTCGCCGCCGGCTCGACGCTGCCTGACTCGGGCAGTGTCGAGATCGGCGGCGCACCGATGACCCAGCCGTCGCCCGCCGCCGCCCAGGCGCTCGGTCTGGCCGTGGTCTACCAGCAGCGGGCGATCCTCGAGGACCTGACCGTCGCCGAGAACATGGTCTTCGCCATGCCCGAAGCGTCGGCCCCGCGCATGTCGAGCGCCGGCCCCTGGGTCCGCGACGCACTGGCGGCGATCGGCGCGACGACGATCGACCCCGCGGCACGCATCTCCGAGCTGAGCGTCGCCGACCGGCAGCTTCTCGACATCGCCAAGGCGCTCGCCCTGAAACCCAAGATTCTCGTCCTCGACGAGCCCACCGAGTCGCTCACCCCGGCCGACGCCGACCGGCTGTTCGAGCGGATCGCCTCGATCACCCAGGCCGGGACCGCCGTCGTATACATCTCCCACCGGCTTCCCGAGGTCCAGCGGATCGCCGATCGGATCACCGTCCTTCGCGACGGCGAGACGCGCGGCACCATGTCCGCCGCCGCCGTGTCCGAGGACGAAATCCTGCGACTGATCATCGGCCGCTCCGTCGACCAGGCGTTCCCGGACAAACCGCCGATCGACCGCACCCGGCCGCCGCTGCTCGAGATCGACGCGCTCACCGGTCCGCGCTTCGACGATGTCGCGCTTTGAGTCAGGCCCCGGAGAGATCGTCGGCCTCGCCGGCGTCGAGGGAAACGGTCAGGGCGAGTTCCTGCGGGCCCTCGCCGGCCTGCTGCCCTCGCGCGGGACGGTCTCGTCTCCGCGGCGAGCCGGTGTCGCTCGGGGATCCGGCGCTCGCGCGCACGGGGCGGGCCTTGTCTACATGCCGGGGGACCGCCACGCCGAGGGCGTCTTTCACGATCTCAGCGTCCGCGACAACGTGTCGCTGCTGGTTCTGAATCGCATCGCTGCCTACGGGATCGTCCGGCGTGCGCCTGAGTCGCGCCTCGCGGCGACCGAGATCGAGCGGATGGCGATCAAGACGCCCAGTCCTGAGACTCCCGTCTCGGCGCTGTCGGGCGGCAACCAGCAGAAGGTCGTCTTCGCGCGCGCGCTGCTCGCCGAGCCGGCCGTGCTGCTCGCCGACGAGCCGACCCGCGGCGTGGATGTCGGCGCGCGACTCGAGATCTACCAGATGCTGAGGCGCGCAGCCGACATCGGGACAGGCGGTAATCGTGCTGTCCTCCGATGTCATCGAGCTCCAGGGGCTCTGCGATCGCGTGCACGTGTTCTCGCGCGGCACGGTCGTTCGGGAGCTGGCCGGCGACGACATCACCGAGGAGAACATCACCGGAGCGGCCATCACGTCAGCGGCCGCTGTCGGCACGGCGGTGTGATCGCCGGCGCGACGGGGCACGTCGGGCGTTGCGTGCGAGACGGTTCATGGCCGGCGACTACCTCCCGTCCGTCGTCCTCGCCGTGCTGATCCTCGGCCTCGGGATCTACACGAGCGCCTCGAACGACCGCTTCCTCACCGAGCTGAACTTCCACGGCATGCTGCTGCTTGCCAGCGCGCTCGCGCTGATCAGCTTCGGTCAGTTGATCGTGCTGCTCACCGGCGGAATCGACCTCTCCGTCGGTCCGCTCAGCGGCCTCACCGTCGTCGTGTTCTCGTTCTTTGCCTCAGAAGGCCACGGAACGGGACGACTGCTGCTCGGTCTGCTTGCGGTGATCGGCGTTGCGATGGCGGTCGGGCTCATCAACGGCGTGCTGGTGCGGGTCTTTCGCATCGCGGCGGTGCTGGCGACGTTGGCGACGTACGTCGTTCTCCAGGGCATATCGCTCAAGCTTCGCCCGCAGCCCGCGGGCTACCTGCGTGCCAGCGTGACCGACGCGCTCACCCACAGCTGGAGCTGGATCCCGGTCGCCTTCGTTGTCGTCTGCATCGTCGCGATCGTGTCCGAGCTCGTCCTGCGCCGGACACGTGCCGGGCTCCAGATCCGAGCCGTCGGCTCCGACGAGGCGACCGCCCACCGGCTGGGCGCACACGTCAACCGGACGCACATCGCGGCCTACATCCTGTGCTCGTTGTTCACGGCGGCCGGCGGACTCATGCTCGCCTCGCAGGTCGGCGTCGGCGATGCCACCGTCGGAGTGACCTACACGCTGACCAGCATCACCGCCGTCGTCCTCGGAGGAGCGAGCATCTTCGGCGGTCGCGGCTCGTTCATCGGCGCGTTGCTCGGCGCCGTGCTGCTCCAACAGATCGTCACATCGACGACGTTCTTGAACCTCGGGGTCGCGTGGGAATCGTTCCTGTTCGGCGGACTCGTCCTCGTCGGCGCCGGGACCTACTCCCGCGCCCGCCGAGCCCGAGCCGGGGGCCTCGGCGCCGTCAAGGCATAATCGCGTCATGCCTCTGTATACAGCGATGTTCGAAGACATCGACCGCATGGACGCGGCGGCATGGGCCGGCTGGCTCACCGACGACGCGCGGTTCCGCTTCGGAAACGGCGACGAGACCACGACCCGCGACGCCGCGCGCGAGGGGCTGGCCGACTTCTACGGCCTGATCGACGGGGTCAGTCACCGAATGCTCGACCACTGGGAGAACGGGCCGACCACGATCGTGCGATCCGACGTCACCTACACCCGCAAGGACGGGGCCACGGTCACCGTCCCGATCGTGACCATCTACCACGAGCGCGACGACGGCAAGATCGACGACTACCGCGTCTACGGGGACGTCGCCCCCGTGTTCGCCTGAGCCGCAGAGGAGAACGCGATGAGCAACAGGATCGTCGGAAACCACCACATCACGCTGTCGACCGGCGGCGCCCAGGAGGACTGGGACTTTCACACGCAGACGCTCGGGACTGCGGCCGGTCAAGAAGACGATGCTCTACGACGGCGCCGAGCCCGTCTATCACCTGTACTACACCAACGCCGACATCGATCCGGGGTCGATCCTGACGTCGTTTCCGATGCGCCAGCAGGGCAAGGTCGGCCGCCGCGGCTCCAATCAGGTCAAGGAGGTCGGCCTGTCGATCGACGAGTCGGTCGATCGACTACTGGGCCAACCGCTCGACGAGCTGAGGCTTCGCGGCCGAGCACAGCCGAGGTGTTCGGCACCAAGCGGTTGACGCTTCGCCCACCCGTGCGGGATCCCGTACACGCTGGTCGGCACGAGCGGTGATCAGCGGCGCGGCTAGGGCGAGCGGCGGCGTCCCGTCCGACACGGCGATCAAGGGCGCCTACGCGCCGGTGATCTCGGTCATCGAGCCCGACGAGATGGTGATGTACCTACGAGACGGGATGGGAGCCAAGAAGGTCGACGAGATCGACGGCCGCACCAGGCGTTCGAGATCGACGGCGACGGCTTCGGCGGCCGTGTGGAGCTCGTCCACGAGCCCGGCTGCGGCCCGGGCACGTGGCACTTCGCCGAGGGCACGCCGCACCACTGGGCGTGGGACGTCGACGAACGAGGAGAACCAGATGGAGCTCAAGGGCTTCATCGAGGGGCTCGGCTTCACCGACGTCACCGAGCAGAAGGACCGCGGCTACTTCCTGTCGTGTCTACAACCGCACGCCCGGCGGCGCGCTGTTCGAGTACGCGTTCACGCCTGCCGACCGCGGCTTCCTGATCGACGAGACCGAGGAGGAGCTCGGCACGACGATCCAGATCCCGCCACCGTTCGCCCACCTCGCCAAGAGATGATCGACTACCTCGAACCGATCGAAGACCACCGCTGACGATGCTGACCACACACGTCGGCAGCCTTCCGCGGCCGCAGGAGGTCGTCGACGTCGTCTTCGCCCAGGACGACGGCCGGCACGGTCGACGACGCCGAGTTCGAGCGCGTCGTCGGCACGGCGGTCGCCGACCGTGTCGCGCACCAGGTGCGAGGCCGGCGTCGACCTCGTCAGCGACGGCGAGATGAGCAAGATCGGCTACGCGACCTACGTCCGCCATCGCCTGTCAGCGGCTTCGAGCTCGGCGACTATCCCGCGCGCGACGCCGGCCGACCTCGACGCGTTTCCCGACTTCCGCGACCGCCAGGTGCAGTCGGGCGCCGGCCCGAAGTACAAGCGGCCCGTGTGTCGCGGCCCGATCGCCTACGAGCACCGCGGGCCGCTGCGAGCGCGACCTCGCGGCGCTGCACGCCGCGGTCGACGGCCGCAGATGACCTGGCCGGGCGCGTTCATGAACGCCCCGTCGCCCGGGGTGATCGCGCTGTTTCTGCCCAACGAGCACTACGCGTCGACCGACGACTACCTGGCCGCGATCGGCGCCGCGATGCGCGAGGAGTACGAGGCGATCGTCGCGGCCGGCTTCACGCTGCAGATCGACGCGCCCGACCTGGCGATGGGACGCCACATCATGTACCGCGACCAGCCCGACGAGGTGTTCGTTCAGCGCGTCGCCACCCACATCGATGCGCTCGACGACGCGCTGCGCGACATCCCGGCGGACAAGGTCCGGCTGCACCTGTGCTGGGGCAACTACGAGGGGCCGCATCACTGCGACATCCCGGTGGAGAAGATCATCGGCGAGGTCCTGCGGGCCAAGCCGTCGACGATCCTGTTCGAGGCGGCCAACCCGCGCCACGCCCACGAGTGGACGGTGTGGCGCGACACGCCGATCCCCGACGACAAGGTTCTCGCGCCGGGGGTGATCGACACCTCGACGAACTACATCGAGCACCCGGAGCTGGTGGCGCAGCGCCTGCGCCAGTTCGCCGACATCGTCGGCTCCGACCGCGTGATCGCCGGAACCGACTGCGGCTTTGGCACCTGGGCCGGGTTCGGCCCGATCGACCCGGACATCTGCTGGGCGAAGCTGCGCACGCTGGCCCAGGGCGCGGCGCTGGCCTCGTGACGCGGTCGAGACCTACGAGAAGTGCGTCGCCGGGCGCTCGACGGCGACGCCGTCGATGCTGATGTCGGCGCGCTCGTTGTAGAACGCGACCAGTCCGGCGATCGGCAGCAGCCGGAGGGTCGGGAAGTCGTAGGCCCATGCGAGATCCTGCTCGACCGTGTCGCCGATCCGTGCCGCCCAATAGCCGCTCGTCACGCCCTTGTATGGGCACGCCGTCTCGGTGTCGGTCGGCTCGAGGGCCTCGAAGTTCACCGCCGTGCGGTCGAAGTAGTAGCGGGTCGGCAGCCTCCCAGACGCAGAGCGCACGTGTCGTATCGAGGATCGTCTCGCCGGCGGCCACGGCGTGCACGCGCCGCAGAGCGGGCTCGACGCGATGGGTCTCCGCGGCCGGGGACGGGTAGTCGGGCATCGCCTCAGCGTAGTCTCGCCCTGCGATGGGCGACGAGCGGCTGCACGAGTACGGACCCCAGCGTGCGATGGACGAGCCGGGTGAGATCGAGCGCTTCTACGACCGCTGCTCGGACCTGATGCGCCAGCTGCTCGACGGCCTGTCGGTCGAGCCCGACCGGCCGCGCCCGTTCGGGGAGATCGAGGACGCGATCGGCTGGCCGCGGCGGCGGATCGCCTCGGTCCTCGGCGGCGTCGCCCATCTGCGCAAGACCGAGTTCGAGGGCCGGCGCCCGTATCGCTTCCTCGACGACCGGCGCTCGCCGTCGGGGCGCTGGGAGATCTGGATGGACGCCGACCAGGCCGAGGCGGTGCACGTCGCCCGCCGCGCGTGAGCAGGCCGACATCGTCGTCGTCGGCGCCGGCGTGGCCGGCCTGGCGACGGCGCGCGAGCTCGCCCGCGACGGCCGGGCGCCGCTCGTGCTCGAGCGCTTCGAACTGGGCCACCGGAACGGATCAAGCCACGGCAACTCGCGAATCGTGCGCCTGGCCCACGACCGCCGCGACGACGTCGCCGACGCGCTTGAGGCCTACGAAGGCTGGCGGCGCCTGGAGCGCGACGCGCGGCAGACGCTGCTCGTCACCGTCGGCGGGCTCGACTTCGGCGCCCTGATCGAGCCGACGCTCGAGGCGCTGAGCGCGCTCGATGTCGCCGCCGAGGTGCTCGAACCGGCCGAGATCGAGCGGCGCTTCCCCGCCGTCGCCGCTCGCGGGCAACCGGCGCTGCTTCAACCCGACGCGGCGATCGGCCTCGCCGATGTGACGCTGCGCGCTCTCGCCCAGGATGCCCGGCGTCACGGCGCAACGATCCGGACCGCGACGCCGGTCGTGGCGCTCACGCCGCGTACCGACGCCGTCGAGCTGGAGACCGCGGACGGCCGGATCGACGCTCGCGCCGTCGTCCTCGCCGCCGGCGGCTGGATCGGCGACCTGGCGGCCCAGGTCGGGGTCCCGCTGCCGGCCCGCCCGACGCTCCAGACCGCTGTCCACGTCGCGCTGGGCGGCGCGCCGGTCGGCAGCGTGCCGACGATCGTCGAGCAGACCGACGACGACCGGCTGTTCTACGCCGTCCCGTCACCCGGCGGCGGCGAGGTCAAGGGCGGGCTGCACCACGCCGGCCCGCCGGTCGACCTCGACGGCGATCGCACCCCCGACGACAACGCCGCGGCGGCATTCGCCGCGTGGGCGGCGCGCCGCTACGCGACGGCCGGCGCGGTCACACAGACCTACGGCTGCATCTACACGTCGTTGCCCGGTGACCGCTTCCACCTTGCCCGCCACGGGCGCGTCATCGTTGCCTCGTGTTGCAGCGGTCGCGGCTTCAAATTCGCCCCTCGCACCGGCGCGATCGCGGCGCAACTGGCCCGCGAGGCAGCGGGCTGAGCCGCGTCCTGTCAAGGTCGGTCCATGGATTTCCGGCTTCCCGATCACCTGGTCGAGCTGCTCGCGCAGCTCGACGCGTTCATCGACTCAGAGATCGTCCCGCTCCAGGCCGCCGACGACAACGAGCGCTTCTTCGACCACCGCCGCGAGTTCGCGCGCACCGACCTCGAGCGCGGCGGCGTACCGGCGCGCGAGTGGGAGGAGCTGCTGGGGCAGATGCGCCAGCGCGCCGACGCCGCGGGCTTCTTCCGCTACGGACTGCCGACCGAGCTCGGCGGGCGCGGCGGCGGCAACCTCGATATGGCGATCATCCGCGAGCACCTGGCGGCCAAGGGGCTCGGGCTCCACAACGACCTCCAGAACGAGGCGTCGATCGTCGGCAACCTTCCGTTCGCACAGATCCTGCACGAGTTCGGGACCGCCGAGCAGCGCGCGATGGCCGAACCGATGATCCGGGGCGATGTGCGGATCGCGTTCGGGCTGACCGAGCCGGGCCACGGCAGCGACGCCACGTGGCTGGAGACGGCGGCCGTCCGCGACGGCGACGACTGGCTCATCAACGGCGCCAAGCGTTTCAACTCGGGCATGCACCACGCAACCCATGACGTCGTCTTCGCGCGTACGTCGGGCGAGCCGGGGGCGGCGCGCGGACTGACCGCGTTCATGGTCCCCACGGACGCGCCCGGCGTGACCGTCGAATTCCAGTGGTTCACGTTCAACATGCCCTCCGACCACGCCGAGGTGACGCTGGCCGACGTTCGTGTGCCCGACGACGCGATCCTCGGCGAGCTCGACGACGGGCTGGCGATCGCGATGCGCTTCGTCCACGAGAACCGTATCCGCCAGGCCGCCTCGGGCGTCGGCGCGGGCCAGTACTGCATCGACCAGGCCGCCCGGTACGCCCAGGAGCGCTCGACGTTCGGACGCCCTCTCGCGTCGCGCCAGGCGATCCAGTGGCCGCTGGTCGAGCTCCAGACCGAGGCGGCGATGGTCCGCGCGCTCGTGCGCCAGACGGCGTGGGAGATGGACCAGGGCGACCCGGCGGCGGTCAGCGACCGCGTGTCCATGTGCAACTACCGCGGCAACCGGCTGGCCTGCGACGCGGCCGACCGGGCGATGCAGGTGTTCGGCGGACTGGGCTACACGCGCCACCAGCCGTTCGAGCACATCTACCGCCATCACCGCCGCTACCGGATCACCGAGGGCAGCGAAGAGATCCAGATCCGCAATGTCGCCGGGCACCTGTTCGGATACGTGTCGGGCCGCCGCGCGCGGCCACAGGAGCGCTGAGAGGTGGACGACGTCTCCGGGCTGGCCGACCGGCTGCGCGCGCTCGCCGCGTCGATCTACGACGACCCTGGTGTCGTCATCGAGGGCCTGACGCGGCTGACCGGCGGGGCGAGTCGCGGGACGTGGGCGTTCGACGTGCGCCGCGGCGACGGCTCGGTCGCCGAGCTGATCCTGCGCCGTGGCGGGGCGCGGGTCGGCCACGCGGGCGTCGGCGTCGAGGCGCAGGCATTCGTGGCGGCGCGCGAGGCCGGGGTTCCGGAGCCGCGCGTCGTGTTCCACAGCGACGACCCGGTCCATGTCGGCGCGCCGTGCATCGTCATGGAGCGCGTGGCCGGTGAGACGCTCGCGCGGCGGATCCTGCGCGACGACGCCTACGCGCCGGCGCGGCCGCGGCTTGCCGGGCAATGCGGCGAGATCCTCGCGCGCATCCACACGCTCGCGCCCGCCGAGCTGGGGCTCGACCCGGCGCCGGCGCCGGACCCGGTGGCGATGCTGGCCGAGCAGCTCGCGGCGTTTGCCGAGCCGCGCCCGGCGCTCGAGCTCGGGTTGCGATGGCTCGACACCCACCGCCCGCCGCCGAGCCCGCCGACGGTCGTCCACGGCGATTTTCGCCTCGGCAACCTGATGATCGGCCCCGATGGCATCCGCGCCGTGCTCGACTGGGAGCTGGTCCACATCGGCGACCCGATGGAGGACCTCGGCTACCTGTCGGTGCGCGCGTGGCGCTTCGGCGGACCCGAGCCGGTCGGCGGGTTCGGCAGCTACGACGACCTGCTGGCCGGCTACGAGCGCGTCGCCGGCGTGCGACCGGACCTCGACACCGTGCGCTGGTGGGAGCTGTACGGGACGGTCTGGTGGGGTGTGACGTGCATGGTCCAGGCCTCGCGCCACCTCGGCGGCGAGACGCGCTCGGTCGAGCTGGCGGCCATCGGCCGCCGCACCGCGGAGCAGGAGTACGACACGCTGCAGATCATCGGCGAGCGGCTGGCGGCGGCGTGACCGCCGCGCGCGGGATCCCGACCGCGGCCGAGCTGGCGCAGGCGCTGCGTGATTTCCTGTCCGACGAGGTCATGCCGAACACGACGGGTGCGCTGAGCTTCCACGCGCGGGTGGCGGCCAATGTCGCCGGCATCGTGCAGCGCGAGCTGGAGCTTGGCCAGGACGCGGCTCGCGCCCACCGCGAGCGGCTCGACGCGCTCGGGTTCGCCGACGATGCGCAGCTGGCTCAGGCGATCCGCGACGGGCGCATGGACAACCGCACCGGCGAGTTGGTGCAGGCACTCCTGGAGCGGGCGATCGACGAGCTTCAGATCGCAAACCCGCGGCACATCTAGTCTCCTGACCGCGCGGCCGGCTGGACGGTCACCCGATCATGTCGCGCGCCGCAGCGCCCGGCGGGACCATCGGCAGGCAGTCGCCGTCCGCCCCAACCGCGACGTCGAGCAGCGCCGGGCCGTCCTCGGCGATCAGCGACGCAACCGCGTCGTCGACGTCACCGGCGTCGTCGATCCGCTGCGCCGTCCAGCCGCACGATCGCGCGAGCGCCGGCCAGTCCGGCCACGGCCCGAGCTCGACCGCCTCGCGGCGTCCGTCCCAGAACAGGTCCTGCTGCTGGCGGACCATGCCCAGGCGACCGTCGTCGATCAGCAGCACCTTGACCGGCAGGTCCTCGGCGACCACGGTCACCAGCTCCTGCACGTTCATGAGCAGCGACCCGTCGCCCGACACGCAGACGACCGGCCGGCCCGGCACCGCGGCCCGCGCACCGATCGCCGCCGGCAGGCCGAAGCCCATCGTTCCCAGGCCGCCCGAGGTGATCCAGCGCCGGGGCATGTCGAATCGCAGACGCTTGGCCGCCCACATCTGATGGTTGCCGACGTCAGTGGTCACGATCGCCTCGCCGCCGGTCGCCCGCTGCAGCGCGTCGAGCGCCTGGGCCGTGGCGATCCCGCCATCGCGGGGCTGCGCCGGCGGCTGCTCGGCCGAGCGCCACGCGTCGAGCGTGCGCCACCACGGCGCAAGCCGCGCGGGGTCGGCGCCGAGCTCGCGCAGCTGCGCGAACAACGCCTCCAGCGAGGCACGCGCGTCCCCGATCACCGCGATCTCGGGCCGGCGGATCTTCCCGATCTCGGCCGGGTCGATGTCGAGGTGAATGACCTGCGCGCCCGGGGCGAAGCGATCGACACGCCCGGTGACCCGGTCGTCGAAGCGTGCGCCGACCGCGAGCAGGAGGTCGCTCTCGTCGACCGCCCAGTTGGCCGGGCGCATCCCGTGCATCCCGAGCATCCCGAGCCACCGGCGATCTGAGGCGGGGAACGCGCCGAGCGCCATCAGCGTCGTCACGACAGGCATGTCGGCGAAGCGCGCGAGCTCGGCCAGCGCCGCTGCGGCGCCCGCGTGCACGATGCCGCCGCCGGCGTAGATCACCGGCCGCCGCGCCTGCGCGAGCGCGACCGCCGCGGCGCGCACCGCCGCGGGGTCGGGCGCCGCGACCGGCGCGAACCCGGGCAGCGGCCGCGCGGGCACGTCACCGGGTGCGACCGGCCCCTGCGCGACGTCGGTCGGTACGTCGACGAGCACCGGCCCGGGCCGCCCGCTGCGCGCGATCGCGAACGCCTCGTGAATCGCCGGCGCGACGTCGCTCGGGCGCTCGCAGGCGATCGCGTGCTTGACGATCGGCGCGGTCATGCCGATCACGTCCGTCTCCTGGAACGCGTCGGTCCCGCGCAGGTCCGAGCGGACCTGGCCGGTGATCGCGACGAGGGCGACGGAGTCCATCATGGCGTCGGCGAGCGGCGTCACGAGGTTCGTGGCGCCGGGGCCGGAGGTGACGAGCGCGACGCCGACGCGGCCGCTCGCGCGTGCGTAGCCCTCGGCGGCGTGCCCGGCCGCCGCCTCGTGGCGGACGAGGACGTGGCGCAGGCCGCTGGAGTGCAGCGCGTCGTGGATCGGCAGGCTCGCGCCGCCCGGCAGGCCGAACAGCAGGTCGACGCCCTCCGCCGCGAGGGCGCGGGTCAGGGCGTCGGCGGCGCGCATGCGGCTGCTGGGGTTGGTGGATGGGCTGGGGATTGGATGACAACGACGAGCGACGGGCTGCGCATGAGCGCCTCCTTGGGCCGGAACGGATGCTGATACAGAGCCGCTCAGATGAGCGGAGTAATCGACACCCGATGGGTGTCGACTACGAGCACGACAACCGCGGCGTCAAGGACGCGGATGCGGTCGGCGTGGATGTGCGCGATCGGCGACATCGCCAACGAGGATGCCAGACCGCTGGCGCAAGGTCCAGCTCAGCGCCTCGCCGATCGCGAGGGTCAGCGCCGGAAAAGAGCAGGGTCGTGTCCCGTCGCGGTTGCGAACGCCGCACGTCAGCGTGGCGCTCATGACCTCAACAACGCAGACTCTGACCCCGACCCCCGACCCGTCGAGCGTGACAATCGAGCGGCTCAACCCCGCCGGCCTGCTCACGCCCGAGGGTTACATGCACGTCACCGCCGTCCGCGGCGGGCGGACCATTCACGTCGCGGGCCAGACCGCGATGAACGCGCAGGGCGAGCTCATCGGCCCCGGCGACCTCGCCGCCCAGACCGAGCAGGCGCTACGCAACGTCTCGACCGCACTGGCGGGCGCCGGCGCCACGATGGACGACGTCGTCCGCGCGACGATCCATGTCGTCGACTGGGACTCGTCGAAGCTCGACCAGCTGATGGACGGCGTGATGCGCGCCGCGGCCGACGTCGGCGCTCCCGTCGCCGCGACGACGCTCGTGCCCGTCCCGCGCCTGTTCGACGACGGGCTGCTGATCGAGATCACCGTCGAAGCGGTCGTCGCATGAGCGAGCAGACATCGACTCGCACGCCGCTGTGGGCCGCGCTGGCCTTCGTCGGTCTGCTCGTGGCCGCGGTCGCGGTCGTCCCCACCCCGCCGGCGGTGACGGATGGCGCCGATGCGGTCGTCGCCTACTACCGCGCGCACCACGACGCGGTCGTGCTTCAGGCGTGGCTGACCATGGCGGCGACGGTTCCGGCGGCCGCACTCGTCGCGTTCGTCGCCAACCGCATGTCGACCGCGGCTCGCTACGCGTTCCTCGTCGCCGCGGCGACCACCGTCGGCCTGCTCGCCGTCGGTCTCCTGCTACGTCTCGGGCTCGCGTTGCACCCGGCGACAGTTGACCCCGCCACCGCGCGTACCGTGGCCGATATCGAGGCCTACGGGCTGCCGCTGCTCACGTTCCCGATCATCGTCCAGGCGGCCGCAATCGTGTTTGCGGTGCGGGCCGGCGACTTCCCGGGCTGGCTGGCCGTCGTATCGGGTGTGTTGGTTGTCGAGCAGCTCGCCGAGAGCGCGACGGTCTTCGGCACGCACGGGTTCCTCGCTCCCAGCGGCGACATGAACAGCCTGCTCGGTCCAACGCTGTACGGAATCTGGCTGATCGCCCTCGGCGTCGCTGCGGGACGGGCCCGGGCGAGCCAAGGGTCGTCCTAAGAGAGAAAAGATCAGGGTGGCACCCCGAGGCGAAGAGCGAGGCGGGATGCCAGCCTCTGATTGATGAAGACTCGACTCACCGTGGCGGCGGTCGTCGCCGCGTTGGCGGCCTGCGTCGCGCCCATCGCGCGAGCCGACGACGCGCCACAGTTCACCGACTGGACCTCTGTCGGCGCGAACGTCGCGACCGGCACGCTGTTGGGCAGCCCGATCACGCTGTCGGGAACGCACGTCTTCGATCTGCCGACGAGCGTCGTCGACGGCAGCTGGCCGTACTTCGCCGGCCCGGATTTCTCGCCGCCGATCGCGAAGACCGACGAGATCCAGATCGCGGGGTTCCCCGGCGACGCCTACTCGCTGCAGTTCGGCGCACCGGTCACCAACCCGGTGCTCGAGATCGGGTCGCTGGGCTCGCGCCTGGACTTCCCGAGCGGGACGCAGATCACGCGACGCAGCGGCGACGCAGGCTTCTCGGTGTCCGGAAGCTCGGTCGTCGGAACACCGACGGCCATGCTCGGCGCCGACAGCGTGAACGACGCCAACGGAACCGTGCAGCTGTCCGGGACCTTCACCTCGATCTCGTTCACGGCGACGCCGCTGTACGTGGGCCCTGAGGACGGGGTCCTCCTGCAGGTCGGCGCGGTCGCGCCACCTCCCCTGCCTCCGGTGCCGGCGCCCGCCCCGACCCCGGTTCGAGTCCCACCAGGCGGGTTCCCGCGACCGATCTCCCCGTTCGCGCGCCCGCAGGTCGACATTCACGTCACCGGCATCGAGGTCACCCAGGCCGTCCAGTCCGGCAGCTGCTTCTGCGCCGGGACGTTGCCCAGTCGTGACCTGACCAACACGGAGACCCCGGGACAGGTCATCTACCAGGGCGTCAAGATGGCCGCGGGACACTTCACCGTCGTGCGCGTGTTCGCCAACTTCACCGTGCCGGCGACTTCGGCAACGCTGTCGGGCGCCACGGCACAGCTCGAGGTCCTGGATTCGTCCGGACAGCGGATCTCGCTACTGACACCCGACAGCGGACCGGCCGCGCTCTCCAAGCCGTCGGCCTGCGGGAGCTGTGTCGGCGCCGACGAGCGGGCAAACGCGGGCGCGTCGTTCAACTTCCTCGTCCCGTGGCAGGAGACCTTCCACCGCACGCTGAGCTTCCGCGCGACGGTCAGTCCGGCCCGCGGGCTCGGGTATGTGGCGCCGCCTCAGTGCCCGACCTGCAAGGGAAACACGTTCCTGCTGTCCGGCGTCCCGTTCGTCTCGACGGCGGCGGTGCCGATCCACCCGATCCCGTTGACCGTCGGCGGGGCGCGGACCAGCAAGACCGAGAACGACGTGTTCAGCAGTGCCCAGACCGTTCTCCCGCTCAACGTGCAGATCATGTCCTACGAGGCGCCGCTGGCGGTCGACACCCCGCTCGCGGCGAGCAGCGCGCAGGCCAGTGCGGCGGTCGCCAAGCGTGCGAGCGACGAGCATCTCGCCGGCACCCAGTACCCGATCGGCGTGTTCGTCGACGGGGTGACGCAGGCACTCGGGGGCTCGACCGACCTCGGCCGGATCCTCTACGGCCGCGTCCCGCCGATCTCGATCGTGCGCGACGACCGCCCGCTCACCAGCGCGATGCACGAGATCGGCCATGGCCTCGGCCTCGTGCATGCCGACACCGGCTCTCCGGTGGCGGCGCCGGTGCCGCCTGGCGGTCCGCCGACATTCACCGGACCTCATCCCGACGGGACGGCCGACTGCAAGGGCAACTCCAACGGCCAGGTGGGTGAGGCGTGGCCGCCCGACAACAAGGGCCTGATCCAGGGCATCGGGCTCGACCGGCGCAACTGGGACATCTTCCGCACCGGATCGCTACCGCGCGCAATCGTCGCCGGCTACCCGTCCCCGAATGACGCCTACTACGACTTCATGTCCTACTGCGCGAACATCAATGAGTCGGCCACCCCTTCGAACCGGCCCGACGCGTGGATCTCCATACGCAACTGGAACCGCCTGATCGACTTCCATCCGCCGGCCCAAACGCTCCCCGCACGCGCCTTCGCCCGCGCGGCCGGCGACCCGCCGCTAAGGGTGATCGCCACCGCCGACGCGACGGGTACCCACATCTATGACGTCGCGCCCGGCGAGCAGACCGCGTCCGAGCCGACGGCCGGAAGCGACTATCACCTCGAGCTCCGCGACGCCGGCGGCGGCACGCTCACGAGCGTCGTCCCCGATACGACCACCATCCACGTCGACGGCGCGCCCAACGCCGTGCTGCTCGAGGCCACGCTGCCGTTCGTGCCCTCAACGGCCGCGCTGGTGGTCACCGACGGTGGCACCGATGTCGCCCGCCGTGCGCGCAGCGCCCACGCTCCGACGGCAACGGTCAACCTGCCGCGCCCCGGCTCACACGTGGGTGACAAGCGCAGCACACTCGTGCAGTGGACCGCTGGCGACGCCGATGGCGACCACCTCACCAGCACGGTCGACTACTCGGCCGATCAAGGACGCCACTGGAAGGTCATGGCGGACAGCGTCAGCGGCACGTCCGTGCGCCTCCCGAGCAGGGCGCTCAGCGCCTCGCGAAATGGGACCCTGCGCGTCCGGGTCAGCGACGGGTTCAATGTCGCCACAGCCACGTCGGGACGACTCGTCGTAACGGGTTCCCCCCCGGTGGTGCGGATCGAGGGCCTCGGCGCCGGAGGCCACGTGCGAGCGAACGCGACGCTGCTTCTGCGGGGCACGGCGTTCGACGACGCCGGCGAGCCGCTCACGGGTGCGCGCTTGAGGTGGTACGTCGACAACCGCCTGATCGGGCACGGTGAGCTCATGACCGTCCAAGACCTCCCTACGCACGCGAAGTCGATCCGGCTCGTCGCCACCGACACCCGGGGACGAACGGCCCAAGCCCGCGTGCCCCTGAAGGTCGTCGCCGTCCCGCCGACGTTCCTCGTCGCTCACGCCCCGATAACGGTCTCCGCCACCGCGCGGCGCATCCGGATCACGGTCGCATCGTCGGATCGGGCCGTGCTGACCATCGCCGGCGTGCCCCACGCGGTCGACCGCAAGCCGCGAGCGCTCACGATCCGGGTACGCCCGGGCCACTCAACGCTGCGGCTCAAGTACGCGCTGCGTGGCGCCGGCGGGGTCACCCGAGGGATCTACGTGATCACCCGCTGATGCCGACCTCCCCCAGCGCCTCGCGCAACGCTCCGCGAGCGCTCGGCCCCGAAAGGCCGAGCTTGGTGTAGACGTGGGACAGGTGCGTCTCGACGGTCTTGCGACTGACGTAGAGCTCCTGTGCGACGTCGGCGTTGGTCCGTTCGCCCGCGACCAGCCGCGCGACGCGAAGCTCGGACGGCGTCAGGGCGTCGCGCCCGTAGCGGACCGGCCGTCGTGGGCGTGCACCGGTCGCGTGCAGCTCCTCGTCGGCGCGCGCGACCAGCCGGGTCGCACCGCACCGGTGGGCGAGCTCCATTCCGGCGGTCAGCGGCTCGCGTGCGTCGAACCGCTGGTTGGCGCGACGCAGGGCCGCCCCGAGCGCCACCAGCGACCGAGCGTGCTCCAGGCGGGCTTCGGTCGCGGCGAGGATCGAGACGGACTCCCGCAGCTGATCCAGTCCGGGGGCGCCGCCTGTCACGGTGCCGGCGGCGCGCAGCGCAACACCGATCGGCCGGCCGAGCCCGCTCGCGTCGGCCAGCGCGAGCTCCTCGTCGACGAGCGCCCGGGCCTCGTCGCACGCCGCGGCGGGCAGAACAAGCGCGAGCTCGGAGCGACAACACGAGTACGACGGCCCGAACTTCAGTGCACGATTGATCTGCACGCTGCGACGCAGATCGCGGATCGCGCCCTCGCGGTCGCCGCGCATCCGGCGAATCCGCCCGCGGGCCTCGACCAGCATCGGGCCAGACGACGCATTGGCGAAACCGGGCTGCGCGTCGACGGTCTCGAGCAGCGCCGCCACGTCGTCGAGCGTCGGCCGCTCGAGGATCGCGTCGACGCAGTAGAACACTCCGACGGCGACCCACATGTACATCCCGCTCCGGTAGGCGATGTCGAGCGGCGTCCGCAGCCGTGCTTCGGCCTCGATCAGATCGCCACGGCTGGCGTAGATCGCGCCCCGATAGCCACCGCCGGTGAAGATCCCGCCGAGCGATCCGCTGGCGCGGCCCGCCGCCTCGATCTGCTCTGACACCTCGAACGCGCGGTCGAGCTCGCCGGCAGCGCCCAGCGCCGCGAGGACCTGGGCCGCCGCCCACCCGCCGACATTGCGGGTGAGCACCCCGCGGCGGAGACTGCGCTCGGCGAGTGCGACCGGATCGCGCGCCATGTCGCCACGATGGGCAGCGACCGCGGCGAGTGTTGCCGAGATGGCCGCGGCGGCCCAGCCGTCGCGCTGCGCGAGCGCCTCGAAGCGATCCCACTCCCGATCGAACGTCTCGACGAGCCGCGGGTCGTGGGCCATCGTCACCGCACGAATGGCCTCGATCTCGATGACGACGTCGGGGTCCGCGCCGCTGAGGTCGTCCACGACAGCGCGCAACGCGGCGACGCCCGCGTCCCACCGACCGGCCTGCTGGAGCAGCTCGACCAGCGTGGCCGCGACGCGTGCGCGGCGCGCCGGGTCGACCGTGGCGGCGAGCGCGGCGGAGAGGTGCTCGATCGCCGCGGGATCTCGCACCGCCATCTCAGCCTCCCCGAGGGCGAACAGCAGGTCGCCGCGCGGCGGCTGCGGCGCCCCCTCGTCGAGCGCCCGGCGCAGAGCGCGGATCGCAGCCGGCGGTGAGGCCCGCGCAATCGCAGTGTTGGCCGCCGCGACCATCGTCGCCGCGACCATTTCCGAACCCGCCGGCCTCAGTTGCGCGAGATGAAACGCGACCTCCTCCACCGGCGCGCCCGCGCTGCGTAGCAGCTCGGCCGCCGCCGTATGGCCTGCGTCGCGCTCGACGATCGGCATCGCGTCGTACAGCGACCGCCGCACGAGCGGATGGACGAACTCCAACGGATCCTCACTGCTCAGCACATCGATGCGCACCAGCCGATGCGCGAGGCGCGACGCCGTCGCCTCGTCGAGGCCGGCCACGCCGGCGGCGACTGCCAGCGTGCCGCCGTCGCCCACCAGGGCCATCGCCATGGCGAGCGCGGGAGCGTCGGGCCCGACACGCTCGACCCGTCGCACGACGCGATCGCCGAGCGTCGGGATCGATGCCTCCCGGACGGCAGTGGCGGATCCCGGCTGCTCGACGGCGATCGTGCGAAGCAGCTCCTGGAGGTACAGCGGATTACCCGAGCTGGAGTCGTGGAATGCCTCGCACAAGGTCTCGTCGGCGTCGGCCAGCCGCCGGCGCACGACTTCCCCGACGCCGTCGCGAGTCAGCGGCCGCGGTCGCACGATCTCGCCGCCCGCCTGGCCGCGAAGCTCATCGATCAGCGCCGCCGGCGCGCCCGGCTCGTCGGGGCGCGCCGCGACCAGCAACGCGATCGGCAGGTCGCCGAGCCGCAGCGCGAGGTAGCTCAGACACCGCACCGAGGACTCGTCGACCCAGTGGACGTCATCGACGACCAGGAGCAGCGGTGCCTCGTCGGCGAGGTTGGCCGCCAGCCAGTAGATGGCGTGCAGCGCGACAAACTCCCCACCGAGTCGTGCGTCGCCAACGTCGCTTGAATCCACGACCCAGGCCGCAGGTGCCGCGGCGCCAGCGAGAAGCCGCTCGCGATCGTCGGTCGAGGAGCCGACGAGCACCGGCTCGAACAGCTGCCGGATCGCACCGAACGCGAACCCCCGCTCGAGCTCGGAGCCGGCGGCTCGCAGGACGCGCATCCCGTGGGAGATCGCGTCATCGATCGAGGCGGCTGCGAGCGCGCTCTTGCCCGAGCCCGCCACGCCCTCGATGAGGACCAACCGTCCGGTCCCCTGGCGCGCATCGTCCAGCGCGTCGTGCAGCCCGGCGAGTTCATCCTCGCGCTCCAGCAGGGGTGCGTCGGTCGTCCTAGCCATAGCCTCCGCGATACGGCTCGGGAAGCGCAGCGTACTTCGATCAATGCCCGAGCCACCGATCGCGCGTTGCGCGCGTCAGCGCGCTACGGGCGGAGCGATGCTCGGGCGGGGCGGGATCCGGTACAGCTCGAGGCGCGGATCCAAGCGCCATCCGTCTGCATCGCCGGCGCGCACGAGGCGATGACCGAGCGGGCAGGTTGTCGTACGCCAAGGCGTCGCCTCAAGCCACGATCGGCACTGCGGACAGCGTCTGTTCGGAACGTCGATCACCCGGGCTGACACGGTAGCGCCCCACGATCCTCGGCTGCTGCGGTACCCCCGGGGTTCGTGCGTGCCGGCAGCGCAATCTGCGGCAATCTCGATGCAGCGCGCCGCGCCGAAGGCACCCAGCAACATCGCGAGGGCATCATTTATGAGGGAGCGGCGATCTTCGGTGCCACCTGGTTTGCGATGAGCTCGAGTTGTCGTTGCTCGTCGTCGAGCGGCCAGAGGTAGACGCGCTGGCATCCCGCATCGGCGTACCTTGAGAGCAGCTCAGCGCAGTGCTCGGCGGAACCGACGCACACCAGGTCGGCGAGCTCGCGGGGATCGCGGTTCAGCAGCGGTGCGAGCACGCCACCAAGGACGCGGTCTCGGTCGGCGCGGCTCTCGGTGACCCAGGTCCACATCGTCGCAAGCGCGTTGGGGAACGCGTGCGCGTCACGGCCACCGTCCTCCAGGCGGCGCGCCAGCACGTCGCGACCGGTGGAGAATCGATCGGGGGTTGTGTTGTAGGCGGACGCGAGCCAGCCGTCTGCGGCTCGCGCGACCCGCGCGAGCCCGGCATTCGAGCCCCAGCTGCCGATCCAGAGAGGGATTGAACGCCCCCGTCCCGGGCCGGGCTCGAGCTTCACGTCCGACGGGACTGGGTAGTAGTGCACGTCGCCGGGGAACGCGTCGCCGCTGAGCAGCGCTCGCAACAGCGCGATCGACTCGTCGAAGCGCGCCCACCGCTCCTCGAACGGGATGCCCATCGCGTTGTAGTCGCGCTCGGATGACCCTGGACCGAGCCCGGCGATCAGCCGGCCCTCGGACAACATGTTGATCGCGGCCAGCATCTTGGCCAACCCGACCGGGCCTCGTAGGACGGCGAGCGACACCGTCGTCGCGAGAGTCATCTGCCCGGAACGCTCGATCACGCTCGTGAGCGCCGTCGGCCCGTCCAGCCAGGGAGTCTTGAACACGAAATGGTCGTTGGCGGCCAGCCCGGCGAACCCACACTCTCTGGCGGCGTCAACAGCGCGCCGAATGCGACCCGGCGATACCGGCTGCGCGCCGAACTGCATCAGAGGCAGATGCATGCCGAACTCCATCCGATCATCCTCCCAAGCTGGTGTTGACCACGAGCTCCGGACCGCTTCCGCCCGCGCGGAGTACGGCATCTTCACGCGTCGCGGCCATGCCGCTGCTTCTCGCGCTTCGTTGGTAGGGCAGGGCCGGCCGCCGGCGCTTGACGCCGGTCGTGCGCCGGCGGCCTGTTCCCGACTAGGCGGCCGTCCCGGCAGCGACGACCCAGGTGACGCCCCGCATGTTCTCCCCCTCGATGGAGACCATCGCATCGGTGAGGCGCTCGACGATCTGTTCCTTCTGCTCGGACGTGAAGACATCCTCGATCAGCTTGACGTTGATAAGCGGCATTGCTGTGCTCCTTAAGTGGTTTTGGCGAGACGCAGGCAAGTGCGACCGGGCGGCAGTATCCGATGTCGTGGTATGAGTCGCAATACTTGTTACTGCACTGCTATAAGTGCAGCTAATGCTGGATGTGCGGCGATTGCAAGTGCTGATCGAGCTGGACGCGCGCGGATCGTTCTCCGCCGCCGCAGAGGCGCTCCACATCACACAATCCGCCGTCAGCCAGCACGTTGCCGCGCTCGAGCGCGAGGTCGGACTCCTGATTGTCGAGCGGTCAACCCGCCCGATCGGGTTGACCGAGGCCGGACACACACTCCTGACGCATGCGCGAGTAGTGCTCGCGCGACTGGATGACGCCGAGCAGGAGCTCGGGCAGATCGCCGGCCGCTGGCGTGGACGGCTCAGGTTCGGCAGCTTCCCGTCCGCGCTCACGACCTTCGTCCCGACGGCCGTGACCCGCTTCAAGGAACGCCACCCCGACGTCACGTTGACCGTGATCGACGACCACTTGCACCGACTGCTCCCCAGGCTCAAGCTGGGCGAGCTCGACCTCGCCTTGATCTACGACCACGACGTGCTCACTCACAAGCCAGACAACGACCTCGAACGCGTGCACCTGCTCGATGACCCCTTCCACGCGGTCCTCCCAGCACAGCACAAGCTCGCTCGCAACCGCCGCGCGATCAAGCTCGAGCAGCTCGCGGGCGAGACCTGGATTGGCGGCGGACCGACAAGCTCGTGGTTTCAGATCGTCCGCAACAGCTGCCACCAAGCCGGATTCGAGCCCACCGTCGCGTTCACCACGGACGACTACCTCGCGGTGCAGGCGTTCGCCGCTGCGGGCGCCGGCGTGTCAGTCGTCCCCGGACTCGCCGTTGGGCACCTTCTACCCGGAGTCCAGATCAGAACGGTCGCATCGCCCCCGGTACGACAAATCTCGGTTGCGCGCCTCGCTCACGGTTTCCGCTCCCCCGCCAGCCTCACCATGCTCGACGCCCTCCAGGCCGCCGCTGATCAACGGCCCGGCTGGGTACCAGGGCCTTCCTTAGGGTGAGCGAGGGGACTCGAACCCCCGACCGCCTGGACCACAACCAGGAGCTCTACCAACTGAGCTACGCCCACCACGGGAAGCGCAGTGTAGCGGCGGTTGGCGCCTATGCGACGGGGGTCAGTCTCTCGAAGCGCCGCCGCGGGGCGACGCAGCGCGCGCCCGCGACCGCAAACCAGCCCAGCGTGCCGAGCGCATGGTCGGCGCTCGTCGTGTGGTTCATCACGCACAGCCGGATCGCGTAACGCCCGTTGACGCGGGTCGACGACACCAGCCCCTGGCCGCTCTCCTCGAACGCCCGCACCAGCGCCGCGTTGTCGCGCTCGATCTCCGCCTCGCTCGCACCGAGGCGCCCGCGCCAGCGAAAGCAGATGATCCCCAGCGACGCGCCCGACATCAGCTCGAGGTCCGGCTCGTTGCGCACGAACGCCTCGGCCAGCTCGACCGTGTCCAGGCACCGGTCGATCGTGTCGCGGAACGCGCCAACGCCGAAGTAGCTCAGCGACAGCCAGATCTTCAGCGCCCGCGCCCCGCGCGACAGCTCCAGTCCACGATCGGCGAGGTTGACCTCGCCGGACTCGGGCACGGCATCCTTGAGATAGTCGGGTGCGATCTCGAACGCGCGGCGCAGCAGGTCGCCGTCGCGCACCAGCAGCGAGCCGCAGTCAAATGGCTGGTAGAGCCACTTGTGCGGGTCCATCGTCACCGAGTCGGCGAGTTCGATCCCGGCCAGCGCCGCCCGTCCGCGCTCGGTCAGGGCCGCGAACGCGCCGTAGGCGCCGTCGACGTGCAGCCACACGCCGCGGTCCTGGCAGACCTCGGAGATCTCGGCCAGGGGGTCGATCGCCCCGGTGTTGGTCGCGCCCGCCACCGCGCCGACGAACAGCGGCCGCAACCCGGCTGCGCGGTCGGCGTCGATCGCCCGGGCCAGAGCCCGCGGGCACATCCGCCCGTCGCCACGTGAGCCGACGTCGCGCACCTGCTCGGGCGCGAACCCGAGCAGGCGCCAGGCGCGGGTCATGGACGAATGCGCCTGGTCTCCGAGGTAGATGACTGCGCGGCTGTCCCGGCCGCCCAGCCTTGTCTCGCGCGCGCACGCCAGCGCGGTCGTGTTGGCGGCAGAGCCGCCGCTGACCAGCACGCCCGACGCCCCCGTCGGATAGCCGATCCACGACCGGAACCAGTCGAGCACAACAAGCTCGAGCCGGCTCGGCCCGGCGGCCTCCATCCACGTCCCGACGTACGGGTTGAGGACGGCGGCCATGAAGTCGCCCAGGGCGGCGGGGAACGTCCCGCACGCCGGGATGAACGCCATGTAGCCGGGATGGTCGAGCCGGCTCATGAACGGGAAGACGTCGTCGCGCAGTTGCTCGACGAGCTCGCCGAACCCGCGCGGGGCGTCCGGCTGCGTGGCGGGGATGCGGCGCTCCATCTCGGCCGGCGTGGCCCGCTGCAGGCACGGTGTCTCGGGGTCGACGAGCATGTCCACGAGCATGTCGACCGTCCGGTGCCCGAGCTCGCGCATGGTGCTCGGGATCGAGCGCGAGCGGATCCCACGCGGGCGCGAGCGGGCTATCGGCGTCAACGGTCTGCGGCAGTGCGCTCATGCGAACTCCAGTCGTGGTGGTCGGGCGAGGACGCGCCACCGCAGCGCGACGATCAGTGGGAGGCACGCGCCGAGCGCCCAGAGCGCTCCGGCCGGCCCGAGCAGCGCGAGGATCGCCGGGGCGACCAGCGCTCCGATCGCCGTGGCGAGCCAGTGCCCGCTCTCGACGACCGCGAACGCACGGCCGAGCACGTCGTCGAGCGTGTCGCGGTGCAGCAGCGACAGGCTCGCGGCCTCGATCAGCGCGTAGCCCACGCCGAGCACGACGAGCATCGCCGCTGCGACGAGGGTCGACGTGAGGACCGCGAGGACCAGCAGGCTCGCGCCGACGAGCAGCCCGCCGGCCGCAGCGGCGCCACCTCCGCACCGCAGCCGCGGCAGGCCGAGCGCGAGCGCCGCGCCGAACAGGCCGCCGAGTCCCCATGCCGCGTTGAGCCAGCCGACCCCGGCGTCGCCGAGGTGGAGCATCTGGATCGCGACGACGACGACGAGCACGTCGATCGCGCCCTCGACGACCGTCGCCGCGGTCAGGAAGCCGACGACCTCACGCAGTTCGGGCGCGCGCGCGACGTGGCCGAGGCCGGCGAGGACCGCGCGAACGCCGTCGCCGTCCTGCGCATCGACCACGTCGCGCCGCCCCCCGGCGCGGCGGCGCAGCGCCACCATCGGGATGGTTGCCAGCGCACAGAGTGCGGCGACGGTCGCAAACGCCGCCTGCACGCCGGAGATGGCGATCGCTGCGCCGCCGAGCAGCGATCCGCACAGGAACGCGGCGTTGTCCACGCCGGTCCACAATGCGATCGCTGCGCCGGCCTGCTCGGCGCCGGGTGCGAGCCCCCGCAGCACCGCGGCCTGAGCAGGACGATGAGCGGTCTCGATGACCATGAACAGCGCCGCGAGGACGAGCACGACGCCGAGCGACGCGCCGACGCCCGCCGCGACGGCGAGCGCGACGGCCAGCAGCGCCCGCGCGGCCAGGCCGCCGAGCATGATCGACGCCGGGGTCCGGCGATCACAGAGCAGCCCGCTGAGCGGGGCCGCGAGACCGGCCGGAATCATCCGCGCCAGCGCGGCCAGGCTGACCGCCGTGGCGCCGCCGCGCTGGTCGGCGTAGACGGCGAGCGCGATGAACAGCGTCCACGACGCCAGTGCCGAACACGCCCACGTGAGCTGCAGCCGGCGCAGTGCTGGAGAGGCGAGCGCGACCTGCAGACACCGGGGGGACGACGAGGCACCGAGCACGGTGCGCAAGCCTTCCTGCGCACCCCGCAGTTCGCATCGGGGGCGGACCCCTGATCTTTTCTGCGTTGAACTGACCTCGGCTAGCGTTTGGGCCTATGCCCATCCGCTCGCTCGACCATCTCGTTCTCACCGTCGCCGATGTCGAGGAGACCGTCCGCTTCTACGAGGCGCTCGGGATGCGGCGCGAGGTGTTCGGCGAGGGGCGAGTGGCGCTGCGGTTCGGAGACCAGAAGCTCAACCTGCACCGTGCAGGCGCCGAGGTGGCTCCCCATGCCGCGCACCCCACCCGCGGGTCGGCGGACCTGTGCTTCCTGGTGTCCGAGAGCCTCGACGAGGTCGCGCGCTCGCTTGCGCGTGCCGGGATAGCCGTGGAGCTCGGGCCGGTTCCCCGCACGGGCGCGACATTCGCCATCGACTCGCTCTACGTTCGTGATCCCGACGGGAACCTGGTCGAGCTGTCGATCCGCAGCGACGCGACCACCGTCCCGCCGTCGTCCAGCACCCAGCGCATGTCGCCGTAGCTGAGAACGGTCGCCGGTCCCGCGCCGGCCGCGGCGGGGTGCTCGACCTCGACGACCAGCGGCGCGTCGGTCGCCCAGTCGCCGAGCTCCTCCTCGAGCACCGTCCAGTAGGCGGCGTTGTTGACGTGCGCGGCCATGTCGAGGTCGGCGGCGCGAAACGCCCACGCTCGGGACGCCGCGTCCGGCGGCGGCGCCGGGTGGCGCAGCCGCGCCTTGACCGACGGCTCGCCGTATACCGCCAGCACGGCGGCGTGGTCGGCGTCCAGCGGCCGCGGGCGGCCCGTCGCGTCGAGGTGGACCCATACCGCAACGGCACTCACGCTCGCTCCGCCCTCCCCCGTGACCGTCGTATCGCGCTGGGCCCACAGTCGTGCCAGCCCTGCCGGCTGCGTGCGGACGACGACCGGCTCGCCGTAGACCGGGAAGCGCTCGACGGTCAGCGTCGTGCGGCGCACGACCCAGAACTCGTCCGCGAACCCCAGCGACGCGACGTTGGCCTGGGCAGCGTCCTGAAACCAGCGCAGGAGGGTGTCGAGGCGCACACGGCCGGTCGGCGCGACGTCGCCGAGGCCCGCGCAGGTCGGCCATGCGAACGGTGTGGGCGTCACCCCCCGACCCTATCCGTGCCGGTTACGTGACCCAATGCACACACGGCCCGGGGGGTGGCTTCGCCACAATGCCAGGCGGTGACCGCCGCGCCGCCCGGCCCCACGCAGACGATCCCCGACAGCCGAGTCGACCGCGCGTTCGCCTGGTGGGCACGGCTCATGGTGCGCCTGCGCTGGGTCATCGTCGTGGCCTGGCTCGCGTCCGCGGTCGTGATCCCCGCCGTGCTGCCGCCGCTGTCCAGCGCGACCAAGGGCTCCAACGCCGACTTCCTGCCCCACGACTCGCCGAGCCTGCGCGCCGCCCGGCTCGCCGCGCCGTTTCAGTCGAGCACCGCGCTCAGCACGATCCTCGTCGCGGGCCGCGGCGACGGTCCGCTGACGGCCGCCGACAACGCCGCGCTGGACGGGATCAAGACCACGTTCGCCAACAACAACAAGGTCCTCGACGTCCGCGACCAGGGGCTGTCGGCCGACGGCCAGGCACGCCGGCTGCTCGTCGAGTTCACGCCGCGCGTCGGCTTCAACAGCGCCGGCAACGTGCTCGACGACCTGCGCGCCGATCTCGCCCGGGCCAACACGCCACCCGGCCTCGCGGTCCACATCGGCGGTGAGGTCGCGGTCAACTCCGACCAGCAGCGGCACCAGCACAAGCAGCAGAAGGCGACCGAGTTCGGCTCGATCATCTTCATCATCGTCCTGCTGCTGATCGTGTTCCGGTCGGCGCTGGCACCGCTGATCACGCTGCTCCCCGCGGCGCTGTCGCTGTTCATCGCCGGGCCGCTGATCGCCGAGGCATCGAAGCTCGGCATCCAGGTCTCCGAGCTGACCCAGATCCTGCTGACGGTGATCGTGCTGGGCGCGGGCACCGACTACGGGCTGTTCCTCATATTCCGCGTGCGCGAAGAGATAGCCGACGGACGCGACCCGCGGGAAGCGGTGACATTCTCGCTGACACGCGTCGGCGAGACGATCACGTTCTCCGCCGCGTGCGTGATCTTCGCGCTGGCCAGCCTGTTCTTCGCCGACTTCGGCTTCTACCGGGGCCTGGGTCCCGGCCTGGCGATCGGCATCGCCGTGGTGCTCGTCGCCGGGCTGACCCTGATGCCGGCGCTGCTGGCGATCTTCGGGCGCGCGGCGTTCTGGCCGCGCCAGCCGGTTCCCGGCACGGCCCAGACCGGGTTGTGGGGCCGCGCCGCGGCGGGTGTCGTGCAGCGCCCCAAGCGCACGCTGATCACCGGTCTGCTCGTGTTCGGCGGCCTGGCGCTGGGGATGCTCGGCTACGCGTCAGCCGGCTTCGGCGCCAACGAGGCGCCCGCCGGGAGCGACTCGGCGAAGGCGCAGAGCATCCTCGAGGCGCACTTCCCGATAGCCGTACGCAACCCGACCAACGTCGTCTTCAAGCTGCCCCATTCCGCGTGGGCCGACCCGACCCCGGTCGCCAAGGCGCAGGTGCTGCTGACCAAACAGAGACCGTTCGCATCGGTGCTCGGCGCGCTGGCGCCGCAGGGTACTCCGCTTCCGCCTGAGCTGATCACACAGCTGTATCCGAAACTCGGGCCTCCGCAGAAGCTGCCGTTGACCGAGCGGGCGCCGGCCGGCGTCCCGGCGAAGGCGTTCGCGGCCTACAAGGCGATGTCGCAGTTCATCAGCGTCGACGGCAAGACCATCCAGTACTACGCCGCACTGCGGGCCGGAGATCCCAACGGCACCGAGGCGTTGCGCGACACGCCGGCGATGCGCGAGGCGGTCGACGAGGTCGCATCACAGATCGGCGCGACGGCAGGCGGCGTAGCGGGCCAAGCCACGTTCGCCTACGACGTCAACAAGACGGCGACCGGCGACCTCAAGAAGATCATCCCGATCGTGCTGCTGGTCATCGGGTGCCTGTTGGCGATCCTGCTGCGCAGCCTGATCGCGCCGCTGTACCTGATTGCCAGCGTCGGGCTGTCGTACCTCGCCTCCCTGGGCTTCGCGATCATCGTCTTCGTCTGGGCCGGCGGCGAGGCGGGCCTGAACTTCGTGCTGCCGTTCTTCATGTTCGTGTTCCTGATGGCGCTCGGCTCCGACTACAACATCCTCGTGATGACGCGCATCCGCGAGGAGGCCCAGCGCCGTCCACTCGGCGAGGCGGTGCGCCACGCCGTCGCCGCCACCGGCGGCACCGTCACCTCCGCCGGACTCGTGCTCGCCGGCACGTTCGGCGTGCTGACCGCGACCGGCACCGGCCAGGTCCGCGAGATCGGTCTCGGCCTCGCCGCCGGGATCCTGCTCGACACGTTCCTCGTCCGCACCCTGCTGCTGCCGTCGATCGTCGTGCTGTGCGGTCGCTGGAACTGGTGGCCGTCGCAGCTGAGCAAGCTCCCCGAGCCACCCGCCGTGCCCGGCGAGGCGCCCGCCGTCGTGCCGGAGACCGCGTAGTTCCGCTCAACCCATCGCTGTCGCCCTACGGCCGGCTTGCGATCTGACCGCCGTCGCCCCCGGCACGCGCGCGCACGGAATCTCAGGCGGCGTCGGCCTGGCAGGCCGGGCACGTCCCGAACACCTCGACGCGGTGACTCGGCGCAGCGAAACCGACGCGCTTGGCCGCGCGCCGCGCCCAATCGTCGATGTCGGGGCAGTCGATCTCGACGCTCGTCCCGCAGCGGCGGCAGACGACATGGTGGTGGTGGTGATCGGTCGTGCAGAAGCGATAGGCGATCTGACCGTCGTCGAGGTGCAGCGCGTCGATCACGTGATCGTCGGCCAGCAGCTGGAGGTGGCGGTAGACCGTCGTCAGCCCGACCGCATCGCCCGCCGCCCGCATCTCGGCATGGATCTCCTGCGCGCTACGGAAGCCATCGCTGGCCTGGACCGCGCGCAGCACGGCCTCCCCCTGACGGGTGCGCTTGCGCGTCCCGGCGCTCACGCGGTCCTCGGGATGCGCGCCTGCACGGCGGGCCCGGCGAGCCGGCAGACGACGTAGATGGCAAAGCTGATCGACGTGATGAACACGCTCGGCTTGACGGTACTACTGGCCAGGCTGGCGACCAGCCCGGCCTCGCTGGCGACGAGCGCGAACAGCACCGACAACAGCGTCAGGCGCAACGGGCTGGCCGTGAGCCGCTGCGCCGCCGCGGCCGGCGTGATCGCGAGGCTGAGCACGAGCAGCGTGCCGACGATCTGCGCCGCCTCGGTCACCGTCACGGCGAGCGCCACGAGGAACACAAGCCCCAGCATGCGCGTGCGGACGCCGCGCGCGGCGGCGACATCGGGGTCGACCGACGCGAACAGCAGCGGCCGGTAGATCACGCCGACGACCGCCACGACGGCGACCGCGATCGCCCCGAGCAGCTCGAGCTGGCCGGTGCTGACCCCGAAGATGTCGCCGAACAGGATGTTCGTCGCCGCGGTCGCGAAGCCGTGGTAGTAGCCGAGCAGGAGCACGCCGATGCCCAGGCCGAACGCGAGCACGACGCCGATCGACGCGTCGCGCTCGGACTCGCGCTCGCCGAGGACACCGATGATCGCCGCGACGACGAGCGAACCGACGAGCGCACCGGCGACGGCGTTGCCGGCGATCAGCAGCCCGGCCGCCGCGCCGGTGAACGCCAGCTCGCTCGTTCCGTGCACCGCGAACGCCATCCGCCGCATGACGACGAACGGCCCGATCACGCCACACGCCACCGCCACCAGCCCGGCGGCGAGCAGGGCGTGCTGGGCGAATGGCTGCTGGAGGTAGAAGCTGAGGTTCATCAGTGGTCGTGGTGGTGGGATTCCTCGTCGGACCCGACGACGACGATCCGGTCGCGCACGTGCAGCACGTCGATCGGCGTCCCGTAGAGCTCGCTCAGACGCTCGCCGGTGAACACGTCACCCGGCGCGCCCGCCGCCCATCGCCCCTCGGCCAGGTACAGGACGCGGTCGACATAGGGCAGCACCGGGTTGATCTCGTGGGTGACGAACAGCACCGTCGTGCCCTGCTCGCGGCGGTGGCGGTCCAGGAGCTCGGTGACGCCATGCTGATGGCCGGGGTCCAGCGACAGCAGCGGCTCGTCGCACAGCAGCACCGCGGGGCGCCCAGCGATCGCCTGCGCGATCCGCAGGCGCTGCTGCTCCCCGCCCGACAGGCGGCCGACCGGGGCGTCCGCATACGCGGTCGCGCCGACGGCATCGATCGCCGTGGCCACCCGCCGCTCGACCTCGCCGCGCATCAGCGGCAGCCCACGGCGGTGGCCGTCGAGGCCGAGGCGGACCAGGTCGCGCCCGCGAATGGGCAGGTCGCGATCCAGCGCGCGCTGCTGGGGTACATACCCGATGCGCTCGTCGCCGCGCGACGGCGCGCGGCCGGCGACCGTCACCGTCCCCGAGGTCAGCTGCGTCAGCCCGAGCAGGATCCGGATCAACGTGGTCTTGCCGGCGCCGTTGGGGCCGAGCACGGCGACGAACTCGCCGGGCGCCACGTCGAGATCGAGATCGACCCACAACGTGCGCACGCCGTAGCGCATGCCCGCGCCGCGCATCGCGATCGCCGGCTCGCTCATCCCCCGCCGCCGCCCAGCGCCCGTAGCAGCGCTTGGTCCTGGTCGTTCTGCCAGCCTTGAAAGGTCAGACCGGGCGGCAGCGTCTCGGTCACCGCGACGACCGGGATGCCGGCTCGGCGTGCGTGCGCGCGAACCGACTTCGTCACCGCGCTGACCGCCTGGGCGTTGTACAGAAGCGCCTTGATCCGGTGCCCGGAGATCAGCGCGTCCATCGCCGCGCGGTCGGAGGGACTGGGCTCGTTGCCGTCCTCGATCGCGCGCGCGAAACCGGACGGCGTCCAATTGCGCAGGCCGGCGCCGGCGACGAGGTAGCCGGGGACGCGCTCGGTGTAGGCGACCGGCGCACCGGCGTAGCGGGCGCGGATGCGCCGCACGGTCGCCAGCACCGGGGCCAGCGACTGGCCGAAGCGCGCCAGCCCGGTGCGAAACGCCGGGCGGTCGCGGGGATCCGCACGCGCGAGGGCCCGCTCGATCGCGTAGGCGACCGTGGTCACGCGCAGGACGTCGTACCAGAAGTGCGGGTTTGGGTCGGCGCCGTGGGCGCCCAGCACGTCGGCGACGTTCAGCACCCGGCGGCCCGTGCCCGAAGAGGCGCCGAGCAGCCGGTTCATGAAGTCGTCGTAGCCGGCGCCGTTGACGATCGCGACATTCGCCGTCTCCACCGCGGCGGCGTCCTGGGGGCTTGACTCGTAGAGGTGCGGGTCGACGCTCGGGCTGTGGATGATCGACGTCACGGCGACGTGCGCGCCGCCGATCTGCGTCGCGATGTCGCCCCACATGTTCTCTCCGGCGACGACGTGGACGATGCGCTTGCCGGTGCGCGGGTTGGCCGGATGGGCCGCGCCGCAGGCGCTCAGAGCCGCCGCGCAGAGCGCGCACAGGACGACCGCGGGGCCACGGCGGAGGAACACGCCGCCATGAAATCCGAAATCGTTTTCATTGTCAACCGCTACGGATGGAGATAGACCATCACGTGTGCCGGGCTCCCATCACGCCCGAAGAAGTCGCGAAGGGCGACCGTGAAACACCACTGCCCCGCCACCGACGCGGTGATCGTCGTCGTGACCGGGACACCGGCGCTCGTGTCCTGCTGCGTGCCCGACGTGCCGTGCTCGCCGGCGGCCGGACAGGCGCCGGGGTTGCCCGACGCCGTGTAGCTCTGAATCGTCGCGTGGCCGCGCAGCTGGCTCATCGTCGCGTGCTCGCCGAGCGTCACGCCGCCTGGGTTGACCCAGCTCAGCTTGACCTGGTTGTGGGGCAGCGCGGTCGCGGCGAGCTGCGTCGGCGCGCTCGGCTTGGGCGCGATGTCGCAGTACTTGGTCGGCATCGCCTGGCGGATGTGGCCGCCGTACAGCGCGACCGCCCCGGCGACGTCGTCGCGCTGAAGCACGCGGCAGTTGATCTCCCACGGCTCCGGCGGCGGGCACAGCTCGTTGAGCGCAGGGTTCATCATCGCGCAGCCGCGCGACTCGTGCCCGAGGCCGAGCACGTGACCGAGCTCGTGGGCGACGACCTGGGCGCGCTGGATCGGCAGCAGGTTGCCGTCGAGGCTCGGGCGCACGAGCCATACGTGGCCGCCGAAGGCCGGCCGCGTGCCGTTGGGGTTCGGCGCCGGCTGCCCGCGCGCGATGTAGCCGGTGGTGGCGATCCCGAGCAGGCCGGCGTCAGAGATGTTGCGGTTGTCGACGTCGACGATGACGACGTTCGCCTGGGCCTTGGGCACGGCGACGAAGCGGATGTTCGCGCCGCTCGTGTTCCACGTGTAGACGGCACTGGCCACCGCCGAGGCGCTCGACGTCGCGGCGTTGTAGTAGGTGATCGTGTGGCCCGGCCACTTCTTGCCCTCGAACCGGTAGGCCGAGGCAGGGCCAGCCGCGCACAGCGCGATGGCCATACCGAGCAGGACGCTGAGCCGCCATGGATGACGCATCGCATGGCGTAGTCGGCACGCGCCCGAAAAAGTTCAGGGTCGACCACCGATTGCGCGATCGCCGGACAGGTCGCACGGTGTCGGGATGCGTCCCTCCCACTCCACGATCGTCGCCTATCTGGCGTTGTTCGCCGCGCTCGGCGGCACGACCTACGCGGCGACGCAACTGCCGCGCAACAGCGTCGGCCCGCGCCAGCTGCGGTCCGGCGCTGTGTCGTCCTCGAAGGTCCTCGACCACAGCCTCACGTCGAGCGACTTCAAACCCGGCAGCCTGCCGTCCGGGCCGGCGGGCCCGCGCGGCTCGATCGGCCCCGCCGGACCGGCCGGCCCCACCGGTCCGGCGGGGGCCGCAGGCGCCCCCGGCCACGACGGAGGAGCCGGCCCGGCCGGCCCGCCTGGGCCGGCCGGCACGTTCGACACCAGCGACTTCGCCCGCGGGCCGCTGTCGGTGCGCGCGCTGTCGGTGACCGTGCCGGCCGCGACGACGCAGACGGTGACCGTCCTGCGCGCCGCCGACCACTCGCCCGTGGCCGGGCTCGAGGTCGCCTGCGGGGCCGGCGCGACGTCGATGGAGGACCGCATCGTGATGTCGGCCGACAGCTCGGCGAAGGTCTACTCGTCGTTCGTCGGCTCGGGCGTGCCGACCGTCGCGCTGCTGGGCCCGTCGATGGCCAGCTCACAGCTCGGCGCGTTCGCGTCCGGGCAGGCGCTGCACGTCGAGTACCTCATCATCTCTGGCGACAACCGCGCGACCGTCGACAGCTACGGCACCCCGCGCACCGACGCGACGATTCAGACGTGCACGGTCGACGGCACGGTGATCTCTAGCCAGCGACTGCCGTAGGGGCGCTGGCAAACCACTCGGCCAGGCGCTCGCCGCTGAGCGCCTGCGCCGGGTGGACACTGCGCGTGAACGTGTCGCGGTAGTCCTGGGCGGCCTGCGGGTTGCCGGCCAGGCCGTCGGCGATCGGGCCGATGTTCTGTTCGGTGGGCAGCCTCCCGAACTGGAACGACCACTGGTAGTGGCCGTCGGCGCGGGCGTCGCGCCACGCGCCGTAGCCCGCCAGCTGCGGGTCGGCGCCGAGCACCGCGTCGCCGACGTACTGCGCCTGGGCGATCGCGTCGCCGATCCCCTGCGCCGTTCCCGGGTGCTTGAAGTGCCCCGCGTCGCCGACCAGCGCCCAGCCGGGGCCGGCGGCCTGCTTGAAGAAGCCGCGCAGCATCGTCTCGGGTGCGCAGCGGATGTCGGAGATCCGCTGCGCCGCGTCCAGCGCGTCGGGGTCCAGCGTCTCGGGGAACGACCGCAGCATCTCGAGGTGCTTGCGCTCGCGTGTGGCCGCGTCGCCGTGGGTGTGGTCGGCCGGCCCGGCGCTGATCAGTACGCCGACGTCGTCCTCGCAGCGAAACCAGTTCAGCGCCCCGTCGGCACCGATGTCCATGTGCAACGCGTCGGTCTCCGGCAGCCCGCGCCAGTAGGACAGCGTTATCGCGATGTCGCCGGCCATCGGCTCCTCGCGCACCAGGCCGAGCGCCCGGGCAACCGTCGAGGCGCGGCCGTCGGCGCCGATCACCCACCGCGCGCGGACCGGCTCGCCGTCGGCGAGCACGACGCCGGTCACCGGGTCGCCCTCGCGGCCGGAGCCGATCAGGCCGGCGACCCGCTCGCCGAAGCGCGCCTGCGCGCCGGCGGCGATCGCCGTGTCGGCCAGCACCCGGTCGAGCGCGAGACGGCGAACGTTGAGCGCCCGCGTGAAGCCGCTGACCGCGGTGAAGCAGCCGGCCGTCTCGCGGCCCAGCAGCCGGATGCGGAAGCGCTGTGGGTGCAGCTCGTGGCGCCAGCCCAGTTCCCCGAGCACGCCGAGCCGGTCGAGCCGGGCCAACGTGTCGGGGAACATGCAGTGGCTGGAAAGCGTGTCGGAGCCGAGTTCGTCGCGGTCGACCATCAGCACGTTCCAACCGCCACGTGCGAGGAGAGTGGCCAGCGTCGCCCCGGCGCAGCGGGCGCCGACGATCACCGCGTCGAACTCGGTCACCGACGGTCACCCCTCCTGCGTGGGCGGGATGTTCTGATTGAGGTGGAACAGGTTCGTGGGGTCGTACTCGTCCTTGAGCGCCTGCAGCCGGGCGAACTTCGCCGGCCCGTAGGCGGCCTGGACACGCTGCTCTCCCTCGGCCGACAGGTAGTTGATGTAGGCGCCACCGGTCAGCGACGGCTCGAGGACGTCGTACAGCTCGCGCGCCCAGTCGATGTGCGGCTCGAACGGGTCGTCGGCGTGGCTCACGGCCAGCGCGTTGACGATGTACGGCGCCTGGCGCTCACCGTAGGCGGTCGCATCGTCGGGCACGCGCGCGAACGCGCCGCCCATGTGGTGCACGTGGATCTCCGACGGCGGCGAGGTCGCGCCCTGGTGGGACGCGACGAGCGTGTCGATCGCGTGATCGTCGAGCTCGCGCAGGTAGCCGGCCTTCATGTAGGTGCGGGTGCCCCTCGGCCACAGCGGGTCCAGCAGCCCCTGCAGCGCGGTGTACGGGATCGGGCCCAGCAGGTCGGCGACCGGCTCGGCGATCGAGCGCAGCGGCTCGACGACCTTCGCGCCCTCGTCCAGCGAACCGGACCACGCGGCAAGCACGCCGACGAGCTTGCGCCCGTGCCACTCCTCGGGGATGAACGGCGCCGGCGGAGCGGTCAGCATCGTCACCAGCGTCGTCAGCTCGTCGGGCAGGTTCGCCGTGAACTCACGGTAGAAGCGCAGCACCTTGCCGGCCTCATCGCCGGGGTAGAAGACCGGTCCGCCGAGGACGAGCTGGCCGACCTGGTGCAGCTGGTACTCCAGCGCCGTCACGATGCCGAAGTTGCCACCGCCGCCGCGCAGGCCCCAGAACAGCTCGGAGTTCTCGTCCTCCGAGGCGTGAATGAGGCGCCCATCGGCCGTCACGACGTCGGCGCTGATCAGGTTGTCGGCCGCGAGACCGTGCTTGCGCACGAGGTGGCCGAGGCCGCCACCGAGCGTGTAGCCGGCGATGCCGGTGCTCGAGACGAGGCCGCCCGTGACGCCGAGCCCGAAGGCCTGGGTCTCGTGGTCGAACTCAGCCCATGTGAGGCCGGGCTCGGCGCGTGCGGTGCGCGCCTGCGGGTCGACCTGGATGCCCTTCATCGGCCCGAGGTCGATGACGATGCCGTCGTCGACGGTCGAGAACCCGGGGATCGAGTGGCCGCCGCCGCGAACGGCGATCGCGAGCTGTTCGCTGCGGGCGAACTCGACCGAGCGAATGACGTCGGCGACGCCGGCACAGCGGACGACGAGCGCCGGACGGCGGTCGTGAATGCCGTTCCAGATCGCGCGCGCCTCGTCGTAGGCGGGGTCGGACGGGGTGATGAGCTCACCGCGCAGCGATTCGGCGAATTCGGCGACGGAGCCGTCGGCCAGGGTCGGGTGGTGCGTTTCGATAGCCATGGGGCGCAACCTAGGCTCGCTCACTCAACACCCACTCATGCGCGGCTCATCAGCGCCTGCGCATAGCGCACGGCCCGCAGATCGCCGCAGCGCTCAAGCGGTGGGAGGGCGTCGTCGATCGCGCGCTGGGCCGCTGCGCAGTCACCGGAGGCGAGCTCGGCCTCGGCCAGCGCGATCAGCGCCCAGCCGTGGATCTGGTCGACTCCGCGCCCGCGGCTCAGCGACACGCCGCGCGCCATCAGATCCCGCGCCCGCGCCGGGTCGCCGTGGTCGAGCTCCAGCGCGCCGAGCGCGAGCGGCGTCATCGTCAGGCCGGGGGCGTCCTCGGAGCGCTCATAGATCGCATGCGCCTCGTCCATCAGGTCGCGCCCGGTCTCGCCGTCGCCCTCCACGAACGTCAGCGCGGCCTGCGCCGCCAGCGTCGTGGCGATCTCGCGCGGATCGGCGACCGCGCGGCGGATGACCATCGCGCGGTCGAGATGGTCGCGGGCGACATCGGGCTGTCCGGCCTGGCGCGCGAGGTTGCCCAGCGCATTGAGCGCGACGCCGGCGCCGATCTTGTCGCCGATCTCTTCGAACCGGGCCAGCGCCAGCTCGAGCGGCTCGCGTGCCGCCTCGACGTCACCGTCGGTGCGCCAGGTGTGGCCGAGGTTCAACAGCACGTACGCCCGGCCCGCGTCGCGGCCGACCGCGCGGAACAGGCAGAACGTTTCCTCGAACATGTAGCGCAGCTCGCCGCCGGGGCCGATCGGCAGGACCGATGGCGACACGTGCATCGCCCAGAACAGCGCCACGCGATCGTCGGCGAGCATGTCGAGCTGGCCCAGCGCATCGGTCAGCAACGCGCGCGCGTCGTCGGTCTGCCCGCGGCAGGCGGCCAGCACGCCGAGTCCTGACGTGATCGCGACGGCGACGGCGTCATCGCCGAGCTCGCGCGCCAGCGCCAGGCCGTCGGCCCAGGCGCGGTCGGCCATCGACCAGTCGAAGGCGCCCATCGCCATCACGCCGAGTCGCTCGAGCGCGCGGGCCTCAGCGCGGCGGTCACCGCTGGCGCGCGCGATCTCCAGCGCCTCGGCGCCGAGGCCGACGCTGCGCATGACCCAGCTGCGGCGGACGTCGATCGCCCCGAGCCTGACAAGCCCCCGCGCGCGCTGCACGGTCGGCTCACCCGCGGCGGCCAGCGCGGCCTCGAGCCAGCGCGCCCCCTCGGCGAACAGGCTGCGCGTCATCCAGTACCACCACAGCGCGTTCGCCAGCTCCAGCGCGACCGGCACATCGTGGCGCAGCGCCGACGCCAGCGCCGTGCGCAGGTCGTCGTGCTCGCCGTCCAGTCGCTCGGCCGGCCACTCCGCCTCGGCGCCGAGGTTGCTGTCGTGGTCCGCGGTGCGGGCGACGGAGAGGTACCAGGCACGGTGGGCGGCCTCGACCGCGACGTGTTCGCCGGCGGCGTCGAGGCGTTCGCGCGCGTCCTGGCGGATCGTTTCCAGGAGCCGGTAGCGGCTCCGGCCTCCGTGGCCCGGCTCGACGTGGACGAGCGACTTCTCGATCAGCGCCAGCAGCAGCTCGAACGCACCATCCTGGAGCAGGCCGGCGCACACGCCCTCGACCGCCTCGACGCCGAACGCGCCGGCAAACACCCCGAGCCTGCGGTACAGCAGCTGCTCGGGCTCCGACAGCAGGTCATGACTCCAGGCCAGCGTCGCGCGCAACGTCTGCTGACGGGTCAGCGCCGCGCGGCTACCGCCGCGCAGCAGGGTCAGCGAGTCGCCGAGGCGCTCGACGATCTGCGCCGGCGACAGGGCCGCCGATCGCGCGGCGGCCAGCTCCAGCGCCAGCGGCATCCCGTCGAGCCGGCGGCAGATCTCGGCGACGGCCACCGAGTTGCCCGCGTCGAGTTCGAAGTCCGGCGCCGCTTCGACGGCACGCTGGCAGAACAGCGACACGGCCTCGAAGCCCCGCAGGGCTTCGATGTCGGCATCGCGATCGGCGCCCGGCAACGACAGCGGCGGGACCCGCCACGCCACCTCGCCGGGGACGCGCAGGCGCTCGCGGCTGGTCGCCAGGACGCGCATGTTCGGGCACGTGCGCAGCAGGCCGTCGGCGACGGCGACCGTGGCGTCGAGCAGGTGCTCGCAGTTGTCGAGGACCAACAGCAGGCTGCGGTCGCCCACCTGCTCGCCGAGGACCTCGATCGGGTTGCGCTGCGAGCGCACCTGGACGCCCAGCGCGGTCGCCGTCTCGTCGATCACGAGCGCCGGGTCGGCGATCGGCGCCAGCTCGACGAGCCGCACGCCGTCGGCGAACTCCTCGTCCAGGCGCCGCGCGAGCTCGAGCGCGAGACGCGTCTTGCCACACCCGCCGGGCCCGGTCAGGGTCAGCAGCCGCGCACGACCGGCCAGCGGGCCGAGTTCCCCCAGCTCGCGCTGGCGGCCGATGAAGCTCGTCAGCTGATGGGGCAAGCGGCCGCCGGGGGCCGGTGCGAGCGCCGGCGCGTCCACGGCCTCGGCCTCATGCTGGCCGGCGAGGATCTTGCGGTACAGGCGGCTGGTCTCCGGGTCGGGCTCGGCCGCCAGATGCTGGCGCAGCGACTGGCGCAGCTGCTGGTACTGGGCCAGCGCCTGCTGGCGGCGGCCGTCGGCGGCGAATACGCGGATCAGCGTCCGGTGGGCTGCCTCGTGCAGCGGGTCCTCGACGACCGCCTGCTGGAGCGTGACGATGGCGGCGGTGGTGTCCGCCTGGGCGGCCTGGAGCTCGCCGAGCGCGACGAGCAACCCGAGGTGGGTCTCGCGGACCGATTGGCGCCGCGCGACGGTCCACTCCTCGTAGCGATCCTCGGGCAGCAGCTCGCCGCCGTGGAGCGCGAGCGCCTCGCGATAGGCGTCGACGGTGGGCGCGCGATGGGCGTCCGCGGCCGCCTGTTCGAACGCCTCGAGGTCGATCCACAGCCCGTCGGCGTCGAGGGTGACGACGTCGTCGCGCAGCACCAGCGGCTCGGCGGCGTCGCCATCGCCCGACAGCGCGCGGCGCGCCGTGTAGAGGACCTGGTGCAGGCTGTTGGCCGCCGGCGCGCTGTCGGGCCACAGCGCCTCGGTCAGCTGGTCGCGGTGCAGCCGGCGCTGGGGCGCCAGCGCCAGCAGCTTGATCAGCGTCTTGGCTCGCCGCAGCCGCCATGCCGCCTCGTCGAGCGGGTGCCCGTCGAGGGCAACGGCGAACCCGCCGAGGAGGCGTACCCCGAGGTGGGCATGTTCGAAGGCTGACACCGTGAGCCAGAGCCTAGAACGGGCCAGGCCCAACCGTGAGCTGGGAGAAGGCCCGACGTGCGCTCGGGCCCCACAAGAACTCCGCTAGGAACGCGATCCGCCCGCGGGCTCCTCATCGGGCTCCCGTTCCCAATCGCGTATACGCGCGGGCAGGTCGTCGAGGTCATCGAGCCGGGTCAGCTCGTCGCGCGCGACGTCGAGGACGAGGACGGGAGCGCCGTCCTCGTAGACCGACACGATGTACGTGCGGCGCGGTGCTCGCATCACCGCGCCGACGCTACGGCGCAGACGTCACGCGATCGTCACAGCGCCTCACCGGCGAGCACGCGGCGCTGCAGGGCGACCGTCTCCTCACTCGGCTCGACGCCGAGCTGCTCCACCAGCGTGCGCCGGCAGGCCAGGAACTGGCGCAACGCGTGGGCGCGGCGGCCGCTGCGTGCGTAGGCGACGATCAGCCGCCGTTGCGCCGCCTCGTTGAGCGGATCGAGTTCGACGAGCTGCCGCGCCGCCGCGGCCGCCGCGGCCGTGTCGCCCGCTCGCGCGTGGTCGTCGGCGAGCGCCGCGAGCAGCTCCGCGTAGCGGTCCATCAGCCGTTCGCGCCACGGGATCGCCCATTCGCTGTAGCGCTCCTGGGGCAGCGGCTCGCCGCCCCAGCGCGCGACCGCCGCGGCCAACGCAGCGGTTCGTTGGTCGGGTTCGCTGGTTGCCAGTGCGTCGCGAGCGGCCTGCTCGAACTCGCGCGCATCGACGCTGTCGTCGTCGCGCAGGTGCAGCCGATAGGAGCGCTCGCCGGCCTCGAGCCGGCTCGCGGCGACGCCCGGTGGATCGAGCACCGCCCGCGCCGCCGAGATCGCCACGTGCAGCCCGCGTCGCGCCGACGCGACCGAACGGCCCGGCCAGAATGCCTCGAACAGCTCGTCCTCGGACACGACGCCGTCGCGGACGACCAGCATCCGCACGATGCGCTCGGCGACGCGGCGCTCCCACGCCGCCTCGCCGACGACCCACGACCCGCGGCGCAACTCGAACCCGCCGAGCACCCGGAAGGCCAGGCGCGGCGGCTCGCGGGCCGCGTGCGCCAGTGCCGCGCTCGCCGCGCGGGCGACGGCGGGGTCGGCGTCCGACGCGAGTTCCTGCGCGCGCGAGAACCCGTCGGGGTGGCCGGCGGCGACCGCGGCGAGCGCCGCCGCCTGGCGGACCGCGGCGATCGGGTGGGCGGTGAACGCGCCGAGGGCGGTGCCGCCCGGGCGGGCCGCGGCGATCGCGGTGATGGCCGGCTCGGGCTCGATCGCGCCGGCGGCCAGCGCGGCCCACAGCACCCGTTCCAGCCGCGGCCACTCGCAACGCACCACGTGGCGCGGCTCGGCGGCCATCTCCGCCCACGCGTCGGCGAGGGCCGCAATCGCTCCGCCGTCGTCGCCGTCGTCGTAGCGCAGCCACGCATTCAGCGCGTGCAGTCGCGCCGCGCTGAAGCGGTCGGGGTCACCGGGCTCGGGTGCCGGTCGTGCCGTGATCGTCGCCTCGACCAGCTCGCGGGCGCGCGCGGGATGTCCCGCGCGCACCAGCGTCGGCGCCAGCAGCACCGCGGCGTGGGCACGGTCGAGGTACGGCCACGGGGCGACATCGACCAGCGCGCGCTCAGCGGCCGCGAGCGCGGCCTGACCGTCGCCGCGCTGGGCGGCGAGGCTCGCGTGCGTCACCTCGACGACCCACGCTCCCCATGAGCGCCAGCCGGCGGGAACCAGCGTGAGGTCGCGCTCAGCGCCCGCGACATCACCCATCTGGGCACGAATGCTCGCGGTCCGCGTGGCGACGACGACGCCGACCCATTGCGACAGACCGGCGGCCTGCGCCCGTTCCCGGGCGGCGTCGGCGACGGCAATCGCCTCTTCAAGCTCGCCGCGCTGTTCGTGAATCGCCGTCTGGAAGGCCAGGAAGTACGGCAGCCGCCCGAACGGATCGCCGGACTCGAGCGCCGCGCAGCCCGTGCGGATGTTTCGTAGCGCCTCGTCGAGCCGGCCCAGCGGCAGGTCGTGGTAGTAGGCGATCTGCCCGGGCGAGGCCGGACGGAACATCGCGCCGGCCGGATCGTCGAGCACACGGTCCAGCAGCTCGCTGCCGCGGGCGAAGCGCCCGAGCCGCGCCGCCGCCGCCGCGGCGACGGCGCCCACCGCGCACGCTGCGAGGTCGCCACGGGCGGCGGGATCGTCGAGCGCGTCGGCCCGCTGCAGCGCGCCGGACAGGTCGCCGCCGGCGATCTGGGCGTCGACAAGAGCAAACAGCGCGGCGAACTTCAGCGGCGACGGCGCACCGGCGACGGCGAGCCCGTCGACGGCGTCGCCGCACGCGGCGACCGCTTCGTCGAAGCGGCCCGCGCCATGCGCGATCGCCCCGGCGAGCAGCGCGAGCTGCGGTTGGCCTGCGCGAGGCCCGGGGATCGCGGCCAGCCACGCGGCGACGGTCGCCGGGGATGTGCGAACGAGCTGCGGCCCGACCCGGGCGAGCGTCTCGACGGCCGCGTCCCAGTCGCCCGCCGCGATGAGGAAGTCGATGGCCTCGGGCGCACGATCGGCCGCGACGAGCGCGCGGGCGATCGCGACGGCGACGGCCGCCCGCTGCGCGGGCGTGGCGAGCCGCGCATGGCGCTCACGCAGGAACTCCGACAGCAATGGGTGCAGGGTCGGGATTGCCGCGTCGGTTCGGACGAGCCCCGGAGGCAGTGAGTCCGGGAGCTCGATTCCCGCCGCCGCCGCCACGGCGAGGTCGGGGGCGGTGCTCGCGGCGAGCAGCGCGGCGCGGCGCTCACCGTCGAGCCCCATCAGGATCTCCTCCTCGAAGTACGCCCGCATCAGATCGGGCGACGGCGCCGCGCCCGACCCGGCCGCCGCCAGGACGACCCCGAGCGGCCAGCCCTCGGTCGCCTCGAGCAGCATGTCGATCTCGTCGTCGGCCGGGTCGCGCCCGGCCGCGCGCAGCACGTCCGCGCACTCGGCGGCCGAGAACACGAGGTCGGCGGCGCCGATCTCCAACAGCCGGCCGTCGGCCTGTGCGCGCGCGCTACGCAATGCCGGCCTCCGCCGCGCGGCGATCGCGACGCGCAGGGTGCGGACGTCGGCTTCGAGCAGGCGCCGCACGACCGCGAGCGCGTCGGGCGCATCGGCGAGCGCCTCGGCGTCATCGAAGACGATGACCAGCGGCTCGACGAGCAGGGCGTCGAGCTCGCGGGCGAGCACCGTCGCCGCCGCCTCCGGGTCGACGCGCTCCCGCGCCGCCGCAAGCCGCTGGGCGAGCACATCGACGCTGCCGGGCATCGCCGTGCGGACCGCTTCCACGACGCGGCCGAGCAGCCGACCCGGATCGGCCCCCGCGCCCTGGCAGGAGAGCCAGGCAGCGTTGCGCCGGCCGCGGGCCAGCGCCTGGGCGAGCGCGACGGTCTTGCCGTACCCGGCGCCGGCCACGATCAGGATCGGTCCGTCGTCAAGCCCGCCGAGGATCCGCGCCTCGAGCTCGGGACGTTCGATCCGTACGGGTTTCGGCGCGGCCCTCAGGAGTGCGCAGCATAGGGCGAGAACGCGGGACGATCAGCCGAGCAGGCGGCCGGCCACGACGTCGACGAGGCCGAGGTCGGTCAGCTTGAGCTCGGGGATGACCTCGAGGCCCAGGAACGACAGCGCCATCATCGGGTCCCGAGGGCGGCAGCCCAGTCGGTGGGCGGCCGCGGTCAGGGTGTCGTAGCGCTCGGCGACCTCCGCCGCGGCGCGGTCGGACATCAGGCCTCCGAGGTCCAGCGCGACGGTGGCCAGCTCGCGGCCCTCGTCGATCGCCCACAGCCCGCCGTTGGTGCCGCGCACGGTGTCGATCGCGCGTGCGATGTCGCGATCGTCAGCGCCGATGACCAGCAGGTTGTGGTGGTCGTGGGCGACCGTCGTGGCCAGGGCGCCGCGCCCGATGCCGAATCCCCGGACCCGTGCCGACGCCCACGAGCGGCCGCTGTGGCGATCGATCGCCAGCAGCAGCGCGTCGTCATCGGCGGCGTCGTCGTGGCGGGACGTGAGCAGCTGGCCGTCGATGTAGCCGATGGCGGGCCCGGCCTGCGCGCGCTCCCGCGCTGCGGCGACATCGACGTCGTCGGGCAGGGTGACGACGTTGCCGATCGCGACCGGGCGGCGCGCCGCGACATCGCCAAGCAGAGCGCCGCGGTGCCAGACGTGGCGCACCGCGAACGCGTCGAGATCCTCGACCGCGACGAGGTCGGCGAGCCGGCCGGGCGCGACGGCGCCGCGGTCGCTCAGTCCGTAGAGCTCTGCCGCGTTGAGCGTGACCGTCCTCAGCGCGGCGATCGGGTCGAGGCCCGCGGCCACGACCCGTCGCAGGTGGTCGGTGAGATGGCCGCGGCGCAGCAGATCGCCGGCCGTGACGTCGTCGTTGACGAGCAGGCAGCGCCGCCCGCGCTGTTCGAGCACGACCTCGAGCAGCGCGTCGAGATTGTCGGCGGTCGAGCCGGCCCGGACCATCAGGTACAGACCGGCAGCGAGCTTCTCGCGCGCCTCGGCGGCCGTCGTGCACTCGTGGTCCGACGACACACCGAGGAACGCGTACGCCTGCAGCGCCGCCGCGGTGAGCCCCGGCGCGTGGCCGTCAAGCGGCCGGTTGCCGGCGGCGGCGACCTTGTCGAGCAGCGTGTCGTTGCCGGCCACGGCGCCGGGGTAGTCCATCAGCTCGGCGACGCCCAGCGACCCGGGCGCCTCGAGCAGCGAGCGCATGTCCTGCGCGTCGACCCGGCCGCCGGTGGTCGCGTTCGGCGTCGCGGGCACACACGGCGGAACCTGCAGGAAGATCTCCGCCGGCCCGTCGCGCAGCTCGTTGCGCATCCACCGGATCCCATCGGGACCGCTCACGTTGGCGATCTCGTGCGGGTCGGCGATCACCGTCCCGGTGCCGTCGCCGCTGACGACCCGCGCCAGCTCGCTCGGCGCCAGCAGCGTGCTCTCGACGTGCATGTGACCCTCGATGAACGCCGGCACCAGCGTGAGCCCGTCGAGGTCGACCGTCTCGACCGCCGCGTCGTACGTGCCGACGCCGGCGATCCGACCGCCGACGATCGCGACGTCCGCCACCCGGATCGTGTCGGTGAACACGTCGACGACGCGGGCGCCCCGCAACACGAGGTCGGCCGGCGCGTCGCCGCGCGCGACGGCGAGGGCGTGCTGCACGCCTGCAAGGATAGGCCGCCGGCGACCCGCACGAATCGGAGGGACGGATGCTGGGACGGGATTGGGAGACGGCGCAGGCGACCGTCGTCGCGACGCGGGCGATGTTGAACTGGAGCCGGACGAACGCGACGCCGCACGAGTACGTCGTCGACGTGCGACCGGCCAATGAGCCGCCGTTTCGCGCCACGTTCCACGATCCGCTGATGCACGGCCACTGGGACCATCCGGTCGAGGGGCAGGTCATCAACGTCCTGTTCAAGCCCAGCTCCCATGAGGTCAAGCTCTCCGACGAGTACCGGGTGTCACCCCACAAGCTCCAACAGGAGCAGGACGAGAGCTTCCGGGCGCTCGCCGACGCTCCACCCGACACGCCCGCACCGTAGGCGCTGCCTCAGGCGTTGCGCGGGCGCATCGCATCTCGAGCGACGAGCTAGGCTGGCGGTGACACGCGCACACGGCGCGCCGCCTCGACCGGTCCCGACCAGGAGAACTGCATGTCTGACTTCACGATGCTCAACTTGATGGACGACGTCCCCGACTCGATGCTCGAGCATGCGCCCGGCGAGATCGAGGGGCGGTTCACGCGCGGTCGGGTCAACACACAGGACTTCGGAGTCAGCCGCTTCACGTACGCGGCGAACGTTCGCAGCCCGTCGGGGCACCACCATCGCGAGCAGGAGGAGGCCTACCTGGTCATCGCGGGCAGCGGCCGCGTCCTGCTCGACGACGAGCCCCACGCGCTGCGACAGTGGGACGTCGTCCGAGTTGGCCCGAGCGTCGTGCGAGCCTTTGAGGCCGGCCCCGACGGTCTGGATCTCGTCGCGGTCGGTGGGCCGAAGCCCGAGGGCGGCGACGGCGTGCTGGCCGAGACCACCTGGCCCGCCGACTGATCTAGGTTGCCTCCAGCAACTCGGCTTCGGCGATCGCGCGTTGCCGGAGCCGGGCGTGCTGGACCTTGCTGGATGCGGTGAGGGGTAGCTCATCGACGAACGCCCACCGCCGCGGCACCTTGAACGGGGCGAGGTGGCGCTCGCAATGCGCGCGGAGTTCCGCGGCGAGCGCCGGGTGCGTGTCACCGGCCGGGATGACGAAGGCCGTCACGATCTCGCCCCACCGCTCGTCCGGTAACCCGACGACCGCTGCGCGAGCGACCGCGGCATTCTCGGCCAGGCAGGCCTCCACCTCGCTCGGGGTCACGTTCTCGCCTCCGGTCTTGATCAGGTCCTTGAGCCGTCCTTCGATCCGGAAGTAGCCGCGTTCGTCCATCGACGCGCGATCACCGGTCCGCAGCCAGCCGTCGTCGTCGAATGCGCGGCGCGTTTCGTCGGGCCGACCGTGGTAGCCGGCGGTGATCCGCGCGCCGCGAACGCACAGCTCACCGGGCTGGCCGTGTCCCGCGACGATGCCGGTATCGGGGTCGATCACCTTGACATCCGTGAACGGCAACGGCCGACCGGCGGTGCCCTCGCGATCCGCGGAAGCGTCGGCCGGACTCGTCATCAGCGCCGCTCCGCAGGTCTCGGTCATGCCGTAGATCACCAGCAGCCGGGCCCCGAACTCGGCCTCGACGCGGCGCACGAACGCCGGCTCGAGCGTCGAGCCGCCCGTCACGATCGCCTCGAGGTCGGGAAGCGCCAAGGCGCCATCGCCGGTGTCGAGCAGCGCGTGCAGCAGCGTCGGAGCCGCGGACAGCACGTCGGCACGTTCGCCGGTCAATGCGCCCACGACGAGCGGCGGATCGAACGGGAGCACGACATGCGTCGCGGCGTCCCAGCACGCTCCGAGCGTGCCGAGCACGTTCCCGGCCGTATGGAAGAGCGGCATCGGATTGACCCAGACCGATCCGGGCGGCCGCGCGGTGCGCTCCGAGAACGCCGCGGCGGTGATCGCCATGCCACGGTGCGTTATCAGCACCCCCTTCGGCGGCCCTGTGGTTCCGGAGGTGTATTGGATCTGCGCCACCGAGCCAGGATCCGGCTGGGTGATCTCGCGCGCCGGGCGGTGCCACTCGCCCAGAGCGTCCGGAAGTCCGATCACGTGGCGAAGCGTGGGAAGCGACGGGCGCAGCGCGTCGACGATGGCCCGCAACGGCCGGCCGCGGTGCTCATTCGCGACGAACGCGCCGGCGGCCCCGCAGTCGCGAAGCGTGTACTCGAGCTCGCCGTCGCGCAGCGTCGGGTTGAGCGGCACGAGAACCAGGCCCGCAACCGCGAGCGCGTACTGCAACAGAACCATCTCGGCACAGTTCGGCGAGCACACCGCAACCCGCTCCCCCGCCTCGAACCGTTCGAGCAGGCCGGTCGCGAGCTGATCGACCAGGGCCACGAGCTCCGCGAACGACCACCGCCGTGTCGTGTCGGCTTCGACGCCGACCAGCGCGTCGCGCTGGGGGGCGATCCGAGCCGCCCGCCGCAGGACGCCGCCGACCGACAGCTCGGGCGCCGCCTCGGCTGTCGATGCCACGACGATCGACGACGACCCGGACACGGTTCAGAACCTCAGATCCCTGCGGCTATCGCACGCAGCGAGACGCGGAGGTCAGCCGTGGGCGACGGCGGTCGGCGTGGGACGCATGGTGCGCTCCTCGAGGGTCCCGCTCATTCCGAGCCATAGGAAGTCCATGTCGAACAGGTTGGCCCCGTCATCGACGAGGTCACGCCATTCCTGGCTCTTCATCGCCGCGTCGAACTTGGCCCGGTCCTCGAACCAGCACTCGGAGAATCCATCGAACCCGAGGGCGATCTCGTCGGTCGGCAGGCTGTCGGCCCCGATCGCCTTGACCGCGTGGCTCTGGACGTAGTGGCCGTCGCCGATCCCGGGGATCTTCAGGGCGATCGGGCCGTGCTTGGTGGCCCAGTACTCGTGGGCCTCGTCGCTGGGCATGTCGGATCGGAACTTGACGACCCACACGACCTTGAAGTTCCCCTTGTCGGTGCCCTCCCACTCCGCCGGGCGTGCCTTCTGGACGACCTCCTCGAGCTCTGCGCTCATGCCCCAGAGCCAGTTCATGTCGAAGACGTTGGCACCATCCTCGACGACCGCCTGCCACTCGGGACTTGCCATCGAGGCCTTGTACGCATCGAAGTCCTCCCACCACCCGCACGAGTAGCCGTCGAAGCCGACGTCGCCGTCGGTGACTCCCTCTGCGCCGATCGGCGCGAGCACCTGGTTCTGCACGTATCCGGCCATGCCGGGAACGGCGAGCGCCATCGAACCGTGCCGGTCGCGCCAGCGCGTGCGGGCCTCGTCACGGCCGAGGTTCTGCGGGAATCGTGCCAGCCAAGCAACCTTGTACATCGTCGTCTCCTCAGACTCCGCCGATCGGCACCTCGGCCACACGCTAGCGGGTCGCGCCGGTACGCTCCCGCGACCCGAACGACCCGGAAAAGGCGGCCCGCGTGCGGATCACTGATGTCAGGATCGTTTTTCACGACCGCCACGCCTCGGATCTCGCGGTCTTCGGGGTAAAGGACGGGCGCCTGCCCATGGCAATACTGCGGGTGGTCACCGATGAGGGGATCGAGGGCAACAACGTCCTGAGCTTCCCAGGGCCAGGGCCGGTCGCGATCGCCAACGAGATCGTGACGTTCATCAAGCCCCTGCTGGTCGGCGAGGATCCGCTCGACATCGGCCGGCACTGGCGTCGCATGTCGAATCTCAGCCACTTCGTCAGCCCGATCGCCGTCGGGACCGTCGACGTCGCCCTGTGGGACATCGCGGGCAAGGCGGCCGGGTTACCGGTCCACCGCCTGCTGGGGACATGCCGCCACCGGATCCCCGTGTACTTCTCGTCGGGTCACCATGCCGCGGCCTCCGACTACGCCGCCGAGGCGGCCTACTGGCAGGCCCAGGGGTGGCAGGGCTACAAGCTGCACCCGCCGCGCGCCCCGTGGGTCGACGCGCCGGCTCCCCCGATCGGGTTCGACATCGAGGCGTGCGCGGCGGTGCGCAGCGCGGTCGGATCGGAGATGACGTTGATGCTCGACTCGTCCTGGAGCTACTCCTATCCGGAGGCGCTGCGCGTGGGCCGCGCGATCGAGGAGCTCGATTTCGCCTGGTACGAGGACCCGCTCGCGGCTCACGACATCCACGGATACCAGCAGCTCAAGCGCTACCTGCGCATCCCCATCATGGCCACCGAAACGACCCTCGGCGGCCTGCACACGCTGGCGCCGTGGATCACCGCCGGCGCCACCGACTTCCTGCGTGGCGACGTGGTCATCAAGGGAGGGATCACCGGCATGATGAAGATCGCCCACCTCGCCGAGGCCCACGGCATGAACTGCGAGATCCACGACGGCTACAACGCGATGAACAACGTCGCGAACCTGAACGTCGCAATGGCGATCGACAACTGCGACTGGTTCGAGATCCTCGCCTTCAACCGCTCCGGCGAGCACGGGCTGGAGCATCTGAGCTACGGCTTGGAGCAAGCGCTCGTCGTCGACTCCGACGGCTATCTCCCCGCGCCGACCGGCGCCGGGCTCGGCATCGGCATCGATTGGGAACTGATCCGGTCGTCGTCGCCCGGCGAGCTGGCCTGAGCCCGATCGCGAGCAGCGCCCGGGCGCTGGGCCCGGGCGCCACCGGCGCTTCAGGTCACCCGCCCAGGACGGACTCCAGGGTGGCCGGGCTACGTCCGGTGAGCTTCTCGACGGAGTCGCTGAGGCCGTCGAGGTAGCCGCCGCGGATGGCGGTGCCGAACGACGCGATCAGCCGGGCGACGAACTCGGGCAGTCCTGCGCCGATGATGCCTTCGATGATCCCCTCGTCGGGGACGTTGATCGCCTCAACCTCCCGGCCGGACAGCCGACCGTAGATCTCGGCCAGCTCGGCGGCGCCGATCAGGGCCGGTCCGGTGATGTTGTACGCCTGGCCATCGTGCTCGGACCCGCCGCGCAGGACAGCAGCCGCCGCCGCCGCGCAGTCCTCCCGGGACACGTAGGCGGTCCGCCCGTCGCCGAGATTGTGATGAAACGCGCCGTTGTCCTTGGCCAGTTGGAGCTCATCGCCGCGGTACTCGGCGTAGAGCCCGTTGCGCAGGTATGTCCAGCTCAGGCCGCTGGCGGCAAGGGCCTCCTCGGTGGCCTTGTGCGATGGCACCACGGCCGCCGGGTTGTCGTCCACCGGGTTCACGATCGACGTGTAGGCCACGTGGCCGACGCCCGCTGCCTTCGCAGCGTCGATCGCGGCGATGTGCTGCGCCGTCCGCTTGCCGATGTCATCGCCGCTGATGAGCACGAGGCGGTCGCCGCCGGCGAAGGCTGCCGGGAGGTTGGCGGGGTCGTCGAAGTCTCCGTGGCGCACGACGGCGCCCCGGGCCGCGAGGTCGCTCAGAGCGTCCGGGGTTCGCGTGACGAGCAGCACCTGCGTGGGGTCGACCTGGTCGAGCAGGATCTCGGCCGTCCGGCGACCGAGGTTCCCACTCGCGCCGGTGATCACAAAGCTCATGTCGGGCTCCTTATTCGTAACTGGCTCAGAGGCGGAAGACCGTAGCAGAACTCGTTACGAATGCCGGTAGACTTGAGATGTGTCTGGACCGGCCAACACACAGTTCGCCCTCGCGGTGCACATGCTCACGCTGCTCGCCGGCTCGCCGGAAGAGACGCTGAGCTCCGAGCTGCTGGCCGGCAGCGCCGGGGCGAATCCTGTTCACGCGCGCCGGGTTCTCGGTCAGCTCCGGCGGGCCGGCGTGGTCACGTCGCGGTCCGGACCGAGCGGCGGCTGGCAGCTGCGCTCGCGCCCGGAGCAGACGACCCTGGCCGCGGTCTGGCGAGCGGTCCAGCGCGACGCGCCGGTCCTGGGCCTGCATGGCGCCAGTCCGGACTGCCCCGTCGGGCAGCGCATCCAGGTCGCCCTGACCGACGTCGACCGCCGTGCGACCGAAGCGATCGACGCGGAGTTGAGCCGCTCCACCATCGCCGATCTCGCGCGTGAGACGGCAGCCGACGAGCTGGACTCCCGCGCCGCCGGCTGACGCGTCACTGCTTGCGGGGCTCCTGGGCGATGCTCTGTGCGGCGACATAGCCGAACGTCACGTACGGCCCCCAGGTCGACCCGCCGGACCAGTACGCCTGGCCCGATGCGGAGGCGACGCAGTTGCCGATCCCGTACAGCCCAGCAATCGGGCGTTCTTCGCCGTCGAGCATCTGCAGTCGGGGGTTCACCTTCGGGCCGCCCTTGGTTTCGATCGACCCCGGGGCGAGGATCGCGGCGTAGTACGGGCCCGAGTCCGCCACCGGATGGAGCGTGGGGTTTGGCAGGTCGTTGCCGTCGGCGCGCCCGCCGTGCATGAACAGCTCGATCGTGGTCTCCCCGCGGTGGAAGTCCTCGTCGGTGCCGGCGCGCGCAAACTCGTTGAATCGCGCGATCGTCGTGCGAAGGTTGTCGAGGAAGTCCGCCGACAGACGCACGCCTCCCGACTGGGCCGACAACGCGGTCAGCCGATCGTCGATCTGCGCCGCGAGTTCGTGCAGGGTGTCCGCCCTCATGACGTACTTCGACGTCTCGCCGATCGGGGGGATGAAGTTGCCCGCCTGATGATCGGCCAGTCCGGCGCGCGGCCACAGCCGCCTCGTGCGCTCGTCGAAGATCGCGAACTGGAGGAAGTCCGGGTATTCCGCGTGACGGGGATCCCAGCGAAAGTGCGACTGCGTCCGATCGTTATAGGTCGTCTTCTCATTGGTGACCCGAATGCCGTGTTTGTTGACGCTGAACGAGCTGTCGCCCATCAGCGAGAAGTTGGCGATGAGCTCTGGATCTCGATCAAGCGCCTGCTCGTACAGAACTGGCGCACCCCACGCGGAATGCATGTGAAACAACGGGATTCCGAGCGCCTTGGCGATCGGGATCAGGTCTCCCTCGTTCGTGCGCGCAGCGCAGCCGCCGACGTACATCCCGTTGAGATACTCGCGGGCGTAGCGCTCGCTGTGGGTGAACCCTCCGCTTGCGAACGCCACCGCTCGGTGAGCCCGGGCGAGCACCGGGTGTCCGGCGTGGGTGGCACGGACGCCGATGACCTCGCCGGCTCGGTTGACGAAGACCCCGTCGACGCGGTGTTCGGTCAGCACACTCCCGCCGTGGTCCTTGATCCTCGCCGTCAATCGGTCGATGACCGGCCGGCCGTTGACCATCTCGCCGTCGTCGTCGACGTTGAACAGCACACGTCCAAACCGTCGCTTGTCCTCTGGCAGGTCGTTGTAGCTCGACCAGTCCGACTGGTGCTCGATGCGCATCGCCCCGGTGTCCTGCATGTGGGCGAACGCTTCCGCGCCGCGGTCATACCACGTCTCGATCAGGCGGTACTCCCACTCCGGAAGACCGAAGAAGTCGGCCTGGCGGTCGTAGAGCAACGGTCGACCGAGCCGGGCGAGGAAGCGGATGAAATCCTCCCGGGGGTCGTCCTCGCCCAGCTCCTGCAGGTACCGGTTGTTGGCCACCATCATCCCTCCCGCAGCCTTTGCGCTGGTTCCACCGGTGGCGGATCCCTTCTCGAGCATGACGACGGACAGGCCGCGCTCCAGGCAGTTGAGGGCGGTCGAGCAGCCGGCGATCCCCGTCCCGACCACAACGACATCGGCGATCTGGTGCCAGTCGAGCTCGCCGTCAACGACTACGACGCTGTTCGCGCTGACGGGCTCGGCGACCATGATCGCTCCTTACGTGACGCGGTTGATCTTCAGCGAACCAATTCGTGGATCACAGAGCACGGAACCCGCCCTCGGGCTGTGCGCCGCCGCTTAACGGCTCGCACACTGGTGCTTTATGGCATATCCTCGCGAACGGCGGCCGCGTGGGTCCACCATCGCGGCCAGGGTCCATACGCAGGGTCCAAAAAGGAGGAAGGGCATGATTCGTAAGATTACGGTGGCTGTGAGCAGTGTCGCACTGCTCGCCGCACTCGCCATGGCGTTCGTCGGAGGCTCCGCCGGAGCGGCCGACAAGCCAGGACTCGCAGTCTTCTATTACAACACCAGCCCGTACGGGATCGCCGAAAAGAACGCCGGGGTCAACGCCGGCAAGAAGGCCGGCTTTGCCGTTACGACGTTTACGCCGAACAACGATCCCAAGCTCGAGGCAACCCAGGTGCAGGACGCCATCACCTCAGGCAAGTACAAGGCGTTCTGGATGGCGACCCTCGATCCGGTCTCGATGGCACCGGTCGCCAAGCAGGCCGAGGCCAAGGGCATCAAGCTCGGCCAGGCCGACTACACGTTCGGCGGGCAGGCCGCCCAGCTCAAGCTGAAGGCCACGCCGGGCATCACGACCACGGTCGGTTACGACCAGGTCGCCTCGCAGACGATGCTCCTCAAGATGACGAAGGACGCGTGCGCGCAGGCTGTCGGCCGCGGAAAGCCGTGCAAGTTTGCCTTCATGCCGGGGTTGACGAACTTCCCGACCGACGTGCTGAAGATCAACTACCTCAAGAAGCAGTTCGCCAGCGGCCCGATCAAGATGACGGTCATGCCGCAGGGCGGCTACGACCAGCCGACCGCCCAGAAGGCGGCGCTGACGTACTTCGGCGCGCACAAGAACGACAACGTCGTCGGTACGCTCGGTGATCAGATGACGGCCGGCGTGTTGACCGCGATGAAGCAGTCCGGGGTCAAGCCGGGCAAGCACCTCAAGGTCTGGAGCGTCGGCGGAACGAAGGAGCTGATCGCCGACATGAAGAAGGGCCTCGTCACCGAGATCGGCGGCCTGTGGCCGCGCGGAGAGGCGGAGGTCGGCATCCCGCTGCTTGCCAAGGCGGTACAGGGCAAGAAGGTGCCGAGCGTCGTCAACATCATCAGCAAGCAGCGCCCGCTGATCATCACTCAGGCCTTCCTGAAGGCCAACCCGAAGTTCGTGCCGGATTGGAACCTGGGCTAGTCCCCTAGCTCCACTGCAGCGACGGAAGGACGGGTCGGATGAGCGACCAGCACGGGGACGGTATCCGTGCCGCTCGTCCGGCCCGTCCGCCGCTTGGACGACGATGAGGAACCAGGATGAGCGCACTCGCTGAATCGCCGGCGCCGGAGCCGATCCGGCTTGTCTCGATCGGCAAGCGGTACGCCGGGACCAGTGCGCTCGACAACGTGAGCGTCGCGATCGGCGCCGGCACCGTGCACGCCCTCGTGGGCGCCAACGGGGCCGGCAAGTCGACGCTCGGCAAGATCATCGGGGGCGTCGTGCGCGCCGATGACGGCGAGATGTTCGTCGACGGGCAGCTCGTCAGGTATTCGACGCCGACCGAGGCGCGTCGCGACGGGATCGCGACGATTGCGCAGGAGTTGTCGCTGGTGCCGGCGATGAGTGTGATGGAGAACGTGTTCATGGGGATCGAGCCGCGTCGTCGCGGGTTCGTGTCGTGGCGGGAGATGCGCCGTCGCTACGCGGAGCTCATCGAGCGATCGGGGTTCGACCTCAAGCCCGACGTAACCGTCGGCTCATTGCGTGCCGCAGATCAGCAGAAGGCCGAGATCCTGCGCGCGGTGAACACCGACGCGCGCGTGATCGTGCTGGACGAGCCGACGTCGTCGCTGACCGCAGTCGAGACTGAGCAGCTGCACACGCTGATCCGCGGTCTGCGGGCGAACGGGACGACGATCGTCTACGTCAGTCATTTTCTCGACGAGGTCCTGGACCTCTGCGACATCGTGACCGTGATGCGCAACGGGCATGTCGTGCGCACGGCGCTGGGCTCGACCGAAACCGAGGCGAGCCTCGTCTCGGGGATGTTCGGCTCGGCCGTGTCCGCTGAGAAGCTCGTCACGTCCGCGCCTGTGCACGGAGACGTGATGCTCGAGGTGGCCGGACTGTCCCGCGGCGATGTGCTCTACGACATCGGGCTGACCGTGCGGGCCGGCGAGATCGTCGGCATAGCCGGGCTCGTCGGCAGCGGACGCAGCGAGCTCGCCCGCGCGATCGCCGGCGCCGACCCGATCGATTCGGGGACGATCAGCGTCGCGGGCGAGGCGCGACGCATCAAGGGACCGGCCGACGCGATCGAGGCGGGCATCGCGTTCCTGACGGAGGAGCGCAAGAAGGACGGGTTGTTCCTGGAGCTGAGCCTGGCGGCGAACACCACGTTTGCCAACCTCGACGAGGTGTCGGCGAACAACATGCTGCGGCGGGGCGTCGAGCGTGAACGCGCTCGCGCACTGCTCAGCGAGGTCGGGGTCGATCCGCCGGCGCCGAGTGCTCACGCGAAGAGCCTCTCGGGCGGCAACCAGCAGAAGCTGATGTTCGCCCGTTGGTTGTTCTGCGCTCCACGCGTGATGATTCTCGACGAGCCGACGCGCGGCGTCGACGTCGGGTCTCGCGCCGCGATTCATCTTCTCATCCAGCGCCTGGCGGCCGACGGGGCGGCGATCCTCATGATCTCGTCGGAGATCGAGGAGGTCCTCGGCCTGGCACATCGAACGGTCGTGATGCGTCGCGGCGCCGTGGTCCGAGAGTTCCCGGCCGATCCACCGCTGAACGACGTCATGGAGGCGGCCTTCGGGCTGCCCGGGAGTGATCAATGACCACGCAGTTGCCCGACACGACGCCTCCCGATGGCCCCGGCGGGACCGGGGCCATCGAGCCAACCTTCCAGCGGCGCGTCCGCAGCAGGCGACGCCTGCGCGCCGAACATGTCCGCGACTACGGAATCATCGTCTTCGTCGTCGCGATCTTCGTGTACTTCTCGTTCGCGTCACCGGTCTTTCTGACCGTCGACAACCTGCTCAACATCGTGTATGCGCAGACGCCGGTCGGGATCGCCGCCTGCGCGGTCACGCTCGCGATCATCGCCGGCAACTTCGACCTGTCACTGGGCGCGATGTTGGCCCTCTCGGAGGTCCTCGGCGCGTGGGTCGCCGTGCACTGGGGCGTGGGGTGGTTCTTCCCGGTCGCGATCGTCTCGGGCGGTGTGATGGGCCTCATCAACGGCCTGATCATCACCAAGCTGCGCGTCAACGCGTTCCTGGCCACACTCGCCACCGCACTGGCCTTTGTCGGCGCCGCCACTGCGGTGACCGGCGGGCTGCTCATCACGCCGACCCAGAGCGCGTTCGTCTTCATCGGCCAGAACAAGGCGTGGGGCCTGATCCAATACCCCAACTTCATCTTCCTGGCGGTCGCGATCATCCTCCAGATCGTGCTCGCCTACACGGTCTTCGGACGCCACCTGTACGGCGTCGGTGGCAACCGCGAAGGCGCACGACTATCGGGCCTCAAGGTCGACCGGATCGTGATCATCACGTTCGTCATCACCGGCTTGGCGTGCGGACTGGCCGGCATGGTCGACGCGTCGACAACCGGGTCGGGGTCGAGCCAGGTCGGTGTCACGCTCGCACTCGACGCGATCGCCGGGGTCGCGCTCGGCGGCACCAGCATCTTCGGCGGCGTCGGCTCGGTCTGGCGCACCGTCGTCGGCGTGATGATGCTCGGGATCATCACCAACGGCTTCAACCTCCTCGGCGTCGCCGACTACTGGCAGCAGATCGTCCGTGGCTTCCTCATCGTCGGCGCCGTCGCCGTCGGATCGGTGATCGAGCGCCGCTGACGCCAGACACCCGGCAGTCGTCTATATTCGACGCGTCCAATGCTGAGGAGCGCGTGAGCCTGTGAGCCGGTCCGCCGTGAACCTGCGGCGGATTCCTGCGGGCGACGTCGCCCCAGCGCGCGACGCCTGGCATCCGCCGATTGCGGTCGACACGGCCACCGTCGCCCCAGACGAGCGCTTCGCCATGTGGCACGAGGCCGCACGCCGCTCCTTCTTCCCGCTCGACCTCCAGCAGCTTGGGTCGCGGCCGTTCTCAGGACGCCTGATCCATCACGAGCTCGTGGCGATCGACGCCTATCAGGTGATCGCCGACGCCAGCCGCTGCCGGCGCACCGCGGCGGGGATTGCCGAGGCGGACCCGGAGCACCTGAAGATCCATCTGCTGCGAAAAGGCACATGCGACGTCCACCAGAACGATCGCTTTGGCGTCCTGACGCCGGGCACCATCACGACCGTTGACTCCTCGTCCCTGTACACGCTGGAGGCGCGCGAGCCGTTTGAGCTTGTGATCTTCGCCGTGCCCATGACGCTGCTGGGCTCCTACGCAGACACGCTGCGTCGCACAACGGCCACGGTACGTGAGAGCGGAATCGGCGTTGCGAGCCTCATCGCCTCGTTCCTTGACCGGCTTTCCGAGCAGCTCGTGGACGGATCGGTCGCCGGCTGCCAAGGTCCGCTGGCTGAGACGGTGCTCGCTCTGCTCCGGGCGCTGGCCCTCGAAGGCGCCGGCGACAACGTTGTTGCCCCCGCTCCGCTGCTGCTCGACCTGAAGTACTACATCGAGCGTCACGTCGCCGACCCTGGCCTTTCGCCGGCAACGATCGCCGCCGCGCACTTCATCTCGACGCGCTACCTGCACAAGCTGTTCCGCCACGAAGAGCACAGCGTCTCGGAGACGATCCGTTACGCCCGGCTCGAGCGATGCCGGCGCGACCTGGGCGATCCCGCCCTGGCCGGACAGACGATCGCCTCGATCGCCGGGCGGTGGGGAATGCGTGACGCGGCCCATTTCAGCCGGCTGTTCCGGGACGCCTACGGCTGCAGCCCGCGCGAGCACCGCGCGTCGGAGCTGATGCGCGCGCGCCCAGTCAGTGGGTCGAGACCTGAGCTACCCGACCGCCGCCGCATCCACGGCGCGGCGTAGCTCCTCGAGGGTGCGTTCCGCCTCACCGGGATACGGCAGACCCCAATGCAGGATCACGCGTGTGGTACCCGCCTCCGCGAACGCCGCGATCTCGCTGGGATCGGTCTGAACACCGGCGACGTGCACCGGCACGGTCGGGTTCGCGGCGGTGAACGCCGCGATGCGCTCGACGGTCCCGGTCCCCGGAATGCTGATCGGCGCCCACCCGTCGCCGTACTCGAGCGCGCGCTCCTCCGAGCCGGGTGAGTTGCCGCCCATGATGATCGGCACTCCGCCGGGCTGCACCGGCTTGGGCCAGGACCAGATCGCGTCGAAGTTGACGAACTCGCCGTGGAAGGTGGCGACGTCGTTGCGGAAGATCTCACGGATGGCCCGGACCCGCTCGTTGACGAGGTCGTAGCGTCGATCGGGGTCCACGCCGTGGTTGCGCAGCTCCTCGATGTTCCAGCCGTGCCCGGCGATCAGATCCAGGCGGCCGTCGGACAGGAAGTCGAGGCTCGCCGCCTCCTTGGCGGTGGTGATCGGGTCACGCTGGGCGATCTGGATGATCGACGACTCCAGCCGCAACCGTGTGGTCGCCAGCGCGGCCGCTGTCAACGCGACGAACAGGTCGAGCGTGCGCGTGTACCCGTCCGGCAGGTCGCCGCCGGGGTACGGCGTCTCGCGACTCGATGGGATGTGGCTGTGTTCGCCGACCGAGATCGCGTCGAACCCCGCATCCTCGATGAGCTTCGCGGCCTCGCCCGGCAGCATCGTCTCGTCGGTCAATACCGTGTAGAGCCCGATTTCCATAGCACTCCCCTTTCGCGTCGCGGTGATGCCGGCGTGTTGTGCCAACGGCTCATCGTGCGAAATATTTGCGCGCGCGAGCAACTATTCCCGGAGGATATATACCTTGCAATCCGATGAGCACACGCGGCCAGGTCACACCATGATGAGCCGCAGCGCGCCGTGAGATTCGCGGTGGTGGGTGCGGGCGCCATCGGGGCGTATGTCGGCGCGACGCTCAGCGCCGCCGGTGCCGACGTCACGCTGATCGCCCGCGGGGCGCACTTGGAAGCCATGCAGGATCACGGCGTACGCGTGCTCAGCCAACGAGGAGATTTCGAGACCCATCCGGCCGCCACCGACGACATCGAGGCGATCGGGGACGCGGATGTCGTCTTCCTGGCCCTCAAGGCCTACAGCCTGCCGGCCATGGCGCCGTCGATCGCGGCGGCCATGCGGCCCGGGGCGGCCCTGGTGTGCGCGCAGAACGGGATCCCGTACTGGTACTTCCACGACCACGGCGGCCGCCTCGAAGGCACGACGCTCGAGTCGGTCGACCCTGGAGGCGTGATCGCGCGATCGATGCCCGACGGAGCGGCCGTCGGCTGCGTCGTCTACTGCGCGGCGGAGATCGTGGAGCCCGGCGTCATCCGTCACGTGGACGGAACACAGTTGCTGATCGGCGAGCCCGACGGCACCACCAGCGAGCGGTGTGTCGCGATCTCCGAGGCCTTCGGTACTGCGGGGCTCACGGCACCGGTCGACGACCGGCTGCGCGACCAGGTGTGGCTGAAGCTCATCGGGAACGTCGCGTGCAATCCCGTGTGCGCGCTCACGGGCGCGACGCTCGGCGGGCTCGGCCGGTCGCCGGCGATGGTCGAGGCACTTCGAGCGATGTTCGACGAGGTGGCTCGGGTGACCGACCGTCTCGGGATCGAGTATCCCATCAGCCTCGAACGCCGGCTGCAGGGCGCGTTCGAGGTCGGCGAGCACAAACCATCGATGTTGATGGACCGCGAGGCCGGAAAGCCGCTCGAATACGAGTGCATGACCGGTGCCGTGGTCGAGCTGGCACACCTTCTGGATGTCCCGGTCCCGAGGATCGAAGCCATCCACGCGTGCGTGAGCCTGCTGGACGCGATGCGGCCCACGCCCTAGCTCGCTCCGGCGTCAGTCGGCGACGGCGGCCTGCGCGACGACGTGGTCGGCGCGCAGCGACACGAGCATCTCACCGGGGACCGCGTTGCGTCGTCCGTACTCCTGCGCGCGGTCGGCGCCCATGTACCGGGCCGCGATCCGGATCGACGCCTCGAGCATTGCCTCGGGGTCCTCGTCGAGCGTCACCGGGCCGCTGATCGTGACGAAGGCGAACGGCGGACGATCGTCGTCGACGCAGACGCTCGCCTGACCGCTGCGGCGCAGGTTGCGCCCCTTGACCGTGTCGGCGCCGGTCATGAAGACGATCGCGTCGCCGTCAAGCACGAACCACACCGGCATCACGTGCGGCCGTCCGTCGGCGCGGACCGTCGCGAGCTTGCCGGTCCGCGTGCCCTCCTGCACGAACGCCTTCCACTGGGCTTCGGTCATCGGCGCCATCGCCACCGATCGTAGCGCCGCGGACTCAGCCGCCGGGGAGCCGGTAGGGCCGGCCCCCACCCACGGGGTACGCCAGCCACTCGACGCCGCCACGGACGCCGGCGGTGACGCGCAGATGACCAACGCGCTTGCCCGCGGCCGCGAGCCGGGACATGAGTGCCGCCGGGGTCGACGGGTCCAAGCTCGTAAGCATGTAGGTGCGCCCCGGGCGCTTCAGCGCGACGACGTTGCCGCTCAGATAGCCGCCCGTGGCGTCGATGCTGATCTCCTTGCCCTGAAGGCCGCGCGGGCCGAGCGCCACGCTCACGTCGAGACCGCCAGGCACGAGCAGGACGGATCGCACCTTCGCGCCCGCCCCCAGATAGACGCCCGCGATCGTCAGCGCCCGCTTGAAGTTGTCGGTGCGGTAGAGCGAGCTCGGATCGGTCGAGCTGAGCGTCGGTGGCTGGAAGAAGGCAGTGGTGACGGCCGGGCCGCCGGCGTCGGCGAGGTGGTCGGTCGGGAAGACCGAGGCGACGGCGAACGCGAGCGCCAGGGCGGCAACCCATGCTGCGATCGCCGTCACCGCACGGCCCGTTGCGCCGGACGGTTGGCGCGGGCCGGAGCCTCGCCGCGCGGACCACACTGCGCCCGCCAGCAACCCCACGCCCACGGCGGCGAAGCAGGCGCCGAAGATCACCGCGAACGTCCGCGTTGGCCTGACCGTCATCGCCCCGAGACCGAACGCGAGAAACAGCGGCCCCAAGAGAACGAACAGGTTCGGCGCGCCGGCGGCGCCCGCCGCGATGATCAAGAACAACCCGATCGGCAGGACGATCCCCCACGCCGTGGCGCTCGAGGAACACCGCGGCGCGGGCCCGAACCGGGTGTACCCGGTCGTCGAGCAGTTCCCGGACTCCAGCAGGTGATGGACGCCGATTCCCACCATCGCCGACGCGAACACGATCACTGCGATGGCGCCTATCGACTTGTAGCTGACCACGCGACGGGCAGCGTACGGGTCCGTGACGATTGCGTGAGGGCCGGCTCGTAGCGTCTCGGAGACGATGACCGTCCCACGTCTCCTCGCTCTGGTCTGTGCGCTGATGATCGTCGCGGTCGTGCCCGTGACCGCCAGGGCGACGATCACGATCATCGCCCAGGGCGGGGCCATCGAACCGCAGGACTTCGCGACGAGCGACGGGTCCGACGGCGGCGGTGAGCAGACGGACCGCGAGACGATCCCCAACCTCCCGGGCGCAGCAACCGCGACCGTGGCCGGGAACCCAGGCGGCGCGTCCGCGATGTCGTCGGTCGGATCGGCCCACGCTGCGGTGTCGAGCTCGCTGCACGTGTCATCTACCGTCAGCCAGACGTCGGGCATGGTGTTCTCCTCGACGATGAGCAGCGGCGGCTCGGCCTCGACGCACCGGACAACAGCCGACGACGAAGCGGCACGGGCGATGGAGGCGACGGCCGGCGACGAGGGCGGCTCGTCGATCCAGTTCACCATCGACGTGCCGATGAACTACACCCTGTCGGGCGGCACGTCCAATGACGTCTCGGCCGACAGCCCCGAGTCCGACGAGAGCATCCGGTTCAACGGTCCGAGCGGCGCCATTGCGACCGCCGGGACCGGCCAGGGCGTCTCGGCCAGCGGCCTGCTCCCGGCGGGCGGCTACAGCCTCACCAGCGAGGCGTTCATGAACCTCACCGCCGGCTCGCCCAACACGGCCGGCGCCTCCAAGGGCGCGTCGGGCGCCGTCGGCTTCGACGTCACGCTCGGGCTCACCCCGGCGCCCGATTCCGACGGCGACGGGCTGCCCGACGCGTGGGAGACCGACGGCATCGACGTGGACGGCGACGGGGCGATCGATCTCGACCTGCCGACGATGGGCGCCGACCCCCAGCACAAGGACATCTTCCTGGAGCTCGACGCGATGGCCGGACACGGGATCGATCAGTCGGCGATCGACGACGTCGTGCAGGCGTTCGCCGACGCCCCCGTCTCCAACCCCGACGGAACGGACGGCATCACGCTGCACGTCGACAACGGCCCGACCTCGGTGATGGACCCGACCACGGGCACGCAGTGGGGCAATCTCTCCGACCACGACGTCCTCCCCCATCAGCAGGTCCTCGGCACCGAGGTCAACGACGACTACAACTGGTCGGCGTTCGACGCGCGCAAGGCCGTGAACTTCTCGCCGACGCGCCGGCCGGCCTTTCACTACGCGATATCGGCCCATCAGTTCGGCGCCCCCGGCGAGCGCGCCACCGGGATCTCGCGCGGCATCGTGGCCGCCGACTTCCTCATCGCGACCGGGTTCTGCAGCCCGGACCTCGCAAATGACTGCCGACGCGGGGACCGCACCGACGCGGGCGTCCTGATGCACGAGCTCGGCCATAACCTCGGGCTGCGCCACGGCGGCACCGACGACGTCAACTACAAGCCCAACTACCTGTCGATCATGAACTACGACTTCACGTTCTCTTGGCTGCCGCAGTCCTCGGGTTCCAACGTGCTCGACGTGCTGGACTATTCGCGGTTCGACCTGTCATCGCTGGACGAGAACGCCCTCGACGAGGACCAGGGGCTCGGAGCACCGATCGGTTCCGACGCCGCCGCGTTCTCGACGGTCGACTGGTGTGCGCCCGGTGTCGGGGCGCTGGCACCGGTGCGCGTCCACCAGGTCGACTTCAACTGTGACGGCCAGAGGGGCGGGGTCGTCGGCGCCGACGTCAATCGCGACAACCTGCGCACGACGCTGACCGGCCCCGACGACTGGTCGCGCCTGGTGTACAAGGGCGGCGGCATCGGATCGCTCGCCCCGCCCGTGGTGCCGACCAGCACTCCCCAGAACGAGGCGCCGGTGACCGAGTTGCTCGCCGACGAGGCGGTCGTTGACGCCGGCATCCCCCCAGCGCCCGGCCCGGTCACGACGCCCAGCCCGCCGGCCGGCCCAGCGCCCGCGACGCCTGCTGCACCGGCGCCCAGGCGGGCGACCTGCACGCTGCGACCGACGTCGACGCGTGTCGCCCTGCGCGGCGCCGCCCGCGGGCGCCTCACGCTGGCCGCCCGCTGCGACGGTGACGCGAAGCTCACTCTGCGCACGACCATCGCGACAACCCGCCGCGTCCACCGCCGCCGCCACACGACGAAGGTGTCCCTGAAGTCCGTCACCGCGCGCGCCCGCGCCAAGACGGCCGTGACGATCCGCGTCACGCTCCCCCGCGCGGTGCTTCGCGCGCTCGCGCGCCACGACGGCGCGTCGGCGACGCTGGCTCTCCAGGTCACGAGCGCGGGTGGTGTGCGCACCGTCACGGTCCGGATCGCCCACCTGCAGGCGAAGTCCGGGCGATGACGTTGGGCGCAAGTCGATGGTGTTGACACCCGCACGCGAAGTCTGCGAGCTTGACTCGGGGCGTCACCCAAGATGCAGCTTCTCGATCGCGACTCTCCCGGAGCTCCGGTTTCACCTGCGACACCGCAGGTGCGCCGTTGCCTGGTGGTGGTTGAGGCTGGCCATGACCCCCGCGATGCCGTCGAGTTGGCGGTTGCGCATACCGGCGATGGCGAGCCGCTTCACCTGGCCGTTCCGCCCCCGTGGGAGGCACTGCACGCGATGTGCGCAGTACCGGTGGCCGGTATGTCCGGTGGTCCGGTATTGATGCGCCTGTGGTCGGACACCGTCGCACGAGCCAAAGCGTGCGTCCCAGCCCATCTTGACATCGTCCAACTCCACGCCCGATGGCATGAACTGGACACGCGCATCGACCGACAGCACATTGATCTTCTCGTGACCAAGGCCGGCCTCAAGACACAACGGCGGCTTGTTGACCTGGCCGCAGGTCGCGGCGTGCCGACAGTGCCACTCTGACGCGGCGATCGCGGACTGGTGTATTTGTGTACGGGCCGTGTCCGCCGTCCAGCCGACCCACGAAGACTCCGGACGCCAGCACTACAACCTGACCTTCGCGATCCTGGCGATGGGCGCGATCAGCTTCTCGCTGCTCCAGTCGCTCGTCGTGCCGGCGCTGCCGGAGATCCAGAAGGCGCTTCACGCCTCGGAGGCGTCGGTCGCCTGGGTGCTGACCGCGTACCTGCTCAGCGCGTCGGTCAGCACACCGATCGCCGGGCGCCTCGGCGACATGTACGGCAAGGAGCGGCTGCTCGTCATCGTGCTTGCTGCGCTGGCCCTTGGAACGCTCGTGTCCGCGTTGGCGACGTCGATGGGCGTACTGATCGCCGGGCGCGTGATCCAGGGCATCGGCGGCGGCGTCTTCCCGCTGGCGTTCGGGATCATCCGCGACGAGTTCCCGCGCGACCGCGTGGCCGGCGGCATCGGCCTGCTGTCGTCGATCCTCGGCATCGGCGGCGGCCTCGGTGTCGTGCTCGCCGGGCCGATCGTCGAGAAGCTGTCGTATCACTGGCTGTTCTGGCTGCCGCTGATCATGATCGTGATCGCGACCGTCGCGACGCTGCTCTACGTGCCCGAGTCGCCGATCAAGGTCCCGAGCACGATCAACTGGGCGGCAGGACTGCTGATGTCGGCCGGGCTGACCACCGGGCTGATCGCGGTCAGCGAAACGACGACCTGGGGCTGGACGTCACCGAAGACGATCGCGCTGCTCGCCGTCTCCGGCATCCTGCTCGCGCTGTGGGTGCTACGCGAGCTCCGCTCGCGCGTCCCGCTGATCGACATGGGGATGATGCGCATCCGCGGCGTGTGGACGACCAACGTCGTCGCGTTCCTGCTCGGCGTCGGGATGTACTCGTCGTTCATCCTGATCCCCCAGTACGTCCAGGAGCCCAAGTCGACCGGCTACGGGCTGGCGGCATCGATCACCGTGTCCGGCCTCTACCTGCTGCCGTCGACGCTCGCGATGGTCGTGATGGGCCGCCTCGCCGGGAGCCTGGAGCGGCGGTTCGGCTCGCGGCCGCCGCTGCTCGCCGGAGCGGCGTTCGCGATCGCATCGTTCGGACTGCTGACCGTTGCGCGGTCGCAGCCGTGGGAGATCCTGTTCGCGTCGCTGCTGCTGGGGATCGGGATCGGCCTGGCGTTCGCGGCGATGCCCAACCTGATCGTCGACAACGTCAGCCAGGAGCAGACCGGCGTCGCCACCGGGATGAACACCGTCCTGCGAACGCTCGGCGGCGCGCTCGGCGGCCAGATCGCGGCGACGTTCCTGGCCGAGTTCACGGGCTTCGGCGGGCGGCCGACCGACCACGCCTACACCCTGGCCTTCGCCATGTGCACAGGAGCCATGATCGTCGGCCTGGCCGCAGGCTTCGCCATACCGACCCAGCGCCGCGCGGCGCTCCAGATGAACATCGCCCCCGCAGAACGCTGAGGACGAGCTGGACGGGCGCCACCACGGATCGCTAGGCAGGGCGGTCGGGCTGGCGGCGCTTGCGCCGGCGCGGCGTGTCCATGGGGCGCTCGATCGGTCCGCCTGGCGCCGCGGGGGACCGCGTCGGCCGTGTCGCGTCCGCCGCGGCACGGGCCTCGCGCTCCAGGATGCTCATCACGGCCCTTGCGTGGGCCTCGTCCCTACCGCCCATGGGTGTTGGGTCGGGGTGCGGGGCGCCGTTCTTGAGGTCTGGGCGTTCGACTGCACTGCCGCGGCACCCTCAGGCGGCGACGGCGGCGAGTTCCAGGGGCTCGGTGGCTGCCGTGCGGGGGACGAGGATCGCTGCGCCGAGGCTGAGGAGCAGGAAGACGGTGGCCAGCGCGAACGACTGGGTGAACCCGGTCACCGCGGGGAGTCCGTCGACCGTGTGGTCGGCGATCAGCGTCGCGGCGATCTGGCCGCCGAGCGCGCCGCCCAGGGTCCGCATGACCGTGTTCATGCCCGAGGCGACGCCGGTCTGCTGGGGCGGGACGGCGCCGACGACGATGTTGCCAAGCGCCGCGAACGCCAGACCCATCCCCATCCCCATCAGCGTCGAGCTGATGAGCAGGTCGTAGGGGTGGCTGTGCGCAACGACGAGCAGTCCGAACGCGCCGGCGGTGATCGCGGCGCCGCAGATCAGTGATACCCGGGAGCCGTAGCGCGCCGCCAGTCGGCCGGCCTGGAGGCTCATGACCATCATGCCGATGGTGCTCGGCAGGAGGTACAGGCCGGCGACGACGACCGACGAGCCGAAGCCGAACCCGGTGCTCGTCGGGAGCTCCGCGAACTGCGGAATGATGATGAACGCGGAGTACATGCCGGCCCCGAGCAGGAACGCCGCGGCGTTGGCCGTCCATACGCCGCGAATGCGCATCATCGTCATGTCGATGAGCGGCGTCGCGCTGCGCACCTCGACCGCGATCCAGCAGGCGCCCACGGCGACGCCGGCGGTCAGCAGTCCGAGGGTCTTCGGCGATCCCCAGCCCCAGGTCGTCGTCTCGCTGATCGCAAGCAGGATCGCCGACATGCTGATCGTCATCAGCGTCGCCGCGGTCCAGTTGATCTTGCCCGGGGCGCGCACCGGCGACTCGGGGATGAACCGCCACGTGAAGTAGGCGGCGACCACGGTCAGCGCGAGCGGGATCCAGAACAGCCAGTGCCAGTTGAGGTACTTGACGATCAGCCCCGAGCCGACGATGCCCAGCCCGCTGCCGACGCCGAGGATCGCCGACAGCAGTCCGATGCTCCCGGCCACGCGCTCGCGCGGGAACTCGTCGCGGACGATCCCGAAGGCGAGCGGGAAGATGCCGCCGGCCGCACCCTGAAGCGCACGCCCCACGATCAGCATCGGCAGCGAGTGCGACAGCGCAGCGATCAGTGTGCCGACCCCGAGGATCAGGAGTGCCCACAGCAGGATGTGCTCCTTGCCGTGTATGTCGCCCAGGCGTCCGAGGATCGACGTGCCCACCGACGCCGCCAGGAGGTACGCGGTCAGGACCCACGTGACGCCGGTCTCGCTCGTGTGGAGATCGTGCTGGATCGTCGGCAGTGCCGGGATGACGACCGCGCCGACCAGCGCATAGGCGACCGCTCCCAGCGACAGCACCGCGAGGATGACGCGCGGATTGGATCTCTTGGTGTCCGCGGTCATCGTGGCAGGGCCATTATACGTACAAGAGTGTCCGCTTTGTCGCAGGGCCGACGCAGCCGCCGTATGCTCGCTGCGTGACGCACGTCGACGAACGATCGCCGCGCAAGGACGCCGAGCGCAGCCGCGCCGCGATCCTCGCCGCCGCGCGCGAGCTGCTGGGCACCGGGCGCGACGTGCCGATGTACGAGATCGGGCGCCACGCCGGCGTCGGGCAGGCCACGCTCTACCGCCACTTTCCCGACCGGTCCGCGCTCGTCGCCGCACTGGCGCGCGAGCACGTCGCGAGGATCGAAGCGATCGCCGCCGAGCACGAGGGCGACGGTCAGGCGCTGTTCGTGGTGCTCGACGCCGCGGTCGAGATGGTCGTGTCGCTGCACGACGTCGTCGGCATCCTGCGCCAGGACACGGCGCTCGCACCCGTCTTGCACGAGCTGCGCCAACGCATGTTCGCGGTCTTCGAGACGACGCTCCAGGGCCCGCCCGCCGCGACGCGACTACGCGACGGCGTCGGAGCTGCTGACGTTCAGCTCGTCCTCAACATGATCCACGGCGCCCTTGCCGGCATCGCTGCCCCCGCGCAGCGATCTACCGCGGCACGACGCGCGCTCGACCTCGCCCTCAACGGCATCATCGAGCGCGACGGCGCCGAACCGGCGGTCACGCCGGGCTCGGCGCGGGCACCGGTTCGGGCGCGGAATCGTCCGCCGAGCCCTCGACGTTGAGCCGCGGCAGAACGCGCTCCATCCATGCAGGCAGCCACCAGTTCCGCTCGCCTGCGAGCAGCATCAGCGCCGGAACGAGGACGCTGCGGACGATCAGCGCGTCGATCAGGACGGCACCGGCCAGGCCGATGCCGAACAGCTTGATGATCCGCGAGCCGCCGAGGACGAAGGCGCCGAAGACGAGAACCATGATCGCGGCCGCCGCAGTGATCGTGCGACCGGTCGCCGAGAGGCCGTGAGTGACCGCCTCCTCGTTGTCGCCGCGCCGGTGCCACTCCTCGAAGATGCGGCTGACCAGGAACACCTCGTAGTCCATCGACAGCCCGAACAGGATCGCGAACACGATCACCGGCAGGAACGCCTCGATCGGCCCGGTGCGATCGACGCCGATCAGCGACGCGGCCCAGCCCCACTGGAACACCGCGGTTATGACCCCGAACGCCGCCCCGGCCGACAGCAGGTTCATCAGCGATGCCATCGCCGGCACGACGATGCTTCGGAACACCGCCATCAGCAACAGGAACGACAGCAGCACGACGACGCCGATGAACAGCGGCAGCTTGCTCGTCAGCACCTCCGAGAAGTCCTCGAAGATCGCCGTCTGGCCGCCGACGAGCACCCTCGGACCCGCGGCCCCGACGGCGCCGGGGATCGTCGTCGCGCGCAGGCGGTCGACCAGGTCGGTCGTCGACTTGTCCTGCGGTGAGCCGTCGGGGACGACCTGGGCGATCGCGACGTCGGAGGCCGCCCCGCGGCCCGGGATCACCTGCACCGGTGACACGGCGGCGACCCCCTGCTCGCTCTTCGCCGCGGCGACGGCGTGCGCGAACTGCTGGCGGGCCTGTTCATCGGGGACCTTTGCGACGAGCTGCAACGGACCGTTGAAGCCCGCACCGAACCCCTGCGCCAGCAGGTCGTAGGCCTTGCGCGTGGTGGTGCTCGACGGGTCGCTGCCCTCGTCCGAGGAGCCCAGCCGGATCGACAGGAACGGGATCGCGGCGACGAGCAGGACCACCGCGGCGGCGGTGGCCCACAGGGCCGGGTGCCTGCGCAGGCGCTCGGCCCAGCGGCTCCACCACGGCGACTCGTCGCTGGTGGACAACCGGCCCTGGGCGGCCAGGTCGCGGCGCACCTTGCGCCGCAGCACACGCGGCCCGAAGAAGCCAAGCAGCGCCGGCAACAGCGTCAGCGCCGCGGCGACGGTACACGCGACGACGATCGACGCCGCGATCGCGACGCCATAGAGGAAGCTGACGCCGAGCGCGAACATCCCCAGCAGAGCGATACAGACGGTCACGCCGGCGAACAGCACCGCACGGCCGGACGTGTCGACGGCGTCGACCACGGCCGTCTCCGGGCTGAGCCCGCGCAACAGGCCCTGACGAAAGCGCGTGACGATGAACAGGGCGTAGTCGACGCCGACGCCGAGCCCGATCAGCAGCGACAGCTGCGAGCTGAACGACGCCATGTTCACCACGTGCGAGAGCAGGCCGATGATCGCGACGCCGGTGCCGAGCGCAAAGCCCGCGGTGAGCAGTGGGAGGACCATCGCCAGAAGTGAGCCGAAGACCACGAACAGGACGATCGCCGCCGCCAGGAAGCCGAACGCTGTGCCGCCCGCGCTCTGTTGGTTGGCCTTCTCGATCGCCTGCCCGCCAAGCTCGACCTGCAGCCCGTCCCCATCGGCCGCCTCCGCCCGGTCGATGACGCGCTTGATCGCCGGGATCGAGAGGAGGTTCGCCTGCTCGTCGAACGTGACCGTCGCGTAGCCGACCCGGCCGTTCTTGGAGATCTGACCCTCGCCCCCCGCGGCGAACGGCGAGGTGACCTCGCCGACGTGGGGCAGGGCGGCGACGTCGGTGAGCATCTTCTCCAGCCGCGCCTGGACGGCCGGATCGGTGACCTTGGCGTCGCCGGTCGTCGCGAACACGATGCGGTCGCTGTCGCCGGCGCTCCGCGGCGAGGCCTGCTGAAGCAGCGCGAGCGCGTCGGCGCTCTCCGTCCCGCTGAGCTTGAACGAGTCGTTGTAGGCGCTACCCGCCGCGCCGTGGATCACGGTCAGGCCGACGACCACCACGAGCCAGATGGCCAGGACGATTCGGCGGCGGGTGAACGACCAGTGGGCGAGTGCGCGCATCGCGACGATGGTACGGATGCGGTCCGTCAGTCGCGCGCGATGGGATCCGGGATCAGGTGTGAACCTGCGGGGAGGTCCAGCGCGACGCGCTGCCCGACCTCTGGGCTGTCGCTGCCCAGGGTGCGTGCGATCAGGGGGTCCTCTCCGGGGGCGTCCTCGTAGCGCAGCCGAACCCGCGCGTCGTGTCCGAAGTACTCGACCGACTCGACGACCGCGACGCGCCATGCCGGCTGATCGGCGGGTTGGAGGCGGACGTCCTCGGGACGAATGAGCAGCGTGCCGCCCACAGCCGGAACGAGGTTTGCGTCGCCGAGGAACCGGGCCGCCTCGATGTCGACCGGCATGCGGTACAGCTCTCTCGGTGTCCCGGCCTGCACGATCCGCCCGTCGCGCAGCAGCGCGACCTCGTCGGCCAGCGACAGCGCCTCGTCCTGGTCGTGGGTGACGAGGATCGTCGTCGTGCCGAGGCTCGCCAGGGCGGCCCGGATCTCGGTGCGGGTCGTCGTGCGCAGGTCGGGATCGAGGGCGCTGAACGGCTCGTCGAGCAGAACGACGGCCGGCCGCGGTGCGAGTGCACGGGCCAGCGCGACGCGCTGCTGCTGGCCGCCGGAAAGCTCATGCGGCCGTCGCCGCTCGAGGCCGGTCAGGCCGAGCGAGGCGACCAGCTCGGCGACGCGGTCCCCGCCTCGGCGCTCCCCGCGCGGGAGCCCGAAGGCGATGTTGGACCGCACGTCGAGGTGCGGGAACAGCGCCCCCTCCTGTGGGACGTGGCCCACGCGCCGGCGGCTGGCGGGCAGGCGCCGCACGCCGTCGTCGACCACCACATCGCCGACCTGGACGCGCCCCCCGTCGGCCTGTTCGAAGCCGGCGATCACACGGAGCAGCGTGCTCTTGCCGCCGCCGGATGCGCCGAGCACGGCGACGAACGCTCCCGCGCGAACCTCGAGATCAAGCCCGCCGAGCACCCGCGTCGCCCCGAACGACTTCGTCAGCCCGGTGACGCTGACCGCGTTCACGACGTGCGGGCGTCGAGCTGGCGAACCAGAAGATAGGTGGGGATCGCCGAGACGCCGACCATCACCGCAGCGTAGGGGGCGGCTGCTCCGTAGGACAGCGTGGAGGCGAACGTCCAGAAGTGGGTCGCGAGGGTCTCGGTGCCGGTCGGGCGCAGCAACAGCGTCGCGGTCAGCTCGGTGACGGTCGACAGGAACACGAGCGCCCCCGCCGCGCCCAGCCCCGGGGCGAGCAGCGGCAACGTCGTGCGCGTGAACGCCCGCGCGGGTCGATCGCCGAGGCTCTGCGCGACCTCCTCGAGGCGACGCGGGATCTGGGCCAACGCGGCGCGCGTCGACGCGAGTGCCAGCGGAAGGAACAGGATCACGTAGGCGAGCACGAGGACCGCCGTCGTTTGGTAGAGCGGCCGAGCGGCGCGGATGGTGAAGGAGATCAGCGCCAGTCCGATGACGACGCCCGGCAGCGCCCGCGCCACGTAGCTGCCGCGCTCGAGCAGTGAACTCACCGGGCTCGTGTGGCGGACCGCGAGCATCGCGATCGGCAGTGCGATCGCCAGCGTGACCACGGCCGCGGCCGCGGCGAGCGCGAAGGTCGTCGCGGCGGCGCCGACGATCGAGCCCGACGGCAGCGTGGACGAGCTGCCCTGCTCGGTCCAGTAGACCAGCGCAGTCAGCGGCACGCCGAGCGACAGGGCGACGAGCCCGCCCAGAAGCCCCAGCGCGACCGGCTTGCGGGCGCCGAGCCGCTGGCGGACCGGGCGCCGCGCGGCGCCGCTTCCCACGCGCGCGTAGCGGCCCCGTCCCTGCAGCGCGAACTCGCCGGCGAGAACGACGATCGAGATCGCCACGAGCACGAGCGACAGGAGCGCCGCGCTCGCGCCGTCAAAGCCGAGCTGATATTCGGCGAAGATCTCAGTCGCGAACGTCGGGAAGCGCAGCTGGGCGAACGCGCCGTATTCGGCCAGCAGATGTAGGGCGATGATCAGCGCACCGCCGAGCACGGCGAGGCGCACCTGCGGGACGTTGACTCGCCAGAACACGCCCCAGCGCCCGAGCCCGAGGCTCTGCGCCGCCTCCTCCTGCGCCGGGTCGGCGGCGCGCAGCATCGCCGCGGCGGGCAGGAAGATGAACGGGAAATACGCGAGCGTCGTGACGAACAGGGCCGCCCAGAACCCCTGCATCGACGGGAAGAACGAGACCCACCCGAAGCTGCTGACGAACTCCGGGACCGCGAGCGGTAACACCAGGGCCACGACCCAGCCCCGGCGCCACGGCACGTCGGTTCGCTCGACGCACCACGCCGCGCCGACGCCCACGACCGAGCAGGTCACCGTCGCCGCCGCGACGAGGCCGAGCGTGTTCGCGAGCAGCCCCCCGACGCGCGGGCGCACGAGCAGATTCCAGGCCGCTGTCGCGCTGACGCCGCGCGCCTCGAGCGCCACGAAGACGATCGGCACGATCGCCAGGGCCGCACCGAGCGTGCCCGCGATCAGCAGCCCCGCCGGTGCCCGCGAACGACGCCGCAGCCCGCGGCCACGAGGAACGGCTACGTCACCGGCGCTCATCGCAGGCCGTGCCCCAGCCGCCTAGAGCAGTCCGACCTGTTGGAGCGCCTGCAGCGCGCTCTTGCCGTTGCCCAGTTGCTGCACACTGATCCTCGGCGGCTGCAGCTGCGAGAACGGCTTCAGCGGCTTCTTGGTCGTCACGCCGGAACCGAGCGGGTACTCGTAGCTCTCGCTCGTCGCGACGATCTCCTGCGCTGGGCGGCTGACGAGGTACTTGAGGAACTGCTGCGCCTCGGCCGCGTGCGGGCTCGACTTCAGTGCTGCGGCGCCCGAGACGTCGACGAGCGCTCCCGGATCACCGCCGGAGAAGTAATGCAGCGCGGAGTGGGTGTCGGCCTTGCCAACCTCGTCGCGCAGGCGGTACCAGTAGTAGTGGTCGACGAGGCCCGTGGCGACCTCGCCGCGATTGACGGCCGCGATCAACGTCTCGTTGTCGTCGTAGATCTTGCCGTTGGCCTTCAGGCCCTTGAGCCACGTGAGCGCCGCCTTGTCGCCCTTGAGCGTCGCGACCGCCGTGATCAGGGGCTGGAAGTCGGTCTCGGTCGGCGCGAAGCCGACGCGACCCTTCCAGGCCGGCTTGGCGAGATCCAGGAGCGAGCTCGGCAGCTGCGACGCCTTGAGCTGGCGGGTGTTGAACGCGAGCACGGCCGATCGCGCCGACAGCGCGACCCAGTCGCCGTTGGGGGCGTTGTAGCGGGCCGGCACTGCGCGCAACGTCCCGGCGGCCACCGGCGCGAACATCCCGTGCTGCTCGAGGACCGTGAGCGCGGGCGGATTCTCAGCGACGAACACGTCGGCCGGCGATGACGAGCCCTCCCGCAGAATCTGGTTGGCGAGGCTCGCCTCGTCGTTGGAGCGAAGCTTGACCTGGATGCCGGTACGGCGCTCGAAGTCGGAAACCAGCTTGCCCATCGTCTGCTCGTGCTGACCGCTGTAGACAGTGATCGGCGCCGCCTTCGCCGTCGTCGCGGGGCTCGCGCCTGTCGCGGTACCGGACGAGCCGCCGCAGCCGGCAACCACCGCCGCACCGGCAACCGCCAGGCATCCCACGCCAAGGCCTCTGCAGCCCTTCCACGACATCCGCATCACGCCTCCTGGCCGACCAGGGCCTTAGGGTTCCCGAAGCTGAATAAGGGTACCCTAATTCGTCGGGACGACCAGCGGAGGCTCTGCACCCCCTGTCATCGGTCGTCCAACCAGCGTCAAGCACTCCGAGCTCAAGGCGATCACAGAGGTATGCCTTCCATGGCGTCTGTTCGCTTCGGCTTGCTGGCCGGTTCGCTCGCGGTCGTCACGTACGCCGTCTTCGCGATCATCGGCGGTGGCGCCGGGCTCGACGGGTTCTTCAAGGACTGGGTCTACACGGGCGTAGAGGTGTTGGCGCTCGCCCTTGTCGTCGTGCGCGTCGTTCGGGTGCGGGCGTCGCGGCTGGCCTGGGCGCTGATCGCCGCGAGCCTGTTGCTCTGGGCGACCGCGGACCTGCTGTGGACCGTGTGGCTCAACGACGTCGCCGATCCGCCGTTCCCGGGAATCGCCGACTGGCTGTACTACCTGTCCTACGTGCCGCTGTACGCCGGCATGGTCCTGTTGATCCGCGGCAGCGCCGACTCGACTCGCGCGTTCTGGCTGGATGGGCTGGTCGCCGGATTCGCCGCCGCGGCCCTCGCGGCCGCGCTCGTGCTCGAGCCGGTTCGCCAGGCCAACCAAGGCAGTTCCGTCGCGATCTGGGCCGTGACCTACCCGGTGCTCGACGCCGCATTGATCGGCGTCGTGATGGTCGCCTTCGGTGCGGCCGGCTGGCGACCCGGACGAATGTGGCTGTGGCTCGGCATGGGTCAGCTGCTCAACGCCGTGGCCGACGGCGTGTACGCCTACCAGGAGGCCGTCGGCACCTACCACCCGGGCACGATTCTGGACGCTGCGTGGCCGGCGGCGTTCATGATGACGGCGTTTGCTGCGTGGCAGCCGGTCCGCGCCCGTAGACAGACCGACCAACTCGACCGGCGGGTCGTGGCAATCCCGGCCGGTTTCGCCGTTGTCGCGCTCGGTCTACTGGTCGTCGGCCAGGACAAGCCGATCGGCCTGCTGGCCGGAGTCCTCGCCGCCGCCGCGATCGTCGCTGCCGGAGCACGAGCAGCGCTGACATACCTTGAGAATCGCCGGCTGCTCAGCGCCAGCCTCGTCGAAGCTCGCCAGGACGCGCTCAGCGGCCTGCCCAACCGTCGCGCGCTGCTCGACGACCTCAACGACGCCTGCCACGACGGCGTGGCCACAACGCCCCGCGTTCTGGCCTTCTTCGACCTCGACGGCTTCAAGAACTACAACGACAGCTTCGGTCACGCCGCCGGCGACGTGCTCCTGCGCCGCCTCAGCCTGCGACTGTCGCGCACGGTCGCCGACCAGGCTCGGGTCTATCGCCTCGGCGGCGACGAGTTCTGCATGCTCACCCATGACCGATCAACACTGGGCGAGTTGCTGCTCGATCATGCGGTCCAGGCGCTCACCGAGGACGGCGAGGGCTTTCATGTTCGCCCGTCCTGCGGGGTCGTCCACATCCCCAGCGAAACGACAAACGCAGTCGATGCGCTGCGGCTCGCCGACCAACGGATGTACGCCGAGAAGAACAGCCGCGAAGGGTCCTCGCGACATCAGACACGCGACGTACTCGTCGCGCTGGTCGACGAGGCCGACCCCAGCCTGCGGGAACACGCCCACGACGTCGCGCGACTCTGCCACGCCGTGGGAACCGAACTCGGCCTCTCGACCCCCGAGCTCGACACGCTCGTCAAGGCGGCCGAGCTGCACGACATCGGCAAGATCGCGATTCCCGACCAGATCCGCAGCAAGCCCTCGCCGCTCGACGACGACGAATGGGCGCTCATGCACCAGCACCCCGTCATCGGCGAGCGCATCCTCGCCGTCGCGGCGGCCATGCGTCCTGTCGCGGCGCTCGTGCGCTCCAGCCACGAACGCTGGGACGGAACCGGCTACCCCGATCGGCTCGCCGGACAGGAGATCCCGCTCGGCGCGCGCATCATCGCGGTCTGCGACAGCTACGACGCGATCGTCACCGACCGTCCATACAGCCCGGCCGAGTCCCCAAGCGCAGCGCTGGACGAACTCCAACGACACGCCGGCAACCAGTTCGACCCCACCATCGTCGCCGCCCTGCGCGCCACACTGCACACCCTCGACGACGACCGAGCAGACAGCGCCTCGACGGCGCCGATCCTGCTCGCCGACTGACCCGCGGCGCCGCACTCGCCGCGCCCGCGGCGGTTGCCGTTGTCGACTTCTGAACGCCCCCGCCAGGACTCGAACCTGGGACCAGCGGATTAGAAGGTCTTGGTTGAGCGGTCGGTTCG
>CAVYAT010000007.1:0-1211513 GCA_963766605.1 uncultured Actinomycetes bacterium
CGCCTGGGCTGCGCACATCAGCGTCGCCGTGTTGACGTCGCCCTCTGCGGCGAAGCCGTAAGCAGTCGGCCATCAGGTCGGAGGCGCCGAGCAGTGGCAGCTGCTTGAAGCGCCCGTCACCGCCCAGCGAGTCGAAGTGGAACGTGAACCCGCCGTAGCCACGCTCCTCCAGCAGCCCACGGATCGCGAGCTCGATCCGCGCCGCATACGCGTGGTATTCGCTCGGGAGATCGGCAGCGACCTCGAAGCGCTCGCTGTGCGAGGCGATCAACGCCGCGACTGCGTTCTCGTCGACCGCATCGATTCGACCGACGAGGCCGCCGAGGTCCTCGGCGACGACCGTGACCCCGAGCCGGCGCAGCAGCGCGTTGGGGTCCGGGAGGACGTCGCCCATCCCGTTCATCGGGTACCCCAGCAGCGCGATCCGGGTGCGCTTCAGTGCGGTCACCGCGCGCGCGGCGCGTCCCATCCTCGAACCCGGCGGCAAAGCGCTCCGATCGCCAATCGCCGGTCAGGACGGAGAACGGGATGCCCGCCCGTACGAGCGCGTTTGCTTGGTCCTGGGCGCCGTGGATCCCCTGGTTGTACGTCAGGTCGTCCATCGTCCACGCGGCCGTGATCGAGCGCTCGGGTTGGATGTTCGCCAACAGCAACGGCACGCGCGCACCAAGCAGCGCAGGTACGGTGCGCATCGCCGGGCCGTACGTGAGCATCACGATCATCAGACCATCGACGCCGCGGCCCAGCAACTCGCCCGTGACGTCCTCGACGTCCTGACGGTTGCGAGCGGGCCGGATGAACTCGACGTCGGCGATGGCCCCGAGCGCCGCGGCGACCTCGGCCCCGTAGGCCGCCTGTCGCTCGGTGATCCCGGGCGCCATGCCGTCGTACAGCTCCTGCATGATTCCCAGCAGCCCGATCCGGGGGCGGTCGTTCATCGCTCCCTCCTCTCGCCGTGAATCAGTTTGAGCCCGTGCAGCAGCTCGGATCGAGCGGCCGAGCAGCTCGTAGAGCTCGCGGTAGATCGCATAGACCCGGTCGTACACGACGCCCGTGGCACGGTCGGGCGCGTACGTCCGGGAGACGGCGGGGCGTGTCGCCGCGACGGCGGCGCCGATCGTCTCAAACGCACCGGCGGCGACGGCACCGAACAGTGCGGCGCCCCGCGCCGGGACCTCGCCGGAGGCGGGGACGTCGACGGGGCGCCCACTGGTATCGGCGATCAGCTGCATCGTCAGCGGGCTCTTCGCGGCGATCCCGCCGCAGGCGACGATCCGCTCCAGGGCGAGGCCATGCTCCTCGAAGTTGTCCATGATGCGGCGGTTGCCGAACGCGATCGACTCGAGCAGCGCGCGGTAGATCTCGGCCGGCGTCGTCTGCAGAGTGAGGCCGAGGATCGCGCCGCTGAGGTCGGCGTCGGCCAGGATCGTGCGGTTGCCGTTCCACCAGTCGAGCGCCAGCAGCCCGGTCGCGCCGGGCGCGACCGGCGCCGCCTGCGCTTCGATCGCCTCGTACGCGTCGCCGCTGCCGCCCACGGTGCGCACGAACCAGGCCAGCATGTCGCCGACCGCTGCCTGGCCGGCTTCGTAGCCGTAAAGGCCGGGCAGGATCCCGTCCCGCGCAACGCCGGTGATCCCCGGCAGGAGCACCTCGGTGGGGTGGACGATCATGTCGCAGATCGACGTGCCGATCACCATCACGAACGTGCCCGGCTGCTCCACCCCGCCCCCGGAAGCGACACGAACGAGTCGACGTTGCCGACCGCGACCGTCACCGACGCCGGCAGGCCGAGCGCGTGCGCGAGCTCTGGACGGAGCGTCCCCGCGGGCGATCCGAGCAGCGCGAAGGCGTGCCCCAGCTTCTCGGCCGGGGACACGAACCCGGGGTATGCGGCCTCGAAGTAGTCGGCCCCGGGCAGCCCGTCGTCGGGCGACCACATCGCCTTGTAGGCGGCCGTGCACGCCTGACGGCATTCGACGCCCGTCATCCACCAGACGATCCAGTCCGTCGCCTCGATGAACGCGTATGCCTCGTCGTACAGCTCGCGATCGTCGCACCACAGCTCGATCAGCTTTGGGAAGTACCACTCCGACGAGATCCGCCCGCCGTAGCGCGCCAGAAACGGCTCGCCGCGCTCGAGCGCGACCTCGTTGAGGCGGTCCGCGACGCCCTGCGCTGCGTGGTGCTTCCACAGCTTCGGCCATGCGTGTCGCCGCCCACGCCAGCGCTCATGGCGGCACAGCGGCTCGCCGTCGGCGTCGGTGGGCAGCACGGTGCACGACGTGAAGTCGACGCCGATGCCCACGACCTCCTCGCCCGGCACGCCGGTCTCGGCGAGCAATGCGGGGACCGAGTGCTCAATCACCGACGCCCAGTCGTCGGGGTCCTGAAGCGCCCAATCCGGGGGCAGCTGCTCGCCGGTCCGCGGCAGCTCGCGGTCGATCACGCCATGCGCGTACGAGACCACCTCGACCGCCAGCTCCTCGCCGGAGTCGAGGTCGAGCAGGAGCGCCCGGCCCGACTCCGTTCCGAAGTCGACCCCGATCGCATATCCACGTCGACTCCGCCGCGAGCCCGATTCAGGCACCGGCGTTCTGAACCTCCTCCACCTGGCGGCGGTAGCTCGAGACCATGAGCTCCGTGAGCTGCTCGAGCGACGTCGAATCGATCTTCTGATCGATGGTGATGCGGCCGCCCTCCATGACATTGAGGCGGTCACACAGCTCGAAGAGATGCGCGTAGTTGTGGTCGATCACGATGATCGATACCCGGCCACTCGAGGCAAGGTCCTTGACGAGGTCGACGATGAGACGCGACTCGCGCGCCCCCATCGCCGCGAGCGGCTCGTCGAGCAGCAGGATCTTCGTGGCCGCGCGCAGGGAGCGGGCGACCGCGATCGCCTGGCGTTGACCGCCGGAAAGCTGCTCGGCTTCGGCGTCGACGCTCGGCACCGAGACGTGGATGTCGTCGAGGTACTCGCGCGAGAGCCTGCGCATCTCGCGCTTGTCGAGCAGACGGAGCGGTCCGAGCTTCGTCAGCTCGTGCCCGAGGAACAGGTTCTGGTAGACGGGCAGCTGCGGAATCAGTGCGAGGTCCTGGTAGACCGTCTCGATCCCGTGGCCCCGGGCGGCCTCGACCGAGCGGAAGCTCACCGGCTCTCCCTCGATCAGCAGGTCTCCCCCGTCCTGCTTGTACAAGCCGCTGAGAATCTTGACGAGAGTGCTCTTGCCGGCTCCGTTGTCCCCGACGAGCCCCAGCACCTCGCCCGGGTGCAGCACGAGATCGATGCCGCGGAGGACCGCGAGCGCGCCGAAGCGCTTCGTGAGCCCGCGCACCTCGAGCGCGGGCGCGCCGCCCGTGACGGCAGGCGGGAGTACCGGCTCGGCGCTCATCTCGCCCTCGAGCGCGCGATCAGCCGGTCGAACTGGACGTTCAGCGCCATCGCGAAGATGATCACCACGCCGACCCAGATGAAGAAGTCGTTGGTGCTGACGCCGGTCAGGGTCAGCCCATCCTCGAGCACGCCGATCAGGATCGCGCCGATGAACGCGCCGATCATCGTTCCACGTCCGCCGTTGAGCGCGGTGCCGCCGATCACGCATGCACCGATCGCGTACAGGATGAAGTCGACGCCGAAGTTGCCGGGGTCGAGGCTCCCGTACTTGACCGCGTCGACGATACCCACGAGGCCGGCGATGAACGAACAGAGCGTGAAGGCCCACACCTTGACGCGGCGGATTGGCACGCCGGCCTCGGCCGCGCCGACGGTGTTGCCGCCGGTCGCGATCGTCCGGACGCCGAACCGCGTGCGCGTGAGCACCACGGTCATGACAAGCGTGATCCCAACCACCCAGAGGATCTCGGACCACTTCCAGGCCCCCATCGCCTGGGCGGTGAAGCTGTTGCCCCCAGTCAGCGGGATCGGCGACGCCTGGACCTGCTTCGAGCCGACCAGCACCGCCCCGTAGAGGATGAAGTTCATGGCCAGCGTCGTGACGAACGACGGTACGTTCAGAATCACGGTGATCAGCCCGTTGAGCGCGCCCACGAGGCTGACGACGGCGAGCGCCACCACGATCGCGAAGAAGAGCGGCACACCGGCGTTGTGCACCCAGTACATCACCCACGGACAGAACAGGAAGACCTGGCCGGCCGACAGGTCGATCTCGCCGAGCACGAGCAGCATGACCTCACCGACCGCGATCGCGGCGACTGGCGCCGCATAGCCGACGGCCGAGTTGAGGCTGAGCGAGTCGGTGAAGTTCGACCCGGCCTTGATCGTGAAGTACGCGAACAGCCCGATCGTGATCAGCAGCGGAGTCAGCTCGCGCTGATACAGGAACGGCCGCAGGACGCGAAAGCCCAGCCTACGGGCCTCACGGTGTTGCCCCGGCGCGTCGGGCGCCGGGGCAACAGCGGACTTTGTAGCGCCCGATTCCACGCCTGCCGACTACGTGGAAATCGAGGCCGGACTTGGCAACGCCTTCGGCGTCGCCGACGTTCCCTGGAACCTGTTCGTCGTCAGGTACGGCTTGACGTTGTCCTTGGTGACGATGCCCAGCCCCGTGTCGGTGTTGGTCGGGCTCATCAGCCCGCCCGAGACCTTCCACAGGAACAGCTGCATGATCGTTTGGAAGCCCTGCAGGTAGGCCTGCTGGTCAATCGTGGCGGTCACGTAGCCATTGTTGATGGCCTGCACGACGGGTAGTCCGACATCCCAGACCGACGCGCCGACCTTGCCCTGCAGGCCCTCCTTCTGGATGAACTGCGCCACCGCGTTGCTGTCGCCGCTGTCGACGGCCATCATCCACCTCACATCCTTGTTCCCGGCGTACCACGCGGCGATCTTGTTGTACTCCGGGGCGCCCTCCGTCGCCGAAGTCCCGACCTCCTCGAACTTGACGCCCGCGTCCTTCAGGACGGGCTTCGCGCCGTCGATCCGCGGCTGGATGTTCCCGGTGCCCGGCGTCGCGATGATCCCGGCGACGAGGTCGCCCGACTTGACCCCGGCGCTAAGGATCGCCTCGGCGACCGCGGCACCCGCGGTGAGGTTGTTCTGGCCGATGTAGGCCATCCGGTTGTTCTTGGACTTCTCCGAGACGTCCGCGTTGTACGCGATCACGGGAATGCCGTGGCCCAGCGCGCTGTCGGTGGGCGCGTTGAACGCAGTGTCGTCGATCAGGCAGCACCCGATCCCGGCCGCCTTTGCAGCGATAGCGGAGTTGAACGCCGAGACCATCTCGCTGACGATCGAATTCTGCGAGCCCGTCCACTGATACGACGTGCCGGTCAGCTTGCAGGCGTCCTGACATCCGTAGATGGTCGCGGTGAAGAACGAGTTCGTCGTCACGTGGTTGACCATCACGAAGTGGTAGTTCGTGGGGCCTCCCCAGATCGACGCGCCCGCGCTCGGCGTCGCGGCCTTGGTGGTGGTCGTGCCTCCGCTGCCGCCACCACACGCCTCGAGCACCAGCGCTGCGATCCCCGCCGCACCGCCGGTGAGAGCCGTCCTGCGCGTCAGCTGGCGCCAGTCCTTGTGAGGCGAATCCTCCTCGTTGCGCTCATCGAACTCCAACCGCTCGATGGCATCACCGATTAGATCTTCCGGCCTCGACATCGCCACTCCTCTCGTCCTTTTAACGATTGCCTTCCGGGCGCTATCCGCCCAGCGCCTGAGCTTTCTCCTCCCGGCGATGTGAACGCTAACAAAATTGCCGCCGTAAGGCATACTTTTTTTCGCGCCCGCTCGGCGCGGCACCATGAGCTTTCCTCAGAACAGCGAAGATCCGGGCGCCTCCGGAGCGCGCCCCGCCGTGATGGCGGACGTCGCCAGGCTCGCCGGCGTCTCGCACCAGACGGTGTCGCGCGTCGTCAACGACAGCGCGCAGGTCCGGCCGGCGACGAGACGGCGCGTGCTGGCCGCGATGGATCGGCTCGACTACCGGCCCAACCGTGCGGCCCGGGCGCTGGTGACCGGGCGATCCGGGATGCTCGGCGTCGTCAGCGTCGACACCGCGCTCTACGGGCCCGCGTCGACGCTCTTCGCGATCGAGCAGGCCGCGCACGCAGCGGGCTACTTCATCATGATCGTCAGCCTGCACGCCCTCAACAGCAGCTCGGTACTCGACGCAATCGAGCGGCTCCGCGTCCAGGGCGTCGATGGGATCCTCATCATCACGCCGCACGAGAGCGCGGCCGACGCGCTCGCGAGCCTGCCGACGGGCGTCCCGATCGTGGTCGTCGAGGCCGGCCGACCGCACCATGCGCCGCTGGTCGTCGTCGACCAGCTCTCGGGGGCGGTCGGCGCGACGCAGCTGCTGATCGACCTTGGCCATCGCACGGTCTGGCACCTCGCGGGCCCGCGGGACTTCGTCGAGGCCCAGCTGCGCCTCGACGGCTGGCACGCGACGCTCAAGGCGGCCGGCGCGGAGATCCCGCCGGAGCTGGTCGGCGACTGGAGCCCCCGCTCGGGCTACGAGCTCGGGTTGCAGCTGGTGCGGGAGCCCGGCCTGACCGCGATCTTCGTGGCCAACGACCAGATGGCGCTCGGCGTGCTCCGCGCGCTGCACGAACACGGCCGCGACGTTCCGGGCGACGTGAGCGTTGTCGGATTCGACGACATCCCCGAGGCCCAGTACTTCACGCCTCCGCTGACCACCGTGCGCCAGGACTTCGCCGAGGTTGGACGCGCCAGTCTGCGCCTGCTGCTCGACGTCATGCGCGGCGAGCAGCCCGAGCACGTCGCGGTCGCCCCAGAGCTCATCGTGCGCCGCAGCACGGCGCCGCCCGACGGGCGATGACCGGGCCTTCCGCGGCTGAGGCGAAGATGCGGGCGGCGGGTATGTCCGAGATCGGCGTGCGCGCGTTCGCCCGCCTGTTCGCGCTGCTGGTCGCCGGCGATCGCGGCGTGCTCTCCAGCGAAGACCTCGAGCCGGTGCGCCACGTGGAGTCGCTCACGGAGCTCAACGTCGCCACACCGGGTGACGCCTTGGACCACACGGTCCTCGTCCGGCTCAACGGTGGGTTGGGAACGACAATGGGGCTCGCGTCGCCGAAATCGCTGGTCATGGTCAAGCCCGGACTGACGTTCCTCGACGTGATCGCGCGCCAGGTGCTCGCTGCACGTGCGCGATGGGGCGCGCGACTGCCGCTCGTGCTGATGAACTCCCATGCAACGCGCGGACCGAGCCTCGAGGCGCTGCGGTCGCACTCCGGGCTGCCCGGCGACCTGCCGGCGGATTTCCTGCAGCACCGTGAGCCGCGCCTGCGCCCCGCCGACCTCCAGCCGCTGCACCTGCCCGCCGATCCGGACGCGGAGTGGTGCCCGCCGGGGCACGGCGATCTGTACGCCGCGCTGCAGGCGTCCGGCATGCTGGCCGAGATGCTGGCCCGCGGCTACCGCTACGCATTCGTGGCGAACGCCGACAACCTCGGCGCGGTACTGGAACCACGCATCCTGGGATGGATGGCGCGCCGGGAGATTCCGTTCGTCATGGAGGTCGTGCAGGGAACGGCCGCGGACCGCAAGGGCGGCCACATCGCCTCGCACGCCGGGCGGCTCGTGTTGCGCGACACGGCGCAGGCCCCGGACGACGGCTCGTTCACCGACTTCACGCGCTGGCGGTTCTACAACAGCAACAACCTGTGGATCGATCTCGTCGCACTCGCCGAGCTCCTCGAGGCGCACGACGGCGTCCTGCCGCTGCCGCTGATCGTCAACCGCAAGACGCTGCCGGCCGCGGGGGAGGTCGTGCAGCTCGAGACCACGATGGGCTCGGCGATCGGGCTGATCGAGGGAGCCCAGGCCCTGCATGTGCCGCGCACGCGGTTCGCTCCGGTCAAGACCACCGACGACCTCCTGCTGGTCCGATCAGATGCCTACGAGCTGGCCGACGGCGCGACGCTGGTGCCCGCGGAGGGGGCGGTGCCGGGGACCGTCGTGGCACTCGACCGGGCCTACTACGGCACACTGCAGGACCTCGATCGCCACTTTCCGTTCGGGCCACCCGGAATGCGCCGCTGCACGCGGCTGTCGATTTGTGGCGACGTCGTGTTCGGGCGCGACGTGGAGCTCGCCGGCGACGTCGAGCTGCGTGGTCCGGCGCGCATCCCGGACGGCACCCGGCTGGGACGGGTCCGTGCCGGCTGAGTGTTGCATCGCCTTCGCGCCGGGGCGCGTGAACCTCATCGGCGAGCACACCGACTACAACGATGGGCTCAGCCTGCCGTTCGCGGTCGCTGAGGGCGTTACGGTGACGGCCACCCGCCTCGCCGGTGACGAGATGGAGGCGCGCGCACTCGACCTCGGTCAGCACGACCGCTTTGCGCGTTCACAGCCCGAGCGCGCCGCCGGCTGGCGGGCCTTCGTCCGCGGCGCAGTCGCCGAGCTCACCGCGGCCGGCCACGCCGTGCCGGCCGCGCTGGTGGAGATCGCGGGCACGCTGCCGAGGGGTGCCGGACTCTCCTCGTCCGCGGCGCTGGAGGTCGCACTCTGCCTCGCGCTGCTGGGCCTGGGCGGGGAACCGGATCCCGAGCGCGTGGCTCTCGCGCGGTTGTGCTCGCGCATCGAACGTGAATGGGCAGGCGCGCAGACAGGGCTGCTCGACCAGCTCGCATCGTTGCTGGGCGAGAGCGGGCATGCGCTGCGCATCGACTTCCGCTCGCTCGAGATCGTCACGGTGCGGCTGGAGCTCGCGGGTTGGAGGCTCGTCACCGCCGACTCGGGCCAGGCGCACTCGAACGCGGAGTCGGGCTACAACGCTCGCCGGGCCGAGTGCGCCGAGGCGGCGCGGCGACTGGGGCTCGCGAGCCTGCGCGACGCCGACCCGAGCGCTGCGGCCGGCCTGCCGTCCCCGTTGGATCGCCGGGTCTTGCACGTCATCGAGGAGAACGCGCGCGTCGACGCCATGGTGCGAGCGCTGAGCACCGGCGACCTGGACGCGGTCGGGCGGCTGCTCGACGCCTCACACGCCAGCCTGCGCGATCTCTACGAAGTGTCGACCCCGGCCGTCGAGCGCGCGGTGGCGCGGATCAAGGCCGCGGGTGCAGCGGGGGCGCGGATGATCGGCGGGGGCTTCGGCGGCGCGATCCTCGCGCTGCTGCCGCCGGGCGTCGCCACCCCCGATGCCGCGCGAGCGGCCCGTGCAGGAGCGGGCGCGCGGATCCTTGAACGCAGCGCCGCGCATGCGTAACCGGGGCGCATCCGCGTGCTCGGCGCGCGGCATGCCTTCAGCAACATCGCGGACTCGGCGGAGCTGGTGACACTCGAGGCGCTGCCGGCGGACGTCGTCGTGAACCGCGACGCCGGCACGGTCTTCCTCGGCGCGGGCATGACGTACGGCGCGCTCGCGACGAGCTGGCCGGCGAGCACCTCGCCCTGGCCAACCGGGCGTCGTCGCCGCAGATCGCGGCGGGGGGCGCGATCGCCACCGCGACGCACGGATCCGGCGATGCCAGCGGCAACCTCGCAACCGCGGTGGCGGGCATGGAGCTCGTCGCCTCGGCCAGAAGCCGTCACGGTGCGCCGCGGCGAGGCAGACTTCGAGGGTCTCGTCGTCGGGCTCGGCGCGACCGGCGTCGTGAGGCGTGTGTTCCTCGACGTCGAGCCCGCCTACGAGGTCAGCCAGCGCGTGTTCGAGGGGCTCGGTGGGACGTCCTGTTCGAGCAGTTCGACGCCGTCCTTCGCCAGCGGCGACGGCGTCAGCCTGTTCACGCGCTGGGGGACGCGGTCGACCAGCTGTGGGTGAAGCGCCGCATCGCCGGCGCGCCCAACCGCACCGGTGACGATCTGTTCGGCGCGCGCCCCGCTGCGTCCGACCGTCACCGGATCCGCGGCATGGACCCGGTCAGCTGCACCGCACAGCTCGGCTGGCCGGGCCCGTGGTCGGAACGGCTGCCGCACTTCCGGATCGTCTTCACGCCGAGCGCGGGAGCGGAGATCCGGTCGGAGTGCCACCTGGAGCGGCGCCATGCCCGGGCGGGGATCGAGGCGCTGCGCGGGCTGGCCAGCGGGATCCTTCCGCTGGTGTACGCGCGTCCTGGCGTCCGTCGAGGCGGCCCTTGAGCCGTTCGCCGCGCGCCCCCACTGGGGCAAGCTCTTCCTCGCCGACGGGGCCGCGATCGGCGGCCTCTACGAGCGGCTCGGCGACTTCGCTGCGTTGCTCGATCGCATCGACCCGCGCGGTGCTTTCGCACCGCGCGGCTGAGCAGCACGTACTCTGAGGCCATGCGCACGAGAACCCTGGGCAGGACCGGCCGCGAGATCTCGGAGATCGGCTTCGGCGCGTGGCAGATCGGCGCGGACTGGGGCACCGTGAGCGAGGACGAGGCGCTCGCGACGCTGCACGCCGCCGCGGATGCCGGCGTCACGTTCTACGACACCGCGGACGTCTACGGCGACGGGCGTTCGGAGCGCCTGGTGGGCCGCCTGCTGCGCGAGCGCGCCGGCGAGCCGATCACGGTCGCCACGAAGATGGGCCGCCGCCTGGACCAGACCGTGGCGAACTACTCGCCCGAGCACTTCCGTGCATGGAACGATCGCTCGCGCGAGAACCTCGGCATCGACGCGCTGCCGCTCTTACAGCTGCACTGTCCGCCGACAGACCTCTATTACCACCCCGAGGTCTTCGAGGACCTCGAGGCGATGGTCGGGGAGGGCCGCATCGAGGCCTACGGTGTCAGCGTCGAGCGCGTCGAGGAGGCGCTCAAGGCGATCGACTACCCGAACGTTGCGACTGTGCAGATCGTCTTCAACCCGTTCCGCCAGCGGCCGGCCGGTCTCTTCCTCGCCGAGGCGGCACGGCGCGGCGTCGGCGTCATCGTCCGCGTCCCGCTCGCCTCGGGTCTGCTGTCGGGTCGGTACACGCGCGACACGACCTTTGCCCCCGACGATCACCGCACGTTCAATCGCCACGGCGAGCAATTCGACGTGGGTGAGACGTTCGCCGGCGTCCCGTTCGAGGTCGGCCTCGACGCGGTCGAGGAGCTCCGGCCGCTCGTGCCCGATGGCGTGACGCTGGCGCAGCTGGCGTTGCGCTGGATCCTCATGCACGACGCCGTCTCAACGGTCATCCCCGGCGCCCGTTCGCCCGAGCAGGCGCGCGCCAACGCGGCGGCGGCCGCGGTGCCGGCGCTTCCGGACACGACGATGGCGCGGATCGCGTCCGTCTATGCCGAGCGCATCACACCTCACGTGCACCAGCGCTGGTGACGTTGCGACGTCGAGACGACCGCGTCGACGTCACCGCCGGAGACCTGGCAGCAAGTCGACGGCGAGTTCGTCAAGCGCCTCGTTGTGCCGCGCGCGGCGAGCTCGGCTAGGCATCCGGCGGGTCGGCCTCGGCGCCCGTCGCCCCGGTGAGCGCTGACGCTCGCTCGAGCGCCACGCGCACCTCGGGCAGCTCGTCGAACTGCCGCGCCGTGTCAGCCAGGGTGTCGTAGGGCGCGTGCAGCCGCGCGCGAGCGGCCGATCCGCTGCGCATTGAGATCGATGTGATTGTCGTCCTCGACCCGCGGCGGAAGAGCTACCCGCACGAGGACGTGAGCTCGGCTTCGAGTTCAAAGACGTTGACGCGGCAGCCGTCGAGGTGCCGGCGCTCGTCGGCGGGGCCGGCCTCATCGCGCTTCACACGCGAGCGCCGTCGACGAGGGTCTTGAGGCGCTCGAGGTCGCATTTGGTCGCGGCGCATCGCGTGCGCATAGACCGGCAGCGTGAAGGCGGCGTCGGCGTGCCGAGCTGGCCCATCACATAGGCCGGCTCTTTGCCGAGCGCGGTCAAAGCGCGACTCCAGGCGCAGCAGCTCGCCGAGCCGCCGTCGGCGGCCAGCCGCTTGGACGGTCAAGAAGTCACCGTCGTAGCGGCGGTTCTGGAACACGGTCAGGAGCTCGGCTGGGCCACAGCGGCTCGGCGTCGCGCGCGCTGGCCGCCAGCGGCTTGTCGACGACGACCGCGAGCCCGCGCTCCAGCGCGGCGACCGCGACCGCGACGTGGGCGCGGTTGGGGGTGGCGACAACGAGTACCTCGATGTCGCGCAGGTCGGCCGCGTCGGACAGGATGTCGGCGCTGGAATGGGGGGCCTGGCGTTCGGGATCGCGCGTGACGACGACGCGCTGCCGCGGCTCGGCGGCGACGAGCGGCGCATGGAAGACATCGCCCGCCAGCCCGTAGCGGCGAGGCCGACCGCGAGCTGGTTGCTCATCCACCGACCCGGGCGTCCGCGCCCGCGGCGGCGCTGTGCAGCAGCGCCGACAGCACGCGGGCCTGGCCCAGGGCGTCGTCACGGCCCAGCAGCGGCGGGCGCCGGTCGCGGACCGCCGCCGCGAAGTCCTCGAGCTCGAGCACGTAGGGGTCGGCCGCCGCCAGCGCGATCTCCTCGGCGGCGCCGTCGCCGTTGCGATGGACGATCGACGGCCGGCGCGCGAACCACGGGTCGTCCACGCACAGCGACCCGGCTGAGCCGACGACCTCGATCTCGTCACGCGCGGGTAGGTCGAAGCCGCAGTCCAGCGTTCCCAGCACGTCGCCCGCGAACCGCAGCGCGGCCGCGAAGCGCGAGTCGACGCCCGACGGTGCGGTGACCGCCTCGCCGTGGACCCGTTCGGGCTCGCCGGCCAGCAGCCGCAGCGCGCTGACGCAGTAACAGCCGACGTCCATCAGCGCACCGCCGCCCAGCCCGACATCCCAGCGCACGTCGTCCTTGCGCAGCAGCGGGAACGAGAACGTCGCACGCACGAGCCGCAGCTCGCCGATCGCCCCGGCGGCCACGAGCTCGGTCAGCCGTGCGGCCTGGGGGTGATGGCGCCACATGAACGCCTCGGTCAGCACCAATCCGTGCGCGGTGGCGACGGCGAAGCAGTGGTCGACGACCTCGGGGTCGGGCGAGAACGGCTTCTCGCACAGTACGTGCTTGCCGGCCTCCAGCGCGCGCACCGTCCACGGCGCGTGCAGCGCGTTGGGCAGCGATACATAGACCGCGTCGACCTGCGGATCGGCCAGCAGCGAGCTGTAGTCGCCGTGGGCGCGCGCGATCGCGTGCTGCGCGGCGTAGTCGCGCGCGCGGTGGCCGTCGCGGCTGGCCACCGCGACGACCTCGACGGCGTCGGTCTGCCTTGCGGCGGCGAGGATCGCGCCGTTGATCCGTGCGGTCGACAGCAGCCCCAGTCTCAGCCCCACGAGCCCTCGCTCATCGGCCGGTAGCTCATCGTCAGCATCCGGTAGCCCGGCGGCCGCGTGACGCAGAACACGACCGCCTCGGCGGCCTCCTGCGCGCTCATCATCCCGTCGAGCGCCTCCGGCGGCCGCCCGTGGCCGAGGGCGAAGTCGGTGGCGATTCCCCCGGGGCACACGCACGTGCAGCGCACGCCGTGCTCGCGCAGCTCATTGTCGAGCGCGCGCGTGAAGCCGAGCTGCCCGAACTTCGACGCGTTGTAGCCCGCCTCGCCCGGGAACGCGCGTAGCCCCGCCACCGAGGCGACCGACACGAAGTCGCTCGCGGCGGCCGCGACGAGGTGCGGGAGTGCCGCGTGGGCGAGGTGGATCGTCCCGCGCAGGTTGACGTCGATCATCTCGTCGATCGCCGCGCCGTCCATCTCGAGGAACGGCCCGTAGGTCCCGACGCCGGCGTTGGCGATCGCGCAGTCGAGCGTGCCGAAGCGCTCAACGACGGCGGCGACCGCGGCGTCGACCTGTTGGCGGTCGCTGACGTCGCACGCGAGCCCCAGCGCGTCCGGCAGCCCGAGGTCGTCACCGGACCGCGACAGCAGACCGACCTTCGCGCCGCGCTCGCTGAACGCACGAGCGACCGCGGCCCCGAGGCCGCGGCTCGCTCCCGTGATGACCGCGACGCGCCCGTTCATCGCCCGACGGCTGCGCTGCGCCGTCGCGACAGCACATCCAGCGTCACCGCGGCGAGCAGGACAGCGCCGGTGATGTTGTACTTGGTCGCGGCGCTGATGTTGAGCAGGCCGAGGTCGTTGTCGATCATCGCGATTACGAGCGCCCCGAGCACGGCGCCGCTGATGCGCCCGCGCCCGCCGAACAGGCTGACGCCGCCGATCACCTTCGCGGCGATCGAATAGAGCAGCACGGTTCCGCGGCCGGTCGAGCTGTCGACGAGTTCAGGCGCGAGGCGAGGATGATGCCGCCCTGACCGCGAGTGCGGCGACGATCCAAACGACGATCGCCCACATTTGCTTTGCCTTTCACTGCTTCTCCTAAGAAAGGACCTTCGGTTGAACTTCGATCACGACCTGTGTGCCGTGCGCTGACCCTGGTGCCGCTACGGCTCACCTCCTACTGCTGCCCGGAGCCGCCGTGAGAGAACGCGATCCGACTGCGCGATCATGAGCGCGAGCGCGCCGAGAAGGTCGAACGCGCGAGTCCGGTCTGCCGTGCGATGTCGCCGCGGGTCACCTTGCCGCCCGACCGCACGCTCTCGACCACCCGAAGGCCGTGCTCGGCGAGGACGACCACGCGGTTCAGCTCGCGCAGGGAGCTCAACGATCCATACCCAGCTCAGACAACGCGGCAACACTTCCTGATCGGGGGGACTTTTGTCAAGCCCCGGCAAAAGATGCGCCGATTTTCGGGTTCTTCGTTCAGGCTGTGGCAGAACTACGTCCGTCGATCCACCACGCCGCGACCAGGCCCGCCAGCCCGCCGCACAGATGGCCCTGCCAGGAGATCCCATCGCGCGGCGTCAGCGCGACGAGCAGCGTCGCCCCGTAGAGCGCGACGACGCCCAGCCCGACGAGCACGTGGCCCATGCGGTGGCTGAACACGCCGCGGCCGATCAGGTAGGTCGCGTAGCCGAAGACGAGGCCGCTGGCGCCGATGTGGTCGGTCCCGGTCGGCGCGATCAACCACGTCCCCAGCCCACCGAGGACGATGATGATCGCCGTCGCCTCCAGGAACCGCACGAGCCCCGAGAGCGCGATGACCGCGCCGAGGATCAGCAGCGGAATCGTGTTGCCGATCAGGTGCCCGAACCCGGCGTGCAGGAACGGCGCGGTGAGCACGCCGACCAGTCCGTCGAGCTTGTGGGGCTGGATGCCGTGTGCCTCGAGCCGGCGGTCGTCGAGCTGATCGACGATCTCCACGACCCACATCACCGCGACCAGCGCGATCACCACCAGGACCGCGGTTTCGCGTTCGTCGCGCCCCGGCCCGGCCGTCTCGTCGCTCACGGGCGTTCACCCCGTACGGGGGAGGTGACATGATGGCCCCCGCCGTAGCGTGGCGATCCGACTATCGCCATTCCCCAATCAAGGAGCCATCTTCAGTGCTAGCAGATTCGTACCCGGCCGGAGGCATCTTCCTGACGATGCTGTGGTTCTTCCTGTTCATCATCTGGATCTGGATCCTCATCACGGTCTTCGCCGACATCTTCCGCCGGCACGACATCAGTGGATGGATAAAGGCCCTGTGGATCATCTTCGTGATCATCCTCCCGTACCTCGGCGTGCTGATCTACCTGATCGCCGAGCACAAGGGCATGGCTGACCGCAGCCTCCAGCAGGCTCAGGCGCAGAAGGCAGATTTCGACAACTACGTGCAGTCGGTGGCCAGCACGGGCGGCGGCGCGGCGACGGAGATCGCCAACGCGCAGGCGCTGCTCGACAAGGGCACCATCAGCCAGGAGGAGTTCGAGAAGATCAAGGCCAAGGCGCTCGCCTAGCCAGTCGTAGGAGGAGAACCCACCGTTCGGCGGCGCCCGCCTCGGGGCGCCGCCGCGCGGGACGCTAGGGGGTCGCCGCGTGCCGGTCGGCGCGCGGATCGGGTAGCGGGGTCAGCCGCGCCTCGATCTCGGCTCGGCGCGGCTCGAGCCACGGCGGCAGGATGATCTTGGTGCCGAGCTGCTCCAGCGGCAGATCCACCGTGAAGCCGGGCTCGTCGGTCGCCAGCTCGTAGAGGATCTGGCCCGGCTCGCGGAAGTAGACCGAGCGGAAGTAGTTGCGGTCGACGATGCCGCTGTTGCGCACGCCGATCTTGTCGAGCCTGTGCAGCCAGCCCGGCTGGTCGGCATCGGTCGTGCCCCACGCGATGTGGTGCACGGTGCCGGCGCTCTGGCGACCGGGGGTCGCCGGCGCGGGGTCGAAGGCGATCCAGCCGCCGCGCCGCTCGCCCCGCAGCTCCCACGCTCCGTCGTCGCGCCGCGCGGCGCCCATCAGCTTGGCCAGCGCCAGTTCGCTGCCCTCCGGGTTGGCGCTGTACGCGCGCGCCCCCTCGAAGCCCTGGAGCGCCATCTCGGCCGGGATCTCGGGGTGGTCGGCGACCAGCGGTTGGTCGGGCACGGTGCTGACGACGAGCTCGTGGTCGAGACCCTCGGGGTCGGAGAACAGCAACGCGTCGCCGGTGCGCTTGGCCGTCACGTCGAGCCTGGCCAGCCGCTGCGCCCAGAAGTCGACCGCCGCGCTCGATGCGACGCGCCACACGACCCGGTGCACCATCCCCGCCCCGGCCCGCCCCGGCTTGGCGTGGGGGTACTCGAAGAACGTGATGTCGTTCCCGGGCCGCGCCCGCTCGTCGCCGTAGAACAGGTGGTAGACGGTCGGGTCGTCCTGGTTGACGGTCTTGGCCGTCAGGCGCAGCCCGAGGACGCGCGTGTAGAAATCGACGTTCGCGCGCGCATCCCCGGTGATCGCGGTGATGTGATGAATTCCCTCGAGCTGCATCGCTGACTGAGCTATGCGCCGGCAAGCACCGGCTGCTCATCAGCGTAGCTCTCCCCGCGCTGCGCCTTCTCGACCAGCGACTCCGGCGGCTCGAAGCGGTCGCCGTAGCGGACCGCGAGCTCGCGCGCGCGGGCCACGAAACCGGCGAGGCCGCCGTCGTATCCGTTCATGTACTGCACGACGCCGCCGGTCCAGCCGGGGAAGCCGATGCCGAGGATCGAGCCGATGTTGGCGTCGGCCGCCGTCTCGATCACGCCCTCGTCCAGGCACTTGACCGTCTCCAGCGACTCGATGAACAGCATCCGCTCCTTGAGGTCCTCGAACGGGACGTCGAGGTTCCCGCCCCCGAACGCGCCCGTGAGACCCGGCCACAGGCCGGCGCGCTTGCCGTCGGCGTACTCGTAGAAGCCGGCGCCGGCCAGCCGTCCGCCGCGGTCGAACTCCTCCACCATGCGGTCGATGACCTCGTTGGCCGGATGCTGCGGGATCTCGATTCCCGCCTCGCGCGCCGCGTCGACGGCCGTCTGTCGGATCCGGCGCATGAGGTTGAGGTTGAGCTCGTCGGACAGCTGGAGCACCGGTGCGGGGTAGCCGGCCTGCGCGCTGGCCTGCTCGATCGACGGCGCGGGGACGCCCTCGGTGAGCATCGCCAGGCCCTCGTTGATGAACGTCCCGATGACGCGGCTCGTGAAGAAGCCGCGGCTGTCGTTGACGACGATCGGCGTCTTTGAGATCTGCTTGGCCACGTCGAGCGCGCGGTAGAGCGTCTCGTCACTGGTCTGCTCGCCCTTGATGATCTCCAGCAGCGGCATCTTGTCGACGGGCGAGAAGAAGTGCAGCCCGATGAAGTCGGCCGGGCGCGTGACGCTGGCCTGAAGGTCGGTGATCGGCAGCGTCGAGGTGTTGGAGCCCAAAAGCGCGTCGGGCGCCAGGTGCGGCTCGATCTCGGCGTAGACCTGCGCCTTGATCGCCGGGTCCTCGAACACCGCCTCGATCAGCAGGTCGGCGCCGGCCGCGGCGGCCGGGTCGGTCGTCGGGGTGATCAGCGCCAGCAGGGCGTCGGCCTTGTCCTGCGTCGAGCGCCCACGGGCGATCGCCTTGTCCAGCAGCTTGGCGCTGTAGTCCTTGCCCTTGTCGGCCGCCTCCTGGGATACGTCCTTGAGCACGACCTCGATGCCGGCTTTGGCACAGACGTAGGAGATCGCGGCGCCCATCATCCCGGCGCCGAGCACGACGACCTTCTTGGCCCGGAACGGCTCGATGCCCTCCGGCCGGCCACGGCTGCCGTTGACGGCCTGCATGTCGAAGAAGAACGCCTGGATCATGTTCTTGGCGACCTGACCGGTGGCGAGGTTGACGAAGTAGCGCCCCTCGATCTCGATCGCTCCGTCGAAATCGACCTGTGCGCCCTCGACGGCGGCCGACATGATGTGGTGGGGCGCCGGGTAGTTGGCGCCCTTGAGCTGCTTGCGCAGGTTGGCCGGGAAGCCGGGCAGGTTCATCGCCAGCGCCGGCGTGGCCGGGGTGCCGCCGGGGATCTTGTAGCCCTTGACGTCCCACGGCTGGACTGCCTCGGGGTTGTCAGCGATCCACGCCTTGGCGGCCGGGACGAGGTCGTCGATCGTCGGCACGATCTCGTCGATCAGGCCGAGCTCCTTGGCGTCGGCCGGGCGCAGCTGCTGACCCTGCATGAGCAGCCGCATGAGCGCGTCGACGATGCCGAACATCCGCACCGTGCGGGTCACGCCGCCGCCGCCCGGCAGCAGCCCGAGCTGGACCTCGGGGAAGCCGAGCTTGAGCCGCGGATCGTCCACGGCGATGCGGTGGTGGGTGGCCAGAGCGATCTCGAGGCCGCCGCCGAGCGCCGTGCCGTTGAGCGCGGCGACGACCGGCTTGCCGAGCGTCTCCAGGCGGCGCAGCTGGCTCTTCATCTCGCGCACGCCGGCCGCGAACTCGGCCGCCTGGTCGGGGGTCACCTGCTTGAGATCGTTGAGGTTGCCGCCGGCGAAGAACGTCTTCTTGGCCGACGTGATGACGACGCCCGCGATGTCGTCCTTGTCGGCCTCGAGGCGGTCGATCGTCTGGGCCATCGACGTGCGATAGGCCTCGTTCATCGTGTTGGCCGAGCTCGAGGGGTCGTCGAGCGTGAGGACGACGACTCCGTCGTCGTCGCGCTCGTAGCGGATCGTGCTGATCTGGGTCATGAGTCTCTGTGGTCCTTTGTGTCTGTCTAGATCCGCTCGAGCACCGTGGCGATGCCCATGCCGCCGCCGACGCACAGCGTGCAGAGGCCGTAGCGGCCGCCGGTGCGCTCCAGCTCGTCGATGATCGTGCCGAGGATCATGCCGCCGGTCGCGCCGAGCGGATGGCCCATGGCGATCGCGCCGCCGTTGACGTTGACCTTGTCCATGTCGAGGCCCATGTCCTTGACGAACCGGAGGACGACGGCGGCGAACGCCTCGTTGATCTCGACGAGGTCGAGGTCGTCGACGGTCAGGCCGGCCTTGGCCAGCGCCTTCTTGGACGCGGGGGCGGGGCCGGTGAGCATGATCGTCGGGTCGGCGCCGCTGAGCGCCGTGGCCAGGATCCGCGCGCGCGGCTTGAGGCCCAGCGCGTTGCCGGTCTCCTCGTTTCCGACCGCGACCAGCGACGCGCCGTCGACGATGCCCGACGAGTTGCCGGGCGTGTGGACGTGGTTGATCTTCTCGACCCAGTGGTACTTCTGCAGCGCGACGGCGTCGAAGCCGCCCATCTCGCCGATCGCCTCGAAGCTCGGCTTCAGGTTTCCGAGCGTCTCGACCGTCGTGCCGGCGCGAATGAACTCGTCGTTGTCGAGCACGACGTTGTCGTTGAGGTCGCGGACCGGGATCACCGAGTTGGCGAAACGCCCCTCGGCCTGGGCCGTGGCGGCGCGCTCCTGGCTGCGGGCGGCGTAGGCGTCGACCTCCTCGCGGCTGAACTCCTCGATCGTCGCGATCAGGTCGGCGCTGATCCCCTGCGGGATGAAGTAGGTGTCGTAGTTGGTCTCCGGGTCCAGCGCCCAGGCACCGCCGTCGGAGCCCATCGGCACGCGCGACATCGACTCGACGCCGCCGGCCAGGACGAGGTCCTCCCAGCCCGAGGCGACCTTCTGGGCGGCGACGTTGACGGCCTCGAGGCCCGAGGCGCAGAAGCGGTTGAGCTGCACGCCGGCGACCGTGTCGGGCAGGCCGGCCTTGATCGCGGCGGTCTTGGCGATGTCGCCGCCCTGGTCGCCGACCGGGGAGACGCAGCCCAGGACGACGTCGTCGACGCGCGCCGGGTCGAACTCGTCGTGGCGGCCGAGCATCTCGTGCATCAGGCCGACGACGAGGTCGACCGGCTTGGTGGTGTGCAGCGAGCCGTTGAACTTGCCCTTGCCGCGGGGCGTGCGGATCGCGTCGAAGACCAGTGCTTCGGTGGTTGCCATCTCGGTCGGAGCTCCTGAAGGTGGTGGGGTCCTGCTGGATCTGCAATGTACACCAAACATTCAGTCGTGAACGCAAACAAGTGAGGTAGGATCGCGGCGTCATGTCGACGACCCCCGCCGCTCCGCGCCGCAGCCAGGCTCAACGCAGTAGCGCCACGCGCGAGGCGCTGCTGGACGCCACGATCGCGTGCCTCGTCGAGGATGGCTACGCGAACACGACGACGGCCCGCGTCGCCGAACGGGCGGGCGTGTCGCGCGGGGCGCATCTGCACCACTTCCAGACCCGTCAGGCGCTGGTCGCGGCGGCGGCCGAGCGGCTCACGATGCTGCGCCGCGAGCAGATGCTGAGCGCCGTCGACCGGCTGCCGGCCGGACGCGAGCGCTTCGCGGCTGGCCTCGACCTGCTGTGGGCGACGTACGCCGACCCGCTCTACCAGGCGGCGCTTGACCTGTGGACGCACGCGCGGACCGACCCCGAGCTGCGCGCGCTGCTCGTCGACGTCGAGCGGATGCTCGACCGCCAGACGCTCGAGATCACGCGCCAGGTGTTCCCGCAACTCGCGGCGTCGCGGGACTTCGAGCGCCTGATCCAGATGGCGCTGGCAACCGCGCGCGGGCTCGCGCTGCTCGACACCCTGCATCCCGGCGACGACCGCAACCGCAAGCAGTGGCGCTACTGCCGCGCGCGGTTGGTCGAGCTGTTCGAGGCGGCCGCCGTCTAGCTTTCGCGGGCCGCGTCCTCGATGTGGTCCAGCACGCCGGCGATCGTCGCCTCGGTCGTCGCGGGCGCGGTGATCGTCATCCGCAGGTGTCGCCGGCCGCCGACGGTGGCCGAGCTCAGGTGCGCGTCGCCGCGCGCCATCAGCCGGTCGCGGATGACGATCTGGAGCGCGTCGTCGTCGCCGTAGCGCAGGCAGACGATGTTCGACTCCGGCTCGCAGGGGCTGCTGAAGCCGGGGCGGGCGACGATCAGGGCGTGGGCGCGCCGGGCCAGCGCGTAGCGCGCGGCGACGTCGTCGCCCAGGCCGCGCTCGCCGCGCGACGCGAGCTGGAGGAACAGCTTCAGGCCCAGCTCCGCCTTGGTGCACTCGACGGTCCGCGAGAGCAGGTCGACGCCCTCGGCCTCGCGGTCGTAGAACAGGTAGCTGGCCTCCTGGTGAAACGCGCGGCCGAGCGTCGCCTGGTCGCGCACGAGGACGGCGGCGCACAGGCCAATGGCGCGCTGCCCGTCAGGGTGTCCGCGTAGGCTGCCCGCATGATCAAGCGCTCGCTCCTGGCCCTGGTGTGTTTGCTGCTCGTCCTGGCCGTGCCGGCAAGCGCCGGCATTCCGGCGAAGTTCTTCCTGTCGCCCAACGGCAAGATCAGCTGCCAGCTGTCGTCGGGCGCGCCGCTGGGGACGCTGGCCTACTGTCAGACGTTCAAGCCGGCGTCGAGCGTGAAGCTCCACCGCAACGGGTTCGCGCAGATCTGCAAGGGCGCTGCGTGCCTCGGCAATCCGCCGGACAACGCGACGACGCTGAAGGTCGGCAAGTCCGTGACGGTCGGCCCGTTCATCTGCCGGTCGGTCACGACCGGCGTGCTGTGCTACGTGGTGAAGAGCGGCAAGGGATTCGAGGTCACGAGCAAGGGCATCAAGAAGGAGACGTTCCGCCAGGTTGACTAGGTTGGGCGCATGACCAAGAGCGCTCTCGTCACCGCCGGCTGCCTTTCGCTCGTGCTCGCCGCGCCGGCGAGTGCCGGGAGCGGCACCGTGAAGTACTTCCTCTCCGCCAACAACAACATCAGCTGCCAGGTGTCGTCGGGTGGGGTGCTGGGCACGCTGGCCTTCTGCCAGACGATCAAGCCGGCCCGCAGCGCGACGCTTCACCGCAACGGCTTCGTGAAGTTCTGCAAGGGCGTCGCCTGCCTTGGCGATCCGGCCGACACAGCCAAGACGCTCAAGGACGGCAAGGACGTCGTCGTCGGCCCGTTCACGTGCTTCGCCGACCACAACACGATCACGTGTTACGTGACGAGGACCAACAAGGGCTTCGTCGCGTCCAAGACCGGGATCAAGAAGATCACGATCCGCCAGGGCGCGACGCTGTAGGTCAGCGCTCGACGAGCAGTTCGCGCAGGCGCTGCTGGCCGTCCGCGTCGATGCGCAGGCCGTCGGCGAAGTAGTCCTCGATCGTGCCGAACCGATCGCGCATCTCGGTCTGCGCCGTCTGGAGGTAGGCGGCCTCGACGCCGAGGACGGGGCGCAGCAGCTCGGGGTCGCCGCCGGCCGCGGCGAAGTTGTCGAAGTAGGGCTTCAGTGCCGGCAGCAGGTAGGTATTGGTGAGCAGGTAGTCGGCGAGGACGTCGTCGTCGGGGACGCCGAGCAGCGTGAGGATCGCCGCCGCGGCCCAGCCCGTGCGGTCCTTGCCGGTCGTGCAGTGAAACAGCGCCGGGTGGGCGTCGTCGGAGTCGATCAGCGTCGTGAACATGCGCCGGTAGGCGGCCAGGGCGCTGGGCTTGGAGACGACGTCGCGGTAGGCGGTGCCGAACAACTCGGCGATCCGGGCGCCGCCGAGCACATCCTTGGCGAGCTGCGGGTCGGCAAGCAGCCGCGGGAGGTCGGCGGCCGACGCGGTCTCCGAGTCGGCAAGCACGTCGCAGACCACGAGCTGTGCTCCGCCGGGCACGCGGTCGGGCGCCGATTCTCGCTCCGCCTCGGTGCGCAGATCGAACACCGTCCTGAGCCCCAGCGCCGCCAGCCGCCCGACATCGTCGCCCGCGACCTTGCCCAGCTCGGTCGAGCGGTACAGCGCGCCGCCGCGCACCCGCCCGCCGTCGCGCGTGGCGTAGCCACCGACGTCGCGCAGGTTCGGCAGCGTCTCGAGTGCGATCAACGCTCCCGCCTCCGTCATCGCCGAGACGCTACCGACGCGGGCGAGGCCTCGAGGGCAGGCCGGGCTGCGGAACCGTTGACAGTCAACGCTTTCGCAGCCCAGGTGCGGCTGCCGCCGCACCCGCCCACCGCGAACGTCCCGGTCTGGTGCCTATAGCGGGTAGATCGGGACGTTCGCGGCGCTCGCCCGGGCGTTTCGGAACTCCGCCTGCGCGGGGGCGCGGGCTCAGCCGCAGCCGGTGTTGTTGCCGCAGCTCGAGCACGTGTAGCACGAGCCGGTGCGCTGCATCATGCCGCCGCACTGGCCGCACGCCGGGCCGAGGTCGAGACCGGCCAGCCTGGCCGGGACGACGGGCGGGGTGTCGGTCAGGGCCTCGGCGGCGGGCTTGGACGTGCCGCCGTTACCGCCGTTGCCGCCGTTGGGGATCAACTGCGGGCCGGCCGTGTCCGACGACACCGACGTCGCGGCGTCCTGCGCCATCTTGCGCGCCCGGACCTCCGGCGTGAGGATGCCGAGCTCCTCCTGCGTGTCGGTGTCGAGGAAGCGCGAGGCCAGCCAGCGCATGATGTAGTCGGGCATCGACTTGGCGAACGGGATCTCCGGGTTGAGCGTGATCCCCTCGGGCTCGAAGCGCATGTAGGAGAACTTCTGCACCAGCGTCTCGAGCGGCACGCCGTACTGCAGCGCGATCGAGATCGCCGTCGCGAAGGAGTTCATCATCCCGCGCAGCGTCGAGCCCTCCTTGCCGATGTCGGTCAGGAAGATCTCGCCGACCTCGCCGTCCTCGTACATCCCAGCGGTGATGTAGCCCTCGTGGCCGCCGAGCGAGAACTTGTGGGTGATCGACTGGCGCTCGCGCGGCATCCGCTTGCGCTTCGGCGGCGCCTCGGCGACGGCCTTGGCGACCGCATCGGCGATCTGCTTCTCGACGTCTTCGCTGGCCGGCGCGTCGGTCTGGGCGTCGGTGCGCAGCGCCTGCGCGGTCTTGGAGCCGTCGCGGTAGATGGCCAGCGCCTTCACGCCGAGCCGCCACGCCTGCAGGTACGCGTCGGCGATGTCGTCGGCCGTGGCCGTCGACGGCAGGTTGACCGTCTTGGAGATCGCGCCCGAGATGAACGGCTGGACCGCGCCCATCATCTTGATGTGGCCCATGTGCGAGATGGCGCGCTCGCCGACCGCGACATCGAACACCGACAGGTGCTCGTCGGCCAGGCCCGGGGCGCCGACGATCGTGCCCTGCGCGTCGATGTGGCGTTCGATGACCTCGATCTGCTCGTCGCTGTAGCCGAGCGTCTGCAGCGCCAGCGGCACCGTGCGGTTGACGATCGTCATCGACCCGCCGCCGACCAGCTCCTTGTACTTGACGAGCGAGAAGTCGGGCTCGACGCCGGTGGTGTCGCAGTCCATCAGGAACGAGATCGTCCCGGTCGGGGCGAGCACCGTCGCCTGTGCGTTGCGGTAGCCGTAGAGCTCGCCGAGCGAGACCGCGTCGTCCCAGGTCGAGCGCGCCGTGCTCAGCAGCGCGGTATCTGTGCACGCGTCGTCGGCGATCGCGTGCGCGGCGTCGCGGTGCATCCGCATCACGCCGTTGTGCGCGTCACGGTTCATCTCGTAGTGCTCGTAGGGGCCGAGCGCCGCCGCGACCTTCGCCGACTGCAGGTACGCGCGGCCGGTCATCAGCGCCGTGATCGCCGCGGCGATCCCGCGGCCGGCGTCGGAGTCGTAGGCGAGGCCGTCGGCCATCAGGTAGGCGCCGAGGTTCGCGTAGCCGAGGCCGAGCTGGCGGAACGCGCGCGCGTTGACCGCGATCTGCTCGGTCGGGTACGACGACGGCCCGACGACGATCTCCTGGGCCAGCAGGACGATGTCGACGGCGTGGATGAACGTCTCGGTGTCGAACGTGCCGTCGGCGCGGCGGAACTTCATCAGGTTCAGCGACGCCAGGTTGCAGGCGCTGTCGTCGACGTGCATGTACTCCGAGCACGGGTTCGACGCGTTGATGCGGCCGGACTCCGGGCTCGTGTGCCACGTGTTGATCGTCGTGTCGTACTGGATGCCGGGATCGGCGCAGCGCCAGCCGGCCCGCGCCATCGCGTCCATCAGGTCACGCGCGCGGACGGTCCTGACGACCTCGCCGCTCGCGCGGGCGATCAGGTCCCACTCCTCGTCGCGCTCGACGGCACGCATGAAGTCGTCGGTCACGCGGACCGAGTTGTTGGCGTTCTGGTACTGGATCGACTTGAAGCCCTCGCCGTCGATCGACATGTCGAATCCCGCGCGCGCGAGAGCCTCGGCCTTGTCCTCCTCCTTGGCCTTGCACTCGATGAACTCGAGGATGTCCGGGTGGTCGATGTCGAGCACGACCATCTTGGCCGCGCGCCGCGTCTTGCCGCCCGACTTGATCGTCCCGGCCCACGAGTCGGCGCCGCGCATGAACGACACCGGCCCCGACGCCGTGCCGCCCTTGGCCAGCGGCTCCATCGACCCGCGGATGTTCGACAGGTTGATTCCCGACCCAGAGCCGCCGCGGAAGATGTTGCCCTCCTTGGTGTTCCAGTCGAGGATCGACTCCATCGTGTCCTGCACCGACAGGATGAAGCAGGCGCTGCACTGCGGCTGCTCCTCGAAGCCGACGTTGAACCACACCGGCGAGTTGAAGGCGGCCATCTGGAACAGCAGGATGTGGGTCAGCTCGTCCTCGAACGCGTCGCTGTCGGCCGGGGTGGCGAAGTAGCCGCGCTGGCGCCCCCAGTCGGCGATCGTGCCGGCCACGCGGCCGATCATCTGCTTGACCGAGTGCTCGCGCGACGGCGACTCGAGCTGGCCGCGGAAATACTTCTGGGCGACGATGTTCGTCGAGTTCTGCGACCAGGACACCGGGAACTCGACGTCCTTCTGCTCGAAGGCGACACGGTCGCCGTGCCCGATGCGGGCGTCGCGGATCTCCCACTCGACGGTGTCGAATGGATCAACCCCGGGACGCGTGAAAAACCGCTTGATCGCCAGCGCCTGGCCGGGCTGCAGTTCGTCGACGGGTGCGGTCGGGGTGATGTGTTCCACGGTGATCTCTCCTTCCCGGTCAGCCGCGAAAAACTGCGGTCAACGGCCTCCGGACGTCTCTTTCGGATGGGCGGGCGACCCTTCCACTCGGCCCGGACGGACTGGGAAAATCCCTGCACGCAAGCGGATCAGAACGCCAAGAGAACGTCACTGCATTCTATCGAGCCGGGTACGCCGGCCCGAGGGCCTTGCCGCAATTTGCGCGTCCGCTAGTCGATCAGCGTCGCGATGCTCGCGGTCGTGCGCCGCGCCCGCTGGGCGACGAGCCCGAGCACGTTGCGCAGCAGCACCACGCGCAGTGCCGGATCGAGCTCGCCGATGACCGCGAACGCGTCCGCCGGTAGCGCGTGGCACTCGACGCCGGTGTCGGCCCGGACGTCGCCGATGCGCGCGCCGCCGCTGATCAGCGCCAGTTCGCCGAGCGTCATCCCGGCCTGGACGACCGCGACGCGGCGCTCACTGCCGTCGGGCGTCACGAGCAGCTCGCTGGCAACCCCGCGCGTGAGCAGCAGCAGCTCGGTCACCTGGTCGCCGGCGCGCAGCAGGTACTCACCGGCCGCGAAGCGCCGCGGCGTCAGCAGCGCACGCACACGGATCAGGTCGTCCGGTGCGATGTCCTGCATCACCGCGTGGTCGGCCAGCGCGACCTCGGGGATCTCGTCGCGGTCGCCGGTCAGCTCGTCCTCGCACCACTCGAGGGCCCGGTCAAGCTCGGCGAAGGAGGGGACATCCAGCGCCTCGGACAGCTCCGCCGGCGCCGCCGACAGCGCGCCGATGCGATCGCGCAGACCGGCCAGCAGCACGATCGCCGAACGGTGGACGCCGTGGACGCGGTGGAGGTCCAGGACGACGAGCTGCGCGTCGGTGTCGAGCACGGCGCGGACGATCTGCTCGGCCTCGAAGAACCCGAGGTGGCCCTGGAGCTCGAAGGCGCGCGCGCGCCTGCCTTGTTCAGCGATCACGGCCGCGATCGCCGGGGGGCGCACGCGCTTGGACGTCACCTCGGCCAGCGAGAACGTCCGCCGTACGGGAGACGGGCGGCGGTGGCCGTGGCCGAACATGTGGAAGTCGAGCTCGCGCGAGAGCTCCTCGCACACGCGCACTCCGCGGACACTGTTCCCGCGCTCGTCCAGCGGCGGAGAGAAGACGCCGATCCCCAGACGGCCGGGCAGGACGGCGATCAGCCCGCCGGCGACGCCGCTCTTGGCCGGCAGCCCGATGTCATAGAGCCAGTCACCGGCCGCGTCGTACATGCCGCTGGTCGCCATCACGCTGAGGACGTCGCGCACCGTGTCCTGCGACACGACCCGGTCTCCGGTGATCGGGTTGACGCCACCGCCGGCCAGCGTCGCCGCGATCACCGCCAGGTCGCGGCAGTCGACGAGCACCGAGCACTGCTCGATGTAGCTCTCGACGACGGCGTCGGGATCGCCCTCGAGTCGCTGCGCGCCGCGCAGCAGGTGGCCGATCGCGCGGTTGCGGTGGCTGGTCTGCGACTCGGACTCCCGGACGCGGTCGTCGATCGCCAGCTCGCGGCCGGCGAACGCCCCGTAGCCGTGCAGCGGCGACGGGTCAGGATCTGCGCCGAGCAGGCTGCGCGTGAGGATCGCTCCGGCGTTGACCATCGGGTTCAGCGGATCGAGATCGATCGCGTTGAACGCCTCGCCGGTCGGCTCGACCCCGATGCGCTCCCGCACCAGCTCGCCGCACGCCTCCAGCGCCATCGCGAAGGTCAGCGGCTTGGAGATCGACTGGATCGTGAACGCGACACGGGTGTCGCCGGTTTCGTAGATCGCACCGTCGATCGTGGCGAGCGCGATTCCGAACCACGACGGGTCGGCCCGGGCGAGCTCGGGGATGTAGTCGGCGACGGCGCCGCTGGCGTCGCCGGCCAACCGCGCATGGAGTCGCTCGAGGTAGGCCTCGACCGGGGTCAACGCCCGAGGCGCACGAAGTCGAGGAACTCGGCCCACGTATTGGCGATCCGCCAGCCGGCCTCGCCGGTTGCGTGGCGGGAGCGCAGCAGCCACTCCGGCTCGCGCGCCGACCAGCTGGCGAGCGCGACGACGAGCGCGCCGATCAGCAGCGCGAGGGCGACGCCGATGAGCAGGAGGATCGCTGCCGTGCGGTCGCCGGAGGTGTGGTGGATCGTGACCTGGCTCGGCGGAACCACCACGGCCGGCACGGGCGTGGTCGCGGGTGTCGTGGCCGTCGCCGGCGCGGTGGCGGTCGCCGGTGTCGTCGCGGTGGCAGCACTTGTCGAGGTGGCAGCGCTTGTCGCGGTGGTCGCCGGCGGTGCCGCCGCCGCCGGCGCGACGGTAAGCAGCGACGCGATCGCGAGCGAGACGATGACCCGTCTCATCTCGTCAATCGTCGCTGACGAAGCGGACCAGCCCGCGGGCGGGCGCCGCCGGCGCCCCGACGCCGAGGCCGTCACGGTCGTGGATGCGCTCGAGCTCGGCGCGGGCGACGGCAAGCGCGTCGGCGAGCTGCGCCGCGCGGGAGAGCGCCGCCTGGCACTCCGCATGCCACGCGGTGACCTCCGCGTCGCGCGCGGCCGACTCCTGGCCGTAGGCGGCGCGCAGCCGCTCGGCGATGGCCTGCTCGTGCTCGGCCTGCGCGCGCAGGGTTTCGAGCTCGCGTAGGGCGCCGGAGCGTGCCGGTGTCTCGAGCGCCTGGTCGTGCAGGCGCTCGATGTGGCGCTGCGAGGCGTCGACCGTCTCCTCGAGTTCGGCGACGCGATCGCGTTCGATCTCGAGGTCGGACTGGACCGCCGATGTGCGCATCAGCGTGCGCTCGTGCTCGGTCTGCAGTTCGGCCAGTCGGGTGCGGGCCTCCTGCGCGTCGGCCTCGGACTGCTCGCGCTGAGCCGCCTGCGCGGCGGCGGCGTCGAGCGCGTCGGACAGCTCCTGGGCGTCGGCCTCGATGCGCCCGTTGGCGACGGCGAGAGCCTCGGTCGCCTGGGCGAGCATGTCGCGGTACCCCTCGATCCGCTGCTCGAGCTCGGCCGCGCGCCGCGCCGACACCTCGTGCGCGGCCCGCGCCTGCGCGGCCTCGGCGGCGAGCCGGGCCTGCGCGCGCTCGTGGTCCAGGGCGCGCTGCGTCTCCGCCGCGCGAGCCTCCGCCTGGCTGCGGTCGGCCGCTTCGCGCAGCCCTTGCGCGCGGGCGCGGTCGGCCTCGGCGCGGGCGCGCTGTGCGGCGCGCTCCTGCTCGCGCGCGGCCTGGTCGGCGAGGTGCTGCTCGCGGGCCACGCGCAGGCGTTCGCGCTCGCGTTCGTCGGCCTCGCGGCGCTGCTCGTGGGCGTGCTGCGCCGCGGCGAGGCGCTCGCGCTCGCGGGCCACGCGCTGAGCCAGGTCGTCATCGGGCGCCGCCGTGGGCGGTGCCACCACGGGCGGCGCCGGGGCGGCCGGCGCCGCGGAAAGCACCGCCGGACGCGGGCGTGCGCCCGGTCGCGGCAGGTCGACGAGCCCGCCGCGGCCGACGTCGAGCGCGAACGCGGTCCGCGACCCGAGCAGTTCCTGGGGCGCCGCGAACGCCGCGCGCCACGGGGGCGAGTCGGGCCCCGACAGCGGGTTGGCGTCGTCGGGGCCGGGCAGCGCGGCGAGGCGGTGGGTGCGGCGGCCGTCGTCGACGACGAGCATCGGCGGCGCGAGGCGCTCGCGGACCGGCCCGGTCCAGCGCCCGGCGATTCGCAGCAGCGCCGTTCCCGGCGCGGCATGGACCAGCTCGAAGCTCGACACGTCGAAGCGCGTGCTCATCCGTCGGCACCGGATTCTATGGGCGCCGGAAGCAGGTCGGCGAGGGCGGCCACCGCGGCGGCGTGCACGTCGCCCGGGGCGGCGGTCGCATCGACGACGCGGAAGCGGTGTGGGTGTTGCGCCGCCAGCATGTCGTAGGCATCGGCAATCGCGGCGAAGAACGACTCGTCCTCCTGCTCGAGGCGGTCCGGACGCTCGTCGCGGACCGCCTGGCGCGCCCGGCCTGCGGCCGGGTCGATGCGCAGCAGCAGCGTGCGATCGGGGACCAGCCCCCCGGTCGCGAATGCGTTGATCGCCGCGACCTCATCGACGCCGAGCCCGCGCGCCGCGCCCTGGTAGGCCAGCGACGAGTCGACGAAGCGGTCGAGCAGGACCCAGTCGCCGGCGGCCAGCACGGGGCGCACGCGCTGGTCGACGAGCTGCGCGCGGGCGGCCGCGTAGATCAGCGCCTCCGCGCGCGCACCGATCACCATCGCCGGGTCCTTGACCAGCTCGCGCAGCCGCTCGGAGACCTCGACTCCGCCCGGCTCGCGCAGCAACTCGAGCGCGACGCCACGGTCGCGCAGCGTGTCGGCGAGCGCCGCGGCAAGTGTCGACTTGCCGGCGCCGTCGAGGCCTTCGATCGTGATCAGACACCCATACACCCTGGTAGAACCCTCTCATGCCCGCCGTCGCCGGAACCGAGCGCCACCCGCACGCCCGCGCGGTGCTCCAGGCAGCGCTCGACGGCGCGCCGAGCCACGCCTACCTGTTCCACGGCCCGGCGGGCAGCGGCAAGCGCGCCGTGGCGCGGACGTTCGCCGCGGCGCTGCTGTCAGAGGGCGCGGCCGACCCGGCCAACGCCGCGCAGCGCGTCGAGCACGACGTCCATCCGGACCTCGACTGGGTGCGCCCGACCGGCTGGGCCGACATGCGCGTCGAGGACATCAAGCCGGTCGTCAGCGCGGCGGCGCGCACGCCGTTCGAATCGCGGCGCCGCGTGTTCGTGATCGAGCGTGCCGACGCGATGAACGACAACGCCGCCAACCGCCTGCTCAAGACGCTCGAGGAGCCGCCGCCGTTCGCCCACCTGATCCTGCTCACCGATCGCCTCGACGGCGTGCTGCCGACGATCGTCAGCCGCTGTCAGCTCGTGCGCTTCTCGCCGGCGCCCGCCGCCGAGATCGCCCGCCGGCTTCACGACGAGGGCGTCGACGAGGCGACCGCGCTGGCCTGCGCGCGACTCGCGCTCGGCGACGGCGAGCGCGCGCGACGGCTGGCGCTCGGCGACGGGCCGAAGCTGCGGGCCGGCGCCGAGGCCTACGCGCGCGCGTTCCTGGCCGGCGAGTCGGCGCGCGCGCGGCCGTGGGTGCCGGTGATCGACGACGCCAAGGCGGGCGGCACGCGGGCGGCCAGGGAGGTCGAGGAGCGCGTCGCGTCCGAGCTCGAGTTCTTGCCGGCCAAGGAGCGTCGCCGCGCCGAGCGCGAGGGCGCCGACGAGGGCAAGCGCGCTGCCCGGCGCGCGCAGACCGCGCAGCTCGACGACGTCGTCCAGCTCGCCGGGCTGTGGCTGCGCGATGTCGCCTGCGTGCTCGACGGCGCGCCCGAGGTCGTCCACCACGCAGACCGGGCGGCCGAGGTCGCCGCCGACGCCCGGGACCACGACGTCGCGCGCGTGCGGGCCGCGGTCGCGCTGTGCGACGAGACGCGCGCCGCGTGGATCCTCAACCCGACCGAGGAGCTGGCGCTCGAGGCGCTGGCCTACCGCTGCGAGCGGGTTCTCAGCGGCTGACGATCGTGAACGACACGCTGCGCCGGCCGGATGGCGTACCGCCGCCCGCGGTCGCGGTCGCGGTGTAGCGGCCGGGCTTCAGCGCGCGACCGAGGATCCGGCCGCTGAACGCCAGCCTGCTCGCGCCCTGGGGCCGGTTGGAGCTGATCGTCCCGTCGGCGATCGTCTTCGAGCAGGCCTTGCCGTGGCGGTGCTTGGACGAGCGCTTGACGCACGACTTCCCGACCCGGATGCCCGTGAACTTGTGGCTGATCGCGATCTTGACCGCCGTCGCCAGGTTGACGGTGATCGAGAACGCCGTGCCGGCCGGTGTCTTCGGGGCCTTGGGCTTGGGTTTGGCCTTCGCCCTGGCCTTCGTCGCGCCGAGCGGCGCGACGTGGAACCGCGACGGGCTGATCTTGAACGACGTCAGTGCCGCGACGGTCTGGGTTGCGACCGGCATCGTGACCGTGATGTCGTTGCTCGTCGCGGTGCCGAACGGCTGCGACGCCGCGATGCGCACGTGGTAGGTCGCGCCCGGAGTGAGCCCGGTCAGTGGGATCCGGATGCTCTGGGCGCCGAACCCGTCCGCCGCCAGCGGCGGCGCCGACGCCGCGCCGTAGGCGGTCGTGGGCCCGTACTGCGCGGTGACGGTCGTCGGCTCGCCGACCGCGTCGACGGTCGCTGCGACGGTCGCGGTGGTGAAGCCGGTCGGCAGCACGGCGGTGTTGGTGACGACCGGGAACGGGGCCTCGTAGGCGCCGATGTCGGTCGCGAGGCCGGCCGTCCGCGGCCGCCCGTCGGGGTCGGTCGCATCGTCGCCGCCCTGGGCCAGGCCGGCGTCGATCGTGGGTGAACCCGGAAGCTCGTGGAAGTCGCCGTTCGTGGGGTCGGCGAGCAATGGCGCCGCCGCGGTGTTGTGGGCGGCGACGACCTTCGCGGACGGGTCGATGGCGGAGACGTAGTCGGAATACTGGACGTCGAACGTCCCGGCCTGGGTGCCGGACACGACCGACTGGAGGCCCGCCGCGCCCGGGCCGGTGCCCCCGCGGACGAGGACGTCGCGCAGCGTCAGCGCCGAGCTCTCGCAGGTGATGGTGCAGCCCGCGGTGTCGAAGGCGTCGGCGCGGATGCCGACCGCGCCGGCGCCGGTGGCGTACACGGTGTCGTGCAGGAGCGTGCTCGTGACGGTGAAGCCGAGGCCTCCGTCCGCGCCGCCGATCCCGATCGCGCCGTTGCCCCGGACGAGCACCGTCGTGTCGCGGATCGTCGCCGCACCGCCGAGGTTGATCCCGAACGACGATGGCGAGCCGGCGTCGCTGACGGCGACGTCGTCGACCGTCGCGCCCTTGCCGAGCTGCAGCGCGACCGTGTCGGAGCCGGTGCCGATGCCCTCGCGCAGGTCGACGTGGCTGAGCGTGATGTTGGTACCGCCGATGATCAGCACGGAGCCGCCGGTGGTCGTGGTCAGGATCGGCCGCGGCGAGCCGGCCTGCCCGTGGATGTTGAGGTCGGCGGTCGCGCCGGTTCCCAGGACGGTGTTGCCGAGCGGGTACGTGCCCGGCGCCAGGATCACCTCGTCGCCGGCATGGGCGAACTGGATCGCCGTTGCGATCGGGCACGGGTTGGGGTTGCACGGCTCGGCGCCGCCCGCGGTCGGAGAGGTGAGGCGTGTGGCCGCCCCGGCCGGCGCGGCGGCCAGCAGGACGGTGACGACTGTGGCGAGGAGCACGCGCATCGCCCCGACATTGTGACCGTGCCCCAGGCGGACCTGGACCGAAGATCGGTCGCAGCGCGTAGTGTGCGCCCGCCGATGATCTCCTACTTCCAAGCCGCAGTGCTCGGGATCCTCCAGGGCATCACCGAACCGTTCCCGGTCAGCTCGCTCGGCCACGCCGTGATCTGGCCGCGCATCTTCGGCTGGGACATCCACCAGAACGACCCGTTCTTCCTGACGTTCCTCGTCGCGACGCATTTCGCGACCGCGATCGTCCTGTTCTGCATCTTCTGGTCGGACTGGAAGCGGATCATCGGCGGGCTGCTGCGTTCGCTGCGCGACCGCGCGGTCGCCCCGGGTGACACGTACGCCAAGCTCGGCTGGCTGCTGGTCGTCGGCACGATCCCGGCCGGGATCATCGGGCTCGCGCTGGAGCACCAGCTGCGCAAGCTGTTCGCCAGCGCGTCGATCGCCGCCGCGGTGCTGATCCTCAACGGCCTCATGCTGCTCGGCGCCGAGGCGCTGCGCACGCGGCGCCCGGAGCCCGACGACTGGGAGGGCGACGGCGACGAGCGGATCGCCGGGCGTAGCTACCGCCAGGGGATCGCCGTCGGCATCTCGCAGTGCCTGGCGCTGATCCCCGGCTTCAGCCGCTCGGGGGCGACGATGGGCGGCGGGCTGCTGGTCGGGCTGAGCAACGAGGACGCAGCGCGCTTCTCGTTCCTGCTCGCGACGCCGATCATCGGCGCCGCGGCGCTGCTCAAGCTGCCCGAGCTGGCCGGCCACCAGGGCGACGGTGTTCGAGGGCCGGCGCTGGTCGGCGCGATCTGCGCCGCTGTCGCCACGTTCTTGGCCGTGCGGTTCCTGATGCGGTTCTTCCGCAGCGGGCGCCTGACGCCGTTCGGGATCTACTGCATCGTCGTCGGCGGCGTCACGAGCATTGCGTTCGCCGCCGGAGCGTGAGCCGCCACCACTGCGGCCCACGCCCGGCGAGCGAACCGGCCAAGCTTCGAGTCATGCCCCGAGCCCGTAGCAAGGCCGTTCGGGAGGGTCAACGAGCGACCCGGCAGAAAATCACGCCGTTTCTGGAAAGTTTTTCCGGCGGCGGTCAGTGGGTGACGACGCTGAACGGCGCCGACGCCGAGTCGGAGCGGTTGCCCGCCGCATCGATCGCCGTGATCGTCGCCCGGTAGGCGCCGCGGCTCAGCGCCTGGCGGCCGAGGCGGCCGGACGCGGACGGTGAGCGTGTTGTCGAAGCCGCCCGTCACCTGTTCCCATGCGACGACGCGCGCGCCGGCGGACGTGACCGCCAGCAGCGGTTGGTCCGACGTCGGCTCCGGACGTTGACAACGGCGGCCCGGTCACCCACCCGGCGCGAGGGCGGCGCGCAGCGCGCTGAGCGCCAGGACGATCGGGACACGGGCATCGTTCGAGTATGCGAACGCCGGTGGGCAGCGGTAAGCGGTAAGCCGCCCTGAAGTTTGGCGGCCGCTACCCGGGGTCTTGGCCGTCGCCGCGCGCTGGCTCGTGCTGGGGTCCCGACGCGAACCATGCGAACGCGAACGCGGCGAGCGCGAGCACGAACGCGGCGATGCCGTGCTTGACGTGGTGGGTGCCGGCGTCCTTGGCGGTGGCGCTCGTGTGGCCGGGGAAGAACGACGGCAGCGAGTGCGCCGGCTCGATCAAGTAGACGATCGCGATGGCGACCAGCACGACGCCGGCCAAGGTGGCGAGCACGATCTTCGTCCGGCGGCTGAGCACGGGGCCACGCTAGCGCCGCGGGGGTGCCGTGGTGTTGCGATTGCCTTGCGTCGCGAGAGCGCCGAGCGCCGCTACCATCAGCGGGGCGCTCGGGGCTGGTTCGTCCACGTTCTCAACCCTGAGCGCCGCATGCCGACGTAGCTCAGCTGGTAGAGCACTTCACTCGTAATGAAGGGGTCGGGGGTTCGAGTCCCCCCGTCGGCTCTGGGAAAAGCGCCTGCAAATCGGCGTGGCTTGTCCGGATTGAGGTAGGGATCCGGCTTCGTAGGGACGACGGTGGGGGACGGCCGACCTTGTTCTTTCCGGTGTGGCGCAAGCGGCATGTCCGGCTGGGACCGACGGGTCGGACATCCTCGCCCTCGCGGAGCGGGCTCGCGGCAGTGATCCGACACGGCACCACGGCGCCTCGTGCAACAGGCAGGCGACCCCGAACTCGCTTTGGAGGCACCGCCGGTTCGCTACGAGCGCAGGCGCATCGGCATGGTCTTGTATTGGTTGACAAACGCTGATTCGGCGTACATCGGCTGCCCGGCGAGCGCGATGTGCGGGTAGCGCTCGAGCGTTTCCTCGAGCAGCACGCGGAGCTCGAGCCGGGCCAGTGCGGTGCCGAGGCAGAAGTGCCGGCCCCCGGCGCCGAACGCCTGATGGTCGGCCGTGCGCGAGATATCAAAGCGGTCGGGGTCCTCGAAGTGCGACTCGTCGCGGTTGGAGGACGTGTACCACATGGCGACGTGATCGCCAGCCCGGATCGGTTGCCCGGCGAGCTCGGTATCCCTGGTCACGGTGCGCGAGAAGTGCGCGAAGGCGGGGAACATGCGCAGCGACTCCTCGACCGCCGCGGGGATGCGCGTGCGGTCACCGACCACGAGCGCGAGTTGGTCGGGGTTGTCGATCAGCGCGCGGATGCCGGAGCAGTACGTCGCCTTGGTGCTGTCGTTGCCGGCCGCCATGAGCAGGAAAAACCCCATGACGATCTCGTCATCCGAGAGGCCCTCGCCGTCGATCTCGGCATGCACGAGCAGGCTTGTGAGGTCATCTGTCGGGCTTTTGCGCCGTTCGGCGATCAGCGCGTTGCAACGCGCGAAGATCTCGGCGATGTCGCGCTCCATCCCGGCCTCGATGCCCTCGGGGTTGAGGTCGGGATCGGTTGACGCGAGCGTGCTGTTCATGAGGCGCGCCCAGATTGCGTCGTCCTCCTCCGGGACGCCCATGAAGCTGCCGATGACGCGCGAGACGACCGGCTGGGCGACGTCGGTCACCAGGTCGCACGTCTGGCGGTCGCCTAGCGCATCGAAGGTCCCGCGAACGATCGCGCGGATCGCGTCCTCGTGCTCGGCGATCCGCTTCGGCGTGAAGCCACGCTGGAACAGCTGCTTGAGGCGATCGTGCTTGGGCGGATCCATGCCGATGAACATCGCTTGCACAAACTCGATCGGCATCGCCGACGCGACGGTGATCCCGGTCGCCGACGAGTAGGTCTGCCAGTCCAGCGATACCGTGGCGACATCCTGCGCCCGGGTCACCGACCAAAACCCCTGCGCGTCGGGGAACTCGCTGATGCTCGGCGTCCAGTGAATCGGACATTCCGCGCGCAGGCGTTTGAAGGCTTCGTTCGGAGGGCCGTTGCTCCAGGTCGCTTGGTCGCCCAGCCTCAGTTCGTCCAGCGGCATCTCGTGAAGACCAACGGGATCAGCAGACATGGCGTCCGACCCTAACACCGCGACCTACAGATACGTAACCCTAGATCGCAGCCCACGGAGCTGACGGCCGCGGCGAAAGGCGCCCGAGAATCCAGGGGTCATACAGGGCGCTTTAGTTGTCTCGTCCGGTCACAGCAGGGCGCGCTGGGGGCCCGTTCCAGGCACGACTCCCGCACCAGAGATGCCTCACGAGGTCATTTGAATGTCTCGCAATTAGAGGGTCAGCGTCCGACGATGCTTCGTTCTGCGGTGCCTTGCCGAGATAGGGTTTCGCCATGCGGAAGCCAGCCTGCGTGCTTGTCGCACTTCTCGCGACGTTCGCCGCGCCCGCCGCGGCGCACGCCGCGCTCGTGTGGTCGGCGCCCCAGACGGTCTCCATCGCGGAGCAGAACGGCGACGAGCCGAACGTCGCGTTCGATGCGGCCGGCAACGCGACCGCGGTCTGGCGGGAGAACGACGGAACGCACTCGGTCGTCCGCGTCGCGACCGCCGCGCCCGGCGGGTTCTTCACCGTCGCGTCGGCCCCGCTGTCGGCCACTGGCGGCGTGGTCGCCTCGCCGCAGATCGCCGTCGCGCCGGACGGGAGCGCGACCGCGCTGTGGATGCAGCAGTTCCAGGCGAGCCCGGCCCGCTACGCCGCCGAGTCCTCGTCCCGGGCGGCCGGCAGCTCCACCTGGAGCACCCCGGTCAATCTGACCTCGCTCGTTACGAACGCGACGAGCCTGCAGGTGGCGATGGATGCCAGCGGCAACACGCTCGTCGCCTGGGCGCTCGAGGACGATCTCTCCGACCCCGGCTTCGGGATCCCGGCACTGCAGACCCGCTTTCGCCCGAAGGGCGGCCAGTTCGGGGGACCGCTGACGGTCTACCAGGCCGGCACGACGAACACCGACGAGGGCCTGATCGGCGACGTCAAGCTCGCCTTCGACGAGCAGGGCGACGCGCTGCTGGCCTGGGACGGGCGCGCCAGCTCCAACAACCAGGACCGCTTCTCGACCGACATCCGCGCCAGCGTCCGGCCGGCCGGCGGCGTGTTCCAGACCCAGCAGCTGCTCGCCCAGCGCGGCGGCGAACAGGAGACCGACCTCGCCGCGATCGCCATGCACAACGGCGCGTCGATCGTGGCGTGGAACCGCAGCGACGGTGGGCAGAACGAGGGCGATGCGGAGTCGAGCTATCGCCCGACTCCGACCGGGGCGTGGCAAGCGAGGCAGATCGTCGCCGGCAGCATCACGACGCCGGGGACGCCCGCGTTCCTGAGCAGCCTCCGGTTCGACTCGAGCGGCAACGCGCTCGCCGCTCTGAACGTCACGAACGCCACACCGGGCCAGGTCGCGCTGCTCGGGGCCGGGCAGTCGATGTTCGGGACGCCGACGCCGGCGCTGCAACCGGGCATCGCGCCGTTCGGGATGAACCTCGGAGTCGACCCGGCCGGGACCTTCACGATGGCGTTCCACGCGACGACCGGGACGACCGACCGCGTCTACGTGACGTCGCGGACACCGGGCACCGGCGCGTGGGACGCGCCCCAGCTCGGGTTCCCGACCGAGACCGCCCCGGTGCTCGCGGTGGCGCCGACCGGCAACGCCGTTGCCGTGTGGGTGGCGAGCGACGGCTCGAACGATGCGGTGCAGCTGAGTGTCGGCACGATCGCGCCGCCTCCGTCCCCGACGCCGACCCCTACTCCGGTTCCCCCGCCGCAACCCGAGCCGCCCGTCCCCAGCGCGATCCAGCTCGCGCGTCCGCTGACCAGCGAACAGGCGACGATCGCGACCGTCGCGGTGAGCGGTGACACGACGCGCCTAGAGTGGAAGATCGGGAGCAGTGGGCCGACGATCACCGGTGGCGTGTCCGGCGGCGTGCTGCAGCGCAGCATCCGGTTCCGCGCGCCGCGTGGCCAGTTCGCGGTCAAGGTCACGGCCTTCGGCCCGGGCGGCTCGAAGTCGTTCAGCCGCACGTTCTCGGGGCCCAGGCAACCGACCGACTCCGCGGCGGAGAAGGTGCTGCCGCATCTCGAGGATGCCGTGTACGCCACCGGATCACAGGACGTGCTGACCGGCAAGTCGAGCGCGTGTGGGTCGGTCACCATCTACGCCGGGACCGGCCATACGCTCCTGGGCTGCTTCAAGCCGATCGACGAGCTCACCGGCATCCCGTCCGCCGATCGGGGCGTGCTGGTCTCGCTGGCCAGTGCGCTCAGGCTCGACCCGAGTGACTACGCCGTGATGGCTCGCGCGGTCGAGTTGACCGACGGCTACGTGGCAAACAGCGCCGTCTACATCGACGGCACGTGGCCGGTGCTCCCCAAGGGCGGTGCGGCGATCGTGTCGTTCCCCCAGGCCCATGCGCTGACGAGCGCGAACGCGTCGCTGCTCGTCGGTGGGATGAGCGTCGGCGCGACCCCCTCGGGCTTCAACCTGACGCTCGACACGTCACCTGGGCCGATCTCGCTCGGGTCGATCCCGCCGCCGGCCGGCAACAGTGGTGTCGGCGGGTTCCCGTTCGCGGGCGACTTCGCGGTGTCACTGAACCCGGGCACGGCGGTGATCAGGACCACCGTGCGGGTCTCCTCCGCGGTGCAGATCGCGGGTAACCCGATCCAGGCGCCGGTCACGCTCACCGCCACGCCGTTCGCGATCAACGCGCCCGACGGCCTGACCATCGGGCCCTACAACGTCGACTTCGGGCTGCTCGCGCTGCACGGCTTCGTGATCCGCTACAGCAAGGCGTCGAACACGTGGTCCGGCCAGGCGTCCGCGTGCATCTTCACCGACGAGTGCATCGACATGCAGCCGCCCGACGGCGGCCTGGTGTTCCAGAACGGGAACCTCATCAAGGCGGCCGCGAGCTTCGACTACGGCGACCCGGGAAAGCCCCTCGCTCCTGGCGTGTTCCTCGAGAACATCGGCGCCGGGTTCGGCTTCAACCCGACGCGGCTGTTCGGGCACGCGCGGATCGGCGTCGGGGAGTTCGTGAAGGTCGACGGGCGGATGGTGGTCGCGGCGCCGAGCAGCGCCGCTCCCTACTACCTCCAGCGCAACGAGGCCGGCGATGCGTTCCCAGCCAGCTACTACACGACACCGCTGACCCGGCCGCTGATCGCGATGAGCGCCGACGCGATCCTCTCGCTGCCGGTGATCGGCGACACCACGCTCGCGGGCGGCTACCTGCTCTACGAGTTCCCGGGCTTCATCTCGGTCGGCGGCCAGGCCAACCTGAACGTGCTCGGGATCATCAACTATTCCGGCTCGGTGGCCGGGCAGTACGACGTGCTCAAGCAGGCGTACAACCTCCACGGCGACATCCGCGCGTGCCTGGCCGCGGTGCATGGGATCTGCGCCGGCGCAGTGGCGAACTTCTCGCGCGGCCCGGCGCTGCAGGGCGGCGCCGGCGGATGTCTCAAGGTCGGACCGGTCAACATCGGCGGTGGTGTGCAGTGGGTGCACCCCTACAGCCCGATCATCTGGCCGATCGACGGCTGCAAGTGGTCGCGCTTCAAGATCGACATCAACCCGGCGCGCGCCGCCGAGGCAGGCTCCCCGCCGTCCTACCCCGTGACGATCAAGAAGGGTGCGCCGGGCGAGGCGGTCAAGCTGACCGGCGCAGCCGACTCGCCGTCCGTGACGATCACCGGGCCGGGCGGCGTATCGCTGTCCTCGACCGACAAGGGGATCGACTACACGCCGGACGGCCACCTGCGGATCATCCGCTACGACGGGACGGGCGGGCACTTCACGACGGTCGGCTTCGACGGCGCGACGCCGGGTGCGTACAGGATCGCGTTGCAGCCGGGCTCCGCGGCGGTCACGCAGTACGCATCGGCGACCAACCCGCCGGACGCGAAGGTCAGCGGGCGCGTGACCGGCACCGGCCCCAAGCGGGTCCTGCACTACGACGTGCTCTCGCGCCCCGACCAGACGGTGCAGTTCTCCGACGTGTCCGGCAAGGACGCGCGGGTGATCGGGACGATCACCCGCGGCGGCAGCGGCACGATCCGCTTCAATGCCGCGCCGGGCAAGAAGCCGCGGGCGATCGTCGCGCAGTTCACCCTGAACGACCTGGCGGCCGAGACGAAGACGGTGACGCACTACACGCCCCCGCCGCCCACGCTGCCCGCGCCGGCGCACCTGGCGCTGAGGCGCTCGAAGAAGAGCAGCAAGCTGACGGTGACGTGGCGCTCGGTGCGCGATGCGGTCACCTACCAGCTCGCGGTCACGACCTCCGATGGGCGCCAGCGGTTCGTCACCACGAAGCGGCTGCGATCGGTCGTCAACGGGATCACGACGACCCTCTCGGGCAGGGTCACGGTGCGCGCCGTCGCCCCGCTGCGCGAGGGCAAGCTCGCGAAGGCGACGCTGAAGCGGGCGGCCCCGGTGAAGCGGGCGTACCAGCGCCTGCCGAAGTGCACGGTGCAGAAGGCGAAGAAGAAGACCAAGCTGGTCTGCTCGTAGGACTGGCAACGGCGACGCTCCGCCCACCACTGAGCGTCAGCCAACGGGCGGGTCGAGGGTCGTGGCGTACAAGCATCGCGCCTGTAGCTCAGCCACGGTCCGAGCTGTCGGACGAGATTCAGGATCCGTTCGTCCTCAAGCAGCAGCGGCCGGTGTAGCGTGGCAGCCATGACGGTGCGTACGCTGGAGGCGGAACTGCTGCTGGATGCTCGCGCCGACCTCGGGGAGGGCCCAATGTGGCACGCCGACCGCGGGCAGGTCAGCTGGGTGGACCTCTACGCCGGGCGCCTGAACTGGCTCGCGCTCGACGGGACGGAGGGGCCGTCCGTCGACGTCGGCTATCAGCTGGGGTGCGCGGTTCCGACCGCCGACGGTGCGCTCATGCTGGGGACCGACCACGGCTTCGCTCGGCTTGACGATGGCGGCGTCCACATGGTGGCCGAGGTCGAGCCCGACGAGAACTCATTTCTCAACGACGGCAAGTGCGACGCGCTCGGGCGCTTCTGGGCCGGCACCGTCGGAGTGGGCGACGACGGCTTGGCGGTCGCCGATGGTGGATCGCTGTACCGGCTGGAGGTCGACGGGTCCGTGACGCGCTACCTGCCCCAGACGACGCTCTCCAACGGCATGGACTGGAGCCCCGATGGCGCCACCTACTACTACATCGACTCCGGGACGGGCACGATCGATGCGTTCGACTTCGATCTGGCGGCGGGCGAGCTGAGCCGGCGCCGGCCCGTCGTCACGATCCCCGCCCAGGACGGGTTCGCCGACGGGCTCTGCGTCGACAGCGATGGGTGTCTGTGGACCGCCGTGTGGGGCGTTTCGGAGGTCCGGCGCTACACACCGGACGGGATACTGGATCAGACGGTGCGCGTCCCGGTCAGTCAGCCCACGAGTGTCATCTTCGCCGGCGACGAACTGGATGTGCTCGTGATCACGTCCGCGAGCCGCCACCTGGAGGCTGCCGAGCACGCCCGTCAGCCGCACGCCGGCAGCGTGTTCTGCGCTCGCCCGGGCGCGAGCGGCCAGCCGATCCATCCTTGTGCTGCGCTCGGGGAGGAACAGATGTCCGACCGACAGAGGTAGATGCAGCACGTGGATCGCATTGTCGACGCACTGGCCGAGGTTGGCTTGGGCGAGCGCCTCATGACCGGCCCGGCGCAGCTCGCGGCGTTCGGATCAGACGCGCTCACGGCGTTTCACCAGCGGCCGTTGGCCGTCGTGATGGCCGAGACGGCACGGGAGGTCGTGCGAACCGTGCGGATCTGCCATCGGGAGGGCGTTCCGTTCGTTGCCCGAGGCAGTGGCACGTCGCTGTCGGGCGGCTCGCTGCCGGTGGAGGGCGGCATCGTCATCGCGCTGAACCGGCTCAATCGCGTGCTGTCGGTCGACCCAGACACCCGGACCGCGGTCGTCGAGCCGGGCGTCATCAACCAGAACGTGAGCGTGGCCGCTGCCCCCCACGGGCTTGCGTATGCCCCGGACCCGTCAAGTCAGTCGGTCTGCACGATCGGCGGCAACCTGGCGTTCAACTCAGGCGGCGCACACTGCCTCAAACACGGGATGACCAGCAACCACGTCCTGGGCATCAAGGCCGTGCTTCCCGACGGCGAGCTCGTCGAGCTCGGCAGTGATTCGTTCGAGCCGATCGGGCCGGACTGGGTCGGCATGTTCTGTGGGTCGGAAGGACTGTTCGGGATCGCCCTCGAGGTCACGCTGCGCCTGCTGCCGGTCCCGAAGACGACACGCACCTCGTTGGCGGTGTACGACAGCCTGCATGCCGCGGGCGACGCCGTCGCGCGGATCGTCGGCGCGGGTTTGCTGCCTGTCGCGATGGAGATCATGGACGCGCTGGCAATCCAGGCGGCCGAGGCGTCGGTCAAGCCGAACTACCCCAAGGCGGCCGCGCTGCTGATCGTCGAGCTCGAGGGTGAGCCCGAGGTGGTGGAGGCCGACGCAGCGCGACTCGATGGACTGCTGGATGCCTCGGGAGCGAGCTCGGTCGTCGCGACCCAGGACGCCGCCGAGCGGGCCCTCATCTGGAAGGGCCGCAAGAGTGCGTTCTCGGCGGTCGGCTGGCTCGCGCCCGACTACCTCGTCCAGGACGGCGTCGTGCCGCGAACGCGTCTCGGTGAGGCGCTTACCGAGATCGAACGGATGAGCGACGCCGCGGGTATCCGCGTTGCGAACGTCTTTCATGCCGGGGACGGCAACCTGCACCCGCTGATCCTGTTCGACGGACGCGAAGACGGAGCGGTCGAGCGGGCCGAGGAGCTTGCGGCCGACATTCTGAGGATGTGCGTTCGCCTCGGCGGTTCGATCACCGGCGAGCACGGGATCGGAGTCGAGAAGCGCAGCTACCTGTCCCTCATGTACTCCGACGACGATCTGCGGTTCATGCGCCGCGTTCGCGCCGCAGTCGATCCAGCCGAGCTCGCCAACCGCGGCAAGGTGCTCCCGCCTGCAGAACTCCTGAACGCGTGACCGTCGCAGCCGACAGCGTCGAGATGTTGCAGGAAGCGATCCGTCGCGGCCCACGGGTGCTCCCCGTGGGCGCTGGCACGAAGCCGGCGCTGTCGACGCCACCGTCCGACGACGTCATCGCGCTCAACCTCGCCTCGCTGCAGGGAATCGCGGAGTACGACCCCGCGGAGCTCACCCTGACGGCACTCGCGGGCACGCCGGTGACCGCGGTGGCTGCGGCGCTGGCAGAGCACGGTCAATACCTCCCGTTCGATCCACCTCGGCGAGGCGGCGGAGCCACGCTCGGCGGCACCATCGCCACGGGGGCGTCGGGTCCCGGCGCCTACCGACATGGGGGCGTCCGCGACTTCGTCATCGGAGTGCAGTTCATCGACGGAACCGGGCGGCTGATCACCGGGGGTGGAAAGGTCGTCAAGAACGCGGCCGGCTTCGACCTACCCAAGCTGATGGTGGGCTCGATCGGGCGTCTCGGAGTGATTGTTCAGGTTTCGCTGAAGGTTTTCCCCCAACCACCTGCGACGACGACCGTCATCTTCGAGCTTGGCTCGGCCGTCGCCGCGTTGCCGGCGATGGCGTCACTCGCTCGCGGCCCGGTTGCGCTCGACGCGCTCGACTTGGCGCCCGGCGGACGGCTGCTCGTTCGCCTCGGGGGTGATCGCGACACCCTGCCTGCGCGCGCGGCCCGCCTCAGGTCGGCGGTCGACGCCCCAGCGCAGAAGCTCGACGGCGAGGAGGAACTCGCGCTGTGGGCAGACGCCGCCGAGCTGTCGTGGGCAGACGGCGACGAGTCGCTCGTCCGTGTCGGGCTCACGACGCGCAGCGTGCCCGCCCTCGACGCGGCCCTGGCGGTCGTCGGGGCGCGCGCGTATTACAGCCTTGGCGCCAATGTCGCCTGGGTCGCCTGGCCGGCGGACCGCGGGCTCGACGACCTCGATGAGATCCTGCGGACCCTCCAGGTGGCGGGGATGGTGCTCGACGGGCCGCCGGGTCGTCCCCTTATCGGCGTGCTCCGAGGCGGGGCCTTCGCAACCCGCGTCACAACCGCGCTGGACCCGGACTCCCGATTCCTCGAGACCGGTCCATGAAACACGCGATCCCGGTCGACGAGCTGGGCCCGCAGGGCGAGAACATGGCCGACGCCATCGGGGCATGTGTGCACTGTGGCTTCTGCCTGCCGACGTGTCCCACCTACGTGACGATGGGCGAGGAGATGGACTCGCCGCGCGGGCGGATCTTCCTGATGAAAGAGGCGCTCGAGGGTCAGATCGAGCTCGAGACCGTACTGCCGTACATCGACAACTGCCTCGGCTGTCAGGCCTGCGAGACCGCATGCCCGTCCGGAGTCCCGTACGGCGAGTTGATCACGCCGTTCCGCGCCTACGCGGACCAGAGCCGACGCCGCGGCGTGATCGATCGTCTGGAACGCCAGATGCTCCTGCGTACGCTGCCCTACCCACGGCGATTTCGCCGCGCCGCGCGACTCGGCCGCCTGGGCAGGCCGTTCGCCCGGTGGGCGCCCGCCCCGGTGAGGGCCATGTTGCGTCTGTTGCCGGACCGGCTGCCGCCGGCGAGCCCGCTGCCCGGCGTCTTCCCCGCCGAGGGGCAGCGTCGCGCCCGCGTCGCGCTGCTGGCCGGGTGCGCGCAGCAGGTGCTCGCGCCCGACATCAACTGGGCCACGCTGCGCGTGCTGGCGCGCAACGGCGTGGAGACGATCATCCCCGCCGCACAGGGATGCTGCGGCGCGCTGGCGATGCACGCCGGCGCCGCCGAACAGGCCACTGCGCTCGCTCGGCACAACATCACGGCCTTCCCTGCCGACATCGACGCGGTGATCACCAACGCGGCCGGCTGCGGGTCCGGCATGAAGGAGTACGGGCTGCTGTTCAAGGGCAGCGATGTGGCGGACGCGGCGCAGCGCCTCGCCGACCGTGTCGTCGACGTCTGCGCCTTCCTCGACGCGCTGGGGCTGCGCGCCACGCCACCGCCCTCGGCGGCACCGCTGACCGTGGCCTATCACGACGCGTGCCACCTTGCACATGCCCAGGGTGTGCGTCGGCAGCCCCGCGCTCTGCTCGAGACGATCGGCAACCTCAGACTCGTCGAGCCTGCCGAATGGGAACTGTGTTGTGGCTCGGCGGGCACCTACAACGTGCAGCGGCCCGGTACCGCCGAGGAGCTTGGGGCGCGCAAGGCCCGCAATCTCCTGGACACCGGCGCAGACCTGATCGCCACCGGAAACGTGGGCTGCACAACGCAGATCCAGACGCACGCGCGCGACCTCGGTCACGAGATCGGGGTCTTCCACACGCTTCAGGTTCTCGACCGAGCGTACGCGGGGAATCTCGTGGAACTGATGACGTGAAGCCACGTCGACACGTTCCACCCGCGCGAGGTGCGTGTTTGGCGCGTTGGGGCCACGGGGAAACCGGCGGTCGACTCCGGCCAACGGGTGCATCGGAGGAGAAGAACGACATGGTTGCTCTGCTGCCGCCGGTCATGCGGCCGGTAGACCCCGGTCCGCGATGACGGAGCTCGTCGACGCGGTCGTCATCGGATCTGGTCCCAATGGCCTTGCGGCGAGCAACGTGCTGGCCGATGCGGGCTGGGACGTCGTCGTGCTCGAGGCACAGTCGACCCCCGGCGGCGCGGTACGCACCGAGGAGCTGACCGATCCGGGCTTCCGCCACGACGTCTTCAGCTCGTTCTATCCGCTCGGCGCCGCCTCGCCGGCGCTGCTCGACCTCGCCCTGGAGGATCACGGCCTGCGCTGGTGTCGCTCCGAGGCGGTCGTCGTGCACGTGCTCGACGCCGAGCGGACCGTCGCGCTGTATCAGGATCCGCATCGCACCGCGGAATCGGTCGCGGCTTTCGCGACGTGCGATCGCGAAGCGTGGCTGCGATGGTCGGCATGGTGGGAGCGGGTCGGCTCGCACCTGATCGAATCGCTCATGCGCCCGTTTCCGCCGGTCGGTCCCGGGATGCGACTGCTGCGTGCGCTCGGACCGCGCGGGGCGGTCGATTTCGCGCGCCTGGGCACGTTGCCGGTCCGCCGCCACGCACGCGAGGAGTTCGCGGGCGAGGGTGCGGCTCTGCTGCTGGCCGGCAACGCGCTGCATGCGGACTTCACGCCCGAGACGCCCGGCGGCTCGATCTACGCGTGGACGCTGGTCGGCCTGGGCCAGCAGGTCGGCTTCCCGGTTCCCGAGGGTGGCGCGAGCGGGCTGACCGACGCGCTCGTAACCCGGCTGCGCCGCGCCGGAGGCGACGTGCGCTGCGAACAGGCGGTCGTGCGCATCGACCCGTCGACCCGGACGGCGCACACCGCCGACGGGACCGCCGTCAAGGCACGGCACGCGATCCTTGCCGCTACGTCGGCGCCCGCGCTGTACGAGCAGCTGCTCGACCGCGCTGACGTCCCTTCGCGCGTTCTGCGCGACATGACGCACTTCGAGTGGGACCCCTCGACGATCAAAGTCGACTGGGCGCTGGACGGCCCGATCCCCTGGGCGGCGCCTGAGGCGCGGCAGGCCGGCACCGTGCACATCGCCGACGACCTCGATCACCTGACCGCGTGGTCGGCCGAGATCCAGGGCGGCGCGATCCCCAAGCGCCCGTTCCTCGTCATGGGGCAGTACGCGGCGATGGATCCGACGCGTATGCCGGCAGGCAAGGAGATCGCTTACGCCTACACCCACCTGCCGCAGGGCTCGTGGACGCCGGATCTCACCGACTCGCTCGTCGACTCGATGCAGGCCGAGATCGAGCAGCGCGCACCGGGGTTCGGCAAGCTCGTCCGTGCGCGCCACGTCCTGACCCCCGAGGACCTCCAGGCACGGGATGCGAACCTCGTCGGCGGCGCGCTCAACGGCGGCACCGCGCAGCTGCACCAGCAGCTCATCTTCCGGCCGATCCCCGGCAACGGGCGCTCGGAGACCCCGATCCGCGGCGTCTACCTCGCATCGGCCTCCGCCCATCCCGGGGGTGGCGTCCACGGAGCGGCGGGAACAAATGCGGCGCGCGCTGCGCTGGCGGCCACGCGACCACCGCGCCGCGCGGTCTCCGCGGCGGCGCGGGCGCTCAGCGTGCCGTGGCGGACCCGGTCAGGCGCTCGCACAGACGGCTGAGGCGGCGCAGTGCCTCCGCGTTGCGTAATGCGATCAGGCGATCGAGCAGCCGGCCGTCGACCCGCCGCAACCATCCGCCAATCGGCGATTCGGTCATCGTCAGCTTCGTACCGTCGGCCTCCGCGACGAGATCCAGCGTCACGCGCGCAACCACAATGGGCCGCGCCCGCACCTCAAGGACCAGCCGTCGAGGCTCATCGCTCTCGAGCACCTCGGTCGTGTCCTTGAGGCCCACGTGCGGTACGCCCTGCGTGTGATGAAACCGCGCGCCGGCCGCGGGCCAGGCGGCGTCGGCGTCGCGGATGTCGCTCGCACCGACGACCCACTCTGCATACAGATCGGGGATCGACAGCGTCCCGAAGACATCCCGTGGGGGAGCCGCGACGTGGATGCGATTGACTGCCGTCATGTCAGGCCCGGAGGATGTCGCGCTCGGTGACCTTCATGAGCGGCTGCTGGCCTTGGCCGTCGAGCGGCGCGCCGCCGGCTTGCGGGCCCGCGGACGGGGACGCTGCGCGACGGGGACCTCATCGCGGATGACGTCACCGGCCAACGACGGAATCAGCCGGCTGAGATAGCTCTGCATCCGCTGCTCCTGGCGGCGATGGGCGCGGGCGAGCTTGACCGTCTCGGTGTCGCCGAGCTTGTCGGCGATCGCTTCGATCACGTCGTAGTGGGCGATCTCCTCGGCTTCGTTCCAGTAGCAGTCGCGGACGTTGCGAAGCTCGTTGTCGGCGTCACTGGTTCCGCGCAGCGCCTGCAGCGGGCCCTTGGCCGCGGCGATCGCGCGGTTGGCGACCCCGGTGACCTTCGACACCGCCGTGGTGGCGACCTCGGGGCCCGGCGCGTGCGCCACCTCGGCCTTGCCGCCCAAGGCCTTGATGCGCCGCTCCAGCGCCTTCGCGTGTCCCTGGGTCTCGCGCAGATGCTCGCGCAGGCGCTTCTTCAGTGCGGACCGCTTGGTCAGCTCGATCTGAGCGGTCAACGCGGTCTCAAGCTGGCGCTCCTTGCCGTAGGCCTCGTTGAGGTACTTGACGGTGACGGCGTCGCGTTCGGGCGTATCTGAAGTCATGGTCTGCGTTGGTCCTTGTCTGGTGGGGAGTTGGGGGGCGCCCGGATCGCTGGGTTCAGTCGTTGGCGACGAAGCGGGTGGCTTGTCGCGGAGCCCGGCGTGCCTGCCGCGCTTCCGGGCGCGGGCCGAGACGAGGACAACGACATGAGGCCCTCGTCGACCCCTCCGGGCCTTCGCCGGTCGCGGGACGCGACCGTTCAGCGCCGCTGCGAGTAGTCGCTTGGGAACCTACCCGCGCGACACCAACGCCATCCTCCTCTCGGCCGAGGCGTCAGATCACCGCCCCCACCTCGTCACAGGGGAGCCCTAGGCAGGCTCGGACGGATCCTCGTCAGAGGCAAGCCGAAGCGAGGATTCACGCACCTTGGTGACGTGCTGTTGTTGCAGGGGCACCGCGAACTCGACGATCTCGCTGATGGCCTTGATGCGCGCAGTCTCGTTGAGCGTGGCGAGGATCTCCCAGTGCGCGAGCTCGCCGGCTTCGGACATGCTGAGGAACTCCAGGCCGTCCAGGGCGTCTGCGTCCTCGAGGTAGGTCTTCATGAATCCGGCCACCTCGGCCTTGGTCTCGCGTGCCTTCGAGGCGATCGCGGTCTTGAGCCCGTCACGGGTGTCGGCAGCTTTGTGGCAGCGATCTTCGACCTTCGAGGCGTCCTCGCCCATGCGTGTCATCAGCGTCACGAGCTCGGTGTCCTTCTCCTTCTTGGCCAGCTGCCCGACTTTCTTCGTCGCTTGCTGGGCGGCCTGCGCGAGGCCGAGCACCTCGGCGAGCTTTTCGTCTACCACTGTCAGTTCGGCCATCGTGGCTCTCCTTGGGATCGAGTGAACCTGTCGCGTACCCGATGACCGGGTGCGTAACCGCATGGCGACCAGTTCGTTTGCCTGGGAGCGGCGATCGGCGGTCAGGATCGCGACGTCGTCGCTGTACTGCTCATCCGAGGGGGCTCTCACGGGGCTCGAAGAGGCAGATCTCATAGGCGATGCCCAGCGGGGCGTCGATCGCGCTCGAAAAAGACCGTACGGTTCGTCCGGTGATCTGTTCGATGATGTCGACAAACGCGCTGGCGGTGGCGGCCTGAAAGGCACTGCGGGTCTCGACTACGCGAAGCCCCTCGCCCGCATCCACGAGGGCTCGTTCTGCCGGAAGCAACGCGTCCTCGAGCACCACCAGGAGCGCATCCTCGCCGGCAAAATATACGGACGCCCGTGTGGGGCCGCGGCCGAACTGCTGTTTGTGGAGCGCTACGAGGGCGTTGCCAAGCTCCTGGGAGACGGAATGAGGAGCCAGGTCAGGCATTCGCCGCGATGCTAGCGGAGGGTGCAAAGCGGTCAGGGCAGCGCTCGTCCGCCCCGACCTGCTCAGCCACTCCCTGTCGTGTCGAGCGCCTTAGCACGCGCACGCTCCAAGATCGAGCATAGGGGGCTAGACCGCCCCACCGCCGATGAGCTTGCGCTGTTCTCCCACGGCGAACGGCAGTAGATCTGAGCTGCCGCAAAGCTCGAAGGTCCTCTGAACCCCTGGGGCCGCTGGGATCAGGACGAGCCTGATGTCATCCTCGGCGCTTTGGCGATGCGCCTGGCACAAGGCCGTTATGCCGGTGGTCTCAATGAAGGTCACAGCCGACAGATCGATGACGAGCGTTTCGCAGCCCGCAAGCGAAAACGCTGCCTGGACGGCTGCCTTGAGGGCCGGGACCGCCGCGAGATCGACCTCTTCGGCCAACGAGATCGTGCGCGTTGTCCCCTGGTCCTGAACCACGAGGGCGAAAGCGGGTGGGATGACGGCTTGAACGGCCACATTGCTCCTTTACATTTGGACAAAGTCCAAGAAGCAATGCGGTCCCGGGTGCAACCCCGGCGCAACACCTTCTCCTTGATTCCTGCGGGCTCCTTCGGCACAGGTCCGAGAAGCTTTAGCAATCCTACAACAGGCGGGTCCACCCGCCTTGACCAGGACCCACCGGACGTACGGGGCGTTTGCTTGCGGACCCTGGGGCCTGAATCCGCCTGCGCCGGGTAGCCCGAAGGTGTTCAACAAACGAGATTGAGGAAAACACGATGACCGTTGAAATGTGGAGTTACACGACCGAATCGGGCGTCGATCCGGCGGCGCAGACCGACGTGACCGGGTTCAAGGTCGAGGCCCTCGATGGCAGCATCGGCAAGATCGATGAGGCCACGTATGACACTGGCTCCAGCCAGATCGTCGTCGACACCGGGCCGTGGATCTTCGGCAAGAAGGTTGTGCTGCCGGCCGGCGTCATCCAGAGGGTCGACACCAACGACGAGGTCGTGTTCGTGAGCCGGTCCAAGGACCAGATCAAGGACTCGCCGAAGTTCGGCGGCGATCCGAAGACTCCGGCCGATCGTGAGGCGATCGGCAGCTACTACGGTCCCGGCGGCGCTGGCCACCGCGACTGAGCGCGCGGCCGTCTGAGCAGTGGCGTGGCGGGCATGGCGCACCTTCGGCCAGCCCGCCCGCCGCGACGTCCCGGACGACGTCCGTCCTCATTCCGCAGCAGCGAGAGCAGTGATCGGGCGCTTGCGCAGCGCACGCCGTGTCGGGATCGCGAGCGCAGTCACCGCCAGCACGGTCGAAACGCCGAGGATCGCCATCAGCTGGCCGGCGGGGATATATGGCCGCAGACCGCCCGTGAGCGCATGGCTGAGCGGCAGCAGCGCGGCTGCCGCGATCGCGAGTCCGACCCCCAGCCCGATGGCCAGGATCAGCGCGGCCTCCCAGCGAGCCATCGACCGAACCTGACGGCTGGTTGCGCCGGTGAGACGCAGGAGCGCGAGCTCGCGGCCCCGGCGCACGGCGATCATCACGAGGGTGTTGACGACCGCGATCGAGGTGAAGGCAAAGATGATCGCGACGAACAGCGGCCCGAGCCAGCGGTTGGTCTCGCGGTCGGCGTCGTCAGCGCTTGCCACCGACGCATGGGTACCGACGCTCAGGCCCGGGAACCGCGACGCGAGTGATCGCACGCGGGCCGCCGTCGCGCTCGGGTGGTGAGCGCGGACGAGGATCGTGGCGAGCAACGGGCTGCTCTGGTGGCCGGCAACGAGCTCAGGCGCGAGCAGGGCGTCTCCAAAGGCGAGCGCACGGCGGTAGATCGCGACAACGGTCGCGTGCGCCTTGGTTCCGTCGCCCAAGGTGACGGCGACGCGGTCACCAACGTGGGCGTGCGCACCCTGCGCCCGGTTGCGGCCCAGCGCGATCGCGTCGCCATGGAGCGCATCGAGCGATCCCGCGGTGACGCCAACATCGAGACCACCGCGGGCGCCACCGGCGACGATCAATGCCGGGATCGTGTCGTCGCCGGCGCCGAGGGAGGGACCGAGCGTCGTCGGGGTGATCGCAACCGCCGATTGGACTCCGGGCGTCGCGCGCACTGCGGTCAGTGCCGCCGGCGCAAGCCCTGGGCCGGAGCTCGACACCACCAGGTCGGCCGACAGCCCGGCCTGGCGCTGCTCGGAGATCGCGTGATCGAACGTCGTGGTGCTGAACAGAAGCGTGCAGCTCATGGCCACGGTCAGCACGAGCGGTGTGCTCGCCGAAGAGAACCGTCGCGTGGCTGTGGCGAGGTTCGCCGACGCGAGGAATCCGCCGACCGGTGAGATCGTCCCGAACAGCGGTGCAAGCGCCCTCGCCACGATCCTGGCGACGACCGGGCCGAGGCAGCCGACCGCGATCACGAGGAAGATCGCGGTGAGTTGCGAGGTGGCGGCCGCCGTCGCCGGCGAGTTGGTCGTCGCGGAGACGGAGAACAGCGGGACGGCGCCGGCGATTGCGACGAGCCCGCCGATCAGTCGCCCGCGTCCGAGGAGTCGCGGCTCGACACTTGCGTCGGCGAGGGCGCGCACCGGCGCAATCCGCGCCGCACGCCGGCTCGCGGACAACACTGCGAGCAGCGCAATCGCCACGCTTCCGGCAAGAACACCAGCGGCGGCAAGCCGCGCGTCGCCGACGGCGAAATCGCTGGGCGCGATTCCGTGGCGGACGAGTCCCCGAGCGAGCGAGTGGGCGAGCTGCATCCCGGGCCAGATGCCTGCGGCCGCTCCGAGCAGCGCGACGAACGTCGCCTCCCAGGCGATCATTCGGCGGATCTGACCCGGCGTTGCGGCAATGGCTCGCAGGAGGCCGATCTCCTGCTCACGCTGCTGGACGGCCAGCGTCATCGTGCTCGCCACGACGAACAGCGCGATGAAGATGCCGATACCGGCGAAGGACGCGGCGACGGCGATCAACCTGGTTCGCCCCGCTTGGAGCTCTGGTGACTCGGCCTTGCCGCGCGCATCGCCCGTGAGTACGAGCGCGCCGCGCGCGGCGGTGTGCAGCCGTGATGGGTCGAAGCCCGGGCCCGCGAGGATCCCGATCGCGTCAACCGACCCGGGATGTGCGGCCAGCCTGGTCGCCTCCGAGTCAGAGACGAAGATCACGCTGCGCGTCCGCACGGGGTGCTGCGGACGGGCCGTACCGACGATCGTGACCTGGCGTGGTTGTTGCGCCGAAAAGAGGATCAGGTGCGTGCCCGGCTTGGCGGGGTAACCGGTGACGACCTCATCTGGGCGCTGCGGGGGTCGTCCAGCCGTCAGGACGTACGGCGTGAGTCGTGCGGAGCTCCAGTCGTGGGCTTCGGTGACGCGGTGCCCGAGGCGAGCGGGGACGGCGACGTCGGCGATGGCGGCACGGACGCCGGCCACTGCCGCGAGGCTGGAGGTCAGCGCCGCGCTGACCCGCACGCGCTCGCCGAGGACGACGTCGTGGTCACCGCCGGTGTACTGGTCTCCGGCGACGACGGCCGCGGCGGCGGCGTAGCGCTCGACGGGAGGCTGGGTTGCGAGCGCGCCCTGCAACAGCATCCCGCCGGCCGTCGCGAGCACGGCCGACATGGCGAATGCGAGCAGGGCGCCGGCAAAGCTGGCGGGCCGAGAGCGGGCGGTGACGAGCGCGAGACGAAGCATGGCTCAGTCCCCCAGGTGCGCCAGGCGGTCGGCGATGGCGTCGGCGCCGGCGCCATCGAGCGCGCCGGCGATCCGGCCGTCGGCGAGGAAGATCACTCGGTCGGCATACGCGGCCGCCGTAGGGTCATGGGTGACCATGACGACCGTGCGGCCGTCGTCGTCGACGAGGCTGCGCAGAAGCTCGAGGACCGCGCGCCCGTTGCGGGTATCGAGCGCGCCCGTGGGCTCGTCGGCGAAGACGACCTCAGGCCGTGCGATCAGCGCGCGGGCGATCGCGACCCGCTGCTGCTGGCCGCCGGAGAGCTGTGCCGGACGGTGGCGCAGCCGATCGCCCAGCCCGACCCGGGCCGCGGTATCGCGCACCTGCGACCGCGGCGGCCGACGGCCATCGAGTCGCAGCGGCAGGCCGATGTTCTGCGCGACCGTCAGCGACGGCATCAGGTTGAAGGCCTGAAAGACGAAGCCGATGCGCTCACGGCGCAGGATCGTCAGGCGCCGCTCGCTGAGACGCGTCAGCTCTGTCTCGCCGAGCATGACGGAGCCCTCGTCTGGCCGGTCCAACCCGGCGGCCACGTGCAGGAACGTGCTCTTGCCCGAGCCCGACGGTCCCATGATCGTCGTCAGCGAGCCGGCGGGCAGCGTCACGCTGACTTCGTCGAGGGCGACGACGGCAGCCTCGCCCTTGCCGTAGACCTTCGTCACCTCACGGAGTGCGAGCCCCGAGGCGAGTGTGTCGGGTTCTGGGGTCCGGCGGCGAAGCGAGCGGCCGGAAGGGGCGGGATGGGTGTCGGCGGGCATCGAAGGTCTCCGTTTCAGGGCCGTGGCTCTAGCGCGCCGCGCCGGCCGACCGGATGCCCGACGGCACCGGGGCATGCGGCGAAGGGCCGAGGTGTGTGATCTGGATGACCTTGGGAGTGCTCATGACCCGAACGTATGTCGGTGGTTGCGTCCTGCCATCGTCGCCAGGGTGTGTCGTGACTCCTCCTCAGGTAGGAGGCGGGCCCTGGGGGGCTGGAGTACGGTCGCTGCGTGACCCGCTTGAAGTCCCTCCTCGGCCGCCGTGGGCTCGATCTGCTCATCGTGCTGGCCGCGACCGAGGCCGCTCTAGAGGTCGCGCTGCGAACCGGCGACAAGGCACCGACCACCACGCCCTGGTTCGCCGTGCCGGCCGCGGCGGTGCTCGTCCTGACCCTGCTCGGGCGGCATCGCTGGCCGTTCGGTGCGCCCGCGGCGCTGTGGTTGCTCGCCGCCGCGCTTTCGTTCGTCGACGGGCGCTTGGTGACGCTGCCCTTCGCCGTCCAGCTCGCCGGCCTCGCGGCGGCGTTCCTGCTCGGCAACCTCCGCGACGAGCGCCAGAGCCGCACCGGGCTGGCGGTTGTTGTCGGGTGCGGGGTGATCGTGATCCTCAATGATCCGAGCCACTCGGCGACTGAGCCGTTCCTGATGACGGGCCTGTTCGCGCTCGCCTGGTTCGCCGGCTTCGGACTGCGTGAGCGCGGCGTGCGGGCCGAGATCGCGGAGGAGCGCGCACGCCACGCCGAGCGTGAGCGCGAGGCCGCCGCGCGGATCGCGGTCGCCGAGGAGCGCATCCGGATCGCGCGTGAGCTGCACGACGTGGTCGCCCACGCCGTGAGCGTGATGGTGCTGCAGGTCGGCGCCGTGCGCCACCGGCTCCCGGCGTCCGACTCCCGCGAGGCGGAGGCCCTGTTCGGCGTCGAGCAGACCGGCCGCGAGGCGATGACCGAGATGCGCCGGCTCCTCGGAGCCCTGCGCAGCAGTGACGAGGAGCCCGAGCTGGGGCCGCAGCCGGGCCTTGAGCGGCTGGAGATGCTGCTGGACGAGGTGCGCGGCGCCGGGTTGCCGGTTCACCTGCACGTCGACGGCGAGCGGACGCCGCTCCCGGGCGCGATCGACCTGGCCGCCTACCGGATCGTGCAGGAAGGGCTGACCAACGCGCTCAAGCATGCCCACGCCAGCACCGCCGACGTGATGCTGCGCTACGGCGCCGACGAGCTGGCCATCGACGTCCGCGACGACGGCGACGGCACCGGCGTCGGCCTCGGCGTCAGCAGCGGCTTCGGCCTCGCCGGGATCCGCGAGCGGGTCCGGATCTACGGCGGCGACATGACAGCCGGGACGGTGAACGGCGGCGGATTCGTCCTCAGCGCGCGGCTTCCGCTGGGCGGCGATCAGCCGTGAGCATCAGGGTGCTCGTCGCCGACGACCAGTCGATGGTCCGGGCCGGCTTCCGGATGCTCCTGGCCGACGAACCGGACATCGACGTCGTCGCCGAGGCGAGCAACGGGTTCGAGGCCGTGGAGAAGGCGGCGCGGTTCGATCCCACCGTGATCCTGATGGACATCCGCATGCCCGAGCTCGACGGCCTCGAGGCGACCCGTCGCGTCGTGCAGGCCGACCAGTCCGCGCGCGTCCTGATCGTCACGACCTTCGACCTCGACGAGTACGTCTACGAGGCGCTGCGTGCTGGCGCCAGCGGCTTCGTCCTCAAGGACGAGCCACCCGAACGCCTGATCGCGGCGGTGCGCACGGTTGCCGCAGGGGAGGCCCTGCTGTCGCCGGCCGTCACCAAGCGCGTGATCAAGGAGTTCACCCGCCTGCCGCGCACCGAGCCACCCGCCGAGATCGAGGAGCTTACGGCGCGAGAGCTCGAGATCTTCGGGCTGATCGCCGAAGGCCTCTCCAATCTGGAGATCGGCCAGCGGCTGTTCATCGGCGAGACGACGGTCAAGACCCATGTCACCCACATCCTTCAGAAGCTCGGCCTCCGCGATCGCGTACAAGCCGTCGTGCTCGCGTATCGAACGGGGCTCGTGGAGACCGAGGGGTGAGGTTGTGTCGGGGGCGCGCGCCGGCCGCGGCGGCGATGCTGCATCGTCGACTGCCAGACCGCGGGGTCGTCCGGTTGATGGACGCACTGGAGCCCGGGGCGTCGACTCGCCCGATCCCACTAGATTCCCTGCGTGGCGTGGTTTCGCAAAGACCCGTGGAAGGACGGCGTTCGCACGACGGCGACGATCGAGCGCGTCGTGGTGACCGACTACAGCCGCGATCTCAGCGGCGGCGGCAAGGAGCCCGAGGTCTACCTCACGTTCCGGTTCACCGACGGGCACGGCGCCGAAGTGGTGCACGAGCATCGTCTGGCGGTTGTGAAGGTGCCGGCGCCGGGGTCGATCGTCGATATCGCCTACATGCCAGACAAGCTCGACACGATCGACTACGACCGACAGAGCATCCGGCCCCCCGACCCTGATGTGCCGCGTGGCTGGGGTGCCGGGATCTACGAGGTGGAGGATCTCGGCACGCACCGGTCGGGCTCTCCGGACGAGCGGCGCGAGATCGACGCGCAGCGTGAGCTGTTTCGCAGCGGGCGCCGTGCCCGGGCCGAGGTCGTGAGCATGCGTGACGGCGACTGGCGGGTTGGACGGCGCAACGAGAGCGAGATGGTCTTCACCCTGCGTATCGCTGGCACCGACATCGAAGCGCGCGCCTGCGTCTCCTACTACCCAGCGCCGGGCGACATCATGGAGGTCGCGATCGGCGACGACCCAACGAGCGTCGCGCTCGACACCGACGAGCGCTACAGCGGCGGGCCCGGACAGGGGCTCGTGTTCACCAGACCGCCCCCGGCCACCACGTAGGCACGCGCGAAGTCCGCCAGCAGCACGGGCGAGTCCGCTCCAGATGTCAGGCCCGACAGCACTCGGCGCAGAGGTCGACCTACCATGTCCCCATGGCCGAGCCAGGGAACGCCGTTCGCTCGTCGACCACCGACATCAAGGAGTCGATCCTCGACGCCATCGGCGAGACGCCGCTCGTCCGCCTGAGTCGCATCGGCGCCGGTCTCACGCCACAGCTCGTCGCGAAGGTCGAGTCGCTCAACCCCGGCGGGTCGATCAAGGATCGCGTCGCGGTGGCGCTGATCGAGGCGGCCGAGCGCGATGGGCTCCTGCGTCCCGGAGGGACGATCGTCGAGCCGACGTCCGGCAACACCGGGACCGGGCTGGCGATGGCCGCCCGGCTGAAGGGCTACGAGGTCATCGCCGTCATGCCCGACAAGATGGCCCGGGAGAAGATCGACCTGCTGCGGGCCTATGGCGCCAAGGTCGTCGTGTGCCCGACCAACGTCCCGCCGGACTCGCCGGAGTCCTACTACTCGGTCTCCGACCGGCTGGCCGCCGAGATCCCCGGCGCGTTCAAGCCCGACCAGTACAGCAACCCGGCCAACCCGGCGGCCCACTACTCCTCGACCGGCCCCGAGCTCTGGGAGCAGAGCGGCGGCCAGGTGACCCACCTCGTCGTGGGCGTCGGGACCGGCGGCACGATCACCGGCGCCGCGCGCTACCTCAAGGAGCGCAACCCCGGCCTCGTCGTGGTGGGCGCCGACCCCGTCGGCTCCATCTACGCCGCGCCGACCGCCGCCGACGTCAAGGGATACCTGGTCGAGGGCGTCGGTGAGGACTTCTGGCCGCAGACGTTCGATCCGGCGGTGGTCGATCGCTGGGTCCGGGTGAGCGATCGCGACTCGTTCCTCACGACCCGCCACCTGGCCATGACCGAGGGGATACTGGCCGGCGGGTCCTGCGGCACCGCGCTGCACGCCGCGCTCGAGGTCGCGGCCGGGATCGACGACCCCACGGCGATGGTCGCTGTGATCCTGCCCGACGGCGGCCGCTCGTACCTGAGCAAGATCTACTCGGATGCGTGGATGACGGAGTACGGCTTCCTGGAGCGCACCGGCGAGGATTCGGTCGGTGATGTGCTGCTGCGCAAGCACGACGACACGATTCCGGCGCTCGTCACCGTCCGCAGCGACCAGCCGGTCCACGAGGCGGTGGCGTTGTTGCACGAGCACCGCGTCTCGCAGCTGCCGGTGGTGTCTGCGAACGACGGCCAGGCGATCGTCGGTTCGATCGGCGAGCGCAGCGTGCTCAAGCATGCGATCACCGACCTCGACGTCCTCGGCGCGCAGGTCGTCGACGTGATGGACCCGCCGTTCCCTGCGGTCTCGGCGGGCGACCCGGTCCGCGAGGCGATCGAGCTCCTGTCCGGCGACCGTCAGGCCCTGCTCGTCACCCGCGAGGGGCGACCCGCGGGCATTCTCACCCGTTCCGACCTGCTCGAGTCGCTGGCCCGATGAGCGACCAGGACGCACTCCCGACGCGCGTCGTCCATGCCGGCCTGGACCCCGACCCTACGTACGGCTCGGTCATCCCCGCGATCCATCAGACCTCGACCTTCCGCCAGCCGCGGGTCGGGGAGTTCGTCGAGGATTTCGACTACGCCCGCAGCGCGAACCCCACGCGCGCAGCACTGGAGCGCGCCCTCGGCGCCCTGGAGGGCGGGCACGGTACGGCCTTCTCGTCCGGCATGGCCGCCACCCACGCACTCCTCACCGCCGTCTGCTCCGCCGGCGACCACGTCGTGATCCCCGGCGACCTGTACGGCGGAACCTTCCGGCTCGTCGACAAGGTCCTCGCCCGGTGGGGACTTCGGTACACGATGGTCGACCAGACGGACCTCGACATGCTGGCCGCCGCGATCCGTGACGACACACGGCTGATCTGGGTTGAGACGCCGACGAACCCACTGCTGAATGTGGTCGACATCGCGGCGGTGGTCGCCCTCTCGGGCGGCGCGTTCGTCGCGGTGGACAACACCTTTGCCACGCCGATCAACCAGCGGCCGCTGGAGCATGGCGCCGACGCGGTCGTGCACTCCACGACGAAGTACCTCTCCGGCCACTCCGACACCGTCGGTGGAGCGGTGATCACCGCGAGCGAGCCCCGCCACGACGCAGTGCGATTCGTCCAGAACGCGATCGGCGCCGTCCCCGGCCCGTTCGACGTGTTCCTCACCCACCGCGGCATCCGCACGCTGGCCGTCAGGATGCGGGCCCACGCCGAGAACGCCGCCGCGGTCGTCGCGTTCCTACGGGGCGCCGACCGCGTGGCCGACGTGCGCTGGCCGGGCTTCAGCGGCATGGTCAGCTTCCGCCACCCCGACGCCAGGGGCGTGGCCGAGCGCACGCGTCTGTTCACGCTCGCCGAGTCGCTGGGCGGCGTGGAGTCGCTCATCGAGGTGCCGCAGGCGATGACCCACCAATCGGTCCAGGACTCCGACGCTGCGGTCCCGCCGGACCTCGTGCGGCTGTCGGTCGGGATCGAGGACTCCGACGACCTCGTCGCGGATCTCCGCCGGGCGCTTGATCACTGAAGGCCGCCGCGGACCGAGGTGATCCGCTGCGTGTTGAAGCCCAGCCAGTGCATCCGCCCGACGTAGCGCGCATGCTCGATCTTCAGGCAGCGATCGACGACGACCGCCAGGCCGCCCTCCTGCGCGATGCGCGAACCGTCCTCGTTGATGACCCCGAACTGACACCACATGGTGCCCGCGCCGATGGCAACGGCCTCCTGCGCGATCGCCGGCACCGCGTCGGGCGCGCGGAAGACGTTGACGATGTCCACCGGCTCGGGCACGTCGGACAGGGTCGGATAGCTCACCTCGCCGAGAATCTCGTCCTCGCGGGGATTGACCGGGATCACGCGATAGCCGTGCCGCCTCAGGTAGAAGCCCACGAAGTTGCTGGCGCGCAGCGCATTTGCCGACAGACCGACGATCGCGATCGTCTGCGCGGTGTGGATCACACGCTGGATCGTCTCCGGGTCCTGGTAGCGGTCGAGATCGGTCGTCACCGCGTCCCCACTCGTCCGAGGGCCTGCTCGAGGTCCCAGATCAGATCGTCCACGGACTCGATTCCCACCGACAGCCTGATCGTTCCCGGGCCGACCCCCGCTGCCTCCAGCTCGGCCTCGCTCAGCTGACGGTGGGTCGTGCTGGCGGGATGGATGATCAGGCTCTTGGCGTCGCCGACGTTCGCGAGGTGCGACCAGAGCGTCACGGCGCGGATCAGGTCCTGGCCGCCGTCCCGCCCACCGGTACAGTCGAACGAGAACACCGAGCCCGCGCCGCGCGGAAGGTACTTCGCGACGAGCGGTGCGTACCGGCTGTCCGGCAGGCCGGCGTAGGTGACGTTCGAGGCCAGTTCGTGGGATTGCAGAAACTCCGAGACCGCGCGGGCGTTCTCGACGTGGCGCTCCATGCGCACCGACAGCGTCTCGAGCCCCTGCAGGAACAGGAACGCGTTGAACGGTGAGAGCGCAGCGCCGAGGTCGCGCAGGGTCTCGGCGCGCAGTTTCATGAGGTAGCCGTAGACCCCGAACGTCTCGTGGAACTGGAGCCCGTGGTAGGCCGGCGACGGGTCCGCGACCACGCCGAACCGTCCGTTGGACCAGTCGAAGGCGCCGGATTCGGCGACGACGCCGCCGATGCTCGTCCCATGCCCGCCGATGAACTTGGTCGCCGAGTGGACAACGATGTCCGCCCCCCATTCGATGGGCCGGCACAGGTACGGCGTCGCGAACGTGTTGTCCACGATCAGCGGAAGGTCGTGGTCGTGGGCGATGGATGCCACCGCCTCGATGTCCAGGACGTTGCCGCCCGGATTGCCGATCGTCTCGCCGAAGAAGGCCTTGGTGTTGGGCTGTAGCGCCCGCCGCCACGCGCCCAGGTCGTCGGGATCGACCCATGTCAGCTCCACGTTCATCTTGCGCAGCAGGTGCTTGAACTGGTTCACCGTCCCGCCGTACAGAGCGGAGGACGAGACGACGTGGTCACCGGGCTGGAGCAGCGTGAACAGCGCTGCCGCCTGGGCCGCGATCCCACTGGCGAACGCAACCGCTCCGACCCCGCCTTCGAGGTTCGCCACCCGCTCTTCGAAGACGGCGACGGTCGGGTTCATGATGCGGGAGTACGTGTTCCCGTACTCCTGCAGGTTGAAATAGGCCGCCGCCGACTCGGGGTCTTCGAACACATAGCTGGCCGTCTGGAATATCGGCACCGCGCGGGCGCCGGTGTTGGGGTCCGGCCGCTGTCCGGCGTGGAGCTGGCGCGTCTCGAAGCCGAACGCTCGCGCCTCCTCGGGCCGGTTGCGCTCGTCCGTCACGACGGCTCCCCCAGAAAACGGCGGATGATCGGCGTCTGCTGCGCCTCTTCGAGCAGGAAGCAGTCGTGCCCGTACGGCGCCTGCACCACATGGCTCTCGACCGGCTTGCCGAGGCCGCGAAGGGCTTCCTCGATGTCCCGCGATCCGGACGGCGGGTAGAGCCAGTCGGAGCTGAACGAGATCAGCAGCGTCCGCGCTGTCACCGCTTCCAGCGCCCGCGACAGCGAGCCGCGGCCATGTTCGCGGGCGAGATCGAAGTAGCTGAGGGCTCGCGACATGTACAGGTAGGTGTTGGCGTCGAATCGCTTGACGAACGAGTCCGCCTGGTGGCGCAGATAGTTCTCGACCTCGAACTCGGGCTCGGTGATCGTGTAGCGGATGTCATCGGCGAACTGAAGTCGCCGTCCGAACTTGTCGGCGACCGCCTCGGCCGAGAGGTACGTGATGTGGCCGATCATCCGCGCCACGCCCATCCCGGCGTCCGGCGCGTCCGCGGTGTCGTGGTAGTGGCCGTCTCTCCACGCCGGGTCGCGCATGATCGCCTCTCGGGCGATCGCGTTCCACGCGACACCTTGGGGATGCAGCGCGTGCGTGCTGGCGATCGCCACGACGGCGTCGATCTGGTCCGGGAACCTGATCGCCCACTCGAACGCCTGCATCCCGCCGAGCGAGCCCCCGGCCACGGCGGCGAGTCGCGGGACCCCGATCAGGTCGAGGAACGCGCGCTCGGTCCTCACCATGTCTGCGACGGTGATCACCGGGAAGTCCGAGCCGTACGGTCTTCCCGTCGCGGGGTCGGGCGACGACGGTCCCGTGGTTCCGCGGCAGCCGCCGAGCAGATTCGTGGAGATCACGAAGTACCGATCGGTGTCGAAGGCCTTCCCAGGGCCGATCATCCCGTCCCACCAGCCCAGGCCCTTGCCCGCCTCGCCATCGCGGTCGTCCGCGCCGAAGCCGTCGCGGGTGCTCTGCCCGGCGGCCTCCTTCGAGAAGCCCGCGGCATGGGCGTCGCCGCTGAGGGCATGGCACACGAGGATGGCGTTGTCGCCGCGCGGCGAGAGGGCGCCGTACGTCTCATAGGCGACCCGGACCCGATGCAGTTCCCGGCCGCAGTCGAGCGCCACCGGATCCGGCAGATCGAGATAGTGCGTCTCGACCGCTCCGACAGAGCCGGGGGCCGACGCCGTGCGCACAGTCATTTCTCCATCGAGGGCGTCACTGACGATAATGTCCAGCCGTTCAGTAGGAAAATAAGCTTACGAGAAGGGGTGGCGAACGATGGCCACGATCGACAACGGAGTCAACGTCCAGGCGCTCCTCGACGCGCGCGATGTCCTCAAGGGCGCGCCGGAAGCCGCTCAATTCACGTGGCGGGCGTCCTCCAAGTGGCGCAAGGGCGTGCACAGCACGACCACGGTCCAGAACTTCTTCGGCCTCGGCGAGGAGCACAGCCACAAGACCGAAACCGTGCTCGACGCCGACCATCCGGAGGTCTTCGCCGCCGAGGACGCCGCGATCACGCCGATCGAGTACCTGCTCGTGGGGCTGGCCAGCTGCCTGACCGCCGGCGTCGCGTCCGTCGCCCAGAACCGCGGAATCCAGCTGCGCTCGGTCGAGGCGACGCTTGAGGGAAACCACGACATCCGTGGCATCCTCGGCGCCGACAGCGATGTCCGCAACGGCTTCAACGACATCAAGGTGACCTTCGACATCGACGCCGACGCCACCAAGCAGGAGATCGAGGGGCTCGTCGCCCAGTCCCAGAAGCGCTCGGCGGTGTTCGACGCCCTCACGAACCCCACAGAGATCACCGTCGCCGTCGTCTGAGGACCGCGCCATCGAGCGCGTCACCGTCGCTGTCATCGGCGCCGGGCACGCCGGACTCGCGGCAAGCCACTTCCTGAGCGAGCGGTCGATCGATCATGTCGTGCTCGAGCGCGGCGAGCTGGCGAACTCCTGGCGCCGCGAGCGCTGGGACTCCCTGCGGCTGCTGACCCCCAACTGGCAGAGCCGGCTGCCGGGAGCCCCCTACGAAGGCGATGATCCCGACGGCTACATGACGTCGGCCGAGGTCGTCGACCTCATCGTCGGATTCGCGGCCCGCAGCCGCGCCCCCGTTCGCACCGCGACGAACGTGACCTCGCTGCGGTGCGTGGACGACGGCTACGTCGTGACGACGACCCACGGTGCGATCCAGGCACGCGCGGTGGTGATCGCCAGCGGAGCCTGCAACCGGCCGACGGTGCCCGCGTTCGCTGACGGGCTACCGGGCAATGTCGAGCAGCTGACGCCGCTGGACTACCGCAATCCCGAGCAGCTCCCCCAGGGCGGCGTGCTCGTCGTGGGGGCGTCGGCGACCGGTGTGCAGCTCGCGGCCGAGCTGCGGCAGTCGGGTCGACCGGTCACCCTGTCCGTCGGAGAGCACGTGCGGCTGCCACGGACGTACCGCGGCCGCGACGTCCTGTGGTGGATGGACGCGTCCGGCGTGTGGGATCAGCGCTACGACGAGGTCGACGACATCGCCCGCGCGCGACGCCTGCCGTCGCCGCAGCTCGTCGGTACGCCCGACCGAACGACACTCGATCTCAACGCGCTCGCGGCGATGGGCGTTGAGCTCGTCGGCCGTTGGGCCTCGGTTCGTGACGGCCGCGCGCTGTTCTCCGGTGGTCTGAGAAACGTCTTCTCCCTCGCAGACCTCAAGATGCAACGGCTGCTCGACTCCTTCGACGAGTGGGCGCGGACGTCCCGCGTCGACCTAGAGGTCGATGCTCCCGAGCGCTTCGCGGCGACCGAGGCGCCCCGGACGCCGCGGTGGGAGCTCGACCTGCGCAGCGGCGAGATCCAGTCGGTCATCTGGGCGACCGGCTTCCGGCCGGACTACCGGTGGCTCGACGTGCCGGTCCTCGACGCCAAGGGGCATCTGCGCCACGACGGCGGTGTCGTCGACAGCCCGGGCCTGTACGCCCTGGGCCTGCCGGTGCTGCGCCGGCGCAAGTCGACCTTCATCCACGGCATCGAGGACGATGCGCGTGAGGTGATCGATGACCTCGGCGGGTACCTCGGGCGCGGCCGGTCGTCGTCCGCCGACGCCCAGTAGCGTCACGGACCGCCACCCACCCGACATGCCAGGAGCCGCACGATGCCCCGCCGATTCCAGCTCGTCGTCCCCGGACTGATCCTCGCTCTCGCGCTCGCGGCGCCCGTGGCGTCGACCGCCGCGACCCTCACGTTCGGGGCACCGGTGACGTTTGCGACCGGGCACTCGCCGTTTGCCGTCGCGGTTGCCGACCTCAACGGCGACGGTCGGCCGGACGTCGCAACGGCCGACCTCGCCGGCGGGACAACGTCGGTGCTCCTCAGCACGGGCGGCGGGCGCTTCGGGAATCCGACGAGCTACAGCGTCGGCGCCTTCCCCGAGGGCGTCGCGGTTGCCGACTTCGACCGCGATGGCCTGCCCGACCTCGCAACCGCCGTTGCGAGTCCGACCGGGGTCGCAACCCTGCGCGGCGCCGGCTTCGGCTCTTTCGTGGGCGCGCAGAGCCTCGGCGGGGGCTCAGCCGCCACGATCGCCGTCGCCGACCTCAACGGCGACGGGCGTCCCGACATCGTCACGGGCGAATCAGGGCCCAGCCAGGTGTCGGTGCGGCTCGGCACCCCCACGGGCTTCGCGCCGGCGGTCAGCACGTCGGTCGCCAACCCGCCGCGCACGCTCGCGATCGGCGATCTCGACGGCGACGGGATCGCGGATGTCGCGGTCGCCACGCAGTCACCCGGCGGCGGCGCGTCCGACGTCGCGATCCTGCTCGGAGCCGGGGGCGGCGTCCTTCAGGCGCCGGTCGACATCGCCCCGGCCCAGGGGACGCAGGGAATCGCGATCGCGGACCTCAACCATGACGGCCATGCGGACCTGATCGTGACCAGCGACAGCGCGAACACCGTGTCGGTGCGGCTTGGAAGCGGGAACGGGACGACGTTCAGCGGACCGACGACCTATGACGTCGGCGGCGCCCCGGAGAGCGTCGCGATCGCCGACCTCAACAACGACGGCCGACCGGACTTCGTGACGGCCGACTTCAACGGCACGGACGTGCGCGTCGGCCTCGGCAACGGCGATGGGACGTTCGCCACACCGGTCTCATTCCCGACCGGCTTCGACGCTCGAGCGGTGGCGGTTGCCGACGTCGACGGCGACGGAGCCCCGGATCTCGTCACCGCCGACTCCAACGCCGACCGGATCTCGGTGCTGCGCAACGCGCCGACGGCCGACGTCTCTCCCGGCACGCTGACCTTCGGCTCGGCCGGATCGCCGGTGCCCCAGGGGACCGACAGCGGCCCGCAGACCGTGACGATCACCAACAACGGCCTCGCCGGCCTCCATGTCTCGGGCTTCTCGGTCGGCGGCGCCGATGCCGACGATTTCTTCACGAGCACCGATACCTGCCACGGCGCGATCGCGTCGGGAGCCAGCTGCGCGGTCGCCGTGCGCTTCGCCCCGCAGGGTCAGGGCGCGCGGGCGGCGACCCTGACCGTCCTCACCGACGCGCCGTCGGACCCAACGGTGACGCTCGCGGGGACCGGCGGCCCGCTCCCGCAGGGCCCGGCGGGCGCCGGCGGCGCGACCGGGGCGACAGGCGCCACCGGTGCCGCGGGGGCGGCCGGAACGCCCGGAACGCCGGGCGCGACCGGGGCGACCGGCCTCACGGGCGCGACCGGCGCGACCGGCCTCACCGGCGCGACCGGCCTCACCGGCGCGACTGGGGCCCGGGGCCCGGCGGGCCCGAAGGGCGCGGCGGGACGCAACGCGACCGTGAAGTGCACGGTCGCCAAGGCCGCCTCCGGGCGCAGCGTCAAGGTCACGTGCAAGGTGACGCTGGCCAAGGCGTCGGCCCGGGCGACCGTCGCCTGGCGCCTGATGCACGGCACTCGGGTCGTTGCTCACGGCCGTGTCGGCGCCCGGGGCGGACGCCTGAACGCTCGCCTACGCCACGGGCACTACACGCTGCACATCGACGGGCGCACCGGGGGAACCGCGATCGTGGTCGCGTGATCTCATCCGGGCCGCACTAATCTGTATGCAGTTTTCGAGATGACTGCTGCAGCTTCCGAAGTCGATCTGTTCACCGACGAGGCGCTCGCCGAGCCCTACGCGCTGTACGACCAGCTGCGGGAAGCCGGCGCGGCGGTCTGGCTGTCGGACCTCGAGGTGTACGCCCTGCCGCGCTACGCGGAGACGCGAGCCGCGGCGCGCGACTGGGAGGTGTTCTCGTCGGCGCGCGGCGTGATGCTCAACGAGCAGCTCAACGCGCTGACCGGCGGCGTTGCCGTGATCTCCTGCGATCCGCCGCGTCACGAGGAGATGCGCCGCATCATCCGCCGGCCGCTGATGGCGGACGCGCTGCGCGATCTGACGCCGACGCTCGTCGCCGAGGCCGATGCGCTCGCCGACCGGCTCGTGCAGCGCGGGACGTTCGACGCCGTCACCGACCTCGCCCACCATCTCCCGCTGACCGTGATCTCGAAGCTCGTCGGCATCCCGGAGTCGGGCCGGGAACGCATGCTCGAGTGGGCCGCCGCCTCGTTTGACTCGATGGGCCCCGACAACGCCCGCACCGCGGCGGCGCTGGGGCTGTCGTTCGAGATGTTCCGCTACGGCACCCAGGAGGCGGTCCCGCCGCACCTCGCCCCGGGCGGGTGGGCGCAGATGGTCTACGACGCGGCCGACCGCGGCGAGATCGCGGCCGAGCTGGCCCCGGCGATGATGTCCGCCTACCTCGCCCCGAGCCTCGACACGACGATCAACGGGATCGGCAACGCGATGCTGCTGTTCGGCGAGCACCCCGACCAGTGGGATCTGCTGCGCGCCGACCCGTCGCTGATCCCGGGGGCGGTCAACGAGGTGCTGCGGCTCGAGTCGCCGATCCAGCGCTTCACGCGCTACGTCATGGAGGATCACGACGTCGGCGGTGTGACGATCCCCGCCGGCTCCCGCGTGATGCTCCTGTTCGGCGCCGCCAATCGCGACGAGCGACGGTGGGCCGATCCGACACGCTTCGACGTGCGCCGCGAGCGCTCCGCCGAGCACCTCGCGTTCGGCTTCGGCCCGCATGCGTGCGTCGGCTCGGGCCTCGCCCGCCTGGAGATGCGCGTGCTGCTCGAAGCGCTGGTCGCACGCGTCGCCCGGTTCGAGACCGCGCGGCCGGTGCGCGCAATCAACCAGGTGCTGCGCGGCCTCGCGTCGCTCGACGTCACCGTAGTCGGCCAGGCCCAGCCGTAGTTCCCGGGCGCGTTGTTCGCCTCCGCGGGGAGCTCGCGCGTCGGCGAACGTCCCGTTCTGTGGCCTATGGGCACCAGAACGGGACGTTGGCCCGGCGCAGGGGGGCTGGGGCTGCGATTCGTGCCTCAGAACGCCGCCAACCGCACACCAACTGAACAACGTGCCTGGGAACCACGCCTAGGGCACGAGCACGAGCTTGTCGCCCGCGCCGCCCGCGCGCTGGCGTTCCCACGCCTCGGCGACGTCGGCCAGTGCGACCGTCTCGACGTCGACGATCAGCTTCCCCGCGACCGCCAGGTCGACAAGTCGCCCGTAGACCGACGCACGCAGGTCGGCGGACGCGTGGTAGTTGGCGAAGCCGAGCACGTCGACCTGTCGACTGCGCAGCGTCGCCGCGCCGAGCGGGCTCTGCGGACCGGCGCCCTGCCCGATCTGCACGAGCCGCGCGCCCGGCGCCGCGGCCTCGAGCGCCTGCGCCGCCGGCTCGCCCCACACGAGGTCGACGATCACGTGGATGGCGCCGGCGCCCAGCTCGCCCAGGTCCGAAGTCGCGATCGTCTCATCGGCGCCGAGCTCGAGCGCCCGCGAAAGCCCGTCGGCGTTGCGCCCGGCCGCGATCACCCGTCCCGCGCCCTGGAGCTTGGCGGCCTGGACGGCCAGCCGGCCGACCGCGCCGGTCGCCCCGAGGATCAGGACCGTCTCACCGGGCTGCAGCCGCGCGCGCCACTCCAGCGATAGCCATGCCGCGAGGCCGGAGTTCCCGAGCGTCGCGGCGACGACGGCCCCGACGTCGTCGCGGAGGTTGATCAGCGCCGCCTGGGGGGCGAGCGACCGCTCGGCGGCCGCGCCGAACGGCGCCGTGGTCGTGCTGAAGTAGACGCGACGGCCGTCGGCGACCCGTCCGACCCCATCGGTGCCGACGACGTAGGGCAGCTGCGCCGGGCGGATGTAGAACGTTCCGCTCGCTATCAGCAGGTCGACCGGGTTGACGGCCGCGGCCTCGACCTCGATGACGACCTGGCCGTCCGCGGCCTGCGGTTCCTCGAACGCGGCGAAGGCGGGAGGCGTGCCCCAGGTGTAGAGGACGGCTGCGTTCATCGCCGCGAATCTAGCAACCGGCGCACGCGCAGCTGCGATCCACCAACATTCCGACACGGATTGGGCAACCTGCATACAGAATCGTTGACATCGATTCTGTCTCGCTATACAGTCGCGCCGCGAATCTGGAGGAGAATCGGGTGCTGTCAGCAGGAACACGCAAGAGTTTCGCGCGCATGCGCGATCGACTTGCCTTCAAATCTGTATGTAGTTCGAGGTCGCAGTGGACCTGACACGGCCAACGGCCACGGGCGCCGATCTCGTCTACGAGCAGCTGCGCGCGCAGATCCTCACCGGCGTGTTGACGCCGGGGCTCGTGGTGTCCCAGGTCGCGCTCGCTCGAGAGCTCGGCGTCAGCCGCACGCCGCTGCGAGAGGCCGTTCGCATGCTCCAGCGTGAGGGGCTCGTCGCGGGCGAGGCCAATCGCATGATCCGCATCGCCTCGTTCTCGATCGCCGACGTCGAGGAGCTGTACGCCGTGCGGATCGCCAACGAGGCGCTCGCGATCAGGCTGACCGTCCCGAAGATGACGGCCGCCGACGACGCGGCGCTCGACGAGAGCCTCGAGGACATGGCCCGCACCGCGACCGCCAACGACGAAGACGCGTGGACCATGTCGCACCGTACGTTCCACACGCGCCTGGTGGCGGGATCCGGCAAGCGGCTGCGGACGCTGCTCTCCGAGCTCTACGACTACGCCGAGCGCTACCGCCATCTGTACCGCACCACCGAGCCGCGGGCGATGTCGATCGGCGCGCGCGAACACGAGCGGATCGTCGAGGCGTGCCATGCGCGTGACGCCTCGCGCGCGAGCGACGAGTTGGTGCGTCACCTATCCCGCACCGCGTTGACCGCGCTGACCGCGATCGCCCCCGAGCACGAGCCGGCGCTCGTGCGGAGCGCGCTGCGTGCGCTGCTGAGCGGCGAGAACGGAGCGACGAACTTTGAGCAACAACTGGGTCCAATGGAGAAAGGAACTCGTAATGGTCGCAAGTAGAATGAGGTCGCGGCATCTGGCCGTGATCGGAGTTGTCGTGCTGGCAGTGGCGGCGTTCGCCGCCGCAGCGCTCGCCGCGTCGGGTGCCAACGTCAAGCAGGCCAAGAAGAACATCGCGCCGTACGTCGGGCATCCAAGCCCGTTCCCGGCGGTCACGCCGCTGGGCAAGAAGCTGCCGGCAGGCAAGAAGTTCGTGTACCTGCAGTGCGCCGCGCCGACCTGTGCGCTCGCCGGTAACGCCGTGAAGACCGCAGTCGCGGCGATCCGCGGGCAGCTGACGGTCGTTCCCGCCGGCTTCACGGCGCAGACCGCCCAGTCGGCGGCCGCCAGCGCGCTGGCGCTGAAGCCCGATGCCGTGATCGTTCCGGCGATCACCGGCTCGTTCTTCAGCGGCGGTCTGAAGAAGCTGAGCGCTGCGGGCATCAAGGTCGTGTCGATCGGCGTCGACAACGCCAAGTCCTACGGCGTGAACTTCGCGCTCGGCGACGTCGCCACCACCACCCGCGCCGGCCGGTTGCTGGCCGACTGGGTCGTCGCCACCAAGGGCGCGAAGGCCAACGTCGTCTACTACGGGGCGCCCGAGCTCGACTTCTCGAAGTTCGCGCAGGCCGCGTTCGTGGGTGAGATGAAGAAGCAGTGCCCGAGCTGCAAGGTGCGCACCTCGTCGATCTCGGTCCTGACGATCGGCTCGACCGCGCCGACCACGGTCGTCAACGACCTGCACTCCCATCCGGACACCAACACGGCGATCTTCTCGACGCTCGATGCGGCGATCGGCCTCCCGCCCGCGCTCAAGACGGCCGGGCTCTCGGTGACGACCAACGGACTGGCCCCGGGGCCGGTGACGCTGTCCTACATCAAGCAGCACCAGCTCACGGGCGGCTTCGGTCTCGACCTGCTGGCCGGTGCGTGGCAGGCCGTCGATATCTCTGCGCGCCTGATCCTCGGCGAGAAGGTTCCGCCGGGCGAGGCCAGCGGCGACTACGAGTTCATCGGGCCCGCGCAGATCAAGGGCGACATCAGCGGGGGCTGGACCGGCTACCCGGACTACCAGAAGCGATTCAAGAAGCTGTGGCACGTCGGCTGAGACGATGACCACCGTGTCCGGTCCACTACTGCGCGTCGAGCACCTGAGCAAGACGTTCCCAGGGGTCAAGGCCCTGGACGACATCTCGCTGCGGGTCGATCCCGGCGAGATCGTGGCAGTGGTCGGGCACAACGGGTCGGGGAAGTCGACGCTCGTCAAGGTTCTGGCGGGCGTCCACTCCCCCGATCCCGGGGCACAGATCGACGTGCCCAACGAGCTGCACGTCGTTCACCAGGACCTTGGCCTCGTCGACATGCTGACGACGGTCGAGAACCTGGGGCTCGGGCGGGCCGGTCTCGGACACGATCTGCGGCCGATCCATCAGGGCGCCGAGCGCCGCCACGCGTATGAGCTGATCGCCCGCTTCGGACATCCGTTCCCGGTCACGATCCCGGTCGCGGCGCTGTCGCAGGCCGAACGGGCGATCGTCGCGATCGCCCGCGCGCTGGATGGCTGGACGCGGCCCGACAACGTGCTCGTCCTCGATGAGCCGACGACGGCATTTCACGACGACGAGGTCAAGCGCCTGTTCGAGGCGGTCCGGCGGATCGCCGCCGACGGCGCCGGCGTTGTCTTCATCTCGCATCGGCTGGACGAGGTGCTGGGGCTCGCCGACCGGGTCGTCGTCCTACGCGACGGGTTGGTGGTCGCCGACGAGCCGTGCGAGAACCTCGACCACGAGCGGATGGTGGAGCTGATCGCCGGCGCCGCGGTGGCGGCGATCGAGCTCGAGTCCAGTGTGCGCGACGAGGCGCCGGTGCTCGCGGTCAGCCGCCTGAGCGGAGGCTCGGTCCGCGACGTGACGTTCGGGCTGGCGCCGGGCGAGATCCTCGGGGTCAGCGGTTTGCTCGGCTCGGGCCGCGAGCAGATCTGCGGGCTGCTGTTCGGCGCCCGGCCGCGCACCGCCGGCACGGTTGCGCTCGCCGGACATATCGTGCGGGCCGGCGACATGGCGGCCGCGATCGAGGCCGGCTTCGGCTACGTCCCGCCCGACCGCCGCCGCGGCGGCGCCGTCATGACGATGTCGGTTCGCGAGAATCTGACGCTGCCGATGATGGCGCCGTTGCGCCGCCGCTTCGGCTCGATCGACACCCGGGCCGAGCAGCAGGAGACGCATCGCTGGACGCGCGCCGTCGCGCTGCGCCGCGCTGACCCGGAGGGTCCGGTCCAGCTGCTGAGCGGCGGTAACCAGCAGAAGATCGTGCTCGCGAAGTGGCTGCGCACGGAGCCGCGCGTGCTGCTGCTCGACGAGCCGACCCAGGGCGTCGACGTCGGCGCCAAGGCGGCGATCTACGAGTTGATCGCCGGCGCGGCGCGGGCCGGCACCGCCGTCCTGGTCTGCTCGTCGGACCCCGAGGAGCTGGTCACGTTGTGCGATCGGGTGCTCGTCATGCAGGGCGGCCATGTCGCCGCCGACGTGCCACGTGAAGACCTGACGGAAGCGCGACTGGTGCGCGCGGAGTTGGCGCTGGACGGTGGGCCGTCGCCCGCCCGAGAGGAGATCCCCCATGACTGAAACCCGTTCCGAGCCGGCCGCGGCCCCAGCGCCCGTGCCCGAAGACGTCTTCGTCCCGCCGCCTCGCAGCGTGCGCGTGCGCCGCGCGCTGTCGTTCCGGAACATCAGCGCGATCTACATCTTCATCGCGATGTTCATCGTGTTCTCGATCTGGGTGCCGGACACGTTCCTGACGGCCGGGACGTGGCGATCGCTCCTGTCCAGCAACGCGATCACGTGCATCGTCGCGATCGGGCTCGGTGTGCCGCTCGCTGCCGGCGTCTTCGACCTCGCGGTCGGCACCGAGGTCGGCCTCGGAGCGGTGCTCGTCGCGTGGCTTCTGGCCATGAAGCACACCTCGGTCCCGGTCGCGATCGTGCTGACGCTCGGCGCGGGCGCGCTGCTGGGTGTCGTGATCTGGGGGCTGATCGTCCGCGTCCGGATCCCGTCGTTCATCGCGACGCTCGGCATCAGCTCGATCCTGCTGGCGCTGATCGCGTGGATATCCAACAGCCAGCAGATCCTCAACCTGCCGAGCTCGTTCCAGAAGATCGCGACCAACGACCTGTTCGGGATCGCCTACCCGGTCTACTTCATGCTCGTCGTCGCCGTGATCGTCTGGTACGTGCTCGACCGCACGCCGATCGGCCGCCGCATCTACGCGACCGGCGGCAACATCGAGGCGGCGGCGCTGGCCGGCGTGCGCACGTCGCGCATCGTCCTGTTCGCGACGATGACGTGCGGCGTGATCAGCGCGCTGGCCGGCCTCCTCGAGAGCGCGCAGCTGGGGACGGGCGATCCGACGATCGGCCCGGGCTACCTGCTCCCGGCCTTCGCGGCGGTCAGCCTCGGCTCGACGCAGTTCCGCGGCGGGCGGATCAACGTCTGGGGAACCGTGCTCGCCGCCTACGTGCTGGCGGTCGGCGTCACCGGCCTACAGCTCGCCGGCGCGCCGATCTGGATCCCGAACCTCTTCAACGGCGCGGCCCTGCTGCTCGCCGTCGGCATGGCGCAGTTCCAGCGCACCCCGCATGGGCGCATGGCGGCGATCCGCCGGCTGCTGCGCCGAACGCAGACAACCGAAAGGCACGCATGAGGCTGGTCACGTTCACGACCGATGGAGCGGCGGGGATGCGCTGCGGAATCGAGACCGAAGGCGGGATCGCCGACGCCTCGGTCGTCGCCGCGCTCGCGGGGCTCGACGAGAAGGCCGCGCGCACGACACGCGCGGTGCTCGAGCTATCGGACTCCGACCGGGCGACGCTCGATCGCACCGCCGGTGAGCAGACGGCGGCGCTACGTGAGCGCGGCGCTCTGCACGAGGCCGCCCATGTGCGCCTCGGCCCGCCGGTGCCCGACCCACAGAAGATCGTGTGTCTGGGTCTCAACTACCGCGATCATGCGGCGGAGGCCGGCCTCGACGCGCCGGCGGTGCCGATGTTCTTCGCGAAGTACCCCAACTCGCTCGTCGGCCCGGCCGACGACATCGTGCCGCCGCTGACGACCAACGCCGTCGACTACGAGGCCGAGCTCGCGATCGTGATCGGCCGCCGCGCGCGCAATGTCGACGCCGCCGACGCGCTGAGCCACGTCGGGGGCGTGATGGCGTTCAACGACGTCTCGGCGCGCGACCTCCAGCTCGCCAACAACCTATGGACCGGCGGCAAGGCGATCGACACATTCGGCCCCTGCGGCCCCGCACTGGTGACGCTCGACGCGATCGGCGACCTCCAGAACCTCGGCCTGCGTACGCGCGTCAACGGCGAGACCGTGCAGGACGGCAGCACGTCGCAGATGATCTTCGGGGTGGCGGAGACGATTGCGTTCCTGTCGCAGATCATGACCTTGGAGCCCGGCGACATCATCGCCACCGGAACGCCGGCCGGTGTCGGCGGCTCACGCACCCCACCCCTGTTCCTCAAGACGGGCGACGTCGTCGAGGTCGAGGTCGACGGGGTCGGGACGCTTCGCAACCCGGTCGCCCCCGCGGCCTGAGAGGAGAGACATGTCCGCTGCACCTGTACTGCATCACGTCACGTTCAAGACGACCCGCCTCCAGGAGATGATCGACTGGTACTCGCTCGTCGTCGGCGCGAAGGTCAATCATCAGTTCGCCGGCGGGGCGTGGCTGACCAACGACGCCGCCAACCACCGCGTGGCGATGCTGGCCGTGCCCGGCCTCAGCGACGACCCCGACAAGGTCAGCCACACCGGAATGCATCACAGCGCCTACGAGTACCCGTCGATGGGCGACCTGCTCGACAACTACGTGCGCCTGCGCGACGCGGGGATCCTGCCCCACGGCTGCCTGGACCACGGGATGACGATGTCGTTCTACTACCTCGATCCCGACGGAAACTCGGTCGAGCTCCAGTTCGACGAGTTCGGCGACTGGAGCAAGTCGACCGAGTGGATGACCACGTCGCCGCAGTTCGACGCCGACCCGATCGGGACACCGGTCGATCCCGAGCAGGTCGTCGCCGCGCGCGACGCGGGCGCGACGCCGCAGGAGATCCACGAACGCGCGTACGGTGGCGAGTTCATGCCCGACGGACCCCTCGACCTGCGGCTGCCCGCGCCGGAGTGATGGCGCTCCCGGCGCGGACCCAGGTCGTGATCGCCGGCGGCGGCCCCGTTGGGCTCGCCACGGCGATCGAGCTCGGTCAGCGCGGCATCGAGACGCTGGTCGTCGAGCCGCGGGCGACCGTGTCGCACGCTCGCCCGCGGTGCAAGACCGTCAACGTGCGCTCGATGGAGCATCTGCGCCGCTGGGGCATCGCGCAGCGGCTGCGCGACGCAGCGCCGCTCAAGCCGGAGTGGTCGCAGGACGTCGTGTTCTGCACGTCGCTCACTGGCCATGTGCTGTCGCGTTTCCACGGCTGCTTCGGGCTCGTTCCCGACGGCGATCGCTTCGCCGAGCTCGGCCAGCAGGCGCCGCAGTTCGTGCTCGAGGAGCTGCTGCGCGACGTCGTCGGCGAGCTTCCGGCGTGCACCCTGGCCTTCGGCACCCGGGTGACGGGGGTCGACCAGGACGACGCCGAGGTACGCGTCACCGTCCGCGACGAGGCCGGGGCAGAGCATGTCGTCGCCGCCGACTACGCGCTGGGCTGCGACGGGCCGCGCAGCGCGGTGCGCGAGGCGATCGGCTCGAGCTACGTGGGCGAGGTCGCCCTGCGGCCGAATTTCGGCATCGTCTTCCGCGCCCCCGACCTGTGGGATCGCGTGCGCCACGGTCGGGCCCTGCACTACTGGGTCGTCAACCGTCTCTCGCCGGGCCTGATGGGGCCGCTCGACCTCGACGGGACGTGGTGGGCGGGGGTCGTCGGCGTCGACCGCGAGACCGGCGAGCGCGAGGCCGAGAATCTGATCGCCGGGCTCGTCGGCGAGCGCGTCGACGTCGAGATCACCTCGACCGACCCGTGGACGGCGCACATGCAGCTCGTCGACCGGATGCGCGTCGGGCGCGTGTTCCTGGCCGGCGACGCCGCGCATCTCAACCCGCCGTTCGGCGGCCACGGGCTCAATACCGGGCTCGGCGACGCGGTCGACCTCGGCTGGAAGCTCGCCGCGGTGCTCGACGGCTGGGCCGACGAGGCGCTGTTGGACAGCTACGAGGCCGAGCGCCGCCCTGTCGCCGCACGCGTGATCACCGAAGCCGAGGCGAACAACAGTGTGCTGCCGACCGAGCTGCTGGCCGACGACATCGATCTCGACACGCCGGCCGGCGACTCCGCCCGGCGTTTGGCCGACGCGCGCGTCCAGGAGACCAAGGACGTCGAGTTTCACTCGCTCGACCTGGTCCTCGGGCCCGTTCTCGCGGCGGCACAGGTCGGGGCGCGCCTGCCTCACGCGTGGCTGGAGCCCGGCCGTTCGATGTTCGATGAGCTGGGACCGAATCTGACGCTGCTCGCGCTGGCCGGCGACGACTCCGTGCTCGACGCCTTCGCCGCCGAGGCGGCGGCCCGCGCCGTGCCACTTCGCGTCGCAGACGTGCGTGATCGCGGGCTGGGCGAGCGCTACGGCGCTGCGCTCGTGCTCGTGCGCCCCGACCAGCACGTCGCGTGGTGCGGCGACAGCGCCGCCGATCCCGGCGCGGTGCTCGATGCCGCGCGCGGGGCAAGCCCCCTTCCGACCCCGACCTCAGGAGCAACATGAGCACCGACACGACGACCGACGGGATCCACGTCGCCCGGCTGGGCAGTGGGACGCCGGTCCTGCTGGTCCACGGCAGCGGCCAGGGCAATCCGCTCGGCGGCGCCCAGCACTGGGCGTGCCAGGCGCCGCTCGCCGAGCAGGGCTTCGAGCTGATCCTGCCCGACCGCCCCGGCCACGGCCAGAGCCCGACCCGCGGCCCCGAGGACCTCGAGCTCGACGCGGTCTGGGTCGCCGAGATGCTCGGCGACGGCGCCCACCTCGTCGGCCACTCCTACGGTGGGGCGATCGCGCTGGCCGCGGCCGGGTTGCGGCCGGACGCGGTGCGCTCGCTGACGCTCGTCGAGGCGCCGGTCTTCTCGGCCGCCGCCGAGGATCCCGACGCGCAGGATTTCGCCTCGCAGATCGCGGCCGCCGCCGCGATCGATGACCCGATGGCCGCCGTCTTCGAGTTCACGAAGGTGGCCGGCATCCCGGTCGGCCTCGCCCGCCAGGCGCCGAGCATCGAGCAGCTGCGTGCGATGGGCGAGGGTTTCAAGACCATGCGCCCGCCGTACGAGTGGGAAGCGAGCGGCGCGATCGCGCGCGTGCGCGCCGCCGGCGTTCCGGCGCTGATCGTGACCGGCGGTTGGAGCCCCGGCTTCAAGGCGATCGGCGATGCGCTGGCGCAGCACCTTGACGGAGAGCATCTGGTGATCGACGCCGGTCACCACTTCCCGCACATGGTCGCCGACGCCGACGGCAACCCGGTCGGCGCCGAGTTCACGGCCGCGCTCGGCGCGTTCCTCGCCGCGCACTGACGTGCCGCCGCGGATCCTCACCACCCATGTCGGCAGCCTCCCGCGGCCCGACGACCTACTGGCGATGTACGTCGACGGCGCCGCGGCCGACGTACTCGCCGCCCGGCTTGCGACCGCAACCGCCGAGATCGTCGCCCGCCAGATCGAGACCGGCCTCGACATCGTCAACGACGGCGAGTTCGGCAAGCCGGTCGAGACGGTGCAGCCGGGCTACGGCCACGGCACCTGGGCGCTGTATGTGCGCGAACGCCTCGGCGGCTTCGAGTGGATCGAGGACGACGCGCCGCTCGGATTCAGCAAGGACCGCTCGGCATTCCCGTCGTTCTTCGGCGGCGCCGAGATCCGGCTGCCCGATTCGGAGGGGCGGATCAAGCAGTGGGCCGCCACCGGCCCGATCGCCTACACCGGCCACGACGTCGTCGCGCGCGACATCGCCAACCTCAAGGCGGCGCTGAACGGCCACGCGCCGGCCGGGGCGTTCCTGCCGGTCGCGTCGCCGAACTCGATCGCGACGCTGCTCCCCAACCGCCATTACGGATCGATGGAGGACTACACCGCGGCGATCGCCGACGCGATGCGCGTCGAGTACAAGGCGATCGCCGACGCCGGCCTCACGGTCCAGATCGACGACCCGGCGCTCGTCGTGATGTGGGACTGGTGGTTCGCCGACCGCGCATTCTCTGAATGGCGGGCGCTCGCCCAGACCCACATCGAGATCCTCAACCACGCGCTCGCTGACGTCCCACCCGAGCAGGTGCGTTACCACCTGTGCTGGGGCAGCTGGCAGGGGCCGCACAGCTCCGATGTGCCGCTCGCCGACGCGCTCGACCTGATCCTTCAGATCCGCGCCGGGGCGTACTCCTTCGAGGCCGCCAACCCGCGCCACGAGCACGAGTGGCGGCTGTGGCAGGACGCCGGGCTGCCTGACGGCAAGAAGCTGATCCCCGGGGTCGTCAGCCACAAGACGAGCGTGCTCGAGCACCCCGAGGTCGTCGCCGACCGCATCGCCCGCTACGCCGGCGCGGTCGGCGCCGAGAACGTCATCGCCTCGACCGACTGCGGGATGGGTGGCCGGATCGACGCCGAGCTGGCATGGGCCAAGATCGGCGCGCTCGTCGCCGGCGCGCGCATCGCGGGCGGGAACTGACTAGTCCGCGCCGAGCACGGCGCGGAGCGTCGCACGAACCATCGCCGGCTCATGCTCGGGTGCGATCGCCATCAGCGCAGTCAGCGCCGTGCGTGCCAGGTGGCGCGCGAGCTCGGCCCCGGCCCGCGCCCCGTCGCGATCGTGACACGCGGCGACGATCGCCTCGTGCTCCGATATGCCGACCGACATCGCCCGCGGCTCGCTGGTGAGGTACACGCGGCGGTAGCGCTCGGAGAGATCCGACAGCTCCGACAGCAGCTGCGTGAGCCGCTGCCCGCCGCCGCGCGTCAGTTGCGCGTGGAAGACGCGATGGTGGCGCTCCCAATCGTCGACCTCGGCGAGCGTCGCGTGGGACGCCATCTCCCGCAGGCACTCGTCGAGGAACGCGTCGTCCTCGGCGGTCATGGTCAGGACGGTCAGACGGATGCCGAGCGTCTCGTTGGCGATCCGCACGGCATACAGCTCCTCGATGTCCTGGATCGAGAGCGCCGAGATCTGCACCCGGCGGTTCGCCTCGCCCTCGACCAGCCCCTCGCGCTGCAGCATTCGCAGCGCCTCACGCAGCGGCGTGCGGCTGACGCCGAGCTGGCGCGCGAGCTGGACCTGGGAGACCACACTGCCCGGCTCGAGTCGCAGATGCAGGATCGCCTCGCGCAACTGGTGGTATACGAGGTCGGCGCCCGTGCCGTTCTCGCGCGCGTCGTCGGTCTTGACCTCGGCGATGTCGGCCACCACCCAATCCTAGAGCCGAGGGCGGGTGTGCGAAATCTGCATACAGTTCTTGGCAGTGGCCCCGCCCGGCTATAGGATCAACCCCCGTAGCCCACGGCCGAACGTCCCGATTCTGGAGTTGAAAGTGCATGCAGAATTCTGACCGCATCCTGACGACGCACACCGGCAGCCTTCCGCGGCCACCGGAGGTGTTGGCGCCCGGTGGCGCGGCCGACCAAGCAGTGCTCGCCGGCGCCGTGAACGACGTCGTGCGTCAGCAGGTCGCGGCGGGCATGGACTTCGTCAGCGACGGTGAGATGAGCAAGCCCAGCTACGTCGGGTACGTGGCCGATGTGCTGACCGGGTTCGGCGACACCTCGGAAAGCACCCCGCCCCCCGACGTCGTCGACTTCCCGGTGTGGGGAGCATTCGCCTCCGCCGCCGTCGCTGCGTTCCTCAAGACGCCGGCCTGCATCGGCGACGTGCAGCGCCGGGACCTGACGCACGCCCAGCAGGACATCGCCCGGCTGCAGGGCGCGATCGCCGATTCCGGCGGCTCCGCGACACCGTTCATGACCGCGGCGTCCCCGGGCGTGATCGCGATGTTCATGGACAACCGCCACTACGCCAGCCACGACGACTACCTGGCCGCGCTCGCCGCGGCAATGAAGGACGAGTACGACGAGATCCATCGCAGCGGGCTGATGCTCCAGATCGACTGCCCCGATCTGGCGGCGGGTCGCGTCTTCCAGTTCCCGCAGGCGAGCCTCGACGAATGGCAGACGACCGCCTCGCATCACATCGAGGTCCTCAACGAGGCGACCCGCGACATCCCGCCCGAGGCGATGCGGATGCACCTGTGCTGGGGCAACTACGCCGGCCCGCACATCCACGACATCCCCATGCGCGACGTGCTCCCGATGGTCTACAAGGCGCGTCCCGCGGCGATCTCGTTCGAGGCGGCAAACCCGCGCCACGCCCACGAGTGGGCGGTGTTCGCGGACCTCCCGTTGCCCGATGACAAGATCATCCTGCCCGGGGTCGTCGACTCCACGAGCCCGTTCGTCGAGCACCCCGAGCTGGTGGCGCAGCGGCTCATCCAGTTTGCGCAGCTCGTCGGCCGCGAGCGGGTCATCGCGAGCACCGACTGCGGGTTCGCGACGTTCGCCCCGCTGACGCCGGTGATGAGCGAGATCGTCTACGCCAAGCTCGCCGCGATCTCCGAGGGCGCGGCGCTCGCGACCGAGAAGCTGTGGTGACCGCTCAGAAGGGGTAGGCGATCGGGCCTTCGGTGAGCGTCGTGAGGCGCAGCTCGGTGAAGTCCTCGATCGCGTAGTGCCCGGAGCGCCCCCACCCGCTGTCCTTGACGCCGCCGTTGGGCAGCGAGGGCTCGCCGGCCATCGTCGGGCCGTTGACGTGCACGATCCCGGCGTCAAAGCGCTGCGCCAGTTCCAGGCCGCGGCGCTGGTCGCCGGTCCAGATCGCCGCGCTCAACCCGTACGGCGTGTGGTGGGCGCGCGCGAGCGCAGCCTCCGCGTCGTCGACCGCCTCCACGACGAGGACCGGGCCGAACGTCTCTTCGTCGCCGCGCGTGACCGCGACGTCGTGCGGAACGTCGGCCAGGATCGCCGGCGAGCAGACCCGGCCGTTGAAGTCGCCGCCGGTCAGCAGCCGCGCGCCGCGCTCCACGGCGTCGCCGATGCGCTCCTGGACCTGGCGGACCGCCTGATCGTTGATCAGCGGGCCGATGATCGTCGCCGGATCCGTGGGGTCGCCGGTCGGTAGCTGTTGCGTCTTGGCGACCAGGCGGTCCAGGAACCGATCGTGGACCGCACGCTCGACGAGCACCTTTCGCGTGTTCAGGCAGATCTGGCCCTGATGGAAGAAGGCGCCGAACACGGCGGCGTCGACGGCCTGGGTCAGGTCGGCGTCGTCGAGTACGAGCATCGGGTTGTAGCCACCGAGTTCGAGCACGATCGGCTTGAGCGCGCGCCCGGCCTTCTCGGCCAGGATGCGCGCGGTGCGCGACGAGCCGGTGAAGTTGATGCAGCGCACGTCCGGACTCTCGAAGAACACGTCGGCGACCGTTGCCGCGTCGCCCGGCGCGTGGGCGACGACGTTCACGGTTCCGGGCGGGAACCCGACCGCGTCCAGGATCTCGGCGTGCAGCAGCCCCGCCGAGATCGGCGCCTCCTCGGACGGTTTGATGACGACGGTGTTGCCGAACACCAACGGCAGCACGATCGTGCGCCACGCGAGGTTGAAGGCGCCATTCCACGGCGTGAATCCTGCGACGACCCCGAGCGGCTTGCGGGTCGCCATCGCAAAGCGACCGGGAACGTCGCTGCGCAGGACGTCGCCGTAGGGCAGATAGCCCCACCCGGCGGCCTGGCGCAGGAGGCTCGCCGACCACTGGATCTGGAAACGCCCGAACGCCGTCCCGGAGCCCGTCTCCAGCGCGAGGATTCGGACGATGTCCTGCGTCCGCCGTTCGCACTCGTCGGCGGCGGCGAGGAACAGGCGCTGGCGCTCACCGGGCCCGCTGGCGGCCCAGGCCGGGAAGGCGCCGGCCGCCGCCGCGACCGCCTGCGTGGCCTCGGCCGCCCCGCCGGCGGCCACCTGCGCCACGACCTCGTCGTTGAACGGATTGCGGTCGTCGAACGTGCGCGACGGCGACGCCGCCCATCGACCGTCGATGTAGTGAGTGTTCATCACAGCCCCAGTAGTCGTTCGGCGTTGCCATGGGCGATCTTGTCGCGGTCGGCCGGACTCAGCGGCGCGTCGCGCAGGAACGCGGTGGCGCGAGCGCTGTCGCCGAACGGATGGTCGACCGAGAACATGATGCGGTCGGCGCCGAAGACGTCGAGCGCGCATCGCAGGGGAGCGTCGGTGTGGTAGCCGCACGTGGAGACGTGGACGTGACGCAGCACCGTCTCCGCTACTCCGCTCGGGGCGTCGCGCAGCGCCGGCGCGATCATCTCGTCGGCGCGCTGGAGCGAGAACGGGAGGTTCTCGCCCATGTGGCCGACGATGATCTGGAGCGCCGGAAAGCGCTCGAACACACCACCGAGGACCATCCGCAGGACGTGCATGCCGCACTCGGCATGCCAGCCCCAGCCCGCGGTGGCGAGCGCGATCGAGCGGTCGGGCGCGAGGCCCGAGAAGTAGGCATCGGCGACCGCGCGCGGGGGCGGGGCCGGGTGCAGGTAGATGGGAACCGAAAGGCGCTGCGCGGCCGCCAGGACCGGACGGACCGACGGGTCGTCGAGGAACGTCCCGCCCGTCTGACCATGGATCATCGCCCCGACGTGGCCGAGGTCGCCCACGGCGCGCTCGAGTTCGTCGGCGGCCTGTTCGGGCGCGCTCATCGGCAGCGTGGCGAAGGCGGCGAACCGCCGCGGATGGGTGGCGACGATCTCGGCCAGGCGCTCGTTGATCGTCTGCGACAGCGTCACCGAACGTTCGGGCTCGAGCGCCTGGACGAGGTTCCCGAGCGCGAGCGAGAGGATCTGCATGTCCACTCCGGCTTCGTCCATCATCGCCAGCCGCGCGGCGCTGCAGTCGTCGAGCTCCTGGGCGCGCAGGCCGCCGCGCGGGCCGAGGTCGATCCCGGCGGCCGACGCGAGGTCGCGCGGGAACATGTGCTCCTCAATCGCGATGACCCTCATCCGGATGTGAGCATGCGTTCGAGGTAGCGACGGATGTCGATTTCGTTGGTGGCGAGGTGGTCGGAATAGACGGCCCGCATCCGGTCGGGGTCGCCGGATCGGGCCGCCTCGATCAGCGGCACGTGGCGCTCCACCGCGTTGCGCTCGCTCAGCGCGTCGGTCTCGATGTACACGAGGCGGATGTATCGCTGGGCGGATTGCCAGAGCTGGGTGATGAGCTGATCCAACCGTGGGGTCAGCACCGGCGCCAGCAGCACGCGGTGAAAGGCGTCGTGCGCCTCCCAGAACGCCGTCGTGTCCAGCGGCGCGACGCGGGCGACTTCGAGATGGGTCTCCATCTCCGCCACGTCGGCTGCGGTCAGCAACGGCAGCGCACGGACGACGGCGTCGGCCTCGATCAGCAGTCGCAGCCGGTAGATCTCCTCGAGATCGCCGACCTCCAGCGGCGCGATCACCGCCGTACGCGCCGGGCGAAGGAGAACGAGACCCTGCCCGGCCAGTCGCTGGAGCGCCTCGCGGACCGGGCTCGGGCTGACGCCGAGATCCGCCGCCAGGTCGCTGATCGACAGCGACTCACCGGGGCGCACGCGGCCCTCGATGATCGACCGCCGGACCTCGTGGCTCACGCGGTCGACGAGCGACTGCGTCTCGGTCTCCAGGCGCGCGACGCCGGTCTTGGTTCTCACCGGCTCAGCCATCGCGCCAGAAGTTCGCGAGCGTCGGGTTGAATTCGGGATGGAACTGCGGGAAGTGATGTCCGGTCTCGAGCACGACGTGACTTCCATGCAGCTGGGCGGCCAGTGCATCGGCGATCGCCGCCATGCTCTCGCTCCACCCGCCGGTGACGGTCAGGAACGGGATCTGAGCGCCGGCGACCCGCTCGATCGCGGGCCGCGCGTCCCACTGGGCCGGGGTCTGCATGAGCACGAGACCCTCACCCATGCGGGTCTGCGTGGCCTCGTCCAAGCTCTCGGACATGGCGGACGGAATGCCGGCGTAGCGCGCGAACTCCAGGTAGCGCTCGCGGGGCGACGCGGCGGTGACGAGCGCCGTGACCATGGCCTGGCGGTTGGCGACGACAGCAGGATGGTCGGGCGCCACCGAGGCGGCTGCGGCCTCCACAACGGTCAGCGACCGCACCGCCTCCGGCCGCAGGCTCGCGGCCTGGGTCGCGATACATCCGCCGTAGGAGTGGCCGACGAGATGCATGCCGTCGCCGAGCATCTCAGCGACCCACACGGCGTCGCGGTCGATGCTCTCCGGCCCCCGAGACGGGCTGCGAGCGTGGCCCGGCCGGTCCGGCAGCACGAGCTGCCAGCCCTCGTCGGCGAGCGGTCGCTGCTTGGCCCACGCGGTCTCGCCGCCGTTCGGACCGCCCTGGGGCCCGCCGTGGATCATGAGCACCGGCAAGCCCGATCCCCATCGGGTGACGTGGAGGTCTTCGAGCAGGTTCTGACTCATGGCCGGCCGCCAAACGTGTGGCGCATGTGGCCGACGCCCTCGACGAAGCTCTCGAGCTCGTCGCCGGGCTCGAGGTAGCGCGGTGGGTCCTGCGCCATCCCGATCCCGCTGGGGGTGCCGGTGAAGATCACGTCGCCCGGCCACAGCGGGGTGATGGCGCTGAGGTACTCGATCAGGCCGCCGACCGAGAACAGCATCGCCGAGCTGCGGTCGTGCTGCACCTCGACGCCGTTGAGCGTGCAGGAGAGCTCGATGTCCTCGCGGTCGCGAAACTCGTCCGGCGTCACCAGGACCGGGCCCAGCGGAGCAAAGCCCGGGAGGGACTTTCCGAGCCCGAACTGCGGCGTCGTCGCCGGCCGCATCTGGATGTCGCGGTCCGACAGGTCCTGGCCAGCGGTGACGCCGGCGACGACCGGCCACGCATCGGCGGCCCGGACGTCGCGCGCGGGGCGCCCGATCACGACGACGATCTCCACCTCCCAGTCGACCGCCGTCGTGGACAGCTCGATCGCACCGTACGGGCCGGTGACCGACGGCTGCAGCTTGGTGAAGATGAGCGGCACCTCCGGGACCGCCATCCCGGCCTCGCCGGCGTGACCGGGGTAGTTGAGCCCGACGCCGAAGATCTGGCGCGGGACTGGGCTCGGCGCGCGGAGGCGACCGGGGTCGATCCGCACGTCGTCGGATGCGTCGAGACCGCGCGCGATCTCGATCACCTCGTCCCAGCGGTCCAGTGCGAGCTCGGGCGCCGCCGGGATCGCGCCGCCGCTGGCCGTATGGAGATCGGTACCGCGCTCGGGGAGCCGGTCGCCGGCGCCGGCGACCAACAGCAGGCGGCCGTCGTGGTTGGCGAATCTCATCGGGCTTCACATCTCCGGGAAGGTGATATAGCATCGATCATACATGATCTTTCTAGTCGAAGGAGCGGTGTCCGGATGAGCACCCAGAACGACAGCGGCGCGATCGTCCGTCCCGCGTTTCACCACGCGTTCCTGAAGACGACGCGCCTCGACGAGATGAAACGCTGGTACGGGCTCGTCCTCGGCCTGGTGCCGAACTTCGCATGGGAGGCGGGTGCCTTCATGAGCAACGACGACGCCAACCATCGCCTCGTCCTGTTCTCGACCCCGGCCGTCACCGAGGACGTGGACAAGGTCACGCACGCGGGCCTGCACCACCTGGCCTACGAGTACGCCGACTGGCAGGACCTGCTGCGGTCCTATGTCCGGCTCCGAGAGCACGGGATCGAGCCCCACGCCTCGCTCGACCACGGGCTGACCACGTCCTTCTACTACCTCGACCCGGACGGAAACAGCCTCGAGCTCCAGTACGACAACTTCGGGGACTGGGCCCGGTCGACGGAGTTCATGCGCACCGCCCCCGAGTTCCGCGAGGACCCGATCGGCAAGCCGATCGATCCGCAGCAGCTCATCGACGCATGGCGTGGTGGCCAGAGCCGCGACGAGATCCACGTGCGCGCCTACGCGGGCGAGATGGCCCCGACGGAAGCATTCGACATTCGCATTCCGGGCTGATGAACGCTCAGGCAAAGCGCGAGGCCGTCGCGTACGAACCCGAAGGCGTCCGGATCGCGGGCTCGGCCATCGCGGCCGGCGACCCTGGGGCTCCGCTGTTGGTCGGCCTCCACGGAGGCCTGTATCGCGGGCGCTATTTCGACGTCCCGTGCGGACGGAGCGGCTCATTCATGGATCTCGCGGCCGCGGCCGGTTTTCCGGTCGTCGCGTTCGACCGTCCCGGCTACGGGGACAGTGCCGGGCTTCCCGCAGCAGAGAACACCTTCGAGCGCCAGGCCGCGCTGCTCGCGCAGGCGGCGACGGCCGCCGCCGAGCACGTCGGCGCCCCCGGCATCGTCCTCGTCGGCCACTCGATCGGCGGAATGATCGCGCTGACGCTTGCCGCGGAGGCCGACGAGATCCCCCTGTGGGGCGTTTCGGCCACCGGGATGGGGCTCGTCATCCCGTCGGGAGGGCCGGCCGAAGGGCTGTCGGCGGTCGCCAGTGGGCAGGCGACCGACGTCATCGCGTTCCCGGCCGAGCAGGGCGATCAGGTGATGTTCGGGCCGCCGTGGACCTATGACCCCTCGGTGCAGTCCGAGGCCCACGAGAGCTATTCCCCGGCGCCGGCGGTCGAGCTCATTGCCGCACCGCGGTGGTCGACGGAGAAGCTTCCCGAGCTCGCACCCCGGGTCCGCGTTCCGGTCCACAACGCGCTCGCCGAATTTGACGCGCTGTGGGACAGCTCGGCCGACAACGTCGCGGGGTTCGCCGCGCTGTTCACGGCGGCGCCGTTCGTCGATGCCTCGGTCGCTCGCGGCACCGGTCACAGCATCGACCACCATCGGCTTGGCCGCGCGCTGCATCTGCGCCAGCTCGCGTTTGCCGACGAGTGCCGGGTCTACGCCGGGCGCACGGGCTGACCCGCCATGACCTGAACCTATCCGGGTCCGCGTCGGCTGCCGAGAACGATGAGGGTCTTCGTGCCGACGACCTTGCCGCTGCGGCGGATCGTGTCGATGACGCGTTTGAGATGGGCGAGGTCGGTGACCCGGAGTCGTACGAGGGCGTCTGGGTCGCCGGCGATCGTGAAGCTCTCGACGAGCTCGGGGAGGCCCGAGACGGTGTCGTCGATCTCGTCGACCTGGGTGCGGCCGACGAACCGAAGCTCGGCGAACGCCTCGATCTCGCTGCCGAGCTTGGCATGGTCGAGGATCGCGGTGTAGCCGGTGATGATCCCTGCCGTCTCGAGCCGGTCGATGCGGCGTTTCGCGGCGGCCGGTGAGAGGCCGACGCGGCGCCCGATCTCGCTCGCCGAGCGCCTGCCGTCCTGGACGAGGAGGCCGAGGATCGATTCGTCAATCTCGTCAACGCTTGCGCGTACCATCGCGAAATCGTAAGCCAAAGAGCGCCTGAGACGGAGATCTTCGCCGCTTGAGCCAGATATGACGTACAACCTGGTACACCGAACCCCGATGATCGTCGCGTCGCCCACGGAGATCGACCTGAACACTCTGCGGTCGGTCCAGGACCGGGTGCTGTGGTTGGCGACATCGATCATCCATCACGCCAACAAGGTCCGGAACACGCCCTCGGGGGTGAAGGTCGGCGGCCACCAGGCGTCGTCGGCGTCGATGGTGGCGATCATGACCGCGCTGTATTTCCATCATCTGCGCGGACCGGACCGGGTGTCGGTCAAGCCGCACGCCTCGCCTGTCCTCCATGCGATCGAGTACCTGCTCGGCGAGCTCGATCCGAAGTACCTGACGACGCTGCGCGAGTTTGGCGGCCTGCAGAGCTATCCGAGCCGGCTCAAGGATCCGGTTCCGGCGGACTTCTCGACCGGCTCGGTCGGGATCGGTGCGACGGCGCCGATCTGGAGCTCGCTTGCTCATCGATACGTGGCTGGGCATTTCGAGGTGCCCCAGGGCGGACGGCAGGTGTCGCTGGTGGGCGACGCCGAACTGGACGAGGGCGCGGTCTGGGAGGCGTTGGTCGACCCCGTCGTGTCGCAGTTGGGCGAGGTGTTGTGGGTCATCGATCTCAATCGTCAGTCGCTGGATCGGATCGTGCCCGACATCGCGGCGGGCCGCCTGACGGCGATGTTCGAGGCGGTCGGTTGGCACGTGCAGACGGTCAAGTACGGCCGGCGACTCGGCGAGCTCTACGCCCGTGACGGCGGCCCGGCGCTGCGCAAGCGGATCGATTCGATGACCAACGAGGAGTTCCAGCATCTGCTGCGCTGCACGCCAGTAGAGCTGCGCGACAGTCTGCCCGGCGAGGGGCGCGGCCGCCGCGACGTCGCCAAGGTGATCGCCGATCTCGGCGAGTCCGACTTGATGGCCGCGATCCGCGACCTTGGTGGTCACGATCTCGGACTGCTGCTCGACGCGTTCGCGCAGGCCGACGCAGTCGTCGACCGGCCCTCGGTCGTGCTGGCCTACACGATCAAGGCGTGGCGACTGCCGACCGAAGGCCACCCCGCCAACCACTCGGCCCTCTTGAGCACCGAGCAGTGGGAGGGCCTCGCCGCCGACCTCGGCGCCGATGCGTCGGATCCGTGGGCGCGGTTCGAGCCCGGCAGCGCCGAGGACGAGCTGTGTGCCGCCGCCGCGCAGCGCCTGGCGCGCGAGCCGACGGTGGCCGTCGTGCCGCCGGCGATGCCGGTCGACCTCGGGCGCAGCCACAGCGGCTCGGCGTCGACGCAGCAGGCGTTCGGGCGCTTCTTTGTCGACCTCGCCCACAGCGCCCCCGACGTCGCCCGCCGGGTCGTCACGGTCAGCCCCGACGTCGCCTCGTCGACCAACCTCGGCGGCTGGATCAACCGCGTCGGTATCTGGTATCCGGGTGACCGCATCGACTGGTTCGCCGACGACACGAACACGCTGGTCAAATGGCAGCAGAGCACGCACGGCCAGCACATCGAACTCGGGATCGCCGAGGGCAACCTCGTCGGACTGCTGGCCGAGCTCGGCATGACCTGGTCACGTGACGGAGAGCCGCTGCTGCCGATCGGCACGCTCTATGACCCGTTCGTCAACCGCGCGCTGGAACCGTGGTCGTTCGGCATGTACGCCGGGGCGCAGTCGATCCTCGTCGGCACACCGTCCGGGGTGACCCTCGCCCCGGAGGGCGGCGCGCACCAGTCGATCACCACGCCGTCGGTGGGGATCGAGCAGCCGCGCTGCATCGCCTGGGAGCCCGCGTTCGGCCAGGACCTCGAATGGACGATGCTCGACGCGCTCGGGCGGCTCGGGAAACCGGGCGGGACCTCGGCGTACTTCCGCCTCACCACACGCCCGATCGATCAGGCGTTGGCCGCCGTCCCGACCGACGCCGCCGGGCGCGAACAACGCCGCCGCCACGCGCTGGCCGGCGGCTACGCGCTGCGCCGCGCCGCCGGCCCGCCGGCCGTGACGCTCGTCGGGATGGGCGCGATCATCCCCGAGGTGCTCGCGGCCGCTGACGAGCTGGCCGACGCCGGGTACGCGACCGACGTCATCTGCCTCACCTCACCCGACCTGCTGTTCCGCGCGCTGCAGGCGCGGCGCGGCCTGGACCCTGGCGACGACGCGATCCTCGCCGAGCTGTTCCCGCGCGACCGGGCATCGCCGATCGTTGCCGTCCTCGACGGTCACCCGCACACGATCAGCTTCCTGTCCGCCATCCGCCGCGACCCGATCGCAACCCTCGGAGTCACCGACTTCGGCCAATCGGGCGATGTCGACGATCTCTACCGCTACTTCGGCATCGACACCGACACCATCGTCGGCGCTGCACTGGACTTCCTGACGTGACCGAGATCACCATGCCCCGCCTGTCGGACTCGATGGAGGAAGGCACGATCCTCACCTGGCTCAAGGCCGACGGCGACGAGCTCACCAAGGGCGACGAGCTCGTCGAGATCGAGACTGACAAGGCCACGATGACCTACGAGTCACCGGAGACCGGCGAGCTGACGATCGTCGCGGCGCAGGGCACGACGCTCCCAGTCGGGGCGGTGATCGCGACGGCCGGCGTCACATCGGACCCGCAGGCGCCAGCGAGGCCGCCAACGCCGGAGCCGGCCACCAACGGGTCGGCGCGTGCAACCCCGCTCGCCCGGCGACTCGCGGCGGCTCACGGCGTCGACCTGGCCGCCGTCAGGGGCTCAGGTCCGCGTGGCCGTATCACCCGCATCGACGTCGCGGCCGCGGCGGGCGTTGAGCTCGGCGGCCGAGCCAGCCGCCGGAGTGACCCGGGCCCCGGTTCCCGAGCCCGCCGCGTCGCCGGCGCCGCGCAACGACCCGACCACCGCCAAGGGAACGGTGACGATCCAGGAGCCGACCCGCGTACAGCAGGTCATCGCGCGGCGGATGGCCGAGACGAAGGCGACGGTGCCCGACTTCCAGGTCCAGACCGAGGTTTGGATGGACGCGGCGCTCGAGCTGCGCGAGGAGTTCAAGGCTCTCGGCGGCGACGTCGTGCCGTCGCTCAACGACCTCATCGTCAAGGCCTCAGCGCTCGCGCTGCGTGATTGGCCGCGCGCCAACGGCTCCTACCGGGATGGGCACTTCGAGCTGTACTCGCGGATCAACGTCGGCATCGCGGTCGCCACGCAGGACGCGCTCGTCGTACCGACGATCAGCGACGCCGACACTCGCTCGCTCGGCTCGATCGCCGCCGAGGCGCGTCGCCTCGCCGACCGCGTGCGCAGCGGGGAGATCACGCCACCCGAGCTCTCCGGTGCCACGTTCACCGTCTCCAACCTCGGCATGTACGGCATGACCGCGATCACCTCGGTCATCAGCTCGCCGCAAGCCGCGATCCTCGGCGTCGGCACCAGCCGCCCCGTCCTCGCCCGCGAGAACGGGGAGGTCGTCGACCGCCGCCTGATGACTCTCACGCTGACGTGCGACCACCGCATCCTCTACGGAGCGGACGCAGCGCAGTTCCTGGCCGCGATCCGCGATCTGCTCGAGCAGCCGCTGACGCTCGTGGTCGGCTGATGGTGCGTCATCGATGATCCTCGTCCTCGGCGCGTCGGGCCATGCGGGCCTCGCCCTGACGCGCGAGCTCGCTGCGCGCGGCGAGAGCGTCCGCGCCTTTGTCCGCCGCCCCGACGCGGTGACCGCGGTCAAGGCAGCCGGAGCATCCGAGGTCGTCATCGGCGACCTTCGCGATCTCGCCGCGGTGGAAGGGGCCGCCCAGGGCGCCGATGGTGTCTTCTTCATCGGTCCGCGCTTCATGCCCGAAGAGGCGACGCTCGGGATCGCCGTCGTGGACATCGCCGTGCGGGCTGGCGTGAGGCGCTTCGTGCTGTCGGGCGTCTACCACCCGACGATTCTCGACCTCGTCAACCATCAGGCGAAGGTCCGGATCGAGGACCACCTGTACAAGACCGATCTCGAGTTCACGGTCCTGCAGCCCGCGCGCTTCATGCACGGCCTGCTGCTCTCCGCCTGGCCACGGGTGGTTGAGGCAGATGTCGTGGCCGACGCGTTCTCACCCCGCGCGCGGATGGCCTACGTCGACTATGCCGAGGTCGCCGAGGCCGCGGCGATCGCATTCGCCGACGATCGCCTCGTCCGGGGCACGTTCGAGCTCGCCGCGGCGGGTGAGTACACGCTCCATGATCTGGCCGCCATGCTCAGCCGGGAGCTGGGTCGGCCGATCCGCGCCGAGCAGGCGCCATTGGCCGAGTACGCGCCGGCCCAGGCCCTGCTCGCCAGCCCGTATGGAGGCGACGGCTTTCGCCGCTTGCGCAGCTACTACGACGCGTTCGGATTTCGGGGGGGCAACGCGCTCGTGCTCGGAACGATCCTCGGTCGCGAGCCACGCGACCTCCCGGCGTTCGTGACCGCGTTCGTCGAACGCCACGGCGGCGCACCCCTTCGATAACCGGCCTCGATGGCGGACGGCCGGATCGCCGAGCCGCCAGGCTTGCGGCTGCGGGGTTTCGGGTAAGTACCGCGCATGCTGCTGATCCTCGGAATCATCCTGTTAATCATCGCCATCGCTGGGGGCGTGATCATCCATCCGGTGATCTTCGCGCTGGCGATCGTCGCGATCATCCTGTTCTTCACGCATCGTCGCGCCGCGGTCTAACGCCGCCGGACGGCCGATGCCACACCACGTGCTTGCCGCCGCGGGCCGGGAGGCCCGCGACGTGCTGCGGGCGGCGACTCCGACCCACCGTCGCCTCCGTGACCACCTGACCGTGGTCGTCATCGTGACCGCCGGCGTCGATCTTCTGTTCACGGTGCTGGCGTTCCTGTTCGAACGCCACGCTGCGCAGACCGAGGTCAAGACGTTCGGGAGCGCGCTGTTCTGGACCACAACCCAGCTCCTGACGGTGTCGTCGTCGATCAAGAACCCGATTTCCGCGGCCGGCCGGGTGCTCGACGTGCTGATGGAGATCTATGCGATCACCGTGATCGCGACGCTCGCGGGAGCGGTCGGCACGTTCCTCCAGAAGCGCGGCGAGGAGATGGAGCGGTGACCGGCGACCACGCGTTCGGATCGAGCGCAGCGTTCTCTCTGGGCGTCGAGGAGGAGCTGTTCCTCGTCGATCCGCTGACCGGTGCCCAGATCGATGCATCGGACGCGGTCCTCGCGCGCGTCGAGGCGGGCCGGGGCACGGTGGAGCGCGAGCTGCATGCGTGCCAGATCGAGCTGATCACCGATATCTGCGCGACGACGTCGGACGCGGTGGGCGAGCTGGCAGGGCTGCGATCGGCAGTGGCGGCGACCGGCGCGGGTGTGTTGGGTGCGGGCGCGCATCCGTCGGCTCCGGAGGGTTCAGCGGAGATCACCGACAAGGAGCGCTACGCCCGGATCTCCGATCTGCTCGGTGATGCGGTCGCCCAGCCGGCCGGCGGATTGCACGTTCACGTCGGCATGCCCGACCCGGAGACGGCGATCCGGGCGTTCAACGGGTTGCGGCGTCATCTGCCGGTGCTTCAGGCGCTCGGGGCGAACTCGCCGTTTCGCCGCGGTCGCGATACGCGTCTGGCCTCGGTTCGCGAGATCGCCATGCGGGGCTGGCCGCGGTCGGGAGTGCCGCGCGCGATGCGCGACTTCGACGACTTCCGGAGCTCGAGCTCGGCACTCTGTCGCGCGGCCGACGTGCCCGACTACACGTGGTTCTGGTGGAAGCTGCGACCCCATCCGCGCCTCGGGACGGTCGAAGTGCGCGCCCTGGACACGCAGACGTCGCTCGACGAAGTCGCGGCAATGGTCGCGTTGATTCACTGCCTCGCGCGTGACGCGGCGATGGCCGACCCGGCACCCGGGCCGCCGGCCGAGATCCTGGACGAGGCGGCGTTCCGCGCAGCGCGCTACGGCGTCGACGCCGAGCTTCCCGATTCGGACGGCCGCCTCACACCGGTTGCCGACCTCGTCGAGCCCCTGCTCGAGGTTGCGGCGGCGCACGCGCCCGAACTCGGATGCACCGACGAGATCGAACTTGTGCGCAGTCTCATCGACCGGGGCGGCGGCGCGGGGCGTCAGCGCGAGACCCACGCCATCGGCGGCATGGGCGCGCTTCTCCGAGACCTGGCAGCGCGCACCGCTCCGCCGCATGACCGCCCGGCGCGGGCGTAGACGGATCCGGAGGTGCGGGCGTGGGTGCCGGCCCCGGTCCGGGCTCGGGCGGCGTCGGAACCGGATCGGGAACCGGGTCGGGACCGGGTGAAGGCGGGTCGACGGGTGGCGTGACCTCTGCGACGGCGCCCATCGCTCAGTCGGTGACGTACAGGATCGCGGTTGGATTGACGTACACGACGTCGCTGCGGTCCTTGAGCGACACGCTGAGAAGACCGCCGGCGCTGAGGCCGGACAGCATGCCGACGACCTCTTGGGCGGATGGCGCCACGGCGAGCCCGAACGGGGAGGCGTCGACGTTGATGCCGGGGTCGGCCTTCGACGCGGCATGGGTGGTCGGATCGGGTGCTCCAAGAGCGATGAAAGCCATGGCCCATCAGTACCCACGGCGCCGAGGCGACATGCGTTGCACCCGGCGGGCAGACAGCGAGTACGATCGAACGACTCGAGCTCAAGGCGGACCCCAGGGGGACGTCACGAGACGGGCACGCGCCGCGGCCTAGCCGCCTCTCTCCTACCTCGCGCGATGCCAATCGGAGGGGGGCGAACAAAGGCACTGCGTGTCCGATTCCTCAGTGGGCGGCTCGTCCGGCACCGGCGAGATCACCGCCAACATCTCCAACAGCGCCGTGCGCCTGATCGCCGAGTACACCGGCCGTGGGCCGACGCGCGCCCGTACGATCATCAGCGACCCGTGGGTGTTCATCACCCTCGAGGACACGCTGACCAAGGGCGAGCACCAGCTGGTGGCCCACGGTTTCGCCGACACCGTGCTCGAGACGCGCAGGCAGTACCAGCGGGCGATGCGCGTCGCGCTCGAGGACGTCGTCGAGCAGCACACCGGTCGGCGGGTCGTTGCGTTCATGAGCGAGAACCACATCGATCCCGACGTGGCGCTCGAGGCGTTCCTGCTCGAGCCCGACGGCGAAAACGCCGAGGAGCGCTAGCCGGTCGCCTCGACGAACGGCACGAGCCTCGAAAAACCGCCGACGTCGAACACGTTCTGAACCGCCTCGGGGCCGCGGATCACGGCGAAGGCCATCGCTCGTTCCCGGGCCTGTCGCGTCATGTCGATCACCACCGCCACGCCGTCAGAGTCGATGAAGGTCGTCTCGCCGAGATCGAGGACCACGAGCTCGAAGCGTCCATGGGATATCGCGTGCCGCAACGCCCGGGCGACGAGCGCCGCCGAGCCGACCTCGACCTCCCCGCGCGGAGTCACGATCCGCGTTGATCCGCGATCGGTGATCGCGACGATCAGGGCGAGGGGACGGTCGAAGTTCGCGGGCATGTCCACTCCTCGAACGGGTTCGTTTCGAGGAGTGCACGGGGGCGGTTCACGGCCCCATGCCCATCCCGCGTCGCTGCGGTGGTCCAGATCGGCCGACTCGACCGTCGTGGCGTTGTTCACGGTAGCGAACCGTCGTCAGCCGCTGGTGTCGTCGTGACGCCGGCGCAGCGGCAGCACGCCCCACAGGACGACGGCGGCCGCGGCGATTGCGGTTGTGGCGACGATCATCACCGCGCCCGGATACAGCACGCTTGAGATCAGCGCGACGACCGCGATGACCGTCAGTCCGATGCACGCAAGGCCGGCGATCGCGAACCGTTGCGAGATCGCGACGAGGTGCGGCTTGTCGTGAAGGTGGAACAGCAGCCGGTGCCAAGCGGTCGGGGCGAGCAGCAGGACGATCGACAGGCCGGCGATCAGGAGCGCGGCGAAGTACAGCGCACGCTGTCCGGCGTCCAGTCGCCGGAACCCCTGCGCGAACGGCACGCCGAGCAGGAACGCGAACAGCACCTGCACGCCCGTCTGCATGACACGCAGCTCCTGCAGCAGCTCGCCGTACTGACGGTCGCCCCGCTCCGTTCTCGTTTCGTCGCGGCCGTCGTGCGGGTCCGCGTCAGCGCCCATCGCCGGCCATCCGCTCGCGCTGCGGCGTCACGGTGTACGCCGGATCCTGCGCCGACGCGACGCCGGCCGCGAACAGGCCGAAGCGGGTCAGCGCCGAACCCGCGAGCAGCGCCGCGCCACTGGCCACCGCCGCCATCCGGCTCCGGCGCGCCACGGTTGCGGCACCGATCGCACCGGCGGTCGACACCACTCTGGCAGCGCCCATGCGCCGGCCCGCGCGCCCGTTGCGCAGCGTTGCGGCGACCATGCCCAGGCGCCGCTCCATCAGCGCCCCCGCGCCCAGCTCGACCAGCACGCCGAGCGTGCCGAGGCGAGCGGCCGGTGCGTTCTCGGCCCGCGGCCCGGCCATGAGCGCGAATCCGGCGCCGGCGCTCGCGGCGGAGCCGGCGAACAGGAACGGCAGCTCGCGGTGACCCCCATGCCACGTCGGGACCGCGGTGTCGGCGATCAGAGCCGCGGTGTAGGTGGCCACGCCGGCCCCGAGGACTCCCGCGCCGACCCCGGCCGCCCGCCCGGCCCGGGGCATCAGGCGCGCGACGTCGCTCGCCGCCGCGCCCGCGGCGAGCGGGCTGTAGGCGCTCAGCAGCCACACGCCGACGCTCATCGGCGACGTCGGCTTGAAGACCCGCAGCATGTTGATGAACCGCGCCGGCCGCCCGAGGTCGTGGATCAGCGCACCGAGCGACAGGCCGAGCGCCCCGATCGCGCACAGACGGCAGCGCCGGGCCGTCGCCGGGCGCCCGGTGAGGTCTGCGCCCGCGGCGAGGATCGACGACGCACCGGCGAGGCCGCCGGCGAACAGGTAGCCGGCGATGTCGATCTCCGCCCATGTCGGCGCGTTGATGATCGGTTCGCCGTAGTAGGAGGCCTCGGTCATCGTCGCGCCCCGGCGAAGGCGGCGATCGCCGCGGCCAGCAGCCCGGCGGCGGCGATGGTGACGTGCCTATACATCGTCGGCAGGTCGCGGGTCGTGACGACCGGGTCGGGTGGCAGCCCGTAGACCTCGGGCTCGTCGAGCAGCAGGAAGAACGCGCCGTCGCCTCCGACACCGTCCTGCGGGCTCTCGCCGTACAGGCGCGCTTCGGGCACTCCGGCGGCGTGTAGCACTTCGATCCGCCCGGCCGCGCGCTCACGCAGCTCATCGAGCTCGCCGAACTGGATCGAGTCGGTCGGGCAGGCCTTCGCGCACGCGGGTTCCTGGCCGACGCCGAGCCGGTCGTAACAGAGGGTGCACTTGAAGATCCGCCCGTCGTCCTCGCGCTTGTCCAGCACGCCGTACGGGCAGGCGGGCACGCAGTAGCCGCAGCCGTTGCAGATGTCCTGCTGGACGACGACGGTGCCGAACTCGGTGCGGAAGATCGCGCCGGTCGGGCAGACGTCGAGGCACGCGGCATGCGTGCAGTGCTTGCACACGTCGGAGGCCATCAGCCAGCGGAAGTCGCCGTCGCGCTGGAAGTTCGTCTCGTGCTCGCCGACCTTCACGCGCTGCTCGACGAACGCGACATGGCGCCAGGTGTCGGCGCTGAGGCCGCCCGAGTTGTCGTGCGAGCGCCCGGCCCAGTTCAGCCCGTCCTCGGGCACCTGGTTCCACTCCTTGCACGCGACCTCACAGGCCTTGCAGCCGATGCACACCGACGTGTCGGTGAAGAACCCCATCCGCGGCGGCGCGTCGACGTGGCCGGCCGCCGTCGCCGGGTCGGCCGGATCGCCACCCGACAGCAGCACGGTCAGCGGGCCGTCGGTCACGAGGTACCCGTCTTCGCCGTGATACCGGCGCGCTTGCGGTACGCGACAACGAGCTCGTGGCGGGCCGCGCCGCGCGGGCGACGGCCGGGCTGCACATCGACGGTCAGGGCCTTGACCTCCTGGATGTGCGAGCTCGGGTCCAGGGACATCGACGACAGCTCGTTCATCGCGTCACCGCGGGCGTAGCCGTTGGGTCCCCAGTGGTAGGGCATCCCGATCTGGTGGATCGTCCGCCCGTCGACGTGCAGCGGGCTCATCCGGTCGGTGACCATGACCCGCGCCTCGATCGCGCCGCGCGCGCTGACCAGCGTCGCCCAGCCGGAGTTCTCGAGCCCGCGGTGCTCCGCCAGCTCGGGCGAGACCTCGCAGAACAGCTCGGGCTGGAGCTCCGACAGGTACGGCGTCCAGCGCGACATCCCACCGGCGGTGAAGTGTTCGGTCAGCCGGTAGGTCGTCAGGACGAACGGGAACACGTCTGAGCCCTTGCGCCCAGGGTCGGGGTGGTAGCGGTTGTCGACGTGCTCATAGAGCTGGCGCGCCGGGTTGCGCTGATGGCGGTGCAGGCGGTTGCGCACCGGCGAGTCCTGGGGCTCGTAGTGGGTCGGCAGGGGACCCTCGGCCACCCCGGCCGGGGCGTAGAGCCAGCCGCGACTGTCGGCCTGCATGATGAACGCGGCGTTGCCGGGGATGGCATCCGGACCGGTCGCGTCCTTGGGCGGGCGGTAGCTCGGCGGCTTGTCGACCTGGAAGTCGGGCGTGTCGTGGCCGGTCCATTTCTGCTTGTCGGAGTCCCACCACACGAGCGCCTTGCGCTCGCTCCACGGCGTGCCTTCGGGGTCGGCCGAGGCGCGGTTGTAGAGGATTCGCCGGTTGGCGGGCCAGGCCCAGGCCCACTCGCCACCGGTCCAGTTCTGCTCGCTGGCCGGTTTGCGCCGCGCGGTCTGGTTGACGCCGTCGGCGAAGCAGCCGCAGTAGATCCAGCAGCCGCACGCAGTCGAGCCGTCGGCCTTCAGGTCGGTGTAGGCGGACAGCATCTCGCCGTCGGCGTCGAAGCCGCTGATCTCGGCCAGGATGGCCTTGGCACTCGGCTCGGCATGCCCACCGGCGGTCGGGTAATCCCACGTGAGGTCGAGCAGCGGGCGGTCCATCTCGTCGGTCGATTCGGCGAGCCGCTCGCGCAGGCGCCGTCCGAGATGAAACGCGAACCACAGGTCGCTTCGCTGCTCGTCGCGCGGCTCGATCGCCTTGTGATGCCACTGGACCATGCGCTGCGTATTGGTGAAGCTGCCCTCCTTCTCGGTGTGCGCGGCGGCGGGGAAGAAGAACACCTCGGTGGCGATGTCCTCTGTCGCCATCTCCCCGGACTCGATCTCCGGGCCGTCCTTCCACCACGTCGCCGACTCGATCAGCGAGAAATCGCGCACGACGAGCCAGTCGAGCTTGCTCATGCCCAGACGCTGCATCCGCGTGTTGGCCGAACCGACAGCCGGGTTCTCGCCGAACAGGAAGTAGCCCTCGACGTTGCCCTTGACCTGCTCCATCACGGTGTCGTAGGTGCTGTGGCTGCCGGTCAGCCGCGGCAGGTAGTCGAAGCAGAAGTCGTTGTCCGACGTCGCGGCGGCGCCCCACCACGCCTTGAGCAGGCTGACCGTGTAATCACGCATGTTGCCCCAGAAGCCGCGTGCCGGGGCGTCGGCGCTGATGAAGTCGTCCAGATCGCCGTGGGCGTGCGCATGGGGCATCGGGATGTAGCCCGGCAGCGTGTCGAACAACGTCGGGATGTCGCTCGAGCCCTGGATCGACGCGTGGCCGCGCATCGCCATGACGCCGCCGCCCGGCCGCCCGATGTTGCCGAGCAGCAGCTGGAGGATCGACGCAGCGCGGATGTACTGCGAGCCGATCGTGTGCTGGGTCCAGCCGACGCCGTGGACGAAGGCAGTGGTGCGTTCACGGCCGGAGTTGGACACGAACAGGTCGCAGATGCGGTGCAACAGCTCGGGCGGAACGCCGCACACCCGCTGCACCATCTCGGGTGTGTACGGCGCGTAGTGGCGCTTGAGGATCTGCCAGACGCAGCGCGGGTGCTGGAGCGTCGGGTCGAGCCTCGGCTCGCCCGTCCCGCCCGGCCCGCCGAGGTCGTCCTCCTGAAGGCGGTCGATGTTGCCCTCCTGGTCGCGCTGCCCCGACGCCGCCGCCGCGAACGCGCCGTCGTACTGCCAGCTCTCGGGGTCATAGGACATCGTCTCCGGGTCATAGCCCGAGAACAGCCCGCCGGCGCCCGCCTCCTCGAAGTCCTCGCCGACGATCGTCGGCGCATTGGTGTAGGCGAGCACGTATTCGCGGAAATCCGACTCGGTGCTCAGTACGTGGTTGATGATCCCGCCGAGGAACGCGATGTCAGTGCCGGCGCGCAGCGGGATGAACAGGTCGGCCAGCGCGCTGGTGCGGCTGTAGTGCGGGTCGACGTGGACGACGGTGGCACCGCGCGCCTTGGCCTCCATCACCCACTGAAAGGCGACCGGGTGGGCCTCGGCCATGTTCGAGCCCTCGAGCACGATCAGATCCGAGTGCTGCAGATCGCCCGGCAGCGTCGTCGACGCGCCGCGCCCGAACGAGGTGCCCAGGCCGACGACGGTCGAGCTGTGGCAGACGCGCGCCTGGTTCTCGATCTGGATGATCCCGAGCGCGGTCAACAGCTTCTTGATCAGGTAGTTCTCCTCGTTGTCGAGCGTCGCGCCGCCCAGCGAGGCGATGCTCATGCAGCGCCGCACGCGGTGGTCCTCGTGGTCCCACTGCCAGCCGCGGCGCCGCGACTCGACGACGCGGTCGGCGACCATGTCCATCGCCGTCTCGAGATCCAGGCGCTCCCAGTCGGTGCCGTGCGGACGTCGATAGAGCACGTGGCGCTCACGTGCGTCACCGGTCGTCAGCTGTAACGTCGCCGAGCCCTTCGGGCACAACCGGCCGCGGCTGTGCGGCGCGTCGGGATCGCCCTCGATCTGGACGACCGCGCCGTCGGAGACGAACACGTTCTGCGCGCAGCCGACCGCGCAGTACGGGCAGACCGATTTGACGACGCGATCGGCAGCGACCGTACGCGGTTGGAGCGCCCGCGTGCGGCGGGACTGCGCCGCGGCACCGCGGCCGAGGCGGTCGGTACCGGTGAGCTGGCGCCATACGGGCCAGTCGCCGAGGGTCATGCCGCGCCCTTCGTGGGCGCATGCAGGTCGCGCGCGGCGCGCGCGCGGACCCACTCCATCGTCTCGTCCTCGTGCGTCGGGTTGTGCGCCGGCGGATTGACCAGCCATTGCGTGCCGGCCTCGTTTCCGTCGGCCGGTCGCCCTGTGGCGATCATGTACGCCTGCCCCGCCGGGATGCCCAACTCGTGCGCCGCGCTCTCGTAGGAGTGCCCGTGAGCGAGCAGCTCCGTCACCTGCGCCCTCGTCGGCATGGCGCCAGCGTTCCCGTCGACCGGTCTCGCTAAGCGTCGCCGACCGCGGTTCGCAGGTCCGAGACGAACGCGTCGAACGCCGTGCGGCGGGTTCGGCCGTTCTCAATCCGGACGATCGACGACGGATGCACGGTCACGAACACCCGCTCCGCGATCTCGCTATCCAGCCGCCGGCCGCGGTCCGCGGTCACGCGTACCTTCGAGCCGAGCAGCGAGCGGGCGGCTACGGCGCCCATCAGGACGAGCACGCGCGGCTTGACGACAGCGATCTCGGCCTCGAGCCACGGCCGGCAGGCGTTCACCTGCTCGGCGGTCGGCGTCTGGTGGATGCGCCGCTTGCCGCGCGGGCGAAAGCGGAAATGCTTGACCGCGTTGGTCAGGTACAGCTCGCCGCGATCGAGCCCGGCCGTCTCGAGAGCACGGTCGAGAAGATGGCCGGCCGGCCCGACGAACACGTGGCCGGCAAGATCCTCGCGGTCGCCCGGCGTCTCGCCGACGAGCATCGTCGGCGAGCGCTTGAGGCCTTCACCAAACACGACACGGGTCGCACACCGGTGCAGATCACAGGCCCTGCAGCCCACCGCGGCATCGCGCAGCGAGCGCAATGACAGTCGGTCCGGGATCGGCGCGGCCGGCATCGGTCACGACCTACCCGCTGGTCGGTTTCTCAACGGCCGCAGACTCCGCCGATGGGCGACCAGCGACGAAATCTGCCCCGCCCTGGTGGCGCGACAGTACGATCGGCGCCGTGTCCGGGTCTGTGGTGCGCGTGCTCCTGGTTGAGGACGACGAGGGCGATGCGCTCCTCGTCCGAGAGATGCTGACCGAGGGCGGCTCGCCGGTCGACGTCACGCGGGCGCGCTCGATCGCCCACGCGCGGGAATTGACGAGCGGGCGGTCGCCCGACTGTGTGCTGCTCGATCTCGGACTGCCCGATGCTCGGGGGCTGCAAGCGCTCGCCGGCGCGCGAGAGATCGTCGGAGCGGCGCCGATCGTCGTCCTCACGGGCTATGACGACGAGCGTGCGGGCGTCGAGGCGCTCGGGGCGGGAGCGCAGGAGTACCTCGTCAAGGGCCAGGTGGACGGCCCGCTGCTGCTGCGCGCGATCCGTTATGCGATCGAGCGCGCTCAGGCTCAGGCCGGCGCACAGCAGCTGCTCGAGGCCCGGCGTGTGGCGCAGGAGAACGCGCGCCTCGAACGCGGGCTGCTGCCCAATCCGCTGCTCCGCGACCCGGCCGTCCACCTGGCGACGACGTATCGCCCGGGCCGCCGCCAGGCAACCCTGGGCGGGGACTTCTACGACGCCGTCGAACTGGCCGACGGGCGGATCGTCGCGATGATCGGCGACGTCAGCGGGCACGGGCCCGACGAGGCGGCGCTCGGGACGAGCCTGCGCATCGGCTGGCGCACGCTGATGCTCGCCGACCGTCCGCTGGAAGAGTCGCTGGTGACGCTCGATCGCGTGCTCACGCACGAACGCCACCACCCTGACATTTTCGTCACCGCAGCGTTCATGTGTCTGCATCCAGACCGCGACCAGGCCGACTTCTACATCGCCGGCCACCCGCCACCGCTCCTGGTCGGCCCCGATGGCCCCGTCCCGGTGCGGCCGGATCGTGTGTACCTCCCGCTCGGCATCGACCCGGCGACCGACTGGCAGCCGACAACGGTCGACCTACAGCCCGGCGGTGCGCTCCTGCTCTACACCGACGGGCTGATCGAGGGCCTGTCGGGGAACGGCTCCGGGCGGCTCGGCGTCGGCGGTCTCGTCGACCTCGTCGCTCGCAGCGCCTGGCGGCCCGGCAACGGCAACGGGCACGTGCTGGCCGAGTTGGTGCGCTCGGTCGAGCAGCTCAACGGTGGCGAGCTGACCGACGACGTCGCGATGGCGCTGCTGTCGTGGGGGTGACCCCCGGCACGGGACACGAGTCCCGCTCGCCGCGCCTGGCGCGGTTCACCGTCGGCGGCTGGGTCGGACTCGCATCGGCCGCGTTCGCGCTGATCGCCGTCGTCGCGATCGTGGGCGGCGTCATCGCGATCACGAACCTGACCTCGGCCCGCGACCGCGTGGTCGACGCGGTCGACCCGGCCAGCCTCGCCGCCTCGACGCTGCTCGGCGCCTACCTCGACCAGGAGACCGGCGTGCGCGGCTACGCGCTGACCGCGCAGCCGAGCTTCCTTGAGCCCTACACCCTCGGACGCCGGCAGCTTGCGTCCGCAACACGAGCACTGCGGCGCGCGGTGGCGCCACTTCACGACCGGCCGCTGGCGCGCGATGTCGCCGTGGTGCTCGCCGCGGGGCGCGCCTGGGGGCAGTTGTACGCCGGGCCCACGATCGCCATCGTCCGCAGCGGCGGGCCGATCAGCGACCCCGTACCGATCGCGATCGGCAAGGTGCAGTTCGACACGCTGCGCCGCGCCGTCGCGCGCCTGCAGTCCCATCTCGCGGCCAGGCGGCGTGAGGCGAAGGCCAGCCTGACCAGGACCGCCGAGGGCCTGACCGCGACGTTCATCGTCCTCGCGCTCGTGATCGTGCTCGGCGGCGCGGCGATCTTCCTCGGCCTGCGCGCGATCGTGTCCAAGCCGGTCGCCCGGCTCGCCCACCGCACGCGGCGGGTCGCCCAGGGTGAGTTCGAACGCCCGGTCGCGGCCGAGGGACCGCGCGACATCACCGCCCTGGGTCACGACGTCGAGTCGATGCGTGCACGGATCGCGCAGGAGCTGGCGGTTGTCGAGCTGGCGCGGACCGAACTCGAGCGCTCCAACTCAGAGCTCGAACAGTTCGCCTACGTCGCCTCGCACGACCTCCAGGAGCCCCTGCGCAAGGTGTCGAGCTTCACGGAGCTGCTGCGCAACCGCTACGGCGGGCAGCTCGATGACCGCGCCGACCAGTACATCGACTTCGCCGTCGACGGGGCGACGCGTATGCAGCAGCTCATCAACGACCTGCTCGCGTTCTCGCGCGTGGGGCGAGCGCCGGACCGCTCGAGCCGCTTCAGCGCCGACGACGCCCTCGACGACGCCCTCGCCGCGCTCGCTCCGGCGATCGAGGAGAGCGAGACGCTCATCAAACGCTCGCCGCTGCCGCTGGTCCACGGCCAGCGCACCCTGATCGCGGCTGTATTCCAGAACCTGATCGGCAACGCCATGAAGTTCGCTCGCGCCGACGAGCCACCGCGCGTGACGATCACCGCACGGCCAGACGGCGATCTATGGGAGTTTCAGTGCGCGGACAACGGCATCGGGATCGACCCCGCCTACGCCGAACGGATCTTCATGATCTTCCAGCGACTGCACCCCAAGGACGTCTACCCCGGCACCGGGATCGGCCTGGCGATGTGCCGCAAGATCATCGAGTACCACGGCGGCACGATCTGGCTGGCGCCCACCGACGGGGTTGGCAGCACCATGCGTTTCACACTGCCCGCACGAACGGAGGAGGCCGATGTTCCCGCCCGGTGAACGAATCGAGATCCTGCTGATCGAAGACGACGCCGGCGACACCCTGATGATCAAGGAGGCGTTCGAGGACAACAAGATCACCAACAACCTGACCTGCATCACCGACGGCGAGCAGGCCGTCGACTATCTCCTGCGCCGCGGTGACCACACCGACGCGGCCCGCCCCGACCTGATTCTGCTGGACCTCAACCTGCCGCGGCTCAGCGGCCACGAGGTCCTGGCCGAGATCAAGGCCCACGAAGAGCTGCGGGTCATCCCGGTGGTCGTGCTCACGACCTCGGCGGCCGAGGAGGACATCCTGCGCAGCTACCAGCTGCACGCCAACGCCTACGTCACCAAGCCGGTCGACTTCGACCAGTTCATCGGTGTCGTCCGCCAGATCGACCACTTCTTCGTGTCGGTCGTCAGGCTGCCCTAGAACGCCGTGCGCACCCGGCGGGTCGACTGCAATGGTCCCGGGATCGCGCGCCGCCGCCGGGGGCGCGGCTTTACGTACGTGAGGCCCGACGGCCGGGCGGTCGCGGACCGCGTCACGCTCGAACGCATCCACGAGCTGGCCATCCCACCGGCGTGGGATGACGTGTGGATCTCGGCCGACCCGCGCGGACACATCCAGGCGACCGGGACCGACGATGCGGGACGCAAGCAGTACCGCTATCACGACGCGTGGCGCACCCGCCGCGACGCTGCGAAGTTCGACGACATGCTCGATTTCGCCCGCGCGTTGCCGCGGCTGCGCCGTCGCGTCGCCCGCGACCTGCGCCGCTCGCAGATCGATCTCGCGCGGGCCAACGCGTGCGCGGTCCGGCTGCTCGATGTCGGCTTCTTTCGCATCGGCAGCGACATCTACGCCAGCGACAACGCCAGCTACGGCCTGACGACTTTGCGCCGCGAGCACGCTCACGTCGCCGGCGACACCATCGTTTTCGACTACCCGGCCAAGAGCGGCCAGCGACGCGTGCAGGAGGTCGCCGACCCGGTGGCCGTCGACATCGTCGGTTCGCTCAAGCGCCGCCGCGGGGGCGGCGACGAGCTGCTCGCCTACAAGCGCGCCGGCCGGTGGGCCGACCTCAAGGCCGACGACGTCAACGCCTACATCAAGGACGCGGCCGGCGGCGACTTCAGCGCCAAGGACTTCCGCACGTTCAGCGCGACGGCGCTGTTCGCGGTCGTGCTCGCGCGCGGCGCGGACGAGGCGACGTCGAAGACCGGGCGCGAGCGCGTTGTGCGGGCGGCGGTCAAGGAGGTCGCCGAGTACCTCGGCAACACGCCTGCGGTTGCGCGCCGCGCCTACATCGACCCGCGCGTGACCGACCGCTTCCACGCCGGGGTGACGATCGACGTGGGCGGTGGGCGTCGCCCGACGTCCGACCGCGTACGTGCGGCGCTCATCGACCTGATCGCCGACTGAGTCTGACGGGTACGCGAAGGGGCGACCCCGAACGAACGGAGACCTCAGATGCCCACCAGGACGAAGGCCGAGCGCAGTGCCGCGGCCAAGAAGGGCGCCGCGACGCGCAAGCGCAACCAGGCGGCGGCCCAGCAACACGACGTCGGTGTCGCGGCCAAACAGGCCGGCGACAAGATCGTCGACGCAGCCAAGGCGACTGGGAAGGCCGCACAGGCAGCGGTTCGCGCAGTGGCGGAGCGCGCCGACGCCGAGGCCACGAAGCGCAAGTCGACGGCCAGGCGCTGACCCGATCGCGATCCACCCAGGCGCCGGCCAAAGGGCCGGCGCCTGGGTGGTCGCGTCTAGCTCCTCTTCCCCGCGATCGCGTGCTGGAGCTGGGACTTGTTCATCTTCGACCGCCCTTCGATGCCCAGCTGACGGGCCTCGTTGTAGAGCTGGTCGCGCGTGCGGCCGCGCGGACCGGGCTTGCCGGAGCGCAGGCCGCCGCGGCGGCCCGACGAGATGTCGTCGGTCGACGTGCGCGAGCGTGTCCGCGACTCGCCGGACCGCGCGCGTTCCTTGTTGACGGTCCGGGCCGCGATCTCCTGCGCCCGTGACTCCGAGCGTCCCTGCTGCTTCTCGGACGCCTTGACGTGCTCGTACTGTCGTGCCCGCTTGGTTTTGGGCGTCACTCCGCGGGGTGGCATCAGCGGTCGAGCGCCTCCTTGACGCGATCGGCCGCCTTGTCGACGGTCTCCTTCGCCTTTCCGGTGGCGCGGTCGGCCTTGCCTTCGCGCTTGAGCTTGTCGTCGTCCTTGAGATCGCCCGCGGCTTCCTTGACGCGGCCCTTGAGGTCATCGGTGTTGGTGGGCATGGCGCAAGCGTGCCCGGGCGGGGCGCCGCGCAATCCGGCGCCGGGATTCATGTCTCGACGCGCACTCGGGTACGCCAGCACGATGACCACCGCCGCGGTCGACGAGACCGAGATCCCCACGCAGGAGGCGACGCAGGAGCTCGTCGAAGAGATCCACGCGGACGCCGCGGAGGAGGCCGGTGTCACCGAAGCCAACGCGTTCGGCGAGCCCGGTCGCCCGTTTGACCGGCGATCGCCGTTCTTCGTCGGCTTCGCCGCGGCGCTCGGCGTCGCGTGTGCGCTGGCGATCGCGTGGAGCATCGTCATCGCCGGACAGATCCTCACCCTGCTCGGTCTCGCATTCTTCATCGCGCTCGGGCTCGAGCCGGTCGTCGTCTGGCTGTATCGCCACGGGCTGCCCCGCTGGCTGTCCGTCGTGATCGTGCTCCTCGCAGCGCTGGCGGCGGTTGCCGGCTTCCTGCTTCTCGCCGTGCCCGTCGTCGTGACCCAGGCCAACCATCTGGCCGATGCGATCCCGCGCTATCTCCACAGCGCCAACCGCCACAACACCGAGCTGGGCAAGCTCAACGCCAAGTACCACATCGTCGACAGCCTCCAGCGGCTGCTCCAGGGCAAGGTCTCGTTCAACGCCGCGATCGGGATCGGCAAGGCGATCTTCGACGTCGTCGCCTCGTTCATCCTCGTGCTCGTCGTCGCCGTCTACCTGCTCGTCGACATGCCGCGCGTGCGCCACGGCCTCTACCAGCTCGCGCCGCGATCGCGCCGGCCGCGCATGGTGCTGCTGACCGACGAGATGTTCAGCCGCGTCGGCGGCTACGTGCTCGGCAACCTGATGACGTCGCTGATCGCAGGCTTCGCGACCTGGGCCTGGGCGATGGTCTTCGGGATTCCCTACGCGCTCCTGCTCGGTGTGCTCGTCGCCCTCCTCGACCTCATCCCGATGATCGGCTCGACGGTCGGCGGCATCATCGTGTCGCTCGTCGCGCTCACCATCTCGCCGGCGCTCGCGATCGCCACCGCCGCGTTCTACTTCCTGTTTCGCATCGTCGAGGACTACCTGCTGACACCGCGCATCATGGCCCACACGGTCGCGGTGCCGGGTCTGCTGACGATCGTGGCAACGGTCATCGGCGGCGCACTGCTCGGGATCATCGGGGCGCTGGTCGCGATCCCGATCGCCGCGTCGATCAAGCTGCTGATGGACGAGGTGCTCTCTCCGCGCCTCGACGAGCGCTGATCTCGCCCGCCGACGGCGGCAATAGATTCCGTCGCGATGCCACGGCTTCTCACCGTCGCCGCCGGGTTGGCGCTCGCCGCGACGCTCGCGTCATGCGGCGGCGGCGGGTCGTCGTCGAGCGGCGCGCCGGCGCTGGCGGGCACGATGTGGCGCCTGGCCGAGGTTGGTCAGACCGCGGCGCATCCGGGTGGCGACCTGCAGTTCGCCGACCGCAGCACGCTCACCGGCTCGGCGGGCTGCAACTCCTTCCACGGTACCTACGTCCAGTCGGGCGACTCGCTCACGATCAAGCTCGGCGCGACGACGCTGATCGGCTGCCCACCGCCGCTCGACGCCCAGGAACATGCGGTGCTCGCCGCGCTGCCCAAGACCTCGACCTTCACCGACAAGAGCGGCACGCTGACCCTGCTCGACGCCTCCGGCCACGCGCTGCTGGCCTACACGCACATCAGCTCGCCGCTCGTCGGCCAGGAGTTCGACGTCACTGGAATCAACAACGGCAAGCATGCGGTCGTCTCGGTGATCGTTGGCACCGCGCTGACCGCGCACTTCAGCGACGACGGACACGTGGCCGGGTCGGGGGGCTGCAACACCTACAGCGCCAGCTACACCCTGGACGGCTCGATGCTCCACGTCGCTGCGCCGATCGCCACGCGCAAGCACTGCAGCTCACCCGCGGGGGTCATGGAGCAGGAGGCTCAGTTCTTCCACGCGCTCGAGCGCTCGACGACCGTCCAGGCAGGCGGGAGCGTGGTCACCCTGCGCGACTCTCACGACGCAACCCAGATCGCGCTGAATCGCACGGGCTGACGCGCCCGATAACCCGATTCCAAGGGTTATCCCGCCGCGGTTCGGGTATGTCCGGCGTCATGCCCCAAGCACCGCGCCCCGAGCGCGAACTCTTCGAGCAGTGCGCCGGCGGCGATCGAGCGGCTCGCGAGGCACTGGTGGAGCGGTTCCTGCCGCTCGCCCGGAGCGTCGCGCGGCGCTATTCCCAGTCCGATGAGCCGCTCGAGGACCTCGTCCAGGTGGCCTGTGTGGGTCTTGTGCAGGCGGTGGACCGGTTTGACCCGTCGCGCGGCATCAGCTTCTCGAGCTTCGCCGTGCCGACGATTCTCGGCGAGGTCAAGCGGTATTTCCGCGACCGGACGTGGGCTGTTCACGTGCCCCGCGCTCTGAACGAACTGTCGCTGAAGGTCGACGATGTCGTGCGCAGGCAGACGCAGGCGAACGGTCGCGCGCCCACCGTCGCGGAGCTCTGCGCCGCGACCGGTTCTGACCAGGAGCACGTCCTCGAGGCGCTCGAGGTCGGCCGCGCGCGCCGGCTGGCGTCGCTGGATGCGACAGCTCGCCGCGGCGCGGACGACGCCGACAGCGCGACGGTCGGCGATCTGATCGCCAGCACACAGGCCGACCGCGACCGCGAGGAGCGCGACGCGCGCCTGCTCGTCGGGCCGCTCCTTGCGTCGCTTTCGCCGCGCGACGAACTGATCGTGCGGCTGCGCTACGAGCGCGACATGACGCAGGCGGAGATCGGCGAGCTGATCGGCGTGTCACAGATGCAGGTCTCGCGGCTGTTGCGCAGCGCGCTCGCCCGTCTGCACGATCGAGGGACCGACGAGCCGGCGACGGGCCAGCTCGCTGCGGCCTGACCGCCATGGCCGCGGTCCAGATCGACTGGAGCACCGCCCAGGTCAGCGACGCTGAACTGGTGGTTGCGCTGGCGCAGCCACCGCCACATGAGTGGCGGACGCGTGCCAAGAGCGCGATCGCGCTGCTGGACCGCCCCGGCCAGGCGTGGGACGCGGTCAAGATCAAGAAGGACCGGATCGTCGTCAGCGGCGTGGCCGAGGGTCGCGAGGACGACGTGCGCCACTTCCTCGAGAGCATCGTGCTCCAGGCGAACGCCGGCGAGTCCGACGAGGCGCCGGAGCATGTCGATCCAGCCGACGAGCGCATGACCTCCGCCTTCCAGTCGTTCGGCGGCTAGCGCCGCGGGCATGCGCGACGCCACGCAACCCGGCCCCGGACCGATCGCCAGGGCGGTCGTCGCGGCGCGGTGGCCGATCGTCATCGGCTGGATCGCGGTGCTCGTGTTCGCGGTCACGCAGCTTCCGAGCCTGCGCGACACCGCAGCGCTGAGCGACATCGTCCCGGCGCACTCGCCGGCCCAGACCGCGCAACAGCGCGTGGTCTCGCTGTTCGGCGTGCCGTCGTCGTCGGACATCGTGGTCGTCCAGCGCCGCCCGGGCGGGCTGCGCAGGGCAGACGTGTCGCGCCACTTCCAGGCGGCGGCGCGGGCGGCGCGGCTGGGACAGGCGCCGGGGGCCAAGTTGCTCGGCGTGATCCCGCTCGTCAACTCGCTCAGCTCGACCTGGAACGAGCACGACACCACCATCGTCGACCTGCTCTACATCGCCCCGTCGGTCGGTCAGGATGAGCGGGCGGCGATCGCCGCCCGCTATGCGCGCAGCGTCGACGCACCGGGCGCCGTGACCGGGCCGACGCCCGCGCAGCTCGACCAGCTGACCGACATCAGCAGCGTCCTGCCGTGGATCGCGCTGGCGACGATCGGGATCATCGCGCTGGTCGTCACCGCCTACTTCCGCTCGTGGCTCGCGCCACTCGTCACGCTCGGGACCGCGGGTCTTGCGTACGCGGTCGCAATCCACGGGCTCGCCTGGGCAGGGCAGCAACTGGGGTTCGACATCCCGGGGGAGATCGAGCCGCTGCTCGTGGTGCTGCTGCTCGGCCTTGTCACCGACTACACCGTCTTCTTCCTCTCCCACGCCCGCCGAGAGCTACGCCTCGGGCGCTCGTCGCGCGAGGCCGCGTCGCTCGCCGCGTCCCGCGTCGGGTCGAGCGTGCTGGCCGCCGGGACGATCGTCGCCGCCTGCTCGTGCACGCTGTTGGTCGCTCATCTCAGCTTCTTCCGCGACTTCGGCCCCGGGCTCGCCGGCTGCGCGCTGATCGTCACCGCAGTCGCCGTGACCCTCGTCCCGGCGCTCCTGGCGATCCTCGGTCCCCGCCTGTTTGCGGGCGTGCCCGACGACGCGCCGGACGCCGACGGGTCTCTCTCGAAGGCAGCGCCCCACGACGGACTGGACGAGCGCACCCGCTTCGCCGGACTGCGTGGGTCGATCCGCGCCGGGCGCCGCCAGGCGCAGGCTGAGGGCCGCTCGTCGGTCGGCGCGATCGCCCCGCGGATCCTCGCGTCGCGCCCCGTCGCCGCGCTGTTGGTCCTCCTGTGCCTCGCCGGCCTCGCCGTGGCGGGACGCGTGGCATCGCGCGACGCTCGGCTCGGTGTTGCGCTCGTCGGCGGCCTGCCGCACTCGAGCGCCGCGCACCGAGCGGCGCATCAAGCCGGGCTCGGCTTCACCGGGGGCATCCTGTCGCCGACCGACGTCCTGCTCCAGGGACCCGGAGTCGGGCGGCGGACCGCGGCGGTGCAGCGTCTGGAGAAGGAGATCTCCCGGCGCGCGGGTGTGGTGGCGACGCTCGGCCCGTCGGCACAATCGACGACGTTGAAGGTCGCGCCCGGAGCGCCGCGGGTGCTTGCGACGGCGTCCGGTGGCGCCGCGCGGATCGTCGTCGTCTTTCGGCACGACCCGACCTCCGCCGCGACGCTGGCCGACTTCCGCGCGCTGCGCGCCGCGGCGCCGGCGCTCGTCCGTCGCGCGGGCCTGCCGGCGGACACGCGCCTGGGGTACGCCGGCCAGACAGCGCTCGGCGCCGACGCCGTCGCCGCTGTCCGCGCGGACTTCCTGCGCATCGCGATCGCGCTGGTGGCGGTGACGCTGATCCTGTTGATCGTGTTCCTGCGCGCGCTCGTCGCGCCGCTGCTGCTCGTCGGCTCGAGCATCGTGGGCTACGTTGCCGCGCTCGGCCTGACGATGCTCGCGATCCATGGCCTGTACGGCAACTTCCAGATCACCTACTACGTGCCGCTGGTCGGCGCGGTGCTGCTCGTCGCGCTCGGGTCGGACTACAACGTCCTCGTCGCCGGGCAGATACGCGCCGAATCGGCTCGGCGGCGCGCGCGCGAGGCGGTCGCGGTCGCCGTCCCGCAGGCCTCGCGGGCGATCACCGTCGCGGGCCTGACGCTCGCTGGGACGTTCGCGATGCTCGCGATCGTCCCGCTGCGACCGTTCCGCGAGCTGGCGCTGCTGCTGACGATCGGGGTACTCGTCGACGCGCTCGTCATCCGCAGCGTTCTGGTTCCCAGCCTGTTGGCGCTGGCCGGCGACCGTGCCTGGTGGCCTGGCCCGACGCGGCGCCGTCTGTCGGCCGAGGCGATGGCGCCGCCGACCGTGTCGATCGACACGATGGAGGCGACGCTGAGCGTGCTCGGCGAGCGGATCGGGTCAGACGAGGCGCAGGAGATCGCGCGACGCCTGCCCACGGACCTGGCCGACGCGCTGCGAACGACGGAGACAGGTGACGCGTTCGACGCCGACGAGTTCGTCCGCCGCGTCGCCTCGCGCACCGGCATGGACGGCGCCGAAGCCCGGCAAGCCGTGATCGAGGTGTTCGGCGTCCTGGGCGACAGGCTCCCGGCCACCGAGCTCGAGTACGTCCGCGCCCGGCTGTCGCCCGATTATGCGCCGCTGCTCGGCGACCCGGCGCCCGTGTCCGCGTAGGCAAACGCCGAGCATACGCGCGCCCCCGCGCGGGTACTCCGCCGGTGGCCATGAGCGAGACAGCGACATTCGGCGAGATCGAAACCAAGATCCCCGCGCGTCTGGACCGGCTGCCGTGGTCGCGCTTTCACTGGCTGGTCGTCATCGGCCTGGGCACCGTCTGGATCCTCGACGGGCTCGAGGTCACCATCGTCGGCAACATCGCCAGCCGGCTCACCGAGTCGGGCAGCGGCATCACGATCGACGCCGGCCAGATCGGCACGGCAGCCGCGTTCTATGTCGCCGGCGCCTGTCTCGGCGCGTTGTTCTTCGGCCAGCTGACCGATCGCTTCGGGCGCAAGAAGCTGTTCCTGGTCACGCTCGGCGTATATCTCGTCGCGACGGCGGCGACGGCGTTCTCGTTCGCCCCCTGGTACCTGTATCTGTTCCGCTTCCTCACCGGCGCGGGGATCGGCGGCGAGTATGCGGCGATCAACTCGGCGATCGACGAGCTGATCCCGGCCCGCGTGCGCGGTCGCGTCGATCTGATCATCAACGGGACCTACTGGTTCGGCGCCGCGCTCGGCGCCGTCGCGTCGATCGTCCTGCTCAACGAGAACCTGTTCGCGGTGAACGTCGGCTGGCGCCTGGCGTTCGGCATCGGCGTCGTGCTCGGCATCGCGATCCTGTTCGTGCGCCGCAACGTGCCGGAGAGCCCGCGCTGGCTGTTCATCCACGGGCGCGAGGAGGAGGCCGAGGCGATCGTCTCCGACATCGAGCAGGCGGTGGAGAAGGAGACCGGCCAGCCGCTCGACGAGCCTGACAAAGCGATCACCGTGCGTCAGCGCAAGACGATCCCGTTCCGGCTCATCGCGCGCACGGCGGTCAAGGACTATCCGCGCCGCACCGTACTGGGCCTGGCCCTGTTCGTCGGCCAGGCGTTCATCTACAACGCGGTGACGTTCGATCTCGGCACGCTGATCAGCAAGTACTTCGGCGTCAGCTCGAGCAACGTGCCGTACTGGTACGTCCTGTTCGCGGTCGGCAACCTGCTCGGCCCGCTGACGCTGGGGCGCCTGTTCGACACCGTCGGGCGCAAGCCGATGGTGTCGTTCTGCTACCTCGGCTCGGCCGCGATGCTGGGCGCGACGGCGATCCTCATGGTCGGCGGGTCGCTGGCCATCGGCTCGTTCATGGCCCTGATCACGGTGACGTTCTTCATCGCGTCGGCCGGCGCCAGCTCCGCCTATCTGACGGTGTCGGAGATCTTCCCGCTCGAGACGCGCGCGCTGGCGATCGCCGGCTTCTACGCGGTCGGCACGGCGATCGGCGGGATCACCGGGCCGTTGCTGTTCGGCAACTTCATCAACTCGGGCGACATCAACCAGGTCGCGGTCGGATTCTGGATCGGCGCTGCGGTCATGGCTCTGGGCGGCATCGCCGAGCTGTTCTTCGGGGTCAAGGCCGAGGGGAAGCCGCTCGAGGAGATCGCGCAGCCGCTGACCGCCCAGGACGCCGGCGAAGAGCAGGACGACCGCCCCGAACCGCAGTCGCCCGCGCCGCGGCCGGCCGGTCGATTCCGTCCCGGCCCCGGCCGCAGTTCGACGTCGCCCGGCATGTGGCCGGCCGTCCCCGTCGCTGACTCGCCGATGGACCGCGAGATCGAGGCGATCGAGCGGGCCCTGGTCGGCGGTCCCGAGACACGCCAGGAGCTGGCCCGCGACGTCGGAGCGCGCTACTGGGGTCCCGGGCGCTTCCACGGAGCGCTCGGGCAGGCCGTCGCCCAAGGTCGCGTGCGGCGCGTCGGGCGCCGCTTCGCCGCCCGATGAGCGACCTGTTCGCGGAGGTCGAAGACCCTCCGCGCAGCGCTCACAGCCGTGCGGCGCCATGGACCAAGCGCGCCATCCTCACCGTCCTGGCGGTGTTCATCGTCGCGGTGCTCGCCGGCGCGGCCGGCCAGCAGCCGAGCCGGTCGTCGGCGGCCGGCCCGCGCGCGCGACTCGTCCTGCTCGCGCCCGACGTCGTGCGCGGCGGCCTGCTCGTCCAGGTGCGCTTCGAGATCCACGCGATCACCGCGATCACGCAGCCGCGGCTGGTTCTCCAGCGCGGGTACTTCGAGGGCATGCAGGTGAGCTCGATCGAGCCATCGCCGCCCCAGGAGACCGGGCACGGCACCGATGTCGCGCTCGGGCTGCCGGCGATGGCGGCGGGCGCCGATCGGACGGTCTGGATGCAGCTCCAGGTCGACCCGACGACGGTCGGCGACCGTCCCGCGAACGTCACGCTGCAGGATGGCCCGACGACGCTCGTCCGCATCTCCCACCGCATCACGGTGCTCCCGTAGGCGCGCATGGATCTCGTCCTGCGGGCCACATTCGTGTTCTTTTTGATCTTCGTGATCACCCGCGTCGTCGGGCGCCGCGAGCTCAGCTCGCTCGAGCCGTTTGACCTGATCCTGCTCGTCGTCATCGGCGACCTCGTCCAGCAGGGGGTGACCCAGAGCGACTTCTCGCTGACCGGGGCGACGACGGTCATCGTCACGCTGTCGCTGCTGACCGTGATCACCGCGACGGTCAGCTTCCGCGTCAAGCGCCTGCGGCCGATCCTCGAGGGCGAGCCGATCGTCCTGATCGCCGACGGCCGGATCATCGAACGCAACCTGCGCCGCGAGCGCGTCACCCGCGACGAGATCGCCGCCGAGGCACGTCTCGCGCAGATCGGCAGCCTCAATGACGTGCGCTTCGCCGTGCTCGAGACCAACGGTCGGATCAGCTTCTTCCCCCAGGAGGCGGACCAGTGAGCGGACCGCGCCGGTTTTCGGTCATCCGCCCTCGGGTAACCGCACGTCATCCAACCGCAGGAGACGTCATGACCATCGGAACATCCATATTCCTCTTCGCTGTCGGCGCGATCATGCGCTTCGCGGTTCATACCACCACGACCGGCTTCAGCATCCACACGGCCGGGACGATCCTGATGATCGTCGGTGTCGTCGGACTCGTCCTCAGCCTGTTCTGGACGGCCGTCTGGGCCGACCGCACGCGCGGTACCCGCACCACCGTCGTGCGCGAGCCGCGCGACCCGCGCGCGTATTAGCGGACGCTGATCGGGTGTCTCAGCGGCGAGTAGCAACTCGCCGCTGAGATACTCATGCGTCCGATGTCGTCGCCTCAGGACGCTCCCGCCGAGACCTCCGACAGCGACGTCGTTGCTGTCTCGCTGCTGATCGATGCGGGAGCGGTACTGGCGAGTTCGCTCGACCCGATGACGACCATGGAGCAGGTGGCGCGGCTGATCGTTCCGCGCCTCGCCGATCTCTGTGTCATCGACCTGCTGGGCGATGACGGGACGATCCGCGGCGCCGCGGTCGCAGCGACCGACGACACGGTTGCGTCCGAGCTCGCCGATCTGCGCCGGCGCTTTCCGCTCGACCCCGACGGGAGCCATCCGGCAGTACGCGTGATCCGCACCGGCGAGCCGATCCTCCTGCCCGAGATGTCCAGTGCGCTGCTCGCGTCATTCGCCCAAGGGTCCGAGCACGCACGATTCATGATCGACAACCAGTACCGATCGGCCGCTGCCGCACCATTGGTCGCCCGCGATCGGACGCTCGGCAGCGTCTGTGTCCTGCGACTCGGCGATGGCGCTCCGTATGACGACCGCGACCTCGCTCTCGTGACCGAGCTTGCCCGCCGCGCAGCGCTGGCGCTCGACAACGCCCGGCTCTACGCCCACGCCCGCAGCGTCGAGCAACGCCTGGACGCCGTGCTCGCCAACCTGGCCGAGGCGGTCACCGTCGTCGACCGCGACGGGCACACGATCTTCGCCAATCAGGCGGCGGCCACGCTCCTCGGCGTCGACTCCGTCGACGAGGTCGTCAACGCCGCTCCGGGCGAGATCCTGAGCCGCTTCCTCGTGACCGACGAGCACGGCCGCGAGCTCGACCTCGCACGGATGCCCGCGCGGCGGCTGCTGCGCGGACTGGACGCCCCACCGCTGCTGGTGCGCAACGTCGTTCGCAGCACCGGTGAGGAGCGCTGGCTGATCGTCCGGGCGTCGGCGATCACCGATCCCGATGATGGCTCGATCGCCTACGCGGTCAACGTCTTCGAGAACGTCACGGAGATGAAGCGTGCACAGCTCGCCGAGCGGTTCATGTCACGGGCCAGCCAGCTGCTCGCCTCGTCGATGGACTACACCGAGACGCTCGAGCAGGTCGCTCGGCTCGCCGTCCCACAGCTGGCCGACTGGTGCGCGGTCGATGTCCTCGACGAGCGCGGAGAGCTGGCCCGCGTCGCGGTCCACCATTCCGACCCGGCCAAGCTCGAGCTTGCGCGGGAGCTCGACCGGCGCTACCGCGAGACGGGCGGCGACGCGCGCGGGGTCGTCCAGGTGGTCCGTTCCGGGCAGCCGTTGCTCGCGACGGACATCCCGACCGACGCGCTGGCGGCCTACGCACGCGACGGCGAGCACCTCGCGATGCTCGAGGCGATCGCGCCACGCTCCGTGATCATCGTGCCGATCGCCGGCCCGACCCGGACGCTCGGGGCGATCACGCTGCTCAGCTCGGAGTCCGAGCGCCAGCTCACAGCGGCTGACGTCGACCTCGCGGTCCGGCTCGGGCGCCGGGCGGGCACCGCGGTCGAGAATGCCCGGCTGTACACGGCGCGCTCAGAGATCGCCCAGACGCTGCAGCGCGCGCTTCTACCCGAGGCGTTACCGGAGGTCCCCCACGCGCAGCTCGCGGCCCTGTACTCGGCGGCGGGCGAGCTCAACGAGGTCGGAGGCGACTTCTACGACGTCTTCCCGTGCGACGAGGAGAGCTGGTTTCTCGTCATCGGCGACGTCTGCGGGAAGGGGGCCCACGCTGCGGGCCTGACCGCGCTTGCGCGCCATACGCTGCGGGCCGCCGCGAGCAACGGTCAACAGCCGACGGGGATGCTTCGTACGCTGAACCGCGCCCTGCTTCGCGAGCCGGGACTCGCGCTCTGCACGGTCTGCCTGACGAAGATGACGCCGACCCAGGGGGCCGCCGAGCTCACGGTCACGCTGGCCGGCCACCTGCCGCCGATGCTGATCGGCCGCCGCGGCGGCGCGACGTCGATCGGGCGCCCCGGCCTGATGCTCGGTGTCACCGATGCAACGAAGGTCACCGAGACGCCCGTGACGATGGACGCCGGCCAGACGCTGCTGCTCTACACCGACGGCGTCACCGAGGCCGGCCGGTCAAGCGGACCGCTGGGCGAACATGGGCTGCGCGCTATCTGCCGCGACGCGAGCGCCGCGCCGGTCGACGACCTGTTGCGCGACATCGAAGCCGCGGCGAAGACGCACAGCGGTGGCGTGCTCCGTGACGACCTCGCGCTGCTCGCGGCCCGGCTGGAGGACCGCTGACCGACCATCCCAGAACGTCTCGCGGCGAGCACGAAGGCTCGCCGCGAGACGGGGTGAAGGGCGCTGGAAACGGTCTAGACGCGCCCGCGGCGGCTGTATCCGAAACCGCCGAAGATCAGTAGGAGGAGCAGGATGATTACGAGTAGCGTGATCATGGCGCGAGCTTCCCCGCAGACCACGCGGCGCAAACAATCAGACGACCCGCAGGATCAGAATGACGAGCAGAATGATCACCAGCAGACCGATGAGGCCGTAGCCGGTGCCCGCAATGGCCAGAATGGTTGACAGCGCCATGGTTCTCTCCGATTTCGTGCCGTGCGCCGAGGGGATCCCGGCGCGGTCGCAGCTGGAGTTCCCGAGCCGTCAAGGCCGCTAACGGTTTGTCGCGAGTGCCCGGTGGGTAGCGCCCGCGACGGCGTGAGCGCAGGCGCCGGTAGCCTACGCCGCGTGAGCACGAACCCTCCGCACTTCAGCTGGTCGCTGTCGCATCCCGACGAGGTTCCCACGGTCGCGCTGGTCGGCGAGCTGGACATCGCCGCGGCCCCCGATCTCCAGGCGGAGCTCGACGCGCTGGTCGCCCACGGCGGGCGGGTCACGATCGACCTCGGTGAGCTCGCGTTCATCGATTCCACCGGCCTGCGGGTGATGCTGGCGACGCAGCGAACGGCCGCCGAGTCGGGCTGCGAGGTCGTATTCCGGCGACCTCAGCCCGCCGTGCGCCGACTCCTGGACCTCACGGGGACCAACGGGTTCTTCACGTTCATTGATTGAGGGCCGAGTGGGTACGCCCTCAATATGGATCCGACTCCGAGTCGCCATCTGACACTCAGCGCCGACGCCCAGAGCGTCGGGACGTGCCGCCGCGCGATGGCCGCGTTCGCTCGGGAGTCCGGGGCGGCTGACGAGACAGCCGCCGGCGTCGCGGTGTCGGTCTCCGAGGCCGTCACCAACGCCGTTCGCCACGCCTACGACGATGGCCGCCGCCGCGGGGAGGTGCGCGCCGACGCATGGCTGGAGCGCACCGATGGCCGCCGCACCCTGAACGTGTCGGTCTGCGACGACGGTCCGGGCATCCGCCCGCGCAACGACAGCCCCGGGCTCGGGCTCGGAATCACCCTCATGGCCCGTCTCACCAAGGCGCTGGATCTCGCCGACGATGGGCCGGGCGCGAGGGTGCTGATGACGTTCGCCCTGCCGTAGCGGCGCGCGCGATCAGCCCCGTATCGCCAGCACCGTGTCGCGGTGCTCGCGCATCGTCTGGACGGGGTCGGAGCCGGGCTGGCGGCCAAATCCGCAGTACATCGCCACGCCGAAGTTCCCGAGGTACTTCGAGGCCGTGCGGTGGCGCAGCCGCAGGCCCGGGATCCCGTCGAGCGGCAGCACGATCCCGAGGTACACGCGCGCGTCGGTCGGTTCGAGGTCGATGAGGGGCTCGAAGAAGCGGTCCTCCTCGCTGCGCAGGTAGCGCGGGCCGGCGAGATGCACCCAGTCGACGATGCGGCCGGAGTGCTCGATGGCGTGGTTGGCCATCTTGACGACGAGGCCGAGATCGCGGGCCTCGTACATCGGCCACTCGGGGAACGTTCCGTAGCAGAGGTGGTAGCCGACGAGGGCGTCCTCCGGGATCAACCGTGTGAGTCGCTGCACCGGTCCGGCGAAGCGTTCCCACGCGCCCTCCGCCGTCCATGCCAGGACGCCTTCGATGTCCTGGACCTCGTAGGCGGAGTCCCACTGGATCGCCAGATCGGCGGCCGGCACCTCGCCCAGCAGCCGGTCGAGCTCGCGTCCGACGAGGTCCTCGAACGCCCGCTCGGCCACCGGGTAGTCCGAGGCGAAGTCGGCCTTGAACGCGTTCAGCGCGCTCGACGGGAACGGCAGCCCGACCTGGAAGCGAAGGCCGGCCGGGATCAGCCCGCCATCGCGCAATCCCCGGAACACGTGATACGACGCGATCGCGTCGTCGATCCGCGGCCACGTGTCCCACCGCAGCTCCGTCACGCCTTCGCGGATCGCGAACACCGGCGTCTCGTAGGCGTGGCGCGGGATGCCGGTCGGTGACGCGGTCTCCTGGACGACCTCGACGCCCGGGTTCGGTCGCACGAGCTGTTCGCGCTCGTAGCCGACCCAGGCCGCCCGCGGCCCCGTCTCGCCGTCGGGCAGCGCGAACACGAGGTCGCCGAACAGCTCGGCACCCACCCGGAATGCCTGCTCGGTCGAGTTGGCCGGCAGGCTGCCGACCAACAGCAGATCACTATCGACGCGTCCGGGCATCGAATGAACTCTAGGCAAACCCGCGAGGACCAGATGCTGCCCGCGATCACCACCTGAACATCCGTCACTTCCGCAGGCACCCACCGTTTGACGGGTCATGCCCCGTCTTTCCCGCCGCAAGACCATCCTCGCCCTCGCCCTTCTGTATCCCGCGCTCACGGCGGTTCCCGCCGGAGCCGTGTCGCACGGCGCTGCGCTGCCGATCGATCAGGCGCCGTACGTCGTCTCGATCAACAGCGACTGCACCGGCACGCTGATCTCGCCGACGCGCATCCTCACCGCCGGGCACTGCCTCGACGGTCAGTCGGCGAGCGACGCGCAGGTTCTCGTCGGTGCCGATGCGCACCTGCTCACCTCCGCGCAGCGGGCCAAGCTCGCACTGCCGGTCACCGGCTTTGCCGTCGCTCCGGGGTTCAAGGAGTCGTTCCCGTTCTCGCACAAGTCCCCGGTCAACGCGATCGCGATCAACGACGTCGGCCTCGTGCTGCTCAAGAACCCGCTCACGACGGTCAAGCCGGTGCGCGTCGCCGGCGCCGGTGATTCCGCCCTCGAGGCGCCCGGCGGCGCCGCGTCGATCTTCGGGTACGGGGACACGGTGCCCGTGGTGTCCACGCTTGGCTCGAACCCCGCGCCCGTCGCACCGGTCGGGCCGACCCCGCTGCAGCAGGGTCCCCTCACCTTGATCTCCGCGAGCGCGTGCTCGGCCGCCTTTCCGAATGCGATCGCGGCCTCGATGCTGTGCTCCGAGGACCTCACCCAGCAGGCGCCGCCCTTCGTCCAGGCGTGCGCGGGCGACAGCGGCGGCCCGATCGTGTCCGCGACTCCCAGCGGCCCGGTCCAGATCGGCGTCACGAGCTGGGGGCCCGAGGTCATGAACGGCGCCTGCGGCCAGCTGCACCTGCCCAACGTCTCGATGCGGGTGTCGTCGTTCGTGTCGTTCATCAACCGCCGCTCGCCGGTCGTCGAGCCGTACACGGTCCGCCCCGGCCACACCGAGCTGCGCCGTTTCGCCGCGGGCGCGACGGTCGCCGGCACGGTGCAGGTCGGCCACACCGTCGTCTGCGCGACGCCGAGGCTCGGCGGCCCGAAGGCCACGTTGACCTACACGTGGGCACTCGTGCAGGACATCGGCCATGTCATCGCCCGCGGGCACAAGCTCACGCTGACCTCGGCGCTCTACCGCAAGGCGACGTTCCCTCGCCGGATCCAGTGCACCGCCACGGCCCGCAACGCCGGTGGCTCGCTCGTCCTCAACTCAGGGTCACGCCGCCTGCTGCAGTGATTCAGATCCCGAGGACGAGGTCGCGGACGGCGGCGGGCTGAGAGAGGAATGGGTGGTGGCCGGCGTCGACTTCCACGACGCTGGCTGCTCGACCGGCGAACTCCCGTTGACGGTCGGCGGGGGTGCCGCGGTCGTGCGCGCAGACGAGGTACGTCGAGGGCACGTGCTGCCAGGCCGCTGACTGCACGGGCTGCCCCAGGACCGCCAGGCTCTGTCGAGCCGTCCTGGCCATGGCCTGTTGCTGGATCTCTGGATCGCAATCCTGCAGGAACGTCTCGGCCAGCGCCTCCGGCCGGACGGTGAACGTGCCGCCCTGCGGATCGATGTCGAGAAACGGGGCGGGCTCCTCGCTGCCGAATGAGGAGAGGCTCTGCCCGACCTCCGGCAGGTAGCTGGACACGAGCAGCAGATGACGCACGGCGCCGACGCCCGCCGCCGCCTCCGCGGTGACGATGCCGCCGTAGCTGTGGGCGACCACGACGGTCGGCTCATCGCTGGCGGTCAAGACGCGCCGGACCGCGGCGACATCCTCGGCCAGGCCGGGTCCCTGCGCACCTGTCGGCTCACCCGTCTCGCCGCAGCTGGGCAGGGCGGGCGCCTCGCTGGCGACGCCCCGCTCGGCCAGCAGCTCACCGGTTGGGTGCCACCACCACGATCCGTCCTTGACGCACGCCCCATGCACGAAAACGACCCTCATGACCTCCTCATCGTGACGGACTGGCTCGCGTGACGACGATGTGGGCGGCGAACGCCTGTGCGGCCCGCAGCACGGCGTTGCGACCCATGTAGCGCCGCCAGCCGTAGGCCAGGACCCGGTCGTGCGCGAGCTCGTAGTGAAACGAGCGGCCCGCGGAGCACAGCCACTCGTCCAGCGGTCCGCTGAGCAGCTGCGCGGCGAGCTCCGGCGAGCTGGTCGCACGTCGTAGCGGCGATGCAGCGCGTGGGACCCGGCGGTCGCCGGCCCGGCGTCGAGCTCGACCGGCTCGCGCAGGAACCCGCGCCGCGCGAACCCGATGCGCCCGTCGAAGCGGACCGGGAGCTCGACCGCGGCCGCGGAGTAGTTGTCGGCGACACTGTCGCCGTCGGCAAACCGGCGAACGTTCATCACGAGGTCAAAGCGCCAGGCTCGCAGACCGCCGCCTTCGGTCCGGAAAACCGACGTCGTCATCAGCCGAAAAAAGGGATTTCGCCGGAGCCCCTCGGGCGGGCTTGACCTCCGCAACGCCTTCGCGTACCAATAGGTCCATGGGCGGGATAACGGGCGTCGCTGCCACGTCGGGTACGTCCGCGCGCAACGTCGATGGCCAGGCCGTCGCCCTCAGCGTCTTCAGCGCCGTCCGGTGGTGGGGGAAGATCGAGTTGCCCGCGTTCTTCTGGGTGCTCAAGCTCGCGCCGGGCTCGCTGAAGACCCTACGTGAGCTGTCGTTCATCCACGCCGCGCGCTGGTCGCTCCTGTACCGGCTGCCGGCCAACGGGTCACGCCCAGAGATCGCGCTGCGCTACCCGCACCTGTACTTCGAGAGCAACTTCAACGGTGGCTGGGAGGAGTACATCGACGCGTTCTCCTACGTCCTGACGACCGGGATGTGGGGGTTCTGGGGCAGCTCGTACGGGTTCCCCCAAGCGCTTCCGACCGCGCCGTTCAAGCAGTACATCCGCGCCAACAGCTACACGGCCGGTCACTACTACTCGGCCTACCCCGAGGCGACGGCGACGACCGTGCTCGCCGCGCTCGACATCGCGCCGCAGATCGAGGCCCTGCGCGCCCGGGCGGGCACGATGTCCGACGACGAGTTCGCGCAGGCGTGGGGCCGTCTCGTATCGGAGATCCAGACATCGCTCTGAGCCCCAACGTCGCCGGGCAGATGTACGCCCTCACCGTGTTCACGCCGATCGACCCCGGCCGGCTGGATCACCTGAGCCACTACATCGACACGCTCCCGACGCCGAGCCCGATGACGCGTATGGTGGCGACGCACTTCGCGCGCTGGGTGATCGTTCCGGACTTCATCAGCGACCCCGGCCAGCCGCACCGCGAGAGCCTGCCCGGTCCCTACCTGCTGTTCTCGGCGACGTTCGACGGGACGCTCGAGCGCTATCTCGATGACCTCTGCGAGCAGATCCCCGACGAGGCCGCCGAGATCTGGGGCTCGTGCATCGGCGCGCCGCAGCCCGCCGCCGGCGCCGCCCTTCAGGCCTACCTGCGCCACAACCAGATCGACACGGGCCTGTTCTTTGCCGCCTACCCGGGCGCGTCCGCGGCGCTGGTGAAGGAGGCGCTGAGCACCCGCGAGAAGACGATCGCGTTCGCCGTCGACAGCCAGGGCATGTCTTCGGCGCAGATGCGCGCGGCGTTTCTGGAGGCGTTCTGATGGCGGCGCGGATCGATTACGCCGACATCCAGGGCGACATCCTGCGGGCCTACGGCGACAGTTACGCGCGCACGTCATACGTGTTCCTCACCGTGTCGGACGCGGCCGCGGGGCGGGCATGGCTGGGCGAGCGCCTGGATCAGGTCACGACCGCGATCGACCTGCCCTCCGAGCGCCGGCCGCACACGACGTTCAACCTCGCGTTCACGAGCACCGGGCTGGCCGCACTCGGGCTCCCGGCGGCGACGATCGCGACGTTCTCCGACGAGTTCAACGAGGGGATGGCCGCCCGGGCGCAGGAGCTCGGCGATGTTGACGCCAGCGCGGTCGAGAACTGGGACGAGACGCTGAAGACGGGCGAGCGCCACGTGCTGGTCACGATCAATGCTCGCTCCGAGGCCGCGCTGCACGACGCCATCGGGGTGCTCAAGGAAGGCGCTGCGGCGCGCGGCCTGTCGATCGCCCACGAGGAGCACGCGGAGCTGCTGCCGGGCAAGCGCGAGCACTTCGGCTTCGCCGACGGCTTTGCGCAGCCGGCGCTGGAGGTCGCCAGCGAGCACAAGGTCCGCGGCGGCGGTGTGCCCGAGGAGAACGGCTGGCGACCGCTGGCGCTCGGCGAGTTCATCCTCGGCTACCCCGACGAGGAGACGCGCAACGACCGCAAGCGCCGCCTGCCCAGCGCGCCCGCCGACCCGCTCGGCAGCCACGGCACGTACATGATCTGGCGCAAGCTGTACCAGGACGTCGCGCTGTTTCGCCGGACGCTGCGCCAGGCGAGTGGTCTGTATGAGGGCGGTGACGAGGAACTACTGGCGGCGAAGGTCGTCGGCCGCTGGCGCACCGGCGCGCCGCTGGTCTCCAACCCCGACGCGACGCCGGCGCACTTCGACGCCCGCGCCGAGGCCGTCAACGACTTTCGCTACCGCCCGGGCGACACCGACGGCCATCGCTGCCCGCTCGGCGCCCACATCCGCCGCAGCAACCCGCGCGACGCGCTCGGCTTCGACGGGAAGCTCACGTTCCGCCACCGGATCATCCGCCGCGGCATGCCCTACGGCCCCGAGCTGGATCCGTCGTCCGAGGAGGACGACGAGCAACAGCGCGGGCTGGTGTTCGTGTGCTTCAACGCGAGCATCTCGCGGCAGTTCGAGAGCATCCAGCGCCAGTGGCTCGACGACGGCAACGTCTTCGGGCTGGGGGAGGACACGGACTTCCTGCTCGGCGCCAAGAAGGGCAAGATGACGGTCCAGGGCGCGACGCCGTTCTTCCTGTCGCCCCAGGGTCCGTTCGTCGCGACGCGCGGCGGCGAGTACCTGTTCGTCCCCGGCATCACGGCGCTGGCCGCGATCGCCGACGGGGTCGGGGGCTGACGGCGATGGGCATCGTCAGCGTCCTGATCGACAACAGCCGGTTCGCGTTCGCCCTCCTGCGCCGCGTGCGCCCGCTGATCGCGATCCGCCAGTACGGGCTCGTCACGCGCGCCGACGACGTGCGCGCTGTGCTCGCCGACCACACGAACTTCACCGTCGCCCTGTACGAGCCCAAGATGACGGCGATCACCGGTCCGTTCATCCTCGGCCTCGACGACACGCCCCTGTACCGCCGCGACCACGCCGCCCTGCGGGCCGCGATCCGGGCCGATGATCTCGAGCGCCTGGCCGACACGACGCTCGCCGAGGCGCGCCGGCTCGTGGCGGCGGCGGCCGGCCGGATCGACGTCGTCTCCGGCCTGGCCGACCCGACGATCGATCACGTGATGACGGACTACTTCGGCACGCCGGGACCGGACACGATGACCCAGCTGCGGTGGGCGCGCAGCCTGTTCGAGGACATCTTCCTCAACCCCAACGACCGGCCCGAGACCCATGAGCGCGCGCTTCAGGACGCAGGCCACATGCGCCCGCATCTCGACCGGCTGATCGCCGAGCGCCGCGCCCTGATCGACAGCGACGAGGAGGTGCCCGACGACGTGCTGACGCGGCTGTTGCGCCACCGCCCGGGCGACGGCGGGCTGCATGACATCGCGATCCGTCACAACCTCATCGGCCTGATCTCCGGCTGGATCCCGACCGTCTCCAAGGCGTTCGCGTGCGCGATCGACGAGCTGCTGCGCCGCCCCGCCGAGCTGGCCCGCGCCCAGCAGGCAGCGCGGGCGGGCGCGCACGACGAGGTCGCCGCCTACCTGTTCGAGGCGCTGCGCTTCAACCCGCAGACGTGGGCGCTGCTGCGCACGTGTGCCGCGGACTGCACCGTTGCCGCGGGCACGCGGCGCGCCACGCGCTTTCGCGCCGGCGCGAAGGTTCTCGTCGCCACGCAGTCGGCGATGTTCGACCCGCTCGTGGTGCAGGAGCCGGAGCGCTTTCGCACCGATCGCCCGTGGAGCGACTACCTGCACTTCGGCGACGGGCTGCACACGTGCTTCGGGCTCGACATCAACCGTGTCCACATCCCGGCAATGGCCACCGCGCTGCTCGAGGGCCCGCCGATCGCCCGGGCGCCCGGCGACGCCGGGAAGCTCACCGTGCAGGGTGCCTATCCCACGAGCCTGACCGTCGCGCTGGGCCCTGCCTGAACCCATGTCCGAGCCGACCCTCTACACCTTCCCGCCGAGCCTGGACAGCGAATTCAGTCGCTTCCTGCTGCACCACTACGGCGTCACGGTCCAGGAACGGCGTCACGTGATCGTGTTCCAGTCGGTCGTAACGTTGATCCGGGCCGGCACCCCGCGGATCCCGACGCTGGTCGGCGTCGGCGATCGGCCGCTCGACACCGTCGCCAAGATCCTCGCCTGCCTCGAGGCGCGTGCGCCGGCCGACCGCAAGCTGCTCGACGGCATCGACGAGCAGAAGTGGAGCGAGGACTGGGCGCTGTTTCACACCGTCCTTCAGTCGGCCTCGACGGCGTTCCCGTACTACCACCTGCTGCCCCATCGCGACCTGATGGTCCGCGCGCTGAGCGACGGATCGCCATCGTGGGAGGTCGCCGCCGTCCAGCACGGCTATCCGGCGTTCGCGGCCCTGCTGCGCGTCCTGCTGCGCCTGACGCCGAGCCAGGCGACCGCGGCCCGCGACACGATCCGCTCGACGTTCAAGACGATCGACGAGCGCCTGCGCGATGGCCGCCCCTACCTGTACGGCGACCGGCTGACGATCGCCGACATCTCGTTCGCGATCGCCGCCGCCCCCGCCGTCTGGCCCGACAACTACGGCGGTCCGCTGCCGCCGCTGCACCTGACGCCGGCGCCGATCCAGGACCTCGTCGCCGAATCGCGGGAACGCCCGTCCGGTGCGTTCGCGCTGCGGATGTATCGCGAGCATCGCGGTGGGTGAGGTGGCGCACCGTTTTGAAGGGTCCGAGTCGCCCGGTCGGCGTTGCGTACAAACCGGGGGACAGGTAGAACGGTTCCGTGCGCAGCCTCGCGGCCGTCTTCGCGGTGATCCTTGGTGTCGGCGTCCCGTCCGCCGCGGCGCAGACCGATACCCCGTCAGGCCTGTTCGTCACGGTCGCGGCGCGCGAGTGCCCGACCTACCAGTCGATCAGCGCCAACCTCGCGCGCAACAACATCCAGGAGAGCCTGAAGGATCTCGGCGCCCCCACCGCCTACCGCGCCGGCGAAGCGATCGACCCGGTGACGGAGGCCGACAACCAACCGGACTGCAAGCCGATCCCCGCCTCGCTCGCGGACACCGGCTGGACCTTCACCCTCGGGCGGGGCATCCAGAGCCAGGCGGTGACCGGGCCGTGGGGCGCGCTGTCGATTGTCACGAACCCGTTCCCCGACGTCCACACGACCGCGTACGCGACCCTGCTGCGAGGCATCGACGGGCGGCCCGTCTCGCCGCCGGCCAAGCTCTTCGGCGCGACGACGTTCGAGCTCAGCACCGAGGAGGCGGCGCTCGCCACCCGGTCGTCGAGCCTGTGGATCCAGGGCGGAACTCCGGACGATCCGATCCTCAACAAGACGTTCCCTGGCCAGTTCGGATTCGGGGCGCTGCGCTGCGCGATCGACAACCTCAACGGCGACAACGTCGAGTGGATCCAGTTCCCGGCCGGAACCACGCACGTCTTCTGTTACGCCTATTACGTTCGCCCGCCGCCGACCAGCGGCACGATCATCATCCGCAAGCAGCTCGTCCCCGGCGCGACGGACACGAAGGCATTCGGCTTCGTGGGCAACGTCTCCTACAACCCGGGCGGGGTATTCAACCTGTCGGTCGTCAAGGGCGTGCCGGCCGAGACCACGTTCTTCCGCGCCGCGACGACGAGCGCCGATCCCTGGACCGCGCAGGAGAAGGTCCCAGACGGATGGAAGCTGGCCGATCTTCAGTGCACCGGCGCGAGTCCGGTGACAATCGACAAGACGACGGCCAAGGTGTCGATCGCGTTGTTGGCCCACGACACCGTCACGTGCACGTTCACGGACCAGCTGATCCCGCCGCCGGGCCAGCTGCTGCTGAGCAAGATCACCCGGGGGGCGTCGGGGCGTTCAAGTTCACCGTCACGCCGGCCGGCGGCAGCAACGTCGTCGCAACCGCCAACGTGACGACCAAGACCGAAGCGAGCGAGACCCCTGCGACGCCGCCATCGATCACGCTCGACCCCGGCAGCTACCGTGTGAAGGAGACGTCGCCGGCGCCCGACGACGAGGGTCACTGGGTCGCCACCGCGACGCAATGCAACGGCGCCTCGCTGGACCCGACGCAAGCGGCCCCGGTCGACGTGCTGTCGGGGGTCGGCGCGGCCTGCGTATTCACCAACACGTTCATCCCGCGTGGCGCGCTGTCGATCGGGAAGATCACCTACGGCGCGACCGGTACCGCCGGGTTCGTGATCCAACCGGTCGACGCCCCGGACGAGCAGCTGCTCCAGCACGCCACCACGACCGACCAGGGCATCGAGGCGGCCGCGACCGGGGACGCCAGCGACCATCTCGACCTCGGCGACTATGTGATCGTCGAAACGTCGCCGACGACACCGCCGGATGGCGAGTGGGCGCTGGAAGCGGTCGTCTGCGACGGTCAGCTCAAGCCGTTCGCGGCCGGCCGGGTGAACGTGACGCTGACCGCCGACAACCCGCGAGTCCACTGTCTGTTCACCGACCGCTTCGCCCCCCACCCGACACCGCCTGCTCCCGCCCCGGACCCGGTCCCCGGTGGGGCCGTCCAGCCCGACGTCGAGATCGGCAAGACCGCGTCACAGCCCACCGCCGTCGTCGGCCAGGTCGTCGACTACGCCATCCCGGTTCACAATCGCGGGCGCTACACGGCCCATCAGGTCTCGGTCGCCGACCTCCCGGGCCAGAGCGGGCAGGTCGTCTCGGCGAGTTCGTCTAAGGGGACGTGCAGGCGCGAGGGCCGCGTGACGGTCTGCGACATCGGCAACCTCAAGCCAGGCCAGCGAACGACGGTTCACGTGAGCATGCGGGTCACCGTTGTCGGCACGACCAACAACTTCGCGGCCGCCGGGAGCGCCACGCCCGATCTGCATCTGATCAGCAACAAGGCGCTGGCTCGCGTCCGCGTGCACAGGGCCGGCGCGCCCAAGCGCCGACCCCATGTGTTCGCGTGCACGGCCCGCGAGCCCCGCGCGCACGTCGCCTGCTGAGCCGGCGGGTCAGACGATGACACCCGTCGGGGCAGAGGTCACCGCCGTCGAACCGACGGCGTTGGTGGCGGTCACCGTGACCCGCAGGGTCGCGCCGGCGTCGGTCGCCGACGCCAGGTAGCTCTGCCCGGCGGCACCTGGGACCGCCACGCAGTTGTTGCCGGCGGCGTCGCAGCGCTGCCACTGGTACGCGAACGTGGTCGGCGAGTTGGTCCACGTACCCGGGGTCACCGCCAGCATCGAGTTCTCCTGCGCGAGGCCGGTGATGGCCGGCGGCAGGCCGGGGCTCGGCAGCAGGCCGATGTGGACGCGGTTGGCCGTCGCTGTCATCAGTCGCGCGAGGCCGGTGGCCGTGGGATGGCCTCCGGGCTTCGAAATCGTGACCAGTGTCGACGCGGTCCGGTCGAGGACCGAGAACGCGAGCAGAACGTGGATCTGCCCGGCCGACGTGGTCACGGTGACGCTCAAGACGAGCGCGCCGTCACCGATCCTGAACGCCAGTGGCGCCGCGACGGTGACCTTGCGGATCTTGATCTTTCCGTTGGCGCGGACCGATGCTGCCAGCAGGCGACCGAACTGCGTACGGAAGGACTTGTGCCGCAGCCTGTCCTGCAACGCCTTGAACGTGCCCGACGCGTCGTCGGCCGACTCGAGCACTTCGATCGTGCTGTCGAGGTTCGCGACCTTGGCGCCGCCGATGCGGGTCGGGCCGAACTCCCGATCGTAGGCGGCGACGTCCCCAGGCTCGTCGACGTACCCCTGCGACTTGACGGTGGCACCGGCCGGCAGATCAGCGGGCAGCACGGCCATCTGGCTCAGGTCAGGCGTGCCCGGCGGTGGGACGATGGCCGCCGACGCGTCGGCGGCGAACGCGCACGCAACGATGAGCGCTGCGCAGAGCAGGAATGGTGCAAGACGGTTGAAGCGGACAGACATGGCAGACCTCCCTGGGTCCGTTGTGCGGTGGCCCGACCCTGCGCGCCGCCGGCAATGTCTCCCAGCCCCCCGAGGGGTGCGTTCTCACACCTCGGGTCGTCCCGAGCACACGAGGTGTGGGGCAATAGTCCAAGGTGAGGTAGCCGTGAGGGGTGCCGCGGTGAGAGCATGCGCTCCATGCAGTGCTCTACGCGATCCGTCTGGGTGTGATGTCGAGCACGACCGCATCGCCGTCGAGCTTCGTCGGGATCGGCTGGTCCCCCAGCACGACGCCCGGGCGTCTGCGTCTGTCCGCAGCCGTATTGGTCATCGGAGCGGTGATCGTCGGGCTCTTCGCGGCCGCCGCCGCGAGCTCCCGCCGCGACGCGGCCCAGGCGCTGGCTTCGACCAGCGAGCCGCAGCTCGTCCAGGCCGAAGATCTCTACGCCTCGTTGTCCGACGCCGATGCGACGGCCGCGACGACGTTCCTGACCGGCGGGATCGAGACGACGGCCCGCCGCCAGCGCTACCTGAGCGACATCGCTGCGGCGGGCTCGGACCTGACCGCGCTCGCTCGCCGCAGCGGCGACGGGCCGCAGCGCCGCGCCGCCCGTACGCTCGCAACGCAGCTGCCGGTCTACACGGGCCTGGTCGAGGCCGCTCGCGCGAACAACCGCCAGGGCTTCCCGGTCGGGGCGGCCTACCTGCGTCGTGCCTCCGATCTCATGCGCACGACGCTGCTCAATGCGGCCGAGGACGTGTACACCGTGGAGGCGCACCGCACCAACGCCGACTACAAGACCGGGACGGCGAACGGGCGACTGACCGCGCTGGCGATAGTCGCGGTGGTGTTCGTGCTTCTGCTGGCGGTCGTCCAGTTCGGGGTCGCGAGGTTCACCAACCGGATCCTGAACGTAGCGCTCGTCGTCGCGACGGTGATCGTCGTCGGGCTCGCTGTGTGGATCGTCGCCGGGCTCGTCAGCGAGCAGAACGCGCTGGCCTCGGCACAGCGCCGCGGATCGGATTCGGTCCAGGCGCTGTCGGCGGCGCGAGACCTGACGCTACGGGCACAGCGCGACGACAGCCTCGCGCTCATCGCCCGGGGCGGCGACACGACGAGCCTCGCCGACTTCGAGCGGGCGATGGTCGCGCTGCGCGGCGAACGCGGTCACGGCGGCCTGCTCGCGCAGACTGCGGGACTGGGCCACAGTGCGGCGCAGGTGCGCACGCTGCGCTCGATGCTCGCCAGGTTCGAGGTGGCGCACCGCCGAGTCGCCGAGATCGAGCGCGCCGGCAACTTCAACAGCGCCGGTGGCACCTATATCGCCTCCGAGGTTCCGCGCGCCGACGATCTCAACCGCACGCTCGAGAGTGACACGGCCGCCGCTCAGCGGCGGTTCGTGAGCCGGGCCGATGCGGCGACGTCGTCGGTCGTCGGAATGACGTTCGGGATCCCGCTGCTCGTGCTCGCCGTCGCGGCGCTCGCCGTGCTCGGGCTCGCCCCGCGGATCGGTGAGTACCGATGACCCGACGGCCGGCCAGCCTCGTCGCGGGTCTCGCGCTGATCGTCGCCGGTGCCCTCGTGTCGGGCTGTGGCTCGGCGTCCGACCGCGCGCTCGATGCGTCGTTGCGGGCACTGCAGACCCCAGAGGCAACGGGGTCGGCATCCGCGTCGCTGCCGAAGTGCGTCAACCCGGCGTTGCGCGCGGACTCGACCCGCAGCCTTCGTCCGACCGGGCCGATCCCGGCGCCGGCGGACGTGCCCGCGGGCAGCTTCATGGCGGCGATCCAGGGCCGCGGCCATCTGATCGCCGGCGTCAACCAGAACGCTCTGTTGCTGGGCTACGCCAACCCACTACACGGCGACCGGATCGAGGGCTTCGAGATCGACCTCCTGCATCAGCTCTCGACGGCGCTGTTCGGCCGCCCCGATCGGATCACGCTGCGCGCGCTCACGATCCCCGAGCGGATCACGGCGGTGCGCGACGGCCAGGTCGACATCGTCGCCGACGAGTTCACTATCACCTGTGAGCGTGCGCAGCAGGTCGACTTCTCGTCGGTGTATCTCGAGGCCGGACAGCGGGTGCTCGTGCCCTCGTCGTCGCCGGCCCGATCGCTGAACGACATGAGCGGCAAGCGGGTCTGCGCGAGCAGAGGCTCGACGTCGAGCGCCACGCTCAGCAAGTACCGCAAGGTCCGCGAGTATCTGGTCCCGGTGACGAGCGACTGCCTCGTCGCCCTGCAGCGCAACAAGGTCGACGGGATCACCAGCGACGACGCGATCCTGCAGGGGTTCAAGGCTCAGGACCCGTTCACCAAGCTGATCGGGCCGACGCTCGAGCCCGAGCCCTACGGGATGGCGATCAGCCGCCGGCACCCCGAGTTCGTGCGCTACGTCAACGCGCTGCTCGCCCGGATGCGCGCCGACGGCACGTGGCGACGCCTGTACCGCAAGTGGCTGCCCGGCCAGCCGACCCAGACGCCGATCCGCTACCGCACCGGATGACCACCGCAGCCGACATCGACCGCACGCTTGCCGACCTGCATCGCGGCGCCGACGCGCTCGGCGCGAGCCTGCTCGAGCTCGAGCTGGACGAGACGCGCAAGCTGCTGGACGAGGTCGCGCTCACCGGCGCGACGGCGGCGCGGTGGTCTGCGGAGTCGGCAGCCGTGCTCGAGGCGTGGCGCGGACACGAACTGCTGACCCGGCAGCTCGAGCGGGCAGGCGAGCTGCGGGGGGAGCGCGGCCGGCTGCGCCCCGACCACCTCGCGGAGCTGAAGGAGCTGGTCGACGGGTCGTGCATCGAGCTGTCGCGCAGCGAGCGGGTCTCGCCCGGCGATCTGATCGCGCGCCTGACCCAGGTCGCCGACGACGCCCGTGCCACGGTCGGCGAGGCCGCGGCGACATGGGAGACCTACACGCCGCGGCTCGACGCCGCGCGCCGCGTGCTCGAGGCGGCCGCCGCGCCGATGGACGGCGCGCCCGACGCGCCGCCGGCCGAGCTGGCGAGCCTCCACGATGAGCTCGAGCGGCTCACCGCGCTGCTGGCGACCGACCCGCTGTCCGTGCACGACGCCGATGTCGACGCGCTGTCGGCCTCGCTGGACACCGAGCATCGCGAACGGGCGCAGATCGCGGGCCTTCGCCTCGAGACGACCGCGCGCCTCACTGCCGCCCAGGCGCTCATGGACCGTGTCGAGCTGGCCCAGCGCGACGGGGAGGCGGCGCACGAGCTGGCGTTGGTGAAGATCTCGTCGCCGTCGTTGCCCGCTCCGGTGGCCGTCCTGTCGGAGCTCGACGCCGAGCTGAAGCAGGTCCGCGGGCTCGTCGACGCGGAGGCGTGGCGCGACGCCCACGCCGCGCTCGTCCAATGGACGGGGCGGGCGACCGCCGCGCTGGCGCGGGCGACCGACGTCGCCGACCGTAACCGCGGGGCGATCGCACAGCGCGACGAGCTCCGCGGTCGCCTGAAGGCCTTCCAGGCCAAGGCACGCGACCTGCGCGCGCTGGAGGACCCGTCGATCACCGACCTGTTCACGCGCGCCCACGAGTCGCTGTACGGCGCGGCCACCGACCTCGACGACGCGGCGCGCCGCGTCGCCAGCTACCAGCACGCGCTCGCCGAGCGCGGGCGCCGAACGGAGGTGTCGCAATGAAGTGCCTGCGTGTGCCGTGCACCGGCGAGATGGTCGACGGCTACTGCGACGTCTGCGGGATGGCGCCCGAGGGCGGCACGGCCGCCGCATCGGTCGTCGCCGCGGCCGCGCCCGCCGGCGACCAGACCGTCGGCTCGGCGACGACGCAGGTGCGCCGGGCGACGACGACGCGCGCCACCGGCAGCGCGCGAAGCCAGCTCGGGGTCGGCCTCGTCGAGGTCCCGCCCGTTCCCTACCGCGACCCGACGTCGGCGATCATGCCCGAGCCCACGGTGGCCGAGAACCGGCGCTTCTGCGCCGTCTGCTTGGAGCCGGTGGGCCGCTCCCGTGAGGGTGCGCCCGGGCGCGGCGAGGGCTTCTGCCGCAAGTGCGGGACGGCGTTCTCGTTCACCCCGAAACTTGTGGCCGGCGACGTCGTCGCCGGCCAGTACGAGGTGGTCGGCTGCCTCGCTCACGGCGGCATGGGGTGGATCTACCTCGCGCGCGACCACAACGTCGCCGATCGCTGGGTCGTCCTCAAGGGCCTGCTCAACGCCGGCGACGACGACGCGATGGCCGCCGCGCTCGCCGAACGCCGCTTCCTCGCCGAGGTCGAGCACCCCAACATCGTCAAGATCTTCAACTTCGTCCAGCACGGACACGACGGCTACATCGTCATGGAGTACATCGGCGGACGCAGCCTCAAGGAGCTGCGCGTGTCCAGCGGTGAGAACGGCGAGTCGCCGGGTCCGCTGCCGCCCGCCCAGGCGATGGCCTACATGCTCGCGATCCTTCCCGCGCTCGGCCACCTGCACCGCTCCGGGCTGGTGTTCTGCGACTTCAAGCCCGACAACGTGATCCGCACCCAGGATTCGCTGAAGCTCATCGACCTCGGCGGGGTCTACCGCATGAGCGAGGCGGCCGGCGCGGTGTTCGGCACGGCGGGCTACAAAGCCCCGGAGATCGCGGCGCTCGGCCCCTCGGTGCCGTCCGACCTCTACACGGTCGCGCGAACGCTGATGGTGCTGTGCGTCGAGCTCAAGGGCTACCAGACCACGTTCCAGTACACGCTGCCCCCGCAGGACACCGTCGAGCTGCTCACCGAGATCGACTCCCTGTACCGGTTCCTCGAGAAGGCCACGGCCCCCAACCCCGACGACCGCTTCCAGACCGCCGACGAGATGGCCGACCAGCTGCTCGGCGTGCTGAGCGAGACGGTGGCGCGGCGCGAAGGCCCCGGTGCGCCGCGGGCGAGCACGCTGTTCAGCGGCGACTTTCGCGCGCGCCCCGACCGCCCCGACTGGCGACGGCTCCCGGTGCTGCGCGTCGACGGCGACGATCCGGCCTCCGGGTACCTGGCGACGCTCGCCGCCGCCGACGCCGGCGACATCGTCGAACTGCTCCAGGGCGCACCCCAGCGGACGGTCGAAGTCGACCTGCGCCTCGCCCGGGAGCTGATCGATGCCGAGCGGATCGACGAGGCCGACGAGGTGCTGGAGGCGATCCGCGACGCCGATCGCTGGGAGTGGCGCGCGATGTGGCTTCAGGGCGTCGCCGAGCTCGCCCGCGAGCGCCCCGAGCGGGCGGCGACCTGCCTGATGGAGGTCTACCGAGCGGTGCCCGGCGAGCTGGCGCCGAAGCTCGCGCTCGGCGTCTGCAACGAGTACCAGGGCGAGTACGCGGCGGCGCGGCGCTGGTACGACATCGTCTGCACGACCGACCGCAGCTACACGACGGCCACGTTCGGACTGGCGCGCTGCTGCCTGGCGGGCGGCGACCGCATCGGCGCGCTGAGCGCGTACGACTGCGTGGAGGAGACGTCGAGCACCTACACCGACGCACGGGTTGCGGCGATCCACGTGCTGGCGGGCAGCGACGACGGGCACGACCCGGAGGTCAACGACCTGATCGCGGCGGACACGATCCTCAGCGATCTCGACGTCGAGGCCGAACAGCGGTCGCGCCTGACGATGCTGCTGCTGCAGTCCGCGCTCGACTGCGATCTCGAGAGCCCGAGTACGCCGGAGCTGCGCCTCGCGGGCCGTGCGCTGCACGCGCGCGACCTGCGCGCCGGCCTGGAGCAGACCTACCGCGACCTGGCCCGGCTCGCCCCCGACGCCAGCGCCCGGTTCGCCCTCGTCGACGCCGCCAACTACGTGCGACCGAGGACCTGGACATGAGCGGTCCCGCGGTCGCGCGCTGCGAGGCGTGCGCGTCGCCGCTCGAGCCCGACGACCACTTCTGCGAGGAGTGCGGGACGCGCGTCGGTGACGAGCCGCTCGAGCTCCCGCACGTCCCCGACGGACGGGTCGAGCTCGACCTGACCGTCGCGGCCGCGGTCACCGACCAGGGACGCGTGCACCGGCGCAACGAGGACGCGTTTCACCTCGAGCGGATCGGCGACGTCGTCGTCGCGATCGTCTGCGACGGGATCTCGACCGCGGCTTCGGGCGACCTGGCGTCTGCGAGCGCCGCGGCGGCTGCGGGCGTCGTGCTCGCCGACGCCGTGCGCAGCGGCGCCGCCAACCTGCGCCAAGCGACGGTCGAGGCGGCGACCGCCGCCCACAGCGCCGTCGCCGGGCTGCCGTTCACGGTCCGCAGCGACGTCCCCGTGGCATCGTGCACGCTGGTGTCGGCGGTCTGCACCGGCGATGAGATCGTCATCGGCTGGCTCGGCGACAGCCGTGCGTACGTGATCGCCGACGGCGACTCGCGCCAGTTGACGGTCGACGACTCGTGGGCCAGCGAGCAGGTCGCGGCCGGGCTGTTGAGCGCCGAGGAGGCGGCCCGCGACCGCCGCGCACACGCGATCACGCGCTGGGTCGGATCCGACGCTCCCCCCGGCCCGCCCCAGGTCGTCGTCGAACCGGTCCACGGGGTGGGCCGGCTCGTCCTGTGCTCCGATGGCGTCTGGAACTACGCGTCGAGCCCCGAGGCGCTGGCGGCGCTCGTCGAACGCCTGCCCGCCGAATCCAGTCCGGCGGCGGTGGCCCGGACGCTGGCCGACGTCGCGCTCGAGCGCGGCGGTCACGACAACATCACCGCGGTGGTCGTCGAGCTCGATCCATCGCAGGAGGCAAGCCGATGACGACGTTCATGGCCGAGACCCATCAGAACGAGTACCTGCCGGCCGGGGCGACGGAGGTCAACGCGATCGTCACCGTCACCGCCATCGGCGGTCCGAGCGCCGGCCCGTCGCGGCGCGCGGCCGAGATCGTGATCCTCGACTGCTCGGGCTCGATGTCGATGCCCACGGTCAAGTGGCGCGAGGCCCTGACCGCCGTCAAGGCGGCGATCGACGCGATCAACGACGGCGTCGCATTCGCGGTGATCGCCGGGACCCATGGAGCAGCGCTCGTCTATCCGACCGACGGGAGTCTCGTCGAGGCCGATGAGGACTCGCGCGCGCGCGCCAAGAAGGCGATCGACCTCCTGACGCCGGGCGGCGGCACGGCGATCGGGCAATGGCTCGGACTCGCCTCGACGGTCTTCGCGAGCGACCCGGACGCGATCCACCACGCGATCCTGCTCACCGACGGCCAGAACGAGCACGAGTCGGTCGAGGCCTTCGAGGGGGCGCTCGCGGCCTGCCAGGGTCGTTTCCAATGCGACTGCCGCGGGGTCGGCACCGACTGGGAGGTGGCCGAACTGCGCAAGGTTGCGGCGACCCTGCTGGGGACCGTCGACATCATCGCCGAGCCGTCTGGGCTGATCGCTGACTTCACCGCGATGATCGACGCCGCGATGGACAAGGACACCAAGGACGTCGCGCTGCGGCTGTGGACGCCGCAGGGGGCGACGGTCGCGTTCGTCAAGCAGGTCGCGCCGACGATCGAGGACCTGACGATGCGCGCGACGGGCGAGGGTCCGCTGACCGCCGACTACCCGACCGGCGCGTGGGGGCCGGAGTCACGCGACTACCACATCTGTATCCAGGTCCCGGGTCACGCGTCCGGCGAGGAGATGGCGGCCGGGCGCTTCAGCCTGATGGTCGACGGCGAGGCCACCGGCCAGACGCTGATCCGCGCGGTGTGGACCGACGACGAGAGCCTGTCGACGCGCATCAGCCACAAGGTCGCGCACTACACCGGCGAGACCGAGCTGATGGAGGCGATCCAGACCGGCCTGCTGGCGCGCCGGGCCGGCGACGAGGCGACCGCGAAGCTCAAGCTCGGCCGTGCTGTGCAGCTCGCGGCGCAGAGCGGCAACACGACCAAGCTCGAGCTTCTGAGCTCGATCGTCGACGTCGACGACGCCGGCAGTGGGACCGTGCGGTTGAAGCGACAGGTCGACGACGCGGACGAGATGACCCTCGACAGCCGGTCGACCAAGACGATGCGCATCGACCCGGCGACCCCGGCGTGACGGACGAGCCGGGCACCCACGCGTCAGAGGTGACGCGGCCCGGCGAGGCCGCGTCCCGGTGCCCGATCTGCGACACGCCGCGGGTCGCCGGCGACCGCTACTGCGAGAACGACGGCCACGACTTCGAAGCGCCCTCGTGGGAACTGCTGATCGAGGCCGACGTCGACTATCACGCACGTTTGGCCGCCGACTCTGTCGCGTTCCCCCAGGACGTGGCGCCGGAGCACGTCGCACTCGAAGACGCCGAGGTGCTGATCGGCCGCCGCGATGGTGGCGCCGCCGGGCCGGCGGTGACCGGCGCCGCGGACGACCCGGCGCTCTCGCGCCGTCACGCGCGGCTCGTGCGCCACGACGATGCCGACGACGGCGGCTACACGATCGAGGACCTCGGCTCGACCAACGGCACCGAGGTCAACGGCCGCCCGATCGCGGCCCGCAAGATCGTCCTGCTCCACGACGGCGATCGTGTGCACCTCGGCGCGTGGACCGCGATGACGATCCACCGGGTCGACCGCAGCTAGAAATCGTGCGGCTGGAACGTGCCGTTGCCGAGCAGCAGCCGCGCGAGGCGGGTGCGCTTCTCCATCTGCGCCAGCTCCGTCAGGCCGTAGCGCTCGTAGACGACGCGCAGGTGGGCCTTGACCGCGTCGACCCCGAGCCCGACCTCCTCGGAGATCTGCCGGTTGCCGGCCGGCAGCGCCGACCCGTCGTCGATCAGCGGGCGACAGAGCGCGACAAGCACCTTGCGCTGCGTCGGGGTCATCGGCGCCCACACGTCGTCCGACGTGCGCGCGGTGGAGTCGGTCTCCTCGGCGCTGGCTCGATCCTGGAACGACACGCGGGTGGCGCCGAAGGTCATGACGTCCTTGTGCTTGAGACGGTGGCGCTTGCCGACGCGGTCACCGTTGACGTAGGAGCCGTTGCGCGAGATGTCGTCGACGAACCACTCGCTGCCGAACTTCTCCAACAGCGCGTGGGACCGCGACACCTGCTTGTCCCAGTCCAGGACGATCTCCTGATCGCGGCCGCGGCCGATCGTCACCCGCTGGACCGTCGGATCGAGCATGCAGATCCGCTGGCGCTGCTCGTCGTCCTTCCAGTACACGAACGCGATGCCGGTACGTTCGGCTTCGATGCGCGACTTGAGGTCGGCGGCGTCGCTCTGAGGATCGGGAGACTCGGTCGGATCGGTCATCGCGGATCGGCCACGGGGTGGACGCGTCAAGTATCTGCTCACGCCCGACCGGTCACAACCCCCCAAGGGCTAGACCCCCACACCACAGTGTGGATCGCGCACCCGCAGGGGGCTGTTCGCCGGCCCGACCGCCGTTCACGGTGGTCCCATGACCGCCACCTCTCCCATGCAGACCGCTCCGAGCGCCGCATGCGCTCGTCGCGCCATCGTCGTCGTGCCGTCGCGGACGGTCGACAAGTGGAGCGAGACCACCGCCGAGACGCTCGCCTACGAAGAGCGCCTGCTGTGCCTGATCCTCGGGCTGCGCGATCCCGCGCTGCACCTCGTCTACGTGAGCTCCTGGCCGGTCGCGCCCGCGATCGTCGACTCCTACCTCGCGCTGCTGCCGCGCGCGATCCTCGCCGACGCCCGCGCCCGGCTGACGATGCTGTCGGCCAACGAGACCTCGCAGCGCCCCCTGACCCACAAGATCCTCGCCCAGCCGCGGCTCATGCGGCGCCTGCGGCGCGCGATCGCCGGCTTCGACGACTGCCGACTCGTCCCCTACATGACGACCGACCTCGAGCGCGACCTGGCGGCGGAGCTGCGCATCCCGATGGACGGCGCCGACCCGCGGCACGCACACTTCGGCACCAAGAGCGGCGGCCGCCGGCTGTTCGCCGCCGTCGGCATTCCGCACCCGGCGGGTCGGGAGGGGCTCGGCAGTCGCGACGAGGCGATCGACGCGATCGTCGCCCTGCGGTTGGCACGCCCGGCGCTGAAGCAGCTGGTCATGAAGCTCAACGAGGGCGTGTCGGGCGACGGCAACGCGATCGTCGACCTGCGCGGGCTCCCCCAGCCGGGGGCATGGGACGAGCGCGCGCAGGTCGCGCACCGCGTCGACGCGATGGTGCTCGAGGCTGCCGGCGTCGCCGTCGAGGACTACCTGGCCAAGCTCGCGGCCAACGGCGGGATCGTCGAGGAGCGGATCACCGGCGACGAGCTGCGCAGCCCGAGCGTGCAGTTCCAGATCACCGACGACGGCGCATTCGAGATCCTCTCGACGCACGATCAGCTGCTCGGCGGCCGCAGCGGCCAGACCTACCTCGGCTGTCGCTTCCCGGCCGACCGCGCGTATGGCCCGGCGATCGCCGAGCTCGCCGCGAGGGTCGCGGGCCACCTGGCCGCGCAGGGCGTCGTCGGCCGTGCGGCGATCGACTTCGTCGTCGTCGCCGACGGCGCCGGCGGGTGGCGGCCGTACGCGATCGAGATCAACCTGCGCAAGGGCGGCACGACACATCCGTTCGTGGCGCTGGCGCTGCTCACCGGTGGCGGGTTTGACCCGACGACGGGCACGTTCACCGCTCCGCACGGTGCCCGCAAGCACTACGTCGCCACCGACCATCTCGAGTCGCCGACACTCTGCGCGCTGCGCAGCACCGGCGCGATCTCCGCGATCGCCGCTCACGGGCTCGGGTTCGACCACGCGCGCGGCACCGGCGTGGTCACGCACATGCTCAGCTCGCTGGACGCGGCCGGGCGCATGGGGTTCACCGCGATCGCCGACAGCGCGACCGAGGCACAGTGGCTCTACCAGCACACGTGCGCGGTCCTGCTCGGCCGGTCACCCGCGGTGGCCGACGCGGCGCCGATGGCGGCCGCGGCGTAGCGGTTTCACAAAAAAGGCTTGCACGTATCTGGTCGATGCTCTATCTTCAGCTTTCGGAGAACTGATGTACATGCTCATGACAAACAGCACCCGAACGCAGCCGCGCGCCCTCGCAGGAGGCCGATTCCGCTAGCCGTAGAGCGGAATTCCAGCTTCTCCGAGGGCGACCGTAAGGTCGCCTTCGTCGTTTCCGAGGTCGATCGTACGTACGCCAACAGGTGTCGGCGCAAGCCTGCGCTTTTTGGTGAATCTCATACGCCCGTAGCTCAGAGGGACAGAGCGCCGTTTTGCGAGAGCGGGGGTCGCTGGTTCGAATCCAGCCGGGCGCGCTACGCGGTGGACAACGCTGCCGCGTCCCAGGACGGATGCGCCCCCGCCGAGCCGGTTCCGGCGGGGGCGCTGACAGAGGAGGATCGATAGTCATGATCAAGACGTTCGGCCCGGTCGACCCGCGCTCGCTCGAGCAGCTGCAGCGCTGCATGGACGCCGGCGACGCCGACCACGCCGTGCTGTGCGCCGACCACCACGTCGGCTACAGCCAGCCGATCGGCGGGGCGATCGCCTACGAGGGCCATGTGTCCCCGTCAGGCGTCGGCTACGACATCGGCTGCGGCAACAAGGCGGTGCGCACCGAGCTGACGCGCGCCGACCTCGACTCGTTGGGCGGAGTGGGCCGCGTGATGGACGAGGTCGTCCGCCGCGTGTCGTTCGGCATGGGCGTCCCGGCGCACGAGCGTGCCGATCACCCCGTGCTCGAGGCGATCTACGCGGCCGACTTCCACCCACAGCGCGGCCTGATCCAGCTCGCCCGCAACCAGTTGGGCACGGTCGGGTCGGGCAACCACTACGTGAACATCATGTGCGACGAGGATGATCTGGTCTGGGTCGGCGTGCACTTCGGGTCGCGCGGCTTCGGCCACAAGACCGCGTCCGGCTTCCTCGCGCTCGCGCAGGGCCTCGGGTTCCGCGAGCGCGCAGCCGAGGGCGAGATGGACTCGCCGCCCGTGCTGCTGGAGGTCGGCACCGAGCTCGGCGACTCCTACGTCGCGGCGATGGCGCTGGCCGGCGACTACGCCTACGCCGGCCGCGACATCGTCGTTGCCAAGGTCCTCGAGATCCTCGGCGCGTCGGCGACGCACGAGGTCCACAACCACCACAACTTCGCGTGGCGCGAGGAGCACTTCGGCCGCACGATGTGGGTGGTTCGCAAGGGCTGCACGCCGGCGCGCCCGGGGCAGGAGGGCTTCGTCGGCGCCTCGATGGGCGACGAGTCGGTGATCCTGGTCGGCGCGCACGCGCCCGACTCGGTCGACGCGATGTACTCGACCGTGCACGGCGCCGGGCGTGTGATGAGCCGCACCAAGGCCGCGGGCAAGGTCCGCCGCCGCAAGCGCTGGGCGTGCCGCGACCGCGACTGCGAGCTGATGTTCGAGACGGCCGAGGCCGCGTGCCCCGAGCATCCCGATGCCGGGACGACGAAGATCTGGATCGACGAGCAGGTCAGGCCGGGTGTGGTCGACTGGCCGGCGGTCCAGGCCCGCCTGCGCGAGCAGGACATCGTGCTCGTCGGCGGGGGCGCGGACGAGGCGCCGGAGGTCTACAAGCGCCTGCCCGACGTTCTCGCGGCCCACGGCGACACCGTCGTCGTCAAGCACCGCCTGCGCCCGCTGGGCGTGGCGATGGCTGGTCGGGACGTGCACGATCCCTACAAGGACTGACGGGAAGACGGCGGCGCCTGCCGTCGTCTTGGCAGGACCATGCCGATCCGCCGCCTCCTCCTCGCCGTCGTCGCCACCGCCCTGGTCGCCGCCCCCGCGGCGCATGCGGCGACGCACACGGTCACGTTCGACGATCTCGCCGCGGGAACGAAGGTCACCAACCAGTACGCGGCCCTCGATGGCGTGACGTTCAACGATCCGCCGATGGACCTCCCGGTGGTGGCCGACGCGCCGGGTCGCGCGCACTCCGGCAACGAGGTCGTCGAGCTCGCGCGGACGTGCAACTGCGAGGACTTCTCGCCCCTGGACGTCGTCGGCCACCTGAGTACCACGGCGAGCTCGCGCGTAGGCGAACGTCCCGTTGTGTGGCCTATGGGCACCAGAACGGGACGTTGGCCCGGCGCAGAGGGGCTGGAACCACACCTAGGGGCGGGCCTCCAGCACGATGTTGAACGGCGTCTCCGCCGCGCGGCGCACGCGCGTGAAGCCGCCCGCGTTCAGGACCGCGGTCAGCCGTGCTTCTCCGGCCTGGGCGCCGAGCGCGAGGCCGACATCCTGGCTCAGCGAGGCCGGTGTGCAGAGCATCGTCGACGCGGCGTAGAAGATCCGCCCGACCGGGTTGAGGTTGTCCTGCGTGAGGTCCGCGGCGTTGGGCTCGACGACCATCCACGTGCCGTCGTCGGTGACCTGCTCGCGGACGTGACGCGCCGCCCCGACCGGATCGCCCATGTCGTGCAGCGCATCGAACACGCACACGAGGTCGAACGGGCCACCCGGGAAGTCCTGGGCCGAGGCCACGTCGAACTTCACGCGGTCTGAGACGCCGGCCGCCTCGGCGGTCTGGCGCGCGATCCCGATCGACTCGTCGTGGTAGTCGGAGCCCACGAACGTCGAGTTCGGATAGGCCTGGGCCATCAGGATCGTCGATGCGCCATGGCCGCAGCCGATGTCGGCGACGTGCGCGCCGGCGGTCAGCTTCGAGACGACGCCGTCCAGCGCCGGCAGCCACGCGGTCGCGAGGTTCGCGAGGTAGCCGGGCCGGAAGAAGCGCTCGGTGCCGGCGAACAGGTCGTGGTGGTGTTCGTGCCAGCCGAACCCCTCGCCGGAGCGGAAGCGCTCGGCGATCTGTGGCTGGTCGTTGACCACCGCGGAGACGATCTGAAACGCGCCCGGGATGAACGCCGGGCTGTTCTCGTCGGCGAGCGCCATCGCCTGCTCGGGGGGCAGCCGGAACGTCTCGGTGTCGGGGTCGTACTCGACGTAGCCGCTGGCCGCTTGGCTGCACAGCCACTCGCGCACGTAGCGCTCGCGGCAATCGGTGCGCTGCGCGAGCTGCGCCGGTGTCACCGGCTCGCAGTCGGCCATCGCCTTGTACAGCCCCAGCCTGTCGCCCAGCACGACGAGCGGCGCCGTCATGGCCGCTCCGAGATCCCCGACGAACTGGCCCATGAACGCGTTGAGCTTGTCCTCGTCGATCGGCAGTGCAGCCGCCATGGCTGCCTCCTTCTGTGGTGAGTGCCGGCGGCGTCCGTGCTCAGAAAAACGGTCCACGGGCGAGCATAGTCCGTTGCGGCGGGTGCCAGGTGACTATCGCGGTGGGCGCAGGTCGAGCCGGTAGTTGAGCATCCGGCCCTCCGCCCGCGAGACCGCGAAGCCGGCCGACGCAAGCAGTTGTCGCGAGCCGTGGTTCTCGGCCAGCGTGATCGCTTCGAGCCGGCTCAGGCTCGCCTCCCGGGCGCGGCGCACGAGGCGCTCGAGAAGCGCGCGACCGAGCCCCCGGCGCTGCCAGCGGTCGGTGACCGCCAGCGCCAGCTCGCCGACCAACGGCGCGTCGACGACGTACCGGCCGACGGCGACGATCGCCTCGTCCTCGAGCGCCACCAGAACGACATGGCGCTCGCCGTCGGCGTCCATCAGCCGATCGACGGTCGCGTCGCTCAGCGACCGGATCGGCGACGCGAAGCGCAGGTACCGCGATCGTGGCGACAGCGAGTTGACCGCCGCGACGTAGCGCGACCGGTCACTGCGGCGCAGCTGCCGGACGACCACGCGGCCACGCTTGAACTCGATCGTCTCGCCGTATCGCATCCGTCGAGGATCGAGTCACGGCGCCGGCCTGACAATCGGTAGCGCTCCCTGATCTTTCGCTACACCGCCGGCCCGGGCAGGACGAGGCCGAAGCGCTGGATGAGGTCGGGGATGCTGCTCGGATCCATCTCGAGCCCGTAGCGCGCGGACAGCTCGGCGAGCGCCGCGGGGTCGGCCTCGACGGCGCCACCCATGTCGACCAGCTCCGCAAAGAAGCGCTCGAACCCGGCGGGGGCGATGATCTCGAGGATGCGGCACGGCTCGTCCCCGGCATTCCAGAACGTGTGCCACTGGTTACGAGGCTTGAACACCAGGTCCCCGGGCCCGGCCTCGACATGCTCATCACCGAGCAGCGCGCCCATGCGGCCCTCGAGCACGTAGCTGTACTCGTCCTCGTGTGCGTGGCGATGCAACGGCGCTGCCAGCGCGCGGGGCCCCATCGGGTGCTCGACGAGCGAGAAGCCCTGCGCCGTGACGTCGCCGTCGATCATGAACCGTACGCCGATGCCGCCCAGGGACCCGGCGCGGCCGTCGCCGGGGCCGATGATCGTCGCTGTCGTGGTCGTGCTCATCGCCTTCTCGTTTCGTCGAACAATAGTGTTGCGCGGAATCTAGACGGCATCCGCCTGCCGTGTCAAGATTCACCGGACAGATATGTCCGCCGAACCTGCAAAGCGCCCCTATCGGATGAAGGCTCGAGCCGACGCTCAGGAGCAGACGCGGCTACGTATCACCCAGAGCGCGGTCGAGCTCCATGGCACGGTCGGCCCGGCGCGTACGTCGATGAGCGCCGTCGCCGCCCACGCTGGCGTCCGGCGCTCAACGCTGTACCGCCACTTCCCCGACGAGGCGGCGTTGTTCAGCGCCTGCGCCGCTCATTGGGCAGCACACAATCCCGTCCCGGACCTCACCGCGTGGGCAGCGGTCGACGACCCCGCAGAACGCCTCGAGCGAGCGCTGACCGAGCTCTACGCCTACTACGAGAGCGTCGAGGCGATGTTGACCAACCTGGTCCGCGACGCCGAGCTCGTGCCGAGCATGCAGACCGAGTTCGGCCAGTTCGCCCAGTACTTCGAGGCCGCCAACGGCACGCTGCTGGCGGGACGGCGCCTCCGCGGGCGCTCCGCGCTCCGCGTCCGCGCGGCGGTCGGCCACGCGATCGCGTTTTCCACGTGGCGATCGCTGGTCCGCACGCAGGGCCTCGACGGCGCGGATGCCGCCGAGCTCATGTGTCAGCTGGTCGCGGCGTCAGCTCAGCCGCAGCGCTGAGATCAGGGTCCGCTGGCACGCGCGGCGTTGTCGCGCACGTGTTCGTAGGCGCGCGTCGCGCCGTCCTCGGAGACGAATCCCGCACCCTCGCCGGTCACGACCGGGTTGCCGTTGGCGCCGTTGGCGTCCCAGTACCACAGCCCGTCGTTGTCCCAGACGTCGTAGTCGCAGGTCTCGCACTGGTCGCGGAAGTCCTCGGCCGCGCGGCCGGCGACCGCGCGCGTCCCGAATGAGGCGACCGACGTCGCGACGACGCGGCCGTCGTCGGCTCTGAGGTGCCAGCGCTCGCCCCCCGCGTTCTCCGTGTACAGGTCAAATCGCATCGGCCAGAAGCTCATCGACTCGCTCGTTCGAACCGCGCCTGGGCGGCGACCGACGTGCGCTCCAGCTCTCGCAGCCGCGTCACAGATGTCGGCCGCGAGCTGTGGACCTTCGCGCGGTAGAGCTCGTAGCGCTCGCGGTGGTAGCGCGCCTCGTCGCGCAGCTCGTCGAGTGGGCGCGTCGAGCCGGTCTGCGCGGTCGGCGTGTCGCGCACCTCGACCATCTCGCGCTCGCGGGACTCGTCGCGCACCGCAGTTGCCGCCGCGTGCTGATCGTGGTGGCGAAAGGCGCGAAACCGCTCGAGCGCGCGTTGAACGCGCGCGTGGCGGTCGCTCATGAGCGCGTCAGACCCGGGTCGTGGAACGGCAGCGCGACGGCGGCCGCGGCCTGCATCTCCTGACCGACCAGCTCGTCGGAGTCGACCAGACGGAACCCGACCGCGGATCCGGCGTTCATGGGTTGCGTTGGCGTCGCGCACAGAGGACACAAGTCGAGGTTGACCGCGGCGACGGGCGTGAATCGCAACCGACAGCGTGGGCAGCAAACGTGGGTCATGGCGACCCCTTCATGTAGAAGCCCGAACACCCAGCATAGCCCCCGGCCCAAGCGATCAGCGCGAGGCGACCGGTGTGCTGGGGCGGCGCGAGCTCAGCGAAGACACGAGCACGGTGTGCGCGCGCGGCGCGATCTGCTGCACGCGCGGGTAGGCGAACTCGTGGCGCGCGGTCGAGCGCGAGGTGGTGGGGGAGATGGTGTGTGGTGTGGAGATGAGCATGACGTCCATGCAACGGCGCAGCGGGCCGTTGATTACGGCGCGTCACGCAGAACGTGCGTCCTGCTCCTTGGACCACTGCCACAGCGCCTGGTCCAGGGTGCGTCGGTCGACGCCCGCGCGTTCGGCGAGCACGGCGCAGGCGGCGATGTAGGCCTCCCAGAACTGCTGGGTGTACGACGACCGTGCCGGCACACCGAGCGCGTGCAGGGCGCGCCAGTCGAGGATCGGGTAGCGCTCGGGGAACGCGAGATGCAGCAGCACCGACGCCGTCGCCCAGGCGACCCCCCGCAACGACCGCAGCGCGTCGACCCGCTCGCGTTCACTGCTCGTCTCGCGCAGCGCGGTGCGCGTCGCGGCGCGCACCGACGCGGCGCTGTTGGTCATGACGAGCGGCGCGCTGCGCGGTGTCTTCCAGCGACACAACGTCACGAACTCGGCCCGCGTGTAGTAGCCCCGCCCGCGGGCCGCACGGCCGATGGCGAGGACCCGATCGTCGCCGGAACCGGGGAAGCGGGCGGCATACGCGGGCACCTCCTCGATCGCGAACTGCAGCTCGAACGCCGGCATCCGATCAACGGTAGCCCGCGGGCGGGCTGTGATCGATGGCCGGTACGCCGGTCGTCTTTATGGCCCGTCGGTCCAATGCGTCACGACCGACGGGCCGCAAGGCTGCGCCCCATGACCGCAACCGTGATCGTCTCCTACGACGGCAGCGACAACGACGACGACGGGCTGAGCCTCGCCGGCCAGCTCAAGAGCGCCGGCGCAAGCCTCGCCCTGGCCTACGTCCGCCACTCGCACGAGTTCGGCGAGCGCCGTGAGGAGATCGCGCAGTTCGACGCCGAGAAGCGGCTCGACCTCGGCGCCACCCGCATCGGCGACCCCGACATCCCCAAGCACGTGCTGATCGCGCCGTCGACCGGCGAGGGGTTGCGCCAGTTCGCCGAGTCCGAGGGGGCATCGCTGATCGTCTTCGGGTCCGAGTACCGGACCAACCCGGGGCGCGCCGAGCCCGGCAAGTCGGCGCAGTTCCTGCTGGAGTCCGGGTCGCTGGCGATCGCGGTCGCCGCCGCGGGCCTGCGCGCCGACCCGCAGGCCAAGATCGCCACGATCCGCGTCCTGGCCGCCGACGGCGACGACGACGCGGCGCAGCAGACCGCCGCAGCGCTGGCCGCCAAGCTCGGCGCAACCGTGACCGACTCCGGCGCGGCCGATCTGATCGTCGTCGGCTCGGCATCGAGCGTCGCCCCCGGACGCATCGGTCTCAGCGGCTCGGCGCGCGCGGCGCTCGACGGCCTGCAGGGGTCGGCGCTCGTGATTCCTCGGGGGACGCCGGTCCTGGTGTGAGCGCGTTGGGTACGCTCGGCGCTGACGGAGCTGGTGTCGGCGAGCGAAAGGCGACGTGGTGCTGGGGATCGGTTGGGAAGACGCGCAGGCCACGATCGTGAGTCGGCGGTTGGTGGGGAAGTCGACAGAGCCCGACGCGGGTGAGTTCGCCGGCCAGGGAGTCGAGGTCTACGAGTACATCGCCGACGTGCGTCCCAGCGGCGGAGCTATGCCGTTTCGGGCGACGATCCAAGAACCGCACATCGCGATCACGTTCAAGGCCCCCGACGTCGGACAGGTGGTGCTCGTCAAGTACAACCACGCCGAAGGTGACGCCCACAAGGTCAAGTTCGACCGGGCCGACGACGGGACGTATCAGCACGTCCCCGGACTCCCGGATTGGCGCCATCATCCGGATCCACTGGCCGATGCCGACCAGCAGGCGGTCGACGACGCGCATTCCACCAACGCGCAGGCGGCCTGGGATGCGGAGCTGAACGCCCCGCCCGGATCGTAGCCCCGGCGCGGCTACTCTCCGCCGATGATCCGATCACGCACGCGCGGACGTTTTGCGACCCTTGGCCTCGTGGCGACGGGCCTCACGGCGGCCTTCGCCGCCGCCGCCGTGGCACTTCCGGCGGGCGTCGTGTCGCTGCACGGCAAGACGTCGCAGGCGCTCGGTGCGGTGTTCACGTACAAGGCCGCGGCCCATTCGATCAACGGGTTCGCCGTCAGCTACACGTGCCGTGGCAAGGTGCCTCAGACCGACTCCGACGTGTACACGATCTCCGACGGCGGAACGAACGGCGCGGCGCTGGCCAAGCTCAAGGCATCGGGCAAGGTGGACACGATCCTCGCGGGCGAGGTGACCCGCTTCACCGAGGATGGCCCCGCCAAGAAGGGCCCGGGGCACCTGGTTCTCCATGCGAGGCTGAAGACAGGCCACGGCCGGCGGTCCCTGAGCGGCACCGTCCGCGTGGTCAGCACCGCCTGCCCGTCGAAGGTCGCGACCTTCAAGGTGACGAGCTAGGCGCCGGCCGTCAGCACCGCACGCATGTACGCCCGTTCGGTGTCGTAGACGTGGGCGGACTTGATCGCGAAGCGCAGCGTCCCGACCGGCCGTTGCAGGGCGGCGGCGATCGTGTGCTGGAGCAGCGCGAGCTCCGTCAGGTTGCCGTAGCCCTTGGCGCCGAAGTCGATCGAGTGCGCGTAGACGACGAGCTCGACCGCGCTGTCGCGAATCCAGAAATCCAGCAGCGACACGCAGGGGATGTACGTGGTGTCGGTCAGCGGCTCCAATGTGGTGATCGTCGCGCTGCGCGAGGTCGGGTCGGCGCGCAGGCGCTCGATCACCCACGCCAGCTGGTCGCGCCCGGCCGCGGCGTAGTCGAAGATCCGGCTTGCATAGGACCGCGCGTCTCCGAGCGCCTCGACGGGAGCGTGATCGGCGAAGTTCGCCCGCATCCAGGCGAGGCGCTCGGGGTCGCCGTGCTCCGTGATCAGCGGGTCGTCGGCGTCGGGGCGCGCGACGACGAGCGTCGCGTGCGCGACCTCGAGGATCGCCAGGCCGTCGTAGTGTTCCGGCACGCCGGTGGTCAGGACGTGGTCAGCGATGGCCAGCCACGCCTCGCCGATCGTCTCCGTCTCGATGACCACGCCATCTCGGGCTCTCGTGGCTTCGCGACTCATCGCCCGACTGTACAGTCGGCCTGAATCTCCCAACGGACAACCCGCACGCACGTGCGGAAAGGTCGGAATCACATGGCGCTCGGCTTCTACATCACCGGCAAGGGCTTCACTCCGGAACGGTACGACACAACGCTCGCCCAGCTCGAGGAGGCCGGCGCGGGAGCCCCTGCCGGACGCGTGTCGCACGTGGCGCTCGAGAGCAACGGCGAGATCCAGGTGTTCGACATCTGGGAGTCCCAGGCCGCGTTCGACGCGTTCGGTGAGACGCTCGTCCCGATCCTGACGGCGGCCGGTATCGAGCTCAACGAGCCGATGGTGGCCGAGGTCCACAACACGATCTGATCGATCCGTTAGCAGGCGTGGCGCGGCGGCAGGCCGCCGCGCACCGACCTGAGGTCGTGGAACTCCGCGGCGAAGGCCAGGAAGCCGCGGATGTCGGCGCTGTTGCTGGCGAGGCCGAGCGACGCGCGGATGGCGCCGCCGGTGGGCATGCCGATGCGACGCAGGTAGTCGTCGAGGTTCGCGCAGCCGCCGAGGCCGACCGTGGCCAGCCGCTGCGGCGAGAGCGAGAACGCGACCTCGCCCGCGCCGGGGTTGCAGAAACACCCGGTGCGCACCGACACGCGGTGCTCGGCCGCGACGTGATCGACGTAGCGCTCATCGACCGGCCGGCCGTCAGGGTGCAGGAAGTTGAACGCGATCGTTGCCCCCCGGTCGTCCCACGTCTGGGGGCCGTAGACCCGCACGACCGGGCTGCCGTCGCTGTGGCGCAGCGACCGCAGTTCCTCCAGCAACCACGCGCCGAGCTGCGCGACCCGGTCGGATATGCGCTCGATGCCGATGCGCTCCAGGTGACGCAATCCGATCTCGACCGCTGGGATCGCCAGGTAGTTGACCGTGCCGTCCTCGAACCCCGGGTGGCCCGGCAGGGGGACGACCGTCTTGCCGTTGACGGTTGCCGCCAGCACCGTGCCGCCGCTGAACCAGGGCCGCCGTAGGCGCGCAAGCGCGCCACGGCGGGCGAGCAGCGCGCCGACGCCCGTCGGGTAACCGAACATCTTGTAGAACGAGATCGCGACGAAGTCCGGCTTGACCTCCGACAGATCGAGTCGGCTGGTGGGCACGAACGCGGCGCCGTCGACCAGCACGTCCCAGCCGTGGTCGTGCGCGTGGTCGATCCACGCCAGCGGGTGCCGAACGCCCGAGAAGTTGGACTGCGCCGGGTAGGCGAACAGGTTGGGCGCTGCCGGGTCGGCGGTCAACAGGTGGCGCTCCAGGCAGGCGTCGGTGACCCGCAGGTCGGCCGCGTCGAGCGGGACGTAGACCGCCTGTGCCCCCTTGGCTGCGGCGAAGGCGCGGATGCCGTTCACCGAGTTGTGGTTGTCGAACGTCGCGAGGAACCGGCCGCCCGGCGCGAACGGGTAGCTCTCACCCACCAGGCGCAGTGCACCTGTGGCGTTCTGCGTGAACACGCAGACGTAGTCGTCGTCGGCGTTGAAGTGGCGTAGGACGGCGGCCCGCGCGCGCTCGACGAGTACGGTCGCCGCCGTGGAGCACGGGCTGGCGGAGTGTGGGTTGCCGAGCACCTCGTCGTTGAGCAGGCGCAGGTGCTCGGTGACCTGGGACTCGGCGTGCAGCCCAGCCCCCGTGTAGTCGAAATAGAGGTGACCCTCTGCGTCCAGGCGCCCGTATTCGGTGGCGCGCAGTTCGTCGATCACGCCCGCGCCCTTGGTTCCGGCACGTCGCAGACGCCGTGCGCGCAGGCCTCGTACTCGGCGTCCTTCCCGACCCATCCCCGGCGCACCAGCGCGGCATGGATCTCGCAGCCGACACAGAGGCCGAGCACCGACTCGAGCCACATCAGCGTCAGGCAGACAAGGCAGATCGTTCGCGGCACCGCCCCGCGGATGCCGCTGTTGGTGATGACCGTCATGGCGCCCGCGAGCACGAGCCCCAGCGTCCAGGCAAAGCGCTTGGGCTTGGCCGAGACCCACTCGGGCGGGTAGGAACGGGTCAGCACGCCCGCAACGACGCCGGTCGGGCTGAAGCGGATCCCGACGGTCAATCGCAGGGCGAACTCGAAGAAGAAGCAGGCCGCCACGATCTGCAGCGGGAGGTAGAAACGGTCGAAATAGGCGTAGGCGAACGCCACTGCACCGGCCGCCATCGTCAGCCCGGCCGCGGCCCGCACCCGGTTCTCGTCGCAGACGACGGATCGTCTTGCCCCCATGGACACGACGCTAGGCGGTCGGCGTCGCCCTGCACATCCGGGAGATCCCTACGGCGCGGCGGCCTCCGCGAGCCACGCCGCGCACCGCTGCGCGACATCGCGCTCGTGGCCGACCAAGAAGTGATCGGCGCCGGCCACAACGTCATGGGTGGTGGCCGGCCAGCCGGCCGTGAGGCCGCGCAGCGATCCCGGCGGGAAGAACGTGTCGTGCTCGGCGGCGAGCACGTGTTTGGAGCGCGGGTCGGGCCCGATGACCGGCTCGACCATCGCCAGCGCCGGCGCGATCAGGCACCAGCCCAGGACGCGCGGATCGTCGACGAGCGACGCGACACCGCCGCCGAACGAGTAACCGACCAGCCACGCCGGCCCGGCCTCGAGGTGCTCGCGCACCTGGCCGGTCGCGGCGGGGAGGTCTGACGAAACGAAGTCAAACCGGCTGGCGCCGTCGAGCGAGGCGAACAGCGCGGCGATCACGTTGTTGTGTTGGTTGCCGCCGCGGTCGGGGTGGGGATGCAGCAGCAGGCAACGCACGCAAACGCCCGTCAGCCGGCCGGGGCGGCGCCGGCCTTGGCGCGCTGGAGCACCTCGGCGAGATCCTTCATATCCGGGCCTGCCCTCGAGCTTGAACGAGCCGCCGCGGGCGGTGATCTGACGAGGCTCGTCGCTGCCAACCTCCCTTTGGCAGCAGCGATGATTTGCTCCTGGTGCTTCGACATCGGGCCTCTCGTGGTGTGGGTCGACTCTGACGGTGCGCGGGCAGCCTAGTCCGGCGACGGAATGGACGCAGGCCAGGATGCGTCGTGATGTGGGTGAACGATGCCGGGGAGGGCGTCATCGGCAAGTTGTCTGGTCTGGCCGCCGCGCTGCTCGGGGCCGTGCTGATGGTTGCGTCGCCGGCGGTGGCGGCCACCGACGGCAGCCCGACCCGGCTGTGGTCGGTGGCGGCGGTCCACCAGGGCAACGGGGAGGTCCCCGTCGCCAGCGGATCGCAGGTCGGCGGCGAGCTGTTCCAACGCGCCGGACCGGTGGGCATCGTGGCCTTCAACCTCCCTCTGATGTCGCCCTACTGGGAGAACCTGCCGCGCGACGACGCCTACGGCGCGGTCTCGTCGAGTGCCAACGGCTCGCGGTACTCGGTTCTGGCGCAGGCCCCGATCGTCAATCCGTATCGACCGGGGTCGCCGAAGGGGACGATCACGCACCTCGACGAGTACCAGGCCTACGTCAAGCGGGAGGGCGACGCGTCGTTGCGGATCACGATCTCGGGTCTGCTGTTGCAGAACGTCGACGACAACAATCGCCTCGCGGCGTGGGAGTGCCCTCTCGGCGAGACCTGCGAGCCCGTGCGCACCGTGGTGCGGTTCCACGCCCGCGCGTACGCGCTGTCGGCGGGCGGCGACTTCTTCACCGCCGGCGGGATCGCCTACCTGCAAGGCCACCAACACTCGTGGCGCCCCGGCGCCGCGACGTCGGCCGACTCGCCGCGCCCACTGTGGGGGGAGCAGCAGTTCGGAGTCGACGGCGATGTGGACGACAGCGGCACGGGGGCGTTGGCCCTGATGGGGCTCAAGAAGAGCGTCGCCGTGCGGGTCCCGCTCGACTCCGTGCGCATCGGCGAGCTGTTCGCCGTGCACGTGAGCCTCGAAGCCGAGGCCGTCGACGACCGCGGCCTCGAGTCCGGCGCGCAGGCCGTCATCCAGGATCCGCAGTCGCGCGAGCCGGGGCTGCTCACCGCGCACGGGCTCCAGCGCCGGGGAGCGCCGCGCTTCAAGGAGCCGCCGATCCGCCCGCTCGCGCCGGCGCGGTGCTCGCCGCACCAACGCCGGGCCGGTGTTCTGGCGTTGAGCGCCTCGGCGTTCACGGCGAGCGAGTCGTCACATGCCCCGATGGTTCTCGTCACCCGCACCGGTGGTTCGCGCGGCAGCGCCAGTGCGACCGTGACCGCGCACGCGGGCAGCGCCCAGGCGGGCCGCGACTTCCGGGCGACGACGACCACCGTCCGATTCGCCGACGGCGACACGTCGCCGCGGCTGGTCGAGATCCCGCTGCGCGAGGACGGCGACGCCGAACCGGCCGAGACGTTCACGGTCGCGCTCGGCCACGCGCGCTGTGGCGCGCTGGGCTCGCGCCATCGCGCGACGGTCACGATCGTCGACGACGACCAGCCGCTCACCCCTGCCCCCGCCGACGTCGAGGTTCACCCGCAGCCGCCCGGGCCCCAGACGACGCCCCCGCCGTCAGGGCTGGACGCGACGTTCGGCAGCGACGGCCGGGTCTCCACGCCGGTCGGTGGCGGACAGGGCGAGGCCGTCGTGATCCAGCCCAGCGGCGCGATCGTCACCGCGGGCTGGCGCACGGCGGGCGCGGGTAACGACTTCGCGCTGACGCGCCACGACTCGTCCGGGAACCTCGACCCGTTCTTCGGCTCCTCCGGGATTGCCACCACCGACCTCGGCGGCAATGACGACGAGGCCTACGACGCGGCCCTGACGCCGGACGGCGGGATCGTCGCCGTCGGCCGGACCGATGCAGCCGGCATCGTGCATGAGGACTTCGGCGTCGTTCGCTACCGCCCCGACGGCACACCGGACCCCGGCTTCGGCATCGCTCACGACGGCATTGTCAAGACCGACGTCTTCGGCGGCGCAGATCAGGCCAACGCCGTCGCCGTCCAGCCCGACGGCAAGATCGTCGTTGCCGGCTTCGGCGTCCGCAACGGCATCGACAGCGACGTCGCCATCGTCCGCTACAACGCCGACGGGGCGCCCGACGACAGCTTCGGCACGGCCGGCGTCGCGAGCGCGGATCTCGGCACGCGCTCCGACGACGCGCGCGCGGTCGCCATCCAACCCGACGGGAAGATCGTCGTCGCCGGCACGGCCGACGAGGACATCGGCCTCGCGCGCTTCACGTCGTCCGGGCACCTCGACCCGACGTTCGGCCAGGGCGGCACGACGGTGACCGACCTCGGCTCCGACGACGTCGCCAACGGGGTGGCGCTGACGCCGGGGGGCGAGATCGAGATCGCGGGCTACACGCTCGGCCCGAAGATCGACCGCGACTTCCTGCTCGCCCGCTACGACACCGAGGGCAACCTCGATACGGGTTTCGGCGACCACGGCGCCGTGAAGACCGACCTCGGCGCCGGCGACGATTTCGCCGAGGACCTCGCCCTCGACTCCCAGGGCCGCACGATCCTCGTCGGCCGGGCGACCAGCGCGACGATCTCCGACATGGCGCTCGTCCGATACTCGCCCGACGGAACGCTTGACCACAGCTTCGACGGCGGCGGCATCGTCACCGCCGACTTCCACGGAGAGGGCGAGTTCGGCATGGATCTCGCGGTCGACGCCGCGGGACGGATCGTCGCCGCGGGCTACACGGGCGACGGCTCGGGGACCGAGTTCGCGCTGCTGCGGGCCAACCCCTGAGGCGACCGGGGTGTGGGGCGACACCCCTCGGGGGGCTGGCGTGGCCGCCGGCCGCGGCGGATGGTGGGGCGGTGGCCTACCGGCGCCTGGACATCCATCACCTCGTCGTCCCGGCCGGCACCAATCGGCGTAGCGTCCGCTCCGGGCCGGTGCACCGGCGCCGCCGGGACCCGATACGAAAAGGGGCAAGCGCAATGCAGCGCATCACGATCGCGACGCACTTCCGTGGAGAGGCGGTGCCGCCAACCGGCCAGCCTCCACAGACCGATCCTCGCGCGACGAGCATCGCGGTCGAGGCGCTGAATGCCGACGGCTCGCCGGCCGGGATCGCATCTGTTGCCTACGAGAACCATGTCGTGTTCACCAGCGAGTCGACGTTCACCGAGACCGGGACGATCCGCTTCGACGACGGGGAGAGCTCACTCCAGATCGCCACCGTCGACGCGGGAACCCTCGGTCCGTCCGGTGACCCGGATGCCCTCCACGGCGCGGTGATGTACTCGATCACGGGCGCGACCGGCCGGTTCGCCGGCGCCACCGGGCTGGTCACATCGAACTTCGTTCTCTGGCCCGCGCGCGGCGAGTTCGACGACCGGCAGATCGCCGTCCTGTTCCTGCCCTAGCCGCGCGTCGCGCGGTGTGTATGCTTCACCAAATGGTTAACGATCCGTTCAAGGCGCTCGCTCACCCGATCCGTCGAGGCATCGTCGAGCGCCTTGCCGCGGGCTCGGCGACGGTCGGTGACGCGACCGCCGGCTTCGGCGTGTCCAAGCCGGCGATCTCCAAGCACCTCAAGGTGCTCGAGGAGACCGGCGTCGTGACGCGCGTGATCGCCGGCCGGACGCACCGGCTGTCGCTCGACACCCGTGCGCTCGGCGAGGCCGCCGACTGGATGGATCGCCAGCGCGCCCTGTGGGGCCGCATGTTCGATGTCGTCGATGAGTATCTGAGCGAGAAGGAGTCGAAATGAATATGCCACCAGTCGTGTCGCCCCAGGAGTGGGAGTCCGCCCGCGACCAGCTGCTCGTCCAGGAGAAGGAGCTGACCCGTGCGCGCGACGCGATGGCCGCCGCGCGCCGCCGCATGCCGCGGATGGCGGTCGAGAAGCCGTATGCGTTCGAGGGTCCGGGTGGCCGCGCGAGCCTGCTCGATCTGTTCGACGGGCGCCGCCAGCTGATCGTCTACCGCTACTTCTTCGAGCCCGGGGTGGCCGGCTTCCCCGAGCGCGGCTGCTACGGCTGCTCGTTCCTGGCCGACCAGGTCGCTCATCCGGCGCACCTGAACGCGCGTGACACCACGCTGGTGTTCGTCTCCCGCGCGCCCCAGGCAGACATCGAGCGCTGGAAGACGCGGATGGGTTGGGACATCCCGTGGTACACGCTCACCGACGACTTCGACGCGGACTTCGGCGTCGACGAGTGGCACGGCACGAACGCGTTCTTGCGCGATGATGACCAGATCTTCCGCACCTACTTCGTCAACAGCCGCGGCGATGAGGCGATGGGCAGCACCTGGAGCTACCTTGACCTGACCGCGCTCGGACGCCAGGAGGAGTGGGAGGACTCGCCCGACGGCTATCCGCAGACCCCGCCATACCGCTGGTGGAACCTCCACGACCAGTACGGGGACTCCGCCGGCCGGGACGCGGCATGATCGCTCACGTGGCAGGGGTGCCGGTCGAAGAGAGCCTGCCGGCGCTGGCCGGCCTGAGCACGGGCTTCCTGTTCGTACGCGCGTGGGTGACGCTGCGCGTGCGGCGCCGCCGGGACCGCAAGCGGTGATCGACGCCAACACCCTGCACATCCAGCGCACGTTCCAGGCGCCGGCCGAGGCGGTGTTCGACGCGTGGACCAGCGCCGAGGTGCTTCGGCGCTGGTGGCAGGCCGAGCACGACTGGGAAACGACCGAGGCGCACGTCGACCTGCGCGTCGGTGGCGCCGTGCGCGTCGTCATGCGCGATCCGGACAGGGACGAGCACGGCGGCGGGGGCCTCTACACGGAGATCGATCCGCCGCGGCGTCTGGCGTTCACATGGCTGTGGGACGGCGACTCACGGCGGACGCTGATCGAGATCGACTTCGAGGAGATCGACGGCGCCACCACGGTCAGCTTCACGCACCGTGACCTATGGGACGAGCAGGCCGTGCGCGCCCACGAGCGAGGCTGGAGCAACGTGCTCGACAGCCTCGGGCGCTACCTCGGCGCGCGCTAGTCCCAGACGTAGTCGTCGGGGTCGACCGCGCGCGTGCGCTGCCAGTACTCCAGCATCGAGAACGGCCAGTTCTGGGCGACGCGGCCGGTGGCGTTCTTGTACCAGCTGTTGACCGTCGAGACGCCCCAGGCCATCTCGCGGTTCTCCGCGTCGACGCGCTCGTTGAACGCATCGTGGATCTCCTCGCGGCACTCGAGCGTCCGGTGGCCGCCGGCGAGCAGCTCGCGGACGCAGTCGACGATGTAGTCGGTCCCGCACTCCGAGAAGTACACGATGCTGCCGTTGATGACGATGTTCGTGTTCGGCCCGTAGAGGCAGAACAGGTTCGGGAAACCCGGCACCGTGACACCCAGATACGCGCGCGCGTCGCCGCCCCAGCGCTCGTGCAGATCGACCCCGCCGCGCCCGGCGACCCGCATCGGGGTCAGGAACTGCGACGCGGTGAAGCCGGTCCCGTAGACGACCACGTCGGCTGGGTGCTCGGCGCCGTCGGCCGTGCGGATCGCGTCGGGGGTGATGCGCTCGATCGGCTCGGTGACGAGTTCGACGTTGTCGCGGGTCAGCGTCCGGGCCCAGATCCCGTTGTCGCGCAGGATCCGCTTGGCGATCGGCGGGTAGTCCGGGACGACCTTCTCGATCAGCTCGGGGTGGCCGGCGAACTGGGTCGTCAGGTACTCGGTCAGCAGCTCGCGGACCATCTCGTTGCCCTCGCTGACCGACCGCTCCCGCGGCTGCTGCCACTCCGGGTCGACCCGCGCCGCCGGAAGCAGACCCTCGTGCGTGCGCCAGAACAGCCACAGTCGCGACCACTGGGTGTAGGACGGCACGTGGTCCAGCAGCCAGCGGTGGCCGTCGGCGAGGTCGTCGTGGTACTCCGGCGTGTCGAACAGCCAGTTCGCCGTGCGCTGGAACACGACCAGCTGCGCCGCCTGCTCGGCGACGATCGGGATCAGCTGCGCGGCGCTGGCGCCGGTGCCGATGACCGCGACGCGCTTGCCGCGCAGATCGACGTCGTGATCCCAGCGCGCCGAGTGAAACGCCGTGCCGGCGAACTCGTCACGGCCCTCGATGTCGGGGAGGTTCGGGCGGTTGAGCTGGCCGACGGCGCTGACCACAGCCTGGACCTCGAGCGTCTCGGTGGTGCCGTCGGCCTTGCGCACGTGCACGTTCCACGTCGCGCCGTCGGGCTCGAACTGCGCGTCGAGGACCTCCGTCTCGAAGCGGATGTGCGGGCGCAGCCCGAAATCGTCGACGCACTGGCGAAAGTGATCGAGCAGCGTCGCCTGGTCGGAGAAGTGCTGCGGCCAGCCATGCTGGGTGAACGAGTAGTTGTAGAGATGGTTGGCGACGTCGACACGGCAGCCCGGATAGGTGTTCTCGAACCAGGTGCCGCCGACGTCGGCGTTCTTCTCGAGGATCACGATCGGCACGCCGGCCTGCTGGAGGCGGTGCGCGGCGAGGATGCCCGACATCCCGGCGCCGATGATCGCGACGGTGAACTGCGTCTGCGGGGCGATGTCGTCCTTGTGCCACGCGGGCGCGCGGTGATCCTCGCCGCCGACCGCCAGCTCCTCACTCAGCACGCCGAAGTACTCCGCGACGAGCTCGTCATCGCCGACGAGGTAGGCCATCAGGCGGCGTAGCTCGTCCTGCGTGGGGTCGGGCGCGGGGCGACAGCCGCCGTCGCGGTAGCGCGCCAGCGCGCCGAGCAGCAACTCACGCAGCACGGCGAGGCGCTCCTCGGTGATCCCGCCCTCGGGCTCGAGGACCAGCAGCGGATCCGGGCGCAGATCCTCGCGCAGCAGGCTGTAGTCGCCGGTCACCTGAGCGACCGCCGGCACGAGCGGTGCGATCTCGGCCTCGGCCAGGATCTGCCGCAGCTCCTCGTCGGTCTTGGCGAATGACGCGTCGAGCACGGATCCGGACATCCCACGATGTTCCCACATGCGCCCGGTGCCGCTCTTTGATCCTCGCTTTGACAACTTCGTAACACGTGCGCCCACGCGCATCTGAACACTGCCCGCGCGGCGCAGCGAGCGCCGGCAGCTACTCGATAGGAGCGACATGGGATCAGTGGGCGCATTCTTCAGACGGTCGGCGGGGGCGAGCGGATGCCTCGCGCTGGCCTGTGTGCTGGCATCGCTGGTCGGCTCGCAGCCCGCCGCCGCTTCAGCGGCCGGGATCGATCTGTCGCTGTACCACCGTGTCGGCCGATTCGACCTGCCGTCGTCCACGAACACCACACCGCCCGCCGGCAGCCTGCTCGGCGATGAGGCCTCGGGCGTCACCTACGACCCCGACACCAACTCGCTGTTCGTCATCGGCGACGGCGCGACCTCGGTGGTCCAGGTCGGACTGGATGGGCACCTGATCGACTCGATGACGCTGACCCACAGCGCCGGCACGGGCGGAGCCGGGTTCTTCGACACCGAGGGGATCACATATGTGGGCGGCGGGCAGTTCGTCCTGATGGAGGAGCGCGACCGCCAGGCCGACGAGTTCACCTACGTCCCCGACACGACGCTGACCCGGGCCGACGTGCACGCGGTCAAGCTCGGGACGACGATCGGCAACATCGGGCTCGAGGGGATCTCCTACGACCCGCAGACCAGCGGGGCGACACCGGGCTTCATCGTCGTCAAGGAGAAGGAGCCGGAGAGCATCTTCCAGACCAACATCGACTTCCCCGCGGGCACGGCGACCAACGGCTCGGCGACCGCCGACGAGGCGAGCGACGTGTTCACGCCGGCCAACGCCGGCCTGCTGGACTTCTCCGACGTCTACTCGCTGGCCAACCTGCCGGCGGGCGTGGCCGGCCCCGACGCCGACCACCTGCTGATCATCAGCCAGGAGTCGGGCGAGATCGAGAACGTCGACCGGTCCGGCAACGTGTCGAGCGCGCTGTTCATCCACGGCGACGCGGGCAACCCGCTGTCGGTCCCCGACCAGACCGATGAGGGCGTCACGATGGACGCCTCGGGCAACCTGTACGTCGTCAACGAGGACGGCGGCGGCACCGGCATCCCGCAGCTGTGGGCCTACGCACCGTCGACCGATCCCGACCAGGCCCCGACCGGGATCTCGCTGGCCAACCAGGCCACCTCGCTGCGCGACGACACCGCGACCACCACACGGGTCAAGCTCGCCGACGTCGTCATCGACGACGCCGACCAGATCGGGACGAACAACCTCAGCGTCTCCGGGGCCGACGCCGGCTCGTTCGAGGTCGACCACACGGGGCTCTACCTCAAGGCCGGCACGACGCTCAACGCGGCGACCAAGTCGAGCTACGACGCGACGGTCGCAGTCGACGACCCGACCGTCACCGGCGGCACGCACCCGTCCGCCACGACACCCTTCCACCTGACCGTGACGGCGGCCCCGCCGCCGGCGTCGTCGGTGGTCATCTCGGAGGTCGCTCCGTGGGGCAGCGGGGCGACGCCGTACGCGGCCGACTGGTTCGAGATCACGAACAACGGCACGAATGCGCTGGACCTGACGGGCTGGAAGATGGATGACAGCTCCGACGCGCTCGGGACGGCGGTCGCCCTGCACGGGGTGACGTCGATCCCGGTCGGCGGATCGGCCGTGTTCATGGAGGACACCGGCCTCAACGACGCCACGATCGGCGCGGCATTCTCCCAGGCGTGGTTCGGCTCGCCGACGCTGCCGGCCGGGGTGCAACTCGGCTTCTACGGCGGCAGCGGGGTCGGGCTGAGCACCGGCGGCGACGAGGTGAACCTGTTCGACGGCGCGGGCAACCACGTCACGGGTGTCAAGTTCGGCAGCTCCCCGGCGACGTTCACGTCGTTCGACAACGCCGCCGGCGTCGGCAGTGCCACGCAGCCGCTCCCGGCGGCGGCGACGACCTCGACATTCAGCGTGCAGGGCGTCCACGGCGCGTTCGCGTCCGCGTCCGGCACGACGGAGATCGGCTCGCCGGGGGCCGTCGCGGCGCACGCGCTGATCTCGGAGGTCGCGCCGTGGGGCAGCGGTAACACGCCCTACGCCGCGGATTGGTTCGAGGTGACGAACACCGGCGCGACGCCGGTCGACCTCACGGGCTGGAAGATGGACGACAGCTCCAACGCGTTCAGCTCGGCGGTCCCGCTGCACGACATGGCCGTCATCCCGGCCGGCATGTCGGAGCTGTTCTTTGAGGACACGACCGGGGTCGACGCCACGATCGAGTCGCAGTTCCTGACGGCGTGGCTCGGTTCGCCGACCCCGCCGCCCGGGTTTCTGATCGGGTTCTACAGCGGGGCAGGGGTCGGGCTGAGCACGGGCGGCGATGACGTCCATCTGTTCGACTCGCTCGGCAACCCGGTGACCGGCGTCACGTTCGGCGCGTCGCCGTCGTCGCCGCCGTTCGCGTCGTTCGACAACACGGCGGGCGCGACGACACTGTCGACGCTGAGCGCGATCGGCGTCAACGGGGCGTTCCGCTCCTATGACGAGAACGAGATCGGCTCGCCGCCGGCGCTCGCGAGCGCCGGTCCGACGATCACCGCGTCGGCGGCCGACTTCGGGACGCAGGCGCTCGACACGCTGGGGGCGCCGCAGTCGATCGTCGTCACGCCGAGGCTCGGCAGCGCACAGGTGACGGCGGTGAGGGTCCAGGGGACCAACATCGACGACTTCCTCGTCAGCTTCGATGGCTGTACGGGGGCGACGGTTGACAGCGCCACCGTCCCGATCACGACGTGCTCGGTGCACGTGCGGTTCGCGCCGTCGGATGTCGGGGCGCGGTCGGCGATGCTCCACATCACGACCACGAGCAGCGGCTCGGTCGACGTGCCGCTGACCGGCACGGGCGGGCCGCTGCCGACCGGGCCCCAGGGTCCCGCGGGGCCGGCCGGTCCGACCGGCTCGACGGGGCCGCAGGGTCCCACTGGGGCGACGGGCTCGACAGGTGCCACGGGTGCGACGGGCGCCACGGCGCGACGGCGCCACGGCCGCCGGCGCGACGGGCGCCACCGGGTCGACGGGCGCGACAGGTCCGGCGGGAGCCAAGGGCGACACCGGCGCCACCGGGACAAAGGGCGACACCGGCGCGACCGGGGCGAAGGGTGACAGGGGCGACACCGGCGCAACCGGTCAGACCGGCCCGCGGGGCGCGACCGGCCCCCGCGGACCGGCGGGCCGTGACGCCAAGTGCACGGTCACCCACCACAAGGGTGCGATCAAGGTGACGTGCAAGCTGGTGTCGGGCTCCAGCAAGCGGCGGGCGACGCTGACGCGCGGCGGCCGGACCGTCGCTCGCGGCACGATCGCCTCGCTGCGTGCCAACCGGCGCCTGCCGGCCGGGCACTACACCCTGCGCTACCGCGTCGGCCGCCGCGCCGTCGCGGTCGCGGTGACGCTGCGCTGAACGCCCCAACCGAAGGCCCTGGCCCCTGCGGGGGCCGGGGCCTCGCGCCTACGCGGCCCGCCGCCCGAGGTTCTCGACGTACATGACCTGGTGCGCCGGAGGTCAGATGGCCGCGGTGGCGGTCCCCACGAGGACCTCGCGGTCGTCCTGATTGACGACCGTCACCGCGATCTGCAGCGCGCCGTCGTCCTCGCCCTCGACCGCGAAGCGTGCGGTCAGCTTGTCACCGGGCCAGACCTGGGCGCTGAAGCGCACGCCGAACGTCCGCAGGGCGTCGTCGCCGAGCCAGGCGGTCAGGGCCTGGCCGGTCATCCCCATCGTCAGCATCCCGTGGGCGAACACGGTCGGGTAGTGGGCGATCTCCTTGGCGAACGGCTCGTCGGAGTGCAGCGGGTTGTAGTCGCCCGACGCGCCCGCGTACTGGACGATCTGCGTGCGCGACAGGTCGTCGACCAGCAGCGCCTCATGGGTGTCGCCGACCGCCGCCATCACTCTGCCTCCGCTTTGGGGTGGACCTGTACGCCGACCGAGCGCCCGGTGACGACGTCGTTGCCGTCGGCGTCGCGGTAGTGGGTGAACCGCTCGGAGAACTTCAGCAGCCCGGCGCGACCCTCGCGCTCCCACGACTTGCCCGGCTCGCTGCTGACGGTCAGCGTCTCACCGAGCCGGATCGGCCGGTGGTACTCGAAGTGCTGCTCGGCGTGGAGCGTCGGCGGGCCGTCACTGTCTGCGCTCGGCGCGGCACTCGTCGGGTTCTTGCCCGAGCCGAACCACGGTTGGCCCGGCTTGGGCCGCAGCGGGTAGTCGGGGTCGAACTGCGCGGAGGCGATCGCGAACGTCGGCGGCACCGCGGTCGAGGTCTCGGCGTCGGGATAGCCCACGGCACGGCGGAACAGCATCACGTGCCCAGGCTCGATGGGGAACTTCGCGTCGTCAGCCACGGACGCGAGCCTATCGACCGCCGCCCTCCCTGCGCAGGCTGCGCAGCCAACTGTCGGGCCGGTTGGGTGGCAGCATCGTGACGAGGATCAGGATCACCACCGTGCCGGCGAAGTACTGGTACAGCGACGCCGTCCCCGAGTTCTGGTTGGTCGTCGTCTGGCCGAACGCCAGGCATGCGAACGTGAACATGGCGACCGCCAGCGCCACCTGCATCAGCGACTTGTGGCGGTGGGGCAGGAACTCGAGCCGGATCAGGCTCAGCACGAGGATCACGAAGACACCGAACTCGAGCACGCCAAGGATCACCCACGCCGCGTCGGTGCCCGGCACCTTGCTCAAAAACGAGGTCTGAAACTGCGTGACGATGCCCGGCGGCGCGTGGCCGTTGTCGTCAAACAGCTTCTCCTTGCCGGAGTAGAACATCAGGCCGCCCACCATCAGGTAGACGCCGGTGACGATCGCCCAGTAGGCGATTCCGTCCCACAGGGTTCCCTGCCCCACAACCGCGTAGTCCGAACGGGTCTCACCGCTCCCAGTCTCGCTGGTCACAACAGGCCTCCTTGTAGATCAGACGACGTTGATCAGCGGCTCTCCGGCGGCGAAGCGCCGCAGCTGGTCGCCGACGAGCGCGTAGATGTTCGGTCCGAGTCTGCGCGTCCCGCCCGCGACGTGTGGCGTGTAGAAGAGGTTCGGCGCGTCGCGCAGAGGGTGGCCGCCCGGCAGCGGGTCGGGCTCGGCGACGTCGAGGGCGGCGCGCAGGCGCCCGGCGGTCAACTCGTCGAGGAGTGCGGCCTCGTCGACGATCCCGCCGCGCGCGGCGTTGACGACCAGCGCGTGCTCGGGCAGCAGCGCGAGGCGCTGGCGGCTCACCAGCCCGCGCGTCGAGTCGTCCAGCGGGGTGAGGATCACGAGGATGTCGGTCTCGGGCAGCAGCGTGTCGAGGTCCGCGAGCGCGTGGACGCCGTCGCGGGCGGTGCGGGCGACGCGGTTGATCGTCACGTCGAAGCCGCTCAGGCGCCGCTCGACCGCCTGTCCGATCGAGCCGTAGCCGAGGATCGTCACACGCTTGCCGTCGAGCGTGTCGCTGAAGCGCCGGTCGTTGTCACCGGTCGACTGATCGATCGCGAACCGCGGCAGCTTGCGCAGCACCGCCAGCACCGCCGCCAACACCCACTCCGAGGTCGCCGGCGAGTGGGCGCCGCGCGCGTTGCACAGCGTCACGCCGGCGGGAACGAGGGGCTGGAGGCGCTCATAGCCGGCGGTCTGGGCCTGGACGACCTCGAGACTCGACATCGCCTGCATCGCCGCGCCGACGCGCGCCCCGGCGCCGATCGGCGAGACGAAGAAGCGCACGTCAGCGATGCCGTCGGGCGGGTCGCTGCTGCCGTCCCACACGCTCAGCGCGAGGCCGTCGGGGAGCTCGCCGAGCATCGACCGCCCGGCCTCGTCGGGGATCCAGGCGACGAGCCGCCCGTTGGCACTCACGCCGCGTTCCACGGATCGCGGCGCAGGTGGCGGTCGAAGAACCGCTCGATCAGCTCGAACGTCACCGGCCCGCGTTCTGTGCGCTCGTCGCCGCTGCCCGCGTTCGTGCGGATCTCGGCCTCCGGCGCCGGACGCTGGTTGAGCAGGTTGCCGCGCAGCAGGCCGTGGGGGAGGTCGTCGAGCAGGCACAGCGTCGATTCGGCGCCCGCGGCGACGAGCGCGTCGTGCAGATCGATGCTCTGCTGCGGCGGCACGAGCAGGTCGTCGGTGCCGTGGACGATCAGGAATGGCGGCGCGTCGGCGGTGACGTGGGCGATCGGGTCGACCGTGTCGAGCAGCTCCTGCGGGGCATCCCCCGTCGCGACGCCGAGCAGCCGGCCCTCGGCGCTCCCGCGGGGGCCGTGGATCACGTCCTGGGGGCGCCGCTGGGCGTCCATGTCCTGCAGCCGCGTCGGGCCGTAGCCGTCGCAGACGGCCCGCACCCGGTCGGCCTCGTCGCGCGCCGAAGTCGCGGCCAGCGCCGCGAGGTGCGCGCCGGCCGACGATCCCCACAGCCCGACCGCGCCCGCGTCGAGCCCATAGCCGTCGGCATGCTCGCGCAGCCACCGCACAGCGGTGCGGACGTCGTCGAGCTGCGCCGGGAAGATCGCCTGGCCCGACAGCCGGTACTCGATGCTCGCCACGGCGAGACCGTGCCCGGCGAAGTGGCCGAGCACCGGTGGCACCTGGCCGCGGTCGCCATACATCCAGCCGCCGCCGTGGATCCACACGACGACCGGCGCCGGGGCGGCCGGCCGGTCCGGAAGGTAGAGGTCGAGCAGCAGCGGGTGGCCGTCGGGCGCTGCGAACTCGATGTCGAGCTCGACGCGCTCCATCAGCGGGTTCGGGACATCGAGCGCCAGGAACGCAGCCTGCTGGGCTTGAAAGCGCTCCATCGCGGCCGCGTTGTGCTCTCGGACGTTCGGCTGGTCGGTCGCCGCCATCGCGCTACAAGCCTCGCACACCGGTGGCCGGAAGGGCGGTGCGAGGCGGCGCCCACGGGTTGCGCCGCCTCACACCTGGTTCGGTCCACCAACTCCGGTGTCGGAGTTCCATCACCGTCTCAGCCGCGCATGCCCCTGACAATCGGTGACGCGCCCTGAACTTTCGTTTCGGGGGTGCCTAAGCGGCTGCGGCCTTTGCCTGCTCGAACGCCTCGCCGAACTCGGTCGCGCCGACGTTGCCCTCGAGCTCGACGTTGCGACCGTTGACGGTCACGGTGATCCGCTTGGCGAGCCCGAAGCGGCGCACGTTGACCGCGTCGACCGACTCGATCGGTACCGCGCTGAGCAACTCCTTGACCTCACCGCCGCGACCGAGGAACGGACTCGAGATCTTGAGCGTCAGAACGCGCCGCGGGGTCACCGCGAGCGCCATCGGGCGGTCGACCACGAGCCCCGCCGACTCGCCGCCCGCGCGCGACTTGCGCGCCTGGCGTGCGCCGAGCTCGCCGGCGATCACATTGCCCGACAGCGCCTGGCCGCTACCGCGCGGCTGCGCGATGAACGCCGCGAGCACCTGCTCGTCGTCGTCGAGGTATTGCCTGGCACCGGCCTTGAACTTGTCTTCGTAACGTGAGTTCACGGGAGTCTCCTGTCGCTTGGGGCGCGATTGTGCGCGCGGGCGGGGGAGACGACAATCGGGCGCGAACCCTGATGTTTTCTAGGCTGAGCACCATGTCGACATCGCCCCTGGACCTGCTCGACGATCGCCAGCGCTCGCTCACCCGCGCCGCGCGGGCGCCGCGCGGCGCGGCCGCGATGAAGGCGGTGCTGCGCGACGCGCCATTCAGCGACCCGGACTGGATCTTCGAGCGCAAGCTCGACGGCGTCCGGGCGATCGCCGTGCGCGACGGCGGCGCGACGCGACTGTGGTCGCGCAACGACCTATCGCTCGACGCGCGTTACGCGGAGCTGGTCCCGGCGCTCGACGCTGCGCCCACCGAGCGCTTCGCGGTCGACGGCGAGGTCGTCGCCTTCGACGGCAGCCAGACGAGCTTCGAGAAGCTCGCGCGCCGCGGCCGCGAGCCGGTGCCGGTCTTCCTCTACGTCTTCGACGTGCTGTGGATCGATGGCGTCGACGTGCGGAGGCTGGACCTGCTGACCCGCAAGCGGCTGCTGCGCGCGACGCTGCAGTTCGGCGGTCCCGTGCGCTTCACCACGCATCGCAACACCGACGGCGAATCGCTGCTGCGCGACGCGTGCGCCAAGGGCTGGGAGGGGCTGATCGCCAAGCGCCGCGACAGCACGTACGCCGCCACGCGCTCGCGTGACTGGCTCAAGCTCAAGTGCACGCACGGCCAGGAACTGGTCGTCGGCGGCTTCAGCGCCCCGCGGCGCTCGCGCGTCGAGTTCGGAGCCCTGCTCGTCGGCCACTACGACGCCGGCGAGCTGGTCTACGCCGGCAAGGTCGGCACCGGCTTCGACACTGCGACGCTGCGCGAGCTCGGCGAACGCATGCGCGCGCTGCGCACCGACGCGTCGCCGTTTCGCGACGCCGGGGCGATTCGGGAGCGCGACGTCACCTGGATAAAGCCCGAGCTGGTCGCCCAGATCGGCTTCTCGGAGTGGACGCGCGACGGTCGACTGCGCCACCCGCGCTTCCTGGGCCTGCGCGACGACAAGGACGCGCGCGAGGTGGTGCGCGAATCGTGATCGAGATCAGCCATCCCGACAAGGCGCTGTTCGAGGCGCCCACGGTCACCAAGCGCGATCTCGCCGACCACTACGACCGTGTGGCCGGTGTGATGGTCCCACTCGTGCGCGGCCGTCCGCTGGCGCTCCAGGTCTTTCCGGCCGGCGTGGCGCAGCGCGGCTTCTTCCTCAAGAACGTCCCTTCGCACTTCCCGGACTGGATCGCGCGCGTGACCGTGGCGAAGAAGGACGGCTCGGTCACCCACGTGATCGCTGATCGTGCCGACACGCTCGTCTACCTGGCGGGGCAGAACGTCGTCGCCGTCCACAACTGGCTGTCGCGCGCCGACGAGCCGCGGCAGCCCGACCGGCTGATCCTCGACTTCGACCCGTCGCCCGGTGCCGGCTTCGCCGCGGTGCGGGCCGCGGCGCGCCGGGCCGGCGAGTTGCTGCGCGACGCCGGTCTCGTCCCCTTCGCGATGGTCACTGGCTCGCGCGGCGTCCACGTCGTCTGCCCGCTGCGTCGCGGTCCAACGTTCGGTGATGTCCACGCGTACGCGCGAGCCGTCGCCGAGCGCATGGTCGAAGAGGACCCGCGGCGACTGACGCTCGAGTGGAAGCGCGCCGACCGCGGCCCGCGCATCTACGTCGACGTCAACCGCATCAACTACGCCCAGCACGCCGTCGCGCCCTACTCGGTGCGGCCGCTGCGCCGCGCGCCGGTCGCGACGCCGATCCATCTCGACGAGCTCGACGACCCCAAGCTGAAGCCCGACCGCTTCACGGTCGCCAACATCGCTGCGCGCCTCGCGTCCGAGGGCGATCCGTGGCAGGGCATCGCGCGCCGCGCGCGGTCGCTACCGCGGTAGGGCAGGACACCGCCGCGACCCGTCGAAGGGCGCTGGGTGTTCGACGCAGCGAGCCTGCTCGCGTCGGCCGTGGTGGGCGGGATCGTCGGCGCGGCCGGCACGGCGTACAAGAGTCGCAAGGACCTCGAGGGTCGCTACGACATCGCGCTGCGCGAGAAGCGGGTCGCGGCCTACGCCGAGCTATGGGCGACGCTCGAGCCGCTGGCGGAGTACTTCGGCGCACAACCGACCCGCGACGAGGTCGCAGAACTCGGGCGGGCGGTGCGCACCTGGTACTTCCACACGGGTGGGCTCGTGCTGTCGGAGTCGACACGGGCGCCGTACTTCAACCTCCAGCAGGGCCTCACGGGCGTCGTGCAGTCAAAGGGCAGCGCCGCGGAGATCGACGGTGACGAGTACCGGATCCTCAAGGCGCTCGCCAGCCGCCTGCGCACTGCCACAACCGACGACGTCGCCACGCGGCTGCCGCCACGGCTGCGCTCGCGCGTGGGCGCGCCGGTACGTCGCGTCGTCCGCCGCGCGCACCCGTTGCGCGTCACCGTCGATCGGCGCTGGAAGTGGGACAAGGGCGAGCGGTCGCTCGCCCTGTTCGCGATCGTCGACAACCGCAGCGACACCGAGCAGCAGATCGCCGGCGTCGTCCTGGGCGACCACGAACACGGGGCCTTCCGCCTCCAGCCGGGCGAGGACCGCGAGATCGACCTCCCCGCGCCGCTGACCGCTGCACAGCCAATCGCAGTCAGGGTCAAGGTGCGGCGCGCGGGGCGCGTCGGTGGCCGGACGCGCCACCCCAGCGTGCCGCTGTCCAGCAAGGAGCTCGATCCCGCGCCGGGCCGCGCTACGCCAGCGCAACCGCAGCGCTGAGCACGCGCTCGCCGCCGCCCGCCGACAGCACGATCCGCCGGACGCGGTGCGCGGCGTGGGCGCTCAGCCGGAAGACCGTGATGCCGCGCCGGTCGATCGTGTCGCGAGCGAGCGTTCGGGCGCCGTCGGACAGGCGTGCGGTGACGGCGCGGCCGGCGTGCCTGACGGTGCAGGTCACCTTGACCGTGGGCGAGCCCTTTTTCGGCTTGGCGACCTTGCAGCTGACGGTCGCCGCCTTGCCGGCCGCCCCGGCCGGTCCGCGCGCGCCCGGCGCGCCGGCTGACCCGTTGGTGCCGTTGGTGCCGCTCGCGCCGTTCGTTCCGTTCGTGCCGTCGACTCCCGGGAGCCCCTGCGGGCCGCCGGTCGCAGCCGTGCCGGTCCCGCTGAGCGCGATCGGCGCGAACGCCGGCGCGTCGAGCGGGTTGGTCTGGGCGGCGAGGGTGGCGCTGCGAGCTCCGACCGCCGACGGCAGCATGCGGACCGCGATCTGGCAGGAGCCGCCGGGGGCGAGCAGCGTGTTGGAGCACGACTCGTGGGTGACCAGGAAGTCGTCGGGGTCCGCGCCGGCGAACACGAGGCCGAACGTCGAGGCGCCGAGATCGCTGGTGCCTGGCACCGAGACGGTCATCGCGTCGGGCGCGCTGGCGCTGCCGACCTGCGCGCTGCCGAAGGCGACCGCGGCGGGCGCGGTCATCGCCGGGTTGCGCAGCTCCACCGCGCCGGCGTCGCACGCGGTGCCCTGCGGCCGGGCGAAGCCGCGCTGATCCGTCACGTCGCAGTCGGGGCCGACGGCGATCGCGTCGACCTCCGGGTCGCCGACGAGCGGCAGCATCGTGTCGGTCGGGCCGCCGTTGTTCGCCAGAGGGGCGAGCGAGATCGTGGACGCAGCCGGGGCGCACGTCGTCGAGCCGGCGAAGTTGTCGCCGCCGTCCGTGACGTTGACGCAGGTCCCGGCGACGTCGATCGACGACGACAGCGTGAAGCTGCCGCCGGGGATGTCGAGGTCCGGGGCCGGGTCCGCGGAGACCGTCAGATGCCGCCCGGTGCCCGTTCCGGCGTCCATCTCGAGCGTGGTCACCTGCCCGGAGCCGCCGTCGGGCGCGGCGTTCCCCGTCCCGCCGGCGCCGCCGGTGTTGGCGGAGAAGGTGTCGTTGAGGAGCGTGACCGTCCCGCCGAGGACCGCCAGCGCGCCACCCTGACCGCCGGGGCCGCCGGAGACGGCGCCGTTGGTCCCGTCGCCGCCGGTGCCGCCCGCGTTGGACGTGAACTCAGTCGCGGTCACGGTCAGCGTGCCGGTCGAGGCAATCGCCCCGCCGTCGCCGCCGCGCGAGGCCATCCCGATCGGCGAGCTCCCGCCGGTCCCGGCCGTGTTGTCGGCGAAAACCGCGCGCGTGACGGTCAATGTCCCGTCGTTGTCGATCCCGCCGCCGTCGCCGCCCGGGTTGTTCGGCGCGCCGTTGGCGCCGTGGCCGTGCGAGACGGTCACGTCGCGCAGGTCGAGCGCGCCGCCGGGGACGACGGCGAAGACCTGGTGTGCCGATCGGCCGTCAATGATCGTCGTGCGCGCGCCGGCGCCCAGGATCACGATCGTCGTGCTCACGAGCAGCGCGCCCGCCGGCTGGTAGGCGCCGGCCGGGAGGTTGATCGCGTCGGCGCCCGAGCCCGCCGGACAGCCGCCCGCGGTGGCATCGGTGTTGGCCGCGGTGATGGCGTTGTCGAACGTGCAGCCGCCGCTGACGGTGATCGTCGCCGCCTGCGCGGGAGTCCCCGCCGTGGTCAACAACACGAGCGTGACGAGCAACAGCGGCGAGGCGCGCATGACGACCCGTAGTTCGCGGCCTGTCACCCTTCGCCTCCCATGCTTGCGTTTGCCTGCCCCGTCTGCGGCCGCCTCGTCACGTTCGAGTCGTCGCGCTGCCTGCACTGCCACGCGTGGCTCGGTTTCGACTGGGACGACAGCCGCCTGGTCGACATCGACCACGCCGAGGACCGGTTCCATTGCGCCAACGTGCGGATCGCGGCCTGCAACGGCGTCACGTCGGCGCCCGGCACGCTGTGCGCGGCATGCCTGCTGACGCGCACGCGGCCCGCCGACACCGACCTCGACGCGATGGGCGGCTTCGCCACGGCCGAGGCGGCCAAGCGCCGGCTGCTGTTCTCGCTGCTCGAGCTGAGCCTGCCCGTCATCGGCTTCCGCGACCGCCCGGGCGGTCTGGCGTTCGATTTCCTGTCGAGCGCCGGCGGGCCGGTGACAACCGGTCATGCCAATGGCGTCATCACGCTGGACCTCAGCGAGACCGATCCGGCCGAACGCGAGGAGCGGCGGATCGCGCTCGGCGAGCCCTACCGCACGACGCTCGGCACGATGCGCCACGAGATCGGCCACTACTACCAATCGATCCTCGCGCCGGAGGGGTCGGCCACGCGCGACCGCTGCCGGGAGCTGTTCGGCGATGACCGTGCCGACTACCAGGCGGCCCTGAAGCGTCACTACGCCGACGGCCCGCCGGCGGGCTGGAAACGCAGCTTCGTCAGCGCCTACGCCACGATGCATCCGTGGGAGGACTGGGCCGAGACCTTCGCGCACTACCTGCACATCACCGACACCGCGGAGACCGCGGCCGCCTACGGGCTGCGCGTCGACGGGCCGCTCGTCCCGACGACCGATGCCCACACGCTGGACAGCCGCCCGACGCTCGGCTCCGGCGCATTCGACGACCTGCTCGACGCGTGGCTGCCGCTGACGTATGCGCTCAACGCGATCAACCGCAGCATGGGTGTGCGTGACCTGTACCCGTTCGTCATCACCGCGGGCGTCCGGGCCAAGCTGTCGTTTGTCGCCGACGTCGTCGGGGCGGGTACGCCGGTGGCGTGACCGGGATGTGTGGCGGCGCGCCGGGGTTGATGTCACGATCCCCGGATGGCCACCAGAACCGATCCCGTCGATATCGCCCTGGGCGCCGCCGCCGTTGGGCTGCGGATCGGCGGCGCGGCGGGGCTCGCCGCGGTCGACGCCGGCCGCGCCGCGACGCGCGTCTGGATCGCTCTCCCCGGCGTCAACGCCGTCGCGGCGCTGACCGCCCAGCAGGGCGCCCGGGCGCGGGTACAGGCCGCCGAGACGACCGACGAGCTCGTGCGCCGCGTCGCGGCGAGCGGCACGATCGAGCGGCTCGCGGGCCAGATCCTCAGCAGCATCGATATCGAGCGGATCGTCGGCGACGTGCTCGAGCACCCGGCGACGCGGCGGCTGGTCGAGTCGATCCTCACGAGCCCCGCGTTCGAGCGGATGCTCTACGAGATCCTCGACTCGGAGCTCCTGATGCAGGCGACCGACCGCGTTCTCGCCAGCCCCGAGATGCAGAGCGCGATCGATCGCATCGCGTCGAGTCCTGAGCTGCGCCGGGCGATCGCCGAGCAGAGCTCGGGAATGGCCAAGGAGATGGTCGGCGGCGTACGGCGCACGAGCGCCACGCTCGACAACGTCGCCGAGCAGAAGGTCCGGGGATGGCTGCGTCGACCGCGGCCCCAGACGTCGTAGAGGAGCCGACCGGTCCGGTCTACGGCGGCGTCGCCACGCGGGCGGTCGCGCTGGGGATTGACGCGGGGATCATCTGGGTGACCCTGCTGATCATCGGAGCGTTCTTCGCCGCGATCACGGCGATCGTCGGCGACGTGCACTTCGGGCCGATCGGCAAGTTCCTTGTCGGCAGCGCGGCGCTGGTGTTCGCCGGGCTCTACTTCGTCGTCGCCTGGACCTCGGCCGGGCGGACGATCGGGCAGCGCATGATGGGTCTGCGGGTGATCGACGAGAACGGCGCGCAGCCGCGATTCGTGCGCGCCGTCATCCGCGCTGTGATGCTCGGCCTGTGCATCGTCTGCGCGTTCGCCGGTTTCATCCCGGTGCTGTTCGACCGCCGTCGCCGCGGCGTTCACGACATGGTCGCGCGGACGACGGTGCTCTACGCGCCCGAGGAGGCGGTCGACGTCATCACCCCAGGCAGCTCGCCGTCAGCGCCGGGCAGTCGATCACGCCCGGCATGAAGACGCCGCAGGGAGCCGATCAGCGCGGCGCCATCCGGATCGCTCCGTCGAGACGGATCGTCTCGCCGTTGAGCATCTGATTGCGGACGATCGCGACGACCAGCTCGGCGTATTCGTCGGCCTGGCCGAGCCGGGGCGGGAACGGCACCTGCTCGCCGAGCGACGCGCGCGCCTCGTCGGACAGGCCGGCCAGCAGCGGCGTCTCGAACAGCCCCGGCGCGATCGTGCAGACGCGAATCCCGTGTTGGGCGAGGTCGCGGGCCGCCGGCAACGTCATGCCGACGATCGCGCCCTTGGACGCCGAGTACGACAGCTGGCCGATCTGGCCCTCGAACGCCGCGACCGATGCGGTGCTGACGTGGACGCCGCGCTCGCCGTCGATCGGATCGTTGGCCGACATCACCTCGGCGCCGGCGCGCAGCAGGTTGTAGGTGCCGACCAGGTTGACCTCGACGATGCGGCGGAAGTTGTCGGGGTTGTGCGTCCCGCGCCGGGACACCAGCCGTTCGGCGCCGCCGATCCCGGCGCACGCGACGGTCAGCCGCAGGCCGCCGTCGATGCCGTCTCCGGCCGCGTGGGCGGCGGCGAGTACCGCATCGGCGTCGGTCACGTCGAGCTCCACGAACGCCGCTCGGTCGCCCAGCTCGCCAACCACCGCGTCGCCGAGCTCGGCGTTGCGGTCGACGATCGTGACCGCCATTCCCTCGGCATGGACTCGCCGCGCGGTCGCCGCGCCGAGCCCCGATGCGCCGCCGCTGATCAGCGCGGCGCCGGTGAGCGGGGCCGCGGTTCGTGGATTCGCCATGGGCGCAACGCTAGCGCGCCGGGCGCGCCTAGGTCGGCGGGGAATTCACCGAGCGGGGTCCGATGACCCCGTCTCCGCGTCGCGCGAATCTGCGGCGTAGGCCGCGCGTGCCGAGCTCTTCGCGCAGTGCCTCGACCGCGGCGCGCTGGAGTTCAATGACCGGCTCGGGCACCTCCGTCGGCGCCCGCCGGCGGGCGCCGCTGGGGACGAAGCGAACAGCGAGGGTCGCGCAGAACGATGCCCCTCCCTCCGGTGCCTCACCGACGCGGATGGCTCCGTTGTGCAGCAGCACGAGCTCGCGCACGATCGCCAGGCCGATCCCTGATCCGGCGCCTCCCCGCTCATGGTTGTACCGGTCGAAAATGCGGCCGCGCATGTTCGATGGAACGCCGGGGCCGGAATCGGTGACTTCGATCGTGAGCATGCGCCGCTGAGCCCGGAGCGCGCACCGAACCTCGCCGTTGCTGGGCGTGTGGCGGATTGCGTTGGCCAGCAGATTGGAGACGATCGACTGCACATGGCGGTGATCGATATACGCCCGCAACGGCGTGTCGGGCAGGGTGACGGTCAGGCGTTGGCCCCGCTGCTCGGCCACGCTGCGGAAGCCCTCGGCGCATTCGCGAACGAGCGCCGTGACATCGAGGTCATTCGTCTCGAGCTCGACATGGCCTCCGTCGAGCTCGGCGATCTGCATGAGCTCCTGGATCCGCCGTACCAGGGTGTAGCTGTTGGCCCGGATCCGTTCGATGTCCTCAACATCGGCGGGCCCCTCTGCGGTTCCCGCCTCGAGCCGGTCGCAAAGCGCCAGAATGATGGCCAGCGGAGCCTGGAGCTCGTGGCTGACTGCCGTCGCGGCTTCGCGGCGGTCGGCACTGAGCCCGCGCGCCCACTCCAGGAGCGAATCGGGCCCGCCGACGCCCAGCGTCTCACGCCGTCCGTTGCGATGGTTCATCCTTACCCCAGATCTCGGTGGTCCCGGGTAATCCATCGACTGATGGGGCACCCTGATGGTCTCTCCGACGGGGGACAACGTACCAAGTTCTTGGTATCCGATTGGGGAGGAATCTTCCCCAATCTCACGAAGGCACTTCCCTCGTCGGCGTGACGGTCGTCACCCGAGTGGCGTCGCGTGGACCTCGTACGGTTGGACACGTCCAAGGCGCTGGTGCGCACGCACACGCGTAGCTCGCTCGGGCGGCCTCCTCCCAACCCCAGAGGGGGGGTCGCCTGCGCGAACGCGACGATGGGGCACGAATACCACCTCGCGCGGCTGCGAACCTTGTGATTTACATCCCCTGGTGCGTTGGCACGATTCGTGCCCCATTTCCCGGGACAATGTGCAACTATGTGGTGCAAGAAACGCCCCAGCGGTAGAACGTTGATCGGCCGATGGATCCAGACGACCACGAAAGCCTCCAGCTAAGCGACGCTCCGCTTCGCGTCATCGTCGCGGACGACGACCCCCTCGCGCGTCGCGCCTTGCGCGATGTGCTTCAGGCGGCCGGCATCACGGTGATCGCCGAGGCCGGAGGCGGACGCGAGGTCATCGAGCTCGCTGTCTACTATCGGCCGGACGTCGTGGTCATGGATTTGGTCATGCCGGGGATCGACGGGCTGAGCGCGACACAGCGAATTCTCGAGCGGGCACCGGAGGTCCGTATCGTCATCCTCACCGCCAGCGAGGACGACGAGCTCGGGCTCGTGACACTGCGCGCCGGCGCGTGCGGATTCCTCCGCAAGAGCATCGGCGTCGAGGCGCTCCCGCGGGCACTGCAGCGGGCGCGCGAGGGCGAGGCGATCGTCACCCGGCGGCTCACGAATCGACTGATCGAGGAGCTGCGCCACGTCAGTCGCGACAGCACAGGTATGCGCCCCATCCGCAGCGGGCTGACGTCGCGCGAGTGGGAGGTGCTCGACATGTTGTCGCGGGGCATGTCCACGGACGACATGGCCGAGGCGATGGTCGTCTCGATCGAGACCGTCCGTTCGCATGTGAAGAGCGTCCTGCGAAAGCTTGGCGTTCGCTCTCGTCGCGAGGCGGTCGAGGCGGCATCTCGGCTGCGGTCGGCCGTCGCTGACGACTACGCCTGATGACGGTCGGCGGCGGGCTTTCGACTCAGGACGGGACGCTCGAGGCTTACGCCGCGCTGGCCGCCCACCAGCTTGGCGAGGCGGTCGCGCTGCTGCGCGCCTCGGTGTCCATGCTGGAGTCGGGAGACGATCGACCGGTACTGGGCGACGCGGCGGCCGAGCGGGGGCTCGCTGTCGGAATCGAGCGCGTTCAGCGATTTGTCGATGACCTGCTCGGCTTCAACTGGGTGGCACGCACGCCGCCGACAGTCGAGTACCTCGATCTCGGCGCAATGCTCGACGCTGCCTGCGGCGAACTCGCGGTCATCCTCGCCCGTACGGGCGCCAAGGTGAGTGCCGGGGACCTGCCGGCGATCTCGATGGATCGCAGCCAGGCGAAGCTGGCGCTCGTTCATCTGCTGCGCGTCGCGCTCGCGGCCGGGGCGCGGAACGTCGATGTGCGGGTCGCGAGTGACGTCGGTGAGTTCGCGACCATTGAAATCCGCGACGACGGCACACCGCCGGCCGACGGGGTGGAGGAGCGCGCCTTCGAGCCGTTCGTGCTGGTGCGCGAGCGCGGCCCACTCCTGGGGGCCGGGATCAGCCTGGCGCTTTGTCGGCGGATCGCCGAGGCCCACGGCGGGAGCATCACGATCTCCCGCATCGACGACGGACGTACGTTGACCTCGGTCTGCCTGCCCCAATCAGTTCGGGGGTGAGTGCATCCGGACCGCCCGCGTCCTGCTGTGCGAGGACGTCGAGGAGCTGCGCGTGCTCGTCCGCGCCGCGCTTGACGCGGCGCCCGAACTGGACGTCGTCGGCGATACGGGACACGGCGATGTCGCTCTACGCCTCGCCGATCAGCTGAAGCCGGACGTCGTACTACTCGATCTGAACCTGCCCGGACTCACGCCCGAGCGTCTCGTTGAAGACATCGCCAGAGCAGCCCCCAGAGCGGCGATCGTCGCCTATTCGGGGCGTGACCCGCGCGACACTCTCGGCGACGCGGCGGCGATACTGGCGTGCTACCTCCCCAAGACGATGCCGCTGACGGAGATAACGGCCCGCCTTGTCGCAATCTGCGCGGAAAAGGAGCATGAATTCTCACCTGACGTGTGAACGATCCGTTAGTGCGGGTAGTGTTGGCTGCGTGTTACGGGACGGGTATCGCGATCCTGGGTCGCCACCGCGAGTCGTCATCGTTGACGATGACGCGAACGCGCGTGCGTGGGCACGCGACGGTCTTGTCGACTCTGGCATCGACGTCATCGGGGAAGCCGAGAACGGGTTTGCCGCGGTCCGCCTCGCGGATAGCGCGAGGCCTGACGTCGTGGTGATGGACGTGGTCATGGAAGGCCTCGACGGGATTGCGGCGACGCGCGCTATCGCAGAGCGCACGCCAGAGGTCCAGGTCGTCCTGCTCAGCGGTTCCTGCGACGACGAACTCGGCCAGATCGGACGAGACGCCGGCGCGCATAGCTACCTGTCCAAGGGCCTTCCGGTAGCCGACCTCGTGGCGGCGGTCTGCCTCGCCGCGTCCGCTGCAGCCGCGTACCTGCCCAGCGCCATCTAGGGCGTCGCAGGCAGTGCCGCGCTGTCCTGGCGCAGAGCGCTCAGGGCGATCGTAACCCAGCCACTGTCCCACCGATGGAGCATCGACTGCGGCGCCTCGGTCGTGTGCGCGATCCCCTCCGACGTCAGGAGACTGTCGAAGTCGGTCATGTCGGTCTGGAAGTCGTGGTACCCGCCGATCCAGATGCGGTTGTTGCTCAGGAACGGCGTCTTACGGGTGTCCACGAACGCTTGCGTCAGGCGGTAGTTCGCCTGGAAGTTGGCGTCGGTCCCGTAGGCCGCCGTGGAGCTACCACCGAATTGGCTGTAGCTCGACATGTCGGCGGGGAAGTCCCAGGCCGCAGCCAGCGCGAATACGTCCGGATGCTTCAACAGGAGATCGGTGGCGCCGATCCCGGACTTCGAGAATCCGATCAGCCAGTTCTGTTCGTGCCCGGACGACGCAAAGTTCTGCGTCACCCACGGAACGAGATCCTTGGTCATGAAGGTCTCGTACCGCAGGCCCGGATCGCTGGGATTGTCGGCGTACCACGGGTCGACCGCGAACGAGGGCTCGACGATCGTGAGGTTGTACTGGTCTTGCGCGTCGAGGGCGCGGAAGGTCTCCAGTCCGTCGCCATACATTGTTCCCAGCTCCGGCTCGACCGGGAGGACGTAGAGGAAATTGTGCGGGACCCCGGGGGCCGGGTTGGTGGGAGCGAGGACCCTGAGGACATGCGTGCCGTGTCCGTTGTCGGATGAGTTGACGGCGTAGGACGCGACGCCGTGTGCGTCGGTGCTGACGTACTGGATCGGCGACGGGGACGGTGGCGGGGACGGGGACGGGGAGCCGGTCGCGTTTCCGCCGGACCAGTTGTCGGCCGTCGCGGCGCCGTAGGTCATCAGCCCGGGCGCTCCACCGGCGAGGCTGCTGTCGGCGACCGTGATCCGGTCGACGCCATTCTGCTGGAAGGTGATCTGCGAGCCGACCGCGCGCAGCGTGAGCTTGGTACCCGCGGACAACGTGCCGCTGTCGTAGCTGTTGCCGAGCTGGGCAAAGGTCCCAGCCGTGCGCTTGTAGAGCCGTAGCTGCGGTTTGCCGTTGTTCGAGAAGTAGATCCCCAGATAGGTGTTCTGGCCTCTGTTCTGGCTGCGTACCGTCGGTCCGATCCAGTCGCTGCCGCTCACCTGCTTCGAAGTGACCTCGATCGTCGAATACTGGTCGCCGCCGTAGGTTTCGGCGACCCGAATGTCACCCGCGTGCGCCTCTGCCGTCCCGACCACCGCGTGCGACGCGATCGACAGACCGCCATCGCGCATGGCGGCCCAGCTGCCACCGAGGTCGCCGTCTGCCCGGTTGAAGTTGTCCTGGCCGGGCGTCGTCGACGTGGCAGCGACCCTCCATGAGCTACGGGCGGGGCTCGGGTCAGGTTTGCCTGTGGAGCTGACCGCGCGCACGCCGAACGTGTGTGCGCCACCGACGAGCGCGGTGTAGCCATGGGGACTACGGCAGGCGAGCCACGGGCCGCCGTCGAGGCTGCACGCGAAGGTGCTGCGGCGAACCGTCGAGACGAAGCGAAAGACGGAGGTCGAGCTTGTCGTGACGCGCGCGGCGCCGGTCCTGATGATCGTCTTCGGCGCCGGCCCCGACGGCCGGCGAACCCCACGTGCGGAGATCGTGATCGCCGGGCCGGATCGGCAGTGCGTGTTCTGCGCGAATCGCTGGATCTGGCTGTAGACGTCCGCGCAGACCAGGACCTTGTGTGTCCCGGATCCGACATGCAGGGCTCCGACGGATTTGGTCGTGAACCGCACTGGCTTCGAACTCCCCGCCGCAAGGGAGGGAACTGCGAACGTCACCAGACCGGTCGCGCCGCCGGACGGTCCACCGAGACCGAGCGAGCCGGTCGTCGAGCGGACGGTGGCCTGCCCGGTGTTGGCGATCGTTGCGGTTCCAACGACCCGACCGTGGACCGTGCGCACCGAGACGTGGCGAACCGAGAGCGGGAATGCGGTCGCGGCTCCCGCGACGGCGGCGCCTGGCGCGAGTGCGCCACTGACCATGAGCGCAAACACGAGACGTCCGATCAGTTGTCGCTCGTGTGCCACCACTGAGAGAACGGACGAGCGGCGCTGAAACTCACGCGACGGTCGCGGCAGTACGCGCGACGGCGAAGCGTTGATATGGACGACGCCCGTTCCAAGGGCGCCGTCGACTGACACTGGAGAACCCCATGCGCGTGCTCGTCACCGGTCACAACGGCTACATCGGCTCTGTCATGACGCCTCTTCTCGAGCAGGCCGGCCATGAGGTGGTCGGTTTGGACTTCGATCTGTTCGCCGGGTGTACGTTCGGCGACCCTCCGCCAGAGATCGAGTCGGTGCGCAAGGACGTGCGCGACGTCGACGCGGAGGATCTTGTCGGCTTCGATGCGGTGTTGCATCTGGCGGCGGTCTGCAACGACCCCATCGGCGACCTCAACCCCGAGGCCACCTACGACATCAACCATAGGGCGTCGGTACGGCTGGCCGAGAAGGCCAAGCAGGCGGGTGTGCCGCGCTTCCTCTTCTCGTCGTCGTGCAGCCTGTACGGCAAGGCGAGCGACGGACTGCTCGACGAGAACGCCACGTTTGCTCCCGTGACGGCGTACGGGCGGTCGAAGGTTCTCGCCGAGCGGGACATCGCGCCGCTCGCCGACGACGCCTTCAGCCCGACGTATCTTCGCAACGCGACCGCCTACGGCGTCTCGCCGCGCCTGCGTGCCGACATCGTCGTGAACAACCTCGTCGGGTTCGCGGTGACGACCGGCGACGTGCTGATCCAAAGCGATGGGACACCGTGGCGTCCCCTCGTTCACATCGAAGACATCTCCCGGGCGTTCCTCGCCGTTCTTGGTGCTCCACGCGAACTGGTGCACAACGAGGCGTTCAACGTGGGCGCAAGCAGCGAGAACTATCGGGTCCGCGAGATTGCGGAGATCATCGAGCGCATCGTGCCCGGCGCGCGGGCATCCTTCGCCGAGGGCGGCGGCCCCGACAAGCGCTCCTACCAGGTCGACTGTTCCAAGATCGCACGCGTGCTGCCTGAGTTCGAGCCGCAGTGGACCGTGCCCCGCGGCGTCGAAGAGCTCTACGAGGCGTATGTCCGTCACGGCCTGACGTTTGACGAGTTCACCGGCCCGCGCTTCCTGCGCATCAAGCAGGTGCAGGAGCTCCAGGCGGCCGGCCGGGTCGACGGCGACCTGCGCTGGCTGGCGCCCGTGGGAACCGCGGCGTGATTTTCACGCCGGCGCGCCTTCAGGACGCCGTGATCATCGACGTCGAGCGTCGCGGCGACGAACGCGGCTGGCTGGCTCGCACGTACTGCGAGCGGGAGTTCGCCGACCACGGCCTGGTCACGCGCTTTGTTCAGGCCAGCACGATCTTCAGTCCGACGCGGGACACCCTCCGCGGCCTTCACTTCCAACGGTCACCCCATCGTGAGGTGAAGCTCGTGCGGTGCACTCGTGGGGCCGCGCACGTGGCGATCGTCGATCTGCGGCCCGACTCGCCCACCTACGCGCAGTCGCTCGGGGTCGAGCTCAGCCCCGAGAACGGCCGGCTTCTCTACGTCCCGGAAGGCTTCGCCCAGGGCTACCAGACGCTCTTGGACGACACCGAGGTCTCCTACCAGATGTCGCACGAGTACGTCCCGGAGGCGGCCGCCGGCGTGCGATGGGACGACGCCGTCTTCGCAATCGAGTGGCCGCGGGCGGGGCAGCGCATCATCTCGGCGCGAGATCGGGCGTGGCCCGACTACGAGAAGCAGCACGCGCTCACCATCGGTTAGCGGGCCTTCTGACGCTTGCCGGCGTCGTGGCGCTCGTCGGCCTGGCGGAGCGCGAGCGCAACGGTGCGACGGCAGCGCCGGCCAGCGTTCGGTCCGCCAGGCCCGCCGCCCTTCTGCCGACGCCTCGCGCAGCCTTCCCTCTCAAGGTCGGGCCGAGCGGGCGCTATCTGATCGACAGGGTTGGTCGCCCGTTCCTGATCGTCGGCGATTCGCCGCAGGCGCTGGTGGCAGACCTGTCCGAGACGCAGGCTGATCGTTTCTTCGCCGATCGTGAGGCTGCGGGCTTCAACTCCGTGTGGATCAATCTCCTGTGCAATCGGTACACCGGCGGTCGTCCCGACGGCGCCACGTACGACGGCATCGCCCCGTTCACCAGGCCGAGGGATCTGTCGACCCCGAATCCCGCCTACTTCGCGCGCGTCGGCGACATGGTCCGCCTCGCCGCCCAGCACGGACTCGCCGTGTTCCTGGATCCCATCGAGACCGGCGGCTGGCTCAGCGTTCTGCGCCACAACGGCACCGCCAAGGCCTACGACTACGGTCGCTACCTGGGGCGCCGGTACCGGCGGTACCGGAACATCGTCTGGTTGAACGGCAACGACTTCCAGACATGGCGCGAGCACGCCGACGATGCTCTGGTGCTGGCGGTGGCCAACGGGATCAGATCCGCCGATCCAGACGCGCTGCAGACCGTTGAGCTCAACTACCTCACCAGCACCTCCCTCGATGATCCGCGGTGGAAGCCCATCGTCGGGCTCGACGCCGCGTACACCTATGCCCCGACGTACGCAGAGGTCTTGAAGGCATACGGTCGCCGCCCCCACCTCCCGGCGTTCATGGTCGAGGCCAACTATGAGGGCGAGCACGCCTACACCGGCCCGGCAACATTGCGGCGCCAGGAGTACTGGAGCGTGCTCAGCGGAGCGGCCGGGCAGTTCTATGGCAACACGTACACCTGGCAGTTCTCGGACGGGTGGCCCAGCCACGTGAACACCATCGGGTCGCGACAGATGACCTTCGTCACCGACCTGCTCTCGCGCCGCAGGTGGTTCGACCTGGTCCCCGACCGTGAGCACAGACTCGTCGTGTCGGGCTATGGCTCCTACACGGACCGCGGGAATGTCAACGACAACGACTACGTCGCCGCAGCTCGGACGCCGGACGGGCGGCTGGCGATCGCCTATCTGCCGACCGGTCACCCGGTCGTGGTCGACATCACGAGGATGGCCGGCCGCCGCGTGCGGGCGCAGTGGTATGACCCGACGATCGGGAGGTATATGACCGCCTCGGGCTCGCCGTTTGCGCCGACCGGCAGGCGCACGTTTCGCCCGCCCGGACGGAACCACGACGGGGCCGACGACTGGGTCCTCGTGCTGACGGCGACGTAGCCGTCCGTCTATCGATCCTTGGGCCGGCCTGGCGCGATGCCGGGCGGCGGCTTCGAACGCGTTCGCGGCGGAGGGGCGGGGTCTCGTCCGCTGAGGCCTTCGCGCCGGTAGCGATCGAGAAGTTCGAGGATGGCTTGAGCGTGGGTCTTGACGACGCGCTTCATGGCTCTACGACTGCCATCGGCGTCCTGACTTACGTGCATGAGCAATGCGCGGCAAACGGTCCGGATGCCGACATCGCCCAAACCTGCAGCAGAGCTGCGCACTCCCGCCGGCACGAACCGGCGTCGGTCGAACTCAGCGCGCTACGGCAGCAGGCCGTACGCCGTCAGTCTGCCCTGCGAGACGACGTAGACGTGGCCGTTGGCGACCAGCGGGAGCGTGAACTTCAGCCACGGATCGAGCTGATCGCGCGTGCCGGACTGGTCGCTGTTCCAGTACTCGTTGGCCAGGTTCGCAGGATCGTAGGCGTGCAGCGTGCCGGGGATGCTGTCCCCGTTGCTCTGCAGACGCCCACAGGATGCCGTTGCTGTTGCCGTTGGACGAGAGCCGCCGTCTCGCCTCCGCGCGCCGAGAACGTGCTCGTCTTGCCGTTGTAGGTCTCCGGCGACTGCGACGTCGGTGAGGTCGACAGGAGCCCGTTGGTGAGGCTGAACGCCATGACCGGACCGCTGACGGGCGCGAAGTAGACCCTGCCGTTGAAGTACGTGGGCTCGCTGTAGTTGCCGGTGTTGAACGAGCCGCCGGTCGGGAACACGTTGAGTCAGCGACTGGATGATCTGGTTGTCATTGGTCGTGCCGACGTGACCCATGTTGTCGCGGTCGACGAGGTAGACCGTGCCGCCCTTGCCGGCGGCGATCACCTCGTGCGGGTGAGCTCCGGGCTGGTCGGGCAGCAGGATCACGCCGCCTGACGCGAGGTCGATGTCCCCGCTGTCGAGCGCCTGGTAGTTGTACGGGGTGAAGTAGTCGCTGACCGCGCCGCTGGGGCTGAGCTTGAGCAGCGTGTCGCCGTAGTCGCCGCCGCCCGAGTTCTGATCGAACGTGCCGTTGCCGGTCGAGAAGAACAGGTTGCCGGCCGCGTCGGCCGCGATCCCCCCGCCGCCCATCCAGACCCCGCCCTTCCCCGCGTTGCGGGGTCGTGCAGAACGCCCAGTCCTGGTGGAGGGTCGACGCGTTGTACGCCATGACCCAGCCGTGGTAGGGCGGGTTGTTGCCGTGGTTGGCGAACGCGACGTACACCTCGCCGCCGACGAGCAGCAGCGACGCTCGCTGGTTCTCGGTGATGTTGTTGAACGAGATCGTGCCGTTGACCGCGTCGACGCCGGTTCCGGCGCACCTGCGGCATCGATCACGACCGGGCCGCCGAACTTCTCGGCGCCGGTCGTGAGGTCGAGGGCGTGGAGCCGGTTGACGTACTTGGTCGTGCCGCCGCTGACCTCCTTGGTCGCCGCCACCACGTAGATCGTGTTCGTCGACGGGTCGATCACGGGCGTCCCGGTGATCCCGATCTCGTTCGGGATGTCGCCGGTCTCGTTCGTGTCCGCGGGCGGGATCGGCGTTGACCCCGGCGGCCGGGTTGATGAACGAGTCCTTCCACAGCGGCGTGCTCGATCGCCCGTCCGCGTCGAACGCGTAGACCGAGTCGTGCTCGGTCGCGACGAAGACCACGTTGTGTACGCCCTGCCCGGCGATCGCCAGATTCTCGACGTACAGCGGCGAGGCGAACGTCAACCCGTCGAGCGGATAGTTGAACAGCTTGCCGAAGCTCGCTCGGGTTGACGTTCGAGGGCGTCAGAACCGTCTCATTGAGGTTCTCGCCCGTGCGGAAGTTGTCGTTGTGGGCGGTGAACGTGCCCGGGTAGTTGGTGACATAGACGGTGGCGTTCGCCGTGAGGCTGCCGCTCGTCGCGGTGATCGTGTGCGTCCCGGCCCCGCTGGGCGCGGTGTAGAGCGCCGCCCGCCGAGATCGTCCCGACTGTCGCGTTGCCGCCGGCTGATGCCGTCCACCGACCATGTCGACCGCCGGCGAGCCGTTGGGCACCGTCGCGGTGTACTGCTCGGTCATCCCGGGCGTGATCGCGTACTGCCGCGGCGAGACGAGCAGTTGCCCGGTGGTGGGTGTTGTGGTGGTGGCGGTGTTGGAGTAGGGGCTGAGGTTGCCGGCGGCGTCGAGCGCGCGGACGCGGTAGCTGTAGCTCGTGGAGGCGCTGACCGGCGGTGTCTTTGTAGGTGGTGGCGGTGGGGGTCGCGATCTGGGCGAAGGTGGTGCAGCTCGGTGCCCTGGCAGCGCTCGATCTGGTAGCCGGTGACGCCGACGTTGTCGGTCGAGGCGCCCCACGAGAGATCGATCTCGCCGCTGGAGCTGACCGCGTTGGCGGTCAGCGTCCCCGGCTGCGACGGCGGCGTCGTGTCGCGGCCCGTGGAGTTGACCGGGGTCGCCTGGTCGGTCTGGATCTGGGCGGCGGTGAGCGCGACGTTGTAGACGCGGACTTCGTCGATCAGGCCGGCGAAGAACTGGCCGTAGATGCTGTCGCCGCCGATCTGCAGCGGGTTGGTCGACGTGGTGATCGCGCCCGTGTGCGCCGTCGAGGCGACCTGCGTCCCGTTGACGTAGAAGCCGCAGCGTCGACCCGTCATAGGTCTCGGTCGAGATACGCCCAGGTGTTGGCGGTGAGCGTGGCGGTGCCGAACGCGTCGGCGTAGCTGCCGCCGGCGATCAGGCCGGCGTCGGGCCGCGAGCCGTTGCGTCGAGGTCGCCTCCAGGTAGAAGTTGTCGTTGCCCTTGTAGATCACGTCGCGCCAGTTGGCGTTGACCGTCGACGGGTTGACCCACGCCTCGAGCGTCATCCCGCTCGTGAGGTGCAGCGACGCCGCGTCGGGCATCGTGACCAGCGCGTTGGTGCCGTTGAACTGCAAGCGCCCGCCGTACTTGCCGGTCGTCGACCAGGTCGTGTTCGCGACCGTGCCGTTGTTGCCGTTCCCCGACGCGTCGGTGACGGTCGTCCCCGACCCCTCATCAAACCCATACGCCGCCACCAGACCCGACGGCGGCGGCGCGGGGTGCTGGCGCTGGCGGTGTTGGAGTAGGGGCTGAGGTTGCCGGCGGCGTCGATGGCGCGGACGCGGTAGCTGTAGCTCGTGGAGGCGCTGACCGGCGGTGTCTTTGTAGGTCGTGGCGGTGGGGGTCGCGATCTGGGCGAAGGTGGTGCAGCTCGGCCCTGGCAGCGCTCGATCTGGTAGCCGGTGACGCCGACGTTGTCGGTCGATGCGCCCCAGGAGAGGTCGATCTCTGGCGCTGAGACCGCGTTGCGCGGTCAGCGTCCCGGGCTGCGACGGCGGCGTCGTGTCGGGCGTCGGGTGTGGTGGCGCTGGCGGTGTTGGAGTAGGGGCTGAGGTTGCCGGCGGCGTCGGTGGCGCGGACGCGGTAGCTGTAGGTCGTCGAGGCGCTGACGGCGGTGTCTTTGTAGCTGGTGGCGGTGGCGGGTCGCGATCTGGGCGAAGGTGGTGCAGCTCGTGCCCTGGCAGCGCTCGAGTGGTAGCCGGTGACGCCGACGTTGTCGGTCGACGCGCCCCACGAGAGATCGATCTCGGTGCCGGGCTGACCGCGTTCGCGGTCAGCGTCCCCGGCTGCGACGGCGGCGTCGTGTCCGGGCCCTGTGGGTTCACCGACGTGGCCTGGTCGGTCTGGATCTGGGCGGCGGTCAGCGCGACGTTGTAGACGCGGACGTTCGTCGATCAGGCCGGCGAAGAACTGTCCGTAGATGCTGTCGCCGCCGATCTGCAGCGGGTTGGTCGACGTCGTGATCGCGCCCGTGTGGGCCGTCGACGCGACCTGCGTCCCGTTGACGTAGAAGCGCAGCGTCGACCCGTCATAGGTCTCGGTCGAGATACGCCCAGGTGTTGGCGGTCAGCTTGGCGGTTCCGAACGCGTCGGCGTAGCTGCCGCCGCCGATCAGGCCGGCGTCGGGCCGCGAGGCGTTCGTCGAGGTCGCCTCCAGGTAGAAGTTGTCGTTGCCCTTGTAGATCACGTCACGCCAGTTGGCGTTGACGGTCGACGGGTTGACCCACGCCTCGAGCGTCATCCCGCTCGTGAGGTGCAGCGACGCCGTGTCGGGCATCGTCACCAACGCGTTGGTGCCGTTGAACGAAAGCGCCTTGCCGAACTTGCCGGTGGCCGCCCACGTCGTGTTCGCAACCGTGCCGTTGTTGCCGTTCCCCGACGCATCCGTGACCGTCGTCCCCGACCCCTCATCAAACCCATACGCCGCCACCAAACCCGACACCGCGCGCAGCGAGGTGCCGGCGCCGGCGCCGGTGAGCGCGCCGGTCTGGAGCGCGGGCGTCGGGTCACGGAACGGCCCCTTCGAAACCCGCAGCGATCGCGCGGCAACCAGTCCGCCACGGCGGCGATGCCCGTTGCGGACCGTGAGGTGGACCGTGATCGCACCCAGAGATGTGGGTTGCCTGCGCGAAGCGCCGCAGCGCAGCTGTTCGCGCCACGAGCCCGTCGCCGCGTCTCGCGAGACCCTGAACGAGAGGTAGACACGGGGGCTGCGGGCCGAGAAGGTGAACCGCCGCGGTGCCGCGGCGCCGCGCGGCCCGGTGATTCCGAGTGAGCAGACGCGCGCGCCGGTCGCAACAGCCTCGAGATAGGCCACGTTGCCGGCGTCGGCCCGACGGGTGGCCCTGACGAGCCGCAACTGCTTGCTGGCAGCGGGCGAAGCCAGTGGCGTCCGAGGCGCGGCAACTCCGGAGGGCGTCAGAACTCCCACGAGCACAGCCACCGCGATGACTCCGAGGAGCACCAGCCGCCATCGCCCTCTCTCGCCAGGCTTCTCCGCAGTCATTCGCTGGAACAACGGGGCGGCGTGGCGCATTCTTGCGAGGGCGGGGTTCCGGCGACCGAAAGGAGCCCCGCCTGCTCCAACCGCTCCGCTGCTCGCACGATGACCGCGTACGCGAGCCCCGACTGTGCGGCGATGTCGAGCAGCGAGGCCTGCCCGTCGCTGAGGTTGAGTACCCACAGCAGCGCGCGCTCGTCATCGGGCGACTTCACCGCGCCGCCGCTGGACCGGTAGAGGCCGCGGCGCCCGAGCTGCGGCTCGCCGTACGGGCTGAGGTTCGTGCACGTGCGATTGGACTCGAGGATCTCGACGACGTCGAGGCACGTGCGCACTGCCTCGCCGAGCGACTGCGGGCGGATCCGGTCGAGGTTGTCGGCCGACGTGTGGTACCCGGGGAACTCGCCGTGCGGCGTGCGCATGAGGCAGCCGACCGGCAGGTCGAACCCTGGCGAGCAGAACTGGCGCTCATCGCCGCCCCACGGCTCCCACTCGACGATGCGATGCGTGGCGCCGGAGTCACGGAGCACGAGCCCGACGGCGCGGTCGATATCGCTGTCAGCGCGGCGGCTGCGCTTGTACGTCAGGCCGCCGGCATCGCCGATGCAGGAGACCGTCAGGCCGTGCTTGACGCGGTGCAGCGTGCCCTGGTTCTGATGGAGCCACGCCAGCGGTCCGATCGTGCCCGGGGCGAACAGGACGCGATAGGAGTGGCGTAGCCGTCGCTGCGACAGCTCCCGGGCGAGCATCGTCGCGACGGCGATGCCGGAGAGGTTGTCGTTGGCAAGCGACGGGTGGCACGCATAGGTCGAGATGAGGACTTCCTCGTCGCTCGCCCCCTGGAGCCGCAGCTCGGCGTAGGTGAGGTGGCCGGGCTCGAGCGTCGAATCGATGACGACGTCGTACTGCCCCGGTGCCAGGTCCAGCAGCTGGCGATGGGACAGACAGAACCCCCAGGTGCGGTTGTAGTAGGACGTGCGGTACGGCACCACATCGGGTTGGTCGGGGAGGCTGTGCAACCGCTCCCGCAGCGACTCGAGCGGCATCCGCGTGCGCACCGGCTCGCTGTAGGACACAACGTGCAGATTCGAGCGCTGGAAGTCGACGACGCGGGTCCCGTCGGGGGTTGCGATATAGGCGTCGCGAATGTTCCACTCGTCCGGCACGGCCCAGTCGAAGATCTGTGTCCCGCTGGCGATCTGCGTCCGCTGCAGCGGTACGTACTCCTCGAGCACGTCGAACGTCGCCCGCACGCCGTTACCGGTCAGGCTGCGGCAGAGCGGGAACAGCCGCGCCATCAGGTCGTAGGCCTCGGTCCCGATCGCGTCGATGTCCATCAGAGCGCGCCCACCCGAAACGTCTGGCCGTTGAGTGCACTCGGCTCGCGCTGCGACAGCTCAGAGACGGCCGCCGCGACCTCGTCCGGCGTCCGTGCGGACCGCTGCTCGTAGACGCGCACGAACCGGTCTCGGTCGGGAAAGTCGCGCGAGCGCAGTTCGCGCTGCATCCCCGTCTCGGTGATCCCCGGGTCCAGCGAGCAGACGGCGCAGTCGGTTCCCTCCATGTCACTCGCGGCCGAGCGGACGAGGTGCTCGGCGCCTGCCTTCGAGGCGCTGTAAGCGCTCCAATAGGGCTTCGCGACCGAGGCGGCGCCGCTTGTCATGTGGATGGCCACGCCGCCGTCGCGTGCCAGCGGGCCCGCCAGGGCAGCTCGCAGGACGTTGTAGGTGCCGAGCAGGTTGACCTCCACGGCCCGCCGCCAGTCGTCGGGGTCGGTGACCGGCAGCGGCGCGAGTGGCCCGATCGTCGCGGCGGCGTGGACGACCAACCGCAGTCGCGGGACGGTTTGGAAGGCCTCGACCACAGCATCGAGGCGTGCGATGTCCACGCACAGCGACGCGCTCGCGTCGGGGCTCGGGCTGCGCGCAAGACCGACCACGTGCCATCCATCGTCGCGCAGGCGCCGACACGTCGCCGCTCCGATCCCGCTGCTGGCGCCCGTCACGAGCGCCGCGGGTGGCATCGCTGCCGCTCCCTCACGTCAGCATCGCCTTGCGACAGTAGAACGCCTCGGCATAGGAACTGGGGGAGTTGCACTCCATCCCCCGCAGCCGGAGCAGCCCGGAGAACAGATCCTCGTTGAACCACCGCTTTGCCGACTGTGACGCGAAGTGCGTCATCAGGTGGTCGATCTTCCGGCGGCACAGGGACTCGTCGAGTCGCGACGAAGACGTTCGGTACACCCATGTCGCCGTCGTACTTCGGAATCTCGTACTCGAGGATCAGATGATCACGGAACGTGTTCCACGTCAGCTCGCACGTCACGCGGTGGTCCTGGTGGAGATCGGACCGCTGGTGCGTGAAGATCACGTCCGGCGAGATGTCGTCCTTCAGCTCCTCGAAGAACGCCTTGATCTCCGCGCCGTCATAGGGGAAGTACCCATCGCGGAAGTCCTTGAGGATGACGCGCTTGCCGGGGACGCCGGCCAGCAGCGCGTCCGCGCTCTGGGCCGCCTCGTCGGCACGCTTGGCCTCCCCGGTCAGCACGACCCAGCGAGATCTCGGATACCGACCCCTGCTCGATGAGCTTGAGGACCGTCCCTGCGCACCCGATCTCGATGTCGTCCGAATGGGCTCCGATCGCGAGCAGCTTGAGGGGGCCGCTGCTGGGGCCGCGCGCGAACAGCGGCAGCATCAGCCGGTCGACGCGGCGAGGTCGCGGTCAGCCTCTCGACCGGTGGTCCCACAGCTCCCACGGCGCCCGTCCGCTCTCGTGCAGGCTCTCGAGGCACTGCTTGTCCTTGAGTGTGTCCATCGGGCGCCCAGAAGCCGTCGTGGCGCTGGGCCAGCAACTGGTTGCGTGCCAGCAGCCGATGGAACGGCTCCTCGACAAGCTCCTCGCCGGGCCTGAGGTCGTCCAAGAGCTCCGATCGCAGAACGAAGTAGCCGCCGTTGATCCACATGTCCGACCGCGTCACGTCGCTGAATCCCGTCGACGATCCCGCTGTCGTCCATCGACACGACGTGGAAGTTGTAGTTCGGCCGGACGGCGAGGAAGCTGGCGGTGACACCGGTGCTCTTGGCTCGAGCGATCATCGCCGGCAGGTCGGCGTCGGTGAGCGTGTCGCCATAGTTGGCGAGGAACATCTCGTCGTCGCGCAGGAGGTGCCGGACCGCGCGCAGCCGCTCGCCGATGCAGGCGTGCAGCCCGGTGTCGACGAACGTGATGTTCCAGTTGTGGATGTCGGTCTTGAGCAGGTGGAGCTTCGCGCCGCCCTCGGAGAGGACGAAGTCGTTGGCCATCGCCTCGTCGTAGGTCAGGAAGAAGTGCTTGATCGCCTCGGCCTTGTAGCCGAGGCAGAGCACGAAGTCGGTGAACCCGAAGTGCGCGTAGTACTTCATCACGTGCCAGAGGACGGGCCGGTTGCCGATCGGGACCATCGGCTTGGGCACCACGTCGGATGCCTCGCGCATCCGCAGCCCCTGACCGCCGCAGAAGATGACGACCTTCACAGCACCTGCACCTCGCGGGATCGGGACGACGAACTGCGCACCCCATTCGCGCGCGTAGGCCAGCTGCTCCACGATCTCCTCCTTGAGGTTCCAGGGAAGGATCAGGATGTAGTCGGGCCGGTCCTGCTCGAGCACCTCGGGGTGTCTGATCGGGATGTGCGTCCCCGGCAGGAACTGGCCCTGCTTGTACGGGTTGCGATCGACGGTGTACTCGAGGAGGTCGGTGCGAATGCCGCAGAAGTTCAGGAGCGTGTTGCCCTTTCCCGGGGCGCCGTAGCCGGCGATGCGCTTGCCCTCGCGGCGGCGCGCGATGAGGAACTCCAGCAGGCTGCCATTTCGTCTCGTTCACCTGGTGCTGAGAACGAGAGATGCGCCTCGAGCGTGTCGAAACCGAGGGCACGCTCGCGCTCCGCCAGATCGGCAACGCGTGATGTCACCGCCTGGCGACCGGTCGTCGGCGCGCTGGGCGTAGAGGCGCAGGGAGCCGCCGTGCGACTTGCAGCTCGTCGACGTCGAACAGCTCGAGGCCGTGCGCCTCGAGCACCCTGCGCGCGGTGAGCATCGAGAAGTACGAGAAGTGCTCGTGGTAGATCGTGTCGAACTGGTTGCTCTCGACGAGGCGCAGGAGGTGAGGAACCTCGATCGTCGCCACGCCCGCGGGCGCCAGCACGTCTCGATCCCGCCGACGAAGTCGTTGAGGTCGGGAACGTGGGCCATGACGTTGTTGGCGGCCAGCAGGTCGGCGGCTCGGCCCTCGGCTGCGAGCCGGCCGGCGAGGTCGCGGCCGAAGAACTCGACGACGGTCTCGATGCCCCGCTCGCGCGCAACGCGCGCGACGTTGGCGGCGGGCTCGATACCGAGCGCGGGAATCCCTCGCTCGACGACGTGCTGGAGCAGGTAGCCGTCGTTGCTCGCGAGCTCGATGACGAGGCTGTCCGGGCCGAGCCCAAAGCGCTCGACCGCCATCTCGACGTAGTCGCGGGCGTGCGCCACCCACGAGTCGGAGTACGAAGAGAAGTACGCGTACTCGGTGAAGATCGCGTCGGCGGTGACGAACTCCTCGAGCTGCACGAGGAGGCAGCTCTCGCAGACCTTGGCGTGGAGCGGATAGAACGCCTCCATCGCGCCGAGCGCGCTCGGCCGGCACGTAGCTCTCGCACAGCGGCGACATGCCGAGGTCGACGAAGGTGTGCTCAAGCGCCGTGCCACAGAAGCGGCAGGTGGGCCCCGGCGCGTCGGCCGCGAGGCGCGCCAGGCCGCGCTGTCGGTCGGGATGTCTGCTTGTGATGCCTGCACGTCCATCAAACGCGGGTCGGCGACCCAGACTTTCGCGGAACGACTGGGCACGCCCCTCGTGGCGGACGCCCGCAAGACGGGCCGCGGCTCCATGCGTTCCTGGGGCAGTGCAGCACCACCCCGACAAGCGCTGAGCGTCAGCCTGACGATCAGCCCGTCACCGACGATCACCTGAGCACCCCGGGACGTACGGCGTCGGGCCGTGACGGGCGCCGTGGTCGACGCGTTGCGCGCCATCGGCGTCCGGGTCGTCGGGCTCGTGGGGACCGTCGTGACCGCGCGGCTTCTGACGCCGTACGACTTCGGCCTCGTCGCCGATTGGCACGACCGTGCTCGCCTTCGGAACGTTCCTCTCCGACGGCGGCGTCGGGGTGGCGCTCATTCGACGCCCCGAGCCGCCGACGAAATCCGAGCTCCAGGCGCTGGTTGCGTTCCAGCTCGGGGTCGACCTGCTTCTGGTCGTCGGTCGTCGGCCTCGTGATGCTGCCGTTCGGCTTGCTCGGCCAGGTCACGACGGTGATCGTCGCCTCTCTCCCGTTCGGCGCGTTCCGCGCGCCCGCCTACATCCTCTACGAACGTCGGCTGGACTACCGACCGATGGCGATCGTCGAAATCGTGCGAGACCAGTCGTCTACTACGTCTGGGCAATCGCGACGATCAGCATCGGCTGGGGCGTGTGGGGGCTCGCGACCGCCTTCGTGGTTCGTGCAGCTGGTCGGGTCGGTGCTCCTCCTCGCGTTCCTACCGGAGGGACGAGTCGCGCCGGTCGCCGTCGTGGACGAAGGTACGACCGCTGCTCGGCTTCGGCTTTCGCTTTCAGGCCGTCGGCTTCTTGCACATGCTGCGCGACCAGGGCGTGAACATCGCGGTCGCCACATTCGGAGGGGTCGCGATGCTCGGGCTCTGGGGCGTCGCCTGGCGGATCATTCAGATGCCGGTCTCGCTCTTCGCGGCGCTCTGGCGCGTCTCGTTTCCCGGAATGTCGAGGCTCGTCGCCGCCAAGGAAGACGTGGGAAGCACGATCGAGCGCGTGATCGCGCTTGTGGCCATCGGAACCGGCGTGCTCGTCGCGCCGCTCGCGGCCTCTGCCTCCGCATGGATCCACGTGCTCATCGGCGCTCAATGGGCAGAGCGCCGCCTCGGCGATCCCGCCGGCGTGCTTCGCCATGACGTTCGGCGTGCCGATCTCGGTGGCGCTCGCCGGCTACCTCTGGGCGATCGGATCCGCCTCGGTCCCGCTGCGCGCGACGCTCCTTGGCATCCCCGCGATGCTGCTCGTTCTTCTGCCGCTGCTCCCGTTCATCGGCGTCGTCGCGGTGGGCATCGCGTACATCGCGAGTGCCCTGGTCGAGTCTGTCTTCTTCGTCCACGCCGCGCGGCGGACGACGACTTCAGGATCGGCGACTCGCCTGGCCATCCCGGTGGTGCTCGCGATGCGTGTCGGCATCGTGCGGCTGGCTGGTCGCGCGTTGGATCGGACCGGATCTGGCGGGCGCGCTGTCGAGCTCGGCGGTCGCGGTCGCCGTCTTCGTCGGCGGCCTGGCGCCATCCGCCGTGCCGACCTCGCCGACGCCTGGACGCTGATCGCGCGCGGACTTCGCGGGGCGGTCGCGGCCCCCGCTGCGACATGACCGAACCCAGTCCCCTCGTGAGCGTGGTCACCCCCGTGTTCAACGGCGAAAAATACCTGCGCGAGTGCATCGAGAGCGTCTTGGCGCAGTCGTATGAGAACTGGGACTACACGATCGTCGACAACGCCAGCACCGATGGTTCACTTGCGATCGCGTACGAGTACGCCGAGGCGCACCCGCAGGTGAAGGTCAGGAGCCATGACGAGTTCGTCGGCGTCATCGAGAACCACAACCGGGCGTTTCGCTCGATCTCGCCGCGTGCGAAGTACTGCAAGCTCGTGTCGGCCGACGACTGGCTCTATCCGGGATGCATCGCGGCGCTGGTCGACCTCGCCGAGCGTCAGCCCTCGGTCGGAGTGGTGGGTTCCTATTCGGTGAACGACGACGGCGTGCGGTTCGAAGGCCCTCCGCTCGGTGAGGAGGTTCTCGGTGGACATGAGGCGGTGCGGCGGTACCTCCTCGGAGCGATCGACTCCTTCTTCCTGCCGTCGACAGTGCTGTACCGATCGTCCTTGGTCCGGGCCGCAGATCACTTCTTCCCTGGGCCTGCGCCGAGCGCCGACCTCGAAGGGTGTCTCAACTGCCTGAAGGAAAGCGACCTCGGCTTCGTGCATCAGATCCTCTCGTTCGAGCGAGTCCACGGTGAAATGATCACCGCGAGACTCCACGACATGAACCTCGTTCGCCTCGACCGAATGAGGATTCTGATCGAGCTTGGACCTGAATACCTCACTCCCGACGAGCAGTGCCGGCGGCTGCGGGAACAGCTCTCCGACTACTTCGCCGCGCTCGCTGAGGCGTGCTTCCAATTCCGTGATCGGGAGTTCTGGAGGCTGCACAGGGAACGGCTCGACGAGCTCGGCTGCTCGATTTACGACCTGAGGTTCGCCAGGGCGATCGTCGCCAAGGCTCTCGATCTGATCCTGAATCCGAAGACCACGACAGAAAAGGCTGTCCGGCGCGTGAAGCGCAGGCAACGGCGTGTCCAACTCGGTTGACTGGTCCGTCAGGCGACGAGAGACGGGACGCCCTTGCCCAGGCTGGCGATGATCCGTTGGGCGACCGCTGGCCATGTGGAGTCCGCGACACGGCAGTGCGCCGCCAGGCCGAGGCGCTGAGCCGTGGCCGGATCGGCCAGACGCCGCATCGCGTCGGTGAGACCGTCTTCGTCATCGGGGTGGACGGCGATGGCCGCGTCACCCAGCATCTCCTGGGCGCCACCTTCCGTTGTGGTGATCACCGGCAGTCCGGCCGACGCGGCCTCGAGGTAGGCAATGCCAGCCGGATCGTACCGGCTCGGGAGGACGAACGCCGTGGCGCAGGCGTACAGGGCATCCAGCTTCCGCTGTGCGTCACGATTCTCGCGCGCGAGAAAGCCATGCCCGGTCACGCCCGGCAGGTCTAGGGTGGGATGGTCACCGACGACGTCCAGTGTCGCCCGTGGGTGCACGGCGCGGAGGCGAGCGAATGCCCGGAGCACCATGTCGCCGTTCTTGCGCTCCCAGTCGACACCGACGAACAGAAGCCGTGGGTACGACCAATCGCGGTCCAGCGCGGACGGGCGCGGTCGGTGGCCGATGCCGACCACATGCACCTTCCGGGTGGGGATTCCGTAGTCGTCGATTAGGGACGCTGCCGCCCACTGTGTGCTCACGCAGCAGGCGGTGGCCCAGCGAGCAGCGCTCGCCTGCCTTGCTGCCCACCGGCGAATCTCGGGCTCGGGAAATCCGCTTTGCCGTGCCGGTGACTCGGGATGACGTAGGAAGAGCGCGAAGGTGCCGTCGTCGTAGGTGACGATCGGCAGGGAGTGCGGCACGACCCGCCGCAAATCGTATTGGTCGGTTCCCATCGCGAGCAGTGCGTCGAGCGGCTGGGCTTCGACTAGCCGGCGTGCGAGGATTCGGGAGCGCATCGAGAACTTGACCGGTGAGGCATCGGCAACCGCGCCGCGCCCGTGCAGGTTCGAGACGGCAAAGACGGCATGGCGAACGACCGGCGGGAGGTGGTAGGCGATCGGGACGATGTCGAGGCCGAGCGACTCCAGGCCGCAGGCAAGCGCGGCCGGCGTGCCGGACCAGTGCGCGGGCGACAGCGGATCTCGTTCGGGATACAGGAATCCGATGCGTTTCATGGTGTGCGGCTGGTTCCGGCCGCGATTGTGGTTGGGCTTGCGTCGGTCGCGACCCGGAAGGCGGCGGTGTAGCGAGTCTCCCAGTCGGGCCGCCGCCGGTCCAAGGGCTCCAGCCCCCACCACCGCCATGGCCAGTCGGACCGCACCAGCGGGTCGCCGTCATGGATCTCGGCCCTCAGGTCCGCGATCGGCGCCCAGCCAAGCTCGAGCGCGACGCTGGTGCGAACGTCCAGATCGACCCCGGTGACGAACACGTGTCCACCGGGGCTCAACCAGCCGGGCCAGATTGCGCAGGCACCGCTGAGCGCTTCGGGTCGGCATGTGGCAGAGGAAGTTGTTGGCGATCACGAGATCCTGTGGCCCGAGGCTCGCGATCAGGTCGGATCGCCGCGTCGCCGACCTGCCAGGTGATCCCGTCGCGCAGCCACGGCTTGATCCGCCCGGTCGCCTTCCCAGTCGAACATCTCCGTACGTTCGGCCTCGGTCAAGTGCGTCGAAGATCGAGGCAGTGACCATCTCCGACGCCTCGGGGCTGTAGACGCCGCGCTCGGCGACGTCCACGACCTCGGCGAGATGTCGACGGCGTGCACGGCCAGTTCGAGATCCGGCCGGCTCGAACGAAGGGTCCAGACGATCGAATAGACCTCGACGCCGATGCTGCAACCCAGGACCGCGATCGTGAGACGGGCGCCGCGGTCCTCCTTCTGCGACGAGGCGGCGCATCAACTCGAGCGCCGGACGATTGCGGAGGAACAGGGTGCCCAGATACATCTCCCGGTCGGCGCGCCGACAGACCGGGCGTGCAGCCAGCGCGCCGTAGTCTCGAACGGGCGTCAGGTCGCGCACGCGAGCAGGGAGGCGTCGCCAGATGCCGCTGGTTGAGTCGGAGAAACGCCGTCTCCAGCGCCGGCGCAGATGCGATCCGAGGCCGTCACGGCGGGGGCGGCGAACAGGAGGTCGTACTGCTGGTCGAGTGCTGCGCGCGCCTCGTCGGCACGCCCTGACGCGATCGTGCGCTTGACGGCTTCTCGGTTGCTGCTCGAGCTTCTGGAATTGCGCGATCAGCCTGTCGGTGTCCATGCTGATGGATGTCGTGGCAGTACTCGGACAGCTTCATCTGGCGCATCAAGCGACGAGCACTTGTGATGGAACGAGATCGCAATGACGGGCTTGTTGAGAAGCATGGCCAGCAGAACGTTATGGAAGCGGGTTGCGACGACGACGTCGGTCGCGGCAAGCTGGGCGAGCACGTCCTGAAACGACGCGATCGGCTGCTCGATGATCCGCTCCTCGTCGTAGGCTCCCAGCCGGGCCTGCAAGGACCGACCTGAACTCGCTCGATCACGATCGTGTCGGCATCGCCGAGCAACAGCCGGATGTCGTAGTCGTGCTCGAGCAGCCATGCCGCGAAGACGGCGAGCGACTCGAGATACGCCGCGTACGTCTCAGGACGTGGGTCGGCGGCGCTGTACGTCCCGTCATAGACCATCAGCCCGAGTCCCACGACGCGCCTCGCGCCTTCGCGTCGGGCGCGGTCGCGCGGCAGCAACGCCTCCGGCAGGCCGAAGACCAGGTCGGGATAGACCCGGTCGCGCTCGACCGGAAACCCGATTCCGTCTCAGGTAGTCCCTGCTCGCCTCGTCGCGGTATGACCGGTAGTCAGCCAGGGACAGGGCCGCCCTGACCAGGGCTCGCCCGACGGTGCGGTCGATCGGGCCTGCGCCGACGCTGACGAACAGCACTCTGCAGCGACGCAGCTTTGCCATAAGCACCCACTTGAACACGCTGTATGGGCCCCAGCGCGGAAAGGCCGAACGCGTCGGTCACCAGCCCCGTCCCCGGGACGATCAGCACGTCGGTTCCCTTGAGCTCCCGGAACGCACGGCCGTACTGCCGAAGCTCTGCGCCCAGCCCCGGCGACAGCCATCGGCACCCGTCTGGCCAACGGAATGTCGCGATCCCAGATCCGGGCGACCCTGGTCGTGATCGAGACCGCTTCGATCCCGTCTCTTGCGTGGCAACGCTTCGGGGTTGGTGCAGATGCAGCGGAACTCGCTCTCGGGGAGCGAGAGCGCAAGCGCGAGAGGATCGCCAGGAGCGTGCTCTCGTTGCCGGGGTTCGGAGACCCGAAGTGGCCGAAGAAGCTGACCTTGAGCGGCTTGCCTTGTGTGTCATCGCACGTGATCAAGACCGCAATCAAGGGAAACTCGAAGATGTCGATCCAACGGGCGCGTGCTCGCAACACATGCGCTGCGCGTCCGCGGAGCAGCGGAAGCACCCGCCTCCGCCGCGAGTTGCGCTGCCACGAAGCGCCGAACGCGGGGCGCGAGCGGATTCGCGGATGCGACCGCACGAGGTCCCGAGACGTGGAATCGCCTCCGTGAACGCGAGCGCGGAAGACTGGCGCTCCCGAACCCACGAAGCCAACGAGCGAGGCATCCGCACGCGAGGGCTTCGTTCTCGCCGGGAGTCGAGGTCGCGTTCGCTGAAACGAGGAAATGCGTGCGGCGTAGGAAGTCGGATCTCGAGAACAGGCGGATACGCGCCTTCGATCCGACGACGTCCCACGTCTCGAGCATCCCGGAGACGTTGCGCTAGATCGCGGCTCCGGATGTGTGCGAACTGCGGCATGAGCGCATCGGCCTGATGTAGCCGAAGTGCGGCGTAGTTGACCGCCGGATGCGCATCCCGAGCGAGCGATACCGAACGGCTCGTCGTCCTCCAGAAGCCCCTTGGCTCGAGGATCGCCTTCGTTCGGCACACGACTGACCGGAAACAGGTCAGGGCCTCGAGACGCGAAGGCCGCATCCACTCGATCGGGCCGGCGCGTCCTGCATCGTGACAGGCGCCCTGGCCGAGGATGGCTTCGCACGCCGGTCGGCCGCGACGCGCGTCGATGAAGTCCGTACCGGAGTGTGCGAGGCCGACGTCGCATGGCGGTCCATGGAGCTCCACGGCCGCCGCGAGAAGGCTCGGGATGAGGATGTCGAACCAGCTGGCGATGAGAAATTCCGTCTCGGCTAGTGACGATCGTCGGCAGCCTTGTAGTTGGCGAATCGAACCGATGTTGCGCTCGGAGCGCCGTAGCGGATGGGTCATCGCCAAACGACCGCACAGACGATCCGCGTGGTCGTCGCGGCGGCTGTCGGCTCACGTCGAAGCTCAACCGCGGGACTCTCTCGTCGCCCCGCTCGACCACCGCCCGGCGGGCCACCGTGAGCGTCTAAAGGGTCGAGGGCTCATGCTCATCGCGCCTACGCCAGCGACCGCTAGCGCGCGAATGGTGTCCGTCACCGACCGACGCCGGTCATCTGCGCCGGCCGCTACGGGTGGCATTTCTCACCCTGCGGCGAGCGTCGAGTCACCAACCGCTTGGCGAGCATTTCCCCCGTCGCCGATGGCTGTCCACGGCAGCATCTTCGGCCTGTCGGGCCTCGGTAAGTGCGGCGCCCGATCTCACTTCTGCAAGACGGACCGGGGGGACTGTGAAGGCGGACCGACGACGTTCTTGCTTCGGGCAATACGCGGCTACGGAAGGCACGAATTGACTATTACCCATGAACCAGGCCACCGGCTCGGCGACGGCGGCTATGGAGTGGAGCAGCGCGCCGACCGCCTCGCCGGCGCCCGCACCTCAGGCCGGTTTCAGGCAAAGCTGAGCCTCGCCGACGCCTCAGTGCCCGACCGGATCGTTGCGCGAGCGATCGCGCGTGCCAAGGCGGGCGACCGCGAGGCGATCAGGTTCCTCTACGTGCGCTACGCCGACAACGTGTACGGCTACGTGCGCAGCATCGTCGGCGATCCGCACGAGGCCGAAGACGTCACGCAGCACGTCTTCGCGAAGCTGATCACGGTCATCGCGCGCTACGAGCAGCGAAGCGTCCCGTTCTCAGCGTGGATGCTCCGGCTGGCGCACAACGCCGCGATCGACCATCTCCGCAGGTGCCGCACGGTCCCGGCGGCCGAGGTCTACGGCCCTGACGAGCGCCAGCCCGACAGCGACAACGAGCGAGGGCTCGAGCTGCGCTCTGCGTTGGCTGGGCTTCCCGAGGAGCAGCGCGAGGTGATCGTTCTGCGCCACTTCATCGGCCTCACGCCCGGCGAGATCGCAGGGCGGCTGGGGAAGACCGAAGCGTCGATCCACGGCCTGCATCATCGCGGGCGCGCGGCTCTGCGTGAGTCGCTCGCACGAACGGGGATGCGCGCCGACGGTGCTGGCGCAAGCCGTCGCATGACTGTGATCGGCACCGAGCCAGTCCCGATCACGTATCTGGACGAGAAGGACCCTGCGGTTCGCGACGAGCTCATCGAAGTCGTGGAACGGGTGGCGGAGGCCGGCGCGTTCACGCTGGGCGCGGAGCTCGAAGCTTTCGAGGAGGAGTTCGCCGCCTACTGCGGGTCGCGTTACGCGGTCGGCGTCTCGTCCGGGACCGACGCCCTCACGCTGGCGCTCAAGGCGATCGGCGTCGGTCCCGGCGACGAGGTGATCGTCCCCGGCAACACGTTCATCGCGACGGCCGAGGCCGTGAGCCTGGCCGGAGCGACGGTCGTTCCGATCGACGTCGACGCCGTCCACGCATCTGATCACGGCGGAGCTCGTCGAGGCGGCGATCACGCCGACGGACGGCGTGCGTGATCCCGGTCCACCTGATGGGCAGCACGGCCGCGATGGACTCGATCGTCGCGCTCGCGCGGCGCCGGTCGATCAAGGTCGTCGAGGATGCCGCGCAGGCGCACGGTGCGATCTACCTGAGGCGTCGCGTCGGTACGTGGGGCGACGCCGGCTGCTTCTCGTTCTACCCCACCAAGAACCTCGGTGGGTGGGGCGACGGCGGATGCATCGTCACCGACGACGCGGATCTCGCCGAGCACGCTCGCCTGTTGCGCTCGCACGGGGAAGAGCCGCGCTACCACCATCGCATCGTCGGGACGACGGCCCGGCTCGACGCGCTCCAGGCTTCGCTGCTGCGGGTGAAACTCGGCCGGCTCGACGACCGCAACGAGGACCGGCGCCGGATCGCCTGCGGCGCTGGACGCCGCGCTGGACGGCGCGGGCGTCCAGCGGCCGACCCGTGTCGCCGGAGGCGACCACGTCCATCACCTGTTCGTCGTTCGCGCAGCCGCGCGCGACGAATTGCGACGCCACCTGGATCAGCGGGGGATCGGCAACGCCGTCCACTATCCGTACCCGATTCACCGGACACCGGCCTACGACAGCCTCGGCATGGGGCCGGGAAGCCTGCCGGTCGTCGAGCGACTGGCCGCCGAGATCTGCACGCTGCCGCTGTTTCCGACGATGTCCGACGAGCAGATCTCGCGCGTGGCGGAAGCCGTCCACTCGTTCTCGGAGGCCGCATGATCACGAACCAGCTTCGGATCGCCCACCCACCGGTTCCGCCGCAACGTCGGGGCCGGCGGCCCTGAGCATCGCCTGTCGGTCGCGGTCGTCGGGTACGGCTACTGGGGACCGAACCTGGTCCGCAACGTCGTGGAGCGGCCGGAGTTCGAGCTCCGGGCCCTGTGCGAGCGCGACGCGTCGCGTGCCCACGCGTTCTCGGTGCGGGTCCCGGGCGTGCCGGTCGTCGCCGACATCGGCGACATTCTCGACGACGACACGATCGAGGCGGTCATCATCGCGACGCCTCCGCACAGCGCACCACGGGCTCGTCAAGCGCGCGCTCGAGGCGGGCAAGCACGTCCTTGTCGAGAAGCCGCTGGCAACGACGTCCGCCGACGCACGCGATCTCCTCGAGACCGCGGCCATCCGCGGCGTGCTGCTGATGCCGGGCCACACGTTCCTCTACAGCCCGCCGGTGCGCAAGGTCCGCCAGCTGATCGACAACGACGTCCTCGGCGAGATGTACTTCGTCACGTCGTCGCGGATGAACCTGGGGAAGTACCAACGCGACGGAGTCATCCTCGACCTCGCGCCCCACGACATCTCGATCCTGCTCCACTGGCTCCAGGAGCCGGTCGTCAAGGTCGCGGCGTCGGCGCGGTCGGTGTTCAACCCCGCGGTTCCCGAGACGGCATTCCTGACGCTGACCTTCGCGAGCGGGACGGCGGCGAACGTCGAGCTGTCATGGCTCGCGCCGCGCAAGATCCGCCAGATGGTCATCGTCGGCAGCCGCCGGATGGTCCAGTACGACGACACCGCCAGCGACGAGGCGATCCGCATCTATGACCGCGGCATGGAGCTCGAGTTCGACACTCCGGAGAGCTTCGGCGAGTACCAGCTCACGTACCGAAGCGGCGACATCATCGCGCCGCGCCTCGAGGCGGCCGAGCCGCTGGCGCTCGAGCTGCAGGACTTCGCCCACTGCGTGCGCAGTGGTGACTCTCCCTGCTCGCACGGGGAGCTCGGCTACCAGGTCGTGCGCACGATGGAGGCGGCGGAGGAGTCGCTTCGTCTCGGCGGCGAGCCGGTCACGATGGCCGACGAGCGCGAACGAGCGGTCGCGTAGCTCGCGAGCAGCGGCGCGAGTTACGCGACGGCTCGGGCTCGCAGGCCCGCCGCCTGGGCATACGCCGCGAGAAGCGCTGGGACCTGATGCTCCCAGCCGAGGACGTCGCGGACGCGCGAGCGGCCACACTGCGCCATCGCGGCGCGCCGGCCCGGGTCGTCGAGCAACTGGGCGATGGCAGTGCCGAGCGCAGCCGGGTCGCCTGGGGTGACATACGCCGCGGCGTCACCGGCGGACTCGCGCGATTCGCGAAGGTCGTATGACGCGACCGGGCATCCGATCGCCATGTACTCCGCGATCTTGATCATCGTCGAGACGTCGTTGAGCGGGCTCGGCGGGTCGGGGGCGATGCAGACGTCGCAGGTTGAGAGCGTTCGGCGGATGCGATCGTCGTCGCACCACCCGGCAAAGTCGACGCGGTCGGCGATCCGCAGGCGCTCGGCGAGCGACCGTAGCCCGGGCAGTGACTCGCCATCACCCATGAACACGGCGTGCCAATCGTCGCGGTCTCGGATCGCGTGCAGCGCACGGATCGCGTGGTCCGCTCCGTCCTGGGGGCCCATGATTCCGAGGTAGCCGATCAGATGGGCTCGGCCGCGGCGCAGCGCGGGGTCAGGGTCGACGCGGGTGAAGCGCTCCAGGTTCGGGCCGTTGCGAACCACGAACACGTCTTCGGGCGAGCGGCGCCCGCGGCGCAGGGCGATCTCGCGATACGAGCGGTTGGTGCATACGACGACGTCGGCGGTCGCAAACGCGAGACGCTCGAGGGCCAGGGCGACGCGGTGCATCAGGCCGCCCTCACCGCCGAACTTCGCGGCGTAGAGCTCGGGGACAAGATCGTGATGGTCGAAGACGAACGCCGTGCCCTGGCGGCGCAACGACCGCACGGCCAGCAGCAGGATGTCGGGAGGGTTGGCGGCATGAACGACATCGAAGCGCCGCTCCCGAGCCAGCCGCCGGGCGACGCGCCGGGTGCGCCACATGGCCTGCGTGTACTCGCGTGCGTAGCCGGCGAGGCCCCCCGAGGCCGGTGTCAGCGCAAAGCGATGGATCGTGATTCCGTCGCGTACCTCGTGGGGTTCGCGGTCGCGTGTTTCGCCTCGCGCGCAGACGACGGTGACGTCGTGGCCCGCGTCACGCAGCGCGCACGCCTCGTTCCATACCCGGCGATCCGACGGGACCGGCGCGTTCTCACTGATCAGCAGAACGCGCAGCGCATCCATCACGCGGCGCCGCGGCGGCTGAGCACGACCGGCACCGTGCGCGCGAGGATCTTCACGTGCAGCCACAGCGAGCGCTCGTTCACGTACTGCACATCGAGCGCGATCATCTCGCTGAGCGTCAGCTCCGAGCGGCCGCTCACCTGCCACAGGCCGGTGATCCCCGGCTTGACGGCAAAACGCGCGAACCAGTCCGGCGGGTAGTGCTCGACCTCGTACTCGATCGGCGGGCGAGGTCCGACGAGTGACATCTCGCCGCGCAGCACATTCCACAGCTGCGGTAGCTCGTCGAGGCTCGACGTGCGCAGAAAACGTCCGATCCGCGTGACGCGGCGGTCCGCCGACATCTTGAAGAACGGCCGGTCGGTACCCGGGTCGGGGCGTTCGCCGGTGATCAGCTTGAGCACGAACGCACGATGGCTCTCGTGGCCGACGTCCGCGTACATCGTGCGGAACTTGTTGACGGTGAACGGATGCAGATCGCGGCCGACCCGACGCTGGCGGAACACCGCGCGGCCCGGTGAGTCCAGGCGGATTGCGACGGCGATCGCGACGAGCAGCGGGGACGTGATGACGAGCAGCACCACCGCGACGACGATGTCGAGTGCACGGCAGGCCACGTCGGTGGTCGTCACCGAACGGGCGCGGGGTGACGGTACGGCGGCGAGCGGCGGTGCGACGGACGAGTTGGCCGGGGCGGGATCTGCTGTTCCCCCGGAAGCGAATGAACCGCCTCGCCTCTGCGTCGTGCTCACGATCAGTCAACGCCCCCAATTGCTCCGATCTTCTGCGCACCGCCTCGCAAGCCGCATGCCGCCCGACGCGTTGATCAGGCAGATGAAGATCGGGATCGTCGGACTTGGATACGTCGGTCTGCCACTGGCGGTCGCGTTCGCCGAGGCTGAGGCCGAGGTGATCGCGGTCGACGTGAACGCGACTCGCGTCGCTCAGCTCACGGACAGCGACTCCTACATCGAGGACATCTCGTCGGCGCGCCTGGCGGCGGTAGGCGATCGGATCCAAGCGACGACGCGCGTCGCTGCGCTGGCCAAGGCGGACGCGATCGTGGTCTGCGTTCCGACGCCGCTGACCCCCAATCGCGAACCCGACCTGTCGCCGTTGGTCGACGCCTGCCAGGCGATTGCGAGCATCCTGCAGCGCGGGCAGCTCGTGGTGCTCGAATCGACGACCTACCCCGGTACCACGCGCGAGCGTGTGCTTCCGATCCTGGAGGAGTCCGGGCTCAAGACCGGGGTCGACTTCCACCTGGCGTTCTCTCCCGAACGGGTGGATCCCGGGCGCAGCGACTACACACTGCGCAACACGCCAAAGGTGTTCGCCGGCGTCACGGAAGATTGCGCTGCGGCTGCGCAGCGCCTCTACGAGCTGGTGTGTGACGACCTCGTCCGCGTGTCGACCCCCGAGGTCGCGGAGATGTCGAAGCTGCTCGAGAACATCTTCCGGTCGGTGAACATCGCGCTGATCAACGAGGTCGCCGAGCTGGCCGACCGCATGCGGATCGACATCTGGGAGGTCATCGACGCCGCGGCGACCAAGCCGTACGGCTTCATGCGCTTCGACCCCGGCCCGGGCATGGGCGGCCACTGCCTCCCGGTCGATCCGTTCTACCTCGCATGGCGCGCCCGCGAGTTCGACTTCTCGACGGAGTTCATCGAGCTCGCCGGCAAGGTCAACCAGCACGCGCCGTATCTCGCGATCGAGAAGATCGAACGCGCGCTGAACGAGCTCTCGCTGTCGGTCCGGGGGACGCGCGTCGCTCTGCTGGGCGTGAGCTACAAGGCGGGGGTGGGCGACATCCGCGAGAGCCCGGCCCTGAAGATCATCGCCCGCCTGCAGGCGCTCGGCGCGGACGTCGTCTACCACGATCCCTACGTCCCACGACTCGGAGCATTCGAGCTCGAGTCGCAGGCGCTTGACGATGCGCTCGACGGTGCTGCACTGGCAGTGGTCGTGACCGCCCATCCGGGCGTCGACCACCACGCCGTTGCCCGGCGTATTCCCGTCGTGGACCTCCGCGGCGCGACCCGCGGCGCCCCAGCTGCGGCGCCGGTCCAGTCAGCAAGCTGACGTCGGGCGGGCCCCCGGGTGCGGAGGTCGTCCGCCCGGGTTCGCTACAGTGCGCGCGCCGCTATGGCGCGTGCGTCCATCGTGACGCCGCGCCGAATCCAAGCCCAGGCGCCATGCCCCAAGACCACGGCGCCCGGCGATGATGGGACGGTCCCATGAGAGCTTTGATGCCTGCGTTCGCCATGCTCGTTTTGGCGGTCCTTCCGACCGCCGATGCCTCAGCGACCGACCTTCCGGCGACGCCGTCGACGTTGACCGGCGTTGTCCAATCTGCCGCCGCGGGCGACCGGGTGGTGCTGGCGGGTGGGGACTACGGGACGTGGAACGGGGTCGCCCGGGCGGGAGATGAGGTGGCGTTGGTGCCGGCCGCGCGGTGCGAATGTGTCGATCGGGCTTGGACTTGAATGGGGCGAGCGGCTTTCGTCTTGACGGGGTGACGATCACGGAGTTGTCGATCGATGGCCCGGCGCACGACCTGTCGTTCGCCAATTCAACATTCACGGGTGCCGCGACCGGTTCGGGCGGACCAGCTCAACAACGCCAACATCGTGTTCGACCACGACACGTTTGCCGGGATAGACGTGTGCTCGACATGCTATGAGGGTCGTTTGGAGGTGACCGGCGGTAGCGCTCCGTCGGGCGTGACGATCGAGAACTCCCAGTTCGGCCCCGGTGGGGATGCCGACGGCATCCAGGACGGCGCCAACGGCGTGCAGATCGTCGGCAACACGTTCGTGGGGATCCGTCAGGTCGACAGCGTGCACACCGATTCGTTGCAGCTGTACGGGCAGAGCAACACGCTCGTGGCCAACAACTACTTCCACGACTTCACGTCGGCGATCATGGGGCCCGACGGTGGTGATCACGAGACGATCGTCAACAACGTCTTCGATGGGGATGGCAGCTACCCCCCGGCGGTGCAGCTGGGCAGTCAGCACTCGACGCAGTTCGTGCACAACACGCTGCGCAACGTCGACGTCTACATGGACCGCAAGGACGAGAGCAGCGACGACAGCACCAACGGAGTGCTGCGCGACAACCTGCTGGTCAACGGGACGATCAACACCCCGGCCGCGAAGTGCGACAACTGCACGGTGACCAACAACATGTTCTCCCGGGCATCGACCGCGGCGGGCGCCGGCGCGCTGGTCGCATCTCCGTCGTTCGTCGGGGGTGCCAACCCGACGAGCTGGCTCGGGTTCGCGCTGACCGCCGGCAGCAAGGGCACCCACGCGGCGACGGACCACACCGATATCGGGATCAACACGCCCAACGTCGCGCCCCCTCCGCCGCTGCCATCCACCCCGCCCAGCACGACCAGCGCCGCGTCGCAGCGCGGCACCGCCAAGGCCAAGGGCATCGCGATCAACGTGAGTTGGCACTCGACGCCACGGTCACCGCGGACGCGGCAGCTCACGCGCCTGGTCGCCGCGATCGCCACCCACCGGGCCAAGGGCACGCGATGCCGCTGGAGGATCAACCGCCATACCGTGCGACACGGCTGCAACGTCAGAGTGCGCTTCCGGTTGGCGGGACGCAACCGGGTGACACTTCGGGTCACGACCGCGTCCGCGGGCACCGCGACGCGGTCACGGGCGATCGTCGTCCGGCGCCGCGCGCACCGTCACTGAACCGGAATTCTGCGTCGCTCCGGCGCGGGAAACGTGGCGCGCGGTTGAAATTGCGTGTGCCGCCCGTTGATCTGTGACATGCAGATCGCCAAAGCGATCATTCTCGTGGAGTCCGGCAGCGACGGGTCTCCATGGCCCACTGCGCCTGCGACCCTGCGGGTCCTGTTCCCGGTCGCCAACCGGCCGATCCTGTTTCACTGCCTGGACCGCGTCGCCGCCGCCGGAATCACCGAGTGCGTGCTGCTCGCCGCCCCGCAGGACGCGCCCGCGATTGCGCGAGCCGTGCATCAGGTCGACTGGGGTATGGCGGTGGGGATCGAGGCGGCGGGCCCCGCGGTGGGGCTCGACGGCGCGCTCACCGCCGCGCAGGCGTTCATCGCCGATGACGCGGTGCTCGTGATCCGAGGCGACGCCGTGCTGCGCGATGAGCTCGACCCGCACCTCGGCCGCCTCGAACGCGAAGGCCTCGACGCGCTCGCCGTGCGCCCGGGGGGCGGCGTGCTGGGCGCTCCGACGATCGCCTGGCTGCTGACCGCAGACGCGGTTGCGATCCTCACCCACCGGCCGAGCATCGTCGCCGACCCCATGGATCGCCTGCGCGCGCGCGCGGCGCGTGTGGCGATCGACGAGTTGCGGGGTGTCGCGGCCACCGTCGGTGGTCAGGACCAGTTGCTCGCGGCCAATCGCCACGCGCTCGAGGCGTGGCTTCCGACCGCCGATGTCGGCCTGGCCGAGGACTGCGTGATCCAGGGGCCCGTGTCGATCCACCCGACCGCGAGGGCGACCGGTGCGACGCTGCGCGGGCCGCTTGTGATCGGCGCCGATTCCTCGGTCACCGACTGCTACATCGGGCCGTACACGGCCATCGGCGAGAACGTCGTCCTCGAGGGCGTCGAGATCGAGCACTCGATCGTGCTCTCCGACGCCGTGCTGCGCTTCATCGGCACTCGCCTCGAGTCGAGCGTGATCGGCCACCGGGCGCGCGTTCGGCGCTCGTTCGAGCCCCCGGGTGCGTTCCGGCTGTCGCTCGGCGAGGACTCCGAGGTCGTGCTCGGCTGACGTGTGCGGGATCGTCGGACAGCTCAAGCCGCCGGGTGAGAAGGTCGACCCCGACGTCATCGCGCGCATGTGCGCGGGCGTCGAGCATCGCGGGCCGGACGCTCGCGGCACGCACATCGCCGGGCCCGTCGGCCTCGGCATCCAGCGTCTGCGCGTCATCGACCTCGCCACGGGCGACCAGCCGATCTACAACGAGGACGGCACCGTCGTCGTCGTCCTCAACGGCGAGATCTACAACTACCGCGAGCTGCGCGCGGAGCTGCGGAGCCGTCGGGCACACGCTGCGCACGGACGGCGACACGGAGGTCATCGCCCACCTGTACGAGGAGCATGGGCCGCGCTGCGTCGAGCGCCTGCACGGAATGTTCGCGTTCGCGTTGTGGGACGAGCGGCGCAAGCTGCTGGTCATGGCCCGTGACCGTGTGGGCAAGAAGCCGCTGTTCTACTCGTTGCGCGGTGGCAGGCTGTCAGTTCGCGTCAGAGCTGCACGCGCTGCTCCAGGACCCGGAGATCCCGCGCGACATCGACCCGCAGGCCCTCGACTCATTTCTCACATTCGGCTACGTGCCGGCGCCGCTCAGCGCGCTGGCGGCGGTGCGCAAGCTGCCGCCCGCACACACGCTGACGGTCGGCCTCGACCGCGCGGTGACGCTGCGACGGTACTGGCAGCTCGACTACAGCCACAAGCTCGAAGCGCCGGTCGACGAAATCTGCGAGCGGATCCGCGACGGCCTGCGCGAGGCCACCCGGCGGCGGATGGTCTCCGACGTCCCGGTCGGGGCGTTCCTGTCCGGCGGTATCGACTCCTCGGCGGTCGTGGCGGCGATGGCCGAAACATCGACCGAGCCGGTGCGCACGTTCTCGATCGGCTTTGACCACGCCCGATTCGACGAGCTCCCGGCCGCGCGACAGATCGCCCAGCAGTTCGGAACGGTCCACGAGGAGTTCCAGGTCCGGGCCGATGCGGTCGAGATCCTGCCCGAGATCGTCCGCCACCACGGCGAGCCGTTCGCCGACGCGTCTGCGATCCCGAGCTTCTACCTGGCGCGCCTGACCCGCCGCCACGTCACCGTCGCGCTCAACGGTGACGGCGGCGACGAGTCGTTCGCCGGCTACAGCCGATACGTGGCCAACGCGGTCGCGGGGCGACTCGACGCGCTGCCGGCGCCGGTCCGTGCCGCGCTCGCACGCGCCGGCGCGCGGCTGCCGTCCCACGGCGACGTCGGGAGCGTCACCAACCGGGTGCGGCGCCTGACCGCTGGCCTGGCGCTCGACGAGGCGCAGCGCTACGGGCGGTACGTGTCGCTGTTCGCCCCCGCCGACCGCACCGGGCTCTACGGGGCGGATTTCTCCGCGGCGCTTGACGGGTTGCCGCCGGCCGAAACGGTGATCGCCGATGCCTTCGCTGCCTGCTCCGGAGCGTCGGTCGTCGACCGGATGCTCGAGGTCGACGTGCGCACCTATCTCGTCGACGATCTGATCGCCAAGATCGACATCGCCACGATGGCGTCCGCGCTCGAGGCGCGCTCACCGTTTCTCGACCACGAGTTCATGGCGCTCGCGGCGTCGATCCCCGCCGAGCTGAAGGTGCGTGGGCGCGAGAAGAAGTGGATCCTGCGCAAAGCGCTGCGCGGGTGGCTGCCGGATGACGTGCTCGACCGGCCCAAGCAGGGCTTCTCGGTGCCGCTGAGCGAGTGGCTGCGCGGCGAGCTGGCCGGCTGGACGCGGGAGATCCTGCTCGATCGAGCCACGCTCGACCGGGGCTACTTCGAGCCGCAGGCCGTGCGCGGGCTACTGGACCGCCACGAGGCGGGAACCGACGCCGATGCCAAGCGCATCTGGGCGCTCGTGATGCTCGAGCTGTGGCATCGCGAGGTGATCGACGTCCCGCGGGCGGCGATGACCGAGGCGGCGTGAGCACGCGACTGCTGATCGTCTCGCCGGTCCGCAACGAGGCCGCGCACATCGAGCGGGTCGCACGCGCGGTTTCTGCGCAGGAGTTGGCGCCCGCGCGCTGGATCGCGATCGACGACCACTCGACGGACGACACGCTGGCGATCCTTCGCCGGCTCGAGGCCGAGATCGATGTTCTGACCGTCGCCGAGGCGCCGCCCGTACCCTCGGGCGGCTCGACGCGCGACCGGCTCGCGCGGGCGGCAGCGCCGCGAACGTTCAACGCGGGCCTGGCGCTCGACGACTGGCGCAGCTACTCCCATGTGATGAAGCTCGACGGCGATATCGAGCTGCCTCCGGACTACCTTCGCGAACTGATCGCTCGCATGAGCGCCGATCCGCTGCTGGGGATCGCCGGCGGCGTGCTCGACGAGCCGCTGGCCGGGGGCGGCTTCCGGCGCTTGAAGATCGCCGGCAACCACGTGCACGGTGCGGTCAAGCTCTATACGAATCCGTGCTTCGCCGCGATCGGCGGCGTTCAGGAGCGCCTCGGATGGGACACGATCGACGAGACGTACGCGCGCATGCGCGGCTTTCGCACGCAAACGTTCCGCGACCTCGTCAGCCTGCACCACCGCCCGCTGGGCAGCGCTGACGGCACGATACGCGGGCATGCTCGCCACGGTGCTTGCGCGTACATCGCCCACCAGACGCCGAGCTGGGTCCTGTTGCGGTCGCTGCGGGTCGGCGCGCGGCGTCCGGTAGGGGCTATCGGGGCTGGCGTTCGTCTACGGCTACGCCCGCGCCGGCGTTCGGCGGGTCCCGCGCGTGGCTGACCCGGAGTACCGCCGCTTCACCCAGCGCGAGCTGCGGCGACGGATGTTCGGCCGGATCGTCCGCAACCCGTAGGCACGATGAACACGTCTTGTGAGATCAGATGTGAAAGCCCGCGGCGTCCCGGCCCGTTGAGTCATGGATGACACCAGACTCTGTGGATAGGGACGACTAGATGGAGCTCGTCGGGATGTTGCGGGTGCTGTCACGCCACCGCGTGCTCGTCGTGCTGAGCATGATTCTCGCGGTGGCGATCGCGTTTGCGCTCGGCCATTCGCGCGCACACGGTCGGCGCCGGCACCGCGTCGGCACTCATCGACACGCACCGCTCACAGACCGTCGACCTTGGCACGCAGGTCGGTACGGGCGTCCCGGCCGGTTCCGGACATCGAGACTCTTGTCGCTCGCGCGACGCTGCTGTCGAGCGTCATGACGAGCTCGCCGATCAAGGACCAGATCGCGCAGAGCGCCGGGATCCGGCCCAGCCGGCTGATCGGCTTCTCGTCGACCAGCCCGCCGGCGCGGGCGCTGCGCCGCCGCCGGCGGCAAGCGGCACGGCCACGACGATCAGCGCCACGGTGCCGCAGCTGGACACCGGCCAGATCCCGATCATCGTCGTCAACACGCGTGCGCCGACGGCGGCTCTGGCGCAACGGATCGCCGATGCGTCGTTTACGCAGCTGATCGCGGGCCTCGGCTCGGTCGCCGGAAACGACCGCGTGCCGAAGGCCGACCGGCTGGTGATCCGGCGGCTCGGCGCCGCGAGCTCGGCAACGCTGAACAAGGGCATGTCGATGCTCGGCGAGATCGCGGTCGCGGTCGCCATCTTCGTGGCTCTGTGCCTGCTGATCCTCGGCGTACACGCGCTTGTCGACGGGTGGCATCGCGCGAGCGCGCTCGAGCGCGGCCTGCGGAGAAGGTGTTCACGAGGCGACAACGGAAGTCGACGAGCCCGACCCGCAGCAGTCGTCGCTGTTCGACCAAGAGGTTCGGCCCCGCGACGCGAGCGGGCTGCCCCGGGACGAGAGCGAGCACGGACCGATCTCCGAGCCGGCTCCGCTCGCGGACACCGACGAGCTGCTCGGGGCGCCGACCAAGCCCCGCAGGAAGCTCCGTACGGTGCGCTCGTAAGGAGCATCGAGGTGCGCCGGCCAGGGCCTGTCCGAGTCCTCCAGAGCTTCCCGCACAAGATCGGGGCGGCCCGGATCTGCACCACCGCGTGGCATCAGGCAGCCGGGGTGTCGGCGGCCGGTGGCGACGTGCAGGTGATTGTCGGCGCGGTACATCGCGAGCTGCCTCCCGCGGTGCGCGTGCGCACGACGCTGGCCGCGGGGCCGGTGCGGATCCCGTATCGGCTTCTGGGCCGGATGCGTGCGATGCGCTGGCACGATCATGTCGTCGCCCGCGCGCTGCCGCGGTTGGCCGGCGAGATCGATGTCGTCCACGCGTGGCCGATGGCCGCGCGGGACACGCTCGCCATGGCGCGGCGGCTCGGGATCCCGACGGTGCTCGAGCGACCGAATGCCCACACACGCTTCGCCTACGATGTCGTTCGTGCGGAGTGCGAGCGGCTCGGGGTAGCACTCCCGGCTGATCACGAGCACGCGTTCAACGCGGCGACGTTGCGCCTCGAAGAGCAGGAATACGCGCTGGCCGACCGTCTGTTGTGCCCGTCGGACTTCGTCGTGCGGACCTTCGTCGACGCGGGTTTCGCGCCTGAGCAGCCTCGTGCGTCACGGCTACGGCTTCGACGCCCAGCGGTTCCACCCGCCGACGACACCGCGCCCATCCGACCGGCCGCTCACGGTCCTGTTCGTCGGGGTGTGTGCGGTGCGCAAGGGCGTCCACTTCGCGCTCGAGGCGTGGCAGCGCTCTTCGGCCAGCGCGACCGGGCGCTTCCTGATCGCGGGGGAGTTCCTGCCCGACTACGAGCGACGCCTGGCGGCTCTCCTCGCCCAACCCGGCGTCGAGCGGCTCGGCCACCGCGCTGACGTGCCCGAGCTCATGCGCAGCGCCGACGTGCTCGTGCTGCCCAGCCTCGAGGAGGGCTCGGCCCTCGTGTGCAACGAGGCGCTTGGCCAGCGGGTGCGTGCCGCTCGTCTCCGACGCCGCCGGCGCCGTGTGCGTCGACGGCGTCGACGGGCTTGTGCATCCGGCAGGCGACGTCGATCGCCTCACCGCACAACTGACCGAGGTGAACGACGACCGCGGGCTGCTTCGCCGCCTGGGCGACGCCGGACTGAGAACGGCGCGCGAGCAGACCTGGGAGCACGCCGGCGAGCGCCTGCTGCGCGTCTATGAGGACGTGGTCGACGCGTCGGGCTCGGGGCGGACGATCGACGAGCTACCGCGGGCTATCGCGTCGTGACGACGATGGTGCGAGCCGGCAGCCTCCTGCGGGTCCCCGCGCTCACGACGCGTCGCGCGGTCGTGATCAGCGTCATCGTCGGGCTCCTGTGCGCCGTGTCCAGCGTCGCGTCGATCCGGCTGAGCCCGCCCGGGGATAACTGCTCGCCATCAGGCGATCGCCACCGCCGCGACCGCAGTCGCGGTCGACGCCCCGAACTCGCTGGTCGTCGACCGCTACGGGATCTACCGGCGACCTTCACGGCTACCTCGGGCGCGCGACGCTCTACGGAGAGCTGATCGCGAGCCCGCCGCTGCTACAGATCATCGGCCACCGCATCGGTATTCCGTGGACCCACATCTCGGCGATCTCGCGGGACACCGTGAATGCGCCGGCGGTTCTGCGCGAGCCCAACAGCGAGGAACGCGCCAACCAGCTGCTGTCGGTGAACGCTCGCTACCGGCTCGACCTCCAAGCGGATCCGCAGCTGCCCGTGCTCGATATCTACGCGCAGGCGCCGACCGTTTCCGGCGCCGAGCGGCTCGCCGATACAGCGGTCGTCGCGCTGCGCCAGTACCTGCACACGCAGGCCGAGCTGCGTCGGGCGCCGAGCGAGTCAGCGGATCATCGTCACCCAGCTCGGCGCCGCCGCGCGGCGCGGCGGCCAACGGCGGGTTGCGTGGGGAACTGATCGGGCTGACGTTCCTGATCACGTTCGCGATCTCGCTCGGACTGCTGCTGGGCGGGCGGGCGGTACGGCGCGGCTGGATCGCTGCCGGAGACCCGGCTTCGGCTCCGAAGTCAATGAGGAAGCCTCCGCGGCCCGACGCGGCGGCGCGGGTCCGCCGCAGTGGCAAACGTGGCGTGCGCGTACTCATCGACGGCGCGGGCGACTGGCCGCGCACGACTCGCGTCCTGCCATGGATGATCGCCGGGTTCCTGATCCTCCTGTGGCTGGTTCCGTTCAACACGATCCAGCTGACCGCTTCGCTGCCGTTCGACCTCAAGCTCGACCGCATCCTGCTCCCGTTCCTGTTCGGCACGTGGCTGCTGGCGCTGGCCACCGGCGGCGACGGCGCCCCGAAGGTCCGCGTCGGCGTGATCCACGTCGGCATCGGCCTGTTCGTCGCCGCCGCGAGTCTCAGCATCCTGACCAATGTGCCCCAGCTCAACCAGGCGCTGGAGTTCGACCCGGCGATCAAGCAGCTCGTGCTGCTGCTGTCGTTCGCGCTGTTCTTCCTGATCGTCGCCAGCAGCATCCGCCCGACCGAGGTGCCCGCGTTCATGAGCTACTCGCTCGTGCTGGCGGTTCTGTGCGCGCTCGGCTCCGTGTGGGAGTACCGCTTTCACTACAACGTCTTCTACGACCTCTCGCACCGGCTGCTACCGCACATCTTCGAGGTCCAGACGGTCGATGCCAACGCGGTCGACGAGCTCGGACGCAGCCTCACCCGAGGCCCGACCGAACACCCGCTGGAACTCGTGGGCGTCATGTGCATGGCGCTTCCGATCGCCATCGTCGGGATCCTCAACAGTCCCTCCCGCAACCGCCGGATCATGTACAGCCTCGCCGCAGTCGTGCTGATGGCGGCGGCGGTCGCGACCGACCGAAAGAGCGCGTTCCTGGCCCCGATCGCGAATCTTCCTCACGATTGCCTACTTCCGCCGTCGCGATCTGCTCAAGCTTGCGCCGCTCGGCCTGCTGTCGCTGCTCGCCGTGCACCTTCTCGCACCCGGCGCGCTGGGTTCGATCTTCGACCAGGTCAAGCCGAACCACCTCAACGTGGGAACGATCAGCGACCGCACGTCGGACTACGACGCGATCCGTCCGGATGTCTGGACGCACCTGCTGTTCGGGCGCGGCTACGGCAGCTACGACCATGTCAGCTATCGGATCCTCGATTCGGAGGTGCTGAGTCGGCTCGTCGATACCGGCGTCGTTGGGCTGTTGCTTCTGTTCGGGATGATCGCGTCGATCTTCGCCGCGGCGCGGAGGGTGATCACCTCGCCCGACCGCAGACCGTGCGTCGGTCGGCCTGGCGGTCGCGGCGGCGGCGGTCGCGCTACGGCGTGCTGACCTTCCTCTTCGACATGACCTCGTTCCCGCACACGCCGTACCTGCTGATGTCACTGGCCGGGTTCCTGGCCGCGCTGGGCCCGGAGACGCAGAGACGGCTGCGTCCGCCCGGCGATGCCGCCCGGCTGTCGGCGCGTCACGCCGGTCGCACCCACCGCAGGCCGACGCACCTGGAGCAATCGCTGCCGCGCGGCCCGCGCTGAGCGGGAACTCAACGACGCTCGAGGACGAGCCGGATGCGGCGCTGCGTCCGGCGTCGCCCGACACGGATCAGCGCCGTTGCGTTCGTGCCCCGCCGTCGGCGCCTGCGCGCAAAGTCGGTGGCCCGCGACGTTCAGCACCACGGTCGTCCCCGGCCCGCGTGCGATGGCGACGACGCCGCCGCGGACGCGGGTGACGACGGTGACCCGGCAGTGGGCAGCGCAGGCGACGCGGAACCGCCCGTGGCGGACGAGCGTCGCGGGCGCCGTAGAGGACACCCGGTGTTCGGCCTTCGAAACCCTCTCGCGTGTACGCGCGCGAGTGGCACCGGCGACCGTGATCGCGGGTGTCACTGCCGCCGTGGCGACGGGCGCGCTCGGGGTCGGCGGAGGCGCCGGTGCGGTGGTCGTCGCCGTCCCGGCGCTGCTGGTTGCGGCCGAGATCCCGAGATCCGTTCCGTCCGCGGCAGCCGCGTGACCAGGCGACGTCGACGTCAGGGCGTATCCGGCAAAGCTCGTCAGTGGCCCGACGAACACCGGGCGACCGGGTATGTCGCTGCCAAGGTTGTGGTTGATCGTCGTGGTGCCCGACACCGGCTGGCCATCGTTCAGCGCCGGCGCTCTGGGCCACACGTTGTTCGTGAAGGTGACGTTGGAGGAGGCGTTGCCGTCGTGGTCGTTGCCGTATTGCGCCGCGGCCGGCGAGACGATCGTGTTGTGGTCCAGCGTGACCGTCTTGCCACCGCCGAACTGCATCCAGTAGTTGGAGTCCGATGCCGTGGAGCACACGTTGTTGCTGATCGTGATGTTCGACGACCCGTCGTCGAGCAGGAAGCAGTCGAAGTCGTCGTGGAAGTAGTTGCCCGTGATGACGGTGCCCTTGCCGCCGCCGTTGTCCTGGAAGCCGTCGCAGTGGATGGCGCCGCAGTTCGGCTCGTCGATGTGATCGATCTCGTTGCCGGAGATGACCGTGCCGCACGACCCGCCGGTCGTATCGATGCCGTCGGATCGACCACCCGACATGTGGTTGTTGCTGACCGTGATCCCGTTCGGGCAGCCGTTGTCCTGCGAGATGTTCACGCGGTCCTGCTCACCGGAGGATGCGAACCCGATGAACGAGTTGCCGGTGATGTTGATGTTCGCGTTCGCGTTCGCGTTGCCGCGCACCATCACGCCGTTGGATGTCATCGCGTTGTTGGAGAACGTGATGTTCGAGTTGTTCCCGTGGTCGGCGACCTGGACGATCAGCCCGTTCGACGAGCTCGAGCCCGAGAACCCGGTCATCGTGATGTTGCTGACACCGTTGAGGTTGAACGTGCCGATCGAGACGGCTGCGCCCGTTGCCGGCTGCAGCGTCACCATTCCCGGCGGGTGGTCGGCGTAGAGGTCGATGTCACCGTAGGTGCCCGACGCGAAGCAGAGGACGTCGCCCGCGCTGGCGTTGTGCACAGCGGTGTTCACGGTCGACCCGGGGTCCGGGTTGCTGCCGACCGACGAGGGCGTGAAGGTCTGCGCGCACACCGACACCTGGCCCAAAAGGCCATGAGCGCCTACGACGATGTTCGGGGTCGAAGACGTCGCGGGGTGATCGGTCGTCTTCGCCGAGCACGCCCCCGTGGTGGTCAACTGCAGCGCGACGAGCACCGCTGCGGCCAAGCGCCAGCGGCCGAGTGGGGAGGGGTGGAGCGCTCTCGGGGTCGGCATCGTCCACCGCCTCGGACGCACGGGTCGCACGCAGGCGGGCGACGCACACGGTTGCACACGCCGCCGACGGTCGCGCCGGGGGCGTTTAGGTCAGGCGCGCCCGCGGGCGCGAACCGGAGCCGTACGGTCGCGCAGCTCGGTGCCGATCCGGCGCACGATCGGCCACAGGTCCGACGCGTGCCCGGCGACGCGCTCGGGCGTCGTCGCCCAGCGGCTGTGCAGACGGATCTCGACGGTCGCGTCGGCGGGGCGCGTGGCGCTCTCACCGATCGCGGTGATTGCCGCTGGACTCGGAGCCCGCGCTCCATCCGGCATATCCCGAATCGCTGTCGGTCGGCGTGACCACGACGAGCTCCTCGACATCGCCGGGCAGCGCTACGAGGGCCCGGTTCGCATGCATCCGCACGGTGGCCCGCGCGCCGTCGATGCGAACGCCGTGGTTGCTCGTCGCAATGTCGCTCAACGAGCACCAGCGGACGTCGCCCAGGCGGTTGACCGCTGCCGCAGCGCGGGCGAGCGGCTCGAGGCCACCGGCGACGTCATCGTGGTGGCCGTAGAGCACGATCGGATGGTCGAGGAACGCGTGCAGCGCAAGCTCGGCCGCGCTCGCCAATCGAGCAGTATCCGCGGAACCACTGCGCAGCCCTCGACCAGCGTGGCCGGCTCCGCGCCGGTCAGCGGCCGGCCGGCCGGCGGTCGCTCGGTCCACGGGTACGGGTGGATCGCGCACAGCGCGTCGAAGCTGCAGCGCGCCGAGCGCGCGCGCCGTCAGTCTGCGAGCACATTCCGTGGGGAGCGGTCATCACGCGATCGACCGACAGCCCCGACCGGGCCTCGAAGCGCTCGATGCGCCGGACCGCCTGGCCGCACAGCGCGAGGGCGTCGGCCATCGTCGCGGGGCGCAGCAGCTCCCGTTTGCGATGGCTGTTGCCGTGGAATGTCAGCGATACCCGGTCGGGTCGGTCGTGGAACAGCCCGACCGCCGAGCGGCTTGAGAAGCGCCCATCGATCGGGATCATCGCGATCGACGCGTGATACCCGTGCGCGTCGGCGTGGTCGATGAGGTCGGAGTAGCGGATGAACCCGTAGCTGGTGCGCCGCAGATTCGGGTCATCGAACAGGATCGCCGCGCGCAGCGGCGGAGCATCGAAGTCGTGCGGCGCGGTTACCTGCCGGACGAGCTCCAACAGCGCGATGATCGCCAGCCCTCGGTTGGAGTGGATCGCATCCTTGAGCGACTCGTCGCCAAAGAGCTCACGCGGCGCACTGCCGACGCGCCGCAGGCTGCTGTCGCCGCGGCCAGTCCAGGCTGGGCGGCCGGCGGTGCGAGCCAGTACCTCCTCACCTTCGCCTACGGACAGCTCGGCCGATCGCCTGGCCCTCGAGCACGACCCCGCGCAGGCGGCGATCGACGAGCTCGCCCTCACCGAGGGTCACGCTTGCGGGGTTGGCGCCGTGGGGCGGGGTCGTGAACGCGAGAACCGGCGTCCCGTCGAGGGCCAACCCATCGAGCGTCGCAGCGTCGGCGTCCAGCGCGACGATCGCGTCGAACCGCCGCCGCGGGACGTGGGCGACGATTTCGATCGGGAATCCGGCAGTGAGCGCCGCGATCAGTCGTGGCAGCCGCGCCGCCGCGGCCGGCGGATGGATCGCGAGGACGGCGCTAGCGGTGCAACGTGACAAGTTCGAATCCGAGGTGGGGGTTGGACTCGAGGTGGTCGACGGTGAAGTCGGCGCCGTTGGCGACCAAGACTTCGAGCAGCGCCGAGGTCGTGATCACGTCGGTGTGGCACTCGACCGACATGGCGCGGACGCGGCCGATCCACGCGCGGCAGTCGGCGAACAGCTCTCCCTCCGCCCCTTCGATGTCGCATTGAGGACGTCGATGCGGTCGATGCCGGCGTCGGCGCTCAGAGCCTCCATCGTGAGGACGTCGACGCCGCGCCCGCCCTCGGCGGCGTCACTCTCGATGTCGCCCATCCGGAAGCCCCACTCGCCGCTGGTCGACGCAAGCATGACCCGTCGTTCGTGGCCCCCGACGCATGCGGCGTACACCTTTGCGGTGTCGTCGACGGCGGCCACGTTCGCCCTCAGAATCTCGAGGTTGCCGGGGTCGGGCTCCACGCACACGAAACGGGCGGAGGGGTAGCGGGCGCGCAGCCAGCGGAAGCTCAGGCCGATGTTCGAGCCGAGATCGACCACCACTCGGACGTCGTCGTCGGGCGGTAGATGGTCATAGGCGCCGCCGATGAGCAACTCCTTGAGCACCGAAATGTCGGTCGTGTGGCTGCGCAACCGCACCGCTGGCCCGAGCGTCTCGAGGTCGACCGTGACGGTGATCGGCGCGAGGGGTGACCCAGCGGCCGATCGTGCTCTGACTCAGGCGCACGCGCATCAGTCGCGCGAAGTCGCCGATCGAGACGCACTCGCGGCGGTAGACGCGGACCTCCTGCGCCCACGGGCGCAGTCTCGTCCGCAGGCGGCGGGCGCGTGAGAGGCTGGCGGCAGGTCGGGCGACCGGGATGCTCTGACCCATCGTGTTGATGCAACGCGCGGTACCGGAGCGGACTTTCGCCTGCATCGGCCGCGTTGTCGGCGGCCGCTCCGGAAGCTCGCTGCGCCGCCGACCGTTATGTCGGGCGTGGAGCAGGAACGACGCCCGTCCAAGCTGAGCCCGGTCGAGCGCGTCGATGTCGTGATCGTCAGCTACAACAGCGCTGACACACTGCGCACCTGTGTCGCACCGTTGGTCGGCGTGCACGGCGTTGAGATCACGGTGGTCGACAACGCGTCGGACGGCTCGCTTGCCGTGATCGCCGACCTCGACGTGCGAACGGTCGCGTCGGGTCGCAACGGAGGCTTCGGGTTCGGCTGCAACCTGGGCATGCGCGGCGGCATCGCGCCCTACGTCCTGTTCCTCAACCCCGACGCCCGCCTCGAGCCCGATGGGCTGGCGCGACTGGCGGCCGCGCTGCGGGACGATCCGGACGCCGCGATCGCCGGCCCCCGGATTGAAGACGCACAGCGGCGTGCTGTGCCCGAGCCAGCGCCGGTTCCAGCGCGCCGCCTCGCTGTGGGCCCAGGCGCTGTTCCTCCACCGGGTGTTCCGCCGCGCGCGCTGGGCCAACGAGATCGTGCGCGCCCCGGACGCCTATGACCGGGTCGCCCACCCCGAGTGGGTGTCGGGCGCATGTCTTCTCGCACGCCGCGACGTGCTGGAAGACCTCGGGGGGTTCGACGAGGGGTTCTTCCTGTACTGCGAGGACATGGACCTCTGCGCACGCGCTCGCGCCGGCGGTCACCGTGTCCGCTTTGAGCCGAGCGTCGTCGCGCACCACAGCGGGGGACACGCCGCGCCGCGCGCATCTCTCTACCCGGTGCTGGCTCGCAGCCGCGTTCGCTTCGCCGACAAGCATGCGGGCCGGGCACGGGCGATCGCCCAGCGCTCGGCCATCGCGGCCGGGTCGCTGACGCACCTCGCGACGTCGATCGGGCGCCCGGCGCGTGCGCGCGGTCACCGGGCCGCGCTCATCACGACCGTCGGCCGCCACCGCAGGCGCGAGGAGGATCTGCATGCAACTGGGTAGGCATCTGCGCGAACTGTCGCGACTGCGTCTCGGCCTGGCGATCAGCGTCGTGCTCGCCATCCTTGCCGGGCTCTGGAGCGTCGACAAGATCAGCCTCAGCCCGCTCGGCCTCAAGCCGCGCTCCCTCCAAATGGCGGCCGCGTCGACGCGCGCGCTCGTCGACGCTCCGAAGTCGTCGATCCTCGACCAGTCGGTCAACGTCTACGACCTGCAGTCGCTCACCAACCGCGCGCTGCTGATCGGCAACGTGATGGCCAGCCCTCCGGTGCACGGCGACATCGCGCGCCGCGCGGGCGTCCCGTCGGCGCGCCTCAAGGTGCTCGCGCCGATCACCGTCGACTTCCCGCGTCAGCTCTCGACCGACATCCATCCCAAGGGCACCGACATCCTCGAGTCGCCCGAGCAGTACCGGATCAGCATCCAGGTCAACCCGACCGTCCCAGTGATCGACATCTACACCCAGGCGCCGACGACCGCGGAGGCCAACCGGCTTGCCACCGGTGCAATCCTCGGCATGCAGGACTACCTCCGTGCGCTCGGGCGTTCGCAGCACGTCAAGCCGTCACTTCAGGTCCGCCTCGTCCAACTCGGGGCGCCACGCGGCGGGCTGCTCAACCGCGGTGTCGCGGTCGAAGGTCGCGCTCTTGTCGTCGGTGCTTGTGTTCCTGATCTCGTGCGCCGCGGTCGTCGCGATCTCCCGCATGCGCCGAGGGTGGGTCGAGGCCGGCCGCGGCGCTGTGCCCGAGCCGAGCGCCTGATCGAGGTCGCCGATGGAGATCGTCAGCGTCCTGCGAGTCCTCTGGCGTCACGTTCTGCTCGTGGTGCCCGGGTGGCTTGATCGTCGTCGTCGCGGTGCTCGTCGGCACCCACCGCCTGGCGATCAACCCGCCGCACTTGATCGAGCATCCGAAGATCAGCGGCCGTGCGACAGGCAAGGTGCTGCTCGCGTCGCCCGAGGCGCCTTCGGCCGGCGCTCGAGCAGGCGCAACGACCAGGGTGACAGCATGGGCCTGCGCGGCGCGCTGCTCGCCGACGAGATGGCCAGCGACGCGGCGCGACGCGACGTCGCCCGCCGTGCCGGCATACCGGCATCGCAGTTGGTGGTGATCGGCCCGGACGCCAACCCGCCGCAGGACCCCGTTCCGCTCGCCGTCGTCGGCCGCCAGCGTCCGCGGCCAGATCGAGCGCGCCGTACTCGATCAACGACGGATCGCCGATGGGCAGGTTCCGATCATCACGATCCAGGCCAGCGCGCCGTCGATGCAGGCCGCAGCGCGGCTCGTCACCGCGTTCTCCGCGGCGATGGGCGCTCAGGTGCGATGCGCGCACCGCCGAGCGACGTGCCGATGTCGGTCGAGCCGCTTGGGTCGCCGATCGTGAAGCGGTTCCTTTCCCGCGCGCGCCGCACGGTCACGTTCGCGATCGCCGTCGGCGACGATGATCCTGTGGCTCGCGGCGATCGTCATCATCGCGCCGTTCGGCCGCGGCCCCGGCATGCCGCGGCGCGGGCGCCGCGGCCGCCGGAGCCCGGCGCTCGCTACGAGGTGAGACGCACGATGCACAGTCCAGCCTGCGAGCGCAGGCCGGACGATGCGCCTGTGGCATCCGTGTGAAGGTGTAGCTGCACCGCGGTGACCGCTCGCCCGGTACAGCTGGCGAGCGTCACCGTCACAGCGCGGCCGGCGGGCGCCGCCGTCTTCACGATGGTCACGCCCGGGGCGAGCATCGTGCGTGCACTCGTTCCGGAGCGCGTGGCACGCGCCGCATGGCCCGTGTTGGCTGACCGCGTGCGATATACGGCGACCGCGACCGAGCCGTCCGGCGCCGATCCGGCGAACGCCCGGACGACCGCGGTGTGCGCCCCGTAACTGGTTCCCGACGGGACGCTCCACGTGTACCGGTATGGGGCGCTGCTGTCGCTCTCGAGCTTCTTGCCGTCGAGCCAGAATTCGACCCGCGTGACCGACGTGCCGCTCGTCGTCGCCTTGGCGCTGAACTTGAGCGACGAGTTGAACTGCTGACCGGCCACCGGACCCGTGAGCGAGATCGCCTGTGCCTGGGGGACGATCCCATGCGCCGGCTGCGTCGCCGTAGTCGGACGGCGGAGACGCGGTTGTGGTCGTTGTTGTCGGCGATGGAGTCGGAGCCGGAGCCGTGGTCGACGACGGAGGTGTGGTGGTGGTCGGTCGTCGTCGTCGTGGGCGGCGGCGTGGTGGTGGTCGTCGTGGTGGTGGCGGCGGTGTGGTGGTGGTCGGTGGTGGGGGGCGGCGGTGTGGTGGTGGTGGTCGTCGTGGTGGGTGGCGGCGGCGGCGTGGTGGTCGTGGTCGTCGTGGTGGGTGGCGGCGGCGTGGTGGTCGTGGTCGTGGTGGTGGGTGGCGGCGGCGGTGGTGGTCGTGGTGGTGGTCGGTCGTCGTCGGAGGCGTCCGCACGGCCGCCGCGATGCCGATGTCGCTTCCGTCCGTCGCGGCCGCGTGACCCATCGAGTTCGTGGTCAGGCCGAACCCGTCGTAGGTCGTAGCGCTGGCGCCGTTGACATACGTCGGCGTGCCGTTCATGTCGTGCGAGCCCGAGCAGTGGGAGTTGCACAGGTTGTTGGACTCGCTGAATGTGCCGGAGATCGGCTGGCCCGGGTTCAGGTCCGGCAGCCCCGACGAGAAGACGTTGTTCGTGAAGGTGACGTTTGGCGGAGGCGTTGCCGTCGTGGTCGTTGCCGTATTGCGCTGCGACCGGCGAGGCGATCGTGTTGTGGTCCAGCTTGACCGTCTTGCCACCGCCGAACTGCATCCAGTAGTTGGAGTCCGACGCGGTGGAGCACACGTTGTTGCTGATCGTGATGTTCGATGACCCGTCGTCGAGCAGGAAGCAGTCGAAGTCGTCATGGAAGTAGTTGCCCGTGATGATGGTGCCGTTGCCGCCGCCGTTGTCCTGGAAGCCGTCGCAGTGGATGCCACCGCAATTCGGCTCGTCGATGTGGTCGATCTCGTTGCCGGAGATGACCGTGCCGCACGACCCGCCGGTCGTATCGATGCCGTCTGCCTGGCCGCCGGACATGTGGTTGTTGCTGACCGTGATCCCGTTCGGGCAAGCGGTATCAGACAGGATGTTCACGCGGCTCTGCTCATCCGACCTTGTGAACCCGATGAACGTGTTGTTGGTGACGAGAATGTTCGCGTTCGCGAGCGTGTTGTCCCTCACGACCACGCCTTCTGTCGTCATCGCGTTGTTGCTGATCGTGATGTTCGAGTTGTTGCCCTGGCCGGCGACCTGAACGTAAACGCCACCCGACGAGCTGGACCCCGAAAACCCGGTCACCGTGACATTGCTGACTCCGTTGAGGTTGACCTCGCCCATCGACACCGCCGCGCCTGATGCCGGCTGCAGCGTCACGATCCCCGATGGATGGTCGGCGTAGAGGTCGATGTCTCCGTAGGAGCCCGCGGCGAAGCAGAAGACGGCACCCGCGGCCGCGCTGTTGAGGGCGGTGTTGACGTTCGAGCCGGGGTACGGGTTGCTGCCAACCGACGACGGCGTGAAGGTCTGCGTGCACGCGGACGCGGCGTTGGCGCGCGAGAGCCCGTAGGAACCACCGACGATCGCTAGCAGCGTGATCAGGAGCATTGCCCGAACCGCCGCCGGTGGCATGAGACGTTGATGGGTGTGGGGCGGCCGTGTGCGTGGGGAGAGTGGGGTCACTGGCCGGTGATCGGCGACCACTTGACGCGAGCCGTGCGTTATGGACAGTTGTTCGACGTCTGACAACGGTTGTTCGATGTCTGACGGCGCACCAAGATTTGGCTAATCGAATCCCCTCATCCGCCGACTGCGGCAGCCCCGCCCCCGAGCCGACCACCGCTATAGCCTGTTCACACGAGCCATTCGGGGTTCACGCCGCAAAGGAGGCCGCAATGAAGGACGTTCTCGAGCAGGTCGATCAGTGGCTGGCCCGCGGCGATGAGGTGGCGCTGGCCACGGTGGTCGCGGTCAAGCGCTCGGCGCCCCGCCCCCCGGGGTCGAAAATGGCGATCAACAGCCGCGGCGAGGTCTACGGCGCGGTGTCCGGTGGCTGCGTCGAGGGCGCGGTCGTCGAGCAGGCCGAGGAGGTGCTCGCCGGCGGCGAGCCGCGGCTGCTGCACTACGGCATCGTCGACAGCGACGCGTGGGACGTCGGGCTGCCGTGCGGCGGTGAGATCGACGTGTGGGTGGAGCGCTTCGAGTCGTGAGCGCACAGGCGGCGTTCGCCGACGTCGCCCGGCGCGACGAACGTGCGGCGCTGGTCACCGCGGTCGACGGGCCCCACGCCGGCCGCCGGCTGCTGGTGCGCGCCGACGGGACACGCGAGGGCACCCTGGGCGACGCGGCGCTCGACGCGCGCGCGACGCAGCACGCCGACGAGTTGATGTGGGCCGAGCGCTCCGAGCGGCGCGAAGAGCTGTTCATCGACGTCACCGCCCCGGCGCCGCGGGTCCTGATCTTCGGTGCGGTCGAGTACGCCAACCACCTCTCGCATCTCGCACGCGCGACCGGATGGCGTGCGTACGTCATCGACCCACGCGCGCGGTTTGCCACCGCCGAGCGCTTCCCCGACGCGACCGAGGTCGTCGTCGCCTGGCCGCAGAAGGCGATCGCCCAGCTCGGCGGCCTCGACCGGGCCACCTACCTCGCGGTCCTGACCCACGACCCGAAGATCGACGATGAGGTCCTGACCGAGGCGCTGGCCGGCGAGCCGGCGTACATCGGCGCGATGGGCTCCAAGCGCGCGCAGGAGCAGCGCCGCGAGCGCCTGGTCGCCCGCGGTGTCAGCGAGGATGACCTGGCGCGGATCAGCGCGCCGATCGGGCTCGATCTCGGCGCGACGAGCGCCGAGGAGGTCGCGCTGTCGATCATGGCCGAGCTCGTCGCGGTCCGCTATGGGCGTGACGGCGTACGGCTGTCGCAGCGCCGCGGCGGCGGGAGCATCCACTGACATGGCGACCCTGACGATGCGCGAGGTCCAGCCCGGCGAGGTGCCGCCCGACGGCGGGACCGCGGTCCAGGAGGACCCTGATCGCCCGGTGTTCAACGGCAACGGGCCCAACGACTACGTCTGCGTCAGCTGCGGCAACCTGCTCGCCGCTGCGATGGACCCGCAGTACATGAACAAGAAGGTCCGGATCCGCTGCGGCCGCTGCCGGACCGTCAACGTCGTCGCCAAGGACGAATCGGTCGACCCGCGCACGCTGCGCTGAGCGCGTCGTACAGAATTCCCGCGCGCGCGTGAGGCGCATCGATATGCTCGCCGCGTCTGCCACAAGGAGGGGTCGCGAATGCGAGTCAATCGTCGGGTCGGTGTGATCGAGGGCGTGATCGTGCTCGTGGTCGGGGTGCTCGTCCTGACGGTGGTCCTCGGGCTGAGCCTGATCTCGCGCCTCGACGACGGCCAGAAGGTCCTCGACGCGTCGCGGCCGGTGTTCGCCGCCAACCGGCTCAACGGCGACGCGGCCGGCATCAACCTGATCTCCAAGGACGTCGACACGGCCGATCCGATCGTGACGGCCAACGGAACCGCGGCCGCCGAGGTGCCGCAGCTGATCGCGTTCGTCGCCAAGCAGACCGGGCTGTCGCAGGCCCAGGTCGTGGCGGCGCTGGCGAAGAACTTTCCCCACACGCTGGCGCTGTTGCAGGCGATCCCGCTGTCATCGGTCACGGCCGAGCTGCCCCATCTCCTGACCTTCCTCGAGACGACGCTGAAGGTCAGCCCGGCGCAGCTGACGGCAGCCCTGAAGACCAACTTCCCGGCGATCACCCAGGCGGTCACCAACCTGCCGACGGTCACCGGTGGCTGGGACCACGTCCAGGGCATCGACGGCATGACGCGCTTCAACGGCACCCCGGTGACCAGCGTGCCGCAGGTCCGCGACTACTTCAAGGACGACCTGATCCCCGCAGCGGCGGCCAACAAGGCCAACTTCGACAGCCTCGACTCCAAGACGACGGTCGACTGGATCGCACCGCTGCTGCTCGTCATCGCGATCATCGTGATCCTGTTCGCGTTGCTGATGATCTTCCGCAGCCGCAACGGGGTCTCGACCGGCGAGGCGCGGGTCTACGGCATCGTCGTCGCCGTCGTCGGCGTCGCGATCGTCGCGCTGATGCTCATCATCAACCTCACCCCGCGCGTCAGCAACGGCCAGAAGCTGCTCAACAACCTCAAGCCCGCGTTCGCCCAGAATCGCGTGCAGGGCAGCCGCGCCGGGGTGAACATGGTCACGGCGATCGTCAACACCGAGGACCCGATCATGACCCCGCAGGGCGGCGCGGCGGCCGAGGTGCCGAAGCTGATCGCGTTCGTCTCCAAGCAGACCGGGCTGTCGCAGGCCCAGGTCGTCGCCGCGCTGGCCAAGAACTTCCCGCACACGACGGCGCTGCTCCAGGCGATCCCGCTGTCGGCGGTCACCGCCGAGATCCCGAACCTCGTCACGTTCCTGACCACGACGCTGAAGATCAGCCCGGCCCAGCTGCTCGCCGCGCTGAAGACCAACTTCCCTGGGATCGCCCAGGCGGTGACGAACCTGCCGGCCGTCACCCAGGGCTGGAACCAGATCCCCGGCATCGGCAACGCGACCAACCACCAGGGCCAGCCGATCCGGTCGGTGCCCGACATCACGGCCTACTACAGCAAGGACGTGATCCCGGTCCTCGAGCACCAGCGGGCCGACTACGACCACCTGACCTCGACGTCGAAGATCAACTTCCTCGGGCCGCTCGTGCTGGCCGTCGGGATCGTCGTGATCATCTACGGGCTGCTGATGACCTGGCTCGCCGGTGGCGGGCCGCCGAAGCCGCGGCGCCGGGACGCGCCCGCCGCGGCGCCCGCCGAGGCCCCCGTCTGACGGTGACCCCCCAGGCCGCGTTCGCCGCCGCGGCACGGGAGTACCGCCGTGCGGCGCTGGTCACGGCGGTCAGCGGGCCGGCGGCGGGACGGCGGGTGTTCGTCTCGGCCGACGGCGTGCCCGACGGCACCCTGGGCGATGCGGCCCTCGACGACCAGGCGCTGGCCGGTGCGCTGGACCTGATGTGGGCCGAGCGCTCGGAGCTGCGCGGCGACCTGTTCATCGATATCACCGCCCCGGCGCCGCGGGTGCTGATCTTCGGCGCCGTCGCCTACGCCAACCACCTCGCCCACCTCGCGCGGCGAATGGGCTGGCAGCCCTACGTGATCGACCCGCGTGCCCGCTTCGCGACGCCGGAGCGGTTGCCCGACGCGCTCGACGTCATCGTGGCGTGGCCGCAGGAGGCCGTGCAGCAGCTCGGCGGCATCGATCGCGCGACGTACATCGCCGTGCTGTCCAACGATCCGAAGATCGACGACGCCGTTCTGACCCTCGCCCTGAGCGCCGATCCCGCGTATATCGGCGCCATGGGATCCCACCACGCACAGGCCGAGCGCCGCGAGCGGCTGCTGGCGTCCGGGGTCAGCGAATCCGACCTCGAGCGGATCAGCGCGCCGGTCGGGCTGGACCTCGGCGCGCAGGGCGCCTCGGAGACCGCGCTGTCGATCATGGCGGAGCTCGTCGCGGTCCGTCACGGGCGTCCCGGCGGCCCGCTCTCGGTGCGCCGTTAAATCGCCAATCACCAATATGTCTGGCTGTATAGTCCTCGCGACCTCGCTTGCGAGGCCGCTGGATGGTCCTGACCAGCAACGCAGCAATGAAGGAGGGTTCCGATGACCATCGCCACGTCCGGCCAATGGCAGTTCGGCATCGGGGTCGGCGTCGTGGTGATCCTCGTCGCGGCGGTGATCGTGATCGTGATCGTCGCGCTGGCGATGCGGATCGCCCGCCAGGCCCGCACTGCCGAGGACGCCGTCGAGGTCGTGCGCCAGCAGACTGCCGAGCTCGGCGGAATCGCGCAGATCAACGACTCGGGCGTGCGGATCCTGCATTCGGCACGCGCGCTGCGAAAGACGGCGGTCGGCAAATGACGCTCGCAACCCTGACCGGGCAGACCTACTTCGCGATCGCCCTGGCCATCGGGCTCGGCGCAGCGGTGATCGTCGCGATCCTGCTGACGCTGCTGCTGCGCTCCGTGGAGAGCATCGAGAACTCGGTCGACGGCCTGCTGGAGATCGCGGGCCAGGTCGGCGCGAACACGGCGAACATTCCCCAGCTTCAGGCCACTGCGCCCGTGCTGGCCCAGATCGTGGAGGAAGCAGTGGTCCAAGACGGCTATATGAACGCGCTGACCGACGGCTTCGGGAACGGAGCGACGGCATGAGCGGCGCACACGTTCTCGTCCTGCTCGGCGTCGTGCTCGCGGTGCTCGTCGTCCTCGTCCTCGCCGTCGCGCTGATCGAGGTCCGCTCGGGCCTGCGCAAGATCTCCGAGGGGCTGGCGACGCTGGGCGGGGCGCTGGAGGGCGTCGAGGCCGAGCACCTTCGCCCGCTCGAGCCCGCGGTCAAGGCGATCAACGCGCAGTTCGACATCATCCTCGGGGCGATGCCGGGGATCGCGCGCAAGGCGGCGATCGTCGCGGAACGGAGGCCGAAGTCATGACCCTCTGGTGGATCGGAGATGTCGTCCTCATCGTCGTCGTGCTGCCCGTCGTCGTCTACCTGCTGCGCGGCGTCCTGAAGGCCGCCCGGTCGATCGTCCCGACGGTCGACGGCATCGCGGCGACCGCGGCCGCCGGCTCCAAGGACCTCGATGCCGCGGCGCTGCTGGTGACCACGCGCGAGCAGGTCAAGCAGACGGTCGCGGTGGTCGCCGACTACGGCGGCTCGCTCGACGTGATCGTCGACGACGCCGCGCAGGGGGCCTGAGCCATGCCCGCAGCCGCAATCGCCCTGATCATCGGCGTCCTGCTCGTCGTCCTGGCGCTCGTCTACTACCTCGTGTCGACGATCTTCGCGCTGAACTCGATTCGCAAGGGCCTCGACGAGGTGATCACCGGCGTGTCGGAGATCATCGAGAAGAGCGCGCCGGTCAACGAGATCGTCGTCGACATCAACGCGCAGCTCGACGCGGGCGTCGACCTGCTCGAGGGTCTGCTGGTCAAGAAGGCCGGGATGCGCGACGCGGTCGGGCTGATCGAAGGCCTGTATCCCGGCGCCGCCGCGGCAGGTCTGCGCAACTTCCCCGAGAGCAAGGACGTCGACCCGCCGCGCATCGGCGAGGTCTACACCCAGGGGACGCTGACGCTCGCGCGGCTGGGGCGCGAGGCGCCGATCGCCGCGGCCAGCCCCGACGGGCCCGCGCTGCGCGATGTCGAGGGCGGGAGCCTCGCCGCGCGTCTGCTGTACCCCGAGATCCGCCAGTCCCGCCCCGACTCGCTGCCGCGGTCCCCGGTGATCGGCAGCGATGCGCCGGTTCAGTACGAGCAGCGCGACGACATCGGCAAGCCCCGCAAGCGGCTCCCCGTACGCTGAGTAGGAAAGGACCCATCCCTTGCAGACCCCCGCACCATTCGACTACGAGCGTGCGACCAGCGTCGAGGGCGCGATCGCGTCGCTGAGCCAGATGGGCTCCGACGCGCGCGTGATCGCCGGCGGCCACAGCCTGCTGCCGATGATGAAGCTGCGTCTGGCCCAGCCGGGCAAGCTCATCGACATCAACGACCTGCACGAGCTGAGCTACATCCGCCAGGCCGACGACGAGATCCACATCGGCGCGCTGACGCGTCACAAGGATCTGCTCGAGTCCGAGCTGCTGGCCCGCGAGTTCCCGCTGTTCGCAGACGCCGAGAAGGTGATCGCCGACCCGGTCGTGCGCAACTGGGGCACGATCGGCGGCTCTCTGTGCCAGGCCGACGCCGCCGAGGACCTGTCGGCGGTCTGCGCCGCGGCGAAGGCCAAGGTCGTGATCCGCGGCGTGTCGGGCGAGCGCGTCGTCGACATGGACGACTTCCACATCGGCCCGTACATGACGGCGGTCAAGGACGGCGAGCTGCTGACCCAGATTCGCCTCAGCCTGCGGCCGGGCGCCGGCAGCGCCCACGAGAAGGTCGAGCGGCGCGCGGGCGACTGGGCGATCGCCGCCGCGTCGGCGGCCGTGTGGATGAACGGCGGGACGATCCGCTCGATCGGCATCGCGCTGAGCGCGGTCGGGCTGACGACCGTCCATCTGTCGCGCGCCGAGGAGCTGCTGGCGGGTCAGTCGCCGTCGGACGAGCTGTTCGAGCAGGCCGGCCAGATCGCGTCGGAGGACTGCTCGCCGACATCCGACGGCCGCGGCCCGGTCGACTACAAGCGCCATCTCGCCGGCGTACTCACCCAGCGTGCGCTGCGCCGTGCGACCGCCCGCGCCCTGCACCAGGAGGCATAGAGGCCATGGACAACATCACCGTCACGATGACCGTCAACGGCGAGCAGGTCACCAAGGAGATCGAGCCGCGGCTGCTGCTCGTGCACTTCCTGCGTGAGACGCTCGAGCTGCACGGCACCCACTGGGGTTGCGACACGTCCAACTGCGGCGCCTGCGTCGTGCAGCTCGACGGCCAGCCGGTCAAGTCGTGCACGCGCCTGGCGGCGATGTGCGACGGCCACGAGGTTCGCACCGTCGAATCGCTGGAGGTCGACGGCAAGCTCGACCCGATCCAGCAGGGCTTCCACGAGCTGCACGCGCTGCAGTGCGGGTTCTGCACGCCGGGCATGCTGATGACGACGCGGGCGCTGCTCGACGAGAACCCCAACCCCACCGACCACGAGATCCGCACCGCGATCTCCGGCGGCATCTGCCGCTGTACCGGGTACAAGAACATCGTGGCCGCCGTGCAGTGGGCGGCCTCGCAAGAAGCCTCGACACGACAGGAGGCGTGACCACGATGGCCATCGCCGAAAACCTTCCCAGCCCTTCGACCGAACGCCCGATCGGCTTCGGCCGCCTCAAGCGCAAGGAGGACGCGCGCTTCATCCGCGGTCAGGGCACCTACCTCGATGACATCCGACTGCCGGGCATGGTCTACGGCCAGGTGCTGCGCTCGCCCTACGCGCACGCCAAGATCGTCTCGATCGACACGTCGCGCGCGCTCGCCCACCCGGGCGTCGCGGCGGTCGTCACGGCCAAGGACCTCGAGACGCTCGGTCTCGCCTGGATGCCGACGATCTCCTACGACACGCAGGCCGTGCTGGCCGGCGACAAGGTCCGCTTCCAGGGCCAGGAGGTCGCGTTCGTCATCGCCGTCGACGAGTACACGGCCAACGACGCGCTGTCGCTGATCGACGTCGAGTACGAGCCGTTGCCGCCGGTCGTCAACGCGCGCAAGGCGCTGGACCCCGACGCGCCGCTGATCCGCGACGACAAGACCGGCCAGCGCGACAACCTGGCCAGCCCGCTGTGGGAGGCCGGCGACGAGGCCGCGACCGACCAGGCGTTCGCCGAGGCCGACACGATCGTCGAGCGCGACATCATCTACCCGCGCTGTCACCCGGCGCCGCTGGAGACGTGCGGGATGATCGCCGACTTCAACCCGCAGACGGGCCAGCTCGACATCTATAACGGCAACCAGGCGCCGCACGCGCACCGCACGGTCTACGCGCATGTCGCCGGACTCGCCGAGCACATGATCCGGATCATGTGCAACGACATCGGCGGTGGCTTCGGCAACAAGGTGCCGGTCTACCCCGGCTACGTGTGCGCGATCGCCGGCTCGATCGTCGCCGGCGTCCCGGTGAAGTGGGTCGAGGACCGCACCGGCAACCTCGTCTCGACCGGCTTCGCGCGCGACTACATCATGAAGTCGCAGATGTGCGCCAAGGACGGCAAGATCACCGGCCTGCGCGTCGACGTGATCGCCGACCACGGCGCCTTCGACTCGACCGCCCAGCCGACCAAGTTCCCGGCCGGGTTCTTCCACATCGTCTGCGGCTCCTACGACCTTCAGGCCTCGCACGTCAAGGTCAAGGCCGTCTACACGAACAAGGCGCCGGGCGGCGTGGCCTATCGCTGTTCGTTCCGGATCACCGAGGCTGTGTACCTGGTCGAGCGCATGGTCGACGCGCTCGCGCTGGAGATGAAGGTCGACCCGATCGACCTGCGGATGAACAGCTTCATCGCTCCCGAGCAGTTCCCGTACGAGACGACGACCGGCTGGACGTATGACTCGGGCGAGTACTCCAAGACGATGAAGGTCGCGATGGAGATCGCCGGCTACGAGGATCTGCGCCGCGAACAGCTGGAGAAGCGCGCCAAGGGCGAGCTGATGGGGATCGGCGTGTCGTTCTTCACCGAGGGCGTCGGTGCGGGGCCACGCCAGCACATGGACATCCTCGGCCTGTCGATGAACGACGGCGCCGATCTGCGCGTCCATCCGTCGGGCAAGGCCGTCGTTTCGATCTCGGCCCAGACCCAGGGCCAGGGTCACGAGACGACGTTCGCCCAGATCGTCGCCGAAGAGCTCGGCATCCCGCCCGAGGACATCACGGTGCGCCACGGAGACACCGACAAGTCGCCCTACGGCCTGGGCACCTACGGCAGTCGCTCGACGCCGGTCTCCGGCGCCGCGGTCGCCGTGGTCTCGCGCAAGGTGCGCGACAAGGCCAGGATGATCGCCGCGACGATGCTCGAGACCCGGCCCGACGACCTGGCGTGGGAGAAGGGCCGCTGGTTCGTCAAGGGCGACCCCGAGAAGGGCGCGCTGATCGAGGACATCGCGCAGTACGCCTACAGCGGCTCGGAGATGCCCGAGGGCCTGGAGGGCGGTCTCGACGCGCAGGTCATCTACGACCCGCCGAATCTGACCTACCCCTACGGCGCCTACATCGCGGTCGTCGACATCGACCCCGACACCGCCGAGGTCAAGGTCCGGCGCTTCATCGCCGTCGACGACTGCGGCGTGCGGATCAACCCGATGGTCGTCGACGGCCAGATCCACGGCGGCCTGGCCGAAGGCGTCGGCATCGCGCTCATGGAGCTGATCAGCTTCGACGACGAGGGCAACTGCCTGAACTCGTCGTTCATGGACTACCTGATCCCGACGGCGCTCGAGTGCCCGGACTTCGAGCTCGGTGAGACCGTCACACCTTGCCCGCATCACCCGCTCGGCGCCAAGGGCGTCGGCGAGTCCCCGAACGTCGGGTCGCCGCCGGCGATCGTCAACGCGGTGATCGATGCCCTGTACGAGACCCACGGGGTCGACCACATCGACATGCCCTGCTCGCCGGCGCGGGTGTGGGCGGCGATGCAGGGACGCCCCGAGCCACCACAATGATCTCCGACGCGCTCGCGGCACGGGCGCACGACCTGACCGCGGCCGGCACGGCGTTCGTGACGGCCACGGTCGTTCGGGTCCAGCGCCCGACGAGCGTCGAGCCGGGCAACGTCGCCCTGATCCTCGGCGACGGGACGATCGAGGGCTTCGTCGGTGGCGTGTGCGCCGAGCACAGCGTGCGCGCCTACTCGCTGGTCGCGATGCGCGACGGCGAGCCGGTGCTGCTGAAGATCATGCCCGACGCCGACGTCGAGGTCCCCGAGGACGCCGACCCGGCCGACACCGAGCAGGTCGTCGCCGTCGAGGACGGAGCGGTCACGGTCAAGAACCCGTGCCTGTCGGGCGGCGCGATCGAGGTCTTCCTCGAGCCGTCGCTGCCGGCGCCCCGGGTCGTCGTCATCGGCCAGACGCCGATTGCCCAAGCCGTGCTCGCGCTCGGCGCCCACGTCGATCTCGAGATGGTCGCCGGCGGCGACCCGACGAGCGGCGACTTCGCCGTCCTCGTCGCCGGGCACGGCCGCGACGAGCTGCACGCGCTGCGCATGGGGCTCGACGCGCAGCTGCGCCTACGTCGGCCTCGTGGCCAGCCGCAAGCGCGGCGCCGGCGTGCTCGATGAGCTGCGCGCCGACGGCGTCGCCGACGAGCAGCTTGACCGGATCGACGTCCCGGCCGGGATCGAGATCGGCGCGCGGACGCCGGGCGAGGTCGCGCTGGCGATCCTGGCCAAGATCGTCGCCGTTCGCCGCGACGAGGCGACGCCGATGCGCGCCCCGCTGCGCACGGCCGGCGCTCCGCCGTCGTCGGCCCTGGCGGTCGACCCGATCTGCGGGATGACCGTCGCCGCGGTCCCGTCGACACTGTCGGTCCAGCACGACGGCGAGACCGTGTACTTCTGTCGCGAGGCCTGTCGCGACACGTTCCTGGCCGAGCACTCCCATGCCGCGTGAGAGCTTCACCACCGGCCTCGTGCTCGGCGCGGGGGGCTCCAAGCGGCTCGGCCGGCCCAAGCAGCTGCTGGCCTACAACGGCGGCACGCTGCTCGGCCACGTCGTCGGCGTCGCCCGCGAGTGTGCGTTTGATCAGCTCGTCGTCGCGATCGGCGGCTCGTCGGTCGACGTCCGCGAGACGGTCGACCTCAGGGGCGCCCAGGTCGTCGTCAACGACGCCTACGGCGACGGCTGCTCGTCGTCGATCGCCGCGGCTCTGGACATCATCGACTCGCGCTGTGAGGCGCTCGTCCTGATGCTCGGCGACCAGCCCGGCGTGACCGCCGACACGGTCGGCGCGCTGCTGGCGGGGCGCGGTGATGCCGATCTCGCGGTCTGCCGCTACGACGACGGCCGCGGACACCCGATCGCCTTTTCGCCGGCGATATTCGGCGCGCTGGCCGACCTGCATGGCGACAAGGGCGTCTGGCGGCTGCTCGACGAGGGTGGCGACGACGTCGTCGAGGTACCGATCGCCGGTGCGATCCCGCTCGACGTCGACACCGAGGAGGACTACCGGACGGTCCTCGCGCAGGCATGAGCGGCGACGCGGAAAGCGAGGTCGGCCATGTCGCGCCGGATGTCGACACGCTCGCCGTGCGCCTCGGCGCGGTCGACTACCTGGTCGACGAGTCGCTGGCCACGTCGATGTTCCTCGCCCTGCGCCTGCCCCAGCCGCTGCTGCTCGAGGGCGAGGCGGGCGTCGGCAAGACCGCGGCCGCACTGTCGCTGGCCGCGGTCCTCGACACGCCGCTGATCCGCCTGCAGTGTTACGAGGGCATCGACGCGGCCGAGGCGCTGTACGAGTGGAACTACCCGCGCCAGCTGCTGAGCATCCGCCTCGCCGACGCCCAGGGGACGCAGCTGCGCGAGGCCGACCTGTTCGGTCCCGACTACCTGCTCGCACGGCCCCTGCTGCGGGCGTTGCAGCACCCCGGCCCGCGCCCCGCGGTGCTGCTGATCGACGAGATCGACCGCGCCGACGACGACTTCGAGGCGTTCCTGCTCGAGCTGCTCGGCGAGGCGACGGTGACGATCCCCGAGATCGGGCCGATCGTCGCCACCCATCCACCGATCATCGTCCTGACGTCCAACCGCACGCGCGACCTGCACGACGCGGTCAAGCGCCGCTGCCTCTACAACTGGATCGACTACCCGTCGCCGCAGCGTGAGGTCGAGATCATCCGCCGGCGGGTGCCGGGGGCAGCACAGACGCTTGCCGTTGCCGTCGCCACCGCGGTCGCTCGGATGCGCGACTCCGACATCCAGAAGCCGCCGGGGATCGCCGAGGCGATCGACTGGCTGGGGGCACTGGACCTGCTCGGGGTCAAGCGCCTCGACGCTCCGGCGATCGACCGGACGCTCGGCTCGGTGCTCAAGTACTCCGAGGATCAGGAGCTCGTTCGAGCGGTCGGCCTGGAGCAGCTCGTGGGCGGCGATGATTGAGCACGCGACCCTCGACCTGCCGGCGGTCGTCGGCGCGTTCGGGACGCGGCTGCGCAACGCCGGCGTGCCGGTCACGCCGCAACGCAGCGCCGAGCTCGCGCGCGCTCTGACGCTGGTCAAGCCGATCGCGCGGCGGCGGCTGTACTGGACGGCGCGCGCGGTGCTCGTGTCCGACCCTTCGCAGGTGCGGGCCTTCGACGCCGTCTTCGGAGAGGTGTTCGGCAGCTCGGCCGACGGCGAGCGGTTCGAGCCCGACGAGATCCAGACCGCCCCGGCGGACGAGACCGACGATCGCCCCTCGGGCGATCGCTCGCTGCCCGGGAGCTCCTCGGGCCTCGCCTCGCACACTCCCAACGCCGCCGACGACGGCGATGACGAAGGCGAGGTCGACGTTCCGCTCGTCATGGCCTCCGACGAGGAGCGCCTGGCGACCACGAGCTTCGACGCGCTGAACGCCGCCGAGCTTGCTGCGCTGTACCGGCTGATGACGCGGCTCACGCTGGCCACGCCGCTGCGCCGCACCCGCCGCCGTGAGCGCGCCCGTCACGGCGCCCAGGTCGACATGCGGCGCACGCTGCGCGGCAGCCTGCGCACGGCCGGCGACCCGATCCGCCTTGCGCGTCGCCGGCGACGGATCGTGCCGCGGCGCCTGGTCATGCTGTGCGACATCTCGGGCTCGATGGAGTCCTACTCGCGCGCGTACCTGCAGTTCCTGACCTGCGCCGCGGGCAGCGTGTCCGACGCCGAGGCGTTCGTGTTCGCCACGCGGCTGACCCGGCTCACCCGCGCGCTGCACGGCCGCCACCCCGAGCGGGCGATCCAGCGGGCCGCCGCGGCCGCGCCGGACTGGTCCAGCGGGACGCGGATCGGCGATGCGCTGAAGGCGTTCAACGATCACCACGGCCGTCGTGGGATGGCGCGCGGCGCCGTCGTCGTGATCCTGTCCGATGGCTGGGAGCGCGGTGATCCCGCCGTTGTCGAGCGGGAGATGGAGCGGCTCTCGCGGCTGGCGTACCGGATCGTGTGGGTCAATCCGCGCGTCAGTGCGAGCGCCTTCGAGCCTCGGGCGGGCGGGATGGTCGCGGCGCTGCCGCATTGCGACGCGCTGGTCAGCGGGCACAACTTCCGGGCGCTGGGGGAGGTCGTCGACGCGATCGCCGGCGGCGGCGAGCCGCCCGTCGTCGCACCGGCGCCGGAGGCGCACGCCGTCGAGCCTGAGCCGTGGGCGAGCGCGACGCCGGTCGCCGGCAGCTCCGTGGCGATGCCCAGCGGCCACGGCCCGAGCCGCGGCAACACGACTGCGGGATGGGTGACCGACGATGACTGAGTCCGACGTGAAGATCTGCATCTACCCCGGATGCGAGCGCCCGGCGATCCCGGCGCACGCGCTCGGCGGGCCGCCGTCGGCGTTCTGCGATCTCGAGGAGCACAACGCGCTGCGCGCCCATCAGGAGCGCGCGCGTCTGGCAGGCTTGACCAACCAAGACGAGGAGAAGACCAGTGGCTGACGAGGTCTATCGCGCGGTGTTCCTGCGCATCCATCCGACCGGCAAGATGGTGCTCAGCCTGACCACCGAGCCCGACGGTCATGAAAGCGACTATGCGCAGCTCGTCGCCACCGAGCTTGGCGTCCCGCCGCTCGACGTCAAGGTCGTGCCGGCCGATGTCGACCGCTTCGGCGAGGGCCACGGCTACAACTCGTCCCCATCCGACGGCGTCCCGGCGGCGATCGCGACGACGGCCGAGAAGATCCGTCAGAAGGGCCGGCTGCTGGCCGGCATGGCGCTCAGCGCCGACCCCGAGTCGCTGACGTGGGACAACGGCGCCTGGGCCGCCGGCGACGATCCGGCCCAGGTCAAGACGATCGAGGACATCGCGCTGTACGCCCACGGCAGCGGCGCGCTGCCGCCGGGCGTCGAGGGCGGCTGGACGCGCAGACGGTCTACCGCGGCTAGGGCGGCCCGCCGCCCGATGCCGGCAGTCGGCCGTCGAGCGTGACCTCGACGTCGTCGCCGACCCGCAGCGTCCCGAACAGCGTCGAGTACGGCTTGAGCCCCCACCGAGTCTGGGTGATCACCGCGCGTGCCGAGAGCCGCCCGTCGGCGCTGGACAGGTCGAACGAGATCGGGTGGGCCATGCCGGCAAGCGTCAGGTCGCCGTCGAAGTGCACCGTGTCGCCGTCCGCGGTCACCTTGGTCGAGCGAAAGACGATCTGCGCCCGCCCGAGGATCTCGTCGTCGATCGTCGACTTGATGCTCGCCTTGTCGTCGTCGCCGAGCGCCTGCATGCCGCCGGTGCCGTCGACCACGCGCAGCGAGCCACCGTCCGCGGTGAGCGCGAGCGCCGACTGCGCGGGGTCGTCGGCGACGGTCAGCGTCGCCTCCCAGCGGTCGACATCGATCAGCAGGTTGTGACCGGCCTTGGCCGCGGCGCCCGTCCGGGTGGTGTGCACCGAAAGCGTCGCGTCGTCGGGGCCGAGCCGGTGTGTGCCGGAGGGGATGGACACGGCCTGAGCCTATACTGGCGCGCAGTCAAAGGAGGGTGCAATGGCGGTGGAACTGGACCACTCGTTCACGATGGCGAAGTCGGTCGACGAGAACTACGCGACGATCCTCGACCTCGAGAAGGTCGTGCCATGCGTGCAGGGCGGCTCCGTACTGGAGAAGACCGGGCCCGAGTCGGTCAAGGCGCAGATCCTCGTCAAGATGGGCGCGATGTCGATGACGTTCACGGGGACCGTCGAGGTGACCGAGTCCGACGCGGAGGCGCACCGCGCGGTGATGGCGGTCAAGTCGCGCGAGGCCGGCGGCCAGGGCTTCGCCAACGCGACGGTCACCTTCCAGATCGCCGACGGCGGCGGCACGCTGCACACGTCAGCTCAGATCAGCGGCAAGGCGGCCTCGATGGGCGAGGGCGTGATGGTCGGCGTGCTCGACGCGCTGATCACGGACTTCACGGGCAAGCTCGGCGCGCTGTAGCGCCGAGCGCCGCGCCGAGGCGGTCGCGGTGGTGCGCGTAGGCGGCGGCGCCGTCGCCGTCGGGCGCCGCGATGCGGATCACCGGCGGGTACCCCATGGCCGGCGTGGCGAGGTCCTTGAGCGCGTCGTGGTAGGCGCGCTCGCGCTGAACGCCGCCGAAGCCGAAGCCCTTGGCGGCGAGCCCGCGGCTGAGCCGGTCGCTGGCCGGCGCGTGCTCGCGGCACAGATCGGCGTACGCGCCGGCGTCGAAGCCGAGATCGACGCCGGGCGGGTAGAAGCGTAACGTCGACAGCCGCACCGACGTGAAGTGCTCGGGGCCATCGAGCTCGACGATCGTGCCCGTCGGCTCGTGGTAGTGCTCGACTGCCAACAGCAGATTCTCCCGAGCGGAACGCAGCACCGCCTCGTCCCCGCCCAGCCGCGCGAAGATCGTCGCCAGCGCTCCGAGCGCCACGAGCACCGGCTCGACGATCGCCGGATCGCGCCGCGCCTTCGCCACCCGCTCGAGCCCGATATGGCCCTGCTCGCATAGCCAGTCAAACGACGTCGGCCCGAGCGCGATGCCGTCGGCCGCGGCGGCGTCGGCGAAGGCGTCGGCGGTCGGCATCGCGTCGATCGTAGTCTCTGCGCCCCGCCCGTCTATGATCGACTCGTGCTCATCTGGGTCCTCATCGCCGTCGGCGTCCTGATCATCGGGGGCGCGAGCTTCTTCGGCGCGTCGAAGTTCAAGAGCGGTGCCGCCGAGGTCGACGACTCCGAGCTGGAGGACTACCAGGAGCAGTTCGTCTCGCACGACCACAAGCACTGACTCGTGGACACACCCCAGCCCGCCGAACCCAAGGCCCTGCTGATGGACGTCGGCGGCGTCCTGACGACCAACGTCTTCGCGTCGTTCGCGGCGTTCTCAGAGGCCGAGTGCGGTGAACCCGACGCCGTGCGCGACCTGTTCGCCAACGACGAGCGGGCCCAGCGGCTGCTCGTCGAGCACGAGTGCGGGCGGATGGGGGAGGCCGAGTTCTCGGATGGGATGGCGCAGCTGCTTCACGAGCGGACCGGGCGCACGCTCGAGCCGGCAGGGCTCGCGCGGCGGATGCTCGCGCTGACCCAGCGCGACGATGCGATGGTCGACGCGGTCACGAAGATCAAGCAGGCCGGCGTGCCCGTTGCCATCGTCTCCAACTCGATGGGCGATCGCGGCTACGAGAGCTTCGACATGAAGCAGCTCGCCGACGTGATCGTCATCTCCGGCGAGCATGGGGTGCGCAAGCCGTCACGGCGCCTCTACCAGATCGCCTGCGACGGGCTCGGCGTCGAGCCGCCGCACTGCGTGATGGTCGACGACGTCCCGCGCAACCTGTCAGGCGCCGCGCGCCTGGGCATCCGCGGTGTGCATCACACCGACGCCGCGGACACGATCGCGCAGCTCAACGAGCTGTTCGGGCTCGAGCTCTAGTCGCAGGTCGCGACGCCACATGATCACGCGCGCCGTCAGGCCCGTTCGGCCGGCACATTGCGCGCGTGGATCTGCCCGCCGTCGATCGTGATCGTCTCGCCGGTGATCCAGCTCGCGCCGTCGGAGCACAGGAACACGACCGCGGGCGCGATGTCCTCCGGCTCGCCGACGCGACCCATCGGGGTGCGTGCGTCCACCGACTCCTCCTGGCCCTTCCACAGTGCCTCGGCCATCTTCGTCCTCACCAGCCCCGGCGCGACGCCGTTGACGCGCACCTTCGGACCCATCTCGACCGCCTGGTGTCTGGTCAGGTGGACGATCGCCGCCTTCGACGCGTGGTAGACGCCCATCGACGGGCCGATGCCGTAGGCCCCGATCGACGCGGTGTTGACGACCGCGCCGCCGTGCTCCTTCATCCACGCATCCCACACGAGCCCCGTCCACAGCACCGGCGCCCACGCGTTGAGCGCGAACGTCTTGGTGAAACGGACCTGGTCCATGTCGACGAGCGGCCCGAACGCCGGGTTCGTGCCCGCGTTGTTGACGAGGATGTCGATCGAGCCGAACGTCGACAGGGTCTTGTCGACGCACGCCTGTGCCGCGTCGGCGTCGACGGCGTGCGCCGCGACGCCCAGGGCACGTTCGCCCAGCGGCCCGGCGGCCGAGTCGGCCGCCTCCTGGTGGCGCGAGGTCAGCACGACGTTCGCGCCGGCCTCGTGCAGCGCCTTTGCGATCGCCAGCCCGATGCCCCGCGAGGCGCCGGTGACGATCGCCGTCTTGCCCGACAGGTCGATCGTGATGCTCACGAGCCGACCTTCGCCGTGGTCTGCGAGCCAGCCCCGTTGGACGACGCGTCCTTGGGCTCCCACTTGCGCAGCTCCGCCTGGGCGATCGTGCGCTTGTGGACCTCGTCGGGTCCGTCCGCGAGGCGCAGCGTGCGCAGATGGGCGTACATCGACGCCAGCGGCGTGTCCTGCGACACGCCGGCACCGCCGTGGACCTGGATCGCGCGGTCGATGATCCGCAGCGCCATCTCGGGCGCGGCGATCTTGATCGCGGCGATCTCCATCCGCGCGTGCTTGTTGCCGACCGTGTCCATCAGCCACGCGACCTTCATCGTCAGCAGCCGCACCATCTCGATGTCGATCCGTGACTCGGCGATCCAGTCCTGGATGTTCGAGCGCGACGAGACCGGCTCCCCGAACGTGACGCGCGCCTGCGCGCGCTTGCACATCAGCTCCAGCGCCCGCTCGGCCACGCCGACAGTGCGCATGCAGTGGTGGATGCGGCCGGGCCCGAGGCGGGCCTGGGAGATCATGAACCCGTCGCCCTCGTTGGCGAGCAGGTTGGACGCCGGGACACGCACGTCGGTGAACTGCACCTCGCCGTGGCCGTCCTGGTCGGTGTAGCCGAACACCGTCAGGTTGCGCACGATCTCGACGCCGGGCGTGTCGACGGGGACGATGATCATCGACTGCTGGCGGTGGCGCGCCGCGGTCGGATCGGTCTTGCCCATCACGATCAGCACCTTGCAGTGCGGGTGCAGCGCGTTGGTCGTCCACCACTTGCGCCCGTTGAGGACGTAGGAGTCGCCATCCCGTTCGATCCGCAGCTCGATGTTCGTCGCATCCGACGACGCCACCGCCGGCTCGGTCATCCCGAACGCCGAGCGGATCTCGCCGGCCAGCAGCGGCTTCAGCCAGCGGTCCTGGTTCTCCGGCGTCGCGAAGTGCGAGAACACCTCCATGTTGCCGGTGTCGGGCGCCGAGCAGTTGCAGGCCTCCGACGCGATCCCGCTGCGCCCGAGGATCTCGGCCAGCGGCGCGTACTCGGCGTTCTTGAGGCCCGGTCCCCACTTCGGGTCAGGGTGGAACAGGTTCCACAGGCCGCGGTTCTGCGCCTCGATCTTGAGGTCCTCCATGATCTGCGGCTGGGAGTGCGGGTTGCCCGACGCGGCGAGCTGCTCGTCGTACACGGACTCGGCCGGGTAGACGTGCTCGTCCATGAACGCCTGCAACCGCTCCTGGTAGTCCTTGCAGCGGTCGGTCAGGGCGAAATCCATACGTCAGCTCCTCGCAGGCAGGGGTGGGAAGTCGGGCGCGCGCTTCTCGAGATAGCTCGCGACGCCCTCCTGGACGTCGGAGCGCGAGAACGACTCGGCCATCAGCCGCTCGGACTCGGCGAACGCGCTGGCGTAGTCGGAGTCCAGTGCGGCCCGGACCTGGGTCTTCATGATCGCCATCGACGCCGGCGAGCAGTTCTCGGCCAGCATCGTCGCGTACGCGACCGCGTCGTCGACGACCGACGAGGCGTCGCTGAGGCGGTCGACGAGGCCGATCTCCAGCGCCTCGGTGCCGAGCACCACGCGCGCCGACATCATCATGTCCAGCGCGCGGCTTGGCCCGACGAGCCGCGGTAGCAGCCACGCCAGCCCGTACTCGCCGATCAGCCCGCGGCGCGAGAACGCCGTCGTCAGCTTCGCCTCCGGGGTGCAGAAGCGCAGGTCGCAGTACAGCGCCTCGACCAGCCCCAGGCCGGCGGCCGGACCGTTGATCGCGGCGATCAGCGGCTTGCGGAACTCCATCGGCCGGTCGCGCTTGCGGCTGCGCACGGCCGACACGGCGCCGCTCCCGCGCTCGCCGATCTGGGCGAGGTCGGCCATGTCGGCACCGGCGCAGAAGCCGCGACCGGCGCCGGTCACGACGACCGCGCGGACCTCGGTGTCGTCCTCGGCCTCGTCGAGCAGGGCGAAGTAGCCCTCCTCGAGCCCCGGGGTCCAGGCGTTGAGCCGGTCGGGCCGGTTGAGCGTGATCAGCAGCACCGAGCCGCGGCGCTCGGACAGGACCGGGGTCTCGGTCGTGGTGTCGGTATCGGTGGCCATGTCAGCTCCCGGGCTTGAAGTAGAAGCGCGCCACCGACTCGGCGACGCACGCCGGCTTGTCCTGGCCTTCGATCTCGAACGTCTGAGTCGACGTGACCTGGACGCCGCCGGGGACCTCCTTGACGTCGGACAGCGTCGAGCGCATCCGCACCTTCGAGCCGACCGGCACCGGTGACATGAAGCGCACCTTGTCGTAGCCGTAGTTGAGCGCCATCGCGATCGAGTCGGGGTTGACCGTGCCGCCGAATGTCTCGAGCGTGTAGCTGAACATCGGACCCAGCGACAGGGTCAGGAGGCCGTGGGCGATCGTCGTGCCGAGCGGGGTCTGCTTGGCGCGCTCGGGATCGACGTGGATGAACTGGAAGTCCTGGGTCGCCTCGGCGAACGCGTTGATGCGCTCCTGGGTGACCTCCCACCATTCGGTGGGGCCGGACTCCGTCCCGATCAGCGCCTTCATGGCGTCGATCGGCGAGGTCGAGGCAGTGTCGGTCATGGGGAGATCTCCTCTGTAATTCGCAAGTCTTGGCCTCGCACACTACCGCCAAGTCCTCGGCTCAGAGGTTCACGACGCCGCGCACCATCTCGGCCGCGCCGCCGACCGCCAGCACCCAGATCGCGAGCGTGAGCAGGTTGTGGCGCAGCCAGTTGTTGACCGGCTCGATCCGCCTGCGCGCCCAGTCGGGGGCGACGATGAAGCCGACCAGCGGCACCTCGATCAGCGTGAACATCACGACGTAGAAGGCGACGATGACGAGGAACGTCACGGCGGTCGAGACGTCGAGCTGGGCGATGTTCGCCATCCCGATGATCACGAGCGGACTGGGGAAGATCGAGCCGACGATCCCGCCCGCGAACGCCAGCGGCCCGCCGTTTGCCACGAGGTGCTCGACCCGCTGCTCCCACCGCGACGAGCTGGGCTTCGGCGCTCGCGGCGCGCGGCGGCGCCGCACGCGGCTCAGCGCGCCGGCGGCAAGCAGGGCGAGCGCCCCGACGACGATGCTGATCTCCGGCGAGGAGGGCAGCTTGTTGTGGGCGTGCATCAGCGGGCTGTCCTGGAGCGCGAACACCAGCACCGACCCGACCGCGATCGTCGTCAGCATCCCGCCGGCCCAGAACCAGCCCAGGATCCGCACCGGGTAGGTCGTGCTCAGCGCGATCACGACGACGACCAGCAGCAGCGGCCAGAACATCGACGCGACCGCGAGCAGGAAGATCTCGGGCACCGGGCGCCGCCGGTATCAGTCGACGCGGGACTGAAGGCGCCGCATGCCCCGGATCCAGCGGTCGTAGTCCGAGGTCTTGCGGCGCATGAACTCGAGCACCTCGGGGTGGGGCAGGATCAGGAAGCGCTCCTCGTCGATCGCCTCGAGCACGATGTCGGCGACGTCTTCGGGCTCGAGGATGTCGCCGGCCGCCGCGACGACGCGCGCGCCCTGCCGGCCCTCCCCCGGGGCGGCGTCGTCGCTGAGCCCGAGGCCGGTGTTGAGCATGTTCGTGTTGACGCCCATCGGGCACAGGCAGCTGACGCCGATCCCGCGCTCGCCGTAGGTGATCGACAGCCACTCGGCGAAGGCGACGGCGCCGTGCTTGGTCACCGAGTAGGGCGCCGAACCGATCTGGCTCAGCACACCCGCCGCTGACGCGGTGGCCACGAAATAGCCCGACCCACGCTCCAGCCACACCGGGACGAGGATTCGCGCGGCGCGGATGTGCGACATCAGGTTGACGTCGATGGCGCGCTCCCAGTCGGCCTCCGGCGTGTCGACGAGGCCCGGCGCGCCGATGCCGGCGTTGGCGCAGTACAGGTCGACGGGGCCGAACTCGGACGCGGCGCGGGCGATCAGGTCGGCGATCACGGCGCTGTCGGAGATGTCGCCGGCGAACGAGATCGCGCCGTCGCCGATCGACTCCGCGGTGGCCTGGGCGCCGTCGCCGTTGAGGTCGGCGGCGACCACCTTCGCACCCGCCGCGGCGAGACGCCGCGCCAGCGCACGCCCGATCCCGCTTCCGGCGCCGGTGACGATTGCGACCTTGCCGTCGACGTTCATGGCGCGGAGCCTAGTGCAGGGCTCTGAACTGCATCATCGAGGAGGTGGGCGGAGCGCCACGCCCGCTCAGAGTCATAAAGGTGAGTCCAGAGCGCCGCTCAGTGCCACTGGCGCCCGTCGCCCGGGCCCGGCGCCCTCGGGCGACCGTCCACCGCGCCCTCGGTGATGAAGTTCAGAGGCCTACCCCGACGCCGTCCACGTCGCGTCGAGCCGCTTGACCGCGTCGACGAACCCGCCGCTGTCGAAGCGGACCAGCTCACCGACCTCGATGTCGGGGATCTGGGTGTAGATCTCGGTGAAGATCGCGCGCAGCTGCGTGCGGGCCAGCGAGGCGCCGAGGCAGAAGTGCGGCCCGCCGCCACCGAAGCCGAGGTGGTGGTTGGGCTCGCGCGTGAGGTCGAACTTCCACGGATCCTCGAACGCCGTCTCGTCGCGGTTGCCCGACGGGTAGAACAGGATCACCTTGTCGCCGGCCGGGATCGTCCGACCGTGCAGCTCGACCTCGCGCGTCGTCGTGCGGCGGAACGTCATGACCGGCGTCGCCCAGCGGATGAACTCCTCGACCGATGTGCCGATTCGTTCGCCGAGGTCCTCGCGCAGCCACGCCGCCTGATCGGGGTTCTCGGTCAGCGCGCGCATCGCGTGGGACGTCGTGTGGCGGGTCGTGTCGTTGCCGGCCACCGACAGCAGCACGAAGAACGCGGCGATCTCGTCGCGGGTCAGGCGCTCGCCATCGACCTCGGTGTGCACCAGCGCGCTCATCAGGTCGTCGCTCGGATTGTCCTCGCGATGGGCGGCGAGCTCGGCCGCGAACTGGTGCAGCGTGAAGACCGCCATCCCGAGGACCTCCATCAGCGGCCGGCCCTGAGCGACGTCGGGGTCGCCGGCGGTGACAATCACGTCGGACGCCTCGACGATGCGCTCGCGGTCGGCCTCCGGCACGCCGATCATGTCCGAGATCGTCATCAGCGGCAGGCGCTTGGCGATCAGCGAGACGAAGTTGCCGCCGCCGGTCGGCGCGGCCTCTGACACGACCGTGTGCGCGTCGCGGCGGATGCCCTCCTCGATCCGCGCGATCTGGCGCGGCGTGAACGCCGACGAGATGATCCCGCGCAGCTTCGTGTGGCGCGGCGCGTCCATGCCGATGATCGACAGCGTCGCCTCGCGCAGCTCGTCGGGCACGTCGCCAAACGACACGCCCTCGCCCGAACAGAACGTCTCCGGGCTGCGTGACGCCTTGCGGACATCCTCGTAGCGCACGAGGGCCCAGTACGGCTTGCGTTCGATCTCGGGCATTCCGAGCAAATCGACCGGCGGGTTGTGGCGCGACAGCGGGTGGTTGGTGCGCAGGTCGGCGAACACCTCGTCGCGCTCGCGAGCGGTGCGCGACCAGAACTCGATCGCGCCGATGTCGTGTTCGTCGTAGACGGGTGGTTCGGCGGTGCTGGACATGGCCCGACGATAGCGGCGCGGGAGTCCGGCGGCTGGGATATGTTCGACGCGATGCCCCGTCGAGGAGTGATGCCGCTCGCCGCGGCCGCTGTCGTGCTCGCCTGTGCGCCGGCCGCCGCGGCGCGGCACTGGTCGTTCCAGACCGGCGTCTACGCGGCCAAGACGGCCCAGAAGACGACGTTCAAATTCAAGATCGTCGGCCACACCGCGACCAACCACTGCGGCACCAAGGGCAGCCAGCACTGCTTCATCGCACTGTCGGATCCCCGGCTGGACACGACCTGCTCGGACGGCACGAGCTTCAGCGCCGGCCTGTTCGACGTGCCCAGCGGCTTCGTCTCGCAGGACGGCGGCTTCAGCTACCACCAGAGCGTGCAGGGCGCCAACCCGCGGATCGACTTCCGCGCGCACGCGTCCGGCGCGAAGGTCACCGGCTCGTTTCGCGAGCTGGACCCGCAGTCCGGGCCGACCGGGATGCTGAGCTGCGACAGCGGCACCGTGACGTTCACCGCCCGCAAGCTCTGACCGCGGGGCGGCGAACTCAGGCCGGCGCCGGCTCCGCCGCGCCGCCGATCGTGACCTCGACCGTCTTGTTGCGCACCGGCGTCGCGACCAGGTAGCCGATCACCGAGAACACGATCAGCACCACGAGCGTGCCGAGCGTGAACAGGAAGAACTTGCCTTCGCCCACGCCCCAGTTGTCGTGGAACGAGTAGCTGTGGCCGAACAGCCGGTCGAGCGTGCCCGGGAAGACCGCGGTCCACGAGCCGAGCGAGACCCAGAACGTGATCAGGATCACGCCGAGCAGCATCGGCACGCCGTGCGCGCCGCCCGGAATCCGGAACGGCCGGTTGACCCCCGGGTGGCGCAGCCGCAGGATGTAGGCGGCCGGGAAGATCAGGATGTAGGAGATCAGCGTCGTCGAGATCGCGATGTTGAGCACGACCCCGAATGTCGCGTCGTTGCCGCCGTTGAACAGCGCGACCGCGGCGACCATGAACGCCGTGGCCATGATGCCCGACAGCACGTTGGCGCGGATCGGCGTCCCGACCTTCTCGTTGAACACGCCGAAGTAGGGGAAGAACCCGCCGTCGGCCGCGGCGCAGGCCAGCACGCGATCGCCCGACATCATCCACGCCGAGCCCGAGTTCATCAGCGTGAAGATGAACAGGATGCAGGTGACGCCGTACATGAAGCTCGCCGCACCGCCGTAGATCCCGTAGCTGACCTTGACCGCGTCGAGGAAGCCGCCGAGACCGGTGATCTCCTTGGCCGGCAGGACGAGCAGCACGAGCAGGATCGGCACCAGGTAGCAGAACGTCGACAAGAAGCCGGAGCGGAAGATCGCGGCCGGAACGTCCTTCTGTGGGTCCTTCATCTCCTCGGCCGCGCCATTGGCCGACTCGAAGCCGACGAACGAGAACAGCAGCAGCGGAGCGATCGCCAGCAGCCCGACCGTCGTCGGCTGCATCTTGGAGATCGCGAAGCCGCCTTTGAACCCGTGGTCGAGGCCGTAGATGATCACGGTGATCGCGAAGAACGCGACCAGCGCGACCTTGACCATCGCGCCCAGCGTCGGGACCCACTTGCCGAGCTTGAGCGACACGATCGCGCTGCCGATCGTCAGCCAGATGAAGACGAGCTTGAACAGGTAGTCGGAGACGTCGCCGGTGCCGATCCCGGAGACCCCCGACGACCACGCCGCGGTGCCGATGAACGCCAGTGAGCCGCCGACCCACAGCGGGTTGGTGACCCAGTAGAACATCGTGTTCAGCGAGCCCCAGAAGCGGCCCATGGTCATTTTGACCCACTCGTACGGGCCGCCTTCCATGGGGAACGCGGCGCCGGTCTCGGCCATCACCAGGGCGTAGGGGATCAGGAAGAAGACGCACAGGATCAGTGCCCAGAAGAACGCCTCCGGGCCGTTGGACGCCGCCTGGCCGATCAGGTCCAGCCCGACGATCGTCGCGACGATGAAGAACACGGCGTCGAAGCGCCCCAGCGACTTGACGAGCTTCGTCTTCTGCTCGGCCGCCAGCGCGGTCTCGTTGAGGCTCTCCGTGACTTCGCTTGCGGCCATCGCTGAATCCTCCATCTGCTGGACGGGGCGGCGCCGAACCTATCCGCGGGGCGCGGGTTCGGCCATGGACCGCCGGTAACGCGACGATGACACGAAGTCCACCGCCACCGCGTCCAACGTGAGCCTCGCCTTTACGCCGGATCGCGCAGCGCTAGCGTTCACGGGTGCTGTGCTCGAGCTGGTCGCCACCAACCTCGCCCGCCGCAAGGGACGGGCTTTCGCCACGGCGCTGGGGATCGCGCTGGGCGTCGCGACGATCGTCGCGCTGTTGTCGGTCGGCTCCGGGCTGCGCCGCACAGCCGGAGAGCTCGTCCACCTCGGCCAGGCCGACATCGGCGTCTTCCAGGCCGGCGTCACCGATCCGACGGCCTCGCTACTACCGCTGTCGGTCGGCCGGCGCCTGGACGCGCGCTCCGACGTCGAGTCGGCGACGCCGCTGCTGCTCGTGATCGAAGGCGTCCGCCAAGACCCGGCGTCGGTCGTGTTCGGGGCTGACCCGCGCGGCTTCTTCGCGCGCCGGCTCGTCGTCACCGGTGGGCGCCGCGATCTCGCCGCCGGCAACGTCGTGGTCGGCGACCGCCTGGCCCGCGAGCTGCACCTGCGGCCCGGCGACACGCTGAAGGTCAAGGGACGGCCGCTGATCGTCGCCGGCGTCTACCACACCGGCGTGTTCTTCGAGGACGCGGGCGCCGTCGTCAACCTGGCCGAGGCGCAGCGGATCACCAACCGCCCCGGCGAGGCGACGACGTTCGCCGTGCAGCTCGCGACCGGCGCCCATCACACGACAGCGGTCAAGGCGATCCGCCGCGCGTTCCCAGGCACGCAGGTCATCGGCACCGCCGACGATGCCGAGCGGGCCGGCGCCAACGGCGAACTCGTACGCAAGACGGTCGAGATCGTCGCGGCGCTGGCCCTGATCCTTGGCGGACTCGGCGTGTCGAACACGATGGCGATGGCGGTGCTCGAGCGCCGACGGGAGTTCGCGCTGCTCAATGTCCTGGGCTGGGGGCGGATGCGGCTCGCCGTGCTCGTCCTTGCCGAGGGCATCGCGGTCAGCATCCTCGGCGCGGCGATCGGCCTGCTGCTGGGCGCGTGGGGCGCGGAGTGGCTGGCCCAGGCGATCGGAGTGTCGTCGGTCGTCAGTCCGCACGTCACGCTGTGGACGATCGGCCAGGCACTGCTGATCGGGTGCCTGGTCGGGATCATCGGCGGCCTCTACCCTGCCTGGCGCGGGACGACGATCTCAGGGGCCGAGCTGCTCGCCGGTGCGTAGGGCGGGCGGGTCGTCGACCAGGCGCCCGTCGCGCAGGTGAAGCACGCGGTCGGCACGCGCGGCGACGAGCGAGTCGTGCGTTACGACGAGCACCGTCATCCCGCGGCGTGCGCGCAGCTGCGCGATCAGGTCGAGCACACGCTGCGCGGACGCCGAGTCCAGCGCCCCAGTCGGCTCGTCGGCGAGCAGCAGCCGCGGGTCGTTGGCCAGGGCCCGGGCAACGGCGACGCGCTGGCGCTCGCCGCCGGACAGGTGCACGACGCGCTCGTCCGCGCGGTCGCCGAGGTCGACCTCGCCCAGCAGCTCGGCCGCGCGGCGCCGGCGCTCCGCGCGCCGGCGGACGGTCGTGACGAGCGGCAGCTCGACGTTGTCGCGCGCCGTGAGGTGGGTCAGCAGGTTGTGCTGCTGGAACACGAAGCCGACCACCTCGCGATGCAGTAGCGCGCGGTCGCTTCCGGCCCCGCTGACGGCCGCGCCGTCGATCGTCACCTCGCCCGAGGTTGGCCGGTCGAGGCCGCCGATCAGCCCCAGCAGCGTCGTCTTGCCCGAGCCCGACGGTCCGGTCAGCGCGACGAGTTCGCCGGCGCACAGCTCGAGGTCGACGCCGTCGAGCGCGACGATCCGCTCGCCATGGACGCGGCGCAGCGCGCGCACCGTGACGCGGGCGCCGGCCGGCTCGCGCCTGGTCGCGTCGCCGCGCGCGGCTGTCTCACTTAGTGACATGGATGTCGTGATTGAGCTTGACCGTCCCGTGGCCGGTCGCCGTGACGACGACGCGCAACGTCAACGGGACGCCGACCGAGCGCGCCGGGAACAGCAGCTGGTCGGAGAAGTGACCGGTGAACCGCCACGGGCTGTGACGCACACCGACGCCCTTCGTGCCCGGCGCGGGGTACTGGGTCGAGACGACCTGGCCTTGGAAGACGAACTGGTAGTAGGCCGACGCTCTCAGCGGTTTTCCGGCGTTGCTCCTGGCGGTGACTGTGATGTCCCACAGCTTGCCCACCTTGGGGTTGGTCTTGGGGGCGCTCAGGGTGGCCTTGAACGGCGGCGCCGCCGCCGTCGCGGACACGGCGAACGCCGCGCCGAGCACCAGCGTGACAACGACCAACAGAAAACGTGTGCGGTGCACGACCATGAACCTCCTGACCACAATGCGTTGACGCAGAGCTTAGGAGAGCGGCCCCTCCGGAACGGCAGATGAGGCGTTCACAGCCTGACGAAGGGCCTCGGCGCCGGGGCGGGAGCGGTGCCCGAGCTCGCGGCGCGCGCGGCCGTCGTCGAACGGCATCGGCAGCCGGGCCAGGCGAACCTCGTCGAGGTTCAGCAGCGACGGCTCGCGCCCGAATGGGCGCAGCGTGGCATCGGCGACCCGCGCCACCGCGTAGGCGACCGACCAGGGCACCGGTACGCGGGGGGCTGGCCGTCCGGCCGCGCGCGCCACGTGGGCGAACACGTCGCGCATCGTCAGGTTCTCGCCGCCGAGCAGGTAGCGGCGCCCGGACGTGCCGTGCTCGAACGCACGCAGCTGGCCGTCCGCGACGTCGCGGACATCGACGATGTTGAGCACCCCGCGGGCGAGGTAGGCGCGGGCACGGCCTTCGGCGACATCGCGGACCATCTTGCCCGTCGGGGTCGGGCGCCGGTCGCCCGGGCCGACCGGCGTCGTCGGGTTGACGACGACGACGCGGTGGCCCTGTGCTGCCGCCCGCAGCGCCAGGCGCTCGCCATCGAGTTTCGTGCGTTTGTACGGGACCGCGAGCTCGTATGCGGGCGGTGCGTCGTCCTCGGTCGCCGCGCGCCCGCGCGCCGGGCCGCACGTCGCGCACGAGCTCGTGTGGACGACCGGCACACCGGCGCGGACCGCCGCGTCGAGCACCGTGCGGGTCCCGTCGACGTTGACGGCCCGCATCGCGTCGGCGTCGACACGCGCATAGGAGTAAACGGCGGCCAGATGGAAGACGGCGTCGCACCCGTCGATCGCGCGGGCCACCGAGTCGGGATCCAGGACGTCGCCGGCCACCGCCTCGGCTGCTCCGGGGACAAACCTCGTCGCGCGATCGAGGCCGCGGACCTCGTGGCCGCCGTCGATCAGCGCCTGGGCGACGTGGGCCCCGATGAAGCCACCGGCGCCGGTGACGAGCGCCCTCATGCGCCGCTGCGGTCGCGCCGCGGGCGGATGAAGCGCCGCGCCATTCCCGCCCCGAGGCGCCCGTAGGCGCGTGGCAGCCGCTGCGCCGAGGCGATCACGTCGTCGAGCGCGGCGGCGAAGCGGCGGATGTCGTCCTCGGTCGCGACGAGCGCCGGCAGCGCCTTGACGACGTTCATGTGGTGGCCTGCGACCTGGCACAGGATCCGGTGCTCGTGGAACAGCGGGACGGTCAGCAGCTGCGCGGCCAGTCCTGGCTGGGCGCGCTCGGCGAGATCCCATACGCGCCGCGCCGCGCCGCCGGCCGGCGGGCCGAGTTCAATTGCCCACATCAGCCCGAGGCCGCGGACATCGCGGACGATCTCGTAGCGCTCGATGAGCGGCGTCGTCAGCTCCAGCAGGAGCTCGCCCATTCGCGCGGCGTGGGCAACCAGGTCGTCGTCGCGTAGGACGTCGAGCGTCGCGATACCCGCTGTCGCGGCGAGGTCGTTGTTCCCGAACGTCGAGCCGTGGCGCACGCCGCGCTCCATGCCATCGAACACCCGGTCCATGACCGCACGCGAACACAGCACGGCGCCGGTCGGCACGTAGCCCCCCGACAGCGCCTTGGCGACCGTGATCAGGTCGGGTTGCAGGCCCCAGTGCTCGAGCGCGAACATTCGGCCGGTGCGGCCGAGACCGGTCTGGACCTCGTCGCAGCAGAACAGGGTGCCGGCGGCGCGACACGCCGCCTGGGCCGCCGCAAGGTAGCCGTCGGGCGGGAGGTTCACGCCCTTGCCCTGCACCGGTTCGATGACGAACGCGGCGACATCGCCCGCTGCCAACTCGCGCGCCAGCGCGTCCAGGTCGCCGAATGCGACGCTGTCGCAGCCCGGCAGAAGCGGGCCGAAGCCGTCGCGGAACTCGTCGTTGCCATTCAGCGACAGGGCGCCGAGGGTCAGGCCGTGGAACCCGTGTTCGGCGAACAGTGTCCGCGGACGGCCGGTCGTCGCGCGCGCCAGCTTGATCGTCGTCTCGACCGCCTCGGCGCCACTGTTGGCGAACACGACCGCGTCGACGCTCGGCGGCGCAAGCTCGAGCAGTCGCCGGGCCAGCATGCCGGGCAGCAGCGAAACGCCCATCTGCGGGAGGTTGGGCGTCGAGGCCTGGAGCACGTCGATCAGCGCCTGCACGACGCGCGGGTGCGAGCGGCCGACCGCGAACACGCCATAGCCGCACAGCAGGTCGAGGTAGCGCGCGCCGGTGTCGTCGATCAGGTCCGCGCCCTCGCCGCGCACCCAGGTGCGGTCGAAGCCCAGCGTCCGCACGATCCGCCCGAGCTGCGGGTTCAGGTACGCGTCGTTGAGCGACATCGCGTCGCCGGGGCGCTCTCGCAGAGCACCGGCGACATCGGTCGACCCTGCTTCGGGCATGCGGACAGGCTATGTGGTCGCCGCGGGCGCGCGTGGCGTCTGTGCCTCGGCGACCGGCACCCCGAAGCTCGCGCGCACGATCGCGCCGCCGTCGGGCGCGTTGTCGGCCTCGACGAAGCCGCCGCCGGAGCGGGCGGTCTGGCTGACGATCGCCAGGCCAAGGCCCGAGCCGGGCATCGTGCGCGAGCGCTCGGCGCGGTAGAAGCGGTCGAAGACGTGGGGGAGGTCCTGCGGGGGGAACCCAGGCCCGTGGTCGCGAACCTCGAGCACGCCGCCCGACAGCTTGACCTCCACGCGCCCGTCCTGCGGGCTCCATTTGCGGGCGTTGTCGAGCACGTTGATGACCGCGCGGGCGACGCGCTCGGGGACCTGGCGGATCGTCGTCGGATCGAGCACGACATCGAACTGCAGGTCGGGCGCGCGGCGATGGGTGCGCTCGATCGCCTCGGAGACGATCGTGTCGAGGCGCAGCTCCTCGACCGAGTCCGGGGCCGTGGCGCCGCGGCTGAGCTCGAGCACGTCGTCGACGAGCTGGGTCAGCTCGTCGAGCTCGGCGATGATCGCGGCCTGGAGGCCCGTGCGCTCGTCGGGCGGCAGCCGCCCGCTGTCGAGGAAGATCTGGATGTTGCTGCGCAGCGCCGCGATCGGCGTGCGCAGCTCGTGCGACGCATCCGCGATCAGGTGGCGCTGCGAGGCGACCGACTCCTCGAGCGCGTCGAGCGTCCGGTTGAAGCTCACCGCGAGACGTGCGAGCTCCTCGGTGTCGCCCTCCTCCAAGCGCTCGGAGCCGTCGACCGTCACCGCCTCGGTGCGGTTGACGAAGCGCCCGATCGGCGCCAACGCTGCACGGCTGATGAACGCACCCATCGCCAGCGCGAGCAGGATGCCGGCGGCGATCACCGCGCCGAACGTGTAGAGCAGCTGGTGCAGGACGTTGTCGACCTCGGTCAGCGGCCGTACGGCCTCGACGGCGAAGCTCTGGTCGGGGTCGGTGGCGCTGGGGACCGCCATCGCGTAGACGCGCAGGTGCTCACCGTTGACCGTCTGGTCGAAGAACGCGTGCCCACCGGTTGACTTGGCGACCGCCACCGCCTGCTTGGTCGCCGGCAGGCCTCCGCCGCCGCCGACCTGCGCGACGACGGTCCCGTCCGGGTACACGACCTGGAAGAACGCCGGGGCTCCGCCGTACTGATCGCCGCCGGGCGGCCGCAGGCCGCCGCGCCCGGGGCCGCCGGGGCGGCCCTGGCTCCCCGAGCCGCCGTTCGGCGGGCCACCGCCGATCCCCGGAAGCTGCTGGGTGCGGGCGACCAGCGCGCTGTCGATCTCGCTGCGCAGGTGTGAGCGCACGCTCGTGTAGACGACCGCTGCCAGGACCAACACGACGGCGGCGACACCGATCGCCACGGCCCCGGTGATCCGGCGGCGCAGGCTCATCCGTCGCGCAGCACGTAGCCGACGCCGTGCACGGTCTGGATGACGCGCGGCTCGTCGCCGGCCTCCAGCTTGCGGCGCAGGTACCCGACGTAGACGCGCAGCGTGTTGCCGTCGGGGCCGAAGTCGTAGTTCCACACGCGGTCGTAGATCAGCTCCGGCGACAGCACGCGGCGCGGGTTGAGCATGAACAGCTCGAGCAGCAGGAACTCGGTTCGCGTCAGGTCGACGTCGCGGTCGCCGACGCGGACCTGGTGGGCGTCGGGGTCCAGCACGAGCTCGCCGAAGCGCAGAATCCGCCCGTCGGAGCCGTCGACGGTGCGGCGCAGCATCGCGCGCAGCCGTGCCTGCAGCTCGCCGACGTCGTAGGGCTTGAGCAGGTAGTCGTCGGCGCCCGCGTCGAGGCCGGCGATCCGGTCGGGCACCTCGACGCGCGCGGTCAGCATGAGGATCGGCGTGTCGTTGCCGGTCTCGCGCAGCGTCCGGCAGACCTGAAGGCCGTCCATCCCGGGCAGGCCCACGTCGAGCACGATCGCGTCGGGCACCTGCGACTGCGCCGCCATCAGGCCTTCGGGGCCGTCGGTTGCGGTCAGTACCTCCCAGCCGCCGAGCAGCAGCGCGCGGCGCAGGGCCTCGCGAACGGACTCGTCGTCCTCGATTACCAGCACGCGCATAGGTGAAGGGTACGGCGGGGAGCAGAAGGCGTTGCGTAGAGCGGCATAAGAGGCTTGTCCGACCTTGCAACGCCTCTTCGCCTTCCCTTAGGTACCCGTCACACCACATTTACCCCCGAAGACGAAGGTCGTCGCATGAGAATCCGACCGATCACCAAGACGATCGTCATCGCCGCCCTGTGCGCGACGATCGCAGCGGCCGCCGGCATTGCCAGCGGCGCGGCCCAGACGAAGACCAAGAAGACCAGGAAGGGCACGAACAGCGCCGCGACCTCCGGACGTCCCGGCGGGCCGATGATGGTGTTCGGCGGTGGCCCGGTCCACGCCGACGTCGTGGTCCTCAACAAGGCCGGCACGGCCTGGATCACCGCGACCGAGGACAACGGCAAGGTCTCGTCGGTCTCGGGCGACCAGCTGGCGATCACCGAGGGCACCGACAAGGTCCCGTACAAGACCGTCACGCTGACCATCCCGGCCGACGCGACGGTCATCCGCAACGGCCAGAAGGCGTCGCTGAGCGACTTCAAGGCCGGCGACCGCGTTCACGTCTCGCAGTCGACCGACGCAACGATCGTCGTCGGCGGCGACAAGACCATGACCGCCCCCGGCCCGATGGGCGGCCACGGTCCGGGGCACGGCCCCGGCCCCGGTGGACCGCACTTCGGCCCGCCGCCCGGCGGCGGCACGCAGGGCGGCTCATACGGCGGCAGCTCGTCCGACAGCGGCTCGTCCGACAGCGGGACGACCACCTCCTAGACGCACCGGTCCCCCGGTCCTCACGGGTTCTGCGAACCTGTGAGGACCACGGGCACCCTGACCGCACCCACGATCTCCCGAGCCGGCGTCGAGTCCTTCGACGCCGTTGTGCTGTCCGCCGGGGATCTCGAGGCGACGTTCATCCCGGCCGCCGGGATGCTCGGCGCGTCGCTGCGCCACGACGGCGACGAGCTGCTCGACCGCTCGGTCGCGATCGCCGAGTACGTCGCTTACGGCAAGACAACCGGCATCCCGCTGTTGCACCCGTGGGCCAACCGCCTGGCCGGCGATCGCTACACGGCCTGCGGGCGCGACGTCGTCGTGGGGCCGGGGGTGCCGCGCGACGCCAACGGCCTGCCGATGCACGGCGTCCTGCCGCGCGCGTTCACCGTCGCCTCGACCGGGACGGCGGACGGCGCCGCGACGATGAGCGCGACGCTCGACTTCGACGACGAGGCGTTCCCGTTCCCCCATCGGCTGACGCAGAACGTGACGCTGGAGCCGGCACGGCTGGCGATCGAGACGGTCGTCGAGGCGACCGGCGGCACCGACGTCCCGGTGTCGTTCGGCTTTCACCCGTACCTGACCCTGCCCGGCGTGGGGCGCGACCAGTGGGCCGTCTCGCTGCCGATGCGCCGCCACCTGTGCCTCGACGACCGGATGATCCCGACCGGCGAGGGCGATCACGAGAGCGCGCAGGAGCTGGTCCTGGCGTCGACGACGTTCGACGACGGCTACGACGGGCTGGCCAGCGAGCCGGGGTTCGCCGTCCGCGGCGGCGGGCGCGAGATCTGCGTGCGCTTCCTATCGGGCTACAGCGCTGCCCAGGTCTACGCGCCGGCCGGGCGCGACATCATCTGCTTCGAGCCGATGACCGCGCCGGCCAACGCGCTGGTCAGCGCCGGGGGGCTGCCGGTCGTCGCGGCCGGCGAGGCCTACCACGCGCTGTTCGAGATCCAGGTCACGCGCACCTCTGCTTGATGAAGCTCGGCGGCCGTCCGCTGAAGATGTGGGCGGCCGAGATCGTCGAGCCGCGCAACTGGCAGGCCGTCGCGCGGATGACGACGCGGACGCCGCGGCCGCTGGACAACGTCCGCCGTTACCTGCTCGCGCGCGGCGAGTACCCCTACCGGCCGCAGGTCCGCACGCCGCTGGGCACGGTCGCCGTCACGCTCCACGGTCCCGACGACATGTGGACGTTCAACGAAGTCTTCATGCGCGAGGACTACGCCTGCCCGCCCGGCGCGCGGACGGTCGTCGACTTCGGATCGAACATCGGCGTCAGCGCGCTGTACTTCCTGACTCGCAACGCCGACCTGCGCTGCTGGTTGTTCGAGCCCGTGCCGTCCAACGTCGCGCGCCTGCGAGACAACCTCGCCGGCTACGAGGGGCGCTACGAGCTGACCGAGGCGGCGGTCGCGACGAGCGCTGGGACGGTCGCGTTCGGCATCGAGCCCACGGGCCGCTACGGGGGCGTCGGCGTCGAGACCGGCACGACGATCGAGGTGCCAAGCGTGCAGGCTGACGCAGCGATCGCGGCGGTCCTCGACCAGGTCGATCGCATCGACGTGCTGAAGGTCGACATCGAGGGCCTCGAGCTCGACGTCGTGCAGTCGATCGCCGTCGAGCACCTGCGCCGGATCGACACGATCTACCTAGAGTGGAAGGACGCGGCGAGCGTCCATCCGGATCTGTTCGTCGGGTCGCAACGCAACGAGACCATACGGCTCGTCCGACGCCCGCCATCGCTATAAGGTAGGACCATTATGGAGTCGCTCTCGCGCAGTCGCATGCCGTGGTTGATTCTCGCCGCGCTGGTCGCCGGGCTGGCGGTCGCGGCCTTCGCCGCGCTCGGTTCCGGTGATGCGTCGTCGGCCGGGGCCGCACAGGTCCCGCGGACCGACGCCGCGGGAACGGTGTGGCTGTGTCGTCCGCTGATTGCCCCGAACCCGTGCAGCACGAGCTTCGCCACCAATTCGGTTGCCGCGAACGGCACGTCGAAGATCACAACGCCGGCAGCGGCCCCCGGCGGGGTCCGGGCCAAGACCGACTGCTTCTACGTCTATCCGACGGTCAGCGGGCAGAAGACGATCAACGCCGACCTGACGATCGAGCCGTCGGAGATCTCCGTCGCACAGAACCAGGCCGCGCGCTTCTCGGCCGACTGCCAGGTGTGGGCCCCGATGTACACGCAGATCCCGGTCTCCGGGCTGACGAACGTCTCGAACTTCGTCCAGTCCCAGGCCACGGCCTACGCGAGCATCCTCAAGGGCTGGCAGGACTACATCAAGAACTACAACCACGGCCGGCCGATCGTCTTCATCGGGCACTCGCAGGGCTCGGCGATGCTGATGGAGCTGCTCAAGAAGGAGGTCGACCCGAGCGCCAAGCTGCGCAAGCAGGTGGTGTCGGTGATCCTGGCCGGGGGCAACTTCACGGTCAAGAACGGCAGCGACCGCGGCGGGACATTCCAGAACATCCCGCTGTGCAAGAAGCTCAAGCAGGCGGGCTGCGTGATCGCGTATTCGTCGTATCTGGCCAGCGAGACGCCGCCGCCGAACGTGAACTTCGGCATTCCCGGTCAGGGGGTGAGCTTCCTCTCGACGGAGCTCAACAAGAACGGCGTTCACGTCGCCTGTACCAACCCGGCGAACCTCGGCGGCGGGACCGGGACGCTGATCCCGCTGTTCATGACCGGCGACAGCCCGGCGTGGGTCACCTACCCCGGCCTGTACACCGCGAAGTGCGGGACGCCGGCGGGCGCGAACCTGCTCCAGGTGACGCCGTCGTCGTCGGCGTCGGATACGCGCCCGCGGGTCAGCGACGGCCCGGTCGGCCTGACCTACGGGCTGCACGTGGTCGACGTCAACCTGGCGGAGGGCAACCTGGTCGCGGACGCGGCGGCCGAGGCCTCGACATGGTGGGCCGCGGCCACCAAGAGCGCCAAGCACCGCGCGTCCAAGCACAAGCACTGAGGCGGTGTAACGGGAGCGATCGCGGGCAGACCGTTCACGACATGGTCCCCGCGATCGCCTCGGAGCACGAATGACGGCGTTGCGCCTGCTGCGCTGGCGGCCCGCCGCACTGTCGTGCCAGGAGATGGTCGAGCTCGTGACCGACTATCTCGAGGGTGCGCTGAGTCGCTCCGAGCAGCGGCGCTTCGACGCCCACGTCGCCTCGTGCGACGGCTGCACGGCGTACATCCAGCAGCTGCGGGAACTGCACGAGCAGGCGGGGCGCCTGACCACTTCCGACGTGCCGCCGGATGCCGAAGCCGCGCTGCGCGAGGCGTTCAGCGCTTGGCGTGCGACGTAGCGTGCTTCTTGGCGTGAGCCCTGCGAGCGCGAGCGCGCGCCCTGGCTCGGGCGCGGGCGGCGCGCCCTGGCTCGAGCGCGGGCGCGCGCCTTGGCCTTGGCCTTCGCCTTGGCGCGGGCCGCGGCGGCGACCTTCGCCTTGGCGGCTGCCACCGCCTTGGCCTTGGCGGCCGCATCGGCGGCCTCCTGGCTGTGCTCGGCGATCGTCTGTAGCGCGGCCGGCGAGTAGCCGCTGGCGGTGGTGGTCGTCGTGGTGCCGGCCGGAGGCGGCGGGGGCGGGGCAGTCGTCGTCGTGGTCGGCGGGGGCGTCTGGGTGGTGGTCGGCGTCGCCGAGCCGCCGCCGGTCGGACTGGTGGACTGGCCGGCGACCGGGACGAACGCCGCGACGCCGTTGGGCGTGCCGAGGCCGGTGGGCCCGTCGAAGCCCGCCACGGCGGTGCAGATGCTCACGGCCGTGCACGACCCGTTCGTGCCGCCGACGACGTCGCGCAGGCTCGCGGGCGCGTCGTGCTGGTGGGCGTACAGCGTCGCCGCCGGATAGTTGATCCCGTGCGCGCCGCCGACCAGCCCGTAGACCCCGGCGACCACGGGCGCCGACAGGCTCGTTCCGCCGACGATCACCCAGCCGCCCGGGCTGCCACCGTAGGGGACCGAGTCGTAGATCGCGACGCCCGTCTGCGGGTTGCCGACCGCCGCAACATCGGCCATCGCCCGGTGCGTCCCGCAGCCGGTCGCAGCGAAGCCGGTCGCCGCCGTCTGCCACGGCGGGGCCGAGAAGAAGGCGCTGCAGCCGCTGCCGCCGTCCGACCACGCGGTCTCCGACTGGTAGGCGCCCGAGCCGTCGGCGATCAGCGACGTGCCGCCGACCGCGACGACGTGTGGCGACGAAGCTGGCCACGCGGCGCCGTAGCCGTCGTCGCCCGCGGCGGCGATGACGACCTTGCCGGGCTGGTTGAAGGCGGCCGGATCGGAGCTGAACTCGTCGGTGCCGAGCGAGTTGGACAGGATCGTGGCGCCGGCCGTGGCGGCCGTGTTCTCGGCGACGCCGAGGTCGCTGACGCTGGTCGTGCTCGCTTCGACGAGCACGATCTTGCAGTTCTGGCAGATCGCATGGGCGATCTCGACGTCGAGCGATATCTCGCCCGCCCAGCCGGCGTCGGGCGCCGGGTAGGAGCCCTGGACGCCCTGTTCGTTGAGCTTGCGAAAGCAGCCGTTGGCGGTCGTGCAGTCCGGCAGGCCGAACATCTGGTCGTAGATCTGGAGGTCGGCCTCCGCCGCCGGGTCGTCGTAGACGTCGACGACGGCGATCGTCGGCGGCGTGCCCGACGCGGTCAACGGGAGGTTGTAGGCGCTGTGCAGCGTGGCCGGCGAGTAGCCAGGAGGCAGCTCGCCCGGCGTCGTGTCGGCGCCGACGCCGCGGGCGTGGCCGCGGTGCGCGCGCCGTGCCAGCCAGCGCAGGTGGCGTTCGGTGACGACGAGCCGCCGGCCGTGGCTCGAGCGCATCAGCGCGAAGCAGCGCACATGGTGGGGCGGGGCCACGCCGCACGCGGCGACCGAGGCGGCGAGGCCGCCCGCGGGAAGTGCGAGCAGGCAGGCCGCAGCCAGCGCCGTTGCGGCGATACCGAGTCGATGCCCCATCGCACGTGTTGTCGGCCGGCACGGGCCGCGAGTTGATCAAACGACGCCGGCCTCTGGACGCTGTGCGGGAGGCTGTCGCTGCGGTGGGGGATGATCCGCGCCCCGTGTCGGTGCCTGAAGCCATCGCCATCGTCGCTGCCGGCGTCGCCGCGGGGACGATCAACGCCGTCGTCGGCAGCGGCACGCTGATCACCTTCCCGGTGCTGCTCGCGTTCGGCGTCCCGCCGGTCACCGCCAACGTCTCCAACAACATCGGCCTCGTCCCCGGGTCGGTCACCGGCGCACTCGGCTATCGCCGCGAGCTCGAGGGCCAGCGCCCGCGGATCCTGCGCTACGCGCCGATGTCGGCTCTCGGGTCGGCCGGCGGCGCGGTCCTCCTGCTCGTGCTGCCGTCCGCGGCGTTCAAGGCGATCGTGCCGTTCTTCATCGCCATCGCGCTGATCCTGATCGTCATCCAGCCGCGGCTCGGCCCGCGGCTGGCGCGGGCACGGGCCGAGGGCCACACAGCCGCCCACCCTGGCTGGGTGCGGCCGGTGATCGTCGCGGCCGGCCTATACGGCGGCTACTTCGGCGCCGCCCAGGGGATCATGCTGATCGCGATCCTCAGCCTGGCGCTCGACGACGCGTTACAGCGAACGAACGCGCTCAAGAACGTCCTGTCGCTCGTCGTCAACGCGACAGCTGGCGTGATCTTCGTCTTCTCGGCCCCGGTCGACTGGGGGATCGTGGCCCTGATCGCGCTCGGCTCGATCGTCGGCGGGGTCGCCGGCTCGCGCTACGGGCGGCGGCTGCCGCCGGCGGCGCTGCGGGTGGTGATCGTCGTCGTGGGGGTGTCGGCGATCGTGCGGCTGGTGGCGTAGGGCCTAGAGCACCCAGATCGCCACGACGGCGTAGAAGCACGACGCCGCGAGGATGACCAGCAGGTGAAACAGCTCGTGGTAGCCGAACACGGTCGGCACCGGGTCGGGACGGCGCAGCGCGTAGATCACCGCGCCGGCGAGGTACAGCGCGCCCCCGAGTGCGATCACGCAGACCGCGACCACCCCGAGGCGGTCCAGCAGCTGTGGCACGGTCACGAGCGAGACCATGCCCAGCGCGACGTACAGGACCGCCATCAGCTCCTTCGGTGCGTCGACCCACAGCAGCTTGAGCACCGCGCCCGCCACGACGCACGACCAGACCGCGATCAGAATCGCCGCTGCCAGCTCGCCGTGCAGCACGAGCAGCGCGAACGGCGTGTACGTGCCGGCGATCAGCACGAAGATCATCGTGTGGTCCAAGCGGCGCATCCAGCGCCGCGCCGAGGCCGTGCGCCAGTCGACGCGGTGGTACACGGCGCTCGTGCCGAGCAGCAGCGTGATGCTCAGCGCGTAGATCGCCATCGCGATCCGTGCGCGCGATCCGTCGGCGGCGATCAGCAGCAGCGCGCCGGTCAGGACGGAAACGACGGCCGCCCACTGGTGGAGCACGCCGCGCAGGCGCGGCTTGAGCATCGGCGGCGGGGGCAGCGCGGCGGCGTCGGGGCCGGTCACTCCCTCATGGTGACAAGTCGCCATCCCGGACGCGCGCTACCGTCGCGGCGTGCGCCGGCTCGAGACCGACGATCCGTTCTGGCCCGCCCAGTTGATGCTGGTGATCGCCATCGGCCTGTACTTCGCGCTGCCGGCCGAGCTGCGCGTCGGGCCGATCTGGATCATCCCGATCGCCGAAGCGGCACTGCTGGTCGGCCTGATCCTCGTCACGCCGGGCGAGGTCCGTGACAACCACCCGTGGCGGCGCACCGTCTCGATGACCCTGACCGCGCTCGTCGCGGCCGCCGACGTGGCGGCGCTCGTCCTGCTCGCCCACTACCTGCTCCACGGTCATCAGGCCAACGGCCGGGCGCTGCTCGGCGGCGGCATGATCATCTGGATCACGAGCGTGATCATCTTCGCGGTCTGGTACTGGGAGCTCGACCGCGGCGGGCCGATCGCGCGGCGCCGCAACCCTGACGTCCAGCCCGACTTCTTCTTCCCCGCGATGGACCCCGACGTCCCGTCGTTCAAGGGCTGGGTGCCGAGCTTCCCCGACTACTTCTACGTCTCGGTGACCAACTCGACCGCGTTCAGCCCGACCGACACGATGCCGCTGACGATTCGCGCCAAGGGGCTGATGGGGATCCAGGGCATCGTCGCGCTCGTCACGCTCGGGCTGATCGTCGCGCGCGCGGTCAACATCCTCCACTGAGACACTGTCGCGATGCTCAGCGCCGCCTCCGATCTCGACCGTGCCGTCGCCGAGGGGTTCACCTGGCGCGACGGCGACCGCACGTACCGCTTCGGCCCCGGGGCGATCCTCGACGCGCCGCAGTTGCTGGGCAAGGACTACACACTGATCACGACCGCCCGGTCACGCGACGCGGCGCCCGCGCTCGTGGCCGGCGCGGCGCACGTCCACGAGCTGCCGCCCGGCTACGTCGAGGACACGGCCGGCGACCTGCTGGACGCGGTCGGCGGCGAGCTGCTGGTCGCGCTCGGCGGCGGGCGCGTCGTCGACACGACGAAGGCGCTCGGCGCGGCGCTGGGAATCCGCGTCGCCGCGGTCCCGACGACGCTCAGCGCGGCCGAGATGACCTGGCTACACCGCCAGGCCCGCGGCGCCGACCCGTCGACGGGCAACGCGCACGCGAAGATCGTCATCAACGATCCGGCCTTGTCGGCCTCGCAGCCGCCCGACGAGCTCGCCGGCAGCGCCGGCAACTCGCTCGGCCACTCGGTCGACGGGGTCTGCACGACGATGGCCACCCCGGTACCCGTCTACGCGGCCCTGGCGGCGGCGCGGCTGCTCGCCACAGCGCTGCCCGACGGCGGCGGCGCGCCGGATCGCAGCGCGCTCGCCCTCGGCTCGCTGCTGTCCGGCTGGGCGATCAACTCGACCTGGTACGGGCTGCACCACGTGATGAGCCAGACGATGGTCCGCGGCGGGCGCATCGAGCACGGCCAGGCCAACTCGGCGCTGCTGCCCCACACCGCAGCGGCCCTGCGTACGCGGGCCCCCGATGCGGTGACACAGCTCGACGACGCGATCGGCGAGTCCGTCGAGGGCGTCGCGCGGCGCTTCGCCGCCCTGGCCGGCACGACCCACCTGCGCGAGCTCGGCGTGACCGAAGAACAGCTCGCCGGCTGCGCCCGGGCGGCGTCGCAGCGCCCCGAGCTCGACCTCACGCCGCCGCGGGCCGGCGAGCCCGAGCTGCTGGCGGTCTACGAGGCCGCCTGGTGAAGGTCTCCGGCGAGGCCCGCGCGACGCTCGACGCGCCGCCGCAACAGGTCCTGGCGATGCTGACCGACTTCGCCGCCTACCCGCAGTGGTGGCCGGGTTGCCTGCGCGCCGACGTCGTCGGCGGCGACGCCCCCGCGCGCTACGACGTTGCGCTGGCGTTCGACACGCACACCCCGATCGGCAAGATCGACGTGACGATGCGCTTCGACGTCGCGCCCGACGCCTCGGGCATCCGTCTCAGCACGCTCGCCGGGCCGCTGAAGGACGTCACCGGTGACGGCTGGACGCTGGCCGCGGCCGGCGACGGCGAGCAGACCGACGCGCGCTACCAGCTCGCCGGCGAGATGCAGACCGGTCTGCCGGGGTTCGTCGAGCACCCGTTCGCCGGCAAGGCGCAGCAGTTCCTGATCGACGCGCCGGTGGCCGCCCTGCGGCAACGCATCGCCGCGGGCGTACGCTGACACCATGGAAGGCCGGGGTCGTTCGCTGCTGCTGCGCGACCAGCGCCCGCCGCTGGCGCTGGGGGTGGTCGCGGCGATCGGGTCGGTCGCGCTCACCACGGCGCTCATCTACCCACTGAAGTCGGCCGCCCCGGCCGTGTCGCTCGGCGTCGTCTATCTCGTCGCGGTGCTGCTGGTGTCGGCGCTGTGGGGGCTGTGGCTCGGCGTGGTCACGGCGATCCTCAGCGGCGCGGCGTTCAACTTCTTTCACCTGCCGCCGACCGGGCACTTCACGATCGCCGACAACGGCAACTGGGTCGCGCTGGTCGCGTTCGTGCTCGTCGCCGTCGTCACCAGCAGCGTCGCCGACATCGCCCGCGCCCGCGCTCAGGAGGCCGAGCGCGGCCGCCGCGAGGCCGATCTGGCGGCGGCGCTGGCGCGCGCGCTGCTGGCTGCCGATGACACCGCCGCGGCACTCGGGCAGGCGTCCGATCGTGTCGGGGAGGCGCTCGGCGTCGCCGACGCTCAGCTCGTCCTGGGGGCTGCGGAGGGCGACCGCCGCCGCGAGGCGGTCGCGCTGCGCCGGAGCGACGAGCAGATCGCGACGCTGCTGGTCCCGGCGCGGCTGGACCCGGAGGTCGCGCAGCGGATGCGCGAACACGTCGTGCCGTCGCTCGAGGCACTGATCGCGATCGCGCTCCAGCGCGACGCGATCCAGGACGAGGTCGTCCAGACCGCCGCCCTGCGCCGCAGCGACGACCTCAAGACGGCGATCCTGCGCTCGGTCTCGCACGACCTTCGCACGCCGCTGACCGCAATGCTGACCGCCGGCCACGCGCTCGGATCGCCGTCACTGACCGCGCAGGAGCGCAGCGAACTGAGCGCCGCGGTCGTGTTCGAGGGCGAACGGCTCTCGGTGCTCGTCGACAAGCTGCTCGATCTCAGCAAGCTGCAGTCGGGGCGGGCGCAACCGCGGCCCGAGTGGACGTCGCTCGACGAGGTGCTCGTCGCGGCAGCCGACTCGGCCGGCGTGGCCGGCGCGATGCGGATGCAGATCGATCCCGGTCTGCCCGCGCTGCGGGCCGATGCCGCACAGCTCGAGCGGGCGTTCGCCAACGTGCTCGAGAACGCCGCCCGACACAGCGGCGGCCACCCGGTGTCGGTGCGCGCGCGCCACGTCGGCCCCCGGCTGCTGGTGCGCATCGTCGACCGCGGGCCGGGGATCGCCGAGCACGAGCGTGAGCGCGTGTTCGAGCCGTTTCACCGCTCACCCGGAGACGACCCGCGCCATAGCGGCGCCGGCCTCGGGCTCGCGATCGCGCGCGGCTTCATCGAGGCCAACGGCGGCTCGATCTGGATCGAGTCGCCGCCCGGGCAGGGAACGAGCTTCGTCGTCGCATTCCCGATCGAGGCCGAAGTCAAAGTCCCCGCGTGAGCGACGACCGCCCCCGCATCCTCGTCGTCGACGACGAGCCACAGATCGTGCGCGCGCTCAAGGTGATCCTGCGCGACGGCGGCTACGAGGCGATCCCCGCCGAAACGGTCGAGGAGGCGCTCGACCGCGCTGCGGTGCGCCCGCCCGACGCCGCGATCATCGACCTCGTGCTGCCCGACGGCGACGGGATCGAGCTCTGCCGCCGCCTGCGCGAGTGGACGCAGATGCCGATCATCGTGCTGTCGGCGGTCGGCGAGGAGGACGCCAAGGTGCAGGCCCTCGCCGGCGGCGCCGACGATTACGTGACCAAGCCGTTCGGACCGCGTGAGCTGCTTGCACGGCTCGCCGCCGCGCTGCGGCGCGCCGGCCCGGGCGCCGACGAGCCGGTGATCGAGGCCGAGGGCCTCCAGATCGACCTCGCGGCGCGGGTCGTGCGCCGCGACGGCCAAGAGGTGCACCTGACGCCGATCGAGTTCGAGCTGCTCAAGGCGCTGGCCCGCAACCGCGGCCGGCTGATGACCCACCGTTCCCTGCTCATCGACGTCTGGGGCCCCGGCTACGCCGACGACACCCAGGTCCTGCGCACGCACATCGCCAACCTGCGCCGCAAGATCGAACCGCACGGAAACAGCGGCAGTCCGATGATCATCCGCACGGATCCGGGCGTCGGCTACCGCTTCGCTGCCTGACGTCGGGCGGCGTCTTCACACGATCTTCATCCTCGCGGCGCGCTTCTGCACGCGGCCTTGACGGGCCCGGACGCACCATGGATACATGGTTCTGTCTCAATCACGGCTCGCCGTCTCGACGCTGGTCCACCGGGCCTCGCTCGACGCCCGCCTCGCCGTCGGCGAGGACCCGCACGCGACGCCCGAGCTCCAGCGACGCGCCGGCCAGCTCTGCGATCTGAGCACGCGCCGCTCGATCGGCCGCGCCGTGCTCGCTGCGATCGACCGCGCGCAGCGCCGCGGTGTGCTGACCAGCGCGGTCCCGGTGTCGCCCGACGCGCTCGACGAGGCGCGCCCGGCGCTGGCCCAGATCGCGATCGCGCTGAGCAGCCCGGAGCCGGTCCGCCCCCAGGGCGTGGCCCAGGTCGTCAGGCTGCTGCGCCACGGCGGCAGCCCGCTGTACGCACACGACGACGACACGGCGGCGCTGTACTACAGCGCGCGCCGCGCCCTGCTGGCAATGCGCCCGTGCACGCCGTGCCCGGCCGTCGAGCTCGTCGAGCACGGTGTTCGCCAGGAGGCCCGCTGACCATGGACGCGATCTCGATCGCCCTCGCCGTCGTGGTCTTCGCGTTGCTGTACGGCGCCATCACGTTCCTGGACCGGGTATGAGCGGCGTCCTCGCGGCGATCAGCGGCTCGAACCTCGTCGGGCTGATCGTCTCGATCCTGCTGTTCATCTACCTGCTCTACGCCCTGTTGCGTGGGGAGCGGTTCTAGATGGCCCAGGGCTGGCTGCAGATCGCCGTCTTCGCCGCAGTGGTCCTGGCCTGTGTGCCGCTCCTCGGCGGCTACATGGCCCGCGTCTATACCGGCGAGCACGTGATGCTCGACCGCGTGCTCGGGCCGGTCGAGCGCGGGCTGTACCGGCTGATCGGCGTCGACCCCGCCCGCAAGCAGGACTGGAAGGCGTACGCCAAGAGCCTGATCTGGGTGTCGTTCGTCTTCTGGCTCGCGCTGTACCTGATCCTTCGCACCCAGACGCTGCACCCGTTCAATCCGCAGGGCTTCCACTCCGCGCCGTGGGACGTCACGTTCAACACGACGTCGTCGTTCCTGACCAACACGAACTGGCAGTACTACGGCGGCGAGACGACGATGACCAACTTCAGCCAGATGGCGGGGCTGGCGGTCCAGAACTTCGTCTCGGCGGCGGTCGGCATCGTCGTCGTCATCGCGCTGATCCGCGGGATCGTCCACCGCGGCACCGAGCACGACGGCCCCCCGACCCTGGGCAACTTCTGGCAGGACCTCACGCGCACGATCCTCTACGTGCTGCTGCCGATCTCGATCGTCGGCGCCGTGGTCCTGATCTCCCAAGGGGCGATCCAGTCGTTCTCGCACTACCTCGACTTCACCGGCGTCGGCGGCAACTCGAGCACTCTGGCCCTTGGCCCCGTCGCCTCGCAGGAGGCGATCAAGGAGCTCGGGACCAACGGCGGCGGGTTCTTCAACGTCAACTCGGCGATGCCGTTCGAGAACCCGACCGGCTTCTCGAACTTCGTCGAGATGTTCCTGATCCTCTGCATCCCGACCTCGCTCACCTACACGTACGGGCGCATGGTCGGCAGCCGTCGGCAGGGCTGGGCGATCTTCGGCGCAATGGCGACGCTACTCGTCGTCGCGGTCGTCGTCGTTTACAACGCCGAACAGCACGGGACCGTCGCCCAGCACCGGGCCGGCGTCCACACGCACCAAATCGCCGGCTCGACCGGGGGCAACCTCGAAGGCAAGGAGCAGCGGTTCGGAATCGCCAACTCGGGTCTGTTCGCCGCGGTCACGACCGTGACCTCGACCGGCGCGGTCAACTCATCGTTCGAGTCGATGACCGGCATCGGCGGGCTCGTCCCGTTCGCCGACCTCAGCGCCTCGGAGACGATTTTCGGCGGTGTCGGCACCGGCCTGTACTCGATGCTGCTGATGGTCATCCTCGCCGTCTTCATCGGCGGGCTGATGGTCGGCCGCACGCCCGAGTACCTGGGCAAGAAGATCGAGGCCCGAGAGATCAAGCTGACCTCGATCGGGGTCCTGTTCACGCCGATCGCGGTGCTGATCGCCAGCGCGCTGGCGCTGGGCACGAAGTACGGCAAACCGTCGATCTACGCCTCTGGTCCCCAGGGCTTCTCCGAATCGCTGTACGCCTACCTGTCGCAGGCCAACAACAACGGCTCGGCGTTCGCGGGCTACACCGGATTCGTGCAGCCCAACGCGGGCAGCCTCGGCTCGCACGGCGTGACGTTCGCCGACCTGATCGGCGGCCTGACGATGATGACGGCGCGCTACGTGCCGATCCTCGTCGTGCTCGCCGTCGCCGGCTCGCTGGCGACCAAGAGGGTCACGCCGGCCGGCCTCGGGACGATGCGCACCGACACGCCGACGTTCGTCGTGTTGCTGCTCGGCGTGGTCATCCTCATCGGCGCGTTGACGTTCTTCCCCGCCCTGCTGCTCGGACCGATCGTCCAGGGCCTGACGACGAGGGTCTTCTGATGCGCCGCGAACTGTTCACCAGCATCCGTGCCGTTCTGGTTCTGACGGTCCTCTGCGGTCTGATCTACCCGTTCGCGGTCTGGGGCATCGGCCAGGTGGCATTCCACGGCCGGGCCAACGGCTCCCAGATCCATGTCGGCGGCAAGCTCGTCGGCTCGCGCCTGATCGGCGAGGACTTCTCCCAGCCGGTGCTCGCAGCCGACGGCAAGCCCAAGAAGGACTCCGACGGCAACCCGATCACCGAGCCCAATCCCCACTACTTCCAGGAGCGCCCGTCCCAGGACTCGTATGACTCGGCGGCGACGTTCTTCTCCAACCGAGGGCCCAACTCCTCGGCCGCCGTCTACTTCTACAAGGACCAGCTCGCTTCGTATCTCGCGCTCGAGCGCCCGTACGTGCCCGGGCTGACCGCCGCCCAGGTGCCGGTTGACGCTGTGACCACGTCGGCGTCGGGGGTCGACCCGCAGATCTCGGTCGCCAACGCCCGGATCCAGGCCCACCGCATCGCCGCGCAGCGCAAGCTGCCGCTCGTCACGGTGAACAAGCTGATCGACGAGAACACCGACGGCCGCTTCCTGGGCGTGCTCGGCGAGCCGGGCGTGAACGTCGTCGACCTCAACCTCGCTCTCGACCGCAAAGCGCCAGCGTCATGACCCCGCAATCGCGTACCTCCGCCTCGATGTTCAGTCGCGAGCTGATGCTTCCGGCGATCTGGGCGTCGGTGAAGAAGCTCGACCCGCGCGTCCAGTTCCGCAACCCGGTGATGTTCGTGGTCGAGGTCGGCGCCGTGATCACCACGGTCGCCTGGTTGATCCAGGTCTTCGGCGGCAAGCCGCTGGGCGGTGGCGATGAGGCGGCGTGGTTCACGTTCACGGTGACGTTCTGGCTGTGGCTGACCGTGATCTTCGCCAACCTCGCCGAGGCGCTGGCGGAAGGCCGCGGCAAGGCCCAGGCCGACGCGCTGCGCGCGATGCGCACCGACACGGTGGCCAACCTCCAGGACGGCACGACGCGGCCGGCCGGCGAGCTTGCGCGCGGCGACGTGGTGGTCGTCGAGGCCGGCGAGGTCATCCCGGGCGACGGCACGGTGATCGAAGGCATCGCGTCGGTCGACGAGTCGGCGATCACCGGCGAGTCGGCGCCGGTCATCCGCGAGTCCGGTGGCGACCGCAGCGCTGTCACGGGTGGCACACGTGTGCTGTCGGACCGCCTCGTGATCGAGATCACCCAGGAGCCCGGCCAGTCGTTCATGGATCGGATGATCGCGCTCGTCGAGGGCGCCCAGCGGCGCAAGACGCCCAACGAGATCGCGCTCAACATCCTGCTCGCCGGCCTGACGCTGATCTTCCTCGTCGTCATCGTGGCGCTGCGCCCGTTCGCCCAGTACGCCGGGACCGACATCTCGGTGACGACGCTGATCGCGTTGCTCGTGGCGCTGATCCCGACGACGATCGGCGCACTGCTGAGCGCGATCGGGATCGCCGGCATGGACCGCCTCGTGCGCCGCAACGTGCTGGCGCTGTCCGGCCGCGCCGTCGAGGCGTCGGGCGACGTCGACGTGCTGCTGCTCGACAAGACCGGCACGATCACGCTCGGCAACCGGCAGGCCTCGGAGTTCGTGCCCATGCCGGGGGTCACCGAGATCGAGCTCGCCGAGGCGGCGCAGCTCAGCTCGCTGGCCGATGAGACCCCCGAGGGGCGTTCGATCGTCGTGCTCGCCAAGAGCTTCGGCATCCGCGAGCGCGAACTCGGCGCGCACGAGGCGACGTTCGTACCGTTCACCGCGCAGACGCGGATGAGCGGCATCGACTACGACGGGATGCACCTGCGCAAGGGGGCCGGCGACGCGATCATCGACTTCGTCAAGGCCGAGGGCGGGACGCTGCCGTCCGAGCTTCAGGGCGTGATCGACACGATCGCGCGCGACGGCGGCACGCCGCTCGCGGTCGCCCAGGACGACCGCGTGCTCGGAGTCATCCACCTCAAGGACACGGTCAAGGAGGGGATGGCGCATCGCTTCGACCAGCTGCGCGCAATGGGCATCCGCACCGTGATGGTGACCGGCGACAACCGGCTGACCGCGGCCAAGATCGCCCAGGAGGCCGGGGTCGACGACTTCCTCGCCGAGGCGACGCCGGAGCGCAAGCTCGAGCTGATCCGCGAGGAGCAGTCCGAGGGGCGCCTCGTGGCGATGACCGGCGACGGCACCAACGACGCACCGGCGCTCGCGCAGGCCGACGTCGGCGTGGCGATGAACACCGGTACCCAGGCGGCGCGCGAGGCCGGGAACATGGTCGATCTCGATTCCAACCCGACGAAGCTGATCGAGATCGTGGAGGTCGGCAAGCAGCTGCTGATCACGCGCGGCGCGCTGACGACGTTCTCGATCGCCAACGACGTCGCGAAGTACTTCGCCATCCTGCCCGCCATCTTCGTGTCGACGTACGCCGCGGCGGGCCACCGCACCGGGCCGCTGAGCGCCCTGAACGTCATGAACCTCGGAACTCCGGCCAGCGCGATCATCTCGGCCATCATCTTCAACGCGCTGGTCATCCCGCTGCTCGTGCCGCTGGCGCTGCGCGGCGTGCGCTACCGCCCCGTCGGCGCGTCGGTGCTGCTGCGGCGCAACCTGCTGATCTACGGAGTGGGAGGGTTGATTGCACCGTTCATCGGGATCAAGCTCATTGACCTCCTCATCCACAACGTCTTCGGAGCGTGACCACGCCGCCGGGCGCGGGCACTACACGATCTTCCTCGGCATGGCCGCCGGGGTCGGCAAGACGTACCGGATGCTCCAGGAGGGCCACGCCCTGCTCGAAGCCGGGCGCGACGTCGTGATCGGCCTGCTCGAGACCCACCGGCGCGCCGACACGGCGGCGCTCGCCGAGGGTCTCGAGTCGCTGCCGCGGCGGCGCGTCACCTACCGCGGGACGACGCTCGAGGAGCTCGACCTGCCCGCCGTCCTGCGCCGCGCTCCCGACGTCGTGCTGATCGACGAGCTCGCCCATACCGACGCTCCGGGGCTCGAGCACATCAAGCGCTACGAGGACATCGAAGACGTGCTCGATCGCGGAATCGACGTGCTGTCGACGGTCAACGTCCAGCACCTGGAGTCGCTCAACGACCAGATCGCCGAGCTGAGCGGCGTGCGGATGCGCGAGACCGTCCCCGACACCGTGCTCGGGCGCGCCGACGAGGTCGTCCTGATCGACCTGTCGCCCGAGGCGCTGATCGAGCGCCTGCGGGCGGGCAAGGTCTATCCGCAGGAGCGCATCGAGACCGCCCTCAACGGCTTCTTCACGATCGAGAATCTTTCGGCGCTGCGCGAGGTCGCGCTGCGCCAGGTGGCCGAGGACGTCGAGGCGCGGCGGCTGACGACGGAACCGATGGTCGGCTCACGCGCCGAGGACATGCAGGCGGACGCCGGCCAGGCGGTCGGCGAGCGGCTGTTGGCGCTCGTCGAGCCCTATCCCGGCTCCCAGCGCCTGGTCCGCCGCGCGTGGCGGTCGGCCGAGCGTCTCGGGGCCGAGCTCGACCTGTTGTGGGTCAAGCCCCCCGGCGGCGAGCCCGACGCCGCGCAGCAACGGTCGCTGAGCGCGCTGCGCCAGCTTGCGTCGGTCCTCGGCGCGCGACTGTGGATCGAGGAGTCCGACGACATCCCGGCCGCGGTCGCCCAGATCGTCCGGGATCGCGGCAGCACCTACATCCTGCTCGGTCGCTCGCGGCCTGCCCGCGGGCTGGCGCGGCTGCGCACCCCGCTGCCCCAGCGGCTGATGGAGGCGCTCCCCGGTGTCGACGTGCGGATCGTGGCCGACCGCTCGCCGCGGGCGGAGAAGGCGAGCGAGGAATGAGCGGCGCAGCGATCGTGCTGATCGTCGTCGCAGCGCTGGTCGGCGTCGCGGCCGGCGCGCTGGCGGCCCGCGGGCGGGCGCCGCGCGTGCGCCGGCCGGTCGGTTCCCGGCGCGACGACGCGGTGCGCCAGATCCTGCTGCCGTTCACCGGCGGCGCGATCTCGCGCCGCGCCCTGCAGGCGGCCGTCCGCCTCGCGCGCGCGGAGAACGCCGTCATCATGCCCGCGTTCCTGGCCCGGGTGCCGCGCCAGTTGCCGCTCGACGCCCCGCTGCCGCGCCAGTGCGCGGCCGGCATGCCGGTGCTCGAGGCGATCGAGCAGCAGGTGATCGCCGCCGGGGTCCCCGTCGACTCCCGCGTCGGGCGCGGGCGCAGCTACCGCGACGCGCTCCAGCGCCTGATGGACGAAGAGCACTTCGACCGGATCATCGTCTCGACCGACTCCGACCCCCGCCGCGGCCTCTCGCACTCCGACCTCGAATGGCTGCTCCAGCGCGCCCCGGCCGAGATCATGATCCTGCGCCCCGCCCCGACCGACGAGCGGCGCATCAGCGGCCAGGAGCTCGCCGGGCACTTCTGAGCACCGCGGCAGCACGTCGCGCGCGCCGAACGTCCCGTTCTACCCCCTATAGCCACCAATTCGGGACGTTCGGTGGGGGTAGGCTGGCGCAATGGAGCCGCGCTTCACCCCGTTCGGCGACGAGCACGACGAGCTGCGCGCGTCGATCCGGCGGTTCATCGCCAACGAGATACGCCCGCACGCCGACCAATGGGAGGAGGACCGCTGGTTCCCCAACGAGGTGTTCGGCCAATTCGCAGCCAACGGCTTCCTGGGCCTGAAGTACCCGACCGAGCTGGGTGGCCAGGGCGGCGACTACCTGCACGAGGCGGTGCTGGTCGAGGAGATGGCGCGCTGCGGGTCGGGCGGGACGTCGGCCGGCGTCGGCGCGCACATCAACATCGCCACGCCGCCGATCTGGAAGTTCGGTACCGACGAGCAGAAGGAGCGCTATCTGCGCCCCGCGATCGCCGGCGAGAAGATCGGCGCGCTGGCGATCACCGAGCCCGGCGCGGGCTCCGACGTCGCCGCGATCACGACCCGCGCCCAGCCGGTCGACGGCGGCTGGGTCGTCAACGGCGAGAAGACCTACATCACCAACGGGGTGCGCGCCGACTTCCTCGTCACCGCGGTCAAGACGACCGCGGAGGGCGGCCACCACGGTACGAGCTTCCTCATCGTCGACCGCCAGGAGGGCGTGACCTCGTCGAAGCTCGACAAGCTCGGCTGGCACGCCTCCGACACCGCGACCGTCGCCTTCCAGGACGTCTTCGTGCCGACCGAGAACCTGCTCGGCGCCGAGCACGAGGCGTTCAAGCTGATCATGGCCAACTTCCAGTGGGAGCGATTGGTGATGGCGCTCGGGTCGGTTGCGGGGATGGGCGTCGCGTTCGAGATGACGCTGAAGTACGCCCGCGAGCGCACCGCGTTCGGCCGCCCGATCGCCGGCCACCAGGCGATCGCCCATAAGCTCGTCGATCTCGAGACCTCGCTGTACACCTGCCGCTGCGTCGCCTACGACGCGCTGGCCCGGTTCGTCGCCGGCGAGCACGCGCTGCGCGAGGTGACGATGGCCAAGCTGCTGACCCAGCGGGCGTGCGTCGACTTCATGGACGAGTGCCTCCAGATCCACGGCGGCGCCGGCTACATGCGCGAGTACGGGATCGAACGCGCGCTGCGCGACGCCCGCCTGGGCCCGATCGGCGGCGGTAGCGACGAGGTCATGCGCGAGATCCTCGCTCGCTCGCTCGCTCGCTAGCTCCTGAGCGCGTCTACACCCGCACGGTGCGGATCACCGTCTTGAGGCCGAGCTTGCCCTGCTCGACCGAGCGGACGCGCAGCTTGGCTCCGCGCGACCGGCCCAGCGCGACCGCTCCGCCGTGGCCGCGGGCGATCGTGTAGCGCACCGCGGCGCCGCCGTCGTCGAGCCGGCCGCGGCACGCGCGATCGTCGTCGCGCGGGCAGAACAGGCTGACGCGCACCCCGGTGCGCGTGCGGTGCGCCGCCACGATCGAGACCGTCGGTGCCTCCTTGACCGCTTCGCGGGTGATCGTCTCGCAGGCCGACGCGTCGGCCGGGTTGGGGTCGTGCAGGTCGAGCTTGGCGACGTCGGTGCCGTCACCACACGTGACGGCAGCGTCGGCCGTGCCGTCGAGGGCGTCGAGCGTGTCGTTGCCGCCGAAGCCGTTGAGGTGGTCGATCCCGGGGCCGCCGATCAGCGTGTCGTTGGAGCCGATTCCGTTGAGGATGTCGTCGCCGGCGCCGCCTTCGAACGTGCGGTGGGTCGCGGTGTCGAACAGGCTCAGCGCCGTGTCGTTGGCCGAGCCGAGGATCACGTGCTCGATGAAGCTGTCGCGGTCGAGCTCGTGGGGGCTCGTCGTATTGGCGCCGCTCTGGGTGGAGCCCGAGTCGAAGAAGATCGGCGTCGTGCGCAGTGAGTAGTCGATCGTGTCGAAGCCCACGCCGCCGTCGTAGGCGTCGCTTGACAGCAGGTCGCCGTCGGGACCCGCATGGAAGGTGTCCTCACCGTCACCACCCGACACCGAGTCCGACCCCGCGCCGGCGTCGATGTCGTCGTTTCCCGTCCCGCCGAAGACCGAATCGCCGGCGCTGAGGTCCGGGCGGTCGCGGTTGATCGACGTCTTGGAGGTACGGATGAGCTCGAGCGGGAACGTCTCGACGATGTCGTTCCCCGGACCGGCATCGACGACGTTGCCGCCCGATGAGCCCTGGATCACGTCGTTCCCGGGGCCGGCCGTCACGTTCCACGGCCCGGTCGCCAGGGGCAGGCGCGCCGACGGCTCGTCGAAGCTCTGGAGGGTGTCGTCGCCCGCGCCGAGGTCGACCGTCACGGGATCGCCTTCAGCCACCGGCCGGACGTTGTCGTCGCCGCCGCCGGCCCTGATCGTGACCCCCGTCGCCGTACGGTCACAGAGCACGACCGAGCCGGTGACGTCGGCCTCGGGGCTGCCGAAGTCGGGAAACTCGCACGAGAAGCCAGACGGGTGCAGGCACCCTCGGCCCGCGCTCGCGATGGCGCACAGGTGGTCGAAGACCTCCCAGCGCGAGATCTCACCCGACGGCGTGCGCAGGTCGGCGAACACCTCGAAATCGTCGGCCGCGTCGCCGTCGCCGGTCGAGTCGACGACGAGGCCGTGGCTGGTCATGCTCACCGTCGCGGCCGAGGCGGTGGCCGGGGCCAGCGCCAGGGCGGCAACGGCGATCAGGAGGAGACGACGGGCGGTCACGGGGCGGCGAAGCTGACGTCGACCGTGGCCGAGCCCGACGACGGGTTGAAGGTCGGGAAGTTGTGGAAGCCGGTCTCGGCCTCGACGTTCACGCTGACGAACAGCTGGCAGTGGCCCGCGGGCAGGATGATGGTCTGGGCGATGTTGGCGCCGTTCTGGACGTTGACCACCGGATTCGGGGTGCACTCCCCGACCGCGACCTGACTCGTACTGTCGCCTGCACGGGCCGTGCTCGCGGTGATCGTCATGGCGGTCGGACCCTCGGTTTCGAACTCCAGGTCGTACTGCGTGCGCTCGTCGGCCTGGACGCTGCCACCGTTCGGGCAGTTGCATACGATCGAGGCGTTGCCCGACAGCGCAGCATGGGCGGCGGTCAGCAAGCCGCCGGCCGACGTTTGGTGGTACGCCAGCGAGGCCGTGCCGGTGCCCGAGTCCGAGCCGCCGGCGTTCGGCGTACCGTCGGCGGCGCAGGGGAGGGTCATGCCGAACGTCGCCGGGGCATCGGGGTCAGGCGGCGTGAATTCCTGGTTGAGGCAGATCAGATCGTTGTCGGAGTTCACGGACGCACTGATCGACTGGCTGAGGGTCGTCTGGATCACGACGCCGGGGCCGCGGACCACGACGCTCGCCGTGTCGCTTGCGGTCGGGTCGGCGACGCTCGTCGCGGTCACGGCGAAATGGCCCGGCGTGGTGCCGGCGGTGTAGTCGCCGTCGGCGTCGATCGTGCCGCCGGTCGCCGTCCACGTGACGGCTTCGTTGGCTGGGCCGACGACCGTCGCCGTGAACTGCTGCTGTCCGCCCGGGTCCACGGCGACGGAGCCGGGGGTCACGGCGATGCCGGTCTGCGGGACGAGGGTGACGGTCGCGGCCACGCCGGCGAGACCCAGGCCCGGGGAGGGGAACGAGACGCGCAGGGTGGTCTGCGCCGCCGGGCCGCCCGCATCCCACGTCACCTCGGTCTCCCCGCTCGAGTCGAGGATCGGTAGCAGGATCGTGTTCGGCGGGTCGGTCCCGTCGCTGATCGTGCCGACGCCGGACTCGACGTCGATCTGGGCGATGTCGCCGTCGGCCGGCACCGGCGCCGCGCTCGCCGTCGCGCCGGGGACCATGATCGTGGCCCGCAGCGTGACGTCGTCGCCGGCGACGATCGGAACCGTCGTGTTGGTGCTCGGCGAGAAGCTCTGCTGCGACGCGGTGCGCGTCTGAAGCGCGATCGACGCCCACCGCGGCGTGAGCGTCGTGGACTGGTGGCCGTCGACGCCGTTGTGGCTCGCGCTGGCGGTGATCGTCGCGGTGTCGCCCTGGGCCACGACGCCCGCAGGATGGTGGTAGTCGACGCACGCCTTGCCCAGCGAGTCGGTCGTCGTCGTGTTCGAGGCCAGCGAGCCCGGGCCGTCCAGCGCCCAGTTGACGGCGAGCTGCGCGATCAGCGTCGAGTTCTCGTCGCTGACGTCGACGCACAGCGTCGTGGTCTCGCCCGGCGCGAGGATCGTGTCGGTAGGCGGCGAGCGAAAGGCGATGTGCAGCGCGTGGGGCGGGCCGGCATCCAGGTGGACCGGGATCGTCGTGTCGGAGCTGACCAGCGCGGCGAGCTGCGCCCAGTCGCCGCCGACGACGGCCGTGCCGCTGACGACGGCGTGCGGCGCCCGGCTTGGCTCGTCGGCGCCGCGGTCGAGCTCGAACGCGAGCTGGCCGTCGGACTTGGTCACGTCCAGCGCGCTGCCCGAGCCGGTGAACGTGGCACCCGTCGCGGTGAGCTCGTAGACGGTCGGCTGAGGGAAGAACGCGAGCCCGCTCTGGTCCGTGCCGGTGGCGCCGGGCGTGCCGGCCGGGGCGGTGATCCCCCCGCGCAGCGTCACGTCGATCAGCCGCTGTGAGGAGTCGATCGACGCCGGGAACCCCGACGGTTGCGCCACCCCGGCGATGCAGAACCCGACCGCCGGCAGCTGGGCGCCGAACGTCTGGCTCAGCTCGGCATTGATCGTGGTCGGCACGGCGACCCAGTCGGTGAGTCCCGTCACCGTCGCGCTGCAGGCCGGCTGCTCGAAGCTGCTCAGCAACCCCTCGGCCTTGGCCTCGAACCGGGCGATGGCCCGGCTGCGAACGGCGCGCAGGGTCGGGGCAGTGGGATCGCCGGAGGCCAGGCCCTCGAGCTCGCCGGGGTTGAGGATGAACATCCCGTTCCAGTCGCTGAGCTCGCGCTCGGCGATGAGGAAGTGGGCGAGATCATCGCCGCCGTGCTCGATATCGGGGGCGACCGTCCCACTGAAGATGACCATCATCTGCACGGCGATGGCGGACGACGTGCCGGGCAGCCCGGCGATCTCATTGGACAGCTGCCGGTAGGCCGGACCGTTGGCCGCGGCGGCGCGCGCGGCCAGCGCCTTGGCGTCGTTGACCGTCGCCTGGATCGCCGCGGCGACGCTGAAGTGCTCGACCGAGATGAGCAGCGATCCATTCGGGCCCGTTGCCAGCGGCTCGATCCCGACGCCGGTGCCGTCGGAGGTGACGACGAAGTCGGGCGCCGCGGGCGCGATCAGCGGCGGTGTGATGCTCAGGGTGGCCGGGATGGCGAACTGCAGGCCCGACGGACCGAACTCGACGGCGTAGGGCGTGGCGCTGGCGATCGCGTCGAGGCCGCCGAGGGTGGTCGGGGCGATCGAGATCGCCGTGTCCGCGGCCACTGCGCCCGGCGGGACGCGCAGCGCGTAGACCGTGCCGTCTGCGCCGGTCGCCGTGACGGTCCCCCCGAGCGACCCGATCGTCCTCGTGGCCCGGCGGGCGGTGTCGGGCGTCGAGGAGACGTGCAGGCCCGCCAGCGTCTGGGCCAGCGTGAGCGCGTTGGTGAGCGTGCACGTCCATGCGTCCCCCGCGGCGACCGGCACGGCGAGCGGGCCGTCGCCCGCGGCGTCGACGCTGCTGGCCGAGTGCGCCTCCGTGCAGTGGATCGCGGTCGCATAGTCGGCGAGGCTGGTGCCTGCGTGGGCGGTCTGCGAGACGCTGTGGTTCCCGGGCGCGACGGCGATGGCAGCGCCTGCGGTACGGGCGCTGCCATCGAGATCGAGATCGAAGCGACCGGCGTCGGTCCCGGCGCTGCGCAGCGTGACCGTCGCCGTTCCCGCCGTCGCCGGCTGGGCGCGCGGTGTGCAACCGACGAACGCTGCGTGGGCGAGCGCGATGCTGCGTGCCGCGAGCTTGGCAGTCCACAGCGTCGGCTTGCCGTCGAGCGTTCCGTAGGCGAACACGGCGCCGGCCAGCGCGAAGCCGCCCTGGGCGACGCCGCTGCCGCGACCGAGCACGACGCCGCGCGCGGTCGCGATCCGCAGCGGGCCGGCGAACACCGACGCCTGGGCGGGTGTCGGGATCCTGTGGCCGCCGGGCCGCGCTCCCGGCGGGATCGTCGCCGCGAACGGCCCCGCGATTGCCGTCGACGCGCTCGCCGTGGCGGCGCACGCCAGCGGCGGCGTCGTCGACTTCAGCGTGCGGCGGCGGTTCAGGGCCGGCGTCCACACGCGCACGGCGCCACTGCGCGCCGTCCCCCAGGCGAATGCGCGCGCGCCCGCGCCGATCGTCCCGCGCAGCGTGAAGCCGCCGTCGGAGCCCTGGGCGATGACGGCGCCGCGTGTGGTGGCGAAGCGGACCGCCCTGCCCGCCGCGTCGCGCTGGACCCGGACGACGACATGCGTCGTGCCGCGCGAGTGGGTCTTGCCGTGGACGGCTGCCAGCGCGGCCGGGATGGTCACGGGCACCGGCGAGCCGACCGACGTGAAGTGCGGATGCGTGGCCTGCGCCGGGACGCCGCCGGCGAGCGACGCCGCGGCCACCAGCCCGCTGAGGGCGACCCTGCGCATGCTCGCGAAGGTAGACCGCGGCGCTCACGCGATCGTCACGCGCCGGTCAGGTCGTGGTATCGGGCAGGTGGCGCCCGACGACCGCCACGACGATCCCGCGCCCGATCGCGTCGCCCTCGTCGGCGACGTGCAGGTAGATCCGTGCGATGAACGCGGCGCCGGAGCCCGAGCCGAGGCCGATGTGCGGCCCGATGGCCAGCTCCTGACCCTCGAACGTGAACGTGTACTCCTTGGCGTAGCGCGTGCGCGCGAGCTCGGAGACGTTCGAGCGCCACTGCGTGATGCCGACGCGCTGGGCGGCCTGCGACAGCGACATGCCGATGTCGCCCTGTGCGTACAGCCCCGCCAGCTCGTCGAGCTGGCGCAGCGTGCGCAGCACGAGGCCTGGCCGGCGAAACGGTGACTCGTCGGCGGTCTCGAACGCCCGCGGCGCGAAGCGCAGATACCGGGCCTCGTCGGCCGCGCGCTTCACCGCCTCGAGCACCGTCGCGGGCGGCATCTCGGGCTCGTCCTGAAGGCCAGCGGCGGCGTCGGGCGCCGCGTCGATGTCAAAGCGCGCCAGCAGCGTCCCGAGCTCGGCGATCGTCGCGCGGTCGCGCTCACGCTCGGCGGCCACGCGCTCCAGGCGTGTGTGCAGCTCGTCACGCTCGGCCTGCGAGCGCGACTGGTCGGCCAGCGTCTGCTCGAAGCCCTCCAGCCACTCGTCGTATTCGGCCTGGGAGTGAAACGGCTCGTCGCCGTCCTTCGCCGTCGCCGCCGCGAGCTCGTCCTGGAGGCGCGCGATCGTGTCGGCCAGCGCGTCGCGCTCGCGCTGGACGCGGTCGCGGGCGCCCTCGGCCTCCTGGGCGCGCGCGTCGGCCTCCTCGCGCTTGGTCTTGTGGACGTCGAGCTGGCGACGTAGCTCGGTCTGCCGCTCGGCCTCGCCGGCCAGCCGCTCGGCCTCGTGGCGGTGCTCGGCGTCGCGGGTTCGCAGCGTCTCGTACGCGGTCAGCGTCCGGTCGACGAGCTGGCCCAGCACCGAGCCCTCGATCCCGCTGGCCTCGATCAGCTCGTCCCACGAGCCGAACAGCGCCTCCGCGTGGCTGGGCAGCGGCCAGTCGTCGGTCGACCCCCAGTCGGCCGGCTCGGGAACGATCCCGCGCAGCACGGTCCAGCGGTACAGCGCGTAGAGGATCTCGAGCCGGTCGATCGCGTCGCGTACGTCGCCGCCCCAGTCGAGGTCATACGTGGGGACGGGTTGCTCGTCGACGACGATGCCGAGGTCGTCGAGCGCCTGCTCCTGGGCCTTGGCTGCCTTCCACTCGTCGCGCGCCTGGCGCACGGTCGGCTCGTCCCGCGGCCGTGGGGGGCGCCCCCGCTTGCCCTTCGCCTTGGCCATGGCTTTCAGGTTAGTTGAGCGACGGGTCGTCCGGCATGCGCGCGAGTACGCGGTGCCAGCCGCCCTTGCGGTCGAGCGTCGCGCTCCACAGCTCATCGGGCGTATCGGTCAGCAGGTCCTCGGGCAGCGGGTCGGCGGTGATCCACGCCTCCTCCTCGAGCTCGGCCTCGAGCTGGCCCGCGCCCCAGCCCGCGTAGCCGGCGAACGCGCGGGCGCGGCTGACGGCCCCGCCGAGCTCGTCGAGCTCGGTGTCGGCGCCCACCATCCCGATCGAGCCGGCGACGAGCGGCGATGCCTTGCCGGTGTCGGAGAAGTCGCCGAGCAGCAGCACGCTCGACTCGTGGACCGGGCCGCCGACGAACAACAGCTCGTCGACCTCGGGCACGTCGGCCAGATCGGGGACCGCCTCGGCGAGCTCTGCGTCGGCCACACGGTTGAGCACGATGCCCATCGCCCCGTTCTCGTCGTGGTCGACGACGAGCACGACGGTGCGCGCGAAGTTCGGGTCGATCAGCGCCGGCGCCGCGATCACGAGCTTGCCCTTGAGACTGTCCACAGCACAGAGTCTGGCGCACAGCATGGGCTAGGGTCGAGTCCCTGACCCGCCTGCGTCCGCTGATCCCGACGTCGCTGCTTCGCCTGGCCTACCGGTTCGGCATCCATGTCCTGCGCGTGTACTGGTTCGTCGCGCGGCCGCACACGCGCGGCGTGAAGTGCGTGGTGCGCAACGACGGCCGCGTGCTGCTCGTCCGTCACACGTACGGCGACCGCGCCTGGGACCTGCCCGGTGGGACGGCGCACGCCCGCGAGGACCCGGCCGACACCGTGGTCCGCGAGCTGCGCGAGGAGCTCGGCGTCAGCCCGATGACGCTGCGCCTGCTGCGCACGACCCACTGGCGCCCATCGGGCAAACGCGATGAGGTCAGCCTGTTCGTCGCCGACGTCCCCGACCGCGACCTGCGGGTCGAGGCGGCCGAGATCGCGGCGACGCGCTGGGTCGCGCCCGATGCGATCCCGGCCGGGACGACGCGCCTGGCACGAGCGGTGATCGCGCGCGCCTTCTGGAGCGACGCGCCGGATCAGTAGTCGGTCGCCCGATGGCCCGGGGAGGCGATGGCGCGCCTGGTGGACCGGTGCAGGAGATACCGTCTTCGCCGATGTCGAGCCACGGCCCGCGTCTGCGCGGGGGTGCCATGGCGGGTGGCGCCTTTCTCGCGGTGATCCTCGCGTCGCGTCGCCAGCGGGGGGCACTCGCGCGCCAGCGGGCCGAGCTCGAGGCGGTCAACGCCGAGCTGCGCACCGCCAACGAGGACCTCGAGCAGTTCGCCTACGTCGCTTCACATGACCTCGGCGAGCCACTGCGCACGATCGCCGGCTTCGCCGAACTGCTCCAGCAGCGGGCCGCCAAGCGGCTCAGCGACACCGATCGCGAGTACGTCGATCACATCGCGGCCGGCGCCGCCCGCGCCCGGACGCTGATCGACGACCTGCTCGCCTACGCGCGCAGCGGCGGCTCGGACCTGCGGGTGGAGCCCGTCGACTGCGGCCTCGTGGCCGCAGACGTCGTCCGCGATCTCCACGCGTCGGACCGGGTGGAGCTCGGCGTGCTGCCGGTCGTCGCGGCCGACCGGGTGCTGCTGTCACAGGTGTTGCAGAACCTGATCGCCAACGGCCTGAAGTTCACCGCCGGCGGCGCCCCGGGCCGCGTCGACGTCGGCGCCGTGCGGCTCGACGACGGTTGGCGCTTCGACGTCCGCGACCACGGGATCGGAATCTCGCCCGAGCACGCCGAGGCCGTGTTCGGCATGTTCCGCCGCCTCAACGGCCAGGACGAGTTCGCCGGGACCGGCATGGGTCTGGCGATCTGCCGGCGGATCGTCGAGCGCCACGGCGGGCGGATCTGGGTGACTGCGGCGCCGCAGGGCGGCAGCATCTTCAGCTTCACGCTGCCCGACGAGGGGCCTCACTCGTACAGCGTGACCGCCGCGAGCACCACGTAGATCGCCACCAGCGCCCAGCCCTCGAACTCGGCCGCCTCGCCGTCGCCGGTGATCTGCCACACGCTGAGCGCAGTCAGCGCGAGTGCCGCGGCGTAGACCGGCGCCATCGCGAAGGTCAGCGAGTGGGCGAACAGCATCGACACGAGCACAAGCAGCGGGAACAGGAACGCCGCGATCTGCGAGACCGAGTTCTTGACGACCGAGACCGCGAGGTCGCTCTGGCCCTTGTGGGCAAGGACGATGCCGGTGAAGTTCTCGACCGCATTGCCGGCGATGGCGACGATCACGAGGCCGGCGAACGCCTGGCTGACACCGAGCTTGTCGATCGCCGGCTGCAGCGCGTCGATGAACCAGTCCGACACGAACGCGCTGCCGACCCCGGCGATCGCCAGCAGCGTCAGCGCGACCGGCAGCGCGATACGAGGGCCATGGCCCTCGCCGGCCGGCTCGCGGTCGGACCGCAGGTACGGAATGAGCCACGAGATGTAGACGATCAGCAGCACGACCGCGGCGACGGTCGAGATGCCCTTGACGTGGTGGCTGGCCGGGTCGTGGGAGGCCAGCGACACGGCGACGATGACGATGATGAACACACAGACGAGCAGCAGCGTCGCCGTGTCGTTGGGCAGCCGCTTGTGGAAGCGCATCAGCCCGTCCTTGGAATGCCGCGCGCCGACGACGATCACCAGCCCGAGCACGAGCAGCGCGTTGGCCAGCAGCGACCCGATGATCGACGTCTGGGCGACGACGGTCTGGCCGGCGCGCAGCGCGAAGACGACGATGAACAGCTCTGGCAGGTTGCCGAGCGTCGATTGGAGCACGCCAGTGATCGCCGGGCCGAAGCGCTCGCCGACCTGCTCGGTGGCCAGCGACACGACCCACGCCAGCCCGGCCAGCGCGACGGTCGCGATCGCGAACGCCAACAGCGCCGCGAAGTCGGCGTAGTGCGCGATCCCGGCCAGCGCTGTGAACAGCGCGATAACGCCCAGGGCGAGCCGCTCGCGGCGGGTGACTGCGGCCATGGCCCGCGCAGCCTACGTGCAACCGACCATTGGAATACGTTTCGCTCATGAAGCTCGCAACGTTCGCGCCGGCCGGCGGCGCTCCCCGGGCCGGCGAGGTGCGCGATGACACGATCGTGGCGTTCGCCGACGGGTCGACCGTCGTCGACCGGCTGGCCAGCGGCGACCTGACACCGGCCGGCGGTGAGGTGTTCGCGCTCGCCGATGTCGAGCTGCTGGCGCCGGTCGCACAGCGCGTCGCGATCTACGGTATCGGCCTCAACTACGCCGCCCATATCGCCGAGGGCGGCCGCGAGGCGCCCGAGCAGCCGATCGTCTTCTTCAAGCCCTCGGGTGCCGCCATCGCGCCCGGCGGTCCGGTGCGCTGCCCGGCCGTCGTCCAGCGGCTCGACTACGAGGGCGAGCTGGCGGTCGTCCTCGGCTCGGACAACCGGGTCGCCGGCTATGCGGTCGCCAACGACGTCACCGCGCGCGACCTCCAGGGGCGCGAGATGCAGTGGACGCGGGCCAAGGGCGCCGACGACTTCTGCCCCTACGGCCCGTGGATCACGACGGCCGACGAGATCTCCGACCCCGGCGCGTTGTCGCTGCGCACCTGGGTCAACGGCGACCTGCGCCAGGATGCCTCGACGTCGGACCTGATCTTCGGCGTCGACGCGCTCGTGGCGTTCATCGCCGAGACGTGCACGCTGTATCCCGGCGACCTGATCCTGACCGGGACCCCGGAGGGCGTCGGCTACGCGATGGACCCTCCGCAGCTCCTGGCCGACGGTGACGTCGTGCGGATCGAGATCGAGGGGCTGGGGGCGATCGAGCACCCGATCCAGGTCGGCTCATGAGCCAGCTGCGGCCGTTGTCGATCGGCGAGATCCTCGACGTCGCGTTCAAGCTGTACTTCCGTCACTGGAAGACGTTCATGGCGATCGTCGCGCTGATCGCGATCCCGGCCGCTGCGCTGACCGGCTTGATCATCGCGTCGACGATCGACTTCGCCTCCAAGGGCAAGCTCTACTACGTCGACAACTCCGCGCAGACGAGCGGCGTGATCGTGATCCTCGTGGTCGCGCTCGTCGCCCTGCTGCTGATCACCGCGTGCGCCTTTCGCGCTGTCAGCCAGGCGTACCTCGGCCATCGGCCATCGCTGGGTGAGTCGATCCGCTTCGCTCTCCCGCGGCTGTTCTCGTTGCTGTGGATCTTCATCCTGGCCGGGCTGGGAACCGTCATCGGCTTCCTGCTGCTGGTCATCCCCGGGGTCTACCTGTTGGTGGCCTGGTTCGCGGTCGTCCCGGTGCTGCTCGTCGAGGGCGCGAAGGGGAGCCGCGCACTCGGCCGCTCGCGGGAGCTGGTGAAGGGCCGGTGGTGGTCGACGTTCGGGGTGTTGCTGGTGTTGGGGATCCTCATCAGCGTGACCTCGGCGATCGGCCAGCAGGTCGCCAGCGCACTGCTGTCGAGCTCGTCGTCGGTCGCGACGATCGTGACGGTGACGCAGGTCGTCGATGCGCTCACCCGGATCGTGACCGAGCCGATCGCCGTGGCGGGGGTCGTCGTCCTGTACTTCGATCTGCGCGTGCGGCGCGAGGGCTTCGACGTGTCGCTGATGATCGACCAGCTCGGGTTCGCGCCGCCGGTCGCGCCGGCTGGGTACGCCACGGCCGCCTCCGCCTTCGTCGTCGGTGCCGCCGCCGGGGTACGCCCCGGCACCGCCGCCACCGGTTGCCGCGCCGCCGGTTGCACCGCCGGCGCCCGCCTTCGCACCGCCCGTCGCACCCGACATGGGGAAGCAGATCGGGTTGCCTGGATCGACGGACACCGGCCTGCCCGAGGATCCGAGGCCGCGCTCCGAGTGAGCCCGCCGGCGACGTCAGATCCGCGCGAGATCGCGCGCGAGATCCTGCACGAGCGCCGCTTCCATCGCGCGTCGCTGCCTCACCCACTGCGTGCCCCGCTGCGCTGGCTGGGCGATCAGCTGCGCGTGGTCGGCCACGGGCTGCGCGACGCGTTCAACGCGGTCGACGACGTCATTCCCGGCGGCAGCTGGCTGGCGTGGGTGGTGCTCGGTCTGCTGGTGGCGGTTGCGGTGGTCGCACTGACCCGACATTCGCTGCGCCGCGCCCAGGGCACGGCGGCGGCACGCGCGGAGGCGGGGTCCGACGGCCCGTCGGCGCGTCAGCTCGAGCGCGAGGCCGACGCCGCCGAACGCGCCGGGCGCTACGACGAGGCGCTGCGGCTGCGCTTCGGCGCCGGGCTGCTGACGCTCGCCCAGCGCGGTGTGATCGAACGGCGCCCATCGCTGCGCAGCGGCGAGGTCGCGGCGGCGCTGCACTCCGAGCGCTTCGACGCGATCGCGCACGACTTCGACGAGGTCGTCTATGGCGGGCGTCCGGCCGACGAGCAGGACGCCACCGCGGCCCGCAGCGGCTGGCGCGATGTGCTGGCCACGGAGCGCCGGTGACGACGGTCAGCGCGCCGGCCGAGCTGCCGGTCCTGCGGCATCCGGCGGTCCGCTGGGGGGCGGGCTTCGTGGCGGCCGTGGTCGCGCTCATGCTGCTCGTGACGCTGCTCGACGCGCTGCTGCCGGCGCCGAGCGGGCCCGCGTCGTCGTCGTACGCGACGACGTCACGCGGGCTGGCGGCGTACGCGGAGCTGCTGTCGCGTCTCGGCCACCCGGTGTCGAGACTGCGCGTCTCGCCGAGCGCAGCGACGCTCGACCCGGGCTCGACCGTCGTGCTGCTGGATCCGGCGACCGGCGTCGCCCCGCGCGATGTCGCCGCGCTGCGGCGCTTCGTCGCAGCGGGCGGGCATCTGATCGCGGGCGGCCAGGACACCCAGGCGCTGGCCTCCGCGCTGGCCGGCGCGCGCGTCGCCTGGGTGCCGTTCGGGCCGCGCGTGGCGCATCCGCCGGGGCTGCCGGGCGTGCGCGCCGTGCTGACCAACGGCGACGGCAGCTACACGTGCCCCGACGGCGCCGGCGCGCTCGTCTGTCCGGCGCAGGGCGGGCGCGTGACGCTGCTCGCCGACAGCTCGCCGCTGACCAACGCGCTGCTCGCCCGCGCCGACAATGCCGCGTTCGGCAACGCGCTCGCCGGACCGGCCGACCGGCCCGTCGTGTTTGTCGAGACCGTCCACGGGTTCCACTCCGCGACCGGCCTCGCCGCGCTGCCGTCGTCCGGCTGGTGGGCGGTTGGGCTGCTCCTGTTCGCCGGGCTCGTGTACCTCGTCGCCCGCTGGCCGCGCCTCGGCCCGGCCGTGGAGCCCGACACGTTCGCAGCGCCGCCGCGCCGGGAGCATGTCGACGCGCTCGCCGCGGCGCTGGCCTCGGCGCGCGACCGCGGCGCGGCGGTCGCCCGGCTGCGGACCGCGGCGCGGGCGATCGTCACTCGCCGTGCGGGGCTCGCTGCGGACGCCGACGGCGACCCGCTTGCGCGCGCGGCGGTTGCCCTCGGACTGGGGGACACCGACGTCGCGCTGCTGATCGGCGAGACTGCCCGCGACGAGGACCTGGTCGGGCTCGGCCGGCTGCTCGCGCATCTGCGATCGGAGGGAACATGAGGGAGCTGGCGGCGCGCGTGCGCGCCGAGGCCGCGAAGGCCGTGATCGGGCTCGACACGACCGTGGACCTGCTCGTCGGGACGCTCGTGCTCGGCGGACACGCGCTGCTCGAAGGGCCACCGGGCACGGCCAAGACGCTGACGGGCGCCGCCGTCGCCCGGGCGCTCGACCTCGACTTCCGGCGCGTGCAGTTCACGCCCGACATGCTGCCGTCAGACCTCACGGGGACGATGACGCTACGCGGCGGCGAGCTGGCGTTCCGGCCCGGCCCGGTGTTCACCAATGTCCTGCTGGCCGACGAGATCAACCGTACGCCCCCCAAGACGCAGGCAGCGCTGCTCGAGGCGATGGGCGAGGGCCAGGTGTCGGTCGACGGCTCGCCACGCGCGCTCGCGCAGCCGTTCCTCGTCATCGCCACCCAGAACCCGATCGAGTATGAGGGGACGTACCCGCTGCCCGAGGCGCAGCTCGACCGCTTCCTGATGCGCCTCGACGTCGGCTACCCGTCGGCCGAGGCCGAGCGGGCGATGCTGCGGATCCCGCGCCACGGCGTCGCGCCGCCGTCGCTCGACGCGATCGTCCGCGTCGCCGGCGGCGCCGACATCGCGCAGGCGCGGGCCGAGGTCGACGCGACCGTCCTCTCCGACGCGGTGCTGGGCTATGCCGACGACGTGGTGCGCGCGACGCGTGCGCTGCCGAGCGTCGCTCTCGGCGCCTCACCGCGCGCGGCGGTCCACCTGCTCGGCGCGGCGCGGGTCTGCGCGCGGCTGAACGGCCGCGAGTTCGTCACGCCCGACGACGTCGCGGCGATGGCGACGCCGGTGCTCGCCCACCGGCTGGTGCTGGCGCCGGAGGCGGAGCTCGAGCGCTACGGGACGGCCGACGCGATCCGTGCGGCGCTGGCGTCGGTGCCGGTGCCGCGGTGAGGCCGGCGCCGCGCGCGGCCGGGCTGGTCGCCGCGTGCGGCGTGCTGGCGTTGCTCGTGCCGGTGTGGCTGGCGGCGGGGCTGGCGATCGCGGTGCTCGCCGCGGCGGCGACCGATGCGTGGGCGGTTCGCGAGGCGCCGGCGCTGGCGCGCGAGCTGCCGGCGGTGCTGTCGCGTGGGGTCGGGGTCGAGGTCGTCGTTGACGCAGGACGGCGGCCATCCGGCGGTTCGGCGCGCGTTCGCCAGGCCGCGCTGCCGGGGCTCGAGGTCGAGCCCGACACGGCCGACGGCACGCTGCGCGCGACGGTCACCGGCCGGCGGCGCGGGCGCTACGCGCTGCCGGCGCCGGCGGCGGTCAGCACCGGGCCGCTGCGGCTGGGGCGCTGGTATCACCGCGCCGGCGAGCCGACCGAGGTCTCGGTGTATCCCGACCTGCCGGCGGCGCGGCGGCTCGTCCTGGCGGTGCGGCGCGGGGCGCTGGGGCTGGCGGGCGGCTCGCGACGCGGGCCGCTGGGGCTCGGGACCGAGTTCGAGTCGGTCCGCGACTACCTGCCCGACGACGACATCCGCCAGGTCAACTGGGCGGCGAGCGAGCGGATGGGCCGGCCGATGAGCAACCAGTACCGCATCGAGCACGACCGCGACGTCGTCGTGCTCGTCGATGCCGGACGGCTGATGGCGGCGCCGCTGGGAGACCGCACGCGGCTCGACATCGCGCTCGACGCCATGACCGCGATCGCGCTGGTCGCCGACGAGCTCGGTGACCGTGTCGGCGTGGTCGCGTTCGACGGCGAGGTGCGGGCCGAGCTACGCCCGCGCCGGGCGGCCGGGCAGGCCGCGGTCCGAGCCACGTTCGACCTCCAGGCCGCGGCGGTCGACAGCGACTACGAGCGCGCGTTCCAGCGCGTCAGCGGGGCCAAGCGCGCGTTCGTGCTCGTCCTCACCGACCTGCTCGACGACGCGGCGGCGCGCTCGCTGGCCGAGGCGCTGCCGGTGCTGGCGCGGCGCCACTCGGTCGTCGTGGCCAGCGCGACCGACCCCGACGTCGACGCGCTGCTGGCCGGCGAGCCGCACGACGCCCACGGCGCGCTCTCGATGATCGCCGCGCTCGAGCTCATCGCAGCCCGCGACCGCGCCGCCGCAATCCTGCGCGCCGGCGGCGCGCGCGTCATCGTCGCCGCCCCCGGAACCCTCAGCACCGCCTGCGTCCGCGCCTACACCTCCGCCAAATCCCGCGCCCGCCTCTGATTCCCCGCACCCCTCCGCAGTGACCCCCCTTGGGAGCGGCGGCCGAGCGTCAGGACGAGCGTCCAGTAGGCCCCGGCGAGGCCGAAGCCGACGAGGATCGCGGGGACCAGGCCGATGCCTTTGGGGGTCACGAAGCCCTCGGTGAGGCCGGCGATGACGAGGAAGCACGCCGTGCCGAGCACGACGAAGATCCCGTCGAGCGCCGCGACGCGAAGCGCGGCGCCACGCGTCGCGCGGCCCGGCGAGACGATCGCCATCCCCATCCGCAGCCCCGCCGCGCCGCCGACGACGATGCACGAAAGCTCGAGCACGCCGTGGGGCAGGATGTAGACGAAGAAGCGATCGGTCTGGTGCTCCTGGGCCAGCAGTCCTCCGATCACGCCGATCAGCAGCCCGTTGTAGATCAGCAGCGCGGCGCTGCCGAGCCCGAGGAAGATCCCGCCCGCGAAGGCCAGGGACATCGCCACGATGTTGTTCGTGAAGATCTCCGTCGACAGCGCCCCCGACGCCGCGGTGCTGATGTCGGGCGGGTTGAAGTGGTGGGTCGCCCCGGGCTTCAGGCCGCCCGGCACGACACCGAGAGCGCCGCCGATGTCGTGCTGGGCCCATAGGTATCCCGCCGCCACCGCTCCGAACAGCAGCACCACGCCCATCGCCAGGAACATCCGTAGCCCGCGCACGCGCTGCCAGTAGCCCGCAACGGCGAACTCGCGCGCCTTCCCGCGGCTCGCCGGGCGCCCGTAGATCGCCGCCCGCGCCCCGGTCACCAGCGCCTCGAGCCGCGTGACGAGCGGGTCGCCCGGGTAGCGCCGGCGCGCGTAGGCGAGGTCGGCCGACGCCGAGCGGTACAGGGCGCCGAGCGTCAGGACGCCATCGATCCCCAGCCGTGCGGGGCGCCCGCGCGCCCCGGCCAGCGCATCACTCAACGCCCGCCAATCGGGCTCGCGCCGAATCTGGAACTCGTCTAGGGTCACGGCCGAGGGTGGAGTATGAGGATCAGATCTCTATCGCCACGCCCGAGGGCGTCGCACTCACGCTGACGCTCGCCGGACTGGGCTCGCGCGCGATCGCGCTGATGCTCGACTGGCTGGTGCGGATCCCGTTCTTCATCATCGTCGCGCTCATCGCGGCCGGAACCGGCACGGCGGGCATCATCGTCCTGATCATCGCGTCGTTCCTGCTGATCTACGTGTACGACGTCCTGTTCGAGGCGTTCGGCGGCGGGCGCACCCCCGGCAAGCGCTGGACCAGCCTGCGCGTCGTGCACATCGACGGCCGCCCCGAGGGCCTCGGCACCGCCGCGGTGCGCAACGTCATCCGGCTCGTCGACTGGCTCCCGGGGATCTACATCGTCGGCGTCGTGAGCATCATCGCCACGACCAGGAACCAGCGGCTTGGCGACCTCGCCGGCGGGACGATCGTGGTGCGCGAGCCGCGGGCCGTCAAGCAGCCCAAGCCCCCAAAGCCCAAGCAGCGCTCCGCTGCCGTGCCGGCGCCGATGCCGATCCCGACGCACCCCAATTGGCTGCCGGCGTGGGACGTCACCGCGGTCACGCCGCACGACATCGCGACGGTGCGCACGTTCCTCGAACGCCGCCACGCGCTTGCCCAGCCGGCCCGCATCGAGCTCGCCGCCCGGCTGGCCGCGCTCATGGCCACGAAGATCCCCGGCCTCCAGGGGGCACCGCCGGACGCCGAGCAGATGCTCGAGACCGTCGCCGCGCTGAAGTCGGCCCGCGGCCGCTGAACGTCAGTGGCCGGTGAGCACGGAGTCGATCAGCCCGTACTCGACCGCCTGCTCCGGATTGAAGAAGCGGTCGCGCTCCATCGCCTTGTGCACATCCTCGACGTCGCGCTCGGTGTGCTTGGCGTAGATCTCGTCGATCCGCGCGCGCGTCTTCATGATCTCCCGCGCGTGGATCTCGATGTCGGTCGACTGGCCCTCGAACCCGGCCGAGGGCTGGTGGATCAGGATCCGGCTGTTGGGCAGCGAGAAGCGCTTGCCCTTCGCACCGGCGGTCAGCAGCAGCGACCCCATCGACATCGCGATGCCGACGCAGATCGTCGCGACCTGCGGCTTGATGAACTGCATCGTGTCGTAGATCGCCAGTCCGGCGTAGATCGACCCGCCCGGCGAGTTGATGTAGATCGAGATGTCCTTGTCGGGGTCTTCTGACTCCAGGTGCAGGAGCTGGGCCACGATCAGATTGGCGACGTGATCGTCGACCGCGTGGCCCAGGAAGATGATCCGATCACTGAGCAGCCGCGAGAAGATGTCGAGCTCTCGCTCGCCGCGGGCCGTGCGCTCGATGACCATCGGGACCAGCGGCATGCCCACAGCCTAGTGGGCGGACGCCGCCGGCCGCCGATGGGTCACAGTTCGACCGACGCCATCCCTGTCGGGTCGTAGCGGTCGCCGGCGGCGGCCGGGACCTCCGCGTCGATCCGCGCCAGATCGTCGTCGCTCAGCGTGACGTCGGCCGCCGCCAGGTTCTCCTCGAGGTACGTGCGCCGCTTCGTCCCGGGGATCGGGACGAAGTCGTCGCCCTGGGCCATCACCCACGCCAGCGCCAGCTGTCCGGGCGTGAGGTCCTTCTCCTCGGCCAGCGAACGGACCTTCGCCGCCAGCTCGAGGTTCGCGTCGAGGTTCGAGCCGCTGAACCGCGGCCCGCTGCGGCGGAAGTCGTCCTGAGCGAGATCATCGGGACCGCTGAAGCGCCCCGACAGGAACCCGCGCCCGAGCGGCGAGTAGGGCACGAAGCCGATCCCCAGCTCGCGGCAGGTCGGCAGGATCTCCTCCTCCGGCCCGCGCGTCCACAGCGAGTACTCGCTCTGCAGCGCGGCGATCGGGTGGGTGGCGTGGCCGCGGCGCAGCGTCTCGGCGCTCGTCTCGCTCAGCCCGAGGAACCGGACCTTGCCCTCGGTCACCAGCTCGGCCATCGCCCCGACCGTCTCCTCGATCGGCGTGTCGGGATCGACGCGGTGCAGGTAGTAGAGGTCGACGTGATCGGTCTGCAGGCGCTTGAGCGAGCCCTCGATCGCCCGGCGCGTGTTGTCGCGCCCTCCGTCGACGCCACGGCGCTGCGTCTCGCGGTCGTACGTGATCCCGTACTTCGTCGCGATGAGGACCTCGTCGCGGCGGCCGGCCAGCGCCGTGGCCAGCAGCTCCTCATTGCGGCCCAACCCGTACATCTCGGCCGTGTCGAAGAAGTTGCAGCCGAGCTCGATCGCGCGGTGGATGGTGGCGATCGACTCGGCGTCGTCGGTCTCGCCGTAGAACGCCGACATGCCCATACAGCCCAGCCCAATCGCGGGGACGGTCAACTCAGATCCGAGAGTGCGCTGCTGCATGGGGACGTCTCCTTCGACGAGGGATGGGCCAGCCCCGCAGCCTACGTGGTCATCGCGGCGGCCTGGCTGCGCGCGCGCCGGCCCTCGGTGCGCCGGCCCGGGACCAGCAGCCCGACCAGCGCGCCCGCGATCAGCACCACCGCTGCGACGATCAGTGCCGGCTTGAGGCCCGCGGTGAACGCGGCCGGGGAGGCATAGCCCCCCGACGCGCTGAACACCGACGCCAGCACCGCGATGCCCAGCACGCCGCCGAGCTCGCGGATCGTGTTCGTGGCGCCCGACGCCTTGCCGACCTCGCTGGCGTGAACCGAGCCGACGACGGCGTTGGCGGCCGGGGCGAACACGAGCCCCATGCCGATCCCCCCGAGCATCAGCGCCGGGAGCTGGGTCAGGTAGGCGACGTCCGGCGCTGCGGTCTGGTGGATCCACAGCAGCGCGATCGCCTGGAGCGCCAGCCCGCCGACCAGGAACGGCCGCGACCCGATGCGGTCGGAGAACAGCCCGGCCAACGGCGCGACGACCATCGGCATCGCCGTCCACGCCAGCGTGCGCAGCCCCGAGCCCAGCGGGGTGAGGTGCTGGGCGACCTGGAAGAACTGCGCGAGCAGGAACACGACGCCGAACGTTCCGAAGTACATGGCGAGCGAGACGCCGTTGGTTGCGGCGAACGCGCGGCTGCGGAAGAACCGCAGCGGCAGCATCGGCGCCGCCGTCCGCGCCTCCCAGATCAGGAACGCGATGACCAGCGCCGTGCCGGCGGCCAGCGACGCGACGATCGTCGCCGACGTCCAGCCGAGCTCGTGGCCGCGGACGATGCCGTAGACGATGCCCAGCAGCCCGAGTCCGGCGAGGAACACGCCGGGCAGGTCCAGGCGCGAGTCGGGCCCGTGGCTCTCGACCAGATGGCGGGCGGCCAGCGGAGCGATGACGAGGCCGATCGGGACGTTGACCCAGAAGATCCAATGCCACGAGATGCCGGACACGATCGCCCCGCCGACGACCGGCCCCAGCGCGACGCCCAGGCCGGCGATTCCCGACCACAGGCCGAGCACGAGGCCGCGCCCCTCGCCCGGGACGGCGTCGGTCAGCAGCGTCAGCGTCAGTGGCGTCACCATGGCAGCGCCGGCGCCCTGCACGGCACGGGCCGCGATCAGCGCACCGGTCGACGGCGCCAGCGCGGCGGCCGCCGAGGCGAGCGAGAACACGAACAGGCCGAGCACGAATATGCGCCGGCGGCCGAAGCGGTCGCCCAGCGCGGCGCCGGTCAGCAGCAGCACGGCGTAGGTCAGCGTGTAGGCGTTGACGGTCCACTCGAGCGTCGAGATGCCGCCGCCGAGCGAGGCGTGGATGCTCGGCAGGGCGGTGGTGACGACGAGGTTGTCCAGCGTGACCATGAACAGCGCGATGCCGACCAGGGCCAGGGTCCAGCGGGTGCGGGGGGCGGACAGCATGGGTTACTCCTTGGTGTCTTTCAGCTCGCGCTCGAGGCGCTCCAGCCATTGCGTGGTGAACTCGTGCAGCGCGGCGCCGTAGGCGGCGACGCGCGACGGGGTGCGCTGCGGGTCGAGGTCCTTGACGACCTCGAGTGAGCGGATCGCGTCGAGCGTCTCCTGATGGCGCAGCAGCATCTGGCGGACGACCGCGTCCTCGTCGCCCGGGACGACGTTGGAGGCCAGGAACAGCTTCAGCAGGCCTTCATCGCGCAGCTCGTAGGCGAGCCCGTCCTCCGAGGCGACCCACTCGCGCAGGCGGGCGGTGCCGGCATCGGTCAGCGCGTAGACGGTGCGCTTGCGACCGCCGGTTGCGTCGTCGGAGGCGGTGACGAGGCCCATCGCCTCCAGGCGCTTGAGCTCGGGGTAGATCGAGCCGTAGCTCGCGGCCCAGAAGAAACGCAGTGTGCCGTCGACGAACGCCTTGATGTCGTAGCCCGACTGGGGGCCGAACGACAGGACTCCGAGAATGGCGCGGGCGGTGGGGTTGAGGTCGTCCATGTATCGACACGATATATCAGGCCGATATGTCTGTCAAGCAGTGCTAGCGTCGGTGCCGTGACGGCGACCGAACCGACGATCGGGCTGCGCGGAGTCGACCGCGTCCCGCCGCAGGCGCTGCTCGTCGTCAGCATCACGTCGGTCCAGTTCGGGGCCGCGGTCGCTGTCCACCTGTTCACCGACGTCGGCCCGGCAGGAAGCGTGCTGCTGCGTCTCGGCTTCGCGGCGATCGGGCTCTGCCTGGTGTTCCGCCCGCAGATGCGCGGGCTGTCACGCGAGCGCGTGCGCCTGGCCGCGCTGTTCGGCGCGGTGATGGGCGCAATGAACCTGTCGTTCTACGAGGCGCTGGACCGGCTGCCGCTGGGGATCGCGGTGACGATCGAGTTCCTCGGCCCGCTCGGCGTCGCGGTCGCCCTGTCGCGCCGGCGCCTGGACCTCGTGTGGGCGGCGCTGGCCGGGACCGGGGTCCTGATCCTCGCCCACCCGGGCGGCGGCGGGATCGACACCGCAGGCCTGGTCTTCGTCCTGATCGCCGCGACGATGTGGGCGGCCTACATCCTCGTCGCCAAGCGCGTCGGCGAGCACTTCGACGGCGGCGACGGCATCTCGCTGGCGATGATCTTCGCCACGGCGCTGGTGTTCGTGCCCGGCGTTGTGGGCGGCGGCACGGACCTGCTCGAGCCCCACGCGCTGGCGCTCGGGCTGGCGGTCGCGCTGCTGAGCACTGCGATCCCCTACACGCTCGAGGTCGAGGCGCTGCGCCGCCTGCCGGCCAACGTCTTCGGGGTCTTCATGTCGCTCGAGCCGGCCGTCGCGGCGCTGGCCGGGTTCGTCGTCCTCGGCCAGACCCTGGGTGCGACCGACCTCGTGGCGATCGCGCTCGTCGTCGCGGCGAGCCTCGGCGCGTCGCTGTCCGGCGCTCCGGCGCGCCCGCCGGAGACGTAGCGCCGACTACGCGTCCGCCGCGTCCAGCCACTGCTGGCGCGACGTGTGACGGCGCACGTGCTCGCCCGCGTGGACCTCGGCGCGCAGCTCGCCGAGCAGCCCGAAGCGCTCGGCGACGACGTTGTGCTGGTGGATCGTCTCGAGGTTCTCCTGGCGCGCCGACACCAACGTGTCGGGCAGCAGGTGGTCGAACTCGTCGACCACGCCGCTTGACCATCTCGCGCACGCAGTCCTCGACGAACCGCGGGCGGCGGTGGGCCTTCTCGACGACCGCTGCCTCGTCGGATCGCTTCATCAGCTCGTAGATCTCCGACGACATCGAGCCCTCGACGATCGCCAGCAGCGTCGCCGCGTCGATGTCGTTCGTGCAGTCCTCGGGGCAGCCGATGTGCAGCGTCCCCAGCCCGCGCTGGTTGTGGGTGGCGACCGGAACCGCTTCGAAGATGCGCTCGATCTCGTCGTCGTCGAAGCCGTCGAGCGACAGCCGCTCGCGCGCCGCCCCGCCGACCAGCTCCTGCGCGCACGGGCACGCGGTCATGCCCTGGGCGGCGACGCCGACGATCCGCCGCGTGCCGCGCTCGGAGGCGACCGCGGAGCCGAACAGCGTGTAGATCTCCTGCGTGGCGATGCCCGACACCGGCGCCGGCTTGTTCTCCGGGTAGCGGGCGGCGATCGTCACCTCGGCGCGCCGCGCGTCCTGGCGCTCGCGCACGAGCTCGGCGATCCGCACCGCGAGCTGCTCGGCACGAAACGCGCTCGAGCCGAGGATGACCTCGCCGATGACGTCATTGACCGTCTCCTCGAAGCGCGACATGTGAGCGCCCTTCTGGCGCGGGCCGAGGTCGACGAAGCATTCGAGCTGAGCGCTGAACAGCAGCTCGTGGCCCGGCTCGCCGATCCGGATCACCTTCTCGACGCCGGTCACCCCGACGCGCGTCAGCGAGACATGGACGGTCGGCTGGCGAGCCTGGACATCGGGCGTGGCCACGGCAACGTTGCGCTCCATGGTCAACAGGCTAGTTCATGGCCGGTAGCAGCTCGACGACCCGGACTTTGGTAGGGCCAAAGTTGTGGTATCACTCCGCACTTGTGCTGAAGGCCCCCTCGCACCGAGGGACACCAAGGTCCAGCAAGCGCGATCGATATCGCGAAGCCGTAGGCAGTACCGGGAGAAGTTGGGGAGATGAGGTGGACGGCCCGGCGAAAGCCGGCCCGTAAAACTGTGGCTTCGAAGGATCGAGGTTGACCATCAAGGTTCTGTTGGCAGAAGAAACCCCCATCGTGGAGATGGAGGAGCTTCGTGGGCTCATCAGCGAGGGTCAGGAAAAGGGTTACCTGACGTTCGCACAGATCACCACGTGCCTCGAGGAGGTGGAGGTCACCAAGGAGCAGGTGCACGACCTCCATGCCTACCTCGACGAGCACGGAATCGACGTCGTCGGCGCGGACGGCCGACCCGTCGTCACCGAAAACGGCAAGGTCGAAGCGGTCGCGCAGGCGCGAGAGCAATCGGCCGAAACCGGGGCGCCGTCCGCGCCCCGCAAGCCGCAGCTCGACCTCACGGTCGAGCCGAGCCTCGACTCGCTTGCGGCTGTACCTGCGATCGATCGGCCGCGTGCCGCTGCTGACGGCGCAGGAGGAGGTCGCGCTGGCCAAGCGGATCGAGCGCGGCGACATGGAGGCCAAGACCCACATGGTCGAGGCCAACCTGCGGCTCGTCGTGTCGATCGCGAAGGGCTATCTGGGTCGTGGCCTGACGTTCCTGGATCTGATCCAGGAGGGCTCGCTCGGGCTGATCCGCGCGGTCGAGAAGTTCGACTACCGGCGCGGCTACAAGTTCTCGACGTATGCCACATGGTGGATTCGCCAGGCAGTGACGCGGGCGATCGCCGACAAGGGACGCACGATCCGCATCCCCGTGCACATGGTCGAGAAGCTCAACAAGGTCGTGCATGTCGAGCGCCAGCTCGTGCAGACGCTCGGCCGCGAGCCGACGCCGGACGAGATCGCGACCGAGCTCGAGTGCTCGACGCGTGAGGTGCGGGAGATCCTGCGCATGGCTCAGCAGCCGATCTCGCTCGAGAAGCCGATCGGCGAGGAGGAGGAATCCGAGCTCGGCGACTTCGTCGAGGATCAGATGGCCGAGTCGCCGTTCGAGCGTGCGTCGGAGAACCTGCGGCGCGAGAACGTGCACCGTGCGCTGGCGGCGCTACCGCGTCGCGAGCGCGAGGTCATCGAGCTGCGCTTCGGGCTGACCGGGCAGCGCCCGCAGACGCTCGAAGAGGTCGGGCGGGCGTTCAACGTCACGCGCGAACGGATCCGGCAGATCGAGAACCACACGCTCAAGAAGCTCGAGTCGCTGCCCGAGGCCCAGCGCCTCCGGGACGCGAGCTAGCCCGAGGGGGATCGTCGAGCGCCGGCCTTTACAATGGCCGGCGCTCGGCGGGATTCCCGAGCGGTCAAAGGGGCGTGGCTGTAAACCACGTGGCTCTGCCTTCGAAGGTTCGAATCCTTCTCCCGCCACTACTACCGCGGTCCCGCCGGACCTCGCAGAGCGAGCCGCCGTCACGCGCGGCGCCGAACGTGATGTCCTGGATGCAGCCGCTGATACACGCACGCGCCTGTCGAGCAGACCACGGCTGTTGTGTACCCGGCGCGACCCTGAAAGGGGGCGGCGCGCGTGTCCGGCTGTTCGGGCATGATGGCGCTCACAATGCGCCGAATTCGCCCGTTCGCTCTCCTGATCTGCGCCGCCACGGCCATCGCCGTCGCCGGCTGCGGCTCGTCCTCGAAGAAGTCGGCATCGGCCGACACGTCGGCCTCCGCCTCGACCTCGACGTCGGCATCGACGAGCACGATCACCGGACCGTCGATCACCGACACGACCGGGACCTACCCGGTGAACCCGGCGCTGACCAAGAAGCCGGTCATCAAGCCCCTCAGCGGCTCGGCGCCGAAGAAGCTCCTGGTCAAGGACCTGGTCGTCGGCACGGGGCGCGCGGCGAAGACCGGCGACCCGCTCGTCGTGCGCTACGTCGGCGTGCTGGCCAAGAACGGCAAGGAGTTCGACTCGAGCTGGAGCCGCAACGCTACGTTCCCGTTCGCGCTCGGGCTCGGCCAGGTGATCCCGGGCTGGGACAAGGGCCTCGTCGGGATGCGCGTCGGCGGCCGGCGCCAGCTGATCATCCCCGCCTCGCTGGGCTACGGCGCGGCGGGCTCGCCGCCGAAGATCCCTGGCAACGCGGCGCTGATCTTCGACATCGACCTGCTCGCCGACCAGACGGCCGACAGCAGCGGCTAGGGCTAGCCCTGCTGAGGCTCGCCCATGCGGGCGCGCAGGCAGGCGATCTCGGTGACGGCGGCACCGATGTAGGCGGCGGTCGTCGTCGCGATGTCGTCGATCAGGTCGGCCATGTAGGCCTCGTCGTGGTCGAGGCCGGCGTTGATCGCGAGATAGCGCTCCTGGGCCAGGAGGTCCAGACGATCGCGGATGTCGATTGCGGTGGTCATGTCGGTTTCGAGCTTGAAGGGGGGAGGGCGGCGTCGCATCGGGGGGTCCCTACGGATCTTTTCCTGGGGCTGATGACGCTTCGTTAACGGTCCCTATTCCGTTTTGTCACGGATCTTCCTGGGCAGTGCGATCATCGGACGGGTCAACGGCGAAGGGAGTTCCTGATGGAGTCCTCCAATTCCGCGCGCGTGCTGGTCGTCGCTCACAAGACCGCGGCGACCCAGAGCCTGCTGGACGCCGTACATGCGCGCGCCGAGCAGGGACCGGCGGTCTTCACACTGCTGGTCCCCAACTCACAGTCGGGGTTGCACCGGTTGGTCGATCCCGAGGACCAGGGCGCCGAGGGCGCCCAGGCGGTGATCGATCACGCCCTGCCGCTGCTGCGCGAAGCGAGTGGCGGTGCACCGGTCGAGGGCATGCTCGGAGTGGCCGAGCCGCTGGCCGCGATCCAGGACGCGGTCAACATCCACGGCTTCGACGAGATCATCATTTCGACGCTGCCCGCGCGGATGAGCAAGTGGCTGCGGCTCGATCTGCCGTCCAAAGCGGCGGGTCTGGGCCTGCCGGTCACGACCGTTACGCCGGCGGCCGATCGCATCGAATCGCCCGCGTAGCAGAGGTCTCGACAGGGCTGCTTGACTTTATTTCAGACATCTGAGATACATCGCGCGACGGCCCGATCTGGGCCGCGGCGAAGGGAGAGCAACCGTGTCGGCCACCCCAGTCCGCCCCTCGCGGGCTGTCGATTCCGCGTACCGCGACCGTGCCCGCAGAGTCATCCCGAACGGGATGTACGGGCACCTCAACACGAGCCGGTTCGCCGACGACTACCCGCAGTTCCTGGCCCGCGGCGAAGGGGCCCGCGTGTGGGATGTCGACGGGCGCGAGTTCATCGACCTCATGTGCTCGTTCGGGCCGATCCTGCTCGGGCACGCCCACCCGGAGGTCGACGCGGTCGCCACATCGACGTCGGCGCGCGGCGACGTCCTGAACTGCCCGGGACCCGAGATGGTGGAGCTCGCCGAGGTGCTGGTCGAGCAGGTCCCGCATGCCGACTGGGTGATGTTCGCCAAGAACGGGACCGACGCGACGACGCTCGCCCTGATCGCCGCCCGTGCGCGGACCGGCCACCGCAAGGTGCTCGTCGCGCGCGGCTCCTATCACGGGATCTCGGGCTGGTCGCTGCCGGTCCACGCCGCGGGGATCACCCCCGAGGAACACGCGAACACGATCTTCTTCGAGTACAACGACCTCGCTTCGGTCGAGACGGCTGTTGCGCAGGGCGGCGTCGACGACATCGCAGCGATCGTCTGCACCCCCCATCGACACGACGTGTTCATCGACCAGGAACCGGTCGACCCCGAGTTCGCGCGCGGCGTACGGGCGATCTGCGACCGCGTCGGCGCCGCCCTGATCCTCGACGACGTCCGCGGCGGGCTGCGGCTGGACCTGCGCGGTAGCTGGGAGTCGATCGGCGTGCGCCCCGACCTCAGCGCCTGGAGCAAGTCGCTGGCCAACGGCTACCCGCTGGCCGCGCTGCTCGGCGGCGACGACTACCGTGAGGCCGCCGGCCAGATCACAGCGACCGGCTCGTTCTGGTACGCCGCCGCGCCGATGGCGGCGGCGATGACGACGATCCGGATCCTCAAGGAGATCGACGGCATCGAGACGATGCGCGCGTCGGGCGAGCGTCTCCAGGAGGGCCTGCGCGCCCAGGCCGCCGGCCACGGCCTCGACGTGTCGGTGAGCGGGCCGGGCCAGATGCCACTGCTCCTGTTCGCCGACGACCCCGAGTTCGCCAAGGGCAAGGCGTGGTCGGGGGCGTGTGCGCGCCACGGCGTCTACCTGCACCCGGTCCACAACTGGTTCATCAGCACCGCCCATGACGAGGCGACGATCGACGAGGCGCTGACGCGCACAGACCTCGCCTTCGCCGACGTCCGCGATGCATTCGGGGGCGATTGACCGGAAGATGAGCGGCGCATCGGCACCAGGCTTCGACCACGCCACGCGCGTCGCCCTCGTCGAGGGTGCGCGGGTCATCGGCGAGAGCGGCATGGTCGTGGGGTCGGCAGGCAACTTGAGCCTGCGTCGCGGCGAGCGGGTGCTGATCACCCCGCGCAGTGCCCAGCTCGCCGCGATTGACCCGGACGACCTCGTCGACGTGGCGCTGGCCGACGGCCTCGTGTCGCCGCACCACGGCGCCGCGTCGCTGCCGTCGTCGGAGTCGGCGCTGCACCGCGCGGTCTACACGGTCACCGAGGCCGGCGCGATCGTCCACACCCACTCGCACTTCGCGACCGTGCTCAGCGCGCTGGTCGACGAGGTCCCGGCGATCCACTACGTCATCACCGTGTTCGGCGGGCCGGTGCGCGTCGCGCGCTACGAGACGTTCGGGACGACCGAGCTCGCGGTCGCGGTGACCGAGGCGATCGCGGGCCGCCGCGCCGCCCTGATGGCCAACCACGGCGCCCTGGTCGCGGGCCGCGACATCGCCCAGGCGGTCGACATGGCCATGCAACTCGAATGGCTGTGCTCCGTCTACTACCACGCGATGGTCGCCGGTCAGCCCAAGCTGCTCAGCGAGGCCGACCTCGACGCGGTCGTGCAACAGAGCCGCGCGATGCGCTACGGGCTCGAGGCGGCACCGGCGTGACCGATGACGCACAGGCCGCCGCGCTGCACGCGTCGCACCCGCGCGTCGCCAGCGCCGGGACCTACATCGTCGACGTCCTCGGCCGCCCCGTCTCCGAGCTGCCGCGCGGCCAGAGCAGCCGGCTCCTCGACGAGATCCGCATCACCCCGGCCGGAACGGCGGGCGGAACGAGCGTCGACCTGGCGCGCCTGGGCGCCGAGGTCGTCGCGGTCGGCGCGCTGGGCCGCGATCTGGCCGGCGACTTCCTGATCGGCGCGCTGAACGCGGAGGGCATCGACACGTCGCCGATGGTGCGCAAGGACGGCGTGCAGACCTCGGCCACGATGTTGCCGATCCACCCCGACGGCAGCCGCCCCGCGTGGCACGTCCCGGGGGCCAACAGCACCTTCGCGCTCGCCGACGTCCCGTTCGACGTGCTGGCCGGCTGTGACGCCGTCCACCTCGGCGGCCTGACCGCGCTGCCCGGCATCGACGGCGAGGGCGCCGGCGAGATCCTGCGCCACGCCCACGACCACGGGGCGCTGACCACGGCCGACTTCCTCGGCGTCCGCGGCGACGACGCCGTCGCCCAGCTCGCCCACAGCCTCCCACACGTCGACATCTTCATGCCCAACGAGGACGAGGCGCTGGCCGTCGCCGGCGATCCCGACGCGTCGACCGCGGCGCGGCGGCTGCGCGATCTCGGCGCGCGCTGCGTGATCGTCAAGTGCGGGCCGGCCGGCTGCCTGGTCGCCGACGACGACGGCGAGCGCAGACTGCCGGCCCACGAGGCTCCGGTCGTCGACACGACCGGCTGCGGCGACGCGTTCTGCGCCGGCGTCATCGTCGCCCGCTGCGCAGGCTGGGAGATCGACGACGCGGCGCGCCTGGGCAACGCGACCGGCGCCCTGAACATGCGCGGCCTCGGCTCCGACGCCGGGGCGCGCGACGTCGCCGAGGCGCTGGCGTTCATGCGCGAGACGCCGTACCGCGACGCGCTCCTCAACCCGTCGGCCGCCGGCTGATGCCCAAGGACGTCGACCACGACGAGCGCCGCGAGGAGCTGCTGGAGGCGGTCTGGCGGCTCGTCGCGCGCGAGGGCATCGAGGGCGCGACGATGCGCGGGATGGCCCAGGAGACCGGCTGGTCGACCGGCGTGCTGGCCCACTACTTCGCCGACAAGGACGACATCATCGGCTCGGCGCTGCGGCTCGCCTACGATCGGATCGCGGCTCGCTGGGCGGTCAAGCTCGACGGGCTGACCGGCATGCGCGCGCTGCACGAGCTGATGCTCGACAACCTGCCGCTCGACGAGCAGCGCGAGATCGAGACGAAGTTCCTCATGAACTACTGGAGCCGGCTGATCCGCGGCGACCAGACCATCCCGCGGCCGGCGTGGCGCGGCAAGTTGCTGATCGTGATGCTGACCGACCTCGCCCGTGAGGGTCAGCAAGCGGGGGAGATCCGCCGTGATGAGGCGCCCGAGGACATCGCCGAGCGGCTGCTCGGCCTGATCGACGGCTTCAGCCTCCACGCACTGCTGGACCCACAGCGCCTCACGCCGCAACGACAGATCGCCTTGGTGGAGCAGGAACTACAGCGTCTGAGTACGCCTCAGGCGGCCAGCGCCGACGGGGGCGGCGGCGCGACCAAAACCAGCAGGAGGAGAAAAGCACATGCATAAGAGCGCAGCGGTCCTTGCAGCAGGGATCCTGAGCGTCCTGCTTCTGGGCGCGTGCGGTGGCGGTGGTGGGTCGAAATCCGCCTCGTTGAAGGGCTCGGCCGGAGTATCGAACAACGCGGCCTGTACCGGAGCGCCCGTGCGCGGCGGCGACCTCGTCTACGACCGTCAGGCCGAGACGCAGACGCTGGACCCGATCAACATCCGCAACGGCAACGGCGACATCTTCGCCTACAACCTGATCTACAGCGGGCTCGTCCGCTCCGATCCCAACGGCGGCACGGCGATCCAGCCGTCGCTTGCTGACCACTGGACCGTCTCGCCCGACGGCAAGACCTACACCTTCCACCTGCGGCCCGGGGTCAAGTTCTCCAACGGCCAGCCGGTGACCGCCGAGGACGTCAAGTACAGCCTCGACCGGTTCGGCAACCCCAAGATCAACGCGGCGATGAGCTCCGTCGCGGGCGGCTACGGGACCTCGAAGGTGATCGACAACTCGACGATCGAGTTCAAGCTCAAGCAGCCGGTCGCGTCGTTCCTCTACAACATCAGCATCTTCCCGGCGTTCATCCTGCCGAAGAATCTGGTGGAGAAGGAGGGCACGGCCTTCTACAAGCACCCGGTCGGGACCGGGCCGTTCGTGGTCAAGGACTTCGTCCGTGGCTCGCACATCACGTTCGTGCCCAACAAGTACTACTGGGAGAAGGGCAAGCCGTACCTCAACTCGGTGCGCTTCAACTTCGCCACCGACTCCAACAGCCGCATCCTCGCGTTGCGCGGCAACAGCGCCCAGATCATGGACGGCGTGCCGTTCTCGCAGATCAGCTCGCTGCAGTCCGACCCGAAGGTCCGCGTGCAGTCGGCCAAGGTGCCACTGTTCCTCGGGTTGTGGCTCAACCACACCAAGCAGAAGGAGTTCGACGACCTCAACGTGCGGCGGGCGATGCAGTACGCGCTCAACCGCCAGCTCATGAACAAGCAGATCTTCCACGGGCTGGGCCAGATCCCCAACTCCGTGCTGATGTCGCTGCGCTATGACGCGCCGCCGAGCCAGGTCAAGCCGTACCCGTTCGATCTCGCCAAGGCGAAGGCGCTGATGGCCCAGTCGAAGTACCCCAAGGGGTTCTCGACGACGCTGCAGTACCCCTCGGGCTATGACTACTACACGCAGCTGGCGCTGCTGCTCCAGCAGGAGCTCGGGGCGATCGGGATCAAGGTCAAGCTCCAGGAGACCGATCCCGCGACCGGCACCAGCAACTGGTCGTCGATGAAGTACGACATGACGTTCCCGTTCGCGTCGTTCACCAGCGACGTGACCGTCCCGGACGAGTACTCGAACTTCCTCGCGGACCCGTCCAACGGGCTCAACGGGTTCTTCTCCGGGTGGAAGGACCCGGCGATCCAGAAGATGGTCCAGCAGTTCGCGGCGACGCTGAGCGAGTCGGCGCGGGCCAAGCTGTGGCCGAAGATCCAGGCCGCGCTGCTGAGTCAGACGCCGGTCATCAACGTCATGAACCTGCCGTTCGTCAACGCCCACTCGGCGACGACCTGCGGCACGGCGATCGACGCGCTGGGCTCCGACCACCTCGAGGACACATGGTTCGCGAAGGGCGCGGGCGGCTCGGCGGCAACGACGGCGGCGACCACCGACACGGCCGGCTGAACCGGGGACAGATGAGGACGATCGCGATGAGCGGGAGGCACCGGTGTTCGGCTACCTGATCCGTCGGGTGGCCCTGGCCTTCGTGGTGCTGTTCGGCCTGCTCATCGCGACGTTCTTCATCATCCATCTCGTCCCCGGCGACCCGGTGGCGATCGTCCTGGGGGGCCGGGCGACCCCCCAGGCGATCGAGTACACGCGCCATCAGCTCGACCTCGATCGCCCGCTGCTGGACCAGTTCTGGCTGTACATCTCGCACACGGCCCAGGGGCACTTCGGGCAGTCGTTCTCGCTCAACGCGCCGGTCAGCGAGGTGCTCAAGGAGCGCGTCGGGGCGAGCGTCACGCTGATCGTCTACGGCATGTTCCTGTCGCTGCTGATCGGCGTGCCGCTGGCGATCATCGCGGCGCTGCGCCCCAACGGCTTCCTCGACAACACGATCCGGCTGACGACGACGTTCACGTTCGCGATGCCGGCGTTCTGGCTCGGGCTGATGCTCGCGCTGCTCCTCGGGCTGGAGCTCGGGGCGTTCCCCGTGTCGGGCTACAGCGGCGGGGTCAGCGGCAGCCTGCGCACGCTGACGCTGCCCGCGCTGACGCTGGGCCTGGCGCTGGCGACGGTCGTCGTGCGGACGCTGAGATCGAGCCTGCTCGAGGTGCTCCAGAGCGAGTACATCGACGCGGCGCGCTCGCGCGGGCTGAGCGAGTTTCGCGTGGTCGGCAAGCACGCGATGCGCAACTCGGTCACCAGCACGCTGACGATCCTGTCGGTCAACGTCGGCTTCCTGATCGGCGGCACGCTGGTGCTCGAGCAGGTCTTCCAGATCCCCGGCCTGGGGTCGCTGCTGCTCGAGGCGGTCGAGAAGCGCGACTACCAGCTGGTGACCGCGCTGGTGCTGCTGGCCGGCGCGGCCGTCGTCTTCGCGAGCCTGCTCGCCGACGTCGTGATCGCGTTCATCGACCCCCGCGTGAGGCTGGCCAAGCGATGAGCGGCGCGATCGAGACCTACACGCCGCCCGCGCCGACCGCGCCGACGGTCGATCGTCGCCCGCGCCTGGCCCGGCTGCGCGGCATGTCGCGTCAGGCCAAGATCGGCGCCACGATCCTCGGCCTGCTCGCGCTGGCCGGGCTGCTGGCGCCGCTGATCGCGCCCTACGGCCAGAACGAGCTCGACTTCAACAACGTGCTCAGCGCCCCGTCGCTGCAGCACCTGTTCGGGACCGACAGCGCGGGCCGCGACGTGTTCAGCCGCAGCCTCTACGCGCTGCGGATCGACCTGACGATCGTCGTGCTCGTCACCTACGTCCCGTTGCCGATCGGCGTGCTCGTCGGCGCGGTGGCCGGCTACTTCGGTGGCGCGACCGACGCGATCGTCTCGCGCGCGGCCGACACGATGATCGCGTTCCCGTTCATCGTCCTGGTGATCGCCGTCATCTCGATCGTCGGCCCCGGCGTCAAGGGGGTGCTGATCGGCGTGCCGCTCGTCGCCTGGGCGTTGTACGCGCGCGTGGCGCGCGCGGAGATGCTCGTCATGCGCGAGCAGCCGTTCATGCTCGCCACGACCGCGCTGGGCTACACCAAGCGCCGAGCGATCCTGCGCCACGCCGTGCCCAACCTGATGCGGTCGTGCCTGATCTACTCGACGCTCGACATGGTCGTCAACCTGCTGCTGCTGGCCAGCCTCGCCTACCTCGGGCTCGGCGCGCAGCCGCCCAACGCCGAGCTCGGCTCGATCATCGCCGACGGTCAGAACACGCTGCTCAGCGCGTGGTGGGTGGCGACGCTGCCGGGGCTCGTGGTGGTGCTGTTCGGCGTCGGCGCCGGGGTGCTCGGCGACGGCCTGTCGGACGGGCGAATCAGCGGAGGCTCGGGATGAGCGCCACGCCGGACACGCTGCTGACCGTGCAGGACCTGCGGATCGAGTTCGGGACACCCGAGGCGCCGCTGGTGGCCGTCAAGGGCGCGAGCCTGACCGTCGCGCCCGGTGAGATCGTCGGGCTGATCGGCGAGTCGGGCTCGGGCAAGACGCTGACCTGCCGCTCGGTGATGCGGCTGATCCACCGGCCGGGCCGGATCGCCGGAGGCAGCATCGACTTCGACGGCCGCGATGTCCTGGCGATGACGCCGAAGGAGCTGCGCGACTTCCGCGCGCACGAGACGGGGATGATCTTCCAGGACCCGTTCGGCTCGCTGAACCCGGTCTTCCGGGTCGGCCATCAGGTCGCCGAGACGCTGCGCGTGAACCTCGGCATGAGCCGCCACGAGGCCAACGACCACACGATCGAGCTGCTCGACGACGTCGGCATCCCCGATCCAGAGCGCCGCGCACTGTCCTATCCGCACGAGCTCAGCGGCGGCATGCGCCAGCGGGTGATGATCGCGCTGGCGACCGCGTCGCGCCCGCGGCTGCTGCTCGCCGACGAGCCGACGACCGCGCTGGACGTCACGACGCAGGCGCAGATCCTCGCGCTGCTTCAGCGCCTGCGCGCCGAGCGCGAGATGGCGGTGCTGCTCGTGTCTCACGACTTCGGCGTCATCGCCCAGGTCTGCGACCGCGTCGCGGTCATGTACGGCGGCCATGTCGTCGAGACGGCGCCGCTGGCGACGATCTACAAAGACGCCCAGCACCCCTACACACGTGCGCTGCTGCAGTCGGTTCCGGAGCTCGAGTCGGCCGGCAAGGCGATCCGCCGGCCCGGCATCGCCGGCGTGCCGCCGGAGCTGACCGACGTCCTGCCGGGCTGCGTGTTCGCGCCGCGCTGTCACTACGCGCGATCGGAGTGCGAGTCGGTGTCGATGGCCTTGCAGCCGGTCGGCCCAGGGCACGAGACGGCGTGCCCGGTGCGACCGTTCGCGGCCGCCAACGCCCCGGCACAGGAGCAGGCGCCAAGCGAGGCGAAGGCGTGAGCGAGCCGGAGCCCGAGCCGCAGCCCGAACGCGAGCCGGAGCCGCTGCTGGTCATCGACGGCGTCGTCAAGGAGTTCGGACTGCGGCGCAGCGCGACCGAGGCGATGACCCGCACGCGTCAGGCCCACCGCGCCGTCGACGACGTCTCGTTCACGCTGCACCGCGGCGAGATCATGGGGCTGGCCGGCGAGTCGGGCAGCGGCAAGACGACGCTCGCACGGTGCATCATGCGGCTCGTCGAGCCCGACGCCGGGCGCATCGAGCTCGACGGAATGGATGTGCGCGCGGCGAGGGGCGCACAGCTGCGCGAGCTGCGCCGGCGGATGCAGATGGTCTTCCAGGATCCCTACGCCTCACTGAACCCGCGGATGACCGTCGGGACCGCGCTGCACGAGGCCGGGCGCGTGTGGCGGCGGCCCGGCAGCGACAACGAAGAGCAGTTCGTGCGCAATGCGCTGCAGCGGGTGCACCTCAGTCCGACCATGGCGACTCGCAAGCCCCGCGAGCTGTCCGGCGGCCAGCGCCAGCGCGTCGCCATCGCGCGGGCGCTGGCCGTCGACCCCGAGGTCCTGATCGCCGACGAGGCGGTCAGCGCGCTGGACGTGTCGGTCCAGGCCCAGCTGCTGAACCTGTTCGTCGATCTGCGAGACGAGCTCGGCGTCGCGATCCTGTTCGTCGCCCACCAGCTCGCCGTGCTGGCCGAGATCGCCGACCGCGTGGCGGTCATGACCAACGGCGTCGTCGTCGAGCTCGGCGACACGGCATCGGTCTTCGACGACCCGCAGCACGACTACACCAAGGCGCTGCTCGCGGCGCACCCGCGGCCGGACCTGTCGGCGCGCACGCCGGTCGAGCCGTGAGCCCGGGCGCGGCCGGCCACGTCCAGACGGTCGACGGGCCGGTGGAGCCGGGGTCGATCGGCTGGACGCTCACCCATGAGCATGTGTTCCTGGAGATGTGGTCAGGCGACGGCCAGGGCTTCGTCGGGCAGACGCGCGACGAGGATGTCCTGGCGGCCGAGCTCCAGGCGTTCGCCGACATCGGCGGGACATGCCTGGTCGACCAGACCCCCGGCGGCTCCGGGCGCGATCCGCTGGGCCAGCGACGGCTGTCGGCGCGCACCGGCGTCAAGATCGTCACCGGTTGCGGCTGGTACACCGAGCCCTACTACCCGCCGGCCGACGACCTCGCGCGGCGCAGCGTCGCCGACATCGCACACCAGCTCGTCGTCGAGATCGAAGACGGCTTCGGCGCCACCGGCGTGCGGCCGGGCATCATCGGCGAGATCGGGGCCAGCCAGGGCTGGATCTCGCCGCTGGAGGAGCGCGTGCATCGCGCCGCGGCGCGGGCGCAGATCGAGACCGGGCTGCCGCTGGCGACGCACACGCTGTACCACTCGACCGGCGCCGCGCAGATGGCGCTGCTCGACGACGAGGGCGTCGACCCGGCGCGGGTCTGCATCGGCCACTGCGACACGTTCCCGTCGCTTGACTACTGCCGGACGGTCGCGCGCTGGGGCGGCTACGTGTCGATCGACAACGTCGGCTACCAGGCCGGCGACCACGAGCAGCGGGTACGCGACGTCGTCGTCGGGCTGATCGACGACGGCCACCTCGAGCACGTGCTGCTGTCCCAGGACGTCGGCCAGGTCAGCGAGCTGCGCTGCAACGGCGGGCGCGGCTACACGTACCTGGGCGAGACGTTCCTGCCGGCGCTGCGCGAGGCCGGCGTCACCGACGACGCGATCCAGACCATGACCGTCGAGAACCCGCGGCGCTGGCTGACGATCACGCCGGCGGGAGCGTGAGGTCGACGACCGTATGCTCGGCGGCCGACACGCGGGCAGCGTCGATCACCCGCAGGCCGGCGAGGCTGTCGGCCGGGTCGACCGGGGCCGGCGCGCCGTCGCGCACCCAGGCGACGACGGCCGCGTAGAAGTCTTGCCAGGCGCCGTCGCGCATCGGCACGTCGCGGCGCCCATCGATGTCGGCGATCTGCGCCGGTGGCGCGACGCCGTAGCCCCGGTCGCCGGGGCGCATCCCGTTGAGCAGCTGGTCCCATTGGGGGTCGTGGCCGTGGGTGACGATGCCCGCGTTGAGGCCGGTGAGGCGCAGGCGCGGGTGGTGCAGCGGCGCGGTCGAGCTCATCCACAGCTGCGAGCGCACCCCGCCGGTGTGCTCGAGGCTGACGTAGCAGTCGTCCTCGACGACGCCGCCCGGGCGCCGGACGTCGACCTCGGCGTACACGCGGCGCACCGGCCCGCCGATGAGCAGCGCCTGGTCGACGAGGTGGGCGCTGAAGTCGAGCAGGATGCCCGGCCCCATCGCCGGATCGGCCTGCTCGCGCCAGCGCTCGTTGCGCACGACCGGGACGAAGCGGTCGTAGCGGTTCTCGAAGCGGATCAGCTCGCCCAGCTCGCCCGACTGCGCGGCCGCGCGGACGGTCATGAAGTCGCCGTCCCAGCGGCGGTTCTGGTAGACGGTCAGCGGCCCGCCGCGGGCGACGAGCTCGTGCGCGGCGCCGGCATTGATGGCCAGCGGCTTGTCGACGACGACCGGCAGGTCGCGGTCCAGCGCGGCGTCCGCCAGCGGGACGTGGGCGTCGTTGGTGGTGGCGACGACGAGCACGTCGATGTCGTCCATGAGCTCGTCGGGCGTCGCGACGATCCGGGCATCGGGGTGGGCGGCGCGCGCCTTGGCCTGGCGCTCGGGGTCGCGCGTGGCGATGCGGGTGACGTGCAGGCCCGGCGTGGCGGCGATCACCGGACCGTGGAAGACCTGGCCGGCCAGTCCGTAGCCGGCGATCCCGACCCGCAGCATGTCGCTCATCACGGCCAGCATACGAGGTGGCGCGATGGCGTCTGAGGCGGCCGTGACGTGGACGAACTGGGCCGGCGACCAGCGCTGCGCCCCGGCGCAGATCGCCCGGCCGACGAGCGAATCCGAGCTCGCCGAGGTCGTGGCGAAGGCGGCGGCGCGCGGGCTGCGGGTGCGGGCCGCAGGCTCGGGTCATTCGTTCACCGACGCGGCGTGCACCGACGGGCTGCTGGTGCAGACGTCGGGCCTGCAGCGCGTGATCGATGCCGACCCCGCGTCCGGGCTGGTGACCGTGCAGGCCGGCATCACGCTGCACCAGCTCGGGCCGCAGCTCGTGGGGCCGCGCCTGGCGCTCGAGAACCAGGGCGACATCGACACGCAGGCGGTGGCCGGCGCGCTGGCGACGGCGACGCACGGGACCGGCGTGCGGTTCGGCAACCTGTCGACGCGGGTCACGGCGATGCGGCTGGTGACCGCGACCGGCGACGTCGTCTGCATCGATCGCGACCGCGATCCCGAGGCCCTGCGCGCGGCGCGCGTGTCGGTGGGCGCCCTGGGGATCGCGTCGCAGATCACGCTTGAGTGCGTCCCGCTGTACACGCTGACCCGCCACGATGCCCCGCGCCCGCTGGACGAGACGCTCGATCGCCTCGACGAGCATGTCGACGGCAACGACCACTTCGAGTTCTTCCTCTGGCCCTACACGCGCACCGCGATGACGCGCTCGACGATGCGCAGCGACGCCGAGCCCGATCCGCCGCCGCGCTGGAAGCGGGTCCTTCAGGACCAGATCATCGAGAACAACGTGCTGGGCGCGATCTGCCGCACGGGCCGGCGGTTCCCGAGTCGGGTGCCGCGACTGAACCGCGCGATGGCCGGGGCGATGGGCGAGTCGGTTGTGCAGGACCATGCCTACAAGGTGTACGCCGGGATCCGCAACGTGAGGTTCACCGAGACCGAGTACGCGATCCCGCGCGCGGCGGCGCGCGAGGCCCTGGAGCGCTGCCTGGAGCTGGTCGAGCGCCGGCGGCTGCCGATCCTGTTCCCGTTCGAGGTCCGCTTCGCGGCCGGCGACGACGCGTTCCTGTCGACGGCCTACGAGCGCGAGACGTGTTACATCGCCTGCCACCAGTACACGGGGATGGAGTTCGAGAGCTTCTTCCGTGGGATCGAGGAGATCATGAGCGACTACGACGGACGCCCGCACTGGGGCAAGCGCCACTACCAGAGCGCGGCGAACCTGCGCGAGCTGTATCCGGCGTGGGATCGCTTCCAGGCCGTGCGCGCGCGGCTGGATCCGGACGGGGTGTTCGCCAACGACTACACGCGGCGGGTGCTCGGGCCGGTCGTCGCGGCCGAGGTTCGGTCATGAGCTCGTTGACCCCTGCCGTACGCCTGCGTCGCTACAACGCCGCGTTCGCGGCTGTCGACGCGCCGTTCGCGTTCGTCGATCTCGAGGCGATGTGGGCGAACTCCGACAACATGCTCGGCCAGATTGACGGCAAGCCGATCCGGGTGGCGTCGAAGTCGCTGCGCTGCCGCGGGCTGCTGGGCTCGGTGCTCGAGCGCGACGGGTATCGGGGGCTGCTGACGTTCACGCTGCCCGAGGCGCTGTGGCTGGCGTCGGAGGGGTTCGAAGACCTCGTGGTCGCGTATCCGACGGCCGACCGGTCGGCGCTGCGTTCGCTGGCGGCGCTCACGGCCGATGACCCGGACGGTGCGCCGGCGGTGATGGTCGACTCGGCCGAGCAGCTCGACCTGATCGACGCGGCGGTCGGGGCGGTGTCGGCGCCGCTGCGGGTGTGCCTGGACTTCGATGCGTCGCTGTGGCTGGCCGGCGGGCGGGTGCGGATCGGGCCCAAGCGCTCGCCGGTCCATACGCCGCGCCAGGCGCGGCGGCTGGCGCAGGAGATCGAGCGCCGCCCGAGCGTGCGGCTGGTGGGGATGATGTGTTACGAGGGCCATATCGCGGGGCTGGGGGATGTGGCGTCGAGCCGGACGCGCAGCACGGCGATCGCGCGGATGCAGCGCAAGTCCTATGCGGAGCTGCGCGATCGGCGGGCCGAGGCGGTCGAGGCGATCGTCGGGGTGACGGGCGCTGATCTTGAGTTCGTGAATGCCGGCGGGACGGGCGATCTTCAGCTGGTGGCAACCGAGCCGGCGATGACCGAGGCGACGGCGGGCTCGGGGTTCTATGCGCCGACGCTGTTCGACAACTACTCGGCGTTTTCGCTTGAGCCAGCGGCGATGTTCGCCCAGCCGGTGGTGCGGCGGCCGGGGAGGGGGGTCGTGACGGTGCTGGGCGGCGGGTACCTGGCGTCGGGGCCGGGCGGCAAGGATCGCGTGCCGTCGCCGTATCTGCCGGAGGGGTTCGTACTCGATGCCGCCGAGGGGGCAGGCGAGGTCCAGACGCCGCTGCTGGGGGCGCCGGCGAACCGGATGCGGGTGGGGGACAAGGTGTACTTCCGCCACACGAAGGCCGGGGAGCTGTGTGAGCGGTTCGATCGGCTGTATCTGGTCGAGGGCTCGGCGATCGTGGACGAGCTGCCGACGTATCGCGGCGAGGGTAAGACGTTCTTGTAGCGGCGGGCTCGGTGCGCTTCCGCCTCGCCGATGAGTCGGATGCGGAGGCCGTCGCGGTGGTGCACGCCGACAGCTGGCGCCGGCACTACCGCCGGGCGTTCTCGGATTCGTTTCTCGACGGGGATGTCGAGAGCGACCGTCTTGTCGTCTGGACGCAGCGGCTTGCGTCGGGTGATGCCCGGTTGCGGACATTCGTCGCTGAGGACGAGGGGGTCGTCGGCCTCGTCGGCTTCGTCCATACCGTGCTCGATGCGGACCCGACGTGGGGCGCGCTGGTCGACAACCTGCACGTTGTGAGCGGCCGGAAGCGAGGCGGGGTCGGGACGCGGCTGCTTGGGTTGGCTGGCGCGGATGCCGTGGAGCGTGGGACAGGGTTGTTCCTGTGGGTGCTCGAACAGAACGCCGACGCGCGGGCGTTCTACGCGGCGCGTGGGGGCGAGTGCGTCGAGCGCGCAGACGTGCCGCCGCCCGGCGGCGTCGCCGGCCGCCTCACCGGCTCGCCCGTCGGATTGCGCTACGCGTGGCGCGACCCGGCGGTGCTCCTCGCTGCTCGCCCCGGGCGCTAGAGTTCGCCCCCTGCCCTCCTAGCTCAGTTGGTAGAGCACTTCCATGGTAAGGAAGGGGTCATCGGTTCGAGTCCGATGGAGGGCTCTCGGGGAGGAACCCCAGCAAATCGGCAAGACTCCCGAAGCCGGACAGACACGAAAGAGGCGCCAGAGTTGGCGCCTTTGCGCTGTCCAGGGGCGATCCAGGGGCGTTTGCGAAGGACCCTGGATCGCCCCTCGATCTGCTTGAGCGGGCCGGCGCCGAGGCCAAATCGAGGCCGTGAACCCTTCTTCTACGGGGGAACAGGGTCAGGATGCCGGCGAACGCGACCAGGTACAGCAGCCCGAACAGCCAATCCGAGCCGTTGAGGACGCCCAGCTTTTCGCCGGTCTGCGCCGCGAGACGCGTCGCGACGGAACCCGCGTGTGGGCTCAGCAGATGGTGGATCTCGCGGTACGCGATAGTGCAAGAGCTGCGGCCCGCGCCAGACAATCGGCTGGGCTGGAGGCCGGACGGGGACCGCTGTTCGCCCGCTCGGCGACGTGGTGGTTCACGTCGCCGATGGCGAGGACAAAGCCGGTGGCCGCGGCCGGCGTGAAGTCGTGTCGAGCTTGCGGTCCGGTCACCAAATCCAAGGGTCGCGGCCGCCACAGTCAAGGGTTGTATGTCGCGGCGGGATTGGGAACACTCGGGACGGGTTGGGCCGCGAGCGAGCCGCCCGCCCGCCGGTCTGTCATCTCGCGCTGCTCTGCGGGATGGCCGAAACATCTGACCATCCAGGGAATGAGTATGCGGAAGCTGGTCATAGTGCTGGGGGCACTCGGCATCGCCCTGTTCGCGGACGTCGCGGCGGCGAACGCCGACTCGATTGTGTACATGAAGTCCGGCGCGGTTTGGATCTCGAACGCCGACGGCAGCAGCGCACGGCCGTTCACTCTCTATCCGTTCCACTGGGCGTGGCCGTCGGAGGCGGACGACGGCACGATCGTCGCCGCCGGCGGGGACGGCCACCCGCCGTACGGGGAAGCGGGGTCGGACCTCTACCGCTTCTCCGCCAACGGCAACCTGACCGCGGGACCGATCCCCACGCCGGGCACGTACTACACGCTGAACTGCCCGACGCAGGCGCCGAACTCGGTCCGGGTTTCGCCGGACGCGGGCAAGATCGCCTACGGCACGACGCTGTGCTCGCAGGGTCCGACGGCGCTGTGGACGCCGTCGAATGCGACCGGTCTGGACTGGCCGAACCAGAACGGCGGCCTCGGCGTCCAGGACTACGACTACCCGGATTGGATCGACAGTACGGTGTTCACCGTGACTCACCCCGGACCGGTCAGCGGGACGCAGTCGCAGTGGGGTGTGTCGTCGACCGCCGCCTCGCCCGGGGGAGCCGGATGGTACGAGCCCGGGGCGACCGGGACCGGCTTCCAGGCGATCGTCGCGCGCAGCGGGAAGATCTCGGCGCTGTTCGAGGACGACAAGGCCGACTGGATCCCGCCGCAGACGCACAATGCGACGATCAGGCTGTACACCGCAGCGAGCCTCACGGACGCCGAGAACAACGGCTTCGACCTGCAGTGCAAGCTGACGTTGAGCGCGTCGCAGAGCAGTGATCCGTTCGACTTCAGCCCCACGTTCTCACCGGACGGCACGAAGCTCCTATGGGGAGACGACCTTGGCGTCGAGGTCGCCAACGTCGCCGACCTCTCCGCGTCCAGCGGCGCGTGCACCCACGTGACCCCGACGTTGCTGATTCCCGGCGGGAGCCAGCCGTTCTACGCGGCGGGCAACATGCAGGCGCAGGCGGCGAGCCCTGCGCAGCCGGGGGCGCCCGCGGCCCCGACCGCGCCGACCACTCCAACCACCGCGACGGGGACGACCACTCCATCGACCGCGACGGGGACCGGGGCCACCTCGACGAAGACCAAGCCGCGGCCGACCGCGAGGATCGCGGTTGGCACGAAGCACCCGCGTGCGCACCACGCCATCGTGTTCAACGCCGGCGCCAGCCGTGTGCATGGCCACGCGACGTACTCGTGGGGTTTCGGCGATCACCACACGGCCAAGGGCCGCCGCGTCACGCATCGCTTCGGTCGGCCCGGGAGGTACACCGTGACGCTGACCGTGCACGATGCAAACGGCACACGGACCACCCACGTGAAGGTGACCGTCAAGCGATGAGGCGCCGTTGGTCGCCGCACGGTCGCGCCCGCGGCCGCGACGGTGCTCGCCGGCGGAGCATCGCGGGTCAACCACCCCCCAACCCGGCCGCGGCATAACCCGAAGGTCGCGTTCGAATCCCGCCCCCGCTATCTCGAAGGCCTGGATCCAGGGCCTTTCTGCTGCTCGGGTGTTCACGGCCCGCTCGTCGTCATGTGTTGTCTCATCGCCGACCGCAGGAGCAAGACACGAAGTTCGGTCTACGGAACCGAGGGTCGGAGGTTCGAATCCTCTTCGGCGCGTGACAGCGGATCCCGGGTGGTAGAGGAATCCTGGCACTGGTCGGACGCGCTGGGGTGGCAGTACGGCAACAGGGCAACCCAACTCGCCCGGTGACTGGCGGGCGTCGTGTTGCCGATTGTGATCAGCGGTTGTCGCTCACCCGTTCGGCGGGTCGAGCGTCGTGGCCCAGACGGTGGTTGTGTTGTCGCTGAGCCAGTTCGTTGCGACGACGAGCCGCGCTCCGATCGTGGCCACGGCGGTGTTTCCGGAGCTCTGCGCCCCGGGCGGCTTGGGTATCTGCACCGGCGTGGTCCCGGCACCGAGCTGGGCGTATTCCTGCTCGTCGAAGACGTTGGCCCAGGCAATCCACAGGCGCCCGTCTGACGTGTAGGTCGCCTGGACCCGTATGGGCGCTTGGAGCACGCCGGGCTGCACGCCGTTGAACTCGGTCGCCGGGGCCGCGTCGCCCGGTGCCCACGAGAGGATCGTGTTGGGATTCGTGGAGACGTCGGCGTAGACGAGCCGGCAGGTCGCGGAACAGGCGAGGTCGGTGGTGACGTTGTTGTTCGGGCCGTCGCTGGCGGGTGCGTGGACCGCGGATTTCAGCGGCAGCCCGGTGATCGGGTCGAGCTGGACCATGTAGAGCCCGCTCACGCCGGGCGTCAGCGAGACGACGTACCACGCCAGCCACACGCGGCCGCTCTCGTCGCGTCCGAGCGCCGGGGCGTAGCTCGTGTCCGGCGAGGCCGCAGTCAGGTCTCGCTTCACCGACCCGTCGTAGATGGTGAGCGCGCCGCCGGCCGCCCACAGCGCGGTCGTCGCATCGGAGGCCAGCAGTGCGCTGGTCACCCCGGTGTCGAGATCGGGGCTCAGTCGAGCCGGGGGGCCGAACGTGCCGCCGGGGTTGCGGGCGACGGCGACCGTGCCGTTGAGCGGATCGCCAATCGTGTCGCTGTGGTGGCCGGGCACGATCACCTGCAAGCCGCCGCTGGGTGACTCGAGCAGGACCGGATCGGCCGTCTGCGCCCAGCCGCTGAGCGCAATGTCATGGGACACCGCTCCGACCCCGGACGCGCTCGGCGTGAACGTCGCGGCCTCGACGGCCTGGTCGGTCGCGCGGCGGAACGCCACCACGGCGCTGCCACCGATCACCGCCATCGCCGGAGCGACGGCCGTTGCGTTGTCGGCCTGGGTCGAAAGCTGCGTCCACGGCACCGTCGAGATCGGGGGCCCGGCCGCTGGCGTCGCTGTCGCTGCCGAGGCGACCAGTGCCGTCTCGAGTGCGCCGTCGCTGTCTGCGAACTCCTTGCGACCGGTGGTCGCCGTGTCGAGCTCGCAGCCCGCCAGGACCGCCGGGTCAGTGACGTGCGCATCCCCGCACCGCTTGGCCGCGGCCGCACGCTGAGCCGCGCTCAGCACCTTCAGGTTGAGCATCCGGTTGGGGAATCCCTTGACGTCATAGGACCGCGTCGTGCGCCCCTTCGGGTAGACGAACAGCGACGCCCGCTGGGTGATCCGCCAGCTTCGCCCGAACTGCTTGTAGACAACCTGCTGCTGATGTGGGGTGCCGCCGAACAGCCCGACGCCCTCGACGACCGCGTTGGGGTAGCGACGGCCGTTGCGGCCGACGTACTGGTTGGCGTCCGCACCGCCGTCGTCACCCATCAGGCCAGTCAGATGCCCGACCCGCGCCGCGCTCGGCGCGACGAACAGGTTCACGCCCTCGCTGCCGATCAGCAGCACGACCGCATTGGTCCCGTCGGGCCACGTGACGCGGGTGAAGATGCGGCCGTACTGCACCGACCCGCCGCCGGCCAACGCGATCGTCTGATGCTCGGCCGGATGGACGCGGCGCTTGTCCACGTAGACCGCGAGCGTGTGAACGGCGGCGACCTCGACCGTCGCGCGCCCGACGCGCATCGCGAACGCCGTGTTCATGGCCAGGCTGTGGGCGAACTCCGGGTGTCGGACCTTCGAGTAGGGCTGCTGGCGCCCCTGGATCTCCAGGTCGCCGGTCTTGGAGCGCACCAGCGTGAACTCGCCGGCGATCTGCAGGCCGAAATGGCCGCCGCCGAACGTCGTCAGATACGGATCGCCGTTGTCGACCCCGCGGTTGGCCGGCCCTGGGTGGTTGGCCGGCCCTGGTCGGGACTTGGGGTGGCAGAACGTCGACAGCGGATAGGACGTGACGTCACCGTAGGTCCCGCCGTCGGGGTCGCCGCTCAGGCCCAGCGAGGCCGGCATGAGCAGCGGCTGGGTGCTAGGCACGTCGCCGGTCTCATCCGGCGGGCACGTACACGGGGCAGTCGACGTGCAGAACCAGGCGTCACCCAGCGACGTGTAGTCCTCCTGGAACCCGAGCCTCGCGTGCCCGGTGAGCCCGACGTGGAGCACGGGCTGCTCATCCACCGGCTGGTCATCCGGCCGCTGCACGAAGTACTGCGCGGTCGTATAGGGCGGCGCGTCTACGGCACTGCCGGCGCCGAACGTCGTCGGGTTCAGGTACACGAGTTGCCCCGGGCGATGCGCGACGAAGCCGAGCGTCTCGATGGGGCTGGTCATGCTCCAGCGCGCGGCGCTGGTCTTCGTCCCGGCGCGGAACACGCTGCTGCCCCAGTCGCCGAGGAACGCGGAGTCGTCGTTGTCGGTGGCCGCCCTGTACGCCGCAACGTTGGTCTTCGCGGTCAGGACGCTCGCCAACCGCGACCACAAGCCTGGCTGGGAGTCCTCGACATGCCCCCAGAAGCCGACCGCATCGTAGGTCCGCTGGAACAGCGGAACGGTGGAGCTGTCGATGTACTTAAGCGGCCAGGTGTCCTCGGGGGCGGGCTCGACCGTCTCGGCCACCCACTCGGCGGTCCCCTCCGTGATCCACTTCGGCTGCGAGGTCCACGCATCGGTGCCGCGGATCTCGTCCTGGAAGCAGTGGAAGACCTCGTGGGCGATGATCTCCCGGTAATAGGCGGGGGGCTCGGCAATCGCGGCCTTGGTTAGCCGGATCCGGCAGGTCACCGGCTTCCCCGAGCCCTGGACACCGTTGACGTTGAACGATGTCTCGCTGGCGAGCGTCCTGCCGTACTTGCCCGTCGCCTGGGGGTCGGTCGTCTCACCGGCGACGATGGTCATCCCGAGCGTGCGCTGGAGTTCGATGCCCTCGATACGGGCTTCGGTGTCGGCGATCAGCTGGATCTTCGCGCTTGGCGTGAAGTACGGGTCGCCGAGTGTGGCGGTATGAGCCCGCGTGTGCGTGGTCGGCGATTCCAGGCCCAGGCGACGGTCGACGATCGACCGCTGGGCGTGTGTGAGCGTCGCCCGGTAGGACGTTGTCCACTGCGCCGCGAGGGTTCCGTCGGCGATCGTCATCGCCCGGCCCGGCGGCCGCGCCACGCCGGGCAGCGGCCCGTAGGCGAGGACGAACGCTTGCAAGGCTGTCGCGCGCGAGACCGTTCCGTCGGGCCGAACCTCGTCCAGCACCCGCTCCCACGCCGTCGCCGGCAGACCAGTCTGCAGGCCGGCGTCGGCCAGCGTTGCGTAGGCGAGCGCCCGGGCGCGGGGATCGACGACCTTCGGCGTCGCGCGCAGCACGATCGCGCCGAGCGCGGCACCCTCGCGCCACACCACAGTCACCACCGTCGCGCGGCTGGCGCGGGCCAGCCGTAGGCCGCCGCCGCCTCGGCGCCCGATCGTCACGGCGCTCGCGTGGTGTGCGCGGCGCCACGCGCCGAGCACCCGCAGGGCCGCCGCCGGCGAAGAGAACACGAACGCGTCGGAACGCACGTGCACGTCGTGTCCGGCCAGCGTCACGGTCTGAAGCTGCACGACACGCACCTGCCCAGCGAGCCGGCTCGAGAGGCCGTCAGTGAGGTCGGCGCGCGCCGACCTCACCGACGCAGCCGAGGCCCGCAAACCCGGCAGCCCAGTCGTCGGGAGCACGAGCCGGACAGCGCCGGCCGTCGCCGGCCCAGACGCCAGCGCGAACACCACGACAACCAATCCGGCGCACAACCGTCGGCCAGGCGGGACTCGCCGCACAGAACACGTCGGCCGAGTCGACGCGGGCGCTGAGGAGCTCATGGGGTCCACTCTGCGGCACGGCAAACGCCGGCGCGACCCTGCTCTTTCGCGGCGCATACCCTTGCGGTCGGGTTTGCGGTTAACCGAACTGCCTCTGGACCCACCACCGGAACACCGATCACAGCGTCTGCCGACCAGCCACGCACGTCATCGGGGCGGCCTCGGCAGAGATCTGTGTCCACCGGATCCAACGGCCTTCAACTGGGAGCTCACGGCGTTCTCCGCTGCGCCCGGCGGCGCCGCCGGTCCCGGTGTCGCTTCCCGGTTCGATGGGACCCCCGGCGGGCTTGTCGGCGTAGCCGATCCACTCGCTGAACATCTGGGAGGCCTCAGCTCCGCCGAGACCTCGCCCTCGACCCCTCGCCGACGGCGGCGCGCGATCCGTTCCATCGAGGCGCGCCGACGTCGCCGACCGCGAAGACGCGGGGGCAGGCTCGTCTCGAACGGCAGCGGCCCGCGGCGCACTGACCGGTTGGATGCCGCGAGCGGCGGGTGCTGGACCTGGCGCGGGCGAGCAACGGGTTTCGCGGCAAGCGGCTCCGGCTATTTCAAACATTCCTGTCCATTGTAGTTCTCGCGAACCTATTCGGTGGTAGGGTCACCGCGGCAGCGCGACACAGAAGTTCGAGGCAGGATCGCGATGGTGGATAACCCAGCCCCGAAACGCGACCAGTCGCTCGCCCGAGACGAGTGTTTCGCGGTAGCGGCCCCACAGATAGGCCTGGCGAAAGGCGAGGGCGTCATTCGCAGGACCGGCGAGAGGTTCGCTGCCAATCCCGTCACCGGCAGCGCATCACTGACGGTCCCGATCTTCGCCTCGCCCGGACTGGCTGAGTCGCCGGACTAGGGCGATGCCGCTACGGGGGATCAGCCTGCTGGACCTGCTGGCCACGGTGCCGGGCGCGGGCTTGGTCCCAAGCGACATCGCCAGCCAGCTCGAGAACCTCGCGGTCCTCGACCACACTTCCACCGCGAGCGGCGGGGCGTTCGTCCATTACGGCACGGTGCGGTCGGTGGCGGACATGGGGCTGCCGGCGCTGCAGTCGTGGCCGGTCGAGATCCCCGGGCTGAACGAGGGCCTCCCTTTCCAGCTCACGTTCACGCGGCCCGCCACGGCGACCTCGGGCTCGACGCTCGAGGGCGCGCCCACCGAGTGGCGGCTCGACCTGATGCTCAAGCAGGTCAGCATCGTCATCCCAGACCTCAAGCCGGCGAAACCCGCCGGCGGCAGCGGCGTCAACGCGCTGCACCTGGTGGCCGACGCGTCGCGCTCGCGCGTGCGCATCTACGGCTCGGGCACGTTCAGGATCGCGAGCACAGCGACGAGCGGCGGCGTGGTCGCCCGGTTCGTCGACCAGCCCGACACGTTCGACCCGGCCGCGCCGACCGGCACCGTGCTGACGCTGGGTTTCGACCCGCCGAGCTTCTTCTTCGGCGATTCCCAGTTCGGCCTCACGGTCGACCGGCTGACATACGACGACGACGAGAACTACACGCCGCCCGAGATCGAGGCGCGCGGACACGACCCGTCGTGGCGCGGCATCTCGATCAAGGAGGCCACCTTCTTCCCGCCGCCCAACCTGCCCGTTCTGGGCGACGTGTCGGTGGGCGTCCGCGACGTGCTCCTGGGCTCGCCGTTCGGCATCCAGGGGGAGGTGCGCCTGGAGTTCGGACAGACGCCCGTCGACCCGGCGGATGTCACCTACCTGCAGCTGGTCGACGGGCACTACCAGTCGATGGGCGCGGCGTCGGGCAACGCCGACGACGGCTACGAGATCGAGTTCCTGCCGAACACCCCCGCCAGCGCCCAGGTGCGAGTGCAGCTCGGGTCCGGCGCGATGGCCGACTGGTGGCTGCCGGCCCGCACCAACAACGAGGACTTCGTGTCGGACACGAACGACTCGGGACAGTTCGACGCCGAGGACGGCAGCCTGATCACCTTCCGTACGCACGAGACCGCGCAGGACGGGAGCGACGCGCTGTCGCCGATGGTCGGCACGTTCTACAAGCACTCCACCGCAGACTCGGGCCACCCGCCGCAGATCAAGGTGACGCTCGCCGGCAGCGACAAGCCGAACTGCGTGTCACTGCGCGGCCCGGCGGAGAAACTCGCCGGCCTCGTGCTGACGGCCGACCCGGCAACCGATCCGAGCCTGGTGTGGAGCGTCGAGATGACAAACGACGTCGCCGGCGACACCGGCGCGACGTTCACGCTGCCCACGCTCGACGGGCCGAAGTTCTTGAACGTCGTGCTCACGGACAGCAAAGGCCGCAAGCGGCGAGTGCAGGTCTACGTGTCGGTCGACGGGCCGCTCGTCGCGGGCTGCGCGCTCTCCGCCTTCGACGAGCACGGGAACCCGATGCCCCTGCACGGGCTCGACGCCACATACAACCTCGACCCGTTTCACTCGTCCGACGCGTTCCTCGGCGCCGACACGCCGGCCACCGTCAGCGGCAGCACTGCGGCGGTGCCACAGGGCGAGCTGGCGCGCGTGACGCTGCAGGCATCCGGGAATCCGCAGAATCCGGACAACCCACCCCCGGCGGCCGGCGGCGCGCAGGAGCTCGTGCAGGTGGAGATGGTCTTCAACGACACCACCGAGCTGCGTTGGGGCGTGGCGAAGCCGGCCGATGCGAACGACTGGTCGCCATCGGCATTGACCGATTGGGCGGACCAGTTCCCCGGGGCGAAGTTCATTGTGATCGGCCGCTGCTGCGACCTGCCGGGCGACGACGCCAACGGCATCCAGATCAACAAGACGCTGGCGGATCGCCGCGCGAGCGAGGGCGCGGGCCTGCTGGCCGGCTATGACGTGCACGCTCGCGGCGAGCAGACTCCGTTCACCGACTCCGCGGACATCGCCGCCGAAGCGCTCGCGACCAGCTGGAGCGCGGACCAGTTCGACGGCAGCTGGCTGATCCACGACGAGCACACCGACTACGCGAGCTGGGGCACCGGCGTGCGTGACAGGGATCCGCGGCCGCACTATCGCCGCATCGACATCTACGCCGTGGGGGGCACGCCGACGGCGGACGCCCCGACGGATCCGAACGACGCGGCCCAGGCAGACCCGGCGCAGCTGAACGCGCTGATCCCCGGCGCGGACTCCACGAGTCCGGCGGCGCCTGCGCGGCGCGAGCCGACGCTGCCCTATCGCGTGCTGCTCGTGGTGCAGTGGGACAGCCCGACCGTCGTCGGATGGGGCGACGCGATCCCCACGCTCGTCGAGCTGACGATCGCCTGGCAGCCGCACGCGGTGGTGCTGCCTGGCGCGCCGAGTGGTCCCGACAGCGATGTCACACTGCAGCACACCACGCCGGGCGCGCCCGACATCTGGACGGTCAAGGGGCACCTCTCGCACGACGCGCGCACCGGCCAGACGCTGATCACGATGAGCGTCGAGGAGGAGGGCGGAGACGACAGCGGCATCGCCAAATTCGAGAACAACGTCGCGGCGGGCGCGCTGGGGCTTGGCCCGGCACTGGTGGCCGGCATCTCGGCGGCGGGCGTGGACGGCGCGGCGGTGCGCATCGGCGCGCTGATCGCGGCCGGTGTCTTCCTCGGCGCGTTCGGCAAGAACGGCAAGGTCGTGATCCACAAGATCGAGCTGCAGGACCGCCAGGACACGTTCACGAGCTTCGACAACAGCCGCCAGCGCGTCGTGCTCGACTACGTGGTGTCGATCGGCTTCGAGTTCAACGAAGGACCCATCGACCTCAGGACCAGCGACGACCACCCGCTGAAGATCAAGTACAAGAACGTCGGCCTCGAATGGGACCACTCCAAGCAGGGCCTCGACGCGATCGGGTTGGTGTTCGACAACGTCTCCTTCGACATCCAGGATCCCGGCCACTGGACGCTCACCGGGCCGCTCGGCGAGCTGCTGCGCGTGGTCGCCACGCGCTCCGGGTCGGGATCGAACTGGATGGAGGTGGACCTGCGCTTCGCGATCGACCTCGGCATCGTCACGATCACCGGGGCGACGATTCGCGCCAGTTTCGACGACTCGGGCAACCTCAGCGTCGAGCTGCGCGGGCTGCAGGTCAAGGCCGACATCCCCGACGTCCTGAAGGGCACGGGCGGCGTGCGACTGATGCCCGGCGGCGGCATCGCGGCGAACGTGGACGTTCAGCTCGAGCCGATCACGATCGAGGTCGAAGCGCAGATCGTCATCGACATGCCCGAAGTCGCCCTGGAGATGGGCGTGCTCTTCGCCGTCGGCATCCCGCTCGCGAACAGCGGCCTCGGCATCTACGGCTTCATCGGGCGCTTCGTCGTCAACGGCGCACGCACGCTGACCTCTGCCAGCCCCGACCCGATCCAGAAGGAGATCGACTGGTATCACGCCACGCTCGATCAGAAATACGGCAAGCAGCAGGGCGCGTGGGGCCTGGGCCTGGGCGCGGTCATCGGCACACTGCCGGACACGGCGTACACGTTCAACGCGACGGGCAGCATCGCGCTCTCCTTCCCCGACCCGTCGGTGGTGCTCGCGATCGACGCCAAGTTCATCACCAAGCCGTCGCTGCCGTCCGAGGACGGCGCGGGTGGCTCGCCCACCACCGGTCTCTCGCTCCTGGGCCTCGTGGCGATCGACGAGACGGCGCTGAAGATCGGCATCCGTGGTGAGTACCTGATGGAGCACGTGCTCGACGTGAAGGTGCCGATCAACGCGTACTTCCCTTTCCCCGGCAACCCGGACGCGCCGTACGTTCGCATCGGGGCCGACGACATCAACGGCCGCACCGGCCCGCCGATCACGCTGACGCTGCTGCCCGACTCGCTGAACGTCAAAGCCTGGTCGTACATCATGATCGAGGCACACGAGCTGCACGCCCTGGGCGGCGACACGACACTCAACTTCGACGGCTTCTCCGTGGGCTTCGGCGCCGGCTTCGAGCTCAAATACGGGAGCGACTCGATCGGACTCGACGTCTCGGCGAAGATGCTGCTGGGCTTCGGCACCAAGCCGATGATGCTCGTCGGCAAGATCTCGATCCACGGCTCGCTGAACTTCGTCGTCGTCTCGGTGTCGGTGGACGGCCAGATCACGCTCACGCTCACCGAGGATGAGCAATACCTGCAAGGGCACTTCTGCGGCTCGGTCGACTGCTTCTTCTTCTCGATCAGCGGTTGCGTGGACGTCTCGTGGGGCACGCTGCCGACCACTGCCATCCCCCCGCCCGACCACCCGCTCACCGGCGTCGATCTCAGCGACCGGCGGGCGGTCGTCACCGGTGCCGGCAAGCTGGACGGGTCGAGCAACCCGGTGCCCGTCGTCTGGCCCGACACCGTGCCGGTGCTGCACTTCTCGCACTACGTCGACACCCATCTGGGCGCCGGGTCCGCGTTCGCTCCCGGCCAGGCCGCCACCGCGCCACCTTGGAGCGGCTCGAACGAGCTGAAGTACTGCTTCCGGATCACTGCGGTGGATCTGCTGGATTCGGGCGGGAACCCCGTTTCCGGACCGCTGGACTCGGGCTGGTGGCTGCCGACCTTCCGGCCGGGCGTGTCGACGGGTACCAGCCCCGCGGCCTCGTCGGAGGAGGGGCGCGATCTCGGGCTGCTGGCATGGAACCCGGCGCCCTGGGCGCGCAACCTGATCACCGGCGGCGCCGGGCTGCCGGCGGATCCGGCGGCGACGCTCGGATCGGTCTGCGACCCGACGCCCACCCCGACGCGTGTGTGCATGTATGGCGAGGACGCGGTCGGCGAGGGTCCCGGGCTCGTGGTCATGGCGGCGCACGAGCCCACGCCCGGACCGTTCCCCAGCTATGCCGAGTTGCACGGCGACGGCACGATTCCGCCGCTCGGCCTGGACAAACTGCTGGCGCTCATCTCGCAGCTCGGCGCCGAGCTGTGGCCGGGCGACGTCGAGAATCTCGCCGCGCCGCCGGCGGACGGCTCGGTTACGGCCGCGTTCCGCCTGCCGCTGATCGCGCGCTACGGCGAGCCGCTGCTGACGGTGCCGTGGATCGGCAGGTACTCCACGCCGCTGGTGGATCCCGAGCTCACGCTGGCGGTATGCCTCTCTCGCAAGACCGGCGAGGGCGGCTACGACTGCAGCGACCTCACCGAGCTCAAGCGCGCCGGTCGGCCGGCCAAGCAGCTCACCTGGCAGTCGGTCAGCTACACGTCGGCCAAGGGCAGCCTGGTGCAGGTCGAGACCGGCGGCGGTGGGCTGCTCGTCGGCCCGGGTCTCACCGCGCAGCTGCCCCACGCCGTCGAGAGCGTCGATCTGTCGTTCAGCGGCGTGCGCGCGGGGCTGCGCGTCACGGGGCTCGACGCGCTGGGCAACGTGCTCGTCGACTCCATCACCCCCGACGGCGCCGACTCGGCAACGCTCAGCGGCGAGGGTATCGTGACCGTGCGCATCGCGCCCCAGAAAGGGCCTGACAAACGCGCCGCGCTCACCAAGCTCTGCTACTCGGAGCGGCCGCACCCGGCGACCTTCGCCCCCGCGTTCGAGATGGAACGGGTCGGCAACGCGCCCAGCTACACGTCGGTGAACGCCCGCGCGGGATACCCGGTCGTCGAGGGAAGGCGCACCGAGGACGGCGACTGGATTGCGTGGACGCCGAAGCTGGGCGACGTCGAGCGCGGCACGGGCGGCGAGTGCGCCTACGTGGAGTACGACCCGCCCGACAGCGGCCCGTGGTGGGGATTCCGCGTCACCTCGATGGTGCGATTCCCGATCCTGATGGTGAACACATGCGGAGTCACCTGGATGGCCGCGGCCGCGGCGGCCGCCGACGCCGACAACCGCGCGACGATCGTCACCGCCGTCAACACTCACGCCAACTCGGGCGGCGACCCGCTGCCCGCGCAGCACCCGATCCTCCAGCCCGACAGCGACTACGCCATTCGCGTGCAGGGCCTCTGGCAGGGCTGGCAGAGCGCCCACCAGGGCGACGCGCCACCGCCACCGAGCGATACCGCGTGGCAGGCTCTGCCTGACCAGACCTACCATTTCCACACCGCGGCGGAGGCGGCGAACCCGCCGGTGACGGCGGTCAACTTCGCCGACGAGTCGACGTTCGACTCGCGCGCCACCGCGCGCTACCTGATCGGGTTCGACCCGGACGGCGGCGGGCCGCCGCACTTCCTCGACGACCCGATCCGCGCGAACTTCACGGTCGACCACCTCCCCCAACTGCTCGGCCTGTACGGTCGCGACCTGCAGTTGAAGCTGCGCAAGACCAGCCAGCCGCCCGGCGCCCTGGCCGGCGGCGGGCACCCGCCCGACGAGCCCAAAACGACAAAGTGGGGGCAGCTCCAAACGGACCTGATGCACGTCGCCGACATGCGCATGACCCAGGCGATGGACGACGCGCCGTGCCTCGGCACCGCGCCGCTGGGCGGAGCGACGGCGTCGATCGACGCCGACCTCGAACCGAGCTCCGACTACGACCTGCTGCTCGTCGCGTCGCCCACCGCCACGCCCGACTCCGACGACGTACTCGTCGCGCGCAACCATTTCCGCACCTCGCGCTACCGCAACGCCGGGGAGATGCTGACCGCGCTCGGGCTCACCTCCACCGACGCCTTCCCGATACTGCCGCACGACGCACTGCTCGACGTTTCGCACTCTCTGCCGTCGAGCGCGGTGGCGCCGGCGGACGACGCGCTGGAGGCGACGCTCTCCGCCATCGATCTCGACCCGTGGCCGCTGCCGCCCGAGCCGCGCACCGTGGCGATCTGGCAGCCGGACGGCGTGGGCGGCTGGCTGCTGGCGGGCGTGATGCTCGAGACCGACGAGCCGCTGCTGCGGCCGGTCGACCTCTCCAACGTCCAAGCGACCGTCGGCACCACCGGGTTCACCGGAGTGCGCAGCAACACCGCAGGCACGCGCGTGATGCTCGCGGCCGTCGGCGGGCCGGCCGCCGTGAACGCCGGCGACACGCTGATCCTCACGCTCGAGGCCGGCGGCTCGACGTGGCTGGGCATCCGCCGCCTCGAGACCGAGCCGCGCATGTCGTACCAGGAGACCAAGTGAGCGCGCTGGCCCCCAGGAACCTGCTCGCTGCGCAGGCGCTCGACAGCTATGGCGACCCACAGCTCGCCGAAGGCGTGCACCTGAGAGTGATGCCGAGCGCCGATCTCGGTCTGCCGGCCGCCCCGTTTCTCGTGTATCGCATGCGGCTGGGCTTCGGCGCCCAGGACGCGCAGCTGCGCAGCGACATCGTCTGGCGCGACAGCCATGGGACGGCGCTGACCGAGCCGTTCCACGTTACGCCCGACAACCCGGTGACCGGCTACCTGCCGCCCGCGACCGGCGGCGTCTGCTGCTGGATCGAGGTGCTTGCGAAGCCCGACACCGGCTACTCGCAGGTGCCCCTCACGAAAGAGCCCGCGTTGAAGCAGGAGGTCGTCAAGTGGACCCGGCCGGGTAGCGGGCTGCACGTGCGCGCGATGGTGGCGACGCCGCTCGGCGACGCGCCGGTCGCCGCGGTCAGCCGCCCGTCGTACCAGCTGTCCGCGTCGCGGATCGAGCGCGTGGTCGTGAGCGGACGCGGCACGGTCACCGGCGTGCGCTGGCTGGACGCGAAGACGCTCACTCCATCGCCCGCCGACCTGTGGCGGGTTCTCGCGCTGCCGGTGCCTTCAGGCGCGCGCTATGCCGGAGTCGCCCAGGCGAAGCAGAGGGCCACCGACCGCGTGAAGCGGGGCGCGCCGCTGCGGCAGGCGCTCTACGAGGACGCTGCGGCGCTCGATGCGGGAGCGACGCCCGCCGCCACACCCGCGCAAGAGGCCACGCGGCTCTCCGGCCGCACGCCAACGGTCGACGCCTGGATCGACCAGCTGATCAACGACGCGTCCGCCCCGCAACAGGATCTGCAAACGGTCCCGGCGCCGCTCATCGACCCCAACAATGTGACGAGCGGCCAGGTCTCGATCTACGCGCTGGGCGCGACGCTCGCCGCGTCGCTCGACCCGGGCATTGGCCGCTGGCTCGGCTTCGTGGACGTCGACACCGGGCTGCAGGGAGCGACCCCCGGCGAGGTCGTGGCGTACGTGGTCCGCGGCTTCTGGTGCGGGAACGCGAAGCGGCTTGCGGTGCCCGGCGTCGGCATGGTCTCGCATGTCTCGCCGGGCGCGGCCGCCGGTTATGGCAGCCGCGATTCGAGCTTCGGCTGCGTCGGCTTCGGCAGCCTGAAAGGCGCGCGCAAGCTGCCCGTGCCGCTCGAGGTCGGCGGGCTCAGCTTTCGCGCGCGCGACGGTAAGGCGCTGCGCGTGGGCGACGACCTGCCGGCGGGCGCGCCCGACGGAGTGCTCGAATTGCAGAGCAGCGTTGAGGGAATCGTCGTGACCCTGCCGTACACCGTCGGCGCGGTGCGCGTGACCGCCGGTTCGCTGCCGCGTGGAGCGTTCGCCGTGACCGTGCTCGACGAGAAGGGCGACAAACTCGCGGGGCGCAAGTCCAGCGGCGTAGGGCAATCGACCGTAGAGGTTGCCGCCGGGGGGATCGCGCAGGTCGTCGTGCAGGCGGCCGACAAGGGAGCGAAGGGATTGGCGCTCGTCGAGATCTGCGTGCCCGGGGAGCCGACGGTTCCCGGCTGCGGCAAGGACCCGCTGTGGGATCTGACCACGGTCGCGTGCGCGACGATCCGAAACCCACCCGACCATCCGCCGCCGCCTGCGCTCGACGCGCCCGTGAACGGCCCATGGGTGCCGGCGGTGCCGCCCGACGCTCTGCGCCAGGTCGACGTCGACGTCGGCGGGCTGGTGCCGGGCGCACTTCTGGCGTGGGCGCGCCGCGACGGCCTGACGATCACCTCGCTGAACCCGTTAGACCCGCACGGCAGCGCACTGCCGGTGGCGGTGGCCCCCACGCCGTCGTCCGGCGCCCCCGGCGAAGGCGCGCTTCACGACAACACGGCGCCGCCCCAGGCCGTCGAGTACCGCGCCGCGCAGGCCGACTGGTTCGGCCGCTGGAGCGGCTGGGCCGAGGTCACGGCCGCCGCCGGAGTGCGCCCGCTGCCGCCGCGTCCCGTCGTCACGGCCTTCTACACCCCAGCTACGTATGGCACGCCCGTGCCGAGCGGCACGCTCGCCGGCAGCGTGCTCGTGCAGGTGCCGTATCCCCACGTCGAGTCGCTTTCCCCCGGCTCCAACCTGCTTGACCACCTGCTCGTCACCGTCGATGGCGTGACCAGCACCTTGCCGGTACCGACGGGCACGCCGCCCGACGACGTCGCGGTCACCGTCGCCGGCCCGGCCCTCGCACGCTGCGAGCAGCGCACGATCGCGGTCGCGGCGCGCTGGGTCGACACCGCGGGCGTGCAGTCGGTCGAGTCCGAATCGTTCGGCTTGTTGTGCTTGGATCCGCGCCCGCCGGGTCACGCCACCCTCCCGAACACGCTGCAGTACTCCTCGCGGCCCGACGTCAGCGGGAAGGCGCGCGTGATGCTCTCGTGGGCCACGAGCTCCGGGCAGAGCAGGTTCCGCATCTTCTACACCGACGAGACGATGCTGCTGGCCAAGCTGGGGAACGTGGCCGCCGACACCGGCGACCCGCGCCGCGCGCAGGCGCAGGCGATCCTGGGATCGCTGACCGACGGCATGAGCGCGCCGGACCGCGCTGCGGTCTTCCGCGGGCAATCGACGTTCTTCACGCGCGAGTGGTGGGACCAGCTCAACGAGAAGCCCGTGGAGGCGAGCGGGCCCACGGCGTCGTTCGAACACGAACTCTCCGGCGCGCTCCGCGTGGTGAGCTTCTACCGCGTGGTCGCGATCAGCCAGTCGAATGTGGAGGTCGACTTCCCCGACAGCCCGATGGCGGCCTTCGGCATCCCCAACTCGCAGCCGCCTTCGAAACCGGTGCTGCGCGCGAACCTCGATCCCGACGCTCCGGCCGGGCAGGCGCGACTGCACGTGCGTGTGCCGCCCGGATCGCTGCCCGCCGGCCGGTACCGGCTGCGCCGCAGCTCCACGACGTCGGCCGATCCGCTGCACATGGCCGTTGCGGCCACGGACACAGTGGACGCCCCGGCCTCGGGCTCCGCGGGCCAGGACTTCGACGTCACCGACCTCGGCCCCACGGCGGTCTCGGACGCACCGCTGCGCTACTGGGTGAGGTACACCTGGCGCGTCGAGGTGCAGGGAGCGGCGGAGCCGGGAGGCGGCCCGCCCGGCGACTGGAGCCAGGCGAGCGATCCGGCGACGACGATGCTCGTGCCGCCGGACGCGCCGGTCGCAGCCACCAACGTCGTTGCCGGCTCGGCTGGCAGCGGCGCGGTGGCACTCAGCTGGCAGCACTCCGACGCACTGCTCGGCGGCTCGGCCGGCCACTACGCGTTGGAGGTCTTTCGCGCGCTGCCGGGCGAGCACGGCAAGCTCGCGTTCTCGATCCTGGCCGACGCGCCCCAAGCTGACGGCGGCCGCGCGCCCGACCGCACCGGAGACTTCACGTGGACCGATCCCGGGCCGGTGCCCGCCGGCACGACGTACCAAGTGGTGGTCGTCGACCCGATCGGGCGGCGCAGCGCGCCGAGCGCAGAGGCGACGGTGTAGCGATGGCCACGCTCAGCCCCGCGCCGAACTCGCTGGGCCTGTGGTCGCCGCAGCTGGCGCCATGGTTCTCGACCGACGTCTCGCTGCCGGCCGCAGACGACTCGCTGGCGGTGCACCTCACCGGCCTGACGTCGGATTGGCTGCCCCCTGCGCGCGGCATCATGTCGCTGTTCGTCGCCTCCACTCCGCGCCCCGCAGGCGTCGCGGCGCTGCGCAAGCCCGATGGCTCGCAAGCGTTCGGCAGCAACTCGCTGGTCGCCGTCTTCCGGCTGCTGAGCGAGGTCGAGGAGCGGCTGCACGCGCTGAGCGCCGCGATCCCGTCGGCCTCCGGATCCACCGGCACGTCGACCGTGCCGACCCGCCCGCGGGTGCGCTGGCTGGCGATGGAGCTGGCCTCCACCACGACGATTGCCACGCTTGCCGACGCCGTGGCCCCGGCCGCCACCGGTAGCGACAGCGACAAGGCGGCCACGCTCGGACTGAAGATCTCGGGCGGAAATCTGGCCAACGGCGACGACCCGATGCGCGACATGAAGGCGCCGAAGTTCTCGTCGGGAACCGCCCAGGAGAAGCTGCTCGCGGGCTCCGCACTGGGCGACGTGCACCTCTGGGCGTTCGACTCGCTGGGTCACGCGCTCGATCCGGGTGCGGTGGCGAGCTGGTGGTCGTACCTCGCCGGCACGGCATTCGACAACCTGTGGGTCGACGACGTCGGCTCGTCGCCGCGAACCGCCAGCGCGACCGCCGCGCTCACCGCGGCGCTCGTCAACCCCCACTGCGGGCCGCTGGTCGATCCGCTGCTGTCGCGATTGAACCTGGGCAACGCCGCGGGCACGGGCGTCGTGCGCACGCGGTCCACCGGCACCGGCGCCTTCACGGTCGGCTTCACGGCCGCACCGACCGGCAACACGCCGGACAGCGCGCCGGTGCCGCTGGTCGCGCTGCTGCCGGACGGTCGGTACGACTCGACCGTCTCGGTGTGGCCGAACGGGGCCGTCGACACGAAGCTCGCGCGCGACCAGCTGCGCGTGGCCGCCGTCGACGTGGAGGCCCACCTCGTCGGTCAGACCCGTGTGAGCCCGGGTGGCGACGCGAGCGCGCCGCCAGCCGTGCGCGCGGCCGACCAGGCGCGGCCGTCCACGCGCGTGCAGGTGTCGCGCACCGCCACACCCACCCTGCTGCCGACCGCCGACGAAGTCGCCGCGGCGGCGACCGCCGCGTTCGGCGGTGGCGGCACCGTCGGCGTCGTGGCCGGCGTGCTCGACCGCGACTGGGGGCCGATCGCGCTGACCGACCATCCGCTGCCAAACGTCGCCCCGCCTGCGCAGCTGCTCGAGACCGGCGCGTCGCTGGTGGTGACGGCGCTCACCGGCGGCGGCCCGGTGCCCACCGGCGGCGGCGTTATCGCCGGCCAGAGCGTGCTGATCGACCTTCAGGTGGGCGCCGCGCAGGCCGGCGCCTGGGTGCGCGTGTGGGCGCAGGGCTTCGATTCGCAAAAAGGAATCCACTACAAGCTCGACGGCGGCGCCGGGCGCGTGCGGGCCGACGGCCACGCCCTGCTGGTGAGCCCGCTGGCCGACGGCGCGCTCGACGCCGAGGCACAGCTGGGCTTTGACGTGATCGTCGCGACCGCGCAGGGCTCGCGCCTGTTCGCGGACCAGCGCAGCGCGCGGCCCGCTCCGATCGGCGGCAGCCCCGTGCGCCATCGGCTCGGCCGGCGCCGAGGTCGCCGTCTGCGAGACGGGCCAGAGCTTCACCGGCACGCCGCCGGCCGGCAGCATCCCGCCCGGCTCGGTGCTGGTGGCGCGTTCCACGCCCCCGGCCCTGGTGGATCACACGACGATCGTCGCCACGTCCTTTTCATCCACCGCGCTGGTCAACACTCTGCCCTCAGGCGCGCGCGTCCAGCTGACCGCGCCGGCGTTTCACAGCGAACCCGACGGCGACACAATGGCGCTCACCACGCTGGGCGGCGCGGCGGTCGCGCGCCAGGTGCGCAACGGCCTGGCGCGGCTGGGCCCGGCCGGCGCCCCGCTGCCCACGATGGAGCGGATGGAGGTGGCGACCGCCCGTGTCGGCACGAGCGCGGCGGCCGGCGCCGTGGGGTCCGCCCCGGCGCTCGGCCGCTTTCACGAGCTGCTGCCGCACCAGCTCGGCCACCCGGGCGCGCCCGCGACCGTCGAGCTGCATGGCGCCGGCGCGGCGCTCAACGGGCCGGCCGCGGTGCAACTGGCCGAGTATGTGCGCGGCCGCACGGCCGGCGACACCGGGTCGCTCGCGCAGGCCGCGTTCAGCACGCCGTTCACGAATCCAGCCGATCCGGCGAAGCCCAGCGCCTGGGCCACCGTGCTCGCCACGGTGGCGGCGGAGGTCGAGGCCGAGGACGGCGTGGCCGAGCTGGTCTCCGCCGCCGGCTACGGGTTCGGTGGCACGGTCGACGACATCCGCAACGCGCTGTCGGGGATCTCGGCCATCCCCGGCGGCCTCGGCGGCCAGGCTGCCAGCGTCGTGCGCGCGATCGACCGCCGCATCCTCGCCGCCGCACGCGGCCTGCGCGAGGGCGCCACCTCGATGCTCGCAGCCATCCAGCGCGCCGAGGACTTCATCTACCTCGAGACCCCGGCGATCGACAACCTCGGCTTCGGTGCCACCAACGACACGATCAACGTGTTTTCGGCGCTGCAGCAGCGCATGTCCGACCGGCCGGGCCTGCAGGTGGCCGTCTGCCTGCCGGTGCACGCGATGCCCGGCACGCCGAACGGCATGATCTCAGTGCGCGACGGCCTGCTGCTGGCGACCGTCAAGGCTTTGCGCGCCGACGCCGCACGCCTGACGCGGCTGGCGATCTTCTCGCCGTCGGCCGGGCCAGGCCGCACACTGCGGCTGGCTTCGACGACGTTGATCGTGGACGACGCCTACGCGCTCACGGGCACAACGCACTTCTGGCGCCGCGGCTTCAGCTTCGACTCGTCCGTGGCGGCGGCGGTCTTCGACGAGACGCTCGACGACGGGGCCCCCGCCGAGGTTCGCAAGTTCCGCCGCGCGCTGTTGTCGGGCCGGCTCGGGTTGGACCCAAAGCTCCTCCCCGACGATCCCTCCGAGCTAATCGCCGCCATCCGCACCCTCGCGAGCCGCGGCGGCGGCGCACGTTTGGCGTTCTCGACCACTCCCGCTCCGGACCCCGCGCCGACCTCCACCGACAACGACATCTGGGATCGCGACGGCAGCCTTCAGGCCGGCTTCAACCCGGTCTCGTGGATCACGACGCTGTCCGCGTCGGTGCAGACGCAGCTGACGCAGGATGTGACGCCGGCGCCGTAGGCGCGCGCGAGTGACCGGCGGGAAACGACCGTCTCGCTGGTCGAAGGGGTAGGCAGCAGGTCCGTTGCTCACTGGGCTGGGTTGGTTGGGGCAGCACCGTGACAAACCGCGGGGTCCGTTGATCGCCTTGCGAAGCCTCCGGTTCCCGCGCGAGGTTTCGGTCGGGTGCAGGACGGAGACGCTGAGCACCGACGGAACTCAGCATGAGCGAGACGACCACGCATCCGCCACCACGCGCCCCGACGGATCTGTCCGGGCGCTCATGGATCGCGGTCCTGCGGCGGACGGTCACCGAATTTCGGGCCGACAACATCACGGACTGGGCGGCGGCGCTGACCTACTACGGCGTCCTGGCGATCTTCCCGGCGATCATCGCATTGATCTCGATCGTCGGACTCGTCGGGCCGTCGGCCACGCAGGTCATCCTCGACAACCTCGCCAAGCTCACGCCGGGCCCGGCCAACGACATCCTGTCCGGCGCGATCAAGCAGGTCGCGGGGAGTCGCGGCAGCGCCGGCCTGGCGCTGGTCCTCGGGATCGCGATCGCGATCTGGAGCGCATCGGGCTACGTCGGAGCGTTTGCGCGGGCCTCGAACGCGATCTACGAGGTGCCCGAGGGCCGTCCGTTTTGGAAGCTGCGGCCGATGCAGCTGATCGTCACGATCGTGATGATCCTGTTGCTCGTCGCGTGCGCGCTCGCGGTCGTGGTGACCGGGCCGGTGGCCAAGCAGGTCGGCGATGTCGTCGGCGCCGGTTCGAGCGCGGTCACGGCATGGGACGTCGCCAAATGGCCGGTGATCGCACTGGTCGTGAGCGTCATGTTCTCCGTCTTGTACTTCGCGGCTCCGAACGTCAAGCAGCCGGGCTTCAAGTGGATCACTCCTGGTGGCCTGCTCGCCCTCGTCCTCTTGCTCATCGCGTCGGCGCTGTTCGCGCTCTACGTCGCCAACTTCGCCTCCTACAACAAGACGTACGGCACGTTGGCTGGAGTCATCGCCTTCCTCGTGTGGCTGTGGATCGCCAACATCGCAGTTCTGCTCGGAGCCGAGTTCAACGCCGAGCTCGAACGGGGACGAGAGCTGGCCGCCGGCGAGCCCGCCGAAGAGGAGCTTCAGATCGACATGCGCGACGATCGCAAGCTCGACCACTGATCGCCGTCGCCGGATGCTGCCGCGTACGCGACACGCTCGCTCTGGTCACACGTTCCCGCGGACGAAGCCGTCGCCGTCGCGAGCCTCGCGTTCCGCCTCGGGGCGTCCGGGGTGGCCCTTCGGCAGGTCCTGCGGAATGATCTCGTCGTGCGTCCCCGAGCTATCGCCCGCGGACCCCTCGTCGTCGGGCTCGTCATGCGGATCGGGATTTAAAGGGTGATTGCTCATGCCGTGCGCGTACCCGTTTGCGAACAACGACGCCTTCCCGGCCCGGGCAGATGTCAGCTGCCAACCGTATGCAGCGACGGGACGCGCCGGCTGAGCGTGCACAGCGGTGGACGCTCGGTCACCGGAACACGCGTGATCTCGCCGTCACTCCACGGGCGCAGGTAGTGGCCACCGGCAACCGTACCCTGCGCGTCGATGCGGCGTTGGACCGCGGCGAGGACCGCGTAGGCCATCTCGCCGAGTGCGCGCAACGATTGGTGTCGGTTGCGCCGCGTGCCAAGGTCGGCCTGCGCCATCGCCTGCAAGCCGTGGAGGTTGAGCGTATCGATGAGCATCGCGATCTCGACGCCATAGCCGGCGGGGAACGGGATCGCCTCGAGCAGATCTCGGCGGGCGGCGATCTCGCCGGCCAACGGCTGGGAGAACCCGGCGAGCCGCGGGACGTGAAGGTTGATCAGCGGTCGCGCCATGAGCTCGGTGACCCGGCCGCCTTCGTCGGCGAGCTCGCCGGCGGGGGTGGACAGGGGTCGCTCGAATGCGCCTTTGACCAGCACCAAGCCGGGATCGGTGAGCAGCGGGCCGAGCAGGCCGAGCAGGTGATCGGGGTGGGGGTCGGCAGTGTCGGCGTCGAGGAAGCAGACGATGTCCGAGTCGGTCGCCGACAGCGCCCGCCACATCGCGTCGCCCTTGCCCTGTGCTGGGCCGAACGTTTCGAGCAGATCGTCCTGCTGTAGGACCCGGGCCCCGGCGGCGACGGCGGCCGCGGCGGTGGCGTCGGGCGACGCGGCGTCGATCACGACGACGTCGTCGACCAGTCCGGCGCCGAGCAGAGGGCGGACGGTCTGTGTGATGACCCCGCCGACGGTGGCCGCGACGTCCTTGGCTGGGACGATGACGCCGACGCGCGTCTGGCCCTTGGCCGCGACGAGATCGTCGATCGTAAACGCGCCCTGGGCGTAGCGGTGCTGCTCGAGCCATCGGGAGACGTCGAGGTCGACGGCGAGTCCGCGGACGGCTCGTCCGTCGCGGCGCGCGCTCGTGCGCACGCGGACGTCGGGGGAGCGGACCACGCCGACGCGGTGGGCTGCGAGCCGCTCGGCGAACGCCTCGTCCTCGAGCGCGCGAAGCGGCTCCAGTCCGCCGACCGCGAGATACGTGTCGGCGGTGATGCCGAGCGATGCGCCGGCGAAGTGGTGGTGCCCGGCGCTGGGGTCGATCGTGCGGACACGGCGCAGGCGGGCAGCCGCACTGTGCTCGCGTCGAGCGAGGATGCTCGGCGGCAGCGGCTCGTCGAGCTCGACCAGGCCGGCGATCGCACGCGCGCCGCTGTCCACGAGGGCCAGCTGATGGGTCAGCCACTGCGGCTCGGGCTGCGTGTCGGCGTCGGTGCAGGCGATCAGACCGCCGGGCTGCCCGGCGGCATGCAGCGCCTCGCACGCATGATCCATACCCAGGCGTCGTGCCGTGCCCGCGCTGCGCGCGGAGCACTCGAGCACGACCAGGGCGAGGCCGAGCTCTCTTGCGGCCTGGCGCGCTATCGCGTCCGTGTCGTCGTCGCAGGCGTCGAGCACGAGCACGACGGTGAAGGCGTCGGGGCCGACCGTCTGTTTGGCAAGTGCGCGGAGGCACGCGCCGATCCGCTCGCGCTCGTTGTGGGCTGGGACGACGACGTAGGTCATCGCACCGCGGCCGCCTGCTCGGCGATCTCGCGGCGCCCGTACCGGTACGCGCGTACGACGGCATCTGCCGCCGGGCCACCGCCGATGACCAGCAGCTCAAACGTGTCGCTCACACACGCTCCAGGACGTCGAGCAGGTAATCGGCGGTGCTGCGCTCGCGCCGGCGGACCGCCAGCCACGGCTGTGCGCCCAGCATGCGGTGCACCTCGAACGCGCTCATCGGCCGATCGGGGCCGATCGCGCGCCAGTGCACCGCGACCAACCGGCCGCCCGGGGCCATCGCTTCGCAGAGTTCGGCAAGCGTGCAAGCGAGGCAGTGTTCGTCGAGGTAGTAGAGCGTCTCCGACGCCACGACGAGATCGAACGGCCCGCGCGGGAGATCGTCGGGGATCGTGCCGCAGCGAATGTGGACGTTGCGCGCGGCGGTCAGGCGCTCGCGTGCGCGACGCACAGCGGTCGGCGCGAGGTCGATCGTCTCCAGACGACGGCAGCGCGGCGCCAGCAGCGCGGTGAATACGCCGATCGACCCGCCAAGCTCGAGTGCGCTGGAGAACGGGCCCGGCCCGCAGGCGAGGAGGGTCGCTGCATACTTGTCGCGTTCGTAGCCGCTGGTCTCATACCCCCACGGGTCCGCTTGGGCCTGGTAGCGAGACTCGAAGTCCACCGTCGTCATCGCCGCGCCTCAAGCTCCCGCGCGCCCGCGCGCGCGACGAGCGGATCGAGGCGGTGCTGGAGCAACAGCAGCTCGAGGTCACGCCGCGCGCGGTCGAGCGTCCCGGCGGCGACGAGTGCTCGCGAGCCGACGGCGCGCAGCGCCTCGTCGAGCAGGGCGCGGGCGGCAATCGCGATCGCGGCTCGGGCGTGGATCGCGATGGCGGGCAGGCGCGGTCCTTGGGCGTCCATCGCTGCGGCGGCGTGCGCGATCAACGCGTCGATCGTGGCGCGAGCTCCGGCGATGCGTCCCGCCGCGAGCGCCTCGAGGTCGGTCGTCTGCGGCCGGGAGGCGAGCGCGGTCAGTGCCGCCTCGGCCGCCGTATCGGCCATGCCGGCCCAGGTCGCCGCCGTCCGCAGCGCATCACGCGAGAACCACGGGTCGCCGCTCAGCACGCCGGGCGACCCGAGCACGCCCAGAATCGGGGCCGCGTGGAACACCACGCGATGGGAGACCGAGGCGCGCAGGCCGCCAGCGTTGAACCACGTGTCGTCGACCTCGACGTGACCCGGATCGCGGAGATCGACGGCGACCAGTCGTGGCGCGTCGAGCTGTGGGTCGCGGGCGTTGACGAGGGCGACGTCGAGGCCGCCGGCTCCGGAGCAGAACGTCTTGGCCCCGTGCAGAGTCGCTGCTCGCAACGTCGCCCGCTCTCCCTCCCCAGGGGCCGGGTCCGCCCCCCAGACGCCGAGGCGTAGCCCATCGTCGATCACGGCGGGCAACAGCTCCTCGCCCAGTGATAATGGCGCGTGCACGGCGATCCGCTCGACCGCGTTGAGATGGCCGTCTAATATCCGCCCGACCGAGCCGTCGGCAGCCGCGACCTGGCGAACAAGCCGCAGTTCCCCGACCCCGGACGGGCGCTCCGTGCCGGCACGGGCCCCCCAGGCGAGCGCGCCGCAGTCACGTAGCGCATACAGCGACGCTTCGGGGAATGAACCGTTGCGATCGTTCTCGGCGGCCCAATCGGTGATCGTCTCGAGCGCCTCGGACAGCGTCGTCCGCCCAGCGGGCTCGGTCAGCCCTGCCGTCGTCGCGCTCATGACGCCGGCGCGCTCAGCGCGACGAGACGCAGCCCGCGTGCGGCGGCGCGGCGGGCGATGAGGTCGACGAGAACGACCGTCTCGGCGCATCCTTCGCGGAGGGCGCCGGGGCCGAGACCGTCATGGGCCAGAACGATCGAACCGTCCTCGATCTGGTTGTCGATCGCCGCCAGCATCTCGTGCGCCGCGTCGCCACGCCAGTCGTGCGTGTCGGCACTCCAGCCGGTCAGCAGCAGGGAGCGCTTCGCCGCCAGCGGGGCCGTCCACGGAGCCTGGTCGCCCCAGGGTGTGCGCCAGCGCTGTGGTTTGACGCCGAGCGCCGCGAGTCGCGCCAGCGCATGGTCCGTGTCGATCGCGCCCCACGCGGCGTCGCGGGTCGAGTGACGCACGTGCGCGTCACAGTGCAGCGCGATCACGTGGCCCTCGTCAACGATCCGGCGCACGAGCTCGGGATGTGCCGCCGCGCGTGGCGCGATCAGAAAGAACGTCGCGTGGGCGTTGTGGGCTCGCAACGTGTCGAGGATCCGCGGCGTCCACCGCGGGTCGGGTCCGTCGTCGAAGGTCAGGGCCAGCGCCGGCACGCCGCCGGGATTACCCTGACCCGCCTCGGGCGAACCACCCGTTGCCCGTCACGGCCTAGCAGTCACGGTCAGGCCGGAACCTCCTGCGGGTGCCGGCCCTCGGCGAACTCCTCGACGATCTTCGAGCAGAACGCCGGCAGGTCGTCGGGCTTGCGGCTCGACACCAGGCCGTTGTCGGTGTGGACCTCCTCGTCGACCCAGGTGGCGCCGGCGTTGCGGATGTCGGTCTGCAGACTCGGCCATGACGTGATCGTCCGGCCCTTCAGGACGCCCGCCTCGACGAGGGTCCACGGTCCGTGGCAGATCACGCCGACCGGCTTGTCCTGCTCGAAGAACCCGCGCACGAACCGCACCGCCCTCGTCCGCGCGCAGCGCGTCGGGATTGGCAACCCCGCCCGGCAGCACAAGTCCGTCGTAGTCGCCCGGGTCGGCGTCGGAAACGGTGCGATCGATCTCGAACGGTTGCGTTGCCGTCCGGACACGGTCGGTCCGAGCTCGGGGATACGCCGGGTGCATGATAGGGCTATGGGCACCGGTGCCGTCCCCGGCGCAGCCCACAGGCGGCGGCGCGACGTTGGACATGCCGGTGGGCGGCATGGCCGTGCCGAGCCATGCCGCCCGCCGCACCTCAGACGGCCTCGCGATCAGTTGCGGTAGCCGGCGCCACCAGGGCTGTAGTAGGTGCCGATTGCCTCACGATCGGCCTGAGCGGTCGTATCGTCGCCGAACTTCGGCGAGTCCTTGATCTGCTCCTTGGTCCGCTCGACGAACACGACCTCGTCGTTTGGGTCGACCCGCTGGATGACGCCAGCCGGCAGGACCACCTTCTTGCCGAGGATCCACGGCCCGGTGTCGACGACGATCTGGCTTGAGCCAGTCTCATACGTGGCCTCGTCGATCTTGCCGATGCTGCCGTCGAGGGCCTCGACCTTGAAGCCGGTCAAGTCGGTCTGCGCCGTCGGATCGACGCCCGATTCCACGGTGAAGCTCCAGATTTCTACGGTCATTTCTCTCCTCACAATCTCCGTTGGGCAACACCCTTCGGGCTACCCTCAGCCTCCAGATTCCAGGCTCTGCCGTCCGCCCGCGAACCGCCGCGCGCACTCAAAGCAAGCCGATGAGTGATGCGCTTGAGGTGTTGAGTGAGCCGGGCGTGATCCAGGTGCGCGACGCACAGCGCAGTACCGTTGGTGCACCAACGATCGGAGGACGCTTGCAGTTCTACCTCAACGGCTTCTACCCGGGGGATCCGGCGGTCGTGCCGGTCGAGGCACCGGTTGGGATGCGTCGGCTCGAGGAGCGGGGCGAGGTCGACGTGCTGATCGTCGGCAGTGGGCCGGCCGGTCTCGTCCTCGCTGCCCAGCTCGCTCAGTTTGCGGGGATCGCGACGCGCGTCGTCGAACGCCGCGCTGGGCCGCTCGAGCTCGGGCAGGCCGATGGGGTCGCGTGCCGAACGGTCGAGATGCTCGAGACCTTCGGGCTGAGCGAGCGCGTGATGGCAGAGGCCTATTGGGTCAATGAGTTGTCGTTCTGGCGGCCTGATCCGGCCGACCACGGCCGGATCATGAGGTCGGGGCGCGTCCGCGACACCGATGAGGAGCTGTCGGAGTTCCCGCACGTCATCGTCAACCAGGCACGGGTGCTCGAGCATCTGCTCGGAGTCATGCGCAACTCCGCACACCGGCTCTCACCCGACTATGGGGTCAGCTGCGTGGGCCTCGAGCTGGGGTCGGACGGGACCCACCCGGTCCGGGTGGGCCTTGAGCGCGACGATGAGCGCTTCACCGTCGACGCCCGCTACGTCGTCGGCTGCGATGGAGCGCGGAGCGTCATCAGAGAGGCGATCGGTCTCGAGCTGCAAGGCGACTCCGCCAATCATGCCTGGGGGGTGCTCGACGTGTTGGCGGTCACCGACTTTCCCGACATCCGCCTCAAGGCCACGATCCAGTCGACGAGCGGGAGCATCGTGCTCATTCCTCGCGAGGGCGGGTACATGGCGCGCCTGTACGTCGACCTCGGCGAGGTCACGGAGCAAAACCGCGCGCAGGTGCGCGCGATGACCAGCGCGGACGTGATCGAGATCGCCGCCCGGGTGCTCGCGCCCCACACGATCGAGGTCAAGGAAGTGGCCTGGTTCTCCGTGTACGAGGTCGCCCAGCGGCTCACCGATGCGTTCGACGACGCCCGCGACCACGACGGCCGCCCGAGGGTGTTCATCGCGGGCGACGCCTGCCACACCCACAGCGCCAAGGCCGGGCAGGGCATGAACGTGTCGATGCAGGACGCCTTCAACCTCGGCTGGAAGCTTGCCGCGGTCCTCCAGGGCCGCAGCGATCCCCGACTGCTCGCCACCTATTCCGCCGAGCGCCAGCCCGTCGCCCGCGAGCTGATCGACTTCGACAAGGAGTGGTCGGCGATGCTCGCCGCCCCGCCGCGCGACCCCGCGCACCCCGAGCGGGCCGGCGTCGATCCGGCAGAGCTGCAGGACTACTTCGTGCGCCAAGGACGCTTCACCGCCGGGGTCGCCACCCGCTACCGCCAGTCGGAGCTGATCGGGCCGGCGGACCACGCGAGCCTCGCGACGGGGTTCGAGATCGGGACGCGCTTTCACTCCGCCCCCGTCATCCGGGTCGCTGACGCGCGTTCGATGCAGCTCGGCCACGTCGCCCGCGCCGACGGTCGATGGCGTCTCTACGCCTTCTCCGATCGGCCGGGCGAGCGTCTGGCCGGCCTGTGCGCATGGCTCGAAGAGGACGCGGATTCCCCCGTGCGGCGCTCTACGCCGCCGGACACGGATGTCGACGCGGTGATCGATACGCGCGCGATCCTGCAGGTCACACACCGTGACGTCGTGCCTGGCGAGCTGCCGCCACTGTTGCTCCCGCGCAAGGGGACACTCGGGCTGATCGATTGCGAAAAGGTGTTCAGCGCCGACTCGCGGACGGGACACGACATCTTCGAGATGCGCGGGATCGACCGCGAGCTCGGCTGTCTCGTCGTCGTGCGGCCCGACCAGTTCGTCGCGCACATCTTGCCCCTCGACTCCCGCGACGAGATCGCGGCGTTCTTCGAGCCCATCCTGCTCGCGGCTGCCATCGCGCGCGTGTGAACCTCGAAGCCGGCGATGACCGGTGCCGCGATCCCGTCTACGCGGCGGCCGACGTCGGGTCGGGGCGCACGAGCACGGTGTCGGCGACGGCGATGATCTCGTCGACCGGTAGGTCGGCCGATGCGGCGTGTCGGCGGATCGCGTCGGGGCTGCTGGCCTCGTAGATGCACACGGTGCCGACGCTGTGGTCGCTCTCGTCGAGTACGTAGCTGCGGATCCAGCGGATGTCGTCGGGCATCGCGTCGCCCTGTGCGGTGGAGCGGGCGGCTGCCTGCTCGAGATCGGCGGCGCTGGCCCAGCCGTTACGGCGGAGGATCACGAACGTCTGCATGACAAGCCTCTCATCTCTTTGGGTTATATACCGACTGATAGTCGGTATATAACCTAGGGGTGCCCGCTCGACCTGTCAACAGCACGGCCACGGGACCGGTCAAGCGCCCCCGGGGGCGACCCGATGAGGGCGCGCGCGAGAAGCTCGTGCAGGCAGCGATGGCGTTGTTCATCGAGCGCGACTACGAGCACGTGTCGACCGACGAGATCCTGCGCAGCGCGGGGGTGAGCCGAGGGGCCCTGTATCACCACTTCCCGGGCAAGCTCGACCTGTTTGAGGCGGTCTACGAACAGGGCGAGTCCGAGCTCATCGCCGAGTTCGCGCAGATGATGGGGGAGGCGACCAGCCCGTACGACGCGCTCACCCGCGCCACTCGCGCATATCTCGCCCTGTGTGAGACCTCGCCCTACCTGCGGCGCATCGGACTCGGCCAAGCACAGATGGTCCTTGGCTGGGAACGCTGGCGCCAGGCGGCGATGCGCCACGGACTCGGGCTCGTGATCGGAGTGGTCCGCGCAGCGATGGACGTCGGGGAATTGCAGCCCCGAGACCCAGAGCTCACCGGCCAACTCCTCCTGGCGGCCTTGATCGAGGGCGCGCTGCTCGTGCTCGCAGCCGACGACCCACCGGCGGTACGGGCCGAGGTCGAGGACCTCATCGGCAGTCTGCTGCGCGGGCTGCGGCCGGCGCAGTGATGCGCGCGCCGAGACGCCCGACAATCCAGGCGCGATAATGAGACTCCCATGCTCGACGGGCACCGGCCACCTTTGGCGCTGCTGGACCGTGGGAGCGAGCGCGAGCTGCTCGAGGGGCTCGTCGCCGGCGTTCGCGTCGGTCAGAGTCGCGCGCTCGTCCTGCGCGGTGACGCAGGCGTCGGCAAGACGGCGCTGCTTCGGCATCTCTCGGCCAAGGCCGAGGGGTGCCGCGTCGCGTGGGCGGCCGGGATCGAGGCGGAGATGGAGCTCCCGTTCGCCGGTCTGCACGCGCTGTGCGGCCCGATGCTCGACCGCATCGAACGCCTGCCGGCTCCGCAGCGCGACGCACTCAGTACCGCGTTCGGGCTGAGCGCCGGTCCGCCGCCGGATCGGTTCTTCGTCGGGCTGGCGGTCCTGAGCCTCGTGGCGGACGCCGCCGAGCAGCAGCCGCTCGTCTGCATCGTCGACGACGCGCAGTGGCTTGACCGCGTGTCGGCGCAATCGCTCTCGTTCGTGGCGCGGCGGCTCCTGGCGGAGCGGGTCGGGCTGGTGTTCGCGGTGCGCGGGCCCGACGGCGACGGCGAGCACGTCCTCACGGGTCTGCCGGAACTCGTGATCGACGGGCTTCCGGCCGATCACGCCGAGGTTCTGCTGGACGCGAGCATCCCGGGGCCGCTGGACGAGCGGGTCAGGGCCCGGATCCTCGACGAGTCGCGCGGCAACCCGCTCGCCTTGATCGAGCTGCCGCGCGGATTGACGCCTGCCGAGCTCGCCGGGGGCTTCGGGCTGCCCGATCCTCGCTCGCTGGCGACGCGCCTCGAGCACACGTTCGCTCAGCGTGTCGCGCCCCTGCCGCGCGATGCCCAGCTCCTGCTCCTGGCCGCAGCGGCCGAGCCGCTCGGCGACACGAGCCTGCTGTGGCGCGCCGCCGAGCGCCTCGAAATCGACGTCGAGGCCGGGCGGCCCGCGGAGGCCGCAGGCTTGATCGAGCTCGGCCCCCGGGTTCGCTTTCCGCATCCCCTGGTGCGCTCGGCGGTGTACCGATCGTCAGACCCGAGCGACCGTCGCGACGTGCACCGAGCGCTCGCCGAGGCGACCGATCCGGTCCTCGACCCCGACCGGTGCGCCTGGCATCGCGCCCACGCCGCGCTTGCGCCGGACGAGGCGGTGGCCGCCGAGCTGGTCCGCTCGGCCGACCGCGCTCGGAGTCGCGGCGGCCTCGCCGCTGCGGCCGCGTTCCTGCAGCGCGCGGCAGAGCTCACCCCAGATCCGTCCTCCCGCGTCGACCGCTCGCTCGCGGCGGCCCGGGCGAAGCTCGACGTCGCCGACACCCTGTCGGCGTCGGATCTCCTCACCGCTGCTGAGCTCGGACGGCTCGACGAACTCCAGCGGGCACGGCTCGAGCGGCTGCGCGCGCAGATCGTGTCGGCCACCCAACGCGGACGTGACGCGCCGCCGCTGCTGCTCGCGGCCGCCCGGCGACTCGAGCCCCTCGATGCCGCAACGGCGCGGGAGACCTACCTCGAGGCCCTCTCATCGGCGATGATCGCCGGGCGCCTCGGCAGCGGACCAGACGAGTCGGAGATCGCCGCAGCGGCGCGCCCGTCGATTCGCGGGCTGGCGCGCAGCCCTGCCGAGCATTTCCTTGACGGCCTGGTGACGCGGTATACGGAGGGCTACGAGGCGGCCGTCGCGCCGCTGTCGCAGGCGCTCGAAGCGTTCAGCGGGCTCGACGCCGGCAGCGAGGACGCGCGCTGGATCGGGATGGCATGTCGTGTCGCGCAGGACCTGTGGAACGACGACCTGTGGCACGCGGTCGCGATCCGCGGCGTGCAGTTGGCACGCGACACCGGTGCGCTTCAGCTACTCCCCAGCGCACTCAACCATCTCGCCGCGTTTGACGTGCACTCCGGCGACTTCGCCACCGCCGCCGCGCTCGTCGATGAGGTGGATGCGCTCGCGGAGGCGACCGGGCTTCCGCCATTCAAGTACGCCAGAGGAATGCTTGCCGCGGCACAGGGTGACGAAGCGCGCGAGCTGTTCGCGTTCGCGTGGCGCAACCTGAATGCACGCGGCGAGGGATCGGGGCTCGGCATGTGGTGGCGGTTCAATGCATGGCGCCACAATGCGCACGGCCGCTACGCCGATGGGCTCGTCGACGCGCGGCGCGCAGCCGAGCGCGACGAGGCCATGGTCTACGGGGTCGCCCTCGTCGAGCTCATCGAAGCCGCCGTTCGCAGCGGGGCGTCGGACGAGGCGGCGGTCGCGCTAGAGCGACTCACCGAACGCGCACAGGCGAGCGGCACCGAGTGGGCACTCGGCGTCGAGGCGCGGTGTCGCGCACTCGTCACCGACGACGAGGCCCTTTACCAGGAGTCGATCGAGCGGCTCGGCCGCAGCCGCGCGGCGTACGAGCTCGCACGCAGCATGCTCCTGTACGGGGAGTGGCTGCGGCGGGAGCACCGGCGCGCGCAGGCGCGCGAGCTCCTGCGCGTCGCCCACGAGCGCTTCGGCCACATGGGTGCCGTCGCGTTCGCCGAGCGCGCCCGTCGAGAGCTGCTCGCCACCGGGGAGACCGTGCGCCGCATCACCGCCGACACACGGGACGCGCTGACGCCCCAAGAGAGCCAGGTGGCCCGACTGGCTCGCGAGGGGTTCACCAATCCCGAGATCGGCGCCCAGTTGTTCATCAGCGCCCGCACCGTCGAGTACCACCTGCACAAGGTGTTTCGCAAGCTCGACGTCAACAATCGCAAGGAGCTCCGCGCCGCACTGGCCGACGCGACGGGCACGGCGTCGCATACGTCGTGACTATGGCGTCGCGGGCTGGGCCGGCGGGACGACCGGGGCCGCGGGCTGAGCCGGCGGGACGACCGGGGTGGAGGGCTGAGCCGGTGGGACGACGGGCGTCGTCGGCTGCGTCGGCTGGGCCGGCGGGACGACGGGTGTCGTCGGGCGCGTCGGCTGAGCCGGCGGGATGACGGGCGTCGTCGGCTTGGACGGGGTGGTCTCGTGCGTGGTCGGCGTCGTGTTCGGCGTGGACGGCACGGCGGGGCTTGTGTCGTTCGTCGTGTGATTGATGACGATCGACGTCGGGTGCGGGCTGGCGGCGCGGCTCGACGAGCCGTTGGCGGAGATCAGCAAGATCGCCACAGCGATTGCGGCGATGACGGTGACGATGCCGGCGGCGGCGAGCCAGCGGCGGCGGTTGTCGTGGGCGGGCTGCGGCGGCTGCCCGGGCTGCACAGTGGAGGGGTTCATGACGTTCCTTTGTCCGTAGTCGGCTGATCGCGGCGAGCCAGGTGACCCGCAACGATTTCCAGCTTGGACGGCGATGAACCCCCGGTCGTCAGTACGCGGCTACGGCATTGCGAACCGGGCCTACGTACGCGTTCTACCCGCCAGGCCCAGCGCCGCGATCGCGGGGCCGTAGGGCGGCTCGAGGACGCCCGCGTCGGTCACGATGGCGGTGATCAGCTCGGCGGGGGTGACGTCGAACGCGGGGTTCCACACGTCGACATCGGGGTGCAGGCCGGCGGTCGCACGGAGTTCGTCGCCGCTGCGCTCCTCGACGACGATCTCGGCGCCGGTCGGCGTGGCCGGGTCGATCGTCGTGCACGGACCGGCCACGTAGAACGGCACGCCGTGGTGTCGGGCGGCGACGGCGAGCGCGTAGGTTCCGATCTTGTTCGCGACGTCGCCGTTGGCGGCGACGCGGTCGCACCCTGCGATCACGGCGTCGACCCGGCCGGCGGCGAGCGCGGCGGCCGCGGCGCCGTCGGGGATCACGGTCACCGGGATCTCGGCCTGGCCCAGCTCCCAGGCGGTGAGGCGCGCGCCCTGAAGCAGCGGGCGGGTCTCGCACGCCATCACGCTGACCGGCTCGCCGGCGCGGGCCTTGGCGTAGACCACGCCCAGCGCGGTGCCCCAGCCGGCGGTGGCGAGGCGGCCGGCGTTGCACACGGTGAGGATGCGCTGCGCGTCGTGCAGGCACGCGCGGCCGTGCTCGCCGATCCGCTCGCAGGCCTGCTCGTCTTCGCGGGCCAGCCGGTGAGCGGCCGCGAGGACGGTTCCCCGCAGACCCTCGGGGCTGGAGCTGTCGCGCGCGGCGGCGAGCATTCGCTGCACCGCAGCGCGCAGGTTGACCGCGGTCGGACGGGCGGCGGCCAGCGGCTCGACGGCCTGCGCGAGGAGCTCGGGCGTCGCCTGCGGGCCGAGTTCGTCGATCACCGTGACCACGCCGTATGCCGCACATACGCCGATCGCGGGGGCGCCGCGAACGGCAAGGCGGGTGATCGCGTCGATCACGTCAGCCGACGTGCGCAGCGCGATCACCTCCGCCCGCTGGGGCAGGAGCGTCTGGTCGAGGATCTCGACGTGATCGTCACGCCACGCGACCGTCGGCGGATCGAACGGCAGGCCGCTAGCCGAACGTGAAGACATAGGCCTGCGCTCCAGGCTCAAGGAAGGTGATCTCCAGCGTGCGGTCGCGAACCGTGTCGGGCTGGCGCACGAGCTGGTACAGGCGGCCCTCCCCGAGCAGTCCGTTGCCGTCCGCGTCGATGTCGACGCCGTGCGACGCGCCCGGAGGCTCCCCGTCGACGAGCACGCGGAAGGCGATCGGCTCGCGCCCTGCGCCGGCCATCACCAGATGCGCGTCGCGCGCCTGGAAACGGAAGGTGATGCTTCCACCGGCGCGCCCGAGCACGACGTTCTCGCGCCCGACCGTCCAGTCGCCGGTGAGTGACGCGGAGCCCTCGCCGCGCTCGTGACCGAGGTACGTCTCGGGCGTCCGCAGATGGTCCCAGTCGGCCGGCGCCTCGACGCCGAGCCCCTCGACCGACACGAGCCCGCGATCGACGCCGAGCAGCCGCTGGATGACGCGTTCGGACTCCTCGTAGCGTCCTTCGCCGAAGTGCTGGTCGCGGATGAGGCCGTCGCGGTCGACGAAGTACAGCGCCGGCCAGTAGTGGTTGTCGAAGGCGCGCCAGACGGCGTAGTGGTTGTCGGCCGCAACCGGATAGTCGATTCCGCGCTCCTTGGTCGCGTCGCGCACACGGTCGATGTCGTGCTCGAAGGAGAACTCCGGGGTGTGGACGCCGATCACGACGAGCCCGTCGTCGCGGTACGCCTGCGACCACGCACGGATGTACGGCTCGGTGCGCAGCCAGTTGATGCAGGTGAGCGTCCAGAAGTCCACGAGGACCACCCGCCCCCGCAGGTCAGCGGGGGAGAGGGGCTCGGAGTTGATCCAGCCGGTCGCCCCGCTGAGCGCCGCCTCGGGGATTGTCGAGACGGTCATGCCGTCAGTGCCCCGGCGCGGCGGCCTGTGGCTCCGGGCTTCGCATCGGGACGCCGGCGGCGGCGTAGGCCTCGGGCGCATCGAGCGTCTCCGCCGCGAGCAGGGCGTGGGCGAGGCCGTCGAGCTCGTCGCGGTGCTCGGTGAGCACGCCGGTCACGTCGGCGTGCGCCTCGTCGACGAGGCGATGGACCTCCTCGTCGAGCGAGCCACTGCGTCTGCTGGGAGCTCTCACTCGCACCGGGCAGGAATGGCCCCTGGCCGTCGCCGGAGGCCCACGTGATCGGGCCGAGCTTCTCGCTCATGCCCCAGCGCCCGACCATCTCGCGCGCGATCTGGGTGAGCTGCTGGAGGTCGGATTCGGCGCCGGTGCTGATCGCCCCGTAGACGACCTCCTCGGCGACGCGGCCACCGAGCGCGACCCGGATCTTCGCCTCGAGCTCCTCGCGCGAATAGGAGACGCGGTCCGAGTCAGGCGTCGACAGCGTGACGCCGAGCGCCGACCCGCGCGGGATGATCGAGACCTTGCGCACCGGATCGGCGCCGGGCGTCAGCATCCCGACCAGCGCGTGGCCGGATTCGTGGTAGGCGGTGCGCTCGCGATCGGCCGGGCTGAGCACGATCCCGCGCGGCGCGCCGAGCAGGATCTTCTCGAGCGAGTCGGTGAAATCGGCCATCGACACCTGGTCGTGCTCGCGACGGGCGGCGAGCAGCGCCGCCTCGTTGGCGAGATTGGCCAGATCGGCGCCGACCATCCCCGGCGTCGTCGCCGCCAGGGCGTCGAGATCGACGTCGTCGGCCAGCGGTATCGACCGCGTGTGGACATTGAGGATCTGTCGGCGGCCCGCGCCGTCGGGCGGCTGCACCGCCACTCGCCGGTCGAAGCGGCCGGGCCGCAGCAGCGCCTGGTCGAGGATCTCCGAGCGGTTGGTCGCGCCGAGGACGACGACGGCCTCGGTCGACTCGAAGCCGTCCATCTCGGTCAGGATCTGATCGAGCGTCTGCTCGCGCTCGTCGTTGGCGCCGCTGATCGCCGCTGACCCCTGGCGCGAGCGGCCGATCGCGTCGAGCTCGTCGATGAAGATGATCGACGGCGCGGCCGCCTTGGCCTTGGCGAACAGGTCTCTCACGCGCGAGGCGCCGACGCCGACGATCGCCTCGATGAACTCCGACGCCGCGATCGAGAAGAACGCGGCGTGCGCCTCGCCGGCGACCGCGCGCGCCAGCAGCGTCTTCCCGGTTCCGGGCGGCCCGTAGAGGAGCACGCCGTGCGGCATCCGGCCGCCGAGCCGCGTGTAGCGGTCGGGCGATTTGAGGAAGTCGACGATCTCCGTGAGCTCCGCCTTCGCCTCGTCGATCCCGGCCACGTCCTCGAACGTCACGCGGATCTGCTGGGGATCGACCCGCCGGGCCTGCGAACGACCGAAGGTTCCCAGCCCGCCGAGTCCGCCGGCGCCCCGAGCCCGGCGGGCGAAGAACCAGAACAGCCCGATGAGCAGCAGCGTCGGGCCGAAGCCGAGCAGGATCTCCTGTAGGGCCGACGTGCCGGGGTTCGGATTCTTTGCGTCGACCTCGACCCTCTTGTCGCGCAGCAGGGTGCTCAGTGAGACGCTGTCCCAGAACTCCGGGACCTGCGTGGCGAACAGCGTCGTCGGCGTCGCCTTCTTGTCATTGGGCGGGTAGCGGAGCTTGGCGGCGAATGTCCCCTTGATCGTGTCGCCCTTCGCCGAGATCGACTTGACATGCCCCGACTGGACCTGCCGGAGAAAGTAGGGGCTGAACGGGACCTTCACCCGCGGCTGCCCAGCGGGCCTGGTCATCAGCACCGCCACCCAGTTGAGCGCGAGCACGGCGATGAGGAGGATCCAGAACGAGCGCTGCCGGTGCGGCGGGACCGGCTTGTGCTCGTCGGGTGTCCCGCGGCCGTCGGGCGCGGGCGCGACCCGCCAGCCGCCCTCGTCTCGAGGCATCGGCGGCGGTACGGCGCTGCGACGGTGACGGAGCATCGTCAGGGCGTGAGCACCACCGCGGCCTCGGGCGTGGCGACGTGGAAGCTGAAGCTCTCCTGCAGATACAGGCGGACAACCTCTTCGTCGTGTGAGTCGTAGCCGATCGAGTGGTCCTGCCCGGACTCGAACAGGAAGTCGCCGCCACGCAGCGACAGGACGATGGCGCCGGTCACGCCCGGCGCCCAGACGATCGGTCCCTCGACGATCTTGCGGAGGTGCTCCAGCAGCGGGTAGCCGCCGTGCTCGGACGTCTCGATCACACGCCGGTACTGCTCGCGCCCCAGCGCCAGTCCATACGGCCCGGCGACGCCGCTGTTGAGGAGCTGGTCGAGGGCCACCGCGATCTGGCGCGGATATGCCTCCGCCTTGCCGAGCGGCGCCTGCTCGTACGGGGAGGCCTCGGCGATGCCGGTGATCGCGCCGCTCCAGCCGTGGAACACCGCCACGTTCTCGGCCACCGCGATCTGGTGAGCGGCCTTGTCGAGCGTCTCGAGGTCGACATCGTCGGCGCCGCGATCGGCGTCGCGCAGCTCGGCTCGCGAGAGCTCGAAGTCCGCCCGCAGCTCGACCAACGCGAGTACACGGCGCTGGAGCCCCGAGACCCCCTCGCTCGGTGGCGACTTCAGCGCGCTGGTGCGCCCGAGGTTGGTCGCCGAACGCTCCCAGCCATGGGGCCCGGAGAAGTCGACGAGCTTTCGCGCGGCGAGGGCGGGGGCCAGTCGTGTCCGCGCCTCATCGTCGAGCAGTTCCCAGCCGGCGTCGCTGATCGGCGCACGTGATCGCAGCAGGTGGTTCATCGCAGTGCTCCCTTGAGGCTTCCGATTCCTAGCGAGCCGTCGGCCGCCGCGGCGGGAACCCCATGATCGTCGTCGAGGAATGTGGCCGAGGGGACGAAGAACAGGCTGCCGGTGACCGCCGTCGAGAAGTCCAGCACCCGATCATGGTTGCCGGGTGGCTTTCCGATGAACATGTTCCTGAGCATCTCCTCGATCACCTCCGGGGTGCGGGCGTACCCGATGAAGTAGGTCCCGAACTCGCGCGCGCCGACGCGGCCGAACGGCATGTTGAACCGCATGATCTGGCGCTCCTCGCCGTCGTCGTCGACGATCGTATTCAGCGCCACGTGCGAGTTGGCCGGCTTGGTGTCGTCGGGCAACTCGATGTCGCTGAGCTTCTCGCGGCCGATCGCTCGCTCCTGCTCCTCGACCGGCAACGCATCCCAGGCCGTCAGGTCGTGGAGGTACTTCTGCACGATGGCGTAGCTCCCACCGGCGAACTCCGGGTCTTCGTCGCCGATCACGACCGCCGCTGCCGCCGCGTCGCCCTCGGGATTCTCCGTGCCATCGACGAATCCGAGCAGGTCGCGATCGTCGAAGGACCGGAACCCGTGCACTTCGTCGACCACCTTCGCCTGCCCGGCGAGCCGATCGGCGATCCGCCCGGCAAGCTCGAAGCACATGTCCATCCGGCGGGCGCGGATGTGCACCAGCAGGTCGCCCGGGGTCGCGACCGCGGTGTGCCGCGCACCCTCCAGGCGGTGAAACGGATGCAACCCGGCCGGCCGCGGCGCGCCGTAGAGCCGGTCCCACAGCTGCGAACCGAGACCGGCGACACAGGTCAGCGCACCGTCGGGAATCCGGAAGCCGACCGACCGTCGCAGCCCGCCGAGATCCGCCAGCAGATCACGCACCGCATCCTCCGCGCCGTCGTCCACGGTCAGGACGAGGAAGATCGCCGCCTCGGTTAGCGGCGTCAGGACACCCTGAGGCTCGGCTTCACCCACGACGCGAGGGCTACCCCTGCCCGTGTCGGTCCTGCTCCGCGACGGTCCGCTCGGCGGTCGGGAAGGCCTCGAGCCGGTCATCGGGGATCGCTTCGCCGCTGTCGATGGAGACCCCATAGGTTCCGGCCTCCAGCCGCGCCTCGGCGCGTTCGAGCGCCGCCAGCTGCTCGGCGAGATCCTCCGCGCGGCCGGCGTCAAACTCGCTCTGGTAGAGGTTCTCCGAGCCGCGGTCGCCCGGTTCGTCCTGCGTCTCGCGATCGCGCTCTCCGAGGCTGGCCGTCGCCTGCTCGATGCGCTCTCGTTCCTGGCGCAGCAGCTCTCGTGCACGCTCGGTATCCATGGCGACAGCGTACCGGCGCAACCGCAGCGCTACTGTCGCGCCCATGGACGTCGTCATCGCAGGTGGGCATGGACAGATCGCGTTGCGCTTGGAGAAGCTGCTCGCGGCGGGCGGGCACCGCGTGCGCGGCCTGATCCGCAACCCCGACCACGCCGGCGATCTCAACGACGTGGGCGCAGACGCCGTGGTTGCCGATCTGGAGGAGCTGGATGTCGAGGAACTCGCAGACCGCATCGGCGGCGCCGACGCGATCGTGTTCGCGGCGGGCGCCGGACCGGGCAGCGGGCCCCAGCGCAAGTGGACGCTGGACTACGCCGGGGCGGTGAAGCTGATGGCGGTCGCGCGTTCCAACTCGATCGGGCGCTACGTCATCGTCTCGTCCGTCGGCGCCGATCCGCAGGCCGCCGACGACGGTGGCTTCGGGACGTATCTGCGCGCCAAGGGACAGGCGGACAAGAAGCTCGCCGAGAGCGGACTCGACTACACGGTCATCCGTCCCGGGCCGCTGACCGACGACCCCTCAACCGGCACGATCACCGTTGGCCCAGATGTCGTTGCCGGTCCGATCCCGCGCGCCGATGTCGCGGCGACGATCGCGGCCGTCCTTGACACGCCCGCGAGCTCAGGGCTCGTGCTGAACCTCCGCGGCGGCGGGCTCCAGATCGCTGAGGCGCTCGCGGGGCTCTGAGGTGCATTGCGTGACCGGCCTCACGCGCTGGTCTCGGCGACGAACGCGAACTTCCGCACCCGTCCGTCCGTCAGCCAGTCGCTCCACAGCCGGTGGGCGGCCAGCAACTCGTCGAGGGCCTGGCGTCCGATCTGGGCGGCGATATCCGTGGCGTCGGCGGTGAACGCGGCGATCAGCGAATCGGCGATCGCTCGATGGGACTGGCTGACGTCGTCCTGCCAGCGAACGACCAGCCCGGCCCGCCCCAGGATCGCGAGCATCTCGTCCAGTGGCGTCAGCCAGACCGTGTCGGCATCGGGCATCGCCGCTCGTTCGGTATCGGTGAGCGCCGTGCCCTCCTCGATCGTGAAGGCGAACCGCCCGCCCGCGGCGAGCGCCCCGGATATCCCGGCGACCAGCGTGTCCTTGTCGGCGAAGGCGAGCATCGTCTCCAGCAGCAGCACCACGTCGAACGGGCCGGGCGGGACCGGGGGGATCCGCGAGACCTCGAAGCGACACGGCAGGTCGCCGGCGCTCGCGCGGGCGATGTCGATGGCGCTGGCGCTGTAGTCGACGCCCAGATAGGTGCACCCGAACTCGGCCGTGATCAGTCGCCCGGGGCCCGCGACGCCGCAGCACAGATCCAGCACCGACACCCCGGGAGCGATGCCGGCCCGGCCCGCGAGCGCCCGAATTTCCGAGGCGCTCATGAAGCTCTCCTGTTCGACGAACCCGCCGGGAGGGTAGGCCGACACCCGGGCCCGTTGCAGGGCTTGGACGAACGGGGCGCGTTCGTCCTGCTTCATGGCTGCGAGGATCGCACACGAGCCGGTGGTCTGACGGCGGGCAGGCGCGCCGTGAGCGGGAAGGATCGGTATGGCGGGGGCGTCATTGCTCCGTATGGAGGTCAAGCACGCGGCTGCGGGTGCGGCGGTTGGCGTGCCCACGCGCGCCGCACAACTCACACGGGCGGTGCGAGCCGGCCTGGTGGCCGGAATCACCGCCCAGATACTGCTGGTCGCTGCGCTTGCGGAGACGGTCCGCCTCAGCGGCGTGCGCCTCAGCGCCGCCGGTTGGGTCGTCGGGCTCGCCTGCATCGTGGTCATGAACGCCGGCCTGGTGTTCGGGCTGTCGCACTACCGCTCCGACCGCCTCAGCCCGGCCGACTGGGTGACCCTCGCGCGAGCGACGCTCACCGTCGGCGTTGCCGCCCTGGTCGCGGACTCGTTCGACCAGCCGGTCCCGACGGTGTTGCTGGTGTCACTCGCGGCCGTCGCCCTCGCCCTCGATGCCGTCGACGGCTGGGTCGCGCGGCGCACGAAGACGGCGACATTCGGCGCGCACTTCGACGCCGAGGTCGACGCGTTCTTGATCTTCATCCTGAGCGTCTACGTCGCCCGCTCGGCCGGAGCGTGGGTGCTGGCGATCGGCCTGGCGCGGTACGTGTTCCTCGTCGCCGGGTGGCTGGCGCCGTGGATGCGCAAGCCGCTCCCGGCGCGCCACTGGCGCAAGGTCGTCGCCGCGACGCAGGGGGTCGTGCTGGCGGTCGCCGCCACAGACGTCCTGCCGGAGGCGCTGACACAGGTGATGCTCGCCGGGGCGCTCGTGCTGCTCGCCGAGTCGTTCGGCCGCGACGTGGGATGGTTGTGGGTGCACCGGTTCGCCACCACCGTCGACGGTGACCGCGCCGCCGCCGCCGCCGCCGCCGGCCGGACCGAGCGCCGACCGTGAAGTCACCACTCCGAGTGGCCCCCGCAGCAGACGCCAGCGCGTTCGCACGGGGATCGTCGTCGCGCTCACCGTCATCGCGCTGCTGCTCGTGTGGAGCGCGCTCGTCATCCCCGACCAGCCGACCCGCCTGAAGTTCGGCGCGTTCGTGGCCATCCCGCTCGAAGGTCTGCTTCTCATCGGCCTGGCGCTCGCTCTGCCGCCGAAGGCGCGGCGCATCGCGGCCTGGATCCTCGGGCCGATTCTCGCCGGAGTGATGGTCCTGAAGCTTCTGGACCTGGGGTTCTGGACCGGGTTTGACCGGCCGTTCGACTTCTATCAGGACCTGAGCTACGCCAAGATCGGCAGCGAGACGCTGCGCGACTCGATCGGCGGGGTCAACGCGAAGCTCGTCATCTTCGGGTTGCTGGCGGTGGCCATCGCGCTGCTGGTGGTCATGACTCTCGCGGTGCGTCGGCTGATGACCGTCGCGGCCGATCATCGGCGCGGGTCGCTGCGCGTCGTCGCGGCGCTCGGCGCCGTCTGGATGCTGTGTTGGGTGTTCGGCGCGCACCTCGTCGCCGGTGCGCAGATCGCCTCCACCGACTCCGCCGGCGTGGTCTTCGATCAGGTCAGCGCGCTGCGCGCCGATCTGCGCGACCACGGCGTCTTCGCCAAGGAGATCGCCCACGACCCGTACCGCAACACGCCCTCCAACCAGCTGCTGACCGGCCTGCGCGGCAAGGACGTCGTCCTCGCGATCATCGAGAGCTACGGCAAGGTCGCGGTCCAGGGCTCGTCGTTCTCGCCCCAGGTCGACGCCGATCTCGCGCGCGGCACGAAGGAGCTCCAGGGCGCCGGCTTCTCCGCCCGCAGCGGCTTCCTGACGTCGACGACGTTCGGCGGCATCAGCTGGCTGGCCCATTCCAGCATCCAGTCGGGTCTCACGGTCAACAACCAGCGCCGCTACGACCAGCTCATCAAGACCAACCGCTTCACCCTCAGTGACGCGTTTGACCGGGCCGGGTGGCGGACCGTCGACGACGTGCCGTCCAACGCGCGCGCGTGGCCTCCGGGGAAGACCTTCTACCACTACACCAAGCTCTACGACCGGACCAATGTCGGCTATCACGGCCCCCTGTACGGCTATGCCTCGATGCCCGACCAATACGTGTGGGCAGCGCTGCAACGCCTCGAGCTCACCAAGCGGCCCCGCCGTCCGGTCTTCGCGGAGGTCGACTTCGTGTCGAGCCACGAGCCGTGGACCAATATCCCGCGCCTGATCAGCTGGAGGAAGATCGGCGACGGCTCGATCTTCAACACCTCTCCGCAGTTCACGACCACGAAGTCCGCGCTGTGGAGCAACTCCGACCGCGTCCGGGCGGCGTACGGCAAGTCGATCCAGTACACGATGAACGCGCTGGTGTCGTTCGTGAAGCAGGACCCGGATCCGAACCTCGTGATCGTCGCCATAGGCGACCATCAGCCGTGGACGGTCATCACCGGCCTCCCGGCGAGTCACGACGTGCCGGTCTCGATCATCGCCAAGGACCCGAAGGTGATGCAGCGGGTCGCCGGGTGGGGCTGGAACAACGGCCTTCAGCCCAGCCCGAAGGAGCGACCCTGGCCGATGAGCGCGTTCCGCGACCGTTTCCTGAGCGCCTTCGACTCGCCAAGCGCGACCCGCTAGCGCGCCGTGCCTGTCCGTGTCGAGCCTGATCCTCAAAGCCCGCCACGGCGGATCGCGGGCCTCGACGGCATCCGCGGCCTCGCCGCGCTGTTCGTCGTGGTCAACCACGTCTTCCTGCGCACGTTCCCCGGCTACCCCGTGGACAACGCTCCGTTCTGGGCGGCCCCGTTCATCTACGGGCGCTTCGCGGTCGTCGTGTTCATCGTGCTGTCGGGGTTCTCGCTGGCCCTGTCGCCGGCGCGCCGCGGCTGGAAGCTCGGTGGCGTATCCGGGTTCGCCCAGCGGCGGGCCAGGCGGATCCTTCCGGCGTACTGGGCCGCGCTGGCGTTCAGCCTCGCGGTGGCGTGGCTCATCGTCGCGCCGCCGGGACAGGGCGTGCCCGGACCGAAGTCGGTCCTCGTCAACGGCCTGCTGGTGCAGAACGTGATCGGCGCGCCGAGCCCCAACCGATCGTTCTGGTCGATGGCCGTCGAGGCCCAGCTGTACATCCTGTTCCCGCTGTTGCTGCTGATGGTCCGGCGCTGGAGCGCCGTCGTCATGGTCGCCGTCGTCACGCTCGTCGTGGCGGCGGTTGGGATCGTCGGTCCGCACGTCGCGCACCTCGACAACCTGGTGATCCAGTCGCCGCCCGACCTCGCCGCGCTGTTCGCCGTCGGCATCCTGGCCGCCGGCATCGTCGGCGCCGGCCGGGCGCGCCGGTCGTGGCCGTGGGGGTGGCTCGCGCTGGCCGCCGCGGTGCCCGTGTTCCTGACGATCTGGTGGCAGGGCTCGGTGTGGACGCTTGACCACGTGTTCTGGGTCGATCTCGCGTTGGGCCCCGCGATCGCCTGCCTGCTCGCCGCCCTGGCCACCGGCCGTCCGGCGGCGCTCGTGCGGGCGCTCGACGTGCGGCCGATGCGCGGTCTCGGCTCGTCGTCCTACAGCCTGTACCTGACGCACGGACCGATCGTGGTCATCGTCTGCGACCTGATCGTGGCCGGACACGTCAGCCAGGGCGCACCGGCATTTCTCGTGTCGCTGGCCCTCGCGTTGCCCCTGACGATCGCCTTCGCCTGGCTGTTCGCCTCGGTCTTCGAGCGGCCGTTTCTCCGTCAGTCCCAGGGCGATCCCACCCCACGGCGACGGCTGCACCTTCGAGCCGGGAGGGTGCCTGGATGAGGCGGAGGATCTGGACCTGGGGGCGGGTGGTGGGCTCCGTCGTGACGGTCGCCTTCGTCGTCTGGCGCCTGGGCACGGGCCCGTTCCTCGACGGCCTGCGCACGGTCGACGCGCGCGCACTGATCGCCGCGACGGTCATCGCGATGGTGACGACGGTCTGCTGCGCCTGGCGCTGGAAGATCGTGGCCGGCGGTCTCGGAATCGACCTGACGCTGCCCGCTGCGGTGTCGGCGTACTACCGGTCGCAGTTCCTCAACGTCACTCTGCCCGGCGGAGTCGTCGGCGACGTCCATCGCGGGGTGAGCCACGGCCGCGACGTCAGCGATGTCAGCCGCGGGCTGCGGGCCGTCGCATGGGAACGCTCCGCCGGGCAGGTCGTCCAGGTCGTCCTGACCGTGGTCGTCCTGCTCGTGTTGCCGTCGCCGGTGCGCTCGTCGATGCCGCTCGTGGCGGCCGCGGTCGTCGTGGCGGCGCTGGGCGTCGTGCTCGTGAGCCGCGTGCGCCGCGGTGGCGGTCGGTCGGCGTGGGCGCGGCTGCGCAGCGCCGTGGCCCGCGACGTCAGCGACGGGCTCCTCGCCCGCCGGGCGTGGCCCTGGATCGGGCTCGCATCCGCGGTGGTCGTGTGCGGCCACGCGTTCACGTTCCTGATCGCCGCCCGGACCGCGGGCGTCAAGGCGCCACCGTCGCAGATGCTGCCGATCGCTCTGCTCGTGATGGCGGTCATGGTGCTCCCCAGCCTCGGTGGCTGGGGACCGCGCGAGGGCGTGACCGCGTGGGCGTTCGGCGCGGCCGGCCTGGGCGCGCAGCGCGGGGTGGCCACCGCCGTCGTCTTCGGCGTCATGGTGCTCGTCGCCAGCCTGCCCGGCGCGGTGGTCGTCGGAGTGGCATGGTTCCGTCGACCTCGATCTCCGGTTCGATCTGAACCGGCGCTCCGGGAGGGAGCTGCGCATGCCTGACCGCCCGTACACCCTGCTGAGCTGTGGGATGTCGATCGATGGCTACCTCGGTACTGCGTCCCCGCGGCGCCTCGAGCTGTCCAACGACGCCGACTTCGACCGCGTCGACGCCGTGCGTGCCTCGTGCGACGCGATCCTGGTCGGCGCGGCGACGGTGCGAAACGACAACCCGCGGCTGGTCGTGCGCTCACAGTCGCGCCGCGACGAGCGGGCGGCGCGCGGGCTCACGGCGTCGCCGATCAAGGTCACGGTCACCGAGCGTGTCGAGCTGGACGCCCACGCCGACTTCTTCACCGTCGGCGACACCGAGAAGCTCGTGTACTGCACGAGCCCGCAGGTGGGCGATGCCCGCTCGCGTCTCGGGCCGGTGGCGACGGTCGTCGACGGTGGCGAGCCGGTGCACATGCGCAGGCTCAGCGAGGACCTCGGCGACCGCGGCGTGCAGCGGCTGATGGTCGAGGGCGGCGGCCAGGTGCACACCCAGTTCCTGACCGACAACCTCGCCGACGAGCTCCAGCTCGTCGTCGCGCCGTTCTTCGTCGGCGATTCCCGGGCTCCGCGGTTCGTCAGCGACGGCGTCTTCCCGTGGAACCCCGGCCGGCGCGCGACGCTCGCCGAGGTCCGCCAGATCGGCGATGTGGTGCTCCTGCGCTACGCGCTCTCGTCACGGTTTGCGACCGACTGAGCGAGGAGCTCGATGTCGCCACCACTCCCCGCCGCGACGATCCGTACCCAGGTGTCGGTGCCCCTGCGGTTCACCGACGGGTACGCCACCGTCGGCCGGGTCTTCAGCTTCGACGGGCTGGTCGACGGCCAGGAGCACCTCGCCTTCGGGCTGGGCGATCGCGCGGCCGCGGTCACATCGAGTGGGCGCCTTCGTGTGCCGCTCGTCCGGCCGCACAGCGAGTGCCTGACCGGGGACGTGTTCGGCAGCCAGCGGTGCGACTGCGGGCCCCAGCTGCGCGAAGCCGTCGAACGGATCGCCGACTGCGGTGGCTACCTGCTGTACCTGCGGCAGGAGGGGCGCGGCATCGGCCTGTACGCCAAGCTCGACTCCTACGCGCTCCAGGACGCCGGACTGGACACCTATGAGGCGAACGTCGCGCTGGGCCACGGAGAGGACGAACGCAGCTACCTGGTCGCCGCGCAGATGCTCGAGGCGCTGGGCGTGCGGCGGGTCGCCCTGCTCAGCAACAACCCCGACAAGGCCCGCCAGCTACGGCGGTTCGGGGTGACGGTGACAGCGCGCGTGCCGACCGGCGTGCACCTGTCGGCCACCAACGCGCGCTACCTGGCCACGAAGGCCGGCAAGGGCGCGCACACACTTGAGCTCGGGCTGTCAGCGGGGTAGGGCCAGAAGGTCGGCGTGGTCGACGGTGACGGCGAGCTGTCCCGCCGCTGCCTGGGCCAGACGCGTGCGTGAATAAACGGCGGTCTCGGGGACCAGCTCGGCCTGCTGCTCGCACGCCGCAGCGACCCAACCGGTGAACCACTCGGTCGTCAGCTCGCCCTCGGTGGCGCCGAGCTGCCATGGGCTCGGCCGGACGAGGACCTCGGCGCCCAGCCGGATGAACGCCTCGACGGCATGGGCGACGGCGTCCGGACCGAGCAGTGGGCCCCGGTCCGTCGTGCGGCGCTGGTGCGCATCGAATGCGACAGCGACGCGGCCGTCCAGCGGATCGGGCGGGGTCAGCTCGACCCGGCCGATGACCGACAGCGTCAGCAGCACCGGGCACCGGGGGGCGGCGCAGACGGCGATGAGCTGGGTCAGCTCGTCGCCGGTCAGGACGTCGAGCAGCGCCGAGGCGGTGATCAGCGTGGCGCCGGCGAGATCCGCGGGGCGCAAGGCGGTGATGTCGGACTGCCTGGTCTCGACGGTCACGGCGGCCCCGTCGGCCGCCCGGTCCCCGGCGTCGGCGACCGCCAGCAGATCCGTGTCACGGTCGTGCATGACCCAATGCTGCGGACCGGCCAGCAGTGGCGCGAGCCAGCGTCCCATCGAGCCGGTGCCGCAGCCGAGGTCGTGGATCACCCGGCGGCCGGTTTCCGGGAGCCGGCGCTGGAGATGCTCGACGAGGTCGGGCGCACGGGCGGCGGCGTCGGCCGGCTCGCGCAGCGCGAGCCATCCCCGGCCGACCCGGATCACCTCGTCGGTCATCGCGATGCCCCCGCCAGGACACCGGCGAGCGCCGACGTGGTGGACGACCACCGCCGCAGCGAATCGCGCCGCTGCCGCGCGGCCTGGCGCAACCGCCCCCTCACCTCGGCGTCGCCGAGCCACGTCCGCAGCGCGGCGCCGAGCGCCGCCGGGTCCTGCGGCGCGACCAGCAGCCCCGGCCGGCTGTCGCCGGCGCCGTAGCCGAGGGCCTCGGTCACCCCGCCGACATCGCTGGCGAGGACCGGCACGCCACGCGCCAGCGCTTCGGCGACGACCATGCCGTAGGCCTCGGCGCGCGATGCCAGCACCACCAGGTCCGCCGCGGCGTACGTCGCGTCGAGATCGGCTCCGGTCCGCGGTCCCGCGAACGACACGCGCTCGCCAAGTCCGATCTCCGTGCAGCGTCGGCGCAGGCCCTCGACGAACTCCGGGTCGCGGTCCAGGCTGCCCACGCACACGCACTGCCAGGGCAGGTCGGCCGTCGCCGCCAGCGCATCGAGCAGAACGTCGTGGCCCTTGCCGAACGTCACCGCCGCGACGCACAGCAGCGCCCCGCCGTCCGCGCTCGGCGTTGCCAGATCGGCGCCGTCGACCCCGGGCTCGGCGACGTGCACCCGGTCGGCGGACAAGGCGTATGTCTCAAGCAGCCGGCGGCGGGTCCACAGGCTGGTCGTGACGACGGCGGCGGCGGCCTCGAGGACCGTGCGTTCGCGCTCGTCGCCGAGCGACATGTGCACGAGCGCGACGAGACGCAGCCGGCGCGACTGGGGCACGAGCACCTCGGGGGCGGTCGAGGCGACCAGGCCGTCGAGCAGGACCACGCAATCGTCGGGGATCTGTCCCACGGCGCCGTCGAGAGCCGCCAGCGACGGCGCATCGGGTTGCGGCCAGGCGCCGGCTACGGCGTGCTCGTGCACCGTCCAGCCGAGTGAGATAAGTCCGTCGCAGATCCGGCGGTCGTAGGTGTTGCCTCCGCTCGGCCGGCTCGGATCGTCGATGCCGTCGGGCATGACGACATGCACCGTCGTCACAGCGCCCGCTCGTAGCTCGCCCAGGCGATGTGGGACTCGTGCAGCGTGACGACGATCCCGTCGAGCTCTCGCGCGCCGTCGCCCAGGGCGCCGGCGAACACGCGGTCGGCCAGACGGTCGGCGATCACCTGGGCGAGCGCCTCCGTCGAGGTGTTGATGCCGGCGAAGTCGGCCTCGTCGTCGAGGTTGCGGTAGCTGAGGGCGGCCACGACGGCGTGCAGCTCCTGGGACGCCGCGCCGATGTCGACCACGATGTTGTCGGCGTCGAGGGTCGTGCGGCGAAACGTCGCGTCGACGACGTAGGTCGCGCCGTGCAGGCGCTGCGCCGGACCGAACACCTCGCCGTGGAAGCTGTGGGCGATCATCATGTGATCGCGGACGGTGACGCTGAACACGGTCTACCCCTCGTCGTAGGTGATGGTGTGGCAGAGCGCCGGAAGGGTCCCCGCGGCGAGCTGGGCCATCACGTCAGGCAGCTCGTCGAAGCGCGACTCGCCGGTGACGAGCGCGTCGAAGGCCGGGTCACGCAGGAGCTCGAGCGCGAGGGCCAGCCGATCGGCAGTGGTGCGGCTGGCGCTGCGGGCGGGGGAGACCGTGCCGACCTGGCTGGCCTGGATGGCGAGGCGGCCCGAATGGAAGGCGCCGCCCAGTGACAGCCGGACCTCGGCGTCGCCGTACCAGCTGAGGTCGATGACCGTGCCCCCGGGTGCGAGCAGGTCAAGCGATCGCTGGAGTCCGGCGGACGTCGCGCTGGCGTGCACGACGAGGTCGCAGCCGCCGGTGGCGTCGGCGGGCTGGGCGAACGCGACGTCGAGCGCCGCCGCGACATCGGCCCGGCCCTGGTCGACGTCGACGAGCGTGACCGCCACCGCCGGGAACCGGCTCAGCAGCCGCGCGACGCAGCAGCCGACCATCCCGGCGCCGACGACCGCGACCCGGTCACCGAGGAGCGGTGCGGCATCCCACAGGGCGTTGACGGCGGTCTCGACGGTGCCCGCGAGCACGGCGCGAGCGGGCGGCACGCCGTCGGGCACGGCGGTCACCGCGCCGGCGGGCACGACGTAGGCGGTCTGGTGGGGGTACAGGCAGAAGACCGTCCGGCCGCGCAACTGCGCCGGACCCTCCACCACCGCCCCGACGTTGAGGTAGCCGTACTTGACCGGGCCCGGGAAGTCGCCCTCCTGAAACGGCGCCCGCATGGCCGCGTACTGCGACGGCGGCACGCCGCCGCGGAACACCAGCGTCTCGGTTCCTCGGCTGATCGCGGACCGCAGCGTGCGCACCACCACGTCGTCCTGCCCCGGCTCGGGCAGCGTGACCGGCCGGATCTCTCCGCGGCCGGGCGCACGCAGCCAGAAGGCGCGCGCCTGCAGGGAATCCGCCATGCGGCGCATGCTATTTGGACGGGAAACTAAGACAGGAACCCGGTGACGCACGCGAGCGTGCGCTCGAGCTGCTCGACCTGCGGGATGTGGCCGCAGTCGTCGAAGATCTCGACGCGGCTTCCGGCGATCAGGCGCCCGAACTCGTGGGCGTAGGCGATGGGTATAAGCCGGTCGTCCCGTCCCCAGATCACGAGCGTCGGGATCGAGATCCGGTGCAGCCGCTTGGCGAGCCCGTGGTCGGGGAGCGGCGAGAGGAACTTGAGCGTCGAGCCCAGCGCCCACGTCGTCCGCGCGATCTCTTTCACCAACTCGTCCTGGTCATTTGGCATCGCCATCATCGCCTGCGCCGCGAGGCTCGACGGGTCGTGGTACAGCAGGTCCGGCAACTCGTCGGGTGCCGTGGCGAGCAGGTTCGGGACCGGGGCGTCGTCGCGCCACAGCCCCGCCGCGTCGAGCAGCACGAGACGGTCAAACAGCGCCGGGAAGCCGGCCGCGAGCTCACTGGCCAGCATGCCTCCGACGGCCTGCCCGATGACCGGCGCCCCCGCGAGGCCGAGTCCGCGCAACGCCTCCTCGTAGATCAGCACGAGATCCCACAGGTCCTCGACCTCGTGGATCGCGTCGGGGTCGCCGGAAGCGGTCCCCGGAGCCTGCGGCGCATGGACGGTGTAGCGCTCGGCGAGGCGCTCGAGGAACGGGTCCCAGGTCAACCCGGGGGCGGGGTGCACAGCGTGACCTTCATCAGGAGGCGTCGGCCAGGTCGAGGATGACCCAGCGCTTGCCCTCGGCCAGCCCGGCGAGTTCGCGGCCACAGGCCTGCTTGACCCCCGGCGCCGACGTGATGTGCTGGGTGCCGGCGTGCAGGTCGCGGAAGTACCGCTGAATCGCACCGGCCCGTAGCGCGGTTGTGCCGGCCGCGGCGTAGACGAACTCGGCGACCGCGTGCACCGACCACGTGACGTTGTTCAGCGCCAGGCGGTTGAGCGTGTCCTGGCGCACCGAGCACCGCTGTCCCACGTCGAGTGACTTCTCGATGTCGGCCCAGGTCTCAAACGCGAGCGCCCGTGCAGCGCGCAGCCGGACCTCGGCCTCGGCGAAGCCCTCGTGGAAGGCAGCGCTGTCGGTGAACGTCCCCGCCCGCCCGGCCCTGGCGGCCACGAGCTCGCGCAGCTCGTCAAGCAGGCGCCGCCCGACGCCCAGTGCCCAGCCGGCGTGACACATGCCCGCGAAGTTGATGATCCCCAGGCGGTAGAGGCTCCCGCCGCGCACCGGTACGTCGATCAGCACCGGGTGCGAAAGCTCCTCGGGGACGAAGACCGCGTCGAGGTCATAGTCGATGCTTCCGGTCGCGCGGAGCCCGAGCACGTCCCAGTTGTCGGTGAACGTGGCCTGCTCGACGCGCGGGTTGAAGATCCGCGGCTCGCCGGTGCCCTCGACGATCGCCGCCGTGTGGATGAACTCGGCGTGCTTGATGCCCGACGCAAAGCTCCAGCTCCCGGAGACCTCGTAGCCGCCGTCGACGGGCCTGGCCGTTCCCGGCCGCGTCCCCTGTCCGGCCATCACCGGGATGTGCTCGCCGGTGAAGATCTGCGCGACGCCGGCGTCGGGCAGGTACGCGCCGGCGGCGCCGATCGACAGCGCAGCGGCCATCACCACCCACGATGTCGACGCGTCGCCGTAGGCCAGCTGCTCGAGGAGCTCAAGCGACTGGCGCGGCGTCAGCTCGCTGCCGCCCAGCGCGGCGGGGACCCACATCCCCAGCGTACGGCCGTCGTTCAGGGCCTCGACGACGTCGGGAGCGAGCTGTCCGGCCGCCTCGCCCGCGGCCGCGTTTTCGCGCAGCAACGACTCGATGCCCTTGGCGTGATCGAGCAGATCGGACGTTCCGAGGTGCAGTTGGCCGCCCGTGACGGTGGTGGCGCTCATCGCAGGGTTCTCCTCTCCTGTGCGCCCACTGTATACAGCCGGCGCACTCGTCAGCCGGCGATGCGCAGGGCGAGCTCTTCGGCGCCTGCCACAGCGGCAAATCGCCGCACAACCTCGGGGTCGTGACCGGGGACCATGAGGGCCCCGGAGTCCACGGCGGCCGTGACCACGTCGTAGGAGGTGAGCATCTCCTCGAGGTCGGAGAAGATCGCAAACGGTCGGTGCTGATCGAACTCCGCGTAGAGGTGAACCGCGTCGGAGGTCAGCAGCACCTGGCCGCCGGGCGTGGTCACGAGCAGCCCGACCTGGCCGGGCGTGTGGCCGGGAAGGTCGACCGCCACCACTCCGGGTGCCAGTTCGTCGCCGTCGTCGAAGGTCCGGGCCGAACCCTCGGCCAGGCGAGCATCGACCAGCGCGAGGTCATCGGCCTCGGCATGCTCGAGGAACAACACGTGGCGGCTGCGCGGCGTCTGCCAGAAGGCGGCCTCGCGCCCCGGGACCCGCAGGTCGACGTCGGAGAACGCGTGGAGGTTGCCGGTGTGGTCGTAGTGCAGATGGGTCAGCACGACGAGCGTCGGCGTCACGCCGAGGCGCTGCAGCGCGGTGAGCGGCGGGCACAGCGTCTCCCGGCCCCGGCGGCGGCCGACGTCGGGATCGAACCCCGTGTCGACGAGAATCACCGACGTCTCGTTGCGCAGGACCCAGAAGTAGTAGTCGAGGCTCTGCGGCCCGTCGGGTTCCTCGTACGAGGACCACCGGTGATACAGAGCGCTCTTGGTGGACGCCAGCGTGCCGTAGCGCACGGCGACGACCTCCCAGACGTCGGAGGGTGCGCCGGCGACGGGAGCTACCGGCTCTCGTATTCGGCGTCGGTCACCGGCTCGAGCCAGTCGTGGCCCTGAAGTGAGATCGCCGTGTGGACCATCGGACTGTCGGGTCCGGCCCCGTGCCAGTGCTCCACTCCGGGCGGGATGAAGACGACGTCGCCGGCTCCGATCTCTCCGCCGCCCCCGTCGCGTGCGTAGACGCGCCCGGCCCCGCTCGTGACGATCAGGACCTGTCCGCCGTCGTGGCTGTGCCAATGGGTGCGCGCGCCGGGCGCGAACGAGACGCTGTTGATGAGGACCCCATCGGTGTCCGGGAGCACCGAGTCGCCCCAGACGGTGCCGGTGAAGGTCTCGGTTCGCAGAACGGCCGGGGCGCCCGAGCGCCCGCCTTTGACGATGTGCATGGCCGGACGATATCGCTCGTCGGTCATCCGATCGGCCTGCCCTGACCTGATGGCCGAACCGGGTTCATCGCGGTCGCTCCGCCGTCGATCGAGATCACCTCGCCGGTCAGGAAGCCGGCCGCGTCCGACAGCAGGAAGACCACGAGCTCGGCGACCTCATCGGCCGTCCCGGGTCGGCGCTGCGGCGCGATCAGCGCGCGCTGCTCCCAGTCGCTCATCCCCCCGGCGCCGGTGCCGGAATCGCGGAACAGTCCGGTGAGGACGATTCCCGGGGCGATCGCATTGACGCGCACGCCGCGTTGGGCCCCGTGGACCGCGGCGCAACGCATCAGGCCGACGACGCCGTGCTTGGACGTGTGGTAGGGGATGAGGTCTGACGAGCCGCGCAGGCTCCCGATCGACGCGGTGACGACCATCGCTCCGCCCGACTCCTGCTTGGCGTACTGCCGGAACGCGGCCCGCAGGCCGAGGAACACGCCGCGCAGATTGACGTCGATGACCGCGTCGAAGTCCTCGAGCGTCAGCTCCTCGAACGGCGCCAGCGAGCCCGGGATCCCGGCGTTGAGGTGATGGAGGTCGACACGCCCGAAGTGCTCGACCGCCGCATCGACCGCGGCATCGACATCATCCTGCGAGCCGACATCGGCCGCGAGGGCCAGCGCCTCGCCGGGCAGCGATGCGGCGATCGCCTCGGCCGCCTCCAGGTCTCGGTCGACGAGGACGACCCGCGCGCCGCCGTCGGACAGGTGCCGGGCGGTGGCGGCGCCGATCCCGCTTCCGGCTCCGGTGACCAGGGCCACCTGATCGCGAACGCTCACGCCTCGTCGACCCACTCCACGTGGTAACGCGGTCCGGCCTCGAGCATCCGCTTGATCATCGCCTCGTCCGGGGGCGGGGGCGTCGTGACCGCGTCGGGCGCGGGGTTGAACACCTCGCGGAACCAGCCCTCCATGCCGGCCGGCGTGTAGACCGTCAGCATCGAAGCGGGCGTATCCGCGGGGTTGGTGTAGCTGTGCGCCAGCCCCTTGGGGACGAACAGGCACTCGCCCGTCTTGATCTCGCGCGTCTCGCCGGCGGCCGTGAATACGACGCTGCCGCTGTACATGTGAAACAGCTCGTCCTCGGCGAGATGGCGATGCGGCGGCGGTCCGCCGCCGGGGGCGACGAGGCAGTCGAAGGCGAACATCGAACCGCCGGACTCCTCACCCGTGACGAGGAAGTTGTAGAGATCGCCCGGGCCCCAGTACATCTCCTTCTCGGGCCCGCCGACGACCGCACGCAACGACTCGGGATTCATGGTCGAGACTCCTCTCTCGCTAGACAGTGACTGACGTCGAGTGCGTATCGGTGAACGCGAGGACGCCCTCGGTTCCCATCTCGCGGCCCATGCCGCTCTGGTTGAAGCCGCCGAACGGGGCGCGATCATCGAGCCACGGGGCGTTGTGGGCGTTGATGAACGTCGTGCCCGACCGCAGCCGCGCGGCGACGGCGTCGGCGTGCTCGGGATCGGAGGACCAGACCGACGAACACAGCCCGGCCCACGTGTCGTTGGCCTGCGCGATCGCGTCCTCCTCGTCGTCGAAGGCGATGATCGGCAGCGTCGGCCCGAACTGCTCCTCGGCGACGATGCGCGCGTCGGGGCGGGGGTTCAGCACGAGCGACGGGCGCAGGAACTGGCCGCTGTCCGCATCGACGCCGTCGAGCGCGCTGCCGAGCTCGCGAACCTCCGCGCCGCCGCTGCGTGCCTCGCCCATGAGCTCGGCGACGTAGTCGCGCTGGCGCTGGGTGTGCAGCGGCCCCATCGTGGCATCGGGGTCGAGCCCGCGGCCGATGCGGACGGTGTCGAGCTCGGCGGTCAGCCCGTCGACGACCTCGTCGTAGCGGGAGCGGTGAACGTAGAGGCGCTTCATCGCCATGCAAACCTGTCCCGTGGTCAAGAACGCCCCGACGTACAGGCGATGCATCGCATCGGAGTCGAGCTGCGCATCGGCCAGGACGAGCGCCGGATCGTTGCCCCCGAGCTCGAGCGAGACACGGGTCAGGTTCTCCGCGGCCATCCCCATGATCAGCTTCCCGGTTCGCACGCTGCCGGTGAACGCGATCTTGGCGATCCGCGGGTCCTTGATGAGCACCGGTCCGATCTCGTCGTCGCGACCGCTGACGACGTTGAGCACGCCGGCCGGGAGCCGGGCGGCGATCCGCTCGAGTGTCAGCAGGAACGAGAGCGGCGTCGTCGGCGGCGCCTTGACGACAGTGGTGTTGCCGGCCACGAGCGCCTGGGGCAGCGATGCGGCGAGGATCGCCAGCGGCCAGTTGAACGGGACGACGATCGAGACGACGCCGAGCGGCAGTCGCGCGACCTTGGTGTGAAGCGGCGGTCCGGGGAGCTCGCGGACCGCATCGACCTCGTGCGCGAGATCGGCGGCGAGGCGGAAGCGCCCCTCCATGGCGTGCATCTCGATCTCGCACTCCATGCGGACCTTGCCGTTCTCGGCGCTCAGCAGTCCGACCCGGAGGTCGTGATCCTCCGCGAGGTCGTCGAGCGACGCGAGGATCATCTCGGCGCGCTTGGCGGCGCCGAGCGCGGCCCACGCCGGGAACGCCTCATGGGCGGCTGCAACCGCGTCGCGCGCCTGGTCGGCCGAGGCCGCTGCCGCATGGCCGACGATCGACTGCGGGTCGGCGGGATCGAATACGGCGAACACCTCATCGGCCGGCCGCGAGACGCCGTCGATGTACAGGCCGGTTCGCGTGTCCTCGCGCTCGGTCACGGACTCACTCATCGTGTCCTCCTTTACGTTGGTGTTCGCTCACGGTGAACGCGACGATTCAATCAGGCCGCAGCCTCGCTGTCGCCTCGACGTCGATCGAAAGCCCCTCCGGGTCGGACTCGGGATCGCCGATGACGACGACCCCGTAGTCGCGCGCCGCGCCTGCGATCGTCACGTAGCCGTCGCGCACGTCGTCGCAGACCCGCTGCGGGTCGCGCGCGTACGGGTCGCCCCAGCCGCCGCCGCCGTTCGTGAGAACGCGCAGGATCGACCCGGGGGGCGTCTGCCACACCGGTCGGCGCCCGAACCAGACGTACTCGCCTCGGCCGACGGCGCATTGGTGGTGGGGTCGAGCCGGCCTGTGATCGGCGTCGCGTCGCGGTAGCTGTCGATGTCGAGCGGTCGGCCCCTGGTCAACGGCTCGCCGTCGGGCTCCCAGAACCAGAGGCCACCGGTCGCGCCTGACTGGCCGCCATTGACGCCGAACCCGCTCGGCTCGCGAAAGCGCAGCGAGATGCAGTTGTGGATCGTGCTCTGGAACCACAACGAGTCCTTGACGATGCTCGCGCCGCCGCGGTTGAAGCCCGGTCCGCCGGTGTCGGGCAGCGGCTCACGGCGCATCACGACAACGGGGAAGTCGTGCTCGATCGACTCGATCGCCGGGGCCAGGCCATTGGCCTGGTAGGTGCCGATCGAGAACGTCTCGGCGTCGCCGGCGTCGGTCGCTCCGTACGGACCCTGCTCGCCGCCGCACTGGCCGACGGACGCCCACGGGGTGCCGTCCGGATGGACGCCGACGCCACTGTGGAGGTTCGAGCTGCCCTGGTCGCCCCCCACGGCCCGGGCGCCGAGCGGACCCGCGAACGCCTGAAGCAGGGCGGCGAGGAGCGCCTGCGTCCCCTCCCAATAGATGAACACCGCGCCGTCGGGCGGGCGCGCGCTGACGATCGTGCCCTCCGGCAGCACGATGTCGACCGGTCGGAAGGTTCCCGAATTGAACGGCGTGTGCGGGTCGAGCAACAGCTTCAGGGCCACGCCGACGGTGGTCTTTGCGTCGAGCTCGGTGCCGTTGATCGACGTGCGGGCCTGGCGCGACGTCCCGCTGAGGTCGACCTCGACGCGCGGGCCGCGCTTCACGACGCGCACCTTCACGCGGTAGCGCTCGTCGTCGGCGACACCGTCGGCGTCGACCGCCGCCTCACCCTCGTACTCGCCGTCGGGCACGGTCGCCAGCGCGTCGGCCATCCGCTCGGCGCTGGCGTCGCAGACGTAGTCGACGGCGCCATGAAGGGCCTCGACGCCGTAACGCTCGATCGTCTCGTGCAGCAGGCGCTCGCCGAGATCGAGGTTCGCGCACACGGTCAGCATGTCCGGGAGCAGCAGCTCGCCGAACCGGACGTTGTCGAAGATCAGCGAGAAGGTCTCCTGGACCGGCGCACCCGCCTTGTACAGCGCGCGGGGCGACAGGACGAGCCCGTTCTCGTAGATGTTCCGCTTGCCGGTGCTGAAACCGCCGGGCACCGATCCGCCCATGTCGAGCTGGTGGGCCTTGAGGGTCACGAACGCCGCGACCGCATCCTCGTGGAAGACCGGCTTGATGAACAACAGGTCGTTGATGTGCGTCCCCGTCTTGTACGGGTCGTTCGCGATGATCACGTCGCCCGGCCGCAGACGGGACGGCCCGTACTCCTCGATCGAGTTGCGGACCGAGTCGGTCATCGTCCCCGTGAACAGGATGATGCTGTTGCTCACCGCCGGCGTCGGGTAGCCGCGATCGGGGGCGCCCGTGACGGTCGCCGCGAAGTCGTAGAAGTCCCTGAGGATCGGGGAGAACGCGGTCGTCAGCAGCTTCGCGCACATGTGCTCGACGACGTAGCCGAGGCGGTTGGAGAGGACCGTGGCTGTGAAGCGGTCGCACCCGTAGCGCTCATTGAACGTCGCGGGGTCGAGGTCGCGGATGTTCATCGTGTCACCTCGATGATGAGCTCGCCGAACGTGCCGACGGTGGCCTGCTGCTGTGGGCCGACCAGCGTGGTCGAGAGATCCTCGCGGATGATCGCCGGCCCGCTGATCTTCGAGCCGGCCGGGAGCTGGTCCCGGCGATAGTCGGCACAGTCCAGCGGCTCATCGCTGAGATAGCGCAGCTGGGTGTGCCCGATCGGCTCGGCGTTCCCGCCCACCGTCTCGACCTGCGCGTGGTCCACCTTGTCGCTCGGGACGACGACCTGGACGCGGTAGGTGACGCCTTCCACGGGCACCATCTCGAAGCGGTTGCCGAAGCGACGTCCGTACTCCTCGTGGAAGCGCCGGATCAACTCCTGGATGCTCTCCTCGTCGATCGGGCCGTCCGGGACCTCGATGAACGGCGTCTCCCAGCTCTGGCCGAGCAGCCGGCCGTCGAAGCTCCGGCGGATCGTGACGCCGTCGGCCTGATGGGCGTCGCCGCGCAGCCGCGTCTCGAGGTCGGTGAAGATCTGGTCGATCTCGCCGGCCACGTCGGCGCCGAGGACGCGATAGGCGCTCTTGCTCTGGCTGTAGACGAGGTCCGTGCTCAGCAGCCCGATCGCCGAGAAGAGCCCGGGATGCGGCGGCACGATCACGCGGCGCACGTTGAGGAGCTCGAGTGCTGCCGGGAGCAGCATCGGTCCGGCCGACCCGTAGGCGACCAGCGAGAAGTCGCGCGGATCGACGCCGTGGCGGATCGCCACGTTGGTGATCTCCTCGGCGATGTTCGCGACGGCGATCCGGTAGGCGAACGCGACGCGCTCCTCGAGCGACAGAAGGGTGTCGAGCTGCTCGAACGCGGCAAGGGCGAGGCCGGCGTCCAGCGTCATCGCACCACCGGCGAAGCCGCCGGGCTCGAGGATCCCCATCAGCAGGCATGCGTCGGACACCGTTGGTTGCGTGCCGCCGCGTCCGTAGCACGCGGGTCCCGGGGTCGCGCCCGCGCTCGCGGGGCCGACGACGACGTCGCCCGACGGCGAGATCGACACGATGCTGCCCCCGCCGGCACCGACGCTGGAGATCTCGGTGGCGAGCGCGTTGATGACCAGGTCGTGTTCGAGCTCGAACGTGTTGTTGACGAATGGCTGACCGTCGACGACGAGCGAGACATCGGTCGAGGTCCCGCCGACGTCGACACAGATGAGGTTGTTGTCGGCGATCGCCTCACCGAAGCGGCCGCACGACACCGTCCCGGCCGCCGGTCCGGCGAAGACGATCCGGAACGGGCGCTTGAGCGCCTCCTGCCATGGAAGCAACGTGGCGGCGCAGTCGGCGAAGTTGAGGTCGCCCTCGAAGCCCAGCGCCCCAAGCTCTCGATGCAGCTCGTCCGAGTAGTCGCCGTACAGCAGCTTCATGAACACGTCGATCACCGTGGTCGACGCGCGCGTGAACTCTTTCGCCAGCGCCGAGACCTCGGACGAGATCGAGATCGGGATGTCGCCGAGAACGCTGACCACGAGGTCGCGCAGGTGCCGCTCGTGCGCGTCGTTGACGTACGCGTTGAGGAAGCAGATCGCCACACCCTCGACGTTGCAGCGCTTGAGAACCTCGAGCTGCGCCGTGGCCTGCTCGACGTCGACCTCGATGAGCACGCTGCCGTCGGCCAGCATCCGCTCGGCGATGCCCCGCCGCAGGTAGCGGGGGACCAGCGGGCGGTCGGCGTCGCCGAACGTCCGCCGCCAGCGAGGATCCGTCTGGCCGTCGAGCGGCCGGAAGACCCGCCCGGTCGCGAGGGTGTCGCGGTGACCCTGGGTCGTGAGGACGCCGATCTTCGGAAGACGGCGAGTCAGCACCGCGTTGAGCCCCATCGTGCTCGCGTGGTTGAACACCGGGACACCGGCGACGCCCAGGCGGCGCGCCCCCTCGATCACCGGCGACGCGGGCGCGCCCGGATCGCTCGGCACCTTGGCGACCGTCAGCCTCCCGTCGCGGAACAGGACGACGTCGGTGAACGTCCCACCCACATCGGCGCCCAGCATCTCGACTCGCCCGGGCCTAGACCTTGACGGTCAGTCCGAGGGGCGTGTAGTCGCCGAACATCGGCGCCCGTTCCCGAGACACCGATGCCAGGCAGCTCTGGCACTTGCAGACATCCCACCAGCCGCCGTCGCTCAACACACGGTAGGTCGCGAGCTCGGCCTTGCCGCACTCGCCGCAGATGCCCTCCACTGACGTCCGCTCGGCGTACAGGTGCTCCTCGGCGGGCCGGGGGAAGTGGTGCACTAGACGCCGACCGATGAGAGGTTGCGCGAGGCGATCGCAGCGCCCTCGGCGAGGGCCTCGAGCTTGGCCCACTGGATCGTCGGGTGGACGCGGCGCAGGAACGGCCCCTGAGCGAAGCCGCAGTCCGTGCTCGCGATCACGCGCTCGGGTCCGACGATGCGCGCGAGCCGCTCGAGGCGCTCGGCCACCAGCTCGGGGTGCTCGACCACGTTGGTGGCGTGGCTGATGACTCCCGGCGCGAGCTTCTTGCCGTCCGCCAACTCGACGTCCTCCCACACGCGCCACTCGTGTTCGTGGCGCGGGTTGGCGTGCTCGAACAGGTACGTGCCCGCGTTCACCTGGAGGATGAGCGGCAGGATGTCGCGCAGCGCGATGTCGTTGGTGTGCGGCCCGTTCCAGCTCCCCCAGCAGACGTGGTAGCGGACGCGATCCTCGGGGATGCCCTCGAGCGCGTGGTTCATCGCGTCGATGCGCGGCTGCGCCCACGCGAGGTAGTCGTCCATCGTTCCCGGGGGCACCAGGATGTCGTACATGAACGGGATGAACGCATCGTCGATCTGGACGTTGAGCCCGGCGTCGACGATCGCCCGGTACTCCTCGCGCAGCGCCTCGGCGATGCCCATCAGGGCGGCCTGTTCGGACCCGTAGTGCTCGTCGATCAGGCTCGGGAAGCAGCTCGCCGGCGCCACCACCGGCAGGAAGCCCTCGTCGACGCCCTCTGCCGCCATGGCCGACTTGAGGTTCGCGATATCGCGACCGATCGCGTCCTGACCCGTGTAGGTGATCGCATCGACGGCCGCGAACACCCCGCGCGGGGTCTCGTAGTCCTGCTCGGCGCGGAAGTACTCCTCGTAGAACTCGGGGAAGCGCTCCCAGTCGGTCGCGGTCACCGCCTGCTCGCCGAACGTGTCGTCCTTCGGGGGGCGCAGCTCGATCCCGGCCAGGCGCTCGTAGACGTAGAAGTTCCAGCCGATCTTTCCGTACTCGCCGTCGCTCACGATGTCGACGCCCGCCTCCTTCTGGCGGCGCACGACATCGCGTACCGCGCCTTCGAGCAGCTGCTGCTGCTCACCGGCATCGACCTCCTCGCCACGCGCGATACGGCGCATGACCGCAACGACGTCATCGGGCCGGATCAGACTCCCCACGTGGGTCGTCCTGATGGCGTGCGAATCGCTGGACACGACGGGCTCCTCCGGGTTGCGCGACTGCCGCGATCGTACATCAAGGCACATGTCAGACATTTGGTGGCTGTCGGCCGGTATCGTGCGGCCGATGCACGACCGCGGCGAGGGGACGCCGATCGAGCTGCGACGCGTACGAAAGGCCTACGAGCAGGTCGCCGACCAGCTCCGGGAGCTGATCGTGCAGGGAGAGGTCAAGCCCGGCCACCGTCTCCCCAACGAGGCGATGCTCAGCGCACAGATGGGTGTCAGCCGCGCGACGATCCGCGAGGCACTGCGCGTGCTCACGACGCAGAACCTGATCCGGACGACCAAGGGCGCGACCGGTGGCAGCTTCGTGATGCTGCCGACCGCCGACCACATCTCGGCGTTCCTCGGCGCGAACATCTCGCTGCTCTCGCAGGCGGAGGGCGTGTCGCTGGACGAGTTCCTCGAGCTACGCGAGCTCCTGGAGATCCCGGCCGCGCGGTTCGCCGCCCAGCGTCGTACGGCGCAGGACATCGAACGACTGGAGCAGGCGATCCCCGAGGACACGCGCGCTCTCGGTGTCGAGGAACAGTTCTCGTTCAACAAGGGCTTCCACTCCGCGGTCGTCGAGACCTGCGGGAACACGCTGTTGCTGATCGCCGCCCAGCCGGTGTTCTCGGTCCTTCAGACACATCTCAGGCGCTCGACGCTCGGCCCGCGCTTCTTCGCCCAGGTGGCGACCGACCACCAGGCGATCGCGGCGGCGATCACGGCAGGCGACCCCGACGCGGCGGAGGCCGAGATGCGACAGCACCTCGGCTTCCTGCGCCCGGCGTACAAGCGGGCGTGGCGGGAGGCCGACCAGCGACGCCAGGCCGCGTCCTAGTCAACCGGCGCCTGGCCGGCGTGCCCCGGAACCCGTTCGCCCGGTGCGACGCCGGTCCGCATCCACTCCAGCCGGCGCTCCACGGCGGCGAACGCCTCGTCGGGGTGCGTGAGCACGAAGAAGCGGCGTTCGCGGATCGCGTCGACCACCATTCCGGCGACGTCGAGTGGGTCGAGCCCGACCTCCACGATCAGGCGGCGTAGTTCACCGAGGATCGACCCTCGCAGCGGGTCATCGGCAGTCGACGGAACGTTGTCGGGCCGGTTGCGCTCCGCTTCGCACATGTTCGTCGCCACGACCCCGGGGCACAGGACGGAGACCCCGACCTGCTCGCCGGCGGCCAGCAGCTCCAGCTCGAGGCATTCGCTGGCGGCGAGCACCGCGAACTTCGACGTCGTGTAGGGGGCGAACGTCGCCAGCCCGGTCGCGAATGCCGCAAGCGAGGCCGTGTTGACGATGTGGCCCTCGCCCTGCTTGCGGATCAGGGGAAGGAACACGCGACAACCGTGAAGGACACCCCACAGGTTGACGTCGAGCACCCATTCCCAGGTCGGCACGCCGATCTCCGCGAAGCGGGCGCCGCTCTCGACGCCGGCGTTGTTGCAGACGACGTGCACGGCGCCGAACTTGGCGATCGTCGCCTCGGCGAGCGCCTCCACGGCGGATGCGTCCGAGACGTCGGTCGGCACGCCGATCGCCTCTGCCCCGCCGGCGCGCAGCTCGCGCACCGCACGCTCGAGCGGCTCGCGCTCGATGTCGGCCAGCACGACCTTCATGCCTTCCTGCGCGAAACGCCGGGCCATTCCCAGGCCGATGCCGCTGGCCGCTCCGGTGACCACGGCGACCCGTCCGTCGAGATCCTCCATGTCCGTCTCCTGTCTACCCGCTTGGGGTGTTGGCCGACCCCGCCAACGGTTGGCCGAAGCGCTCGGCGAAGGCGATCTCAGCGACCTCGGCGCGGCGCAGCCTGGTGGGGAAGGGCTTCTCGGGATATCCCGCCACGATGTGGCATGCGGTGGAGAACTGCTCGGGGATACCGAGCAGCTCCTTGACCTCAGGCTCGCTCGCGACGAGCAGTGTGGTGAACGCCGTGGCGACCCCCGCCGAACGCAGGGCGAGGCAGAGGTTCTGGGCCAGCGGGTAGACCGACGCGCCGCCGACGATGCTCAGGCGATCGAGCTCGGTGTCGGTCGGGTGCGTCTGGGCGATGTCAACGCAGACGACGATGACCGCCGGGTGCTCCCCGAAGTGCTCGGCGAAGTGATCGCCGTCCGCCATCGTCTTGGCCGGATCGGTGAAGCCCAGCTCGGTGCTCTTGGCGTGACCCGTCGCGCTGAGCATCGTCTCGCCCGCCTTCGCGGCCGCCGTCACCTCGCGCCACAGCGGCAGATACAGCGCTCCGAGCGCGCGCCTGAGCGACGGGTCACGAACGATCACGAGCCGGACCGCGTTGCGGTTGCCGCCGTTGGGGGCAAAGCGCGCCATCTCGATCGCGCGGTCAAGCACGTCGTCGGGCAAGGGGTCGGAGCGAAAGTAGCGGCACGCGTGCTGCGTGCGCATGATCTCGCTGAGCTCCATCTAGTGTCCTGATTCAGAAATTCGACGGCAGCCTGCGGGCGTCAGTGGCGTCCGTTCATCCCGCATCCTGCACGCGAATTTACGAATCACGACACTAGGCGGGCGTCGCTCCGAGGTAGCTCGCGACGAGGCGGTCGGTGTTGTTGCGAAGCTCTTCGGCCGACCCTGACGCGGTGAGGTCGCCGTGGGCGAGCACGTAGGCGCGATCGGCGATCTCGAGCCCGAGCTTGACGTGCTGTTCGACGAGGATGACGCCGACTCCGCGGGCCGTCGCGAAGTCGCGCACGACGGGCAGCAGGCGCTCGACGATGACCGGGGCGAGCCCGAGGCTCAGCTCGTCGAGCAGCAGCAGCTTGGGTTTCTGGATCAGGGCGCAGGCGATTGCGAGCATCTGCTGCTCGCCGCCGGAGAGCAGTCCGGCGCGGCGGTTCTGCAGCTCCTTGAGGGCCGGGAAGTACTCCATGACCTCGTCGATCTGTCCGCGTGTCGGGTTCAGGCCGACGCGGAAGTGCTCGCTGACGGTGAGTCCGTAGAAGATGCCGCGGCCCTCGGGGACGTGCGCGATCCCGGCCCGCGCCCGTGCGGTCGGGGAGACGCCGGAGAGATCGGCCCCGGCGAACTCAACGGTGCCCGCCGTGACCTTGACGAGGCCCGAGATCGCGCGCAGCGTCGTCGTCTTGCCGGCGCCGTTGGCGCCGAGCAGCGCGACGACCTCACCCGCTCGTACCGACAGCGAGAGGTTGCGCACGACGGGCACGTCGTCGTAGCCGGCGCTCAGATCGGACAGCTCGAGGATCACGGGCCCGTCCTCGCTCAACCCGGTGCCCCCTGGGGATTGAGGCCGCCGAGCGCGGGCGTCGCGTGTGCGCTGAGCTCGACCTCGGCGCCGCCGAGGTAGGCGGCGACGACGCGGGGATCGCGGCGCACGGTCTCCGGTGCGCCCTCGGCGATCACCTGCCCGAACTCGAGGACGATGACGCGATCACAGATGCCGAGCACGAGGCCCATGTCGTGGTCGATCAGGAGCGTCGACTGGCCGGTGTCGGCGATCGCGCGGAGACGTTGACCGAGGGCTTCGCTCTCGGTGGTGTCCAGTCCGGCGGCCGGCTCGTCGAGGAGCAGCAGGCGCGGCCGGGCGGCCAGCGCCCGAGCGACGCCGATGAGCTTGCGGTGCCCCTGGGGGAGGTCGGCCGGCCTCGCCTTGGCGGCCCATTCCAGATCGAACAGCTCCAGCGCCTCCTCGATGGCCTGGTCGTCGGTGCGGGAGCCGAACGCGATCTTCCAGGCCGGCGAGCGGTCCTGGGCGACAGCGAGGTTCTCCTCGACCAACAGATCATCGAACAGGTCACCGCTCTGCCACGTGCGCGCGAGCCCGAGACCCGCACGGGCGTGGGGCGCCATGCCGCGCAGGTCGTGGCCGTCAAGCGTGACGGCGCCACGCGAGGCGACGAAGCCGGTGACGGCGTCGACGAACGTGGTCTTGCCGGCGCCGTTCGGGCCGATCAGCCCGACCAGTTCGCCTTCGCCGATCTCGAAGCTTACGTCGCGCAACGCGTGGACGCCGCCGAAGTCGACGGAGACGCCGTCGGCGACCAGCACCGGCGGTGCGGGCGGGCGCAGATGTCGCGGTGGCCGCGGCGGTCGGGTGGGGCGCGGCTTGGGCTCGGGGCGCTCACCCTCCTCGGGCGGGACGATCGCCTCCCTCGGGTGGCGCTGCTTGTAGAACGCGCCCGCGACCCCCTCGGGGTTCTGCAGCAGCGTGACGATCAGGATCACGCCGCCGAACAGCAAAAACCAGTTGCCGCTGAGCCCGAACCACTTGTCCAGCGCATACGGCGACAGCGCCTGGGTCGAGATGAACCCGGCGAACACGGCGCCGGAGATCAACGTGATGCCTCCGGCGTAGGCGAACGCGATCAGGCTCAGCGCGGTGAAGGCGTCGAACCGATCCGGCGACACCGAGCCGAAGTTGTAGGCGTACATGCTGCCCGCGCACCCCGCGATCATCGCGCTCACGCCGAACGCGATCAGCTTGACGTTGCGTGGATTGATCGCCGCCGCCGCCGACGCGCGCTCGTTGGAGCGCACGGCCAGCATGCGACGCCCGAACCCGCCCCGGCGCATGTACCCGACCATCAGGCACAGCAGCACCGCCGCGCCCAGGGCGAAGAACCCGAACACCGGGCTGGGGATGTTGCCGTCCAGGCCACGGAACCCTGCGTTGGTGCCGATGTCGAGACCGAACAGATGGGGCTCAGGTACCGGCGAGCCGTTGACGGCCGCCCCCCACGTCGTGTTGTTGAAGTAGAAGCTGTCGATCGCGACGGCCGCCGCGAGAGTCACGATCACGAGGCTCACGCCGCGCACGCGCAGTGCCGACACGGCGGTCAGAAGCCCGACGACGACGGCCGCCGTTATCCCGGCGAGCGGCGCGATCGGGAACGGGACGCCGTGATCGTGGGCGAGGCGTGAGATCACGAACCCCGTGACGCCGGCCAGGCTCAGCTGGACGACCGACACCTGGCCCACGAAGCCGGTGATCACGACCAGCGACAACGCCAGCACGGTGCCGATGATCGTGTTCACCTCGGCCTGGCGGAAGTCGTAGGGCAGGACCACCAAGGCGATCGCGGCGATCACGGTCAAGGGCACCGCGATCTCGACCAGGTAGCGCGGTCGCGGGACCTCGGGAAGGCCGCGTTCGATCAGCTGCCCGCGTCCCGGGAGCTTGGCACCGCGGGCGAACATCGCCAGGACCACGAACAGGAACGCCAGCATGTCGGTGACCCCCGGCAGCGGCGCCCCGCCCGACGTCGGGAACCACGGCTTCCCCGACGCGTAGCCGACGAGCGAGTACATCACCCCGATCCCGAAACCGGCCAAGCACGCGACCGACGGCGACGACATCCCGGCGAGCACCGCTGCGGCCAGCGCCGGGACGATCTGAAGCGGCAACGTGCTCGTATCGAGCTCGGTGAGCGTCGACGCCAGGATCCCGACACCGCCGGCGATCAGCGCCGCGATCACCGAGTTCGTCAGCGCAAGCCGCTTCGGAGACAGGCCGCGCAACATGCCCGACGTCTCGTTCTCCGACGCCGCGCGCGTCGCCAGACCAAAGCTCGTCCAGCGATACGCCGCCACCAACCCCCCCGTGGCGACAACCACGATCCCGGCGATGATGAACCGGTTGATCGGCACCACCGCACCGAGCATCGCCACCGTCTTCTGACCGAGAATCTGCGGCGCGCTCTGCGGCAACGTGCCGAACGCGAGCAACATCGACGCCTGCATCGTCAACAACAGCCCCAACGACGCGACGAGCTTCGCCAACGGCGGCGAATTTCGCAGCGGCTGGAAGATCACGAGCTCCGCCACCACCGCGACCAACACCACGAACCCCAGCGCCAGGAACAGGGCCGGCCATTTCGGGATCACGGCCCCCAAGTGGACCGCGTTCGTGTTGAACGCCCAGAACGCGTAGCCGGCGAGCATCGCGTACCCGCCGATCGCGAGATTGATGATCCCCGACCCCCGGTAGGTGATCACCACGCCGACCGCCAGACCGGCGATCAGCGCGCCGGACCCAAGGCCCAAAAGGATGAAAAGCAGGATCTCTTGCATGAGGCTTGTGAGCGGGACGCTACGACGTGAACCCGCGAAACCGGAGGCGGCACGCTGCCGCCCCCGGCTCCATCAGGTGCGGGCCACGGAGGGCCCTTGAACTACCTACCTACTTCGGCGGCTGCAGGAACCCCGACGACTTCGTGAACTTGCCCTTCCCCTGGTAGGAGAAGAACTGTGCACGGTCGTTGCAGATTCCCGGCGCGCTCTTGATCGAGCCGCAATGCAGCGCCGGAGCGCCGAGGGCCTGCGGGCCCTTGAACGCCTTGGCGATCTTGAGCACCTGCGCCGGTGTGATCTTCGCCACGTTGCCCTTGTTCTGGGCTGCGGCCGTGTTCAGGAACCGGATCGTGCTCAGCATCGTGCCGAAGTTCACGATGTTCCACGGGTCTGGAGCATTCTTGGTGACCTTGAACTCCTTGGTTGCCGCGGCGTACGGCGCCAGGCCGCGGTCGGTCGAATCGCCGAACAGCGAGCTCGCGATCCCGTACGTCCAGTGCGGGAAGTCGCCGAGCGCCGAAATGACCTGCGCGTTGAGGCACAGCGGGTTAGCGACGATCTTCTTGGGGTTCGTGACCCCGATCTGCTTGAGCCCGTTGGCCATGTTCACGCACCCGTTCGCATCCGTGCCCGGGATCACGATGTCGGCCTTCGCGGCGCCGGCGCTCGTGAGCGGACCGATCACGTCGGTCTGCGTCGGCGGGTACGAAACCGCCTTGACCGGGATCCCGACCGCCTTCAGCGACTGGATCCACGCCTGCGCGTTCGGGCCGATTCCCGGCTCGTCCTCGTAGACGACCGCCGCGCTCTTCGCGTGCAGGACCTGCTTGGCGTAGGTGCCGTACGGCGCGAGCACGTGCGTGCCGTCACCGAACAGGACCACCGCGCTCTTCGAGGCGCCGTCGATGTTGGTGATCGCGACACCCGCGACAACCGGCTTCTTTCCGTGCAACGTCGCGAACAGCGACTGCACGCCGGTGGCCACACCGCCCTCGTCGATCACGGAGATGCCCTTGTTGGCCAGGAACTTCTGGCCGCAGGTCGTCCCCTCCTCCTCGGAGGACTTGATGAAGCAGGTCACGAGCTTGATCGGGTGACCTGCGACGCCGCCGAGGTGCTTGTTGGCGTAGGCGACGGCGAGCTGTGCGCCCGGCGTAGCGTCGGCGCCGATCACGACCGCGCCGCCCTGCTGGTTGTAGAAGCCGATCTGGACCGGGGCGAGCTTGTTGTTGGCCGCCCCGTTCTTGCCGCCGACGTACTTCACGTAGTTGGTCACGGCACCGCTGCCGAGCCCGCCGCCCGCACCGGCGCCCAAGCTCGACACGGCCCCGAGGGCAATTGCCATCAACGCCGCCATCGCCACCAGGGCGCCGACGATATGGAATCGCTTACTCATGAATCTTTTCTGCATATCTCCTCCATTGACTTCGAACCTCATTTCACCCCCAACCCCGCCACATCGGCGGGGTACGACCATGCGTGTCGAACCACTTCGCGGGCATGTACACAGCGGCGCGACCGACTACTCCGTAAGCGGACCCTTCCGGGTGCCGGTGAAAGCGCTCACTGTCTACGACCCTCCTTGGACGCCAGCTGGTTGGCGCGACACGCGCCAAAGTACCACGGTCAAGCACCAGCGCACAACGCATGAAGTGCCGGTGCACACCACGTCAGCCTAGGCGTTCGCCGACCCACTGCTCGACGACACCGAGCGCCGCCTCGTTGTTGAGCTCGAGCATCATGCCGTGTCCGTTGCCGTGTACGCCCCGGTCGGCGAAGCGGACGAGATCGACGTCGCAGCCGGCCTGCTCGAGGAAGGCGACGAGGTGCCGGTCGAACATGGTGAACATCGACGATTCGGCGGTCATCACGGCGATCGGGAACCGGCTGAGGTTCTCGAGCTTGCGCGCCGGCTCCTCCTGGAGCGTGAGCGGGATGGGGCCGAACTCGTCGCGCTCCTCGGTCACAAGCCGCAGGTCCTGTGGCGTCGCCGCCGGGGGCGAGAAGGTCAGCGGCGCGGCGGCCAACCCCCAGGCGAGGTCGATTCCGCGATCGGGGAGATTCAGGAACGGCGGCCCGATCGTCTCGATCGCGATCAGCGCACGCACGAGGTCAGGTCTCGCGTCGCACGCCAGGAACACCCCCGGCCCGCCGGCCGAGTGGGTCACGACGACGGCGGGGCCGACCATCTCGAGCAGCTCCGCGAGCCGGTCGCGCTCGAGCGCGTGCATCACTGTCCAGTCGGCCAGGATCGGCCCCGCGGCCGCCAGCCATTGGTCATAGACCGGATCACCGGCCTCGCGCCCGCCCGGCCATTGGGTGTGCAGATGTGCGACCGGATTGCTGTCGGGGCCGTCGGGCGGCGGCAGGAAGATCGGGCGCAGCATCTCGGCCGAGAACGGCGGCGCCATCGCGCCGAGCACGTCGGGGTGGTGCGGCGATCTCCCGTGCCCCGGGCGGTCGGGGACGTAGACGGTCGCGCCGTGCTCGACGAGCAGGCGCGACCATCCAAGCCGACCATCCGGCGTGGTCAGGTAGTCGGTTCCCTGTCCTCCGCCGCCGTGGACCAGCACCCAGGGCACCCCCCCCGACCCTTCGGCCGGCGCTTCCCAGTCGACGTACATGGGGCCGCGGGCGACGGTTCCGTCGCCCGTCTGGACCGGCTCGGTGCCGACCCAGAACGATCCGCGTCGCGAGCGCGTCACCGGCCCGCTGGGGGTGTGCCTGGGCATCGTCTACGCGGCCGCCGCGGCTCCCCAGAGCTGCTTGCTGGCGAGCCGGGCGCCCTCGGCGAGGGCTTCGAGCTTCGCCCACTGGATCTCCGGGTGCACGCGCTGGATGAACGCACCCTGGGCGAAACCGCAGTCGGTTCCGCCGAGCACGTTCTCGCGGCCCACGACGTTGGCCAGCCGGACGAGGCGCTGGGCGACGACCTCCGGGTGCTCGACCACGTTGGTGTGGTGGGTGACGACGCCCGGGATGAGCTTCTTGCCCTCCGGGAGCTTGACGTCCTGCCACACGGCCCACTCGTGCTCGTGGCGCGGGTTGGCCTGCTCCATCGCGTACTGGCTCGCGTTGACCTGGAGGATCAGATCGACGACATCGGCCAGCGGCGGATCGAACACGTGCGGGCCGTGCCAGCTGCCCCAGCAGACGTGGTAGCGGACGCGGTCCTCGGGAATCCCGCGCAGCGCGTGGTTGAGCGCATCGACGCGGAGCTGGGCCCACTTGCGGTAGTCGTCCCATGAGCCGCCGAGCGACATGATCGAGTCGGCCTCGTGCATCATCACCGCGTCGTCGACCTGCACGAGGAAGCCGGCGTCCACGATCGCCTTGTACTCGTCGTGCAGCACGTCAGCAAGCGCGTAGACGAACGCCTCGTCGGTCTCGTAGTGCTCGTTCTCCAGCCAGTACGCACTGGCCGGCGCCACCACCGGCATGAACGCGTCGACGACATCCTTGCCCTCGAGCGCCGCCTTGAGGTTGTCGAGGTCGCGACCGATTGCGCTCGGGTCGTAGGCGAGCGGGGCGGTGCAGACCCACACGATGCCGTTGAACTCGCTCTCTTCGTCGTCGTCGGTGGCCAGGCTCCCACGGGTCGCCGCCTCGTCGAGCGCGTCCTGCCGGGCGTAGGCTCCGGGGAACGCCTGGCGATCACGGCTCGGCGGCAGGACGCTCCCTTCGACCTTGATCGGTCGCATCTCGACGCCGGTGATCCGCTCGTAGAGGTAGGTGATCCACGAGGCCTTGCCCATCTCGCCGTCGGTGATCACATCGATCCCGGCTTCGAGCTGCCGGTCGACGATGTCGGACACCGAGCTCTTCAAGCAGTCGAGATACGCCTGGTCGGGCGGCTCGCCGGGCTTCTGTGCGTTCTGGAGCTTCAACAGATCGTCGGGGCGGATCAGGCTCCCGACGTGGGTTGTCAAGATGCGGTCCACTGGCTCTCCTCGTTGGTGGTGGTGGGTGTGGTCGGCGGCGATGCGGCGCCCTCGGCGAACAGCCTGGCACCGTGCTGCGTGTCCATGTACTCGCGCACGGTACGGATGCGCCCGTCGACGATCTCGTAGACGATGATGTAGCGGTTGTCGTATTCCGTCCCGTTGCGGAACCTCCCGGCCCCGGTGCTCTCCGCGATGACCCAGTCGCCGTCGTGGAACATCCGCGTGACGGTCATGCGCGGACCGCCGTCCTCGAACAGGCTCAGCACGTCGGGGAAGGCCTCGAGAATCTGGTCTTTGCTGAAGACACCCGCCCCGGGCATCTCGATGCCGCAGATCTCGTAGCTCACGCCGTCGTCGAGCAACTCGGCGAGCCGGGCGAAGTCGCGCCGGGCGACCGCATCCCCGAACTCGAGCACGATCCTTTCGGACCCGGAAGCCGCGCTTGGCGTTGGGTCGTGCATGTGTCTTACTTCAGCTCCTGGACCGGGTGCCGCACGAGACAGCGCGATTGTAGGGGCAATGACACCGGCCGTGAGAAAAGTCTCCGCGGGTCGCTCGCAAAAGGGCTCATGTCGGACCTTTGGGTGATAGCGTCGCGCCATGGGTATGCCGCTGGAGGGCATCCGGGTGCTGGCGGTCGAGCAGTTCGGAGCCGGCCCGTGGGCCACTCTGCAGCTGGCCGACCTCGGCGCCGACGTCATCAAGATCGAGGATCCCCGCGGCGGCGGCGATGTGGGGCGCTATGTGCCGCCCTACCAGGCGGGCGAGGACTCGCTGTTCTTCGAGTCGTTCAACCGCGGAAAGCGCAGCGTCTCGCTCGACCTCCGCGCCGCCGAGGGGCGCACCGCGTTCCACGATCTCGTGCGCGTCTCGCAGGCGGTGTTCAGCAACCTGCGCGGCGACGGGCCGCCAAAGCTCGGTCTGACATATGACGCGCTGGCGCATATCAACCCGCAGGTCGTCTGCGTCTCGCTCACCGGATTCGGGATGACGGGACCGCGCGCCGGGGAGGCCGGCTACGACTACATCGTCCAGGCGATGGCGGGCTGGATGAGCCTCACCGGCGATCCCGACGCGGCTCCGGCCAAGAGCGGCCTCTCGCTCGTGGACCTCTCCGGCGGCTACGTCGCGGCGCTCGCCCTGCTCGCCGGTGTCCGCCGGGCCGAGCGCGAGGGCGTCGGCTGCGACGCCGACGTCTCGCTGTTCGAGACTGCGCTGAGCGAGCTCGTGTACGTCGGGACGTGGGCGGCGACGCACGGCTACGTGGCACCGCGGCGGGCCAACAGCGCACACCCATCGATCGTTCCCTTCCAGGCGTTCGCCACCAGCGACGGGCACATCACCGTCGCCGCCCCCAAGCAGCATTTCTGGGAGCGGCTCGTGCGCGGCGATCGAGCGGCCCGACCTGCTCGACGACCCGCGCTACGGTGATTTCGCCTCGCGCGACGCCAACCGTGACGCGCTGCTGGCGGATCTCGACGACGTGTTCGCGACCCGGACGTCGGAGCGCTGGGTGGCGGAGCTCGTCGCCGCCGGGGTCCCGGCCGCGCGGGTCAACGACGTCGCCGAGGCGCTGCGGGACCCGCAGGCCGTGTCGCGCGAGACCGTGGTCGGCTATCGCCATCCGACGCTGGGCGACGTGCGGCTGGCCGGCAGTCCGCTGCGCCTCACGGGCGAACTGCCCGAGCCGGCGCGAGCGCCGCTGCTCGGCGAGCACACCGACGACGTCCTGCGCGAGCTCTGTGGCTACGACCAGGGCCGCATCGGCGAGCTACGGGCCGCCGGCGTCGTCGGCCAACCCCGACCGGAGGAGCACAGATGGGCAGAGTCGACGGCAAGATCGTGATCATCACCGGCGCCGCGAGCGGCCAGGGCGCCGCCGAGGCTGCCGCGCTCGCCGCCGAAGGGGCGACCGTCGTCGCCACCGACGTGCAGGATCCGCTCGACGCTCCGCCACCGGGAGTCGTGTTCCGCCGGCTCGACGTCACCGAGCCCGACGACTGGGCCGCGACCGCGACGTGGCTGGCCGGCGAGTACGGAACGGTCCATGGGCTTGTCAACAACGCGGCGATCACCTGGCGCGCCCGGGTCGACGAGGTGCGCCTGGAGGACTGGGACCGCGTGCTGCGCACCAATCTGACCAGCGCGATGCTCGGGATCCAGGCGATCGTGCCGCTGATGACCTCCGGCGGGTCGATCGTCAACATCAGCTCGCGGGCCGCCCTGTCGGGGCATTTCACCGCCGCCTACACCGCGGCGAAGTGGGGGCTGCGCGGGCTGTCGCGTGTCGCGAGCCTGGAGTTCGGGTCCCGCGGGATCCGCTCCAACTGCCTGCTGCCCGGCTACATCGACACCCCCATGGTGCGGACCGCGCCGCCCGCGTTCCTCGAGGCCTCGCTGAAGGAGATCCCGCTCGGACGCGGGGGCACTCCGGCCGACATCGCGCCGCTCGTGGTGTATCTGATCTCCGACGAATCGAGCTACGTCAGCGGTGCCGAGATCAGCGTCGACGGGGGCGAGTGGGCGCACGGCGGGACGAAGGTCTACTCGGACCTGCTGCGCGCGATCGACGTCGCGAACTGATGGACCCCGCACCCGACGTCTGGGACGGGCGCCAGGGCTCGTACATCCCGCCGGCGTCGCTGGCGATCGACCCATCGATCGAGCTGCATCGCGAGACCGCGGTCGACGTGGATCCGATCACCTATGAGGTCCTACGGTCACGCCTGTGGCACAAGAATCTCGAGCACGGCGATGTGATCCAGCGCGTATCGGGGTCGGTGCCCGTGGTGTACTCGCGCGACTACGCGACGGCGCTGTGCACCGAGGTCGGCGACGTCGTCGTCGTCAGCCCGACGATCCAGTTCTTCTCGGTGCTGGCCGACCCGATCATCAAGTGGACGCTCGAGAACCGCAGCGCCAGCCCGGGGATCCGCGACGGCGACGTGTTCATGCAGAACGACCCGTACATCGGTGCCGCCCAGCAGTCCGACACGGCGTTCTACGCTCCGATCTTCTGCGACGGCAAGTTGTTCTGCTGGGTCTTCAACACGCTGCACGTGGGGGACCTCGGCGGCGTCGATCCGGGCGGCTGGGCGGTCAACGCGCGCGACTTCTTCGACGAGAGCATCGCGATCCCACCGCTCAAGCTCGCCGAGCAGGGGACGGTCCGGTGGGATGTCGCCGAGGCGTTCGTTCGCTCCAGCCGCGAGCCGGACAGCATTCTGTTGAACATCAAGAGCGCGCTGGCCGGCATCCGGGCGATCCGCGAGCAGATGCTCGAGATGGTGAGCGACCACGGGGCCGATCTCGTCAAAGGCGTCATGCGCAAGGCGATCGCCGACTGCTCGCGCGTGGTCGGGGAGCGCCTCGAGCGGATCCCGGACGGCGCCTGGAGCGAGCGGCTCTATGTGACGGGGCTGATGCCGGGCGAAGGGACGACCCACCAGGAGGTCATCACGCTCACCAAGCGCGGAGATCGGCTGCTGTGCACCAACGCGGGCACGTCTCCCCAGGGCGGAGCAGGCAACACGACGTACGGCTTCCTGCGCGCGGCGGTCGTCGCCGCGGTCGGCACGGCGCTGGCCTGGGACCAGCTCGGATGCGCGGCGGGGGTCGCCGACCACATCGCGTTCGAGCCGGTCGCGGGTACCCGCAACGTCGCGCGCTGGCCGGCGGCGGTGTCGGCCCACCAGAGCACGTTCATCACGCTCGACCTGGCCGGGTCGGCGACGAGCAAGATGCTGCTGTGCGCGCCCGAGGATCTCCGCCGGCGCGGGTCCGCGGGCGGCGGGCTGTCGCTGCCGCTCGGCGACATCGCCTTCGGTCTCGACGAGGGCGGACGCCTGCTCTCGACGCCGTCGAGCGCCGGCGAGGCCCTGCTGGGCGGTGCGATCGGCGCGTTCCCGTTCCGCGACGGGATCGACAGCGGCGGAGCGTGGTGGCAGGTCGGATCGACCGCGGGCAACGTCGAGACCAGCGAGGAGCCGGGCGTGACCCTCGTGCTGTTTCGCCGCGAGAACCCCGACAGCGGCGCACCCGGGCGCTGGCGTGGCGGCAACAGCCTCGTCTGTGCGTGGACCCCCCACAAGGTCCCGATCGCAGCGAGCCAGATGTACTGGGCCGACCCGAGCGCCAACCCGGTCGTCGGTCACGCCGGCGGGATGCCCGGAATGGGCGGGAACTTCATGCGCCTCGGCACCGACCGCCTCGGTGCAGTGCTCCGCGAGGGCGGCCTGCCGGGCGACCGCGAGGCGCTCGAGCGCGACGCCGGCCCGCTCAGCCGTCTGCACCCGAAGGCGGTCACGATCCCGGTCCCGCCGGGTGACTGCATCCTCATCGAGTTCAACGGGTCGGGCGGATTCGGCGACCCGCTGCTGCGCGAGCCTGAGCGGGTCGCGGCCGACGTGCGCGACGGCAAGGTCGGACGCGACGCGGCCGCCCGCCACTACGGCGTGGTGCTCGCCGACGGTGGCTCCGTCGACTCCGCGGCAACCCAACAGCGGCGCGACGCGATCCGCGCGGAGCGCCGGGCGGCGGCCGGTGGGGCCGGGGAGTCGCTGCGCAAGGTCGACCCGGACGCCGTGGTACTCGCCGGGGCCGGCGGCAGCGTCGACATCGCCCGCGACGACGGCGCGCTGGTGTGGTCCTGCTCGCAGTGCGGCGAGAACCTCGGCCCCGCGAGCCAGACCTACAAGCTGCGCGCGAGCTCGTGGGAGCAGGCGCCGCAGCTCGTCGACGCCCGCATGTACCCCGACCCGACCGAGTTCTCCGAGACCGAGTTGCTCCTACGCCGATACGCGTGTCCGTCCTGCGCAACGCTGCTCGCACACGAGTTCTGCCTCGCCGGCGACGAGCCGTGGGACGACATCCACATCGACCTGGAGGCGCTTGCATGAGCGGCTACCGCGTGGGTGTCGACATCGGCGGCACGTTCACGGACTGTGCGATCGTCGGGCCCGACGGGACGATCCGCACCGGCAAGGTCGCGACCCGGCCCGACGATCGGGCGGCCAGCTTCTTCGACGCGATCGCCGAGGCGGCGGGCGGCTTTGGCCTGTCGCTCGCCCAGGTGCTCACCCACGCCGACCGGATCGTGCACGGGACGACGACCGGGACCAACGCGCTGATCACGCGGGGCGGCGCCAAGGTCGGGCTGATCACGACCAACGGCCACGGCGACGCAGTGGCGATCATGAAGGGCGCCGGGCGGCTGGCGGGCCTGGACGGCGAGGTGCTGCTGAACCTCCCGTATACCGACAAGCCGCAGCAGATCGTGTCGCGCACGCTCGTCGCCGAGGTGACCGAGCGGATCGATTTCGAGGGCGACGTGGTGGTGTCACTCGACGAGGACTCCGCGACCGCCGCGATCGACCGGCTCGCCGCCGATGGAGCGACCGCGCTCACCGTCAGCCTCCTGTGGTCGCCGCGCAACGACGTCCACGAGCAGCGCGTCGCGGCGCTCGTCCGCGAGCGCCGCCCGGAGCTGTTCGTGACGGCGGCGGCTGAGGTCTCGCCCCACGTCGGCGAGTACGAGCGGACGATGACCGGCGTGATCAACTCGTACATCGGCCCCTTGATGCACGCCTACGTCGAGGCGATCGAGACCGGCGCGCGCGAGCTCGGCTACACGAAGCGGATCATGTACGCGCAGTGCGCCGGTGGCTCGATCACGGCCGACGAGGCGCAGCAGGCACCGATCCGCACCGTCCACTCCGGCCCGGTCATGGGAACGCTGGGCAGCGTGTTCCTCGGCGAGGTGATCGGCGAGCCGAACGTCATCGTCACCGACATGGGCGGCACCTCGTTCGACGTGAGCGTGATTCGCGCCGGCGCACCGGACCTGCGTGAGGAGTCCGTGCTCGAGCGCTTCGAGATCGCGCTGCCGATGGTCTACGTCGACTCGATCGGCGCGGGCGGCGGCAGCATCGCGCACCTCGACGATTCGGGTGGCCTGCAGGTCGGACCCCAGTCGGCGGGCGCCTATCCGGGGCCGGCGTGCTACGGCCGGGGCGGCACCGAGCCCACGGTCACCGACGCCGACGTCGCGCTCGGGATCGTCGATCCCGACAACTTCCTGCACGGCGCGGCCAGCCTCGACCGCGAGGCGGCCGAGACCGCGATCGGAACCGTCGCCGATCGGCTCGGTCTCACCGTGCCGGAGGCCGCGGCGGGCATCTGCCGGATCGTCGACAGCAAGATGGCCGACCTGCTGCGGCGCATGAGCGTGCTGCGCGGCCTCGACCCACGGGAGTTCACGTGCTTCGGCTACGGCGGCATGGGCCCGGTCCACGCGGCCGCGGTGGCGCGCGAGGTCGGTATGAAACGCCTGGTGATCCCGCTCCCGAACATCGCGCCGGTGTGGTCGGCGTTCGGAGCCACGGTCGCGGATGTGGTGCACGTCTACCAGCGCCCGCAGCGACTGGTGTTGCCGGTGCAGCCCGCGACGCTCGAGTCGATGTTCGGTGAACTGCAGCAACGCGCCCGCGACCAGCTGGCAGCCGAGGGCTTCGTCGGCGACCGCGTTGAGCTGCGGCGCTCGCTGCGCATGCGCTACGCGGCACAGGTGTACGACGTCGAGGTCGCGCTCAGTGACGTCGCATCGCTTGACGACGATGCCATCACCAAGGCGTTCGTCGAGCTCTACGAGACGCTGCATGGCGAGGGCGCGGGGCACGCCGCGAGCGGCGTGGCGATCACCGCGCTGATCGTCCGCGCTCGCGGACTGACCGACCCGCTCGAGCTGACGGCGGCGCCGCTGGAAGCCGACCCGCAGTGGAGCTCGCGTCCCGTCTACTGGTACGAGCAGGGCGAGTTCGTCGACACGCCGGTGCTCGGGCTCCGCGACGGTCGGCTGGACGACCCGCTCGATGGGCCGCTGCTCATCGAGCTGCCGGACACCGTGGTCGTGGTCCGGCCGGGCCAGACGGCACGGTTCGGCGACCTCGGGACCCTGACCATCGACCTGTAGCGATCTCAGTTACCGCGCATGTGTTGCGGCCAGATCCCCTGCTTGCCCGGCGACAGGATGCCGTTGGGGTCGAGCGCGTCCTTGAGGCGCTCGTTCAGCCGCTGCTGTGCGTGGTCGCCCCAGTCGAACTGCTCGGCGACGACGTCCATGCTCTGGATGTTCGTGCGGTAGACGGGATAGCCGGCCTTCGCGAGATCGATGGTCATCGCGTCGTAGGCCGCGTAGGCCGCACGCGTGGCCGCCTCGTCGCGCGTGTCGAAGACCACGGCCGAGATGTGCAGCGCGCAGCGCTGGAGCAGAACGATGCCGGCGGAGTACGGCAGCCCGTGGCCCTCGTGGAGCTCGCGGCGGTAGCGGATCGACTCGAGCACATCGGCACCGGACATCGGGCCGATCGCCGACAGGTCGAGGTGCCCGGCCTGCTCTCCGTTGGCCTCTTTGAACATCTCGATCAGCTCGAGCCCGGGGACGCCGCCCTGGACCTTGTCGTCGTGGAACGTGGCCGCCGAGCGCTCCTCGTCGTTGCGGTAGTCGCGGCGCCCGACCTCGACGCCGGGGACCGAGGTCAGCGCGTCGTGAACCAGGTCGTAGTGCAGATCGACGACCGACTGGCGGCCGTACAGCGCGAAGCGGACCATCCAGCCCCCTTCGCTGGGGTCGCGCCCGCCCTCGGTCGGAGCACCGAACCCGAGCAGCGGATGGTTGCGGATCACGCCCTCGAACATCAGCTCTCGCAGCGCGTCGACGACACCGGCGGTGGCGTCCTCCTCCTGCCAGGTGGCATAGCCCGACACAAACATCTCCGGGGCCCGCATCAGCCAGACGCCCATCTTCGTGACGATCCCGAAGTTCGACTGCTGGAACAGGCCGGCGTGGTTGGGGCCGTAGGACTCCCGGAACAGGTTCCACGACTTGCTGGTGGTCGACCCGCCCATCCCCGTGCGCAGCAGCTCGCCGTTGGCGAGCACCACCTCGAGCCCGCACTGCGTCGACGGATGGTCGCCGTAGACCGTGTAGCCACGGCCGCTGTCGAGCGTGTTACCGATCACGCTTCCCCATCCGAGGTCTGGGATCGAGGGCCACAGGCGGTATCCGCCGGCCTGGAGGTGGTCGTACAGGTCGAAGAAGCTGACCCCTGGCTCGACGACCGCGTAGGCAAGGTCGTCATCGACCTCGAGCACATGGTTCATGCGCCGGAAGCTCACCTGGATCGAGCCGCGGACGCGCGGGGCCGGCCCGCCGTAGGTGAAGTTCCGGCCCTGGCCGAACGTCCACAGCGGAACGCCGGACTCGTTGGCAACGCGCACGATCGCCTGGACATCGGCCACGGAGTTCGGGGTCACGACCGCCGAGCCGGTGTACTCGTCGGAGCCCTGGTAGTCGTACGGATCGCGGTACTCGCGCAGCTGCTCGGCCGACGTGAGGACGTTGTCGGGGCCAAGTGCCTCGGTCAGCGCCTCCACGGCGGCCGCCACGGCGTTGTCGTCAAGCCGGACCGTCGTTGCCATCTTGCACCTCGTTGTCGTGCAGCCGGATGCCGCCGGCGAGATCTCCGATCCCGTCGACGACCCGATTGCTGATCATGTCGCGATAGCCCATCGCGTTGGCCAATTCGAACGCGGCGAGGCAGCCCGGGCCGTTGAACGTCGGCACGCTGCTCGCCGCCATGTAGCGCAGGTAGAGGCGGATGTCCTTGGCCATCAGCTCGCCGGTCAGCCCGCCCTCGAGGTAGTCCCCGTGGACGATCTTCGGGAACCGGTTGAGCGTCGCGTAGTTGACCCCGGAGCTGGTGTTGAGGACCTCCAGCAGCCGATCGAGGTCGAGCCCGGCACGCTTGCCGGCGACCATCACCTCGGCCGTTGCCGACAGGGCGACGGCGTTGAGGAAGTTGTTGAGGACCTTCGTGACGTGGCCGCTGCCGGGCGAGCCCATGTGCACGACCGCGCTCGAGAAGCGATCGAGGATCGGCCTGACACGGTCCAGCGCAGCCTCGTCACCGCCGACCATCAGGGTGAGCGTGCCCGCGTCTGCTGCCTTGGCGCCGCCCGAGATGCCCGCGTCGAGGAACGCGACGCCGCGCTGCGCGAGCGCGGCGTGGATCTGAACCGACGACGCCGGATCGGCCGTCGAGAGGTCGACGACCACCTGACCCTCGCGCGCGTTGGCCAGCACGCCGTCGTCTCCCAGCACCACGGCCTCGATCACCGAGCTGTCGGGCAGCGAGAGCAGGACGACGTCGACGGCCTGCGTCAACGCCGCGGTCGAGGCCGCCGTGGGGATCCCGCATCCCGCGAGCGTCGCCGCGTTGCTGTCAAACGCGACGATCGGATCGCCTGCGGCCAGGACCTGGCGGGCCATCCGGCCACCCATGTTCCCCGCGCCGACGATCCCGGTGCGCACGGCGCTCACGCGATCTCCGCGTTGCCCCAGGTCTCGAACATGCGGACGATCTCCATGCAGTCCGCGGCATCCGGTCCCGCGGACTGCCCGAGCGCCCACAGCTCGCCGACGGTCGCGCCGAGCACCATCGGCACTCCGTGGGCACGCCCCTCGTCGAGCGCCAGGCGAACGTCCTTGAGCATCAGGTCGAGCCGGAAGCCGTGGTCGAACCTCCGCGTGAGCACCTGTTTGGGGAACTTGTCGGTGACGGCGACGTTCGAGCCGCTGGACACGGCGACCACCTCGAGCAGCGTCTTGGGGTCGAGCCCCGCCCGCGCGCCGACGACGAGCGCCTCGGCAGTGATCGCGATCGCGCAGGCCGACATGATGTTGTTGAGCACCTTGGCTGCCTGGCCGTGGCCTGCGGCGTCGCCCACGACAAACACGTTGCCGGCGAACGCGTCGACCAGCGGGCGTACCAGGTCGACCGCCTCGGCCGGGCCGGAGAGCATGACGGTGAGCCGACCGGACTGCGCGCCGGCCGGGCCTCCGCTGACCGGGGCGTCGAGGGCGACGACTCCGTGCGCGGCCAGGCCCGCGGCGACCTCGCGGGCAACGGCGGGGCCGGTCGTCGAGAGGTCGACGAAGGTCGTGATCGCCCCGCCGCCCGCCAGCCCGCGCTCGCCGAGCGCCGCGTCCCGGACGACCTCCGGGCTCGGCAGGCTCGCGAACACGACCGGCGCCGCGTCGGCCACGGCCCGCGGGCCATCGACGACCGTCGCACCGGCCGCGCGAGCCGCGTCGGCGCTCTGGGCGTCGGGGTCAAACGCCACGAGTTCGTGCCCGGCGTCCAGCAGCCGGAGGGCCATCCGGCTGCCCATCGTCCCGAGCCCGACGAACCCGACCGGGGATCTCGCGTCGTCGGTCACGGCACGGAGTCGGGGTCGACGCCCTGCTCGGCGAGCACCGTCTCGGCGATCCGGAACGCCTCGAGGCCGGCCGGCGCGCCGCAGTACACGGTCGCCTGGAGCAGGATCTCGCGGATCTCCTCGGGGGTGACGCCGTTGTTCAGCGCGCCGCGCACGTGAACGCCGAACTCGTGGCCGCGGTTGAGCGCCGTGAGCATCGCGAGGTTGACGATCGAGCGCGTCCGGCGGTCGAGCCCCGGCCGCCCCCAGACCGCCCCCCAGCAGTACTCGGTGACCAGCTCCTGCACCGGCCGCGTGAACGCGGTCGCAGCGTCCATCGATCGCGCGACGTGTTCGGCGCCGAGCACCTCCTTGCGGACGTTCATCCCTTCGTCGAGTCGTGTGTTCTGCGCCATCAGCTGCCTTCCGTTTCGTCGGGAACGTCGGAATCGGCGACCGCGTTGCGCATCGAGACGGCCGCTTGGCGAACGTGGAACGCGCTCGCCTCGGCCGCCCGATCGGGGTCGCCGGCGTCGAGTGCGTCGAGAATCTCGCGCACTTCGCCGACCGTCTCGGCGCAGCGGCCCGGGTGGGTCATCGACATCGCGCGCAGGAACGACACCCGCGTCTGGAGGCTCTCGACGATCTCCGCGAGCGTCTGGTTGCCCGCGCCGGCCAGCAACGCGTCGTAGAAGTGCTTCTTCGCCGCGAGCATCGCTGCGCCCGGCGCCGGGTGCTTCGACGTCGCCTCGATCTCTTCGAATGCGCGGCGCAGCGCGGCCCGGTCCTCGTCGGTCGCTCGCGCCGCGAACTGCCGCACGGCCATGCTCTCGAGCTCGGCCCGCACCTCGTAGAGCTCGGCCGCCCGATCGAGCGAGATCGAGGCGACCGCGGTGCCCTTGTGGGGGGTCGTCACGACCAGCCCCTCCGCGGCGAGCTCGCGGAGCACCTCGCGGATCGTGGTGCGCGACACGCCGGTCTGCCGTGTGAGCTCGCGCTCGATGAGGCGCTGGCCCGGCGCCAGGCGCCGCTCGACGATCGCGTCGCGCAGCTGTACGAGCACCTGCTCGCGCACGGGCGCGGCGACGCGCTCGACGTGGACCGTCAGAGCCGCTAGACCGCCGGCGGCGTCGGTCACGACGCCTCTGCGCTCGCGCCGGCGAGCTCCTCGAGCAGGATCGGCACGCCGACCGTCGCCGCGTGGATGCCGATCACGCTCGCGATCTCGATCACCTCCATGATCTCCTCGCGGCTCGCGCCGTAGCCGAGCGCGTTGCGGATGTGCTGGCGCAGGCCGGGCTCGAAGAGGTGCGTCGCGGCGACATCGAACGCCGTGTAGACGAACTCCTTGACCTTCGGCTCCAGGACGCCGGTCTCCCACGGCACCGATGAGAACTTCGTATAGGCGGCGAAGAACTCGGCGTCGAGCGCGAGCATGTCGTCCCAGAACGGGTTCCAGTAGCCACGTGTCTCGGTGAACTGCGCCCGGATCTCTTCCTGGCGCGCGGTCGGCGTGCGGTCGATCGGCTGACCGGCGGCCGCGAGCTCCTCGACGAGGATCGGGACCCCGACCACCGCCGCGTGGATGCCCAGGGTCGAGGTGAGCTCGATCACCTCCATGATCTCCGCCGCGGTCGCGCCGTGGCGCAGCGCCTCGCGGATGTGGCCGCGCGCGCCGGGCGCGTAGAGATGGGTCGCCGCGACGTCGACCGTGATGTAGATGAGCTCCTTGACCTTCGGCTCCAGGACCCCGTGACGCCACGGGACCGACGAGAAGTTCACGTAGGCCTCGAAGAAGTCCGGGTCGAGCTCGAGGACGCCTTCGAACACCGGGCTCCAGTAGCCCCGAGCGTCGATGAATGCGTCCCGCAGCTCCTTACGGCGCCTCGTGTCGTCCTCGGTCGTGCTCATGCGTCCCGTCCTGACGGATTGTGTGACGACCCTACAATAGGCCGCTGCCAGGCCAGCGGTAGCGACGCCAAACACTCGACAAGCAGGAGCGAACGCGATGGAGATCGGGCTCTTCACGGTGCTGACGGACGAGACGTTGCGCCCGGGGGAGACGGCGCGGCTGCTCGAGGACGCGGGGTTCGACGCGCTGACGACCGGCGAGCACAGCCACATCCCGGCCAGCCGCGAGTCGCCGTATCCGGGGGGAGGAGACCTGCCTCATGGGTATGCGCGAACGTTCGATCTGTTCGTGGCGCTGACGGCGGCGGCCCTGGCGACATCGACGCTGCGGCTGTCGTCGTCGATCCTCCAGCTCGCACAGCGCGATGCGATCATGACGGCCAAGGAAGCGGCGAGCGTCGATCTGCTGTCCGACGGCCGGCTCGATCTGATCGTGGGGCACGGGTGGAACATCGAGGAGATGCGCAACCACGGGGTCGACCCGGAGACACGCTATGACCTCGTGCGCGAGCGGGTCCTGGCGATGCGCGAGATCTTCCGCAACGACGCGGCGTCGTTTCACGGCACGTTCGTGAACTTCGACGAGATCTGGTCGTGGCCGAAGCCCGTCCAGGCCGGCGGGGTACCGATGCTCGTGGGCGGCAACTCGCCTGGGTCCGAGGAGCGAGCGCTGGCGTACGGCGATGGGTGGGCGCCGATCAATGCCCCCGGTATCGTCGAACGCGTCGCGCAGTTCACGGCGGCCAACCCCGGCGTGCCGGTCCACGTCGCGGGGATCCCGACCGAGCCGGGCGCGATCGCCGAGTACGCGGAGGCCGGCGCGACGCGGGCGATCCTGATGCTGGGGATGCCGTACGAGGACGAGGTGCAGCGCACGATCGATGAGATCCGCGCTGCCGTTGACGCCGCCGTGGGGTGACGTCGGTCGCGGCGCGCGGTGTCCGTAAAGCGGCGTTGAACGCAACTCCCGCCCGAGGCCATGGGGGACTTCCTATGATGTCCCCCATGTCTACGGTCCAGGAGAACGCTGAGATGGGGCGCGTCGGCGACGAGCTGGTGGAGCATATGCGCGGGCTCCGCGAGCAGCTGATCGCCGAACAGGCCGACACGGAGGCGCGTACGACGTACTCCGAGGAGGTCCACCAGGCGCTGATCGACTGCGGCTTCTACCGGATGTATGTACCGCGGCGCTACGGCGGCCTGGAGGTCGACGTGCCGACGTTCATGCGCGTCGGCACCGAGATGGCGCGGGGCGACATGGGCGCCGCATGGGGGGCGTGCCTGTCGGCCAACCACGCGCTGCAGATCGCGTCGTGGTTCCCGGAGCAGACCCAGGACGATGTGTTCGGCAACGGCGACTTCCGTGCCGCCTCGGTCGCCGCGCCCACGGTTCAGGCGACGCGCACCGCTGACGGCTTCCGTCTTGAGGGCGTCGTCGCGTACTGCTCGGGCATCCCCTACTCGACCTGGTACCTCGGTCAGGCGATGCTCGACGAGAAGGACGAGTCGGGCGCCCCGCGGCTGATCATGTTCGTCGCGCCGCGCTCGGCGTTCACCCAGCTCAACGACTGGGGTGACACGCTCGGTCTCAAGAGCACGGGCTCCCACGCGATCCGCTTCGACGGCGCCGAGCTGCCCGCCCACTACGTGATCGAGGGCGCCAACATGGTCGACATGGTCGTCGAGCACGGAACTCCCGGCCTCGCGCTGCACGGCAACCCGATGTACAGCGGCCGGGCGCTGGTGATCTTCACCCTGTCGCTGGCCTGCACGATGGTCGGCGGCGGCTACAACGCACTCGACGAGTACGCCAACTGGGCGCGCGAGAAGCCGACCCCGTTGCCGCCGTTCGAGCCGCGCTACAAGAACGGCGACTTCCAGCGCTGGTACGGCGGGGCGATGATCAAGCTGCAGACGGCCGAGGCGGCGATGATGCGCTGCGCCGAGATGCACATGGAGGCGTGCCGGCGCAACGCGGACGGCTCGCAGCCGTACCTGTGGCCGGAGGATGCGCGCCTGGCCGCGATCGCGCGCGAGGTGATGATCCAGTGCTGGGAGGCGGTCGAGAACCACCTGTTCCGCACGATCGGCGCCAGCGCGATCAAGAACGGTCAGCGCTTCGAGCGGCTGTTCCGCGATCTCGCGGTATCCGCTGCGCACCGCAACACGCAGCTGCGCGAGGACTTCTGGCGCCAGCTCGGGGCGATCGAGTTCGGCGTCCCCAACCCGAGCCCGGCCGGCACGTACCCGCCCGGCACCGTCCCCACGGGCACCTGGCACCCGGCGAAGCAGAACATCTAGACGTGCGCGCAGCGGTTCTCGCCGAGCTCGGCGCGCCGCTGGTCGTCGAGGAGCTCGCGCTGCGGCCCGCCGGCGACCACGAAGTGATCGTCCGCACCGAGGCCACCGCGTTCTGCATCACCGACTGCCTGGTGACCCGCGGGGAGCTCGGGTTTCCGGCGCCGCCGACGATCCTCGGCCACAGCGCCGTCGGCACCGTTCAGGAGGCCGGCCCCGGCGTGACGCGGGTCAGGGTCGGCGATCGCGTCGTGATGCCGGCCTCGCCCGAGTGCGGCCAGTGCTACTGGTGTGTGCGCGAGCGACCCGACCAGTGCGCCGAGCTGCTCGTCCCCGCGCGGCACGTCGCCGACCGCCCGGACGGCACACCGGTGACGGCCGAGGTCGGAGGGGTCGGTTCGTACGCGGAGTTCATGAACCTGCGCGAGATCTCCGTGTTCGCCGTGCGGTCCGATCTCCCGGCGGAGACGCTGTCGCTCGTCGGCTGCGGGATCACCTCGGGGCTCGGAGCCGTGTTCAACGCTGCCCAGGTGACGCCCGGATCGTCGGTGGCGATCGTCGGCGCCGGCCATCTCGGGCTGTGGATGACCCAGGGCGCGCGTGCGGCCGGGGCAACGCAGATCATCGTCGTCGAGCCGCGATCCGAGCGCCGTCGCGTCGCCGGCGAGCTCGGCGCGACCGACCTCGTCGACCCCGCCGACGCCGACCCGGTCGAGCAGGTGAGAGAACTGACCGGCGGGCGCGGCGCCGACTACGCCCTCGAGGCGGCGGGCCCGCCCGAGGCGATGGCCCAGGCGTTCGCGATGACGCGCGAGGCGGGCACCGTCGTGTTCACCGGCGTCACCGACATGACCGCCGAGGTCTCGTTCCCGGCGGTCATGATCGCGCTGCAGGGACGGACGATCCGCAGCAGCCAGAACGGGATGTGCTCGATGATGCGCGACATCCCGCGGATGGTGGCGATGCTCGAATCCGGCGCGGTCGACGCCGGCCCGATCATCACCGCTCGCTACGCGCTGGACGAGATCAACATCGCCGCCGAGGCGGCCGACGATCGCGCCAACCTGACCGGCGTGCTGGTCTTCTGACATGAGCGGACGACTCGACGGACGGGTGGCGATCGTGTCCGGCGGCGCGCGCGGGATCGGCGAGGCGCATGTGCGGGCGCTCGCCGGCGAGGGCGCGCGGGTCGTGATCGGCGACGTGCTGGCGGCGGAGGGCTCGGCGCTTGCGGCCGCACTCGGCGACCGTGCGCGGTTCGTGGCGCACGACGTCACCGAGGAGGGCGACTGGGCCAAGGCCGTGGCGACCGCCGAGGAGTGGGGGCCGGTGACGATCCTCGTCAACAACGCGGGGATCCTCGACCCGTCGCCGCTGCCCGAGATGACGGCGCAGCAATGGCGGCGCACGATCGACGTCAACCTGACCGGCCACTTCCTCGGCATCCGGGCCGTGATCGGGTCGATGCGCGGCGCCGGGGGCGGCGCGATCGTCAATACATCGTCGATGACGTCGGAGATCGCCGTGAGCTCAATCGCCCACTACACCGCCAGCAAGCACGCCATCGCCGGCCTGACGAAGGCCGCCGCCCTCGAGCTCGGCGAGTACGGGATCCGGGTCAACTCCCTGCACCCGGGGATGATCCGGACGGCCATGACCGAGGGCGCACCCGAAGAGCAGATGGCGGCCACGTACCCGATGCGCCGCTTCGGGACGCCCGAGGAGGTGGCGGCGACGATGCTGTTCATCGTCTGCGACGCGACCTACGCCAGCGGCAGCGCGTTCGCAGTCGACGGCGGCATCCTCGCCGGGATCACGATGGGCGAGTGATCGCGTGAAGCTCGGGATCCACATGGGGGACTTCACGCTGCCCGGGGCGCCGGCCTCGCTGGGACCGACGCTGGCCGCAACCGCCCGAGCGGCCGATGACGCGGGTTGCGCGCTGTTCACGCTGATGGACCACTGGTTCCAGATGGAGGCGCTGTCGAGCGCGCAGGACCCGATGCTCGAGGGGTACACGTCGCTCGGCTTCGTCGCCGCCCACACGCAACGGATCCGGATCGGCCTGCTCGTCACGGGTGTGACCTACCGCCACCCCGGGCTGCTCGTCAAGACCGTCACGACGCTCGACGTGCTGTCGGGCGGCCGCGCGCAGCTGGGGATCGGCGCGGCCTGGTACGAGCGCGAGCATGTCGGCCTCGGCGTGCCGTTCCCGCCGCTCGGCGAGCGCTTCGAGCGCCTCGAGGAGACGCTGCAGATCGCGCTGCAGATGTGGAGCGACGACGACGGGCCCTTCGCGGGCCGCCACTACCGGCTCGCCGAGACGCTGTGCGTCCCGCCGCCGGTGACCCGCCCGCGACCGCCGATCCTGATCGGAGGCGGTGGTGAGCGCAAGACGCTGCGGCTCGTCGCGCAGTACGCGGACGCGTGCAACCTCGTCGCGACCAGCCACGACGCGATCGCGCACAAGCTCGAGGTCCTCGCGCGCCACTGCGACGACGTCGGCCGCGACGTCGCGGAGATCCAGAAGACGATCCTTGTCCTCGGTGTCGATCCGGCAGCGGACGCGGACGGGTTCCTGTCGTCGATGGAGGGCTATGCCCGCCTCGGGGTCGACCTCGTGATGATCCCGCCGCTCGGCCCCGACCCGGCGGTCATGGTCGCCCGCCAGGCACCGGTCATCGCGCGCCTCGCCGGGCTCGGGCCGGCCTGACCGGCCGGCCTCAGGCCGCCATGCCCGGGACGATCACGCCGCTCAGGTCGCGCTTCTCGGCCGACGCCTGCAGCGCGTCGTCGAGGCGATCGAGCGGGTAACAAGTCGTGATGATCGGCGCGGGATCGAGCCAGCCGTCCTCCATCATGCCGATGAATCGCGGCAGGTCGTGGCGCATGCGGACGTTGCCGTTCTGCGCCCCGAGGATCGCGCGACCCTCGACCGACATCGCCAGCTGCGGCACCGTGACCACCGAGTCGCCGCGCTCGACGCTGGTCAGCACCACCGTCCCAGCGCGCCGGGCCGCGCGGATCGTCAACGGGTAGACCGAGGCGAGCGTCGCCGCCTCCATCGTGTAGTCCGCACCGCGCCCGCCGGTGAGCGCTCTGATCTGCGCCACCGGGTCGTCCGCCTCGGGGTCGACGAGCTCCGTCGCGCCGAACCGCCCGGCCAGCTCGCGGCGCTCCGCGATCGGGTCGACCGCGATGATCGTGCGCGCCGAGGCAAGCCGCGCGGCCTGGACCATCCATTGCCCCAGGTGGCCGAGCCCGAAGATCGCGACCGACGAGCCGGCCTGGACCTTGGCGACGTTGAGGACGCTGCCGACGCCGGTGGTGATCCCGCAGCCGAGCAGGCTGAGCCACTCGTCGGGCAGATCGGTCTGCACCGCGAAGACCTGGTGGGCGGTGACGTTCATGACCTCGGCATAGCCACCGACGTTGCCCGCGGCGCTCACCGGCTCGCCGGTGCGGCGGTTGGCCACGTGCGGCCAGATCCCGCCGCGGTCGAACGTCTCGGAGCATTGGTCGGGACGACCGATCGAGCAGTAGAAGCAGACCCCGCATTCCGACGTGCCGGGCACGATCACGCGGTCGCCGACCTTGACGTTGTCGACGTCCGCACCGACCTCGACGACCTCTCCCATCGAGGCGTGACCGAGGATCGTCGGCGGGATCTTGAACAGGTCGCCGCGCCAGTTCACGACGTCGGTGGAGCAGAACGGCGATGCGCCGGTGCGGACGAGCACGCGCCCCGGCGCGGGGTCGAGGTAGTCGATGTCCTCGATCACGAACGGCTCGCGGACGGCCGCCAGCAGCGCGGCCCTCATTGCGCGGTGAACCCGCCGTCGGCCATCACGATCGCGCCGGTCATGATGCTCGACCGCGGTGACGCGAGGAACGCGATCACCTCGGCGATCTCCTGTGGTCGTGCCATCCGCCCCAGAGGGTGCGCGGCGGCGATCGCGGCGTGCTCGGCCTCGCGGTCGCGGCCCGGTGCCTCGCCCACCGCTCGGTCGACGAAGGCCGTGTCGACCGCGCCCGGCGCGACCGCGTTGACCCGCACGCGGGGCGCATGCTCGATAGCGAGCTGGCGCGTGAGCTGAACGATCGCGCCCTTCGTCGCGCAGTACGCGGTCTGTGTGGGCAGCCCGATCGTCCCCGAGATCGAGGCGACGTTGACGATCCGCCCGTCGCCGTGCTCGCTCAGGTACGGCATCGCCTCGCGCGCGTGGATGAATGCGCCCCGGACGTTGACCCGGAACAGCTCGTCCCACTCGTCCTCGCTCGTCTCGGCGGCCGGTTTCATGAGGAATCGCCCGGCGTTGTTGACGAGCGCGTGCAGCGCCCCGAACCGATCCCGCGCCAGCCCGACGGTGCGCCGTGCGCTCTCGACGTCGGCGACGTCGCCCTGCGCCACGGCCACGGCGTCGGATTCGAGCTCCGCCACCGCGGGATCGATGTCCTGCGCGACGACCAGGGCTCCGCGACCGGCCAGCAGTTCAACCGTCGCGCGACCGATCCCGCCGGCCGCCCCGGTGACGATCACAACGCTGCCCTCAAGCTCGCCGATGGTCATGCGTCGCAGCCTAGATCATCGGCCCTCGGGCCCTACGATCTGACGCCGGATGCCGCACGACGACGCCGCGCAGGCCCTGTACCGCCGCTGCGAGACGGTTGCCCGATCGGCGGGCGACGCGGAGCTGTCACGCGCCGGTGGCTGCGTCGCCGTCGGGATCACCGAGATGGTGTGTAGCGCGCGCGACCCGCGCCATAGGGGGATCGCGCGAGCGCTGGCCGGTCCCCCGGGGCCGGCCCTGGTGGCAGGAACGGGAATGACCGCGGCTGCGCCTGCGGCAGCGATCGCGAACGCGTTCCTGATGCATGCCCAACTCGCCGACGACGCCTACCGCCTCGCCGAGCACCCCGGCCTGGCGGTGCTGCCGGTCGCGCTGGCGGCCGCGGACCCTGGCGGTGCGATACCCGGGGCAGCCTGGCTGCGTGCGGTGGTCGGCGGCTATGAGGCGGCGTGTGTCCTGGCCGACCTGCTGCTGCCCGACGCCGCGCGGCGCGGCTGGCGGGTGACCGCGCTCGCCGCGCCGGTCGCGACGGCGGTGACCGCCTGCCTCCTCGCGCCCGACGGAGCAGCCGTCGCGGCTGACGCGATCCGGATCGCGGCCGCTACGGCGGGCGGCCCGCTCGGCGTGTTCAGCGGCGGCGACGCGTGGCGGCTGCAGCCGGCACTCGCGTCGGGACAGGGCCTGCTCGCGGCGCAGGCTGCGTTCGCGGGCGCCCGCGGCGCGCCCGGCGCGCTCGAGGCTCCGCAGGGGCTGCTCGCCGTCGTGACCGGGCGCCCGTTCGCCGGGCTTCCGGATGGGGCGCCGCGCATCGCGGAGGTGATGTTCAAGCGCCATCCGGTCCCGATGTACGGCCAAGCGGTCTTCGATGCGGTGCATCGCATGGCCGGGCCGTTTGATGGCGGCGCCGCGTTGCGGGTACGGGTGCCCCCGTTCGCTGCCGAGTACGCCGATCAGGGCTCGGGGAGCGTGACGAGCGTCGAGGCGATCACACGGGCCGCGCTCGCGGCGCGGCCGGGCGCCGGGGACCTGACGATCGAGGTGATCGGTGACCCCGGGCTCGGCCTGCACGACGCGGTGCTCGAGCTGTCGCGGGCCGGGTGCGAGCCCGTGATGGTCACCGGTTCGGGCGATACGAGCGCGTGGTCGCCAGACCAGGTCGCGGACCACTGCGCGCAGCGCGCCGGCACGACCGGTGCGCGGCTCGCTGCCGCCGCCCGGCTCGCGGTCGCGGGATCGCTGGACGATCTGCGCCAGGCGTGGCGCGATGCCCGGTAGCCGCGGGGTGCGTCCGAGTAAGCTCGCGGCCATGGCTACCGTCGAAACAGTGCGCGGTCCGGTCGACGTCGACCAACTCGGCACGACGCTGATGCACGAGCACGTGTTCGTCATGCAGCCCGATCCGCTGGCGAACTACGGTGCGGTGTGGGGTCCCTCGTACTGGGACGAGGACGCGCGCGTCGCCGACGCCGTCGCCAAGCTCCAGCGCGTGCGCGACAGCGGCATCACGACGTTCGTCGATGCCACTGCGCCCGGGCTCGGGCGCGACATCGCGCGGATCCAGCGCGTCAACGCCGCGGTCGACCTGCACATGATCGTCGCCAGCGGGCTCTACGCGTTCCTCGAGATCCCCAACTTCTTCCGCTACCGCAGCGACGACGTGATCACCGAGATCTTCGTGCGCGAGATCCGCGAGGGGATCAACGACACCGGGGTCAAAGCCGCGTTCCTGAAGTGCGCCGTCGAGGAGTACGGGCTCGTCGGCGACGTGCCGCGGATGCTCGCGGCGATCGCCGCCGCCGCTGTCGAGACCGGCGCCCCGGTGATGGTCCACACGAATGCCGCGTTCAAGACCGGCCTCCTGGCGCTCGACGCGCTGACGGGCGCCGGAGTCGATCCGTCGCGGATCGTGATCGCCCACGCCGGCGACAGCAACGACCTCGACTATCTGCGTGAGCTCGCGCAGTCGGGCGCGTGGCTGGGCATGGACCGCTTCGGCATCGACCACTTCAACCCGACCGCGGATCGCGTGCGCACGCTGGCCGCGATGGTGGCGGAGGGCTACGTCGACCAGCTTCACATCTCCCACGACGCCGGCACCTTCCACGACTTCATGGTCGAGAACCCGTTCTTCACCGACGAGCACCCGGACTACCTGTTCGTCTCCGAGACGGTCCTTCCGCTGCTCGCAGAGGCGGGAGTCGGCGAGGACGCCGTCCGGCGGATGATGGTCGACAACCCGCGGCGCTTCTTCGGTCAGCCCGCGGCCTGACCGCCTCAGCCCCAGATTTCCTGGGCGACCTCGACGACGAGACGCAGTTTCGCCTCTTGGTCGGCGGCCGTGAGCTTGTTGCCTTCGACGCTGGATGAGAAGCCGCACTGCGGCGACAGGCAGAGCTGGTCCACGTCGATGAATTTCGACGCCTCCTCGATCCGTCGCTTGAGCATGTCCTTGGCCTCGAGCATCGGGCGCTTGGTCGTGATCAGCCCGAGCACGACCTGCTTGCCCTTGGGCACGTAGCGCAAGGGCTCGAAGCCGCCCGAGCGCTCGTCGTCGAACTCCAGGAAATACCCGTCGACCTCCAAGTCGCCGAACAACGCCTCGGCGACGAAGTCATAGCCGCCCTCGGCGGCCCACATCGACTGGTTGTTCCCACGGCACAGGTGCGTCGTGATGGCCATGTCATCGGGCCGGCCGGTCAGCGCGCGGTTGATGTTGGCGATGTACTGCTCGTGCAGATGGTCGGGATCGCCGCCGATCTCCTTGATGTGCGCCCGCTGGGCCGGGTCGTTGACGTAGGCCAGGCTCGTGTCGTCGAGCTGCAGATAGCGGCAACCGAGGTCGTACAGACCCAGCACTTCCTGGTGGTACGCGCCGGCCAGATCGGCCCAGAACTCCTCGAGCTCGGGGTAGACGACGGGGTCGATCGACGAGTTGCCCCCGCGGTAGTGGACCATGCTCGGCGACGGGATCGTCAGCTTGGGGATCTGCCCGTCGACCGCGTCGCGCAGGTAGGCGAACGCGTCCTTGAAGATCGTCGCCGGGAGGGTCACGCGTTCGGACACGCTCATCGCGGGAGGGGCGTACTCGTAGCTGTTGGCCTCGTCGTGGAAGTGCACGACGGGGCCCTCGCCGGCGGTCTGCGAGATGCCACCGAGCTGGAGGATGAAATCCATGTGCCAGAACGTCCGCCGGAACTCGCCGTCGGTCGCGCACTGCAGCCCCACGTCCCTCTGCATCGCCACGGCCTGATCTATCGCCGAGTCCTCGATGCTGCGTAGCTGCGCGACATCGATCCGTCCGGCGGCGTGCTCGGCGCGCGCCTCGAGCAGCCGTTGGGGGCGAAGCAGGCTTCCCACATGGTCGGCGCGGAACGGCGGCGTGGATCTCACAGTCATGCGACGGATTCTTCACGATGCGGCGGGCGGGGGGGCCGCAGTCGTCACATCGGTCCGCCGCGAGGGGTCGAAGTGGGTATGACCCCACGCACGATGAACGAGCGCGACTGGCTCGCCGAGAGCTTCGAGGAGCACCGACGGCACCTGCGAGCGGTCGCGTACCGGATGCTCGGCTCGCTCAGCGAGGCCGACGACGCGGTCCAGGAGGCGTGGCTGCGGCTGAGCCGCTCGGATGCCGACGCGATCGAGAACCTCGGCGGCTGGCTGACGACGGTCGTCGCCCGCGTGTCGCTGAACATGCTGCGCTCGCGCGCCACACGCCGCGAAGAGCCGCTTGTGCAGATCCCCGATCCGATCGTCGATCGCGCCGACGGCACCGATCCCGAGCACGAGGCGCTGGTGGCCGACTCGGTCGGGCTTGCGCTGCTCATCGTGCTCGAGACGCTGGCGCCCGCCGAGCGCCTGGCGTTCGTGCTGCACGACATGTTCGGCGTCCCGTTCGACGAGATCGCCCCGATCGTCGAGCGCTCGCCCGAGGCGGCACGCCAGCTCGCCAGCCGCGCGCGGCGACGGGTGCAGGGTGAGCGCGTCGTGCCCGACCCCGACCTCGACCGCCAGCGCGAGGTCGTCGGCGCATTCCTGGCCGCCGCCCGCGAGGGCGACTTCGATGCGCTCGTCGCCGTCCTTGACCCCGACGTGGTGCTGCGCTCCGACGCCGGCGTCGGCGCGAGGGTCGAGGTGCGCGGCGCGGAGGCCGTCGCGCGCCGGGCCGGGGCGTTCTCGCAGATCGGTCTCGTCGTCCACCCGGCGCTGATCAACGGGGCGGTCGGCGCTGTGTCGATGCGCGACGGTCGCCCCTACTCGGTCGGCGCCGTCACGGTCCGCGACGGCAGGATCGTCGAGCTGGACTTCCTGACCGATCCGCAGCGCCTCGCCGAGCTCGATCTGACGGCGCTGGTCACATCCTCGCCGGGCGGCGTGTCATCGAATCAGACGACACACGACAACCCAGAAGGACGATGACCATGCAGGCAAGAATCGAGAACCCCGCCGTGACCGTCCCGGGCGCGCTCGACGCGTTTCGGACGCTCGGAGCCACGGCGACCACTGCCGGGATCCCCGAGTCCACGCTCTACCTCGTGCAGCTGCGGGCGAGCCAGATCAACGGCTGCAGCGTGTGCGTGGACCTGCACTCGCGCGAGCTCGAGCAGGCGGGGGAGCGCAGCGAGCGCATTTTCACGGTCTCGGCGTGGCGCGAGTCGACGTACTTCGATGACGCCGAGCGCGCCGCGCTCGCGCTCACCGAGGCCGCCACGCGTCTCGCCGATCGCTCCGACCCGGTGTCCGACGAGGTCTGGGACGAGGCGGCGCGTTACTACGACGAGCCGCAGCTCGCCGCGCTGGTGATCGCGATCGCGACGATCAACGCGTTCAACCGCGTCAACGCGACCACGCGCCAGCCGAGCGGCGAGTGGATCGCCCGGTACGTCGAGGCGGCCGGCCAGGCGGCCTGAGACAACGAGGGTGCGGGTGCGGGGGAGCCGTCTACTTCCGCGCCCGCGCCCGCTTGACCGCGGCCTTGGGCGCGGAGGCGTCGATCAGGTAGCGCCGCTTGCCGATGCGCTGCGCATAGCCGTCGGCGTCCAGGCGCTTGAGCACCAGGGGGCAGCGCTTGCACCGCGGGCCGCTTTTGCAGCAGGTCTTCTTGGCCTTGACCGGCTTGCGAATGGTGGCGCACAGTAACACGGTGGTCGCGGCCGTCTAGCATCCCGGCGATGCCAGCCGAAGCCTTCGTCTCCAAGCTCAACGAGCAGATCGCTCACGAGTTCGCCGCGTCCCAGCAGTACATCGCGATCGCCATCCACTACGACGCGCAGACGCTGCCCCAGCTCGCCGCCTTCTTCTACGCGCAGGCGGTCGAGGAGCGCAACCACGCGCTGATCATGGTCCAGTACCTGCTCGACACCGACGCCGAGGCGACGATCCCGGGCGTCGAGGCGCCGCGGACCGCGTTTGCCGACGCCGTCGAGCCGATCGCGCTCGCGCTCGCGCAGGAGAAGGCGGTCACCGAGCAGATCAACGAGCTCGCCGCCACGGCCCGCGACGCGTCGGATTTCACCTCCGAGCAGTTCATCCAGTGGTTCATCAAGGAGCAGATCGAGGAGGTCGCGACGATGAGCGACCTGCTGCGGGTGGCCGAGCGCTCCAAGGACGACGTGATGGAGATCGAGGATTACGTCGCGCGCGAGCAGGCCGCTCGCGACGATGACGACCCGACCGCGCCCCGCGCGGCCGGCGGCGCGCTCTGAGCTCCGCGCTGCGCCCGGTGGGCCGGGGGGTGCGGTTGATTCGGGGTTCCTAAGAACGTTAGGATCGTGTTATGCGCGCCCACGGATGGACTCGGCGCCGGCGCCTCGGAGTGGCGCTGGCCGGCCTGTCGCTCGGCACGATCGTGGGCGATGTCCCGGTCGCGTCCGCTGCGTCGATCGCCTACATCGACGGCAACGAGGTCTGGGTCTCGACCTTCGACGGATCACGCAAGGAGCGCCTGAGCAACGGCGAGAACCAGTGGCAGTCGGTCGCCGCCGCCGACAGCGGCCGGATCATCGCGGAGCGCAACGAGGCGGGGAAGATCTCCCAGCTCGCGCAGATCCAGTTGTGGGAGAGCAACGGCCAGGTCATCAGCCAGGGACCGCTGCCATCGAAGACCGGGTGGACCTCGTACGTCGCGCCGCTCAGCCTCGACCTGACGTCCGACGGTGTGTTCGCGGTCTACGGCTACTCCGGTCAGACCGGCTTCTACCCGACCGCGACGTTCTCGCGGGGGTTCTACGGGATCATCAGCAACTCCACGACCAACGGCGAACCGATCGGCCAGACCGGCTACACGTGGCCCACGACGTTCGGCCGCCGCGTCGTCGCCGGTAGCGGCGGCCTCGTGTCCGTGCAGGCAGCCGACACGAGCAACCCGTTCTTCACCACCTGGAACACGCTGCTCGACACCTCGGCCACGGGCCTCGAACTGGAGCGGGCCGATGTCGCGGCGACCGGCAAGATGATCGGTCTCGAGCTGACGAACTATCCCGCCGAGAAGATCGCCGTCCTGTCGATCGACGGGCTCGACGCGCCGGTGACGTTCCCCGCGGCGGTCGATTGCTTCATTCCGGCCGTCGGCAACCCGCGCGACGTGACGTTCTCCCAGGACGGCACAAAGATGGCGTGGAAGGACGACGGGGGCGTCAAGATCGCCGGGGTGCCGACGACGACGGCCGACCCGTGCGTCTTCTCCTCACCGCCGGTCGTGATCTCGCCCACCGGATCCTCACCGTCGATCGGCGGCGCGGACGTCTCGCAGCTGCGCCCGGTGGCGCCCGTGGGCCCGGGGACAACCCCGGCGCCGGCGCCGACCCCTGCAACCGGCGGTGGAGGCGGCGGCACCGGCACGACGGGCGGCTCGCTCAGCGTCGGCAGCGTGCCATCCAAGGGCAGCGCGGCGGCGCTCGGCGCCGCGACGGGCCTGACGCTGAAGCTCACCGTCCCGGCCCGCGGCAAGGTGACCGTGACCGGCAGCATCGCCCCCAAGGCGCTGCACCTGAAGGGCAAGAAGGCGATCGTCGTCGCGACCGGATCGGCGACCGCGACCAAGGCCGGCAAGCTCAGCCTGCACCTCAAGCTCACCAGCGCCGGGCGCAAGTACCGCAAGCGCCTCAAGGGCGCGACCATCACCCTGAAGATCACCCAGGGCAAGAAGACGACGACCAAGCACCTGAAGCTCGGCTGAGCCCAGCGCAGCCGCACGTGGCTCGACACGACTACGCCCCCGGCAGCAGGTCTCCCGAGAGCTCGGGCTAGGCCGGGCTTGAACCGACCCGCCGTACCGGCACCGCCAGCGTTGCCAGTACGGCCGTCGTGACGATCTCGGTGTAGCGCTCGGGTGTGAGGTCGGCCTCGTTGACGAGGTCGTCCCAGACGCGGAACGACACGAGCTCCCACACGACGATCGCGGCCTCCTGTGTTGTCCAGCTGCGGTGCACTCGCCCCTCACGACGCAGCTGCCCCACGATCGCGGTGGCGGCCCGCAGTCGATTCGTGGTGCGGTCGCGCCACGCGGTGGCCGTCGGGTCGTCGCCGTGGCGGGACTGGTCCAGCGCACGAGCGAACGGGGCGATGCGCGGGTTGCGTCGCGCCTGCATGTCGACCCACGCGCGCGTCTGGGCCGCCCCGTCGGGCGCCGCCTGCACCGCGGCGATCCCGGCCTGGAGATCCTCGCGCTCATCGACGTGGTCGGCCACGGCCAGCAGCAGCGTGGCGCGATCGGGGAAGTGGAGATACAGCGCCTGGCGGGAGATGCCGGTCGCGCGGGCGACCTCGGACATCGACAACGCGTCCGTCGGTCTGGACTCGACCAGCTCGCGCGCCGATTCGAGAATTCTCTCCCGCGTGCTTGACACGTGACAAGCATACCCGATATACATCCTCCTTGACAGGTGTCAAGCAGACGAAACCGAAAGCTCCCCCAATGAACCCGACCAGCACCACCGAGACCGTGATCGCCCGCCTCCAGGACGCCTGGAACGCCGGCGATGGCGCGGGCTTCGCCGCACCGTTCGCGCCCGACGCCGACTTCGTCAACGTCCGCGGCGACATGCACACCGGCCGGGACGCGATCGCCGCCGGCCACCAGCAGATCTTCGACACGATCTACGCGGGCAGCACTGCGCGGTACACGGTCCGCAAGGCCCGCGAGCTCGACGACGGGGTGATCCTCGCCCAGATCGACGCGAAGCTGAACGTGCCCAGCGGCCCGCTGGCCGGTGAGCTCGTCGGCCTCGCGAGCCTCGTGCTCGTCCAGGACGTCGGCAAGTACCGCATCGCCGCGTTCCACAACACGCTGGTCGCGACGGCCTAGCCGCCCGCCACGCGCCACTGCACCGCTTCGACGGGCGCCGCGACTCCGCGGCGTCTCGACCACGCACGCCCACTCGCAAGGAGACCGTCATGAACCATCGATCGCTTTCCGTCGTCGCCGCCGTGGCGATCGCGGCCACCCCGCTGGGGGTGTCCGCGACCGCAAGCGCCGCGACGCTCGACCGCGCGCGGCAGACGGCGCGCTCGCCTACCAGGGTGGCCCGGCCGGGGTGAAGCTCGACGTCCAGCAGGGCTACGACGGGTCGAGCGTCGTCTTCTACGGCAGCTCGCTCGACGCCGTCACGAGATTCCCGGCCGACTGCGCGGCCCAGTACGACGCATCCGTCATCACGTGCCCGGGGCCGGTCGCGGTGCGCGCCGACCTCGGCGACGGCGACGACCACGGCCAGGTCAGCGCCGACGTCGGCTTCCCGGTCACGCTGGCCGGCGGCAACGGTCGCGACTGGCTCGAGGGCAACGCGAACGCCAACACGTTCGACGGCGGCCCCGGCGACGACAAGCTGACCGGCAGCGGCGGCGACGACGTCCTGCGCGGTGGTGACGGCAACGACGAGATCAGCGGCGGCGCCGGGCGTGACACGCTCGACGGCGGCGCCGGGAACGACCTGCTGCACCCCGACGCCAACGAGGACCCGTCGGCCGACGTGGTCGACGGCGGCCCAGGTACGGACACGGTCGACGGCGACTACTCCAGCCGTTTCACAAGCGCGGTGTCGCCCGTCGCGATCACGCTGGCCGGTGGCGCGGACGACGGGCGCCCGGGCGAAGGCGACGACCTGCGCTCGGTCGAGCGTGTGGTCCTGCGTGTCGGCGGCCATGTCGTCGGGACCGACGGCCCCGACGAGATCGCCTTCGCCCAGGTCGGCGCGAACAGCGAGCTGGTCGGCGCGGGCGGGGACGATCGGCTGCAGGGCGGTGACGGCGCCGACCACCTCGACGGCGGCCCCGGCGCCGACGAGATCGACGGTGGCTACGGCGACGACACGATCGTCGGTGGTCCCGGGCGCGACACGATCTCGGCCGACCTCGCCGGCGGCGACTGTGGGCCGCTGTGGTGCAAGCTGCCCTACGGCAACGACACGATCGACGTCCGCGACGGCGAGATCGACTCGGTGACGTGCGGCGCCGGCGCCGACCGTGTGACCGCCGACCCGGCCGACGTCGTCGCGGCCGACTGCGAGACCATCGACCGCGGCAGCGGCGCGCCGGTGGCCCAAGGGCCCCTTGTCGCCGTGGTCCGCCGGGCCCGCATCGCCTCGGCCCTGGCCCACGGGCTGACCGTGCGTCTGACCGGCGTCGTGGCGAAGAAGGTCGCGCTCACCGCCCGCGCGGGTGGCCGCACCGTCGCCAGGGGCAGCGCCCGGGTGAGCAACGGCCGGGCGACCGTGCGCCTCACGTTCACCGCGGCGGCCCGCGCGCGGCTGCGCCACGGCCACGGCTCGCTGCGGCTGACGATCACCGGCGCCGGCGTCAGGGCCACGGTCACGCTGCGGCGCTGAGCGATCGGTTGCGGTCAGCCCAGGCGGCGCCCGAAGAAGCGCAGCGTCGCCTGGGTCATCCGTGCGAGGGCGGAGCGATCGCCGCCCATCGCGCCGTAAAAGCGGTTGCGGATGCGCTGCAGCGCCTGCCAGGTCACCGACTCGCTGACGCGCTTGGTGAACTCGTGGTTGGCGTACAGCAGCTCGCGCAGCCACGACGCCTCGTCGGCCAGCGCCGCCCGGGCCGCCGTCGCCTCCGCCGCCAGCGCGCGCTGCTCCTCGAGCTCCGCGGTCAGCGCCGTCTGCGCGACACGGGCGCTCGCCAGCTCGCGTTCGAGCTCGTCGTTGCGCTCGGCCACGCGGCGAAGGCGGTGGTCGCCGTTGTCGGCCGTCGCCGCGAACACGAACTGGTAGGTCTCGGCCTCGGGGTCGGCCAGCGCGTAGTCGAGCAGCTCGGTCGGGACCGTCGCGCGGTCCAGCGCCAGCTCGGACTCAAAGGCCGGGACGCGCACGCGATGCAGGGTCGTGATCACGAGGCCCGCGTCGTCGACCATGGCGCGGATCGACTTCAGCGTGAAGAACCGTGTGTGGGTGTTGTCCAGCAGGCCGGTCGGCCCGTAGTCCCACCGTCCCTGCATCAGCGACAGGCGCCCATCCACGTGGCTGACGTTCGGAACCGATACGACCACCTCGCCGCCCGGGCGCAGCAGCAGCGCAACGCGGCGCAGCACGTCGCAGGGGTGCAGCAGGTGCTCGAGCACATCGCCGGCCAGCACGAAGTCGAACTCCGCATCGAGGTCGGCGAACACGTCGGGGTCGTTGAGGTCGGCGACGATCACCCGCTCGGCGATGCCATGGAGCTCGGCCGCCGCTTCGGCGTCGCATTCGATGGCGGTGACCCGGCAGTGGCGATCGGTCAGCGCACGGGTGACATGGCCCGCCGCGGGGCCCAGCTCCAGCACGTCGCGGTTGCACCCGATGAGCCCGAGCGCGTAGGCGTGTGCGTTGTTCGGCGTCGCCGGGTCGACCTCGGAGTGGTAGCGGTTGGCCATCTCACGGCGCCTCACCGATCGGCGACGAGTTGTCGCACTCCGCGGCGCCGCGTCGTTCGGTCTTGCTCATCCGGGCGCAGGTTAGCCCGACCGTGCCGGTCGGCGCTATGGAGCGCGTCAGCGCTTGTGCTCCTTCGTCGACGGCGGCCGGTGCGTAGCCTCATCGTCATGACACGCCTCGGTCCGTTCGGACCCGACCACGCGCCGGACACCTATGTCGAGCACGCCTACGAGGAGCAGCTGTTCGACACCGGCGAGGTGCAGATGAACCACGTGGTCGTCGGCTCCGAGGACCTGCCGGCGCTGCTGCTGGTCCCGGGCCAGACCGAGTCGTGGTGGGGGTATGAGCAGGCGCTCGGCCTGCTCGCCGAGCACTTCCAGGCGTTCGCGGTCGACCTTCGTGGTCAGGGGCGCTCGACCCGCACGCCGGGGCGCTACACGCTCGACAACATGGGCAACGATCTCGTGCGGTTCATCTCGGGGCGCATCGGCCGACCGGTGATCGTCAGCGGCCTGTCGTCGGGTGGTGTGCTGTCGGCATGGCTGTCGGCGTATGGCGAGCCGGGGATGATCCGCGGCGCCCACTACGAGGACCCGCCGGTGTTCAGCTCTGAGCTCAGTCCGTGGTGCGGGCCGTCGATCCGCCAGTCGGTCGGCCCGATGTTCGGACTGTGGAGCAAGTACCTCGGCGACCAGTGGTCGATCGGCGACTGGGACGGGCTGCTTGACGCCGCGCCGCGCGAGCTGCCGCCGTGGATCGCGGCGCTGCTCGGCGGCCGCGCGCAGAACGGCGTCCCCCAGAACCTCAAGGAGTACGACCCGGAGTGGGGGCGCGCGTTCTGGACCGGCACCGTCGCGGCGAGCTGCAACCACGCCACGATGCTCGCGTCGGTGCGGGTGCCGGTGCTGTTCACCCACCACGTCCGGGTCGTCGACGAGGCGACCGGGACGTTGATGGGGGCCAGCACCGACCTCCAGGCCAGGCGCGCATGCGAGCTGATCACCGCCGCCGGCCAGCCGGTCGACTACCAGTCGTTCCCCACCATGGGGCACTCGATGCACGGGCAAGACCCGCAGCTCTTCGCCGACACGCTCACCGCGTGGGCCGCGACGCTGCCGGTGCCTGGCTAGCCGGGTCGCGTTCACGCGCGCGGAGCATCCGCGCGCGATACCACCTGAGGATGAGCGCACATGCGACCTACGGCCGACAGGGACCGCGCGCAAGTCCAGCCTCCCGGCCGATGGTGGCGGGCGCGGACCGCGGCGATGATGGTCACGTGATCGAGATCGACCGCGTCACCAAGCGCTACGGGAGCAAGGTGGCGGTCGACGACCTCACGTTCTCAGTGCAGCCGGGGATCGTGACCGGCTTCCTCGGCCCCAACGGCGCGGGCAAGTCGACGCTGATGCGGATCATCCTCGGCCTCGATGCTCCGAGTCGTGGGCGGGCGACGGTCAACGGCCGCGCCTACCGCGACTTCCGGGCTCCGCTGCACGAGGTCGGCGCCCTGCTCGAGGCGCGGGCCGTCCACACCGGCCGCTCGGCCTACAACCATCTGCTGGCGATGGCCCAGACCCATGGCATCTCGCGCCGCCGCGTGGAGGAGGTGATCGATCTCGTCGGTCTACGGGATGTCGCGCGCAAGCGTGCCGGTGGCTTCTCGCTGGGTATGGGCCAACGACTGGGGATAGCCTCCGCGCTGCTCGGCGACCCCGGCGTCGTGGTTCTCGACGAGCCGTCGAACGGCTTGGACCCGGAGGGGATCCTGTGGATCCGAACTCTGCTCAAGGACCTGGCCGACGAGGGCCGCACGGTGTTCCTGTCCTCGCATCTGATGAGCGAGATGGCGTTGACCGCCGAGCAGGTCGTGGTCATCGGCCGCGGGCGCCTGATCGCCGACACGTCCGTCGCCGACATCGTCGCGCGGGCGTCGGCGGGCGGCGCCGTGCGGGTGCGTACGCCGCAATCCCGGCAGCTGCGCGATGTGTTGGCCGGCCCAGGCGTCGAGATCGCCGAGCTCGCGCCGGGCGAGCTCGAGGTCCGCGGTGCGACAAGTGAACGGATCGGCGAGGCCGCCGCGCGTGACGCGATCGTCCTGCACGAGCTGACGCCGCAACAGGCCTCGCTCGAACAGGCGTACATGGCGCTGACCGGCGAGTCGGTCGAGTTCCACGCCGGCACGTTGAATCCCGCCGTCACCCCGGATCTCGAGGGGGTCGTATGACCACGGATGCATTCCCGACACGTGCCGCCGCGGGCGGCGGCGTGACGTTCCCGCGAGTGCTGCGCTCGGAATGGACGAAGCTGGTCTCCCTACGCTCGACGCGCTACTCGCTGCTCGCCGCGGTCGCGACGATGATTCTTCTTGCGCTGGCGATCGCGCTGGCCCAGATGGGCCGCTGGAACAGCATGAGCCTGATCGATCAGTTGCGCTACGACTCGATCGACAACGCGGTGGGCGGCTATCACCTCGCGCAGCTGGCGGTCGGCGTGCTTGGCGTCATGGTCATCACCGGCGAGTACTCGACCGGCATGATCCGCTCCAGCCTGATGGCGGTTCCTCACCGCCTGCCGGTCCTTTGGGCCAAGGCGGCGGTTTTCGCCGCCGTGACCTTCGTGCTCATGCTCACGGCGGCGTTCGTCGCGTTCTTCGTCGTGCAGGCCGTCGCGACTCGCCACCACGTCCAGCACGCCATCGGCGACCCCCACGCGCTGCGGGCGGTCATCGGCGTGGCGCTGTTCCTGACCGTCCTCGGGCTGCTGACGGTCGGGCTCGGCGCGCTGATCCGCAACACCGCCGGCGCTATCGCCGCGTTCGTCTTCCTGCTGTTCGTGTTGCCGGGCATCGCGGCGATCCTGCCGCGGAGCATGACCGACGCGATCTGGCCCTACCTGCCGCTCAACGCCGGCACCACGGTCGCCACAAGCACGTTCGACGACGGTCGCCATCTCGGCACGTGGGTGGGGTTTGGGGTGTTCTGCGGGTACGCGGCGATCGCGCTCGGCGCCGGCGCGATCAGTCTCATGCGTCGCGACGCCTGAGCATCCTGGCTACCGTGGGATCGATGCGGCTCAACGCCGGGACGCCCGAACACTGGCCTGCGCGGCTCGTCGACCTCGACGCCCGCCGTCCATGGTTGCTCGATGCCGGCATCGTCGCGGCCCTGATTGCGGTCGCGTACCCGGCCAATCGCGGGCTCGGGGCGACCAGCTTCGCGTTCAGCGTCGCGCTGTCGGTGCCGTTGCTGTGGCGCCGGCGCCATCCGCTGCCGGTGTTCGGCGCGATCGCGGCGATCGCGCTGGCCCAGTGGCTGCTCGACGTTCGCGCGTTCGGCGACGTCGCGCTGCTTGTCGCTCTGTACTCGGTGGCGGTGGCCTGCAGCACGGTGGCGACACTCGCGGCGGCGGCCGTCCTCGAGGTCGGTGTGATCCTGGCGACTGCGCGCTGGGGGACGGCCGAACCGCTGAAGGCCTGGATCGCGCTCTCGGGCCTGGCGACCGCGGCCGGTGTGCTCGGGATGAGCGTCCGCGCGCGACGCGCACTCGTCACTTCGCTGCACGAGCGCGCGGCGCGCCTCGAGCTCGAGCGCGACCAGCAGGGGCGACTGGCGGCGGCCGCCGAGCGCGCACGAATCGCCCGCGACATGCACGACATCGTGGCTCACCACCTTTCGGTGATGATCGCGCTCGTCGACGGCGCTGCCTATCAGCTCACCGAGTCGCCCGAGCGCGCCGGCGCAGCGATGGCGACCGCGTCGCAGACGGGGCGCCAGGCGCTGACGGAGATGCGACGCCTGCTCGGCGTGCTGCGCGACGAGCAACGGCCCGCGTTGGCTCCGCAGCCGGGCGTGGCGCAGATCGAGGGGCTGCATCGAGCGCCTGCGAGCGGCCGGAGTCACCGTCAGCTACGAGCTGTCAGGGGATCCAGAGGTCCTCGAGCCCGGCCTGCAGCTGACCGCGCACCGCATCGTCCAGGAGGCGCTCACGAACGCGCTCAAGCACGCCGGCGACGGCGCCGCCGTCCAGGTCGGCGTGACGTGCACGGCCGACGCGATCGAGATCGACGTTGTCGACGACGGCGTCGGCCCCCGCGCCGACGCTGCGTCCGAGGGCGGCGGCCTGCGCGGGATGCGCGAGCGCGCTGCCGTCTACGACGGCCACGTCGAGGCCGGTGCGGATGTGGGCGGAGGCTGGCGGGTGCGTGCGCGGCTGGCGGCCGGCCGGCCGGAGATCGCGGTGCCCGTATGACGACCAGCATCGTCCTCGTCGACGATCAGGAGCTTCTGCGAATGGGCTTTCGCATGGTCCTCGACGCCCAGCCCGACCTCGTTGTGGCCGGCGAGGCCGGCGACGGCCGCGAGGCGGTGGAGCTCGTGACCGAGCTGGAGCCAGACGTCGTCCTGATGGACGTGCGGATGCCGGGCACCGACGGCCTCGAGGCGACGCGCGAAATCGTGAGCTCCGGCAGTCGCTCGCGGATCATCATCCTCACGACGTTCGACCTCGACGAGTACGCCCACGCCGCCCTTCGCGCCGGAGCCAGCGGGTTTCTGCTCAAGGATGCCCCGCCGGCCGACCTGCTGTCGGCGATCCGCGCGGTCGCCAGCGGCGACGCGGTCGTCGCGCCAAGCACGACCCGCCGGCTGCTGGCGACGCTCGCCGATCGCCTTCCTGTCCCGGCGGGCGACGCTCCGCCGGCCCAGCCCGTCCTCGATGTATTGACGCCGCGCGAGCGCGAGGTTCTGCTCGCGGTGGCGCGCGGCCTATCCAACGCCGAGATCGCCGATGAGCTGGTCCTGTCCGAGGCGACGGTCAAGACCCATGTGGGCCATATCCTGGCCAAGCTCGAATTGCGCGACCGGGTACAGATTGTTGTGCTCGCCTACGACCGCGGGCTCGTGGCGCCCGGGGCTTGACGTCTACGACCTGAGGGTGAGACATCGTCCGACCTGGGTCGGACCGCTAGCGGTGAAGTCCAGTCTCCAGACCGATGGTCGCCGGGCGCATAGGCGGCGATGATGACCTCGATGCTGCGCTCGCTGTACCGCCGGTACTTCGACTGGCCGCCCATCGCCGCGAAGGTCCCCGAGATCGCGGTGATGTTCTGGGTCCTCAAGGTCCTGACCACCGGGATGGGCGAGGCGATGTCGGACTATCCTCGGCCACGAGAGCATCCCGCTCGCGGCGGTCGTCGGACTCACCGGGCTCACGGTCGCGCTGTACCTGCAGCTCCGCGTACGGGAGTACCGCGCGGTGAACTACTGGTTCGCGGTGATGATGGTCGCCGTCTTCGGCACGATGGCCGCCGACGGCGTTCACCGCGGGGCCGGGGTCCCGTACGCGATCACGACGCCACTGTTCGCGCTCGCCACCGCGGGATTGTTCTGGTGCTGGCATCGCAGCGAGGGGACGCTGTCGATCCACAGCATCACGACCGAGCGCCGCGAGCTGTTCTACTGGGCCGCGGTGCTCGCCACGTTTGCGCTTGGCACCGCCCTGGGCGACCTCACGGCGATCACCCTGAACCTCGGCTACTTCCCGTCGGCGGTCCTGTTCGCGGTGCTGTTCGCGATTCCGGGTATCGCCTGGTGGCGCGGGGCCCTCAACCCGATCGTCGCGTTCTGGGCCGCGTACGTCATCACGCGACCGCTTGGCGCGTCGATCGCCGACTGGCTGGCCAAACCCCAGTCGCACACCGGGCTGGGTCTCGGTGACGGAGCGGTGAGCGTCGCCGCATTCGTTGTCTTCGCGGCGCTGGTCGGCTACGTCGCCGTCGTCAAGCGGGACGTCCAGCCGCTGGCACGGCCTCTGAGGGTCGGCGCCGACGAGGCGTAGCGGCCGTCCTACCGCAACAGCCGCTCGACGAAACGGGCGTTCTGATGGCCCAGCGCGGTGTGCGTCGGCCGCAGCCCGATGCTGTGAATCGCGTCCGGCAGCAGCGGGATCCACGAGAAGATCAGCCAGGCGCTGAGCACGATCGCCGCGCCCTTGAGCACCCGCGACGAGCTGAGCGCGGCGAACGGCGTGAGCCAGAGGATGTACCACGGCAACACCCACGACAACGTCACGAGCGCGGCGACCGCGGTCACGCCGATCCATGTCGTCAGCTCGCCTCCGCGCCAGACCTGGAAGCACGCCACGAGCACGACGGCGGCCAGTCCTCCCGCCAGCACCGAGCGCATCGCGTCGGTGACGCCACCGAAACCGAGGCCGAATCCGAGCAGGTTGGGCAGCGAGACCGCCGCCACCACCCGGCTCTGATCGGCGATGTCGGGCGGGTGCGGTCCGAATACGGCGTAGCTGACGCCACCCAGGACCAGGGCGGCCAGCGCGGCGCCCAGGAACGCGCGGCCGCACCGCGCCGCTCCGACCAGGAGCACCGGAACCATGACCGCGGCCGAGGCCTTGATCATCACTGCGGCCACCGCGGCCGCGCCACCGAGCGCCTCGCGGCCGACCAGGACCAGCAGCACCGCGCCGGTGAGGGCGAACATCATCAGGCTGTCGTTGTGCTGACCGCCGAGCCCCCACACGAGGATCAGCGGGTTGAGCCCGACGATCGCCACGGCCAGCCCGGGCGGGCGCCCGAGGTGCAGTGCCGCGCGATAGATCACCCACACGGTCCCCAGCGACGCGGCGACCACCAGCAGCTTCAGGACCCAGAATCCGGCCGGGACGCCGATCGGCGTGAGCGCGTAGGTGAACACGGTGAACAGCGGTCCGTACGGGCTGCGCAGGTGGTGCCAATTGCTGAGCGCGAACGCCGGATCGCTGTGCGGCTCGGCGGCCGGGATGACGGTGTAGGGATTGAGGTGGTGGACGGCGCCCATGCGGCCGTAGTTGAGGTAGTTGAAGACGTCGGTGAGTGACAGCGGCGGTGACAGCAGCAGCACGACGTGCAGTGCGATCACCGCCGCTGCGATCCAGCGGACCCGCAGCGAGCCCGCGCCGATCAGGACGAACAGGTAGGCCACGAACAGCCCGCCCATGACGGCCGTGAACTCGACCTTGAGCTGCGCGCGCGTGGGATGAAACGAACGCAGCACCCCGTCCAGCGGACCGACCATCCAGCGCGGGAAGCCGACACGATCGGGTGGCACGAGGAACGTCGCCCGGCTCGTGGCGACGAGGACGACGAACGTCACGCCGGCCAGCAGCGCCGCCATGCCCAGCACGCCGAGCGCCGCCCGTGCGTGGTCGGCGTCGTGCGATCGGGCCGCGGGCCGGGCCAGGCTGGGGCTCAGCGCGGGCGAGCTCGTCGGCCGACCCTCAGCGCGGTTGCAGGAGCGACACTCGCAGCGTGCCGGTGGGGAACATGGTGCCGATCAGCCCGAACTCGCGATAGGTCCGGCCCCGGTAGGTCGTCGTCGTCAGCCCGGCAGCGAAGGGCGGGCCCGGGGTCAGGCTGCTGCCCGGTACGGTGCCGGTATCCGTGTGGAGGACGACGTCGACACCGGTGAACAGGCGCACGAGCGTCATGTAGCCGGTGTCGTCCTGGATCGCGAGCTGGAAGCGCCCGATCATGCCGCCGCTCGAGCTGCGGATGACCCCGGAGGCCGGGCTGAGCACATACGGGCCGCCGACATCGTTGATCAGGCGCGTGCCCTTCCACGCTCTGACGCGCACGATGTGGAAGTGGCTGTCGCGAAACAGGCCGCCGATCGCAGCCCGCAGCGCCGCGGGGTCGCCGGCCGCCACGGCGGTGCGGAAGGCGGCATTGCCCTCGACGTAGCGCAGCGTCTGGGCGGCCTCCTGGCTGTGCACCTCCTCCTTGAGCTCATTACGCGCCACGAGTCCAATGGCGTTGAGCTGCGTGTCGGCTGTCGTGGCGGCGCAGACCGATGACGGCGGTGGCGGGAGCGTGAGCGCGACCCTCGCGCGCCCCGACGGGAACGTGGTCGCCGGGAAGGACCTGGTCGACGTCTCCGCGCCGGGAGCGAAGCGTGCCGAGCCATTGGTGAGGGTGTGGATCAGGGACACGAACGACGCGTCGGCGGCGACCGACAGCACGTAGCGCCCCACGACCCGGCCGTGGCGGGTGATCGGTCCGCGCACCGAGCCGTACGACGGGACCGTGCCGATCCGAGCCAGCGTCCCGTTCGCCGTCGAGACGTTGATCCGCGTGATCTGATTCTTGATCAGCGGTAGCAGCGCGGCCCGCACGGCGCGCGGGCTGTCGCTCGCGACGGCGGTGGCGAGCGCCGTGGACTTCGAGATGCGCTTGACCGCCGACGCCTCGTTGCGGCCGTGCAGCGACTGGTCGTAGATCCGATGGACGATCGTCGCCAACTCCGACTGGGCCGTGAACGCGCATCGTCCGGCGGTCGCCGATCCGGCGGATGCGGCGAGCGCACCGGCCACGCACAGGACACCGGCGCCGACGATCGCCGTGCGCACGTCACCCTCGCCGATCGAGCCACGCGCGTGCGAGTTGACGCACGCTCATTCCCGGGGTCTGAATGGTCTCCAGCGCGTGCCACCGCGGCATGAACCCGTAGAGCCGCAGGTGACGCATCGCGCCAGCGACGACCTGCTGGTCGGCGGACCGCGAACGCGGGTCGGCTAGCTGCCTCACGGTCGATCCACCGTAGCCCGGCCAACGCGTTGTGTACACCACGCGTTCAGGTCCCGATCAGCTTCGCGATCGGCGGTCGTCGACGCGGTCGACGCGGGCGCGAGCAAGCTCCGCCGGGCGTCCGAGCTCCCACAGCAGCCCGGGGTAGACGTCGGCACGCGACGATACGTCGATGCCGTGGTGGCGGACCCAGCTGGCCGCGGGCGAGCAGACGGCGAGCGCGCGGTTGCGGCTGGCGCAGTTCGCCCCGCCGAGCAACGCGTAGCGCACCTCGCCGCGCTCGACCTCCTCGGCGAGCCGGGCGAGTGGAAGCAGGGGGCGTCCGTTGAACGAGGTCATGATCAACACCGCCTGGTCGTCGTGCACGATCAGCGGACCGGCCTGCGTCGCGGCGGCCGAGGCGAACTCGTAGCGTGCGCCGTCGCGGTGGGCGCGCAGGTACTCCGAGAGGTCGCGGACGCGCGACTGCGGCATCGAGCCCGGGCGCCCCGAGTCCGACAGGTGGCGCTGCACGACGTGCACCGCCTGACTGGCCGAGGGAATCAGCAGCCCGGCAAGGACGACCGCGACGCCGAGTGGGGCCAGGCGAGCCGTGGTGACGAGCAAAAGGACTCCGGCGGCGGCCATGCCGGCGCCGACGGCGGCCGCGAGCGAGCCGAACGTCGCCCACACAGCGAAGCCGGCCAGCGCGATCGCCGTCGCCCCGCCGAGCAACCGCCACGGGCGGGGCGCCCCTCCGAGCCACGCCACCCCGATCCCCAGGCAGGCCGCCGTCGCGGCATTGGTGGCCTCGGTGTAGCGCGGATGCAGCCGCGCCATCGTGCTGAAGAAGACGGCCCCGATCACGACCCACAGGCCGAGCGTCACCGCGACTGCGAGCGCGGCGCGGCTCTCGCGTCGTCGCGCCCACAGCGCGGGAAGGCCGAGGGCGAGCGCGGCCAGCAGTTCGAGCCCCAACCGCGTGATCGGCAGTTGGCCACGCCGGGAGAGCAGCCGCGCCGGGCCGGGGGTCGTGATCGTCACCCGCCGGCGCGGCGAGCCCGAATGCGGCGCCGGAACGGCGCCGACCCGGTCGACGCCGTTGAATACGAACGCGGCATTCCAAGCGCTCCCGTTGGTCGAACCGATCGCGTACGGGGCCGAGCCGACCAGGGAGCTCGCCGACAGCCAGGAGAGGCTCACCACGACCAGCACACAGAGGGCGGCGGCGAGCGTCATGACGCGTCGCAGCGGCGGGCCGCGAAGCGCGATCCACGCGCCCGCCGCGAACGCCGGAACGGGGACGATGGCCTCGAGCAGCTTGACGTTGAAGGCCACGCCGACGCAACCCGCGGCGACCACGACCCAGCCGCTGCGCTGCGTCTGCGCCGCACGCACGAGTGACCACAGCGCGGCGATCAGCAGCAGGCTCATCACGGCGTCCATCGTGTCGCTGCGGCCGGTGAGGACCGCCACCGGCAGCACGGCCAGCGCCAGCGCGGCGCAGAGCCCGGCGGCGGTACCGAACACGCGCCGCACCGCGTCGTAGAGCAGCGCAACGGAGAGCGTCCCGGCGAGCGCCTCGGGGAGCTTGAGCGCCGGTCCGCTGAACCCCAGCAGCTTGACCGATATGACCTGAAGCCACAGATCGACCGGCGGTTTGTCGATCGACACGCTCCCCGACGGCTCGAACGCGCCGAAGAAGAAGTCACGCAGCGAGTGCGTCATGCTGCGAACGGCCGCGTCGTAGAACGGGTTGCCGTCCACCTTCGCCAGCGCGACGAGCCGCAGACAGCCGGCGAGCACGACGACGGCGGCGAGGGCGCCCACCGACCAGGCGCGGGATCGAGACACCGGCGCGGCCATCGGTCAGTGATCGCACGTGGCGCCTGGCGCGCTCCTGAATGCCCGGCGCCTGTTCAGGAGCCGTGCAGGTTTGTCGCGCCACAGTCAGCGGATGGGCCCTGGGCAACGCCGAGAGGCGGCCTTGGCGACCGCCTCGATGATTCTTTGCGCGGCAGCGGTCGCGGTTGGCGCGCTGGGTGGTCAAGCGTCCGGCGCTCCCCCTGTTCCCGTGCTGGAGGGGGTGCCGGGCCTTGGTCATGTGTTCCTGATCGTCGGCGAGAACCAGGGGCTCAACGCGATCACGCCGTCGCGGTCGCCATTCCTGACCACGACGCTCAAGCCGAACGCCGCCTTTCTCACCACCTACACCGGCGTGACGCTCGGCGGATCGCTGGCCAACTACCTGGCGATGGTCGCCGGCCGCTTCACCCGCTGCGACGACGCCGACGACCTGCCGACGTCTCGGTGCAGCCATCCGTGGGACAGCATCTTCGGCCAGCTCCAGCGCCACGGCGACTCGTGGCGCGAATGGGCCGAGTCGGCCGACAGCGCGTGCGACATCTTCGATCACGGCAGCGCGTGGTCGAGCAACATCTACACCGCGCATCATCAACCCGCGCTGTACCTGACGCGGCTTCATGGCTCGGGCTACGACGAGGCGCTGACGCCGACGAAGCTGTGCCGCACCGACGCGCCGGCGATGGGGAGCACCGCGCCCGACGACACGTCGGCGTTCGACGCGGCGCTCGCCGCCGGCGACGTCGGCCGCTTCAACCTGATCGTCCCCAACGACTGCGAGGACGGTCACGACCCGTGCGCCCCGACCAACGACGGGGTTCGCCAGTTCGACGACTTCCTGCGCCGGGAGATACCGAAGATCGAGGCGTCACCGGCCTACGGGACCGACGGCGTGATCGTCATCACCTACGACTCCGGCACCTCGCCCAAGCACCAGCAGATCCTCTTCATGGTGCTCGGGAGCCAGGTTCGGCCGGGCGTCTACGGCGGCGGTCCGTACTCGCACTACAGCCTGCTGCGCACGCTCGAGGACGGCTTCGGGATCGCGCAGCATCTTGCGGGCGCGGCGCACGCCAAGCCGATCGCCGGCATCTGGAGGTGAATCAGCCGTCGGCCCACAGCGGCGACGACGCCTTCATGAAGCGCAGGTACTGGAGGACCGTCACCACGTCCGAGCCGGTCGCCGGATCGCTGTAGGTGACCGTCCACCACATGTTCTCGGTCTTCGGGCTCTCGGTGAGCGCGACGACCTTCGCTCGCGCGAGATAGTCGCGCTCGGCGAGCAGGGGCCCGCCCTGGTACTGGATCTCCAGCGCGCCGTACAGGCCGGTAGCCTCGATGCTGCGGCCGGCCAGCTCGCGCTGCAGGCCGATGATCGAGTGGATGGTGTGCGACATCGGGACGACCTCGCCGTCCCACGGCCCGTCGCCACGGTAGGCGCCGAGTGGCTCCGTGATCACGCCGAGGATCCGCTCGCCCGGTGACGTGACGCGCCACGTCACGCCGGTGACCTCGTCGCCCGCGCTCAACCCGTCGAGGATGCGCAGCTCGGTCGTCGGCCGCAGCTTGGCGAGCCGGTGGCGGACCTCGGTGTCGGTGTCGACCTCGCCGCACGAAGCGGTGCCAACCGCGATCTGGTCGCCGCCCTCGTTCTCCATCGACAGCTGCGCCTGGCGGTCGCCCGGCTCGTGCTGGGCGAGGCAGCGTACAGCCTCCTCGTCGACCGTCGGCTGCAGGAAGAACAGCGACAGGTTGCCGTGCTCGAAGAACTCGGTCTCGCCGAACAGCGACATCAGGATCGGCGCGAACTGATCCATGTGGATCGAGCCGCCGACCGTGCCGCCCTTGAACCCGAGCCTGGCGGCGGTCGAGTCGTCGTGGATCGAACCCTCGCCGGCGCCGCGCGAGATGTTGCGCGGGCGGCGAAACGGCCCGACGACCTCCGACTCGGCCACTCTCGATGTGCTGTCCATCGCCAACCCCCTCGATGCGGTGCGCGAGCGTCAAGCCTCGCACACTCGCAGCGCTGAGTGGCGGTGAAGAGCCTCGGTATCATATAACTTGACATTGTGGGATCACGCGACATGAGCGACGTCTCCGGCGAAACGATGTTCGACCCGCTCGTCGGCGACGAGCAGGTCGACCCACACGTGCTCTACCGGGAGATGCGCTCTGCCTGCCCCGTCGCTCGCAGCGAGCGGTTCGGCGGGTTCTGGGCGCTGACCCGGTACGCGGACGTCGTCGAGGTCCTGACCTCGCCGGACACGTACATCACCTCGGTGCAGAACGTGGTCCCGGCAGTCGCGTTCACCGGCCGCCGGCCGCCCCTGCATCTCGACCCCCCGGAGCACGCCGTGTACCGCCGGCCGCTCAACGAAGTATTCGGCGGCGCGCGTGTCGCGGCGCTCGAGCCGGCCATCCGAGCGATCGCCGGCGACCTCCTGGAGCCGTTCGTGCGCGCCGGTGGGGGCAATTTCAGCGACGCGTTCGCGATCCCCTTCCCCGTCCACGCGTTCGCCCACATTCTGAACGTCCCGCCCGGGATGATGGCCCGGATCAACGAGATCGCCGTCGTCTACAACCGTGCGCTCCAGCGCGCCGACGACGACGAGGTCAAGCGCACGAGCCTCGGCCTCTACGAGCTCGCCCGCGAGCTGGTCGCCATGCGCGAGGCGGCTCCCGCGAATCCCGCAACCGATCCGACGAGCGCGCTGCTGGCGGCGCGCGTCGACGGGCAGCCGCTCCCCCGCGACATGGTCGTCGGCACCGTGCGACAGGTGCTCGTCGTCGGCATCATCGCTCCGAGCGTCGTCCTCGGGAGCATCGTTCACCATCTCGCGCAGGACCCCGAGCGCCAGCAGCAGTTGCGCGGGGAACCGCGGCTGATCCCCGGTGCCGTCGAGGAGTTCCTGCGCCTCTACTCACCGTACCGCGGCTTCGCGCGTACGGCGCGACGTGACGTCACACTGTCCGGCCGGCGGATCCCCGCAGGCGAGCCGATCGCGATGATCTTCACGTCGGCCGATCGCGACGGCGAGGTGTTCGAGGATCCCGATTGCTTCCGCCTGGGCCGTCCCGAGCGCCACATCGCGTTCGGGCTCGGTCCGCATCGCTGCCCGGGGGCTGCCTACGCGCGCCTGCAGCTGAGCGTTGCGCTCAAGGAGCTCCTTGAGCGGACGGCCGCGATGTCGGTCGCCGGGTCTGTACGGATGACGCGCTGGCCGGAGTACGGCGTGCGGTCGTTGCCGCTGCGCATCGTGCCGTCCGGGTAGCCGGCGAAGGCCTCGTTAGGCTGTCGCAACCGTGGCCAGACGTCGCTCCAGCAGCCAGACGCCGGTCGCAGTGGAAGCCGCCGTCGGCCATGCCGTCGGGCGCCTGTCGCGCCTGATCGCGCGCGAGATGTCCGGCCCCGGCGTGGACTCGGATCTGTCCGTCCACCACGTGGTGGCGCTGCGCCGCCTGCGCGCCCATCCCGGGCTGTCGAGTGCTGAGCTCGCCCGGATGGCCGTGGTTTCTCCCCAGGCGATGAGTCTGGTGGTTCTCGACCTCGAGCGGCGTGGCCTCATCACGCGGACCCAGGATGCGGTGCGTAAGCGCGTCCTGCGAGCCGAGATCACCGAGGCTGGGAGGGAAGCGGTGACGATCTGGGACGAACGGATCGCGAGCGTCGAGTCACAGCTGGTGCTCGGCTTTGGGGCGCGTGACGCCAGTCAGCTCCGCGACCTGCTCGAGCGGGCGATCGCGAATCTCGATAGCAAGTAACATGATATGCCATGGGAAACCTCATGGATGGGACCGAACGCCGATCCCTCGCTCTCGGGGACGACCAGCGACTGTCCTATCTCGTCTGGGGTGACCCGGCCGGCGACCCGATGGTGCTCCTCCACGGCGGCGCCGGCTGCGCGCTCGACTGGTGGGAGATCGCACCGCCGTTCGCGGGCGACCATCGGATCGTCGCGCCCGATCAACGTGGCTGCGGGCACAGCGACTGGGATCCGCAGCTGCGTTACGGCGCCGGGCAGTTCTGCAGTGATGTCCAGGCCCTGATCGGCGATCAGCGACTCGCCGGGTGCGTCCTGGTCGGCCATTCGCTCGGTGCCGTGACCGCATGCCTGCTCGCGGCCCGCCACCCCGAGCTCGTCCGGGCGCTCGTTCTCATCGACGGGGGCCCGCGGGACGACCTGCCGAACCCGCGCGGCGTGTTCCAGGCGATCCCGGCCGAGTTCTCCTCGCGCGACGAGGCGCAGGCATTCCTCGCGGCCAGCCCGCTCAGCGGTCGCGGCCGCGTCGGGTGGCTGTACGACGCGCGGTTTCGCGAGCTCGACGACGGGCGAGTCGTCTGGTGCACCGACATGGCCGGTATCGGTCGCTGGTTCGCCGCGGGCGGGGAGCCGATCATCGCTTCGCTGTGGGACGAGATCCCGCGGTTGCGGTGCCCGACGCTCGTGGTCCGGGGGGCGGATTCCGACATGTTCCCGCCGGATGTTCCGCCGCGCATGGCGGCGCTGAACGACCGGGTTCGGTGGGTCGAGATCGAAGACGCCGACCATGGCGTCCACTACGTGCAGCCCGAGGCGACCGTGGCGGCGATCGCCGCGTTCCTCGATGACACCGAAGCCTGACCCGAGGGAGACCGGAGACGAGGATGAGCAACACAGTTGTCCAGACGACCGCCGGAGCAGTGCGCGGCGTCAACACCGCCGGGGCGCTTGCCTTCCTCGGGATCCCGTACGCCGCGCCGCCCACCGCAGAGAACCGATGGCTGGCTCCGGCGCCGGCCGCCCCGTGGACTGGAGTCCGCGACGCCGACGCGTACGGGCCGAGCGCACCGCAGCCACCCTTCCCACCGCTGGACGAGATCCCGCCGGAGCCCGCCCAGGACGAGGATTGCCTGGTTGTCAACGTCTGGACATCGGGGACGCAGGGCGCCAAGCCCGTCCTCGTCTGGTTGCACGGCGGCGGCTTCAGCATGGGCTCCGGCTCGCTCTCCTGGTTCGACGGCACCGCGATCGCCCGTCGCGGCGACGCCGTGGTCATGACGATCAACCATCGACTCGGGGCGCTCGGATACCTCGATGCGGCCGCCGTGCTCGGGGCGGACAACGCGGCGTCGAACTGCGGAATGCTCGACATCGTCGCGGCGCTGGAATGGATCCGCGACAACGCCGCGGGATTCGGCGGCGACCCCTCGCGGGTCACCATCTTCGGCGAGTCGGGCGGGGGCGGCAAGGTCGCGACGCTGCTGACGATGCCGGCGGCGCGCGGCCTGTTCCACCGGGCGGCGATCCAGAGCGGCGTGTTCCTCGATGGTCCCGGCGAGCGACTCCAGGCGCCCGAGCAGGGTGCGGAGATCGCGCACCGGGTGGCCCGCAGCCTGGGTGGCGCGGAGGCGATGCGCAACGCGCCGGTCGAACAGGTCCTCCAGGCGCAGATCGAGATCGAGCGCGAGCATCCCCCCGGATCTGGCGGCGCGATGCCGTTCTGGCCGGTCGCCGACGGCCGGAGCGTGAGCGGCCACCCGCTCGACGAGATCGCGTCGGGCGCCGCGGCGCCCGTCCCGCTGATCGTCGGGAGCAACCTCCACGAGACCACGCTGTTCCTGTGGCTCGGGAACCCCGCGTACCGTGCCGACCCGGCCGGCTGGTCGATGCCACCGGATGAGCTTGAGCGTCGCCTGGCCGGCTTTGCGGGCGCCCGGGCGCCGCGGCTCCTCGACGCCTACCGGGCGATCCACCCCGCGGCCACGGACCTCGAGCTCTACGTCGCCATCTCGAGCGACAGCATGCGCCTCGGCGCGATCCGTGTCGCCGAGGCGCAGTTTCGCGCCGGACGTGCGCCCGCCTATCTCTACCTGTTCACGTGGGAGAGCCCGCTCGGCGACGGCGCGCTCGGTGCCACGCACGGGCTCGAGATCCCGTTCGTTTTCCGCACGCGCGACGAGCATTTCGCGACCCGCGGCGTGCCGGGCGCGGAGCAGGTCGCCGACGAGATGAGCTCGGCGTGGTGCAGCTTCGCCGCCGGCGGTGCGCCCGTCACCACCGGATGCGGGCCATGGCCGGCGTTCTCCCTGCCGGAGCGGGAGACGATGGTGTTCGGGCAGGACACCGCCGTCGTCGCCGACCCGCGCAGCGCGGAGCGCGAGGCATGGGATCTGTAGTTACCGCTGGGAGCGCGGCTTGAGGATCGCCGCGTGGGCCGTCATGTCGTCGGTGATCAGCTTCGCCGTCCGCAACAGATGGTCGTGGAGCACGGTGCGCGCCCGGTCACCGTCGTGTTCGATGCACGCATCGAGCATCTGCTCGTGCTCGTGCTTGGCCTCCTCGCGCCGGCGCTCGCTGTTGAGCGGCGCGACCGTCATCCGGTAGCGCTGGCTGCTCTCCCACAGCGGCGTCACGAGCCGCAGCAGCCACGGTGAGTCCGACAGCCGGTAGAGGCTGAAATGGAACTCGGTGTGGGCATTCCACACGTCGCGCAGGTCGCCGCGCTGCTCGGCCCCCACCTGCTGGTCGAGGAAACCGCGGGCGACGCGTGCGTCGGCGGCGCTGAAGCGCTTGGCGGTGCGCGCGATCAGCTCGGGCTCGAGCAGCAGCCGCGCCTCGTACAGCGAGTCGAGATCGGCGAGCGACAGCTCGGTGACGCGCCCGCCGCGGTGCGGCGTGTGCTCGGCGAGGCCGATCGTCTCCAGGCGCCGGATCGCCTCGCGGATCGGCAGATGGCTCATGCCGAGCATCGCCGCGAGCTCCTCGATCCGCAGTCGCTCCCCCGGAGCGAGGGCACCGGTGACGATGCCCTCGTGGATCGCCGCGAATGCTTTTTCCGCGAGCGTCCGGTGTCCGTCGAGAACTGCTGTGGCCCAGGCTGTGGAGTCCATGTGCCGGCGAACTCTACGCGTCGGTCCCGGCGGTCCCGTAGGCCCCGCGCAGCACGGCGACGACCTCGTCCATCCACTCGCGACCGGGCTCCCAGCGGTAGAACAGGTTGCTCGCGCCGTGGATATGGCCGGCGTGGCGGCGCATCGTCGTCGGCACGCCGGCCTCCTGGAGGCGCTTGGCGTACGCCTCGCCCGCGTCGCGGACGAGGTCGTACTCGGCCGTCATCACGTGCGCCGGCGGCAGGCCGGTGAGGTCGGCGAGGATCGGTGACGCGTAGGGGTTGTGGGCATCCTCGGGCGTGGGCAGGTAGTCGGCGTTGATCTCGCCGACCATGTCGGACGTGATGAGGTAGCCGGTCCCGAACTCGCTCGCCGACGGGTAGTCGAGGATGCCGACCATGTCGGGCGCGGGGATCTCGAGCACCTGCTGGACGATCTTCGGGCCGCCGCGGTCGCGCGCCATCAGCGCCACTACCGTCGCGAGGTTGCCGCCGGCCGACTGCCCGCCGACGGCGATGCGATCGGCGTCGATACCGAGCTCGTCGGCGTGCTCGACCATCCAGAGCAGCGTGGCGTAGCAGTCCTCGGGCGCGGTCGGGAACTTGTGCTCTGGCGCGAGGCGGTACTCGGCGGTCACGACGACGCACTCGGCGCCGGCCGCGACGTAGCGGCAGCCGGCGTCGCTGAGCAGGGAGTGGATCGTCCCCAGCCGAAACGCACCGCCATGCAGCGACAGGAACGCCGGGAACGGCGCCGACCCGTGCGGCGTGAACACGCGGACGTCGATCTGGCCGCCCTGCACGGCGACCGTGTGGTCGGTGGCCGACGCGACGTCGGCCATCTCGTAGCCGGATTCGCGCAGGCCACCGTCGGTGACGTCGACGATCAGCTTGCGCAGAACGGGCAGCGGCGGCGGGGTCATGCCCTGCACCATGTTGAAGTTGTCGATCTCTGCCTGAATCACCGAGTCGAGCGGCATGCGTCTACCTCCTGGGTTGAATGTCGATTGCGTTGGTTGCGGCAATCTCGCCAAGGCGAGCTGCGCTGGGTCGTGGCGTCCGGGCGAAGGTCTCGTGGTCGACGGCGACGAGCCCGAACGTCGGCCGGTAGCCCATGACCCACTCGAAGTTGTCCAGCAGCGACCAGTGGAAGTAGCCGCGGACGTCGAGGCCGTCGTCCAGGCACGCCGCGACGCCCTGCAGCGCGCGCTCCGTGTAGTCGATGCGGCGCACGTCGTCGGCCGTCGCGATGCCGTTCTCGGTGACGTACGCGGGCAGGCCGGTCAGCTCGATCGCGCGCCGGACCGCGTGCTCGAGCGCCTGGGGCTGGTAGGCGTAGCCCATCATCGTCCGCTCGCCCTCCACCTCCAGCGGGCCGTCGGCGCCGATCCGCACCCCCGAGTAGCACTGCACGCCGACGAAGTCGCCTTCGATGCCCTCCAGGAAGCGGTCCTCGGCCAGGTGACGAATGCGCTGCAGCTCGGCCGCGCCGCCCTCGCTGGCCTCCCACTGGTGCATGGCGATACTGACCCCGAGCTGGCAGTCGCCGCGGACGCCCTTGATCGCCTCGATGGCGAGGCGGTGCGCGGTCCGGCTGATCTCGCACGACCGCTCGGTGGAGGCGTGAGCCATGGGCAGGAAGCGCTCGGGCGTTGCGCCGACCGTCTGCGCGGCGGCGCGCCACCAGTCCTTGCCGCGCTGGTCGGTGATCCCGATCACGTGCTGCAGCAGCGACCCGATGTTCGGCTCGTTGAGCGTGACCGCGAGCCCGACGAGGTCGCCGAGGTGCGTCATCGCGCGCTCGCAGAAGCGCGCGAAGCGCTCCGGCGTGCGCTCGCCCTCCCAGCCTCCGTCGGCCGCGACCCACCGCGGCGACGTGAAGTGGTGAAACGTCACCATCGGCGTGATCCCGTGCTCGTGGCACGTCGTCAGCACGCGGCGGTAGTGGTCGAGTGCGGCCCTGGAGAACTCGCCCTCCTCAGGCTCGATGCGCGCCCACTCCAGCGAGAACCGGTAGGCGCCGAGCCCGAGGCCCGCGAGCAGCGCGATGTCGTCCGGGTAGCGGTGGAAGTGGTCGCATGCGTCCCCGGACGGCTCGACGTAGGTCGTGCCCGGGGCGTGTTCGAGCACCCAGTTGTCGCTGTTGACATTGGCGCCCTCGACCTGGTGCGCAGCTGTCGCGGCGCCCCAGAGAAAGCCATCGGGAAACGTCATCGAGTCGTCACTTTCGGTTGGAGTTCGCAGACGAACGTCGAGCTCCCGGGGGAGAGCTCGGTGCGCCACCCGTCGGGCAGGACGATCTCGGCGGTCGTGCCGGGCGGCACGGTCACCTCGATACGGAAATGCTCGCCGTCGATGCGCCAGCCGGACTCGATCCGGCCGTAGGGCGATTCGTGCGCAGCGCTGGCCGACCGCAGGCCGCCGCCCGGCCGCGGCTCGATGGCGAAGCGCCGGTAGGCGGGCCCGTCGTCGAGCAGCCGGATCCCGGCGACGTAGCGGTGCAGGAACGAGACGACGGCGCCCTTGCTGTAGTGGTTGAGCGACGCGTGCGCGACGCCGTCGGCGTCGATGCCGTCCCAGTCCTCCCAGATCGTCGTCGCGCCGCGCTCGATCATCGCCAGCCACGAGGGCGTGGTGTCCTGCAACAGCAGCTCGTAGGCGACGTCGAGATGTCCGGCGTCGGCGAGTACGGCCAGCAGGTAGGGGGTGGCGAGAAAGCCGGTCGCGAGGTGGGTGTCGCGCTCGCGGATCAGCGCGACGAGCCGGTCGGCGGTCTGCTCGCGCCGGTCGGTCGGAACGAGGTCAAACGCGAGCGCGCGCACATGGTTGGCCTGGGTCCCGGGCGTCAGCGAACCGTCGGCGGCGACGTACTCGGCCTGCCACGCGTCGCGCACGTTGTCGGCGAGATCGTCGTAGCGCTGCGCGTCGTCGTCGCGGTCCAGCAGCCGGGCGATCCGCGCCAGCAGCCGCGAGGAGTGGCACAGGTATGCCGTCGCGACGTCGCCCTTGTCGCGGGCCCCGAACTCGGCCAGGTCGGTCACCTGCTCACCGGGCTCGAGCCACTCGCCCCAGTGAAACCCGCTGTCCCACAGGTACTGCTCGTGGGCGGCCGGCTGCGGGCGGTGGGCGGCGCGATCGGGGTGGCGTCGCGTGCGCGCGACGCTCGCGGCCCAGTCGACCCATGCCGCCATCGACGGCCACTGCTCCTCGAGCAGCCGCCGGTCGCCGTAGGCCCGCCAGATCTCCCACGGCACGATCACCGCGGCGTCGCCCCAGCCGGCCGACCCGGTGATGTGGTCGATCATCGGATCGTCGGGGGTCAGCGGCTCGGGCGCCATGTTCGTCACGCGGCCGTCGGGCAGCTGCTCGGCGCCGAGGTCGCGCAGCCACTTGGTCGAGAAGCCGGCGACGTCGTAGAGGAACGCGCCCGTTGACACGAACAGCTGCCAGTCGCCGGTCCATCCGGCGCGCTCGCGCTGCGGGCAATCGGTCGGCAGGTCGCAGGCGTTGTCGCGAAAGCTCCAGTCGGCCGCGGCGTGCAGGCGGTTGAGGCGCTCGTCGTCAGAGGTAAACCAGCCGGTGCGCCGCAGGTCGGTGTGGACGACGACGCCCTGCACCGCGTCCGCGGACAGCTCGGCCGGGTGCCCCTCGATGCGCACGTAGCGGAAGCCGTGGGTCGTGTGGCGAGGCTCGAAGACGTCGCCGTCGCGACCGGCCGACGTGACGCGGTCGACCTGGCCGGCGGGCAGCGGCGCGTGCGTGGCGAAGTCGAACGCGCGCAGGTGGTCGGTCGTGACGTCGCCGTGCTCGTCGAGCGCCTCGCCGTGGGTCAGCGTCAGCGTCGCGCCGGCCGGCCCGAGGTCGGTCAGCCGGACCCAGCCGTTGATGTTCTGGCCCAGGTCGATGACCTGGCACCCGGGTCGGGGCATGCCGGCGGCGACCGGGCTCAGCGTCTCGATGCGGCGGACCGGCGGCTGCGGTGAGCTGCGCAGGCGCGCGTAGTCGTGGGTCGCCCGGACGACCGGCTGCCAGCCGTCAGGGTCGGCGCCGGGTGCAGACCAGTCAGGCCGCGCGCGGCGCTGGTCGACGACCTGGCCGTCCATCAGGTCGGCGGCGACGATCTCGCTGTCGGCCCACTGCCACTGCGGGCCCGTGGCGACGACGACGTCGTCGGCGTGCAGCTGGGCGAGCAGCGCGACGCGATCGCCGTAGCAGTCCGGCTTGCGCGTGAACCCGAACCGGCCCCGGTACCAGCCGTCGGACAGCACGGCGCCGATGACGTTCTCGCCCGCGACCAGCAGCTCGGTGACGTCGTAGGCCTGCACATGGAGGATCGCCGGGTAGGTCGTGAAGCCCGGCGTGAGCTCCTGGTCGCCGACGCGGGTGCCGTTGACAAACAGCTCGTAGATCCCGTGCGCCGTCGCATACACGCGCGCCTGCTGGGGTGGCGCCTGCAGCGTGAACGCGTGGCGCAGGAGATAGGCACCGCGCTCGCCGGGCGGGCCCGGCTCGGGCCTCGGCCGGTCCGATCCAGCGCGCCGACCAGTCGCCGGGCTCCAGCAGGCCCATCTCCCAGACGGCGGGCGCCGACCAGTCGCTGGCGCCGGCGTCGGTCCAGACCATGACCTCACACGAGATCCGCTCGCGCGAGCGCAGCGGCGGGCCGCCGTAGGGGACGAGGACACTGTCGCGCGACTCGACACGGCCCGAGTCCCACGATCCGGCGCGAACGCGGTAGGCGTGCTGGACGGTCGCGCCGGCCGGCAGCAGCCACGACAGTCGCGGGGCGCGCTCGGTCAGGCCGAGTGCCTCGTCGAGGTGCTCGACGCGCAGGCGTGTGGGGCGAGCCGTGTCGCTCATGCCGTCTCGATCCCGCCGCCGTTGGCCGGATGCCCGGAGCTCGCGTCGTAGGCGTGGCACGACACCAGGCGCTCGTCGACGGCCGTCTCGGCCGGGCGCGCCGACCAGCACACGTCGGCCGCATGCGCACAGCGCGGCGCGAACGGGCAGCCCGACTGCGCGCTCGGCTGGGCGGCGGCGCTGTCGACGCGCAGGTCGGCCGCCCGGCGCCGCCGGCGCTCGCGCTGGGCGTCGGGATCGAGCACCGGGACCGCGGCGACGAGCGCGCGCGTGTAGGGATGCAGCGGCGCGGTGTAGACGTCGGCCGCGGGGCCGCGCTCCATGATCCGGCCGCGATACAGGACGAGGACGCGGTCGGCCATGTAGGCGACGACCGGCAGGTTGTGCGAGATGAACAGGTACGAGGCGCGGTGCTCGCGCTGGAGGTTCTTGAGCAGGTTGAGGACCTGCGCCTGCGTGACGAGGTCGAGCGCGCTGACCGCCTCGTCGCAGATGATCAGCCGCGGCGAGCCGGCCAGCGCCCGGGCGATCGCGATCCGCTGGCGCTGCCCGCCGGAGAACGCGTGCGGGTAGCGGCTGACCGCGTCGGCCGGGATCCGCACTTCGGTCAGCATTCGCCGCGCGTGCTCGATCGCGTCGCGCGGCGGGCGCCCGCCGCGGACCTCGAGCGGCTCGGTCATCGTTCGCCCGATCGTGCGCGACGGGTTGAGCGAGCCGTAGGGGTCCTGAAAGACGATCTGGAGGCTGTTGGCCAGGTCTCCCCGATCCTCGGCGATCTGGTTGGTGACGTCGGTTCCGGCGACGCGAACGCTGCCGCCGGTCGGCGGCACCAGCCCGAGGACCGCGCGCCCGATCGTCGTCTTGCCCGACCCCGACTCGCCGACCAGGCCGACGTTCTCGCCCTCGTCGACCTCGAACGTGACGCCGTCGACGGCCACGAACGGCTGGGCGCGCCGGCCGCGCTGCTTGAACGCGACGCGCAGGTCGTCGACGGCGAGCAGCGGCACGCTCATCGCGGCGCCGCCTCGGTGAGCTCGGCGGCCCGGACGCAGCGGCTGACGCGATGGGACTGCGGGTGGGACAGTGCGATCGGGCCCGACCGGCAGGCGTCGATCGCCAGCGGGCAGCGCGCCTCGAAGCGGCACCACGCCGGCCACTCGCGCGGCGCCGGGACGCTGCCGCCGACCGTCTGCAGTCCGCGGTCGCGGACCAGCAGATCGGGCGTGGCGTCGAGCAGTGCCTGCGTGTAGGGATGGCTCGGGCGGCGGAAGATCGCGTCGACCGGCCCCGCCTCGACGACCTGGCCCGCGTACATCACCGCGACGGTGGTCGCGATGTCGGCGATCACGCCGAAGTCGTGGGTGACGAGCACGATCGCCATCCCGAGCGTGTCCTGAAGCGAACGCAGCAGGTCGAGGATCTCGGCCTGGATCGTGACGTCGAGCGCCGAGGTCGGCTCGTCGGCGATCAGCACGTCGGGCTCGGCGGCCAGCGCCAGCGCGATCGCGACACGCTGGGCCATGCCACCGGACAGCTGGTGCGGGTAGCTGCGTGCGACGGCCTCGGGCCGCGGGATGCCGACGATCGTCAGAAGCTCCTGCGCGCGTGCGCGCGCGCCCGCGCGATCGAGCTTGGTGTGCGCGCGGATCGGCTCGAGCAGCAGCGCGCCGACCGTCATGCACGGATCCAGCGCCACCATCGGCTCCTGGGAGACGAAGGTCACCCGCGCCCCGCGGATCGCGGTCATCGCGCGCTCGTCCTGCGCCACGAGGTCGAGCCCGTCGAGCAGCACGGAGCCGCCGGTGATCCGGCCCGGCGGCGGCACGAGGCCGAGGATGCCCAGGGCGGTCATCGTCTTGCCGCAGCCCGACTCGCCGACGAGGCCGAGCGTCTCGCCGCGGCGGACCGACAGGCAGACGCCGTCGACGACCGGCTGCAGGCGGCCGTCGTGCTCGGGGAACGCGATCGTCAGGTTGTCGACGACGAGCACCGAGTCGTCGCCCGGCGGGCGCATGTACGTGACCGTGCCCGCGGCCGCGCGATCGCGCCGGCGCCTCGGCGCCAGCAGCTTGCCGCGCGTCGCCGTCGGCAGCGCGTCGAGCAGCGCGGCGCCGATGAAGTTCAGCGCCAGCGCGGTCATGATCAGCGGCACGCCGGTCGGCACCATCAGCCACGGCGCCATCTGGAGGTTCTTCGTCGCGTCCTGGATGAGCTGGCCCCAACTCGGGCTCTCCGGCGAGAAGCCGAGACCGAGGAACGCGACCGAGGCCAGGAAGATCAGCGCGCCGCTGTAGAGCAGGAACGCCTGAACGATCAGCGGCGGCAGGATGTTGGGCAGGATGTGGCGCGACAGGATCCGCCGCCGGGGCAGCGTGGCGACGCGGGCGGCGTCGACGTAGAGCATGTGCCGCGCCGCCTGCGTCGTCGACTGCACGATCCGGAATATCCCGCCGCTGAGCAGTACGCCGAACACGACGCTGATCAGCAGCAGGCTGTTGTTGGACGCGACGGCGACCGCGAGCACGATCACCAGTGCCGGGATCGAGAACATCACGTTGACGACGAAGCTCGCCGCCGTGTCGAGGCGCCCGCCGCGGTAGCCGACGATCAGCCCGAACGTCACCCCGATCAGGTACGCGGTCGTAACCGACACGAGCGCCACGAGCAGCAGCGCCCCGCCACCGTGCAGCAGGCGCGACAGGACGTCGCGCCCGAGCTCGTCGGTACCCAGCAGGTGGGCGCTCGTCGGGCCTTCGAGCGGGTGATCGAGGTCCTGGGCCAGGGCGCCGTAGGGCGCGATCACCGACGCCAGCGCCGTCGAGGCGAACAGCAGGGCCAGCCACGTCAGGCTGAGGATGACGAGCGGCCGGCGGATCGCCCGGCGCGCCGCGAACGCCAGCGGCGACGGCGTCTGGGGCAGCGCGACCTGCGCCTCGAGCTCGGCGGGTGCGATCGGCGTGACGCTCATCGGGCGCGGGGGTCGAGCCAGGCGACGGTGATATCGACGATCAGGTTGACGATGATCACGATCACGCAGAAGACGAGTACGGCGCCCTCGACGACCGGCAGGTCATGGGTCTGGACCGCCTGCAGGATCAGGCTGCCCAGCCCCGACAGGTTGAACACCGACTCGATGATCACGACGCCGCCGAGCGTGAACACGAAGCCCAGGCCGGCGACCGTCACGATCGGGATCGCCGCGTTGCGCAGCACGTGGCGCATGAGAATGCGCCGGCGCGGGATCCCGAGCGCCTGGAGCGTACGGACGAACTCCTGGCTCAGGACGCCGTTGACCGCGGCCCGGGCCTGGAACGCGATGAACGCCATAGCGCCGGCGCTGACCGCGATCACCGGCAGCGCGAGGTGCACGAGCCACTGCCACGGCGACGTGGCGATCGACACGTAGTCGGTCACCGGGAAGACGCGGACCTCGACCGCGAGCAGGTACACCAACCCCGCCGCCAGCCAGAACGCCGGGATCCCCTGAAGCGTGCTGCACGTCGCGTGCACGGCGCGGTCCAGGCGGCCTTCGCGGACCGCAGCGACGGTGCCGAGCAGGACCCCGAACACGAGCGACACGAACGTCGCGAGCAGGGCGATCGACAGCGTCACGGGCAGCGCGGTCGAGACCTCGTGCGACACGCGCTCGCCCGTCACGTACGACGTGCCCAGGTTGCCCTGCGCCGCGTGGGACACCCAGGAGGTGTACTGGGTGCCCACGGGGCGATCGAGGCCGAGCTTGTGGTCGAACGCGTGCAATTCGGGTTTGGTGACCGACTCCCCGAGCACGAACGCGGCCGGATCACCCGGCGTCGCCTGAACCAGGAAGAACGTCGCGGTAGCGACGACCAGCACGATCGGGATCGCGGCCAGCAGTCGCCGTGCGATGAACCGGCCCACGCCGGCTCAGGTGCCCGCAGCGCTCACGACGCGGGCCGGACGTCGTCGAGGTTCGGCTGCCCGGCGCCGCCGGGGATCGTCACCGAGATCTCCTTCGGATCGAAGGCGACGAGGCCCTTGACGAGCGCCGGCGCGAGGAACCACGCCTGGCCGGTCGCGTACTTGGCGAGCTTCGTGTACAGCGCGTTGCGCGACTTGTCGTTCTTCGCCGAGCCGATCTGCGCCAGCAGCCGCGTGATCGTCGGGTCCTTGACGTGCAGCAGGTTGAAGAAGCTCGCCGGCGTCATCGTCGCGTTGACGTCGGTGAACGGGCGTCCGGTCAGCGTGATCAGCAGGGCGCCGGCGGCCCAGGTGCCCGACTGCGCCTGCTGGGGCAGGTCGCTCGTGTGATCCTCGATCTGGAGGTTCACGCCGACGGCACGCAGGTAACCGGCGATCGGCTGGGTGATGAAGTCGGCCGGCGGCAGGCTGAGGACCTTGAGCGTGAAGCCGTTGGGGTAGCCCGCGGCCTTGAGCAGCGACTTCGCCTTGGCCGGGTTGTAGGGATAGAAGTTCTTCACCGCGGCCCAGCCCGGCGAGGTCGGGATGAACGGCGACGACGGGTTCGGGACCGCGAGGCCGTGATAGACGGCCTTGACGATCGCCGGGCGGTTGATCGCGTAGTTCAGCGCCTGGCGGACGCGGACGTCCTTGAGCGGCGAGTGCAGCTTGCCGGTCGTGTCGTTGAGCTCGATGCCGTTGAGGCCCAGCGGCGCGCTGGTGGAGATCTTCCAGCCCGGGATCGACGTGCCCGGCTGGACGTTGACGGCGAGGTTCAGCACGCCGGTGCGGGCGGTGTTGACGAGCGTCGTCGGCTGCGCGATCGCGCGGGCGACGATCGTGTTGAACGGGTAGGCCCTCGCGCCGGCCCAGTACTTCGGGTTGCGCTTGAGCGTGTAGACCTGCCCGGCCGTCGAGCTGCCCTTGTCGATCACGTACGGCCCCGTGCCGTCAGAGTTGAGCTGCAGCGACGTCGGGTTGGCTGAGCGCCTTCGGGCTGACGATCCAGCCGCTCTGCTGGGTGAGCTGGTAGGGGAAGTCGGGGTCGGCCGCCTTGAGGACGACGTTGACCTTGTTGGCCCCGACGGGGGTGATCGTCTTGATCTCCTGTAGGAACGGGCCGCCGCCGGTGGCGCCGGTCTTGCCGTAGTTCATGTTGGCCTTGACGGCCGCGGCGTTGAACGGGGTGCCGTCGGTGAACTTGACGCCGCTGCGCAGCGTGAGCTGGAGCGTCGTCGGGTTGACGAACTTGAAGGCCGAAGCCAGCCACGGGACCGGGTTACCCCGGGCGTTGACGTGCAGCAGCGTGTCGTACAGGCCCTGGCTGACCATGAGCGGCTGCCCCTGGGCGGTCCACGGGTTGGTGTTGGGGACGAGCTGGCTCCAGCCGAGCGTCAGCGTCGTGGTGGCGGCGGCGTGACCGCGCACCGCTCCCGATGAACGACTGAAACCGACGGCCAGCAGGACCGTCGAAGCGACGGCTGCGACAAGCAGCAGCCTGATCCCGTGCTTTGTGCGAACGCCTGACACCGTTGCCTCCTCTGGCAGATGACCCAATGACTTTCCGTGCGACCGGACACAGATGATATTTGCGCAAATCTCAGAATGTCAACTGTGGACGCGGATGTTATGAAGGGATTGCCGGGCTTTGCGCCGGTTCCCCGGGGACGATCGCGTCGCGGTGGATGCGCAGGATCTCCGGGATCTCATCCCGCGCCTCGTTCTGCATGCCGCACTCACAGCCGACCCCGAAGCCCGTCACATGGCGGGCGGCCGTGGCGATCCGCCGTTGCGCGCCCTCGACGCCGTCCTCGGCGTGCACCAGCCCGAGGAACAGGCTGGTCTCGGGGCGCAACCGCAGGCCGTCCAGCGGAGCGAAGTAGTAGTCGTCGTCGCGGTCGATGGGGACCGGCAGATGGATGAACGAGACCGGCCGCGCCGCGCGGTCGGCGATCGCGTTGGCGACGGTCGCGAGCAGCGCCGTGTCGCGCGGCTCGACGAAGTGACGGCCCTTGGCGCCGAGCTGCGGCGGAGCGTCGCCGTAGCAGAGGTGGTAGCCCATCTCGACGTCCGCCGGCACGTGGCTGGCCATCCGCACGACCTGATCGATGATCAGCTCGTTCGTCAGCGGGTGGGGTCCGAATGCGCCCTCCATGAGCCCGAACTCGACGGCCACGTCCCACTGGATCGCCAGCTCGCTCGCGCCGACAACCTCGGCCGCGCGACCGATCTCGTCGCGCAGCCGCGCCTCGTAGACGCCGAACAGGGCGCCGCGATCCTGCGGGCGCACGAGGTTGCCGACGACCGCCATCGCGGTTGGGATCGCGACCTGGAACTTCACGGCGTCGCCGATCACCCCCTCGGCCTTCAGCGTGGCGAACGCGCCGTGGGATGCGATCGCGTCGGTGGCGATGCCGAGCTCGAAGCGCACGTCTTCGGGCGCAACGCCGTCAACCAGCCCGAACGACGGGATCTCCGTGTAGCCGGTGTCCAGGACGCCGACCTGCTCCAGGCCGTCGGTCGCCGCCAGGCGCTTGACCATCGAGAAGATCCAGCCGGCCCGCGGGCCGGTCTCGCCGTCGGGGATCCGCGCGACGCTGTCGCCGCAGGTCTGGGCCACGAGCCGGAACACGGCCTGCGCGTCCGGCAGGCTCATGCTGCCGACGAGGTGCGAACGCGCCATCGCGATCAGGCCCCCAGCATCGAGTACCCGCCGTCGCAGATCATGTACGACCCGGTGATGTGGTGGGCCTCGTCGCTGGCCAGGTACAGGGCCGCGGCGGCGAGCTCCTCGGGCTTGGGGATCCGCCCGGCCGGCGTCTGCGAGGCGATCAGCTCGCCGCGCCCGCTGCTCCAGTCCTTGCGCGCGAGCAGCGCCTCGGTCTCCATGAAACCGGGGGCGAACGTGTTGACCCGGACGTGGGGCCCGAACGCCTTGGCGTAGGACTTGGTGATGCCGAGGATCCCGTACTTGCCCGCGGCGTACTGCGGCGCGCGCGGGCTGCCGCGGACGATCACCGTCGAGCCGATGTTGACGATCGCGCCGGAGCCGGCGTCGAGCATCCGCTGGCCGAAGTGGTGGACCATCAGCATCGTGCCCTTGATGTCGACGGCCAGCACGCGGTCGATCAGCTCCTCGGTGAGCTCGCGCCACGACTGCTGCTCGACCGCCATGTCGCCGACGTTGTTGACGAGCACGTCCAGCGAGCCGAGCGCCGCGTAGACCTCGTCGACCATCCGCTCGACGTCGGCGCCGATCGAGATGTCTCCCTGGACGAGCAGCGCCTCGCTGCCCGCCTCGCGCACGCCCTCGGCGGTCGCCTTGGCGCCGGCGTCCGACGAGCGGTAGTGGACGACGACCGTCTTGGCGCCCTCGCTCGCCGCCTGCAGCGCGAGGCGCGAGCCGAAACCCGTCCCGGCGCCGGTGACCATCACGTTCTTGCCCTCGAATCGACGGGACATCGCTCGCTCCTCAGACTCAGACGACCGTGCGGCCGCCGTCGATGTACAGGATCTGGCCGGTGATGAAGCTCGCCCGCGGCGAGGCCAGGAACAGCACGGGATCGGCGACCTCCGCGAGACGCCCGAAGCGCCGGGAGGGGATCAGCGCTTCGAGCGCCTCGCGGCGGCCGGGATCCTGCTCGAGGTAGGCGCGCGTGAGTTCGGTGTCCATGTAGCCGGGGGCCACGGCGTTGACCGTCACGCCGTGCTCGGCGTACTCGTGGGCCATGACCTTCATGAGCTGGTTGATCGCGCCCTTGGTCGCCGCGTACGGGCCGTGATTGCGGTGGCCCATCAGCCCGGCGACCGACGAGAACAGGATCACGCGCCCGTTGCCCTGTTCGCGCATCGGCGCCAGGGCGGCCTGCGCGGTGTGGAAGACGCTCGACAGGTTGACCGCCAGCAGCGCGTCCCAGTCGGCGTCGTCGTAGTCCTCGATCGCCAGGCGCTTGTTGATCCCGATGCAGTGCACGAACACGTCGAGGCCGCCGAGGCCCTCGCGCGCCTGCGCGACGACGCTGCGACAGGCGTCGGCGTCGGTCAGATCGGCGTGCAGGCGCGGGCCGTCGACCGCGGCGTCCAGTGCCTCGAGGTTGTCGGGCGAGGCGTCGGTGACCCCGACATGCGCGCCCGCGGCGGCGAACGCGCTCGCGACGGCCGCGCCGAGCGTTCCGGCGCCCGCGACCAGGACGCGGTGTCCCGCCAGGCCCAGCCAGTCGTCAGCCAAGGGATCCGCGCAGTGTGTAGACGTTGAGCGTCGTCACCGGCGCCGCGCCGACGGTCGCCGAGTGTGGGACGCCGCCGGGCAGGCACGCGACCTGCCCCTCGGTCAGGTGGACCGGCGCGCCGTCGACGGTGAAGTCGATCTCGCCCGAAAGGACGGTCGTGATCTGGTCCTCGGGGTGCTGGTGGATCTCCCACGACGAGCCGGCGCCGTAGCGGTACAGCGTGACCGTGAGCTGCGGCGTCTCGACGGTCGCGCCCATGATCCCGGGGCGAACCTCCGTGAACTGCTCGTTGTCCCAGTCGACGACGAATGCGCCGGCCATGGCTACGCCGACGCGGCGGCGAGCCCGCCGCCGGCCTGGGCCTCGTCCCACGCGACGATCGGGTTGCGCAGCACGCCGACCCGCTCGATCTCGGCCTCGACGACATCGCCGGGCCGCAGGTACAGCGACGCTGGGTCGTCGGAGAAGCCGGCGACTCCGGACACGGTTCCGGTCGAGACGACGTCGCCGGGGGAGTAGCCCATCGCCGAGTAGTGCGACAGGATCTCGGGGACGGTCACCGACATGCGGCTCATGTTCGAGGACTGGCGCACCTCGCCGTTGACCCGCAGCTCCATCGACAGCTCGTGCGGGTCGCCGACCTCGTCGGGGGTGACGATCCACGGGCCGAGCGGGCAGAACGTGTCGATCGACTTGCTCAGGCAGAACACGCCGGACTTCATCTCCTCGCGCTGGATGTCGCGGGCGGTGATGTCGTTGAAGACGACGTACCCGGCGATGTACTCCTCGGCCTCTTCGGGCGAGAAGAACTTGCCCGCCTTGCCGATGATGACGGCCAGCTCGAGCTCATAGTCCATCTCGTTGGTCAGCTGGTGGGGATACACGATCGGGTCGTCGGGGCCGATGATCGCGTCGACGTTCTGGAAGAACACGATCCACGGCAGCACAGGGTGCGACCAGTTGACGTTCTCGGACTCCTCGTGGTGCTCACGGAAATTCCCGGCCGTGTGGAAGAACTTCTTGGGGATGATCGGCGCGCGCAGACGCACGGCATCCAGCGCGACCGTCTCGCCGGTGGCCGCGACGTCGCCGCCGCGCTCGAAGTACTCGCGCATGGTGGGGACGTCGAGTACCTCGATCGTCGTGTCGTGCAGGCGACCGACCTGTCCTTCGTTGAACGTGACCAGCTTCATCGTTGCCTCGGAGTAGGGGGACCAAGAGAATACAGCTGGTGAAACTGTATGCAACTTGTACCGCGCCATGTAGGCTGACGCCATCGCCATGGTGTTCACGCTGCCCGATCCAGACGACGAGCTCGAGGGTCGCCGGGGTTCCAACCGGGTTCACGTGCGCCTGCGCGAGGCGATTCTCAACGCCGATCTGGCGCCCGGGCTGGTGATGTCGCAGGTCGCCCTCGCCGAGGAGCTCGGGGTCTCGCGGACGCCGCTGCGCGAGGCGCTGCGCCTGCTTCAGGGCGAGGGGCTGATCCTCGCCGAGCCCAACCGCCGGGTCCGTGTGGCGCCGATCACGGCCGACGACGTGGAGGAGCTCTACGCGCTGCGGGTCACCGTGGAGGTCGAGGCGCTGCGGCTGTCGATGCCCGAGCTGCGCTCGGAGCACATCGCGCGGCTCCAGGGGTTCCTGGCCGAGATGGATCACTACGCCGAGGCCCGCGACTACGACGGCTGGGTCACACCGCACGCCGCGTTTCACGCACAGCTCACGGCGATGGCCGGAGCACGGTTCGATGGCCTCCTGGCGCAGCTGTTCGACCACGCCGAGCGCTACCGGCGCCTGCACATCGTGCATGGGCCGGGGGCGTGGGGGAGCGACCACCGCGAGATCCTCGCCGCGGTCAAGGGCGGCGACCCCGATGTCGCCGCGCCGCTGCTCGCCCAGCACTTCGCGCGCACCGCGTTCGAGGTCATCGCTTTCCTCGAGCCCGACAACGAGGCCGTGCTGCTCAGGCGGGTGCTGGCCGACCTCGCCACACCCGCCACCGCGCCTCGATCCGCCGGCCGAGCTTGACCAGCGGTGGCGGCGGTGTCGCCGTGACGCCCTCGGGCTGCTTGATCGCGGTCAGCGTGAGCAGGATGCCCGCGACGAGCAGCGCGTACTTGCCGACGTCGAACTTCTCGTCGAGGAATGCGACGAACAGGCCGTTGCTGGACATCATGATCCCGGCGAACGCCGCGCCGCTGATCCGGCCGATGCCGGCCACGAACGTGATCGCCACGAGGTTCAGCGATGCGAACACGCCGAACGTCGGGCCCGAGACCGTCTGCGTCTCATAGGCGTAGAGGACGCCGCCGATGCCGGCGATCCACGACGACAGGGCGAACGCGGTGAGCTTGGTCCGGGCGACGTTGATCCCCGCGGCGGCCGCCGCTCGCTCATTGGAGCGGATCGCGATCATCGTGCGGCCGGTCGGCGAGCGGCGCAGCCGCGCGACCATGATGCCGACGAGGCACACGATCCCCAGCACGAGGACGCCGAAGATGATGCGCGGGTAGGCGTCCCCCTTGGAGATGCCCAGGTCCCAGCCAAACAGCGTCGGGTTGGCGACCTTGCGTCCCTCCAGGCCTCCGGTGAAGCCGGCCAGGTTGAACACGAGCGCGTCGATGGTCGTCGCCGCCGCGAGCGTCACCACCGCCAGGTTGACGCCGCGCAGGCGCAGCGCCGGCAGTCCGACGATCAGACCGAGCGGGATCGCGGCGAGGCTGGCGACCAGAGGCGCCAACGGGAAGCCCAGTCCCCAGGTCGACGTGACGTGGGTGAGCACGAAACCGCTGACGCCGGCGAACGCGATCTGTGCGAGCGACACCTGGCCGATGTAGCCGGTCAGCACGATCAGCGACAGCGACAGGCAGGTGAAGACGAACGAGGAGATCAGCGCGTTGCGCAGCGATCCCTGAAGCGCGAACAGCCCGATCGTCCCGACGAGGAAGCAGCCCAGCGCGGTCATGTACGGGGCGCGGGGGAGGCCGAGGGCGGGCAGGTGCTGCATGACCGACTCACCGCGGGCGGCGACCCGCGGGGTCAGCAGCGTCATCGCGACGACGATCACGATGAACGGCAGCGCGTCGGGCAGCCCCTGCTGGGGCAGCCAGGTCCAGACCCCAAGCAGCTTGGTGACCTCCGACTGCCCCATGCCGAGCAACAGGCCGGCGATCGCGGCGACGCCGAACGACGTGAAGCGCGCGAGCAGCGCGACGCCCAGCGCCGGTACGATGAACAGCGTGTAGGTGGCCGGGTCGACCGTCGTGATCGGCGCGATCAGGATGCCCGCAAAGCCGGCGAGGACGGTGGCGATGATCCAGTTGCGGCTCGCGATCGAGTCGGCCGACAGCCCCATGACGGCCGCGCCCTTCTCGTTCTCGGCGCTGGCGCGTGTTGCCAATCCGAAGCGCGTGTAGTGGTACACGGCGGCCAGCACCGCGGCGAGCGCGAGCACGATGCCCGTGAACCACAGCCGGTCGACCGGGAAGGTCACCCCGGCGAAGTTGATCGCGTTGGACGGAAGGATGTTCGGGGTCGACTGGGAGTAGGTCCCGAAGTTCAGGACCCCGACCGACTGGAAGTAGAGCGCCGTGCCGACCGACGCGCAGACGCGCGCCAGCGGGGTGGCGTGGCGTAGCGGCTGGTAGACGAGCCGGTAGAGCACGTAGCCCAGCAGCCCGGCGAAGACGAGCGAGATGAGCATCGCCGGCGCGGTCGACAGCCCGTGGGACGAGAGCTTGAAGCTGTGGGGAAGGACCGGCCACGGGAGCTGGAAGCGGCCGGTCGCGCGCAGCGACACGTAGAGATAGGCGATGAACAGCGCGACCGCGGCATGGCCGAAGTCGACGACACCGGCGCTGCGGTACTTGAGCACGAGGCCCAGCGCGAGGATCGCGAAGACCGCGCCGCTGCCGAGGCCGAGAAGCAGAAAGAGGACGTAGGAGGACACGAAGAGCGTGGGCGGGGGCCCCGCGCCGGCGCGAGGCCCCCGTTCCCGCAGTGACTACGGCTTGTAGAACGCCGCGCCGTTGATGAACTTGCCGTTGACCTGGACGACCTTGCCGCCCGAGACCTTCTTGATCAGCTGCCACTTGTCGCATGACGACGACTGCGACGGAACCTGCTTGCCGTCACACAGGTACGGGTGCGCCATGAAGTTCGGATGCGCCTTGCCGTCCTTGAATGCCGCCAGCAGACCGGCCGAGGTCAGCTTGCTGGCCGGGATCGTGGTCGAGATGTTCTGGAGATCCATGATCTCCGACAGCCCCGCGAACGCCAGCGAGTCGGCGGCGAGGTTCTTCGGCGCGTACTTGCCGAGGATCTTCAGGGCCAGCTTGGAGTCCGGCTGCGCCGCGTCGAGGTTGTAAAACGGCCCCGCGAACAGGGCTCCCTCGGCGGCCTTGCCGGCGGCCGCGAGGACCGGCGGTGCGGTGCACGGGTCGATCGTCAGGACGACGCCCTTGTAACCGAGCGAGTTCAGCGCCTTGAGCCCGGCGGCACACGCCTCCGGCGTCTCGACGTAGATCACGTCGGGGTTCCCGGCGATCGCCGAGGCGGCCGACGACGACAGGTCGGCGGCCGAGATCGGAACCTCGACCTGCTTGACCTTCATGCCGACGTTCTTCGCCACGTTGGCGATGATCGAGCCGGTGTAGTTGCCCTGGCTGTTGTCGGCCTGCATGATCGCGATCGACTTCTTGTGCAGCGTCTTGGCCGCGTAGGTCGTGGCCGCGGCGTTGTCGGACACGGCGACGGACATGAACATCACGCCGTTGGGCGCGTTGCTCTCGACGGGCGTGAACGGCACGCCGCCGATGACCGACAGCTTGTGGCGCTTGAACACCGGGTACGAGCCGCCGCCGCCGGTGTCGGTGGCGCCGATCATCGCGACCGGGTGCTTGCCGGCCAGCTGGTTGGCGCAGCGCGCCGATGTTGCCGGCGTGCCGTCGGTGACGCACGTCACGAGCTTGATCGGGTGGCCCTTGAGGCCGCCGCGGTAGGCGTTGACGTACTTGATGGCGGCCTGGGCGGCGATCCGCGCCTCGGGGAACACGACGGGCCCGGACTCGAGGTTGATCATCCCGAACACGATCGGGCTCTTGGTCGCCTTGTCGGGCTTGCCGAGCGGGTCGGCGCCGGACGCCGCGCCACCCGCGCTGCCGATCAGGGCAACGGCGACGGCGGCGATGAGCGCGAGCGCTCCGACCGCCGTCTTGATGTGTGACCTATGGAATTTCACGAGACTCCTCCTAGTGCGTGGGCCCCCGGCGGTGCCGGGGGAACGACGTTTACGATCCGATGGCGATCTGGTCGCCGAGGTAGCTGGAACGGAGCAGGTCGGGGCGCTCGCGCAGTTCCTGCGCGGAGCCCTCCAACACGATCCGGCCGTGGTTGAGGACGTAGGCGCGATCGGAGACCCGCAGCGCGAGCCCGACGTGCTGTTCGACGAATAGGACGCCCGTGCCGAGGTCGTCGGCGACGCGCCGCAGGATCGGCAGCAGCCGGGCGACGATCACCGGCGCGAGGCCGAGGCTCATCTCATCGACGAGCAACAGCCGCGGGCGGCTGATCAGCGCGCGGCCGACCGCGAGCATCTGCTGCTCGCCGCCGGACAGCACGCCGGCCTTGCGGCCGAGGCACTTCTCGAGCTCGGGGAGCATCTCGAGCAGCTGCGCCTCGTCGAGGCTGCCCTTGGTGTGCGCGAGCCGCAGGTGCTCGCGGACGGTCAGCCGGAAGAACAGGGCGCGCCCCTCGGGCACGAGCGACACGCCGTCGCGCGCGAGCTTGTACGCCGGGCGCGAGGTGACGTCCTCGCCGTCGAGCAGCACGGTCCCGCCGATCGGCGGCTGCAGGCCCGCGATCGTGTCGAGGCTCGTCGTCTTGCCGGCGCCGTTGGGCCCGAGCAGCGCGACGACCTCGCCCGGTGCGACGGTCAGGTTGAGGTTGCGCACCACCGGCAGGCCGGAGTACCCGGCGTCGAGGTCTGAGACCTCGAGGCGCAAAGGAGCGTCAGGCATGCGCGGGCTCCTCGGTCCCCAGGTAGGCGGCGATGACCGCGTCGTCGGCGCGGATCTCGGCCGGCGTGCCGTGGGCGATCAGCTTTCCGAAGTCCAGTACGTAGATGTCGTCGCAGACGCCGAGCACGAGGCTCATGTCGTGATCGACGAGGAACACCGACACGCCGTCGTCGGGCAGCGCGCGCAGGTGCCGGCCGAGCTCGGCCGTCTCGTCGGTGTCGAGGCCCGCGGCCGGCTCGTCGAGCAGCACCAGCCGCGGGCGCTGCGCGAGCGCCCGCGCGACGCCGACGAGCTTGCGCCGCCCGTGCGAGAGGTCGGACGGGAAGCGGCGCGCCTCGTCGACGATGCCGCACACGCCGAGGGCCCAGTCGATCGCCTCGCGGTCCGGTGCTCGCGCGGGAAGGAAGAGGTCACGGAACAGCGTGCCGACCGTCACCGTCTCAGCAGCGACCATCAGGTTCTCCTCCACCGTCAGATCGTCGAACAGCTCGACGGACTGGAAGGTCCGCGCGAGTCCGAGGCCGGGACGCTTGGCTGCCCTGACCTTCGTGATGTCGCGGCCGTCGAGCGTGACCGTGCCGCCGGCCGGCGTCAGGTAGCCGGTGAGCGCGTCGATCGCCGACGTCTTGCCGGCGCCGTTGGGGCCGATCAGGCCGACGACCTTGCCCTCCGGCACGACGAGGTCGAGCCCGTGTACGGCGACGACGCCGCCGTAGGTGACCCGCAGACCCTCGACTGCGAGGAGCGTGCTCACGTGGGCGACAATACATTGTGCATTTGATGCGCGCAACAGGGGAAGCTCATGAGGAATCGGGCATCCTCACGCAAGTTCGCGTTGCAAGCGCCGGTTGCGTCACTGGTCGACGATCCGGTTTTCGATTGCGCCGATTCCGTCGATCTCGACGCGGACGACGTCGCCCGCCGTCAGCCACGTGCCGCTCGCCGATCCGACGCCGCCCGGCGTCCCGGTAGCGATCACATCGCCAGGCTCCAGCGTGCAGACCGTCGACAGTGCCTCGACGATGGCGAAGCAGTCGAAGATCAGGTTCGAGGTGTTCGACTCCTGGCGGACCTCGCCGTTGACGAGCGTGCGCACGGGGAGGGTGTGGGGGTCGAGCTCGTCGGGCGTGACGATCCACGGCCCGATCGGCCCGTGCGTGTCGAACGACTTGCCGAGCACCCACTGCGAGACGCGGTGCTGGTAGTCGCGGACGCTGACGTCGTTGACGACGACGTAGCCGGCGATGACGTCAGCGGCGTCCTCGCGCGACACGTCACGGCAGCGGCGCCCGATCACGAACCCGAGCTCGCCCTCGTAGTCCAGCTGCGTCGACACGCGCGGGCGCTGCACGTCGTCATGGGGCCCGACGACGCAGGTCGGCATCTTCGCGAAGACGGTCGGGTACTCGGGCGTCTCGAGGCCCGACTCCGCGACGTGGTCGGCGTAGTTGAGACCGACGGCCAGGAACTTGCTCGGGCGTACCGGTGGCGCGAGTTCGACCGCCGCCAGGTCGTGGCGCGGCCCGCCCGCCTCGACGGCGGCGCGGACGCGGGCCAGCAGCTCGTTGCCGCCCGCGAGCAGCTCGCCCATGTCGGCGGGCAGCGCGGGGTCGAGCTCACGGAGCACGGCCACCTCGTCGCCGGTGATGACCGCCGCCGCGGGCCCGTCGGGAAGCAGAACTGAAGCGAGACGCATGGCGCAACCCTAGCCCTATTTGAGCGATTGTGCATCAAACTTTCTTGGCGGCCCAATTCTCCCGATATAGTGCACGAAGTGCAATTCGGCCCGAACTGACCTGGAGATCAGATGACCGTCGTAGGAGATGCACCGCTGAGAATGACGATCGCCGACTCGCTGGCCGAGCGACTTCGGGCCGAGATCAGCAGCGGCGCGCTGGAGCCCGGCAGCCGCGTCCGCCAGGCCGAGGTGGCCGCTCGCTACAACGTGAGCACGACCCCGGTCCGTGAGGCATTCGCCACGCTGGAGCGCGAAGGACTGCTCGTCGGATCGCCCCACCGGGGGATGGTCGTGTTCCATCCGACGCTCGAGGATCTGCGCGAGCTCTACGACATGCGGATCCCGCTCGAGGCGGTGGCGACCGAGAAGGCGGTCGAGAACATGTCGGCCGAGACGATCGCAACGCTCGAGGAGCTGGTCGCCGAGATGGACGACGCCCGCGATGACCGCGAGCGCTACCGCCAGCTCAACCGGACCTTTCACGCGACGCTCTACGCCGCTTCGGGCCGGCCGCGACTCGAGCGGCTGATCGCCGATCTGCGCGACGCGTCGGCCGCCTACCTGCGGATGAACGCGGCGATCGCGCCGAGCGCCAGCGAGACCCAGCGCGACCATGCCGCGATCGTCAGCGCATGCAAGGCCCGGGCGCCCAAGCGGGCCGCCAAGGCGATGGTCACGCACCTGACCCACACGGTCAGCAACGTTTCGCGCCGGCTCGTCGACGAGCACGAGTGACCGACGTCCTGGCCGAGCAGCGCGCTCTGTGGAGTGCCGCGCCGCGGGACTGGGCCGAGATCGCCGAGCCCGAGAACGAGCCGCTGTTCGTCGCGCTGCTGGACGCGGCGGGCGTCGGCGCGGCAACACGGCTGCTCGACGTGGCGTGCGGATCCGGCTACGCCGCGCGGCTCGCGGCCGACCGCGGAGCGCGCGTGTCGGGCATCGACGCGACGCCCGAGTTACTGGCGATCGCGCGCGAGCGCACCCCGGACGGGGACTTCCGCGAGGGAGGGATGGACGCGCTCCCGTTCGCCGACGCCGCGTTCGACGTCGTGAGCTGTGTCAACGGTCTGCAGTTCGCGGCCGACCCGGCGGCGGCGATCGCGCAGGCCGCGCGGGTGACCGTCGCCGGCGGGCGCGTCGGCGTTGCGACGTTCGCCGAGCCGCAGCGCAACGAGGGCACGGCGCTGCACCTTGCGATGAAGGGCCTTGTGCCGGAGACCGACGACGGCTACACGCCCTACGCGCTGTCGTCCGCCGACGGGCTGCGCCGGGCGTTGAGAGACGGTGGGCTGTCGGTGGCCTCGTCGGTCGAGGTGCCGGTGACGTGGGCCTATCGGGACGCCGAGACGGCGATGCGCGCGCTGCTCGCCTCGGCCGGCGGCGCACGCGCGGCGCGCGCGGTCGGCGAGGCGCGGGTGCGCGAGGTGCTCGGCGAGGCGATGACGCCGTTCACCGACGACACCGGCGCGGTCGTCATGCACAACCTGTTTCGCTACGTCGTCGCCGTCAAGCCGTGATCAAGCCCCCGCCGCACCACGTCGGCTACGTGGTCGACGACATCCCGGCGGCGGTCGACTGGGCCGTCGAGGTGCTCAGCGCCGGGCCGTTCTTCCTGATCGATCACCTGCCCTTCGACGAGGTCACGTACCTCGGCGGGCCCGCGGCCTATGACCACTCGTCGGCATTCGGCCAGTGGGGTTCGCTGAAGCTGGAACTCACGGTGGTCCACAGCGCGCAACCCGCCGGGCTCGCCGCCGCACTGGCCGGCCCGACGCCGCGCGTCGGGCATGTGGCATGGCTGGCCGCCGACCTCGATGCGCAGAGCGCGCGGTTGAGCGCCGCCGGCGTGCCGTGCTTTCACACCGGCGCCAGCGGCCCGGTGCGCGCGGCCTGGCACGACGCCCGCGCCGCGCTGGGCCACCACATCGAGGTACTCCAGGACTGCCCGGAGATTCAGGGGTTCTACGAGCTGATGCGCTCCAGCGCCCACGGCTGGGACGGCTCGGACCCGCTGCGCCCGGCGCCGCACTAGAGGGTCACGAGCCCGCCGTCGACCCGGATCGCCTGGCCGGTGATCGCGCCCGCGTCGTCGGCGGTCAGAAAGGCCAGCGCCGCGGTCAGATCGCCGGGCGCCAGCGTGGCCGCCGTCGCCTGCCGCTCCCGCACCTCCGCGAACGCCGCCTCGGGCAGGTCATCGGCCGCGGCTGGCGTGCTGGTCAGCCCCGGGGCGAGCGCGTTGACCGTGATCCCGTCGCCGCCGAGCTCGACGGCCATTGCCCGCGTCAACCCGAGCAGCGCGCTCTTGCTCGTCACGTAGGTCGCGAAGCCCGGTCCCGGCACGCTCCAGACCGTGTTGGAGATGACGTTGACGATCCGCCCGAAGCCGCGCTGCGCCATGCCGGGCGCGAGCGCCTGGGCGAGCAGCAGCGGCGCCGTGACGTTGACCATGTGGACGGTGCGCCACGCGTCGAGGTCGATCTCGTCCAGCGGGGCGCGGTAGAGGTCGGCCGCGTTGTTGACGAGGATGTCGCACGGGCCGGCGTCGGACGCCAGCGCGGCGACGGCGTCGGGGTTGGCGAGATCGGCCGCCAGGGCGATCGCGTCACCACCCGCGGCGCGTACGGCGTCGGCGGTCTGGCGCGGCGCCGCGAGATCGGTCGCGATCACGCGCCGGCCCTCGGCGGCGAGCCGTAGCGCGAACGCTCGGCCGAGTCCGCCGGCCGCACCGGTCAGCAGCGCGACGCGGGCAATCACGCGATCGCCGTGACGCCGCCGTCGACCGGGATGTTCGCGCCGTTGATGAACGAAGCGCCGTCGCCGGCCAGGAACACGGCGACGCTCGCGATGTCCTCGGGGCGCCCGACGCGCCGCGAGGGCAGGATCGCCGTCATCTCGGGGACGCCGGAGTCGGGGTCGTCGACGAAGCGCTGCGTCGCCGGCGTGCGGATCAGGCCGGGGGAGATCGCGTTGACACGAATCCCGTGCGCGGCTCCCGACACGCAGAGGTGCTTGGTCAGCGCGAGCACGCCGCCCTTGGCCGCCCCGTGGGCGCTCTGGTGCACGAACTGCGCGCCGCGCGTCGCCGAGACCGACGCGACATTGAGCACGACCCCGCCGCCGCGGGAGATCAGGTGCGGCCATACCGCCCGCGTGCACAGGTAGACCAGGTGCAGCTCGTGGGTGATCGTGAAGTACCAGTCGTCGGGCGTCATCTCCTCGAAGGGGCCGACCCACTGCGCCGAGGCGTTGTTGAACAGGATGTCGACGCCGCCGTAGACATCGACGGCACGCCGCGCCCAGTCCTCGGCGCCCTCCGGCTGCGACAGGTCGACCGGCGCGAGGCTCTCCATCTCGCCGCCTGCCGCGCGGACGAGCCGTACCGTCTCGAGGTCGGCAGCACGCTGCACATCGCAGCCGACGATCCGCGCGCCGTGGGCGGCGAACGCCAGCGCCGATGCGCGGCCGATGCCGCCGGCCGTTCCGGTGATCAGCGCGACCCGACCGTCCAGCGAGCTCATGGCCGCGGTGGGCGGATCAGCTCGATCAGGTTGCCGTCGGGGTCGCGCAGATAGGCCATCCGCGCGCCCGGCTGCGGCGCATCACGCGGGTCCCACACGACTTCCGCGCCGGCCGCGACGAGCTGGGCGCAGGCGGCCTCGAGATCCTCGACGCCGACCGCCCAGTGCCCGTATCCCTGGCCGAGGACCGCCGCGGGCGGGTCGTCGTACGTGGCCGGCCGCGTCGAGCCGGCGCGCTCCAGCAGCTCGATGCATGCCCCGCCGGGGGTGGAGAGGATGACCCCGCGGATCCCGGGACCCGGGACCTCGAAGCGCGATCGCTCGGTCATCCCGAGCCCCTCCTCGTAGAAGCGCTGTGCGCGCTCGAGGTCGGGGACCGACAGCCCGATGTGCTGGAAGGAGGCCGATACTGCGCACATATTGGCGAAACGTATACAGTTTGGCCGGCAGCCGCAACGAGGAGCGAGATGTTCGAGGAGACCATCGCCTGGCGAGGCGAGGCGGGGTACGAAGAGGCGCGCGCCGGTCCGGTGTTCAACGCGCGGCGGCCCGACCGCCACCCGGCCGGGGTCGCCCGGCCCCGCACCGAGGACGAGGTGGTCGCCGCGGTCGCCGTCGCGCGCGCGAGAGGCCTGTCGATCACCGTGCGGGGCGGCGGGCACTCGTGGGCGGCGTGGGCGCTGCGCGACGACGCGCTGCTGATCGACCTCGGAGCGATGCGCGAGATCGAGCTCGACGAGGAGACCGGGATCGTCTCCGTGTCGCCCTCCGTGCGCGGCGGCGAGGAGCTCGCCCCACGGCTCGCCGCCCACGGCCGCATGTTCCCCGGCGGCCACTGCCCGAGCGTCGGGCTCGGCGGCTTCCTGCTCCAGGGCGGCCAGGGGTGGAACTGCCGCCGGCTGGGCTGGGCGTGCGAGTCGATTCGCGCCGTCGATGTCGTCACCGCCGACGCCGAACTCGTCCACGCGAGCGAGACCGAGAACCCCGATCTGCTGTGGGCCGCGCGCGGCGCCGGGCCGGGCTTCTTCGGCGCCGTCACGCGCTTTCACCTCCAGACCTACCCCGCGCCGCAGGCGATGCGCCAGAGCAACCACATCTATTCGATGGATGCGTTCGACGACGTCATGACATGGGCCCACGAGGTCCTGCCGACCCTCGATCCGCTCGTCGAACCGGTGATCGCCGCCACCTTCGCGCCCCATCAGGCCGAGGAGTTCACCGGCGTGTCGGCCGACGAGCCGCTGCTCATCATTCACACCACGGTCATGGTCGACGACCCCGACGAGGCCGCCGAGCTGCTCGCCCCGCTGGCCACATGCCCGGTCGTCGATCGGGCGCTGCTCCACGAGCCGTGCGCCCCGACGACGCTCGCCGACGAGTACGCCACCCAGGACCTGATGAACCCGCGCGGCCGCCGCTACCTCGCCGACTGCATGTGGACCGACGCCCCGGCTGCCGCGCTCGCTCCGGTGCTCGAGCCGACGTTCGCCGGCCTGCCGACCCGGGAGTCGTTTGCCATCTGGTACGGGTGGGCGCCCCACCGCGCGGCGCTGCCCGACATGGCGTTCTCGCTGCAGGCCAACGTGTACTGCGCGATGTACACGGTCTGGGAGGACCGACGCGATGACGCGGCGATGCTCGCGTGGCTCGACGAGCAGATGCGCCGCTGGGAGACCGTCTCCGAAGGCGTCTATCTCGGCGACACCGACCTGCGGCGGCGGCCCGATCGCTTCATGTCCGACGCCAACTTCGACCGGCTGGCGGCGTTGCGCGCGCGCCACGACCCCGACGGACGCTTCTGCTCCTACCACCTGCCCGACGGCATGACCCCGAACCGAAAGAGCCCGCGATGACCCTGCCCGAACGCTCCCCGGTGACCATGCTCCCCGGAGAGCCGCGCCCGTACGTGCTGCGCTCCGGCGACGGCCGCGCGCACCTACTCATCGACCAGGTCGGCCGCGTCATGGTCGGCGCCGAGGAGTCGCGCGATGCGCTGTCCTACACGGTGCTCGACGGCCCGGCCGGCGGGCCGATCCCGTTTCACTTCCACGATGCCGAGCACGACTTCTTCTTCTGCCATCGCGGGCAGGTCCAGGTCTGGGCCGGCGAGGAGAGCCGGATCATGAACGTCGGCGACTTCGCCAGCGTGCCGCCGAAGGTGCCCCACGCCTACCAGCTCCACGGCCACTACTCGGGCTTCACCGGGCCGATCACTCCGGGGGGTTGGGATCGCTTCTTCGACTTCTGCGGCATCCCGTACGACGGGCCGGGCTATCCGGTCGATTTCCAACCGGTGCTGCCGCTGGAGAAGTTCTTCGAGGCCCAGGAGAAGTTCGCGATGACGTACGTCCCCGACCAGCCGTGGGCGCAGGCCACGACCGCGCCCGACAACGCGTTGCCCGGGGCGCACGAGCCGTACTTCCTGCGCGCCGGCGAGGGCACGCGCCACGTCGCCGGCGGCCAGCTGCAGACGGTGATCTGCGGCACCGCCGAGTCGGGCGGCGCCGCGGCGATGGTCACGCTCGAGCTGTTTCAGGGCTCGGGCCTGCCGGCCCACGTCCACGAGCGCACCCACGAGGTGATGCTCGTCCTCGACGGGCGGCTGACGGTGACGCTCGACGGCTCCGACCACGAACTGATCCGCGGCGACCTCGCGAGTATCCCATCGGGCACCGAGCATGCCTACCGCGGCGCGGCGCACTACACGAAGGTCCTGTGCTCGAGCGCCCCCGGTGGGCTCGAGCAGCTGCTGATCGCGACGGGCGCGGCGACCGAGCACCACATGCCGAGCCCCGACAATGCCGACCCTGACGTCGGCGCGCTGCGCGAAGCCACCGGCGATGTGGACGTGGCATTCGTATGAGCGACCCACTCGCCGTCGAGACGACGGCCGGCCGCGTCAGCGGCCACGCCGACGGCGCGGTGACCGCATTCCTGGGGATCCCGTACGCCGCGGCGCCGGTGGGCGCCTGGCGCTTCGCCGCGCCGCAGGCCCCGGTGCCCTGGACCGGTGTGCGATCGGGCGACGCGTTCGGGCCTGCCGCGCCGCAGCCCGATCGCCCGATCGGCGTCTGGTTTCACGGCCCGACCCCGGCCACCGACGAGGACTGCCTGTCGCTCAACGTGTGGACGCCCGGGGTCTCGGGCGACCCGGCGCGGCCGGTCATCGTCTGGATCCACGGCGGCGGCTGGGCGCTGGGGTTCTCGGGTTCGCCGCTGTTCGCCGGCGCGCCGCTCGCCGTGGCGACCGACGCCGTCGTCGTCTCGATCAACTACCGCCTCGGCTCGCTGGGCTGGCTGAACCACCCGGCGCTCGCGACCGGGCCTGGCGCGCCGGCCGCCAACTGGGGGCTCCAGGACATGGTCGCGGCGCTGTCCTGGGTGCGCGACAACGCCGTGGCGTTCGGCGGCGATCCCGATCGGGTCACGGTCTACGGGCAGTCGGCGGGTGCGGGAAGCGTGATGGCGCTGCTCGTCTCACCGCTCGCCGATGGATTGTTCGCGCGCGCGATCGCCCAGTCGCCGCCGGCCGGCGAGCTCGTCGTCCCCGCCGCCCGCGGCCACGCCTGGGCGCAGGCGCTGAGCGCCGAGCTTGGCGGCGCCACCGAGCCGATCGACTTCGACGCGCTGCGTGGCGCCCCGGCGGGGACGATCGTCGCCGCCCACGAGGCGCTGCTCGCGACGCCCGAGTTCCGCGGCACGCGTGGCGGCGCGATGCCGGTGGTCGACGAGGCGACGCTGCCGATCGATCCGCGCCGCGTGCCAACGGCGCGCCCCGAGATCCCGGTGCTCATCGGCACGACGGCCGACGAGGCGACGTTTCTGTTCCGTGCGGCCGGGCGCAACGTCGAGCCCGACGACGACACCCTGCGCGCGATGGTCGCCCACCTGCCAGATGTCGCAGGCGACGAGGCGGCCGAAGCGTTGATCGCCGACGTGCGAGCGCAGGGCGAGGACGACAACGGCGACATCCTCTGCGCGCTGGCCACGCGCCAGCTGTTCGAGGCGCCGGTCACCGAGTGGGCGGCTGCGCGCGCGGGGGCGGGGGGCGAGGTCTTCCCCTATCGCGTCGAGCACCGCGGCCCGGACCCACGCCTGCGAGCGACGCACACGATCGACATCTCGCTCGTGTTCGGCACCTTCGACAGCGAAGTCGGGCGCCGCGTGGCCGGCGACGGGCCCGATGTCGCCCGGGTGTCGGCGGCGATGAGCGGCGCCTGGCGCGCGTTCGTCCACGGTGAGGCGCCGTGGCGCGCGGGCGAGCTCGAGCGCTTCGGCGCGGACCCGGCCGTCAGCCCGGGGTGACGCGGCGATCCCAGGCGGCGAACGGGGCGGCGCCGGCCGCGATCTCGTCCGCCCGCGCGGCGTGGGCGCCGGCGGTCTGCACCACCTCGCGGATGTGGGCGCGCTTCTCGGCCATCGCGATCACCGAAGCCTCGAGTCCCTCGGGCGAGAACGTGACGGTCACCGTGCCGTCGACGACCTCGAAGCGCCCCTCGGCGCCGCAGCTCGCGCATTCGGCGACCTCGCCGCGGATCGCGATCACGCTGAGGTGACACAACGGGCACAGGCCCGGCTCGCCCTTGTACTCGACATCATCGAAGTCGCGCCCGAGCTGGGCGGCGACGTTGCGCCCGAGCCGCCGGGCGCGCTCGATCGCCTCCGGGTCCAGCACGATCGAGGCCGGCGTCCCAGCGCCCTGGAAGCACACCTGGTCGACGACGCCGTTGCGCATCGAGATCGTCAGCGTGTGCATCAGCGGCAGCGCGAGCGTCGTCCACTGGTCGGTGAGCGATCCGCCGACGGCGATCAGGCCGGCGACGCGGCCGCGCAGCACACGCTCGTCGGGCTCGAACGGGACGGGGCTCGGCTGGCCCGCCGCGCGCAGCGCGAGCAGGAACTCGATGAAGCCGGGGTCCGCGTTGGGGCCGAAGACGCGGTCGGTGAGCAGCCGCAGCTTGCCCGCGCTCGTGCGCGAGTAGATCGGCGAGCTGTAGATGATCCCGTCGGCGGCCATGACCTGCTCGAAGAACCACGGGCAGTCGTCGGGCTCGTCGGTGATGAACGGCCCCGTCGGGATCGCCATGTCGTCGAGACGCAGCAGCGACACTTCGTGGCCGAGCGCCTCGGCCTCCATGAGCGCCGCCTTGAGCAGGATCTCCGCGCTGCCGTCCGCGGCTCCCGCGGACACCCCGAGCACCTTCATCGCCTCACCTCACGTACGCACCTTGGCAAAGAGCATACGGTTAGCCGTCACACCGACCGCGGGGAGTGCCGTGCCGACATCTGATCTGTCCCTTGAGCAGGCCCGTGCGCTGATCGTGCGCGGCATCGACAAGGCCGAGGAGCTCCGGGCCCGCGGGGCGATCGTCGTGATCGGGGCCAGCGGCGCGCTGATCTCCGGCTCGCGCATGGACCACGGTGGGGCCGGTGGCTTCGCGCGTGCGCGTTCCAAGGCGTGGATCGCCGCGACCCAGCAGCTCCCGAGCGTCGTGCACCTGCAGCGCATGCAGATGATCGCTCCGCAGATGGCCAGCGGCTTCACGGTGCTGTCGCCCGAGGCGATGTTTCCCGGCGCCGGCGGGATGCCGATCCGCGAGGGCGGAGTCGTCATCGCCGGCATCGCCGCCTCCGGGGCGGGCATCGGGCCATTCGTCGACTACCCTGGCTCCGAGCCCCAGCGGCTGATCGCCGACGGTCAGCCGGCCAACGCCGAGGACCTGCTCGTGCACTACGCGATCGACGCGCCCTACGTCGGCCAGCACGGCGACGACTACGCGCGCTGGACGACCGCGTTCGGCGCGTGGCCCGCCGATCCGGCGTCCGGTACCGGCATGGCGCAGCCCCCGCCCGCGAGCGAGCAGCACGAGCTCGGCTGGGCGATCGAGATCGTCGACCGTGCGTTGGACGAGGCGCGCCGTCGCGACCTGACGATCACCGTCGCGGTCGTCGACCGCGGCGGTGACCCGATCCAGATCGACACGCTGGACGGCGCACCGAGCGCCGCGGTGTACGTCGCGCAGGCGACCGCTGCGGCAGCCGCGACGTTCCAGGTTCCCAGCGGCGAGCTCGCCGAGACCTACCCCGGGGCGCTGCTCGATCAAGTCGCCGCGACGCTGCCGTTCGCGATCCTGGGCGTGGACGGGGGCCTGCCGCTCCAGCGCGACGGCGCGGTCGTCGCCGCCGTGGGCATCGGCGGCGTGGCGCCGGCCGTGGCCGCCGAGATCGCCGCCGTCGCTGTGGGCTGAGCGCAGGTGCCGCGGATCTGCGTCGTCGGCTGCGGGGCGATCGGGAGCCTGTTCGCCGCCCACCTCGCCCAGCTCGACGACGTCGAGGTCTGGGCCTACGACGTGTCGGCCGACCATGTGGCGGCGATCAACCGCGACGGGTTGCGGATCACCGGCGCCGCCGATCTGCGCGCCGACGTGCGCGCGACGACCGACGGCCGGGAGATACCGCCGTGCACGCTGGGGATCGTCGCCACGAAGTCGCGGTTCACGCCGGACGCGATTCTGGCCACAGCCGGCGCACTGGCCGACGCCGCCGTGTGCAGCGTCCAGAACGGGCTCGGCAACGAGGAGACGATTGCCCACCACGTTCCGCGGGTCATCCGCGGCGCGACGATCCCCGCCGGGCATGTCGTGGCCCCCGGCATCGTCGAGATGGAGGCGCCCGGGCCGACGTGGATCGGGCCGTTTGAGCCACGGCCCGCCTCGATGGCCGAGGTGCGCGAGCTGGCGCAGCGCCTGTCGGCGTCCGGGATGGCGACCGAGGCGCTGCAGGACGCCCGCGGGGCGCAGTGGGCGAAGGTGCTGTTCAACGCCTCGACGAACGGGCTGGCGGCGCTCACCGGGCTCACCCAGGGCGGGCTCTGCGCCCACCCGCCGACCCGCCGGCTGATCTCCGCGCTGCTGGACGAGGGCCAGGCGGTCGCCCGCGCCAACGGCGTGACGATCACCGCCGATCTCGAGCAGATGATCGACGAGTCGGCGGTGACCGGCCGCGATCACCGGCCGAGCACGCTTCAGGACGTTCTCGCCCGGCGACCGACCGAGATCGATGCGCTCAACGGCGGCGTCGCGCGCTTCGGCCGCGAGGCCGGTGTGCCGACCCCGCTGCACGACGCGATCGCCGCGCTGGTCAGCGGGCTGGAGCGGAGCTGGACGTGAATCGCTCGCACAGCATCGAGACCGCGGCGCCGGCGCCGGCCTTCGCGGCCCATTCCCGTTGCGCGTGCGCCCCGTTTGCCGTGGCCAACCGCGACACCTGATCGAGCTCGGTCGCGCACCCGAGCTGCTCGGCGTGCGGGCGACACCGCGCGATGAGCGTCTCGATCAGCGCGCGCACCTCCACCAGGCCGAGCGTCCCCGGATCGATCAGCTGCGCGTCGAGCCCGTCGCGCGCTGCCAGGAACCGATTCTCGGCCAGGACCTCGGCGCCGATGGCGCGCAACGGCGGCTCGTCCTCGAGCGCGAGGCGCGCCAGGCACTGAACGAGCGCGATCAGCGGGGCACTGTCAGCGACCGTCGTCTGGGCGTCCATCACGCGCACTTCGACCGTCCCGAGCACCGGCTGGAGCCGCGCGTCCCACCACAGGAAGCTCGGATCGGGCAGCGCGCCGCAGTCGATCAGCACGTCGATCGCTCCGACGTAGTCGCCGTAGTCCTCGAACGGGCGCGCCGTCCCCGTCCGCGGGAACGCCTGGAAGATGACCGTGCGCGCCGATGCGAAACCGCTGTCGCGGCCCTGGCAGAACGGCGAATTGGCCGACAGCGCGATCAGCAGCGGCAGAACGCCACGCAGGCCGTTGAGGACCCGGACCGCGTCCTCGGGGTCCGGGACGCCGACGTGCACGTGTAGCGCGGACGTCGGCTCGCGGCGGGCCAGCAGGCCCATCGTCTCCGCGACGGACTGGTAGCGCGCGCCGTTGGACGTGGCGGTCGCGTCGGGGCCGGGGAGCGGGTAGGTGCCGGTCGACGCCGCGAGCAGACCCATGGCTGCCAGCTCCGACGCCAGAGCTGCTCGCAGCGCCGCGAGTTCGTCGCACGCGCTGGACACGTCGCGATGGACACCGGTGCGAAGCTCGATCGCCGCCGCGTGCGTCTCGGGCGATGCGTGCCGGGCGAGCGGCCCCGACAGCCGTGCCATCACGGCGTCGCTGCACGGCGCCAGCGAGTGGTCGGCGGCGCGGACGAGCTTCAGCTCCTCCTCGACACCGATCGTGTAGCGGCCCGAGCGGCTGTCGTTCCACCGGGCCCAGGACGGCCAGGCGTCGACATCGGGGAGGGCGAGACCGCTGGACATGCCGACAGACTGGCCCCGACGGTCGCCGGCCGCAATCGGGGAGCGACCCTGAGGTTTCCCTCTCCCAGATTTCAGGGTCGCCACCCGATTGTCAGCGCCGCGCCGATCGCGCACGGTGGGCCGATGAACATCTCCGTCAATCCCATCAAGGCGGTCGCGCTCGTCCTGGCCGCCGCCGGGCTGCTGGCCGCGCTCGTGGCCGGCAGCGCCACCACCCGCGCCGACTCGTCCGACGGCGCGCCCGTCTCCGTCGCTCCCGCCAACGCCCAGAAGATCCACCGCGGCGTGCCGTTCACGTTCAAGGTCCGCTCGCACGGTGGCGCGGGCGTGTTCCTGAAGGTCTCGCGCTCCAAGCGTGTCGGCACCGACGGCACGCTGGCCAGCGACGACGAGTACTTCCGCTCGCTCGCGCTGCGCGGCGGGCTGTACAGCCGCAAGGTCGAGCGCTTCGCCGCGCTGTCGGACTACTTCCTCAACCGGCCGGGCCGCTACTACTGGCAGGCCTACAAGATCGACTGCTCCAACAGCCCCGGCGCCGACTCGGGCGACTGCAACATAGAGGGCCCGATCCGCTCGTTCACCGTTCGGTGAGGGGTCACGCCGTCAGTGCGGGATCGTCATGCTGCTGGCGCCCGGAGCACCCAGAACGCGACCGTCGCGTTCCAGCCCGATCCGCGCAGGGTCAACACGTAGCCACCAGGCGTCAGCCGGCGCGCGCCGGTGATCGTCAGGTGGCTACGCCCGGCGCGCAGATGGCGCTCGACCCGCGCGATCCGGCGACCGGACCGGCGCGCCGGCGCGACCGACGGGCAGCCGCGATGCCGGGTCGACGTCACGCGCTGCAGGGTTGCCGTCACCGTGCCGGTGGCCGGGAGGTTCAGCGCGACGGCCGGCAGCGCGCCCGCGCGCCGGCAGCGCGCGAAAGTCGACAGCAGGACGCGTGGCTTGGCGATCGGGCCCTTGGCGCCCGACGGCGGCGCCGTGTCGCCGGGCGGCGATCCGCCGTTCTGGCTCGTGCCCGCCGCCCCGCCGCCGCTCGGCGTCCCGCCGCCGGGTTCGGGCGTCCCGCCCGAGCCGCCGCCCGGAGCCGGGTCACCGCCGCCTCCGTCCCCGGGCGGTGGCAGTGGGGCGTGCTCGAAGGCGCCGATGTCGCAGCCCGGACCCTGTGGCCGCGCGATCCCGCGTTGGTCGGTCGCGGGGCAGACGGACGCCGGCGCGGCGTCGATCGCCGGGCTGGCGGACGCCGGCGCGAGCGTCGGCGTCGATCCGCCGTTGTCGGCCAGGCTCGTGAGCAGCGGGTCGGCGATCACCGCGGCCGGACAGTCGTCGCCGGCCGGGAACGTGAGGTTGTGGCCGCCGTCGCGGGTGAACACGCAGGTCGTGCGAACCGACTGGCTCGAGACGGCGATCGAGCTCTCGAGCACCACGCCGACGACCGCGCTGCCACCGGGGTCTCCCGGCAGCGTCGGTCCCCCGTCGTCGTTGTCGCCGCCGCCGCCGGGCGCGCCGCCGCCGCCGGCGAAATTCCCGGCGAGCGTCGAGCTCTGCACGAGGAAGCCGCCGGCCGCGACGATCGGCCCCGAGATCGCGCCCGCGCCGCCGTTGCCGCCGTACCCGGGAGCGCTGAAGACCTCGCCGACGTCGTCCTCGTCGGTCCCGTCGCTGCCGGCGCCGCCATCGCCGCCCGTCGAGCCGGTCACCGTGACGTTGACCGCCGAGCCCGACCGGGCCGCGATCGCGCCCGGGCCGCCGTTGCCGCCGTTCTGCTGGCCGTCGTCGGGGCCGGCGGCGCCGTCGCCGCCCGCATCGCCGGTGAACGTCGAATCGAGCACCGTCAGGACGCCGCTGCGGCTCTGCACCGCGCCGGCCCCGCCCTGCTCCGGCGCGCCGTCGTAGATACCGCTGCCACCGACGTCGCCGGTGAACACGTCGTCGCGCAGCGTCAGATCGGCCGTCGCGGTGATCGCGCCGCCGTCGCTCGTCGCGGCGCGCGCGGCGCCATCGGCGATCGTCAGGCCGGTGATCGCGGTCGGACCGGCATCGACGTCGAAGACCGTCGACAGGTGGGCTGCCGAGACGGTCACCGTCCCGGCACCGCCGCCGGTGATCTTGACCGCTCTCGCCACGACGAGCGGGCCGGAGGTGAGTGTGTAGGTCGTCGTGGCGCCGAGCGCGGGCACGACGACCGTGTCGCCGTCCGAGGCTGCATCGAGAGCCTGGCGCAGCGAGCACGGTGCGCTGCCGGCGCACTCGCCGAGCGCGGGCGGAAGGTCGGCGGCGGTGTTGGCGGTGACCATGCCCGCCGCCACGGCGGGCACGGCGAGAAGCGCCGCGAGCGGCACGCCCATCACCGCCCGCCACGAGCCTGACCATCGCATCCATCTCCACGCTAGCGCCCGGGGGAAGTGTTTCGTCAGCGTCACAACAACCCGGTAACAGGTAACTGACAACTCAGTAACACTCAGCGCCCGTATCGGCGGAAGGCTGCCGCAGTCCATACGAACCGGAGAGAGGTTCCAGTTGTTCACTCTTCTCGCTCGCCGATTTGCCGCGCTCGCATCAGCGACCGTCCTCGGCACGATCGGCCTGATGGCCAGCATGAGCGCCGCCCCCGCGCTCGCCACTTCGAGCTGCAATCTGGGGCCGGGTGGTGCGATCCACCATGTCGTCTACATCCAGTTCGACAACCAGCACCTGTACCGCGACAACCCGAACGTCCCGTCCGACATCGAGCAGACGCCGGCGCTCAAGACGTTCCTTGCGTCCAACGGCACCCTGGACTCCAACGACCACACGATCCTGATCTCCCACACCGCGGGCGGGATCCTCGCGTCGCTGACCGGTCTGTACCCCGACCGCAACGGCCTCGGCGTGACCAACTCCTACGGCGTCTTCAAGCCCGACGGATCGCTTGACTCGGCGAATGCAACGGCGTTCACCTATTGGACCGACCCGGCGACCGCCAACGACCCGATCCCGAATCTCGTCACCGATAATCAGAAAAATACCCCGGCGCCGTGGGTGCCGTACACCCGCGCGGGCTGCGATGTCGGCGCGTTCTCGATTGCCGACATGGAGCTCGAGAACACGGGCCTGGGCGCGAACGGTGACGTCACGAAGGTGTTCGGCAACCCATCGCCCGAGTCGGACTTCATCACCGCCGCGGGCGCGACGGGCACGACCGCAAAGCAGAAGGCGATGCGGGCCACCGACTTCGAGGGCATCGCGATCCACTGCGCCGCCGCCGATTCGACGACCGGCGGTGTCTGCGACCCGGCCCATGGAGCCAAGACCGACGCGCTGCCCGACGAGCCGGGTGGCTACAACGGCTTCAAGGGCATGTTCGGCGCCGTCTTCGCCAATCAGGTCGTCGATCAGCCGGGTGGCTTCCAGGCCTCGACGTCCGACGGCCTGTCCAACAACTACCCCGACCAGGCGCCGACCGTCAACGACGTGTTCGACTTCTCGCACACGCCGGGCGGCCAGGGCACCGAGCCGGTCGGGTTGCCGGCGCCGTCGCCGATCGTCGACGCGCAGGGCAACAACGGCTTCCCGAACGTGTTCAACCCGACCGCCGCGCAGACGCTCGGCTACGACGCCGCGATGCTCGAATCGGGCGTGCCGGTCGTGATGTCCTACATCCGCGACGCACACGACACGTTCGAGAACACCGGGGCGTGCACCGGCGTCAGCGGCGCTCTCGGCCCAGGTTCGGCCTGCTACGTCCAGCAGCTGCACGACCAGGACCAGGCGTTCCAGGCGTTCTTCTCCCGACTGGGCGACGACGGCATCGACAAGACCAACACGCTGTTCGTGATCACCGTCGAGGAGGGCGACCACTTCGCCGGCGGTCCGCCGACCAACGAGGGGGCGTGCGACGGCGTCACGACGCCGTGCACGTACTCGACCGGCACCACCGGCCCGAACACGGTCGGGGAGATCGACCTGAACCTCGACAAGTTCCTCGCGTCGGAGTTCAGCGACACCACGCCGTTCTCGATCCACTTCGACGACGCGCCGACGTTCTACGTGCCCAACCCGTCCCTGACCGGCATCCTGCCGCCGACCGATCCGCGGATCCGCCGGCTGGAGCGCGAGGTCGCGGTCGGCACGGTCACGAACCCGCGGACCGGGAACATCGACCCGATCACGCAGCACGTCGCCGACAAACAGACGCAGGACATCCTGCACATGGACAACACCGATCCCAAGCGGACTCCCTCGTTCACGCTGTTCGGCAATGCCGACTACTTCTTCCAGACCGGCAACTGCACGGCTGGGAGCAACGCGACGCAGGCCGGCTGCCCGATCGTGGGACCGGGCTTCGCCTGGAACCACGGTGACGACAACCCCGAGATCTCCAAGACGTTCCTGGGGATCGTCGGGCCGGACATCGTCAACAACGGCGTCGACCCCGACGTCTGGACCGATCACACCGACGTGCGGCCGACGATGCTGCGGGCGCTGGGGCTGACCGACGACTACGCCGATGACGGCGACGTCGTGCCGCAGTTCCTGACCAACGCCGCGCTGCCGGCGGCCGTGACGGGCCACATGACGAGCTACGAGGAGCTCGAGGCCGCGCTCAAGCAGCTCAACGCGCCGTTCGGCCAGTTCGGTCATGACGCCGAGGTCGTCTCGACGACCGCGGTGGGCACGACCTCGCCGCAGGTCTACGCCGCCTGGGACAGCCAGCTGGCCGCGTGCAAGACGCTGCGTGACCAGACAGCGACCTCGATCCAGACGGTCCTCAACGGGGTCAACTTCGCCTCCGCGACGATCGACGACGCCCAGGCGACCACGCTGATCGGCAAGGCCGACGAGCTGATCAACAACATGCACACGCTCGCCGGGATGAACACGCCGCCGGACTTCACGGTCTGCGGCACCGACGGGCAGGGCCCGCAGGGTGACCCCGGGCCGGCCGGCCCGACCGGGGCCACAGGGGCGACCGGTGCCACCGGGGCGACCGGTGCCACCGGGGCGACCGGCGCCACGGGGGCCACCGGTGCGACCGGGGCCCAGGGCGCTCCGGGCCCGAAGGGTGACAAGGGCGCCAAGGGCGCGACCGGACCGGCCGGTCGCGACGCCAAGGTCACGTGCACCGTGAAGGGCACCCGCAATGTGAAGGTGACCTGCAAGGTCTCGTTCACCAAGGGGCGCAGCGTCCGCGAGGCCCGCGTGACGCTCGTGCGCCACGGCCGTATCGCGGCGAGCGGGCGCACGGTGCACTCCGGCCGGATCGCCCTGCACTCAAGCCACCGGCTGACGCGCGGCACCTACCGGCTGATCGTGACGGTGCTCGTCAACGGCAACCCGAAGACGGTCCTGACCAAGAACATCCGGATCTAGCGACCGATCACGGGCCAGACAACGACGCGACGCGCCCTGCGGGGCGCGTCGCGTCGTTGTGGGGAAGGCGCGGCGCCTACGGCGCCGGAACGATCCGGATGTAGGGCCGTGGCGACTTCCAGCCGTCGGGGTACTTCTCCTTGGCCTGGTCGTCGGACACCGAGCCGGCGATGATCACGTCGTCGCCGGGCTGCCACTGGGCCGGGGTCGCAACCTGATGCTTGGCCGTCAGCTGCAGCGAGTCGATGACGCGCAGGACCTCGTCGAAGTTGCGCCCCGTCGTCATCGGGTAGATCAACACGAGCTTGATCTTCTTGTCGGGGCCGATCACGAACACGTTGCGCAGCGTCGCGTTCATGGCCGGGGTGCGCTCGGTGGGGTCGCCAGAGACGTCCATCGGCAGCATCCCGTAGGCCTTGGAGATGGCGAAGTCGGTGTCGGCGATGATCGGGTAGTTGGGCGCCGTGCCCTGTGTCTCCTCGATGTCCTTGACCCACTGCTCGTGGTTCTCGAGCGGGTCGACCGACAGGCCGATGATCTTCACGCCGCGCCGGTCGAACTCCGGCTTGATCGACGCCATGTATCCGAGCTCGGTCGTGCAGACCGGGGTGAAGTTGCGGGGGTGTGAGAACAGAACGGCCCAGTCGTCGCCGATCCAGTCATGGAACGAGATGGGACCCTCGGTCGTGTCGGCCTCGAAATCCGGTGCGTCATCGCCGATCGTTGGCATGAAGTGCGTGTCCTTGTCGTCGTATTTCGCTCTGTCAGCCGATCTCGAGTGGGAGCGCAGGGTCGGCCGTCCACTCGGTCAGTGACCCGTCATAGAGTCGCACGTCGTCGTGTCCGGCCAGCGAGAGCGCGAAAACGTCGATCGTTGCCGAGATGCCGCCGCCGCAGTAGGCGACCACCGGATCGCCGCTGCGCGCGCCGGCCATGTCGAGCCGGCGCTCGAGCTCTGCCAGCGGGCGCAGGCGCCAGGTCTCGGGGTCCAGCAGCTCGATCGCGGGCGCGCTGACGCTGCGCGGGATGCGGCCCGGACGCGAGTACGACGTGCGCCCCTGGCCCCGGAACGTGTGCTCGGGCAGGGCGTTGATCAGGCACGCGGGCGCCTCGCCGGCGACGATCGCCTCGATGTCGGCGCGCGTCGCCAGCAGCTCCGGCCGACGCCGCGCCGTGAACCCGGCCGCCGGGTAGGTGGCCGGCGTGTCGCTGACCGGGTGGCCGGCGGCGCGCCAGGCGGGCAGGCCGCCGTCGAGGACGCTCGCGTCATCGAAGGCGAAGTAGCGCAGCAGCCACCACAGCCGCGTCGCCCACATCGGCGACTCCTGGGCGTAGGCGACGACATGGGTTCCGGGGCCGACGCCGAGGCGGCCGAACGCCGCCGCGGCCCGCTCCTCGCCGGGCAGCCAGAACGGGTGCGGCCCATCGGGGTCGGAGAGCTCGCCGAGCAGGTCGGCGAAGCCCGCGCCGGGGATGTGCCCGCGCTCGTAGTCCGGGCGCCCGCTGCGCGGCGTGTACGGCCCGCCGCCCGCCGGCCGGTCCAGGAACACGGTCGCATCGAGAATCCGTAGCTGCGGATCCTCCAGATGCTCTGCGAGCGTCGTCGCGTCGATGAGCTGGGGGTAGTCGCCGATACCCACAGCCTAAGCAACCGCGGCTAAGGTCTCATTGGATGGCCCGATCGGGTTCCGTGGGGGTGCTGGTGATCTGCGCGCTCGTCGTCGCCGGCTGCGGTGCTGGGCAGGGCGCCGCGAAGACCCCAAGCACGACGGCGCCGCGTCCCACCGGCACGACGCTCGGCCTGACCAGTACCGCGTTCGTGAACGACTCGACGATCCCGGCCCGCTACACGTGCGACGGCGAGGGTGTTTCGCCGCCGCTGACGTGGACCCGCGTCCCGGGCCGCGCGCGGTCGCTCGCGCTCGTGGTCGTGGATCCCGACGCGACGGGTGGCGCGTTCGTGCACTGGTCGGTCTGGGATCTGTCGCGCGGCTCGACGGGGCTTGGTACCGGCCACGTGCCCCAAGGCGCGAAACAGGGCAGCAACTCCGCGGGCAGCGACGGATACACCGGCCCGTGCCCGCCGCCGGGCGACGAGGCCCACCACTACGTGTTCAGCGTCTACGCGCTCGACGCAGACCTCGGCCTGGAGGCCGGCGCGTCGCCCCGCGCGGTCCAAGACGCCGTGGCACAACACGCGATCGCGACCGGCACCCTGACCGGCCGCTACCGCCGCTGATGGCCCCGATCGTGGAATGATGCGCGCCATGCGCGGCCCCGTCGCCTTCGCGCTCGCTCTGCTCACCGCCGCGGTGGTCGCCGCGCCGACGTCCGCGGTGCGGATTCCGCCGATCCCGGCGCAGACGCTCAACCAGCAGCACGCCACGCTCCAGTTCCAGGGCACGATGACCACGCACTGGTTGCTCGGTCCGTACTCCAGCGACGACGGGTGCGAGCTCGACATGCGCCACGGCACCGGCTCACAGCGGGTCCAGTACAGCACCACGCACAACGGTCATGCCAACCGCGCCCTCGTGACCATCGTCGACTCGGGCAACAACCTCACGTTCCAGCCCAAGGAGCGTGCCCGCCCGGGCCGTCCGGCGGCAGGCTTCCGCACCGGACAGATCGACCAGACTGGCATCGTCGCCGACGAGTACACCAACTCGCCGCAGCGCGACCCGGTGGGCTGCCCGCCGCTGACGGCCGACAAGACGCAGGACCAGTCGGGCTGCGGGACCGAGCACGTGCCGTGGGATGTCAACGTGACGGCTGTGGGCAGTCGGTTCCAGGTCTTCGTGGCGGCGTTCCCGTCTAACGGGCTCGTCGCCCATTGCCCGCTCTACACCGCGCCGGAGGTCGGGTCCGGCGGTGGCGTCGGCTCGTTCCCGCAGCACACGTTCGAGACCATCCCGCTGAGCCGCGTGCGCAGCGCGATGGAGAAGCCCCACGGCAAGCTGGTCGTCCACGGCAGCCAGCGCTGGGAGAGCAGCGAGCCGATCGGCCAGATCCCCGTCACGACGACGACCATCGTCACCTGGAAGGTCACGCTGATCCGCGCGCACCCGTAGCGGCGAGTTCGGCCGGTGAAGGCCGCTGCAGCGCGACGCTGTCCGGCGCCCCGTCGCGCAGCTCGCGCGTCTCACGCGGGATCAGCGCCGCCGACAGCAGCACGAGGCCGATCGCGCTGCCGACGCCGAGCACGACCCGCGCGCCGAAGACACCGGCCAACGGCCCGGCAACGAGATAGCCCAGCGGCACGAGCGCCAGCGAGCCCATCCAGTCCCACGCGCTGACGCGCGAAAGCGCGTGCGGCGGGATGTGATGGGCCAGCGCCGACTCCCAGAAGACGATCATCAGCCCGAAGCCCAGGCCGGCAGTGAATATCCCCAGGGCCGTGAGCGGCAGCGGTGCCCCGAGCGCGAACAGCGCGGTCGCCGTCGGCCACGCGAGCAGCGCGGTCAACCCGCTGCGCAGCGGATGGCGCGGGCGCCACCGAGACGCCATCACCGCTCCGATCACCGCGCCGGCCCCGGCCGCTCCCTCGAGCACGCCGAACACACCGGCGCCGCCGTACACGTCGCGCGCGATCCCCGGCGCCAGCGCGTACCACTGTGCGAACACGCAGAACAGCGTGCCGGTGAACGCGGCGATCGTCGCCCACACCCAGACGCGCGAGCGCACCTCGCGCCAGCCGGCACGCAGGTCGGCGACCACCGAGCCGCTCGGCTCCGCGGCGGTTCCTCGCGCGCGAGGGCGTACGCGCACGAGCAGCAGCGCGCTGAGCGCGAACGTCGCGGCGTCGAAGGCGAACGCCTCGCCGGCCCCGACCCCGAGCACGAGCGCGGTGGCCAGCAGCGGGCCGAGAAGGAACGCGAGGTTGTCGGTCATCTGGGTCAGCGCCCGCGCCTGCTGGATCTCGGCCTCGGGGACGGTCTGGGGCAGCAGGCCGGTATAGGCCGGCTGGAAGAACGCCATCGCGGCGCCGAACAGCGCCTCGATCACGACGAGCTGCCAGATGCGGATCGCGCCGGTGAGGATCAGCACTGCGACCAGCGCGTGAAGCACCGCGCGGACGCTGTCGGTGAGGATCATCAGCCGGTGGCGCGCGACGCGATCGGCCCACACGCCGCCGAACAGCAGCAGCGCGACCAGCGTCAGCGCCTGGGCGCCGAGCACGAGCCCGAGGTCGGTCGGCGAACCGGTCGTGCGCGTGATGAACAGGGCCAGCGCGACGATGACCACCCGGTCGCCGATCTGGCTGGCGGCCTGGCCGAGGAACAGGTAACGGAAGTCTTTGTGGCGCAGGACGCGCGGACGGAAGCTCATGACACACCACTCGAGGAACGCGACGGACAGGGCGGCCGGCGGTCAACGCGCGCCGGCGAGGCGGGTACAGCTCAGACTGGAGTGGAACGTGTCATCGCGCCACCGAGGCTACCAAACGGACACCGCGAGCCCGGCCTGCCGGGCGTAAGGTGCCGGTCGTCATGAAGCCGCTCACCGCGCGCCCCGCCTGGCAGGCGCTGCAACGCCACCACGAGGAGATCGCCGGCACGTCACTGCGCGACCTGTTCGCCGCCGACCCGGACCGCGGCGAGCGGCTGGTCGCCGAAGCGGCCGGGCTGTACCTCGACTACTCCAAGAACCGCGTGACGGACGAGACGATCGGACTGCTCCTCGAGCTCGCCCGCGAGTCGGGGCTGCGCGAGCGCACGGCGGCGATGTTCGCCGGCGAGCGCATCAACCCGACCGAGGACCGTTCCGTGCTGCACGTCGCGCTGCGGATGCCCCGCGGCGGGTCGCTGGTCGTCGACGGCGTCGACGTCGTCGAGCAGGTCAACGCCGTGCTCGACCGTATGGCCGCCTTCTCCGACCGCGTGCGCTCGGGGGAGTGGACCGGGCACACCGGCAAGCCGATCCGCAACGTCGTCAATATCGGCATCGGCGGGTCGGACCTCGGGCCGGTGATGGCCTACGAGGCGCTGCGCCACTACACGCGCCGCGACATGACGTTCCGCTTCGTGTCGAACGTCGACTCGACCGACTTCGCCGAGGCGACGCGCGACCTGAGCGCCGACGAGACGCTGTTCATCGTCTCGTCCAAGACGTTCACGACGCTCGAGACGATGACCAACGCCCACACCGCGCGCGACTGGGCGCTCGCCGCCCTCGGCGACGAAGCGGCGATCGCCAAGCACTTCGTCGCCGTGTCGACCAACGCGCAGGCGGTCGCGGAGTTCGGCATCGACACCGACAACATGTTCGGCTTCTGGGACTGGGTCGGCGGGCGCTACTCGATGGATTCGGCGATCGGGCTCTCGACGATGCTCGCCGTCGGGTCCGACGGCTTCCGCGAGCTCTTGGCCGGCTTCCGCGCGATGGACGTGCACTTCGCCACAGCGGAGCTCCAGCACAACCTTCCGGTCCTGATGGGCCTGCTGGCCGTCTGGTACGGCGACTTCTTCGACGCCCAGACGGTCGGGGTGATGCCCTACAGCCAGTACCTCAAGCGCTTCCCGGCCTACCTCCAGCAGCTGACGATGGAGTCCAACGGCAAGCACGTCACGCTCGACGGGCGCCCGGTCGACTACCAGACCGGGGCCGTGTACTGGGGCGAGCCGGGGACCAACGGCCAGCACAGCTTCTACCAGCTGATCCACCAGGGGACGAAGCTGATCCCGGTCGACCTGATCGGCTTCGGCCAGTCGCTGAACCCGATCGCCGACCACCACGACATCCTGATGTCCAACGTCTTCGCCCAGGCCCAGGCCCTGGCGTTCGGCAAGACCGACGACGAGGTGCGGGCCGAGGGCACGGCCGAGGCCGTCGTGCCCCACCGGGTGTTCGAGGGCAACCGGCCGACGAACGTGATCCTCGCCCAGCAGCTCACGCCGCACACGCTCGGCGCGCTCGTCGCCCTTTACGAGCACAGCGTGTTCACGCAGGGGACGATCTGGGGCATCGACTCGTTCGACCAGTGGGGTGTCGAGCTGGGCAAGGTGCTGGCCAGGCAGATCATCCCCGAGCTCGAGGCGGCCGACGAGCCGGCGCTGACCCACGACAGCTCGACCAACGCGCTGATCCGCCGCTACCGGGCGATGCGATGAGCGCCGCGCCGATCCGGCTGCTGCTGGCCGACGTCGACGGGACGCTGGTCACACAGGACAAGGTGCTGACCGACCGCAGCGTCGAGGCGGTCCTGGCGCTGCACGACGCCGGCATCCTGTTCGCCCTGACCAGCGGGCGCCCGCCGCGCGGGATGGCGATGCTGATCGAGCCGCTGGACCTGACGACGCCGATCGCCGCGTTCAACGGTGGGCTGATCGTCGAGCCGGACATGACGGCGATCGAGCAGAAGGCGGTGCCGAGCGAGTTGGTGGCCGAGATCGTGTCGCTGCTTGACTCGCGCGGGCTCGACGCGTGGATCTACCAGGGCGCCGACTGGTTCGTCCGCGACCTCGACGCACCGCACATCGCCCGCGAGGCGTTCACGGTCCAGTTCCAGCCGACGCTTGTCGACCGCCTCGACAGCCTCACCGAGCGCGTCGCCAAGATCGTGGGAGTCAGCGACGATCACGACCTCGTCGCCACCGTCGCGACCGAGGCCCAGGACCGCTTCGGCGATCGCGTCTCGGCCGCGCGCTCGCAGCCCTACTACCTCGACGTCACCCACCCGCAGGCCAACAAGGGCGGCGTCGTGAAGTTCCTGGCCCAGCGCTACGAGATCGCGCCCGAGCAGATCGCGACGATCGGCGACATGCCCAACGACGTGCTGATGTTCACGCCGTCGGGTCTGTCGATCGCGATGGGCCAGAGCGACCCCGAGGTCCAGCGCGCCGCGCAAGAGGTCACGGGGTCAAACGACGACGACGGCTTCGCCGATGCGGTGAAGCGGTTCATCCTGGACCGCCGCTAGCCCAACCGGCTCCGGTCAGCTCTCGGGCAGCGCGAGCGTCAGCTTGCGCAGCAGCTCGGCGAGGCGCCGTTGCTCGGCCTCGCTCAGCCCCGCGAGGATCCGCCGCTCGTTGGCCAGGTGGGCGTCGGTCGCCAGGTCGACGAGGCTGCGGCCGGCTGCGGTCAGCGCGATAAGCGTGCCCCGGCGGTCGTCGGGGTCGGGCTCGCGCGCGATCAGGCCGGCTCGCTCGAGGCGGTCGAGGCGCTTGGTCGTGCCGCTCGAGGTCAGCATCAGCGCGTCGGTGAAGTCGGTCGGGTGCAGGCGGTACGGCTCGCCCTGGCGGCGCAGCGTCGCCAGCACGTCGTACCAGCCCGGCTCCAGCCCGGCGTCGCGGTACGTCGGCTCGAGCCGGACTTCGATCTCCCGGGCCAGCCGCGAGACGCGGCCGATCACGCCGATCGGCGACGGGTCGAGCTCCGGGCGCTCGGACCGCCACTGCTCCACGATCAGGTCCACATGGTCGCGCTGCGCCATCGCCCGGCAAATGGTACCCGAAGAACCTACGTCTCAAGAAGTAGCTTCCTAGGACGATATGTCGTGGTACGATGAATCACATGTCCAGTCTTCTTCACCGCCTCCGCCTGCTCGAGATCACCGACCCGCGCTCGCGCGAGTGGCTGCCCCCGCTTCCGCGGATGCGCTACTACTAGAGCTCTGCCAGCCGCGGGATGACCGTCTCGCCGAGCTGGCGCACCTGCACCTCGGGGTCCGGCACGCGGGGCGTGTGCACGACGAGCTCGACGCCGAGCTTCGCGTAGTCCTCCATCGCGGCCAGGAACCCGTCCGGGTCTGCGGCCGGATCGCCGCCGTTGATGATCGTGGTGCGGATCTCAGCCGGGTCACGGCCCGCGTCCTCGCAGTGACGGGCCAGCACCTCGAGCTTGCGTGCGACGAACTTCGGCCCCTCCATCGCGAACAGATTGCACGCGTCGGCGTGGCGCGCGACCAGCTTCAGCGTCTTGCGCTCGCCGCTGCCGCCGATGAGGATCGGAGGGTGAGGCGTGGAGACCGGTGCCGGCCGGCAGATCGTCTCGGCCAGCTGGTAGTGGCGGCCCTCGTAGGGACCGTCGTCGTCGCTCCACATCTGGCGGCAGATCTCGAGCGTCTCCTCGAGGCGCTCGTAGCGCTCGGTGATCGGCGGGAACGTCACGCCGAGGCCGACGTGCTCGCGCTCGTACCACGCTGCGCCGATGCCGAGCATCGCCCGCCCGCCCGAGACCACGTCGAGCGTCGTCGCCGTCTTGGCCAGCAGCCCGGGATGGCGGTACGTGACGCCGGTCACCAGCACGCTGAGCGTGATCCGCTGCGTCTGGCCGGCGACGAACCCGAGCGTCGTGTAGGCCTCCATCATCGGGTCGGTCCGGGGCGCCCACTGCTCCATCTGGAACCAGTGGTCCATGACCGTGAACGTCCCACAGCCGACCTCGTCGGCCGCGCGAGCCGTCGCCGCCAGCGTCGGGCCGAGCGCCTCGGGGCCGCCGGGCAGCGTGAAGTTGGCGAAGTGGATGCCGAGTTGCATGCCGAGATCTTCTCAGTCGTCGCTCAGCGCCGGCGGCCGAGCGCGTCGGCCAGCGCGACCAGACCGTGGGCGCGGGCGTTACCCACGACCGCTTCGCGTCCGGCTCGCGCGTCGTCCGTCCGCTCGCCTGCTGCCTCGGCGCGCGCCCAGGCGAAGTCGATCGCCAGTTGCGCCGGCGGGCTGGGACCGAGCAGGTCGCCGGCGCGACGCACGTGGGCCGCGGCGCCCGCCCAGTCGCCACGCGCCGCCGCCAGCCGAGCCCTCCGGGCGTCGGCCGCGCCGTGGACGCAGCCCCCGTAGTGCTGGACGATCAGCGTGCCCTCGCGGTCGCCGAGCGCCGCTTCGATCTCGGCCATCGCCGCCGACGACGCGCCCGACAGCACCGCCGCGTCGGCCAGGAACGACAGCGCGGCGCCGCGGTTGGGGTCGACCATCGTGTCGATTCCCGCGCGCAGCGCGTCGGCGACCGCGGCGAGCGCGGCGCCGTCGTCGCCCTCCAGCGCGAGCATGTAGCCCAGACACGCCGACCACGCCGGCGTCGCGCTGTTGGCGGCGATGATGCCCCGCAGCAGGCCGATCGGCTCGTCGAGCCGGCCCTGGGAAGCAGCGAGGATCATCTGCTGGCCGACGTTGCCGGCCCGCACCACCGGGTCGTCGCCGAGCGCGCGGGCGCGTTCCTTGGCGACGTCGAGCCGCGCGAACGCACGGTCGGGGCGGCCGTCGATCAGCTCGAGTGTCGGCTGGCAGACCGCGACCGCCCAGCGGTGGTAGGGCAGCCGCGCCCGCGCCGCCTCGTCGTCCCAGACACGGGCCTCGTCGCGCGCCGCGGCGACATCGCCCGCCTCGAGCCGGTCGCTGAAGCGCAGCATCCGCGCGTGCAGCGCCAGGTCGGCCCGACCGGCGGCGCGGGCCAGGCCATCGGCCTCTTCGAGCAGCACCAGCCGCGCCGCCGGGTCGGCGCGAAAGACGTCGCCGATGTGGCGGGCGAGCAGCGCCTCGGCGATCTCCGCCGGTGCTCCGCTGCGCCGTGCCAGATCCTCGGCCTCGGCGACGAGCGCGTCGCGGCGATGCAGCGGGCCGTCGAGCAGCAGCGTCGCCAGCCGCGCGGCGAGCCGAGCCTGGAGGCGCAGGTCGGGCATGTCGAGCGCCGTCCGCGCCGACGTCAATCCCTCGTCGACGAGCGCGATCAGCTCTGGGTCGACCAGCCCCGCGCCGAGGCGATGGCCGGCGATCTCGGCGGCGATCTGGGCGACGAGGTCGTCGCGTGCGGCCTGGCGTGCGCACTGCTGCGCGTCGCGCAGGACCGTGCGCGCGTCGGCCAGCCGGCTGGCGCCGTTGAGCGCGCGGCCGCGCAGCGCCAGCAGGTCGGCCTGGCGTTCGAGTGGCGGGGAGTCCAGCAGTGCGAGCGCGCGGTCGGCATGCTCGTCGGCCGCCTCGACGGCCAGCGCGTCGAGCGCGTCGCGCGCCGCGCGTTCCTCGTAGAACGCCGCGCGCCGGCGCGACGCCGCGGTGCCGCCACGCGCCCAGTGGGCCGCGATCGGCGCCGGCCCGGCGCCGACCGCCTCGTAGGCCTCGGCCAGCCGCCGGTGCACCTCCGCGCGCTGGGCGTCGCCGACCTCGGCGACGAGCACGTCGTTGACCGTCGCGTGGACGCTGTCGACCGCGGTCACGAGCCCCGCGACGCGCGCCCGGTCGAGCGCGATCCCGGCCGCCGTCTCGTCGATCCCCGCGGCGCGGGCCAGCACGTCGAGCGGGGCGCCTGCGTCGTCGAGCGCGGCGACCCGCAGCAGCGTCGAGGCGTCGGCGCCGGCCCAGCCGAGCATCGCCGCGACCGCATCGCGCAGGCCCTCGGCGCCGGCCGGCGCGGCGAGCTCCGTGCACGCCAGCAGCGGCGTCCCGCCGGTCCGGGCGAGCAGGTCACCGGCGCGGGCGCGGGCGTCGCCGGCCGCGAGCTCGGGGTGGTGCAGGCGCACGAGCGTTCCCAGCGCCTCCTCGTCGAGCGGGCCGAGCTCGACGCGCCGCGCGAGGTGGCGATCGAGCGCCGAGCCCAGCGGGTCCTGCGCCATCGGGCGGCTCGTCGCCAGCACGCTCAGCCCCGGGACGCCGGCGTTCAGGAGATGGGCGAGCAGCTGGACGCTGGACGCGTCGAGGTCCTGGAGGTCGTCGACGACCAGCAGCACGCCGTCGCCGCCGTCGGCCGCGGCGAGCAGCGCGGCGGCGGCGTCGAACAGCCGCAGCCGCGCCATCGAAGGGTCGGGCGTCGCCGGCCGATCGGGGAGCATGTCGCCGAGACGCTGTGCGAGCAGCGGCACGGCCGGCTCGAGGTCGGCGGCCAGCGGTCCGAGCGTGGCGGCCAGGACTGAGGGGTCGGCGTCGGCCACCAGCGCGCCGAGCGCCGCCGACAGGCCCGCGAACGGCGCCGCCGCCACCTGGGTCGCGCGCGCCAGCAGCACCGTCGCGCCGGTCGCGTAGCGCTCGGCGGCGAGGGTCGCCGCAAGGTGCGTCTTGCCGATTCCCGGGGGGCCGGTGATCGCCACAAGCCGTGCGTCGCGCAGCGCGCGGCGCGCGGACAGCAGGACGCCGTCGCGGCCGACGAGCGCCATGCCGGCCGTCGTCGATAGCGCCGGCGGCAGCGCCGGCCGCGTCCCGCCGAGGCCGTGGGCGTCGCTGCGCATCAGCCGCAGATGGCGCTCGCGCAGGTCGGGCCCCGGCGTGATCGCGAGGTCGTCGCGCAGTCGCGCCCGCGCGTCCTCGTAGGCCTGAAGCGCGGCACCGCGGTCGCCGGCGGCGAACAGCAGGTCGATCAGCAGCGCTGCGTGCTGCTCGTCGTGGGGGCGGGCGGCGACGAGCTCACGGGCCGCGTCGACGGCGCCGTCCGGTGGCGCGGCCGGGGTCCGCAGGCCTGCGCGGGCGGCGAGCGCCAGCGCGTCGACCGCGCGGCGCTGGAGCTCGGCGCGCTGCGCGAGGACCCACGGGTGGTCGAGCGCCGGGGCGAGCGGGCGCGACAGCGTGCGCGCGGCGCCCAGCGCGAGGTCAACGGCGCGCGCCGCGTCGTCGGTCTCGCCCGCGGCTCCGAGGGCAGCCGTCGCCACATGGGCGTCGATCTCGACGTCGCCGTCGAGCGCCACCGATCCGCGGCCGCGGATCGATCCGATCGACCGGCGCAGGCGCGAGATCAGCGGGTCGAGCGCCGCCGTCCCTGCCGCGGGCGGGTCATCGGGCCACAGCAGCTCGGTCAGTTCAGCGCGGCCGATGCCGTGGGCGCCACGCGTCGCGAGCACGACGAGCAGCAGCGTCGCGCGGCCGGCAACCGGGACCGGCTCGCCGTCGATCGTCAGTTCGCCGCAGATCCGCAGCGCTCGGGCTGGGCGGGATGCGGGCACCGGTCAAGGCTACTTCCCGGTATCACGACCCCGGGGCCGGGCGGCTCCCATCGCGCCGTCGTAACCGCGATAGTGGCGGCCATGAGCGCGTCACTCGTCGGGATCATCGCCGCGGCCGGGGGCGGCAGCGGAAGCTTCGGCGGCGGCGGCGGCGGCGGCGGCGGCGGCGGCGGTGGTGGCGGTTTCGTGGGCGGGGGCGGCAGCGGTGGTGGCGGTAGCTCGCTGATCGTCATCCTGATCTTCGTCGCGTTCGTCGCCTACTCGCTGATCCACGGCGCGATCATCGTCCGGCGCCGCGCCCGCCGCCAGCGCAAACGCGAGCAGGAGGTCGAGCGTGTTTCGCTCGAGGCCGCCGAGGACGACAGCGACTTCGCGGCGGAGACCGTCAAGGCCAAGGCGAGCGAGCTGTTCATGGAGATCCAGAGGCGCTGGTCGGAGAACGACATCGCCGGGCTTGAGCCGCTCGTCGGTGCCGATCTGATGGTCGAGTGGCGCCGGCGCCTGGCCGATTTCGACCGCCGGGGCTGGCGCAATCTCGTGACGCCGCAGGGGCCGCCCGCGGTCCACTACGTCGGGCTGACCAACCGCGACGGCGACGCCGAGGATCGCGTCGTCGTGCTCGTCAATGCGACCTGTGAGGACTACGTCATGGACCGCTCCGGCGGGGTGGTTCTCCACGACGGCGCGACCAGCACGATGACGACGCTCGCCGAGTACTGGACGCTGGCGCCGCCGGGCGACTGCTGGCGGTTGATCTCGATCGAGCAGTACGCCGAGGGCGACCACGAGCTCGACGCGCCGCTGCTCGCCACGCCGTCGGCGGACCAGCGCATCGCCGACGACGCGCTGGTCGAGACCCAGATGGCGACCCACCTCGAGGCCGGCTTCACCGTCGCCGAGATCGCGCCGGCGCAGCTCGATCCCGACGCGCGCGCCGCGGCGCTCGACCTCGCGCTCGAGGACGGGCGATTCGCCCCCGACGTACTCGAGGTCGCGGTCCGCCGCGCGCTCGAAGCGTGGAGCGAGGCGATCGATGGCACCGACAACCCGTTGACGGCGCTCGCCGCCACGGCGGCCGTCGACGCGCTGCTGTACGGCGGCGACAGCTCCCACGCCACGCGCGTCGTGATCCGCGGCGCGCGTGTCGACAAGGTGACGATCACCGCGCTGGATCCGCACAGCGCGCCGGCGACGATGGCCGCGACCGTCGCGCTCCATGGCCGCCTGTACGTCGAGGATCGCGACACGACCGACGTCGTCTCCGGCGACAGGGACTCCGACACCAACATGATGCAGCGCTGGACGTTCGCGCTCGCCGACGACAAGACAGCCGAGCTGCCGTGGCGGCTCATCACGGTCGCGTAATGCAAACCGGTGGCACCTGCGCCGCCATCGCTCACCATGAGTGCCGAGGCACCGACGCAAAGATAGGCACTGCGTCCGCGGATCTGGGCATTTGCACCGATGTGGCCGGGGGGCGGGGGAGCGATCCTCGTCGCATGACCCCACGACCCATCCATTTCCCGGTCGCCGCGCTCGCGACGATCATGCTGCTCGTGCTGGCAATCGCGTTGCTGGTGACCATGTAGCGCGCGGCATGGCAAGATGCCCGTCGGCGTCGAGGTGCTTGAGCACGGCGGTGAGGGCGATGCGGGTGTCATCGCGTTGACACCCCGAACGCAAAGCGTTCACGCAACATCGTCCGCCGCCCGACGTTGACTGACAGAACCATGACCAAGCGCCTCCTGCTCCTGCTCGCTGTCCTTGCCCTGCTGGTGGCCGCCGCCCTGCCGACCTCGGGCGCCCCGGCCCAGACGTCGCCGACCATGCCGGTGATCGGCATCGCCGAGCAGATCGCGCCGATGTTCGGCGATCCGCGCTTCAAGGTGCTCACCGTCACCCACGCCCGCATCGACACCGCGTGGGATGTCCTGCACTTCCCCGATCAGGCGGCCGCGTTCGGCACCTACCTTCAGGCCGCCCACCAGGACAACGTCGACGTCCTGGTCACGTTCGACCACTCGCGAATCGCCTCGCGCAAGTCGATCAACCCGACGCCGGCCCAGCTCGTCGCCGAGATGCAGAAGATCCGCAAGCGCTGGCCATGGGTGAAGGAGTTCTCGGCCTGGAACGAGGTCAACATCTCCAAGCACTCCGACCAGGTCGCGAAATGGTGGATGGCGCTGTCCCACGCCTGCCCGACCTGCACCGTCCTCGGCGGCGACCTGCTCGACCGTTCAGCGACGAGCGACAAGCCCAAGGACGCGAAGGCCAGCATCGACTTCTGGATCAAGGGCTTCTTGAAGGCGACCAACGGCCGCCAGCCCAAGGTGTGGGGCCTGCATAACTACACCGACGCCAACAAGTTCCGCACCGACGGCACGACGGCGATGCTCGCGGCCGTCAAGGGCAAGATCTGGTTCACCGAGACGGGCGGCCTCGTCGCCCGCCACAACCACTCGCCGTTCAAGCTGCCCGAGGGCGTCCCGCACGCGACCAACGCGATCAAGTTCATCCTCACCAAGCTCGACCGTCTCGACCCGCGCATCCAGCGCGTCTACCTCTACCAGTGGGATGGCGCGAACACGAGCTGGGACTCGGCGTTCGTCAACGCCCAGGGGGTCTCGCGGCCGTCGCTGACCTACCTGCGCAGGTTCCTGACCGGCAAGTAGCGCTATAACGGGCCCATGCCCGTGGACCCGACCGGCGCCGACCTCAAGCGATTCCTCTCCGAGGACCCGGGCGGGCCGGTGGTGATGCTCAACCTGCTGCGCTACGCCGACGGCGGGCGCGACAGCTACCGGCGCTACGGGGAGGCGATCCGGCCGTTCCTCGACAAGGTCGGCGCACACCTCGTCTACGCCGGCGACTGTTCGACCGTCCTGATCGCACCCGACGGCCACCGGTGGGACGGGATCCTGCTCGTCTCCTACCCGAGCCGTCAGGCTTTCAGCGCGATGGTCGCCGACCCCGACTACCAGCAGATCACCGGCCTGCGCACCGTGGCGCTGACCGACGCGGTGCTGCAGGCGACGGTGCCGCGGGAGCTCTAGCTCGAAACCGGGAAGCCCAGGTCCACGCCGCGGTGCGCCGGGTCGGGCCAGCGGCGGGTGACGACCTTGCCGCGGGTGTAGAAGCGCACGCCCTCGGGGCCGTGGATGTGGACGTCGCCGAACAGCGACTGCTTCCAGCCGCCGAAGGAGTGGTAGGACATCGGCACCGGGATCGGCACGTTGATCCCGACCATCCCGGCCGTGACCTGCTGCTCGAACGCCCGCGCCGCGCCGCCGTCGTTGGTGAAGATCGCCGCGCCGTTGCCGTACGGGTTGTCGTTGACGAGCGCGATCGCCTCGGGGTAGGACGCGGCGCGCACCACGACCAGCACCGGGCCGAAGATCTCCTCGTCGTAGATCGTCATTCCCGGCTTGACGTCGTCGAACAGCGTCGGGCCGACGAAGTGGCCGCCCTCGCGCCCGGCGACCGCGACGTCGCGCCCGTCGACGACCAGCTGCGCGCCCTCGGCCACGCCTGCGTCGATGTAGCCGGTGACGCGCTCGCGGTGGCGCTCGGAGACCAGGGGCCCCATATCGGACGCCGGATCGGTGCCGTCGCCGACGGTCAGCTTCGCCATCCGCTCGCGGATCGCGCCGACAAGCGCGTCGGCGATGTCGCCGACGGCGACGGCGACCGAGACCGCCATGCAGCGCTGGCCGGCCGAGCCGTAGCCGGCCGACACGAGCCCGTCAGCGGCCAGCTCGAGATCGGCGTCGGGCAGCACGATGGCGTGGTTCTTCGCGCCGCCGAGCGCCTGCACGCGCTTGCCATGGGCCGTCGCCGTCTCGTGGACGTAGCGCGCGATCGGCGTCGAGCCCACGAACGACACGGCGTCGACACCCGGGTGGGTGAGCAGCGCGTCGACCGCCTCCTTGTCGCCGTGCACGACGTTGAAGACGCCGTCGGGCAGCCCGGCCTCGCCCCACAGCTCGGCGATCCGCACGCTGGCCGACGGGTCCTGCTCCGACGGCTTGAGCACGCACGCGTTGCCGCACGCGATCGCCACCGGGTGCATCCACATCCCGACCATCGCCGGGAAGTTGAACGGCGTGATGCCGGCGACGACGCCGAGCGGCTGGCGCATCGAGTACGAGTCGACGCCACCCGAAACGCCGACCGACATCTCGCCCTTGAGGATCTCACCGACGCCGCAGCAGTAGTCGACGATCTCCAGGCCGCGCTGGACCTCGCCGGCCGCGTCGGACAGCACCTTGCCGTGCTCCCGCGTGACGATCGCGGCGAGCTCGTCGCGATGGACGCGGACGAGCTCGCGGAACGCGAACAGGACCTTCGTGCGCTGCGAGATCGAGCTCGTGCGCCACTGTTCGTAGCCTGCGCGCGCGGCGGCGACGGCGCGATCGACGAGTGCCGCGTCGGCGAACGGCACACGCGCGACGACGGCTCCGGTCGCCGATTCGGTGACCTCGCCGAAGCGCTCCGACGATCCCGCGTCCGGACCTCCGCCGATCCAGTGATGAACGGTCTGCGTCTCGACGTTGAGCATCCGCCGAGGGTAGCGCTGAGTGACCGCCGTGCAACTTTCGCGCCGCGCGTACGTTCCAGGAGTCGTGCGGCTGCTGAGCCAGATCTTCGTCGTCGCGCTGGTCATCCTCGGGCCGGCGAGCGCTGCGCGTGCTGCGGCGCCGGTCTTCGGCGCTCCCACGACGCTGGGCGCTCCGGCCATCCAGACCGGCGCCACCGCGGCGGCGGTCGGGCCCCACGGCGAGAGCGCCGTGGTCTGGCGCGAATCGCTCAACGCCGCGCAGACGGTCTGGGGAGCCACACGCGACCCCAGCGGGGGCTCGTGGAGCGCCCGCTCGATCTTCACCGGTCAGAACGTGCGCGGGCTGTCGGTCGCGATGACCGCCGACGGAACCGCGGTCGCAGCGTGGGCCGACACCGCTCGCTCTGCCGTGTTCGTCGCGGTCGCTCCGGCCGGCGGCAGCTTCGGCAGTCCCGTCCGCGTCGCGACGCTCGACGATCCCTACGCACCCGGCGTCGCCGTCGTCAGCGTCGCTGACGACCGCGCCGCGGTGATCTGGCGCACCGGCCGCAGCGGTCACGTGGCGCTGTACGACCGTGCGTTCGGCGCGAGTGGCGCCATGGGCCGGGTCCACGCGCTGGGCGGCCACGGCGCGAACTTCGTGTCGGCCGCACCGATGGACAGGGGTGCCCTGATCGCGTTCGAGCGGGCCGGCGGCCGGCCGGCGATCGACGCTTTCGCACTCGGTCGCGATGGCGCTCGCAGCGGGGCGATCATCGGCGTCGTCACGGAACCCGCCGGCTCGCGCTTCGGCTACACGGGCCCCCGGATTGCGGCCGACGCGAGCGACCGTGGCGTCGTCACGTGGACCCTGTTGGGTGGCAGCCCGCTTGCCTGTGGGGCCCGCGTCCTCACCACTCGTCCCGTGCGCGTCGCGGCGCCGGTGGCGAGCTTCCCGGCGTGCGGCGGTCCCGGCGAGTCGACGCCGACGGCCTCGCTGACGCCGGACGGAGGGATCCTCGGCGCCGTCGTCGCCCCCGGCGGCGCGACCACATTCGCACTGTCGCATACGCACGTCTGGACCGGGCGCCAATCACTGGCTGCGGCCAGCGGCTGGACGACCGTGCCCTGGCTGCTCCCGGACGGCGACGGGACGCTCGCCGTGTTCGCGAACAGTCTGCCGATCATCGGACCGGCCCAGTACGCGGTCGACATCGCCTGGCGTCCGAACGGCGGCCGCTTTCAGACCACGACCCAGCTCGGAGGCCCGTTCTTCACGCTCGACGCGGCCGGTCTGAGTGCCGCGACCGACGGCGCAGGCGACGTCGTCGTCGTCTGGCCCAACGCCTCCGGCCAGGTCAACGTGGTGACAACCGGCTGACCGCGGGCCCACGTTGACAAACTCCGTCAGCGATGGAGTCGTCGACGGCGCAATCCTCGTTTTCGCAGCGCACCGCCTGGGCGCGCACCCTCGAGACGCCGCTGCGCCACTTCCTGCGCACCGAGACCGGCAGCGCGGCGATCCTTCTGGCCGCCACGGTCGCGGCGCTGGCATGGGTGAACATCGACCAACACTCCTACGCGAGCGTGTGGAGCACGCCGCTGTCGATCCACCTCGGCGACCACGGCGTGTCGCTCGATCTCGTCGGCTGGATCAACAGCGGCCTGATGACGTTCTTCTTCTTCGTCGTCGGGCTGGAGGCCCGGCGCGAGTTCGACATCGGCGAGTTGCGCGAACGTCGCCGGGTGGCGCTGCCGCTGCTGGCCGGGATCGGCGGCATGGCGGTCGCGGTGGCGCTGTACCTGGCGATCAACGCCGGCGATTCCTCGGCCCACGGCTGGGGCGTGGCGATGTCGACCGACACCGCGTTCGCGCTCGGGATGCTGGCGATGGTCGGCCCGCGCTTCTCGGACCGGCTGCGCGCGTTCATGCTGACGGTGGTCGTCGTCGACGACCTGCTGGCGCTCGTCGTGATCGCGACCGTCTACGCCGACAGCGTGGTTGCCTGGGCGCTGCTGCTGGCCATCGCGTTCTTCGCGCTCGTACTGGCCGCCAACCGCGTGCCGGCCCGGCTGGGTCTGGTGTCGTTCCTGCTCGGCGCGGCGGCCTGGGTGTCGCTGCTGAAGTCGGGCATCGACCCGGTCGTCATCGGCCTCGCGATGGGCCTCGTCACCTACGCTGCGCCGGCCGCGCGGTCGGACCTCGAGCGCGCGACCGACCTGTTCAAGCTGTTTCGCGAGCAGCCGACCTCCGAGCTCGCGCGCGAGGCGCGGCTGGGGCTCGAGTCGGCCGTCTCGCCCAACGAGCGCCTGCAGCAGCTCTGGCACCCGTGGACGAGCTACGCGATCGTGCCGCTGTTCGCGCTCGCCAACGCCGGGATCGCGATCGACGGCGGCTTCCTGTCGCGCGCATATCGCTCGCCGGTGACGCTCGGGATCATCGCCGGCTACGTGATTGGCAAGCCGGTCGGCGTTGTCGGCGTGTCGTGGCTGACGACGAAGGTCAGCCGCGGCCGGTTGCGGCCGCCGGTCGGCTGGGCGGCGGTCGCCGGCGCCGGCGCGATCTCGGGCATCGGCTTCACGGTGTCGCTGCTGATCGCGACGATCGCGCTGCACGGCGAGCAGCTCGAGGAGGCCAAGCTCGGCGTGCTGAGCGCCGCGGTGCTGGCCGCGCTGGTCGGCTGGGTTGTGTTCACCGTCACCAAGCGGATGCCGGCGCGCGCCCGTGCGCGGGCGATCCTCGGGACGACCGAGTCGATCGTCGACCTGGCCGACGACGTCGATCCCGACCGCGACCACATCCGCGGCCCGCTGGACGCGCCGGTGACGGTCGTCGAGTACGGCGACTTCGAGTGCCCGTACTGCGGTCGTGCCGAGCCGATCGTGCGCGAGTTGCTCGCCCACCACGGCGACGTCCGCTATGTCTGGCGCCATCTGCCGCTGCAGGACGTCCACCCGCGGGCGCAGTTCGCGGCCGAGGCGTCGGAGGCGGCGGCCAAGCAGGGCAAGTTCTGGGAGATGCACGACCTGTTGCTCGACCGCCAGGAGGCGCTGACCCCGCGCGACCTGACCGCTTACGCGGGGGAGCTGGGGCTCGACGTCGAGCGCTTCTCCGACGACGTCCACGCGCACGTCGGCGCACAGCACGTCGCCGACGACATCGACGGCGCCGACCTGTCCGACGTCTCGGGCACGCCGACGTTCTTCGTCAACGGCCGCCGCCACCACGGCGCCTACGACATCGACTCGCTGGCGGCGGCGGTCAAGCAGGCCAAGGCCCAGGCGTCGCTGGTCGCGACGGGTTAGCGACGAGCGGGCTTCTTGCGCTTGGGCGGGGGCCGGCTGCTTTCCGGGTGTCCCTGACTCGTCAGCCTGGCGTAGACCACGCGGCGGCTGTGGCCGTGGGTGATCGCCAGGGCGAAGTCGAACTCCTGCTCGATGGCGCCGCGGAGGGTGAGCGTGGCGGTCAGGCGCCCACCGGCCAGACGCCCGGCGCCGGAGGCGATGACACTGATTTGCCTGGCCGTCACCGCAACCGGACCCGCCGGTCGGCCGGCCGCCGCCACGAGCGTGCTCGCACACACCCAGTCCGCCTTGGCGCTGCCGTGGTGCGTGCACGAGAGCCGAACCCGGAGCGGTCGGCCGGCTCCGCCGGGTAGCGGGCCGCCGATCGACATCCGCCGGATCGCGTCGCCGTTGATCATCCAGATCCCGCCCGGCCCCGGGGCGATCCCCTGGATGAAGTCGGTTGTATCGCCCGGCGGGCTGATCGGCGCCTCGGTGATCGTCCCGGCCAGAGTGACCTGTCCGATCGCGCGGCCCCAGATGTTGTTGTCGACGAAGTACACGTTCCCGTCTGGACCGAGCGTCATTGCGTCCGGAGAGCTGGTGCGGGCACCCAGCAGCCCGCGGGTGAAGCGCGTGATGTGGCCATCCGGTGTGATCCGCGCGACCGCCGGCGACGCGGGCTCGAAGTCGGAGAACCACACGTTGCCGTCGGCGCCCGGCGCGATGCCGCCGACCAGCGGCGCGTCCTCCTCCGACGGGCCAAAGAACTCGCTGATCTGGCCCGCGGGCGTGATCCGGCCGATCGCTCCGGGGTCTCCTTTGTCGACGAACCACACGTTGCCGTCGGATCCCGCGACGAGCGATGTCGGGATCGCGGTCTTCAGGATGCCATCGCGGTACTCGGTGATCTGGCCCGCGGGGGTGATCCGGCCGATCGCCGGGTCGGAGCGCATCGCGCTCGGGTCGGGCGCGTCGTCGCTGAACCAGAGGTTGTGGTCGGGCCCGGTGACGATCCCGCCGATCAGGCTGTTGGACATCAGGCCGGTACGGAACTCGGTCAGGGTGCCCGACGGGGTGAGCGTCCCGATCGCGGCGTTGAGGTCGTCGAACCAGATGTCCTGGTCGGGCCCGAGCGTCAGGTCGAGGATCTCGACACCGGTGCCGCCGCGGAAGACGGTGGTGTGGCCGTCCGGAGCGATGCTGACGATGTTCGAGCTGCGGATGTTCTCGCTGTCGGTCACCCACATCGTGCCGTCGGTGCCGGCCGTGATGCCGTCGACCTGGGGGAGATGGATCGCGAGCGTCGTCAGCTGGCCCGGGGCCGCCGGCGCGGTCGCCGGCACGGCAGCCGCGAGCGTGACGGCGAGAAGCAGGATGCGGCGCAGGGACCTCATTGCGTGACCCCGGAGGTTTACTCCCTCGTCAGGACTTCGAGCGGACCGCCGCAAGCTTCGCGCGCCGCGGCGGACCGGTGATCCGCGGGTTGCCGATCCACCCGGCGACGGTCACCCGCAGGCTCGTCGACGGCGCCACGCGCAGCGTGCTCACCGACGGCGTCCGGCCGGGCGGGAAGAAGTGCTCGCGGCGCCCGTCGGAGCCGGTGACCGCGACCGCGTAGCCGTCGGCATGCCGCAGGCGCGGCCAGCGGATGCGCACGGTCTCGCCGCTGCGACGGAGCGTCAGCCATCCCACCCGGGCCGGTCGTGGCGGACCCGGCGCGATGAAGTGCGCGACGACCGGCGTCCCGGCGGGGATGCCCTTGTCGGAGGTCAGCTGGGCCTGGATCATGCGCCGGCCGGCCGAGCCGTCCTGCAGCGTCCAGCGCACCGAGCCCGAGCGCTTGGCGGTGACGGCGATCGTCTGCCCGACGTTGGACCCCCGCTCGACGAAGCGGATCGTGCGGCCGGCAAGCCCGGGCGCGTCCCAGCTCAGCGTCCGCGTGCGTCCGTGTCCCGTGACCCGCGCGCGGATCTTCAGCGGCGCGAGCGCGGTCGAGCGCGTGACCGTCCCGATCGCCGGTGATCCCGTCTGCGGGGTCAGCACCCATGTTCCGGCGATCGGCCGCTCGACCCGCAGCAGCGTGATGCCGCCGGAGGGCAGATACGAGCTCGCGAACGCGCCGTCGACCACCGGCCGCGCGGTGTCCGGTGTCGCGGTCGGCGTGTAGATGCGGCCCTTGGGATCGGCGAGCGTCACACGCGGCGCGCCGCCGACGCCCGCGACGTCCAGCACCAGTGCCCGCTGCCCGGCGGCGACGGTGAAGCTGCGCCCCTCGGGGGCCGCGAGCGCCGGGCCGGCGGTCAGCGACCGCGAGTCGGCGGGCAGGATCCCCTCGTGCGGGCGGGTCGGCTGGATCGTGTAGTCGTCGACGTCGCAGTGGGCGAGGACGATCTGCACCACGTCCGGGATGCCGCGGTGATAGCTGTGGATGCCCCGCATGCCGAAACCGCAGCCGGCGGCCCAGTCGTTGTTGATGAACATCTCCATCGACGCGATGTTGACGCCGTGGAACGCCACCGCCAGCTGGCCGTGGCCCTGGTAGCGCGCGCGGGCGCCGGCGGGCTCAGCCTCGACCCAGAAGTCGGTCTGGCCGAACATCTCGAACACCGGGCTGTCGGACGGAAACGAGTAGCCCAGGCGTCCGCTGTAGCTGAAGTAGCCGTCGTTCCAGAACTCCATCGACAGGCGCCCGATCTCGCCGCCGCCGTCAACGATCGAGGCCCGGCCGCCGAGCCGCAGCGCGTCGGTGCCGTCCGGCAGGTGCAGGAAGTCCCACGTCCCGTCGATCTGCAGCACGCTGACGAGCGACAGCCCGAGCAATCCGCCGACGCGGGTCGGGTTGATGCCGAAACTGGCGCCGAAGTGGTTCATGAACACGCCCGCGTAGAGCAGGATGCCGGGGTTGAACAGGACATCGGCCGACGCGTAGTTGAACTGGCCGTCCTCGAAGATCATCCGGCCGTGGACCTCGATGTGCGGCGTGCGCACCTCGATCCCGGTCAGCACGTCCCAGCGACCGCCGTCGTGGATCGGGTCGCCGGTCCCCGGCGGCTCGTAGACGAACCCGAGCTGTTTCAGGGTCAGCACGCCGAACGTCGCGTTCTCGATCCGGAAGCGCAGCGAGTCGAGCTGTATGCCGCCGAGCGCGAGGCTCGCGCGCAGCCGCACGCCGGTCGTGACGTCGATGCCCGAATGGATCGATATCTGGACGTCGAGCACGGCATCGAGCGTCCCGGTGTCGATGCCGACGCCGATCTGGCCGGTGATCGGGAACCCGGCGACCCTGAAGCAGTGCGAGGCGTCGCTGTCCTGGCAGTCGTCGCCGTTCTCGACGCCGAGCGAGGCGATCCGCGCCGTGCCACGCACGCCGGTCGGCATCGGCCAGTGGAAGCCGTCGGGACCCGACTCGTACCACGTGATGTCACCGTCGGGCGAGTTGAGGCTCTTGATGACGAAGTCGCCGTGGCCGACGATCGTGTTGTGGGCCTCGTCGAACGTGACCGTCGCGGCCGGGTCGCCGGTCACGAACGACAGGCCGTTCATCTCGACGACGTAGCGGTCCCACTGGCTGGACTCGACCATCCCCGACGCGGTCGTCACGTCGCCGTGCTTGGTGATGCACGCCGCGGTGATGCGCAGGATCCGGATCGACGCCGACGTCTCGCAGTTGGCCCGCGCCGCTGCCGGGTCGATCTCGACCGTGCCGCTCGCCGAGTTGTGGTTGCTGTCCATCACGCTCACGTGGACCGTCTGCGCGTGGCCGGAGGTGGGGAGGTGGACGACCGGGTTCGGGCCGGTGTTGGTGTCGGTGCGGCCGTCGCCGTCGACGTCCCACGCGTAGGCGACGACGTGGGCGCCCGGCGCGATCACCGTGGCACTCGCGTCGACCGTGGCGACGGCGCCCGCCTGCGGCTGGCCGTGGGGCAGCGCGAGCACCACGACCGGGATCGGCGGTGGGCCCGGAGGGGGCGCCGGCGGATCCGGGAAGGCGATCCCGTCCTTGACCCGCACGCTTATTCCCGCCTTGCCCGGGCCGCAGGTGCGCTCGCCGGGGTTGGCCAGCGCCGGCGCCGCATCGGCGACGTCGGGCATGACGTCCCACGGCCCGCCGCTGTCGAGGGGCGCCTGCGCGAGCGCCGTCCAGCGGAACGTCGCGAGCCCCGGTGCCACGAGCGCCGGATCGAAGGAGAAGGTGAAGGTCTCCAGGCCGCCGCTCAGCGTCGCGTCGACCGTCGTCGCCGCGCCGCTGTCGACACCGGTGAGCTCCTGGCAGTCGGTGGTGCTGCCGATCTGGTCGAGCGTGCGCAGCTTGACGTCGACGCGCACGCCGTCGGGGTTGCGCGTGGCGACGATCTCGTGGTCGGCGAGGCCGTCGGCACTGGAGTCGATCAGGACGTGCACGCCGATCTGAGCCCGCAGCGACGCGCCGTAGGTGCTCTGATCGAGGCTCACCGTCAGCGACGCCGACGTGGGGCCGACGTCCCAGGCCAGCGACCGCAGGTCGGCCCGGCCCGACGCGCCGGCCGGGGCGTCGGCGGGATCGGTGACCGTCTGCGTCGCCGCCTGCGCCGCGCCCGGGACCAGGGCGAACGCGAGCATCGCGACGGCCAGATAGCGGCCCCGCGAACCTGCGGCGGGCGAGCGCGTGGTCCCGCCCTGGTTGGGCCGAAATCTGGTCTTGATCGGACGAGTGTCATCGCTGGCCCAACGGAATGCAAACCTGGCTCAACGAAACGCTAACGGCAGCAAGAACTACGCGGGGACGGCCTCTCGCTCGGCGGCCGGAGCCTCCTGGGTCGCGTGCGCCATCGCCTGCGGGTTGGCTCGGATCAGCGTCGCGCCGATGACCGCCGCCGCGCCGACAAAGGCCGAGCCGACAAGGAATGCGAGGTGGTAGCCGCCGGTCAGCGCCGCGGCGCTCTGCGACCCGCCGAGCGCATTGGTCCGCGCTGTCGCGATCGCGGCCAGGACGGCGAGACCGAGCGCGCCGCCCATCATGAACGACGTGTTGACGATGCCCGACGCGACGCCCGCATCCTGCGGCTCGACATCGCCCATCGCCGCCAGCAGCACCGGGTTGAAGCCGATCCCCGCGCCGAGACCGAGCAGCACCATGCTCGGCAGCACGTCGGTGAAGTAGTCGCCGTCGACCGGCGCACGGGCCAACAGCGCCAGCCCCACCGCCGCGCAGCCGAGCCCGCACGCCAGCGGCTTGCGCAGCCCGAAGCGCAGCACGAGCCGGGCCGACACTCCGACCGACATCGCCATCATCACGAGATTTCCGGGCAGGAACGCGAGACCGACGTGCAGCGGGTCGTAATGCAGGACGAGCTGGAGGTAGAGCGACGACAGGAAGAACCAGGCGAACATCCCGGCCGCCCACAGCACGCCGATGACGTTCGCGGTGGCCAGGTTGCGCAGCCGGAACAGCTTCAGCGGCATCAGCGGATGACGCGTGTGGGCCTCGATCCACAAGAACAGGGCCGCCAGCGCGACGGCGCCACCGAGGCAGCCCAGCGTCTTGGCCGACGTCCATCCGTCCTGGTTGCCGCCGACGATCGCGTACACGGCGAGCATCAGCGCCGCGGTGACGGTCACGGCGCCGGCGATGTCGAGCTGCGAGTCGGCGGCCGGGGCGTCGCTGGTGGGCAGCAGCCGCCGCGACAGCGCGATCACGATCAGGCCGATCGGCACGTTGATGAAGAAGATCCAGTGCCAGTTGACCTCGGTCAGAAAGCCACCGAGCACGACGCCGACCGACCCGCCACCGGCGGCCACGAACCCGAACACGCCCATCGCCTTCGCGCGCTCGGTCGGGTCGGTGAACAGGTTGACCATCAGCGACAGCGAGACGGCCGAGGCGATCGCGCCGCCGACGCCCTGGATCGCGCGCAGGCCGATCAGCATCTCCTGCGAGTTCGCGATCGCGCAGCCCAGCGACGCGATCGTGAACACGGCGATCCCGATGATGAACAGGCGCCGGTGGCCGTAGAGGTCGCCGAGCCGGCCGCCGAGCAGCAGGAACCCGCCGAACGTCAGCAGGTAGGCGTTGACAACCCACGCCAGCGACGCCTGCGAGAAGCCGAGGTCGTTCTTGATCGACGGCAGCGCGACGTTCACGATCGTCGTGTCGAGGACGATCATCAGCGTGCCGAGGCACAGGACGGAGAGGGCTATCCAGCGATGGCGGGTGGTCATGACGATGTCGACCGGCGCACTGCTGAGAACTCATCGGTGGGGGGTTGCGCGATGAGTTCGGGCGGCGGCAGCCGTCTTCTCTTTGTACATGACGCCCCGGCCCGGCATTGTCTTCTGCGACGCGGGCGGTCTCCAGGCCGACCTGGCGACCCTCGATGCGCTGGCGCGCATGCAGATCGCCGCGGCGCGGCTCGGTCTCGAGCTGCAGCTGTGTGATTGCTCGCCGCAGCTGTGCGCCGTGATCTCGTTTGCCGGGCTCGACGAGGTGCTGGGGCGCGGCGAAGCTGACCGTTAGGCCAGGGCGCCGTAGTCCAGCGGTGCGCCGAACAGCGGGAACAGCGTCTCGACGTCGAGGAAGAACGTCATCTCGGCGATCTTGCCGCCCGTCAGCTCGATGACCTGGATCGCCCACGGCTCGTAGCCGTCGCCGTTCTCGGCGGGCTTGTACTGCGCGTAGGCTGGGCGACCGTTGGCGGTGCCGACCGGGATCACCTTCGAGCCCGAGCAGCCGATGCCGGGACCCGACCACCACGTGAGGATGTCGTCGCGGCCCTGGAGCCACAGGTCGTACGGCGGCATCGACTGGAACGCGTCGTCGCGGATCAGCGCCGTCAGGCGGTCCATGTCGTAGGCCTCGAACGCCTCGACGTAGCGCGCCAGCAACTCGCGGTCGGCCACCGTCAGCCGCGCCGGCGCGTCGGTGTCGCGGATCTCCGTCTCGCTGAGCGTCGCCCGGGCGCGCTGCAGCGCGCTGTTGATCGACGCGACGCTCGTGTCGAGCAGCTCGGCGACGTCGGCCGCCGACCAGCGCAGCACCTCGCACAGGATCAGCGCCGCGCGCTGGCGCGGGGGCAGGTGCTGCAGCGCGGCGACGAACGCCAGGCGCAGCGTCTCGCGCGCCACGGCCTGCTCGGCCGGGTCGGAGACCAGGGCGTCGGGCACCGGCTGGATCCATGTCACCTCGGGCAGCGTGTTGAGGTTCTCGACGACCGGCTCACGCGCCGGGCCAAGGTCCATCGGCCGCGCGCGGCGCTCGCGGCCCTTCAGCGAGTCGAGGCAGACGTTGGTCGCGATCCGGTACAGCCACGAGCGCAGGGCCGAGCGGCCCTCGAAGCGGTCGAGGCTGCGCCACGCGCGGATCATCGTCTCCTGAACCGCATCTTCGGCCTCGAACGGCGAGCCGAGCATCCGGTAGCAGTAGGCGGTCAGCTCTCTGCGGTGGGCCTCGAGCTTGAGGTCGGAGGCCGTCGCGGTCGGCGAATTGCTCACAACGGTCATGCTACGGATCCGGGCATGTCGTCTGTGTGGACCGCGGTCACGACGCAAACTCATCGGTCGGTCCGAGCAAGGGAGGCCACCCGGACGAACCGGTCGAGGGCTGGTTGCGCGCCCTACGCGACCTTCAGCCCGGCCGCCTCCACAACCGCCGGCACCGCCTCGACCTCCCAGCCCGGGGCCATGATGTGGACGCCGGCGATGCCCTCGACGTCGCGCAGCGCCGCGATCACGTCGGCCGCGATCGCGATCCCCTCGGCGCGTGCGGCGGCGCCGTCGAGGCCATCCATCCGGGCGAACGTCGCGGCGTCGACCTCGACGCCGGGGATTCGCTCGTGCAGATGCTCGAGCATCCGCCGGCTTCGCGGCGGCGTGACGCCGACCAGGATCGGCGCGCGGGCCGCAACCCCGGCGTCGCGCAGCGGCGCCAGCCACTGCGCGAACCGCCCGACGTCATAGACGATGTTCGTCTGCAGCAGCCCGACGCCGGCGCCGAGCTTGGCTTCGATCCGCTCCTGCGAGTCGACCAGCGGATTCGCCGCGCCGGCGATCAGGAACGACGTCGGCGTGGTGAGTGTCTCGCCCGCGGCCAGGCGCCCGTCGTTCATCGCCGCGATCGCGCGCGTCAGGCCCAGCGAGTCGACGTCGCCGACATGCGTGGCCAGCGCCTCGTAGGGGCCGACCGCCAGCGGGTCGCCGCTCAGCGCGAGCACCGTCCGCACGCCGATCGCCCAGGCCGCGAGCAGGTCGGCCTGAAGCGCCATCAGGTTGCGGTCGCGCCCGGTGAGCTGGAGGATCGGCTCCAGACCCTCGGCCGCCATCAGGACGGCGCCGCCGAGCGGTGACATCTTGACCGTCGCCGCCTGATTGTCGGTGACGTTCGCGGCGTCGACGAACGGCGCGAGCGCGCGCGCCGCGTCGCGCACGAGCTCGGCGTCGGGCTCGAGCGGCGGCCCGAGCTCAGCGGTCACCGCGAAGCGATCCGCGGTCAGGGCGTCGTGCAGCACCGGCCGAAGTATGCCTACTCGAGCTCAGCCGCCGAGTGAGACCGGCACGGCGCGCAGCTGGTTGGCGAAGCCCGAGATGACGTGCGGGCACTCGGCGGCGAGCTCCATACGCGGGAAACGCCGCAGCGTCTCCTCGAGCAGGATCCGCAGCTCGAGCCGCGCCAGCGCGGTGCCGAGGCAGTAGTGCCGGCCGCCGGCGCCGAACGCCTGATGGTCGGGGTTGCGCGTGACGTCGAAGTGATCCGGGTCCTCGTAGATCGTCTCGTCGCGGTTGGACGAGACGTACCACATGACGACCTTGTCGCCGCTGGCGATCGGCTGCCCGAGCAGCTCGGTGTCCTTGGTCGCCGTCCGGCGGAAGTGCGCGAACGCCGGGAACATCCGCAGCGCCTCCTCGACCGCGCTGGGGATCAGCGTCGGGTCGGCGAGCAGCTTGTCGCGCTGCTCGGTGTCGTGCAGCAGCGCGCGCATCGCGCTGGAGTAGGTCGCCTTCGTCGAGTCGTTGCCGGCCGCCATCAGCAGGACGAAGCCCATGACGATCTCGTGGTCCTCGAGGCCCTGCCCGTCGATGTCGGCGTGGACGAGGACACTGGTCAGGTCGTCGGTCGGGTTCTTGCGCCGCTCCTCGATCAGAAGGTTGCAGCGGCGGAACATCTCCGGGATGTCCTCCTCCATCACCTGGCGGATGTACTCGGTCGTGTCGGTGTCCTCGTCGACCGGCGCGGCGCCGACGAGCGAGTTCATCAACCGGGCCCACACCTCGTCATCCTCGGGCGGCAACCCCATGAAGCTTCCGATGACCCGCGCGACGACCGGCTGGGCGACGTCGTTGACCAGGTCGCACGCCTCGCGATCCTCGAGACGGTCCAGGACGTTGCGGGTGATGTCGCGGATCTGCTCCTCGTGCTCGGCGATCCGCTTTGGCGTGAAGCCGCGCTGGAACAGCTGCTTGAGGCGGTCGTGCTTGGGCGGGTCCATGCCGATGAACATCGACTGCTGGAGATGCAGCGGCAGGCCGGCATTGGTCGCAGCGGTGAAGCCGCCGATCTCCGACGAGTAGGTCTGCCAGTCCATGCTGACCTCGCGCACACCCGCGGCCGTCGTCACCGACCAGTAGCCCGGCTCCTCGGGGAGTTCAGCCATCCGCGCCGACCAGTGGACGGGGCATTCGGCGCGCAGCCGCCTGAACAGCTCTTGCGGCGGGCCTTCGGTCCACGTCTCCGGGTCGAAGACGGGCTCGTTGTCGCGGATGACGGCGTCGAAGTCCGTGCGGGCGTCGGTTGACATGCGCAGATGCTAACTGACCAAGCGTTCAGTCGCCAGCCATGTCGAGCAGCTTCTGCACCGTGCGCCAGTTGCGCGCCGTGGCGTCGGTGCCGAGCCGCTTGGGGGTCAGCGCCTGGGCGAGCTTGGAACGGCCCTGGCCGCCAGGCGTCCACAGGTGGATCTCGCGGCCGCGGAGCTCGATCACATCCGGGGCGAAGGACTCGAGGTCAAGGCCGGCCAGACGCGTGGCCGCGATCTTCTCGGCGAGGAAGTAGACGAGCCGCCGCGCGGGGTCGGTCGCGATGTCGCCGAGCGGATCGGCGGCGACGATCGCGGCCAGCTCATCGCGGCTGCGGGTGATGACGGCGATCTCGAAGCCGAACTCCTTTGCGTAGGCCCGCTGCAGCTTGCCCGCGACGTCGCCCTTCGCCGGCCCGGTGAAGACCACGTTGCCGCTCTGCACGTAGGTCTCGACGTCGTCGTAGCCCAGCGCCACCATCAGCTCGCGCAGCTGCGCCATCGGCACGCGGTTGCGTCCACCGACGTTGATCGCGCGCAGCAGGGCGATCTGGCGCGCCATCGGTCAGCCGTGGTAGCGACGCCGGCGGTGGTGGTGCGGCCGGCCGCGGTGGCGCGAGTTGCCGCGGGCGTCGTAGTGCTCGTGCTCGACACGCGCCACGTAGCGGATCAGGAACAGCCCGTACCAGATGCCCGTGAACAGCAGGACCCACTTGGGCCAGAAGCTGCCGGAACCGCTCGCGGCCCAGATCGCGAGGCACACAGCGTTGGGGGAGACGAACGCGACGGTCTGGCGGGCCAGCAGCCGGCGGCGCTGCTCGGGGTCGGGCGGTGGGGCCGGCGGGCGGGTCTGGCGTGGCGCGGGAAGCCGTGGCCCCGGGAGGTCGGACAGCAGCGTCTCGAGGTCGCCGTGCGTGCGCGCCTGCAACGCGCCGGCGATGCGGTCCTCGAGCTCCTCGGTCGCCAGGCGCCCCTCGCCGGCCGCGGTGCGCAGACGCTCGACGGCGCGGTCACGCTCGGCGTCGGAGACCCGTAGGTCGGCGGAGTCGGGCATCGCCCGCGAGGCTACCGGGCGGGCGCCATGAGCTGCGCGGTTGCCTCCGCCTCGCGTTCGATGTCCCGCACGCCGGGTGCGGCGAACGCGGCGAGGGTGACGACCGCGCCGAGGACGCCGGCGGCGATCAGCGTCGTGCGCGCGCCGATCGCGGCGGCGACCGGGCCGGTGAGCGCGAACGACAGCGGCAGCAGCCCGATCGAGATCAGCCAGTCGAGGCTCGAGACCCGACCGAGCAGGCGGGTCGGGACGTGGCGCTGCTTGGCTGTCGCCCAGACGATCGTGCCCGCGGTCTCCAGCACGTTGAACGCGACGCTGACCGCCATCAGCTGCCAGATCGCGGTCGCCAGCCCGTAGCCGGCGATGGCGAGCGTCGCCAGCGCCCACGTCGTGTACATGAAGACGATCGTGCGACGCGGTTCGTTGCGCTGGCCCATCGCGAGTGCGCAGGCGATCGAACCCAGCCCCCCGGCCGCGAAGATCAGGCCGAGGTCGGCGGCGTCGCCCGACAGGTCGTTCTTGACGATGTAGGGGACCAGCACCTCGGTCGGCCCCATGAACAGCAGGTACGCGATCGCGGCGGCGACGAACGTCGCCCACAGCCACGCGTGGGCCCGCACGTAGGTGAAGCCCTCGGCCAGATCGCGGCGCACGGAGGTGCCGCCCGCGGCCGGGCGCGGGGGGCCGGGTCGCGTCGCCATCAGCGACACGACGATCGCCGAGATCGCGAACGTGGCTGCGTCGAGCGCGAACGCGGCGCCACCGCCGGCAACGCTGACGACGACGCCGCCGATCGCCGGGCCGGCGAGGCGCAGGGCCAGCGGCCGGACGACCTGGTCCAGCGCGTTGGCCTGCCCGAGCTCCTCGGCGGGCAGAACCTCGGGGACGATCGCGTCGAACGACGGGGCGAAGAATGCCTGCCCTGCGCCGTAGACGGCGACGAGGACAACGATGTGCCACAGCGCCAGAACGCCGGTCAGGGCGAGGATGCCCATCGCCCCGACGGCGACGCCGCGGGCCACATCGGCGCAGATCATCACGCGGCGGCGGTCGAAGCGGTCGCTGACGACGCCGCCGACGAGCAGGAAGGCGATCGTCGGGATCGTCATCGCGATGCCCACGACGCCCAGCGCGGTGGGGGCGTTGGACAGCGAGTAGACCTCCCACGCCATCGCGACCAGGAAGGCGCCGTCGCCGAGCAACGACACGCACATCCCCGTCCATAGCAGCCGGAAGTCGCGATGGCGCAGCGGCGCCAGCGAACGCACGCGACTCACACCGCCGGGGCGGTCCAGGGCCTCGTGGCTATGCTGCATCGCGCCGCGGCAGGGAAGCCGTGGGCGCCTGCATATGGACCTGGGCGAGCCGCTCAGACCAGTTCTGGAGTGCCTCGAGCGTCTCTTCGATCGGCATCGGGCGGGCGAAGAAGAAGCCCTGCCCGCGGGTGCAGCCAAGCTCGCGCAGGCTGATCCACTGCTCGCTGAGCTCGATTCCCTCGGCGACGACGTCGAGGCGGAGCGTCTCGCCGAGGGCGACCACGGCGCTGGCCAGGCCGGACGCCTCCGGCGTCGCGCCCTCGCGCAGGAACGAGCGGTCCATCTTCAGCACGTCGACGGCGAAGCGATTGAGGTAGCTCAGCGACGAGTAGCCGGTGCCGAAGTCGTCCATCGCGAGGCGCACGCCAAGCTCGCGCAGTTCGGCCAGGCGCTCGACCGCGAGGTCGGTGTCGGTCATCAGGACCGTCTCGGTGATCTCGAGCATCAGCATCTCGGCCGGCAGCCCGGCCGCCTGGAGCGCGTCACGGACGTCGGCCACGATGTCGGAGTGCTGAAGCTGTTTGACCGAGAGGTTCACGCTCATCGTCAGCGGCGGGTCGCATGGGACCTGGCGATCGATTGCCACCGCCTGCCGGCACGCCTCGCGCAGCACCCAGCGCCCGATCGGCACGATCAGCCCCGACTCCTCGGCGAACGGGATGAAGTCGCCGGGGGCGACGAGGCCGCGCTGAGGGTGGCGCCAGCGCAACAGCGCCTCGACGCCGATCGCCTCGCCGTCGCTGAGACGCACGACGGGCTGGTAGAAGAGCTCGAGCTCGCCACCGGTCAGCGCGCGCTGGAGGTCGCCGCGTAGCTCGAGGCGCGCCATGACGCCCTCGTGCATCTCGGGCTCGAACATCCGGTAGCCGCTCTTGCCCTCGCGCTTGGCGATGTACATCGCGGCGTCCGCGTCGCGGATCAACTCGTCGGCGTCGCTCGGCCGCCCCGGGTCCAGCACCGAGATCCCGAGGCTGGCGTGGATCGCGAGCTCCTTGCCCGAGATCACGGTGGGCGCCCCGAGCGCGGCGATGATCCGCTCGGCGGTGTCGGCGGCCTCCTCGATCGACTCGATGTCCTCGAGCAGCACGGCGAACTCGTCGCCGCCGAAGCGGGCCGCGGTGTCGCTGGCCCGGACCGCCTGCACGAGGCGCTGGGCCGCGACGTTGAGCAGCTCGTCGCCCGATGCGTGACCGAGGCTGTCGTTGACCGTCTTGAAGTCGTCGAGGTCGAGGAAGATCACGGCGAGGCCGGCGGTCTCGCGCCGCGCGCGGGCGATCGCGTGACGCACCCGCTCGACGAACAGCGCGCGGTTGGGCAGGTTGGTGACCGGGTCGTGGAACGCCTGGTGGGCGAGCTGGTCCTCGAACGCCTTGCGCTCGCTGATGTCGCGGGCGTTGAGCACAATGCCGCGAACGTCGTCGTTGTCGAGCAGGTTGGAGTGCAGGATCTCGAACTGGCGCGGGCTGCCGTCGCGGTGGAGCATCGTGCACTCGAGCACGTCGCCCTCGTGGGCCGGCGACGCCGGGCCGTCGGCGAGGACGTGCAGCACCCGGCCGCCTTCGCCCGGTGCCAGCAGCCGGTCGAACCGGGTGCCGACCAGCTCCTCGGGCGAGTAGCCCAGGACGCGCAGGCTCGAGGGGCTCTGGTACTCGATCGTCGCGTCGGCGCCGAGCACGCAGATCAGGTCGCTGGAGTGGGCGACGAGCGCCGCGAAGCGCGACTCGCTGCGCCGCCGGTGCACTTCCTCGCTCAGCGCCGCGCTTTCCAGCGCCAGCGCGAGCTGCGTCGCCAGCGAGCGCAGCGCGGCGGCGAGCGGCGGCGGCGTCCGCACGGGACGGGCGACGACGAGCAGGCCTCGCACCTCACCGCGGATTCGCAGCCCCAGCACAATTGCCCGGTTGCACTGCGGCGGCAGCCCGAGCTCGGCGAGCACAGCGGCGTCGATCGGCGAGCCGGAGTCGCCCTCGGGAATCGCGGCGAGATTGGACAGCGTCGTCGTCGCGGACGCCGAGAGCGTCTCCTGACCGACTGCGCTCGCCGTCGCAGCGGGCGCTCACCCGCAGGCCGTCGGCCTCGAAGCGGCACAGCATCGCGTTGCCCACGCCGCCGAGCAGCGCAGCCATCGACGCCAGCGCGGCGCGGGTCGTCTCGTCGACGTCTCGCGCGGCGACCAGCGCGGCGCCGGCCTGGCTGAGGATCCGCTGGCGGGCGGTTGTGCGCTCCTGCTGGCGCACCAGCCCGGCCATCCGCCAGACGACGAGGCCGAAGAGGATCACCGACGCGCCGACGGTGACGAGCAGCGTGTCGTTGCCGCGCTCCTGGACGATCAGGATCGCGGGGGCGATCAGCGACGCGCAGGCGAGCAGCGCCAGGCGCGGCGTCGTCAGCATGACCTCGGTGTCGGCCGTCGGCTCGTCGAGATCGCGCATCGACCGGTGCAGCGCCGCGGCGCCCCACAGCAGGTAGAACGCGGTCCAGCCGACGTCGAGACTCAGCTGGTGGTTGTACGTGCCGGCCGCCAGCATCCGGTTGTAGATGAAGTCGGTGATGAGCAGCGACACGATGCTCATGCACAACAGGTAGAAGCTCGGGCGCTTCTTGCCGCTGTCCAATGCGAGGCGGACCGTGGCGGCCAAGAGCAGGATGTCGCCGAGCGGATAGGCGATCGAGAACAGCTTCTGGACCGTCGTCAGCGTCGGGTCGTGCAGGGTCGGCGCGATCAGCGCGACCCACGACGGCAGCGCGAGGCCGACGGTCAGGATCGTCGTGTCGATGCCCGCGCCGCCGCGCGTGCGCCCGGAGTCGCGGCGCCGCACGAGCATCCACAGCCCGGCCATCAGCGCCGGGTACACGGCGAGGTACAGCCCGTCGCCCAACGACGGGAACGGGATGTCCTTGTGGAACAGCTTCGGGTAGCTGTAGGTGTAGAGGTCCCCGAGCCAGAACAGGCCCAGGCCGGCAACGAAGCACCACCACGGCAGCTTGAACTTCGGGCGGTTCAGGCGCGTGCCGAACGCGACGGCGAGCACGCCGCTGAGCCCGAGCAGGTTGAGGAACGGCGCGCTGCCCTTGAACGGCGGCACGGAGACGTACAGCGCGGTCGCGGCCGCGCCGACGACGAGGTAGGCGAGCCAGAGCCGGCGCCGCCCGTCGGGGAGGCTCGGCACGCCCCTCATGCCGCCTTCTTCACGTCTTTGTCGGCCTCGCGTAGCTGCAGCTCGCCGTCGTGTGCCAGCTCGCCGACCACGTCGATCAGCCGGTCGACCTCGGCCGCGGTGTTGGCGGCGGTCAGCTGGATCCGGAAGCCGACCTCCTCCTTGGGCACCAGCGGGTATGCGGCCAGCGTGACGTAGATGCCGCGGTCGAACAGGCGGCGGCCCACGGCGTCGATCCGCGTGTGGTCGCGGAGCGGAAGCTCGATGATCGGCAGGCCCGAGCGGTTGGGCGTATGCACGCCCAGGTCGTCGATCGCCGCAAGGACGCGCGCCGTGTGCGCATGGATCGTCGCCCGCAGCTCGTCGCCCCGGCGCTCGTTGACGTCGAACCCGGCCAGCACGGTGGCCAGCGAGGCGACCGGCGAGGGGCCGGAGAACAGGTAGGGCGGGGCGGCGACCTTGAGCAGGGCCTTCAGCTCGGTCGGGCATGCGATGAACGCGAGCAGCGACGAGTAGGACTTCGAGAAGCCGCCCACGAGGATCACGTTGTCGTAGCTCTCGCCGAAGTGGCGGACAATGCTGTTGCCGCGCGCTCCGTAGGGCGAGGTCTCGCCGTCGCGGCGCTCCCCGATGACGCCGAAGCCGTGCGCGTCGTCGACGTACAGCAGCGCGTGGTGCCGGCGCGCGACGGCCGCGAACGCCGGCAGGTCCGGCGGGTTGCCGGTCATGCTGTTGACGCCGTCCATGCAGATGAGCCGGGTCGGGTCGCGTTCGGCGCTGAGCAACTCGTCGAGGTGATCGGGGTCCTCGAAACGGAAGCGGCGCACCGCGGCGCCCCGCGCCCGGGCGGCCTGGCAGCCGTCGTAGATCGTCTTGTGCGCACGCGCGTCGAGGAAGATCGTGCCCGAGGCCGCGAGGAGCGGGATCACCGACATGTGGATGTGCGTGATCGTGGGCAGGACCAGCGCGTCCTCGCAGCCGAGCAGCTCCGTCAACCGCTCCTCGATCTGCTCGTACAGCACCGGGCTGCCGAGCAGCCGCGACCAGCTCGGGTGGGTTCCCCACGCGTCGAGGTAGGCCGGGATCGCGTCGATGATCTCGCGATCGAGATCGAAGCCGAGGTAGTTGCACGAGGCGAAGTCCGCCAGCCACGTGTCGCCGACACGGATCATGCGGCCGTCGATCTCATCGATGACCGCGTCGACCATCGGATGCGTCGCGCTGAGGTCGGTCAGATCGCGAACCATCTCGAGCCAGTGTTCGAGCCAGGCGGGGCGGGACGCAATCGCCACCCGCGGAATGTGTTCGGAGGGCAGCCGCACGCCACAAAGATCGGTTGTTGAGCACTGAAACTTGAGCGGTCGCGGCGTTCATGCCTGCTTCAGACGTGAGGGCGGAGCCCGCTCATACGGCCCGCAGCGACTCGTCCGAGGACAGCCGCCGATCGCCCGAGTCGGCCAGCTCGCCGATCGGGTCGATCGGCATCTCGACCTCGGCCCGGTGTTGGCTGCGGTGCAGCACGGAAGCCGACCTTGTCCCTCGACGACCGCGTCGACCCCGTAATTCCTCGTCCGGCCTGTCGTTGAGGCTGTGCAACGGCGGACCACCCGTGCCCTGAAAGGACTGGCTTTGATGCGACGACTGGCGGCGACGATCTCGATCCTCGGGGCGCTGATGGCGGTGCCCGGCACCGCGTCGGCGGCATCCATCTGGGCGCCGGTGGCGTCGGGCACCACGCAGGACATCACCGCGCTGACGTTCGTCACGTACACGCACTCGTGGTACGGGACGAGCGGTGGTCAGATCGGCAGCGCCGACATCACCGGCGCGTTCCACGTCGTGGCGACGTTCCCGGGCTCACCGATCGAGAAGATCGCGTTCGACCCGACGCGCCTCGTGGGCTACGCGGTCGCGCTGAACGGGAAGGCGTACCGCTCGACCAACGGTGGTCAGAACTGGGCGGCGGTGACCCTCCCGATGGTCGCCGGCAAGTGCGAATCGTCACCGACGATGGTTGCGGTGCCGAAGCTGTACTCGGCCGCGGTGCCCGACGCGAACACGGCCTACCTCGTCGGCGGCGACGGCGACCAGGGCCAGCCGATCGTGCTGAAGTCGGTCACTGCTTCGGCGCCGGCGCCGGCCTGGGCCGACCAGAACTACGGCGCGTCGGCCTGCAAGTTCGCCAACAACGGCTACGCCGTCACCGACGTGGCGCCCGTCCCGGGCGCGCCCAACTCGCTCGTCTTCGTGATCGACTTCTTCGCCGGGATCTTCCCGACGTCGGACGGGCTCGCCAGCCCTGTGAGCCGCGTCGGCGAGCTCGTCAACAACTTCGGCAACAGCCCTCGGATCGCGCTCGATCCCAACAACCCGAGCCGGATCTGGGCTGTTGATCACAGCGGCGCCTCGTGCGGGCACCAGTGCTTCCAGTACTCGACGACCGGCGGCTCGGGCGAGCAGTCGATGGCCGTCCACAACGCACCCGAGCCGTTCAACGAGAGCCTCAACGGCATCGGCTTCAGCGACGGCACGGTCATCGCCGCGGGCGACAACGGGCAGATCTTCACGTCGCCCAACGGCACCGACGCGTACATGCAGCCGGCCGATCCGCCGCTCAACCTCACGCGCTGGGGCGCGGTCGGCGTCGCTGACGCAGGCGACGCGATGATCGGCGGCGCCGGTGGCGCATTGATCGCGACGCGGGCCGCGAGCACGATCCCCGACACGGTCGCCCCAGCCGGCACGATCAACGGGCCGGACTCGATCATCGCCGGGGTCGCGACGACATACACGGCTGCCCTGTCCGACAACGCGGGCGGCTCGGGCGTCGACACCGCGAGCCTGTCCTGGACCGCGCCCGGCCAGCCGGCGAAGACCGGCAACCCGGTCAGCTACACGTTCGCGACCCCGGGCACCTACCTGATCAACCTCGCGTTCAAGGACCTGGCCGGCAACACGGCGACGGTCTCCAAGCCCGTGACCGTCAAGGCCAACGGCAGCGCCGCGAACGCGCCGCAGCACACGACGTCGGTCACCGACGCCAGCGGCGCCAAGCTGACGGTATCGGTGCCCAAGGCGTGCGTGCCGGCGGGCTCGACGTTCAAGGTCACGCTGTCGTTCAAGAAGATCAAGAAGAAGGGGGCGACCTTCATCAAGGTCTTCAAGACCGACTTCTACATCGGGACGAAGATCGTCAAGCACGACACGAAGGCGCCGTTCGCACAGCGCCTGACGGTCAAGGTCGGCACCAAGTCGGGCTCCAAGATCACGGTAAGGGCGCGGGCGTTCATGAAGGTCCGCCACCCCAAGCACGGCAAGTTCCCGACGAAGTCGATCCGGACCACGGTCACCGTTTGCTGAACCGCCGCGAGGCGCTGGCGATCCTGGCCGGCGGCTTCGCCGGCGCGTTGGCGCGAGCGGAGATCGGCGTCGCCCTCAGTCACGACACCGGGTCGTGGCCGTGGGCGACGCTGCTCGTCAACGTCGCCGGCGCCCTGGTGCTCGGGTTCGTCGCGGCGCGCTGGGCCTCGGGCGAGATCCCGCGTGCGCTGTGGGGCACCGGCTTCTGCGGGGCGCTGACGACGTTCTCGACGATGCAGGTCGAGCTGCTCCAGATGCTCGACCGCGGCCGCGTCGGCCTCGCGCTCGCCTACGCCGCGGTCAGCGTCGTCGCCGGCCTGGTCGCCGTGAGGGTCGCACAGTGAGCGCGCAGCTGGCGGCCGGCGTCGCGGCGCTCGGCGCGCTCGGCGCGCTGACCCGGTTCCTCGTCCACGAGCTCGTCGCCGCGCGCGTGGGCTGGGAGTTCCCGTGGGGCACGCTGGCCATCAACCTGAGCGGCTCGTTCGCCCTCGGCGTCGTCGTCGGCGCCGCCGCTTCGGCCGACACGACGCGGCTGCTCGGCACCGGCTTCCTCGGCGGCTACACGACCTTCAGCACATGGATGCTCGACACCCGCCACCTCGCGGGCCGCGGCAAAACCGCCCCCGCCGCGCTCAACATCGCCGGTAGCCTGGTTGCCGGCGTGTTGCTGGCGTGGCTCGGGCGCTCGCTGGGCTAGGACGCCGGGGGCGGCGTCGCGGCCCTGGCATACGGCGCCGACCCTGGCCGGCGCGCTACACTCCTTGACGGCCCGCCATAGGCGGGTCGTTTTGTACGCCTCAGGCGGTCGCCCGCCGACCGCCCTCACGAGATACCCAGGGAATCAGCCTCATGGCCCGTGGAGATGTGCGCATCGCTGTGACCCTCGCTTGCGAGGACTGCAAGCGGCGCAACTACCAGACCAACAAGTCCAAGCGCAACAACCCTGATCGCATCGCGCTGCGCAAGTACTGCCGCTGGTGCAGGTGCCATACGGCGCACAGGGAAACGCGGTAGACGGGAGCGTGACGTGGCCCGTCAGCGCCAGCGTGCCCGCGATCGCAAGGGCCGCGGATCCGATCAGCCGGCCGGAAACGGACCGGCCGACGACGCGCCCAAGCATCCCGGCGAGATCCACCGCGCCAACATGCCCGGGTCGCTCGACCACTCCTCGTTCGCCGAGGAGGACTTCGAGGACGCGATCGTCACCGGTGCGGATGGCGTCCCGCTCGACGACGCGGCCCAGGCGGCATTCGGCGAAGGCGCGGAGCTCGTGCCGGCCGACGTGGCTGCCGCCAACGCGATCGAGGACGGTAGCCCCGACGCCTCCAGGTCCGGCGCGCCGACCCGCGGCGGTGGCAACCGCGTCTTCAACTTCCTGCGCGCGTCGTGGGCCGAGCTGCAGCGCGTACAGTGGCCCGATCGCCGGCAGGTCTTTCAGGCGACCGCCGTCGTGGCGGGCTTCGTGATCATCGCCGGGCTGTACCTCGGTCTCGCCGACGAGGTCGCCACCAAGATCGTCGACTACATCCTCAACCACTCCCTCTAGCAGGCCCCATTCATGTATCGCTGGTACGTCGTCAACACCTATTCCGGCCACGAGAACAAGGTCAAGCAGAACCTGGAGCACCGGGCCACGTCGCTGAACCAGAAGCGCGCGATCCGCCAGGTCGTCGTGCCGACCGAGACCGTCAGCGAGATGAAGGACGGGCAGAAGGTCCAGCAGGAGAAGCGGACCATGCCCGGCTACGTGCTCGTGAACATGGAGCTGTCGGATGACTCGTGGCAGCTCGTCAAGGGCACGCCCGGCGTCACCGGCTTCGTCGGCGCATCCAACGAGCCGGTGCCGCTGACCCAGCCCGAGGTCGATCGCCTGCTGCACCGCGAGGTCGCCCAGAAGCCCGCGACGCGGGCTCAGTTCTCGATCGGCGAGTCGGTCAAGGTCATCTCCGGGCCGCTGTCGGACTTCTCCGGCGAGATCTCCGAGATCAACCAGGATGCGTCACGACTCAAGGTGCTTGTGTCAATCTTCGGTCGCGAGACGCCGGTCGAAGTGGGCTTCGACCAGGTCAAGAAGGTCTGATCACGTGGCCAAGAAAGTCCTCACCCTCATCAAGCTGCAGGCCGTCGGCGGCCAGGCGAGCCCGGCACCGCCGGTCGGGCCGGCGCTGGGCCAGCACGGCATCAACATCATGGAGTTCTGCAAGGCGTTCAACGCCGCCACGCAGCAGGACTCGGGCACCGTTGTGCCGGTCGTCATCACGGTCTACGAGGACCGCTCGTTCACATTCGTCACCAAGACGCCGCCCGCCGCGGTGCTCATCAAGCAGGCGGCCGGACTGGAGAAGGGATCGGGCGAGCCGCACCGCGACAAGGTCGGCAAGATCACGCAGGCCCAGCTGCGCGAGATCGCGGAGAAGAAGATGCCCGACCTCAACGCAAACGACATCGAGATGGCCTCGCGGATCATCGCGGGCACCGCCCGTTCCATGGGTGTGGAGGTGAGCGGCTGATGCCAAAGCATGGCAAGGCCTATACGGAGGCGCGCGCGAAGGTCGACGCGGAGCATGAGTACACACCGGTCGAGGCGATCTCGCTGGTCAAGGGGCTCAAGTCGGCCAAGTTCGACGAGTCGGTCGAGCTCCACGTCCGCACGGGCCTCAACGTCCGCCACGCCGACGAGCAGCTGCGCGGAACGATCGCGCTGCCGCACGGACTCGGCAAGGACGTGACGATTGCCGTCTTCGCCCAGGGCGACAAGGCGCGTGAGGCGGAGGAGGCCGGCGCCGACCACGTCGGCGGCGAGGACCTGGCCAAGCGCGTCGAGGAGGGCTTCACCGACTTCGACGTCGCGATCGCGACGCCCGACATGATGCCGATCGTCGGCCGCCTCGGCCGCGTGCTCGGCCCGTCGGGCAAGATGCCCAACCCGAAGGTCGGCACGGTCACGATGGACATCCGCAAGGCCGTCGAGGAGTCCAAGTCGGGCAAGGTCGAGTACCGCACCGACCGCACCGCGATCGTCCACCTGTCGATCGGCAAGACGAGCTTCGAGGAGCGCGCGCTGCTCGAGAACTACGCCGCCGTCGTCGACGAGCTGATCCGCGCCAAGCCTTCCGCGGCCAAGGGCCGCTATCTCCGTTCGATCGTCCTCGCCTCGACCATGGGTCCCGGCGTCAAGGTCGATCCGTCCCGTACCCGCGACATCCTCGAGGAGGCTGTGCCCGCCGACGCGGCGTAGACCACAGCCCTCGAGGCCGCCGAAGACCGCCGGCTGGGTGACCCGTCACCCGGAAGACCGGCATAGGAGGCCCGTTGAACCGAGAACAGAAATCCGCGGCGATCGCTGAGATCGCCGAACAGATCCAGGAGTCCGACGCGATCTTCGCCGTCGACTACCGGGGCATCTCCGTGCCCCAGGCGGCCGAGCTGCGCGCGAAGCTGCGCGACGCCGACGCGACGTTCCGGATCGTCAAGAACACGCTGACCGAGCGCGCCGCCGACCAGGCGGACGTCACCTCGCTGAAGGAGCTGCTGAGCGGCCCGACGGCGCTGACGTTCGTCCGCGGCGATGCCGCGCTGGCCGCCAAGGCGCTGCGCGACTACGGTCGCCAGACCGAGACGCTGGCCTTCAAGGGCGGCATCATGAACGGCGAGGCGCTCGACGCCGGACAGATCGACTCGATCGCCCGGCTGCCGTCGCGCGAGGTGCTCTACGGCCAGTTCGTCGGGCTCGTCGCGTCGCCGATCACCGGGCTGGTCCGCGGACTGGGCAGCATGATCAGCGGCCTGGCGGTCGCGCTGGGCGAGGTCCGCGACAAGAAGGAATCCGGCGAGCTGCCGGCGGGCGATCCACCGGCCGCGGCGGTGCAGGAAGCCGCACCCGCGGAGGAGCCCGCTGCGGAGGAGCCCGCCGCGGAGGAGCCTGCCGCGGAGGAGCCTGCCGCGGACGAGCCCGCCGCCGAAGTCACGACTGAAGAGGAGCCGGCCGTCGAGGCCGAAGCTCCGACCGAGGAGGCCGAGCCCGAAGCGGCCGCCGAGGAGACCAACGACAACGAAGACAACGAGGCGGACGCTTCGAAGGCCGGCGAGGCCGACGAGACCGCCGAGGCGTAGGAGGTAACGCACTCATGGCAACGACTGAGGAATGGATCGACGAGCTCAAGGCGATCTCGGTGCTCGAGCTGAGCGAGCGCATCAAGGCGCTCGAAGAGGAGTTCGGCGTGTCGGCAACGGCCGTCGCGGCAGCCGCCCCGGCGGCCGGCGGAGGCGGCGGTGACGCCGCCGCCGAGGAGGAGCAGACGACGTTCGACGTCATCCTGACGTCGTCCGGCGAGACCAAGATCCAGGTCATCAAGGTCGTGCGCAGCGCGGTCGAGGGCCTGAGCCTGAAGGACGCCAAGGCGCTCGTCGACGAGGCCCCCAACCCGATCAAGGAGGGTGTCGACCGCGAGGAGGCCGACCGCCTCAAGCAGGAGATCGAAGAGGCCGGCGGCAGCGTCGAGATCAAGTAGCGCCGCTCGCCAGAACGTTGACAAGACGGCGGCCTTCGGGTCGCCGTCTTGCGTTTCGACGCAATGGCGTGGCGTTGCGCCGCGTTAAGGTGGGATGGGAGAGTCCGTACGGAGCCCGACCCTGATGCCACCTCGCCACCGTCTCATCCGTGGTGTTCTCGCCGGCCTGGCCGCCGCGCTCCTCTTCGCGCCGGCCGCCGGCGCCGACATCTTCGCCGCGGTCGAGGTCCCGAGCCCCGACGGCTCGAACTCCGACATCGCGATCGTCAACGCCGCGACCGGTGCCCGTCAGTCGCTGCCGCCGGGCGTCAACACATCCGACAACGAGCTTCATCCGTCGATCACGCCCGACGGCAAGCGGCTCGTCTTCCAGCGGCTGGGGGCCGGTGGGACCGACCGCATCATCCTCGCCGACGTGCCGAGCGCGACGAGCGCCGATCTCTACAACACGTTCGCGGCGCAGCAGTTCAGCCCGCAGACGCCGCTCGTCTCCGCCGACGGGTCGAGCGTCCTCACCGGCGGCCCGTTCTCGTCGACGGCGTCGCTGACATCGACGCCGCTGTCGAGCTTCCCCGGCGGTCCGTTCTCGCATACGACGACGCCGTTCGGTCTCGCCGTCGCCTCCGGAAGCCTCCTGGACCCCGTCCAGCGCGGCTCCATCACCGCGGCCGCACTGCAGACGACCACGTCCCCGGTCGGCGCGTCGAGCGAAATCGTCCTTCACTCCGCGACCCAGGACCTGGCGTTCCCGGCCGGTGTGCCCACGTTCTACGGTGCTCCGGCGCTCGACGAGACCGACGGCCTCGTCGCCTACGAGCACGCCCCCAATCCACTGAGCCCGTACTCGCTGCGCTACCGCAGCTCCGATCCGGGCGTCACGACGAGCGGCGACACCGCGTTTCCGGCCATCGTCAACGCCGCGGGCGCGTATGAGATCCATCCTGCGTTCACGCCCGACGACCGTTACCTCGGGTTCGTGCGCTTCAGCGGCGGCGGCGACGAGTTCCTGTACGTGTTCGACACCCAGACCCAGACGCTGGTCAACTCCAGTGGGGTCGACCTCGGCGCGTTTGACGTCTTCGCGCTCGGCTTCGGCTTCGATGACCTGCTGCGCGGCGGCATGTCGCTGCGTCAGCAGGTCGTCATCAGCGCCGCGTCGCTTGCCGCTTCGGGGATCCTCAGCGGCAGGCTCACGTTCCGCAGCGGGATCGGGATCCTCGTCCAGCGCATCGTCGGCCACCACAGGCTGCTGGGCCGGACCGTCCCGACGCTGCAGATGGTCGGGCGGGTGCCGCTCGGCCAGCACCGGAGCGGCCGGTTCCGGATCACGTGGGACCACCGGGTGGGCGGCCGCGCGCTGCGGCCCGGGAGCTATCTCGTGACGATCCGCGCGGTGACCGCCGCGGGCAAGGTCCACGACTTCGGTCGCTCGTTCACGATCCGGATCCGTTAGGTGTAGGTCCCAGGCACGTTGTTCGGTTGGTGTGCGGTTTCCGGCAGTTGGGAACTGCATCACTGAGGAAGGCGCAGTCACCGGCGCCGGCGGCGTTCTGAGGCACGAATCGCGGCCCCGGCCCCTGCGCGCGAGATCTCGAAGCCACCGTGCTCCCGCGTATGCCCGGACCCTACGTTTCGAGCGTGTCGCGGACCCACTCGATCTCGCGGCACACGTAGTCGACGATATCGCCGGTCTTGAGCTCGTCGGGCAGCACGTCCCACGTGTAGGTCTCGATCTCCAGCTGCGGCGAAAGCGGCTGGGCGAGGTGGACGCGCAGCGCGTCCTCGATGGCAAAGCGCGTCGAACGCAGCGCGCCGAGATCCTCGAGGAACACCGGGACGTGGAAGTGCACGCGCCACTCGCGCGGGCCGGGATCGGACTCCCACGCGGCGAACGCGTCCTCGAGGTTCAGGAACCGCGTCAGCTCGCCATCGCGCATCTGCATCGTCTGGGTCAGGTAGACGGTGTCGGCGTAGCGGCGCAGGACGTCGACCGTCTCGTCGGTCACCTCAGCCACCTGGACCGCTGCCGCCTCCTGGAGCTTGAGGATCGGGATGCCCGCGTCGACGAGCTGGTTGAGCGACTGCGGGATGTCCTCGTACTCGAGCGCCTGGTGGCAGATGTCGAACACGACGCCGACGTGGCGGCGCAGGGCGATCAGCGCGTCGGAGACCGCGATGTCCGCGAGCTTGGCGAGGCGGCGCGCGCCCGCGCCGCTGTAGACGTGCTGCTCGAAGAACGCGATCGTCTCATCGGTCGTCTCCAGGAAGCAGTAGGGCTCGGGCTCGAGGGCCAGCGTCACCGTCCGTCCGGTGCGCCGCTCGAGGTCGACGAGGTGCGCCGCGACCTCGAGCACGTGTTCGGCGTAGCTCTCGACGACCTCCGGGCCCGTCACGTTGGGCTTGAAGCCCAGTGGCGCCGACTGGATCGACGGGTTCATGTCGGGAGCGCCGACCTCGGCCAGCACGTCGGCGACGTTCTTCGTGTACTGGGTGCGCTGCTCCGAGCGCCAGTCGGGCTCGTAGACCTGCTCCTTGACGCGCACATTCTTGAACGGCCCGTAGGGGAACGCGTTGACCGTGTACAGGTACAGGTCGTTGTCGGCCAGGAAGCCCTTGAGCCGCTCGCGCTCGCCGGCGTCGGCGACGAGCGTCGCCGCCGAGGCGTTGGACAGCCGCAGAGACACGCCGAACGGCGCGTCGGGGCAGACGCGCGCCTTCACCTGCGGGACGTATGTCGTGAGGCTGTCCCACATCTCGGCCCACGTGTCGCCGGGGTGCACGAGCGTCGAATAGGTGAGGTGGCCGATGCCGTCGCCAAGGTCCATGGTTCAGTTCACTTTCTCGGTCTGGCCGGTCTCGGTCGCGCGCACGATGGCCTCGGTCACGGCGGCGCCGTGGACCATCTCGTCCAGCGGAATCGGATACGCCGGGCCGCCCTGCGCGGCGGCGGCGAACGCCTCGAGCGACGCGCGCGTCACATCGAAGCGCTCGGCCTCCCACGACTCGGCCGGACCCTTGGCCGGCTGGAAACGGCAGGTCCCGAACAGGCGCGTGCGGCGCTCGTCCGACGACGCGCCGGCGACATGGGTCATGCCCTCCAGGCGCACCCAGCCGCCGGAGCCGAAGACCTGGAAGCTGAACCCGGGACCGGTCGCGGTCATCGTCCCGAGGTAGCCGGACATCCCTTCGCGCATTCGCAGCAGCACCGACGTCGTGTCGTCGCTGTCGACCGCGACGACGCGGCGGAAGCTCTGGGCGACGACATGGTCGATCGGGCCGCACAGGTCGATCATCCCGTCGATCGCGTGGACGCCCATCGGCGTCAGCCCGCCGGCCGGCGTCTCGTCGCGGTGCGCGCGCCACGCGTCGGGCGACAGCGACAGCGCGTTGGGGAACGTCATCGTCGCCTCGACGTGGAGGATCGTCCCCAGGTCGCCGGAGTCGATCCGCTCGCGCAGCTTGGTCATCTCGGGGTGGAAGCGGCGGTTGTAGCCCAGCCCGAGCGTCACGCCCGCCGCCTGTGTCGCGTCGACCGCGGTCTGCGCGTCGGCCCTGGTCAGCGCGAACGGCTTCTCGCAGAAGACATGCTTGCCGGCCCCCGCCGCGGCGACGACCTGCTCGCAGTGCAGCGAGTGCGGCGTCGCCAGGACGACCGCATCGAGCTCGTCGTCGGCCAGCAGCGCCTCGTAGTCGGGCGCGAGCGCCAAGCCGTGTTGCTCGCCGAACGCCCGGGTGTCGTCCGACAGCGTGCGCGTCGTGCCCGCGACGAACGCGATCTGATCGCTCGCCGACGCCGACTCGACGATCGTCTTGCCCCACCACCCGAGTCCTGCGATGCCGGCCCTGATCATGAGGCCGTGCGGACGAACGAGTACGCCGGGTCGGCCGCGAGGACGGGCACCGCCGGGATGCCCTGCTCCTCGCGCACGATGTTCGCGCCGAGCACGAGCGACACCATCTTGTAGAAGGCGTGGCGGCGGGGCATGCCCTCGCGTCCCATGCCGCAGTCCGACGACAGGATCAGGCGGTCGGCGGGGATGTACTCCAGCGCCTCGCGCGCCAGCTCGGCGACCTCGCTCGGCTGCTCGACCTGCAGCGTGTGGTGGTCGAGCATGCCGATCCCGATCTTCTTGTCGGTGATCGTCTTGCCGATCGCCTCGAGCTCGCCGGGACCCGACGACCGCGTCTCGAACGTGATCACGTCGGCGTCGATCTGGTTGAGCAGCTCGAGGCCCGGGAGGTAGGAGGGGATCTGGTCGAACATGCGCTGCGCCGAGGGGTTGCCCCAGCACGTGTGGCACCAGACCTCGGTCTTGTCGCGCAGCCCGCGGACCGTGTTGTTGAACACGTCGACCATGAACTCGGCGGTGATCGCGTCGCCGACGACGCGTGCGCGCCCAGCGAGCATGTGGATCTGCGGCTCCTCCATCTGGATCGCCGGGCAGCCGGCGTCGGCGAGGTCGTGGAGCTCCGCGTTCAGCGCGTCGGAGAGCGCCATGATCCGCGACTGCATGTCGGGGTAGTGCTCGTCCTGGACGGCGAAGCCGATGATCTCCGGCGTCACCGTCCCGAACTTGACCGGCCTCGTGGTCATCCGCTGCGCGGCCTTGAACATCTCCGTGTACTGGAGGTCGCCCCGGCCGATCGGCCCGATGACCTTCGGCATCACCCGCGCCTCCATGTAGTCGTGGAGGATGTGGCCGCGGGGGAAGCGGATGCCGCCGGCGCCGACCTCGGCGAGGACCGGGTTGTCGTGGTCAAAGCCCGACATGTGCTGCGTCGGGTAGCGCGTCCAGCTCTGGCCGCCGACGTCATGGTCGAACCGCGCGTCGCCGTCGGTGACGATGTCCAGGCCGGCGAGCTCCTGCTGGTGCAGGTAGACCATCACCGCGTCGAGGTACTGGTCGCGGAACGCGATGTCGACCATCGCGTCGAGGAACGTGCGCGTGCCGAGATTCTCGGTGTACCAGCTCGGTCTGGGCAGCGAGCCGATGATGGTCGTGGGCAGCACGCGACCCTTGGTTGCGTTCAGCACCGAGGCTCTCCTTTCGACACGGGGTGTTCAGTTATCCTATACACAGGTCCGCGAACGGGAAGCGAGGGGATTTGGGCGACATGAAGGTCGGGTTCATCGGGCTGGGCCGGATGGGCACGGCGATCGCCGGGCGGATCGCCGACGCCGGTTTCGATCTTCGCGTCTGGAATCGGACCGCGGGTCGGGCCGACGATCTCGTCGCGCGCGGCGCCCATGAGGCCGGTTCGCTGAGCGACGCCTGTCCGGGCCGCGACGTGGTCATGACGATGGTCGCCGACGACAACGCGCTGCGCGATGTGGCCCTCGGCCCCGGCGGTATCGCCGCGTCGCTTGCGCCCGGGGCGATCCACGTCGCGATGGGCACGCACGGCGTCGCCGCGATCGCCGAGGTCGCCGCGGGCCACGCCGACGCCGGACAGACGCTGGTCGCCGCGCCGGTCCTCGGGCGCCCTGACGTGGCCGCCTCCGGCGGGCTGGGGATCGTCGCCGGCGGGCCGGCAGCGGCGGTCGACCGTGTGCGCCCGGTACTCGACGCGATCGGCCGCCACACGTTCGACGCCGGCGAGCGGCCCGAGTCCGCGAGCGCGATCAAGCTCGCCAACAACTTCGTGCTGGGCTGCGCGATCGAGGCGCTGGCCGAGGCGTTCTCGCTCGGGCGCCGCTACGACGTCGATCCGGCGGTGCTCCACGAGGTCCTGACCGAGGGCCTGTTCTCGGCGCCCGCCTACAAGGTCTACGGCCAGATCATCGTCGACGAGGACTACGACCGGGTCGGCTTCACGACCGCGCTCGCGCTCAAGGACGTCGAGCTGACGATGGCCGCGGCGAGCGCCGGCGCCGTGCCGCTGCCGAGCGCCAGCGCGCTGCGCGACCGCCTGCTGGCCGCGATCGCCCAGGGCGACGGCCAGCGCGACTGGGCGGTGCTCGCCCGCGAGCAGGCGCGCAGCAGCGGGTTGGAATCCCCGACGTCAAGCAAGACTTGACGTCACGCCGAGGCCGCTGCTCGGTCGTCTACGATGGCCAGGATGGAAGCGGCGAGCCTGCCCGACAGGCCCGAGGGGGAGATCGGTAAGCGCCTGCGCGCTCGGCGCGAGGAGGTCGGCCTGAGCCTGCGCAAGCTCGCGGCGCGCCTGGAGATCTCGCCGTCGGCGCTGTCGCAGATCGAGACCGGGCGCTCGCGGCCGTCCGTCCGCACGCTGTACGCGATCGTCAGTGAGCTCGGGATGTCGTTCGACGAGTTGTTCCCGTCGACGGCTGGACGTGCCGGGCGCAGCCGCGACGACAGCATCACGCTGCACGGCCTCGGCCACGGGCTGAAGGAGATCGTCACCCGCGCGAGCGACCGCAACGTCATCGAGATGGCCTCCGGCGTCACGTGGGAGCGGCTCAACCCGACCGGCGACCACGACATCGACTTCCTTCAGGCGACCTACGACGTCGGCGGCGCGTCGAGCGCCGGCGACTCGTTCATGCGCCACTCCGGCCGCGAGTACGGTCTCGTGGTCGAGGGCCGCCTCAGCGTCACCGTCGGGTTCGACGAGTACGAGCTCGAGCCCGGGGACTCGATCTGCTTCGACTCGCAGTGGCCCCACCGCCTGGCGACGATCGGCGAGACGCCGGTCAAGGCGATCTGGTTCGTGATCGGTCGCTACGGGTCCGACGCGCGAGCCGATTGGTGAACGGGCCGCCAGCCGTCGTTCACTGCTCCTGGACGTTTGGCGGTACAGTAGGCTCGATCGGGCCGTTTGCTGTGTCTAAACAGACGAGAGGACAACGATGATCGGGTCGCGCGGCGCGACGATGGCGGTCGATTGGGAGCAGCGCGTCGATTTCGTGCGGCTGCGCGCCGACCGGCTCCAGCGAGTACGCAAGTCGCTCGAGGCCTCCGATCTCGGTGCGGTGCTGTTGTTCGACCAGAACAACATCCGCTACGTCACCAGCACGCACATCGGCGAGTGGGCGCGCGACAAGAGCGCCCGCTGCGCCCTGCTGCCGCGAGTCGGCGATCCGGTGCTGTGGGACTTCGGCTCGGCGGCCAAGCACCACCAGCTCTACGCGCCGTGGCTGCCCGAGACGAGCTGGCGCGCCGGCGTCTCGTCGATGCGCGGTGCGATGCCCGAGCAGACCGGCGTCCCCGACCTGCTGGCCGGCCACATCCACGAGGTGCTGCGCGAGCATGGCCTCGAGTCCGAGCCGCTGGGCATCGACCTCACCGACATGGAGACGCTCTACTCGCTGCAGCGACTCGGCATCCCGACCGCCAACGCCCAGCCGGTGATGCTCGACGCGCGCAAGCTCAAGACCGAGGACGAGATCGCGCTGCTCGACCACGCCGCGGCGATCGTCGACGCGGTCTACGAGCAGATCTACCGCACGCTGCGCCCCGGCATCCGCGAGCACGAGATCGTCGCCGACGCCCAGAGGCTGCTGTTCGAGCTCGGCTCCGAGCAGGTCGAGGCGATCAACGCCGTCTCCGGCGATCGCTGCAACCCGCATCCGCACGTCTTCTCCGACCGCCTGCTGCGCCCCGGCGACCAGGCGTTCTTCGACATCATCCACTCGTTCATGGGCTACCGCACGTGCTACTACCGCACGTTCTGCGTCGGCGGCGCGACCCGCTCGCAGCTGGCCGCCTACAAGCAGTGCCGCGAGTGGCTGGACAACGCGATCGCCGTCGTGCGCCCCGGCGCCACGACCGCGCAGATCGCCGAGGTCTGGCCGACCGCCCAGGAGCTCGGGTTCCCCAGCGAGGAGGCGTGCTTCGGGCTGCAGTTCGGCCACGGGCTCGGCGTCGGGCTGTACGAGTCACCGATGATCTCGCGGCTGCATTCCTTCGACGACCCGGTGACGATCGAGGAGGGGATGGTCTTCGCGCTGGAGACCTACTGCGCGGCCAGCGACGGACGCTCGGCGGCGCGGATCGAGGAGGAGGTCGTGGTGCGCGCCGACGGGCCGGAGGTGATCACCCGCTTCCCGGCCGAGGAGCTGCTCGTGTGCGGCAAGACGTACGTCCGCGGCGCCGACGTGGTTGAGGAGGCCGCCTCGTGAGCCGGCCGGCGGCCGTGACCGCGACCGGTCCCGCAGATGTCGAAAGCGGCCTGGCGCTGTACCGCCAGATGCTGCTCATCCGGCGCTTCGAGGACACGGTCCAGTCGCTGTTCCAGCGCGGTGAGGTCCACGGCACGACGCATCTGTACTCCGGGCAGGAGGCGGTCGCGGTCGGCATCAGCTCGGCGCTTGGCGAGCACGACCGGGTCGCAGGCACATACCGTGGGCACGGCCATGCGCTGGCGCTCGGGGTCGAGCCCCAGGCGCTGCTCGACGAGATGCTCGGGCGCGAAACCGGGGTCTGCGGCGGGCGCGCCGGGTCGATGAACGTGATCGACCTCGAGCACCGGCTGATGGGTTGCTATGGGATCGTGGGCGGCAGCATCGCGGCCGCCACCGGGGCCGCGCTGGCGCTCAAGCGCAGCGGCGGCGTCGCCGTCGCCTACTTCGGTGACGGCGCGACCAACCAGGGCTACTTCCACGAGTGCCTGAACTTCGCCAAGACGATGGCGCTGCCGGTCGTCTACGTCTGCGAGAACAACCTCTACGGCGAGTTCACCCCGTGGGAGGACGTCACCGCCGGCCAGATCGAGGCGCGCCCCGAGGTCTTCGGCATCGAGGCGTCGACGGTCGACGGCAACGACGTGTGGACGGTGCAGGACGCGGCGCGCGAAGCGGTCGATCGGGCCCGTGACGGCGCCGGCCCGCGCTTCATCCAGGCGCTGACCTACCGCTTCGTCGGCCACTCGCGCGCCGACCCCGGCGCCTACCGCAAGCCCGGCGAGCTCGACGCGTGGCGCGAACGCGACCCGCTGAAGGTCGCCCGCTCGCGGCTGACCGACGAGCTGTCGGTGCCGGCCGAGCGCTTCGACGAGGTCGACGCGTCGGTCGAGGAGCAGATCGAGCAGATGATCGAGACCGGCCTCGCGGCGCCGTATCCGACCCCCGGCGCGGCGCGCGAGTTCAAGGACTAGCGATGGCGCAGCTCGAGTTCCGCGACGCGGTCCGCGACGCCCTCGATGAGGAGCTGGCGCGCGACGACCGCGTGGTCCTCTTCGGTGAGGACGTCGCGTCGGTCCAGGGCGGCGTGTTCGCCGCGACCCCGGGGCTTCAGGAGAAGCACGGTCGGGACCGCGTGTTCGACACGCCGATCTCCGAGCTGGCGATCACCGGGGCCGCGTACGGCAGCGCGGTCTGCGGCCTGCGGCCGGTGATCGAGATCATGTTCGGCGACTTCCTGATGCTGTCGATGGACAGCCTCGTCAACCAGGCCGCCAAGTTCTTCTACCTGTCCAACGAGCAGGGCTCGGTCCCGCTCGTGGTCCGCTCGGCGATCGGCGCCGGTGGGCGCTTCGGCGCAATCCACTCGCAGACGCCGATCAGCTGGTTTCACAACGTCGCCGGGCTCAAGATCGTCGCGCCGTCGACGCCTTCGGACGCCAAGGCGCTGCTCAAGGCGGCGATCCGCGACGACAACCCGGTCCTGTTCCTCGAGCACAAGCGCCTGTACGGCATCAAGGAGGAGTTGGACGGCGCCGCCGAGGAGACCGCGGTCATCGGCGAGGCCCGCGTCGCGCGCGAGGGCGCCGACGTCACGCTCGTCTCGGTCATGAAGGGCGTGCGCGACTGCCTGGCCGCGGCCGACGCGCTGGCCGCCGAGGGGATCGACGCCGAGGTGTTGGATCTGCGCTCTCTGCGCCCGCTCGATCACGGGGCGATCCTGGCCTCGCTGGCCAAGACCGGCCGCATGGCCGTCGTCGAGGAGGGGCCCGTCACGGGCGGCTGGAGCGGCGAGGTCGTCGCGGTCGCGGTTGAGCACGGTCTGCACGATGTCGACGACATCTGGCGGCTGGCGACACCCGAGCATCCGATCCCCTACAGCCCCGTTCTGGAGGACGCATTCCTGCCCGGGCCCGAGGCGATCGCCGCCTCGGTTCGATCGCGTCTGTCCAGGTATGCTTGACACTTCGTCGACCAGCTTGAACAACGAGTCCGAGGAGACACGATGGCCGATCGCATCCAGACCACCCACGCCGGCAGCCTGCCGCGGCCTGCCGAACTGATTGACCTGATCTGGGCGAAGATGGACGGCCAGGACGTCGACGAGGCGACGATCGACGCCAAGCTCCCGGACGCCGTCGCCGGCATCGTCGCCAAGCAGCGCGACGCCGGAATCGACATCGTCAGCGACGGCGAGCTCAGCAAGCCGGGCTTCAGCACGTACGTCAACGACCGCTTCAGCGGCTTCGACGGCCAGTCGGAGTTCCAGTCCGACGACGTCGCGCCGTTCCCGAACCTCGCGATGCGTCTGTTCGCGACCGACGCGATGGCGCACGTGGTGTTCGCCAACTGCACCGGCCCGGTCGAGCTGACCGACAAGGAGTCGATCCACCGCGACATCGAGAACCTCAAGGCGGGGCTCAACGGCGCGCCCACCGAGTCGGCGTTCATGGGCGCCATCAGCCCGGGTCAGATCGCGTTCAACTACCCCAACCACTACTACTCCTCGCACGAGGAGTACCTCGGGGTGCTCGCCAAGGAGCTCGCGTACGAGTACAACGCGATCGTCGACGCGGGCCTGAACCTGCAGATCGACTCGCCCGACCTCGCGATGTCGGCGCACTCGCGGTCGGTCGGCAGCAGCATCACGAGCTGGGACCAGCACCTGCCGCTGGCGATCGAGGCGATCAACGAGGCGCTGGCCGGCATCCCCAAGGACAAGGTTCGCCTGCACCTGTGCTGGGGCAACTACGCCGGTCCCCACCAGTGCGACGTCGGGCTGGACAAGATCATCGGCGAGGTCGTCAAGGCCAACGTCGGGACGATCTACCCCGAAGGCGGCAACCCTCGCCACGAGCACGAGTGGCGCGTCTTCCGCGACACCGAGATCCCCGCCGACATGAAGGTCATCCTCGGGACGATCGACACGAAGACGAACTACATCGAGCACCCCCAGGTCGTCGCCGATCGGCTCGTGCGCGTCGGCCAGTACATCGGCGCCGACCGCCTGCTGGCGGGAACCGACTGCGGATTCGACACGTTCATCAAGTTCTCGCAGGTCGACCCCGACGTTGCCTGGTACAAGCTCAAGGCGATGTCGGACGGCGCCGCGCTGGCCAGTGAAGAACTGGGCTAGACGGGTTATCCCACGACACCGCGGGTGCGGATGCCGGCCGGATGTCGGCGTCGGGTCTGCGTCCTCGGGCCCGCCAATGCCACCGGTATGGAGGTACGCCATTGGTGAACGGTGTGTAGTCCGGGGGGCACGAAGATTCGCCACGGTGCGGTCAACACCGGTACACTGCGACCGCTCGGCCGATAGCCGCAGCCGTCCACGAATTGCGACCGCGCCACATACGCGGCTCGCACGGACGGGGTCCGTGAGCGCTGAGCAGCCCCCCAGCGGGGTCAACATACTGCTGTGCTATCTTGGCTAGTCCGCGTGTTCCTGGCCGGGAACGCACGCCCTCATCCTCGTATCGCTTCCAGGAGTCGCCGTCTTGCCTCGTGTTGACGCTCCCCGGGCGCGCCGCAGCTTCGCGCGTCTTAATAAGGTCCTCGATGTCCCCAACCTGATCGACATTCAGCGCCGCTCGTTCGAATGGCTCGTCGACCCCGAGAAGGGGGGGCTACGCGAGACGATCGACGACATCTCGCCGATCGAGGACTACACCGGGCACCTCGCCGTCAACTTCGGCGAGTTCGTGTTCGACCAGCCGTCAGCGTCGATCGAGGAGTGCCGCGAGAAGGACCTCACCTACTCGCGCCCGCTCACCGTCACCGTCGCGTTCATCAACCACGACACGGGCGAGATCCGTGAGCAGTCCGTCTTCATGGGCGACTTCCCGTGGATGACCGAGCGTGGCACGTTCATCATCAACGGCACCGAGCGCGTCGTCGTCACCCAGCTCGTGCGCTCGCCGGGCGCCTACCTGATGGAGCCCAAGGACCGCGAGAAGCAGGTCTTCGTCGCCAACCTGATGCCGGCCCGCGGCTCGTGGCTCGAGCTCGAGATCGACAAGAAGGGCAAGGTCTTCGTCCGCATCGACCGCAAGCGCAAGCTGCCGGTCACCGTGCTGCTGCGTGCGATGACCTACAACCCCGAGGTCGACGGTTCGCTCGAGGAGAGCGAGGAGGACATCGCGCGTCTGGACCAGGAGCTGCTCGAGCTGTTCGACAACTCGGCCTACCTGCGCAACACGATCGAGTCCGACCCCGAGGCGACGCGGACCAAGAAGGGCGCGCTGATCGAGCTGTTCAAGAAGCAGCGCCCGGGCGAGCCGCCGTCGGTCGACGCGGCGTACGCACTGATGCAGCAGCTGTTCTTCGACCCCAAGCGCTACGACCTCACGCGCGTCGGGCGCTACAAGCTCAACTCGCGGTTGAACCTCGACATCGACCTCGACACGCGCGTGCTGACGCACGACGACATTCACGCGCTGGTCAACGAGCTCGTGTCGCTGCCGCGGCTGCTCGGGGTGCCCGAGGAGCCCGAGATCGAGATCAAGGACTACGCGGCCGAGGCCGCGACGATGCCGCGTGAGCCGGTCGCCGAGCATCTCGACGAGTACGAGCACTTCGGCAACCGCCGCCTGCGCACCGTCGGTGAGCTGATCCAGGAGGCGTTCCGGATCGGCCTGTACCGGATGGAGCGCGTCGTCCGCGAGCGTCTGACGACCGAGGACGAGGACACGATCACCCCGCAGACGATCGTGAACATCCGCCCGGTCGTCGCCGCGCTGAAGGAGTTCTTCGGCTCCAGCCAGCTGTCGCAGTTCATGGACCAGACGAACTCGCTGGCCGGCCTGACCCACCGTCGCCGCCTCAGCGCCCTCGGCGCCGGCGGCCTGACCCGCGAGCGCGCGCCGATCGAGGTGCGCGACGTGCACCCGACCCACTACGGCCGCATGTGCCCGATCGAGACCCCGGAGGGCCCGAACATCGGCCTGATCGGCTCGCTGTCGAGTTACGCTCAGGTCTCCGAGCACGGTTTCGTGACGACGCCCTACCGCGTCGTCAAGGACGGCGTGATCACCGAGCAGCTCGTGCACCTCGACGCCAACCAGGAAGAGGACCTGCTGATCGCGCAGGCCAACGCCGCGGCCGATGAGAAGACGAACAAGCTCAAGGGCCCCGAGGTCGTGTGTCGCACGCTGGCCGGCCAGTACGTCACCGCCGCGCCCAAGGACGTCGACCTGATGGACGTCTCGCCCGATCAGATCTGGTCGGTCGCGACGGCGATGATCCCGTTCCTCGAGCACGACGACGCCAACCGCGCCCTGATGGGCTCCAACATGCAGCGGCAGGCCGTGCCGCTGCTGGTCACCGACGCGCCGGTCATCGGCACGGGCATGGAGCGCCGCGCCGCGCTGGACACCGGCGACGTGGTGCTGGCCAAGAACTCCGGAATCGTCGCGTCGGTCGACGCGACGGAGATCGTTGTCGAGGCCAAGGACGGCTCCAAGGACAGCTACGAGCTGCACAAGTTCATGCGCTCCAACCAGGGGACGCTGATCCACCACAAGCCGTGCGTGAAGAGCGGTCAGGAGGTCAAGGCGGGCGACCTGCTCGCCGACGGCTCCTCGACCGACCACGGTGAGATGGCGCTCGGCAAGAACCTGATGGTCGCCTTCATGTCCTGGGAGGGCTACAACTTCGAGGACGCGATCATCCTGTCGCGCCGCCTGGTCAAGGACGACGAGCTCACCTCGATCCACATCGAGGAGTACGAGATCGACGCCCGCACGACCAAGCTCGGCGACGAGGAGATCACCCGCGACATCCCCAACCGCTCCGAGGAGTCGCTGCGCAACCTCGACGACCGCGGCATCGTCCGCGTCGGCGCCGAGGTCGGCTCCGGCGACCTGCTGGTCGGCAAGGTCACCCCGAAGGGCGAGACCGAGCTGACGGCCGAGGAGAAGCTGATCCGCGCGATCTTCAAGGAGAAGGCGCGCGAGGTCCGCGACACGTCGCTCAAGGTGCCCCACGGCGAGGGCGGCGTCGTGATCGACGTGATGACGTTCTCGCGCGAGGCGGGCGACGACCTGCCACCGGGCGTCAACGACCTGGTGCGCGTGTTCGTGGCCAAGAAGCGCAAGATCTCCGAGGGCGACAAGCTCGCGGGGCGCCACGGCAACAAGGGCGTCATCTCGAAGATCGTCGACGAGCACGACATGCCGTTCCTCGAGGACGGCACGCCGGTCGACGTGATCCTCAACCCGCTCGGCGTGCCGAGCCGCATGAACGTCGGTCAGATCCTCGAGACCCACCTCGGGTGGGTCGCCGCGCAGGGCTGGTACGACGACGGCTCGGAGGCGTTCAAGCGCAAGACGGCCTCGGGGCCGGCCAGCAAGGTCTACGTCTCGACGCCGGTCTTCGACGGCGCGACGGTTCAGGACGTCGACGACGCTCTGGTCCGCTGGCAGGACGAGCACGCCGGCCGAATCCGCATGGACGTCGACAAGTCGCGCGCCGCGGGCACCCGCGCCAGCGGCAAGATGACGCTGTTCAACGGCCGCACCGGCGAGCCGTTCGCCGACCAGGTCACCGTCGGCTACATGTACATCCTCAAGCTGCTGCACCTGGTCGACGACAAGATCCACGCCCGCTCGACCGGCCCGTACTCGCTCGTCACCCAGCAGCCGCTGGGCGGCAAGGCGCAGTTCGGCGGCCAGCGCTTCGGCGAGATGGAGGTCTGGGCCCTGGAGGCCTACGGCGCCGCCTACACGCTGCAGGAGATGCTGACCATCAAGTCCGACGACACCGTCGGACGCGTCAAGGCCTACGAGGCGATCGTCAAGGGCGAGAACATCGCCGAACCGTCGATCCCCGAGTCGTTCAAGGTGCTGCTCAAGGAGATGCAGTCGCTCGGCCTCGACGTCAACGTGGTCAGCGAGGAGGGCCAGCGCGCCGAGATGCGCGACGAGGACGACGACCTGTTGCGCGCTGCCGAGGAGCTCGGCATCGATCTCAGCGGCGTCCGCGCCGCCGACGGTGAGGCCGACGCCGCCGCGGCCGAGCCCGCCGGCGAGGAGGAGGCCGAGGCCGAGGTCGACGCCGAGGCCGAGATCGACATCGAGGCCGAGACCCCCGCTGAGATCGACGACGAGGTTGAACTCGAAGTCGAGGACGAGATCGAGATCCCCGACGAGCCGCTGGTGCTCGACGGCGACGAGACCGACGCGTAGACCGCTTCAGAGAGAAGGAACTTCCCCGTGATTGACATCAACAACTTCGACGCAATCGAAATCGGTCTCGCCTCGTCCAAGCAGATCCGCGCCTGGAGCTCCGGCGAGGTCACCAAGCCGGAGACGATCAACTACCGCACGCTCAAGCCCGAGAAGGACGGCCTGTTCTGCGAGCGCATCTTCGGTCCGACCAAGGACTGGGAGTGCTACTGCGGCAAGTACAAGCGCGTTCGTTACAAGGGCATCGTCTGCGAGCGCTGCGGCGTCGAGGTCACGCGCTCCAAGGTTCGCCGCGAGCGCATGGGCCACATCGACCTCGCCGCCCCGGTGAGCCACATCTGGTTCTTCAAGGGCGTGCCGAGTCGCATCGGCTACCTGCTCGACATGGCGCCCAAGGAGCTCGAGAAGATCCTGTACTTCGCGGCGTCGATCGTCACCTGGGTCGACCAGGAGGCGCGCTGGCGCGACCTGCCGGCGCTCGAGAAGGAGATGCAGGCCGAGCTTGACCGCCTGCGCGCGGAGGAGCTGGAGCGCGTCGCCGAGCTGCAGAGCTCGCTCGACGCCCGTGCCGAGTACATCCAGACCGGCGCCCAGGCCGCGTTCTCCGACGACGACCACCTGTGGGCCGAGTCGCTGGACGTCAACATCAAGAAGGTGTCCGACGAAGAGCGCAAGAAGCTCGAGACCGAGCTGCGCAAGTCGTTCGGCTCCGACATCGACGACACCCAGGCCTACTACGAGGACGCGCGCGAGCGCCTCAAGGAGGTCTGGAAGCTGTTCGCCAACAAGGAGGAGCCGGCCGACGCGCCGCCCGCCGAGGGTGAGGACTGGCCGCTGGCTCAGTACACCGAGAAGGCGATCGACAAGGACGAGCTGAAGCCCAAGCTGATCATCGCTGACGAGACGTTCTTCCGTGAGCTCAAGCACCGCTTCGGGTCGCCGTTCGGCTTCGGCGAGTACTTCGGCGGCGGCATGGGCGCGGAGCACATCCGCGAGCTGCTGCGCGAGAAGCAGCCCTACGACCGCGAGGCGGGCCCGCGCAAGGTCGACGCCGACCGCACGCCGGGCGAGGACCTCGCGTCGGGCGACCAGGCGGGGATCGTCCTCGACCACGAGCGCGAGGACCTCGAGGATCAGGTCAAGAACGGCAAGGGCCAGAAGCAGGCCCGCGCGGTCAAGCGCCTGAAGGTGCTCAGCGCCTTCCTGCACTCCGGCAACAAGCCGGAGATGATGGTGCTCGAGGCCGTCCCGGTGATCCCGCCGGAGCTGCGCCCGATGGTCCAGCTCGACGGTGGCCGCTTCGCCACGTCAGACCTCAACGACCTCTACCGCCGCGTCATCAACCGCAACAACCGCCTCAAGCGGCTGCTCGACCTCGGTGCGCCGGAGATCATCGTCAACAACGAGAAGCGGATGCTCCAGGAGGCCGTCGACGCGCTGTTCGACAACGGCCGCCGCGGGCGCCCCGTCACCGGCCCGGGCAACCGGCCGCTGAAGTCGCTGAGCGACATGCTCAAGGGCAAGCAGGGCCGCTTCCGTCAGAACCTGCTCGGCAAGCGCGTCGACTACTCGGGGCGGTCGGTGATCGTCTCCGGGCCGTCGCTGAAGCTGCACCAGTGCGGGCTGCCGAAGCTGATGGCGTTGGAGCTGTTCAAGCCGTTCATCATGGCCCAGCTCGTCGAGCGCAAGGCGGCGCAGAACATCAAGGCCGCCAAGAAGATGGTCGACTCGATGATCCCCGAGGTCTGGGACGTCCTCGAGCAGGTCATCCACGAGCACCCGGTGCTGCTCAACCGCGCGCCGACGCTTCACCGCCTGGGCATCCAGGCGTTCGAGCCGGTGCTCGTCGAGGGCAAGGCGATCCAGGTCCACCCGCTGGTCTGCCACGCGTTCAACGCGGACTTCGACGGTGACCAGATGGCGGTCCACCTCCCGCTCAGCGCCGAGGCGCAGGCGGAGGCGCGGATCCTCATGCTGTCGTCCAACAACATCCTGTCGCCGGCCCACGGCGCGCCACTGGCGACGCCGACCCAGGACATGGTGCTCGGCACCTACTACCTGACCTACGGCCCGGAGTCCGATGAGCTGGCGGCCCAGCAGGAGCAGCTCGTGTCGAGCGGCGGATCCGACGACCGGCTGCTGCATCGCTTCCGCTCCGCGCAGGAGGCCGAGCTGTGCCTCGAGGCGGGCGTGGTGACGCTGCACGACGTGGCCGAGTACCGTCGCCACCGCACCGCGGGTGGCCACGTGCTGACCACGATCGGGCGGATCATCTACAACGACCGCATCGAGCGCGCGCTCGAGGAGGCGCTGGGCGAGGCGTTCGAGCCGGCGACCTACGAGTTCGTCAACCAGACGATGCGCAAGCGCGACACCGTCGACCTCGTCGACCGCCTGATCCAGCAGTACGGCGCCTCGGGCATCTCGGTGGTGCTCGACGCGTTCAAGGATCTCGGGTTCAAGTACGCGACCCAGGCCGGCGTGACGATCTCCAAGAACGACGTCGTGATCCCGCCGAACAAGGCGGAGATCCTCAAGGGCTACGAGGACGAGGTCGCCGAGATCCAGGACCAGTACGACATGGGCCTGATCACGCAGGAGGAGCGCAAGGAGCTGGTCGTCGAGCGCTGGACGGCGGCGACCGACGAGGTCGCGAACGCCATGCAGGCGAACTTCGACCATCTGAACCCGATCTACATGATGGCCAACTCCGGCGCGCGTGGATCGTTCAACCAGATCCGCCAGCTCGCCGGAATGCGTGGCCTGATGGCCAACCCGAAGGGCGAGATCATCGAGCGCCCGATCAAGTCCAACTTCATGGAGGGCCTGACCGCGCTCGAGTACTTCACGTCGACCCACGGGGCGCGCAAGGGCCTTGCCGACACCGCGCTGCGCACGGCCGACTCCGGGTACCTGACCCGGCGCCTGGTCGACGTGGCACAGGACGTGATCATCCGCGAGGAGGACTGCGGGACCAAGGAGTTCATCGAGCTCCCGGTGTTCACGCCCACCGGCGAGCCGAACATCAACCTGATCGGACGCCTGGCGGCGGCCGACGTGACAACCCCGCGCGGGCGCAAGCTCGTCGCCAAGGGCCACGAGATCGACCGCGCCGAGCTCGCCGAGATCGTCGAGGCGTTCGGCGAGGAGAGCGAGACGGGCGACGAGCAGGCCGTGGCAGTGCGCTCGGTGCTCAAGTGCCAGGCGGTCACCGGCATCTGCCAGGGGTGCTACGGGCGCTCGATGGCGTCGGGCAAGACCGCCCAGATCGGCGACGCGGTCGGCATCATCGCCGCGCAGTCGATCGGCGAGCCGGGCACGCAGCTGACGATGCGGACGTTCCACACCGGCGGCATCGCCGGCGCGGACATCACGCACGGCCTGCCGCGTGTCGTGGAGCTGTTCGAGGCGCGCAAGCCCAAGGGCCTGGCGAAGATCGCCGAGCAGGACGGCAGCGTCGCGATCGAGGAGACCGACAAGGCCCTGACCGTCGTCATCACCGACGACGGGGGCGAGGAGCACCGCTACCCGTTCCCGCGCCGCACGCGGCTGTTCGTCGAGAACGGGCACACGGTCAAGGCCGGCGACCAGCTCAACGAGGGGTCGCTGTACCCGCACGAGCTGCTTGCGCTGCGCGGACGCACGGCGACCGAGCAGTACCTCGTCAAGGAGGTCCAGGAGGTCTACAAGTCCCAGGGCGTCGACATCAACGACAAGCACATCGAGCTGATCGTGCGTCAGATGCTCAAGAAGGTTCGTGTCGACCAGAAGGGCGACACGGGCTACCTGCCCGGCCAGTTCGTCGACCGCAACGACTTCTTCAAGGTCAACGCGGATGTCAAGAAGGCCAAGGGCGCGACGGCGGAGTACGAGGAGATCATCCTCGGCATCACCAAGGCGTCGCTGAACACGGACTCGTTCCTGTCGGCCGCCTCGTTCCAGGAGACGACCAAGGTCCTGACCGACGCGGCCCTCGAGGGCAAGAAGGACACCCTCAACGGCCTCAAGGAGAACGTCATCATCGGCAAGCTGATCCCGGCCGCCACGGGGCTCAAGCGCTACCGGCGGATCGAGATCGAGCCGTCGGAGCCGCTGCCGCGGGCGATGGACGAGATCGGCCTGCTCGACCAGGACGAGATCGCAGCCGAGCTGGGGCTGGGCAACGGCGAGGGCCTGGGCGGCTTCGGGTCGGCGTTCGAGTCCGACCTGGCGACGCTTGACGAGATCTCCACCGGCGGGACCGATCCGGGCTTTGCCGAGGAGCTCGCCGACCTCGACGTGCCGGATAACGACTGACGCTGAGCGATGCCCGCGATTGACCGCGGGTTGAGCGTGGATTGAGCCGGGCCCCGGGACCGTAACTCCCGGGGCCCGGTTCGGTTGGCACGGTGATGGTCGCCGTCGCCAACATCGGTCGCAGGGGCTTGCCGTGCCGGGGCGAAATGAGTCCGGGCATGCTCGGTCCGGACGCTGCCGTCTTCATCCGACATCTGTCCACGGATCGTTTCGCCGTTGATCCGGACGATGTCCGCGCACGATGCTCGCTGCGTTTTGTGCGCAGTTGCGGGGAAAGTGTGCCGTCTGTCCCCTATCGGCTCGCCGCGCCGCGATTCCCCGTAAGGTCCTTGGGCGACAGGTACGTCAAGCATGGCGGGCGGCCTGCCGATTCAGGGGATGCGGCTTTGCAGTCCGCAACCGCAAGTCCACTCTGCCTGCAGACCTCTCTCTCGTGACGATCGAACTCGGCATCCTGCTCGCGCTCGCCTGCGCCTTCGCGACCAACCTCGGCTTCTTCTTCAAGCACCGGGGCGCGAACGAGGCGCCGACCGTCGATATCCGCCACCCGCTGCGCACGGCGATCCAGCTGTACTCGTCGAAGTGGTTCGCGCTCGGCATGCTGATCGCGACCGGCGCGTGGGGGTTCCACGTCGCGGCGCTCGCGCTCGCGCCGATGTCGACCGTGCAGGTCGTGCTCGCCGGCGGCGTCGTGCTGATCGCCGTGATGGCCGATCGCCTGTTCGGCTACGAGGTCGGCCGCCGTCAGTGGATCGGCCTCGGCCTCACCGCCGCCGGCCTCGTCCTGCTGGCGCTCACGCTGCCCCAGACCCACTCCGCGCACTCGTCGTTCAGCGGCCCGGCGATGATCGCCTTCGAGGGCGGCATGCTGTGCTTCGGCGGCCTGCTGATCATCGGCCCCAAGGCCGGCGCCCCGGAGCACCACCACGGCGTGATGCTCGGTGCGGCGGCCGGCGTGCTGTTCGGGGTCTCCGATGTCGCGATCAAGGCGCTCACGCACGTCGTCGGGACCGGCGGCGCGATGGCGCTGGTCAGCCCGTGGCTCGCGGTCACGCTGGTCGCATCGGTGGCGGCGTTCTACGCCTCGGCCCGCGGCCTTCAGGACGGCGAAGCGATCCCGGTGATCGCGGTGACCGGCACCGCCGCCAATGTCAGCGGCATCGCCGGCGGCATCCTCGTCTTCGGTGATCCGATGCCGGGCCACGCGCTCGGGATCATCGCCCAGGGTCTCGCGTTCCTGCTCGTGCTCTCGGCCGCGGCGCTGACGCCGCCGCCCGCCCGCGCGGGCGCTGCCGCCACGGCCTAGAGCCCGTATCGAGACCGACTTGACACTGCGCACCGCTGGTGCGGTGCGTAGCTTTGCCTCACACAAGCTGATCACTGCTTTCAGGAGGCAAACCGAACCATGAACAGACTTCCCTTCGCCGCGCTCGTTGCGGCGCTCGCCATCGTCGGAGGCTCCATCGGCCTCGTCGCGTGCGGGTCCAGCAACTCCTCGAACGTCGCCAAGAACGTGACGTCCCAGCCCGGCGACGGTGCCAAGGACGATTCACTGTTCATGCAGGACAACCTCACCACCGCGATCAAGAAGTTCACCGACAAGTTCGGCTCCGGCCCGGTCCAGAACTTCAAGATCGAGCCGAACTCGATCAAGGCGACGTCGGCGTCCGGCGTCGAGATAGTTACCAAGGACGGCTCGACCGAGGGCACCAAGATCCCGGGCGGCGTGACGATCCCGACCGGCGGTGGCGGCTTCGCCCCGGGCGACATCGACACGGCGGCGCCGGAGAAGATCGTCAAGTCGCTGTCGAGCAAGGGCGTCACGCTCGCCAACACGAACTACTTCCTCGTGTCGTCGGCGCTGGCAGCCGTGAGCACCGGCACGTCGAGCAAGCCCGGCTGGCTGATCTACACGACCAAGGGCGACTTCCAGGCCGACGCCGACGGCTCGAACGCGAAGCCGCTGGGCTCCGTCCCGTCGTCGATCACCACACCGGGTGGCACGACGGTCGACACCAAGAAGCTCGAGGACACGGCCAAGACGGCGGCGTCCGAGGCGACCAATGCGGCGAAGGCCGCGGAGGGCACGGCCCAGTCCCTGCAGGACTGCATCTCCAAGGCAGGCACCGACCCGACCAAGCTGGCGGCCTGCGCCGGGCACTAGCTCCAAGGCGGGTTCTGTCTGTCGGATCCGGGGCCGGTGGCGCGAAGGCAGCGCCGCCGGCCCCCGGCCGTTGCTACCATCCCCGGCCGCATGCCCACCACCAGCCAGCTCGTCCGCAACGGACGCCAGGACAAGCCGCGTAAGCTCGCCACCCCCGGTCTCAAGTCGGGCAAGGGCCGTAAGAAGAAGACGGCCGCCCCGCAGCGGCGCGGCGTGTGCACTCGCGTGTACACCGTGACGCCCAAGAAGCCGAACTCGGCGCTGCGCAAGGTCGCGCGCGTGCGGATCACCGGATCGATCGAGATCACGGCGTACATCCCCGGCGAAGGCCACAACCTGCAGGAGCACTCCGTCGTGCTCGTCCGCGGCGGGCGCGTCAAGGACCTGCCGGGCGTCCGCTACAAGGTCGTCCGCGGCACGCTCGATGCCGCCGGCGTCAATGGTCGCCAGAAGGCGCGTTCGCGCTACGGCGTCAAGAAGAAGTAGGAGCCTTTCCATGCCCCGTCGCGCAGCTGCCCAGATCCGGCCCGTCGAGCCGGACGCCGTCCATCGCTCACGCCTCGTCCAGCAGGTCGTCAACAAGGTGATGCTCGACGGCAAGAAGTCGGTGGCCGAGAAGATCGTCTACGACGCGCTGGCGATCATCGGCGAGCGCAGCGGCAAGGATTCGCTCGAGGTCCTCGAGTCTTCGGTCAAGACGCTGACCCCGGTGCTCGAGGTCCGCTCGCGCCGGGTTGGCGGTGCGACCTACCAGGTGCCGGTCGAGGTCCCCGCGCGCCGCGCCCGCACGCTCGCCGTCCGCTGGCTCGTCGAGTTCGCCCGCCAGCGCCGCGAGAAGACGATGGCCCAGCGCCTCGCCAACGAGCTGCTCGACGCCCAGTCCCAGCAGGGCGGCGCCTACAAGCGCAAGGACGACATCTACCGCATGGCCCAGGCCAACAAGGCCTTCGCGCACTACCGCTGGTAGTCGCTCCGCGGCCACCCTCGGGCGACGAGCACAGCCCCGGGCGATGCGCCTGGCGGGCGTGCGGAGGAGTGGCGAGGAAGTGGGCGGGCATCTGATATCGTGAGTACTCGCTCTGCGGCCGGCGCGCTTACGCGTGCCGTCGCGGGGTCGGCTCAGAACAGGATGGATACCTCGAGCACATAGCGCCGGTCCCGGGAACACCTCCCTGACGTGCGCGCGGGCCCGAGGGGCCCGTTTTCTTTGCCCGAATCCAACACCGCCAAACCGAGAACCGAACACCGCCCAGCATGCCCCGCTCCCTCCCCCTAGAGAAGACCCGGAACATCGGGATCATGGCGCACATCGACGCCGGCAAGACGACGACGACCGAGCGCATCCTCTACTACACCGGACGCACCTACAAGATCGGCGAGGTTCACGAGGGCGCGGCGACGATGGACTGGATGGAGCAGGAGCAGGAGCGCGGGATCACCATCACCTCCGCCGCCACCACCTGTGAGTGGGAGGGGCACCGCATCAACATCATCGACACGCCTGGCCATGTCGACTTCACCGTCGAGGTCGAGCGTTCCCTGCGCGTACTGGACGGCGCGATCGCGCTGTTCGACTCCGTCGCCGGCGTCGAGCCCCAGTCCGAGACCGTCTGGCGCCAGGCCGACAAGTACTCGGTCCCCCGCATCGCCTACATCAACAAGATGGACCGCATCGGCGCGAACTTCGATCAGGGCGTGCAGACGATGATCGACCGCCTGGGCGCGCACCCGGTCCCGATCCAGCTGCCGATCGGCGCCGAGGGCGACTTCCTCGGCATCATCGACCTCGTCGAGATGAGGGCGATCGTCTACAAGGACGAGCTCGGCAAGGAGCAGGAGGTCGTCGAGATTCCCGAGCACCTCGCCGACCAGGCCGCCGCCGCGCGCGAGCACCTGCTCGAGGAGGTCTCCCACTACGACGACCAGCTCGTCGAGCTGATCCTCGAGGAGGCCGAGATCCCGACCGCGACGCTCAAGGCCGCGATCCGCAAGGCGACGCTCGAGATCGCCATGACGCCGGTCCTGTGCGGCTCGAGCTTCAAGAACAAGGGCGTCCAGCCGCTGCTCGACGCGGTCCTCGACTACCTTCCGAGCCCTCTCGACGTCCCGGCCGTCGAGGGCATCGTCCCCAACAAGGACGGCAGTGACGGCGAGGCCGTCACCCGCGCCGCCGACGACAGCGCCCCGTTCAGCGCGCTCGCCTTCAAGATCATGGCCGACCCGTTCGTCGGCAAGCTCACCTACTTCCGCGTCTACAGCGGCAAGCTCGAGTCGGGCAGCCGCGTCCTCAACGTCTCCTCCGGCCGCACCGAGCGCGTCGGGCGCATCCTGATGATGCACGCCAACGACCGCGAAGAGGTCAACGAGGTCTACAGCGGCGACATCGCGGCCGCCGTCGGGATCAAGCAGATCGTCACCGGCGACACGCTTGCCGCGCCCGACAACCCGGTCAAGCTCGAGTCGATGACGTTCCCCGAGCCGGTCATCAAGGTCGCCGTCGAGCCCAAGACGAAGTCTGACCAGGAGAAGATGTCGATCGCCCTCGGCCGCCTCGCCGAGGAGGACCCGACGTTCCAGGTCCAGACCAACGAGGAGACCGGGCAGACCGAGATCTCCGGGATGGGCGAGCTGCACCTCGAGATCCTCGTCGACCGCATGAAGCGCGAGTTCAACGTCGAGGCCAACGTCGGGCGTCCGCAGGTGTCCTACCGCGAGACGATCCGTGGCACGGCCGAAAAGGTCGAGGGCAAGTTCATCCGCCAGACCGGCGGCTCGGGCCAGTACGGCGTCGTGTACATCGACATCGAGCCGGCTCCGGGCGAGGGCTTTGACTTCGTCAACAAGATCAAGGGCGGCTCGGTGCCCTCGGAATTCATCCCCGCGGTCGAGAAGGGCTGCGAGGAGGCGCTGACCGACGGCGTCAAGGCCGGCTACCCGATGGTCGACATCCGGGTGACGCTCGTCGACGGCAAGTACCACGACACGGACTCCTCGGAGATCGCGTTCAAGGTCGCCGGCTCGCTCGCCTTCAAGGAGGCGGCGCGCCGCGCCAAGCCGGTCCTGCTCGAGCCGATCTTCAATGTCGAGGTCGTCACACCCGAGGAGTTCCTCGGCGACGTCATCGGCGATCTCAGCCGCCGTCGCGGGCGCGTCGAGGGCCAGGAGCGGCGCGGCAACGCGCTCGCGGTCCACGCCAAGGTCCCGCTGTCGGAGATGTTCGGCTACGTCACCGACCTGCGTTCCAACACGCAGGGCCGGGCGACCTCGACGATGCAGTTCGAGCGCTATGACGAAGTGCCGCCCAACATTGCCGAGAAGGTGATTGAGGGGCGCAGCAAGGAGCCAGTGCCGGCGTAAGGGCACTTTAGGCGTTACTGAGGTAGCTTTCAGAGGTTCGCCCAGTCTCGGCGAAGCGGGCAAGGCGACAAATTCTTCATCTCTAGGAGTGAGCAGAAGTGGCAAAGGAGAAGTTCGAGCGCGACAAGCCGCATGTCAATGTCGGCACCATCGGTCACATCGACCACGGAAAGACGACGCTGACCGCTGCCATCACCAAGGTCCTCGCCGACACCTACGGCGGGCAGGCGCGCTCCTTCGAGGAGATCGACAACGCTCCGGAGGAGAAGGAGCGTGGCATCACGATCGCCACGTCCCACGTCGAGTACGAGACCGACAAGCGCCACTACGCGCATGTCGACTGCCCCGGTCACGCGGACTACGTCAAGAACATGATCACCGGCGCCGCCCAGATGGACGGCGCGATCCTCGTCGTCTCCGCAGCCGACGGCCCGATGCCGCAGACCCGCGAGCACATCCTGCTCGCGCGTCAGGTCGGCGTGCCCTACATCGTCGTGTTCCTCAACAAGGCCGACATGGTCGACGACGACGAGCTGCTCGAGCTCGTCGAGGTCGAGGTCCGCGACCTGCTCAGCGAGTACGACTTCCCCGGCGACGACATTCCGTTCGTCACCGGCTCGGCGCTCAAGGCGCTGGAGGGCGACGCGGAGTACACGGCCAAGATCGTCGAGCTCGCCGAGCAGCTGGACTCCTACATCCCGCAGCCCGAGCGCGATCTCGACAAGCCCTTCCTGATGCCGGTCGAGGACGTCTTCTCGATCACCGGCCGCGGGACCGTCGCGACGGGCCGTATCGAGCAGGGGATCATCAACTCCGGCGACACGGTCGAGATCGTCGGCGTCAAGGAGACGACGAGCACCGTCGTCACCGGCGTCGAGATGTTCCGCAAGATCCTTGACCGCGGTGAGGCCGGCGACAACGTCGGCTGCCTCCTGCGCGGGACCAAGCGCGAGGAGATCGAGCGCGGCCAGGTGCTGTGCAAGCCGGGCTCGATCACGCCGCACACCAAGTTCAAGTCCGAGGTCTACATCCTCAAGAAGGAGGAGGGCGGCCGCCACACGCCGTTCTTCACGGGCTACCGCCCGCAGTTCTATTTCCGCACCACCGACGTCACCGGCGTGGCCAAGCTGCCCGACGGCGTCGAGATGGTGATGCCCGGTGACAACGTCCAGATGGAGATCGAGCTCATCCAGCCGATCGCCATGGATCAGGGTCTGCGCTTCGCCATCCGCGAGGGTGGCCGGACCGTCGGCTCGGGCGTCGTCACCGAGGTCGTCGAGTAACCGTCAGATACGACATCGCGGCGCCCCCTCCTGGGGGCGCCCGCAGTTGGACCCCCAGGGGGCGGACCCCGGTCGTTCACGGATTCCGCCTTCTGGCACGCAGGAGCACAGAAACAGACACACCATGGCCATCGCCACCCAGAACAAGATCCGCATTCGTCTCAAGGCCTACGACCACTCGGCCATCGAGACCGCGGCCAAGGAGATCGTCGAAACGGCGACTCGCACCGGCGCGACCGTGTCCGGTCCCGTGCCCCTGCCGACGGAGAAGAACGTCTACTGCGTGATCCGCTCGCCGTTCAAGGACAAGGACTCGCGCGAGCATTTCGAGATCCGCACCCACAAGCGGTTGATCGACATCCATCAGCCGACGCCGAAGACGGTCGACTCGCTCCAGCGCCTCGACCACCTTCCGGCCGGCGTCGACATCGAGATCCGGCTGGCGGGCTAGGACGAGACGATGGCGGCGATCTTGGCTCGGAAGCTGGGCATGACCCAGCTCTTCGAAGAGGACGGACGGGTCGAGCGCGTGACCGTGCTCGAGGCCGGCCCGTGCCCGGTGACCGGGATCCGCACCCATGACCGCGACGGCTACGAAGCGGTCCAGCTCGCCTTCGGCCAGGCCAAGGAGAAGCACCTGACCAAGGCCCAGCTCGGTCACCTCAAGAAGGCCGACGCCGGCCCGCACCGCGTGATCAAGGAGTTCCGCGACGAGGCCGGCGAGCTGCAGGTCGGCGAGACGGTCACGGTCGAGGCGTTCGAGGTCGGCGCCAAGATCAAGATCTCGGGTACCTCGAAGGGCAAGGGCTTCCAGGGCACGATCAAGCGCCACAACTTCGCCAGCGGCCCCAAGTCGCACGGGTCGCACAACGTGCGCGCGCCGGGCTCGATCGGCGCGTCCGCATGGCCGGCACGCGTGATGAAGGGCATCCGCGGCCCGGGCCAGATGGGCAACAAGCGCATCACCCAGCGCGGGCTGACCGTGGTGCGCGTCGACGCGGCCCAGAACCTGCTGCTCGTTCGCGGTGCCGTCCCGGGCCCGCGCAACGGGATCGTCGAGGTGCGCAGCGATGGCTGACGCGCAGATCCTCGGCCAGACGACCAAGGCCAAGCTCGACGAAGCGGTCTTCGGGCAGCGCTTCAACGGCGGCCTCGTGCACGAGTCGGTTCGCGCCGAGCTCAACGCGCGGCGCCAGGGCACCGCGTCGACCAAGACCCGCGGCGAGGTCCGCGGCGGGTCGGCGAAGCCATGGCGCCAGAAGGGCACCGGCCGCGCTCGCGCCGGGTCCTCGCGCTCGCCGATCTGGACCGGCGGCGGCATCGTCTTCGGCCCGACCCCGCGCCACTACACGTTCAAGGTCAACCGCAAGGAGCGCCGCGCCGCGCTGCGTTGCGCACTGTCGGTCCACGCCGAGCGCGGCTCGATCGCGGTGTTCGACCCGGTGGCGTTCGACACGCCGTCGACCAAGCAGGCCGACGCGCTGCTCAACGACTGGCTCGGTGACGGCCGCGGCTCGGTGCTCGTCGTCCTCGCCGACGCGCAGGAGCTCGTCGCGCGCTCGTTCCGCAACCTTCCTCGCGTCAACGTCCTGCCCGCGACCGGTGTCGGGATCGCCGACATCATCGGCGGCGCGGCGCTGCTCGTCACCCAGGAGGCGCTCGACGCGCTGACCGCCCGCGGCAAGGGCGAGACGGCGGCGTCCGAGGCCGAGGAGGTGCAGGCCTGATGGACCACAGCCAGGTCATCATCCGCCCGGTCGTCAGCGAGAAGAGCTACGTGCTCGCGTCGGCCGGCAAGTACACCTTCCGCGTCCACGACGACGCGCACAAGACGCAGATCCGCCAGGCGATCGAGGCGCTGTTCAGCGTGACCGTCGTCAGCGTCCACACGTCGAGCGTCAAGTCCAAGCCCAAGCGCCGCGGCCACACCCGCGGGCGCACGCGGGCCTGGAAGAAGGCGATCGTCCAGCTCGGCCCGGGCCAGACGATCCCGATCTTCCAGAGCCTCGCCGGACTCGAGGAGGGCTGACCCCATGGCGATCCGCAAACCCAAGCCCACGAGCCCTGGCCGGCGCTTCGCGACGTACGCCGACTTCGCGGAGATCACCAAGACCGAGCCCGAGAAGACGCTCGTCGAGGGGCTCAAGAAGTCCGGCGGGCGCAACGCCAACGGCCGCAAGACCTCGCGTCACCGCGGCGGCGGGGCCAAGCGCCTGTACCGCAAGATCGACTTCAAGCGCACGAAGGACGGCGTGCCGGCGAAGGTCGCCGCGATCGAGTACGACCCGAACCGGTCGGCCTACATCGCGTTGCTGCACTACGCCGACGGCGTCAAGAGCTACATCCTCGCGCCACAGCGCCTCGCCGTCGGCGCGAGCGTCCAGTCGGGCGACGCGGCTGAGATCGCGGTCGGCAACGCGATGTCGCTGGCCCGGATGCCGGTCGGCACCGTGATCCACAACGTCGAGCTGCAACCCGGCCGCGGTGGCCAGATGGCGCGGTCGGCCGGCGTCGGCGTCCAGCTGATGGCCAAGGACGGCGACATGGCGACCCTGCGCCTGCCCTCGGGCGAGATGCGCATGGTCCGCGCCGAGTGCCGCGCCACTGTCGGCACGATCGGCAACGCCGATCACCAGAACATCAAGGTCGGCAAGGCCGGCCGCAAGCGCCACATGGGCGTGCGCCCGCAGACGCGCGGCACGGCGATGAACCCGGTCGACCATCCGCACGGCGGTGGCGAGGGTTCGACGACCGCCGGCCGCCACCCGGTCACGCCGTGGGGCGTGCCGACGCTGGGCTACCGCACGCGTAAGAAGAACAAGGCGTCGGACCGCTACATCGTGCGCGGCCGCCGCCGCGGGAAGGGCAAGCGTTAGATGAGTCGTTCGAGCAAGAAGGGCCCGTGGGTCGAGGAGCGCCTGATGGAGCGCATCGAGGCGATGAACTCGGGCGGGACGAAGACGATGGTCAAGACCTGGTCGCGCACGTCGACGATCTTCCCCGACATGGTCGGGCACACGATCGCCGTGCACGACGGACGCAAGCACGTGCCGGTGTTCATCAGCGAGTCGATGGTCGGCCACAAGCTCGGCGAGTTCGCGCCGACGCGCCTGTTCCGCGGTCACGCCGGGTCGGGGAAGGTCCGCTAGGCGATGGCCGACGAGCCCGAGAACGTCGAGGAGACCGAGACGCCGGCCGAGAAGCCCGCGCGTCGCACGCGTTCGCGAGCGAAGAAGGCGCAGGAGCCGGCCGCCGAGGCCGTCGCGGAGGAGACCACCGAGGCCGAGCCCGAGGCCGAGCCCGAGGACAAGCCCAAGCCCGCGCGCCGCTCGCGCGCCAAGAAGGCCGAGCCGGTCGCCGAGGAGCCGGTGCCCGACGAACCGCCGGCCAAGCCTGCGGCCCAGCCAAGCGCCGCCGCGTCGTCCAACGGCGCGACGCCGCCCCTCGTGCGCGCGCAGGCCAAGTACGTCCGCACGTCCGCGCGCAAGGCGCGCCTGGTGTGCGACCACATCCGTGGCAAATCAGTCGACGAGGCCCGCGCGATCCTCGCCCACACGCCGCGTCACGTGGCGCGTGACTGGACGAAGCTGCTGGAGTCGGCGGTCGCCAACGCCGAGCACAACCACGAGCTGGTGGGCGACGACCTCAAGGTCGCGTTCGTCACCGCCGACGAGGGGCCGACGCTCAAGCGCTTCCGCCCGCGTGCAATGGGCCGCGCCACGCCCATCCGCAAGCGCACCTCGCACCTCACGATCGGGCTCGCGCCCAAGGAGCACTAAGGCATGGGGCAGAAGGTCCATCCCGAGTCGATGCGCGTGGGCTATATCCACGACTGGAAGTCCAACTGGTTCAACGAGCGCAACTTCGCCGACTACCTCGCCGAGGACGTCGCGATCCGCGCCCACATCCAGGGCAAGCTCGCCCACGCCGGCCTGTCGGACATCACGATCCGCAAGGACGCCAACGAGGTCGAGGTCAACATCCACACGGCGCGCCCGGGGATCGTGATCGGCAAGTCCGGCTCCGAGGTCGACGCGCTGCGCCGTGATCTCAACCGGATGACCGGCAAGGCGATCAAGGTCAACATCCTCGAGATCAAGCGCCCCGAGCTCGACGCCAAGCTCGTCGCGCAGTCGATCGCCGAGCAGCTCCAGAACCGCGTCGCCTTCCGCCGCGCGATGAAGCGCGCGCTGACCAGCGCGATGCGCTCCGGCGCCAAGGGCTGCAAGGTCCAGGTCGGCGGCCGCCTCGGCGGCTCGGAGATGGCGCGCACCGAGTCCTACTCCGACGGCCGCGTCCCGCTGCACACGATGCGCGCCGACATCGACTACGGCTTCTACGAGGCCCGCACGACATTCGGCCGCATCGGCGTCAAGTGCTGGATCAACAAGGGCGAGATCATGCCCGAGGGCTACACCGGCGCCGACCTGACCGACCTGAACGCGCCGGCTCCCCCCGGCGATCGCGACGGCGGCAACGACCGCGGCCGCGGTGGCCGTGACGGCCGTGACCGTGGCGGCCGTGGCGGCCGTGGCGGCGGCGGTGCCGGAGGTGGCGGAGGTCGTGGCGGCGGTGGCGGAGGTCGTGGTGGCCCGCGGCCGGGCGGCGGGGCCGGAGGCCGCTGATGCTGTCCCCCAAGCGCGTGAAGCACCGCAAGCAGCACCGTGGCCGTCGCCACGGGCTGTCGCGCGGCCAGACCAAGGTCCAGTTCGGCGAGTACGGCATCAAGTCGCTGGACGCCGGCTGGCTCACCAACCGCCAGATCGAGGCCGCTCGTATCGCGATGACGCGCAAGATCAAGCGCGGCGGCAAGGTCTGGATCAACGTCTACCCGGACAAGCCGGTGACCAAGAAGCCGGCCGAGACCCGTATGGGCTCCGGCAAGGGCTCGCCCGAGGGTTGGGTCGCCGTGGTCAAGCCCGGGCGCGTGATGTTCGAGCTCGCCGGCGTGCCCGAGCCGCTCGCTCGCGAGGCGATGCGCCTGGCCAGCCACAAGCTTCCCGTCCGCACCAAGTTCGTGACAGCGGAGGACGCGTCATGAAGGCGGGCGAGATGCGCGGATTGGGCGACAAGGAGGTACTGACGCAGGTCGCGACGTTCCGTCGCGAGCTGTTCGGCCTGCGCTTCCAGCACGCCACCGGCGAACTCGAGAACACGGCCGGCCTGCGCTCGGCCAAGCGCGATCTCGCCCGCGCGCTGACGATCGCCCGCCAGCGCGGCCTGGACCCCGACAACCCGACTGAGCAGAACGATGGCTGACGACGAGACCCCTGAGCCCGAGACCACCGACGAAACGCCCGCCGCGCAGGAGCCGCAGGCCGACGAGCCGCAGGCGCCCGCCGAGGAGCCGGCCGCCGAGGAGGCGCCCGAGGCCGAGGCTGAGGCCGACGTTCCGGCCGAGCCTGACGCTCCGGCCGAGCCCGAAACCCCGGCCGAGCCGGTCGTTGCCGAGCACCCCAAGGTCGCGCGCAAGCGCGTGCGTTCCCAGCACGCCGAGGCGCGCCCGCAGCGCACCATCGAAGAGCGCGCCGCCGAGCGTAAGGAGCTGCGCCGCGCCAAGGCGGTCGCGCGCACGCGTCGGCGCCATCAGGAGCGTGAGAAGGCCAAGGCTCACCGGGCCGAGAACCCGGCGACGTCGACGCCGCCGCGCGAGCATGGCCCCGGCGCCCCGAAGGTCCGCCTCGGCATCGTCGTGTCCGACAAGGCCGACAAGACGATCACCGTTCGCATCGACAGCGCCCGCCAGCACCGCCGCTACAAGAAGATCGTGCGGCGCTCGACGACGCTGCACGCCCACGACGAGGCCAACGCGGCGCACATCGGCGACCGCGTGCAGGTCATCGAGTCGCGGCCGCTGAGCGCGACCAAGCGCTGGCGCCTGGTCGAGATCCTGGAGCGGGCGCAGTGATCCAGAACGAGACACGCCTGAAGGTCGCCGACAACACCGGCGCCCGCGAGATCCTCGTGATCCGCGTCAAGGGTGGCTCGCGCCGCCGCTACGCGTTCGTCGGCGACGTCATCACCGCGACGGTCAAGCAGGCCAACCCGCAGGGGACGGTCAAGAAGGGCGAGGTCGTCACGGCGGTCGTCGTGCGCACGCGCAAGAGCTTCGGCCGCAACGACGGCACGTACATCAGCTTCGACGAGAACGCAGCCGTGATCATCGACGCCCAGAACAACCCGCGCGGGACGCGCATCTTCGGCCCGGTCGCGCGCGAGCTGCGTGACCGCAACTTCATGAAGATCGTCTCGCTCGCGCCGGAGGTCCTCTAGCATGGGGTCGCTCAAGATCCGCAAGGGCGATGAGGTCATCGTCATCAGTGGCAAGGATCGCGGCAAGACCGGCACGGTCCAGCGCGTGGAGCCCGCCAAGGCGCGGGTCTACGTCGAGGGCCTGAACATCGTCAAGCGCCACCAGCGCCCCAACCCGGCGACGGGTCAGGGCGGCGGGGTGATCGAGCGGTCGGGCGCGATCCACGTCTCGAACGTGATGCTCATCGACCCCAAGGACAAGAAGCCCACGCGCGTGGGCATCTCACGCGAGGACGGCAGCCGTCAGCGCGTCACCCGCCGTTCCGGAACCCCGCTCGACTGATCACGATCATGGCCACCGACGCACCACCACGACTCAAGACCCGCTACGCCGAGGAGATCAAGCCGGCGCTCATCGAGCGTTTCGGCTACTCGTCGTCGATGCAGGCGCCGCACATCGAGAAGATCACCGTGAACATGGGCGTCGGCGACGCCAAGCAGGACTCCAAGGTCCTCGACGCGGCGGCCGAGCAGCTGGCGACGATCGCCGGCCAGAAGCCGTCGGTGCGCCGCGCCCGCAAGTCGATCGCCGCGTTCAAGCTGCGCGAGGGCATGCCGGTCGGCCTGGCGGTGACGCTGCGCGGCGAGCGCGCGTACGAGTTCCTCGACCGCCTGACGAGCATCGCGATCCCGCGGATCCGCGACTTCCGCGGCCTCAAGGCCAACGCGTTCGACGGCCGCGGCAACTACTCGATGGGTGTCCGCGAGCAGATCATCTTCCCCGAGATCGACTACGACGCGGTCGACGCCGTCCGCGGCCTCGACATCACGATCACGACCTCGGCCAAGACCGACGCCGAGGCCTACGTGTTGCTCGAGGCGCTCGGTATGCCATTCGCCCGCGACGGCAGCGCCCCGGAGGGCGCGATTCTTCAAACCGACGAGCCTTCCGAGGAGGCCTGACGCATGGCCAAGACGTCACAGCGCGTGCGCCAGGCACGCACCCCGAAGTATCCGACCCGCGGCTACACCCGCTGTCGCCGCTGCGGCCGCGCCCGCTCCGTGTATCGCAAGTTCGGCGTCTGCCGGATCTGCCTGCGCGAGCTGGCCCACAACGGCTACATCCCCGGGATGACGAAGAGCAGCTGGTAGGGAGGGCGGGAACAATGTCCATGACCGACCCCATCGCCGACTTCCTGACGCGGATCCGTAACGGGATCACCGCTGCCCACACGACGGTCGACATCCCGTCGTCGGGGCTCAAGAAGGAGCTCGCCCGCATCCTGCGCGAGCAGGGCTATATCGAGTCCTACGACCTGCACGCGCCCGACGCCGACCACCCCGGCGAGGTCCTGCGCATCACGCTCAAGTACACCGAGCAGCGCGACAGCGCGATCAGCGGCCTGCGCCGCGTGTCGCGCCCCGGCCAGCGCCGCTACGCCGACCACGACCACCTGCCCAAGGTGCAGGGCGGCATGGGCACGGCGATCATCTCGACGTCGCACGGCGTCATGACCGGCCACGACGCGCGTCAGCAGGGCATCGGCGGCGAGATCGTGGCCGAGGTCTGGTGAGCTGAGATGAGCCGTATCGGCCGCAAGCCCATCCCCGTCCCGTCCGGCGTGTCGATCGCGATCGGTGACGACCGTGTGACCGTCAACGGACCCAAGGGCGAGCTCCACGAGCGCATCCCGCGCGACATCACCGTCGCCCACGAGGGCGAGGATCTGGTCGTCACGCGCCCGACCGACCGCGGCGAGCACCGCGCGCTGCACGGCCTGACGCGCTCGCTCGTCGCCAACATGGTCATCGGGGTCACCGAGGGCTACTCCAAGACGCTCGAGATCCAGGGCGTCGGCTACCGCGCGCAGCTCAAGGGCAGGGACCTCGAGCTCGCGCTGGGCTACTCGCACCCCGTGCCGATCAAGGCGCCTGACGGGATCGAGTTCGAGGTCCCGCAACCGACGCGCGTCATCGTCCGCGGGATCGACAAGCAGCTCGTCGGCGAGGTCGCCGCCAACATTCGCAAGCAGCGCAAGCCCGAGCCCTACAAGGGCAAGGGGATCCGCTACGAGGGCGAGTACGTCGCCCGGAAGGTCGGCAAGCGCGCATGAGCGTCCTGACCCAGCCCCAGCGCCGCCTCAAGCGCCGCCGCCGCGTGCGCGCGAAGATCGTCGGCACGGCAGAGCGGCCGCGGATCTCGATCTTCCGCTCCAACCGCGGGCTCTCGGCTCAGCTGATCGACGACGACGCCGGGCACACGCTGGCGTCGGTCTCGTGGACCGAGGCCGACCTGCGCTCGCTCAAGCCCGGCGACGCCGCGACCAAGGCCGGTGAGCTGCTCGCGCAGCGGGCCAAGGACGCCGGCATCGAGCGCGCCGTGTTCGACCGCGGCGGCTACCAGTACCACGGCCGGATCCAGGCCTTCGCGGACGGCGTCCGCGAGGGCGGCCTCCAGGTCTGACCGCTACCTTCAATCAGAGAAACCTCACATGGCTCAGACCGCGAACACGATCGACAGAACCGTCAGCCCCAACGGCTACGACCTGCAGGAGCGGGTCGTCGAGATCAACCGCGTCGCCAAGGTCGTCAAGGGCGGCCGGCGCTTCAGCTTCACGGCGCTCGTCGTCGTCGGCGACGAGAGCTCGGTGGTCGGCGTCGGCTACGGCAAGGCAAACGAGGTGCCGCTGGCGATCCAGAAGGGCGTCGAGCGCGCGAAGAAGAACCTGTTCAAGGTGCCCCGCCACGGTTCGACGATCACCCACACGACGACCGGCATCTTCGGCTCCGGCCGGGTGCTGCTCAAGCCCGCCTCGCCCGGTACCGGCGTGATCGCCGGTGGCGGCGTGCGCGCGGTGCTCGAGCTCGCCGGCATCCACGACATCCTCAGCAAGTCGCTGGGCTCGCAGAACCCGATCAACCTCGTCAAGGCGACGGTGGCCGGCCTGCAGTCGCTGCGCACGCCCGAGGAGGTCGCCGAGCTGCGCGGCCTCTCGATCAACAAGGTGCTCGGGCTGACGGTTCAGGAGCCCGTCGGTCGAGACGATCAACGGCGCGCCCGCGCCGGAGGCCGAGGCTGAGGTTGAAGAGGCGCCGGTCACCGAGGTCGAGGAGACGCCTGCCGCCGAGGCCGAGGCCGAGCCCGTCGCGGAAGAGCCCGTCGCGGAAGAGCGCGTGGCGGAAGAGCCCGTCGCCGAGGAGACGCCCGAGGCATGAAGCTCGAACAGTTCAAGTCCAAGAACGGTTCGACGCAGCGCCAGCTCGACACGCTGCGCTCGCTCGGGCTGCGTCGTATCGGGCAGGTCGTGGAGGTCAAGGACACCCCGCAGGCGCGGGGCATGGTCCATCGCGTTCGTCATCTCGTGAAGGTCGTGGAGGACTGATGGCCGCCAAGCAAGACAAGGACGAGGAGTTCATCGGCCTGCACACGCTCAGGCCGAACCCGGGCTCGCGCAAGAAGCGCAAGCGGGTCGGTCGCGGCGAGGGCTCGGGCACCGGCAAGACCTCGGGCCGCGGCCAGAAGGGCTACGGCTCGCGCTCGGGTGCCAAGGACCGCACACGCTTCGAGGGCGGCCAGACCCCGATCCACATGCGGATGCGCAAGCTGCGCGGCCCGCACATGAAGAAGTCGATGCCGTTCGAGCCGTTCCGCACGCACACGCAGGCGGTCAACATCTCAGACCTCGACGCGCGCTTTGACTCCGGCGCCGAGGTGACGATCGAGGCGCTCGTCGGCAAGGGTCTGGGCACGCGCAGGAACGTCCCGATCAAGATCCTGGCCAAGGGCGAGATCACCAAGCCCCTGACCGTCCACGCCCACGCGTTCTCGGGCGCCGCCAAGGCCGCCATCGAGGCCGCCGGCGGCACGTGCGTCGTCGCTGAGTAGCCGTGGGCCGCAAGCCCAGCGAGCTCAGCCGAGTCCGCAACCTGCGCATCAGCCGCGGCGACCGGCTCACGTCGCCCGCGCAGCTGCTGGAGCAGGTGGCCGAGTCCGACGAGCAGGTCGACGTCATCCTGCGCGGGCGCGCCGAGGTCAAGGCGATCCTCGATGGCGCTGACGACCGGCTGCTGGTCATCGTCGGGCCGTGCAGCGTCCACGACGTCGACGCCGCGCTGGACTACGCCAAGCGCCTGCGGGTCAAGGCGGCGCAGCTGGACGGTGACCTGTGCGTCGCGATGCGCGTCTACTTCGAGAAGCCGCGCACGACCGTCGGCTGGAAGGGGCTGATCAACGACCCCGACCTCGACGGCTCCGGCCAGGTCAACATCGGCCTGCGCAAGGCGCGCGAGCTGCTGCTCGAAGTGCTGAGCGTCGGGCTGCCCGTCGCCTGCGAGTTCCTCGACCCGATCACCCCGCAGTACATCTCCGACCTCGTGGCGTGGGGCGCGATCGGCGCGCGGACGACGGAGAGCCAGATCCATCGCCAGCTCGCGTCGGGCCTGTCGATGCCGATCGGCTTCAAGAACGGCACCAGCGGCGACGTGCGGATCGCGGTCGACGCCGTTAGCGCCGCCGCGGCGCCGCACGCGTTCGCCGGCATCGACGACGACGGCGAGGCGGCGACGATGCACACGATCGGCAACGAGGACTGCCACGTGATCCTGCGCGGCGGTCGCGGCGCCCCCAACTACGACGCCGACTCCGTGGGCGCGGTGCTGGCGACGCTGCACGCCGCCGGCCTGCCGCAGCGCGTGATCATCGACGCCTCCCACGACAACAGCGACAAGGACCACACACGCCAGCCGCTGGTTGCCGACGACATCGCCGGCCAGCTCGCGGCGGGCAACGCGGCGATCGTCGGCGTGATGCTCGAGTCGTTCATCGCCGGTGGCCGCCAGGAGTTCATGCCGGGTCGGCCACTCGTCTACGGGCAGTCGATCACCGACGCCTGCATGGACTGGGACACGTCGGCCCAGGTGCTCGACCGTCTGGCGACCGCAGTACAGGCTCGCCGAAACGCCCCGATGCACTAGCCTTCCTAAGCCGTGCTGGCGACGATCCTGTCCGCATTCACCGTTCCCGACATTCGCCGCAAGGTCGGGTTCACCATGCTCATCCTGGCCCTGTACCGGCTCGGGGCGCACATCCCGGTCGCCGGAGTCAACCCGCAGGCGGTCAAGGACATCTCCAACAACTTCTCCGGGAACGGCATCCTGCCGCTGCTCAACATCTTCAGCGGCGGCAGCCTGTCGAAGCTGGCGATCTTCGCGCTGGGGATCATGCCCTACATCACGGCGTCGATCATCCTGCAGCTGCTGACCGTGGTCGTCCCGTCGCTGGAGAAGCTGTCCAAGGAGGGCGAGGTCGGCCAGGCGCGGATCACCCAGTACACGCGCTACCTGACCGTCGGCCTCGCGTTCGCGCAGTCGGTCGGCTACGTGTTCCTGTTCAAGTCGTTCGCTCCGAAGGCCGGCGAGCAGGTCCTCAAGCACAACGACATCGCGCACATCCTGCTCGTCGTGATCACGCTGACCGCGGGCTGCGTGCTGCTGATGTGGATGGGCGAGCTGATCACCCAACGCGGGATCGGCAACGGCATCTCGCTGCTGATCTTCGCCTCGATCATCTCGCGCCTGCCGCACGGGCTGCAGGCCTGGTGGACGTCCGACAACGCGACGTTCAAGGTGATGATGCCGTTCATCGCCGTGTTCGTCGTCGCGGCGGTGGTGTTCGTCCAAGAGGGGCAGCGAAGAATCCCCGTGCAGTACGCCAAACGCGTCATCGGCCGGCGCATGACGCAGGGCGGCCAGACCTACCTGCCGCTGCGCGTGAACATGGCCGGCGTCATCCCGGTCATCTTCGCCGCGTCGGTGATGGCGTTCCCGCCCACCGTCGGGCAGCTGATCAACTCGCCGTTCACGCACAGCATCGCCAAGACGTTCGCGCCGCAGAAGTGGCCCTACGTTCTCGGCGAGACGATCCTGATAATCCTCTTCACCTACTTCTACACGGCGGTGACGTTCAACCCCGTCGACCAGGCCGACAACCTCAAGAAGTACGGCGGATTCATCCCCGGGGTGAGGCCCGGCCGGCCAACGGCCGAGTTCCTCGATCGCATCCTCGCCCGCCTCACGTTCCCCGGCGCGCTGTTCCTGGCGTCGATCGCGGCGCTCCCGACGATTCTCATCTCCCAGACCGGTGCCACATTCCTGTTCGGCGGAACCTCGCTGCTGATCGTCGTCGGCGTCGCCCTCGATACGATGAAGCAGCTCGAGGCGCAGCTGATGATGCGCAACTACGAAGGCTTCCTGAAGTAGAGAGTCACGGTCTGTAGGCTCATGCCCCGCTTCGAGCCCCGCGGCGCGGCCGCACTCACCGACTCGTCGGTCGCCTTGATGACAGAGCTCAATCTCATCCTCCTGGGTCCGCCGGGTGCCGGAAAGGGAACCCAGGCTGCCCGCCTGGTCGACGACTTCAAGGTCGCCTACGTCGCGACCGGTGACATCCTGCGCGGCGCGGTCGAGCAGGACAGCGAACTGGGGCGTCAGGCCAAGGAGTTCATGACGGCCGGCGAGCTCGTGCCCGACGAGATCATCATCGGCGTGATCCTCGAGCGCGTCGCGCAGGCCGACTGCACCGACGGCTTCGTGCTCGACGGCTTTCCGCGCAACGTGCAGCAGGCCGAGGCGCTCGACGAGGCGCTGGCCCGGCGCGACCGCACACTCAGCGGCGCGCTGCTGATCGACGTCCCTGACGACGACCTCGTCAAGCGGATCTCGGGCCGGCGCGTGTGCCAGAAGGCGGGCCACCTCTACAACATCTTCACCAACAAGCCCAAGCACGACGACATGTGCGACATCGACGGCTCGCGCCTGATGCAGCGCGACGACGACTCCGAGGAGACGGTGCGCAACCGCCTCCGGGTCTACAACGAGATGACCGCCCCGCTCGAAGACTTCTACGACGAGCGCGGCATCCTCAAGCGCTTCGACGGCACGCGCACGGAGACCGAGGTGCACGACCACATCCGTGCGACGATCGCCACGCTGCGTCTCGAAGACGAACTTTGATCCTCAAGAAGACGCCGCAGGAGATCGACCTGATGGCCGCGGCCGGGGCGATCCTGGTGCGGACGCTGTCGCTCATCGAGAGCAAGATCCGCCCCGGCGTGACGACCGGTGAGCTCGATGCCGCGGCCGAGAAGTTCATCCGCTCCCAGGGCGGCGAGCCGGCGTTCAAGGGCTACCGCGGCTTTCCGGGGTCGATCTGCGCGTCGCCCAACTCGATGGTCGTCCACGGCATCCCCGGCCGCTACAAGCTCGACCGCGGAGACGTGATCTCGATCGACGTCGGCGTCGTCAAGGACGGCTGGGTGGCCGACGCGGCACGGACGTTCCCGGTCGGCCCGGTGACACCGATCGCGACCAAACTCCTCGACGTCACCAAGCGGTCGCTGTTCGACGCCGTGGAGCAGTGCGTGCCCGGCAACCGGCTCGGCGACATCTCGCATGCCGTTCAGACGCGCATCGAGTCCGAGGGGATGTCGGTCGTGCGCACGCTGGTCGGCCACGGCATCGGTCGCGCGATGCACGAGGACCCGCAGATCCCCAACTTCGGGCCGCCGCACCGCGGGCCCAAGCTCGAGGAGGGCATGGTGCTCGCCGTCGAGCCGATGACGACCGCCGGGCGCCATCCGGTGCGGATGGGCGACGACGGCTGGTCGATCTTCTCGCAGGACGGCTCGCTGACCGCCCACTTCGAGTTCACGATCGCGGTCACGGGCGACGGGCCGCGGGTGCTGACCCCCTGGCACGAGGCCGACTAGAGGCGCGTGCGCGCCCGCGGGCGCGAGTTTGGTACCTTTTGAGGTCGCGCGCCTTGCGGCGTTTTCGCGTGCGTGCGCTCCGTGACGCGGTAGCGGCAGCCAAAACGGCGGCCAGAGCCGGGTCGCTGGATCACAGACTTTGCAGAAAGGGCTCGATGAAGGTCAGACCGTCGGTCAAACCGATGTGCGAGAAGTGCAAGATCATCCGGCGTCACGGCCGGGTTCTCGTCATCTGCCAGAACCCGCGCCACAAGCAGAAGCAGGGGTGAACATCTGATGGCTCGTATCTCCGGGATCAACATCCCGCTCAACAAGCGCGTCGAGGTCGGCCTGACGTACATCTACGGCATCGGCCGGTCGTCGTCCAACAACATCCTGGCCGAGCTCGGTATCAGCCCGGACACCTATGTCCGTGACCTGACCGAGGACGAGGTCGCCAAGCTGCGCGACCGGATCGACAACGACCTGACGGTCGAAGGCGATCTGCGCCGCGAGACGTCGCAGAACGTCAAGCGCCTGATGGAGATCGGCTGCTACCGCGGGCTGCGTCATCGCCGCGGCCTGACCGTCCGGGGCCAGAACACCAAGACCAACGCCCGCACGCGCAAGGGCCCCAAGAAGATGCAGGTCGCGGGCAAGAAGAAGGCGACCAAGAAGTAATGCCAGCACCGAAGAGGCCGCGGTCCGGCCGGCGCAAGCCGAAGAAGAACATCCCCGTGGGCCAGGCCCACATCAAGACGTCTTTCAACAACACGATCGTGTCGCTGACCGATCGCGAGGGCAACGTGATCGCGTGGGAGTCTGCCGGCGGCGCCGGCTTCAAGGGCTCGCGCAAGTCGACCCCGTTCGCCGCGCAGGTCACCGCCGACGCCGCGGCCCGCAAGGGCATCGAGCAGGGCCTGCAGAAGGTCGAGGTCTACGTCAAGGGCCCGGGCTCGGGTCGCGAGACGGCGATCCGCTCGCTGCAGGCCGCCGGCCTCGAGGTCACCGGCGTGCGCGACGTCACCCCGCAGGCACACAACGGCTGCCGCCCTCGCAAGCGGCGGAGGGTCTAGTTCGATGGCACGCGATACCGGTCCCCAGTGCAAGCAGTGCCGTCGTGAGGGACAGAAGCTGTTCCTCAAGGGCGAGCGCTGCCTGACCGACAAGTGCGGCGTCGAGCGTCGCGGCTACCCGCCCGGCGACCACGGCCGCGGCCGTCAGCGCCAGTCGGAGTACCGCGTCCAGCTGCGCGAGAAGCAGAAGGCGCGCCGGTACTACGGCGTGCTCGAGAAGCAGTTCCGCCTGTACTACGACAAGGCCTCGCGCCAGCCCGGGATCACGGGCGAGAACCTGCTGACGCTGCTGGAGTGCCGTCTCGACAACGTGCTGGTGCGACTCGGCTTCGCGGCGTCGCGGCGCCAGGCTCGTCAGCTCGTCAGCCACGGCCATTGGACGGTCAACGGCCGCAGGGTCGACATTCCCAGCTATCAGGTGCGCGACGGCGACGTCATCGCGGTGAAGGCCGGAACGGGCGCTGACGGCGTCATCCGCGACGCGACCGAACTGACCGCACAGGTCCCGGCCTGGCTCCAGGCCGATCACGACGCGCTCACCGCCAAGGTGCTGCGCAAGCCGGAACGGCGCGAGATCACCGCGCCGGTGCAAGAGCAGCTCATCGTCGAGCTGTACTCCAAGTAGACGCTTCACCGGCGGTGCACCGCGCGAGTTCGCGCGGCGCCGCGACACCGGCGCGCTCCGCCAGCGCGACGGACGAGATACACGACAAACAAGTCAGGACCCCGATGCTCGACTTCCAGATCCCCCGCATCACCAACGAGACCGTTCAGGAAGATCGCGGCTCGTTCGTCATCGAGCCGCTCGACCGCGGCTTCGGTTACACGTTCGGCAACTCGCTGCGGCGGGTGCTGCTCAGCTCGCTGGCCGGAGCGGCCGTCACGAGCGTCCGGATCGAGGGGGTCGCGCACGAGTTCTCGACGATCAAGGGCGTGACCGAGGACGTGACCGACATCGTCCTGAACCTCAAGGGCGTCGTCTGCAAGATGCACTCCGACGCGAGCGAGATCGAGGCCCCGCTGGTCGTCACCGGCCCGGGCGAGATCACGGCCAAGGACATCGACCTGCCGGCCGGCGTCGAGATCCTCAACCCGGACGCCCACATCGCGACGCTCGAGAAGAAGACCAAGCTCGAGCTCTACCTCACGATCGGCCGCGGCCGCGGCTACCGTCCCGCCGAGGAGAACAAGTCACCCGATCAGCCGATCGGCGTGATCCCGATCGACTCGATCTTCTCGCCCGTGCGGCGCGTCGCCTACGCCGTCGAGCAGGCGCGCGTCGGCCAGCGCACCGACTACGACAAGCTCACGCTCGACATCGAGACCGATGGCTCGATCGAGCCGGGCGCGGCGCTGCGCGAGGCCTCGGAGATCCTGATCTCGCAGCTGGCGATCTTCACCGACGCCGACCGCATCGAGGAGCTGCGAGCCGGCCCCGGTGGCCAGCTCGAGCCGGCGCTGTCCAACGCGCTCAACGGCGGCGGCGGCGCGGTCGGCCCGGGCGGCCCGATGCACGACATCCTGATCGAGGAGCTCGAGCTCGGCGTGCGGTCCTACAACTGCCTCAAGCGCGCGGGCATCCAGACGGTCGGCGACCTGATCACGAAGTCCGAGGGCGAGCTCAACGCAATCCCCAACTTCGGCAAGAAGTCGATCGACGAGGTCATCGAGACCCTGCACTCACGCGGACTCGATCTGCGCCAGGATTAGGCCCGATGCGCCACCAGAAGACTCGCCACAAGCTCAGCCGCAGCGCCTCGCATCGCAAGGCGCTGCTGGCGAACCTGTGCAAGGAAGTCATCGAGCACGAGCGGATCAAGACGACCGAGGCCAAGGCCAAGGCGGTCAAGCCCGAGGTCGAGCAGCTGATCACGCTGGCCAAGCGCGGCGACCTCCACGCTCGCCGCCAGGCGCTGAGTGCGCTCGGCCAGGACAAGTTCGCCGTCCACAAGCTGTTCGAGGAGGTCGCGCCCCGCTACGTCGACCGCCCCGGCGGCTACACCCGCATCCTCAAGCTCGGCCCGCGCCGGTCTGACTCGACGGAGATGGTTTTTCTCGAGCTGGTGTGAGGAGGCGCGACAGCGTCTCGATGATCCCGTCGGGATCGTCGCGCAGCCGGGTGGCGGTGAAGCGGATGACGGTGTAGCCGGCGAGCCGCAGCATCTCGTCGCGGAGCCGGTCGTCCTCGAAAGCGCGCCTCGTGAGGTGGGTGGCTGCGCCGTCGATCTCGACGATCAGGCGCTGCACCAGCCAGACGAAGTCGACCTCGAAGCCCTCGATGAGCTGGTTGGCCCGGGGGCGGGGGAGGTCCGCGTCGGCGACCAACGCCATGAATCGACGCTCGGCTTCGCTTCGCGGTCGGGGGTCGTCCTGCCGGGCGGCGATCGCTCGCCCGAGGGCGCCGACGCCCTTGTGCCCCGGGCATCGAAGAAGGGCGGCCTCGATCGCTCGCAGATCGAACAGGCGCAGAATCTCCGCTTCGTGGACCGCGGCCCGCAGCCTGGCGTCGCTCAGCTCGGTGGCAAGGTCGAGGAGCGTGCGCGACGGCGTCGTGAGCCGGACGCGGTCACTCGTGCAGAGGTCGTCCGCTGTGAGCCAACCGGTCCGGTGGGGCCACCAGGCCGTGGCCGCTTGCGATGTGACGTGTGGAGACCACGTGCACCGGCCCGGCTCCACGGACGAAGCCCCAATGCTGACCGGCGGACCGCCGAGCGACCGCGCCGTGCGGTTCGGTGGCGAGGCTGGCGGCAAGACGTTGCGCCGGCGGCGAGAGACGCGACAGGCCGATCGCCAGGACTTTTGGGTGCACGATGCGCATGTGCCCCGTTGCGACGCGGTGGCGCACCATGTGCCGGTTGACGCCGAGGGCCTCGAGCTGCGCGCGGCTCACGACTCCGTGCTGGCTCGCCGCGAGCTCGGCGGCGAGCCGGTCCGGTGAAGTCATGAATGTGAGTCCAGAGTCACGCTCAGTGACGCTAGAGCGCGACCGCATGCGTGGGACACGGCGTTCGTGACAAATGGCCATCAGAATCCGCGCGGATGACGCAAGGGTTCGTGACGAAACTCACGCTCGAGTACGTAGGCACCGACTTCGCCGGGTGGGCGCGGCAGCCGGGCCGGCGCACCGTGCAGGAGGAGGTTGAGCGGGCGCTTCAGACGATCCTGCGCGAGCCGGTCCAGACCACGGTTGCCGGCCGCACCGACGCCGGCGTCCATGCGCTCGGCCAGGTCTGCTCCTACCCGCACGAGGCCCTGGACCCGCGCTCCCTCAATGCCCTGCTCCCCAGCGACGTGGCGGTCCTCACCTCGGAGCCCGCGCCACCAGACTTCGACGCGCGCCGTGACGCGGTCGCACGCACCTACGCCTACCGCGTGCTCGTCCGCCGCGCCCGCAGCGCGCTCGAGCACCAGCGCTCGTGGTGGTGGCCCGGCCGAGAGCTCGACCGCGACGCCCTGGATGCCTGTGCGAGCGCGCTGCCCGGCAGCCATGACTTCACCGCCTTCACACCGAGCGACACCTACCACCAACGTTTCGAGCGCGAGGTGCTCGGTGCCCACTGGGAAAACGAAGGTGAGGTGCTGACATTCACCATCACCGCCGACACGTTCATGCGCTCGATGAACCGCATCCTCGTCGGCACGATGCTCGAGGTCGCGAGCGGCCTGCGCAGCGTCGAGCAATTCCGCGAGCTGCTACACGGGCGCCCGCGCTCGGACGCCGGGGCGACCGCGCCGCCCCACGGCCTCTACCTCACGTCGGTCTCCTACCCGGCCCCCAATACCCTGTAGCCCGACGATGCGAGTACTGCTCACCAACGACGACGGGATCGACGCCAACGGCCTGCAGACGCTGCGCCGTGCGCTTGCCGAGGTTCCCGGGATCGAGCTCGCGGTCATCGCCCCGGACGGCAACCGCAGCGCCATGGCGCGCTCGATCACGACGAGGCGCCCGCTCGCCGTCGCCCGCATCGACTTCGGCGACGGCACGGTCGGCTACGCGACCGACGGGACCCCGGTCGACTGCGTGCGCCTGGCCGGTCTCGGCGTCGTCGACGGCTTTGAGCCGGACCTGGTCGTGTCGGGCATCAACCACGGCGCCAACCTCGGCGACGACATCACCTACAGCGGCACGGTCGCCGCGGCGCTCGAGGCGATCATCCTCGGACTGCCGGGGATCGCGGTCTCCCAGCAGTCCGACAAGCGCGAGATGGACTTCCGCCTCGGCGACCGCTTCGCGTTCGACACCGCGGCACGCTTCACGGCGCGGATCGTGGAGGAGCTGTCAGGCGTGCCGCTGCACCCGGGCACGCTGCTCAACATCAACGTGCCGGCCGGCGAGCCCCAGGGTGTCGAGGTGACGACACTCGGCAAACGGATCTACCGCGACGAGCTCAAGCACACGACGACCGACGACGACGGCCGCGACGTCTACTGGGTCTACGGCGTCGATCCGGGCTACCACGACGAGCCGGGAACCGACCTCGCTGCGGTCGCCGCCGGGCATGTGTCGGTGACGCCGATCCACTTCGACCTCACCCACCACGACGGCCTCGACGCCCTCGTCGAGCACGACCTGTCGCGCTTCCTGGCGCCGCCCGCTCGGGAGCGGGACGAGTGACGGCGGCCGCCGCGACGAAGCGCGCGCAGGAGCTGCGGCGCGTCCTCAACCATCACATCCACCGATATCACGTCCTCGACGACCCCGAGATCGCCGACGACGAGTACGACGCGCTGTTCGACGAGCTCAAGGCGCTGGAGGAGCAACGCCCCGAGCTCGTCACGCCCGATTCGCCGACGCAGCGCGTCGGCTCGGCGCCCGTCTCGTCGCTGACCAAGGTCACCCACGAGCTGCCGATGCTGTCGCTGGCCAACGCGCGCTCGGCCGACGAGATCCGCGCGTGGGTCGCGCGGATGACCGGCCACCTGGCGCGTGAGGGCATCGAGAGTCCCGGGTTTCGCTACGTCGCCGAGCCGAAGATCGACGGGCTGGCCATATCGCTGCTGTACCGCGACGGGGTACTGGAACGCGGTGCGACGCGCGGCGACGGCGAGACCGGCGAGGACGTGACCCACAACCTGCGCACGATCCCGACGATCCCGCTGCGGATCGACATCGCCAAACCACCGCGCCTGCTTGAGGTCCGCGGCGAGATCTACATGTCGCTGCCCGACTTCGCCGCGCTCAACGAGCGCCGTGCCGAGGCCGGGCTGTCGACGTTCATGAACCCGCGAAACTCGGCCGCCGGCACGATTCGCCAGCTCGACCCGGCGCTGACGCGCGAGCGGCCGCTGAGCATGTGGTGCTACGGGATCGGCGCCGCCGACGGCATCGCCTTTGACTCGCACTGGGAATCACTTCAGTGGCTGCGCGAGCACGGCTTCCGCGTCAACGGCGACGTCAAGCGCCTCGACAGCGAGGACGCGGTCGTCGAACAGTGCCTGGAGTGGGAGCAGCGCCGCGGCTCGCTGGACTTCGAGATCGACGGCGTCGTCGTCAAGGTCGACCAGTTCGAGCTCCAGCGCCGCCTCGGCGTCGTCGGCCGTGACCCGCGGTGGGCGATCGCATGGAAGTTCCCGCCGACGACGAAGGTGACCACCCTCAAGGACATCGCGTGGAACGTCGGCAAGTACGGCGACCTGCACCCGTTCGCGGTGCTGGAGCCGATCGGGATCGCCGGGGTGACGGTCAAGCTCGCGACGCTGCACAACGAGGAGGACCTGGCGCGCAAGGACATCCGTGTCGGCGACGAGGTGATCGTCCTGCGCGCGGGTGACGTCATCCCGCAGGTCATCTCGCCCGCTCCCCATGCGGTCGAGCGCGCCGGCCGCGCCGACCCGCCGGCGCCGCCGAAGAACTGCCCGATCTGCGGCACAAAGACCATCAAGAACGAGGGGTCGGTCTTCACCTACTGTCCCAACCGCCAGTGCCCAGGGCGCCGCTGGCAGCTGCTCAAGCACTTCGTCTCGCAGGGCGCGATGGACGTCGAGGGGCTGGGGGAGAAGCAGGTCAGCCAGCTGCTCGATGCAGAGCTGATCAAGACCGCGGGTGACTTCTACCGGCTGACGGTCGAACAGCTGCTCGAACTCGAGGGGTTCGCCCAGATCAGTGCGCAGCGGCTCGTCGACTCGATCGCCGCCTCCAAGGAGCGCCCGTTCGGCCGGGTGCTGTTCGCGATCGGGATCGAGGGCGTCGGGTCGGTCACAGGGCGCAACCTGGCCCAGCACTTCCGCACGATCGATGCCCTGGTCGAGGCGTCGGCCGACGACGTCGCCGGCGTGCCGGGCATCGGACCGATCGTCGCGGGGCTGATCGCCGAGCAGCTGACCGACGACGACATGCGCGCGCTGATCGCCGACCTGCGCGCGCTGGGCCTGAACTTCGCGCAGGAGGGCGCGCCGCCCGGTGAGGGTCCGCTGGCCGGCAAGTCGCTGGTACTCACCGGCACGCTGCCGGAACTGACGCGCGAGCAGGCAACCGAGCGAATCCTCGCCGCCGGCGGGCGCGTCGTTTCGAGCGTGTCGAAGAAGACCGACTACGTCGTCGCCGGTGCGAGCCCCGGCTCGAAGCTCGAGAAGGCCGAGCGGCTCGGCGTCGACGTCGTCGACGAGGCGGGGCTGCTGGCGCTGCTCACGGGGCCGTGACGCCACCGGTCGGCGGCGCGACGGTCGTGCTCGCCGGCGTGGTCGGTGTCGTGGTGGGCGCCGTCGGCGTGGTGGGTGTCGTCGGCGTCGTCGGGGTCGTCGGGGTGGTGGGCGTCGTCGGGATGGTCGCCGTGCCGCCCGCGTAGCTGGCGATCAGCGGCACCATCTGGTCCTCGAGCGCCTTGGCGCACCCCGCGCAGACGCCGTTCTCGATCAGCGAGAACGCGATCGTGTCGCCGTTGCGCGCCGGGCAGTAGCCCGACAGCGCGCTGACGCCGGTCAGCGTCCCCGTCTTGGCGCGGCAGCGCAGCGCCGCCGTGTGCCGCATCCGGCTGGCCAGCGTCCCCTGGCCGGGGGCGGGCAGAGAGCGCTTCCACGCGTCGACGTCGCCACTCGTGTTCATCGCGGTGAGCAGCCGGACGACCTGGTGGGGGGTGGTGCGGTCGGCGTGCGACAGGCCCGAGCCGTCGACGACGGCGTCGCGGATGCCCAGCGCGGCGTTGCTCGAGCGCACGACGGCGGCGCCCGCTGGCGTCGTGCCGCCGGTTCCGTAGACCGCCCCGAGGTCCTTGAGCAGCATCTCGGCATAGAAGTTGTCGGACGGGCGGTTGGTCTGGCGGATGAGCGTCGCCATCGGCGGCGAGTCGAGCGTTGCCAGCTGCTGGGGGAGGCCCTGCGGGATCTTGCCGATCCTGACCTGCGACTTGGCGACGTTGACCCCCTCGACCGATAGGAAGTGGCGGAAGCGCACCGCCGTCGCATGGGCCGGGCCGTCGCCGTCGGAGACGCCGTGGTTGTAGACGAGTGCGCTCAGCGAGCCTTCGACCTCCGAGTCCGGGGCGTAATGGGACTCGTAGCTGCCGCGGCGCCGATCCAGGAGCGAGTCGTCGGCGACGATCGAACCGGTGACGCGGGTGACGTGACCGCTGAAACGCACCTGCGAGGCGAGCTTGCGCAGGCCGTCGTCGCCGAGCGACGGGTCGCCGCCGCCGACGAGGTAGAGGTCGCCGTCGAGGACGCCATTGACGGCGATCTGGCTGTCGGGGCCGGCCTCGACGACGGTCCGCAGCGCGCCATCGGCGCCGAACTGGCTCAATGCGGTCGCCGTCGTGTAGAGCTTCTCGTTTGAGGCCGGCATCAGCCGCTGGTCGAAATTGCGGCGAAACAGCGTCGTCGACGTCGTCAGATCCCGGACATAGGCGCCCGATGCGTGGCCCATGCGGGCGTCGAGCGTCGCGAGCTTGCGTTTGAGCGCCGAGGCACTCAGCGTCGCCGCGAGGGCCGCCACGGGGGCAGCGACGAGCAGCACGACGGCTGCGACGAGGACGAACGTCAGTCGGCGCATCAGAGCCCGCCAGGGTAGCGAGGCCCCGGGCGGCTCACGCCGCCTTGGCGGGTTATGACCCCGTTAGACTCGGCGGCCAATGGGCAAGGTCGTCAAGCTCGACGCGCCGACCGGGAAGCGCCGCCGGCGGCCTTCCAAGACCGCGCTCGTGCTGGGTGGCGGCGGTTTCACCGGCGGTGTGTACGAGATCGGGGCGTTGCGCGCGCTCGACCTGCTGTCGGTCAACCGGACGGTCAACGAGTTCGACGTCTACGTCGGGACGTCGGCCGGCTCGTTCGTGGCGTCGCTGGTCGCCAACGGCGTGACGCCCGAGGAGATGATGCGCGTCGTCAACAACCAGTCGGGCGCGACGTTCGCAGACATGGACTCGGGAACGCTGCTGCGGCCGAACTTCCTCGAGTTCTTCCGCAAGGGGGCGGAGCTGCCGTTCCGCGCGGTCGGGCTGGCGCGGCGGCTGGCGGGACAGATCGGCGAGACGTCGATCGTCGACCTGGTGCTGGCGCTGGCCCAGTGGCTGCCGAGCGGGCTGTACTCGGGGCACGGGATCGAGGAGTACCTGGCCGGCGTGCTCAACGTTCCGGGGCGCACCGACGACTTCCGCCAGCTCGCGCCGGACCTGTTCCTCGTCGCGACCGATCTCGACAGTTGCGAGCGGATCGTGTTCGGCGCCGAGGGCTTCGACGACGTTCCGATCTCGACGGCGGTGCGCGCGTCGACGGCGCTGCCGATGCTCTACAAGCCGGTCCGCGTCGGCGATCGGGACCTGATCGACGGGGGCGTGGTTTCGACGACGAACATCGATATCGCCGTCGATGCGGGCGCGAAGCTTGTGATCGTCGTCAATCCGCTCGTGCCATACCTCAACGACTTCAGCGAGCGCGTCGCGACGGTCACCGGCTCGCGGGTCAAGCGTGTCAGCGACATGGGCTTCCCGCAGATCGGCTACCAGACGTTCAAGCTGCTGGCCCACCAGCGCCTGCACGAGCGCATGAAGCAATGGAAGACCGACTACCCCGATGTCGACTTCATCGTCATCGAGCCCGAGTCCAACGACCAGCTGATGTTCGAGACGTCGGTCATGGATTTCGCCTCGCGCGTCGACATCGCCCGCCACGGCTTCCAGTCCGTCACGCTGAAGCTCGCCTCGGAGTACGACGACCTCCGGGCCGTCTGCGCCCGCCACGGCCTCGAGCTCTCGCCGACCCGCGTGCGCAAGGTCATCAAGCACTTCTCCGCCGAGAAGGAGACCACGCGCGCTTGGCGCAAGATCCTCGAGCAGACGACCGGCGCGCTGCTGCGCCAGTCGGGCGGCGTGGACGGGGCCTGACGGCCCGCGACCTAGGCGGGTGTCAGGTCGCGCGCCGGGTCGATCCCCCAGCGCTCGCCGACTTCGACGTACTCGGGCGTCAGCGCCCAGCGGTCGGGGCGCTCCTCGCCCTCGAAGTCGGGAACCGCGCCCTTGAGGGCCATACAGCCGTGGTTGTCACCGATCGTGCGGATTTCGGCGATCTCGTCGGCCGACAGCACGATCTCCGACGGGACGGACGCGAGCTCGGCGCGCTTGGCCTCGACCGACTTGGCGGCGGGACCGGCCTCCTGGATCAGCGTCGGCGCGACGCACGACACCGGCGCCTGCGCCAGATCCCACTGACAGGCCAGCTGGAGCATCGTCAGGCCGTGGCGGTCGGCGAACGGCCGCAACTGGTCGATGCGCTCGCGCCCCGCGTCCACCCAGCCGGCCGGGCGGAAGCCGCGGTGATCGCCGCGGGCGAACTCGTGGCCGGGGAGGACGTCGTCGTGAAACAGGCCGCCGTAGTCGACGACGCGGGCGATGACCTTGACGTCAGCGGCACGCGCAGCCGGCAGCGCCAGCTCGCCCGGCCAGGGCTCGAGCGGATTCAAAATCAGCATCGCCCAGTCGATCAGCGGGCCGAACCGCTCCAGGCAGCCGATGACGTCGAGCGTGAAGCCGTTGGCCGGTCCCGGCGCCACGCCGATCAGCCGTGTGAGCCCGGCGTCGCGCAGCCCCGCCATGGCGCTCCAGACGGCCGCGCTGGTGTAGCCGATCCGATCGGGGTTGTGCAGCAGCAGCAGGTCGAACGCGTCGACGCCACAGCGCTCCAGCGACTTCTCGGTCGCCATCCGCAGGTAGTCCGCGTAGGCGTCGGGGCCGCGCAGCGCGGGATCGGTGAAGCGCGGAAAGCCGCGCGGCCCGTCGCGCTCACCCTCGTAGAAGTCGTGGCCGACCGCGCCGACGAGGCAGTAGGAGTCGCGGTCCAATCCCGCCAGCGCGCGGCCGACGACGAGGTCGGCTTCGCCCGCGCCGTACGTGTCTGCGGTCAGCACGGTGCGGACCTGCGAATCGGGCCGCAGCAGCGCTTGGAGGCGCTCGTCGTCGAGCTCCTCACCGAAGTGCATGAAACGTCCGCCGCTCCAGGCGCCAAGCGCGGTATGGGTTGGGTCGATCACGACCCCGTGAAGGCTACTGCTGGTAGAGCGCGTCGAAGTGGTCGGCGTAGCGCGCGTTGACGATGTTTCGCTTGACTTTCAGTGTCGGCGTCAGCTCGCCCGTCGCCTGCGAGAGGTCGTGGTCCAGGATGAAGAAACGCTTGACCTGCTCGGCCTGGGCGTAGCCCTGGTTGATCCGCGACAGCTCGGCCTGGACGAGGTCGATGACCTGCGGGTCGTGCGCGAGCGCGAGCATCGACGTATCGCCGACCCCGTGCTCGGTGGCCCAGGGGACGATCTCCTCCTCGTCGAGCGTGACGAGCATCACCGGGTAGGCGCGGCGATCGCCGTGCATGACGGCCTGGGAGATCCAGCGCGTCTGCTTCATCTCGTTCTCGATGTTCGCCGGCGTGATGTTCTTGCCGCCGGCCGTGATGATCAGGTCCTTCTTGCGGCCTGTGATCGAGAGATATCCGTCGTCGTCGAGGCTGCCGATGTCGCCGGTGTGCAGCCATCCGTCGACGATCGTGCCGAACGACGCGTCGTCGTTGCGGTGGTAGCCGTTGAAGACGTTATCTCCGCTGATCAAGATCTCACCGTCGTCGGCGATCCGGATATCGACGCCGGGGTAGGGCTTGCCAACCGTTCCGAACCTGTGGTCGGTCGGCGTCGCGTAGGTCGCAGACGTCGACGTCTCCGTCATGCCGTAGGCCTCGAGCACCGGAATGCCAGCACCCCAGAAGAACTCGAGGATCTCGGTCGAGATCGGCGCTGCGCCGGTGACCGCCTCGCGCAGCCGCCCGCCGAACAGGTCGCGCACGAAGTGGATCTTGTCGGCGACCGGCGCGAACTTCTCGGTCAGCTCGGCCGGGACGCCGAGGCCGTGGGCCTTGAGCTCTTGGATCTCGCCGCCGACCGCGCGCACGAGCCTGATCTCGTCGGGCGAGAGGTGGGCCTGCACGGCTGTGTAGAGCTTCTCGAAGATTCGCGGCACCGACGGCAGGTACGTCGGGCGCACCTCGCCGATCTCGGCCAGGATCGCCTTCGAGTCGCCGGTCGCGTAGGCAATCGCGCAGCCGATGTCGAGGCACAGCAGCTGTATGAGCAGCGCGTAGGAGTGGGCCAGCGGCAGGAACAGGTAGACGAGGTCCTGTTCGTCCTGGGTCCCAAGCCGCGCGACGGTCTCGCAGATGTCGAGCATCCGGCGGTAGTTGCGGTGCGTGAGCAGGCAGCCCTTGGGGCTGCCGGTCGTGCCCGACGTGTAGATGATCGTGAAGATGTCCGACGGCTGAACCGCGTCGGTGCGCGCCTGGAGCTCGGCCGGATCCATGCCCCGGCCGCGGCGGCGCAGGTCGTCGAGCGTGATGACGTCGTCGGACACGCCCTCGGGGTCCATCACGATGATGTGACGCAGGTCGGGCAGCGCGTCGCGCGACTGGACGACCTTGGCCACCTGCACCGCGTCCTCGCAGATCACGGCGACGGCCTCGGAGTCGCCGATGACCCAGGCGCACTCCTGCGGCGCGTTGGTCGGGTAGATCGGCACGACCGCGAGACCGGCGCTCGTGGCGCCCATGTCGCAGTAGGTCCACTCCGGCCGGGTCCGGGAAAGGATGCTGATGCGCTCGCCGGGCTTCAGGCCGAGGTCGATGAGACCCAGTCCGACCTCGGTCACGATCTCGCCTGCCTGGGCGAATGTCGACTCGACCCAGGAGTCGTCGACCTTGCGCACGACCAGCGTGTCGTCGCCGTACAGCTCCACCGCGCGGCGGAAGAGATCGGCGATCGTCTTCGAGCCGGTGGTCTTTGAAACCGCCGCAGAACTCATCGCAATTGACCCGTTTCATCCATGACGAGCGGCGCAGTGTAGTGCGCGGGCAGCGGCTCCGCGCACTGGTTCGCCCAAAAGTAGTGCGTCAGGCTGTGGCGACGGTGATGGTCGTGGTGGAGGCGCTCACGATGTGGGAATGACCCAGCGTGGCGAGGAACAAGGTCTTGTCAATTCGACCCTGGAAGATCGGGACGCCCAACTCCATGCACTTGGAGATCACTTCCCTGCGCTCGAGGCCTGCTTCGCGGGCCAGCTCGGTGGGCGTCAGGTGAATTGCCATCGGCGTGTCTCCTCCTATGGGAACCAAGTGAAGGCGAAGTTAGCGCGTCCGGCAGACGCCCTCAACTAAATGTTCCTAAGAGCACAGGGCCCGTTCTAGACGGGATTTGGGACGTCGATGAAGATGTGCCTCACGCCGAACTCGCCGGCGAGCCGGTCGCCCAGCGCGCGGACGCCGAGACGCTCCGTCGCGTGGTGTCCCGCGGCGAGGAAATGGATCTGATTCTCACGCGCCGTGGCCATGCTCGGCTCGCGCGGCTCGCCGGTGATGAACGCGTCGGCACCGGCCGCGATTGCCTCGCCGAGCAGCGAGGCGCCGGCGCCCGAGACGATCGCCAGCGAGGCGATCTCGGCGGGGCCGTCGAGGAACGCCAGCGGCTCACGGTCGGTGATTTCCCGCACCCGCGCGAGCAGTGTCGGCGGGTCGATCGGGGTCGCCAGCGTGGCCTGCACCCCGATGCCGGCGAATGGCGCGACGTCGCCGGCCCCGAGCGCCCGGGCCAGCAGCGCGTTGTTGCCGACCTCGAGGTGGGCGTCGAGCGGCAGGTGATAGGCGGCGAGGCCGACATCGGCGCCCAGGAGCAGCTTGAGGCGGCCGGCCAGTTCGCGGTCCAGCGGCCCGCGCTCGCCCCAGAACAGGCCGTGGTGGACGACCACGAGGTCGGCGCCGGCGTCGATCGCCTGGGCCAGCAGCGCCGCGCTGGCACTGACCCCGGTGACGACCGTCGCAACGTCCTCGCGGCCCGGGACCTGAAGCCCGTTCGGTCCGTAGTCATCGAACGCGCCGGGGCCGAGCAGCGCGTCGAGATGGGCGATGAGGGTGGTGGCGGAGGCGATGGTGGTCTCCAGCAGACACGCCCGCGGGGCGGCGGCTTGCCACCCCGCGGGCGCTGCTACTGCGATCGGGGCGCCGAGATTTGAACTCGGGACCTCACCGACCCGAACGGTGCGCGCTACCAGGCTGCGCCACGCCCCGAAGGCATCAAGGATAGCCCGCGGCTGCGGTGTTCGTAACGCGCGCGATCCGGGGAGGACCGCAGGCACCATGGTTGCGAACGAGTTCGACGTCATCGTCATCGGTGCCGGCCCGGCCGGCGAGGTCGCGGCCGGCCGGTCCGGGGAGCACGGCCTGAGCGTCGCGCTGGTCGAGAGCGGGCTGGTCGGCGGCGAGTGCTCGTACTTCGCCTGCATGCCGTCCAAGGGCCTGCTGCGCCCGGCCCAGGCGCTGGCCGAGGCGCATCGCGTCCCGGGCGCCGCCGAGGCGGTGACCGGCGAGCTCGATGTCGCCGCGGTGCTGCGCCGGCGCGACGAGATCATCCACAACCTCGACGACTCCTCCTACGTGTCGTGGCTGGCGGAGCGTGGGGTGACGCTGGTGCGGGGTCACGGGCGCCTGGAGGGAGAACGCGCGGTGCGGGTCGGTGACGAGCTGCTGCGTGCGCGCAAGGCGGTCGTGCTGGCGGTCGGCAGCGCGGCCGCGATCCCGCCGATCGAGGGGCTCGCCGATGCCCTCCCGTGGACGAACCGCGAGGCGACCACGGCGCATGCGATCCCGTCGCGGCTGACGATCCTCGGCGGTGGTGTCGTGGGGGTCGAGATGGCGCAGGCGTACGCGTCACTGGGGTCGGCCGTGACGCTGGTCGAGCTCGGCGAGCGGCTGATCGCGGGCGAGGAGGAGTTCGCGTCCCAGCAGGTGCTCGAGGCGCTGGAGCGCGACGGGGTGACCGTCGAGCTCGGTCGTGCCGCAAACGCCGCGCGCCGTGTCGCCGACGGGACGGTCGAGCTCGACGTCGACGGCGTCGGGACCGTGGTCGGCGACGAGCTGCTCGTCGCCGCCGGGCGCCGGCCACTAACCGGCGACCTCGGGCTCGACAGCGTCGGCCTGGAGCCGGGCGGCATCGTCGAGGTGGATGACACGCTGCGCGTCGCGGGCCGTGACTGGCTGTATGCCGTGGGCGACGTCAACGGCCGCGCACTCCTCACGCACGTCGGCAAGGAGCAGGCACGGGCAGTCGCCGATACGCTCGTCGGGCGCGAGTCCCACATCCGCCACGACGTCGCGCCGGCGCGGGTGATCTTCACCGAGCCGCAGGTGGCGGCGGTCGGGCACACGCTGCGCTCGGCGCGCGAGGCGGGGCTGAACGTGACCGCGGTCGACCACCCCCAGGACGCGGTCGCGGGCGGCAGCTTCGTCGGCCGGGGCGCGCCGGGCACGCTGCGGCTCGTCGTGGACGACGATCGCCTGGTCGTCATCGGCGCGACGTTCACCGGCCCCGACGTGGCCGAGATGCTTCACGCGGCGACGATTGCGGTGATCGGCGCGGTGGCGCTCGACGATCTATGGCACAGCGTGCCGGCGTTCCCGACGCGCAGCGAAGGCTGGTTGCGCCTGCTCGAGCACTACGGGCTGTGAACGCACCGGCCGGGACTCATAGCCCGGCCGTTAATGCACTTCGGCCGCTCGAACACCCGTCCACGCCCGCAAATTGGGCTAAAGGTGGGGGTTCGAGCGGCCGAAGACCAGTAAAGCAGAAGCCGTTCTACCAATGGCGGAAGCCCATAACCGGTGAGTCCTCTCTCGCTGCGGTCCATGCAGCGGTTCAACAGGGTGGATCACTTTACTTTCAGGTGGGACGTGGGTGTTCGCGCACCCACGTCTTGCCCTGCGTGCATAACACTCGACAATGCGTCCGCGCCGTATCCCTAGATGTGGGGATCGACGGCGAATCCTGGACGAATGTACTAGTGAAATCTGGCGCACGCAAGCAGGGTCGCCGCAAATTGCACGCGATCTTGCGCCCCGGGTAGTGTCCGGCGCGCGATGACCGCGCCGTCCACACGCGCGCTGGGCCACAGTGATACCGAGGTTTCCCGGCTGTCGCTGGGCTCGTGGCGCACCTACGAGCGCATGCCGCGCGCCGACGCCGAGGCCGTGCTGTCCCACGCGCTGGCGCGCGGGATCACGTTCCTCGACGACGCGCGCTACGACGACGAGACCGGCGCGGCGCCGATGCGCAGCGGCTGGTCGGAGGTCCTGTTCGGCGAGCTGTTCCGGGCGGTCGGGGCCGACCGCGACGCGATCGTCGTCGCCAACAAGCTGTGGTGGGAGTTCTGGCCGCTCCAGGACGCCGTCGCCGAGCTCAGAGGGTCGCTTGAACGGATGGCGTTCGAGCGCATCGACCTCCTGTACTCCTCGACGCTGCCCGACGGCGTCACGGTTGCGACCTGCATCGAGCAGATCGCGCGCGTGCTCGACACCGGCCTCGTCGGTGCATGGGCGGTCGTCAACTGGAGCGCCGAACATCTTGCCGCCGCCGTGACCGCGTGCGAGCGCGCCGGGATCCCCGCGCCGTGCGCCGCGCAGCTGCCCTACAGCCTCGGGCGCACCGATTGGGTCGAGGACGCGGCGATGGAGGCGGCGCTCGAGGCAGCCGGCGCATCGCTGGTCGCCTCGCACTCGCTGGCCGGCGGCGTCCTGAGCGGCAAGTACTCGGCGAGCGGGGCGACCGGTCGCATGGCCGCGTCGGAGCTCGCGCGGGGGCGCTACCGCGAGGCGCTGCGGATCGGCGCTGCGCTGGGACCGGTCGCGCTGCGCCTGGACACGACACCGGCGACGCTGGCGATCGCGTTCTCGCTGGCCCACCCGCGGACGGCGACGACGCTCGTCGGCGCGACATCGCCGGCCCAGATCGATGAGCTGCTCGGGGCGGTCGACCTGGTCGGCCGGCTCGACGCCGACGACCTCGAGGAGCTGCGCTCGCTGTAGCGCGCTATGCGGCGCGGACGCCGCTGAGGGCGCCGAGGGCCCGCACGCGCGCGTCGAAGCGAAGCTCGGCTTCGAAGTCGGCGTCGGTCGTGTGCTGGAACATCAGCCCGCGCTGGGCCAGCACCTTGACGAACGCCTCTACGAGGATCGGGTCGAGCTGGCTGCCCGACACGCGGCGCAGCTCGGTCAGCGCCTCAGAGCGTGAGACCGGCTTGCGGTAGGAGTCACGCGCCGTCATCACGTCGTACGTGTCGGCGACCGAGATGATCCGGGCCAGCAGCGGGATGTCGTCACCGACCAGGCCGTGCGGGTAGCCGAGGCCGTCGACGCGCTCGTGGTGGGCGAGGATGATGTTGGCGACCGGGCCGTAGCCGTCGACGCGCTGCACGAGCCGCGCGCCCTGCCCCGGGTGCTTCTTGACGATCTCCCAGTCCTGGGCGCTCAGGCGGCGGTTGGCGAACAGAATCGAGTCGGGGAAGATGAACTTGCCGATGTCGTGCAGCAGGCCGGCCGTGTGGACGAGCTCCTGGTCTTCCACGGTCAGCCCGATCTCGTCGGCGATCGCCTTGGAGTACCGCGCCACGGCGGCCGAGTGGCGCGCCGTCATCTTGTCGCGCAGCGACAGCGTCTGTACGAGCGTCGCGAGGACGCCGACCTGCAACGACGCCAGCTGCGTCGTGCGCGACTCGAGCTCCTTCGCCCGCTCCTTGGACAGCAGCATCTGGCGAGCCAGCATCTGGAAGACAAGCAGGACGATGACGAGTGCCGACAGCGCCGCAAACCCGACCGAGCGGTACATGAGGATGATCGCGACGGCGAGCAGCGCGGTCGGCATCTGGGACGGGATCGCCGGTACGAGCCACTCGGTTACGACGTGTTTGACACCGCGCTCGTAGGTCGCCGGATGGGTCACGGCGACCAGCACGAAGTTCAGGAGGTTGGTGACGATGAACGCGCCCAACACGAGCAGGACGAGCACCGCGCCCGACGCGTTCATGCTCGGGTCGAGAGCTCGGACGAGCAGACCCCCGATGAGCGGGAACGCCATGTAGATCGGAATGTCCAGAACGCGCGTGCGCCACCGTTGTGGATCGCGGGCGATGAACGCCACCGTCGCGATCAGGCCAATGACCGCCGCGGGGGCCGGCCCGGCGAGCACCATGGCGACTACGAGCGTCAGGAATGCTCCGGACAGGCCCAGCGTGCCCACCTCGATGGCGAGCATGTCGCTGGTGACCGCGGTTGCCGCGAGCAGCACGACCAGGCTGATGGGCATCCAGTCGGCTGCATGGCTCGTTGCAGCGATGCCCGCGACGCAGGCAAGCGCCAGGACAGTCGACCACGCGTAAACCACCTGCTTAAGGCGGGGGGACACCTACGCAGAATCGGCAATTCGCCAGAAATGTTGAGGGTCTTATGCGCTCGGTAGATTTCGTGCCGGATGGCGGTCGCGGCAGGACCATTGGGGGTACGGGGGTTCGCGCGCCTTGCGATCACCTACACGGCGAACGATCTGGGTGACCAGATCGGGCTGGTCGCTGCCGCGATCCTGGTCCTCGACCAGACCGGATCGGCGCTCGCGCCGGCCGCGCTGTTCGTCGTCGCGCGCTCGTTCCCGGCGCTGATCGCGCCCGCGTTCTCCGCGACGCTCGACCACCGCCCGACGCGGCTGGTGCTACCGCTCATCTACAGCCTCGAGGCGCTCGCATTTGCCGCGCTTGCCGTGCTGTCACACCACTTCTCGCTCGCCGGGGTCCTGGCCATCGCGATGATCGACGGCGTGCTGGCGCTGGCCGGGCGCGGGATCACGCGCTCGACGCTGGCGCTCGTGCTGCGGCCCGCCGGTCAGTTGCGGGAGGGCAACAACGTCATCAATGTCTGCTTTTCGCTGTCGAACATGGTCGGCCCGGTCATCGGCGGCCTGGTCGTCGCCGCCGGCGGCCCGGCGTGGGGGCTGGGCATCGACGCCGCGCTGTTCGCGGTGATGGCGGCGGTCATGGCATGGCCCGGTCACTGGCCGTCACCCGCCGCGGCGGACACGCGGGGCTGGAGAGCGCGTCTGCGCGCCGGGCTTGCCTATGCGCGGGCAACGCCGGGCGTCGGCGGCCTGATCGCAGCCGACGGCCTGTCGCTCGTGCCGCTGTGCCTCGTCGTCCCGGTGCTCGTCGTCTACGCCAAGGAGACGCTCGGCGCGGGCGCCGCCGGCTACGGCGCCCTCCAGGGTGCGTGGGGCGCCGGCATCGTGCTCGGGTCGCTGCTGCTGTTGCGCGTTCGCGGCGGGTCGCTGAAGGCGATCATCGGCACGGGGCTGCTCGCGGTCGGTGTCTCCTACATAGGCATCGGCGTCGCCCCGGCGGTGGTGCTCGCCTGCCTGGCCTCGGTCGTCGGCGGCATCGGCAACGGCATCGAGTCGGTGACGCTGATCACCGCCGTGCAGGCGCTCGTGCCCGACGAGTTCATGGGCCGGGTGAGCACACTGATGGAGTCGGTGGCGGCCGGGGCGATGGGCGTCGGCTTTGCGCTCGGCGGCGCTGTCACCGAGATCTTCGACCCGCGGGTGACCTACATCGGCGCGGGCATCGGGGTGCTCGTCTGCGTGCCGATCGTGATGCGAGCCGTCAGAGTGCAGAGCGAATGAGCGTCGACGTCGCGTTCGTGCGCGCCAACAACCCGGGGCTGATGACGCTGACCGGGACCAATACCTGGATCGTCGGGGGCGACCCGTGCTGGATCGTCGACCCCGGACCGCTGCTCGACGACCACGTCGCCGCGGTCGTGGCGGCAGCACGCGAGCGCGGCGGCGCCGGTGGGATCGTCGTCACCCACGACCACCACGACCACACGGAGGCGGTCGCCGCCGTCGCCGAGCAGCTCGGCGGCGTCACCGTGCACGCAGCGCACCTCGGCGGCGCGCAGACGATCGGCGACGGCGACCACGTCGGGCCGTTCGAAGCCGTCGCGACACCGGGCCATGCGCCTGACCACCTCGCGTTCGTCGTCGACCGCGTGTGCTTCACCGGCGACGCGGTGCTGGGAGCGGGCAGCGTCTTCATCGCGCCCGACCCGGGCGCGCTCCGCGGCTACCTGACCGCACTCGACGGCCTGCGCGGGCGAGGGCTTGAGCGCTTGTACCCCGGTCACGGGCCGCAGGTCGACGATCCCGACGCGCACATCGGCCAGTACCTCGCCCACCGGCGCGAGCGCGAGACACGGCTCGTCGCCGCGCTGGCAGAGGGCCGGCGCAGTTACGACGAGCTGCTCGATTCGGCGTGGTCGGAGGTACCGCCGCCGTTGCGCGGCGCCGCCGCGCTCACGCTGCGCGCGCACCTCGGCAAGCTCGCCGAGGAGGGTCGGCTGCCGGACGGGGTCAGGGAGTAGCGGGCGGCGTCGGGACGCTCGCGACGGTCGCCGCGGGGGTGGTCGTCGTCGTGGGTGTCGCCGGTGAGCTGCCGGTCGTCCCGACCGACGCCGCCGATGCGCTCGGCTGCGATGCCGATGCCGGCGTCGCGGCCGGCGTCGAGGTGTCGGTCCCCGTCCCGGTCGCCATGCCCGGGTCGGGCGTCGTCGTCGGGGTCACGGTGTCGTCGGGCGCCGTCGAAGCGTCGTCCTCGTCGGGCGCCGAGACCCCGCCGCTGTCGTCGGGCGTCACCGCGTCGGTCGCAACGGACGTCTGGGCGGGCGCCGAGTGCGCCGCGGGATGCAGTTCCTGGATCGGCGCGCTGTGGTGCACGGCCGCCGTCGCTGCGACGGGCGCCTCGTGGTGGGCGATGCCGGTGATCGCCGTGTGCTTGACCGGGACCGAATAGACGTGCGCGACGGCGGCCGCCGCCGTGATCGCGGCCTTGGCCGAGCGGTGCGCCTGACTCGTGGCCGCGACGTGATGGGAGTCCTTGGACCCGATCTCGACGGCGCCGCCCGCGGTCAGCGCTGCGCAGCAGACGATCGCCGCGACCTTGGTCGCCGTGACCGCGGTCGCCCCGGCGCCGACGGCCGCCGCGCCGCCCCCCGCTGCCGTTCCGCCGGCCGCGGCGCCCGAGCCCGCGCCCCCGATGCCGAGCACCTTGGCCAGCACGCCGAACGGGCCGTGACCCGGCGCGAGCTCGCTGAACGAGCGCTGCACGCCGCGCATGCGCGTGTTGTAGTCCTTGCAGCCCGCGCACTCGCGCACGTGACGGCGCACGCGGCCGTTGGCGCGCACGCCACGATCCATCGCTGAGGCAATGTCGTTGCGGATGTCGACACAGCTCGTGTCGCGGGCCTCGATCGACTCGACGAGGCTCACCCGCGCACGCACGAGAAGCGACTTGACGGCCGGAACCGAGACCTCGAGCGCGCTGGCGAGATCGGCGTAGCTCAGCCCCTCCATCTCGCGCATCAGCAGCGCCGAGCGCTGCTGCTCGGGCAGCTCTCGGACGTCGGCGACGAGGCGGCGCAGATCCTCGCGGCGCTCGGCCTGGGCGATCGGGTCGGCGAGCGGGCCGCGCGACATCTCGAACACCTCGCCGGGCGGGGGCGTCGGCCGGCGCAGCTGGTCGATGCAGCGGTTGTGGGCGACGCGGTAGAGCCACGCGCGCAGAACGACCGGGCGGTCGTCGGTGCGCAGCGCGGAATACGCGCGCAGGAACACGTCCTGCAGGGCGTCCTCCGCATCCGAGCGCGAGCCGGAGAGCATCTGCCGCGTGTAGGCGAACAGGCGCTGGCGGTAGCGATCGTGGATGACGCGGAACGCCTCGTCGCTGCCAGACCGAAACAGCGCCACGAGCTGGTCGTCAGACCGCAGGCGAAGCAACGGTGTCGAGACTGAGACCCGGCCGAGCCCGACCGGTGCGTGCAATGCAGACGCTTCCATAAGTGCCCTCCTCGCGAACTGACAACTCGTGGAGCACGCCAAAGTTACGGAGTTTCTCGGACGATTGCGAATGGTTTTCTGAGCAACCAACTGGCACCCCGAGAGGTGATCGACCACTATGCTGCCCGCCGCTCGCACGGATTGCTGCCGAGGAGGAGGCGTGAGGACACGGATGGGCTGTTTTTCCGACGCACCGGAGGTGTACCGCCGGGTTGGACGTCTGATCGAGGAACGACTCGCCGACCCGCTGGTCGCCGAGCGCATGACGACCGTCGATGCGGTCGTCCAGTACCGCCTGCGCGAGCCCGAATCGACGATCACGCTCGACCTGCGCGGGGGCGGCCAACCGGCCGTGCACTACGGCGCCGTCGACCTCGAGCCCGAGATCGTGCTGAGCTGCGAGGCGCCGGTCGTGCAGCTGTTGTGGCTCGGGGAGCTGGACCCGACGATCGCGCTGGCCCGCGACCAGCTTTCGGCGGCCGGGCCGGTCGAGCGGCTGCTCACCGCCGTGGCGCCGCACGCCTGCGCCGAACTGGTGGAATAACTCATCTAGGCCGAGGCAGGCGCCTCGTCCGGCCGCGGCGGGATGACGACGGTCGGCGTGCCGTCGTCGCCGACGACGACGACCGGCTGCGTCGGGAACACCCTTCGCTCGCGCGACCGGGCGATCAGTGCCGCGGCGCTGTCGTGTTCAGCCAGGCCGGCAAGGTCGTGCAGCGTGGGGAACGCGACCTCCATCTCCTGTGCCTGGGCGGCGACCAGCGCGTCGGCCGGCGATATCCAGCGCCAGTCGACCATCTCCTGGCCATCGACGGCGGGCGTGCAGTCGTCCGGCGCGTGGGCGACGAAGAAGACCGTGTCGAAGCGGATCGGCAATGGCTCGGGCGTGATCCAGCGCGAGAACGCGACCAGCTCGGCGTCGGCCGGCAGCGCCACGGTCGTCTCCTCGCCCAGCTCTCGGAGCGCGGCGGCACGCAGACCATCGTCGCCATCCCCGTCGGCCGCGTCCAGCGCACCGCCCGGGAACACCCACACCCCGCCCATGAAGCGCGCGTTTGGCGTGCGCCGCACCATCAGCAGGTCGAGTGTCGTGTCGCCGCCGCGCACCAGGATCACGCCCGCGGCGACGCGCGGCGTGACCGGCGGCCCGTCGTGACTCAGCACGTCCTCACCCGGCACCGCGCGGACCCGAGGCGGCGTTTCGTCCGATGCGGGCATCGGCACAGCCTACGCGTGCTGGCGGTAGGGTTTCGCGCCCATGGAAGCAGCAACGGCCCAGCTCTGGATCTGCAACTCGTGCGGGTTCATCTACGACCCGGCAGAAGGCGACCCCGACGGCGGCATCCCGCCCGGCACGCCCTTCGATGCGATCCCCGACACCTGGTTCTGCCCGGTGTGCGGCGCGCGCAAGAAGGACTTCGAGCCCTACGAGGGCTAGAAGCTGTCTCCTACGCGGCGTTGGCGAGTCGTCCGGCCGTGACCGCGGCGACCGACTCGGCCGTGATCTCGACCAGGCGACGCAGCTCGTCAGCGGTGATCGACAGCGGCGGCATGAGGACGATCGCGTCGCCGAGGGGGCGGACGATCGCGCCGCGGGAGCGTGCGGCGAGCGTCACCCGATGGCCGATGCGGTCGGCGACCGGGTGCTCGTCGAGCTCGATCGCGACCATGAAGCCGCAGCGTCGGATGTCGCGCACCGCCGGCAGCGCCGACAGCTGCGCCTCGAGGAGCTCGCCGAGCAGGGCGATCTTCGGCTGGAGCGCATCGAGCGTCCGCTCGGATTCGAAGACCTCGAGCGTGGCCAGCGCTGCCGCGCACCCGAGCGGGTTGCCGCTGTACGTGTGGCCGTGGAAGAAGGTCCGGAACGCCTCGAACTCGCCCAGGAAGCCTTCGTAGACACGTTCATTGGTCAGCGTCGCCGCCAGCGGCAGGTAGCCGCCCGTCAGGCCCTTGGCGAGGCACAGGAAATCGGGCGTCACGTTCTCCTGCTCGCACGCGAACATCGTGCCGGTGCGCCCGAACGCGGTCGCGACCTCGTCGCAGATCAGGAACACGCCGGCCTCGTCGCACATCTCGCGCACCGCCCGTAGGTAGCCCGGCGGCTGGAGCAGCATTCCGGCGGCGCCCTGCACCAGCGGCTCGACGATCACCGCCGCGATCTCGCCGGCGTGCTCGTCGAGCAGGAACTGGAGGTCGTGCTCGTCGCCGGGCGTCGCCTGGAAGCACTCGAGCAGCAGCGGCTCGAAGCGCGAGTGGAACAGCTCGATCCCGCCGACGCCGACCGAGCCCAACGTGTCGCCGTGGTAGCTCGACTTCAGACAGATGAACTTCGAGCGCTCGGGCTCGCCGGCATGGACGCACCACTGGTAGGCCATCTTCAGCGCCACTTCGACCGCTGTCGATCCCGAGTCCGAGTAGAAGACGCGGCTCAGGTCCCCGGGCGCGAGGTCGACGAGCCGCTGGGCGAGCTCGATCGCCGGGCGGTGGCTGAGGCCGAGCATGGTCGAGTGGGCGACACGGTCCAGCTGGTCGCGGACCGCGGCGTCGATGTGGGGGTGCCGATGGCCGTGGACGTTGCACCACAGCGACGACACGCCGTCGATGTACGCGCGGCCATCGGTGTCCCACAGCGTCGCGCCCTGGGCGCGCTCGATGATCGGCGCGTCCTCGTCCTGCCAGCCCTGCATCTGGGTGAACGGATGCCACAGCACGGCACGATCGGCGGCGCGTAGCTCGTCGGTCGTCACGTACCCGACGCTATCCATCGCAGCGGACGAAGCTCGGCGCCGGCCGTCGACAGGGCGCCGGGGCCGGCGAGCGGTGGCAGGGTTGCGACCTCGACGTCGCCGAGGCGCTCGATCGTGGCGCGGTTGGACTCGTGGATCGCGCCGGGCACCTCGGGCCACGGGGTGATGACGACGGCGCGCACGGTCAGGCCGGCCGAGCGGGCGGCCTCCAGCGTCAGCAGCGTGTGGTTGATCGTCCCGAGGCCCGGCCGCGCGGCGATGACGATCGGCAGCTCGAGGTCGAGCGCGAGGTCGCGGATCGAATAGCCGGTTGTGAGCGGGACGAGCAGGCCGCCGACGCCCTCGACGACCAGCGCGTCGGCGCCGGTCGCCGCGGCCCGCGCGGCGGCGACGAGCGCCGCCGGGTCGATCGTCGCGCCGGCCAGCTCGGCGGCCAGGTGGGGGGAGACGGCGGGGCCGAACGTCGTCGGCGCGACCGCCGCGGGATCGGTCGCGGTCAGTGCGGCGAGCAGCTCGTGGTCGCGCGGCCACGGGTCGGAGGGCGGGTCGTCGAGCCCCGTGACGACCGGCTTGAACGCCGCCACTCGCAGCCCGGCGGCGATCACGCCGGCGACGATTGCCGCCGCGACGATCGTCTTGCCGGCCTCGGTGTCGGTGCCGGTGACGAACAGGCCGCGCACGCGGCGCCTACGCGGCGCGGGCCGGTGCGAACGTGCCGGTGTCCTGCGCCGCGGCGAGCGGGACCGCATCGGCCGGCCGGAAGCCCGCGTGCAGCGCGGCGTGGCCGAGAGCATGGGCGGCGTCGCGCAGCTCGGCCTTCGTGTGCGACGCCATCACCGACAGCCGCAGCCGCGCGGTGCCCGCCGGGACGGTCGGCGGGCGGATCGCCGCGCCGAACACGCCGAGCTCCAGCGCTCGCTCGCACATCTCCATCGCCAGCCGTGCGTCGCCGACGATCAGCGGCACGATCTGCGTCGTCGAGCCGGCGACCTCGAAGCCCTCGAGCGCGAGCTCATGGCGTAGCGCGTCGGCGTTGGCCTGGAGCTTCTGCACTCGGCGCGGCTGTTCGACGAGCAACTCGATCGCCGCCAGCGCGCCGGCGACCGCGGGCGGCGGCGGCGCGGTCGAGAAGATCAGTGAGCGCGCGGTGTTGAGCAGCAGCGCCGCGACATCGTCGTCGCAGCAGACGTAGGCACCGTAGGAGCCCAGTGCCTTGCCCAGCGTGCCGACGACCACGTCGACCTCGTCGGTCAGGCCCTCCGCCGCGACGGCGCCGCGCCCGCCCGGGCCAAGCGCGCCGGTCGCGTGCGCCTCGTCGACAACCAGCCGAAGTCCGTGCCGGCGGGCAAGCTCGACGAGCCCGGTCAGCGGCGCCACGTCGCCGTCCATCGAGAACACGGAGTCGGTGACGATCACGCCGCCGCGCTGCACGTCGGCGCGCGCGATCGTCCACGCCAGATGGTCGAGATCACAGTGGCGGTAGACCGCGACCTGCGCGCGCGCGAGGCGGCAGCCGTCGACGATCGACGCGTGGTTGAGCTCGTCGGAGAAGACGGTCGTCCCGGGCACGCCGAGCGCCTGGACGACGCCGACGTTGGCCAGGTAGCCGGAGCCGAACAGCAGGCACGCGTCGCGCTGCTCGAAGTCGCACAGCGCCTGCTCGAGCCGGCGGTGGACCGTCATCGTGCCCGACACGAGCCGCGACGCGCCGGCGCCGACGCCCCAGCGCATCGCCGCATCGGCGGCCGCCTCGCGGACGCGCGGATGGTCGGCGAAGCCGAGGTAGTTGTTGGAGCACAGCAGCAGGACCGGCTTGCCGTCGAGAACCACGCGCGGCCCCTGGGGACCGCTCACGAGCCGCATCCGCCGGGTCAGCCCGAGCTCTTCGATCTCGGCCAGGCGCTGGGCGACGTCGCTCATCAGCTTGTCGCCGCCGCCTCCGCGGGCCAGCGGTTGGGCGCCCCGTCGGGGCGCGGCGGGACGTGCGCGGCGCGAGCGTAGCGCAGCTGCGTGGCCGGGTCCCAAAGCCGGATCTCGATGCCCGCGTCGTGCGCGTCGTCGAGCGTGTCGATGAACTCGCCGACGACGTCCGGTGTCTCGCCATCGAGCCATCCGCTGCGGTTGTCGGGCCGCGGGTCCGAGCCATTGTCGGCCTGGCGCGCGACGTTCAGGCCAAGCTCGGTGAACATCTCGCGGTCCTGCGCCGGTGTGTTGCCCAGCGTGGTCAGGAAGTTGCCCATCATCACCCCGTTGAGCCCCGCCTTGACGGCCATCGGCTGCAGCTCGCCGAGGTTCTCGACGCGGCCGCCGCAGAGCCGGAACAGCGCCTCGGGCAGGATCAGGCGGAAGATCGCGATCCACTTGACGACCTCCCATGGGTCCATCAGATCGCGGTCGCCGAACTTCGTCCCGGGGCGCGGGTTGAGCAGGTTGATCGGCACCGACGTCGGGTCGATCGCCGCGAGCTCGAACGCCATCTCGACCCGCTGCTCCTCGCTCTCGCCGAGGTTCAGGATGCCGCCGACGCACGTTTCCAGGCCCGCCTCGCGGACCGCGTCGATCGTCCGCAGCCGCGACTCATAGCGCACGGTCGTCGAGACCTCGTCGTAGTAGGACTGCGATGTCTCGACGTTGTGGTGCACACGCTGGATGCCGGCCTCCTTGAGCGCGGTCGCGCGGGCGACCGACATGTGGCCGACCGATGCACAGCGCTTGAGGTTCGTGTGCTGGGCGACGAGGCGTGCGCCCTCGAGCACGTTCTCGAAGTCGCGCTTGGACAGACCCTGGCCCTGGGTGACCATGCAGAACCGGTGCGCGCCCGCGGCCTCGGCTGCGCGCGCGTGCTCGAGGATCTGCTCGGGCTCCATCATCGCGTGCAGCGGCGTCTCGGACTCGGCGTAGCGCGACTGTGCGCAGAAGCCACAGTCCTGGGCGCAGCCGCCGGACTTCGCGTTGACCAGCGAGCACATGTCGGTCGAGTCGCCGAAGCGCTCCCGGCGTGCCGCCCAGGCGCGTTCCACGAGCGCCTCGATCTCGGCATGGTCGGTGATCGCGCCGAGCGCGCGAGCTTCGTCGGGCGTGAGCAGCGGGGGCATGCCCGGCAACCTACGAACGGCGCCGGACGGTCGCCCCAGCGCCCCGCTACGACGCGGCGCGGTCCTCGAGGACGCCGTAGCGGCCGGCGACGTCGGCCAGCACGTCGAGCATCGGCCGGGCGGCCGGCGCGACGCCCGAGCCCTTCGCCGTCGCGGCGACCACGCGCCGCGTCGGGCTGGTCGGCGACAGCGTCCGGATGACGATGTCGTCGCGGACGCTCGACAGCGCGAGCTCGGGGATCAGCGCGACGCCGACCCCGGCCGCGACCAGTCCCTGGACGGTGAGGTAGTCGTCGGACTCGAACGACACCGTCGGCTCGAAGCCGGCCGCGCGGCACAGGTGGACGACGTGGCGCGCACACGCGCTCGTCGCCGACGTCTGCACCCAGGCCTCGTCGCGCAGGTGCTCGAGACGCAGCGCGCGCCGGCGCGCCAGCGCGTGACCCGCCGGCAGGGCGACGCGCATCGGGTCCTCGAACAGGTCGGTCACCTCCAGCCCCGCACCGAGCGACGGGCCCGACTCGCGGAACTCGAACAGCAGCGCGAGGTCGAACTCGCCCCCCCGCAGTCGCGGCGCGATCTCCTCGGGCTCCGCTTCGGCGAGCGTCATCTCGACGTCGGGGAAGGCGGCCCGGAACGTCGCGATCGCCAGCGGCATCAGCGTCGCCCCGGCTGACGGGAACGTCGCCATCCGCAGATGGCCGCCGCGGACGCCGATGATCGCCTTGAGTTCGTCCTCGGCGGCCTGAAGCCGGGCAAGGATCCCCTCGGTGTGCTCGACGAGCGCCGCGCCGGCCGCGGTCGGCCGCAAGCCTCGGCGGTCGCGTTCGATCAGCGTCGTGCCGGTCTCGGCCTCGAGCGTCGCGACGGCCTGGGAGATCGCCGGCTGGGTGTAGTCCAGCGCATCGGCGGCGGCCGAGAACGAGCCGCGCTGCACGACCTCGCGGAGCACCCGCAGACGCTGCACATTCAGCATAAGCTCACCTTATCCGGTGGATCATGAGAATCATTTGCGGTAATCCCCGTTCATGCCGATCATGTCCCCATGACGAAGATCATCATCTCTTACGACGATACGTCGAATGACCGGGACGCCGCGGTTCTCGGTCGCATCCTCACCGCCGCCGGTTCGACCGCCGAGCTGGCCTACGTTCGCCACGCGAGCGAGACCGACCACGAGCGCGAGCAGCTCCAGGAGTCCGAGGCGCGCGCGCTGCTGGCCCGCGGCGCCGAGCTGATCGGCAACGCCGACGCTCCGGCCCACGTCGTGCTCAACAAGTCCACGAGCGAGGGCCTGCGCGGCCTGGTCCAGCAGGAGAGCGCCGACGTCATCGTCTTCGGCTCCGACTACCGCACCGCGCGCGGCGCGGTCAACCCGGGCAACTCGGCCCGCAAGCTGCTCGAGGGCGGCCCGGCCGCCGTGGCGATCGCGCCCGCCGGCCTGCACACGGCCGATCCGGCCCCGGCGATCGAGCGCGTCGGCTTCATCGGCGACGACACCGCCGAGCAGACGGCCCGCTCGCTGGCCGCCGCGCTGGGCGCCACGGTCAGCGAGCCCGGTGAGAGCCCGGTCGACCTGCTCGTCGTCGGCTCGCGTCCCGAGGCCCAGCAGGGCGTCGTGTCGCTGAGCGCCGCCGCCGAGTACGCGGTCGAGACGGCTTCGTGCGCGGTCCTCGTGGTCGCCCACGGCGCGCCGGTCGTGTTCGAGTCGCACGCGACCGCCACCGCGTAGCCGCTTCACCTCGCTAGGAGGAACACATCGGGGTTCCCCGGCCGGCCGGCTGGGGGACCCCGTTTTTGGTGCGCGACTAGTAGCCGGCCTTGTGGCAGGCCTGCGCCAACTGGTGCCCGTAGGCCGAGTTCATCGTCGCCCGCGGCGTCTGGCAGAACGCCTTGGCCGCGGCGCCGCACGCGCGGCTCATGTTGCCGCCCATCGTCCCCGGGTCGACCACCGCGACGCAGCCCGGCGTGTCCGGTGCGACGCGCCCGTTGCCCGCCCCGGCGATCACCACGGCCAGCGATCCGAGGGCGACGATCACGATCAGGACGATGCCGACGAGTCGCTCGCGCGGGCTGAGGCGGTGCAGCGGCGTCGTCTGGCGTTCGTAGTGGCCTTCGAGGGGCATGTGGCCCGATTGTAGGTGCGGGCGGCCAGTTCGTGCGTGAGTTGGACCGACGGTCCAACTGGGCCGCCCTCAGGTTCATCCCACGGTCGATATCGAGTCCCAGAGCCAAAAGCGAAGCTTCCGGCTTCGGATCGAACCCTGGAGAAGCGATGATTCAAGCAGCAGCAGGCTATTTGGCCTACCCGTCCTGGTTGAACCCAGGCGACAACGCGTGGCAGATGACCGCGGCGACACTCGTCGGACTGATGAGCGTCCCGGGTCTTGTCGTGCTGTACGGCGGCGTGATGCAGAAGCGCTGGTCGGTGAACTCGATGATGCTGACGTTCGTCGCGTTCGCCCTCGTGCTCTGCGTCTGGGTCCTGTACGGATTCAAATTCGCCTTCGGGCACCCAATGCACGGACTCTTCGGTGACGCCGGCGTATCGGGCGGCACCGGGACGATCTTCGGATCGACCTTCTGGTCGAACTTCTGGGGACACCCGGGCAGTGTGCTCAGTGCCGGCGACCTCCAGGGGCAGGCGGTGATCCCGCTCGTCCCCGGCCCGCCGTTCCATTTCCCGATGGCGACGCTGGTCTACTTCCAGTTCGTCTTCGCGGCGATCACGCCGATCCTGATGCTCGGCGCCGTCCTCGGCCGCATCAACTTCAAGGCGTGGATCCCGTTCGTGATCCTGTGGTCGTCGTTCATCTACACGATCAACGCGTTCCTGATCTGGGGCGGCGGCTGGTTCTCCCAGCACGGCGCGCTGGACTACTCCGGCGGCTACGTCATCCATCTCGCGGCCGGTGTGTCCGGCTTCATAGCGGCGTGGGTGATCGGGCCCAGACTCCAGCGAGACCGCGAGGTCGACGCACCGAACAACCTGTTGATGGTGGCCACCGGAGCCGGCCTTCTGTGGCTGGGCTGGAACGGCTTCAACGGCGGTGACCCGTACTACGCGGGCGCATCGGCGTCGGGCGCGATCCTGACCACGAACCTGTGCACCGCCGTGGCGATGCTCGTGTGGATCATCTGGGACTACCTGACCGGCAACAAGCCGTCGCTGATCGGCACCGTCAACGGGATGATCACCGGACTGGTGGTGATCACCCCGGCGGCGGGCTTCGTCAACGGCTGGGGTGCGGCCGCGATGGGGATCATCGGCTCGTCGATCGTCTACCTGGCCCTGAACTACGGCAGCCGGTTGCGGCCGTTCCGCAATGTCGACGACACCTTGGGCGTGGTCTACACGCACGGGCTCGCCGGCCTGATGGGCGGTCTGCTGCTCGGCGTGTTCGCCGACCCGAAGGTCATCGAGTACATCGGGACCGGCGGCAACGCGAGCATCTCCGCGCTGCCGGGCCTTGTCCACGGCGGCGGCAAGCTACTGCGTGAGCAGTTCTACGCCGGCCTGTGGGTGATCGTGTTCTCGGCCGTCGGGACGTTCATCCTGCTGAAGTTCGTGGGCCTGTTCGTCTCGCTGCGGATGAGCGAGGAAGACATGGAGCAGGGCGACCTCGCCGTCCACGGCCACGAGGTCTACCCCTCGGACGTCCCGTCGCTCGGGTTCACCGGCGGTGGCGGCGGCGGCGCGCCGGCCCCCGCGCCGGCCCCGGCCGCGCCCGCGGACGTCTAGCCACATCGCTCCGACAAGCTCCGGTTCGATCCGGAGTGCATGCGTGGGTCCCGGGACATTCGTGTCCCGGGACCCCGTGTGCCGTTAACGCCCGCGCCAGACCGGCGGGCGCTTCTGGGCAAACGCGGTGAGGCCCTCGCGCATGTCGTCGGAGGCGAAGCTCGCGGCGCGCAGCGCGACGAGCTCGCGCTCGGTCGCCGCGTCGACCTCGCCCTCCGCCGCGAGCAGTGCACCGATGACGTGCTTGATCCCGCGCACGCTGAGCGGGGCGTTGGCCGCGATCTGCGACGCCCAGTCCAGCGCCGCCGCGTCGACGTCGTCGGGGGCGACGAGATCGCTGACGAGCCCCCACTGCAGCGCCTTGTCGGCGTCGATGTAGCGCCCGACCAGGAACAGCTCGCGCGTGCGCGGCGCGCCGATCGCGTCGATGAAGCGACGCAGGCCGGTGTGCGAGTAGACGAGCCCGAGCCTGGCCGGCGGCATGCCGAGGCTGATGCCCTGCGCGGCTATCCGCAGGTCGCAGGCCAGCGCCAGCTCGAGGCCGCCGCCGATCGTGTGGCCGTTGAGCGCCGCGACGATCGGCAGCGGACAGCGGTCGAACGCCCCCAGTGCGGCGCTGAACGGGTGCGCCACCATCTGCTCGGCCTGGGCGGCGATCTCGGCGTCCGTCCCGGCGCCCGCGTCGCCGACGTCGTAGCCCGACGAGAACACGCCGCCGCTGCCGGCAAGCAACACGCAGCGCGCGCGCTCCTCCACGCCGTCCAGCGCGGCGCCGAACGCGTCGAGGATCGGCTGGTCGAGCGCGCCGCGCTTGGCCGGGTTGGAGATCCGCAGCCGGACGACGCCGTCGGCCGGCGCGTCGATGAGCAGCTCGCCCGGCACTCAGCTGAGGCGGACGAGCGTGTCGCCCTCGTTGACCGCCTGGCCCTCCTCGCAGAGGATCTCGGCGACCGTGCCGGCGTCCTCGACCTCGACCGGCATCTCCATCTTCATCGACTCGAGGATGACGACGGTGTCGCCGGCGTCGACCTGGTCGCCGACCTCGCACTCGATCTTCCACACGGTGCCCGTGATGTGGGCCTCGATGTCCGGCACCTCGACCTCCTGGAATGGTTCGCTCGCCGCGCCCTGGCACGATAGCCGCGCCCATGGACGTCCGCGACCTGATCGCCATCGTCTCCGCGCACAACGAGGCCGACCGGGTCGGCGACACCGTGCGCGCGCTGCGCGACGCGTTCCCCGGCGCACGGATCGTCGTCGCCGACGACGGCTCGACCGACGCGACGGCACGGGTCGCGACCGACGCCGGTGCCGAGGTCGTCACAAGCCCGCGCAACGTCGGCAAGGGCGGCGCCGCGACGCTCGCGGCCCGGCACGTGCTCGACGCGGCGCCGGGCAAGATCGTCGTGCTGTGCGACGGCGACCTGGCGCAGACGGCCCGACGGCTGACGGGGCTGGCCGATGCGGTCGCCGACGGCTCGTGCGATCTCGCGGTTGGGGTCTTCGCGACGCGCGTCGGTGGTGGCTTCGGCTTCGCGGTCGGGTACGCGCGCTGGGCGATCCGGCGGCTCACCGGTCTGCGACTCGCGGCTCCGATCAGTGGTCAGCGCGCGCTGCGCGGCGAGCTGCTGGCCGAGGTCGTGCCGTTCGCGCCTCGCTTCGGGATGGAGATCGGGATGACGGTCGACGCCGCCCGCGCCGGCTGCACGATCCGCGAGGTCCCGCTCGATCTCGCCCACCGTGCGACCGGCCGCACGCTCGGCGGGTTCACGCACCGTGCCCGCCAGCTCGCCGACTTCGTGCTCGTGACGCTGACCCGGCTGCGGCGTCGCTGAACACGTTCCCGACCACCGTTCGACCGGCGGGCGCAACGGGCTCGCCGTATCTCCGACCGTCGGTCGGAGAGCTTGCGGCGACGGGCGCGTACCTTGAAGACACACCGAATGGCCCTCCTCCTAGCGTCTCCTCCTACGACGAATGGGCTTGGTGTAACCGCCGCGAAGGCCTGACCCACCGACGCGGCATTCCCACGAGACGACGGGGCCGGGCCCAGGGGAGGGCTCGGTCCCGCGTCCGTGGTACCGCTTTGTGGGTGGGTACCGGGGGACGGCGGCGGCGTGCGCCCCTACGATGTGCGGGCCGCCATGACCGAGGACCTCGCCAAGATCCGGGAGCAGGTCTACCGCGACACGCGCGGCGCCGACGACTTCGCCCGGTACCACGAGCGCACGCGCCGGCGGGGGCCCGACTGGGTCTACCAGGCCGTCCGCGTCGTGCTGACCATGTACGTGCTGATCCCGTTTCGCACGCGCGCGCTGGACTCCGACAAGGTCCCGCCGAGCGGACCGGTGATCCTCGCGCCCAACCACTCGTCGTTCATGGACCACTTCTTCGCGGCGGCGTTCGTCCGCCGCAAGGTGCAGTTCATGGCCAAGTCCCAGCTGTTCCGCCAGCCGCTGCAGTTCGTGTTCAACCACGGCGGTGTGTTCCCGGTCCGTCGCGGCGCGCGCGACGAGGACGCGTTCATCACCGCCGACGCGATCCTGTCGCGCGGCGGCACGATCGGCATGTATTGCGAGGGCGGGCGCTCGCGCACCGGCCAGATGGCCGAGCGGGCCAAGCCGGGCATCGGCCGCCTGGCGCTCGAGTCCGGCGCGACGATCGTCCCGGTCGCGATCTACGGGTCGGCGCAGGTGCGCAACTGGCGCCGGCTGCGGTTCCCCAAGGTGACGATCCAGTACGGCGACCCGCTGCGTTACGAGGTCGTGCATGACCCGTCACGCGAGCAGCAGCGGGTCGTCGCCGACGCGATCCTCACCGAGATCCGCGCTCTCTACGCCCGGCTCGAGGAGCGCGTCGCGCAGTGAGGCGAGTCGCGCTGTGGTCATTGCCGCCGCTCGCGGTGCTGGTCGTCGTCGCCGCGCTGGCGGGGCTGGGGAGCGCCGGCGCGGCCGGTCCGGGCGGAGCGCATCTGGTCCAGATCGGCAAGTTCTCGACCCCCGTCTCGATCGCCGCGCCGCCGCATGATCCCCGGCGCGTCTACGTCGTCGAGCAGGCCGGGACGATCCGCGTGGTCACCGACGGCCACACCCAGCGCCGTCCGTTTCTCGATCTCACCTCGCGCGTCCTGTCGGGCGGCGAGCAGGGCCTGCTGTCGATGGCGTTCGCGCCCAACTACGCCAAGACCCACCGCTTCTACGTCTACTACACGTCCAAGCCGCGCGGCGACATCGAGGTCGACCAGTTCACGGCGTCGTCGCCCAGTCGGGCGAACCCGGGTAGTCGCACGCGCATCCTCGGCATCGCTCACCACGTCCAGTCCAACCACAACGGCGGCCAGCTCCAGTTCGGACCCGACGGCCACCTGTACCTCGGGACCGGCGACGGCGGTGGCGGCGGTGACACCCAGGGCAACGGCCAGAACCTCAGCGTCACCGACCCGGCCGGCAATCGCTCGCCGCTGCTGGCCAAGATCCTGCGGATCGACCCCAGGCCCGGCGGCGGCTACCGGCCGGCGCCGGGCAATCCGTTCCGCGGCCCGGCCGCGCCGGTCTGGATGCTCGGGCTGCGCAACCCGTGGCGGTTCTCGTTTGACCGCAAGACGGGCGACATGATCATCGGCGACGTCGGGCAGAACCTCTACGAGGAGATCGACTTCGCGCGGTCGCCGGCCACCGGCCAGGTCGGCGGGCGTGGCGCCAACTACGGGTGGAACCTGCGCGAGGGCCTGCACAGCTACCCGGCCCACAACGAGCAGCCGGGGCCGAACTTCTCGACTGCGCCGGTGATCGAGGAGACCCACGCCGACGGCTGGCTGGCGATCATCGGCGGCTACGTCGTGCGCGACCCCAACGTGCCGTCGCTTGCCGGGACCTACATCTTCGGCGACAACGTCAAGGGTCGCCTGTACGGGGCGCGGCTGTCGGCGTCGGGCGCCAGCGACATCCGCGACCTCGGGCTCGCTGTCCCGGGCCTGTCGGGGATGGGCGAGGACGCGTGCGGGCGCGTGTACGTGGCGCTGCTCGGCGGGTCGGTGCAGCGACTTCAGGGACCGGGCAGATCGACCTGCACGGCCGCGAAGGCCGGGCGATGAGGCGCCGCGTCATCGCCGCCGCGGTGGTGGGCGCCACCGTGGCGCTCGGCGCCGCCGCGAGCGCGCCGGCCGCCCAGCTCGAGCAGATCGGGTCGTTCACGCGGCCGGTGTCGGTCGCGGCGCCGCCCGGCGACCCTGACCGCGTGTTCGTCGTCGAGCAGGGCGGGACGATCCAGGAGGTCCTTGACGGCGCCAAGCAGCCGACGCCGTTTCTGGACATGACGTCGCTCGTCGACTCGGCGGGCAACGAGGAGGGGCTGCTGTCGATGGCGTTCGCGCCCGACTACGCGACCAGCCACCGCTTCTATGTCTATTACACGGGCAACGCGCCGACGGTCGACCACACCGGCGATATCGAGGTCGACGAGATGATCGCCTCGTCGCCCGACCACGCCGACCTGTCGACGCGCCTGCGCGTGCTGACGATCCCGCACCACGTCCAGCAGAACCACAACGGCGGCCAGCTCCAGTTCGGGCCCGACGGGATGCTCTACATGGGCACCGGCGACGGCGGTGGCGGCGGCGACACGCAGGGCAACGGTCAGAACCTGACCGTCTCGGACCCCGACAACAACAGGTCGCCGCTGCTGGCCAAGATCCTGCGGGTCGCGCCGCTGCCGGCCGGCGGTTACACCGTTCCCGCCGACAATCCGTTTCCCGCGCCGGCGGGCCCCGTGTGGATGCTCGGCCTGCGCAATCCCTACCGGTTCTCGTTCGACCGCCAGACCGGCGCGATGATCATCGGCGACGTCGGCCAGGACCTCTACGAGGAGGTCGACTACGTCCCGTCGCCGGGCGCCGGACAGGTCGGCGGGCGCGGAGCCGAACTTCGGCTGGAACCTGCGCGAGGGGCTGCACTCCTTCAACGCGACCAACGAGACCGCCGCCGGCCCGTTCACCGATCCGGTGATCGAGAAGTCCCACAACGGCGACGGCTGGTTCGCGATCATCGGCGGCTATGTCGTCCGCGACCCGGGCCTGCCGCAGCTCGCGGGCACCTACTGTCTACGGCGACAACGTCGACGGCGAGCTGTGGGGGGCGACGCTGTCAGGGACGACGCTCGCGACCGCCACCGCCTCGGGAGACCACGACCTCGGTCTCAGCGTCCCGAGCCTGTCGGGGATGGGCGAGGATGCGTGCGGACGCGTCTACGTCACGCTGCTCGGCGGCGACGTCAAGCGCTTGGTCAACGACAGCGGCGGCTACACGTGCACCGCCGCGCTCGCCACGCCGCAGGCGCCCGGCACGCCGCCGGCCCAACAGCCGGTGCCGACGCCGTCGGGCCTGCGGTCCGACAAGACGCCGCCGAAGCTCAGCGTGAGCTTCGCGAGCCACCAGCACGGCGCCGAGCTCGGGCGCCTGATCCTGCATCTCGGGTGCAACGAGCACTGCACCCTGCTCGCCCACGCGACGCTGCACATCGGCTCGCACAGTCACGCCCTCGCCGCGGTCAGAGTCGTCATCGCCGCCGGGTCGCATGTCACGCTGAAGATGAAGCTGTCGGGCGCGCTGCGGTCGCTCGTCCGCGCTGCGCTGCGCCGCCACCGTCACCCGCGGGTCGCGGTCCACCTGCGAGTCGCCGACGCCGCGGGGAACGTCAGGCTTCGCGCGTTCAACGTCGCGCTCAGCGGCTGACCGGGCCGACCGTCAGCTCGTAGCTCAGCCACCGGGAGCGCCGGCCGCCAACGCGGTCGTAGACCGCCTGCGCGTGCTCGTTGTCGAGCGCGGTCTCCCATTCCAGTGCGATTGCGCCGCGCTGCGCACACTGCTGCGCACAGGCCTCGATCAGCGCCGTCGCGACGCCATGCCCGCGTGCCTGCGGGGCCACGAACAGGTCGTTCATGGTCCCGATCCGCGCGGCCCGCGTCGTCGCCCACGTCCAGAAGATCGTCGCGAAGCCGACCGCGGCGCCGCTGTCGTCGTCGCGCGCGAGGAGCTGAACCCCCTCGCGCGCCGGGTCGGCGATCAGTGCGCGGGACATCGCGCACAGGTCGTCGTCGGCGGGCGCGACCGAGTAGAAGTCGCAGTAGGCCCGCATCAGGCCCAGCAGCTCCTCCAGGTCGCGTTCCGCCGCGACGGAGATCGTCACGACATCATGCCCGTGAACATCCCGCCGGTGATGTTGAGCACCTGGCCGTGGACATAGTTGCTCCAGGGCGAGCACAGGAAGAACACGCCGCCGGCGGCCTCCTCGGGCGTCGCGCCGCGGCCCAGCGGGATCAGCATCGCGCTGCCACCCTGCATCTGCTCGGGAATCCCGAGCTGCACGGTCTCGCCGCCGATCTCCATCGTGTTGGACTCGTTCTTCGCCGCAGTCAGGCGCGTGAGGACGTAACCGAACGCGACGGCGTTGACGTTGATCTTGAACTGGCCCCACTCCTTGGCCAGCGCCTTGGTCATGCCGACGACGGCGTTCTTGCCGGCCGCGTAGTTGGCCTGGCCGGCGTTACCCATCGTGCCGGAGATCGACGAGATGTTGACGATCTTGCGGAACACCTCGACGCCCTCCTCGCGCTCCTTCTTGGCCGGCTCGCGCAGGTGCGGGGCGGCGGCGCGGATGATGCGAAACGGCGCCACGACGTGGATGTCGAGCATCTTCTGGAACCAGTCGTCGCTCATCTTGTGGATCGGCGCGTCGAGCGTGTAGCCGGCGTTGTTGACGATGATGTCGATCTTGCCCCAGGCGTCGATCGCCGTCTGGACGAGCTTGTCCGGCGCACCCTCCTGCGGTCAGGTCGCCGCCGAACACGACGGTCTCACCCTTGATCTCCGAGGCCGTCTGCTGCGCGACGTCGGCGTCGAGGTCGTTGATGAGCACGCTGGCGCCGTGCTCGGAGAGCAGCTCCGCCGTGGCGCGGCCGATGCCGCGCGCCGATCCTGTGACGATCGCGGTCTTGCCGTCGAGGACTCCCATGTACGTCTCCTTCGAAGTTCCTGGTGATGTGCGGGCGCGAAGGCTACGCCAGAGCCGCTCGCGAACGTGGCCCGGGGACCAGGACGGCGAGGCCGAGGGCGAATGCGGCGGCGCCGATCGCCAGCGCGACCGTGAGGCCGCCGGACGATGCCGCGACGCTGCCGAGCAGCGCGATGCCGATCACGCTGCCGATCTGGCGGGCGCTGTTGATGACGCCCGCGGCGATCCCGGCCTGGGAGCTCGGCGCCGACTCGACGACCGCGGTCGTGGCGGCCGGCATGACGAACGCCATCCCGAACCCGAGCAGCGCCAGCGGGCCGGCCAGCAGCGCGTAGGACGTCTGGCCGACGGTCGCAGCCAGGCCGGCGAGGCCGAGCGTGCCGGTGGCCAGGCCGACGAGCATCGCCGGACGCGGGCCGCGGCGGGCGGTCAGCCGCGCCGACAGGATCGAGCTGACGCTGAGCAGCCCCGCCTCGGGGAGGATCGCCAGCCCGGCCCGCACCGGCGAGTAGTGCAGCCGGCCCTGGAAGAACAGGTTGATGACGAAGAGCTGGCCGTAGAGCCCGACGTTGGCCAGCACGCCGATCGCGTTGGCGGCGGAGAACTCGGGCGCCGCGAACAGCGCCGGCGGCAGCATCGGCTCGCGCGCACGGCGTTCGGCGGCGACGAACGCGCAGGCGGCGATCGCCGACGTGCCCACCGCGGCGAGCACGAGCGGGTCGGTCCATCCGCGAGCTCCGGCCTCGATCAGGCCGAAGCACAGCGAGCCGAGCGCGAGCAGGCTCAACAGATGGCCGGACAGGTCCAGCGCCCGCGGGCGGGCCGGCCGGGGCGCGGCGGGTGCGTGGCGCGCGGCCAGCGCGATCGCCGCCAGGCCGATCGGGACATTGACCAGGAACACGGCGCGCCAGCCGACGCCGCTGGTCAACAGGCCACCGAGGATCGAGCCGGTGACCGCGCCGATCCCGCCCATCGCGCCCCACACTCCGACCGCGCGAGCCCGGCGCGCTGGGTCGTCGAAGCTGACGCGCAGCAGCGCCAGCGACGCCGGCACGGCGAGGGCCGCGCCAAGGCCCTGGGCGACGCGCGCCGCGACGAGGGCGCCGACCGACGGCGCAAGCCCGCACGCCAGCGACGCGGCGGCAAACAGCGCGAGGCCGGCGAGGAACGTCCGCCGGGCGCCGACTCGGTCGCCGAGCGCGCCGCCCAGCAGCAGGAACGCGGCGAACGCGAGCGTGTAGCCGTCGACCACCCACTGCAGAGCCGCGACCCCGGCGTGCTGCTCGGCGGCGAGGGTCGGCAGCGCCGGATTGACGATCGTGGCATCGAGGATGACCATGAAGTAGGCGAGGCACAGCGCAAGTAACGTCATGGCGTCGATCGTCGGCCCACGACGTTTCGGTCCCGGCCGAAGTGTCCGCGGCGTAACGTGGTCGCATGCTCGGAGATGCCGATGTCGCCGCCGCGGCCGCCGTTCTGGCCGAGCCGGGGCGTGCGCGGATCGTGTTCGCCCTCGCCGACGGTCGCGCGCTGCCGGCCAGCGTCCTGGCCCGCGAGGCCGGGGTCGCCGCCTCGACGGCCAGCGGCCACCTCGCGCGCCTCGTCGCCGCGGGGATGCTCGATGTGCGGTCCGAGGGCCGCCATCGCTACTACCGCGTGTCGCGGCCGGAGGTCGTCCGGGCGCTTGAGGCCCTGGCCGAGATCGCGCCGCCGGCGCCGGTCCGCTCGCTGCGCGAGGGGACACGGGCGCGCATGCTGCGCGAAGCGCGGCTCTGTTACGACCACGTCGCCGGGCGCGTCGGTGTCGCCCTGTTCGGGGCACTGATCGACGGTGGCGCGCTGAGCGGCGGCGATGGCCTGTACCACCCCGAGGCCGCGATCCGCGACCGCCTGTCGGCGCCGGGTCAGGACGTCGACTACCGGCTGACCGACGACGGCGTCGCGCTGTTCGACGACTTCGGCGTCGACGTCGCAGCGCTCGCCGCCGGCCGGCGCCCGCTCGTGCGCTACTGCATGGACTGGTCCGAGCAGCGCCACCACCTGGCCGGCGCCCTGGGCGCCGCGATGACCGCGCGGCTGCTCGAGCTTGGCTGGATCCAGCGCGCGAGGACCGGCCGCGCGGCGCGGGTCACCGACGCCGGCCGCGCGGGATTGCGCGACCGCTTCGGGATCGCGTAGCGATCGGCCGGTGACCTATCTCACAGGCCGTAGCTGCGGCCGATCACGTCGAGCATGATCTCGTCGGTGCCGGCGCCGATGCGCGCCAGCCGCGCATCGCGCCACGCGCGCTCGATCCCGTACTCGACCATGTAGCCCGCGCCGCCGTGGATCTGGATGCACTCGTCCATGACCTCGCACGCGATACGCGACGTGTAGAGCTTGGCCATCGAGATCTCGCGCACCGGGTAGTCGCCGTCGGCGACGCGCGCGGCGGTCGCGTAGACGAGCTGGCGGGCGGCTTCGATCTTCGTCGCCATCTCGGCGAACTTGTGGCGCGTGACCTGGAACTTCCCGATCGGCTTGCCGAACGCGTGGCGCTCGTTGGCGTACTGGAGCGTCTGCTCGAACGCGCGCTGGGCGCCCGCGACGCCGCCGGCGGCAGAGATCAGGCGCTCGCCCTGGAGCTCCCACATGATGTGGTAGAAGCCCTTGCCGACCTGGCCGAGGACGGCCGACGCGGGGACGCGGACGTCCTGGAACGCGAGCAGCGCCGTGTCGGAGGCGTGCATGCCCATCTTCTCCAGCTTCTTCTCGCGGATCACGCCCGGGCTGTCCATCGGGACGAGGAACAGGGTGAAGCCCTCGTAGCCGGCGTCAGGGTCGGTCTTGGTGACGAGCACGATCACATCGGCGCGATGGCCGTTGGTGATGTAGGTCTTCGAGCCGTTGATGACGTACTCGTCGCCGTCGCGCACCGCGCGGGTCTTGATCCCGGCCACGTCGGAGCCGGCGTCGGGCTCGGTGATCCCCAGGCACAGCACCTTCGTGCCCTGGATCGCCGGCACGAGCCACTCCTGCTTCTGCTCCTCGGTCCCGAATGCGACGATCGGCGGCATCGCCATGTCGGTCTGGACCGCGAGGCCCATGCCGAGCCCGCCGCAGCGCGCGTGGACGATCTCCTCGGACAGCACGATCGCGGTGAAGTAGTCGCCGCCCTGCCCGCCGTACTGCACGGGCTTGTCGAGCCCGAGGAAGCCGAGCTCGCCCATCCGCGGGAAGACCCAGTCGCCGAACGTGTCGCGCTCGAACTCCTCTGCGTGAGGGGCGAGCTCCTTGACGACGAAGCGGTGGATCGAGTCGCGCAGCTCTTCGTGCTCGTCGGTGAAGCGGTGGAAGCGATGGCGGCTGGTGTAGTCGGGCTTGCGGACGTCGGTGGCTGCGCTCATGCCGCCAACGGTACTCGCTGAGCCACGACGAGTGAACAGTAGGACTTGCTACTTGCTGCCGATCGTCACCGTGACGCGGTGGTGGCTGAGTCATTGGGTGTTCCTGACCGCGACACGTCGGTTGTCCGCCACAACGACGGCGGGACACCCGCCTGGGCGGGGGCCGGCGGTGCACCGACGATGCGGCTATGTCCAACCGACCGATGCGCCTCCTCGCCCTCGTCCTGTTCGCGGCGGCTCTCTGCACCACCTCGATCGCCACCGCCGATCCCGCGCTGCCCGGCTCGACGCAGCTGCTGAGCCGCTCGAGCGGCTTCGGGGCGCTCGGCGCGTCGTCGGACGGCGAATCGGGCGTTGGCCTGGACGCCGTCAGCGGATCCGGGCGCTTCGTCGTCTTCGTGTCCGCTGCGCCCGACCTGTCGCCCGACGGAGCGCGCCATGCCGTCGTCCGCGACAACCAGACCGCCATCGTCACGATCGCCGATCGTGTCGGCACGAGCGGCGCGCTTGCCGACAACGACACTCAGCAGGCCGCGATCAGCTCCGACGGCTCGGCCGTCTGCTTCACCTCGCCGGCCGGGAATCTCGTTCCGGGCGTCAGTGGGGGCACGACCCACATCTACGCCAAGACGCTCGCCACCGGGGCGCTCGTCCTCGCAGACCGCGGCCCGGGCAACGTCGTCGGCAATGCGTCTGCTCAGGACTGCGCGCTCGACGCCGACGGCGGCCGCGTGGTGTTCGCGTCGTCGGCCGACAACCTCGCCGCCGCCGACGACCTCGGCTACGGCGACGTCTTCGTGCGCAATCTCGCCGCGGGCACGACGACCGCCGTCGACACCTGGAGCGGCACGATCGGCGACAAGGGCGCCGACGAGCCGGACATCAACGCCGACGGCTCGATCGTCGCCTTCCGATCGATCTCGACCAACCTCCTCGGCCCGGGCGGTGACACCAATGGCGACAGCGACATCTTCATCCGCGCGCTGGGGCCCAACAACCCGGTGCTCGTCAGCCGCGCCGACGGCCCGGCCGGCGCACAGGGCAACGGCGACGCGTTCCGGCCGTCGATCAGCGACGACGGACAGCGCGTGGCGTTCGAGTCCACGGGATCGAATCTCGGCGACGGCGACGCCGACCCAACCGACGACGTCCACGTCCGCGACATCGCGGCGGGCACGACGACGCTCGTCAGCCGTGCCACCGGCCCCGTTGGCGCCAAGGGCGACGCCGAGTCGACCGCTCCGGCGATCTCCGGCGACGGCGGCAGCGTCGCGTTCGCCAGCTTCGCGACGACTCTCGGCGCGATCAGCCCCGGCCCGTTCGGCGACGGCGAGCGCCCGCCGCTTGTCTTCGTGCGCGCGCTCGGCCCGCGGACGACGGTGGTCGCCAGCCGCGCCTCCGGCGTCGCGGGCGCGCTCGACGACGGCGGCGCCTACCGCGCGTCGATCACGACCACCGGCAGCGGCGTCGTCTGGGGCAGCGCGGCGACCGACGTCGACCCGCTCGCCTCCGGGCGCTTCGACGAGGTCTTCCAGCGAGACCTGGCCGCCGCGACGACACACCTCGTGTCGCGCCCGGCCGAGGCCTCGGGCCGCCCCGGCACCGTCGGTCCAGCCGAGATCGGTCGCCGGGCGATCAGCGCCGACGGCCGCTACGTCGTCTTCCTCTCGTCGTCGGACCTCGGGCTGCTGCCCGCCGGCGCCGCGGGCGATCGCTACGCCTACGTACGCGACACCCTGACCGGCGCGACCACGCTCGTCAGCCGCGCCAGCGGCGCCGGCGGCGCGCCGGCCGCGGTCGACGACGGCCGGCCGTCGATAAGCGCCGACGGCACCCACGTCGCCTTCGTGTCGCTGTCGGGCGCACTGGGCGGCGACAACCGCCGCGACGAGGTCTACGTCCGCGATGTGCGCAACGACACGACCACCCTCGCCAGCGTCACCGACGGCGGCCAGGCCGCACCGGGCGGGGCCACGGACCCGGCGCTCGACCAGGACGGAGGCCGCGTTGCGCTGCGGTCCTCGGATGCGCTCGTCGCGGGCGACGGCAACGGCAAGACCGACGTCTACGTCCGCGACCTCGCGACGCAGACGACGATCCTCGCCAGCGTCTCCGGCGGCGGCGCGGGCGGCGACGGCTACGTTGAGGACAGCGTCGACATCAGCGGTGACGGCACGCGCGTCGCGTTCACCGACAGCTCCGACAACCTCGTCGGAGGCGACGCCAACAACGCGGCGGACGTGTTCGTCCGCGACCTCGCCGCCGGGACGACGACGCTCGCCGACACCACCCCGGGCGGCCAGAGCCCGACGTCAGGCGCAAACGAGGCGTCGCTCAGCCTCGACGGCAGTCGCGTCTCGTTCCAGGCGTTCGACGTGCTCGTCCCCGGCGTTCCCCCCGCCACCGGCGAGGTCTACGTCCGCGACCTGTCGACCGGCGCGCTCACGCTGGCCAGCGTCGCCTCCGACGGCACGCCGGCCAACCAGCAGTCGTTCATCTCGCAGATCAGCGGCGACGGCGACCACGTGACCTTCTTCACCCCGGCGACGAACCTGCCCGGAGCACCGGGAGCGCTGTATGAGCGCGATCTCGCCGCCGGCACGACGGTGGTCGTCGGCAGCGCCGACGGCTCGAGCGCGCCGCTGCGCGGGGCCGAGTCGCCGGCGCCGTCGGCCGACGGCAGCTGCGTCGTGTTCGTCGACCGCGAACCGGGCATCGCGGCGGGCATGTTCGCCGGCCCGCAGTTCAACCAGATCTACCTGCGCACGGTGCGCCACGAGTGCCCGCTGATCGCGCCCGACACGACGATCACCGCCGGCCCGGCGGCCACGATCCACAGCGCCACGGCGACGTTCACCTTCGCGGCGACGTACGCCGGCGCACACTTTCAGTGTTCGCTCGACGGCGGCGCGTTCGCGGACTGCGCGAGCGCCATCACGACGCCGGCGCTGGCCGACGGCGTCCACCGCCTCGCCGTGCGCGCCGTCGACCTGGGCGGCGAGACCGACCAGACGCCGGCGCTGAGCACGTTCACTGTGGCCGTCGCGCCGGTGCTCTCTCATGTCTCGGTCAGCCATGCGAGCTTCCGGATCGCCAAGGCGCGCACCGCGGTGATCGCCACGGCCAGGGCGAAGGCCGGGAAGACGACGGGCGGCACGACGTTCCGCTGGACGCTGTCGGAGGCCGCGACGGTCAAGATCGCGATCGCCCAGCGCTTCTCGGGTCGTCGCGCCGGCACGCGCTGCGCCGTCCCGTCACGCAGGCTGCGCAAGCACGCCGCGTGCACCCGGCTGTTGGCACGCGTCGGGCTCGCCCGCCACGCCAAGTCCGGGCGCGGTTCGCTGACCTTCAGCGGCCGCTGGAACACGCACCGACTGGCCCCGGGTGGCTACCAGGCGACACTGACCGCCAAAGATGGCGCCGGGAATGCATCCAAGGCGGTCACCATTCGCTTCCGCGTGATCCGGTGACGCGGGCTATTGTCATCTCGTGGCCGCCTACGAGACGCTGCTCTACGACATTGCCGACGGCGTCGCGACGATCGCGCTCAACCAGCCCGACAACCGCAACGCGCTGTCGGAGACGATGCTCGACGAGCTGCTTGCGGCGTTCGCCGCAGCGCGCGACGACGACGACGTCCGCTGCGTCGTCCTCGCCTCGACGCACCCCAAGACATGGTCCTCGGGCGCCAACCTCGGCGGCTTCGCCGGTGACGTCCCGCTGATCCACCGCCACCTCGGCACGGCGGGCAAGCTGCCCGACCTGTTCGAGCTGATCGGCGCGCTGGGCAAGCCGAGCATCGTCAAGGCCGGCGGCCATGTGCTCGCCGGGGCGCTCGGGCTCGCACTCGCGTGTGACCTGATCGTCGCCTCTGAGGAGGCGTCGTTCGGGACACCCGAGATCAACGTCGGTGTGTTCCCGTTCGTCATCAGCGCGCTGATCGTGCGCAACGTCGGGCGCAAGAAGGCAGCCGAGCTGATGCTGCTCGGCGAGCGCATCGATGCCGCGGAGGCGCACCGGATCGGGATCGTCAACCGCGTTGTTGGCGCCGGCGAGCTCGACGCGGCGGTCGACGAATGGGCGGCCAAGCTCGCCGCCTCTTCCCCGCTGATCATGCGCATGGGCAAGGACGCACTGCACAATCAGGTCGACATGGGCCAGGCCGACGCGATGGAGTTCCTGCGCGCGCAGCTGACGCTCGCGCAATCGACCGACGACATCCGCGAGGGCGTGACCGCGTTCTTCGAGAAGCGCGAGCCGCAGTGGACGGGGCGCTGATGGCCAGGCCCGAGACCTCGCTCGTCGCGCTGCTGTGCCGGACCTCCGACCGCGCCCCCGAAGCCGGGATCGCCGTCGAGGCGCTCGCGGTCGAGCTCGGCGACCTGACGGGCCTGGACGCGCGCATGATCGGCTCGCCGGGACTGTCGCGCAGCGCCCGCTACGACGCCGACCTTCAGGATTCGCGCGGCTGCCTGCTCGAGGCGGGCGGCCAGATCGACGACGCTTTGAGCGCGGGACGGCGGCCGGTGCTGGTGGCCGGCGACTGCTCGATCGCCCTGACGACGCTGCCGACCGTCGCCCGTCACCACCCCGAGGCCTTCGTGCTGTGGCTCGACGCGCACGCCGACTTCAACACGCCCGAGACGTCCGCCTCGGGCTACCTCGGCGGGATGGGTCTCGCCGGCGCCTGCGGGCTGTGGTCGGCGGGACTGACCAGCGACCCGCCGCTGGACCCGACACGGGTCATCACGTGCGGCGTGCGCGACGTCGAGGGCCCCGAGCAGGTGGCGCTCGAGCGCAGCGGCGTGGTGCGGATCGAGCATCCGACGCTGCTCGGACGGGCGGTGGCCGGGCGCGAGCTGTTCGTCCATCTCGACCTCGACGTCCTCGACGCGTCCGTGCTGCCGGCCCTGTTCCCGGCCCCCGGCGGCCTGTCGGAGGACGGGCTGTCAGACCTGCTGCACGACGTCGCAACGTCGTGTGACCTGATCGGCGCCGAGATCACCGGCCTGACCGATCCCGACCTGGCCGGACTGGCGGCGTCGATCGTCGAGCCGCTGGCGCTGTCGGTCGAGCTGCTTCATCACGGAGGAGACTGAACCACGCCATGGCTACCGAACCCGCACCCGCACCCTCGATTCTGCGCCCGCTGGTCGAGGACCTGGAGGCGCGCCGCGAGGCCGCCAAGCTCGGCGGCGGCGAGGAGCGCATCGCGCGCCAGCACGCGCAGGACAAGCTGACCGCGCGCGAGCGCATCGCGCTGCTGATCGACGAGGGCACGTTCACCGAGCTGGGCATCCACGCCGGAATCCATCATTCGGTTCGCGGGCTGGAGGACAAGGAGGCGCCGGCCGACGGCGTCATCACCGGCTACGGCGCGGTCGACGGCCGGCTGGTCGCGGTCGCCGCCTATGACTTCACGGTCATGGCCGGCTCGATGGGGATGACCGGCGAGACGAAGGTCGCGCGGCTGCGCGAGCTGGCGCTGACCAAGCGGATTCCGATGGTGTGGCTGCTCGACAGCGCCGGCGCGCGCATCCAGGAGGCGGTCGGGTCGCTGTTCGCCGGCTCCGGGCACCTGTTCCGCGAGGAGGTGATCGCCAGCGGCGTGATCCCGCAGGTCGCCGCGCTGATGGGCCCGTGCGCGGCCGGAACCGCGTACATCCCGGGTCTCGCCGACTTCGTGCCGATGGTCGCCGGGCGCGGGTCGATGGCGCTCGCCGGACCGCACCTCGTGCGCGCGGCGATCGGCGAGGACGTCACCCAGGAGGAGCTCGGCGGCTCGAAGATCCACTGCCGCAAGTCCGGCGTTGGTGATCTCGAGGTCGCCGACGATCCCCAGTGCATCGAGAAGATCAAGGAGTACCTGTCGTTCTTCCCCGCGCACTGCGAGGAGGCGCCGCCGGTCGTGGGGTGCAGCGACCCGATCGACCGCGCCGACGAGGAGCTGCTGGACGTCATCCCCGAGTCCAACCGCAAGCCGTACGACATGTACGAGGTGATCAAGCGGATCGTCGACGACGGCGTGTACTTCGACATGAAGCCGCAGTGGGCGAAGACGATCATCACCTGCTTCGCACGCTTCGGGGGGCGCCCGGCCGGGATCGTCGCCAGTCAGCCGCGCCAGCTCGGCGGCATCCTCAACAACGACTCGGCCGACAAGGCGGCGCGGTTCGTGAACCTGTGCAACGCCTACGGGATCCCGCTGGTGTTCCTGCAGGACGTCCCGGGCTTCATGGTCGGGACCAAGGCCGAGGAGGCGGGGATCATCCGCCACGGCGCCAAGATGCTCTACGCGATCTCCAACGCGACGGTGCCGAAGATCACCGTCGTGCTGCGCAAGGCCTACGGCGCCGGCTACTACGTGATGAACGGCCGCGCGTTCGAGCCCGACCTGATCGTCGCCTGGCCGACGGCCGAGATCAGCGTGATGGGGGCCGAGGGCGCGGTCGAGATCATCTTCCGCAAGCAGGTCGAGGAGGCCGAGGATCCAGCGGCGATGAAGGCACAGCTGATCGCCAACTACCGCCAGATCATCGACGTGTACATCGCGGCCCGCAACGCGATGATCGACGACGTCATCGACCCCCGCGAGACGCGGCCGACGATCTGCCGAGCGCTGGCGATGGCCCAGGGCAAGCGCGTCGAGCGCCCGTACAAGAAGTCGGGCGTCGTTCCCGTCTAGTGCCGGTGATCTACGGGCTGTGCGGGCCGCTCGGACCGTCGTAGCGCGAGCGGACCGACCCCTTCGCCTGGGGATTGTGCATCCGGACCGGGGGCATAGTCCGTTGGGTGACCGACGACGTTGTGAGCCGCGCTCGCGGGCTGCTGGACGGCAACTGGCGCGAGGGCCACTACCGCGGGCTCGACTACGCGTTCAGCGTGCCGAGCCCGCGCTCCTATCCGTGGCAGTGGTACTGGGATTCGTGTTTCCACGCGATCGTGCGCTCGCGCTGGGAGCCCCAGCGCGCGCGGGGGAGCTCGAGACGCTGCTGACGGCCAGCGAGGACGGCTTCATCGGCCACACGATCCTGTGGGAACGGCCGCTGGATGCGGCGCGCCTGATCCGCTACAACGCCGCGACGAGGCGCGATCTGATGACCCGCACGATCCAGCCGCCGGTGCTTGCCTGGGCCTGGTCGCTGGCCGTCGGCGACCCGGGCGCGGAGCCGCGCATCGCACGTCATCACGAATGGCTGAGCGCCCACCGCGACCTCGACGGCGACGGGCTGCTGTGGATCGTCCAGCCCGACGAGTCGGGCATGGACGCGTCGCCGAAGTTCGACCATGTGTGGGGGCGCTTCGCGCAGGGGACGCCGATGTTCCCGCTGCTCATCGCGCGCAACCGGCGCATCGGCTGGGACGCCAGGCGCTGCTCGACGGTCGTCTGCGAAGTGGTGACCAACGTCGCGTGGTCGCTGAGCGAGCAGGCGCTCGGGCGCCCGTCGCCGACGCCGGCGCTGATCGAGCGGCTGTGGGACGACGACGCCGGGCGTTTCTTCGACGACGTCCGCGGCGCGGCCCGGCCGACGCCGGGCCCGTCGCGGCCCCGGACGTGGGACACGCTGGCGCCGCTGGCGCTGCCCGACCTGCCCGACGAGATCTCCCAGCGGCTGATCGCCGAGGTGCTGCGCGCGCCCGGCTTCGCCCACGGCGTCCCGCTGCCCGCCGTCGCCCTCGACGATCGGACGCACTCCGCACGGTCGACGTGGTGGGGGCTTCATCGCCACTGGCGGGGGCCGTCGTGGGTCAACAGCGCGTGGTTGGTCTGGCTCGGCCTACGCCGCCTCGGCCACGACGACGAGGCGGCCGCGATGGCCGGCCGCCTCGCCGCCGTCGTGTCCCGCGAGGGCTTTCGCGAGTACTACGAATCGCGCAGTGGGCGTGGCATGGGCGCCGACGACTTCGGCTGGTCGACGCTGCTCGCCGAGATGGTCTCACCGCGCCGGGCGGGTCAGCCGTGAGGTCAGCGCTGCCACGACCAGCGACAGCGCGATCAGCCAGCTGAGGCTGACCTCGAACGCGTGGGCGATCGTCGCCGGCGTCGGGAGCGAGCCGACGGCGCCGTAGAACACGATCCCCAGCGCGGCGACGCCGATCGCGTTGCCGAGCTGGACCATCGTGCTCTGCACGCCCGAGGCGATGCCCGCGTAGCGGGGGGCCACGGCGGCCAGCACGGCGCCGGTCAGCGGCGCGGTGACGACGCCCATGCCGATGCCGTCGAGCGCCAGCCCGGGCAGCAGCTGTGCGACATGGCCGTCCGCACCGTGCTCGCCGACCGCGACGCGCAGCAGGCCAAGCCCGGCGGCCATCAGCAGCGCGCCCGCGGGCAGCATGTGGCGCCCGAGGCGCTCACGGATCGGGGCGGCGGCCATCGACGTCGCCATGTAGCCGCCGCCGAGGACCGCGAAGACGAGGCCGGAGTGCAGCGCCGTCAACCCGCGCGCCTGCTGGAGGTACAGAGCGAGGACGAGGAAGAACGACGCCATGCCGGCGTAGAACGCCATCGTCGTGATCGCGCCGAGCGCGAACCGCGGCTGGGCGACCAGCGCCGGGTCGACGAGCGGCTCGCGGCCGATCGCCACACGGCGGCGCTGATGGATCCCGAAGTCGGCCATCAGGGCCCCCGCGGCGACGAAGCTCAGCCACGTCCACAGTGGCCAGCCGTGCTGCCGACCCTCGATCAGCGGCAGGACGAGCGCCACGAGGCCGGCGGTAGCCAGCGCGGCGCCCGCGGTGTCGATCCGCCCGCCCGCCGCGGGGCGCGACTCGGGGACGAAGCGCGGCGTCAGGGCCAGCGCGGCGAGGCCGAACGGGATGTTGATCAAAAAGCACGCCTGCCAGCCGAGATGCCCGGCGATCAGCAGACCGCCGATCAGCTGCCCGCCGACGGCGGCGAGGCCCATGGTCAGGCCGTAGGCGGTGAACGCGCGCATCAGCCGCTCGCCGGGGAACGCGGTGCGCAGGATCGACAGGACCTGCGGCGACAGCAGCGCCGCCGCGACGCCCTGCGCGACTCGCGCGCCGACGAGGACCTCGATGTTCGGGGCGATGCCGCAGATCGCGGAGGTCAGGGTGAAGCCGGCCAGTCCGGCGGCGAACATCCGGCGGTGGCCGAAGACATCGCCGAGCCGTCCGGCGAACACCATGCCGGCGGACAGCGCGAGCGCGTAGCCCGCGACGACGAGCTCGATCGCGCCCGCGCCGGCGCCGAGGTCGGTCTGCATCGACGGGATCGCGACGTTGACGATGAAGAAGTCCAGCACGACCATGAACGTGCCGGCGAGGACGACGAGCAGCGTCGGTGTGCCCGTCGCCTCCTTGGTTACAGGGAGGGGGAGAGAGGTAGTGGTCATGGTCGTCACTGTGCGCCGTCGGCGGGGACCGATCAATTACGTACGAGGTAATCGTTTCTCGTTACCTCGGAGGTAATGGCGCGCCCGCGCCGCGCCCGTACCATCAGCCCAGATGACGACCGTTTCGACCCACACCCAGGCCGCGCCGATCGGCGAGCTGCTGCGCACATGGCGCCGGCGCCGGCGCCGCAGCCAGCTCGACCTGGCGCTCGACGTCGGGATCTCGACGCGGCACCTGTCGTTCGTCGAGACCGGGCGCTCACAGCCCAGCCGCGAGATGATCCTCCGGCTGACCGGCGAGCTGGCGGTGCCGCTGCGCGAGAGCAACCACCTGCTGCTGGCCGCCGGCTACGCGCCGGTCTACGGCGAGACGCAGCTCGACGCGCCCGAGCTCGCGCCGATGCGGCGGGCGGTGCGCGATGTCGTCCGCGGCCATGATCCGTTCCCGGCGCTGGCCGTCGACCGCCACTGGAACATCGTCGAGCACAGCGACGGGCTGGCGTTGTTCATCGATGGGATCGCCCCCGAGCTGCTGCAGGCGCCCAACGCGCTGCGGATCGCGCTGCACCCCGACGGCATGGCGCCGCGCGTCGCCAACCTCGGGCAGTGGCGCGCCCACCTGCTCGGCAATCTGCGCCGCGCGGCCGAGATGACCGCCGACCCGGTCCTGTCCGAGCTCTACGACGAGCTCGAGTCCTATCCGCTGCACGCCGACGACGCCGGCGACGACGTCCCGGCCGGCGATACGGAGCTCGTCGTCCCGCTGCGCCTGCGCCACGACGGCCGGCTGCTGACCTTCTTCGGCATCATCTCGAGCTTCGGGACCCCGCGCGATATCACCCTCGCCGAGCTGGCGATCGAGTCGTTCTTCCCGGCCGACGACATCACCGCGGAGGCGCTGCGCAGCAAGTAGGGTGGGAAGTGAGACGTATCACTTCCCACGAAGGATGCTGCCCATGGCGCTCGACGATCCCGTCGTCATCACCTGCTCGATCTCGGGCGCGCTCGCCGCTCGCGACCGCTGCCCGGCGATTCCCTACACGCCCGCCGAATACGGCGCCGAGGCCCGGCGCGCGGTCGACGAGGGCGCGGTGATGATCCACATCCACGCCCGCACGCCCGACGGCACGCCGTCATACGAGATCGAGGACTTCCGCGCGATCACCGCGGCGATCAAGGACCAGGTGGGCGACGACGCGATCATCAACTACTCGACGGGGGCGATCGGCGTCCCGCTGGAGAAGCGCGTCGCCTACCTGCGCGAGCTGCGGCCGTCGGTCGCAGCGCTGAACATGGGCTCGATGAACTACGCCAAGTACAGCGAGCGGCGCAGGGAGTTCGTCTTCAACACCGTCTTCCTCAACCCGTTCGACGAGATCATCGAGCTGCTCACCGACATGAACGAGCTCGGCATACGCCCCGAGCACGAGTGCTTCGACCTCGGCCACGTCGGCTCGCTGGCGCCGCTGCTACACATGGGCGTGCTGAAGATGCCCGTCCACGTGTCGTGTGTGATGGGCGTCCTGGGCGGCGCTCCGCCGACAGCCGACAACCTCGCGGCGATGGCGCGCAACGTCCCCGACGGCGCCCACTGGGGCGTGATCGGCGTGTCGCGCGAGCAGTGGGGCCTGGTCGAGGCGTCGCTGGCGCTCGGCGGCTCGGTCCGCGTCGGCGTCGAGGACAACTTCTACCTGCCCGACGGCGAGATGGCCACCTCCAACGGCGACCTGATCGCCACGGCGCGCAAGCTCACCGAGGCCTCCGGCCGGCGCCCGGCGACAGTCACCGAGGCCCGTGAGATGCTCGGCGTCGCGTGAGCACGAACGGCCTGCTCAAGATGAGCGAGCTGTCGGCGCGCTCGGGCATCAGCCCGGGCACGATCAAGCACTACCTGCGCGAGGGCGTGCTGGGCCCGCAGGACGGGATCGTGCGCACGTCGCGCAACATGGCGTACTACCCGCCCGACTTCGTCGACCGCCTGGCGCTCGTCAAGCGCCTCCAGGAGGATCGCTTCATGCCGCTGCGGGTGATCCGCGAGGTCATGGAGCAGGGCCCTGCGCGCGCTCGGGCGCTGATCGAGCTCGAAGACCGGATCCTCGAGCGTGCGGTGACCGCCGCGGCGAGCGAGAGGCCGGGCGACCGCGTGTCGATTGCCGAGGCCCGGCGGCGCTACGACGTCCCGCGCAATGTGCTCAAGCGACTGGCCGAGATCGGCGTCCTGACGCCGACCTCGCGCGGCTACGACGCCGACGACCTGCTGATCATCGAGGCGATCTCGCGCTTCCGCGCCGGCGGCTACGACGAGGCACTCGGGTTCACGGTCTACGACACGCTGCGCTATCAGGAGACGCTCGGCGCGCTCGTGCGCGAGGAGGTCCGCACGCTGCTCGACCGGCTCGCGGCGGGCGATGTCGAGGTCGACCGCGCGGCAGCGATCATCGCCTCGGGCGCGGAGCCGCTGCGCGAGCTGATCGGCGCCGTGCACTCCAAGCTGCTGCTGGCCGAGCTGCGCCGCGTCCGGACCGCCTGATCACCAGCGCGCGCGGTGGCGTTCCATCACGCCGAGCCCGTCGGCGAGCGTGATCGCGTCCGGCAGCGTGCCGGACACCGAGCCGAAGGGCTGGCGGTACTCGCTCATCACGACGATCCGGTTGTCGTGGCGCTCACGCACCGCCTCCGACGAGAAGCGCAGCTCCTCGCCGGTCGCGAAGCGCACGCTCGACAGGTCGCCGGCGAACGTCACCGGTCCGGCCTCGGTGGCGGTGCCGTCGACCCACACGGTGCGCTCGCTCGTCGACGGCGCGTCGTGGATGCCGCTCACGAGGTTCCAGCCGATCGTGCGTCCGGTCTCGTCGTGGCCGGCGCCGGCGGCCCACGCCCAGGCGGTGTCCCGCGCGTGGTAGCCCGCGCTGTCGTCGATCAGCGCCGGTGCGGAGATCGCGTAGGCGTGTCCGTCGACGGCCACCGTGCCGCTCGCCGTGCACCACTGCTTGCGCGTCCAGATGTAGCTCGCTCCGTGCGGGCTGACGACCTCGACCGGGTCGCCGAACGGGGCCAGCGTCAGCGCGACGTCGACCCGCGAACGGTGGACGGCGAGCAGGCCGTCGCTGAGATCGATCCCCCCGCGCCCGCTCGACGTGCGCTCGCGCAGCTCGCGGCGCTGGCGGTCCCAGACCGCCCAGAACGATTGACGCAGCCCGCCGACGCGGATCTGCGCCGCGCAGATCATCGCCTGCGTGTCGAACACTCCGACGTAGCGCCACTGCTTGAGCGGCCGGCCGCGGCGCAGCAGGCCCATTCGCTCCGGCGGCAGGGCGAGGCCGGCCGGCCGGTGCGCGGGGTCGCCGCGGTACGGCAGACCGGGAAATGGATTGGGCGGCGGGACCTGGTTCGCCATCGCAGGTATCCTGACACGATGTGGTTGACTGACCAGTCAGTCGCTAAGCTCATGTCGTAGGAGGAGGTGACCCCGGAGGATGCGCGCAGCCGCGATCCAGCTCAACGCGACCGACGACGGCCCACGCAATCTCGACACGGCGCGACGGCTCGTCGACGCCGCCATCGCCGACGGGGCGACGCTGATCCTGCTGCCCGAGAAGTGGACCGTGCTGGGGTCGCCCGAGCAGCTTCGCGCCGGCGCGCAGATGCTCGACGGTGAGGCGATCGCGTGGGCCCGCGAGACGGCCGCCGCGCACGGCGTCGACATCGTCGCCGGGTCGTTCTCCGAGCGGGTCGAGGGCTCCGACAAGCTGCGCAACACCTCCGTCCACGTGGGCTCAGATGGTGAGATCCGTGCCGTCTATCGCAAGATCCACCTGTTCGACGTCGAGGTCGACGGCACCCGCTACCGCGAGTCCGACAACGAAGAGGCCGGCGACGAGCTCATCGTCTCCGCCGCCGCCGACGGCACCGAGCTGGGCCTCTCGGTCTGCTACGACCTGCGCTTCCCCGAGCTGTACCGCGAGCTTGCCGTGGCCGGCGCGCGGGTCCTGCTCGTCCCGTCGGCGTTCACGCTCGCCACGACGCGTGACCACTGGGAGGTGCTGCTGCGCGCGCGGGCGATCGAGAACCAGTGCTTCGTCGTCGCCGCCAATCAGATCGGGCGCGACGGCGCCGGCAACCGCACCGGCGGGCGTTCGATGATCATCGACCCGTGGGGCCTCGTACTCGCCGCGGCACCCGACGAGCAGACGCAGATCTCGGCGAGTCTCGATCTCGACGGCCTCCAGCGCATTCGCGGGCGCATCCCGTCGCTGGCCAGCCGCCGTCCGGATGTGTACTCCGGCGGCGTCCGCGCCCGATGATCGACCCGGCCGACAAGCGCCGTCTGATCCTCGACGCCGCCGTGCGCGTGTTCGCCCGCCAGGGGTTCAACGCCTGTCGCGTGTCGGACATCGCCGACGAGGCCGGGGTCGCCTACGGGCTCGTCTACCACTACTTCCACAGCAAGGACGAGGTGCTCGACACGCTGTTCCTCGAGCGCTGGAACGTGCTGCTCGACGAGATCCGCGAGGTCGACGCCCGCGAGCTGGCAGCGCGCGACAAGCTCTATGAGATCGCGCAGTTCATCGTCCAGTCCTACCGTCACGACCCCGACCTGATGAAGGTCATCATCGTCGAGGTCACGCGCGCGGCGAACTCGTTCGCCCGCACCCACCAGGGCAAGATCCGCGAGGCGTTCGCGCTGATCGCCGAGATCGTCGCCCGCGCCCAGGCCGACGGGACGTTCAAGGACGCCGTCGCACCCGAGTTCGCCGCACTCGCGTTCTACGGGGCGATCGAGCAGGTGCTGACGGGCTGGATCTTCGACGCGCTGCCCCAGCAGTTCGACTCGGCCGCGTCGCTCGTCGTGCAGACGATCTGCGACGGGCTCGCACAACCGACGGCTGCGCCGTCGCCCTGATGGGTAGAGTGAGGCCGCGATGGATAGCGATGTCGTCAAGCGGCTGATGTGGTCGGGCCTGCTCGCCGGGGTCGGCGCCCTGACGAGCATCGTCACGATGCGGATCGCGACGATCATCTGGCGCCGGGTCTTCGACGAGGAGCCTCCCGAGTGAGCGCCGACGGGCAAACGGCGCCTGGCGCCGCCGCCCTCAGCGAGCCACCCCCGGCGCCCCCACCGCCGCCCGTGCCGAGCGCCCAACAGCGCCCCGAGGTGCAGGTCGGCCTGGCGTTTGCCGGCGGGCTGGTCGCCGCGCTGGTCCTGAGGAGGCTTGGTGGCCGCTCCTGACCCCGGCAACGGCGCCGGCCCGGCGGCCATCGCGGAGGCGATCACCGAGATCTCCGACAAGGCCACGCTGCTGATCCACGAGGAGATCGAGCTGGCGAAGGCGGAGGTCTTCGAGAAGCTCAACAAGCTCCTCAAGGGCACGGCGGTCGGGGCGGCCGCGGGACTGTTCGTGGTCTTCGGCCTGTTCCTGCTCCTCGAGGGCTTCGCGTGGCTGGCGTACTGGGTGCTCCCGTTCCCGACCGGGACGTTCTTCTACGGCTTCTTTGTCGTCGCGCTCGGGCTGTTCGCGGTTGCCGTGGTGTGCGCGCTGCTGGCCAGGAAGTTCGTGCGCAGCGGCGCGCCGCCGGTGCCGCAGATGGCGATCGACGAGGCGATCGCGATCAAGGACACCGTGACCTCGTCGCACCCGGAGTCGACCGTCTAGATGTCATCCCAGCCCAGCAGCTCGGCGCCGCGCACGCCGGCCGAGATCCGCGCATCGATCGAGTCCAACCGCGTCGAGCTGGCGCACTCGATGTCGAAGCTGCGCGGCGAGGTCGCCGAGCTGACCGACTGGCGCAAGCAGCTCGGTCGCCACCAGCGCGAGGCGATGATCGGCGCCGCGGTCGCAGGGTTCGTGATCGGCGGCGGGATCGCCGCCATCGGCGGGCTGTTCGGGCGCCGCCGGCGCCGCTGACGGCTCAGGACTGCAGCAGCGCCGGCGGGATCCCCGCGACGCCGAGCAGGCCCGGCCCGACGTGGGCGCCGATGACCGGTCCGATCTCGGAGACCAGCACCGGCTCGGAGCCGAAGATCTCGCGCCCGCGCTGGACGAGCTTCTCCGCCTGCTCCCGCGCCTGGATGTGCTGCACCGCCCAGCCGGTCGGCGCCGTCGGCCTTGCGCTCGTCCATATAGCCGACCATCCGCTCGAATGCGCGACCCGAGGTGCGCACCCGCTCGACCGGGGTGATCTCGCCGTCGACGGTCAGGATCGGCTTGATCTTCAGCGCCCCGCCGAGCCACGCCTGGGCGCCGCCGACGCGCCCGCCGCGGTGCAGGTACTCCAGCGTGTCGATCGCGAACCAGATCCGCGTGGTGCGCTGGGCCTCGTGGATGCGGTTCACCACGGCGTCGATGTCGGCCCCGCCGCGCGCCGCAGCGGCGCCGGCAAGGACGATCAGGGCCAGGCCGCCGCACGCGCTGCGCGAGTCGACGACTTCGACGCGACGCTCGGTGTGGGCGCTCATCAGCTGCTGCGCCGCCTGGCGCGCGGCCTCCGCTGTCCCCGACAGGTCGGCCGAGATGTGGACGCTGACGATGTCGTGCCCGGCCAGCGCGAGCGGCTCGTAGACGGCCAGGAAGTCGCCGATCGACGGCTGCGATGTCGTCGGCAATGCGGCGGCGTCGCGCAGGCGCTCGAAGAACGTGCCGACGTCGGACAGGTCGGACTCGCGCGCCTGGGTGTCGCCCTCGTTGACGTACAGGCTGACGACGCCGATCTGCTGCTCGGCCAGCAGCTCGGGCGGCCCGTATTGGGTCGTGTCGGTGACGACGGCTACGGCCATCAGGGCAGTATGCCCGCGGGCGCCAGCAGCAGCGCGCTGCCGAGCAGCCGCTCGCCGCCGTCGCTGTCGGCCCGGAACGCCGGGTCGAACGTGAACAGCACGACGTGGCCCGCCCCGAGCGGCTGGTCGACGACCGCCGCCGAGCCGGCGTATCGGGCGGCGCCCGGCAGATCGCCGGACACGAACGGCGGCGCGGGGTAGGCGGCGGCGACGGCGGGCACCGTCGCGGGAAGGATGGGGTCGGCGACGTTGGCCACGTAGAGGCGGTCGCCGAGGCCGGTGGTCAGCGGGTCGCCGGCCGTCAGGCGCAGCTGGGCGATCGCCCCCGGGCCGGCCGTGCCGGGGATGGCGGCGGCCGTCGTCAGCCCTTCGGCGCCGGCGAGCGCGATTCCACGCGTGCGCTCGCCGACGAACGTGCCACCGGCCTGCACCCAGCCCTGCACGGCCGCCGCCTGCGCGGCGGCCGCGGTCGCAGTGACCGCCGGCCCGTCGGGGACGACGAGCGCCGTGTCGCCGTTGGCCGTCAGCGCGCCGGCGGCGATCTGCGCGCCGGTGACGATGTCGACCGGCATCCCGAGCGTCGAGCCGGCCGCGAACCGCGCCCACGCCGAGCTCTGCCCGGCGATCCGGGCCGGGTCGGCAGTCACCGACGGGTCGTCGGCGAGCACGGCGACCCGCGGCGGGCGAAGCGCCACGGCGCCGGCCGGGTCGGCGTCCAGAGCGCGCACCGCGACGCCGCGGTCGCGCGTGGCGGCCAACGCGGCCGCGAGTGCGTCGCCCTCGACGACCAGTGCGCCGGTCATGGCGTCGCGGCGCACGGCGACGCCCTCGCGCAGCAATGCCACGGCGGCCGCCTGCGCCGGGACGCTCGAGCCGTCGAACGCGTAGGCCGGGGCGCCGGGGGCGGGCGCCGCAGGCGACCCCGGCGGGGAGAGCGACAGCGCCGGCAGCGCCGAGCCGATCGCGCCGCCGCCGATGCCGAGCATCAGCGGCTGCGAGAAGGCGCTGATGTCGTAGTAGCGGTCCAGGGGCGCGAACGGGTCCTGGTCGAGCAGTGCCTCGATCCAATGCTTGCGCGTCTGGTCGAGCGTCACGATCACCGTCCCCGCGGGCAGCGTCGCCGGGGCGGCGCTGCGCGAGCCGTACGGCGTGAAGGCGGCAACCTCGAGCGGTGCGGTCAGAGCGCCGAAGCTCACGCCGACCGCGGCCAGGCGGCCGAGCAGAATGCGCGTCTGCGGCCCGTCGTCGAGCGCGTAGGCGTAGACGGGCGTGGTCGGCACCACATGGGCCACGTGGTCGCCGGGCTCGATCACGCGGTTGGGTTGTAGCCGGCCGGCGTGGCCCTGGGCTCGCGCGTCGAGCCATTCGTCGGCCCAGCCCCGCAGCAGCGCCGCGCGGTGGCGCGCCGCCGTGTCGAGCGTGGCGTTGGCGGCGGTGAACTGCTCGGCCACGCGGCGCGCGTAGGGCATGTCCGCGCCGGCCTCGAACGTCATCCCCGCCGCGCCGAAGATCAGCGTCGAGCCGCTGTCGCCGAAGCCGGGGAAGAAGAGATCGAACGTGCCGTCGGTCTCATAGGCGTAGTGGTGGATCGCGAACGCGTGGCGCAGCGCCGGTCCGTAGACGCGATGGATCGCCGCCAGCGCCTGGGCCGGCAGCTCGTGGTTGACCGGGTCGGCGTTGGGCGGGAAGAAGAACCGCGTGCCGCCCTGCTCGTGCTGGTCGACGAACAGCATCGGCGGGGCCTGGTCGAGCAGCGCCAGCTTGGCCTGCGTCTCGGGCTGGCTGGCGGCGAACCAGTCGCGGTTGAGGTCGAAGCCGTTGGCGTTGACGCGCGTGTCGGCTGCCCGTCCGTCCGGGTTCTGGATCGGGAGGATCGTCACGATCAGCCGCGCCAGGCGCTTGGCGTTGGCGCAGTCGCGCCGCGCGGCGAGCTCGTAGAGCAGCCGCATGTCGGCATCGGCGCCCGACGGCTCGTTGGAGTGCACGCTGCCGGCGATCGCGACGAGCGCCGGATCGCGGGCGGCGATCGCGTGGGCCTGGGCGGCGCTGTAGTCGCCGTCGCGCAGCCGCCGCATCTGGGCGTCGATCGCCGCGACCGGCGTCCCCGGCGCGCTGACCACTGCGTAGGGCAGCGGGCGGCCCTGCACGCTGCGACCGGCGACGCCCGACGTCACGCGGTCCGATGCCCGCGCGACGGCAGCGACGTAGGCGCTGATCTGGGCGTCGGTCGCGGGACGCGCTCCGAGCGTGAAGTGGTTGACGGACGACCAGGTCGGGATCGAGCGGTCGAGTGTCCGGGTGTCGGTGCAGCTGGAGGCGTGCGCCGGCGGCCCGGCGACGCTCACGACGGCGAGGGCGAGCGCGGTGGTGGCGAGCGCGGAGCGGACGGGCACGGCGGTGCGCCGATCGTAGCGGCGCCCGGCGGTGTACGGGCCGATTGAAACGATGCGGTCGACAGGCGCGCAGCGTTCGCCGGTCGCCTATCCTGGCCGCTCTTGACTCGCACCGCTGCGCTGTCGATCCTCGCTCTCATGATCCTTCCGGTCGCCGGTGCCCGCGCGGCTGGCGATCCGATCATGCCGCTGTCGCAGGTCACGCCCGGGATGCAGTGCATCGGCTACAGCGTCGTGCGCGGGACGACGATCTCGCCGTTCTCGGTCGCGATCATCGACGTGGTGGCCGACAACGGGGGCGAGGGCCCACGGATCCTGTTCAGCGTTTCCGGCCCGGCCGTCGACAAGACCGGCATCGGTCCGGGCTTCTCCGGCTCGCCGATCTACTGCCCGTCCGGCGGGCAGATGCTCAACATCGGCGCGATCTCCGAGGGCATCGGGCAATACGGCAACAACGTCGGGCTGGCGACGCCGATCGAGCAGATCCTCGGCGAGCCGGTCGTCCCACCGTCGTCGGCGCGCCGCGATTCGGGCCTGCTGCGCACGGCCCACCCGATCTCCGAGCCGCTGAGCATCACCGGCATCTCGACACCGCTGGCGTCGGCGATCCAGCGCGCCGCGACCTCGGTCGGGCGCGTCGTCTACGCCGCGCCGTCGGCGCCGCGCGACGCCCTCGCGTTCCCGGTCCAGACGCTCGTCCCCGGCCAGTCGGTCGCGGCCGGCTACTCGAGCGGCGCGATCGCCGCCGGCGCGATCGGGACCGTCGCCTACGTCGACGGCGCGAACGTGTGGGCCTTCGGCCACGACCTGGCGGGTGCCGGCCGTCGATCGCTGTTTCTGCAGGACGCGTACGTGTACACGGTGATCAACAACCCGCTCGGCACGGCCGACACGTCGACCTACAAGCTCGCCGCGCCCGGCCACGTCGTCGGCACGCTGTCCGACGACACGCCCGACGCCGTCGCCGGTACGGTCGGCGTGCTGCCACCGAGCTTCCCGCTGCACATCGTCGCGCGAGACCTCGACGCCAGGACGACCCAGACGCTCGACACGACAGTCGCCGACGAGACGGCGCTCGGCGACCCGGAGGGTCAGTCGGCGCTTTCGCTCGTCGGGCCGGCTGGCGTGGCCCAAGCCGCGTTCAACGTGCTGCACGGGTCGCCCGCCGTCCAGAGCGGCTCGATGTGCGTGTCGATCGCGATCAAGGAGGCGCGCAAGCCCTTGCGCTTCTGCAACGACTACGTCGGCGGTTCGCCGGGCGACAACGGTATCGCCGCGTCGCCGATGGTCGCCGATATGTCCAGCGCGGTCACCGACGTCGACGCCTACGACGTGACCCCGCTGCACATCACGGCCGTCAACGTGACGATGTCGCTGCGCCGCGAGCTCAACCAGGCGCTGATGCTCCACGGCCGCGCTCCGCGCGTCGTGCGCCGCGGGCGCACGGTGTCGGTGCGTGTCGCGCTGCGGGTCCCGCGCGGGCGGGCGCTGAGCAGGACGCTGCGGGTCCGGATCCCGCGCCGCGAACGCCTCGGCCGCCGCGACATCGTGCTGACCGGCTCGCCGGCCGACGTCGAGGGGCCCGCGCCGAGCACCGCGACCGTGACCGTCGACCTCGGGCTCTCCGACGACTCCAGCGCCGATCAGACGCCGACGTCGATCGGCGCGCTGCGCAGCGAGGTCTCCGAGATCCACCGCGCTACCGGCGTCAACGCGACGCTGCGCGCGCCGGGCGTCGATCACGGCGCGATCGGGCCGCAGGTCTACGGCAGTACGAAGCTCCGCCTCACCGGCGAGCTGCACGTGCCGGTCATCGTCCGCCGTTAGGAGAGGCGGTTCTCGATCGACAGCGGCGCCGAGCCGCCGGCGACCGGCGCCGCCTGCGGCACCTGAGACGGGGTGACGGGCGCGTCAACACCGAGGACCTCGGCCAGCTCGCCGGTGTCGTACATCTCCATGACGATGTCGCAGCCGCCGACGAGCTCGCCGTCGACGAACAGCTGGGGGATCGTCGGCCAGTTGCTCAGCGCGCTGAGCTCCTGGCGGATCCGCGGGTCGGGCAGGATGTCGACGGAGGCAAACGGGGCGCCGAGCTCCTGAAGGGCGGCGACCGTGCGGGCGGAGAAGCCGCACATGGGCTGCTCGGGTGTGCCCTTCATGAACAGGATCGTCGGGTTGTCGGCGATGGCGGTGGCGATCTGGTCGCGAAGCGGGTTGTCCATGATGGCTCCTGGCGGGTCAGGCCGCGTCGGCAGGGGTGAGGGTCTTGAGCGACAGCGCGTGGATCGGTCCGCCGATCTCCGCGCCGAAGACGTCGTACACGAGGCGATGGCGGTCGATGCGACCGAGGCCGTCGAAGCGATCCGAGACAACCGTCGCCTGGAAATGGTCGCCGCCGCCGTTGAGATCGACAACATCGGCACGCGCGCCGGGTAGCGCGGTCTCGATGCGGTGCTTGAGTTCTTCGGTGGTCGGCATGCTGTCCATCACAGCGTAGAGGGTCGCTACACTTGGTAAAGCAATGAGCACGGAAGTCACTTATCACGCCAAGGGCGTCACCTTCACTCCGAAGGGCGCCGAGAAGGTTCTTGAGTTCCTGGCGTCCCAGGGCACGAGCGTCGAGACGGCCGGCCTGCGGGTCGGCGTCCGCGGCGGCGGCTGCTCGGGGTTCCAGTATCAGCTCGCATTCGACGAGCGCCGCGACGACGACATCGTGTTCGAGGACCAGGGCCTCAAGCTGCTCGTCGACAGCCAGTCGCTGCCGTACGTCGATGGCTCGCAGATCGACTACGTCGAGGCGATGACCGGCGCGGGGTTCCAGGTCAACAACCCCAATGTCGTCGCGGCCTGCGGCTGCGGCTCGTCGTTCCGCGTCGCCGACGAAGAGGAAGTCTCGGCCGTCTGAGGCTCGCGGGGCGCGCGATTGTCGTCGCGGTCCTGGTGGTCTTGGTCGGCGGTTGCGGGTCCTCGCCGAAGGCTGAACCCTCGCCCAGGCCTGCGCCCAAGCCGCATGCACTTGCCTTCGGTCTGACGGAAGCCGATCCGGCGGTGATGCACCTGGCGCAGGGTCTGCGCCCGGCCTACACGCGCGTGTTTGTCGACTGGGACCGCATCCAGCCGCTGGCGTCGCAGCCGGCCGACCTGGAGTTTCCGGTCGACGGTTGCGCACGCGGCATCGCGCCGTGCCTGCCCTACGGCGGCCTGCGCGCCCAGCTGCAGGCGATCGCCGATCTGCAACGGGCCCAGGGCGGCTGGCGGGTGCTGGTGGTGATCTACGGCGTGCCGCCGTGGGCGGCGCGGGCGCCGTCGGGCTGCGAACGCGCGGGGGCGACATCGTTCTCGCGGCCGCTGACCGCCCCCGGCCTGGGCGCCTACCGGCGGCTGATCGCGCGGATCCTCGCGCTCGGGCGCCGGGCTGGCGTGGCGCTGCGCTGGTGGGCGCCGTGGAACGAGCCCGACCATCCGGCGTTCATCAGCCCCCAGCGGGCCCTGTGCTCGACGACATCGGCGCCGCTCGCGCCCGCCGTCTACGCGCAGCTCGTGCGCGCGGCGCGGGCGCAGCTCGACGCCGACGGCGCGCCACACGAGCTGGTACTCGGGGAGCTGGCCGGGTTCACCCGCCCCTCGATCCACGCGACGACCGGGGCCGAGTTCGTCGCCGCGCTGCCGCGCGACGTCGCGTGCGCCCCCGGCGTCTGGAGCGTGCACGAGTACGCCCGCCCATCGCCGCCCGGGGGGCAGGACCCCGTCGCCGCGCTCGAGCGCGCGCTCGACGCGCGGCCGTGTTCGCGCGGCCGGCACATCTGGGTCGACGAGACCGGCGCCGGCAACAAGCCCGGCGACCAAGACCCGTCCCGCACCCAGGCGTGCGCCGTTCTGGCCTCGGACGTCTCGCGCTGGGCCGCCGACCCGCGGATCGACGTCGCGATCCAGTACACGGTCCGCGACGACCCGTTCTTCCCCGTCGGCCTCACCGACGCGCGCCTGACCCACCGCTGGCCGTCGTATGGCGTCTGGTCCGCGCTGAGCGCCGGCCGCGTCCCGGCCGCGGGCGACTGCGGCGTACAGTGATCGCATGACCTACCGCGAGTACGCGCCGCCGCCGGGGCTTGAGCCGTGGCTCGCGTGCATGTGGGAGCGCAGCGGCGACGGAGGGACCGTGCGCGTCGTGCCCGACGGCTGCATCGACGTGCTGTGGACGCAGGGCGCCGGCACGCAGGTCGTCGGGGCCAACAGCACCGCGTTCGTGGTGCCGGTCGCCACCGGCACCCATGTCGTCGGCGCGCGGATGCGGCCCGGCGCCGCCCCCGCGCTGATCGGGGTCGACGCCGAGGCGCTGCGCGACGCACGCGTCGATCTGCGCACCGTGTGGGGCGACGACGGCGCCCGGCTCGCCGCCACGCTCGACGCCGGCGGCGATCCGGTGACGACGATGCTGCGCGCGCTGGCGTGGCGCGCCCGCGCCGCCGCCCCGCCCGACCCGCTGGTCGGCGCCGCGATCGCACGTCTGGACACGCCCGGCGCGCTGGTGGCCGCGCTGCCGGCCGAGCTCGCGGTCTCGGAGCGCCAGCTGCGCCGCCGGTTCGTCGCGGCGGTCGGCTACGGCCCCAAGCGGCTGGCCCGTGTGCTGCGTCTGGACCGCGCGCTGATCGCGGCCCGCCGCGGCGAGGAGCTCGCGGCGGCGGCGCTGCATGCCGGCTACGCCGACCAGGCGCATTTCGCCAACGACTGCCGCGCGCTGACCGGCGTGCCGCCGTCGGCGCTGCTGCGCTGACGGCCGTTTCCTGCAAGACGGCGCCGGCGCCCGCCGTCAGACTCGGCTTCATGGCCGATTTCGAGATGACCTTCCGCTGGGCGATCGCCTACGTCGACGATCCCGCCGCCGCTGTCGCCTTCTACACCGAGACGTTCGGGATGCCGACGCGGTTCGTCGCACCCGGCGGCGTCTACGCCGAGCTCGACACCGGCGCGACGACGCTCGCGTTCGCCGCCTACTCGCTCGGCGACTCCAACTTCCCGGGCGGCGTGCGCCGCGGCGACGCCGACGGTCCGCCGCCGAACCTCGAGCTGGCGCTCGTCCACGACGACGTCGACGGCGCCTACGCCCACGCGCTGAATGCGGGCTGCACGTCGCTCGCCGAGCCGCAGGACAAACCGCAGGGCCAGCGTGTCGCCTACGTCCGCGACCCGTTCGGCACGCTGCTGGAGCTGGCGACGCCGCTGTAGCGACCCCGGCTGTGGCACGCTGGGCGACGCAATGAGCGATGCGAGCAAGGCGGTGCGTGTCTCGGTCCGCGGTGCCGTCCAGGGCGTCGGGTTCCGCGACATGACGGTGCGCCGCGCGCGACGCGACGGGGTGCTGGGCTGGGTACGCAACCAGGACGACGGCAGTGTCCTCGTGCACGCCGAGGGGCGTGAGGAGGCGGTCGACGGCCTGGTCACGTTCCTGGGGGAGGGGCCGCGCGGCGCGCGTGTGGAGAGCGCCGAGACGCAGGCCGCCAAGGTCGAGGGCCACGAGCAGTTCGCGGTCCGCGGCGTCGCGGCCGGCGTGTTCGTCGTCCAGGAGCACATCGCGACCGCGCACCACTTCGACTTCCGCCTCGAGGTCGACGGCGTGATGCGCTCGTGGGCGGTGCCGAAGGGCCCCTCGCTCGATCCGGCGGTCAAGCGCTTCGCCGTCCAGGTGCCCGACCACGATCGCTCACACAACACGTTCGAGTCCGACAACGTCATCGTCTGGGACCGCGGCACCTATGAGCAGGGTGGGCGCGTGCCGTGGCCCGAGGCGATCGAGCGCGGGCACATGGTGTTCGTCCTGCACGGAGAGAAGCTCACGGGCGGCTTTGCCCTTCAGCGCACGCGCAGCGGCGACAAGTCCCAGTGGCTGCTCGTCAAGCGCCGCGACGACGACGCGCGCGCCGGCTCCGACATCGTCGCCGAGCAACCGCAGTCGGTCATCAGCGGTCGCGCGCTGACGTAGCCACGGTTACACACCGTCGCGCGCCCGGCCGACGGACGGGCGGCGTGCGGGCCGACAGGATCGACCCATGCACAAGTTCGCGTCCGCACTCACCATCGCGCTGGCCACGGCAGCGCTCGCCGCCCCCGCCGCTCCGGCCGGCGCAACCACCAACCCGACCGCAGCGTCGAGCACCGCCGCCTCCGCCCAGACCGCGGCGCCGAACCAGCGCCTGCGCTGCAACCGCTGGCGCTGCTGGTGGGTGCGCAGCTACTCGGCGCAGAGCGGCCACCGCTAGGCCGGAGCGTTGTCCAGCGAGTGCCAGAAGATCCGGCAGGCGACCGATCGCCACGGTCGCCACTTCTCGCCGATCTCGGTCACCTCGGCCGGGGTCGGCAGCTCGTCGAGCCCGTAGGCGATCTGGATCCCGCGCCGCACGCCGAGGTCGCCGACGGCGAGGACGTCGGGCCGGTTGAGCTGGAACATGAGGAACATGTGCGCGCTCCACTCGCCGATCCCCTTGACCGCGACGAGCTCGGCGATCGCCTCGTCATCGGACAGGGCGTCGAGGCGGTCGAGCTCCAGATCGCCGGCCAGCACGTGCTCGGCCAGCGAGCGCAGGTAGGACGTCTTGGCGCGCGACAGGCCCGCCGCGGCGCGGAGCGTCTCGGGGTCGTAGTCGAGGATCTCCTGCGGTGTCGGTGGGCGGTCGCCGAACAGGGCGATCAGGCGCCTGTAGATCGAGCGTGCGGCGAGCGTCGAGAGCTGCTGGCCGACGATCGTGCGCACCAGCGCGCCGTAGTGGTCGCTGGGCTCCGGCCGATCGACGCCGGTGTCCTCCGGCGGCCCGTACTCGTCGAGCAGCCGTGCGAGCACCGGGTCGGCCGCCCGCAGCGCCTTCAGCGAGCGGGGCGGGACGCGTCTCAGGGCTGGCCCTCGACCGCGCCGGGAACGCCGGTGTTCGTCGAGTAGGCCGGCTGCAGCTTCATCTCCGGGCGGATCGTGTGCACCGCCTGGGCGACCGCGATCGCCGCCTCGCCGAAGCCGGTCGCGATCAGCTTGATCTTGCCGTCGAACGTGGTGATGTCGCCGCACGCCCAGACCCGTTCGAGCGACGTCTCGAATGTCTGCGATCACCTTGATCGCGTTGTGGTCGAGCTCGAAGCCCCACTCCTTCAGCGGTCCGAGCTTGGTCGAGAACCCGAGCTGGAGCAGGATCGCGTCGCACTCGACGACGATCGTGTGATCCTCGCCATCGGCGGCGTGGTGAAGCACGACGCCCTCGACCTCGCCGTTGCCCGCGACCTCCTTGACCACGAACGGCGTGTGGATGTCGACGTGCGGGCCGCGCGCCGCCGCGTGGACCTGCGAGACCGTCGCCTCGTGGGCGCGGAATGCGTCGCGGCGGTGGACCAGCGTGATGTGGGCCGCGGTGTCGAGCAGGTTGATGACCCAGTCGCAGGCGCTGTCGCCGCCGCCGACGATGACCACGCGCTTGTCGTTGAACTCGCTCTTGTCGCCGACCAGGTAGTGCGCGCCGCGGCCCTCCCACGGCGCCATGTCGACGTCGGAGACCGGCAGCCGCTTGGGCTCGAACGCGCCGTGGCCCCCGGCCACGACCACGGTCCGCGAGCGCAGCTCGTCACCGTCGGAGGTGCGCAGCACGACGATCCGGTCGTCGTCCTCCCCCTCCCAGGTGATCGTGCTCGCAAGTCGTCTCGGTGTGGATCGGGACGTCGAACGGCTCGACCTGCTCGCGCAGCGAGGCGACGAGGTCCTTGGCCAGCACACGCGGATGGCCGGGCACGTCGAAGATCCACTTCTCCGGGTACAGCGTCGTCAGCTGGCCGCCGATCTCCGGCAGCGAGTCGATGATCCGGCTCGTCGCCTCGCGCATCCCGGCCCAGAACGCGGTGCACAGCCCGACCGGGCCGGCGCCGATGATCGTGATGTCGCGGATCTCCGAGTCGTCGCTGACCATCGTCTACAGCTGCGCCACCGCGGGGATCGACTCCCCGTCCAGCGCGTTGACCGCGCGCTCCAGCGAAGCGGCGATGCAGGTGAAGCTCGGCGTGTCGCGCAGGGTGTACGCGCGAGGCCTCGGTCGTGCGCAGGCGCTGCACGAGGTCGAGGAACGCGCCGACGTCGTCGGTGTCGAAGGCGACGACGAACTCCTGGTCGTCGAGGCCGAACGAGTACGTCGTGTGGTTGTCGACCTGTGGGTACTCGCGCCCGACCTTGATGTGCTCCTGCATGATCTGCCAGCGCTCATCGGCGGGCAGGGCGTACCACGCGCGCGTCTTGACGAACGGGTAGACGAACAGGTACTTGCCGCGGAACGGGCGCGGGATCGTGCGCTGCTCGTCGGAGTACTCCGACGTCTTGCGCATGCCCAGGAACGAGTAGGGGATCTGCGACCACTTCGCTCAGGCCGCTCTGGCCGAGCACGACGTGGAACTCGTGGATGCGGTCGAGGTTCTCGCATTCGGCGACCAGCATCAGGTCGGCAGTCGCCGCGCGTCCCGATCAGCGAGAACGACTGGAGCAGGTGATCCTGCGCAAAGTCCTCGCATGCCGCGAGAAACTCGCGTTTGCCCTGCAGGCGGTCGGCCTCGGGCAACCGGCGCCAGGCAGGATCGACCTTCAGGAAGGTGTATTTGACGAAGTGCCGCATGTGCGAGTGACAAGTATGGTGGATGGCGTGGCCCGGCCACGTTGTCTCGGCGTGGCCGCGATCCTTGCGCTCGTGCTGGTCGTGGCGTCTCCGGCCGCCGCCGCCCCGTTCGGGCAGGCCCCGTCGGCGGCCGGTGCGCGTGTCGTCCTCGCATTGCTGCCCGTGCCCGTCCCGCCGCCCGCCGGCAGCGCCGCCGCCAGCGTCTTCACGCCGACCAACGTGCTCGACATCCTCAGCCCGCGGCGCAGCCTCGCGCTCGGCCTGCTCGGCGCGACCCAGGGCCGCTACGGCAACACCCAGGCGTTGCTGGACATCGGGCAGGGCACACGGGTCAGCGCCGCCACCTACCTGACCGTCGACCCACCGGACTACCTGGCGTTCTACCGCCAGGGCCGCGGCGGGCTGTTCGCCGGCTGGATGGACGTTCTTGATCGGGCCAATGCCGCGCCGGCCGACGTCCGGCCCGGCCTGCTCGGCTCGCGGGTTCCCGGCGGCGCCGCGTACGCCGGGATCGCCGGAAACGAACAGATCGAGGCGCTCCCCGCCGCCAACCGCCGCGGGCGCATCGGGTTGGTGTCGGTCGGACCGGCGGCGACGCTCGCCGTCCGCACCCAGCAGCTGCTGCGCCACCGGCGGCTCGTCGTCGTCGGTCTGCCGGTCGGCGCGCGCGGCGGGCGCGTGCTCGACCAGGTCCTGCGCCGCCGCACCGGCGATGAGCTCGTGATCGCCATGCAGGACCCACCGCCGGTCCGGGCCCCGCAGCTGCTGCCGATCGGGATCGCCGGTCTCGGGCACCCCAGCGAGCTGACCTCGACCTCCACCCACCTGGCCGGCGTGGTCGCCGGGATCGACATCGCGCCGACCGTGCTGCGCTGGCTGCACCGCCCGATCCCCGATGCGATGAAGGGCGAGCCGATCCGGCTGACCGGCAGCCGCGACGACCGCGCGCTCACGCGGCTGTCGAACCGGCTCAAGGTCGTCGACGGCCGCCGCTTCCCGGTGCTCGAGACCGTGCTCGGCCTGTGGCTGGCGGTGACGCTCGGGCTCGGTGCCCTGTTCGACCGCCGCGGCACCCGGCGGGGCATGCGGATCGGTGCGCTGGCGATGCTGTGGCTGCCGGGGCTGTTGCTCGTCACGGCCGCGCTCCAGCCGTCCAAGGGCGCCGAGATCGCCTACCTCGTCGTCGGGTCGTTCGTCCTGGGCGCGATCACCGACGTCCTCGTCCCGTGGCCGCGCGCGCCGATGGTTCCGGCCCTGCTGACGACGATCGGCTACGTCGTCGACCTCGCGTTCCACTCGCACCTGATCGTGCGCTCGATCCTCGGCCCCAACCCGCGCTTCGGATCGCGCTACTACGGGATCGGCAACGAGCTCGAGGCGCTGCTGCCGGTGATCATGTTCATCGGCATCGCCGCTGCGCTCGGCACGCGCCAGCGCTCGCGCGGCGCGGCCGCCATGTTCGCGATCTGCGGCCTCGTGCTCGGCGTCGCGTTCGGCTCGGCTCGGCTGGGGGCCGACGTCGGCGGCGTGATCACGGTCGGCGTCGGCGCGGCCGTGGCGACGCTGGTCATGCTTCCGGGGCGGATCGGCTGGAAGGGTGTGACGATCGTCATCGTCACACCGCTGCTGGCGCTGGTCGCGCTGGCCGGCATCGACCTCGCCACCGGCGGCAACGGCCACTTCACGCGAACCGTCCTGCACGCCCACGGCGAGGGCGCGATCACCGACATCGTCGTGCGCCGCTACCAGCTCGCGCTCAACGTGCTCGGCCGCGGGCTGATGCCGTTCGCGACCGCCATTGCGGTCCTCGCGCTGGCCTACGGAATCCGCTTCCGGGCACGGCTGCTTGACCCGATCGCCGGCTCGCCGGCGTGGACGGCCGCCCTGTGCGGCGCGATCGCCTCCGGCGTCGCGGGCTCGCTGGGCAACGACTCCGGCCCCGAGCTGCTGGTCATCGCAACCGTGGCGATGGCCGTCGCACTGGCCTATGTGCGGGGAGATTCGCGCCTGGCCGCGCCCGCGACCACCAATCCGACACATCCCGCCGACAGCGCTCGCTAGACTGACCGCGATGCGCATAGCGCTCGTCTCGCCGTACTCATGGACATACCCGGGCGGGGTTACGCGGCACATCGAAGCGCTGACCGCCCAGTACATCGCGGCCGGCCACGACGTGCGTGTGCTCGCTCCGTTCGATCCGCCCGACCGCCTGTCGGCGCGGATGCATCGCGGCGCCCGCCCGCAGGAGCGCGAGGCCCCCGACTGGCTGATCCCGCTCGGACGGACGATCGGCTTCCCGGCCAACGGTGCGATCTCCAACCTGTCGGCCAGCCCGACGGCGCTGATGCAGATGCGTCGCGAGCTCAAGGCGGGCGGCTTCGACGTCGTCCACCTGCACGAGCCGGTCGCCCCGCTGCTGGGCTGGGACGCGCTGTGCTCCACCGAGCTGCCGATGGTCGGAACGTTCCACTGCTACTCGGCCAACCGCTTCACCAACAACACCGCGAGCCTGATCGGCGCGCGGCGCCGGCTCAACCGGTTGCACGTGCGGATCGCGGTCAGCGAGGCCGCCGCGTGGACGGGGCTGCGCTTCTACGGCGGCCACTACCGGGTCGTCCCCAACGGTGTCGACCTGCCGGCTCATACGCCACCGCTGCGCGACGACGACGACCCGTCGCTGCAGATCGTGTTCATCGGCCAGGCGGTCGCCCGCAAGGGACTGCCGGTGCTGCTGCGCGCCTTCGAGGCACTGCGCGAGCACGTCCCCGCGCGCCTGACGCTGATCGGCGCCGAGCGCGAGGACGTCGACGCGCTGGTCGTCGACTCGTCCGGTATCGAGGTGCTCGGCAAGGTCGACGACGCCACCAAGGAGGCCGCGCTGGCCGCCGCCGACGTCCTGTGTGCGCCGTCGCTCGGCGGTGAGAGCTTCGGCATGGTCCTGACCGAGGCGTTCGCCCAGGGCAAGCCCGTCGTCGCGTCGGCGATCCCCGGCTACACCGATGTCGTGCGCGACGGAGTCGACGGCGTGCTCGTGCCACGCAGCGACGCGACGGCGCTGGCCCAGGCGCTGCTCGACCTCGCCTACGAGCCCGGCCGCCGCGCCGCGCTCGCCGCCTCGGCCGCGCAGCGCGCCGAGCGCTACGCCTGGCCGCAGGTCGCGCGCGAGGTTCTGAACTCCTACGAGGACGCCATCGCCACGCCGGCCCCGGCGACCGCGGTGCGCCGCGCCGCCGTGTCGTTCGGCCTGCTGCCAGCCGATGGGCGCCCGCGCAACCCGGCGCGGCGGCTGCCGAGCATCGAGCCTCCCAAGCCCAAGCCGGAGCGACGGCTGCGAACGACCGTGCGCCGCGGCGCGGTCGGTCTCGCCGCGCTGGTCGGCGTCGGGCTGAGCGCGGCGGCGCTGCAGAGCATCGGCATCGACAAGATCGGCAAGACGCTGCTGGCGTCGAGCCCGACCTGGGTGCTGGTCGCGCTGGCGCTGATGTGCTTCTCGATGGTTCTGCGCGCGCTTGGCTGGCACGCGATTCTGCGCGCCGCGCTGCCGGGCGTACGCGTGCGCCGCCGCGACGCGTTCCAGGGCACATGCATCGGCGTGCTGATGTCGGCCACCCTGCCCGCGCGGCTGGGCGAGCCGTCGCGTGCGCTGGTCGTGTCGCGGCGCCTTGGGCGCGCGCGAGAGCGCTTCCCGGTCGTGCTCGGCACGCTGATCTCGCAGACGCTGCTGAACCTCGTCGCGCTGCTGATTCTCGGCGCGGTGATGTTCTCGACCGTCCACTACTTCGACGGCCACCACGCGGCACTGTTCGCGTTCGCGATCGCGCCGCTGGTGTTGCTGCTGCTCGTGCTGGCGACGCCGGCGCTGCTGCGCAGCGGCCTGCCGTCGCGCTCGCGGAGGGTGTCGATCTTCCTGCGCAAGACGCGCAACGCGATGACGTCGGTCCGCGACGGTCTGCGCGTCTTCAGCAACCCGCGCCTCGGCGCCGCGGCGGCGGCCGCGCAGCTGTCGGCGTGGGGGGTGCAGTGGCTGTCGTGCTACGTGCTGCTCGTCGCCCTGGGCCTCAACCACAACGCCGGAATCGGCGCGGCGGCAGCGGTCCTGTTCGCGGTCAACGTGACCGCGGTTCTGCCGGCGACACCGTCGAACCTCGGCGTGTTCCAGGCCGCGTGTGTGGCGGTCCTGACCGGCGCCTACGGCGTCAGCTCGGCCGACGCGCTGGGCTACGGGATCATCCTTCAGGCGGTCGAGATCGCGACCGCGTTCATCATGGGCGTCCCGGCGCTGCTGGCCGAGGGCCTCAGCTGGGGCGACGTGCGGATGCGCGCCCTGCACTCGTCGCCGGTCGAGCTGCGCCCGCCGCGCTCGCGTGGCAGCGAGCAGGGTCAGTCGGCGCTCGTCGAGTAGAGGTCGAGCCGGCCGGGCTCGCCCTGCTCGGCGGCGTGGAGCTGTTCGCGCTGCGCGGCGACGGCCCCGGGGGCCGTCGCCTGACGTGCCGGCCGATGTTCAGTGCGGCAACCGTGGGGCGATGACGGCGGCGGCGGTGACCACGGCGATCGAGCCCTGCAGCAGGGCGGACAGCGCGACGTAGCTCGCGCGCCACGCGTGCGGCAGGTCCTCGATCCGCTTCAGCGACGAGACACCGACGGCGCCCAGGGCGACGACGCACATGCCGGCGCTCGCCGTTGCCGGTAGCGCAACGGCCGACGCTGCGAACAACCAGAACGTCGGAGTCGTGATCAATGCGTTGATCGCGGGCAGGAGAGCCAGCGTCAGGATCCAGTACGCCCCGCCGGGAGCGGGGACTCGGAGTCGCTGGGAGTCGGTGCTCTCGCTCATCGGTCAGGAGCAGGCACCGCCGCCGCAGACCACGGCGATCGCGGCGAGCACGAGCGTCCAGAACAGGACGAAGCCGACGGCGAGCTGGATCGCCGCGGACAGCGCGACGCGGGCGAGGCGCTGTCGCGGCGCCAGCGCGCGGACGCGCGGCAGGCGCGCGACGATCGCGGCCGTCGCGCCGAGCAGGCCGGCGACGATCAGGACGTAGATCCCGACGGGGAATGTCGTGCGGTGGGTGAGCGTCAGCCCGATCACGGCGGCGACGCCGGCGACCGGCATCAGCGCCAGGGTGCACAACCAGTAGACGCGGTCCGGTGTCTTGTTGACCATCGGTTGGTAACGCTAGCAGAGTTATCGACCGAAGGTCGAGAGGCGGGAAGGGAGGACCGCGCCGGACGAAGCGGAACACTTGCTTTGTGCCCCGGGCCTGGGTCTACCTGCTGCGCTGCGCCGACGGCTCGCTGTACTGCGGCTGGACCAACGACCTCGATCGCCGGCTCGCGGCCCACGCCGCCGGGCGCGGCGCGCGGTACACGCGCAGCCGGCTGCCGGTCGCGCTGGCCGCCGCGTTGCCGATGGCCGACGCCGCCGCCGCGCGGCGCGAGGAGGCGCGGATCAAGAAGCTGCCGCGCGCGGGCAAGCTGGCGCTGGTCGCTGCCGCCGGATAGGGCTCGTGCAGAGAGAGCGACGTATGACGTCGTCAATCCTGCACGCAGGCGGTCCGCAGCGCGATCACCCGCCGAAGCTCGGCGGCGACGGCCGGCGCGTCGTGTTGGACGCGGGGCCAGGTGAGGCGGACGACGAGGTAGCCCTCGGCCGCGAGGGCGAGGTCGCGGGCACGATCGGCATGGAAGCCGTGGCGGGTGTGGTGCACCGCCGCGCCATCGAGCTCGACGATCAACCGCGCGCCGCGCCACAGGGCGTCGACCTCGAACAACCGCGCGCCGGCGGCGACGTGGGCGTTGAGCTCGGGATCGGGAAGTCCGTGAGCCCGGCACAGCTCGAGAAACCGCTCTTCCAGGACGCTGCGGATCGGCCCGGGTCCCGGCTGCGCCAATGCGCGGCGCAGCGCGACGCTGCCGGCGGCCGTGCGCCGCTCCAGGACCTCCTCGATCGCCGCGACGTCGAGCAGTCGCAGCACCTCCGCCTCGCGGATCACGCGGCTCAGCGCCGTGGGGCGCAGGACGGCGGCGAGGTCGACGATCGTTCGCGCCAGCGAGGTGACCAGCACTCCGCCGACCTCCGCGCGGTCGTCGGGGTGTAGCTGGCGCGTCACGTGGAGCCGCACGCCCGGCGGTGCCGTGAGCCCGCGCCGCGTCGTCGTGACCTCGATGCGGTCGCTGTGCCGTAGGCCCCAGCGCGAGCCGGCCGCCCGGAAGCTCGTCAGCGCATCGCCGCCGCACGCGAGTACCGCGGCCATCTGGACGCCGTCGATCGTCAGCGATCGGTGCCCCACGGCACAGACGCCGCGATGGATGCGATGCAACCGCCCGGCGCCAACGCGGTGCTGGGTGCCGCGGGCGCCGAGCCCCAGCTCATGCAGCTGAGACAGTGACACCACGCCGTGCTGGCGACGCGCGAGCTCCGCGAGCGGTTCGTCGATCCGCATCGCCCCACGGTGCCCGACAACCTGTGTCGCGTTTGCTGCGCCCGGCGAAAAATCTGCGCCGTCAGGACGCAGCGACAACGGGTGACCGCCGGACGCCGCAGCGCCTCGCGGCCACGGCAGCTGGGTAGCCTGCGCGCCCGACGGCGGGCGGGGTTAGGATCGCTCCGTGGCACTGCGTCGTACGTGTACGCAGCTGGCTGTCGCGCTCATCGCGGCCCTGGCCGGCCTGGGCGCGCCGGTCGCCGTGGCCGCCACGCTGACCGTTACGACGACATCGGACTCGCTCTTCGGCGACGGCAAGTGCTCGCTGCGGGAAGCGATCGCGGCGGTCAACGCTCCCGGGTTCCCGAGCGAGTGCGGCACGGCCGACGCTTCGTCCAACACGATCGTCCTGCCCGCCAGCGCGCAGCCGTATCTGCTGAGCATCCCGGCCAACCTGACCACCGGCGACGACCAGACGACCGGCGACCTCGACGTGAACGCGACGGCCCCTCCGCTGACGATCGCCGGCGCCGGCCCGGCGGCGACCGACATCTCGGCCGCGCTGGCCGCCGACCGGGCGTTCCATGTCCTGGCCGGAGCCACCGTGACGATGAAGGACCTCACCGTCTCCGATGGGCATGCGCCGAACGGGGCCAACGCGACGACGCCTGTCGGCGTCGGTGGCACGGGATTCAGCGGTGGCGCGATCTTCAACGGCGGAACGCTAACGCTGACCGATGTCGCAGTGACCAACAACACGGCCGGCAGTGGTGGCAAGGGCGGCGACGATTCGGTCGCCAATGGGGGTCAGGGCGGGTCGGGGGGCACGGCCGGCGCGGGCGGCGGGATCTTCAACACCGGCACGCTCACACTGTCGTCGGTCACCGTGAGCGGCAACCACGCCGGTGCAGGCGGTACAGGCGGCGCCGGCGGCACGGGTCCGCCCCCCGATCCGATGCTCATGGTCCCCTTTCCCGGGGGCCAGGGCGGCGACGGAGGTTGCTGCGGGAACGGGGGCGGACTCGCCAACACGGGCGGGGTGGTCACCGTCAGCGCGAGCACGTTCACCGGCAACGCCGCCGGCGATGGTGGCGCTGGTGGCGTGGGCGGCCAGGGGGGAGCGCCGTCGGGCCTCGAAGGTGGCGCCGGTGGGATGGGCGGACGCGGCGCCGACGCATCCTCGGGCGGCGCCATCGCGAGCACCGGCGGCGCGCTGTCGGTGGTCGACAGCACGCTCAGCGCCAACCGCTCGGGCGTCGGCGGTTCCGGCGGCGCCGTCGGCCCGGGCACCGGGGGTGGCGGCGGCAACGCCGGCGGTGGCAGCGGCGGAGGCGGTCTGTTCGTTGGGGGCGGAACGGCGGTGCTGTCCAACGTGACGGTGTCGGGCAACCAAGTCGGGGCTCCTGGTGCTCCCGGCACCGGGAGCTCCCCTGGGCCCGCTCCGGCGGGGATCGGCGGCGGGGTGCATACGATCGGTGCGGGGACGACCCAGATGCGCGGCGTGCTGCTGGCCTCCAACCAGCTCGGCAACTGCGCCGGCACCCCGCCGGTCGACCTCGGCCACAACCTCAGCTTCGGCGATGCCAGCTGCCCGGTCGGGTTCGCCCACGGCGACCCGAAACTCGGCCCGCTGGCCGACAACGGCGGCCCGGCCAAGACGATCGCGCTGCTCGCCGGCAGCGCCGCGATCGACCAGATCCCCGCGACCGGCGCAGGCTGTCCGGCGACCGACGAGCGCGGCGTGGCCCGGCCCGCCGGGACCGCGTGCGACATCGGCGCCTACGAAGTCGCCCCGCCGCAGGCGGCCGCTACGCCGGCCACCAACGTCTCGAGCGGCGGCGCGACGGTCAACGGCCTCGTGACGCCCGACCAGGCCACGGCCAGCATCCACTTCGAGTTCGGCACGACGACCGCCTACGGGACGCAGACGCCGGCGCAGACGCTCAGCGGCCTCGCCGCACTGCCGGCCTCGGCGCCGGTGGCCGGCCTGCTGGCGAACACCACATACCACTACCGCGTCGTGGCGACCTCGGCGGACGGGACGACGGCGAGCCCGGACGCGACGTTCACCACCGCGCCACCGCCTCCGACACCGACGCCCCCACGAACCCCGACGCCGATCCCTACGGCACGGCCGCGGCTGACCAAGCTGGCCGTTCACCTCTCGCGGCCCAAGCCCCCCAAGCACAGGACGAGCCACAAGGCCAAGACGAAGCCGACCGCCACGATCACCTACACCGACTCGGGGGTGGCGACGACGAAGCTGACCCTGTCGACGGTCACCACGGGCGCGCGCCACGGCGCCCGCTGCGTCAAGCGCTCGCGCAAGGTCCACGGCAAGTCCTGCACGCTGCTGACCCGGATCGTGACCCTGACCCACCACGACCGCGCCGGCACCAACAGCGTGCGCGTCACCGGGCACCTGCTGGCCAAAGGCCACTATGAGGTCACGGCGACGCCGGGCTCGGGCGCCACGGTGACGGCCAAGTTCGGCGTCCGCTGAAGCCCTGATCCACGACGGCGCCCAAGGGCGTCGGGTCAAGATTCGCGGGCCGGCATCGCCGTCGCCAAGCCCGAAGGCCCCGCGTCAGCAGGGCCTTCGAGGACGTCTCAGGTGTCTGGAGTTGCTACTTGATGAACAGCATCTCCGAGTACTTGGGCAGCGGCCACAGGTCGTCGGCGACGATCTGCTCGAGCTTGTCGCCGACCTCGCGGACGCCACCCATCGCGGGGATGACCTTGTCGCGCATGTAGACGGCCCACTTCATCGGGTTGTCGTCGGGCTGGTTGTCGGCCAGGTTGACCGACTCGAGCGTCGCGATCGCGCTCCACAGCTCGCCGAGCAACGCGTCGGTCTCCTCGGCCGCCGCCTCCAGGCCGGCCCCCTTGAGCAACGTCAGGTGACGTGCCGCGGCAGGCAGGATCATCGTCCGCGCGATCGACGCCGCGGTCTCGGCCTCGATGTTCAGCTTGACCGCGTACTGCTCGAGCGTCACGTCGTAGCGCGACTCGAGCTCGCGCTTGGACAGCACGCCGTACTTCTTGAACGCCGCGACGGTCTGCTTGTCGATGACCCACGGCAGCGCGTCGGGCGTCGTGGCCAGGTTGTACAGGCCGCGCTTCTCGGCCTCGGCGTGCCATTCCTCGGCGTAGTTGTCGCCGCCGAAGACGACCTGCTTGTTGTCGGTCCAGACCGACTTGACGACCGCGCCGACCGCCTTGCCGAGGTCGCCACGGCTGGTCTTGAGCGCCTTGCCGAGCTCCGCCGACAGCTCGTCGATCGACTCGGCGACAATCGTGTTGAGCACCGTGTTCGGGAAGCCGAGCGACATGCTCGACCCCAGCGCGCGGAACTCGAACTTGTTGCCGGTGAACGCGAACGGCGATGTGCGGTTGCGGTCGCCGCCGTGCGTCGGCAGCTTCGGCAGCACCTGCGAGCCGAGATCGAGGATCCCGCCCTTGGCCGTGACGCCCTTGCCGGTCGCGATCTTCTCGAACGCCGACTCCAGCTCGGCGCCGAGGAAGATCGAGATGATCGCCGGAGGTGCCTCGTTGGCGCCCAGGCGATGATCCTGGCCGACGTTGGCGACCGACGCCCGCAGCAGGGCCTGGTGCTTGTTGACCGCCTTGATGACAGCCGAGCAGAAGAACAGGAACTGCACGTTCTCGACCGGCGTGTCGCCCGGATCGAGCAGGTTGGAGCCCGCGTCCGTGCCCATCGACCAGTTGTTGTGCTTGCCCGACCCGTTGACGCCGGCGAACGGCTTCTCGTGCAGCAGGCACACGAGCCCGTAGCGGCGCGCGACGCTCTGCATGACCTGCATCGTCAGCTGCTGGTGGTCGGAGCCGACGTTGGAGTTCTCGAAGATCGGCGCGATCTCGTACTGGTTGGGCGCGACCTCGTTGTGGCGCGTCTTGACCGGCACGCCGAGCTTCTGGAGCTCCAGCTCGGTCTCGAGCATGCAGGCGAGGATCCGCTCGGGGATCGAACCGAAGTAGTGCTCGTCGAGCTCGTGGCCCTTGGGCGGCTTGGCGCCGAACAGGGTGCGGCCCGTCGTGTAGAGGTCGGGGCGCTCGAAGTAGTACTGCTCGTCGATCAGGAAGTACTCCTGCTCGGGGCCGACCGTCGTGAACACGCGCTGGGACGTCTCGTCGCCGAACAGGCGCAGCGCGGCGATCGCCGACTTGCTCAGCGCGTCCATCGAGCGCAGCAGCGGGATCTTGTGGTCCAGCGCCTCGCCGGTCCACGACACGAACGCGGTCGGGATGCAGAGCACGGCGCCGTTGGGGTTCTCGAGCACGAACGCCGGCGACGTGGGGTCCCACGCGGTGTAGCCACGGGCCTCGAACGTCGCCCGGATACCGCCGGTCGGGAACGACGACGCGTCGGGCTCGCCCTGGATGAGCTCCCGGCCGGAGAACTCGGCGATCGCCGTGCCGTCGCCGGCCGGGTTGAAGAACGAGTCGTGCTTCTCGGCCGTGAGGTTGGTCAGCGGCTGGAACCAGTGGGTGTAGTGCGTCGCGCCCTTCTCCATCGCCCATTCGCGCATCGCCTGGGCGACCGAGTCGGCGAGGCTGGAGTCGAGCGGCTCGCCGGCGGCGAGCGTCGATTTGAGCTGCTTGAACACGTGCTTGGGCAGGCGCTGGCGCTGCTCGTCGAGCGTGAAGACGTTCGTGCCGTAGAGCTGGTTGGCCGGCACCGTGAGGTCGCTGGCGCCGAGCGCGGCGCCGTTGACGGCCCACTGGGCGGCGGTCACGTTGTGGTGTCGGGTGCGAGACGCGGGCATGTGCGGGATCGGTCCTCCTACGTGCGTACGGATGCAGCCTGCAGCGTGTCAGGCCACCGGCGCCCTCACCTTATCCCGATGGACAAACCTGTGGCAGCGGGTTTGGACACGCGGCGGTTCGCCGAGGATGCGGGGCGGTCCACAATGGTGCGGGTTACGGCTGTCAGGAGACCTCCATACTGGACGGTGCAACCGCGACGAGTCATGGAGGTCAGCGCATGAAGATGGTCACGGCCTATGTTCGCCACGAGGCGTTCGAACCGATAAGGCTCGAACTGCTCGAGCACGGCTGCCCGTCGCTGTCGATCAGCGAGGTCAAGGGCTCGGGGCGCCAGAAGGGCATCACCGAGCGCTACCGCGGCGCCGAGTTGACGAGCTACATGCGCCCGAAGGTCAAGATGGAATGCGTCGTCGCCGATCGCGACGTGCAGATGGTCGTCGACACGGTCCTCAAGCACGCCCGCACCGGCGCCGTCGGCGACGGCAAGGTGTTCGTCATGCCCGTCGAGGAGGCCTACCGCGTGCGCACCGGCGAGTCGGGCGAGGAGATCCTTCAGGCCCACGCGGAAACGGCGAGCAGCTCATAGCCGCGATGCCCGCACCGGAGCGCAACCAGCCCGAAGTGCCGCTCGTCGAGCGGCTGCGCGACCTGCATCTGCGGATGGTCGACGCGGTGCTCGGCGGCGATGGCGTGGCCGAGGTCGCGCGGCTGGCGGCGCAGATGACCGGCGTGCCGGTCGCGATCGTGCTCCCGCGCCTGGGGGCGGCAGCGATCGCCCCCGCCGACGCCGACGGCAACCTCGAAGAGCTGCGCCGCTACGTCGCCGACCGCGTCAAGGACCGCCCCTGCGAGAAGCCCGCCTCGATCGCCGAGGAGGTCTCGATCGGCCAGGGCGACGACATGGTCGGCGCCGCACTGCTGCTGGCCGGCAGCGGCGAGCCCAACCCCGACGCCGGCGAGTTCCTGCATATCGCCGCCGTCGCCTGCCTGACCGAGGTCGCCGTCGAGGAGGCCAAGGAGGAGGTGGAGCAGAACGTTCGCGGCTCGTTCCTCGAGGAGCTGCGCGGCGGCCGCGAGCTCGACCCGCGAGAGGTCGTGCGGCGCGCCGGGCGCCTGGGCTGCGATCTGAGCCGCGGCGCCGTGGTGCTGTGTGCCGAGCTGACGACCGACCGCCCGCGCCACGTCGTGGCGACGATCTCCGGTGAGCATCCCGGCGCGCTGGCCCAGCACATGGAGGACCGCGTCTACGCGCTACTCCCGGCGACGGGCGGCGACGGCGCGCCCGAGCAGACCCTGGCCGCGGCGCGGCGCCTGGCCGACCGCCTGCGGCGCTGGGGGACGGTCGGCGTATCGACGTTCTACTCCGACCCCGCCGAGCTGCCACGGGCGATCCAGGAAGCCGAGCTGGTGCTCGACGTTCTGCGCCAGTCCGACGCCCCGATCGCGCAGGACATCGGGACCGGCACCTACCGGCTGCTGTTCCGGGTCCTGGCCTCCCATCCCGAGGAGGTGCGCGCGTTCTACGAGGACACGGTCGCGCCGATCGTCCGCTACGACGACCAGTACCGCACCGATCTCGTCGGGACGCTCGAGGCCTACCTCGAACAGAACTGCAACATGAACGCGACCGCGGCGGCGATCTACGCCCACCGTCACACGGTGGCCTACCGCCTCGACCGGGTCAAGGAGCTGACCGGCCTGGACCCGATGCTGTCCGAGGACCGCGAGCGCCTCGGGCTCGGGCTCAAGGCCTACCGGATCATCGCGCCGCGCCTGCCGAAGTAGTCCTCGACGTCACAGGGGGCCGGGGAGCCGGTCGCGACCGGAGAAGTCCCCGCCGCCTACCATTGCGCGCATGAGCGCCGTCCCCGAGCCGCCGCCCGCGCCCCAACGGCGCATGCGCATCACCGGCCTGCACCACGTCACGATCATCGTCGCCGATCTCGACCGCAGCGCGGCGTTCTACCGCGACATCCTCGGGCTGGCGCTCGTTCGCGAGGGCGCCAACGACGATGACCCCGACGCGCGCCACTTCTGGTTCGGCGACGCGCACGGCTCGCCGGGGACGCTGGTCTCGCTGATGGAGTACCCGCAGCTGGCTGAGGGCCAGGTCGGGCGCGGCACCACACACCACTTCGCGCTGAGCGTCGACACGGTCGAAGAACTCGCCGCCTGGCGGGAGTACCTGCGCAGCCGGGGCGTGGAGACGACCGAGCTGATGAACCGGGGTCCGTTCACGTCGCTGTACCTGCGCGACCCCGACGGGAACATCCTCGAACTCGCCTCGCGCTGACGACCAAAGGACGCGAGGCGAGCTCGAAGGCGTCCGGGCCTAGGCCAGGACGGGGTACAGCGCCGTCTCGCTACGGCGAGCGGGGGCGCTGAGCATCGCGGCGAGCGCCGTGCGCTGCCGCTCGGTCATCGTGCCGATCGTCTTCGTCTCGGACATCGGCACCTGGGCCAGCAGTTTGCGGCACCGCTGGTGACCCCAGCGCCGCTGGCTGAGCAGCAGATCGGAGACGGTCATCGTCTCGGCTTCCCACGGGGAGGCGAGGATCACCTCGGCCGCCGCGATGTCGCCGATGGCCACCCGTCGCTTGAGGTCGGCGCGGGCGAGGCGCACCTCGTTCGCCCGGGCCAGAGCCTGCATGTGCTGAGGCTCACCTTCACCCATCGCAGGGGCCACCGTCGCTATCGCGTTCATGAAGTCCTCCATTGCCGCCGCGCGTCCTGCGCGGTAGCTCTCGTCAGTTCGATTTTGCTGTGCCGACGACCCTTCGGATGTCCCCGAGACCGGCCCCCCACATGGGCCGGCTAGTCGGTCCGCTCCTCCCCCCGAGGAGTCGTCAACAGGGTCGTGAAGCTACGCCAGATCGAGGTGGCCGATCAAGGTGTGAACTCAGGCAACATCCGCTAAGAGCACTCTTTTTCTTGCCGCTTGGTCCTTGTGAAAATCCGGACAAGGAAATGGTCCGGACCGGGGCGTGACGATCACGCGCGAAGAGGTCCGTGCTGCGCCTCGAACTGGTCCTTGACCGAAGCGAAGATCTCCAGCGCGCGGTCCAGTGTCGGGCGGTCGTGCGTCGCCATCACGCTGGTGCGCAGCAGCGCGCCGCCCGGCGGGACGGCCGGATGGATGGCGGTGTTGACGAACACTCCGGCCTCGTAGAGCGCTTTCCACATCAGCGCGCAGCGCCAGTCGTCGCCGACCCGTGCCGGGACGATCGGGGTGGCGAACGTCTCGCCGTTGGGCAGCGGCTGAGGCTCGACGACGTCATAGCCGGCCGCGGCGAGCCCGTCGCGCAGATACTGCGCGTTGTCGAGCACGCGCGCCAGGAGCGGCGGCCCGTCGGCCGAGCGCAACACGCGCAACGCCGCCAGCGCGGCGCCGATCGCCGCCGGCACGGCGCTCGCCGTGAACAGGAAGGCACGCGACTGGATGCGCAGGAACTCGATGACGTCGGCCGGGCCCGCGACGAAGCCGCCGCACGAGGCCAGCGACTTGGAGAACGTCCCCATGCGCAGGTCGACGCGATCCTCGACACCGAGCAACTCGGCGCTACCGGCACCGCGGGCACCGAGCACGCCGGCGGCGTGAGCCTCGTCGACCATCAGCCGTGCCCCGTACTCCTCGCACAGATCACAGATCTCGGGCAGTGGCGCGACGTCGCCCTCCATCGAGAACACGCCGTCGACGACGACGAGGATCCCGCCGCCGTCGTCCTGCGCGCGCTGGAGCGCCTTCTCGAGCTTCTCCAGGCGTCCGTGGCGGAACACGCGCAGCTTGGCGCGAGACAGCACGCAGCCGTCGAGGATCGACGCGTGGTCGCCGGAGTCGGCGATCACGGTGTCGCCGGGCGCGAGGATCGTCCCCAGGGTGCCGACGTTGGCCTGATGGCCGGTCGTGAACACCAGCGCGTCCTCGGTGTTCATCCACTCGGCGATCTCGCGCTCGAGCTCGAGGTGCAGCTCGAGCGTGCCGTTGAGCAGCCGAGAGCCGGTCAGCCCGGTGCCGTAGCGGTGCAGCGCGTCGGCCGCTCCCTTGATCACGCGCTCGTCGGCCGTCAACCCCAGGTAGTTGTTGGAGCCGAGCATGATCCGCTGCGCACCCTCCATCTCGACCACCGGCATCGCCGGCGACTCGAGCACGTGGAAGTACGGCATCGCATCGGCTTCTCGAGCGGCGCGCAGGATCTCGACCCGCTCGTGGTCGCGGGCTTTGGCGAAGACGTCGGTTCGGGTCGGCATGTAGGGTCGGCGCGCTATGGGCGCGGTCGAGATCAGGCCCGTGCGCACCAAGAAGGAGCGCGCGGAGTTCATCAAGTTCCCCTACCGACTCTACTCGGACGAGTCTCGGTGGGTGGCTCCATTGCTGATGGACCGCAAGAAGCTTCTCAACCCCAAGCGCAACCCGTTCTTCGAGCACGCCGAGGTCGAGCTCTTCACCGCGTGGCGCGACGGGCGCATGGTCGGGCGCATCTCGGCGCACTTCGACCACCACCTCAACGAGTTTCAGAACAACGAGTGGGGGCTGTTCGGGTTCTTCGAGTGCGAGAACGACCCCGAGGTCGCCGGCGCGCTGCTCGACACCGCCGAGGCCTGGCTGCGCGAGCGAGGCCGCGACCGGATGGTCGGCCCCATGGACTTCACGACCAACGACGAGTTCGGGGTCCTGCTCGACGCCTACGACCGCCCGCCGATCATCCTGATGCCGTGGCAGCCGCCGTACTACAAGGAGCTGCTGGAGGGCTGGGGCCTGGTCAAGGCGATGGACACGCAGATGTGGGAGCTCAACGTCACCGGCCGCGACCGGGTGCACCCGATGATCTGGGAGATCGCCGACAAGGTCGAGTCCGAGCACGGGATCATCTGCCGCGGGATGCGCAAGCGCGACCTCGAGGCGGAGGTGACGAAGTTCCTCGAGGTCTACAACTCCGCCTGGGAGCGCAACTGGGGTTTCGTGCCGCTGACCGAGGAGGAGGTCCGCCACTACGCCAAGGACCTCAAGCCGGTGCTCGACGAGAACTGGGCGATGATCGCCGAGCGCGTGGACACCGGCGAGGTCGTCGGCGCCGCGCTGACGCTCCCCGACTACAACCAGGTGCTGGCCAAGCTCAACGGCCGGCTGCTGCCGTTCGGCTGGATCACGGCGTTGCGGGCGCGCTCGAAGATCAACCGCGTGCGCGTGTTCGCGCTCGGGGTCAAGCCCGAGTACCAGCACACCGGCGTCGCGGCGCGCTTCTACCAGATGCACTTCGACGCGGCCGAGCGCACGCCTCAGAAGGGCGGCGAGATGGGCTGGATCCTCGAGACCAACAAGGCGATGAACCGCGCCATGGAGGGCATGGGCGGCGAGGTCGTCAGTCGGTACCGGGTGTTCGAGAAGTTGTTCTCGTAGACGAGGTTCCGAACACGTGGTCCCACCACGGGGCCGAGACGCCGAACCCCGACGTGTCGTCCTGGAAGTGGTGGCGCATGTGCAACTCGCGCAGCTTGCGCGCGAAGCGGGTGCGCGGGTTGGCGTGGTGCACGTAGTAGTGCGTCATGTCGTAGATCAGGTAGCCGGCGAAGAAGCCGGCCGAGACCGCGCACGCGGCGCCGACCGGCAGCAGCAGCCGGAACAGCAGCGCAAAGACCAGCGCCAGCGGGAGGCTGGCCGACGGTGGCATCACGAGCCGCAGCGGGTCGTTGGGGTGATCGTGATGGACCCCGTGGATCATCCAGTGCAGCCGGGCGCCGATGCCGCGCTCGGGCTCGAAGTGAAAGACGACGCGGTGCAGCCAGTACTCGGTCAGCGTCCAGAAGACGTAGCCCAACACGAGGCCGATGGCGACGGTGCCGGCCGAGGTGTGGGCGAACGCCTCATAGAGGAAGAGGGCGATCGCCGGCACGAAGATCAGCGGCACGACGGTCCAGTGGACTCGGGTGACAGCATCGAGCGCCCGCGACTCAAACAGCGGCGGGGAGGCTCGCAGCTCATCGGTGCGTGACATCCCACGATCAGGCATACCTAAGAATCTACACCCACGAGATTTGTTCGCCAGACGGGATCCGCTGACGCTGGGTTTACACTCGCTCCTTCATGGCTGCCGACACCGACACGCTTCCCGTTCTCGCCCGGCCCCCAGAGTCGCGCGTCGCACTCGTGGTGCGGCGCCCGGCGCAGGCCGCGGCCGTCGCGGCGGGCGGCCTCGTGGCGGGCGCTGCGACGCTCGCGATGGTCCGCCGGCATCGGTCACGCAAGCTGGCGGCGCGGCGGCGTCGCGCGCGGACCAAGGCGCTGGGCTCGATCGTCACCAGCCGCTCGTTTCTGGTCGACGTGCACATCCTCGGCGGCGACTGATCACGGTCGAGGTTCGCACCGAGGTCGCGCCGCCGTGGCCGATGCGACTGCCGGGCGGCGGGATCGACGGGGTTGCGCGCCGCCGCGGTGGTGTGCTTGAGCGACTGCTGCACGTTGACGGCTCGCCGGTCGTCGTGCGCGTCGCGCAGACGGCGCGCGATCGGGTGCTGTTCGGCGCGTGGGCCGACTCGCGCGAGCACGCCGATGACGGGATCGCCCGGATGCGCTTCGCGCTGGGCGTCGACGACGACCTGCGCCCGTTTCACGACCGCTTCGCCCGCGATCCGCTGATCGGGCGCTCGGTGCGGACGCGGCCCTGGCTGCGGCTGCGCCGGCGCCCGGAGCCGTTCGAGGCGCTGGCGTGGGCGATCACCGAACAGCTGATCGAGCTGGCGCGCGCGGGTGCGATCCAGCGGCGGATCGTCCGGCGCTGGGGGCGCCGCGACCGTGCGACCGGGCTGCGCGACGCGCCGAGCGCGTCGGTGATCGCGGCGCTGGCCCCGCCCGAGTTACAGGCCTGCGATCTGTCGGCGGGGCGCGCGGCGGCGATGATCCGCTGCGCCCGCGAGGTCGCCGCGGGGCGGGCCGATCTTCGCGCCGAGGACCACGAGCGCGCGTGGGCGCGGCTGCGGGCCGTCCCCGGAATCGGGGCGTGGACGATCGAGATGCTGGCGCTCTACGGCCAGGGCCGCCACGACCAGATCCCGGCCGGCGATCTCGGATTCCTCAAGGCGGTCGGCCGGCTGCGCAGCGGCGGCGACCCGCGTGCGCGGGCGACCGAGGACGAGGTCCGCGCGTTCTTTTCCCGCTATGACCCGTGGGCCGGGCTGGCCGGATTGCACTTCCTATTGGCATAGAGTCCGTCCCGATGGCCACTTTCGAGGAACTCGACAAGCTCAGCTCCAAGGAGCTCCACGACCGCGCCGTGCACCGCGCGCGCCACCACCTCGACGTGCGCTTCTACTGGCGGCTGCTGTCCGCGCTGCCGGCCGGCGAGGTCGCCGCCGACAACATCGAGCACGAGCAGACCAACGTCGAGTCGGCCGAGAGCCTCGTCTTCGACGCCTTCGCCGCCGACGACGGCAAGCTCGCCGACGGTCTGCGCCCGTTCTACATCGACTACCTGCTGCAGCACGACGACTGATCCGCGGGCGACGATCGACGTCACCGCACCGCCTGGGCCTTCGAACACAGCGCTCAGCTTCCGGTGACGCGCATGTTCGGCTCGAAGATGCGGTAGCAGCCGCGGCCGTCGGCCTTGGCGCGGTACATGGCGGCGTCGGCGTCGCAGACGAGTGCGTCGTCGGAGCGCCGGCCGGAGGTGATGCCGACGCTGGCGGCGACGGTCACGACGACGCCACCGGGGAGCGGGAACGGCGCACCGAGCGACTCGAGGATCCGCTTCGCCGCGTGCACCCCCAGGGTCTCGGCCGACTCGCCTTCGAGCAGGACGAGGAACTCGTCGCCGCCGATCCGTGCGACCGTGTCGCCCTCGCGCAGGGCTCGGCGGATCCGCTGCGCCGCGGCGATCAGCACCGCGTCGCCGGCGTCGTGGCCGTGCGTGTCGTTGACGTGCTTGAACCCGTCGAGGTCGACGAACATCACCCCGACGCCGTCCTCGGGCAGGTCGCGCCGCGCCAGCGCCGTGCGGAGGCGGTCATGGAACAGCGTGCGGTTGGGAAGCCCGGTCAGCGGGTCGTGCAGCGCCTGGCGCGCCAGCTCGGCCTCGCTGTTCTTCAGCGCCGCCACCGTCGTCTCCAGCTCGTCGAGCAGCTCGCGCTTGGCCGCGAGGTCGACGGCGTGGCCGTAGGCGCCCGAGATCGCGCCGGCGATGAGCTCGAGCGTCTGGACGTCGCTGGCGTCGAACGCGTCAGGGTCCGGTGCGTTGACGTTCAGCACGCCGACCACCGGCCCCCGGCAGCGCAGCGGCACGATGATCATCGAGCGCAACCCCTGAGCCCGGCACGCGGCGATGTCGACGCGCGGGTCGGTTTCGGAGTCAGTGCACACCACGGTCTGGCCGGTGCGCGCGCAGATCCCCGACAGGCTCGCCACACGGGCCGCGCGGATCTGCCCGTTGGGGTTCTCGCCCTCGGCCGAGCGGTAGCGGTAGACGATCTCGTCGTGCTCGACGATTCCGACGCTGGCGGCCCGCGCGCCGATCAGGCTGCGCGCGCGGTTGAGGATCCACACGACGACCTCGTCCACGTCGAACTCGGCCTGCTCGACGTCGCGGTGCAGCGCGGCGATCGTCTCCAGTCGAAGCTCGAGCTCGTGCTCGCGGGTGATGTCCTGCGCCTGGACGATCCACCGGTCGTCGACCTGCGTGGCGCTGAACCGGGTGTGCGCACCGCTGGGGACCTCGACGTCGACACCGGCCTCACGGGTGCCGTGGGGGAAGTCCTCCCAACCCTCGGGCTTCATCCCGAGCATCAGCTTCATCGGGGCGTTGACGAACTCGACGCGGCCGTCCGCGCCGAGCACGGCGAGCGGTGAGTCGTGGGCGATCGGCACGATCGAGACCTCTCAGCCGAATATCGGCAAATCGGCTGTTCGCTGTAGCTATTCGCCCTGTCCGGGCAGCAGCGCATTGGTCGCTGCATTGCCGATGACCGGGCGCACTCGCAGCAGCCCGTGGGCCGTCATCCAGCGCCCGAAGGCGACCCACTGCTTGAGGTTCTGATAGCCGAACGGCTTGGACGGGTTGGGGGGGAAGAACGCCGGCAGCGTCGCCTTGACCGAAGAGAACTGCAGCCCGCGGTTTAGGCTCGGGTTGGCCTTCATCAGCGGGTCGATGCCCGCCGACGGGTTGGCACGCACCGCGCGGTAGCCCTGTCCGAGCGCCTGCAGGAACGCCCGGATGACCTGCGGCCGGCGGGCCAGGTCCTGCGCTCGCGCGACGACGATCAGCTCGTCGTAGGTGGGCACGCCGGCGCGGTCGACGGGGATCACGGTCGGGTTGTGGTGCATGTGCTGGAGCTGGATCGCCTCGTAGTTCCAGAAGCCGCCGAGCGTCGCGTCGACCTTGCCGGTGAGCATCGACGGCACGAGGTTGAAGCCGACGTTGACGCGCTTGACGGCCGAGTCGGGCACGTCGGCGCGCTGCAGGATCGTCGTCAGCATCGCGTCCTGGTAGGGGATCCCGGCCGTGCCGACCGTCTTGCCGTTGAGCGCCGCGGGGCCGGGCACGCGTGCCGGGTCCAGCGCGATGATCGACGTCAGCGGGCGCTGCACGATCGCCGCGACCGACACGAGCCGCGCGCCGGTCTGGCGGGCCAGCAGCAGTTCGGGCTCATACGAGATCGCGAGGTCGACCTTGCCCGCCGCCAGGAGCGCCAGCGGCTCGGACGGGCTCGACGGCGTGCGGACGGTCAGGTCGATTCCTTGGCGCGCGAAGCCGCCGCCGGCCAGCGCCGCGTAGAGCCCGGCGTGGTCGGCGTTGGGGAAGAAGTCGAGCATCAGCGACAGCTTCGACGCGCCGGCCGGCTTGGTCACCTCGTGGCGCTCGCCGCAGCCGGCGGCGACGACGGCGACGCACAGCAGCGCCGTCACGATCAGCGACCGTCGCCTCATGCGTGCCTCGCCCGGCGCGACCACGGGACGAAGCGTCGCTCGAGCAGCGACAGCAGCCCGAACAACGCCAGGCTGATCAGCGACAGCACGACGACCGCCGCGTACGCCCGCGCCGTCTCGAGCTGGCCGGTCGACTGTTGCACCAGCAGCCCAAGCCCGTGCGTCCCGCCCGAGATCTCGGCCAGGAACGCGGCGATCGCCGCGACCGCGACCGCCAGGCGCCCGCCGGTGAACAGGCCCGGCAGCGCGGCCGGCGCCTCGACCCAGCGGAAGACCTGGCGCGACGAGGCGCCCAGCGTGCCCATCAGCTTGAGCTGGTCGACATCGATCGCGTCGAGCGCATCGAGCGTCGGGACGACGATCGGGAAGAAGCACACCAGGGCGATGATGAACACCTTGGGCGCCAGACCGAACCCGAGCCAGAACACCAGCAGCGGCGCGATCACCGGGATCGGGATCGTCTGGCTGGAGACGAGCAGCGGATAGACGGAGCCGCGCACGGTGCGGAAGCGGTGCAGCGCGACCGCCAGCACGAGCCCGGTGACGAGCGCCACCGCCAGGCCGACGACGATCTCGCCGGCGGTGACCACGAGGTTCGACCACAGCAGCCCGCGGTCGTCCCACAGCGACTGCGCGATCTCATGCGGCGCCGGCAGGATCAGCCCGCTGATCGACCCCGCGTCGACGTAGATCTCCCACGCCGCCAGCAGCCCGGCGAGGATCGCCACGGCGCCGATCATCGCAGCGCCTCCAGCGCTCGCGCTCGCAGCGCGACGACCGCCGGATCGATCGCGCTGCGCGGCCGCGGCAGGTCGACGGGCAGCTCGGCGACGATCCGCCCGGGCCGCGGCGACATCACGCACACCCGGTCGGCGAGCACGACGGCCTCCTCGACGTCGTGGGTGACGAGCAGCACTGTCCGCGGGTCGCGCGCGAGCGCCCCGGCGAGCCACGCCTGCATATCGGCGCGGGTCATAGCGTCGAGGGCGCCGAACGGCTCGTCGAGGCACAGCACCGGACGCCCGGCGAGGAGCGTTCGCAGGAACGCGACCCGTTGGCGCATGCCGCCCGACAGCTCGCTCGGGCGCGCGGTCTCGAAGCCCTCGAGGCCGAGCGCTGCGAAGGTCGGCGCGGCCTGCGCGCGGGCGGCGCCCCGCGATGCCCCGGCGATCCGCAGCGCCAGGGCGGCATTGTCGAGCGCATCCATCCACTCGAGCAGCAGGTCGCGCTGGGCCATCAGCGCCGCCGGCTGGCACGCGATCGTCCCCGCGTCGGGCTGCTGGAGGCCGCAGACGAGTTCGAGCAGCGTCGTCTTGCCGGCGCCGCTGGGGCCGACGACCGCGACGACCTCGTGCTCGGTCACGGACAGGGTCAGTCCGTCCAGCGCCTGGACCGGACCGGCGAACACGCGCCCGACCTCGTGGAGGTCGATCGCGGGCGCTGCGCTGTTCTGAACTGAACGAGGCTCCGATGTCGGAGCCTCGAGCCTCGTCGCCATGACTCCCTCCGCGGGCATTACCCCACAGGTTCGAAGGGTCAGCGCCGGATCTGGACGCTATCTCAGCCGGCCTTCCGCCAGCCCCCCTGGATGTACTGAAGGGATCCTAGCGTCAGCCGGTGGTCGCCGAGCCGACCAGGTCCGGGATCTCGTCGGCGGGGACGGGCCGGGACCGCACGTAGCCCTGCATGAAGCGGCAGCCGGCGGCGCTCAGCACGTCCCAATGAGCGGGGAGTACGACCCCGGTTTCCGGACGCTCAGTGAACGGCCGGATTGGCCAGTGCTTCGACGAAGTCCTCGAGCTGGCGGGTCGTCCAACACTCGAACGCGTGGCAGTAGCGCTCGTAGGCGGAGATCACAGAATCCCCATAGTTCCAGTACAAACGCGGCTCGGGGTTGAGCCAGAACGTGCGCCCGGCGCGCGACGCGATGTGGCCGAAGACCTCCGCCTTGGGGTCCCGGCCGTTGGTCCGCGCGTCGCCGAGAACGATCACCGTCGCCCGTGGGTGAAGATCGTCCTCGACCTCTTGGGCGAACTCCGTCCACACCCGCCCGTAGTCGGTGTAGCCGCTGATGTCGGCGACGCCGGCGTTGCGCGAGATCGCTGCGCTCACCGCGCGGAAGTCGCGCTCGCGCTCGAACGTGTCGGTCACCTCGCTGATGCGCTCGATGAACACGAACGAGCGCATCTTGCGAAACGAGTCGTGCAGCGCGTGCAGCACCGACAGGAAGAAGACGCTGGCACTGGTGACGCTCGTCGACACGTCGCACAGGACGTAGATCTCCGGGCGCTTGGGGCGCACCGGCTTGAGCTTCAGGTTCACCGGCACGCCGCCGTACTCCAGCGACGCGCGCATCGTGCGCCGCACATCGACGGCGGCGTGGCGCCTGTGGCCGCGCGTCTCATGGCCCTGGGTCTTGAGCCGGCGCTTGAGCGCCATGACGACGCGGTGCACGGCCGCGAGGTCGGCCAGCGGGCCGGACGGCAACGCGCGGTCGAGCTCGTTGAGCGGGCGCGACGGCGGCAGCTGCTGCGTGCGCTCGATCTGGCGGCGCTCGAGCTCGCGGCGCAGGATCTGCTCGAAGCGGCGGATCCCGTCGCGCGGGAGCCCGTCGTGGCGCGGGTCGTCCTGCGGGTACTCCGGCTGGGGCTCGGTGCGCAGGTTCAGCGCCCGGCGGATGCGCTGGACATCGACGCCGATCACGCCCGAGCCCTCGCCCGGGCGCCCGAATGCGGCGATCGCCAAGCGCGCGAGGTCGCGCATCGCGTCCTCGTCGCCGTCGCGCAGCGCCGCCGCGATCTGGGCCCGCAGCGCGTCGGCGTCGATCTCCTGCATTGCGCCGGGGTCGAAGCTGAAGCTGCCCTGCTCGGCGATCCCCTCGGCGATCGCGGCGAGCTCGGCGGCCCGGAAGAAGAAGCGGTCGAACACGAGCTCGAACACGCGACGATCGTCCTGCGACTTGGCCAGCGTCGCCGACAGTGCCTCGCGGAACATGACCGGATCGCTCCACTGGATCTGCTGGAGCACCGCGAACGCGTCGAGCAGCTCGCTCGTGCCGACGGCGACGCCCTCGGTGCGCAGCTCGTCGCCGAACTCCAGCAGCCGCGCCGTCAGGCCCGGCAGGCGTGTCGGGTCGGAGACGATCGGATGGGGGTCAGGCGGCATCGACGGCCGGCCCGAGCTTGACGCCGACTCGCTCGGCGACCACATCGAGGTCGGTGCGGTGCTTGACGATCACCGACAACGTCTCGTGGAACGTCTTCTGGTCGAGATCGGATGCGCCGAGCAGCAGCAGCGCGCGGGCCCAATCGATCGACTCGGCGATCGACGGTGGCTTCTTGAGGTCGAGCTCGCGGACCATCGCGACGACCTCGACGAGCTTCTGCGCGATCGCGTCGGGCAGGTCGGGCGTGTGCAGCTTGACGATCGCCAGCTCGTGTTCGAGCGACGGGTAGTCGAGCCACAGGTACAGGCAGCGGCGCTTGAGCGCCTCCGTCAGCTCACGCGTGTTGTTGGACGTCAGCAGCACGATCGGGTGGGTGACCGACTCGACGCGGCCGAGTTCCGGGATCGAGATCTGGAAGTCCGACAGGACCTCGAGCAGCATCGCCTCGAACTCCTGGTCGGTCTTGTCGATCTCGTCGATCAGCAGGACGACCGGCTCCTTGGACGCGATCGCCGTCATGAGCGGGCGCTCGAGCAGGAACTCCTCGCCGAAGATGTCGTCGCGCGAGGACTCCCAGCCCTCGTTGCCCGCCTCGGACTGGATCCGCAGCAGCTGCTTGCGGTAGTTCCATTCGTACAGCGCCTTGGCCTCGTCGAGGCCCTCGTAGCACTGCAGACGCACGAGCGGGCGCTCAAGGAACCTCGACAACGCCTTGGCCAGCTCCGTCTTGCCGACGCCGGCCGGGCCCTCCACGAGGATCGGCTTGCCGAGCTGGGCGGCGAGGTAGCTGACGAGGGCGGTGGACTCGCCGGGCAGATAGCCGGCTTCCTGGAGGCCCTGGGTGACGTGTTCGATCGAGTCCGGTGCGTTTGCCATCGCCCGCAATCATGTCAAGGCGGGTCCATATGAGACGCTGCGGTCGATGGCCGGCCTGCGCAGTCGACTGACGCTCGACATCACGCCGCTACGCGTATCGCGCAACTTCCGGCTGCTCCAGGTCGGCTCGTTTCTGACCGGGATGGGGACGCAGGCGGCGCTCGTGGCGCTGCCCTACCAGGTGTTCACGATCACCGGATCGCCGGCGCTGACCGGTCTGCTGGGGGCGGTCGAGCTCGTTCCGCTGATCAGCTTCTCGCTGTACGGCGGCGCGATCGCCGATCGCATGGACCGCCGCACGCTGCTGCTGGGGTCGCAGATCGCGCTGGCGACGACATCGGCGCTGCTGGCGCTGATCGCGTTCAACGACGTGGACGAGGTGTGGCTGATCTTCATCCTCGCCGGCGCGCTGGCCGGCTTCGGCGGCTTCGAGGGCGTCGCGCGCGCCTCGATCGTCCCCAACGTCGTCGAGCCCGAGCTGCTGCGCCCGGCGCTGGCCTTCACCTTCGGGCTGGCGCAGCTGACGATGGTCATCGGCCCGGCGATCGGGGGCGTCCTGATCGCGACGGTCGGGCTCGGGCCGACGTACGCCGCCGACGCGGTCAGCTGCGGCGCGATGGCGATCGCCGCGTGGCTGATGACCGCGCAGCTGCCGCCGCCGGTCGCCGATCCGGTGCGGACATGGGAGTCGATCAAGGAGGGGCTGAGGTTCGTGCGCAGCGAGCAGGCGCTGCTCGGATCGTTCGCTATCGACCTGCTGGCGATGACGTTCGGGATGCCTCGCGCGCTGTTCGCCGCGCTGGCGATCAGCGTCTACCACACGGGTGCGGCCGGGGCCGGGGCGCTCTACGCCTCGGTGGCGATCGGTGCGACCGTCGCGGCGCTGACCGCCGGCTGGCTCAACCACGCCCGCTGGCTGGGCCGGATCGTGATCGGCGCGGTGACGGTCTGGGGCCTGGCGATCGCCGCGGCGGGGCTCATGACCTCGATCGTCCCCGCGTGCATCTTCCTCGCCATCGCCGGCGCGGCGGACAGCGTCAGTGCGGTGTCGCGATCGACGATCAACCAGACGGTGACGCCCGACCACATGCGCGGCCGGATGTCGTCGGTGTTTCAGATGGTCGTGCGATCGGGGCCGCGCCTGGGCGATATCGAGGCCGGCGCGGTCGCCGGCGCGGCCGAGACGCGGCTGGCGCTCTCCCCAGCGGTGCGGCTGTCGGTCGTCTCCGGCGGGGTGTTCTGCGTCGTCGGCGTGCTCGTGATCATGGTCGCGTTCCCGGCGCTCGCACGCTATGGGGCGGATGACGTGGTGCCGGCGGCGGCGTAGGGCGCGCAACTGCGCCGCGGCTACTCCGGGTCCTCGAACGTCAGCTGCCCCTCGATGCCGGTGTCCCCGCCCGGAGGCGGTCGGCGTCGGGCGACGCGTGTGGCGGCGGCGGGTTCGGCCGACTCGGCCGGCGCGGCCGGCGGTGGCGCCTCCCCCGGCAGCGGCGGCTCGGGCGCGTGGGCGTGGCGGATGCGCAGCCCCGAGTAACACAGACCGCCGGCGGCGATGAACGCCAGGAAGAAGCCCCACTGGATCCCGACCGGGTAGCCGTGGCCGGCCGGGCGGTCGAACACGCGGTAGAAGATCAGGAACGCGGCCCAGCCGCCGGCGATCATCACGACCGTCCCATCGCCGCCCGGCAGGTGGAAGGCGCGGCCCTCGGCGCGGGCGAAGAGCATGAAGATCACGCCGAGCGCAACGAGGAACACGGCGGCCTCGACGAACGACACGTCGCCGAAGGCGTTGATCGTCTGGCTGATGATCGCGCCGGTCTTGCGATTGACGTTCTGGAGGCTGTACCAGGGCAGGAACATCGTGATCAACAGCGCGAGCGCCGCCACGACCGCGAGCCGCTGCTCGCCGGACATCGCGCGCCAGTCGCCCACGACCCGTCCGAGCCAACGCGTCACCGCGCTCATTCGCTGACCTCGATGTCGTGGACCTCTGGCGCGCCGGTGTCGGGCCCCGCAGCCAGGCTCTCGAGCGAACGGTCGATCAACGCGCGCATCAGCAGCAGCAGCTGGCGCATCAGGTCGCGCAACTGGTCCTGGAGCTCGGGCGGCACGAGCCCCCGCAGCGTGCCCAGCAACGCCGCCAGCGCCTGGGCGTCCTGCGCCGCGTGGCCGCTGCCGGAGGCCGACGACCCGTTCCCCCCGTCGGGCAGCTCCTGGGCCAGCCGCCGCGCTGACGCCTCGGCTTCGCGCAGCCGTTCGCGCAGCTCGGCCAGCGGGTCGCCACCGACCGGCTCAGCCATCGCCGACCACCGCCGCCACCGTGCGCTCGAAGCGCACCTCCAGCGCGCCGTCGCGCATTGTCGCGCCGGCCGGGCGGTACTCGGCCATGGCGGGCGGGAGCAGCAGCGTGCGCCGATTTCCGTCGACCTCGACGATCAGCTCGAGCCCGATCTGGGCCAGCGACACCTCGTCGCGCGTCGTCAGCGGCAACTCGAGACGCAGCGTCGCATCGTTCTCGGCGACGTCGAGGCGCTGGGCCACGCTCGTGTGCAGCACCGCCGCGGCGTCGCGGTCGCCGAACAGCACGTCGCCGAGCTCGTCCAGGGCATCGGGCCCGATGACCTCGTGGGCCAGGAACGGCGCGCACAGCACCGGCACCGGGGCGAATGCGTCGCGCACGCCGACGAGGTGGTCCTGCTGGCGTTCGCGCCAGCCGGCGAAGTAGTCGCCGACCTGCTCGGGGAAGACGCGGTTCACCACCACTGCGTCGGTCAGGTACCCGTAGAGGTTCAGATACGTGAACGTGCGCCGCGCTTCGTCGATCACCATCCGGTCAGGGTTCATCACGAGCCGGATCGAAGTGTGCTCATGGTCGCGGAGGATCTCGTTCATCTCGATCAGGTTGCCCACCAGCCGCGTGACGTCGTCGAACACGGCGTCGTCGGGCAGCGACAGGTCCAGCACGGCCCGGGCGAACGGACGCGCCGCGTCCATGATCCGGCCCTGCTTGGGGAAGATCTTGTCCAGCCACCAGCGCGCGACGTCCGGGAACGACAGCAGCCGCAGCGTTTCGCCGGTCGGCGCGCAGTCGACGATCACCGCGTCGTAGTGGCCGTCGTCGTGGTGGTGCTTGATCTGCAGCAGGCTGAACAGCTCGTCGAGTCCCGGCGGGACGGTCAGCTCGCGGGCGCTGATCGCGTCGACGCCGCGCGACAGCAGGATCGGATGAAGCCAGTCGCGGACCGCCGCCCAGTGGTGCTCGAGCTCGACCTGGGCCGACACCTGCTGGCCCCACAACTGTGGCGAGATCTCGCGCGGCTCAGGGCCGAGCGCCACGCCCATGCTGTCGCCGAGGCTGTGTGCCGGGTCGGTCGACAGGACGATCGTGCGCAGCCCCGCGGCCGCGCAGCGACGTGCGGTGGCGGCGGCGACCGAGGTCTTCCCGACGCCGCCCTTGCCGGTGTAGAGGATCGTGCGGGGTGCCAAGGCTGGGAATGAGTCTAGGCTGACGTGGTGCGGTCGCGCATCTGGTCCGGTCTGTGGGCGGCGTTGGCCGCCGCGCTTTTTGCTGTCACTCCCGCCGTGGCCGCGCCGACCGTGACCGCCCAGGCCTACCGCGCCGGCCTGGAGGCCTACGTCCATGGCTACCCGCCGCTGCTGAGCTCGATGTCGCAGACCACGTTCCCGGCCAACCGGCTCGTCGGCGTCGACGCGCTGGCCTCGCCGGCGCAGACGTTCGTCGTCCTGCCCAACGTCGACACCGCGTACTCGGTGGCCAGGCTCGACCTGCGCGCGGGGCCGCGAATCGTCCACGTGCCGGCGATGGCCGGGCGCTACTTCTCACTGCAGCTGATGGACGCCTACACGGACGTCGTCGGCTATGTCGGCAGCCGTCTGCACGACGGCGCCGGCGACTACGCGATCATCGGGCCGGGGTGGCACGGCACGGTGCCGGGGGTCGTGCGGACGCTCCACAGCCCGACTTACGACGCGTTGCTGCTCGGGCGCACGCTCGTACAGGGGCCGGCCGACCTGCCGGCCATCGGCGCGCTTCTCGGCCAGATGACGCTGCGCGGGATCGCCGACACGACCGCACCGCCGCCGATCGTCCTCGCGGCCTCACCGATGCGCACGCCGCCGGTGCTGCCGACCGGCCTGGCGTTCTTCGATGCGTTCGACACGATCCTCGGGGCCGATCCGCCGGCCGTCGCCGAACGTCGCGCGCTCAAGCCGCTGCGGCGGTTCGGCATCGGTGCCGGCCTCGTCACCTCGACCGCCGCGCTGGCGCCTGCGGTGCGCCGGGCGCTCGTGCGCGCCGCCGACGACGGGCCGGCCCGCGTCGGCATGTTGGTCCGCCAGCGCCGCCGCACGGCCGTGCGCGGCTGGTCGCTGCTCGATCCGCGCACCGGCGACGCCGGCACCGACTACGACCTGCGCGCGGTGATCGCGCGGGTCGGGCTGTGGGCCAACACCCCGGCGGAGGCGATGTACGCGACCGCGGCCGACGACGCGCAGGGGCGGGCGCTCAGCGGCGCCCACCGCTACGCGCTGACGTTCGCCACGGCGCCGCCCGCCAACGCGTTCTGGTCGCTGACGATGTACGACACCGACCTGCACCTGTTCGCCAACGCGCAGCAGCGCTACGCGATCGGCGACCGCACGCCGGCCCTGCGCCACGGCCCCCGCGGCGCGCTGACGGTCTACCTCCAGAGCGCCGCACCCGGACCGGGCCATCAGTCCAACTGGCTTCCCGCCCCGGCCGGGCACTTCGTCGTCACGTTGCGGCTGTACGTCCCGTCGCGCGCCGCCGCGGCCGGGCGGTGGAGCCCGCCCGGCATCACCTGCCTGGACTGCACGTAGGCTCCCAGCCATGGGCTGGCCCCGCTGGCTGCTGCCGTTCATCCCGATCGCGATCGTGCTCGACGTCGTCGCCGCTCCGGGGACGCTGATCTTCGTCACCTCGGCGCTCGGCACGATCCCCACGGCGGCAGCGATGAGCCGTGCGACGCAGGAGCTCGCGGCGCGAAGCGGTCCCGGAATCGGCGGGCTGTTGAACGTCAGCTTCGGCAACGCTCCGGAGCTGATCATCGCGCTGGTCGCACTGGGCAAGGGGCTTGACGAGGTCGTCAAGGCGACGCTCATCGGCTCGATCATCGGGAACGTGCTGCTCGTCACCGGCGCGGCGATCTTCTTCGGCGGCTGGGGGCGCGACAAGATGACGTTCAACCGCACCGCGGCGAGCTCCCAGTCCCTGCTGCTGCTGATCGGCGTCGCCGCGCTCGCGCTGCCGGCGATCCTTGCGCTCTCCGATGGCATCCGGCTGCCGCGCCCCGGTGACGCCAGCGTCCACTTCACCGGCGGCGTCGAGCGCGTGTCGATCGCGCTGGCCGGCGTCCTGATCGCGGTCTACGCCTGCGCGCTGATCTTCTCGCTCTACACCCACCGCGACCTGTTCGACGAAGGCGGGGAGGCCGAGGGACCCGACGGCGAGCCGTGGACCGTGCGCCGGTCGGTGATCTGGCTGGCCGTGTCCGGGGTGGCGGTTGCGGTCATGAGCGAGATCCTCGTCGGCTCGATCTCCCACGCGGCCGAGGCGGTCGGGCTCAGCGAGTTCTTCATCGGCGCGATTGTCGTCGCGATCGTCGGCAACGTCGCCGAGCACTACGTCGCGGTCGTCGTCGCGCGCCGCGGACAGCTCGACCTGTCGCTGGGCATCTCGATCGGCTCGAGCGTTCAGATCGCGATGTTCGTCGCCCCGGTGCTGATCCTGTGCTCGCTGTTCATCGGGCCGCACCCGATGGCCTTCGTGCTCAACCCGCTCGAGCTGACGGCGGTCCTGTTCAGTGCGCTGGTCGCCAATCAGGTCACGCAGGACGGCGAAACGCGCTGGATCGTCGGCCTGGCGCTGCTCGGCCTCTACGCCGTGATCGCGTTCGCGTTCGCGTTCGCGTAGACCTGGTGCATCATGCACGGCACCGCCGCGCCTCAGAGCTCGTCGACGTCCTCGAGCTCGTCCTCGTCTTCCTCGTCGTACCCGCCGCCGGCGACGTCTTCGTCCTCATCCTCGTCGGGCTCGATCTCATCGAGCTCGTCGAAGTCGTCATCGTCGGCCGCGACCGCGCCCGATACGCCGGGGTGATGGCGGGTCTGGAAGCGCTCGATCAGGTCGTCGCGAGCCTGCTCGTCGACCGGCACGTCGTCGCCGATCAGCACCCAGTGGCTTTCGTCGGAGTCGTCGGCGTCGAAGACCTCGCTGTCGACGTCGGTCGAGTCGTCGACGACAATCAGGACCTCGGTCGCGGGGTTGAAATACGTGCCCGGACGGTTGATCAGATCATCGAGTTCGAAGCGACGTGGGGCAGGCATCGCCGGTTTTGTACCAATTCTGGTGGTTGACCCATCAAGCAGGTCGGCTAATCTGTCGATACGCCGATTGACTGACCAGTCAATCGGCAAGCCTTTTTCGCCGCCAAGGAGACACGCCACTGATGGTCGACTTCAGCCTCACCGACGAGCAGAAGAACCTCCGGGATCTCGCGCACGATTTCGCCGAGAAGGAGATCCGCCCGGTCGCCTGGGAGTTCGACAAGGACGGAACCTGGCCCGGCGAGATCCTCGCCAAGGCCCACGAGGTCGGGCTGATGAACACCCATGCGCCGGAGGAGTACGGCGGCGCCGGCCTCGGCTTCCTCGACGGCTGCATCGTCGAGGAGGAGCTGGCGTGGGGCTGCTCGGGCATCCAGACATCGCTCGGCGCCAACGGCCTCGCGTCGACGCCGGTGCACCTCGGCGGCAGCGAGGAGGTCAAGCGCGAGTTCTTCGAGGCGCTGACCGCCGAGCCGAAGCTCGCGTCGTTCTGCCTGACCGAGCCGGGCGCCGGATCCGACGTGTCGGGCATGCGCACACGCGCCGTGCGCAAGGGCGACAAGTGGGTGATCAACGGCAGCAAGTGCTTCATCACCAACGGCCAGTACGCCGACTACTACACGGTCTACGCCAAGACCGATCCCGATGCCGGCCACCGCGGCATCAGCGCCTTCCTGGTGGAGCGCGACGACACCGTCGTGATCGACAAGAAGGAGGACAAGATGGGCCAGCGGGCGTCGAACACGGCGACCGTCACGTTCAACGAGACCGAGATCGACGCGCGCTACCTGCTCGGCGAGGAGAACAAGGGCTTCAAGCTGGCGATGATGACGCTCGACCGCACGCGCCCCGGCGTCGCCGCGATGGCCGTCGGCATCGCGCGGGCGGCGATGGAGTTCGCCATCGGCTACTCCAAGGAGCGCGTCCAGTTCGGCGTGCCGATCGCCATGCACCAGGCGATCCAGTTCATGATCGCCGACATGGCGACCAAGGTCCACCTTGCCCGCCTGGGCACGTGGAACTCCGCCGTCCTGCTCGACCAGGGCCGCTCGAACACGATCGAGTCCTCGCACGCCAAGCGGTTTGCCGCCGACAGCGCGATGGAGGTCACGACCGACGCCGTTCAGGTCTTCGGCGGCTACGGCTTCATCAAGGAGTACCCGGTCGAGAAGCTGATGCGCGACGCGAAGATCATGCAGCTCTACGAGGGCACGTCGCAGATCCAGCGGCTCGTGATCGCGCGCGAGACGCTGGCCCCGCGCCGCGTCTCCGAGCCGCAGATCGCCACGGTCTGAGCGTCTGACAGCATGCGGGGCCTCACTCAAGGAGGCCCCGCATGTTCGTCTTCAAGGTCGCCGTCGTCGGGGCGGGGACGATGGGCGGCGAGATCGCCCAGACCGTCGCCGCGGCCGGATTGCCGGTCGTGCTCAAGGACGTCGACCCCACGCTCGTCGACGCCGGGCTGGCCCACGCGCGCCAGGTGACCGAGGGCCAGATGGCGCGGCTCGTCAAGCGCGAGCGACTGACCGCCGAGCAGGCCGCGGCTCAGACCGACGAGATCGTCGGGCGGATCACCGGCACGACGACCTACGACGGCTTCGGCGACGTCGACTTCGTCATCGAGGCGGTTCCCGAGCGCATCGAGATCAAGCAGGCGGTGTTCGCCGAGCTCGATGCGGCGACGCCGGGCCACGCGATCCTCGCCTCCAACACGTCGTCGCTGTCGATCTCCGAGATCGCCGATGTGACGCTGCGCCCGGACAAGGTCGTCGGCTTTCACTACTTCTACCCGGCGGCGACGATGCCGCTGATCGAGATCGTCGAGGGCGACCAGACGACGCCGGAGACGATCCAGGCGGCGGTCACGTTCGCCCAGGCGATCCGCAAGCAGCCGATCACGTGCGCCGAGGTGCCGGGCTTCGTCGTCAACCGGATCCTCACGTCGGGGATCTCCGAGGTCTTCCGCGCCCAGGAGCGGGACGGGCTGTCGATCACCGCGATCGACGAGGGCATGGGCAAGGCCGGCGTCATGCCGATGGGGCCGTACTTTCTGACCAGCGTCCTGGGTCTCGACACCGTGCTGCACGTCGCCGAGCACCTCCAGGAGTCCTACGGTCCCGACCGCTTCTACGTGTCGGAGAACATGCGCCGGCTCGTCGGCGAGGGCAAGCTCGGCGCCAAGACCGGCGGCGAGGGGTTCTTCGACACCCAGGGCAAGGCGAACGTCGAGGGCGACGGCGAGCCCGACATCGAGGAGCTCGTAGAGCTGCTGGAACTCAAGACGTTCGTCGAGGCGTGCCTGGTGCTCGAGGAGGGCGTGGCCGGCCATCGCGACATCGACTTCGGCCTGATCGGCGGTGCGGGGATGGACCCGCGCCGCGGGCTGCTGCCGCCGTTCATGCGCGCCGATCGGCAGGGGCTCGACCGGGTGCTCGAGCGCCTCGAGGCGGCGACCGAGCGCCACGGCGAGCGCTTCGCGCCGCCGACGATCCTGCGCCGGCTCGTCGCAACGGGGCGCCTCGGCGCGTCCAGCGGCCAGGGCTTCTATCCCTACCCGCAGCCCGACGCAGATCAGCCCGGGGAGGGGGCGGTGAAGCTCGAGACCCGGGGCGATGTGGCGATCGCGTGGATCGACAACCCGCCCGTCAACGCGATGGGAGCCAAGGTGATCGGAGACTTCCAGGCGATCCACGAGCGGATCTCGGGCAGCGGTGTGCGGGTGCTGGTGATCGCGTCGGCCAACCCGATGATGTACTGCGCCGGGGCGGACCTGCGTGGGTTCTCGGAGGTCGACCTGGAGTCGGGTGGCGACGTCGACGTGACCGGCGCCGCGCACGCGCTGTTTCGCGGCATCGAGGTCAGCGGACTCGTGACCATCGCCGCCGTCAACGGGATCGCGTTCGGCGGCGGCTGCGAACTGGCGATGGCGTGCGACGTGCGGCTGGCCGCGCGCAGCGCGCTGTTCGGCCAGCCCGAGATCAAGCTCGGGATCATCCCGGGCTTCGGCGGTACCCAACGGCTGCCGCGGCTGGTCGGCGAGGCCCAGGGGCTCGAGATGAACCTGATCGGCGACCCGATCGGCGCCGTGACGGCCTACGAGGTCGGGCTCGTCAACCGCGTCGTCGACGACCACGAGCTGCTCGACACGGCGCTGATGTGGGCGCGGCGGCTGGCCGGGCAGGCGCCGCTCGCCGTCGCGGCAATCAAGCGCTGCAGTGCGAACGCCGATCTTGACGCCGGCATCGAGGCCGAGAAGGCGGCGTTCGCGCCCGTGTTCGCCAGCGCCGACGCGCGCGAGGGCATCGCCGCGTTCCTGGCCCGCCGTGCACCGACGTGGCAGGGCCGGTGAGCGACGACATTGCGACCCTCGCCGCGGCGATCGCCGCGGCCGACCGGGTGGTCGCGCTGACCGGCGCCGGCATCTCCGTGCCGTCGGGGATCCCCGATTTCCGCACCCCGGGCACCGGGCTGTGGGCCAACGTCGATCCGATGGAGGTCGCCCACATCGACGCCTGGCGCAGCGACCCGGCGCGCTTCTGGGGCTTCTACGCCCGGCGGCTGGCGTCGCTGGGCGACGTGGAGCCCAACGGCGCGCACCGCGCGCTGGTGGCGATGGCGGACAGCGGGCACCTGCATGCGGTCGTCACCCAGAACGTCGACCGTCTGCACCGCGCCGCGGGGACGCGCGACCCGATCGAGGTCCACGGTTCGATCGCCACCGCGTCGTGCCTTCACTGCGGTGGTCGCGTCGAGCTCGAGCGCGTGCTCGAGCTCGCCGGCGCCGCTGACGATGGCGTCCCGCGCTGTGGCTGCGGCGAGCCGCTCAAGCCCGACGTGGTGCTGTTCGGCGAGTTCCTGCCCGAGGCCGCGCTGCAGCGCGCCTACGCGCTGGCCGCGGTCGCCGACGTGCTGCTGTGCATCGGCACGTCGCTCGAGGTCCACCCGATCGCCCAGCTGCCGGACATCACGGCGTCGGCGGGCGGCGAGGTGGCGCTGATCACGATCGGCCCGACACAGTGGGACGACCGTGCGCTGGTCAAGCTCGACGGGGACGTGGTCGACGAGCTGACGGCGCTGGTCGCGGCGCTTGGCTGAACTGCGTTAGGGTCGCCGGCGGGATGAGGCTCCGCAGTGTGGTGCTGGCTGGAGTGGCCGCCGTCGTGGCGTCGGGCGCCGGCGCGGCCGCGGCGTCGGCGACCACCTACTGCGTGCCGCGCTCGCCAAGGCCCACCACCTCACGGTCACGATCACCGCGACGTCGGGCAAGACCGTCCTGGGTCACGGGACGCTGACGATCAGCGCGCCCGCCAAGCACAAGCCCACCCGCAACCGTCACTGACGCTCGCGCGCGAGCGTCGTCAGCACGTCGATCGCCGCGTTGAACTTCGCGTCGTCCTGGTAGCGGCCCATCCCGCACTCGGTGGCGATCCCGAACCCGCGCATGCCGATCACGGGCCCGGCCAGCCGCGCGCGCAGCCGCGCACCGTCGACCCCGTCCTGGGCGTGCACGAGGCCGAGGAACAGTTCCGTGGCGGGGTCGAGATCGAGCTGCGCCAGCGGGCGCCAGGCTGACGGGTCGGTCCACTGGTACGGGCAGGCCATGTGGATGAACGCGATCGGGCGCTCGACGGCTGCGGTCACGGCACGGGCACCCGCCAGCAGCGCGCTCGAGTCGGGAATCGGCGGGCGGGCGAAGTGACGCTCACCCGGACCACGGGCGCGGATCAGGAACGCGTTGTTGGAGTCGCCGTAACAGAGGTGATAGCCGAGCTCGACGTCGGCCGGAACCATCGCCGCGCAGCGCGCGAGCGAGTCCCCGATCGTCGTCGCATCCCAGTACGGGACCTCGTAGACGCCGTTGAGGATCGCCAGCTCGCCGACGAGGTCCCACTGGATCGCCAGCTCACCGTGGGGAACGACGTCGGCCATGTGGGCGACGGCGCGCGCCAGCGCGCGCTCGTACGCCGCGCGCACCGGCGCCTGGTCCGCGGTGGCGACGAAGCCCGACACGACGTTGTGGGGTGTCGGCATCGTCACCAGCAGCCGCGCGTCGTCGCGCAGCAACCCGGCGTCGCGCGCCGCCCGGAACTGCTCGTAGGACGTCGCAACCGCGCGCTCGTACTGGAACGCGTCGAACTCGAACGTCTCGCGGTCAACCTCGGCGCGCAGCTGCTTGCGCGGCAGCGGCGGCAGCGGCCCGACCTGCTCGGGTTGGCTCGTCTCGAAGGCGTCGATCTCGAACGCGGCGCGCTGTGTGCCGACCCAGCCGGTCCGCGTGCCGGTCTCGTCGGGCACACGGCGGACCCAGGGCTTCAGCCGCCGGCCGACGAACGCGAACATCTGCTCGCCGCTGGCAAACGGCATGCTCCCGGGAAGGTGGATACCGGGAAACCCGGCGGCGCTCATGCGACGAACGCTACGCGGTCGACGTAGCGGGCCCTGCGGCCGCCGGCGCGGCGGCGAGGGCGAACGTCACGTGGTCGCCGAGCACGAGCGGCAGCTCCGGGTCGAGCGCGACGGGGTGGCCGCCGATGGCGACCACGACATCCGGCGCGAGCTCCAGCCCAGCCGCCGTGGCCGCTGCGGCGAGCGTTGCCGCCCGCACCGGCCGCCCGCCCTGATCGACTTCGCGGACGAGGGCGCCGACGCGCTCGATCGTCACCTGCGGGCCCGGGCGCGAACGAACCTGGGCGTAGGTCTCCATGTCGTCGACGCTGAGCACCGACTCCAGCTGCGGGTCGGCGGCGGCGAGCTCCTCGTCGGCGAGCAGCTCCTTGTCGTCGAGGCGCCGCACCGTGCAACGCGCGAGCAGGAGGCGGAAGCGCAGACGGTCGTGGTCGACCAATGTCTGCGCGGCCGACGCGACGCTGGTCGCGTAGACGGCGGCCAGCGGCTGCTCGATACCGCGCACCTCGGGCACCACGATCTCGGCGCCGCCGTCCATCTCGGAGGCGATGCGACGCACGAACGCCGGGTGCAGCAGCGGCATGTCGGTGGCCGACACGTAGGCGGCGTCGGCGTGCCGGCCCGCGACGGCCAGGCCGGCCGCGAGCCCCTGCATCGGGCCGAGTCCTTCGCGCGGGTCCTCGACGACGATGACGCCGGCGGGCAGTCGCGGCAGGTCCTGGCCCGCAGCGGCGACGACGAACACCGGCCCGTCGACGGCACGGGCGATCACGCCGCAGATGCGGTGCAGCATCGATGAGCGATGCCAATCCAGGGCAGCCTTCGCGACGCCCATCCGCGACGAGCGACCTCCCGCCAACACGATTCCCGCCGTCTCCACCGCGGCGATGGTAGTGCAGCGCTCGGGCGATCTGGGCCTTCTGTCCGCTACAGGATCCCGACGATGTACGCGCAGTCCCAGTTGCCGGCGCCGCGGCCGCCGTCCCACAGCTTGGCCGCGAGGCGGTCCTGCTCGGACTTGGACGCCTGATAGGCGTGCGGCGTCGAGCCGCCCATGCGCTCCCAGGTCGAGTCGATGAACTGGTAGTAGCCCGATGCGGTGGCGGAGTTCGGAGGCAGGTTCTGGCCGCCCGACTCGCACTGCACGACCGCCCATGGGATCGCCCACGGTCCACCCGGGCCGATGTGGCTGACCGCTGCCTTCTCCTGCTCGGAGATCAACTTGGACAAGAGCCTCTCGGCGCGGTGGCGGCTGGCGCGCGTCGCCTGGAGTGCCGCCTGGCGCGCCGCGGTCGCCTGCGCGAGGACCGCCTGGCGTGCGGCCAGGCCGGCGCCGATCTGGGCCAGCGCGTTGCGGCGCAGCAGCAGCGCCGCGGCGGCCACGCGCTGTTGGGCCTCCAGCGACGTGAGCACGGCGCGCTCGTGACGCGCGTCGTGGCGGGCATGGCGTACGAGCGCGACGATCGCCTGGTCGTTGCGCTGGACACGGCGGATCGAGTCGACGGTGTCGAGCAGGTCGGCGAAGCCGTGCGCGTTGAAGATCACGGTGATCAGGTCGGGCGCCGGGTTCTCGTACTCGCTGCGCAGCACCGCGGCCAGGCGCGCGCGTGTGTGGCCGAGGCGCACGCCGAGCCGGACGGCGCGGCGACGCTGGTAGTTGAGGCGGTTGAGCGTGTGCGTCTCGCGCGCCTGGGCGCTGTCGTACTGCGTCTGGGCGCCGTCGAGCCGGGCCTGGAGGATCGCGACGGCGTGAGCGGTGCGGCGCTGGAGCTCGGTGAGGCGCGCGATGTCGTTGACGAGCGACCGCTCGCGGTTGGCGCTGCCGCTGATCTGGCCGCGCAGTCCCGCTTCGCTCTGGGCGTGCGAAAAGCTCGGCGCCCACGAGCAGGCCAAGGCCACCGCGAGCGCGGCGAGGGCAGTGGCGACGAACGAGGGCGAGGGGCGCGGTCGGCTCATACGGGCGCGGCGGGCCGACCAACGCTAGTGGGGGCGGAGGTGCTGACGTAGCACTGCAATCGGCCGTGCGGCATGCTGGAGCAGTGTCGCGCGCGCTTGTGCTGACCGCCGTTCTCGTGCTCGCCGCCGGCGCGTCCCGCGCCGCGCCGGCCGCGCAGTCGTGCCGGTCGCCGGGCACCTCGACCGTCTCCGGGGGGATCCTCGTGACGCCCGCCCACGCTCACCCCGGCCACGTCGGGCTGATCGTCGTGATGATCCCCGGCGGTCGCGGCGACCCCGGCGACCGCCTCGGCGTGGCGCGCGCCGCCGGGCGGGCGGGGGTCGGCGTCCTGTATCCGACCCGGCGGGGCGGGATCTTCTGGCAGCTGAACCGCGCGCAGGGCACGTCCGACATCGACCACGTCTCCGCGACACTCGACCGCGTGCTCGCGGGAGGCTGCTTCGATGGGCGCGCGCTGACCGTCACCGGCGTGTCCAACGGCGCCGGGTTCGCCCAGCGGCTGGCCTGCTCGCTGCCCGGGCGCTTCGCGGTCGTCGCCCCGGTTGCGGCCGGTTACCGCGCGCTGGACCCGTGCCCGGCGACCGAGCGCGCCTCGTTCCTCGACATCCACGGCACCGCCGACACCGTCGTCCCATACCTCGGGACCGCCGCCGACGGCCACGCGGGGTCGGTCCCGCGCAACAGCGCCCGCTGGGCCGCGCGCGACGGCTGTGTCTCCAAGCCGCACCTCAGCCACCCGCGCCGGCTGGTGCTCGAGTCGCGCTGGACGGGCTGCGGGCGTGGCCTGCACGTCGAGGCGCTGCGACTGACCGGCACGACCCACGGCTGGCCCGGGTCGCGAGGCGACCGCCGGCCGCGCAACCCGTCGCACCTCAGCGCTGCGCACGCCCTGCTGGCGTTCGTGCAAGAGGCCGGGGCGACGCGCTGATGCTCGCGCCGGTGGCGCGGACCGAGCACCCCGAGGTTCACGAGATCGTCGCGTCCGCGCACTGCATCCAACGCTTCCGCCAGCGGATGCCGATCCGCACCCCCGGTGCCCAGGACGTCATCGACGGCGTCATCGCCGCGCTCGAGGAGGCCCACCTCATGCGCTGGCCGCCGGGCTGGGTCCGGTCCGATGCGCGCGCGCCATGGTGGGCGGCGACCGCCGACCTCGCGTTCCCGCTCCAGCCCGCCGACCGGCCGGGACGGTGGGTGGCGATCACGTGTCTGCGGCGGGGGTAGGTGGCGGTTCGCGGCGCCCGGGCTAACTGACCTGGTGCACGTGGCGCCCGTGGGCGTCGGCCGAGTAGAAGTGGTTCGAGTTCTTGTAGTACGCGAGCCACTGCAGCTTGCCGTTGAAGTCGTGGTCGAGCACGAGGTAATTGACCGACTTCGTATGGCGCGGGATGTGCTTGACCATCCGCGACGGCGCGTTGGGGTCGATCTTGCTCAGCGGGATCGTCGGCTCGGAGCCGAAGCCACCGGCGCCGACCTTGACGATCTGCTTGGTCCCGGCGTAGTCGACGAAGATGTGGTGGCTTCCGCCCGACGCGGTGCGCGTCTCGGCCTGCAGGTTGTCCGGGGCGACACGCAGGCTCACGAGCTTGCCGTTGCCGGGGAGGTCGTGCGTCACGTAGCTGGTGATCGCGGCCGGCAACATCAGCGAGCCGCTGGCCACGCCGACCGGTGGCTGGCTCGGCTTGCTCGGCGACGAGGAGCCATTGCTCGACGTTGACGGCGCCGGCGGGTTGAACGGGGTCTGGTTGAGCGCGTTGTTGACGTCGTGGACCGCGTTGTTGCCGGCGCGGGCGACGAGGAACACAGGCACGCCGATGATCACCGCCGCGACGATCAGCGCGGCCACGACCGACATGCCGCTGCGGCCGTTGCCCCCGCCGACCGCTCGGCCCGTGGTGGTGCTCGAAAGCTGGACCGGCGGCAGGTTGGACGGCGTGAACTGCGGCGCTGCCGGCGTCGGCGCGAGCGGTGGCGGCGCGGCGGCGGCCGGTGGGTCGTCGTCGCCGCCCGGCATGTCCGGCGGGGGCGTCCACGCTGGCACGCCGGCGGGCGCGGGCCCCGGAACGGGCGTTGGCGCGCTTCCTCCGACCTCGTTGCCGAATGCGTCGCGGGGTGCCACGCCGGGAGCGTAACCGAGGCGGCGGCAGCGCGACAAAATCCGAACCGGCGTTTCCCGCCGCGCACGAGCCTATATTTGAACGCGACCGTGCCGCGCTCTGCCCCGTTTGTTGCGCTGGCCGCCAGCCTCGTGCTGGGCGTTGCGGCGTCGGGCTGCGGTTCGAGCTCTGACCCCGTGACGACCGGTGCGACCGGCGCTGTGCGTCCTCCGTCCAATGCTCACCGCGGTGGGACGTTGACCGTGCTCATGAGCGGCGACGTCGACTACACCGATCCGGGCCAGAACTACTACTCGCCGGGCTACATGCTCCAGAACGCCGTCAACCGCGGCCTGTACGTCTTCCGCCCCCGCGACCTCGCCCAGCCGAGCCCCGACCTCGCGACCGGCCCGCCGCAGGTATCGCGCGACGGCAAGACGATCACGATCCACATCCGGCGCGGCATCCGCTACGCGCCGCCGGTCAATCGCGAGGTCGTCGCCGACGACATCAAGTACGCGATCGAGCGCGGCTTCTCGGGCCACATCGCCAACGCCTACGTCGGCCTGTACATGAGCGCGCTGAAGGGCGCCCCGTCGCAGCCGACCGACTCCGTGCCCGACATCCCGGGGATCCAGACCCCCGACCCCCACACGATCGTGCTGAAGCTGACCAGGCCCGAGGCGCCGACCGTGATCGGCGCGATGTCGCTACCGATCACGGTGCCGGTCCCGCGCTCCTACGCGGCGCCGTTCGACGCCCACAACCCGACGACCTACGGCCAGCACGTCGCGTTCACCGGCCCGTACATGATCGAGCACGACGCCAGCGGCAAGCTCACCGGCTACAAGCCCGGCCGCTCGATCGTCCTGGTGCGCAACCCCAACTGGAACGCGAAGACCGACAACCGCCCGGCCTACGCCAACAAGATCGTGTTCAGCGAGGGCCAGTCCGACCAGGACGTCGCCAGCCGCCGGATCCTCGCCGGCTCGGGTCTGGTCAACGGCGACTTCGGGCCGACCCCGGCCGTCATCCAGCGCGCGCTGAAGTCCGACCCCAACCAGATCTCGATCACGCCCAACGCGACGTTCCGCGCGGTCAGCCTCAACACGACGCTCAAGCCGTTCGACAACATCAACGTGCGCAAGGCGATCGTCGCCGCGTTTGACCGCAAGGCGCTGCTGCTCTCGCGCGGCGGCGCCGTGCAGGGCACGCCGGCGTGGAGCTTCCTGCCGCCCGACATCCCCGGCTACCCCCAGGGCGGCGGGGCGCACCCACCCAAGCAGTTCGACTACCTCCAGAACTACTCCGGCAACCTCGCGCTGGCCAAGGCCTACATGCGCAAGGCCGGCTACCCGTCGGGCCGCTACACCGGATCGGTGCATCCGCTCGAGGTCGGCGTCCAGGGCGGCAGCGCGCAGCGTGCCGCCGAGATCACCCAGGCGCAGCTGGCCAAGCTCGGGATCCACGTCAAGCTGCGCCTGACGACGTCCGATGCCTACCTGACGAAGTTCTGCGGCGTCCCGAAGGCCAAGGTCGCCGTCTGCCCGTCGACCAACTGGGGCAAGGACTTCCCAGACGCACAGACGATGCTCCAGCCGACGTTCGCCGGCGACGCGATCTCGCCGTCCTACAACGCCAACGCGTCGATGCTCGACGTGCCGTCGGTCAACCGCGCGATCGCCACCGCCGCGGCGCTGCCGATCGGAGCAGCGCGCGCCGCGGCCTGGGGCAAGGCCAACGACGCGATCGTCGCGCAGGCGCCGGCCATCCCGTTCCAGTGGGACAAGGTGCCCAACATCGAGTCCAAGAACGTGGCCGGAGTCGTCAACCTCAACAACGGCTCGTACGACCTCAGCTACACCTCGCTGCGGTGACGCGCCTCTGTGCGCCTGCGCACAGGTCGGGGAACCGGCGCGCAACTTGTGTCCCACCTGCGACGTTCTCATGCGGATGACTCGCCGTACCTTCGCCCTCGCCCTGCTCCTCCTGGCCGCCACCGCGGGCCCGGCGTACGCCGTCGGCCCCGAACTGGGGATCGCCGACGACCGCATCGTCGTCCAGGGCCCGGCCGCCCAGGCCAACCAGGCAGTCGCCACCTTCAAGGCGCTGGGCGTCGACAGCGTGCGGATGTTCGTGCAGTGGAAGCGCGTCGCTCCGAGCCCGTCGAGCCAGCGCCAGCCGGCGGGCTTCAACCCGGCCAACCCCAACGACCCCAAGTACGACTTCTCGCAGGTCGACGCCGCGGTCGCGCGCGTTCGCGCGGCCGGGCTGAAGGTGATGCTGACGGTCACCGGCCCCGGGCCGCTGTGGGCGAGCGGCAACCCGAAGCTCGGCATCCAGGCCTACAAGCCGTCGGCGCCGAAGTTCGGCCAGTTCGCCTCCGCGGTCGCCAAGCGCTACCGCGGCAAGGTCGAGCGCTACATCATCTGGAACGAGCCCAACGAGCCGGCCAACCTCTACCCGCAGTCCAACTGCTCGCCGCACACGGGCTGCTCCCCGGTCTCGCCGAGCATCTACCGCGGCCTCGTGCGCGCCGCCTACCCGGCGATCAAGGCCGCCGACCCGGGCGTGCCGGTGCTGATCGGCGCGCTGGCTCCCCGCGGCGCCTCCAGCGGCGGCATCAAGAACGTGATCTCGCCGCTGACCTTCATCCGCGACATGGCGTGCGTGAACTCGAAGTTCAAGTCCCAGCGCAGCGGCCTGTGCACCGGTTTCAAGCCGGCGACCGGCGACGGCTTCGCCTACCACGCCTACGGCGTCAACAACCGGCCCGACCAGCCGTTCCCCGATGCCAACGACATCGACCTGGCGAGCCTGCCGCGGCTGGAGTCGACGCTCGACCGCCTGCAGAACGCGGGGGCGCTGAAGGCGACGACGTCGCGCTTCGGGATCTACCTCGACGAGTACGGCTACCAGACCAACCCGCCCGACAAGTTCCTCGGGGTCAGCCCGGCCGACCAGGACAAGTTCCTGCAGCAGGGCGCCTACCTGGCGTGGCGCGACCCACGGGTCAAGCTGTTCAGCCAATACATCTGGATCGACGAGCCGGTCGGCACGGACGGCAGCTACGGCGGCTTCCAGTCGGGGCTGCGCTACAACAACGGCACGGCGAAGCCCGCGCTGGCCCATTTCGCGACGCCGATCTACCTCGACGCCAAGCGCGGGAAGCTGTGGGGCCAGGAGCGCCCGGGCGGCAAGCACACGGTCACCGTGCAGCGCCGCTCGAGGGGCTCGTCGACGTGGACGACGCTCGTCGCGGTCATCACCGACACGCGCGGCTACTGGGAGACGAGCGTCAAGGTGCTGCCCGGCGCGGTCTACCGGTTCGTGGACGGTCAGGTCGTTTCCGGCACCACCCAATAAGCCGGAAAACGGCGTCTCCCCTCGGCTATTCCGTCCGGTGCGGGGGTACGCTCATTCACATGCCTATCCAGTTCTATGACGTGAAGAGCCGGCAGAAGGTCGACATCCCCGAGTCCGACGTCCGCAGGACGACGTACGAGCAGAAGGGGAAGGACGGATCGACCAACACGCGCTACGCCCTTCGCGCAACCCACAACGGCACCAACCTGACCAAGTTCGTCAAGCAGGCGGATTGGGAGGCGCTGAGCAGCGCCCCCGTCGAGTAGTTCGGGGTCACACGCTCCCTAACCGCCGGGAGCGGAAACTCCCCCGCCGCCAGTGGTGGTGGTGGGGACGGTCTGGGTCGGGGTCGTGGTGGTCGTCGGTGTCGTCGGCGTCGTAGTGGGCGCCGAGACGCCGCCGCCGGTGCCCGGCTGCGGGACCGTCGACGTCGGCGGTGCCGGCGTCGTCGGTGTCGTCGGCGCGGGCTTCGGCTTGGGCTTGACCTTCGGCTTCGGCTTCGGGCAGCGAACCTCGAGCTCACGCGTGAACGAGTGCCATGCGTCGCAGATCGACGTCACGTCGGTGCGCTGACACAGCGCCTTGGCCTCGTCGCGGTTCAGCACGTGGTAGTTGAGGTTGGCCAACGGCCCGTGGGCGCTGTAACGCGACCACGTGCCGGTGTCGAAGGTCCGGATCCGCCGGGTCAGCGCGCGCAGGCCCGCGGCCTCCAGCGATATCACCGCCGGGTCGTGCGTCGCCTGTCCGAGGTCGTACAGGGCGACGACCGCGTCGAGGTCGGCGTTGAGCACCTGCTGTCCGGGGGCGAACGAGTACAGCGCGTACCAGTTGCCGTCCTTGCCGAGCGGGACGCGGACCCCGGTCGGCGTGTTGCGCGCGAACAGGGCAGACAGCGACCGCGCCAGCTCCAGGTCCTTGGGCCGGTCGTGCGTGGTCGCCGCGGTCGTGTAGGCCTCGATCGCCGTGGCCTGCGACAGCCCGCTCGCCCACGGCGGGACGCCGCCGCCGAACGGGAATTCGTACTCCCACGTGTCCAGGCCCGAGCGCGGCGCGATCAGTGGGCGCATCTCGTCGAGGATCTCCAGCGCCTGGTGATGCTTGAGCGGGTTGTCTGTGTGCAGCAGCGCGTTGGCGTTGCCGAAGGTGCCGTTGACCTGGAGCTGGAGCCCCATGCCGGGGTAGTACTCGAACACGATCCCGCTGCCGGGGAACGAGATCCGCGCGCTGTGGGCCATGGGGCCGGCGCTCTTGGCGGCCGCGCGCGCGGCCCGGGCGCTGCGCCCGGTCGGCGCGGTGCACGTGCGGCCCTTGGCTCCCGGTTCGCCCTGTGAGCCGGCGGTCGGCGAGCGGTGCGCGGTCCACCACTGCAGGTTGCGCCGCAGAACGAGGAAGACGAACGGCATGCGTCCCGGCGTCAGCGAGCTGCGGTGGGCGATCCCGCGGACGATCTTGATCGCCGCCTTGAGCTGGGTGCGGTTGTTGGCGGAGATGCGGTTGCTGGCCGCCACGGCGTCGGTGTAGACGGTGCTCCACTTCGTCGCCTGGGCCTCCGTGATCGTGCCCTGGATCTGCGCGTTGCCGAGCGCGGCCTTGACTGGATCCTGGCGCGGGCGATGGGCGGCGAGCGACGTGGCGGGAAGCAACAGGGCTGCCGCGGCGAGTGCCCAGACAGCCGGAATCGCGGGACGTACCCGCAAGGACCGCATAACGACGCGTTCGCCGCCTCGCAACGAGTCCCTGCCTAGACTGTCGCGACCGTGCGCTCTGGATCGCAGCCCGCCGCCGGTCGTTCCCGGATGGCGCTCAGCCTCGCCGTGCTCGGACTCGGCTGCGCACTGCTGATGCAGTCGCTGGGCTGGGCCCAGACCTCGTACCTGGCGTTCTCCAAGGCCCTCGATCACGGCACGGCCGAGATCGACCGATGGCACTGGGAGACGCGCGACAAGTCCTACTACCGCGGCCACTTCTACTCGGTCAAGGCCCCTGGCCTGACGCTCGCGACGCTGCCCGTCTACGCACTGCTGCACGCCGTCGACGCCGAATCGGTGGCCCATACGCTGCGCGTGACCGGCGAGGCCGGCGGCAAGAACCCGTGGGCCTACCGCGGCCTTCAGATCGCCAACTACGGCGGCAACCGCCAGCGTGCCGTCGTCACCCGCAACGAGATCGAGGACGACGCGCCGATGGTCTGGGCGCTGGTCCTGGTCGGTGTGCTGCTGCCGGCCCTGGCGCTCGCGGCGCTGGTCGGCCGGGCCGCCAACCGCGTCGCGCCCGGCACCGGCACCGCCACCGCGCTGGCGCTGGCCGCCGGGACGATGCTGCTGCCGTTCTCGACGCTGCTGTTCTCCCACGTGCTCAGCGCGCTGCTCGGCTTCGCCGCGTTCTGGGTCGCGTGGTCGGAGCGCCGCGCCGATCGCCCGGACCTGTGGCGGATCGCGCTGGCCGGGGCCCTGGGCGGGCTCGCCGTGACGACCGAGTACCCGCTGGCGATCGCGGCGGCGATCGTCGGCATCTACGCCCTGACACGCGCCGCGACACCGCTCGCCGGCCGTGCGCGGCGTGCCGGGGCGTTCGCCGCCGGCGCGCTGGCCGGCGTTGCGCCGCTGCTGGCCTACAACGCCTGGGCGTTCGGTTCGCCGCTGCACATGTCCTACGCCGACGCGGTCTCCCAGCCGGGCGTCACCGGCCACGACACGCTGGGTCTCAACAGCGGCGGGCTGTTCGGGATCACCGCGCCGCGGCTGCACGACGGGCTGAGCCTGTTGCTCGGTGGTCGCGGCCTGCTGACGCTGACGCCGGTGCTCGTCGTCGCGATCGCCGGCGTCGTCGCGATGTACCGCCAGGGCCACCGGGCCGAGGCGTCGACGATCGGCGCGATCGCGCTCGCCTACCTCGTCTACGACGCCGGCTACTGGCTGCCGTTCGGCGGCGGCTCGGCCGGCCCGCGGTTCCTGATCCCGATCATCCCGTTCCTCGGTGTCGGGCTCGGGCCCGCGTGGCGGCGCTGGCCGTCGCCGACGCTCGCGCTGACCGTTCTCGGCGCCGCGATGATGACGATCGCGACGATCACCCATCCGCTGATCAGCACCGACTGGACAGGCGAGTGGTGGCACCGGCTCGTCGACCTCGGCGCGGTGCAGCACACCTGGTTCGACGTCACCGGCATCTGGCAGGGGTCGAGCACGGTGATTCCGGTCGTGATCCTGTTCGCGCTGGCTCTCGGGCTCGGCGTATCGACGCTCGGCGTCCGGCATCTCGCCCGCGGCACCGGCTGGGGCGTCGCCGCCCTGGGCGGCTGGTTCGCCGCTGCGGCGATCCTGCCCGGGCCGCTGGGCTGGGCGCCGTGCACGAAGCTCGTGAACATCTGCGGGACCACGTCGGCGGCCAAGGGCAACAACGCCGACCTGCACCTGCTGCTGACGTGCCTGGCCGCGGGCGCGGTGACGCTCGCCGGCGTGTGGCTGCTCGCGCGGCTACGACCCGAGGTGGTAGACGACCACGCCCCCGCGAGCCTGACGCTCGATCCCCAGCCCATCCAGACTCCGGCCTAGGATCGCGCTCGCGCCGCGGACGTGACGCACCGCGACGGTGCGGACGCCCAGCCGCCGCAGTGCCGCGACCGACGCACGGTCGGGGAAGCGCTGCGACAGGAGCGTCAGCGCGGCGAATTGCCGTGGGACGAAGCTGCCGCGACCGTTGACGAGGTCGGGGAACCCGTCGGTCGACCACAGCACCACGCGGCGGTTACCGGACGTCGTTGCCGGTAGCACGAACACCGGCGCCGGCAGCCCGTGCAGTCCGGCCGGGGCGACCGGCGCGCGCGGATGCGGCGCGAACCCCCAGCCCTCGACCAGCACCAGGGCGAGCAGCGCGATCGCGGCGACCGAGCCCCAGCGTCGGCCGTGGCCGCGGGCCCGGGAGATCACCAGATCGGCGCCGCCGGCCGCCAGCAGCGCGAGCGCCAGCGACGTCAGCGTCATCAGCCGCCCCGGCACCCGGATTCCCTGCCAGCCCGGAAGCACGGCGAACAGCCAGCGGTAGGGGAACAGCCACTGCTCCCAGCCACCATGGAAGCCGATCGACAGCACGCCGGACACGAGCACCGCGACGCCGAGGCCGATCCGCAGCCGCCGGGCCAGGCGCGACCAGCCGACACCGGCGATCGCGAGCGCGAGGATCGCCAGCCCCGGGAACAGGGTCTGCTCGGGGACGAAGCCCAGCGAATGGCGCACCGGGCGCGTCGCGGCGCTCCACACGCGGTCGAGCTTCGACGCCGCGGCGAACTCCTGCACCGGGCCCGAGAACACCTCGACCTGCGCCGTGGTGCGGTGCGCCTCGGGATGGTCGTGCAACACCCGCAGGTAGGGGCGCGCCAGCAGGCCGGCGACGAGGGCCAGCACGAGCACACCGGCCGCCGTCGCGATCGCGACGTTGCGTGCCGGGCGGGGGCGACCGCGCCGCCACCAGACCGCCCCGGCGACGAGCGCGCCGAACGCCAGCAGGTAGAACAGCAGCAGGCCGAGCGAGAAGCCGAGCGACACCTGCCACGCCGCGACGAGCCAGCCCGAGACGATCAGCCCCGACGAGCCGCGGCGGTAGCCGCGGATGAGCAGGAACAGCGACAGCGGGATGCCGCCGCTGGAGAGCACGTGCAGGTGGCCGTCCTGCTCCAGGCGCCACGGGCAGTAGGCGAATGCCGCCCCGGCGACCGCCGCGCCACCGCGCCCGGCGCCGAGCTCGCGTGCCAGCAGCCAGGCGCCGACGAAGCACAGCATGTAGGCGAACAGGAACAGGACGTCGTAGCGGGCCACCGCGGCGAAGGCCCCGTGGCCGATCAGCCCGGCCGGGGCGTAACCGACCAGGGCATCGGAGAACGCGAGGCTGTCGCGCAGCGGCCAGAACGTGTTGGCCTGGAACAGGCTCAGCGGATGGTGCAGGAGCGCGTGCCCGTCCCACGCCACCTGCCACGCCTGGACGATCGGGTCACCGGTGTCCTTGGCGATGTCGCGCCCCATGTGCAGTGGCAGCGGCCAGTGCATCGCCAGGGCCAGCGCGCAGCCGAGCAGCACGCAGCCGAGCAGCTCGCGGCGGGTGATCACCCTGGACAAGGGCGCGAGGCTATCCCCCGGCCCTGGTTCAATGGCGCGCGAGCATGCCGGATCGGTCTGTAGACCACCTGATCATCGGCGCCGGGATCGCGGCGGTCAGCTGCGCGCGCACCCTGCGCGAGTCCGGAGCCAGCGGGTCGATCCTCGTCGTCGGCCGCGAGGCCGACCGCCCGTACCACCGCCCGCCGGTGACCAAGGAGTATCTGCGGGGCGGCCTCGCGCGGACCGACATCCTGCTCGAGCCCGAGGAGTGGTGGGACCAGGCCGGCGTCGAGCTGATGACGCGCATGAGCGTCACCGAGCTCGACACAGCCGCGCGCACGGCGAAGATTCAGAGCGGCGAGACGATCGGCTACCGCACCGCCCTGGTCGCCACCGGCGCGCTGGTGCGGCGCCTGAGCATCGACGGCGCACACCTCGACGGTATCCACTACCTGCGCACGCCCGGCACCGCGGACACGCTGCGCCGCGACATCCGCGGCGCCGAGGACATCGTGATCATCGGCGGCTCGTACGTCGCGTGCGAGACAGCGGCGACGCTCGCCACGCGCGGCGGCGGCCAGATCACGATGCTGATGCTCGAGCGCCAGCCGCTGATGGGCGGCTTCGGTGGGTACGCCGGGCAGTGGGTTCGCAACGGCCTTGCGCGCCACCGGATCTCTGTCGTCGGCGGCGTCAAGGTGCAGGAGATCGAGGGCCACGAGCGCGTGCGCTCCGTCCTGTGCAGCGACGGCAGCTCGTACCGCGCGGACGTCGTCATCTGCGGCGTCGGCGCGCTGCCCGACATCCTGCTCGCGCGCAAGGCCGGGCTGACGCTCGGTGAGCAGGGTGGTGTCCTGTGCAACTCGCGCCTGGAGACGTCGGCTCCCGGCGTCTGGGCGGCCGGCGACATGTGCGAGTACGAGAGCGTCGTCCACGACGGCCGGATCATGCGCATCGAGCATGAACAGGTCGCCGCCGATCAGGGCGCGACCGTCGCGCGCAACATGCTCGGCGCCGGCCAGGACCACACCGCAGTGCCGTACTTCTTCTCCGACCTCGGCGACTGGGCGTCGCTGGAGTACGTCGGGCCGGCCGACACGTGGGACGAGGAGGTCGTGCGCGGCAGCCTCGAGGACGGGTCGTTCAGCGTCTGGTACCTCGAGGAGGGTCGGCTCCGTGCCGTGCTCGCCGTCGACCGTACGCACGACCTGCGCCGCGGCAGCGAGCTGATCGGCGCTCGGGCGTCGCTCACGGCGGCCGAGATCGCCGCGCTCTGAGTCGCTCAGCGGCGGCGGCGCTCGAAGCGGTGGTTGGCGTCGCGCTCGCCGAGGATGCCGAAGTAGATGACCAACCCAAGGCCGGTGATGATCGCCGGGAACAGGACGAAAAAGATCCCGATCAGGGCGATGTCGACGGTGGCGGCCTTGCTCAGCGCGAGCACGGCGCAAAGGATACCCACGCACGCCGTCAGCGTGCTGCGTAGGCTCGAACGGTGCTCGAGGAAATGCACGATACGGACGCCGGCTCCCGATCCGCCGCGCCACGGCCCGCCCGGCGAATGGGGTGGGCGACCGCGCTGGATCCTGCTCGCCGTGCTGGTCCTCGCGGCCGCCGGCGCGGTCGCCGTTGCGCTCACCGGCCGCGGGTCCAAGCCCGCCCCGCGCCCGCGCGCCGCGGCACCCGTGCCCCGGATCGTCGCGCCGCCGCGACCGGTCGCGCCGCGGTCGGACTACGCCGCCGTCGTCGATCGCCTTGCCCACCACGGCTCGAAGGTCTACTGCGGCTCGGCGCATGGCAACCAGGTCGCGCTGACGTTCGACGACGGGCCGGGGCCCGAGACGGTCCCGATCCTCGCGCAGCTCGTGCGCGCGCACATCCCGGCCACGTTCTTCCTGATCGGCCGCAACGCGCAGGCCAACCCGAAGCTGCCGCGGCTCGAGGCGCGGCTCGGGATGGCGCTCGGCGACCACACCGAGACCCACCCCGACCTCACGCGGCTGTCGGCCGCCGACGTCAAGGGCCAGATCGCCGACGCGCGCGACGCGATCTCGGCCACCGCCGGGATCCCGGTGTCGCTGTTTCGCCCGCCCTACGGGGCGCGCAACGCCCGCGTCGACGCCCAGGCCCGCGCGCAGGGGCTGCTCGAGGTGCTGTGGGACGTCGATACGCGCGACAGCGAACGCGCCACGTCGGCCACGATCCTCGCCAACGCGCGCCGCGGGCTGCGGGGCGGGTCGATCGTCCTGATGCACGAGGACCCCACGACGGTCACGGCGCTGCCGGCGATCCTGCGCTCGCTGCGCGAGCGCCACCTCGAGGCGGTCACGATCCCGCAGCTCGTCGCGGGCGGGCACCGAACGAAGACCTGCCCGTACATCCCGAATACCGAATAGCTAAGACTGTGTCGCTTCGCGACCGGGGACCCACCTCCGGCGGCCACCTGGCCGCCTCCGGCACCCCCACCAGCCCACCGTCACGAGGGCGACGGGCACGGTCGCCGGCAGTACGTCGCGGACCCAGAACAGCTGGTCGAAGGCCAGCGCGGTGATCAGCGTCGCCAGCGCGAGCACGACCGGCGGGCCCTTACGCGCGGCGACGACGCCGCCGAGCACGGCGGCGATGAACAGGTCGCCGTAGCCGAGCTGGGACCAGTCGAAGTTCGCGACCTGCAGCCGCGGGAGGTGGAAGCCGCCGACCGCCGGCACCGCCGTCACGAGCACGTCGTTGGGCTGCTGGAGCCCGTGGCTGAACACGAGGATCGCGTCGATCGTCGCCATCGCGACGATCCCGGCCTCCAGTGCCCACAGCGGCGCGACGGCGGCCAGCAGCCGCCCGAGGGTGACGCAGCTCAGCGCACTCAGGACGACCGCCGACGCATCGCCGGCGACACGGTCGACCCAGATGATCGCGACCGCCAGCAGTGGCGCCGCGAGCACGGCGAGCCACGGCCGCGCCCCGCGCATCGCCCAGCCGAGGGCCAGCGCGGCGCCGGGCGGGATCGCGACGAACGCCAGCCACGTGATCCCGTCGGCGGCGCCGGGGGCGACGGCGAGGCCGGCGATGACGACGGCGATCGAGCCGGGCAGGATCAGCGCCCACTTCGACGAGACCAGCCTCCCGACCCAAGAGGGCGCTCCGGCCGCGGGCAGGGCGACCAGTGCTGCCTGGACCGCGCACAGGACCGCGTCATCTCTCCAGAACCGCAGCGGGATCACGTCCGGGACGATAGGCCCCAGGCTTATCCGACCGCGTTGGTAGGATTACCGCATGATCTTCACGACGAAGGCCGAATACGGCGTCCGCCTGCTCGTCGAGCTCGGCTGTCAGGCGGGGGCCGGCGACGACGGCGACCACACGCCGGTGTCGCTGAAGGCGATCGCCGAAACCCAGGGCCTGCCGCTGGCGTACCTCGAGCGGATCGTCGCGCTGCTGCGCAAGGCCGAGCTCGTCGAGTCGACCCGCGGCGCGCACGGCGGCTACCGCCTCGCCCGTGACGCCGCCGACATCCGCATGGACGAGGTCGTGCTCGCGCTCGAGGGCGCGGTCGCGCCGATGACGTGTTTCGTCGACGACACCGAGAACGGCCGTGTGCTGTGCAACCACGAGGCCGACTCCGGCCACGGCTGCGCGACCAAGCTGCTGTGGACGCGCGTCCAGGGCGGCGTCGTCAAGGCGCTGCAGTCGACCACGCTCGAAGACCTCGTGACGTTCGCGCAGCGCTCCGCCCCGACCACCTTCCCCCTACCAGAGAACATGTCGCTGCCCCTTGCGGGCCCAGTGGCGTGACGGAAAGCCACATGCCAGAGCTCCGCATCGAGAACCTCCACGTCCAGGCCGGCGACAAGCAGATCCTGCGCGGTGTCGACCTGGTCGTGAACCCCGGCGAGGTCCACGCCCTGATGGGTCCCAACGGGTCCGGCAAGTCGACCCTCGCCAACGCGATCATGGGTCACCCGGGCCTCGAGGTCACCCAGGGCACGATCACCTTCGGCGGTCAGGACATCACCGAGGCGGCACCCGATGAGCGCGCCCGCCTCGGCCTGTTCATGGCCTTCCAGTACCCGGTCGCGATCCCCGGCGTGACGGTCACCAAGTACCTGCGCACGGTGATCAACGCCCACCGCGTCGCCGCCGGCGAGAAGGAGATCTCGCTGAAGGAGTTCCGCCAGACCGTCGAGGCGGCGATGGAGCTCGTCAGCGTTCCGCGCGAGTTCTCGACCCGCTACCTCAACGACGGCTTCTCGGGCGGCGAGAAGAAGCGCATGGAGATCCTCCAGCTGGCGCTGCAGAAGCCGGCGCTCGCCGTCCTCGACGAGACCGACTCGGGTCTCGACATCGACGCGCTGAACGTCGTCTCGCACGGCGTCAACACGGTCGCCGCCGGGACCGACATGGGTGTCCTGATCATCACCCACTACCAGCGCATCCTGCACATCGTCGAGCCCAAGCGGGTGTCGATCATGTTCGACGGACGGATCGCCAAGGAGGGCGGCCCGGAGCTCGTCTCGCAGCTCGAGGCCGAGGGCTACGGCCGCCTGCGCGAGGAAGTCGGCGTCTAGCCGCCGCGCATGGGGACCTACGTCGACACCGCCCTGGCCCACGCATTCCCCACGCTCGAGCGTGAGGGCCTCGTCTACCTCGACACCGCCGCGACGTCGCAGACGCCGCGCGGCGTTATCGACGCGATCGTCGACTACTACGAGCACCACCGCGCCTCCGTTCACCGGGGCACCTATCCGCTCGCCGCGGAGGCGACCGACCTCTATGAGGGCAGTCGCGTTCGCGCGGCGCAACTCGTCGGCGGCGACCCTCAGACGACGATCTTCGTGCGCAACGCCAGCGAGGCGATCAACCTCGTCGCGTACGCGTGGGGGCGCACGACGCTGCGGCCTGGCGACATCGTCGTCGTCACCGAGATGGAGCACCACTCCAACCTCGTGCCGTGGCAGCTGGCGTGCGAGGCGACCGGCGCGCAGCTGCGCTACGTGCCGGTCGACGACGACGGCCACCTCGTGTTGTCAGAGCTCGACACGCTGCTGGGCTCCGGCGACGTCCGGATGGTCGCGCTGCGCCCACATCTCCAACGTGCTCGGCACGATCAACCCGATCTCCGACATCACCCGCCGCGCCCATTCGGCCGGCGCGCTGGTGCTCGTCGACGGCGCTCAGGCCGCGCCACAGATCACGGTCGACCTGCCCGAGCTCGATTGCGACTTCTACGCCTGGACCGGCCACAAAGCCTACGGGCCGACCGGCATCGGCGTGCTGCACGGCCGCCGCGAGCTGCTCGACGCGATGCCGCCGTTCCTCGGCGGCGGCCAGATGATCGGCCGCGTGGAGCGCGACATGTCGACCTGGGCGCCGGTGCCGGCGAAGTTCGAGGCCGGTACCCCGGCGATCGCCGAGGCGATCGGCCTCGCCGCCGCCGTCGACTTCATCGAGTCGATCGGCCGCGATGCGATCCGCGCCCACGCGGTCGAGCTGGCCGCGTACGCGCTCGATGCGCTGGCCGAGGTTCCCGGGATGACGCTGCACGGCCCGCGCGAGGCCGACCATCGTGGCGGGCTGGTGTCGTTCGTGCTCGAAGGCGTCCATCCCCACGACGTATCCGAGATCCTCGGTCGCAGTGGCGTCTGCGTGCGGGCGGGCCACCACTGCGCGCAGATCCTCATGGGGCGCCTCGGCGTCTCGGCCACGACGCGCGCGTCGTTTGCCGTCCACAACACGGCCTCCGATGTCGACCGGCTGGTCGCCGGGCTGCACGAGGTGGCCAGGGTGTTCGCCTGATGGACGACCTGTACCGCGAGGAGATCCTGGAGCACTACAAGCGACCCCACAACTGGGGTGCGATGGACGAGCCCGACCTCGAGGCGGAAGACCTCAATCCGCTGTGCGGCGACGAGCTGAAGGTGATGCTGCGCGTCGCCGATGACGGCACGATCGCCGACGTGCGCTTCGACGGCCACGGCTGCGCGATCAGCCAGGCGGCGGCCTCGATGGCGTCCGACGAGGTCATCGGGATGAACGTCGACGACCTGCTGGCGCTCGACCGCTCGTTCGTGCTCGACATGCTCGGGATCGACATCTCCGCGACGCGGATGAAGTGCGCGCTGCTGTCGCTGAAGGTGCTCAAGAGCGCCCGTGTCGGCGCGCCGGTCGATTGGGAGCCCGCGCTCCCGCCGGAATCCAAGACCACGCAAAACCAGTAAATCGGCTCCGCAAGCAGGCCTGGCGGGGGCGCACCGTTTGTCTCACCGGCCGCAAAAAGCTCATTTCTTGGGGCATTGCGGCCGACACTACGATCCAATGACGTGGGTCCGGCCCATGGGAGACGAAGAGCGCGGGCGGATGATGGAGATCAGCCGCCGCCTGGCGCCGGTCGAACGCAAGCGCGTTCGCCCTGGTCGCCGTAGCGTCGCTCGTGGCCATCCCGAACTACGGGTTTGCGCCCCTGGTCACGGTCGGTGTGGCGGCGATGATGATCGCGTTCGCCCACCTGCGGGTGAAGCGGTACCGGCGTCCGGAGGTACGTCCTGATGGGGGCCTGGCTGCTGGCCCAGTTCACGTTCGCCGCCGGGATCGCGCTTGCTGACGGCGCCGCAGCTCCAGCTGCTGGCGATGATGATCCTTCCGACGATGCTCATGAGCGTCATGTTCCCGGCGCGCTACGCGATCGTCGGTGCCGTTCTGTGCGTGGTGACCGTGCTCGCGATCGCGTTCGGGATCGACCTCGACTCGGTCCTGCACAACCCGGCGATCCTGACCTACCCGCTCGTCACCATCATCGGCTCCGCGGTCGTCGCGTCGCGCGTTCGCGACCTCGACGCCGAGTCGCGCAGCACCGCGGTCGTCGACCGGCTGACCGGCATCCTCAACCGCGCGGCGCTGACCCCGCGCCTGGCCGAGCTCGAGCACCAGTCGAGCGTCACGGGCGAGCAGGTCGCGATGATCGTCTGCGACGTCGATCGCTTCAAGTCGATCAACGACGAGCACGGCCACGCCGTCGGCGACACCGTGCTCAAGGAGATCGCCCAGCGGCTCAGCACCGCGCTGGGCACCTTTGAGTCGATCTACCGCCTCGGTGGCGAGGAGTTCATCGTGCTGCTCGCGGGGACGAGCGCGCCGATCGCCGGCGAGGTCGCCGAGCGCCTGCGCAAGGCGGTCAGCGAGACGCCGATCGAGGGCCGCAGGGTCACCGTGTCGTTCGGCGTCGCCGCTTCGGCAGCCCGGTCGCTTCATGTTCGAGGCGACATTCGCCGAGGCTGACGCGGCGCTGTACGAGGCCAAGCGCGGCGGCCGTGACTGCTTGCGGCTGATCACCGGCCCCGGTCAGGTCCTGCGCAACGGCGTGCTCGCGCCCGCGAGCCGCTCGACCGACGTCAAGCTCCCCGACGCCACCCCGACGCGCGAGGTGCGGGCGAACGCCGCCGTCGCGCAGGCGGCCGAGGGCTGGGACGGCCACATGGCCTTCGAGCGCAGGACCAACGGCAACTGGCTGGTGCGCGACGACGTCGAGCGCGACCACCTGCTCGACCTCGCCTACCGCGCCCGCGGGACGCACTCGATCATCTACCCGCTCGTCTTCGGCGCACTCTTCTTCGCGATCCCGTGGTTCGGGGTGCTCAACGTCGTGCCGCCGCTGATCGGCTACCTGGTCTCGCGCCAGATCGGCGCCCGCGTGCTCAAGTTCAAGCACCCCGACCTCGCCCTGGGTACGGCGTGGCTCATCACGCAGACCGGCTCGGTGCTCGGCTACTCGCTGATCCATGGCATCGACGTGCCGATCTCGATCATCGTGATGATGACGCTGGCCGTGACGTCGTTCAGCGCGATGTTCCCGGCGCGCGGCGTCGCCTTCGGCGTCGTCGTGACGACCGTCTACATGATCTTCGCGACGCTGATGTTCAATGCCCACCAGGTCCTTCACGACCCGACCGGCCTGATCTACGGGATCGCCGCCCTGGGCGTCATCGCACTTGTCGGCCAGCTCGATCGGTGCCTCGGCCACCGACCACCGCGGCGCGGCGGTCGTCGACCAGCTCACCGGCATGCTGAACCGCGTCGCGCTCGAGGCGCGCGTCGCCGAGCTCTCCCACCAGGCGGCGACGACCGGCGGCCAGGTCGCGCTGATCATCGCCGACCTCGACCACTTCAAGTCGGTCAACGACGAGCACGGCCACAGCGTCGGCGACGCGGTCCTGCGCGACGTCGCCTACCGGCTGCGCTCCGACCTGCGCGCGTTCGAGTCGGCCTACCGGATCGGCGGCGAGGAGTTCGTGGTCCTGCTCGCCGGTACCGACGCGTCGACGGCCGGCATGGTCGCCGAGCGCCTGCGCGTCTCGGTCCGCGACCAGCCCGCAGCCGGCATTGACGTCACGATGTCGTTCGGCGTCGCGGCCACCGAGCCCGGCCAGGCATTCGAGTACGGCACGATCTTCGAGCGCGCCGACATGAGCCTCTACGCGGCCAAGGACAACGGCCGCGACCAGGTGATCGTCGATGGCGCGGCCGACGACCGTGTGCTCGCCGCCGCCTGAGCCAAGAGCCCCTAGGCCGTTGCGCGCGCGCGGCGCGCCGCCTTGACGCGGTCGGTCGCCCCGAGCTCGGTCTTGCGCAGCCGCACCGCGTGGGGCGTGACCTCGACGCACTCGTCCTCGCGCAGGAACTCGAGCGCCTGGTCGAGCGACATCGGCCGCGGCGGCACGAGTCGCACGAGCTCGTCGGCCGTCGACGAGCGGATGTTGGTCAGATGCTTCTCGCGCACGGCGTTGACATCGAGGTCGTCGGCGCGGCCGTTCTCGCCGACGATCATGCCCTCGTAGACCTCGTCGCCGGGCGACACGAACAGGGTCCCGCGCTCCTGGAGCTGGAAGCACGAGAAGGCGGTGACCTCGCCGCGGCGGTCGGCGACGAGGCTGCCCGAGGGGCGCGTTCGCAGCTCGCCGTGCCACGGCTCGTAGCGGTCGAAGACGTGGTGCAGCAGGCCGGTTCCGCGTGTCTCGGTGAGGAACTCGGTGCGGAAGCCGATCAGGGCGCGGGCGGGAGCGAGGTAGTCCATTCGCACCCAGCCGGTGCCGTGGTTGACCATCTGCTCCAGGCGGCCCTTGCGCAGGGCGAGCAGCTGCGTGACGACGCCCACGTAGTCCTCGGGCACGTCGATCGTCAGCCGCTCGATCGGCTCGTAGATCTTGCCGTCGAGGTCGCGCGTCACGACCTGCGGCTTGCCGACGGTCAGCTCGTAACCCTCGCGGCGCATGATCTCGACGAGCACCGCGAGCTGGAGCTCGCCGCGGCCCCGGACCTCCCAGGCGTCGGGGCGCTCGGTGTCCTCGACACGCAGCGAGACGTTGCCGACGAGCTCCTGGTCGAGGCGCGTGCGGATCTGGCGCGCGGTGAGCTTGTCGCCGTCCTGGCCGGACAGGGGAGAGGTGTTGATGCCGATCGTGACGCTCAGTGACGGCTCGTCGACACGGATGACCGGCAGCGGGCGCGGGTCGTCGAGGTCGGCGAGTGTCTCGCCGATCGTCACCTCGGGGATCCCGGCGACGGCGATGATCTCGCCGGGGCCGGCCTCGTCGGCGTCGACGCGATCCAGCGCGTCGGTGACGTACAGCTCGCCGACCTTCGCCGGCTGGGTCGTGCCGTCGCTGCGACACCAGGCGATGGTCTGTCCCTTGCGGATCGTGCCCTGACGCACGCGGCACAGGGCAAGGCGGCCGACGTAGGCCGACGCGTCGAGGTTGGTGACGAGCGCCTGGAGGGGATGATCGGGCTCGTATTCGGGCGCCGGCACGTGCGTCACCAGCAGCTCCATGAGCGGCTGGAGGTCGGTGCCCTCCTGGGTCTGATCCAGCGACGCCCAGCCCGCCTTGGCGTTGGTGTAGACGATCGGGAACTCGATCTGGGACTCGTCGGCGTCGAGGTCGAGGAACAGCTCGTAGACCTCGTCGACGACCTCGTCGATGCGGGCGTCCGGGCGGTCGACCTTGTTGACGACGAGGATCACCGGCAGCCGGGACTCCAGTGCCTTGCGCAACACGAACCGGGTCTGGGGTAGCGGCCCCTCGCTGGCGTCGACGAGCAGCAGCACGCCGTCGACCATCGTCAGCCCGCGCTCGACCTCGCCGCCGAAGTCCGCGTGGCCCGGGGTGTCGACGATGTTCAGCTTGACGCCGTTGAACCGCACCGCCGTGTTCTTGGCGAGGATCGTGATGCCCTTCTCACGCTCGAGGTCCATCGAGTCCATCACGCGCTCGTTGACGTCCTGGTTGTCGCGGAACGCGCCCGACTGCCACAGCATCGCGTCGACCAGCGTCGTCTTGCCGTGGTCGACATGGGCGACGATCGCCACGTTGCGGATGTCGTCTCGGCGCGCCATTGGGCCACAGGCTACGGACCTGAGGCGCCTGGGCTGCGAAACCGTCCTCTACATCCCGTTTCGCGGCCCGAGCGCGGCGGCGATCGCTCCGATCACCCGGCCCGGCGCTCCGGCGACCTCGATGTCGGTGAAGCGCAGGACGACGAAGCCCGCGGCGCGCAGCTTGGCGGTCTTCTCGGCGTCCTTGCGCCGGCGCCAGCGCGGGGCGTGGTAGCGGCTGCCGTCGACCTCCACGATCACGCCGGCGTCGGGCCACGCGAAGTCGACCTCGAGCAGTTCGTCGCCCGCCCACACGTGGTGGTTGACGCGCGGCCGGGCGAGCCCCGCGCGCGTCACCAGCGCCAGCACCGCCCGCTCCAACCCCGAGCGCGTGAATGGGATCTCCTCCCTCAGTGCCCCGTCGAGGCGACGCGCGCCGCGATGGTTCGGGCAGCGCGCCAGCACATCCCACAGGGCGTGCGCGTCGAGCATCTCGAGCCGCGCGGCCCGGTCCAGCATCTGGCCCATGTCGATGCGCAGCGCCGGGTCGGCACAGTCCAGGAGCGTGCGGGCGACCGTGGTGACGGGGATGCCGTGGCGCTCGGTGACGTCGATCTCGTCGAGAGAGCGCGGGCGATGGAGCCGGATCCCGTCCCGCGGGCGAACTGAGCGCGGGGCGACGATGTCGATCCTGGTAGTGCCGCCGCCGCGCAGGTCCCACAGCCGGGCTGCGGACCGCTTGAACACCGCGCTCGGCGGCCCGCAGGCGAGCGCGGCGGCCTCGGCAGCGGCCCTCCACCGTCAGGTCCGGCCGGCCGACGGCGAACACGCCGCGGTGGACGCGATGCAGGCGCCCGGCCTGCACACGTTTGCTGACCGCCGACTGACTGAGCCCGAGACGCGTGAGCGTCTCGAGGTCGATGACGCCGTGCTGTGCGAGGGCGAGGACCTCCAGATCCAGCCGCGGGCTACGAAACGGTCCTCCATCTCCTGTTTTGCCGCCCACGCGCCGAATCTGGCGCGAAACCTGTGTCGCATGGCGCGTGCACCGCAACGATTCAGCGGAGCCGCCGCACGCGCCCGATACAATTCGTACTCCGGTAATCGGATTTGCATCTCATGTGCCCAGTCATCGACATCTGCCCGACCCACGAGCTGCCGCCCGGCGAGCGGAAGATCGTTATGCACGAGGACCTCGAGATCGGCGTGTTCAACCTCAACGGTGAGTACCTTGCGATCGAGGATCGGTGCAGCCACGACGACGGCCCGTTGGCCGAGGGCGAGCTCGACGCCGAGCAGTGCACGATCGAGTGCCCGCGCCACGGATCGCTGTTCGACCTGCGCACCGGGGTGCCCAAGACGCTGCCGGCCTACCAGCCGGTCGACACATTCGCCGTCACCGTTGAGGACGACATCATCAAGCTGGAGATCGACTACTGATGGCCACAACCGAACCGACCAAGCAGCTGACGCCCCAGGAGGCCTCGCTGCGCACCCTCGGCTCGGACTACACCGAGCGCTACGGCTTCCACGACGCCGAGGACTATCTCTACAAGGCGCCGAAGGGGATCAACCGCGAGATCGTCGAGAAGATCTCCGAGATGAAGTCCGAGCCGCAGTGGATGCGCGACTTCCGCCTCAAGGCGCTCGACCACTTCCTCGCTCGCCCGATGCCGACGTGGGGCTCGCCGATGCTCGCGAACGTCGACTTCGACGACATCCACTACTTCGTCCGCGCCTCCGAGCGTGCCGAGCGCTCGTGGGACGACGTTCCCGAGGACGTCAAGAAGACGTTCGACCGCCTCGGCATCCCCGAGGCCGAGCGCAAGTTCCTGGCCGGCGTCGGCGCGCAGTACGAGTCCGAGGTCGTCTACCACCAGGTCAACGAGCAGCTCGAGGCCCAGGGTGTCGTGTTCCTCGACATGGACACCGCCCTGCGCGAGCACGAGGAGACCGTCAAGGAGTACTTCGCGACGATCATCCCGCCCAACGACAACAAGCTCGCCGCGCTCAACAGCGCCGTGTGGTCGGGCGGCTCGTTCGTCTACGTCCCGCCCGGCGTCCACGTCGAGATGCCGCTGCAGGCCTACTTCCGCATCAACACGGAGAACATGGGCCAGTTCGAGCGCACGCTGATCATCGCCGACGAGGGCTCCTACGTGCACTACGTCGAGGGCTGCACCGCGCCGACCTACAGCGGCGACAGCCTGCACTCCGCCGTCGTCGAGTTGATCGCCAAGCCCGGCGCCCGGATCCGCTACACGACCGTGCAGAACTGGTCGCAGAATGTGTTCAACCTGGTCACCAAGCGCGCGGTCGCCCAGCAGGACGCGACCGTCGAATGGGTCGACTGCAACCTCGGCTCGAAGCTGACGATGAAGTACCCGTCCGTCTACCTGATGGGCGAGCGGGCCCACGGCGAGATCCTGTCGATCGCGTTCGCCGGCCACGGCCAGCACCAGGACGCCGGCGGCAAGATCGTCCACGCCGCGCCCAACACGACGTCCAACATCTTCGCCAAGTCGATCTCCAAGGACGGCGGGCGCAGCAGCTATCGAGGATTGCTCGAGGTCGCCAAGGGCGCTCACGGCTCGCGCTCCAAGGTCGTCTGCGACGCGCTCCTGCTCGACGCCGACAGCCGCTCGGACACCTACCCGACGATCCGCATCGGCGAGGACGACGTCGACGTCGGCCATGAGGCGACGGTCTCCAAGGTCGGCGAGGAGCAGCTCTTCTACCTGATGTCGCACGGGATCAGCGAGGAGGAGGCCGGCAAGCTGATCGTCAACGGCTTCATCGAGCCGATCGTCAAGGAGCTGCCGATGGAGTACGCGGTCGAGATGAACCGCCTGATCGAGCTCCAGATGGAAGGCTCCATTGGCTAGCGTGGCCGCGACCGACAAGGAGCCGCAGTTCCTGACGGCCCGCCGCACGCGGGCCGTCGATGCGCTGCAGACCCTCGAGCTGCCGACCTTCCGCGGCACCGCCGGCTGGGAGTTCACGCCGATCGACAAGCTCGACCTCGACGCCCACGCGCCGACTCCCGGCGCGCCGCTGGCCGACGAGCGCGCGCCGCTGAAGGCCGCCGCACACGATGCGCCCGACGGGGTCACGGTGCTGCCGATCGTCGTCGCCGCCGAGCGCCACCCCGAGCTTGTCGAGCGCCACCTCGGGACCGTCGTCACGCGCGAGGACCCGTTCACCGCCCGCAACGCCGCGCTGTTCTCCGACGGCTGGTTCGTCCACGTGGCCAAGGGCGTCAAGGTCGACGAGCCGATCATCGTCGGCCTCGCCCACGCCAGCGGCGCACTGCACCACCGCACGCTGGTTGTGATCGAGGACGGGGCCGAGGCCGAGGTCTGGGATCAGCTGGCCAGCCAGACCGACGACGGCGACGGCCTCGCCAACGGCGTCGTCGAGCTCGTCGTCGGTCAGAACGCGACGCTGCGCTACGTCAGCGCGCAGGACCTCAACGATCAGACGTGGGTGTTCGGATCGCAGCGGGCGGTCGTGCAGCGCGACGGTCGGCTGGAGTGGATCACGCTCGGCTTCGGCGCCGCCGACGGCAAGGTGTTCGTCGAGACGAACCTCGCCGGTCCCGGGGCCGATGCCCGTGTCACCGGCGCCTACGCGACGCGCGCCCGCCAGCACCTCGACTTCGACACGCTGCAGGAGCACGCGGCGCCGAACACCACCTCCGACCTCGCGTTCCGCGGCATCCTCGCCGACCGCTCCAGCGCCGTCTGGCGCGGCATGATCCAGGTGGACCCGGGCGCCCAGCACACCGACGCCTTTCAGGAGTCGCGCAACCTGCTGGTCTCCAAGCGCGCCCACGCCGACGCGATCCCGGGCCTCGAGATCCTCGCCGACGACGTGCGCTGCACCCACGCCGCGGCGATCGCGCAGATCGATCCCGAGCAGCTCTTCTACCTGCGCTCCCGTGGCCTTGCCGAGCCCCAGGCGCGCCAGCTGGTGATCGAGGGCTTCCTGGCGGCGCTGCTCGAGCGCCTCCCGGAGGGCGAGCTGCGCGAAGCGGTGGCGGGCGCCCTTGACGCCCGCCTGTCGCTCGTTCTCGGTCCCTGACCGGGGTTACCAGCCCCAGTCGTCGTTGTCGTAGACGTAGCCCGCCTGACGGGAGATCTGGAAGCCCGCCGGGGCACCGAGCCGCGACGGCGGCAGGACGCAGGTCAGCGCGTTGACGCCCGAGTCGCAGCGGAACGGGCCGAGCCAGTAGCGGTGGCCGTAGAGCATCGTCGGCCCGCGCAGCCCGAGCGGCGCGTAGGAGGCGACGAAGGCGTGGCGCGCGGCGATGCGCAGCGTCCGGCCGGGGTCGGCGGCGCTGCACACCAGCGTCCAGCCCGCGCCGTGATTCTGGGCCTTGCACGTGATGTTGTTGGACGGCGTGTGGGCGTAGACGGGGTACGACGGGCCGCTTGCCCCGGCGCCGGCGCAGGCGATGGCGCCGGCGGCGAGGAGGGCGGCGGTCGCGGCGGAGAGCTTGGTGGTGCGCATGTCGGTGTGCTCCTGATGGTCGGTGGTTGATCGCTGCTGCCTGACGAAGATCAGGATCCGTCCGCGCACGCCGCCGGAGAATCGCCCGCGCGGGGGAACCGCATCCCCCGGGCGGTCGGGGGCTACCCTGCCCGCGGGATGACCCAGGCGCCACAGGGGATGCCGCAGCCCGGGGACCGGATCGGTCCCTACCGCCTCGAGTGGGTGGCCGGCGCGGGCGGGATGGGCGTCGTCTACCGGGCGGCCGACACGCTGCTGCACGACCGCGCCGTCGCCGTCAAGGTGATGGCGGCGAACCTCTCGCGCGAGGACGCCTACCGCGCCGCGTTCCTGCACGAGGCGCACGTCGCGGCCGAGGTCAACCACCCGCACGTCGTCCCCGTGCACGCGGCCGGCGAGGCCGATGGCCTGCTGTACCTCGCGATGGCATGGATCGACGGCGAGGACCTCGGGCGCCTGCGCGACGCGGGCCTCAGCGGCGCCCGCGCGCTCGACGCCACGCAGCAGGTCGCCCGCGCGCTTCAGGCGCTGCACGACGCCGGAATCGTCCACGGCGACGTCAAGCCGACCAACGTCCTCGTCCACCGGACCGGCGACGAGGATCACGCCTACCTCGTCGATTTCGGCGTCGCGCGTCGTAGCGAGTTCGCCGACCCGCGCACCAACGAGCTCGTCGGTGGCACCCCCGCCTACGCCGCGCCCGAGACGGCGACGGCGCCGCCGGGGCCGGCCACCGACCAGTACGCGCTGGGCTGCGTGCTCTACGAGCTGCTGACCGGCGAGAAGCCGTTCGGCGGCGCCGAGCCGGCGGTGCTCGCGCTGCGCCACGCAAGCGCTCCGCGCCCGCGCGTTTCCGACAGCAGGCCCGGGCTCGCCCACCTCGACGAGCCGGTCGCGCGCGCGATGGCGGTTGACCCCGCCGACCGCTTCGCCGACGCGGCCACGTTCGGCCGCGAGCTCGCCGCCGCGCAGCGGCGAGCCGATGAGGCGCCGACACGCGCGCAGGCCGTGCCGACGGCGCCGGCGCGGCCCGCGCCGATCGCCGCGCCCCGTCACCCCCGGCGCCGCGCCGTGCCGGCCGCGATCACCGCCATCCTCGTCGTGATCGCCGCCGTCATCGCGGTGGTCGTGAGCGGTGGCGGCAAGCACCACACGGCCGCTCCGGCCCCCGCCGTCGCCGCTGCCCGCACGCGTGCCGACCGGGTCGCCGTTGCGCGGCTCGCCCGCCACTACGCCGCTGCACTCAACGGCCACGACATGACGCTGCTCGCCGGCCTGGTCTCCTCGGCCGTCGTGCGCCGCGGGTCTGATGGTGTGCTCGGCAACTGCGTCACCGACACCGGCGCGCACGCGGCGCTGCACCGCTGGCGCTCCGAGCTGCCGGCCATCACCGGCTACCGGATCAGCGGCGCGAGCTCGAGCCGGGTGGCCCTTGACGGTGACCGGGCGACGCTGCGGGCGAAGTTCGCGATCGGCAATCAGCCGCTCGCGCCCGTGCAGTTCACCGCGCGTCGGCAGGCCAACGGCTGGCGGCTGACGCGGGTGTTGCTCCCGCCGTGCCCTGGGTCCTAGGTGAAGCTAGAGCTCCGCGCGCCCCACCACGCCGAGGCGGATCGCGCGTTGCGCGAGCTCGGCCCGCTTGGCCGCCGGGGCGACATCTTCGAGCCCGAAGCGCGCATAGAGGTCCTTGAGGTGCGACTTGACGGTCTCGGGCGAGACGACGAGCGCCGCGGCGATGTCAATGTTCGAGGTCGGCGCGGCGGCGCCGTCGAGGATCGGTCGCGCGAGCTCGACCAGCACGGCACGCTGGGCGGCCGTGACCGCCGGCGGCGCGGCCCGGCCCGCCGCGGTCACCGTCGGCGCGGCGCCCGTGAGCGGAGCGATCGGCGCGCGGTACTCGAGCACCGACGCGCCGAGCGTCAGCCGGCAGGCGTCATGGAGGCGATGGCGGCCCTGGAGGCGTTCGCCGTCGGCGAGCGTGCCGTTGCGCGACAGCCCCCGATCCTCGGCGATCCAGCCGTCGCCGAGGCGCACGAGCTCGAGATGCGTGCGCGAGACGCTGGGGTCGTCGTCGAGCACGACGTCGTTGTAATTGGCGCGGCCGACGGTCAGCCGGTTATCGGTCGCCTCGAGCACGAACAGCTCGAGGTGGCCGTCGCGACGCGTACGGTGCAGCAGCGGCAGCCCGAGGCGTTCGTGCTCGATCAGGAGCTTCATCCCGCTCGCCGGCGTCGCCGTCTCCGACAGTCCCTTCTGCATGCGCCTGGACACTAACCCGCGCCGGTACGGCCAGCCGTGGAGGCGGACGACGAGCTCCTCGAGGCGGCCTGGTAATCGAGCAGCAACCCGCGGCTCAGAACACCTTCAACGGCGCCGGCCGCGAAATTGAGCCTCCGTATGACAGGTTTACGGACGTGAACGACTGGGTGAGCGACACGGCGGCGCAGATCGCGGCCCGCGCCGTCGACGATCTGCGCACGCTGGTCGACATCTCCTCGCCGTCCGGCGACCGGCCCGGCGCCGAGGCGACGATCGCCGCCGCCACCGATCTCGCCCCTCCGCAGGCCCACGTGACGCGCCTGCCCTGCTCCTCGCCCGACCACGCCGACGACCTGTTGCTGGAGCTGCGTGGCACCGGCAGCGCGCGGGTCGTCCTGCTCGGCCACCTCGACACGGTCGTCGCCCACGCCGACCACCGGCCGCTGACGGGCGACGAGGACCGGCTGATGGGCTCGGGCACGATCGACATGAAGGGCGGCGACGTGATTGCGCTCGGCCTGCTGCGGTCGCTCGCCCAGGTCCCGGAGCGCTACGCCGATGTCGCGCTGCTGCTGGTCGTCGACGAGGAGTGGCGCACGACCGACCTTCAGCATGTGCCGCGGTTCGCCGGCTACGGCGCCTGCCTGTGCTTCGAGGGCGGCCAGCGGGGTCCCGACGGCCAGGACGCCGTCGTCGTCCGGCGCAAGGCGGCCGGGACGCTCGAGGTCGTCGCCCATGGGGTCGCCGCCCACTCCGGCTCGGCTCCCGACCGTGGCGCCAACGCCCTGCTCGCGCTGGCCCAGGCCGCCCAGGTCGTCGCGGCCCACCACGACCCCCACGGCGCCAACGCCCTGACGGCCGTGCCAACGGTGATCCGCAGCGGCGACGCCTTCAACGTCGTCCCCGACGCGGGCGAGCTGCTGTGCGACCTGCGCGCGCACGATCACCACGGTTTCGAAGCGGTCGTCGACGCCGTGCCGGCGGCGGTCGACGGCGCGACGCTCGACGCGCGGCTCGTGCGCGTGTGGCCAGGCATGGACAGCACCGTCCCGACGGCGCCGGTGCTCGAGCGCGCCGCCGCCGCGCTGGGCCGGGAGGTGGTCGCAGCGGCCCGCGGCGGCGCATCGGACGCCAGCCACTTCGCCCCCGTCGTCGCCGTCACGATCGATGGCCTGGGGCCCCTCGGCGGCGCCGCTCACAATCCCGCCGAATACGTGGTCCAGGGCTCGATCGAGCCGCGCGCGCAACTCGCCGCGGCCGTCCTGCACGCAGTGCTCGACCCCTGATGGCCGACTACCGCTTCCTCACGACGTGGCTGCTGCGGGCCGAGCTCGAGCCGGTGTTCGACGCGATCCACGACACCGAGGCATGGCCGCAGTGGTGGCCGGGGGTGCGCCGGGTTGTCGCACGCGGGGGCGGCGACGCCGACGGGGTCGGCGAGCGCTTCCAGATCGTCTGGCGCAGCTTCCTGCCCTACGACCTCACGTTTGAGACCGAGGTCACGCGGGTGGAGCGCCCGCGGGTCATGGAGGGCGTGGCGCAGGGCGAGCTCGCCGGCACCGGACGCTGGCGGCTGTACCCCGACGCCGACGGACTGGTGGTCGTTCTGTACGAGTGGAACGTGGCGACGACGAAGCGCTGGATGAACGCTCTGGGCCCGCTGGCGCGGCCCGTGTTCTCATCCAATCACGACCACGTGATGCGCGCCGGTGGGCGCGGGCTGGCCCAGCTGCTCGGGGTCGAGCTTGTTGCGCATGGGTGAAGAAGCGATGCATCGGTCCACATAACCCGCTAGGCTGCCGCGCTGTTGATCAGCCGAATCTCTGTCGTTACGGCGACGGGGAACGGGGGACCCAGTGGTCCGGGAAACCGGGCCGGGGGCGAATCGCCGCCAACGAGCGGCGTAGCGCGACTCTTTCCGCGCGAGCCCGACAGCTAACCCCGTAGGCGCTCGAGAGAGAAGGGGTTATTGCTGTGTCCGTTTGCCGCCGTGTGGGTCTTGCCGTAGGTGTCGTAGCCATAGGTCTGCTTGCCCTCGCGGCCGGCGCCTTCGCCAAGTCCGCCGGGACGCTTCGGTCGGGCATGCGTGGTGTCAGCGTGCGTGAGCTGCAGCGCGAGCTCAACAAGGTCGGCCTCGACGTCAACGTCGACGGCGTCTTCGGCACCTCGACCTCGCAGGCGGTCGGCGTCTTTCAGCACGCGATCAACGTCAACGTCACCGGCATCGCCGATCACCCCACGCGCCACCTGCTGCACAACGTGCTCGCCCGCAGCGCGGCATCGGCGGCGCAGGCGCCGTCGGGCGGCACCGGGACCGACATGGTCACCGTGCACCACCTCGGCGAGCGGATACCCCTCCAGCGCGGCATGAGCGGTCCCGACGTCTCCGAGCTCCAGCAGTTCCTCATCACTGCCGGCCAGAAGGTCAAGGTCGACGGCAACTTCGGCTCGTCCACCTACCACGCCGAGCGGAGCTTCGAGAAGAAGACCGGGCTGACCATCGACGGCATCGTCGACGCGGAGGACATCGACGCGCTGCGCGGTGACGTCGCCCCCGACGACACGACCGGCTCGACCGGCACGACCGTCTCGACGGGCGACGGCACCGACACGACCGACGCACCGGCGCCGCTGGCGCCGGGCGACAAGGCGACGATCGGCAGCGACGGCCTCGCCATCGCCCCGGCCGACGCGCCCGCCGCCGTTCAGGACATCATCACCGCCGGCAACGCGATCGCGTTCACGCCCTACCGCTTCGGCGGCGGCCACGGCCACTTCAAGGACACGGCATACGACTGCTCGGGCTCGGTCTCCTACGCCCTGCACGGCGGCGATCTGCTCGACACGACGATGGACTCGACGTCGCTCGAGTCGTGGGGCTCCAGCGGCCCCGGCCAGTGGGTGACCGTCTACGCCAACTCCGGCCACGCCTACATGGTCGTCGCTGGGCTGCGCTTCGACACGTCGGGCGCCACCGCCCACCACGGCGACCGCTGGCAGAAGGCGACGCGGTCGGGCGCGGGCTACGTGGTTCGTCACCCCGCCGGTCTGTAAGCGGCGATCGCATAGGCTGCCCGGCCGTGACCGACGGTCGGCCGACGACCCCCGACGAGGAGATCCTCGCCACGCCGCTTGCGGCGGCCGCGCCGCCGCTGCGCACCGACGCGCAGCGCATCGAGCGCATCGACCGCGAGCTGCAGCGCGGCTTCGATGCGCTCGGGAACGTGGGCTGCGCCGTATCGGTGTTCGGGTCGGCGCGCACGTCGCCCGATACGCCCGAGTACGCACTGTCACGGGAGATCGCCCGGCGGCTCGGCGAGGCGGGGTTCGCGATCATCACCGGCGGCGGGCCCGGGGCGATGGAGGCGGCCAACCGCGGCGCCCGCGACGCCGGGGTGACGTCGGTCGGACTGAACATCGAGCTGCCCCGCGAGCAGGCGCCGAACCCGTATCAGGACATCTCGCTGCCGTTCCATCACTTCTTCACGCGCAAGCTGATGTTCGTGCGCTACGCCAACGCGTTCGTCGTCATGCCGGGCGGCTTCGGAACGCTCGACGAGCTGTTCGAGGCGCTGGTCCTGATCCAGACCGGCAAGATCGAGCACTTCCCGGTCGTGCTCGTCGACACCGACTTCTGGGGCGGCCTGATCGATTGGGTCCGCGGGCGGCTACTGGCCGAGTCGATGATCTCGCCGGTCGACCCCGACCTGATCCACGTGACCGACGACCCCGCCGAGGTCGTCGAGCGCGTCCGCGCCGGCGCGGCGCGGCAGGGCATGCCCGTCCCGGGTTTCTAGGCACCGTCGTCCGGTGGCCGCCGGCGCTGGGCCTTGCGCGCCGACTGGCGGCGCTTGCCCTCGACGCGACGCAGCTGCGAGGCGCGCGTCGGGCGCGTCGGCGTACGTGACCGGCGGACAGCGAGGCCGGCCGCCAGACGCGCCTCGAGGCGCTCGAGCGCGAGCTCGCGGTTGCGGGCCTGTCCGCGGGCGTCCTGGGCGATGGCGCGGACCACGGGGCCGTAGCGAGCGATCAGCCGCTCGCGCTGCGCTTCGGTCAGCGACGCCGACGCGCGCACGTCGAACACCGCTTCGACGCGGGACGCCGTCACGTTTGCGTGCTGACCGCCCGGTCCGGACGAGCGTGAGGTGCGCAGCTCGATCTCCGCGAGTGGAATGGTCACATCGGATATGGGTCGAAGCTCGTGTCGAATGGGACTATTGTGGTCCGGAGTCCGGCCTCAGCGGGAGAGGCCTCGTCGGAAAGGAGGGTTTCACCTTGCTCGAGCGTGAGCGATCGCCGTCGCTGGCGGCACGCCTCGTGCAGCAGGCGGCGGTGGCCCGGCTTGGCGAACTCGCACTCGACGCCGTCGACCCTGACGCGCTGATGGCGCAGACGATCGACCTCATCCGCAGCACGCTCGAGGCCGATCTCGTCGGGATCGCGGAGCTCCAGCCCGATGGCCGCGAGTTCCTGCTCGACGCCGGCGCCGGGTTCAGCGACGGCCTCGTGCGGCACCTCTTGATCTCGGCTGAGTGGAACGAGTCACAGGCCGGGTTCACCCTCGCCACCGGGCAGGCGACGGTCGTCAACGACATGCTCACCGAGGACCGCTTCGTACCCTCGGACCTGATCAACGGCTTCGGCGCCCAGAGCGGCGTCACGGTGCTGATCGGCGGTCGCGAGCGGTCGTTCGGCGTGCTCGGCGCGTTCAGCCGCAACGTGGCCGGGTTCAGCGAGGACGACATCGCGTTCCTGCAGTCGGTGGCCAACGTGCTCGCCCACGCGATCGACCGCTGGCACGTCGAGGATCAGGCCCGCCGCCAGGCGCTTCGCGACCCACTGACCGGCCTGCCCAACCGCAGCCTCGGCCTCGACCGGATCACGCACGCGATGGCGCGCCACGATCGCGACGGCTCCGGCCACGTCGCGCTGATGGCCGTCGACATCGACCGCTTCAACGTCATCAACGACTCGCTCGGCCACCGGGTTGGCGACGCGCTGCTGGCCGAGCTGTCGGCCCGTCTGCGTCGCGCGATGCGCCCCGGCGACACGGTCGCGCGCTTCGGCGGCGACGAGTTCGTGATCCTGTGCGATGTCGTCGAGAACGTCGAGGGCGCCATGCTGATCGCCCAGCGCGTCGCGGCTGTGATCGCCGAGTCGTTCTCGATCGCCGGCGACGAGCTCGTGATCAGCGCGTCGATCGGCGTCGCGATGCGCGACGGCTCGCACACGTCGGCCGAGGAGCTGCTCCGCGATGCCGACGCGGCGCTCAACCGGGCCAAGGAGCGCGGCCGCGACCGCGTCGAGCAGTTCGACTCGGGCGTTCGGGCGCGGGCGATCGTGCGCCAACGCACCGAGGGCGACCTGCGCCGCGGGATCGAGCGCGGTGAGCTCACGCCCCATTTCCAGGCGATCGTGTCGGTCGCCGACCGCCGCGTGATCGGCTTCGAGGCGCTCGTGCGCTGGGAGCACCCCAACCGCGGGCTGCTCGTCCCGGCGCAGTTCATTCCGGTCGCCGAGGACAGCGGTCTGATCGTCGCCCTCGGACGGGCGGTGCTGCGCGAGGCGTGCCGGACCGCGGTGGGCTGGCGCGGACTGCGCGACGACCTCGCCGACGTGCCGGTCCACGTCAACGTCTCGCCGCGCCAGATCGACGACCCGGGGATCGTCGACGAGCTCGAGACGATCCTCAGCGAAACCGGGATCCACCCGTCGATGCTGACGCTCGAGATCACCGAGTCGACGCTGATCGACCACGCGACCGGCCCCGACGAGGTGCTCGACCGGATCTCGGCGCTCGGCGTCGCGATCGTGCTCGACGACTTCGGCACCGGGTACTCGTCGCTCAGCTACCTGCAGCGCTTCCCGATCTCGGGGATCAAGGTCGACCGCTCGTTCGTCATGGGCCTGGGCAACGGCACGACCGCCGGCGGCAACGGCAATGGCAACGGCGACCAGGCGATCGTCGACGCGATCATGCGCATGGCGCGGGCCCTCGGACTCAGCGTGATCGCCGAGGGCGTCGAGCGCCCCGACCAGCTCGAGGCGCTCCGCGCGCTGGGCTGTGAGCAGGCCCAGGGCTGGCTGTTCACGCGCGCGCTGGCCGCCGAGGACGCGCGCGAAGCGCTGCTGGCCGGCACCGCGGGCGCGCTGACCTCCTGACCTGGTATTCAGCGAGGTATGAGTGCCGCCCTGATCCTCGTCGTCGACGACGATCCCGACCTGCGCGACCTCGTCCGCGAGCTGCTCGAGCGCGCCGGACACAGCGTGCGCACCGCGGCCAACGGCCGCGAGGCGCTGCGGCTGCTCTACGACCTGCGCCCGCAGCTGATCGTGCTCGACGTGACGATGCCCGACGTCGACGGCTGGACGACGCTCGATCGCGTGCGTGACGTGACCGACGTGCCGGTGCTGATGCTCACCGCGCGCGACGCCGAGCTCGAGAAGGTGCGCGGCCTCACGTCGGGCGCCGACGACTACGTGACCAAGCCGTTCGGCCGCCAGGAGCTGCTGGCGCGCGTCGAGGCGCTCCTGCGGCGCTCGCGCGGCACGGGAGTGCCGGAGCGCGAGGCCTACGACGACGGGGTGATCTCGCTCGACATGGCCCGCGCGCGCGTTGAGGTGCGCGGCACCGAGGTGGCGCTGACACCGCTCGAGCTGCGCCTGCTGCACACGTTCGTCCGCAACCCCGAGCTGGTCCTCAGCCGCGACCAGCTGCTGGAGCTCGTCTGGGGCGCGCAGCCCGGCGTCGGCTCAGACCAGGTCAAGCTCTACGTCGGCTACCTGCGCCGCAAGCTCGGCCCGGCGCTGGGCGACACCCCTGACCCGATCCAGACGGTGCGCGGGTTCGGGTATCGCTACAGCGTGTCGCGGTAGCGATACCTCAGAGCACCGCCGCCTCCGGCGGTTCGTGCAGCGGCAGGCGCATCGTCACCGTCGTGCCGGTGCCGACCTGCGACTCGAGCTCGACGGTGCCGTCGTGGGCCTCGACGATCGCCTTGACGACGGCGAGCCCGAGGCCGGCGCCGGGGACGCCGCGCTCGATCGCCGTGTCCGAGCGCGCGAAGCGATCGAACAGATGCTCCTGCTCGACAGCCGGGATGCCGTCGCCGGTATCGATCACGGCGACCGACACGAAGCCGTCGTCGTGGCGCAGAGACACGGTCACCGTGGCGTCGCGGGCCGAGAACTTCAGCGCGTTGGACAGCAGGTTGTCGAGCGCCTGGGCCAGGCGGTCGCGGTCGCCGATCACGAAGTCCGGGTCCCCCGACGGGTCGTCGACGAGCTCGATCGTCACGCCGGCGCCCTCCGCCGCCGGCCGCGCGGCGTCGATGCCATCGACGACGACCGACCGCAGTGCCAGCGTCTCGCGATCCAGCGACAGCTGCCCGGCCTCGACCTGCGCGACGAACAACATGTCACCGACGAGCCGCAGCAGCCGCTGGGCATTGCGGTGGACGATCTGCAGGAAGCGCCGGGCGTCGCGGCCCAGCGCCTCGTCGTCGAGCACCAGCTGGACGTAGCCGATGATCGACGTCAGCGGCGTGCGCATCTCGTGCGAGACGAGCGCGAAGAACTCGTCGCGCGAGCGCTCCGCCTCCTGAAGGCTCTGGGCCATCGCGTTGAACGACCGCGCGAGCATGCGGGCCCGCTCGTCGCCGGTCTCCGGGACGCGGACCGTGAGGTCCCCCTCGGCCAGCGCCCGCGCCGCGGCGGTGATCGCGTCGTCGGTCACGCCCGGACTGTACGACGCCGGTCAGCGCGAAGCGCGCGCTTCGGACCGCGACCGCAATACTTCGAGCGGCGTCATCAGCAGGACCTTGAGGTCCAGCCACAACGACCAGTTCTGGATGTACCAGTTGTCCCACTCGACGCGCTCTGACAGCGACGTCTGGCCGCGCAGGCCGTGGACCTGTGCCCAGCCGGTCATGCCGGACTTGACGCGGTGGCGGTCGTCGTAGCGGCGCACGCTGGTGTCGAACAGGCGCACGAACTCGGGCCGCTCGGGCCGCGGTCCGACGAGGCTCATGTGGCCGAGCGCGACGTTGACCAGCTGCGGGAGTTCGTCGAGCGCGGTGCGGCGCAACAGCGTGCCGATCCGCGTACGGCGATCGGCCCCCTCGATTCCGCCGGGCGCCGAGTCGGGCCGCAGCCGGTGCACCGACCCGTAGTCGGGGCGCATCGAGCGGAACTTGACCATCTCGAAGATCTGCCCGTCGCGGCCGATGCGGCGCTGGCGGAAGAAGACCGGGCCGGGCGAGGACAGCTTGACGGCCAGGGCGATGGCCGCGAGCAGCGGCGCCAGCAGCACGAGGCCGGCGATGGCGAGGATCCGGTCGAGCGCGTGCTTGATCGCGAACTGCCACGACCGCGGCTGCACCGTCTGCAGGCCGTAGAGCGGCATGCCGCCGACATGCTCGACCCACTGGCGCTCGTTGACGCTCTCGAACAGCCGTGGGACGACCGACACCTCGACGCCGAGCTCCTGGCACATGCGCGGGATCGGCTGTACGTCGGAGTCGCGCGAGGCCGAGAAGGCGACGATCACGTGCTCGGCGCCCGAGGACTCGATCACGTCGGCGAGCGCCGACAGCGGCCCGAGCACCGGACCGCGGGCCTGCTGGCTCCAGAACGCGGGGCCGGGGTCGGAGTCCAGGAAGCCGATCGGGCGCAGCCCGAGCGACGGGCGCGCGAGCAGCCGGCGCTCGATCTGGGCGCCGACGACGCCGGCGCCGACGATCAGCGTGCGCTTGGTGCTCGCGCCACGGCGGCGCGCCTCGTCGCGCGACAGCGCCAGCCCGCAGCGCAGCACGGCGACGCCGACCGTCGCCAGGGCGATCGTCAGGAGCAGGGTGTTGGCGGCGCCGGCGCCCGCGTGCAGGACGCCGGCCAGTGCCAGCGCGACGACGCCGGCCGTCAGCAGCGCCGCGGCGCCGTGGCGAATCGTGTCGAGCACGCCCATGCGGGCGGGGCGCGCGCCGTACATCCCGCCCGTGGCGAGGCGGGCGATCGCCGCGAAGCCGAACACGCCGAGAAGGATCAACTCGAGCGTGTTCGGCCGCGGCGTCGTGAGGTGGACCGCCGTGAGCGCCGCTGACCAGATCACGACCGCGTCAGTCACCGCCGCAAGGATCAGCCACGACATCCCCTCATAGAGGCCGGTGCGGCGGACCCGTCGCCGATCGGCCGTACCGAGGTGAGAGACCGCGGCGGCGGGCGCTGTCGCTGCAGGCAGCGCCCGGGCCGTAGCCGGGGAAATGCTGGACGAGACCTCGGTCACACGGCGCAGGATTCCGACCGGGAGTTGGTGCAACGGCAGGTCCCGGTATGAACGGGGTTTGATGCTCCAGATTCTGGAAACCTGAGATGCCCCCGCACGTGGACACCGGATAGCGTTCGGACAATGAGCAATCTCGCGATGATCCTCACCGACAGCGCACAGCGAGGTGGGGATCGGACCGCCGTCGCGCTCGACGACCAGCGCCTGAGCTACGCCAAGCTCGATGAGGCCAGCGCGCGCGTCGCGGCGTTGCTGCGCGCTCGCGCGGTCGTGCCGGGCGATCGGGTCGGCGTGATGATGCCCAACGTTCCGCAGTTCCTCGTCGTCTACTACGGGATCCTGCGGGCCGGCGGCACGGTTGTCCCGATGAACCCTCTGCTCAAGCGCCGCGAGGTCGACTACTACGTGTCCGACAGCGGCGCGACCGTCACGTTCGCGTGGGGCGACCTGGCCGGCGAAGCGCCGGGCGACGCGATCATCGTCGCTCCCGATTCGTTCGGGGACCTGCTGGCGGCGCACGAGCCGACGTTCGACGTCGCCGACCGCGAGGAGTCCGACACCGCGGTGATCCTCTACACGTCGGGCACGACCGGCACCCCCAAGGGCGCCGAGTTGACCCACCGCAACCTGCGCTGCAACGTCGACGTCAACGTCGACATGATCGGCCGGCCGTCGTTTGCCGTCACGCTCGGGGCGCTGCCGCTGTTCCACTCCTTCGGCCAGACGTGCGCCATGAACGCGACGATCAGCAACGGCGGCATGCTGACGCTGCTGCCGCGCTTCGATCCCGTCAGGGCGCTGGCGATCATCGCCCGCGACCGGGCGACGCTGTTCCAGGGCGTGCCGACGATGTACTCGGCGATGTTGCACGCCGACGGCGAGTTCGACACGTCGTCGCTCATCACGTGCGTATCGGGCGGTGCGTCGATGCCGGTCGAGATCATGCGCGCGTTCGAGGAGCGCTTCGGTGGCGTGATCCTCGAGGGCTACGGGCTGTCGGAGACGTCGCCGACCGCGTCGTTCAACCGCTCCCGCACAGAGCGCAAGCCGGGCTCGATCGGCACCCCGATCCCCGGCGTCGAGATGAAGCTCGCCGACGAGGCGGACGGCGTCGGCGAGATCGCGATCCGCGGCCACTGCGTGATGAAGGGCTACTGGCAGCGCCCCGACGCGACGGCCGAGGCGATCGACGCCGACGGCTGGTTTCACAGCGGCGATCTCGCCACGGTCGACGAGGATGGCTACTACTTCATCGTCGACCGCAAGAAGGACATGATCATCCGCGGCGGCTACAACGTCTACCCGCGCGAGATCGAGGAGCTGCTCTACGAGCATCCCGCGGTGCGGGAGGTCGCGGTCGTCGGCGTGCCCGACGATCACCTCGGCGAGGAGGTCGGCGCGGCCGTCGCGCTGAAGCCGGGCGCCGACGCCGGACCGGACGAGCTGCGCGACTTCGTCAAGGAGCGCCTGGCCGCCTACAAGTACCCGCGCGCAGTGTGGATCGTCGACGAGTTGCCCAAGGGTCCGACCGGCAAGATCCTCAAGCGCGAGATCGCAGTGCCGGAGTTGTCTGGTCATTGACACGGGCCCCTCGACCCCTGCTAGGTTCTCGCCTGCAATAGAGGGGCCGGGGAACCGGCGAAGCACAGTGCGCATTGTCGGGGGACAAGAGCATCGGTCGTCCGGCGGGGCACAGAACAACGGAGGACTGGCCGATGGCCACCGGAACGGTCAAGTGGTTCAGCGACGACAAGGGATTCGGCTTCATCACGCCCGACGAGGGCAGCCGCGACCTTTTCGTCCACCACTCGGGCATCCAGATGGACGGCTACCGCTCACTCGCTGAGGGGTCTCGTGTCTCCTATGAAGAGGAGATGGGCGACAAGGGCCCCAAGGCGGTCAACGTTCAGAAGATCTGACCCGCCCCTCCGCATAGCCCCAATCAGTGATCGGCGACCACGCCGTCGATCGCGAGCCCATCGCCGGCCCAGGCGATGATGCCGCCCGCCATCGATCGGGCGTCCTGCCGTCCAGCTGCGCGGAGCGCCTGGGCGGCCATCAGCGAGCGCGCGCCGACGCGGCAATAGAAGATCAGCGGCTCGTCGCCGGGCAGTTCTCCGGCGCGCGCGCTCAGCTGGGCGAGCGGGATGTGCGCCGCGCCATCGATGCGTCCGGCGTCGTGCTCCTCGTCGGTGCGCACGTCGATCAGCACGGCCTGCTCGGCGGCGACCAGTGCGGCCGCGTCGCGGGGGTCGATCTCGATCTCGGTCATCTCCTGTGACGGTAGCGGAGCGATTATCGACCCGAGGTCAACAGGTGTACGATGTCGCGATGGCCGAGCCTGCGTACACACGCCTGCAGAACGACGAGCGGCGCGAGCTGCTGCTCGCGACGGCGACCGAGTTGTTCGCCAGGCAGTCCTACGACGAGATCTCGATGGCGCAGATCGCCCGCCACGCAGGGATCTCCAAGGCGCTGCTGTACCACTACTTCCCGAGCAAGCGCGAGTTCTTCGCGGCGGCGATCGCCAGCGCGGGGGAAGAGCTGCGCGAGCGCACGGCCTATGACCCCGACGCCCCGCCGGCCGTCGCGCTGGCCTCGAGCCTCGACGCGTTCCTTACGTGGATCGAGGAGAACCCCGGCGCCTACGCCAACCTGATGCGCAGCGCCAACTCGCCCGAGATCCGCGACATGATCGAAGGCGTGCGCGCCGAGACGGTCGGTCGCGTGCTGGAGGGCCTGTTCGGAGAAGGCGACCCGCCCGCGAAGGTGCGCACGGCCGTCACCGCGTGGCTGTGGTTCATGGACGGTGCGTGCCTGGACTGGGTCGCCCACCAGGATCTCGAGCGCGCCGACGTCCACGAGCTGCTTCTCGGGACGCTGATGGGCGCGCTGGCGTCCGCGGGCTTCGTGTTTCCGCCTTAGCCCCAGAAAAGGTTGAACAGCCCGAAGCGGTGGCTCTGGTCGGGCGCCGGCTCGGGGCCGAGGTGCATCCGCGTGGCGGTGTTGTAGCGGGTGAACGTCCAACGCGACATCGCCGCGCGCGCGGGGTCGTTGTCGTCGGGGACGATCACCGTCGCCGGCCCCGAGGCCGAGCAGGCGGCCGACAGCAGGGCCATCCCCGCGCCCGGGTTGCGCGCGATGATTGCGACGCCCGCACCCCACACCGACGCGACCGCGTAGCCGTCGAGCGCGCCGGCGCCGTCGTCGCGGCACAGCCCGCGCAGCGGGCGCACGGCTTCGAGCACGGGCTCGCGCTGCTCGCCGGTCAGCTCGCGATCGAGACGGATCACCGCCGCGCGGTCGGACTCACGCAGCGGCCGCAGATTCGCGTCGACCGGCGCCGGCGCCTGGCCGCGCCACGCGGTGGCGGTTCCCTCGGCGACGAAGCCGATGCGCTCGTAGATCGGGCGCCCGGCCTCGGTCGCGTAGAGCAGCACGGTCTGCGCGCCGCGCTCCCGCAGCCATGCGATGGCGGCCTGCGTCAACGCGGTGCCGAGGCCCTGGCGGCGCGCCGACGGGTCGACCCCGAGCGCTCCGATCCAGCCGGTGGCACCGAAGCTCGCGCACGATGCGGTTCCGGCCGGGCGGCGCGGGTCGCCGGCGGCGAACACGGCGCCGTGCGGGTCGGCGAACGGGAAGTCGAGCAGCCGCCCGACCGTCGATCCGAACCCCGCCCGGCGCAGCAGGTCGGCGATCGCGGGTGCGTGCGCGGGCGAAACGGTGACGATCTCGTGCACAGCGCGACCACGATAGGCGACGGGCGGCTCGGCGCAGCCGCCCGTCGCCGATCTGATTCGAGCCCGGGAGACGTCTGGGGGGACCCGGGCTCAGATTTGCGACACCGTGCGAGTACCCGATCGCCCCGCGTTCTACGCTTCGTCGGTGACCGGCATCTACGAGCTGCCCCAGGACCTGCGCGACCTGCGCGACACGATCCGCCAGATCGTCGCCGACCGGGTCGCCCCCCGCGCGGCAGAGATCGACTCCACCGGGCAATACCCGTGGGATATCCGCGAGCTGTTCGCCGAGCACGACCTGATGGGGCTGCCGTTCGACGCCGACTACGGCGGCACGGGCACCGGCACGCTGATGCTCAACATCGCCGTGGAAGAGGTCGCGCGCGCGTGTGCGTCGAGCTCGCTGATTCTCATGGTCCAGGACCTCGGCACGCTGCCGATCGCGCGCTTCGGCTCGCCGCAGCAGCGCGAGGAGTGGCTGCCGCGCTGCGCGAGTGGCGAGTGGTCGCCCGCGTTCGCGCTGTCGGAGCCCGACTCGGGCTCGGACGCGGGTTCGATGCGCACGACCGCGGTCCGCGACGGCGATGAGTGGGTGATCAACGGGACCAAGAACTGGATCACCAACGCGACGATCGCCAACTTCTACGTGATCTTCGCCGTCACCGACCGCGAGGCGCGGCGCGCGAGCGCGTTCATCGTCGAGGCCGACCGGGCCGGCTTCAGCGTGCCAAAGCTCGAGCACAAGATGGGCATCAGGGGCTCGCCGACCGGGCAGTTGCTGTTCGAGGACGTGCGCGTCCCCGCGGCCAACCTGATCGGCGAGGAGGGCCGTGGCATGGCGGTCGCGCTCGGCACCCTGGAGCGCACGCGCCTCGGCGCGGCGGCGCAGGCGGTCGGCATCGCCCAGGGCGCGATCGACTACGCCGCGCAGTACGCGCGCGAGCGGATCGCGTTCGGCAAGCCGATCAACGAGCTCCAGGGCGTCGGCTTCAAGCTCGCCGACATGGAGACCCGCAACGCCGCGGCGCGCGAGCTGCTGTACCGGGCGTGCGCGATGGCCGACAGCGACGACCCGTCGCTGGCCAAGTACTCGTCGATGGCCAAGCTGTTCGCGTCGGACACCGCGATGGCGGTGACGGTCGACGCCGTGCAGATCCTCGGCGGCTACGGGTACGTCACGGAGTACCCGGTCGAGCGGATGATGCGCGACGCGAAGATCACGCAGATCTACGAAGGCACCAACGAGGTCCAGCGCGTCGTGATCTCGAGGGCGATGCGATGAGCGCACAGGCGCGCCGGGTCGCGTTTGCCGCGGTCGCCGCGTCGTCGGCCGGGCTGACCGCCGTGGTGATCTTCGGCGGCGGGTTCAGCCTCGATCCGGCGGTCAAGCTCATCGAGTTCGCCGGCGTCGTCATCTTCGCTGCCGCCGTGCTCGGCCTCGTGGTCGGCTGGATCTTCGTGCGCTTCGCCGGCTGGAGCGACCCGGTCAGCGAGGCCGACTTCGAGCGTCTCGTGCTGCACAGCGAGCGCCTCGCCCGCGAGGGCCTGGCCGTCGAGCCCGACGAGGGCGAGTTCATGGACCTCGATCCGTACGACGACGATGACTTCGAGGAGTTGGTGCGCGACGCGCTCGACGAGCTGCCCGACCTGCTGCGGCGCTTGGTCGAGAACCACAATGTCGCCGTCGTGATCTCCGATGGCGGGCGCCGCCGCCGCGCCTACGGGCTCTACCACGGCGATGGCGCGAGCCGCGACGATGTTCCCGACCGTATCGTCATCTACCGCGACACCCTGCGCCGCGACTTCGGCCATGATCCCGAGCTGCTGCGCGAGCAGGTCGTTCGCACGGTTCGCCACGAGCTCGCCCACCACGTCGGCTTCGACGAGCTGGGCGTTCGCGAGCTCGGCCTGTAGACTCAAAACTGCCCCGTGGAGTGCGACTGCCGGGCGCGACCAGGGCTCGTGGAGTGCGACCGCCGAGCCTCAGATCCGTAAAGGAGACATACACCATGTCCGAGGCAGTCATTGTCGACGCCATCCGCACGCCGATCGGGCGCGCGTTCAAGGGCTCGTTGACCGATGTCCGCGCTGACGAGCTCGCCGCGTTGCCGCTCAAGACGCTGATCGCGCGTAACCCCAAGGTCGACTTCTCCGAGACCGGGGACGTCATGATGGGCTCCGCGTCGGCGGCCAACGAGCAGGGCTTCAACGTGGGCCGGACGGCCACGCTGCTCAGCGGGATCGACTACCACGTGCCCGCGTGCACCGTGAACCGGTTCTGCGCATCGTCGCTCCAGACGATCCGCATGGCCTTCCACGCCATCGCCGCCAACGAGGGCGACCAGTACATCGCGGCCGGCGTCGAGTCGGTCTCGCGCTACGGCGGCGGCCCGTCGGAGGACGCCCGCAACCCGAAGCTCGACGGCTCGGAGGGCTCGCTGTTCGACGTCTACATCCCGATGGGGATGACGGCCGAGAACGTCGCCGACAAGTACAACGTCTCGCGTGAGCGCCAGGACGAGTGGGCGGCGCTGTCGCAGTCGCGTGCCGTCGAGGCCCGCGACAGCGGCCACTTCGACCGCGAGATCGTCGAGGTGACCAAGGACGACGGCACGATCGTCTCCCAGGACGACGGACCGCGGCCGGGCACGACGACCGAGGTGCTGGCCGGCCTGAAGCCGGTCTTCAAGGAGGGCGGCTCGGTCACGGCCGGTAACGCCTGTCCACTCAACGACGGCGCCGCCGCGGTGCTCGTGATGAGCGCCGAGAAGGCGGAGAAGCTCGGCCTCGAGCCGCGCGCGCGGATCATCGGCTCAACCGTGGCTGCGATCCGGCCGGAGTACATGGGCGTCGGCCCGATTCCTGCGATCAAGGCGCTGCTCGAGCAGACCGGCAAGAAGATCGAAGACATCGACATCGTCGAGATCAACGAGGCGTTCGCGGCCCAGATCGTGCCGTGCAAGGACGAGCTCGGGATCGAGGAGGAGCAGCTCAACCCGTTCGGCGGGGCGATCGCGCTCGGCCACCCGTTCGGCATGACCGGAGCGCGGATCATGACGACGCTGCTCAACGGCCTGGAGACCAAGAACGCGAAGTACGGCATCGAGTCGATGTGCGTCGCCGGTGGCATGGGCATGGCGATGCTCGTCGAGCGCCTCTAGGAACCATCCGTTGGCGGTCCGGCGCGCGCCCGTCCCGGGGCGCGCGCCGGTTTCGTGTTGTCCGGGAAGTAGTCCGCGTTTGATGGCATCCTTGTGATCAGATGAAGGGTCGCTTTGGGATGGGTGCGGCGCTCGCTGTGGTCGTGGCCGGCCTCGCGGTGCCCGCGCACGCCGGTGACACGGCGTCGTTCACGTTCGAGTGCTGCGCGTACTTCCCCAGCTCTGCCGTGATCACCCCCGGCGGCTCGGCGACCATCGCGCCGAAGCCCGGCGTCAAGTTCTCCGACCATCCGCTGGTGTTCGTCGACGACCCGAGCCTCAACAAGGCCGCGGCTGACGCGACGCCGGTCACGCGCACCTTCCCGACCGTCGGCCTCTACAAGTTCTACTGCTCGCTGCACGGCACGTATGACCCGGCGACCGGCAAGCTCGAGGGCATGGCCGGGACGATCGCCGTCACCGACAATGCGCCCCCGGTGGCGAAGTTCACCGCGACGGGAGCGGGCGCCAAGATCAGATTTGACGCCGGCGCCTCGACGAGCGCCAGCACGATCACCGCCTACGAGTGGGACTTCGACGGCGACGGCAAGGTCGACAAGACCGTGCACGCGCCGACGATCACCACGGCAGTCGAACAGACGGGCAACGTCACGCTGACCGTTGTCGACGACAACGGCGCGGCCCAGCCGCAGGTCGGCGACCTGTCGAGCTCGACGACGCAGAAGGTCACGGTCCTCAGCGCACTCGTCACGACGACGTCGGTCAGGCGCGCCGACCTCAGAACGGGCAAGGCGAAGCTCGTCTTCACCGACAACGAGGCCGGCAGCGCGACGGCGACCGTCAAGGCCGGCGCGACGACGATCGCGACCGGCAGGGCGACGGTCGCCCGGGCCGGCACGGTGAAGCTGACGCTGAAGCCGACGGCGGCCGGCAGGAAGAAGCTGGTAGGCGCCAAGCGCCTGTTGCTGAGGGTGTCGCTCGTCGTCAGCGATGGGCGCGGCGCGAAGGTCACGAAGTCGGCCTCGCTGACCGCCACATGAGGGCGCGTCTCGGTCTCGCCGTCCTTGTCATGCTCGCGGCGGCGTCGCTGTCGGCGCCGGCGATCGCGGTCGACGGCGCGGTGACGTTCCGCTACGCGTCGTACACGCCGTCGGCGGTGCGGATCACGCCGGGCGGGAAGGTGACGTGGACCGCCGACGCGGGCAACGACTTCGAGCCCGTGAGCGGCTCGACGCACCACCCGCTGCAGTTCGTCGAGCCGGCGATCTCACCGATGACGAGCGGCACGACGGGCATCCGGACGTTCGCCACCGCCGGCGTCTTTCATTTCTACTGTGCCAACCATGGCACGCCCGGCGGCGCGGGCATGGCGGGGACGATCACCGTCACCGCCAACCAGCTTCCGATCGCGTCGTTCGCCGTCCCGCCGGCCGTGGTCGCCGGCCAGAACACGTCGCTCACGGCGATCTCGTCGCACGACCCCGACGGGCAGATCACCCAGTACGAGTGGGACTTCGACAACAACGGAACGGCCGACGAGATCGACACCGCGCCGGCCACGAGCCACGTCTTCACCGCCTCGGCGACGGTCTCGCTGACCGTCGTCGACAACAACTCCGACGCCGTCGGCCCCGAGCCCTCGGTTCCGTTCACGCAGCAGATCACCGTGTCCCCGGCTGCGTCGTCGACGCTCCCGTCGGGCCCGACGCAGACCGGGACGCCACCGCGGACGATCGACCGCACGCCGCCGAAGGTCGCGATCTCGACGCGTTCGCTGCACCTGTCGACCCTGCGCGGTGGCCACGCGAAGCTGTCGTTCTCCAGCAGCGAGGCCGGCGCCGCGGGTGCGACGCTGCGGGCCGGCTCGACGATCGTCGCCACCGGCAGGGCCACGTACTCCAGGGCCGGCACGCACTCGCTGACGTTGAAGCTGACTCCGCAGGGCCACGCCACGCTGCGGCGCGCCCACCGGCTGGCGCTGAAGCTGTCGCTCGTCGTCTCCGACCGCACGGGCAACCGCGCGATCAAGACGCACGCGTTCACCCACGTCAGCTGACGTCGGCCGGGCGCGGGTCGCCGAGCCAATAGCGCGGCCCAGGGCCGCCGGCGCCCGCGCGATCGCTCGGGTTGGCCAGCTTGCAGCGCGCGAGCGACAGGCAGCCGCAGCCGATGCACTCGGTCAGTCCGGCGCGCAGCCGCGCCAGCTCCGCGATCCGCTCGTCGATGCGCTGCGTCCAGCCGCTCGACAGCCGCGACCAGTCGCCGCGCGACGGCGCGCGATCGGACGGCAGCCGCGAGAGCTCGGCCGCGATCTCGTCGAGCGACAGGCCGACCCGCTGGGCGAAGACGATGAACGCGATCCGCCGCAGCACCGGTCGCGGATAGCGGCGATGGCCGGACCCGGCGCGCTGGGACTCGATCAGCCCGCGTTCCTCGTAGAACCGCAGGGCTGACGACGCGACGCCGCTGCGCCGCGAGACCTCGCCGATCGTGAGCAGCTCGGACACGGATCCTTGACTTCAAGTGTACTTGAACTTCTACCCTGGAACCCATGAGCCAGACAGACACCCCCACCGCCAGCGAAAAGATCGTCGAGGCGGTCTCCGACTGGCCCCGCCTGCACATCGGGCCCGGCATGCGCGGCGCCGCCGTCGCGTTCTTCGTCGACCGCCGCGAGATCGGCCACCTCCACGGCGATCGTGCCTTCCACACCTTCTTCCCGGCCCAGGTCTGGGACGACCTGCGGCGCGAGGGCCGGATCGCCGAGCACCCCGTCTTCCCCGGCCGCCGCGGACCCGCGGCCCGCACGATCGCCGGCGACGACGATGTCGCGGACGTGATCGCGCTGCTGCGGCTCAACTACGAGCGCCGGGTGGCCGGCGGGGACGACGAGGCGGCCTGAGCGGCCACGCGCTCTCTGACTCCGAACCATCCAAAGAACGAGAGCCCACGGCCCCCGGACTACCGCCGACGCGCCAGGTTCAGTGCGAACAGCCCCTCGTCGTCGACGTACTGCTCGACGAGCTCCAGGCCGGCGGCGGCGAAGTCGGCGTCGATGCGCTCGCGGCTGAACTTGGCGCTGATCTCGGTGCGCAGCTCCTCACGCGAGGCGAACGTGATTGTGAGATCGAGGTCGGCGATGTGGACCGTCTGCGGCGCGGTCGCTCGCAGGCGCATCTCGATCCACTCGTGCTCACGGTCGAAGAAGGCGACGTGCTCGAACGCGTCGAGGTCGAAGTTCGCGCCCAGCTCGCGGTTGATGACCTCGAGCATGTTGAGGTTGAACTCAGCCGTGACGCCGGCCGCGTCGTCGTAGGCGGCCTCGATGATCGCCGGGGACTTGACGAGATCGGTGCCGAGCAGCAGGTGGTCACCGTCGCCGAGGAGGCCGCCGATCGCCCGCAGGAAGCCGCGGCGACGACCCGGCGTGAAGTTGCCGATCGTCCCGCCCAGCAGCAGCACGATTCGCGGCCCGTCGGCCGCCGGCACATGGCCGAGGTGGCGCTCGAAGTCGCCGACGATCCCATCCACGCTGAGCCCCGGATAGGCCGCGGTGAGGTCGATCTCGCAGTCACGGATCATGCCCTCCGTGACGTCGATCGGCACGTAGCGGCGCAATGTCCCGGCGGCGTCGAGCGCGTCGAGCAGAACCCGCGTCTTGGCGGCCGTTCCCGAGCCGAGCTCGACGACCTCGGCGGCCGCGGTGACTGCCGCGATGTCGGGCGCGCGGGCGACGAGGATCGCGCGCTCGGTGCGCGTCGGGTAGTACTCGGGCAGCTCGCAGATCTGATCGAACAGGTCGGCGCCGCGCGCGTCGTAGAGGTGCTTGGGCGGCAGCTCCTTGAACGGACGCGTCAGCCCGTCGAGGACGTCGTCGGCCAGCGTCGAGGTGTCGGTGGCGATCAGCGACTGCATCGGCTCACACGTCCTTTGCCAGCCGCACGCCGGCGAAGATCTGCCGACGCTGGGGGAGGTCCCAGTTGCGGAACGTCGGCGTCGCGACGCGCTGCTGCGTCGCCCACGATCCGCCGCGCAGGACGCGGTAGCGCTCGCCGAAGAAGACCTCGGAGTACTCGCGGTACGGGTGGGCGACGAAGCCCGGATAGCCGCGGAAGTGGCTCGATGTCCACTCCCACACGAGCCCCGTGTCCCGGATCGTCTCCTGGTCCCAGGTCGCCGCCGTTTCCCACTCGGCTTCAGTCGGGAGGCGGGCGCCGCTGAATCGGGCAAAGGCGTCGGCCTCGAACCAGGAGACGTGGATCACCGGCTCGTCGAGCGGCCGCGAGGGCCGCCCGCCGGAGATCCACGTCACGGGGTGGGTGATGTCGTACTCCTCTTTCCATGCCCAGCCCTCGTCGGACCACCACTCGCGCCGCACGTAGCCGCCGCCCTCGCAGAACGTCAGCCAGCTCGCGTTGGTCACCGGGTGGCGCATGATCTGAAACGGCGCCACGACGCGCCGGTGGCGCGGGCGCTCGTTGTCGTAGGAGAAGCCGTCGTCGCCGGCGCCGATCGAAACGCCCCCGCCGGAGATCAGCAGCCATCGCTCGGCGCCGCATCCGCGCAGCGCCGGCTCGCCGGACGGCAGCATCCCGGCGAGCGTCATCGCCTGGCGCATCGTCTCGGTGTGCTGCATCTCGTGGCGCAGAACGAGCTCGTGCAGGACGGGGTCGACACCGCCGCGCTCGATCCCGTCCAGCGTGCGCTCGCGGACCGCCTCGAGGTAGGCGACCGCGCCCGGACGGTCGAGGATCTGGATGTTGCCGCGCACCGCGCGCGGGGTCTCGAACGCGTCGTAGACGTCGTCGAGCTCGGGGTGCAGCAGCGGCTCGCCGCCGAAGCGGTGGCCGAGCCACAGGTCCTCGTAGGCGGCGATGTGCCCGAGGTCCCAGACGAGCGGAGACATGATCGGATCGGTCTGACGCTCCACATCGGCGTCGGACAGGTGAGCCAGCAGGTCCAGCGTGCGCTCACGCTGGGCGGTCAGCGCGGCGATCATCTCGTCCTGGGCGCGGGTCGTCGTCTGGGGCATATCGCTGACCGTCTTACCGAAGCGCCAAGTGTTTCATGCGGCCGATCTCGGCTTGTGAAGCTGGCGCATATGCACGCGCGGTCAGGCGTTCCAGCGAGCGATGACGCGCGTCTCGCGCTCGAACCCGAGCACCGACAGCGAGCCGGTGGCGAGCGCGAGCCGGGCCCCGAACGCGCCTGGCTGCGCGAGCCAACGCGCCGCGAGGACACGCAGCACGTGGCCGTGGGCGACGAGCGCCACATCGCCGGATGCCTCGAGCGCACGACCGATCACGCGGTCTGTCCGCACGGCGACATCGTCGGCCGTCTCGCCGCCGGGGCAGCCGTCGCGCCACAGCGACCAGTCCGGCCGGCGCTTGCGGATCTGGTCGGTCGTGAGGCCCTCGTAGGTGCCGTAGTCCCACTCGAGCAGGTCATCGCACGGCGTCATCCCGGCGCGCAGCCCGACGAGCTCGCAGGTCTCGACCGCGCGGCTCAGCGGCGACACGAAGACGTCGGCGAACGCGTGCGCGTCGATCCGCGCCCGCAGCGCAGTCGCGGCCTTGCGCCCGGCGTCGGTCAGCGCGATGTCGGTGCGCCCGGTATGGCGTCCGTCGACCGACCACTGCGTCTCCGCGTGGCGGACGAGCCAGACGTCAGCCATCGCCGGCCAGCGCCGCCGCGTCGACGATCAGCTCGACCTTCGAGCGGTCAAGCATCGACGACGGCGTGGCGCGATCCGGCCCCGCGAGGATCCGCGCGACGGCGTCGGCCTTCTCGGCGCCGGTCACGATCACGAGGATCCGCCGCGACGAGTTGAGCTTCGGCAGCGTCAGCGTGATCCGCTCGGGCGGCGGCTTGGGCGAATCGTGGACGCCGACCGCGACACCGGTCGCGTCGAGCAGCGGATGGTTGGGAAACAGCGACGCGCAGTGGCCGTCGGGGCCGACGCCGAGGTGCAGCACGTCGAGCACGGTGTCGCCGAGCTCGTCCGAGTAGGCCGCCGCGCCCGCATCGGGGCCCAGGGCGCCGGGCATCGGGTGCTCGATCGCACCCGGGGCGACGAGCGTCTGATGGACCATGAGCGCATTGGCGTCGGGATCGTCGGGGCCGACGCAGCGCTCGTCGCCGTACCACAGGTGGATGTCGGTCCAGTCGTCGAGCATCGGCCCGAGCAGCTCGTAGCAGCGCCGTGGCGTCGTCCCGCCGGTCAGCCCGAGGTGGGCGACGCCGTGCAGCGTGCGCGCGGCGTCGATCGCCGCGGCCGTCACCTCGGCCGCGCGGCGGGCGGCCGTCTCCGCGTCGGGCTCACGGCTGACGACGAGCGGATCGCTCATCGCTCGCGCCGGCTGGCGTCCAGCGGCTGGGTCCCGGCCGCCAGCTCGTGGTCGGCGCGGATCACGTGCATCACGGCGTTGATCAGCGCAAGGTGGGTGAACGCCTGGGGGAAGTTGCCCAGGTGGCGGCCGGTGCGGGGCTCGATCTCCTCGGCGTACAGCAGCAGCGGCGACGCGTAGGACAGCAGCTTCTCGCACAGCTCCCGGGCCCGCTGGGTCTCGCCGATCTCGGCCAGCGCGCTGACGAGCCAGAACGAGCAGATCGTGAACGAGCCCTCCTGGCCGCTCAGCCCGTCGTCGGTCTCGTCGACGCGATAGCGCAGGACGAGCCCGTCGTCGGTCAGCTCCTCGGCGATCGCGTTGACCGTCGCGATGACGCGTTCGTCGTCCTGGGGCAGGAAGCGCAGCAGCGGCAGCAGCAGCAGCGATGCGTCGAGCGCGTCGGTCTCGTAGTGCTGGCAGAACACGCCGCGCTTGTCGACACCCTTTTCGCAGACCTCGGCGTGGATCTCGTCGGCGGCCGTCTGCCAGCGCTCCGCGAGTTCGTCGTCGCCGCGCAGACGCGCCAGCCGTGCACCGCGGTCACACGCGACCCAGCACATGACCTTGCTCGACGTGAAGTGCATCGGATCGCCGCGGATCTCCCAGATCCCGCGATCGGGCTCGCGCCAGTTGGCGATCGCGCACTCGACCTGGTGCTTGAGGACGGGCCATACCTCCTCGGGCAGCTCGTCGCGCGACTTCGTGTGCAGGTAGATCGAGTCCAGCAGCGCGCCCCAGACGTCGTGCTGCTCCTGGTTGTAGGCGCCGTTCCCGGTTCGCACCGGTCGGGCGCCCTCGTAGCCGTCGAGGTGGTCGAGCTCGGCCTCGACGAGGTCGCGCTCGCCGCCGATCCCGTACATGATCTGGAGGTCGTCCTCGGCGGACGCGACGTCCTGGATGAAGTAGAAGAAGTCGTTGGCCTCCCAGTCGAAGCCCAGCGTGTACAGCCCCCAGAGCATGAACGTGGAGTCGCGGATCCACGAGTAGCGGTAGTCCCAGTTGCGCTCGCCGCCCGGCGTCTCCGGGAGCGACGACGTCGCGGCGGCGATCATCGCGCCGGTCGGTGCGTACGTCAGGCCCTTGAGGGTCAGGGCGCTGCGCTGCAGGTAGGAGCGCCACGGGTGGTCGGGGAAGTCGCCGTGGGCCAGCCACTCGTGCCAGTAGTCGGCGGTGCGCACGAGGCAGCGATAGGCGTCGTCGTAGGTCTCGGGTGCGCCGTGGTCGGTCCACGACAGCGCGATGTAGGCGACATCGCCGTCGCGCATCGTCGTGCGGGCACGGGCCCGCGGGCCCTCGAAGCCGAGCCGCAGGTCGGTCGTCAGCTGGAGCTTGGTCTCGCTGTTGGGCGCCGTGCCGATCGCCTTGTGGTACCCGTCGTCGGAGTACTGCCACTGGACCGTCGTGCGGCCGTAATCGAGCATCGGGTTGCAGTCGACGTTGATCTCGACCGACCCGTTGACGCAGCGCAGCATCCGCAGCAGGACGTGGTCGGCGTCGTAGTCGGTCGGCGAGCGGCGGTGGCTGTGGGAGCGCTCGTCCTCGTGGTGCCACGGTCCGATCAGCAGCACGTCGCGGACGATCACCCAGCCCGTGCGCGTGCCCCACGTCGTCTCGAGCACGTTGGTGCCGGGCAGGTAGCGCCGGCCGGCCGGGACGTACTGGTCGGCCGGGCCGACGCGGAAGCCGCCGGCGTCGCGGTCGAGCATCGCGCCGAAGATCGACGGCCCGTCGAACCGCGGCAGGCACATCCATTCGATGTTGCCCGACGGCGCGACCAGCGCGCAGACCTCGGTGTCGGACAGGAAGGCGTACTCCGCGATCGGCGGGAACGGGCTTCCGCCCAGCGGGACGTCGCCGACGATCTGTCTCATGCCGCGATCAGGCTAGCCGCCGCGTCCAGCGCCGGCGCGTACGTCGGATCGCGCAGAAGCGCCTGGCGGATCCCCTCGCCGAGGATCCCGGCCTCGCCCCGCGACGCGCCGAGCACGGTCCAGGTGTGCTCGTTGCCCGACGGGTCGCGGCGCACCGCGCGCAGGCCGCCGTCACCGCGCCCGAGCGCGATGTGCGTGCCATCGGTCGTGTCGATCGTCACCCCGCACAGCCCGCGGACCGCCATGTCAGTCGGCGACAGCGTCAGCTCGATCTCCTGGCGGCGGCCCGAGGCGCGGCCGTGCAGCACCCCGTCACGAGCCAGCATCCGGGTCGGTTTCCAGTTCAGGCGCGAGCACAGCCAGCCGAGGAACATCAGCCCGGCGGCGGCCGAGTCGGGATGGTGCTCGACGCTGACGGCGCTGATGTGGGCGAGCTCGGCGCGGCGCGCCGGCGGGTCGAATGTGCCGGCGATCCGCTCGCGCCACGGCGTCGAGCGCAGCCACGCGAGGTCGACGACGTAGGCGTGGCGCGACAGCTCGTTGGCGCGCGCCAGGGCGACGTCGGTCTCCGGCTCGTCGACCGAGTCCAGCAGCACCACCTGGGCCAGCTTGAGCAGCGCGTCGACCGCCTCGGGATGGCCGTGCGGCGACCACACCACGGTCGCGAGGTCGGTGACGACGAGCGGGTCGACGATCGAGTCGAGGTGGCTCAGGTGGCCCGGGCCGCAGGACACGATCACCGTCTCGCGCAGCAGCGCGAACTCGCCCGCGCGCGGCTCCCCGTCGGCGGCGATCGTCGCTGTCGCGTCGATGTGCTCGCGACCCTGCTCGACGGCGCAGACGACGGTCCGCGACGCGTGGTAGCGCCCGACGCGGCGCAGCCGGTTGGCGATCTCGCCGCTCCACTCCTTGTCGACGACACACACGAGGTTGATCACCCGGGCCGGCACGTAGCCGGCGTTGGCGCTGTGGAACTCGACCAGCAGCCCGCGCAGCGCCGCCTCGATCGCATCGGGCGTCGTGTCCTGCTCGCGCCAGAACAGGTCGCTGGCCGTCATATGGCGCGCCAGTGGTCGTCGCCCTGCAGCAGCCGGGTGATCTCCTGGGGCCCCTGCGAGCCGGCCGCGTAGGTCGGCAGCGGCGCCGGGCGTTGCTCCCACGCCTGCACGATCGGATCGCAGATCCGCCACTGGGCCTCGACCTCGTCGTCGCGCGTGAACAGCGTCGCGTCGCCGCGCATCGCGTCCATGATCAGCCGTTCATAGGCCTCCGGCGACTGCGACATGAACGACGTGCCGTAGGTGAACTCCATGTTCACCGGGCGTATCCGCATCCGCGTGCCTGGGATCTTCGCCCCGAGCAGGATCGACACGCCCTCGTTGGGCTGCATGGTGAGCACGATCTGATTGGGCCGCACGCCGACCGAGCCCTCTTGGCTGAAGGCCATGTGGGGGACCGGCCGCAGCGTGACCGCGATCTCGGTCACCTTCCGGGCCAGCCGCTTGCCCGTGCGCAGGTAGAACGGCACGCCGGCCCAGCGCCAGTTGCCGATCTCCAGGCGCAGCGCCGCGTAGGTCTCGGTGTTCGTGTCCGGCGGCACGCCGTTCTCGCCGAGATAGCCGGGCACTGCCTCGCCGCCGATCTCACCGGATACGTACTGGGCGCGGACCGCCATGTCGTCGAGGGTGGCGGGGTCGGGGGCGGGGATCGCGTGCAGGACCTTGACCTTCTCGTCGCGGACGTCGTCGGCGGTGAACGAGACCGGCGGCTCCATCGTCAGCAACGTCAGCAGTTGCAGCATGTGGTTCTGCACGAGGTCGCGCAGCGCGCCGGCCGAGTCGTAGTAGCCCGCGCGCGTGCCGATCCCCAGGTCCTCGGCCGCCGTGATCTGCACGTTGTCGATGAAGTTGCGGTTCCACAGCGGCTCGAACAGGCCGTTGGCGAACCGGAACGCCAGCATGTTCTGGACCGTCTCCTTGCCCAGGTAGTGATCGATGCGGAACACCTGGCGCTCGTCGAACACCGCGAGCACCCGCTGGTTGAGGTCCTTGGCCTCGGCCAGCGTCGTCCCGAACGGCTTCTCGATGATCGCCCGGACCTCGGCCTCCGGCGATCGGTTGAGCCCCTGGGCGCCGAGCGCCTCGATGATCACCGGGAAGAACCCCGGCGCCGTCGACAGGTAGAAGGCGCGGTTGAGCGGCTGTCCGGCCTCGCTGTCGAATGCCGCCAGCGCGGTCTGCAGCGTCGCGTAGACATCGGGGTTGTCGAACGTTCCGCCGACGTAGCGGATGTGGGCGAGCAGCGCGTCGCGGACCTTCGCGTCGACGGCGCGGCGCGAGAAATTCGTGATCGCCTCGGCCGCCGTGGCGCGGAAATCGTCGTCGGGCATCGGCGAGCGCGAGACCCCGATCAGGTTGAACTGCTCGGGCAGCGCGCCCTCGTGGGCGAGGTTGTAGATCGCCGGCAGCAGCTTGCGCTTGGCCAGGTCGCCGGTCGCCCCGAAGATGACGAGCGTCGTCGGGTGGACCGGCAGGCGCTCGAGGCCCTCGACGAGCGGGTTGGTCTCCTCCGTGCCCAGGGCGATGGTGTCGGTCACTTGGGCACCGTCTTGACCGCATGGCCGCCGAACTGGTTGCGCAGCGCGGCGTTGACCTTCGCCGCGTAGGCGTTCTGGCCGCGTGAGCTGAACCGTTCGTACAGCGCGGTCGTGATGACCGGGGTGGCGATCCGCAGGTCGATGCCCGATTCGACCGTCCAGCGGCCCTCGCCGGAGTCCTCGACCCACGGCTCGAGGTTGGCCAGGTCGTTGCCGTCCTGCTCAAACGCCTTGGCCGCCAGCTCGCACAACCACGAGCGGATCACCGAGCCCTGCATCCACAGATGGGCGATCTTCGCGTTGTCGAGCTCGAACTCGACCTCGTTGAACATGCTGAAGCCCTCGGCGTAGGCCTGCATGATCCCGTACTCGATGCCGTTGTGGACCATCTTCACGTAGTGGCCGGCGCCGGTCGGGCCCATGTGGCCCCAGCCCGGCCCGTGCTCCGGCGTCGGCGGCGGCGCGAGGATGTCGAGGAACGGCGCGAGCTGCTTGACCGAGCGGTTGGGCCCGCCGACCATCATGCAGTAGCCGACCTCCAGGCCCCAGACGCCGCCTGAGGTCCCGACGTCGACGTAGCCGATGCCCTTGGACCGCAGCTCCTTGGCGCGGCGCATGTCATCGGTCCAGCGCGAGTTGCCGCCGTCGATGATCGTGTCGCCCCTGTCGAGCAGCTTGGCCAGCGCATCGACCGTCTGCTGCGTCGGGTCGCCGGACGGGACCATGATCCACACCATCCGCGGCGGCTCGAGCTTCTTGACCATCTCGCGCAGGCTCTTGGACGCCACGGCGCCGAATTTGGCCGCCGCGGAGATCGCCTTGGCGTCGAAGTCGAACACGACGACCTCATGGTCAGAGTCGCGTTTGATGCGATGGACCATGTTGCCGCCCATCTTTCCCAGGCCGATGAATCCGATCTGTGCCATGTCTCAATCCTTTTCGGGTAGAAGGTCGCGAATGCGCTCGGCCGGCGCCACGCGGACGGCGCTTGTTCCGGCCGCGGCGATGGCGGCGAGGCGCTCGTTCGCGGTCGCCTCGGCGCTCACCAGGACGCCTCCAGCCCGTGGTCCGCCATCTCCTGGACCTTCCCGAGCCGGCGCACGTGACGCTCCTCGCCGGAGAACTCGGCGCCGACGAACGCGGTCACGAGCTCAGTCGCGATCGCCGAGCCGATCACCCGGGCGCCGAGGCACAGGACGTTGCAGTCGTCGTGGGTCACGCACTGGGCCGCCGTGTAGTGGTCGTGGGCGCAAGCGGCGCGAATGCCCGGCAGCTTGCAGCAGGCGACGCTGACGCCGGCGCCGCTGCCGCAGACGACGATCCCGCGCCGCGCGTCGCCGCCGGCGACCGTGCGCCCGACCTTGAGCGCGCTGTCGGGATAGTCGTCGTCGGTGCCGTGGTCGACGACCTCGTGCCCGGCCGCCTCGATCGCCGCGATCACCGCATCGCGCAGCGGCACCCCGGCGTGGTCGAAGGCGACCGCGACCTTCACAGCGCCTCGGAGGTCGCGGTCAGCCGTGCGCGGTCGCGGCCGAGCTCGGTGGCGGCCATCAGGGCGGCCCCGCGAACGCCGGCCTGGGGCCCGTAACGAGCAAGCCGCACTTCGGTGCGGCGCCCCACGCCCGCCAGCACGAAGCGCCAGGCCGTCTCGCGCGCCGGAACGAGGAGCAGGTCGCCGGCGGCGCAGACGCCGCCGCCGATGACCACGAGGTCCGGGTCGAAGATGTTGATGGCGTTGGCGATGCCGATCCCGACGCGCTGGCCGAGGATGCGGATCGCCTCCAGCGCCCGCGGATCGCCGGCGCGGGCCGCCTCGACGGCATGCGGCCCGTCCTTCAGGCCACGACCGGCGGCCAGCCGGTCGAGCGCACGACCGGCGGCCAGCTGCTCGAGCGAGCCCGGCTGGGGCGCGTGGTCGCTGTGTGCCGGTTCGCCGGCGGTGAGGTCGGCGCCGACGAGCTGATGGCCGAGCTCTGCGCCGGCGCCGGTCGCGCCGCGGTAGATGCGGCCGCCGATGACGATCCCGCCGCCGACGCCGGTGCCGATCGTCAGCATGACGAGTGAGTCGGCGATCGTGGCGCCGTCGTCGTCGTGGGCTTCGGCCAGCGCCGCGACGTTGGCGTCGTTGTCGACGAACACCGGGATTCCGAGCCGCTCGGAGAGCATCCCGCGCAGCGGCACGTCGCGCAGCGGGATGTTGACCGACGTCAGCGCCATGCCCTGCTCGAAGTCGACGACCGACGGGATTCCGATGCCGACCGCGTCGGCCTCGCCGGCGCCGGCGATGATGTCGACGAGTTGGTCCACGAGCGCGTCGGACGAGTCGGTGACGGTCGGCGCCAGACGCGCCTCGTCCAGCCGGCCCTCGCGCAGGACGGCCATCGAGACCTTGGTCCCGCCTACATCAAGGCCGATCGTCGTACTCACTTCCGTGCAGACTTCCACACCCGGCACTCCGGCGATGTGTAGACGGTGTGTAATTGGCCGATGGAGCCGCTGGAGGGGATCGGCCGCGCAGACGAGCATCTGGGCCGTGCGGTCCCACTGCCGGACGTCGCGCTCCCCCTGGGCCGATGGATCGAGGTGTTCGCCGACGGTCCCGGGGCGGTCGAGGTCGTCTGGAACCTTGACGACACGCGCGCCGGCTCGCCCGGGCGTCTGGCCCTGCGCGTGTCGCTGGATCCGGGGGAGACCCAGCTCGCCGATGCCACGCCACGGCCGGTCGCGATCGGCGGCGTGCCGGCGCAGCGCCGCGAGGCGCCGCTGGAGCTCGCCCAGCCGTCGCTGCGGCCGGTCACCGAGCTGTCGTGGCAGACCGGCGACGGCCTGCATCTGCGCCTGACCGCGCAGGGCCCGTGGGAGGAGACCACGCTGCTACACGTTGCAGCGTCCGTGAGCGGATAGGCTCGCCCGATGGCGATCGTGCACGACCACTCCAAGCCCGACCGCAACCTCGCCCTCGAGCTCGTCCGCACGACCGAGGCGGCGGCGCTCGCGTCGGCGCGGATGGTCGGGATGGGGGACAAGGAGGGGGCCGACCAGGCCGCCGTCGACGCGATGCGGATCGTGCTGGAGACGGTGCAGATGGACGGCGTCGTCGTGATCGGCGAGGGGGAGAAGGACGAGGCGCCGATGCTCTTCAACGGCGAGCGGATCGGCGACGGGACGCCCCCCGAGGTCGATGTCGCGGTCGACCCGTTGGAGGGGACGACACTCGCCGCCCAGGGCCAGCCGAGCGCGCTGTCGGTGATCGCCCTGTCCGAGCGCGGCACGATGTTCGACCCCGGCCCGTGCGTCTATATGGAGAAGCTCGCCGGCGGCGAGGATCTCGCCGACCTGCTCGACCTCGAGCGCCCGATCGCCGAGACGCTCGGCCTCGTCGCCGAGCGCCGGCACAAGGACATCGGCGACGTCATGGTCGTGATGCTCGACCGCGACCGCCACGAGCAGGCGATCGCCGACATCCGCAGCGCCGGCGCGCGCCTGCGACTGATCAGTCACGGTGACGTCTCGGCGGCGCTGCTGGCGGTCAGCGAGAACTCGCCCGTCGACCTGCTGTTCGGGATCGGCGGCACGCCCGAGGGGGTGATCTCGGCAGCCGCGATCAAGTGCATCGGCGGCGGCCTGGTCGGGCGCCTGTGGCCGCGCGACGACGGCGAGCGTCAGGCGGCGATCGACGCCGGCTACGACCTCTCGGCGCAACTGCACCAGGACGTGCTGGTCAGCGGCGACGACTGCTTCTTCGCCGCCACGGGCGTGACCGACGGCGACGTCCTGCAGGGTGTGCGCTACCCCGGGCGCGGCACCGCGACGACGGAGTCGCTGGTCATGCGCTCCCGCACCCGCACCGTGCGCCGGATCGCGGCGACGCACAACCGCGCCAAGCTGCGGACCTACACCGGGGAGCGCTACGGCTGACGACCACGGTCGATTTCGACGAGCTCATCGCGCGCCTGCGCGACCGCTTCGGCCCGGTCCTCGACCACCTCGCGGACGGGGTCACGATCGCCACCCGCGAGGGCAAGGTCGTCTACGCAAACCAGGCCGTCGCCGATCTGCTCGGTCTCGGCTCACCCGAGGCACTGACATCGGCGCCGCCCGGCAACATCGTCGCCCGCAACCTGCTCTACGACGAGCACGGCAATGAGCTGTCCTACGACGAGATGCCGGGACGGCGCCTGCTGCGCGGCGACGCCGACTCGGCCGAGTTGCTGAGCCGCACGGTCGACCCCGCCAACGGCAACGACCGCTGGTTTCTCACCAAGGCGCGGCGGCTGCCGATCGACACCGAACTCGGGCTGGCGCTGAACATCGTCGAGGACCTGACCGCGGTGATCCGCGCCGAGCGCCACCAACGGATCCTGGCCCGGGCCGGCGAGGCGATGGCCGTCCCCGGTGCCGCCCAGGACGCCGCCCTGACCGCGGTCGCCGAGACGGTGATCGGCGATCTCGCCGACGCCTGCATCGTCGATCTACGCCACCGCGACGGGACGATCTTCGCCGCCGCCGTCGCCCACGCCGACGAGCACAAGCTCGAGCTCGCCCGCGAGTTGCGCGACCGTTACCCGATCGACCCGGCCGGAATCGACATCGCCGCCGTCGTGATGCGTGGCGCGCCGGCGATCATGGCCCGCGCGCCCAACGACGCGCAGCTCAGCGCGCTGGCCCGCGACGACCGCCACCTCGAGCTGATGCGCGAGCTTCAGATCGGCGCGGTGATCGTCGCACCGGTCGACGCCGATGGGCTGCGCGTCGGGACGATCACGTTGGTCGCGCGGGGCGACGGGCGGCGCTTCGACGGGCAGGACCGGGCGCTGGCCGCCGAGCTCGGCCGTCGCGCCGGGATGGCGATCGCCAACGCCCGCGCGTATGCCGCTCGGGCCGAGATCGCGCACGAGCTCCAGCAGGGCCTGCGCCCGCGTGACCCACCGCCGATCGACGGCGTCGAGATCGCGTGCGCGTTCGCGCCGGTCGGCGAGGCGACCGAGATGGGCGGCGACTTCTACGAGGTCTTCCGCGTCGGCCCCGACTGGATGGCGGTCATCGGCGACGTCCTCGGCAAGGGCCCGGCGGCGGCAGCGATCACCGGTCTGGCGCGCCACACGATCCACGCCGTCTGCCAGCTCACCAGCGACCCGATCGCCGCCGTCGCGGCGCTCGACGCGCGGCTTCAGGCCGACCGCGGCGGCGCGCTGTGCAGCGTCCTGATCGTCCACGGGCACGCCGGCAGCGAGGTTGTCGAGGTCGTCTGCGCCGGTCACCCGCCGGGGCTCGTCGTGCGCGGCGGGAGCGTCGAGCCGGTCGGCGAGCCGGGGCCGCTACCGGGCGCGCTGCCCGGGCCGAGCTGGTCGTCGGGCGGCGTCACGCTGCGGCCGGGCGACGCGCTGGTCATCTACACCGACGGGATCACCGAGGCGGTCGGCGACAACAACGAGCGGTTTGGCGACCGGCGCCTGAGCGACGTGCTGGCGGCCGGCGGTAGCGCGCAGGAGCTCGTTGACCGTGTGCTGGCGGCGCTGGAGGAGTTCTCGGCCGGCGCGCCGCGGGATGACTTGGCGATGCTGGCGTTGCGGCGGGTCTGAGGCCCGGGTGGTGGCGGTTCATCCCTCACCCGTCGATGCACGCGCTCACCCCACCGGCTCCCGTGACCGCTCCACCGGGTCCGGGACGTCCTCGACCGTGGCGTAGCGGCCGACGACCGACTCGGCGAGGTCCAGCCGCGCGAGCGAGCGCAGGAAGCCGTGGGTCACGAGCACGTGCGCGCGTGACTGCGTGTTGGCGTAGATCCAGCGCCCGAGGCGCGACGCGATCTCCGGGTAGTAGTTGGCGATCTCGACCTTGACGTGCAGCTGCTGCGCGCCTTCGCGCGGTGACGGACGGCGCTGCGCGTCGATCTCGAGGTAGCCGTTGCCGCCCTTGCCGCGGCGCGACACGAGCAGGCCCTTCTCGATCCGCCAGCGCACGATTCCGCGCACCGCGTTCATCTCGTACTCCGGCGCCTGGAACGACAGCAGCACGAACGGCCTCCCGATCAGGCACACGAAGCGCTCCCCCTCGGAGTACTTCACGCGCACGAGCCCGAGGGTGCAGCGGGTCAGGAAGCGCCAGTAGGTGCGGGCCAGGCGCTCGAGGTGCATCGGCGTCCAGATCGCCTCCAGCTGCGCCGCCGGCATCGTCAGGTCGGCGGCCTGAACCGACGTCACGGCGCCGGTCTGCGGGTCGATCGTCGTGTGCTCGACCGCGGTGTCGATCTCGGCCGTCGCGAGGTCCTCGCCCCGCCGCAGGCGCCGGACGACGACCACGGCCACGGCCAGGACCGCCAGGATGACGAGAGCCATCGGTTGGAGGCTACCCCTACAAAGACTCGATCTCGACCGGTTCGCCCGCCGCCAGCACGCCCGTGCCGCGGGTGACGATCGCCAGGCCGTCGGCGCCGAGCAGCGAGGACAGGATGTGCGAATCCTGGGGGCCGGTCGACGTCGCCTGCCCGGCGCTGATGCGCACCCGTACGCACTCGTCGCGATCGGGGTGGCGCGGCTGGTCGTGCGTCATCACGGCGCGGCCGCGCGGCGGGTAGGGCTCGGCGCCCTGGAGCCGGTTGATCGCCGGGCGAGCGAACAGGATGAACGTGACGACAGCCGAGACGGGGTTGCCGGGCAGCCCGAACACCAGCGTCTGGTCGGAGTCGCGCACGCCGAACCAGATCGGGCGCCCGGGGCGGACGGCGACGCGCCAGAACGCCTCGCGGACGCCCAGCGCCTCGAGGGCCGGTTTGACGTGGTCGTGGGGGCCGACCGACACGCCGCCCGACAGGAGGACGACATCCGCCTCGTCGAGCGCGTCGCCGATCGCCGCGCGTGTCGCCTGCGGGGTGTCGCGGGCGCGGCGCAGCGTGCCCACCTGCGCGCCGGCGCGGTGCGCCAGCGCGGCCAGCGAGAGCGAGTTGGACTCGTGGATCTGCCCCGGGGCCAGCGCCGCGCCCGGATCGGCGAGCTCGTCGCCGGTGGCGACGATCGCCACCCGCGGGCGCAGCGCGCAGTGCAGCTCGCCGGCGCCGGCGGTCGCCGCCGAACCGATCTCGACCGGGCCCAGCCGGCGGCCGGCCTCGAGCACGAGCCGGCCGGTTTGGAGGTCGTCGCCGACGTGGCGGACGTTGGCGTCGGGCTCCACGTCGACGAGCGGGATCACGACGTCGCCGTCGACGTCGACGCGCTCGACCTGGACGACCGCGTCGGCGCCGGTCGGCAGCATCGCTCCGGTCGAGATGCGGATCGCCTCGCCGGGGCCGACCGTCGCGCGTGCGGGCGCGCCGGCACGCGACTCGTCGACGATCGCCAGGCGCCGCTGGGCCGCCCCCGAGCGGACGGCGAAGCCGTCCATCGCGCTGTTGTCGAAGCCGGGAACGGAGTTGGCGGCGACGACGTCGGCCGCGAGCACCCGGTCCAGCGCGCTGGAAAGCGGCACGACCTCGTCACCGAGCCGGCCGGTCTGGGACAGGACGATCTCGCGGGCCTCGTCGATTGACAGCACCGGGCTATCTTCGCGTCCTTGAATGGTGGTATGCATCGCGCATGTCCAGGGAGCCCCATCAGCGCGGCGGTCCGCGGCCCGTGGCCGGCGCCCCGCTCGAGGCCCTGGCCGACGGCGAGACGATCGCCAAGCGCTGGCTGATCGAGCTGATCGCCGCCGTGCCGCTGCACGTCGCCGGCGATCTGCCGGCGGGGGAGATGGCACGCCGTGGGCCGGTCGTGTGCGCGGCGCTGATCGCCGCGCTGAGCAGCGACGGCGCCCTGACGCGCCTGATCCACCACGGCGAGACGGCGGCCGACGCGGCCGGCGCGCAGACCGCCTCGGACATGGTCGCCGCGATCGAGTCGCTCCGCGGGGCCGCGTGGGCCGAGATCGACGACGAGCTGCGCGCCGGCGACGCCGACCTGCGGACGGCACTGTCGGACCGTCTCGCCCACTGCTGCTCGGCGCTGCTGCAGTCGGCCTTCGAGACCGCCGCGGCGGCACCGCCGCTCAGTGACAACGGTGACGAGCCGGTGGTCGAACCGGCGCGGCCGGTGCACCGGCGCCGGCCGATCGTCCCGGCCGACGGCTCGGTCAAGATCACCTCGGGCCCCGAGGGCGAGCCGTGGCGCCCGGCGATCGAGAAGCGGCTCAAGCGCCACGCCTCCGACAGGCTCGCGTTCGCCGTGCTGGCGATCGAGGTCGACGACCTCCAGCGGCTGATGGCGACCGGCGACGACGCCGCCGAGGCGATCGAGCTCGCCGAGCGAGCGATCAGCGCGACGCTGCGCCCGGGCGACGTGCTCGTCCGTGAGCACGCGGGGCGCTATTGGCTCGCCGCGCCGGAGACCGACGAGCTGGCGGCCCGGATCCTGGCCGAGCAGATGGCGACCGCGGTGGGGGACGCGGCCGAGCACCACGGCGCGCCGCTGACCGTGTCGGTCGGGATCGCCATCTGCCCGCAGCACGGCACCGAGGCCCAGGAGCTCGCAGCACACGCCGACGAGGCCGTGTTCGCCGCACGCGCCGCCGGTGTGCGCCTGGCGTAGCGGCGCTTCTCTAACCTCCCGCGCCGTGCTTCGCCGCTGCCTGGTTCCCCTGCTGGCCCTGCTCGCCCTCGCCGGCTGCGGGCGCACCGTCAGCACCGACGTGCGCGGCGGCGTGCTGACCGTCTACTCGGCATCGGCGCTGACCGGCCCGCAGGCCAAGACCGGCAGCGCGATCGTGACCGGCGAAAAGCTCGCGCTCGGCCAGCACCGCGGCGCGGTCGGCGACCTACTGGTCAAGTTCGTGGCGCTGGACTCTGCCCGCGGGGCGGCCACCGGCTTCGACCCGACCGTCGTCACCAACAACGCGCAGACGGTGGTCGGCGACTCGTCGGCGATCGCCTACCTCGGTGACACGGCGCCGCGCGCCACGAGCGTGTCGCTGCCGATCCTCAGCGCGTCACAGATCGCGGTGCTCAGCCCGACCGATCCCGACCCCGCGCTGACCGCGCCGCCGGCCGTCGTGGGTGCCCCGTACGTCCGCGGCGTGCGCACCGGCTACAGCCTCGCGCCGCTGAACGACGCGCGGATCTGGGCGCTTGCCGGTCCGCGCTTCAAGGCTGCGTTCCGGCGCACGTTCGGCGCCCCGCCGAGCGCCGACGCCGCGCGCGGCTACGTCGCCATGAACCTCGTGCTCGACGCGGTCAGGGCCGCGGGCCGCCAGGGGGGCGACCGCCACGGCGTGACCGAGGCGCTGCGGCCGGTCGTGCAGCGCGCGCTGACCGCGAAGAACTAGTCAGCAGTCGCCGGCGACGTGGTCTTCGCCGGCGTGCTCGACTTCGGCGCGCTGCCGGGGACGCTGACCGCGCCGATCCAGTTCTTGCCCGGCATCTGCAGCAGTTGCGCGGTGCGGTAGGTCAGGTCCCAGTGGGCGTGGTTGGCGTATGGGCCGCGGTCGACGACCGGGACGACGATCTTGCGACCGCCATAGGTCAGCGCGACCTCGGTCCCGCACGGCAGCGTGCGGTTGGCGACGCCGAGCGTCCGCTTGGTCAGCGTGTGGCCGCACGCCATCTTCTGGCCGAAGAACCCGGGGCCGTACCACGTGGCGATCGCCGGGGTGTAGATCATCATCATCGTCGCGTCGAGTGTCGCGACCGGGGCCGTCGTGGACACCGCGGCGAGCGGCGCGCTGTCGGGGCCGGCGTCGGCGACGGCCCGGACCGGGAACAGCCCGGCATGGTCGGCGTGCCACCGGGCGCTGAAGTTGCCGTTGAGGTCCGCGGTCGTCGTGGCGGTCTGCACCCACTCGCCGGTGCGCAGCTGGCGCTGGACGACCACCGCCTGGTTGGCGGCGTCGGGCAGCAGCCCGGTGAACGTGACGTCGGTGCCGACCATCGTCGTTCCCGTGCTCGTGATCTGCAGGCCCGGACCGGTCGGGAAGGCGGTCCCGCCGCCGCTGTCCTGCGCCCCTGCGAGCGCGGGAAACGCCGCCGCCGGCGCGAGGCAGGCGAGCACGACGAGCAGCACATGCGTTCTGGGCGTCGGGGTCATATGAGCGCCGGCCTACGGGGTGAGCTGTCGGGCTCGGGCCGTGGCCCTACTGCGTCACATGACGCCGATTCGCCCCCACGCGCCAAGATCCCGGCGCGTAATTGGTTCCCCCGCCCCAGGGGCGCAGGGCGCCCATGAGCTCGGCAGACGGGCTCAGTATATGCAGGATTACGACAACTGTGCCGTGCCCGCTCAGCGGTCGTCGCCGGCCCCGGCGGAGCCGCCGGACCCCGGCCGATACTCGGCCACGGTGCGCAGCGCGCGCACGGCCAGCGAGACGCCGAGCCGCGCCAGCTCGAGCGCTGCCTGGGCGGCCGTCACGAGCAGGTCGCCGGACGCCGGATGCGGGTCGGGCTCGGGCACCGCGTAGCCCGCCGCGGGCGGGCCGTCGGGGCGCTGCGCGACCGGGTCGGGCGGGGTCAGGCTGGGAGCGGTGCGCCGCGGCGCCCGGGGCTTGGGCGCGGTCTTGGCCTTCGGCTTCGCCTTGGCCGCGGGCTTCGGTTTGGGGGTCTGGGGCGCGCCGTCGCGCTTGGCGCTGCGGCGCGCCGGGCGCGTGCGTGGCAGGTTGGCCAGGACGTCCTTGTCACCGGCCGGTTCGTCGCTCATGGACACATGATGGCCCATCCGCCGCCGCCGGTCGCCCTCCCGGCATCGGCTGCCGAGACGAAACTCTTACGAAGTCGGGGTCGCAACTTGAAACCACGGGCCGCGTTCGACGTATTGATCTCGAGGCCAACGGGTAAGTCCTCCCTCCTGGCGGTTATTTGCTACGCCCCACACGCGCGCACCGTTGACTTCAGAAAGTAAAGTAGCTATCCTTCTCGTACATACGCTCGAGCGTAGGGTTGCCACAAGTGGGCGCCTGATGAGCAAGACCGGCAGGTATCGGGCGCGAGCCTGACCGAGAAATGGACGTTGAATGTCAGTAGTGGAACTTCAGGAACTCGAAGAGGTCAAGGGACTGCTCGCCAAGGGGCAGCAGGTCGGCGTACTCACGTTCGGCGAGATCGTCAAGGCCGTCTCCGAGCTGGATCTCGACGAGGGTGATGTCGAGGAGCTGCACGGCTTCCTCGAGCGTCAGGAGATCGAGCTCGTCGACGACATCGACCCGGCCGTAGCGGCCAACGAGGTCGAGCGGGCTCCGGACAAGCGTGGGGGCCGGCGCCAGAAGAAGGCGACGCTCGACCTGCGACCGGACATGACCACCGACTCTCTTCAGCTGTTTCTGAAGGACATCGGCAAGGTCCGGCTGCTCACCGCGCAGGAAGAGGTCGATCTCGCCAAGCGCATCGAGCGCGGCGACCTCGACGCCAAGCAGAAGATGGTCGAGTCCAACCTGCGGCTCGTCGTCTCGATCGCGAAGAACTACCGCAACCAGGGTCTGCCGTTCCTCGACCTGATCCAGGAGGGGACGCTGGGGCTGGTGCGTGCGGCCGAGAAGTTCGACTACCGCAAGGGCTTCAAGTTCTCGACCTACGCGACCTGGTGGATCCGCCAGGCGATCGCCCGTGCCCTGGCCGACAAGGCGCGCACGATCCGCATCCCGGTCCACGTCGTGGAGAAGCTCAACAAGATCGGCCGCGCGGAGCGCAAGCTGGTCACCGAGCTCGGCCGCGAGCCGACCGCGGAGGAGATCGCCGAAGTCACGGGGATCGATCCGGAAGAGGTCGACTCGATCAAGCGCTCGGCGCAGGCGCCGGTGTCGCTGGAGAAGCCGGTCGGCGACGAGGAGGAGTCGGAGTTCGGCCAGTTCATCGCCGACGAGCGCGCGGAGTCCCCGTACGAGCGCGCGGCCGAGATCCTCACCAAGGAGGCGCTGCGCGAGGCGCTGGAGAACCTCTCCTACCGCGAGCGTCGCGTCCTCGAGCTGCGTTACGGCCTGGGCGGGGAGCACCCGCGCACGCTGGACGAGGTCGGGCGCACGTTCAATGTGACGCGCGAACGCATCCGCCAGATCGAGAACCAGTCGCTGAAGAAGCTGCAGAGCCTCGCCGAGGCCCAGAAGCTGCGCGACGTCGCGTAGACCGATCGCAATCGCCTTTCCGAGGGGTCGCCGAGTGCGGCCCCTCGTCGTTGTCCGGCCATCCGGCCGGATGCCGTGCAGAGCCTCAAGCTGAGGGCTGGGATGCCGATCCAAGGGGCGTGTTCGACATTGACGCTGCCCTGAAATTCCTTGTCGAAAGCGGTGGATCGGACCTTCATCTCAAGGTTCCGGCGATCCCCCAGATCCGCCTCAACGGCGACCTGAGGCCGATCTCCGGCGCGCCGCATCTGACGCCCGAGGACACCGAGGGATGTCTGCGCAAGATCCTGGACGACCCCGAGAAGCTCGGGGAGTTCATGACCGAGCGCGAGGTCGACTTCTCATACTCGATCCGAAACGTCGCCCGCTTCCGCGTCAACGCCTTCTACCAGCGCGGCTCGGTCTCGCTGGTCTGTCGCGCGATCCCGTTCAAGATCTCGACGATCGCCGACCTCCAGCTGCCCGACGCGATCCGCGAGCTGGCCGAGGAGGAGCGCGGCATCATCCTGCTGACCGGCACCACGGGCTCGGGTAAGTCGACGACGCTCGCGGCGATGATCGACCACATGAACTCGACCCGCGCCCGCCACGTGGTCACGATCGAGGACCCGATCGAGTTCCTGCACACCGACAAGCTGTCGCTGATCAACCAGCGCGAGGTCGGGATGGACACCGTCTCGTTCCGCCGCGCCCTGCGCCGCGTCCTGCGCCAGGACCCGGACGTCATCCTCATCGGCGAGATGCGCGACGAGGAGACGGTCCAGACCGCCCTCAGCGCGGCCGAGACCGGCCACCTCGTGCTGTCGACCGTCCACACCGTCGACGCGACCGAGACGGTCAACCGCCTGATCGACTTCTTCCCGCCCCACCAGCACCAGCAGGTCCGCGCGATGATCGCCGGGACGCTCAAGGGCGCGGTCTCCCAGCGCCTGGTGCCCGGCGCGCGCGGCGGCCGCATCGCGGTCTGCGAGGTCCTCCGTACGACCGGCCGCGTCAAGGACATGATCATGGACCCGACCCAGACCGGCCGCCTGCACGAGGTCATCACCGAGGGCGGCTACTACGGCATGCAGACGTTCGACCAGGCCCTGTTCGAGCATGTGAAGGCCGGCCGGATCTCGATGGATGAGGCGCTGCAGGCCGCGTCGAGCCCGCACGACTTCAAGCTGCTGATGGCCTCTGACGGCCGCCGCGGCACGACGATGGACGACCTGGCGCAGGCTGAGACCGAGCGCTCGGGCCACCAAGGTTCGTCCACCGTTCTGCGCTGAATCCTCGCGCCGCCGCGCTTCATTCGGTAAAGTTTTGGCCTATGCCGGTTGATGAAACGTGCCCGGTCTGCCGCACGGCGGAGATCGTGTGCGGTAAGTGGACGCTGTTGCTGGTCCGCGACCTGGCGGAAGGCTGCTCGCGCTTTTGCGAGCTGGAGCGCTCGCTTGCCGGCATCAGCCCCCGCACGCTCTCGCTGCGCCTGCGGGCCCTCGAGGAGGAGGGCATCGTCGAGCGTCACACGTACCCGGAGGTCCCGCCGCGGGTCGAGTACTCGCTGACCGACAAGGGCCGCGCGCTGCTGCCGATCGTCGAGGGCATGCGCAGCTACGGCACGCTCTGGCTCAGTGAAGAGCCGGCTGACACGCCGGCCGAGCCCGTCGCCGCGTAGCGCGCCGGATTCTCAGAGCCCGACCGGGTGGCGCACGACATAGCCGCCTGAGGAGCGCGTCGCCGCCTGCCAGCGGGTGCCGGCCTGCGTCGCCCCCGAGGTGTCGAAGCGAAGGCCCTCGACGACCATGTACGTGTGCGCGTGGTTGGCGTAGATCGTCACCCAGCGCCCCGCGCCGGCGGCGCCGAATGCCTCCAGGCCGGTCGAGTCGAGCGTCGCCGACAGCAGCTTGGCACCGTGAAGCGCGAAGCTGACCGAGCCCGAGCAGTCGTATGCGGTGTCGGTGAAACGCCCGTGGCCGCCGCCGAAGCGGTAGGGCAACGACGCGATGTGGTTCGCGGCGGCGATGATCCGCTGCACGCGAACCGGCGAGCCGAGTGCGGGCACGGCATGGCCGGCGGAGTTGATCGTCGCGGTCGCGCCGTTGGGAACGGGCGCCGGGTCCGGCAGCGGCGTGGGGGCGGGGGTCGGGGTCAGCGGTGTCGCGGCGCTGAGCACCGCCAGCAGCGCGGCCGCGTCGCCGGCGTCGACGATGCCGTCGACCGGGCGCGCGGTCGCGGCCTCCCACGCCTCCAGGGCCTGCTCGGTCGCGGGGCCGAAATCACCGTCGGCCGTCACCGGGAAGCCGGCCAGCGTGAGCGCCTGCTGGAGGCTCGCGACGTCGTCACCTTGCATCCCCGGCGTCAGCGGCAGGCGGCTGCCCAGGGCGCGGGCGAACGCGACGCCGCCGCCGTGCTCGATCCGGGCCGAGGCGCCCGGCGAGGCGAAGACGAGCATGACCATCATCGCGCCGAGAATCGCGAGCACGCGGGCGGAGGACATGGGGCCTGCTTCGGCGCGCACGCGCACGAGACGTCACGCGCGCCCGTGTTGCACGGACTCGCACCCCGAAAGCTGCAGGCGCCCGGCGCCAAGCTGCACGATGGTCAGCTTTGGCGAGCTTTGCGCAACGCCGCGTGCACGAGGCAGGGGAGGCGCGGGGAGCGGTCGAAAGGCCGAGCGTGCGAAACCCACGACTGCATCAAGCGCTGCTCGCGTTCGCCGAGGAGGCTGCGTGGCAGCTCGCGTCGGACACCGCGTCGGGGGCCGAGATCCCGTTCGAGCTCGAGGAGCGCGGTAGCCGGTCGCGCCGCGCGCCGCTGTACTGCTACCGCGCGCTGACCGCCGACTTCATCGCCGATCGCGCTCCGGTGCTCGGGCAGCTCGACGCCTACCTGCCGGCGCTGCATGCGCTCGGCACGTGCGCGGGCCTCGGGGCCTACCTCGAGGCGCGCGGCGTCGCCGCGCCGCGCAGCGAGCGCGAACGCGCCCAGGAGGCGCTGTACGTCTTCCTGGCCCGCGTGTTCGAGGACTCGACCGACTTCGTGCTCAACATCGAGCGGCTGCGCAGCGCCTACGACGAGCTCGAGGGGCTCGTGACCGAAGGGCGGACCGAGGCGGTCGCCGTCGGTGTGCTGCTCGGCGTCGTCCTGCATGGCACGCAGCTGGACCTCGGGGGCGGCCTGACGCTGATCCGTGGCGACGCGCTGCCGGACGCCCCGCACGAGGCCGTATGGCCGCGCAGCGGCTCGACCGCGCACGTGCTCGCGGTGCTGACCTGGGAGGCCGCGCCGGGCGACGAGGACCCGATCGCCCACGCCCGCGTGCGCTTCGCAAGGCTGATCGACGCCCTGCGCCTGTACGCCGAGGGGACGCCTGCGCTCGGGCCGTCCGCGTGGCTGCGCAGTGCCGGCGGGCCGTGGCAGCTCGCCGTGCTCGGCTCGTCGGGGCCACCGCGCGGGCGCTGCGCGATCGCCGTCGAGCAGGAGGACGAACTGCGGGCATTCTGCAGCCTCGTCGCGCGCCGTTCCCCGCGCGCCGGAGAGCTGGCCTGGGCGCTGCGGCGCTTCGGCCTGGGCTGCGAACGCGCCGATCCGATGGACGGCCTGTCGGACCACCTGCTGGCGCTGCGCGCGCTGCTCGAGCCCGAGGGGCCGGCGAGCGGACTGCTTCCGGAGCGCCTGGCGGCGCTGTGCGCCGTGCCCGGGGACCGCGAGTTGCTGGCCGAGCAGATCGCCCACGCGGTCAGCGTCGAGCACGCCTACATCGCCGGGCTTGGGCTACCCGAGCCCGACCCGCCGGAGCTGTGCGCCGAGATCCAGGGCCACCTGCGCGCGATCCTGCGCGACGTCATGTGTGGCCACCTGGACTCCGATCTGCGCAGCGTCGCCGACGGCATCCTCGCTCCCACCTAGAGCGTTTTCTCGGCCCACACGTCGGCGTTGGCGTTGGCGTTGTAGTCGGGGATCTCGCGGTAGCCGGCGGCGGCGTAGAGCGGCCAGCGGTGGCGCTGGCAGTCGAGTCGCACGCTGGTCATGCCCAGCTCTCGGGCGGCGCCCTCGATCGCGACGAGCAGCTCCTGGGCGATGCCGTGGCGGCGAAACGCGGGGAGCACGTACATGCGCTTGATCTCGCCGATCCCCTCGGCGAACGTCCGCAGCCCGGCGCAGCAGACCGCCACGTCGCCCGCGAACCCGACGAGGAAGGCACCGTCGGGCGACGAGAAGACCTCTGGCGTCGCCGGCGGGCCGGCCGTGAGCCTGCGGTCGGCCGTGGCACGGTACTCGCCGAGGATTGCGGCGAGCAGGTCGCTGGCCGGCGGGACGGCCGGGTCGCGCTGCTCGAACGTCACCGGCACGCCGAACAGGTGGCGGTGCACGGCGGCCAACCCCGCCGCGTCGTGGACGTCGCCGGCGAGGTGGGGGACGGCGATCGGGCGCTCGATGTCGAGCGCGAGCGCCAGCTCGGCGACGGCGTCGCGGTCGCGCGCCGCGAGCAGCGCCGCCTCGGCGCATGTGCGCGCCACGCGTCCCGCGAGCGGCGCGCCGAGCGCGGCGACGAGCTGCTCGTCGTCGGGCAGCTCGCCCGGCGCCACGTGGACCGCGTTGACGATCAGCCCCCCGACCTCCAGGCCCGCGTCGCGCAGGCGCTCGGCGAAGAACACCGCCTCGGTGGCCGGCTCGCGCTGCGGCGAGCTGATGAGCACGAACGTCGTCTGCCGGTCGGCCAGCAGCGCCTTGATCTCCCGGGCCCGTGCGCGGAAGCCGTCCAGCAGCGCCCCGAGCGAGCGCAGGAACGCGCCCACGTCGCGCAACAGGTCGGTTCCCGTCACGCGTCCGAGCACGCCGAGCACGGCGCTCGTGCCGCGCCCGACGACGCGCGCCGCAACGCCCGACCCCGCGACGAGCGTGCGCAGCGCGCGGCCTTCGAGGAAGCCGGTCAGGCGGTCCGGCGCATCGATGAAGTCCAGGGCGTTGCGGCTCGGCGGCGTGTCGAGCACGATCACGTCGAAGCGCCCCGAGCCGTGGAGGTCGGCCAACTTGGCCATCGCCGTGTACTCCTGGGTGCCGGCGACGGCGCCCGACAGCTCGCGGTAGATCCGGTTGGCGAGGATCTCGGCGCCCGCCTCGGCATCCGGCGCCAGGCGGCCGACGAGCTCGTCGAGGGTCGCCTTGGGGTCGAGCATCATCGCCCACAGCTCGCCCGTCAGGTCGATGCCGTTGGCGGCCAGCATCGTCGCGTCGATGAGCTGGGGCTCGTTGCCCAGCGCGTCGAGTCCCAGCGAGGCGGCCAGCCGACGGGCCGGGTCGATCGTCACGACGCAGGCGCGCCGGCCCTGGGCGGCGAGCCCGATCGCGATCGTCGCCGCGGTCGTCGTCTTGCCGACGCCGCCGGAGCCGGCGCAGATCACGACGCGGCGCCCGGCGAGGACGTCGTCGAGCGCGGTCACAGCCGTGCCGCCAGCGCCTGGAGATCGTCGAGCTCCAGCCGCGCCCCGACTCGCAGCGGCAGCGTCTGCACCGCGACGCCGTCAAGCCCGCGGCGGAGCCGCGCGATCTGGCTGCGCTGCGTGGCGGCGTGGCGCTGCTGCCAGGCGACCGCACGCGCCGCGCCCGGGACCATCGCCGCCACCCGCTGCACGTCGGTCGCGCTGAAGCGCGCCGGCGCCACGGCGTTGACGATCGTGCGCTCGAGATCGAGGCCGATGCGCTCGCGCAGCACGTCGCGCAGCTCGAGCGTCTCGGAGACCGGCATCTCCTGCGCCTGCGTCACCGCGACGACGGCCGTCCGCTCGCCGTCGCGCACGAGCATGTCGATGATCGCCGCCTGGCGCGCGATCGGCCCGCCGCGTGCGGCCTGCGCGAACGTCGCCGGGGCCTGGAGGATCGCGACGCCGTGGCCGGTCGCCGGCGCGTCGAGGATCACGAGGTCGTACGGCTGCGCTCCGGGGGTGCGGCGCGCGTCCTGGGCCAGCTCCCAGACCTTGCCGATGCTCAGGAGCTCGCGCAGGCCCGGCGTCGCGGCCGCGAGCAGCGCCATGCTGCGACTGGAGATCAGCAGCGACGCCATCGCCCCGGGCAGCTGGTCGCGCAGGTACTCGGCGAACGCCTGCTCGGGATCGATCGAGATGTGGTGCACGCCGCCGGGCAGCTCGCGCTCGGCGAACGGCTCGGCCTCGCGCCCCAGCACCCGCGAGACGTCGTCGCGCGCAGCGACCTCGGCGACGATCGCCCGCCGGCCGCGGCGCACCGCGGCGAGCCCGAGCGCGACCGAGACCGTCGTCTTGCCGACCCCGCCCTTGCCGGTGACGACGACCAGCTCGCGGTCGAACAGGTCGCGCGTCGGCGCTGCGCTCACTCCTCGCCGTCGAAGTAGTCCACGTTGGTGACGCGGAAGCGGATCCCCAGCCCGCCCAGCGCGACCTTCTGCGAGCGCGGGTAGAAGCACGCGTCGTCGGGGTGGTAGTCGCTGTAGCCGAGCATCGTCAGGCCGTCGGAGCCGGCACGGATCGCGTGCGAGACGGCGGTTCCGGCCGGCCGTGCCACGATCGAGCCGGGCGTGACGGGCGCCGTGCCGACGATCTCGGCCTGAACGTCCCACAGCTCCAGCGTGCCGTCGCCGTCGAGAACCACGAACAGCTCCTCCTCGGCGCTGTGGCAGTGCGGGACGTTGGCCAGCGCGCCCGGCACGACGACGAAGTGCGACAGCCCGCTGAGCTGCGCGCCGGCGGCGCTGCCGGCGTACGTGACGGTGCGATCGACGCCCGCATGCCTGCGGTCACGGCCGTCGGGCTCGAGCTCGGCGAGCGTGACGACGCTGCGCGGGCGGTCGGGCGACGGCGATGAGACGTCGACGACGTCACGCCCGGCCTCCAGCGACCACGGGTGCTCGGGGTGCCTGACGCTGCGAAACCCGAACGTCACCGGCATGTCGCTGCGACCGTGCAGGCCCGGCTCGGCTCCGGGCCGCGTGCCGAACGCCAGCACCGATACGCCGTCCGGTCCGCCGACGATCGTGTGCGGCGCGGTCCGTGGGCGGTGCACGATGCAGTCGCCGGGCGCGATCGCCCACGCCGTGTCGTCCATCCACAGGAAGCCCGCGCCCTCCAGCACCCAGAAGATCTCCTCCGCGTTGCCGTGCGCGTGCGGGGGCGTCGACTGGAAGCCCGGCGCGACGTCGATCCGCTGCACGCCGACGGCGACGCTGCCGGCCGCACGGCCGAGGTCGCGCCACCGCGCGCGCATCGGCGGGAGATCGGCCTCGAAGGCCCGGGCCTGGTCCCAGTGGGCGACACCGTCCATTCCGTCCGGAGGTTATGGGAAGGATGGCGCTCGCGCGTGCCGAATGAGGGTCCGTGGCTAACACCAGCAAGGCCAAGGTGATCGCGTTCGCCAATCAGAAGGGCGGCGTGGCAAAGACGACGACGACGCTCAATCTCGCCGTCGCGTTCATGGAGAAGGGCAACCGCGTCCTGTGCGTCGACATGGACCCGCAGGGCAACCTCACGATGTCCCAGGGCATCGATCCGGACACGCTCCAGACGTCGATGTACGACGTGCTGGTGCACCACATCTCGATCCGCGAGGTGATTCGCAAGCGCGAAATCGACGTCGCCTGCGCGTCGATCGACCTCGCCGGCGCCGAGATCGCGATGTCGGCGCAGATCGGCCGCGAGCGTTCGCTGCAGAAGGCGTTTGCGCCGATCCTCGAGGACTACGACTTCATCTGCATCGACACTCCGCCGAGCCTCGGGCTGCTCACGATCAACGCCCTGACGGCGGCTGACAAGGTGATCGTCCCCGTGCAGTGCGAGTATCTCTCGATGCGTGGCCTCATCCAGCTTCAGAACACGCTCCAGATGATCAGAGAGAACCTCAATCCCGACGTCGAGATCGAGGGCATCCTGCCGACGCTGATGGACACGCGCACCGTTCATGCCAAGGAAGCGATCGAGATCCTCGAAGAAAACTTCGGTGATCGCGTGTTCGCGTCTCGCATTCGCAAGACGATCCGCTTTGCTGAAGCACCGGTGAAGGGTATGTCTGTCCTCAAGTACGACCCCGATGGTGCCGCGGCGCAGTCATACCGCGACCTCGCCCAGGAGGTTCTCAATGGCCGGCCCGAATAAGCGAGCGAGCATGCGAGAGGGGCCACTGGCGGCCCTGTTTCGCAAGACCGAGGAGCACGGGCTGACCGACGAGCCCGCTGAGGAGGCGACGCCAGAGGCCGCCGCCGCGCAGAACGCCGCCCCGCCGCCGCCACCACCCCCCGCCGCCGATCCGCCCGCGCACCCGCGCGACACCGGCGTGCCGCATCCCGCGCTGGCCCCGCAGACCGCCGCCGCGCAGGACGAGACGCTGATCCCGACGCCGCAGGACCGCCTGCGCCACGCGTTCTCGTCGGAGACCGACATACCGCAGGACATCCTCGAGCCGCCCGGCCCGCCGCAGCGCGATGCCCTGGCCCGCTACGACGTCGACCCGCCGACCGCGCCGCGCGAGATCGGCAAGCCCGTGATCCGCGTGATCGGCGTCGGCGGCGCCGGTGTCAACGCCGTCAACCGGATGGTCGAGGCCGAGGTCGCGGGCGTCGAGTTCGTCGCCGTCAACACCGACCTTCAGTCGCTGCAGCAGTCGACCGCCGACATCACGCTGCACATCGGCGCGGCCGTGACCCGCGGGCTGGGCTCCGGCTCGGACCCCGAGCTCGGGCGTGCCGCCGCGATGGAGGAGTACGACCGCATCAAGGCGCTGCTGAAGGGCTCCGACATGATCTTCATCACCGCGGGCGCCGGCGGCGGAACCGGCACCGGCGCGGCGCCGATCGTCGCCCGCATCGCGCGCGAGGTGGGCGCGCTGACGGTCGGCGTGATCACGCGCCCGTTCGGCTTCGAGGGCACGCGCCGCTCCGACGCGGCCGACGTCGGCATCCAGGCGCTGGCCGACGAGGTCGACACGCTGATCGTCGTCCCCAACAACCGGCTGCTGACGATCCTCGAGAAGGGGACGTCGATGGTCGATGCGTTCCGGGTCGCCGACGACGTGCTGCGCCAGGGCGTTCAGGGGATCTCCGACCTCGTCACGCTTCCCGGCCTGATCAACCTCGACTTCGCCGACGTGCGGACGATCATGTCCGACGCAGGTAACGCGCTGCTGGGGATCGGGATGGGGACGGGCGAGCACCGCGCGATCGAGGCGGCCGAGGCCGCCGTCGCGTCGCCGCTGCTCGAGACGAGCATGGACGGCGCGCGGTCGATCCTGCTGTCGATCACCGGCAGCCGCGACCTGTCGCTGTGGGAGGTCAACGAGGCGGCCAAGGCGGTCGCCGAGGCGGCCCATCCTGACGCCAACATCATCTTCGGTGCAATGGTCGACGATTCGCTCGACGAGCAGGTGTGGGTCACCGTCGTGGCCACCGGCTACGGCGATCGTCCGGCGCGGCGGCGGCTCGAGGAGCCGGTCGGCGAGCCGCGCGTCTCGCGCGGGACGCCCGCACCGGATCGCGCCGCGCGGACGGCGAGCAGCACGCGGCGCACGGGGCTCGGAGTGAGCGAGCTCGACGTGCCCGAGTTCGTGCCCAAGCGCTGACGGTCCGCAGGCCCCCCGAACCGGCGAATTCCGCCACCACCGCGCAGTAGCCTGCCGCGTCTGATGTCGCGCGCTGCCGTTATCTCCGCCGTCATCTCGGTCCTGCTGGCATCCGTCGCGTGGGCGGCGACCGCGGCGTCGTCGCGCCACGTGCGCTTCGCCCCGACGGTCCACGAGGACCCGATCGACGTCGCCGCCGGGCCGCTCGACCTCGACGCCGTCACGTTCGGCCAGCAGGGGACCGAGCTGTTCCTGCGCTTTCACTCGACGTCGCCGTGGGGCGCCGGCGAGCTGTCGCACCGCCTCGGGCGCGAGCTGTGCCTGTCGGTCTTCTATCACCGCGACGGCGAGCCGCAGACGCGCATCTGCGTCGTCAAGCGCGGTGGCAGAGCGGCGCTCAGCTACGCGCACGTCGACGCCGCGGGCCGCGCGCGCCACACGAAGATCCTCGCCGCGCTGATCTCGCGGCCCGACAGCCAGACCCTGACCGCGGCGTTCACGCCGCTGGCCGCCGAGCTGCCGTACGGGCAGATCGCCTGGCAGGCCCAGTCCAAGTGGACCGACACCGGCGGCGATATGTGCCTGCCCGACGCTCCGTGCGTCGACGACGTGCCCGACAGCAACCCGGTGATCGACAACGTGGCGCTGCTCGCCGAGCCCAACTGCTTCGGCGCCGCATCGCGCGATCCCGACCACCACTGCCGCAACCCGCTGCTGCGCCACGCGGTCATCCCGACGCCCGACAACGCGCTGATCACCCCCAACGCGTACTGCAAGTTCGTCCAGCATGCCCGGCTGTTCTCGGTCTGCGCGTTCGGCGCGACTCCCGGCGAGGCCAAGCTCCAGTTCGCGCTCGTCGGCGACAGCCACGCCGAGCACTGGCGCGGCGCGCTCGAGGTCGTCGCCCAGGCGCGCAAGTGGCGGGGGCTGTCGATCACGCGCTCCGGGTGCCCGTTCTCGATGGCGCTGCTGCGCAACGTCAGCCACCAGCGCTCGAGCTCGTGCGCGCGCTGGAACCAGGAGGTGCGCCGCTGGTTCGCCCGCCATCGCAGCGTCTCGACGCTGTTCGTCTCGGCCCACGCGCTGGCCCGCTTCAAGGGCTCGGCGAAGGCGGGCTACCGCGCTGCGTGGGCGCATCTGCCGTCGTCGATCCACCGCATCATCGTGCTGCGCGACAGCCCCGAGACGGCCGACCCGAAGGCGGGCTGCATCGACCGCGCGATCGCCCACCATCAGTTCGCCGGCGTCCGCTGCGCCGGCTCGCGGCGCAAGGACGTCAAGGACGACCCCGAGGCCGACGCCGCCTATGGCGCCCACTCGCGCCACATTCGCGTCGTCGACCTGACCCACTACATGTGCAGCCGGCGGCTGTGCTTCGCGGTGGTCGGTGGCGCGCTCGTGCGCAAGGACAACACCCACCTGACGAGCACGTTCTCGACGACGCTCGGCCCGTTCGTGCTGCGCGCGATCAACCGGATCATCCCCGGCGCGACCTAGCCACTACGTGTTCTGCTGATAGGTGTGCACGACCTTCTCCTTGCCCTTCGTGCACGTGACGCGAGCGTCGAACTCGGTCGGGATCGACTCTCGCGCCGACTCCTTGCAGGTGAACCCGAGGACCTTGGTCTTGCAGTGGCCGGTGATTCCGCCGGCCTTGACGCGGCACTTGTAGTAGGCGACCGCGATCTGGTTGCCCTTCGCGCACGTGACGGCAGTGACCTTGACCGATGTGATGTAGCCGGTGCCGGGGTATTTCGCGGGGTGGCATGTCTTGGTGCCGGCGGCGCCGGCACCATTGGCCGCGACGGCCAGCAGGGCGGCCGCGCAGATGCCGGCGAGAGCGGTCTTGCGGGGGTTCATCGGCGCCAGGATACGGGCTGGCGGACTGTGAGACGCCGCACACTCCCCTAGATCCGGGGAAGCTGTCCGAGTACAGTTGCATACGTGCATGCAACTAATCGCCAGGCGCTCGCCGAGCGTCTCTATCGCCTGACCACCCACCTCAACCGCCACTCGGGCATGTCCGCCGCACGCCTGATCGACGAGGTCGGCGTTCGTCCATCGCAGATCAAGGCGCTGCACCTCCTTGCCTACGCCGACGGCCCGATCACGGTCAGCAAGCTCGCCGAGCTGATCGATGCATCGCAGCCGACCGCGAGCCGTACCGTCGCGTCGCTGACACGGATCGGACTCGCCACGTGCGTGGTCTCCGACGCCGATCGCCGCGCCCGTGAGGTCATGATCACCGAGGAGGGGCGCGACGTGATCATTCGCCTCGCCGCCGCGCGCGTGCGTGACCTGCGGGTCTTCACCGACGGCCTCACCGTCGCCGCCGCCAAGCGCCTGACCGCCGCCCTGAACCAGATCGAGCTGACGACCGAGACCGACGAGCTGCGCGCCGGGGTCGCTGCGTGACACCGGGAGAGCCGCTGAAGGGTCGCGCGCTCGTGACGGTCTTCGTCGCGCTGATGCTCGGCATGTTCCTGGCCGCGCTGGACCAGACGATCGTCTCGACGGCGCTGCCGACGATCGTCGGCCAGCTCGGTGGCCTCAACCACCTGTCGTGGGTCGTCACCTCCTACCTGCTCGCATCGACCGTCGCCACGCCGCTGTACGGCAAGCTCGGCGACATGCACGGGCGCAAGCCCCTGTTCCTGGCCGCGATCGTGATCTTCATGACCGGCTCGATGCTCGCCGGCCTGAGCCAGAACATGACGCAGCTGATCGTCTTCCGCGCGGTCCAGGGCGCCGGCGCCGGCGGCCTGCTGGTCGGGGCCCAGGCGATCATCGGGGACGTCGTCCCGCCGCGCGAGCGCGGCCGCTACACCGGCCTGATCGGCGGCGTGTTCGGCATCGCCTCGGTCGCCGGCCCGTTGGCCGGCGGCTTCATCGTCGACAACCTGTCGTGGCGCTGGGTCTTCTACATCAACATCCCGATCGCGATCATCGCGATCGTGGTGATCGTCACCCAGCTGCACCTGCCGCGCACCCACAGCCGCCACCGGGTCGACTGGTTCGGCGCCGCGTTGATGACGGTCGGCGTCAGCTCGCTGATCCTGCTGACCACGTGGGGCGGCGACGAGTACGCGTGGGCCTCGCCCGAGATCATCGGCCTCGGCATCGTCAGCGTGCTGGCGCTCGTCGGATTCGTCTTCCAGGAGCTGCACGCGCCGGAGCCGATCATGCCGCCGGCGTTGTTCCGCTCGGCCGTGTTCCGCGTCGCCAGCGCGATCGGCTTCATCGTCGGCCTGGCGATGTTCGGCGCGATCGTGTTCGTTCCGCTGTTCCTGCAGATCGTCTACGGCGCGAGCCCGACCTCGTCGGGTCTGCGGATGCTGCCGCTGATCATGGGGCTGCTGATCACGAGCATCGCGTCGGGGCGGGCGATCTCCCGCATCGGGCGCTACAAGGTGTTCCCGATCGCCGGCACGGCGACGCTCACCGTCGGACTGCTGCTGTTGACCCAGCTCAAGGTCTCGACCCCGAGCTGGCAGGCGTCGGTCTACATGCTGATCGTCGGCCTCGGGATCGGGCTCGTCATGCAGGTCTTGGTGATCGCGATCCAGAACGACGTGCGCCACCGCGACCTCGGCGCCGCGACGGCCGGGGCGACGACGCTGCGCTCGCTCGGCGGCTCGCTCGGCGTCGCGCTGCTCGGTGCGATCTTCGCGGCCGGGCTGAACCACCGCCTCGAGCCGCTGCAGGCGCTGGGCTTCCACCCCAAGGGCGGGGTGCACCTCGATCCCAAGCAGGTCGCGGCGCTGCCGCCCAAGGTCCACGTCGCCTTCGAGCACGCCTTCGCCGGCGCGCTGCACAACGTGTTCCTGTGCGGCGCCGTGCTGTCGGCAGTCGGCTTCCTGCTCGCGCTGGTCCTCAAGGAGGTCCCGCTGCGAACGACGATGCGCCACGAGGATGCGGCCGACGACGAGATCGAGGCCGCGCCGTCGCTGGCTGCTGCCGTGCACTGACCTCTTCCGGCGATACCGTGCGGCGATGGCGCACCCGCGGGGCATGGTGGCCGCCGGTCATCCGCTGACCGCGCAGGCCGGGGCCGACGTGCTGGGCGACGGCGGCAACGCCGTCGACGCCGCGCTGGCGGCGATGCTGACGTCGTGGGCCGCCGAGCCGCTGCTGACCGGCCCCGGCGCGGGTGGCTACATGTTGGTGGCCGGCGCCGGCGAGGAGCCCGTACTGCTCGACTTCTTCGTCGCCGCGCCGGGGCTCGGCGCCCCGCCGGGCACCACGGGCGAGCTGACGCCGCTGCACGTGTCCTACGGCGACGCGGCACAGGTGTTTCACGTCGGCGCGGCGTCGTGCGGGTCCTACGGGCTGCCGGCGGGCGTCGCGGAGGCACACCGGCGCTGGGGCAGCGTGCCGCTGGGACAGCTCGCGGAGCCGGGGGCTGCGCACGCGCGGGCCGGCGTGAAGCTCAACGCGATCCAGGGCTACGTGGCGGAACTCCTGACGTCGATCCTCGACTTCACCGAGGCGACGGCGCAGCGTTTCGCTCCCGACGGCCGGCCGCTGCGCGAGGGCGACGTGTTTCGCGATCCGGAGCTGGGCGACACGATCGCGCGCCTCGGCGCCGAAGGCGCTGCGCCGTTCTACAGCGGCGACATCGCCGCCGCGGTGCTCGAGTGCGTGACACCGCTCGGCGGGCTGCTGACGCGCGACGATCTCATGTCGTATGCGGCCATCGCCCGCGCGCCGGCGACCGTCCACTACCGCGGTCGCACGGTACTGACCAACCCCCCGCCGTCGGCGGGCGGCACGCTGCTCGCGCTGGCGCTCGGGCGCCTCGACGTGACCGACGGCCCGCCGACCGCGACCGAGCTCGTCAACGTGATGGCCGACGTGCAGGACGCCCGCGACGACGCGTTCATCGACGGCCTGGCGCAGGACGGCTTCCTCGAGCGCTTCCTCGCCGCAAACCTCGGCTCGACGACGCACATCTCGGTGCTCGACGGCGACGGGCGCGCCTGCTCGGTGACGACGACCAACGGCGAGGGGTCGGGCCTCGTCGTCCCAGGGACCGGCATCCACCTCAACAACATCATGGGCGAGGAGGACCTCAACCCGCGCGGCTTCTTCGCCTATCCGGCCGGGCGCAGGATGCCGTCGATGATGGCACCGACGGTCGTGATGGGGACGGACGGCGATGTCGAGCTCGTCGTCGGCAGCGCCGGATCCAACCGCATCCGCTCGGCGATCCTGCAGACGATCGTCGGCGTCGTCGACCACCGACTCGGGGCCGGCGCCGCGGTCGCCGCGCCGCGCCTGCACTTTGAGGGCGGCGTCGTGTACACCGAGCCGGGGATCGACGTCGAGGCGCTGCAGGCGTCCGGCCGGCAGGTGCAGCCGTTTCGCGACCGCAACCTGTTCTTCGGTGGCACCCAGGCGGTCGAGCACGATCCGCGCAGCGGCGAGCTGTCGGGCGCCGGCGACCCGCGCCGCGGCGGCGCGGCGGTCGGGGCGTGACGCGCCTGGCGAGCGTCGTGGCGCTCGTCGCCGCGGCGGCCGTGGCCGCCGGCTGCGCACAGCAGACCGCGCCCGACGTGATGCTGATCACCCGCAGCGGGTCGATCCCCGGCGCGCGCCTCTCGCTGCGGATCACCGATGACGGGCGCGTCAGCTGCAACCGCGGGGCGCTGGTCGACGTGACCGACCCGCAGCTGATCGAGGCTCGCGCGCTATCGGTCAACCTGGCCAAGGCGGCCAAGGCCCACGTCCACCTGGCGCCGCGCCCGCGCAGCACGCTGAGCTACACGGTCAGGCTCGAGCAGGGCACGCTGCGCTTCAGCGACAACTCCCGGGGTGCGTCGACGGCGATGTTCCAGCTCGCGTTCCTCGCCCGCCGCATCGCGCGGGGCCCGTGCCGACTGGCGCGCTAGCTGTAGGCGCCGGGCCAACGTCCCGTTCTGGTGCCTATAGGCCACAGAACGGGACGTTCGCCCACGCGCGAGCTCCCCGCGGAGGCGAACAACGTGCCTGGGAACTACACCTGATATGGCCGTTGGTTTGTCAAGTCGGCGTGGGTGATCGCGTCGGTTTGGTGGCCGGCGGTGAGGGGTGTTCGGTGGGCCGGGGCGCCGGGCTCGGTGTCGGCGTTGCCAGTCTGATGATGCGAGGGTTGGGTACCTCAGGGCCCGGTTTCGTGCTGCCGGCGTGTGCTGTCTAGGAGCGAGCGTGACGTCCGCTGCGCGGGCGTTGCTCATAGGTGAATCGCGCGTGCCGGCCGCTGATGGCCCGGCGCCCCGGCCCACCGAACGGCGAGATGTCAGGCCGGGTTAGTCGGCGGTGGCGGCGGCCCAGAGGAACCCGGCGAGCTGGCGTGCGCAGGCGACGACGGTCACGTTGTGCGGCTTGCCGCGCGCCTTCATCTGATGGTTGACGCGGTGCAGGCGTTGTTGGGCGCGGTTGCTGATGGCCAGGATGTGATCGGGTTGGCCCTGCTGACGGTTGGCCAGCGTCGCGCCGAGCCTGGGATCACGGCTGTAATGCCACGCCGACTCGACCAATAGCCGGCGGGCGAGCATCGACCCGGTCTTCGTGATCGACCCCTGCCGGAAGGACTCACCGGACTGACTCAGCGACGGCGTCAATCCGAGCCATGCCGAGAGCGCCGGGGCGGTGTGGAAGCGCTTCCAGTCAGCGCCGAGCTCGATATGGATCGACAATGCGGTCAGCGTGTCGATCCCCCTGAACGCCCGCAACCGTGAGACCGTCGGCCACCACCGCTCATCCGTCGCGAGCTGCGAGAGCGCCAATGCGATCGCCTGCTTGCGCGCGCTGATCCCGTCGACCGCGGCGATCAGGTCGGCGAACACCAGGTCGCTGGCTGGCTCATCGAACTGCTGGCGCGACAGCCAGCGGCGATGCTCGACGGTCCAGGTCGTCGGCTTGGGATAGACGCGGCCGTGACGCAACAGCATCTTGCTGACACGGTGGCGCGCGTTCATCAGATCGCGCCGGCACGCATCATGCCCACGGGTCATCTCCCGGGCGGCCTCGACCTCGGGTGGCGGCACCACGACCCGGGTCAGCGATCCCGCCAGCAGCAACCGCGCCAACAGCTCGGCGTCCTTGCGGTCGGTCTTGACCCGATCCGACGCCCCCCTCGGTGTCTTGCCCGGCGCGATGACCTGCATCGCGATCCCGGCCGCGTCCGCGGCCCGATAGAGCCCGAACCCCGTCGGGCCCGCCTCATAACACGCCCGCACCGGGCCCGGCAGCCCGGCCAGCCACCCGACCGGCGCCTCGACACCCGCACCGAACCGCAACTGGGTCAGCTCACCGGTCATCGAATCGATCGCCGCCGCATGCGTCGACCTGGCATGGACATCCAACCCCACCCACGTCATCGTTCCGGTCATGGCCGGACCTCCTCACTGATCTGGGGTCAGCCGCAGGCCGTTCCTGCAGCCAGACAAACCCCGCGAGGAGCGTCCGGCCAACTACCCCTACCGGTCAACCCCCAACGGGTCACCGGCCATAGGGTCTAGTCCCGTTGCACCTTGCCGTTGCCCCGCGCGCGTTGCGCCGCGTCCTGCTGGCGCTCGAAGCGGTCGACTGCTTCGACCAGCAGGCGGCTCACGAGGCGCAGGCGGCCGTTCTCGGAGCGCAGTTCGAGCAGGTCCTGTTTGGCGTCGTTGCTCAACTCGACGGTCGCGGCCATCGCGTAGGCGTCGAGCTCGGCGACGGCGGCGGGGTCCGGCTCGCTGTCGGTCGCGTCGCGGACGAGTCCCGCGTATGCCTTGTGGGCCATCGCCGCGGCCTCGGGGTCGGGGTCCTCCGGCGGGTCGTCGAAGAACTCGACGGTTGCCGCGGGCCACGGGAGGTTGTCGTGGCGCTCGACGATCCGCAGCGGCCGCGTCCCGCGGACGAGGATGTCCAGACGGCCGTCGTCGTGGCGGCGAAGGACCTGCGCGACCTCGCACGCGCACGCGGTCGCGCGCTCGCCCTGCTCGTCGGCCCACACGATCGCGAACTCGCGCCCCTCCTCGATGCAGTGCTCGATCATCGCCCGGTAGCGGTCCTCGAAGACGTGCAGCGGAACCGGCTCGTGGGGCAGGGCGACGGTGCCCAGGACGAACAGCGGGAAGGCGTCCATCCCGAGCGAGTGTAGGTCAGTCCGGTCTGCGCTTCTGCGCTCCCAGCATCAGGTTGTAGAAGACGGCCGCCGCCAGCCACGGCTCGAGTACGCGGCGGTCGACGCGCTGGAGCAGCAGGTAGCCGCGAAACGCATAGGTGCGCCACGCCATCGGGATCGTGTCGGGATCGGCGCCGGCCTCGAGCGTGCGGTTGGTCCAGCCGAACCAGTTGGACAGCAGCTCCTCGCCGTGCACGCGGACCGCCCGCAGCCCGGCGTCGCGGGCCACGGCCTCGAGGTCCGACGGCACGAAGGCGTGGACGTCGACGTGGCGCTCGAGCTCGTGGTTGTGGGCGCCGCCGTCGTCGTGCCCGGCCGGCGCGGCGCCGATCCGCAGCAACGCCCGCCACGCCGGCGCGACCAGCGTCGCGGCCCGCTTGGGGAACGCGGCCAGGCGGTCGCCGCGGCGCGACGGCTCGCCGGCGAACGCGACCCAGCCGCCCGGCCGCAGCACGCGGCGGCATTCGCGCAGCGCCGCGCCGAGATCGGGCAGGTGGTGCAGGACGGCGTGGCCGAAGACGAGGTCGAAGCGCTCATCGTCGAACGGCAGCGCCTGGGCGTCGGCGGCGACGGTCTCGACGGTCTGCCCGAGGCGCCGGGCGTTGTCGCGCAGCGTGGCGAGCATCCCGGGCGAGATGTCGGTGGCGGTGGCGCGCTCGATCACGCCGGCCTGAAGGAGGTTCAGCGAGAAGTAGCCCGTTCCGGAGCCGATCTCCAGTGCGTCGCCGAACGTCCGCGGCGCACCCGGCCCGAGTGCCTTTGACAGCTTGGTCACGACCTGCGCCTGGCCGATCTCGCCATAGTCGATGCCCCACTTGGCGTCGTAGGCCGCGGCCGCGCCGTCGTGGTAGCGCTCGTTGAGTTCGCGGATCTCGTCGGGGCTCAGCCGGGCCGTCGCCATCACGGCAGGGTAGTCCCGGATTGATCGCAGGTGCACCGTGATGCGACGATGGCGCCATGCCGCGCCTCGCCCTCACCGTTTCGCTGATCCTCACCGCCGCCGTCGGCGCGGGCGGGTGGGCCGGGCCGGCCGCCGCGAAGGTCAAGCGCCCGCCGACCTACACGTCGCCGCACTTCAAGGGTCCCAAGACGCTGCCCAAGAACTTCGTGGCGGCCAAGCCGCCGGCGCCGGTCACGCTGGCCACCGAGGGCCACAGCCCGCGCCTGTTCGTCGACGCGGCCGGCACCGCCCACCTGGCGTGGGCGGAGAACCCGGTCGAGACGCCGTCGGTCATGCACTACTGCCGCCTGCCGCGCGGCGCCAAGACGTGCACCGCGTCGCAGGCGATCGCGATCCTGCAGCCGGCGACCGCGGGCAACGGGCCGGCGACCGACATCGACTTCGAGGGTCCGGTCCCCCTGGCGATCGGCAACGAGCTGATCACGATCGACGGTCGCTGCTGCAACAACGCGCCGATTCCCGGTGGCGACACGACCGGCGACCCGCTGTACCTGTTCACGTCGGAGGACGGCGGCCCGACGTTCACCGGTCCCAGCGACCCGAACTCCGTCGCCGGCGTCATCGGCACGATGGCCCCGTCCGGCGGCGCCGCAGTCTTCGGCGGCGCCAACCCGTCGATCGGCGTCGTCTCGGAGACGACGACCGGCGGGACCTTCTTCCAGGGCATCGCGGCCGGCCAGTTCCTCAAGGACCGCACCAACCTGTCGGTCGAAGCGAACCAGGGGGACGCCTACGACGGCCGCATCGGCGTCGACGGCACGCTGCCGATCGTCGCCTTCGACGACCTCGTCGGCAACACGTACGTGCGCGAGTGGAGGGGCACGGGCAGCGTCAACGACGCGTCGCAGTGGAGCACGATGTTGGTGCCGGCCTCGCACACCCCACGGATCGCCGGCGGCCCCAAGGGCGTCGTGCTGCTGACCCAGTCGGACCTGCTGGCCAGCCCGATGTCGGCCCGGCGGGCCACGAGCAACGGCACGGCGATCGGCCCGCCGACCGTGATCACCACCCACAACGCCCGCTACCCGGAGATCGCCGCCGATCCCGTCTCCGGCGAGCTGGCGGTCACCTGGCAGCAGGACAGCGACGTCAAGGGGGCCGGTGGTGGGATCCACATCCGCACGTCATCCGACGGCGGACAGACGTGGGGGCCCGACACGCTGGCGGTCCCGTTGCGCGACGACGCCGACGTCGACGAGCTCGCGGTGGCCGTGACCGGCGACGGCGGGGGTTTCGTCAGCTACCGCCAACGCATGCCCGGCGACGGCCTGTTCGGGGGGGCGATCCAGGTCGCCCAGTTCGGCTCGATCGCCGCGACCGGCAAGCCCGGCCTCGGCCTCGCCCCCGGCAGCAGCGGCCCGACCGGCGGCGACACGACCGCCTACACGTCGTGCACGCAGGTCCACATGGGCGACATCGACGCCCTGACCAGCCAGGGCTGCTGGCTGCGCGACCCCAAGAACCAGGCGTCAGGCGCGGCGATGGCCCAGGGTCCGATCCGCCTCAACGGGCTCGACATCGTTCCCGACGCCGGGGTGCGGATCTACATCGACCCGCGCCAGCACACGATCGAGACCGACGGCAAGGTCAGCGTCGAGCTGACCGGGCTCGCCGACGGGCCGATCGTGCTGTGGCACGGGGCGCTGAAGGTCACGCTGCCCGCGGTCGGCGACAGCACGACCCTGTTCGACTTCGACATGAGTCAGTTCGCCGGCGTGCTCAAGGGCTTCCCGATCGACGGCAAGGTCCAGGTCAAGCTGACCCACGACGGGGTTTCGATCCCGCTCCACCTGCAGCTGCCCGCCTATATGGGCGGCGTCCACGGCGACGCGACGATCGTCGCCGACAACGCGACCGGGCTACATCTCGACACGCTCGACATCGGTATCGACGACGCCAACGTCGGCGCGCTCGAGTTCAAGAACGTCGACATCAAGTACACGTTCGCCAACGACGAGTGGGAGGGCCACGGCGAGGTCCTGCTGCCCGGGCCGCTGAACCCCGACCTGCTCGTCCGTGACATCGACTTCCAACACGGCAAGTTCCACCACGCGTTCGTGCAGCTCGGGCTGTTCCCCGGGATCCCGATCTTCACCGATGTCTACATCCATTCGATCGGGATCGGCATCGGGCTGAACCCGACGACGATCGAGGGCGAGATCACCGCCGGGGCGATCCCGATCGCCCCGCCCGACACGTACACGGTCACCGTCACCGGGAAGGTCAAGCTCCAGATCGGCGACTCCAGCCATCCGACCGTGTTCTTCGTCGGAGGCAGCGGCGCGATCCTCGGCTTCGACCTCGTGCAGGCTTCGTTCACCTACAACTCCGACGGTTACGTGCTATTCCACGTCGGGGTCGACTACGGCGGTGGCTCGAAGTGGGCGTCGTTCAGCGCCAGCGGCGACGTATTCATCCTGCACGGCGACTTCGGCGCCAAGCTCGATGCGCACGGCTGCCTCGTGTATCTGTGCGGCGGCCTGAAGGCGGGCGCGTCGTCGAAGGGGATCGCGGTCTGCGACGAGGACGAGGACGCGGGCGCCGATCTGACGTTCTCGCCGTTCTCGGTCGACATCCACCCGACGAGCTGCCACATCTCGGACTTCGTGCCCGCGCCGCCGCCGCCGGGCGCGCGGGCCGCCGGGGACGTCGGCGCGGTCACCCAGACGTTCACCGTCGCCGCGGGGCAGACCGGTGTCGACCTGAAGATCGACGGGGTCGGTGGCGCACCGAACGTCGTGCTCGTCGACCCGTCGGGCCAGACCGTCACGCCGCAGCCGCTGACCGCCAAGGGCGCGGACGTCGTCGGTGGCGCCGACCCGACGCCGGGGGCGACCGACAGCGTCGTCGGCCTGCGCAAGCCGAAGGCCGGGACATGGACGATCAAGACGAACGCGGGGTCGCCGGGCATCGCCCAGGTTTCGATCGCTCACGACGTCGCGCTGCCGGTCATCAAGGCGCGCGTGACCGGCGGCGGCGCGGCGCGCAAGCTGCGCTACACGGTCACCGGTCTCGTTGCGGGCACGACGGTCCAGTTCGCCGAGAAGACGTCGGAGGGCCTGCACCTCATCGGCGCAGCCAAGGGCGCGACCGGGGCGCTGTCGTTCGCACCGGCGCCGGGCAAGGGCGGGCGGCGCTCGGTGCTGGCGATCGTCATGCAGAACGGCTTCAACCGCGCCGAGCCGGTCGTCGCGCAGTTCAGCGCGGCGGGGATCCGCAAGCCGGGCAAGGTGCCCAAGGTCTCGCTCACCCACCGCGGCGCCACGGCGACCGTCCACTTCGGCTCGGCCGCCGGCGCGACGTCGTACGCCGTGCTCCTCAAGGCCTCCGACGGCACCGCCGTCCAGCAGACGATCCGCAAGGGTCACAGCGCGAAGTTCCGCGGGCTGCGCAGCGGCGTCAAGGCGCAGGCGTTCGTGCGCGGGGTCAACGTGCGCGGCACCCGCGGCCCGGCGACGGCGAGCAAACAGCGCTGACGCCACGACCGCGCCGCGGCCCTATTTAACGTTAACGTCAACGTCAAGGGGTCTGACCCCTTGACGTTGACGGGAGGTTTGGTGCGGCGGCGGTAGGGTCTCGCGCCGATGCCCCCCGGACAGCGACAGGCCTTCGAGCAGCGCGACCAGCCGCCCGGCGTGCCGCCGCTGGCGCTGACCGGCGAGCGGACGCTGCCCGACGTGCCGGAGGAGAACTACTGGTATCGCCGGCACGAGGTCGTCTACGACTGGGTCGCGACGCGCATCGCCGGCCTGCGGGTGATCGACATGGCGTGCGGCGAGGGCTACGGGTCGCAGATCCTCGCTCGTGGCGGGGCGGCGAGCGTCGTCGGCGTCGATGCCAACCCCGAGGCTCACGAACATGCGCGGCTGCGCTACCGCGCGCCGAACCTGCGCTTCGAGCGCACCATGGTGCAGACGTTCTCGCAGCCGTGCGACGCCGTCGTGTTCCTGCAGACGATCGAACACGTCCAGGACCCGGGCGCGGTCCTCGACCACTTCCGCGAGCTGACCGGGGAACAGGGCACGGCGTACATCTCGACCCCCAACGTGCTGACGCTGGCGCCCCCGGGCGCCGAGCGCTCCGGCAACCCGTGGCACGTCCACGAGTACCGCGCCGAAGAGTTCCGCGAGCTGTGCGAGGCGCACTTCAGGGTCGTGCGCATGCTCGGCCTGCACCACGCCCGCAAGTTGCGCCTGCACGAGCTCGCGATCCGCCACGCGCGCTGGGACGACGTCCACGCGCGCCTCGGCCTGACCAAACGCTTCTACGACCGCTTCGTCCCGGCGATCGGTGTGCGCGACTTCGCGCTGCGCCCCGACCGCCTCGACCAGGCGCTGGACTTCATCGCGGTTTGCTCGGCGAGCTGAGCATCGTCCTGCACACCCATATGCCCTATGTCGAGGGCTATGGGACATGGCCGTTCGGAGAGGAGTGGCTGTGGGAGGCGATCGTCACCTCCTACCTGCCGGTCCTCGACGTGCTCGACGAGCGTGACGGCGGCGTGACGCTGTCGCTGACGCCGGTGCTGTGTGACCAGCTCGACGCCGCCGGCATCGACGAGCGCCTGTACGCGTTCCTCGACACCGTGCGCCCGCAGACGCATCGCCTCGACATCGACTCCGAGCCGGACCCGGGCGTCAAGGACGAGCTGCGCCGCTCGGCCGCCGACTACGCCGCCGCGACACAGCGCCTGCGCGACCTCGGAGGCTGCGCCGGGCTGCTGGAGCGCCTCGGCACCCACGCCGGATGGACCTCGTCGGCGACCCACGCGATCCTGCCGCTGCTGGCCACCGACGCCGGCGTGCGCCTCCAGCTCGAGGCCGGAATCGACGCCCACCGCGCCCGCTTCGGCGCGTGGCACGGCGGCTTCTGGCTGCCCGAATGCGCTCACGCCACATGGCTCGACCACCTGCTCGAACAGGCCGGCGTACACGCGACGTGCGTCGACCTGACCGACGTCCTGGGCCAGGGCTCGCCCGACCAGCTGCGCCCGCTGGCCACCGAGACCGGCCCGCTGCTGGCGCCGATCGACCGCGAGCTGATCGAGCTCGCATGGAGCGACGACGGCTATCCGACCGCCGCCGCCTACCGCAACCACCACGGCTTCACGACCCACCGCCACCGCGCCTGGGCAAACGACGGCCGCCCGTATGACCGCGACCGCGCTCGCGCCCAGGCGCGCGCCGACGGCGCCGCGTTCGCGGCCCGCGCCCGCGAGCGGCTGCGCGACGGCGGGCTCGCCGTCGTCGCGCTGGACACCGAGTTCCTCGGCCACCACTGGATGGAGGGCCCGCAGTGGCTGGCGGCGGTCCTCGACGAATGCACACGCAACGGCCCGCCGATCGTCGCGCTGGACGACGCGATCCACCGCCATGACCCGGCGCCGGCGCGCGAGCTGGAGCCGACGACATGGGGCGCACCGCGCACGCTGCACACCTGGAGCGGCCCGGCGGTCGCCGACATCGCGTGGGCGGCACGCGACGCCGAGCTGCGCCTCGTCGCCGGCGGCGACCGGGACCGCGTCGCCGACCCGGGCACGGTGCGCGAGCTGCTGGCACTGCAGTCCAGCGACTGGGCGTTCCTGGTCGGTCACGAGCTCGCGGTCGACTACGGCCGCCAGCGGGCTCGACAGCACGCACAGGCGCTCGCTGCGGCCCCCCCGATCGCGCCGCCGCGTAATCTGGCCACGCACGCACGACCCGCCGTCCTGTTCACCTAGTGCCCCTTCAGCGCGTCCTCATCCTGTCCTGGGAATACCCGCCGGTCGTCGAAGGCGGCCTCGCGCGCCACGTCCACAAGCTGGCCGAGGGACTGCTCGAGTACGACATCGAGGTCCACGTCCTGACCCGCGGCGAGGCCAAGGCGACCGAGGACCTGATCGGCGGCGTCCAGGTCCATCGCGTCCGCGAGCCGAGCTGGCCGAGCGACGACCTCGACGGCTTTCTGCGCTGGGTCCAGACGATGAACGACGACATGCTCGAGGCCGGCGAGGCGCTGCGCGAGCGCCACCGGTTCGACCTGGTCCACTCCCACGACTGGCTCGTCGCGCCGGCTGCGCGCGGGTTGAGCGCGGCGTGGGGCGTGCCGTGGCTGGTGACGATCCACGCCACCGAGCACGGGCGCCATCAGGGCTGGGTGCAGCGCCACCCGCAGGCGACGATCCACGGCCACGAGCTGCGGATGGCCAACGACGCCGACGGCGTCATCGTCTGCTCGCACTACATGCGCGGCCACGTCGCCGACGTGTTCGGACTCGACGAGACGCGAGTCCGCGTGATCCCCAACGGGATCGACCCGCTCGACCTCAAGCCGGTCGACGACCTCGAGGCCCTGCGCGCCCGCTACGCCCGGCCCGACCAGAAGCTCGTCCTGCTCGTCGGGCGCCTCGTCTACGAGAAGGGCTTCCAGCTGGCGCTCGAGGCGCTGCCGCGGGTCATCGGGCGCGTCGGCGACGTGCGCTTCCTCGTCGCCGGGTCGGGCCCGCACGAGACACAGCTGCGCGACCAGGCGACCGAGCTTGGACTCGACGACCACGGGACGTTCGTCGGCTGGATCGGCGACGACGTGCTCCACTCGCTGTACCGGATCGCCGACCTGTGCGTGGTGCCGTCGATCTTCGAGCCGTTCGGCCTCGTCGCGCTGGAGGCGATGGCGTCGGGCTGCCCGTGCCTGGTCGCCGACACCGGCGGTCTGCGCGAGGTCGTCCCCAACCGGGACGTCGGGCTGCGATTTCGCTCCAAGGACGCCGACTCGCTGGCCGCGATGCTCGAGCGCCTGCTCGTCGACGCGCGGCTGCGCGATCGCCTGACGGCCGAGGCTTCCGAGCACGTGCTGCGCTTCGACTGGGCCGACGTGGCTCGCCGCACGGCCGAGGTGTACGCCGGTCTGCGCGCGGCGCAGACCCGTGCCTGAGCCGCAAACCTCGTGGTAGGGACCACGATGCACACGGCCGCCGAGCGGGCGTAGTCTCTGCCGACGATGCCCTTGGTCCTGGTGCGACGGCTGGCCGGCGTGGCCCTGATGGCCGCGACGCTCGTCCTGCCGGCAGCGGCGCCCGCCGCGCCGATGTGGAACAGCGGCGCGCTCGTCGAGTCGACGATCACCGACTGCGGCTCGATCATCTTCGGCAACCCCAGCCCGGCCAACGGCCTCGGGACGTACGCCTCGGTCTATGAGGACTACAACAGCCCGCCGCCGGCCAACCAGGGCTACTACGTCGCGATCGACGTGTACGGGATCGGCAACGCGTGTTCGGGCCAGGCCGTCGACATCGCGGTTTCGCTGCCGGCCAACACGCAGCCGAACATCTCGGCCGCGACGCCGGTGCACTGCATCCCGTTGCTGACCCAGAACAACCAGGTGGTCAACGGCACGCCCGACACGTCGTCCGGATGCCCGCAGAGCGCCACCGCCAAGCCCAACAACACGTACGAGTTCACGATGGGCGCGAACACCGGCTTCTTCGCGACCATGTTCTTCCCGTTCTGGGGCATCCCGATCGGATCCGGTGTCGAGATGCAGATCCCGGTCGTGTCGTCGGCCGCTCTGCCGTCGGCGTCCGTGACCGGCGTGATCCAGGTCGCCGATGGCAACAACAACCCGACGCTGCACCCGACGGTGCCGGTGATCGTGGGCGCGGCGCAGAGTCAGCCGCCTGCGGGCACCAACTTCGCGATCAACAACCCCGCGACGACGAACATCACGGACACCAACGCCTCGCTGACCGCGACGTTCGTCATCGACTACAGCATCAACCCGAGCAACGTCGAGTTCGACTGGGGGCCGACGTCGTCCTACGTGTTCGGTCAGAACCAGTCGCTCGACTACGGTGGCACGCCGCCGTTCGAGGACCAGCGCACAGCCAACATCTCCGGCCTGCAGCCAGGCTGCACGTATCACTGGGTCGCGAAGCTCAACGGCAGCTTCCCGACGGTCTACGCGACGACGGGCGACCAGACATTTACGACGACCGGCGCGTCGAATGGTTCCTGCGCGATCGGGATGGGAACGGGCGGCGGCCAGGGCCCGGCGCATATCCAGAAGGTCCAGCCGCTCAATCCCGCGTCAGCGCTGCCGGTCAAGTTCACGCCGCCGCCCGCCCCGCCGGCTGCGCCTCCCACGCCGACGCCGACGACCCAGACCACACCGGCCCCGCCGCCGCCGACCGGCGACCAGATCAAGAAGCTCACCGTCGCGGCCAAGACGGTCGTCTCCGGCAAGCCGGTGACCGTTCAGATCACGCTCGCCACGGCCGCGAAGGTGAAGGTCACGATCGTGCGCCACGTGCCGGCCGCCGGCCACGGCAAGCACCGCCGCAAGGCCCACGACGTCACCCTCGGCACGAAGACGCTCACCGGCAAGGTCGGCGTCAACGCCCTCAGGCTGACGACGATCAGCGGGCACAAGCTGGTGCCGGGCAGCTACACGGCCAAGGTCGTGTCAGGCGGCAAGTCGCACAGCATCAACTTCACGGTCAAGGCACCCTCACACCGCCGCCACTAGATGGCTAACCTCGTCGCCATGAGCGACGTCATCGAGGCAGCCAAGGCAGGACAGCGCCGCGTGTGGTCGGCCGGCTCGTATCCGAAGATCGCGGAGATCATCGCGGGGGTGGGGGAGCTGACGGTCACGCGCGCCGGCGTGCAGGCCGGCGACGACGTGCTCGACGTCGCGGCCGGCGACGGCAACGTCGCGATCCCGGCCGCCCGGGCGGGCGCCAACGTCACGGCGCTCGACATCACGCCCGAGCTGATCGAGAGCGGGCGCGCTCGCGCGGCGGCCGCCGGCGTCGAGGTCAATTGGGTCGAGGGTGACGCCGAGGCGCTGCCCTACGAAGACGCCGGCTTCGACCGCGTGCTGAGCAACTTCGGCGCGATGTTCGCGCCGCGCCATGCGGTCGCTGCGGCCGAGATGGTCCGCGTCTGCAAGCCGGGCGGGACGATCGTGATGACGACATGGTCCAAGGAAGGCTTCAACGGCCGGCTGTTCCAGACGCTCGGCAAGCACATGCCGCCGCCCCCGGCCGGCGTCGAGGGTCCGCCGTCGTGGGGCGACGAGGACCACGCGCGGGCGATGTTCGCCAACGCCGGCATCAACGTCGAGATCACACGCGACAACGTCGACACCCGCGGCGACTCGCTCGACGGCTTCATGGCCGACTTCCTCGCCAACTTCGGCCCGCTCGTGCTCGCGCGCCCGGCGCTCGAGGAGCAGGGCGCGTGGGAACCGCTGCTGGCCGACTACCGCGCGCTGCTCGAGAGCTCCAACACACGCACCGACGGCGGCCTGCAATACGACGCCGAGTACCTGATCATCACCGGCCGGCCGTAGCGACGGCCGACGGCTCGGACGCCGCGGGGGCGAGCATGTTCTGCGCCGCGCGCGCGCCGAGCACGCGGTAGGCCTCGAAGCGCTCGTCGGTGTAGAGCTGGTTGAACAGGGCGTCGTTGGGGAACCGCGGATCGCGCCGCCGGTAGCCGGCCGCGTCGGCCGGTGCGTCGCCGGTCAGCGACGGGCGCGCGTAGCGCAGCGTTCCCCTGACACCGCCGGGGTAGGAGATCGTCGCGGTGACGAAGTCCGACTCCGACCTCCCGCCCTCGCCAGGCGTCAGCTTCGCGAGCTCGCCCGCCGCGAACGCGATCTCGACGCCGAGCTCGCTGCGGGCCAGCGACACGGCGTCCGACAGTGCGTCGAGCGTGCCGTCGCCCGCGTCGAAGCAGTAGACGGTCGTGCAGCCACGGCGCAGTAGCTCGACGATGCCGGTGCTGTCGTAGTGGCCGCCGTCGGTGACGTACAGAAAGCGGCCGTTGATCGGGTTGACGCCGAGCAGCTCGCGCAGCAGATGCGACGGGCGGGGGCGGCCGAACATGCGGCCGTCGGCACGCATCCGCGCCGCCCAGCGCGGATTGGGGACCCAGACCCCGAGCCGCACGTTGGCCAGCGCGAGCAGGAACCGGTAGCGGCGGCGGGTCTTCTTGCCCATCGCCGGCGAGATCGCGGCGCCCGACATCGCGACCGCGGCGGGCAGCGTCAGCGCGGCCTTCTGGCGCCGCTGGCAGCGGTCCTCGAGCTCGCAGGTCGCGACCTGGCCGACAAGCGGCCCGCCGACGCGCCGTGCGCTGAACGTGAAGCTCGTGACCGAGCGCCCCGGCGGCGTCGCCGCGTCGTCGGAGACGTTGGCAGCCGCGCACACGATCAGCTCCGGCCACTGGCCCGGCGCCTCGCTGCCCGACAGCAGCACCATGCGGTCGTAGTCGCGCGCGACGGCGATCCCGGCGGTCGTGTCGGCGGAGATCGGCGGCACACCGTCGGGCAGCGCGACGCGCTTGAGCGCGAACGCGCTGCACAGGCGCTCGCGGTAGAACGGATGCAGTGACCACGTGGTGAGATCCGCGGCCGCGTACAGCAGGGCGAACAGAACCGTGAACGCCGCGCAGCACGCCCAGCGCTGCCAGACCGGCTCGCGGTTGAGCGTCGCCGTCATCACGGCCAGCGCACCGAACAGCACGAGCCCCGGCCCGACCAGGATCGCCAGCACAAACGTGATCGCGCGCCGCAGGCCGGTGGTGAACCGCCGCCACCACTCGGCCATCCGTCCGTCGCCGTCGGCGAGCGTCGCTGCCTTCATCCATTCGGTGCGCAGCTGGAGCAGGATCGCGCTGCCCGCGGTGACCACGCCGGCGGCTCCGACGGCCAGCGCCCCCGGAGCCGTGCCTCCCGCGGCATGCTTGGCCGGCAGCGACGAAACCGTTCCGGCCGACCGCACCAGCGCCAGCAGAACGGGAATGCCGACCAGCAGCGCGCCGCACGCGATCGCGACGCCCAACCCGCGCACCGACCACGTCCACGTCAGCTCGCGGCACCCTGGTCCGACGCGGACGCACAGCACCGACACGAGACCCGACAACAGCGCCAGGCCGGCGACTGCGATCGGCGCCAGGTATGTCGCCGGCGGCAGGTGCAGGGGCACGAACGCGCAGTCGCGCACGACGCAGCGATGGTGGTGATCGACGTGCGCGGCGAGCTGGGGGAAGATCGCCCCGTAGGCCATCGCCAGCAGCATCGAGACGATTGCGATGAACAGGGCGATGAAGCCGAGGTTGATCGCGAGGCCGAGCGCCAGGCGGTAGCCGAGCCGCACCTTGCCGGCGAACCCCGGCGCGAGGTACGAGCTGCGGTTGCGCAGGTACTGCGCCTCGGGCGAGCCGGGGTGAAACGGTCCCTCGCCGGTGGCCAGGACGTCGGGGTCGGAGTCGTCCCAGCCCGGCTCGGGCGCCGACGGCTTCTCGGGCCCCGTCCACGTCTTGCGGACCATGGCGAAGGCCGACGCGATGTATGCGCCGCCCGACACGCCGGCCAGGTAGCGGCTGGCCTGGAGCACGCGGGCGTGCTGGAGCGCCTGAAGCGCCCCGAGCGAGAACGACGCCGACCGGATCCCGCTGCCCGCACACGCGATGCCCGTCTTGCCCGGTTCGGCCGGCTCGATCAGCCCGGTGAACGACGGCACCGGATCGGGATTGCGCCCGAACAGCAGGATCTCGCGGCGCTGGCGTGGTGTCAGGCAGCGAAGCCGCTCGGCAGCCTCGACGGTGCTGGATCGGCGAAAGCGCGCAGTCGGCCTCATCGGATCCTCTCTCTCCTGCTCCTCGGGGTGTCTCATCCCACCGCAGACCCCGCGGGCGCGCATCGTGGAACGGTCCACGATCTTTGGTCAGAGGCCGAAGTGCTGGCGCCAGTACGAGCTCAGGAACGTCCCGTTGGGGTCGAGCGTCGCGCGCCGCGCCAGGAAGTCGTCCCATTTGGGGTATTGCGCCTTGAGCTCGTCCCGCCATGTGGGGTCGTCGGCCATCACCGGCTGGTACTTGCCCCAATGCAGGCGAAACGGGATGCCGGCGTCTCTGACGTGCTGCCAGACCAGCTCGAAGAACGTGTGCGCCGGGCTGCGCTCGTTGGCGGCGAACCAGTAGACGTCGACGCGGAACGCGCCGTCCTTCCAGTCGTCGGCGCCGGTGCTGTAACCCGGGTGCAGCCAGAACGAGCTCGGCTTGGCGGCGTAGAGCTCCCACGCGTTGATGCCGGTGCGGTCGTACGCCGCGCGATTGTCGGGCTCGGCCGCGAACCAGTCGCTCAGCAGGTTCATGACGTCCTTGGCGCGAGGCAGAGGGAACCACAGCTCGGTGAACGCCATCGGCAGCGCGGTATCGGATGCCTCGTTGTCCATCGGCAGCCCGTGCCAGGCGCGGTCGGTGAACTCCTGCGGATGGTCGCCGCTGAGGCCGACGAACGTATCGACCAGCTTGGGGAAATAGCGGTCGAGCCTGTCCCACAGCCCCTCGGCGAACAGCGACACCGCGGCGAACATCAGCTTCGTGGTCCCGCGGGCGATCGCCGCGAGCAGCTCGGCCAGCCGGTCGCCGAACTCACCGAGCCCCGCCGAGCGGGCGTCGGCGCTCCACTGCTCGCGCACCCCAGCGAACAGCTTGTCGAGCCGCGGCCGGGCGCGGTCGAGGTGCGGCAGGTTGCCGAGCAGGGTGAAGACGAGCGAAATCGCGAACTGCGCCAGGGCGGGGTGGCTGGTGAACTCCTGATAGGGGGTCGTCGGGCCGGTGCCGGCCGGGGTGCGCCGCGCCTCCCAGACCGCGAAGCGCTCGCAGCCGCGCTGCGGCCACCACTCGACGCGCGCGTACTCGCGATCGGACAGGAACTGCTGCAGCGACGGCCGGTCGGCGTCGCCGTCGCCGAACAGGTCGATCGCGCAGTCCTCGCGGGTCGCGATCGTCTCGCGGCCGGCGATGTCGAAGGTGTCGACGCAGCGCAGCGTGATCTTCGACACGACGCCGAGCAGCCCCAGGTTGGGACACATCGCGGCGAACTCGTCCGGGTTGGCGCCGCGCGAGATGTCGTGGATGTCGCCGTTGCCGTCGATCAGGCGAAACGCGACGAGGTCGTCGTTGGCCGAGTACGTCAGCGACCCGCCGGAGGACGCGGTCGCGGTGAAGCCGCTGACCGTCTGGTGCGAGATGCCGCCGGTCGCCGCCAGCATCCACTTCTGGCGGTCCCACAGCTGCCACAGCAGCCCGCTGGTGTGGTCGATCGCCGCGCCGGTCGGGTCGCTGGGATCGCCGCCGAGGTGGATGCCCGCGTCGCAGACGACGAGCTTGCCGGCCTCGTCGGCGACCTCCCAGGCGCCGTAGCGGTCGAGCATCAGGTTGAGGTTCGGGCCGCTGGGGGCCTGCTCATCGTCGACGACGTTTGCGAGGTCGTCGTGGGGATCGGTGTAGATCGCGTGCGCGACCGAGTGCGCCGCGCCGCGGACACGCAGGGAAAGCCCGTTGTCGCGCGCGTGCACGACCAGCTCGACGATCTCCTGCTCGCTGGCCGGGTGGTAGAAGCCGTCTTCGCCGATCGCGATCGTCACGGTGCCTCCTGGCGGGTCAGCCGCTCAGCGAGCTCGCCGCGGCGGGAGATGTCGAGCTTGCGGTAGATGCTCGTCAGGTGCGTCTCGATCGTGCGGGCCGAGACGACGAGCTCGCGCGCGATCTCGGCGTTGGTGGCGCCCTGGGCCGCCAGCTCGGCGACGCGACGCTCGGCGGCGGTCAGTGCCTCGGGCCCGCTCATGCGCTCGCGGCGCGGGCGTGCGCCGAGCACGAGCAGCTCGGCCCGCGCCGACTTGGTCAGCGCGTCGGCGCCGCAGCGCGACGCGCGGTCGAGGCTACGGCGCAGCAGCTCCGTGGCCTCGGCGCGGCGGCCGAGGCGACGCGTGACTGCACCCAGGGCGAACAGCGCCTGGGCGTGCTCGAGCGCGGCCGGGCTGTCGGCCAGGACCTCCTGGGCTTCGACGAGCAGCTCGATCGCGTCCTGGGGCTCGGCGATCGTCGCCGCCGCCAGCAGCGCCAGCCCGAGCGCCCTTGGGGCGCCGAAACGGCGCGTGAGCTCGATGTCCTCCTGGGCCAGTGCGCGGGCCGCTTCGCCCTCGCCGAGCTCGTTCAGCACGACGGCAAGCAGCGGGCGCCAGCGCACGGCGGCCGGGCACTGGAACGCCTGGCGCTCGGTCTCGGCCCGGATCAGCTCGAGGTCGTCGCGCGCCTGTTCGTAGCGCCGCTGGGCGATCCGCAGTCGCGCGCGCCCGTCGAGCAGCGCGAGGTAGACGATCTGGTCGTCGTCGCGGTGCGGCGGGGACTCGTCGAGCAGCGCCTGGGCGTTGTCGTAGGCGCCGCGCGCTAGCAGCGCGTCGAGCAGGAACGCGCTGACCATCGCGTGATGGGCGTTGTCGAGGTCGGCGTACAGCGCGAGCGCCGCGCGCGCGTCGGCCTCGGCGTCGGCGACGCGGCCCTGGCGCATGCGCCCGTACGACCGCCACGCGGTCGCCAGCGCGACGTCGAGCATCGCGCCGCGCTCGGAGGCGCGTTCGATGACGGCGTCGAGAAAGCCGTCGCGCGGGCCGTGCGCATCGCACCACGCCAGCGCGGCCATCAGCCAGGCAAGATCGGGCGTCCACTCCAGCGCGTCGCGCTCGCCGTGCGGTGGTGCGCTCAGCGCGCCCTCCAGCAGCTCGGTGCAGCGCGCCGCGTCTTCGCCGCTCCAGACCGCGACGATCGCGACGAGGCCCAGCGCGGCGCGGCCGGCGATCTGCGGCGCGGCGGCGGTCGCGGCCATCGCCTCGCTGATCGCGGCGAGCGCCGTCTCGGGGTCGTCGCGCAGCGCCAGCGCTGAGAACGCGCGCTCGCCCAGCAGCCCGATCCGGACGGGCTCGTCGGCATCGCCGATCGCGGCGATCCCGGTCTCGTACGCCTCGAGCGCCTGCTGCGGGCGATCGACGGCCATCAGCGCGCCGCCGACCTCGAGCGCCACCTGTGCGCGCTCAACCGCATCCGGCGTGTCGTGCAGCGCGTCGCGCATGACCTGGAAGCCCTCGTCGTGGGCGGCGAGGACGAGCGAGCGGCCGCGGGCAAGCGCGACCCGATGGCGCGGAACGTCGTCCAGCGGCTCCTGCAGCGCACGGGCGAAGAACGCCGCCGCGCTGTCGTAGGACGAGCGCGTCATCGCGCGGCGGCCCGCGGCGACGAGCAGCGCCCCGGCCCACGGCTCGCCGACCGGCTCGGCGGCCAGCAGATGCACGGCCGCGGCGGCCGGATCGCCGTCGTCGTCGCGGGCCAGCGTCTGCGCGGCGCGACGGTGCAGGTCGTCGGCCGCCGCTGCGCTGAGCGAGCCCAGCACCGTCTCGCGCAGCAGCGGATGGGCGAAGTTGAGCGGGACGGCGTCGGTGAACACCCCGGACCGAAACAGTCGCTCGGCGGCCTGGGTCGCCCCCTCGCGCGAGAGCCCGGCGACCTCGGCGCCGTGGCGCAGCGCGACGTCGGTCCCGAGCACCGCAACGGCGTCGCTCAGCGCGCAGACATCGGGGCCGAGGCGGGCGAGCCGCGGCTCGAGCAGCGCACCGAGGCGCTCGGGGCGCGCCTGGCGCACCGCGTCGGCGCTCACCGGACCGGAGTCGAAATGGCGCATGAGCTGGTCGATCAGGAACGGATTGCCGGCCGTCACCTCGTGGACGGCATCGCTGGTGCCAAGGTCGGCGTCGTCACCGAGCGCGTCGCCGACGAGCTCGGCCGTCGCTTCGGGCGTCAGCGCGGCCGGGGCGAGCCGGTCGCTCGCGGTCTCCTCGAGCTGGCGCAGCGCGTCGTGCCAGCTGTCGGGCTCGGCCGGTCGCAGCGCGACGACAAGCAGGATCGGCATCTGTGTCGCTCGCGCCGCGAGGTGGCACAGCCAGCGCAGCGACAGACCGTCGGCCCAGTGGACGTCGTCGGCCAGCACGGCAAGCGGCTGCTGTGCGGCGAGACGCCCGACGACGACCGTCAGTGCCGCCACGATCGCCGCCTGCTGCGCCGGCGCGAACTCGAGCAGCTCGTCGAGCGGCGGCGCGTCGTCGACGATCGCCGCCGCCGGGCGTGCGCGCCCCGACAGCAGCAGTTCGCGATCGGGCGCGATGGCGTCGATCAGCGCCTCGACGGCGTCGACCGCCACGCCCCACCCCAACTCCTGCTCGAGCTCACCGCCGCGCACGTAGGCCGTCGCGAGCCCGGCGTGCAGCGCGCAGTCGCGCGCCGCGTCGAGCAGGCTCGTCTTGCCGATGCCGGCCCGCGCGCTGATCGCGATCGCGGTTCCGTGCCCGTCGGCCGCCGCACGCGCCGCCTCGGCAAGCGCAGCGAGTTCCCGATCGCGCTCGAGCAGTGGATGAGATGGCGCCAGGCTGATTGGTCGAAGCTACGACCGCTCGCGGCGGGCGTCAAGCCAGCGGGCGTTACAGTCCCGGGTAGCGCCACTTCAGGACGTTGAACGCGTTGCCGAAGCAGATCTGCCGCGCGATCGGGAGCCCGTAGACCGCGACCAGGTCGTCCTGCATGAGCCCCATCTTCTGCTCGTCCTCGTAGCCGTTCAGCGCGGGCTTGCAGTAGCCGTCGAGATCGCTGCCCAGGGCGATCGAGTCGTAGCTGCCGGTGAGCTGGCGAATGCGGTCGATGTGGGTTCGCAGCATGCTCAGCGAATGGCTGCGGCTCTTGGACTCCCCGAGGTCGGCGTCGGTCAGGTAGTGCGGGCAGTTGATGAGGCCCAGGACGCCGCCGCGATCGGCAATCGCCGTGATGTGGCGCTCGGTGAGGTTGTAGCCCAGGCCCTGCTTGCTCAGCCGACAGGCGATGTGCGACGCGATCACCGGCGTCGGCTTGTCGCGGCCCGCCTCGCGGTCGAGCTCGTCGATCAGCTCGAGCGTGACGTCGATCGCCCGTTCGGTCATGTGCGTGACGTCGACCAGGACGCCGGTCTTCACGCACGCCGCCACGAGCGCCTTGCCGAGGTCGGTCAGGCCGTCGACGCCGTCGGGGATCGGGAACAGGTCCTTGTAGACCTTGTCGGACAGGAACGGCAGTGCGGGGGCCTGGGCCGCGATGCCGCGGAAGAAGAGGTGGGCGGGGGTGATGTAGAGGACGCCCTTCTCCTGCGCCAGCCAGGCGACGTTCTTGGCGATCGAGTCCGCGTCGGCGCCGATCAGCAGCCCGCCCTCGACGCAGTGGACGACCGCGATCTTGTCGTCTGCGCGGATCGCCTTGATCGCGTCGGCGTCGTGGGCGATCGCCGCGTGCGCGCTGTGGGCGAGGTGCTGCTCGACGTCTTCGATCTGTCCCTTGAGGCGCCCGAACGACGCCGGATCGGGGTGTTCGCCGAGCTTGGGCAGGAACTCGTCGATCGGGGGGTAGAGGACGGACGCCGCGATCGCCATCCGCCCGGCCCGCATCAGTCCGACGCGCACGCCCGGGGTGTGGTTGTGGCCCTGGTAGTTGAGGAACAGGGAGATGAACCCGATCAGCTGCGCCTTGAACCGCGCGGCCTCCCACGCGGCCCTGATCGCCTTGGTCCGGCCGTGCACCTTGGGCACCAGGTGCATCGGGTAGTGCGCATGCAGATCGACGAGCTGCGTCGTCTCGTCCGCCATCTCCAACCCCCTGTGTCGGTCGACGCAGTGGAGTATCGCCGGGGCCGGGGGCGAACGCCTCGTGGTTGCGGCCACGATCTTTCACGCTGACGTCAGCCGCAGAGGCGGATGCGCAGGTCGCGCAATACGGCCTTCGATGCGCCGGGGCAGCCCATCGCCCCGCCGATGTCGACCAGCGCCCACCGGGCGTTGCGGCGGCGCAGCATCACCACCGACTGCTGGACCGTGCCGCGATAGGCGGGCTTGGGGACGACATCGGCGGCCGCGAAGCTGGGATTGACGGTCGAGATCCGGATGTTGGCGACGTTGTAGCGGCGCGTCGGTACGCCGCGGGTCAGGCTCGACGCCTTGACCGCCTTCGTGATCGCCGACGCCTCGGACTTCGTCGGCGCGCGGCGCGCATCCGCGGTCGGGGTCCACACGATCGCCAGCACGACGCTCGCGGCCAGCAGCGCGCGGGTCATCCGACGTCCAGGGGCGGCTCGGGGACGACCTCGTCGGCGCTCCAGCGCAGCGTGTGCGGCGTCTCGCGGTAGCGGATCACGCGAGCGGGGACACCGCCGACGACCGCGTTGGGCGGGACGTCGTCGACGACGACGGCGCTCGTGCCCAGCACGCTGTTGTTGCCGACCGTGACCCCGCGCAGGACGCAGGCGCCGTATCCGATCCAGACGTTGTGGCCGATCCGCACGTCGCGCTTGTAGATCCCCTGGAGGCGGATCGGGCGCTCGACTTCGACGATCCCGTGGTCGAAGTCGATGAACATCGTGCGGTCGGCGATGATGCACTCGCGCCCGAACGAGATGTGCTGGAAGGCCGAGATCGTGCACTCCTGGCCCATCACCGACCGGGCCCCGAGATGGACTTCGCCCTCGTGCACGCGGATCTTGCAGTCGTGGCCGATCCACGACCAGCGCCCGAGGTGCAGCTTCGCGTCGCGGCCGATCAGGATCTTGACGCCGGGGCAGACGAAGCACAGCCCGTCGGTGACCAGCCGCCCGCGGAAGCGCAGCTTCAGCCACCCCCAACGTGCGTAGATCCGCAGGTGTGACGGGCTCAGCATCCGCTGGCGCCACAGCCAGCGAAACGTTGACAGCGGGCCGCCGTGCAGCGGCCCCGGCTCGCCGCGGACGATCGCGGGCGCCACGTCGGTGAGCACGGGGGGTTCCACGCGGCCAATGATCGCAACGATCGGGCATAGGCCCACCCCGGCTGTGTTCCTCGGTGTTCGCCGGGTGTACTCGCCGCCCGGGTCGTCGAGGCATCGACCATCTAGGGTTCGCGCCCGATGGGGCGCGACGACAACCTGGCGCAGCGACTGCTCGACGGCGATCGCCGGGCGCTGGCGCGCGCGATCACGCTGGTCGAGAACGACGACCCGCGCGGCTGGGAGCTCGTGCGCGACGTGTACCCGAAGACCGGGCGCGCAGTGATCGTCGGCTTCACCGGCGCGCCGGGGGCGGGCAAGTCGACACTGATCGGCTCGCTCGTCACGCGCCGCCGCGCGGCCGAGCGCAGCGTCGCCGTGCTGTCGATCGACCCGAGCTCGCCGTTCACCCACGGCGCGCTGCTCGGCGATCGCATCCGCCTGACCGAGCACTTCCTCGACGAGGGCGTGTTCATCCGGTCCATGGCCAACCGTGGCGCGCTCGGGGGGCTGAGCGAGGCGGCACTCCAGGCTGCGCTGCTGATGGACGCGGCCGGCCGCGACGACGTGTTCCTGGAGACGGTCGGCGTCGGCCAGGCCGAGATCGACGTGATCGACCACGCCGACACCGTCGTGCTCGTCCTGATGCCAGGCAGCGGCGACTCGATCCAGGCGCTGAAGGCCGGGATCATGGAGATCCCCGACGTGATCGTCGTCAACAAGGCCGACCATCCGCTGACCGACACGATGGTCCGCGAGATCCGCAACGTGCTGTCGCTGGCGCGCGAAACCGATCCCGACGCCTGGAAGGTCCCGATCCTCAAGACCGAGGCGCTGACCGGCGCCGGCGTCGACGAGCTCGTCGAGGCGCTCGACGCCCACCGCGCCCACATCGACGCCCAGGGGACGCTGTCCGAGCGCCGGCGGCGCAACCTGCGCAACGAGGTCGTCAGCCTCTGCGCGTCGCGCCTGCGCCGCGACCTCGAGGCTCATCTCGACCGCGACGAGCGCTTCACCGCGCTGCTCGACGAGGTCGTCGCGCGGCGGATGGACCCGGCCAGCGCGGCGTCAGAGATCCTCGGTGGCTACGACCCGGCCACCGCGGCCAACCCGTAGGCCGGCGAACACGAACGCGCCGATCGCGGCGGCCGCGATCGCCAGCCACACGATCTCCCCCGCCGTGTCGGTGTCGCCGAAGCGCGCGAGCACCACGTTCTGGAGCCCGCCCCACGGCAGCGGCCCGCGGGCCGGCGCCAGCGTCGTGTCCGAGCCGGCGCGGATGGCGACGAGTAGCCACACCGAGCCGGCAAGCGTCACCGCCGCCAGCGCCGCGCCGGCTCGCGGAGCGAACCGCAGCGCCCACGCGCACAGCGCGGCCGCGGCCGGCAGCGCCGGCAACGCGTGGCGCGCGCCCAGCCACGGGCCGTGCAGCGCAGGGGCGGCGAAGACCGCAACGATCAGCACCGCGCCACAGACCAGCGCGAGCAGCAGCGCCGCCGCGTCGACGTCGGCCTGGTCGGGGATCGCCGCGGCGAGCCGGTCGCGGTGCGAGCGCCACAGCAGCCACAGCGCGAGGAACACCAGGCCGAGGAACGGCGCCCAGCGCAACAGCCCGACCTCGCGATCGACGAGCACCCCGGCGAGGCGCGGCAGCCGCCCGAGCAGGTCGCCGATGTCGTGCAGGCGCGTCGGGCCGCCGCCCGGCCCGGAGGCGTAGGGCGTGTAGCCGCCGTAGAGGCGCTCGTTGATCGTCACGTAGAGGACGGTCGACGTCAGCACGATCTCCAGCGCGACGATCCCCGCGGTGCCCCGCACGCCTCGGCGCAGCCAGCGCCACAGCGCGAACGCGATCACGGCGGCCGGGGCGACGAGCTCGAGCGCCAGCCACGGCGCGAACGCGAGCAGCGCCGCGCAGCCGAACGTCGCCCGCCGCGTGACGCGCTCGCGGGCCCGCAGCGCCAGCAGCGCGGCGCCCGCCAGCAGCGTCCCGCCGATCAGCTCGGGCGAGATCCGCGTCGCCGCGCCCAGCACCGGTGGTGACAGGCCGACGACGAGCGCGGCCCACCAGCCCCACGGGTTGGGCACCAGCACGCGCCCGAGCAGCGACGCGAGCACGAACCCCAGCGCGACCAGCGCCGCGCACCACAGCGCGACGAGCGTCGGGCCGCCGATCGCCATCGCCGGTGCGACGAGCAGGGCCAGGCCGGGACCCGGCGGCTCGACGAGGCGCCCGTTGGTCAGGCCGGCCGGCGGGCGCAGGGTGCCGCGGTACCACGAGCGCCACGCCCGCTGGCGGTACTGGTTGAGCAGGTCGATGTCGCCGTCGTGGGCGATCGAGTCGGCCTGCAGCAGCAGATGCGCCTCGGCGGCCGTATAGCGCTGGTGGTCGGACGCGTGCGCGCCGAGCGTCAGCGCGTAGGCGCCGAACAGGACAAGCCAGAGAGCGAGCGCACGGCGCATCGGCCCGCGGCATTGTGCTGCATGCGGCGGCTAGCGGGGCGCGGTGTCGGGGTTGCTCGGCAGCGCGTGGGGCAGACCGTATGCGGGCCTGCTGACGCGGGTGTCACGGAGTGGTGGCGAGCGACGAGACGAGCTCGACGAGCAATCGCACGCCGTACCCGGTCCCGCCCTTGGGCGCCTCGGCGACGCCGCTGTCGAACGCGGTCCCGGCGATGTCGAGGTGGGCCCACGGTACGTCGCCGGTGAATCGCTGCAGGAACTGCGCGGCGGTGATCGAGCCGGCCAGGCGCTTCTCGGTCAGGTTCGTGATGTCGGCGTAGCGGCCCTTGATCATCTCGTCGAACTCGTCGTCGAGCGGCATCCGCCAGACGCGCTCCCCGCTTGCCTCGCCGGCGGCCACGACGGCCTGCGCCCACGCGTCGTCGGAGGCCATCAGCCCGGCGAACGTGGCGCCGAGGGCGACGGTGATCGCGCCGGTCAACGTCGCCAGGTCGACGATCCGCTGTGCCCCGTTGGCGACCGCGTGCGACAGGCAGTCCGCGAGCACCAGCCGGCCCTCGGCGTCGGTGTTGTTGATCTCGATCGAGACGCCGTTGGACGCGGTGACGATGTCGCCCGGGCGCATCGAGCGCCCCGACGGCATGTTCTCGGTCGCGCCGACGACGCCGATCACGCGGACCGGCAGCTCGAGCTGGGCGATCGCGCCGACCGCCTCGACGACCGCCGCGCCGCCCGACATGTCGAACTTCATCTCCGCCATGCCGGCCGACGGCTTGATCGAGATACCGCCGCTGTCGAACGTGACCGCCTTGCCGACCAGCGCGACGAGCGGCCCGGTCGCCGCAGGCCCCTCGTAGCGCATCGTGATCAGCGCCGGTTCGGCGTAGCTGCCCTGGGCGACGGCGGCAAACGCCCCCATGCCGGCCGCCACGATCTCGTCGCGGCCCTTGACGTCGACCTCGACACGCGCCAGCTCACGGGCGCGGGCCGCGAGCGCGGTCGGCGTCATGTCGTTGGCCGGCGTGTCCTGGAGGGTGCGCGCCTCGGCGACCGCGTGGGCGATCGCCGTCGCGCGGGCGATCGCATCGGAGCGGTCATCGTGGTCGCAGACGATCAGGCTGTCGACGACGGCCGGCGCGTCGTCCGGTGCCCGCTTGTAACGGTCGAAGCGGTAGGCGGCCTGGACGGTGCCGTCGACGATCGCGCCGGCCAGCGCGTCGGACAGGTGGTGGGGCAGCTCCCAACACAGCACGCCGGTCCCGAGCTCCCTGGCGCGGCCGTGGACGGCGGCGGCCAGGGCACGTGCCCGCCGCACGTCAAACGCGTCGCGGTCGCCGAGGCCGGCGACGATGAAGCGCTTGCCGGCCGCGTGGGTCGTGGCGAGGTGCTTGTAGGAGCGCTTGGCCTCGCCGGCGTCCAGCAGCGCCTGGAGCGCCCCGTCGTCGACGTCGTGGCTGACGTCCTTGGTGTCGAAGACGCCGACCACGATCGTGTCGGCATCGGTCTCGAGTGGTGCGGTGGTCGTGGCGTGAACGTGCATGAGACTGCTCAAGCTAGCTCAGTAAAGTCCCGACCATGCCCAAGACCGTGATTCTCAGTGCCGCCCGTACCCCGATCGGAAAGCTCGGCGGCGGCCTGAGCACCGTAGACGCCACCGATCTGGGCGGCACGGCGATCGCTGCTGCGCTGGACCGGGCGGGCGTCGATCCCGAGCAGGTGGATCACGTGATCATGGGCCAGGTCCTGCAGGCCGGACAGGGCCAGATCCCTTCGCGCCAGGCGCAGATCAAGGCCGGCATCCCCAAGGAGGTCTCCTCGGAGACGATCAACAAGGTCTGCGCGTCGGGCCTGCGCGCCTCGGTGCTGCTCGACCAGGCGATCCGCCTCGGCGAGGTCGAGGTCGGTGTCGGCGGCGGTATGGAGTCCATGTCGCTGGCGCCCTACCTGCTGCCCGGCGCCCGCGCGGGCTTTCGCATGGGCGATGTCAAGGCGCTCGACGCGACGATCCACGACGCGCTGACCAACCCGTTCACCGGCAAGCAGATGTTCGTCGAGGCGACCGAGACGACCGAGGAGCTCGAGCTCACGCGCCTTGACCTCGACCGCTGGGCGCTGCGCTCGCACGAGCTCGCGCTCGAGGCGACCGATGCCGGGCGCCTGCCCGAGGAGATCGTCCCGGTGACGATCAAGGGTCGCAAGGGCGACACGATCGTTGAGGTCGACGAGGGGCCGCGGCGCGGGTCGTCGCTCGAGGCGCTCGCCGCGCTGCCCGGCCTCGTCGGTAAGGACGGCAGCCACACCGCCGGCAACTCGCCGGGCATCAACGATGGCGCCGGCGCGCTCGTGCTGTCAAGCGACGGGTGGGCCGCGGCCAACGGCAAGCAGGTGTTGGCCGAGATCGTCGGCCACGCCCAGACCGCCAACGACTTCGCCTACCTCTCGACGACGCCGGCCTCGGCGGCGACCAAGGCGCTGAAGAAGGCTGGTATCGACGCCGCCGACATCGACCTGTGGGAGATCAACGAGGCATTCGCCTCGGTCACGCTGAACTCGATCCACCTGCTCGGCATCGACCCCGACAAGGTCAACGTCAACGGCGGCGCGGTCGCGCTCGGCCATCCGGTCGGCGCCTCCGGCGCCCGGATCCTCGGCACGCTGGCGCTCGAGCTGCGCCGCCGCGGCGGCGGGCTCGGCGTGGCGGCGATCTGCTCGGGCGGCGGCCAGGGCGACGCGGTGATCCTGCGCGTGCCTCCGCAGTAGGGGATCGCCGCTCGCAATACGCCGTTTCGCGGCTTATGCTGCGCCGCGATGGGTTCTGGTCGGCGCCACGGATGGCTTCTCGCGGGCGCGGTTGCGGTGCTCGCGGTCGGGGCTGGGGCAGCGCCGGCGTTCGGAGCCGCGACCCTGTCCGGCTCATCGGGCTCGATCAGCTACAGCGACGCCGCCGACACCAACAACCTGACCGTCACGCAATCCGGCGCGAACCTCCTCTTCGCCGACACCGGCGCCGGGATCGCGAGCAGCGGCACGTGCGCGGCCGCCGCCTGCGCGGACTCGAGCCTTCCGGGGCTGACGATCTCCGTCGGTGCCGGGGCCGACACGGTGGTGATCGACTCGAGCGTCAGCGGGCACCTGTCGTCGATCACCGTCCAGGGCGGCACCGGGGGCGACGTGCTGTTCAACAGCTCGACGGTCCGGGCGACGCTTGACTACGGCGCCTCCGCCGGCCCCATGACCGTCGATCTCGCCTGCGGCTGCTCGACCGGCGCGGCCGGCGACGGGGCCGACACGTTCTTCGGCTTCGAGGATCTCAACGGCTCGAGCTCGGGCGACACGCTGGCCGGCGACGCGCTCGCCAACGTCATCAACGGCGGCGGCGGGGCGGACACGATCGCCGGAGCGGGCGGCGACGACACGCTGAACGGCGGCACTGGGCAGAACACCGTGACGTACTCGCCGATCGCCGGGACGTCGTACGCGGGCGCACCGACGGGCGTCGACCTGAACCTCGCCGCCGGGGTCGCGACCGGCGACGGGACGGACGCGCTCACGAACTTCGCGACGGCCATCGGCTCCCCCCTCGACGACACGATGATCCCGTCGGGGGGCGGCAGCACCCTGCGCGGCGGCTTCGGCAACGACACGTTGGTCAGTGGGCCGAGCGACGACACGTTCGACGGCGGTGCAGGTAGCGACACGCTGGACTACGGCGCCGTCGGCTCACCGGTGGTCGTCAACCTGGCGACCGGGCTCGGCACCGGCGACGGCACCGACACGATCACCACCGGCACGGTCGAACGCGTCCTCGGCTCGTCGCTCAACGACACGCTGACCGGCGACCAGTTCGCCAACACGCTCGACGGCCAGGGCGGGAACGACGTGCTGGCCGGCGGTGGCGGTGACGACACGCTGATCGGCGGCGGCGGGCGCAACACGGCCGACTTCGGCTCCTCGCTGGCCTCGGTGACCGCGAACCTCGCCTTCGGCACGGCGACCGGTCAGGGCACCGACACGTTGGAGCAGATCCAGAACCTCAGCGGCTCGGCGCTCGGCGACTCGCTGACCGGTGACGGCGCCGCCAACGTCATCCAGGGCGCCGGAGGCGACGACACGATTGCCGGGCGCGGCGGCGACGACACGCTCAGCGGCGGTGCCGGAACGGGCGACACGGTCACCTTCGCCGGCTCGTCGAGCGGCGTGTACGCCGACCTCGGCGCGGGCATCGCGACCGGTGAGGGTGCCGACACCCTGAGCGGCTTCGAGGCGATCACCGGCTCCAACTTCGCCGACACGATCCTCGCGCGTGATTCGGTCGTCGAGACGCTGAGCTGCGGCCCGGGCGTCGACACGGCGATCGTCGATGTGGCCGACGACGCCAACGCCGACTGCGAGTCGATCGACAACGGCACGTCGCCACCGCCGCCACCGCCCACGCCGACGGTCACCGTGACCGTCCAGTCGCCGCCGGTGGTCACCGTGACGACCACGGTCCAGGCCCCGCCGCCGCCACCGCCCAAGGTCAGGATCACGGGCCATCCGGCGTCGACGGTGAAGACCAAGAAGGCCACCGCGCGCGTCACGTTCGCGTTCTCGTCGAGCACCCACGGCGCGACGTTCACGTGCTCGCGCGACTTCGGCGCGTTCACCCGCTGCCCGTCGCCGACCAGCTACAACGCCAAGGTCGGCAAGCACACGTTCACGGTCGAAGGGGTCGCCGCGGGCATCACCGGGTCGCCGGCGACTGCGCGCTTCACGGTCCGCAAGGGCCGGTAGTTCATCCTTTAGGCGTGACCTCGGCCGCATTCTTCGACCTCGACCGCACGCTGATGGCGGGCTCGTCGGGCTTTCACTGGGTTCGGGCGGCTCGCTCGGCAGGCATGGTGTCGCGCCGCCAGCTGGCCTCCGACGCGCTGACCAACGTCCGCTTCCGGCTGCGCGGCTCGACCGACGAGATCGCCCAGCAGGCGATCGCGCGGCTCGACGTGGCTCTGCGCGGGCACCATCCGCGCGAGTTCCAGCGCCTCGGCCCGCAGGTGCTGGCCGGAGTCCTGCCGCGCCTGTACCCAAAGATGCTCGACCTCGCCTGGGATCACCAGGACGCCGGGCTGCGCGTCTACATCGCCACCGCGGCGACCCAGGAGACGGCCGAGATGATCGCCCACGTGCTCGGCTTCGACGGCGCGGTCGGTACGCGGCTGGAGGTCGACGCCGACGGCGCCTACACCGGCAAGCTGGCCGGCCCGATGGCCTATCGCGAGGGCAAGGCGGCGGCGATCGCCGCGGTCGCCCAACGCGACGGCATCGACCTCGAGACTTCCTACGCCTACTCGGACTCCGAGTCCGACCTGCCGATGCTGCGCGCGGTCGGCCACCCGGTCGTGGTCAACCCCGACCGCGAGCTGGCGCGGGTCGCCCGCGAGGAGGGCTGGGAGGTCATGCGCTTCGAGACGCTCGGCCGCCGGCTGCAGATCGGCGCCGCGCTGGCCATCGCCGCGATGCTCGCCGGGAGCGTCCGCGCCGCCACCCGGCGGATCTAGACTCTGAGGATGGCGACCGAGGCGCGGCAGACGCCGTTGGAGGGTTGGGAGGCGGCGTATCGCGAGTCGCCGGAGCGCGATGTGTCGTTCACGACGCTGGGCGGGGAGCCTGTCCGGCCGTTGTATACGGAGGCTGATCTGCCGGAGCCCGCGGCGATCGGGTTGCCGGGCCAGTATCCGTTCACGCGTGGGGTGTATGCGTCGATGTATCGGGGGCGGTTGTGGACGATGCGTCAGTTCGCGGGGTTTGGCGGTGCGCAGGAGACCAATGAGCGTTTCCGGTACCTGCTTGATCATGGTCAGACGGGGTTGTCGACGGCGTTTGACATGCCGTCGCTGATGGGTCATGACTCTGACCATCCCAAGAGCGAGGGTGAGGTCGGTCGTGAGGGGGTGGCGATCGACACGCTGGAGGACATGTCGACGTTGTTTGCGGGGATCGATCTCGGTGAGGTGTCGGTTTCGATGACGATCAACGCGCCGGCGGCGATCATGCTCGCCTACTACGTCGTCGCGGCCGAGAACTCAGGCGTTCCAGCCGAGCGGCTGGCGGGGACGATCCAGGCGGACATCCTCAAGGAGTACATCGCCCAGAAGGAGTGGTGTTTCCCGATCGATCCGGCGATGCGGGTGATGGGGGACATGATCGAGTGGTGCTCGCAGCACATGCCCAGGTGGCATCCGGTGTCGATCTCGGGCTACCACATTCGTGAGGCGGGGTCGACGGCGGTCCAGGAGCTCGCGTTCACGCTCAAGGATGGTTTGACGTATGTGCAGCAGGCGGTCGACCGTGGCCTGGATGTCGATGATTTCGCGCCGCGGCTTAGCTTCTTCTTCAACGCGCAGATCGATTTCTTCGAGGAGATCGCCAAGCATCGTGCCGCCCGGCGCATCTGGGCGCGGGAGATGCGCGAGACGTTCGGCGCGAAGGACCCGAGGTCGTGGCTGATGCGCTGCCACACCCAGACCGCGGGCGTGTCGCTGACGGCCCAGCAGCCTTTGAACAACATCACCCGCACGGCGATCGAGGCGCTGGCCGGCGTTCTGGGCGGGACGCAGTCGCTGCATACCAACAGCTACGACGAGGCGCTGGCGCTGCCGACCGAGGAGGCGGTCCGCATCGCGCTGCGCACGCAGCAGATCATCGCCCACGAGACCGGCGTGACGAACACGATCGACCCGCTGGGCGGTTCGTATTTCGTCGAGGCGCTGACCGACGAGATGGAGCGCCGCTGCTATGAGTACTTCGCGCGCATCGACGCGCTCGGCGGCATGGTGGCGGCGGTCAAGCAATCGTTCCCCCAGCGCGAGATCGCCGACGCCGCGTTCGAGCTGCAGACCGAGATCGATCAGGGACGCCGGATCGTCGTCGGCGTCAACGCCCACACCGAGGGCGACGAGGTGCAGCCACCCACCCTCAGAATCGACCCAGAACTCGAACGCAGGCAGATCGGCCGTGTTAGGGCACTGCGAGCACGCCGGGACGCGGGGAAGGTTGAAGCAACACTCCGCGTCCTAAAAACCGTGGCATCCACGACTGACACGAACCTCATGCCTGCGTTGCTTGACTGTTCGCGGGCGCACGCGACGGAGGGGGAGCTGGTCGAGGCGCTACAGGAGGTCTTCGGTTCCTACACCGAGATCCCCGTGTTCTAAGCACCCAGACAGGGAGAAACCCCCGTGAAGAAGACCCTCATCGCGCTCGTACTCGTCGTGGCGACCGCCGCGGCCGCATTCGCCATACCGGCGCTCGCCGCGTCCACCAAGACCGTCAAGGTCTCGGACAGCAAGTTCAGCCCCAAGTCACTGACCGTCAAGAAGGGCACCACGATCAACTGGAAGTGGGGCGGGATCGCTACCCTCACAACGTCACCGTGATCGTCGGGCCCGACGAAGTTCCACTCCAAGACCCAGACCTCCGGCTCGTTCAAGGAGAAGCTGACCAAGCCGGGCACCTACAAGATCGTCTGCACGATCCATCAGGCCCTGGGCATGGTCATGACCGTCAAGGTCACCAAGTAGCACCGGCTTTGCGCGCGCGGCGTTCGCCCTAGCGGCGGGCGCCGCGCGGCGCTTTGCTTAGATTCATCGGGCAACGCGCAAGGCCAAGTTGGGGGAGTTGTTGGTCGAAGGCGTAGCAGTCCCTGACCAGTACAACTCCAGAAGGAACCCACCTTGACCAAGCCGCTCAAGCTCGTGGCGCTGCTCGCCGTCGTGGCAATCGCCGCGGTCGCCGCCGCCGTCCCGGCCCTTGCGGGTGCCCCCGCGAAGGTCCAGATCTACGACTCGCTGTTCCTCAACAACAAGCTGACCGTCAAGAAGGGCACAAAGGTCACCTGGACCTGGGCGAAGACGTCCTACCTGCCCCACAACGTCACGGTCGTCAGCGGCCCGGCGAAGTTCCACTCGCCGACCCAGGACCATGGCTCGTTCTCGAAGGTCATGACCAAGCCCGGCATCTACAAGATCTCGAGCACGGTCGATCAGGGGATGAAGATGACCCTGATCGTCAAGGCTCACTGAGCTGACACGGCGGCGGGGGCCCGGCGCATGGCCGGGCGCTTCGCTGCTTAGATTCGGTCCGACCACTTCGAGGAGGAGTCCATGAAGAAGTTCGTTGCGATGTTCACCGTGCTCGCCCTGGTCGGGACGGTGGCCGCCGCGCTGTCCGTCCCGGCGATGGCCGGCCCGACCAAGACCGTCAAGGTTCTGGACTTCAAGTTCACGCCCAAGACGCTGACCGTCAAGAAGGGCACCAAGGTCACGTGGAAGTGGGGCGGCAACGTCCAGCACAACGTCACGGTCACCCAGGGCCCGCAGAAGTTCCACTCCAAGACGTTCACCAAGGGCTCGTTCTCCCAGACCCTGAACAAGCCGGGCACGTACCAGATCGTGTGCACGCTGCACACGAGCATCGGCATGGTCATGACCGTGAAGGTCAAGAAGTAGCGAGACGGACTCCGCGGGGGGCGGCGGCACGCCGCCCCCGAAGCGGGTGCGGGCATAGAATCGCCCGTCCGATGGCCGCACCGATCCAGACCAAGATCCGCGTCGTTGTCGCCAAGCCCGGCTTGGACGGCCATGACCGCGGCGCCAAGATCATCGCCCGTGCGCTGCGCGACGCGGGGATGGAGGTCATCTACACCGGGCTGCACCAGACGCCCGAGCAGATCGTCGAGACGGTCCTGCAGGAGGACGCCGACGCGGTCGGCCTGTCGATCCTGTCGGGCGCCCACATGACGCTCGTCCCGCGGATCGTCGCGCTGCTCGCCGAGCAGGACGCCGGCGATGTGCTGGTCACGGTCGGCGGCACGATCCCGGCCGACGACATCCCGCAGCTCAAGGAGCTCGGGGTCGCCGAGGTGTTCACGCCCGGCGCGCCCACCCAAGCGATCGTCGAGTTCATCCGCGGCGCTGTCAGACGCACTTGATTGACTCGTCAGTCAACGGCTCGATACGATCCCGAACGTTCGTTTGCCCGAGGAGGCCAACTTGAAGATCTGTGTCCTGGTTAAGGACGTTCCCGATGCCGCTGTCGACAAGCGGATCGACCCGTCGACCGGTCGAATGGACCGCAGCGGCGAAAAGAACTTGAACCCGTACGACACGCACGCCATCGAGGCGGCGATGCAGGTCCGCGAGGGCGGCGAGGTCCAGGTCGACGAGATCGTCGCCGTGACGATGGGGCCGGAGAGCGCGCAGCGCTCGCTGCACAAGGCCGTGTCGCTGGGCGCCGACCGCTCGCTGCACCTGGTCGACGACGCGCTGGCCGGCTCCGATGTCGCCGCGACCGGCTACGCGCTGGCCCAGGCGCTGGCCACCGAGGCGCCGGACCTGGTGCTGCTCGGCCAGCAGTCCGACGACGGCGAGTGCTACACGATCGGCGCCGTCGTGGCCGAGCATCTGAAGATGCCGTCGCTGACCCAGGTGATCGCGATGAAGGTCGCCGAGGGCGCCCTGACCTGCGAGCGCCAGGCCGAGTACGGCTACGACACCGTCGAGATCGCGCTGCCCGCCGTCATCTCGGTCGGCGACGCGATCAACGAGCCGCGCTACCCGTCGCTGAAGGCGATCATGGGCGCCCGCAAGAAGCCGCTGGACGCCAAGTCCGCCGGCGACGTCGGCATCGACACGTCGATGGTCGGCGGCGACGGCTCGCAGGTGCAGTGCGGCAACTTCCACGCCCCGCCCTCCAAGGGCGGCGGCACGATCATCGAGGACGAGGACACCAACGAGACGGTCGAGAAGATCGTCGCGTGGCTTGACGAGAGGAAGCTGCTGGCATGAGCGACATCCTGGTCTACGTGCTGCATTACAACGGCGCGTTCAACAAGAACTCGCTCGGCGCGGTCTCCGAGGCCGGGCGCCTCGCCGGCTCGCTGGGCGGCGAGGCCCACGCGGTCGTCGTCGGTGGCGACGACCTGACCGACGAGCTGTGCACGACGCTGGGCAACTACGGCGTCAGCAAGGTCTTCCGCGCCACGGGCCAGCCCGAGGGCCTGGCCCAGCCGGTGGTCGACGTGATGGCCAAGGTCATGGCCGACAACGGCCACACCTACGCGCTGTTCGGCGGCGGTCTGCTCGGCTTCGAGATCGGCGCCGGCCTGGCCGCGCGCCTCGGCGCCGGCGTGACGATGGAGGTCACCGATGTGCGGGTCGACGACGGCAAGCTCGTCGCCCAGCGCCCGATCCTCCAGGACTCGTCGATCTCCGAGTCCCACTACAGGGACAAGGGCATCATCATCGGCCGCCTCAACGCGTTCGAGGCCGCCGAGAGCGGTGGCTCGGCCACCGTCGAGGACGTGTCGGTCGAGCTGTCGCCGTGGTCGACCCAGGCCAAGATGGTGCAGCGCGGCGAGCAGCGCGGCGCCGACGTCGACATCGAGGGCGCCGACATCCTCGTCGCCGGCGGCCGCGGCCTCGGCAAGGCGGAGGGCTTCGAGCTGGCCGAGGACCTGGCCAAGGCGATCAGCCCCAACAGCGCCGTGGCCGCCACCCGCGCGGTCGTCGACGCCGGCTGGTACCCCTATGCCGCCCAGATCGGCCAGACGGGCAAGACCGTCGCGCCGAAGCTGTACCTGGCGGTCGGGATCTCCGGCGCGATCCAGCACAAGGTCGGCATGCAGGGCTCCGAGAACATCGTCGCGATCAACAAGGACTCGAACGCTCCGATCTTCGAGTTCTCCGATCTCGGGATCATCGGCGACCTGCACAAGATCGTCCCCAAGCTGACCGAGGCGATCAAGGCAAAGCGCGGCGTCTAGCCGCCAGGAGGCTCCATGTCCGGGCACAACCCCAACGGCAAGGTCCTCACGGCACCGGCGGCCTACCCGCCGCCGGTCGACCCGGTCGGGGAGTTCATCAAGCCCGGGCTGGACCCCGAGGACGAGCTGATCGAGGTCGGGGTGGCGATCGTCGGCGGTGGCACGGCCGGGCTGGCGTGCGCCAACCGGCTGCTGCAGCTGCTGGCCGACGACGAGGAGACACTCGAGAAGCTCGGCGAGGTGCCGGTCGCGGTCATCGAGAAGGCCAAGACGTGCGGCGGTCACAACCTGTCGGGTGCCGTGATGCGCCCGCAGGCGCTGTCGGAGCTGTACCCCGACATGACGCGCGAGGACTGGCGCAAGGAGGGCTTCGCGTTCGGCGAGGTTCACAAGGAGGCCGTCTACCTGACGCCGACGCGCAAGCTGGCGATCCGGATCCCGCCGCCGCCGCCGTTCAAGAACCACGGCAACGAGGTCGTCTCGGTCGCGGCGCTGGCGCGCTTCCAGCAGCGTCAGGCCGAGGACGCCGGCGCGTACGTCCTGACCGAGACGTCGGCGACGCAACTGGTGGTCGAGGACGGGGCGGTCGTCGGCGTGCGCTCGGGCGACAAGGGCCGCGGCAAGGACGGCGAGCCGCTGGGCAACTTCGAGCCCGGCAACGACGTCAAGGCCCAGGTCACGGTCCTCGCTGAAGGCTGTTGGGGCCACCTGACCGGCGCCGCGATCCGCGAGTTCGAGCTCGGCGAGGGCCGCGAGCCGCAGGTCTGGGAGCTGGGGGTCAAGGAGGTCTGGAAGGTCCCCAAGCCGCTCAACCGTCTGATCCACACGATCGGGCCGTGGCCGCTGAAGCTGTCGTCGAAGTACGGCCAGATCGGCGGCACGTGGATCTACCCGATGAAGGACGAGAAGACCGGCGACGACCTTGTGTCGATCGGCTTCGTGCTCGACCTCGAGTACGCCGACGCGACGACCTCGGCCCACGACCTGCTGCAGCTGTTCAAGACGCACCCGCTGGTGCGCGAGATCCTCGAGGGCGGCGAGCGCGTCGCCTGGGGCGCCAAGGCGCTCCCGGGCGGCGGCTACTGGTCGATGCCCAAGCTGACGATGCCCGGCGCGCTGATCATCGGCGACGCCGCCGGCATGGTCGACACGGTGTCGCTCAAGGGCGTGCACCACTCGCTGATGTCGGGCAAGCTGGCCGCCGAGGCGATCCACGCGTCGCTGACCGGCGCTGCGCCGCTGGACAGCTACGAGCGGGCGGTCGAGGAATCGTCGATCGGCGACGAGCTGTACCAGGTGCGCAACACGCGCCAGCCGTTCCAGAAGGGCTTCCTGCAGGGGGGGCCGCTCGTCAACCTGATGATCGCCACCAAGGGCAAGTTCCCGGGCGGGCGGTGGTCGTGGCACCGCAACGATCGCCGGCCGATGTTCATCGGCAAGACGAGGAAGCGCTACGTCAAGCCGGACGGCAAGTACACGTTCGACAAGCTGTCGAGCGTCTTCATCACCGGCAACGCGACGCGCGACGACGCGCCCAACCACATTCGCATCCAGACCGACGTCCCGCGCGAGGTCGCCGAGACGTGGACGTGGATGTGCCCGGCCGGCGTCTACGAGATCCCCGACGACGCGCCGCAGGAGGGCAACGTGGACGTGATCGTCAACTACACGAACTGTGTCCAGTGTGGCGCGATCACGGCCAAGGGCGGGCGCCTGACGGTGCCCGAGGGCGGCGACGGTCCGCTCTACCGGCTGACGTAGGCGTACCGACTAAAGGGAACCTAAGCGTTGCGGACGCGCGCAACTCTGGGCCCCGTCCGGGGTTCATTGGGGCGTATATGCGGCGCCTTCTCATCACCTTCATCGCGCTGAGCGCCGCCCTGGCGGGCTCGGTCGCGCACGCCCAGGCTCCGGTCGCCACCCCGCCCGGCAAGCTCACGCTGGGCGCCAAGCTCCAGGACTGCCACACCGGCGCGACGCCCGATCAGCGCTACGCGGTGTTCGTCGGCCAGATGCCGGCGATCGCGGGCGCCAAGCGGATGGCGATGCGCTTCGAGCTGTTCGAGCGCACCGCCGGCCCTGGCTTCAAGCTCGTCGGGGTGCCCAAGTGGGGCGTGTGGCAGAAGTCGCTGGCCAACCAGACCGGGTTCGTGTTCCAGAAGCGCGTCGACACGCTCGTCGGGCCGGCCACGTACCGGGCGGTGGTCAGCTTCCGCTGGTACGGGGCACACAACAAGGTCATCCGCACCGCACAGAAGATCTCTCCGCTCTGCAAGCAGCCCGACCCGCGGCCCGACCTGCTGGTCGGCAAGGTCCGTGCCACGCGCGGCCCGGTCAAGGGCACCGTCGATTACGCGGTAACCGTGCGTAACGACGGCCTCAGCGACGCCGGCCCGTTCGGCCTGCTGCTGACGGTCAACGGCACGCCCGCGCCGCAGGCGACGGTCAGCGGTCTCGCGACCCAGGTCAAGACCGATGTCGTCGTCACCGCGCCGGCCTGCACGCCGGGCTCGACGATCACCGTGGCGCTCGATCCGGCCAACCAGGTCGCCGAGTCCAACGAGACCAACAACACGTTCACCCGGGCCTGTCCGTAGATGGCGGACCGCCGCGTGGCGTCGGCTACCATGGGTGGTCAGATGAAGACCGACATCCATCCCGAGTACGTGGAAGCGCACGTCCGCTGTACGTGTGGCAACGAGTTCGTCACGCGTTCGACGCAGGGCGAGATCCACGTCGAGATCTGCTCCAACTGCCATCCGTTCTACACCGGCCGTCAGAAGCTCGTCGACACCGGTGGCCGCGTCGAGCGCTTCCGCCGTCGCGCGGCGAAGTCCCGCGGTCGCGGGTAGGTAACGCTTCGTGGCCGACGGGGGTGCACCCGGTCTGAAGGCCGAGCGCGACGCGCCCGTCGGCGGCCAGGCGATTCTCGAAGGCGTGATGATGCGCGGCGTGCGGACGTGGGCGACCGCCGTGCGGCTGCCCGTGCCCGACGAGACGGCCGCCGTGCCTGCGCCCGAGCCGGTGCTCGTCGCCGCGGGCGCCGGGACGAACGGCAGCGAGCCGGCACCGGCGCCGGCCCTGGCGCCCCGGCTGGCTCCCGGCGGCGTGCCGCTCGGCGAGATCGAGATCAAGACCTTCGAGCTGACGTCGGTGCTCAAGCGCCACCGCTGGCTGCGTGTCCCGATCCTGCGTGGCGTCGTCGCGCTCGGCGAGTCGCTGGCGATCGGCTTCCGGGCGCTGAACATCTCGGCCAACGCCCAGCTCGGCGAGGAGGACGAGGAGATCGGCGGCGGCATGTGGTTCGGCACGATCGTCGTCGCGCTGATCCTGGCCATCGGCCTGTTCTTCGTCGTGCCCGTCGGCCTGACGAGCCTGATCAAGGGACAGCTCGGCTCGGCGTTCCTGTTCTGGGTCGTCGAGGGCGTGATCCGAACGGCGATCTTCCTCGGGTACCTGTGGATCCTCTCGCGCGTGCCCGACCTGCGCCGCGTGTTCGAGTACCACGGCGCCGAGCACAAGACGATCTCCTGCTACGAGGCGGGGATGGAGCTCGAGCCGGCCAACGCGCAGCGCTTCTCGCGACTGCACCCGCGCTGCGGGACGAGCTTCCTGCTGATCGTGATGGTCGTGGCGATCTTCGTCTTCGCTCCGATCGGCCTGCTCGCGTGGTACTGGATGGTGGTGACGCGGATCGTCGGCGTGCCGCTGATCGCCGGGATCTCGTTCGAGCTGATCAAGCTCGCCGGCAAGCACCGCAACAAGCGCTGGGTGCAGATCGTCATGGCGCCGGGGATGGCGCTGCAGAAGCTGACCACGCGCGAGCCGGACCTCGAACAGCTCGCCGTCGCGATCGCCGCCCTGGAGGCGGTGCTCGCCGTCGAGACGCCGGGCTCGCTCAACGCCGACGACCTGGTCGGCAACGAAGTTGTCGCCTGAGCTGGCGACCCGGCCGTAGCTGGTCGTCGCGCCGCCACCGGCTACGCTGGGCCGACCGTGATCGAGTCGCTCGTCGAACAGATCGAGGCCCGCTTCGGCGAGCTGCAGAACCTCATCTCCGATCCCGAGGTGCTGGGCGACCGCCGTCGCCAGGCTGACGTCGGGCGCGAGTACCACCGCCTCGAGCCGGCCGCCAAACTCGCCCAGGAGTGGCGCCAGGCGACCGATGACGCGGCCGGGGCCCAGGAGCTGATCGACGAGGGCGAGGACGATCCCGAGATCCGCGAGATGCAGACCACGGCGCGGACGCGGATCGAGGAGCTCGAGGAGGAGATCCGCGTCGCGATGGTCCAGGCCGACCCCAACGACGACAAGGACGTGATCGTCGAGATCCAGGGCGGCGCGGGCGGCGACGAGGCCGGGCTGTGGGCCGGCGACGTGGCGCGGATGCTGACCCGCTACGCGGAACGCCGCGGCTTCAAGCCCGAGCCCCTGGACTCCGGCGACGGCAAGTACACGTTCGCCATCAAGGGCGACGGCGCGTACTCGGTCTTCAAGTACGAGGGCGGTACGCACCGCGTCCAGCGCGTTCCGGTGACCGAGTCCCAGGGCCGTATCCACACGTCGACGGCGACCGTCGCGGTGCTGCCGGAGGCCGAGGATGTCGACGTCGAGATCGACCCCAACGACCTCCAGGTCGACGTCTACCGATCGTCCGGACCGGGGGGGCAGTCGGTCAACACGACCGACTCGGCCGTCCGCGTGACGCACAAGCCGTCGGGGATCGTCGTCTCGATGCAGGACGAGAAGAGCCAGCTCCAGAACCGCGAGAAGGCGATGCGGGTGCTGCGCGCGCGCCTCTACGAGCGTGCGCAGGCCGAGCAGCAGGCGGCGATGGCCGCCGACCGCCGCTCGCAGGTCGGCTCCGGCGATCGGGCCGAGAAGATCCGCACCTACAACTACGGCGAGCGCCGGGTCACCGACCACCGGATCAAGATGACCGTCCACAACCTCGACCAGGTGCTCGAAGGCGATCTCGACGAGCTCACCGCGGCGCTGACCGACGACGAGAAACGCCGCCGCCTCGAGGAGCAGGCCGGGGAGTGATCGCACGCGGCGTGGCGGTGGCGCAGGCGCTGGACTCGGCGCGCGTCGCGATCGGCGCCTCGGGCAGCGACACGCCGCGGCTTGATGCCGAGCTGCTGCTCGCGCACGCGCTCGGGGTGCAGCGCAGCGCGCTGTTCATGGACCCGTCGCGCGAGGTCACCGGCGAGGCGACGCGTACGTTCCGCGATCTCGTGCGGCGCCGCAGCGTCGGGCGTGAGCCGATCGCCTATCTGATCGGGCGTCGCGGCTTTCGCCACATCGAGCTGCACGTCGACGCCCGCGTGCTCGTTCCGCGACCCGAGACCGAGGACCTGGTCGAGCTGGCGCTGGCGCTGCCGGCCGGCGCGCGCGTCGCCGACGTCGGCACGGGCAGCGGGGCCGTCGCGCTGGCGCTCAAGCACGAGCGCCCGGATCTCGACGTCGTCGCCACCGACGTCAGCGACGATGCGCTGGCCGTCGCGCGCGCCAATGCCGCCCGGCTCGGGCTCGACGTCACGTTCGTCCACGGTGACCTGCTCGACGGCGCCGGGCCGGTCGATGCCGTGCTGTCCAACCCGCCGTACGTGGCGAGCGGCGACACGGTCGCGCCCGAGGTCACCCACGAACCGGCGCTCGCGCTCGACGGCGGCGCCGACGGCCTCGACGTGATCCGCCGCCTCGTCGCCGCGTCCGCCGCGTCCGGCGCCGCGACGCTGGCGCTCGAGGTCGGCCTCGGCCAGGCCGAGACGGTCGCCGCGCTGCTGGCGCCGTCGTGGTCGCAGATCGAGATCCGCCACGATCTCGCCGGTATCCCTAGGGTTGTGCACGGGTGGAACCCAAGGAGCTGAACCACTCCGATGCGATGGCGTTCGAGCGCTGCATGGCGGGCGGCGGCGTTGCGCTGTTCCCGTCGGACACCGTCTACGGGCTGGCCTGCGACCCCAACTCGCCGTGGCCGGTGCAGCGCGTCGCGCTGATGAAGGACCGCCCGCGCGGCAAGCCCAGCGCGATCATGTTCTTCGACAGCGCCGTGGCATTTGGATCGCTGTCGGAGCTCGAGCCGCGCACGCGTGACGCGTGCGACGCACTGCTGCCCGGCGCGGTGACGCTGCTGTTGCCCAATCCGGCCCACCGCTTCCCGATCGCGTGTGGCGACGACCCCGACACGCTCGGCCTGCGGGTCCCCAAGCTGCCATGGGCGGCGGCCGAGCTCGAGGGCGTGAAGTGGCCGGTGATGCAGACATCGGCGAACCGGGCGGGGGAGCCCGAGGCGCGGCGTGTGGAGGCCATCGAGCCGCGGCTGATCGACGCCTGCGACCTCGTACTCGATGCCGGCGAGCTGCCGGGCGTCGCCTCGACGGTCATCGACCTGCGCTCCTATGAGAGCGACGGCACGTGGTCGGTTGTGCGCGAAGGGGCGGTCAGCGCCGCCGAGATCGCCACCGTGCTGGGTGACTGAGCTCGTAGACTTGGCGGCAATGTCCAGCTTGGCACCCGACTTCTTCACCCGCCCCGTCGCCGACATCGACCCTGAGGTCGCCGAGGCGCTCGGCCTCGAGCTGAGCCGCCAGCAGCGCACGCTCGAGATGATCGCCTCGGAGAACTTCGTGCCCCAGGCGGTGCTCGACTGCCACGGCAGCGTGCTGACCAACAAGTACGCCGAGGGCTACCCGGGCCGGCGCTACTACGGCGGCTGCGAGTACGTCGACATCGTCGAGCAGCTGGCGATCGACCGCGCCAAGGGGCTGTTCGGCGCCGACCACGCCAACGTCCAGTCGCACGCTGGCGCCCAGGCCAACACCTCGGCCTACCACGCGTTGCTCCAGCCGGGCGACACGATCCTCGGGCTGTCGCTGGCCCACGGCGGCCACCTGTCGCACGGCATGAAGCTCAACGTGTCGGGGCGTCTGTACGAGATCGCCGCCTATGAAGTGGACCGCGAGTCGTCGCTGATCGACATGGATGCGGTCCATGCGATCGCCAAGGAGCGGCGCCCGAAGCTGATCGTCGCCGGCTGGTCGGCGTATCCGCGGACGCTGGACTTCGAGCGCTTCCGGGCGATAGCCGACGACGTCGGCGCGCTGCTGATGGTCGACATGGCGCACTTCGCCGGGCTCGTCGCGGCGGGCCTTCACCCGAGCCCCGTCCCGTATGCCGATGTGGTCACGACGACGATCCACAAGACGCTCGGCGGTTCGCGCGGCGGCATGATCCTGTGCCGCGAAGAGCACCAGAAGGCGATCGACCAGGCCGTGTTCCCCGGCCAGCAGGGCGGACCGCTGATGCACATGATCGCCGGCAAGGCCGTGGCGCTGAAGATCGCTGCCAGCGAGCAGTTCGCCGAGCGCCAGCAGCGGACGCTGGCCGGCGCTCAAGCCGTCGCGGCGAAGCTGATGGGGGCCGGACACGGCGTATCGGTCCTGACCGGCGGCACCGACGTCCACCTCGTGCTCGTCGACCTGCGCGAGTCCGAGCTCGACGGCCAGCAGAGCGAGGACCGCATGCACGACATCGACATCACCGTCAACCGCAACGCGGTCCCGTTCGACCCGCGTCCGCCGATGGTCACCAGCGGGCTGCGGATCGGCACCCCGGCGCTGGCCACCCGCGGCCTGCAACACGATGACTTCGACGAGGTCGGCGAGATCCTCGCCACGGCGCTGACGCCCGAGTACGACGCCCGCCGCGACGAGCTCCACGCCCGCGTCGCCGCGATCGCCGAGCGTTACCCGCTCTACGAGCAGCTCGCCGTCGCCACCCCGGCGTAGTCACCCCCTGTCACCACCTGGCAGAATCGACGCACCGGTGTCTGGTCTGTCAGCTTTGAGAACGGTCGTCGCGCTGGTCCTCGCCGCCGCATCGCTCGCGATCGCGGCGGCTCCCGCCGGCGCCACGGTGACGTTCGGCGCCGACCTGTCGCTGACGCCCGACCTGTCGTTCCACTGTCCGTTCGCGCCGCCGTTCTTCGGCCCCTACCGTCTGCCCGACACGTGCACCGCGCTCACCTCGGGCGTGTTCGGGGGCGGCAACACGCTCGCCAGCGATCTCGTGCCCGCCGGCTCGGGGGTCATCACGAAGCTGCGACTGCGCGAGCCCAACCTCGTCAGCTCGCCGCTCAAGATGACCGTTCTCCAGGGCCTGCGCGCGCCGCAGAGCACGGTGCCGGCCTGCTGTTCGGTCGTGTCGGAGAGCCCGCCGTTCACGCCGCTGCCCAATCAGGTCACCGAGGTCACGTTCAACCCGCCGATTCCGGTCCACGACATCACGACCGTCACCGGTGTCTACGAGTTCCAGGGGGTCGCACTGACCGCGACCGACTCGGGCAGCGTGATCCCGGCCGCCACCGCCCCCGGCCATGCGAGCGGCGCCTACTACCCGGCGGCCGTTGTCGGTCAGGAGCGCGACGAGGACATGACGTCGCTGGGGACGAGCACCCAGATCCTGTTCCAGGTCGACGAGGAGATGACGGCCGACCCGACCAACGGCGTCGGCACGGCGCCGACCCAGACCCCGGCGTCGCCGTTCGCCGTCCAGCCACTGCTGGTCGGTGGCACGCCACAGTTCGCCGGCAACACGGCCACGCTCCCGCTGCTCTGCGAGCTGACGACCGCCTGCACGGGGACGGTCCGGCTCCAGGACATCGCGCCCGCGACCGGCCGCGCGGCGGCGGCCAGGGCACGGGCGCCGAAGCTCTACGGCAGCGCGCACTTCACGATCAAGGCCGGCAAGAAGGGCTCGATCAAGGTCAAGCTCAACGCCGCGGGGCGCAAGCTCGTCGGCCACCGCAGCTCGGTCACGCTGTACGCGACGGCCAAGCTCAGCGGCGGGCAGGTCGTGACCGCGAAGCTGAAGCTCAAGCGGACGCGCTCACACAACTCTTAGCGGGCTCCAACGCCGGCCATAGCGCGGGGATCGATGCTCGCGACCATGGCCGCCCCAGCTCCGCACCACGACACCGCCCCCGCGATCGCCGCGCGCGACCGCGCGCTGGGCAGGCTGCGCAGCGCGCGCCACTGGGCGACGGCCCTGGCGCTGGCCATGGTCGCCGGGTTCGCGGCCCTCGCCAGCGCCGCGACGCCCGGCGCGTCACACCATCGCCAGACAGCGACCGTCACCAAGACCACGACCACCACCACCACGACCCAACCCCCGACGCCGAGCGCCGACGACGACTCGACCTCGTCCGATGACTCCTCCGGCTCGGACTACTCCTCGCCGACCGCCTCGTCGCAGTCTCCGACCGTCGTCTCCGGCGGCTCGTGAGCGCGACGACGAACTGGCCCGAGTTCGGCACGACGGCGGCTCTCGCCGTCACCGACGAGCGCCGCCTGGACCGCGCGCGCGATGCCGTTTCGGTCGAGCTCGACGCGATCGACGCCGCCTGCAACCGCTTCCGTGACGACTCCGAGCTCTCGGCGCTGAACGCCGCCGGCGGGCAGCCGCAGCCCGTCTCACCGCTGCTGCGCGAGGCGGTCCAGGTCGCGCTGTGGGTCGCATGGTTCACCGACGGCGCAGTCGACCCGACGATCGGGGCCGGCATTCGCGCCGCCGGGTATGACCGCACGTTCACCCAGATCGCGTCCGACACCTTTGCCTCCGGCGCCGCGGCGCACGGCATCGCGGTCCCGGCCGCCGGTTACGAATGCGTCAAGCTCGGCAGCGACGGCACCGTCACCGTTCCGGCCGGCGTGGAGCTCGACCTCGGCGCGACGGCCAAGGCGTGGGCCGCCGACCGCGCCGCCCGGCGCGCCGCCCGTGTGGCCGGCTGTGGGGTGCTGCTCAGCCTCGGCGGCGACGTCGCGATCGCCGGGCCGCCGCGTGACGACGACGGCTGGCCGATCGGCCTTGCCGACGACCACGGCGCCGACGGCGCGGCCGCGGTCGTGGCGCTCACATCGGGTGGCCTGGCGACGTCGAGCACGACCGTGCGCACGTGGCGTCGCGACGGCCACGCCATGCATCACATCCTCGACCCGTGGAGCGGGCGACCGGCGCGCGTCGTGTGGCGCACGGTCAGCGTCGCCGCGCCGACATGCGTGCAGGCCAACGCCGCGAGCACGGCGGCGATCGTTTTCGGCGACCGTGCGATCGACTGGCTGAGTGCGCGCGAGGTCGACGCCCGGCTCGTCCACCGCGACGGCCGGATCGCGACCACCGGCCGCTGGCCGGTCGCGGCGGTGGCCGCGTGATCACCTGGTATCTGACCCGTGCGGCCGGGGCCGCGGCGCTCGTGCTGCTGACCGGCTCGGTGATGCTCGGGATCGCCGACGTGCGCCGCTGGACCCCGCGCGACGTGCCGCGGTTCGTCGTCGACGGGCTGCACCGCACGGTCTCGATGCTCGCCGTCGCGATGCTGGCCGTCCATATCGTCACGACCGTCATCGACGGCTTCGCTCCGGTCACCCTGACCGACGCCGTGATCCCGTTCGGCTCGGCCTACCGGCCGCTGTGGCTCGGGCTCGGTGCGCTTGCGTTCGACCTGTTGATCGCGGTCACGATCACCAGCCTGTTGCGCGCGAGGATCGGCGTACGCGCGTGGCGCGCCACCCACTGGGTGGCCTACGCCTGCTGGCCGTTGGCGCTCGTCCACGGCCTCGGCACCGGATCCGACGTGCGACCGGGCTGGCTTCTGTGGCTGAGCCTCGCCTGCACGGCCGGCGTGATCGTCGCGGTGCTCGTGCGGACCGTCGGCGCCGCCAACCGCGGGCCCGGGGTGCTGGGCGGCGTCACTGCGGCGGTGCTGGTGCTCGTCATCGGGCTCGCCGTGTGGCTCCCCGGCGGCCCGCTGGCGTCCGGCTGGGCCAAGAAGGCCGGAACCCCGGCCAGCGTGTTGTCGCGATGAGCGCGCAGCTTCGCCTGCTCGCGGGCCTCCCGCAGGACGGCAGTCCGATCGACATGCGAGCCCACGTCGAGACCCACGGCCTCGCCCCGGCGCTCGACCGCCGCCACGCCGACTGGCTGATCGGCGCGCTGCGCGCCGCGGGCCTGGCCGGCCGCGGTGGCGCCGCCTTCCCGGCCGCCGACAAGCTCGACGCGATCGCCGGGCGCCGGCGCGTCGTCGTCGTCGCCAACGGCTCCGAGAGCGAGCCGATGAGCGCCAAGGACCGCGTCCTGCTCCAGTACGCCCCGCAGCTCGTGCTCGACGGCGCAACGCTCGTCGCGCAGGCACTCGGTGCGCCCGAGGCGCTGATCGTCGCCCCGGCCGAGACGCTGACCCATGTCCACGCGGCGATCGCGCAGCGCGGCGGTGCCGACGACGTCACGCTGCGCCCGTTCGCGTCCGCGCCCGGCTACGTCGGGGGCGAGGAGAGCGCGCTGATCGCGCACCTCGAGGGCCGCCCGGCACGGCCGCGCGTCAGGCCGCCGATGACGTTCGAGCGCGGGCTCAACGGGCGCCCGACGATCGTCCACAACGTCGAGACGCTGGCCCAGATCGCGCTGGTCGCGCGCGGGGGCGGGCCGGCCGAGACCCGGCTGGTCACCGCATCCGGCGCCGTCCATCGCCCCGGCGTCTACGAAGTCCCGGTGACCGCAGCGCTGCGCGACGTCGTGGCCCACGCCGGCGGGCCCACGCAGGAGATCCGCGCGTCGCTGGCCGGCGGCTACTTCGGCACGTGGCACGAGGGCGACGGCGGCGAGGCGCCCGTCGGCGGCGCCGGCGTGGTCGTTGCGTTGGGGCGCTCGTCGTGCGGCGTCGCCGAGGTCGCGCGGATCGCGCGCTGGATGGCCGGCCAGGGCGCCGGTCAGTGCGGGCCGTGCATCAACGGACTCGACAGCCTCGCCGGCGTGCTCGAGCGGATCGCCGGCCGGCGACTGCAGCAGGGCGACGGCGAGCGGCTGACCCGCTGGCTGACGCTCGTCCGCGGTCGTGGCGCGTGCAAGCACCCTGACGGGACGGCGGCGATGATTGCTTCGGCGACTCGTGTCCTGCACGCGGAGTTCAACGCCCACGCGCGCGGCGAGCCCTGCGCTCGGTGCGCCGCGGCGCCGGTGCTCGCCACGCCCGGCGAGCCGGTCGCGGCATGAGCCGGCGGATCGTCGTCGATCCGATCGCCTGCGACGGCCACGGCCTGTGCGCCGAGCTGTTCCCCGAGCGCATCACGCTCGACGAATGGGGCTACCCGATCGTCGACCCGACACCGCTGACCGCTGCCCAGCTCAAGCACGCCCGGCGCGCGATCGAAACATGCCCCGTGATGGCGCTGAGACTCACGGCTGACGCTGCTGCCACAACGCGAAGCACAGCAGCCCCCACAGCGGGCGCGAGTGGTCGTCGCGGCGGCTGACGTGCTCGTCGATCATCCGCTGCACGGGCGCCGGGTCGAACAGGCCCTCGCGGCGCAGCGCGTCGGCTGACAACACGTCGCGCAGCATCGGCTGAAGGTCGCCGCGCAGCCACGCCGCCGCCGGAATCGAGAAGCCGCGCTTGGGGCCGTGCACGATCTGGCGCGGCAGCAGCGGTGCGGCCGCGCGGCGCAGTAGGCGCTTCTTCGCCGTCAGCAGCACCTTCTGATGGCTGGGCAGCGCCAGCGCCAGCTCCGCCACGTGGCGGTCGAGGAACGGAACGCGAACCTCGAGCGAATGGGCCATCGAGGCGCGGTCGGTCTTGACCAGCAGGTCGTCGGCCAGGTAGATGCCAGTGTCGACGTCCTGCAGCCGCGCGAGCTGCGGCGCGCCGGCGGTCTCGGCGTAGCGCACCCGCAGCAGGTCGACCGGGTCGGCGCGCTCGCCGGGGCCGAGTAGCTCGGCGCGCAGCGCCGGCGAGAAGATCTCCTTCCACCCGTGGTGGCGCTCGAGCGGCGGCAGCGCAGCGGCGCGCACGAAGCGCTTGGCCCGGTACTCGAGGCTCACGCGTCGTGAGCTCGACGGGATCCGCTCGACGACCGGCCGCGCGACCGCGGCCGGCCGGCGCAGCCACGGCGCGAGCTCGCCCGCGACATAGGTCTGGTAGCCGCCGAACAGCTCGTCGCCGCCCTCGCCGGACATCGCGACCTTGACGTGCTGTGCGGCCAGTCGCGACACCACGTAGGTCGGCAGCGCCGACGAGTCCGCGAACGGCTCGTCGAACGCATCGACGATCTCGCCCAGCAGGCCTCCGGCGTCGGAGCGCAGGATCGTCTCGTGATGGTTGGTGCCGTAGCGCTGGGCGACGAGCCGCGCGCGGTCGAGCTCGTCGAACGAGCGCTCCTCGAAGCCGACCGAGAACGTCTGCAGCGAGCCGGAGACCTGCGGCGCGGCAAGCGCTGCGAGCAGCGACGAATCGATCCCGCCCGACAGGAACACCCCGACCGGAACGTCGGCGACCAGGTGCGCCGCGACGCTGTCGCGCAGGCGCTCGCGCAGCTCGGCGGCGAGCTCGCCCCCGCGCTCGCGGCGGACCCCGTCGCTGGCCACCGGCCCCGGGCGCGCCCAGCGGCGCACGACCGGCTCGCCGCCGGGGGTCCACTCGAGCAGATGCCCGGGCGCCAGCTTGTGCACGCCGCGCCAGATCGACAGGGGCGCGGGAATCGAGTTGAAGGCCAGGAACGCCTCGACGGCGTCGAGGTCGAGCTCGCCGCGAAAGCCCGGCGCGCGCGACAGGCTGCGCAGGACCGACGCGAATGCCAGCACGCCGCCCTGCGCGGTCCAGTACAGGGGCTTGATCCCGAACGGGTCGCGGGCCAGCAGCAGCCGCCGCTCGCGCACGTTGAAGCATGCGAGCGCGAACATGCCCCGCAGACGGCTCAGGAACGCGTCGCCGTGCTGCTCGAGCCCGTGGACGATCACCTCGGTGTCGCAGCGCGTCGCGAAACGGTGCCCGTCCGCCTCGAGCTCGGCCCGCAGCGACGCGTGGTTGTAGATCTCGCCGTTCTGCACGACGACCAGAGAGCCGTCTTCGGAGGCGATCGGCTGATGTCCGCCGGCCAGGTCGATGATCGACAGCCGCCGCGCCGCCAGCGCGACCGGCCCCTCGTGCCACGAGCCGGCGTCGTCGGGCCCGCGCGCGACCATCGCGTCGCGCATCGCCCCAAGCGTCGAGACGTCGACCGTCCCGCCGTCCAGCGCGGCGAGCCCGCAGATCCCGCACATCAGCGCGGCCGGGGCTTGAGCGCCGCGGGCACCTCGACGACCAGCCGCTTGGCCAGCCGCCAGACCGTCGCCAGCACGAGCCGGATGTACAGCCCGAGCGATCGGTCGGCCAGGTACTCGAGGTCGTGCGCGAGCTTCTCGGACCACGTCATGTCGCGCGTGATTCGGAGCTGCGCGAAGCCGGTCAGCCCAGGGCGCACGACCAGGCGCTGCCAGTACTGCGGGATCTCGGCCGACAGCTCCTCGAAGAACACCGGCCGGATCGGCCGCGGACCGACGATCGACATGTCGCCGCGCAGCACGTTGTACAGCTGCGGCAGCTCGTCGAGCTGGCTGGCCCGCAGCACACGTCCCAGGCGCGTCGTCTCGCCCTCGGTGCGCGCGTCGAGCTCCTTGTCCTGGAACTGGCCGATGCGCTGCTCGGCGCCGACCTTCAGCGTTCGCAGCTTGTACATCGAGAACGTCACCCCGGCGCGGCCGACGCGCGGACCGCGGTAGAAGATCGGCCGTCCCGACGTCAGCGCGATGAAGACCACCATCAGCAGCAGGACGGGGGAGAAGACGACGAGGATCAGCCCCGACAGCGCGATGTCGCAGCCGCGCAGAAGTGTGTCGATGCGCCGCGGCGCGAACGTGTGAGCGAGCGCTGCGTAGCGCTCGGCCAGCGACTGCGTGATCTCGAGCTCGGTCGTGCGCTGGCGCTCGTCGGCCGGCTGCGGCTCACGCGCGGCAAGTCGCTGGCTCATCCGGCCGCCTCGAGCATCCTGTCGACGAGGAACTGCGGGTCGCGGCGCTGCGTGCCGTGGCCGGGCGGGCGCTTGACGAGCTCGATCGCGCGCGGGTCGGTCAGCGGCCGCAGCCGGTTCTCGCGGATCAGCTCCTCATCGACGCCACCGAGGCGCCCGCCGTAGGTCGTGTAGACCGGCGTCCCCAGTGCGACCGCCTCGCGGTTCATCGACCCGCCGGCGCTGACGACGAGGTCGGCCAGCGCCACGAGGCTCTGGCCGTCGGCGGCGCCGTCGGGCACGATCACGCTCGGCAGGTTCAGCTCGCGTACGTACGTGCGCTGGGCCTCGGTGCGCGGGAGCACGACCGCGTGAACGCCGTCGTCGGTGCCGAGGTGCTGGAGGACCTGGGGGAACAAGGGGTTGGACTTGCGGTGATAGAGCGACACGTCGGGCGGCGGGCGGACGATCACGACGACGCGCTGCGAGTCGATCCCCAGCGTGCCGAACACCGACTCGTCGGCTGTGAAGTCGTACAAGTAGTACTCCTCCTTGAGGCCGGGATAGCGCACGAGCTTGGCGTCGTCGACGCCGTAGCGGCGCAGGCGCTCCGGCGGGATCGCGTCGGGCACGAGCACGCGCCGGGCCAGCCGGCAGCCGATGTTGTGCTGCACCGTCGCCCACTCGTAGTCGAACGTGTTGACGGCGGGGATCTTCAGCGACCGCGCCGCGAGCGCGAGATCGTTGGATCCATGCGCGATCGCCAGCTCGTAGCCCTTGCCCCTGCCGAACTTCCGCATCTGGCGCGTGCGCGAGATCAGGGCCCGCAACTTGGCGCTACGACTGGCGCCCCCGTGGGCGCCGAGCTCGGTGAACTCGAGCCCCATCCGGCGGGCGATGGCCAGCGTCTGCGCGTAGTCGCGCGCCGTGACCTCGACGTCATGGCCCTGCTGGCGCAGACGCTCCACGATCGGGCGCAACACGATCGGGTGCGCCGACGCGGTGAGATCCACCCAGATGCGCAAGACCCGCAGTCTGACGGGCGCGGCCGATCGACGGCCGCACCCCATGGGATGATGGCCCCATGCTGCGCACCGGGTGGGACGCGGTCGAGGCCGGCGTCACGGCCGGTGTGATCGCTCTCGCCGTCACCCCGTTGGTCGCGCGCCTCGCCCGGCGCGTGGGCGCGGTCGACGAGCCGCGGGCCCGCGGGCTGGCCGAGAAGCCGACGCCGACATTGGGCGGCCTGGCGATCCTCGCCGGCCTGCTCGTCGCGATCTCGATCTGGCTGCCGGGCACCGAGCGCTACACGGCGATCATGGGCGCAGCGGTGCTGATCGCGATCGTCGGACTGCTCGACGACCTCTATGAACTGCCGCCGGCGCTGAAGCTCATCGGCCAGACGATCGCCGCGACGATTCCCGTCGCGGCGGTCGATGTGCGCGTGCAGAACTTCACGCTGCCGTTCGTGCACCGCGTCGACCTCGGCGGGGCGAGCATCCCGATCACCGTCCTGGGACTGCTGGTCGTGATCAACGCGGTCAACTTCTCCGACGGCGTCGACGGGCTGGCGGCCGGCGTCTGCGGGATCGCCGGCGTCGCGTTCTCGATCATCGCGTTCGACCTCGGCAAGGCCAATGCCGGTGTGCTCAGCGCGATCGTCGCCGGCGCCGCGCTGGGCTTTCTGTGGTGGAACTTCCCGCCGGCCTCGATCTTCATGGGAGACACGGGAGCCAACCTGCTGGGGCTGATGCTGGGGATCGTCGCGATCGAGGGCGCGGTCAAGACCCAGGCGCTGCTCGCGCTGCTGTTCCCGCTCGTCGTGCTCGCCGTGCCGTTCCTCGACACGACGTTCGTGGTCCTCAAGCGGCTGAAGTACCGCCGGCCCGTCTACGAGGCCGACGCCAACCACTTCCACCACCGCTTCAACCGGATCGGCTTCAGCCAGCGCCGCACCGTCGTCTACCTGTACCTGTGGACGATCCTGCTCGGCGGCTTCGCGGTCGCGCTGCGGTTCGTGCCCTACTCCGATCGCCACGGCCACCTGCGGCTCGGCGGCGTGCTCGTCATGGCGGCGTTCGCCGTCGTCGTCGTGGCGGCGAGCGTCTACCTCGTCTACGTGCTCGAGATCCTCAAGTTCCGCCGCCTGGAGGCCCTGCGGCTGCGGCGGGTGCGCCCGGCGGTCAGCGAGCAGGAGGTCGACGACAGCGTCGAGCGTCAGCTCGAGACGGGGGAGTTCCAGGCCGTCGACCAGCCGTAGCGTGCGTAGACTGCGCGCCGTGCAGGGCCTTTTTCGGGGCGCGTTCTTCGGTGCATCGGTCGTCATGCTCGCGGTGCTCGCCGGTTCCGGCGTTGCGCTCGCCGACGGCGGCACCGACACACTGCTGCCGACGCCGGTGTCCAACCCGCTGAGCATGCCCACCACGATCGTGCCGATCCTCGACACCGGGCGCGCGCTGATCCTCGAGAAGACCGGCGCGGTGCGGGTGCTGGAGGCCGACGACACGATGGCGGCCAACGACGCGCTCGCGCTGCCCGTCTGCTCGCTGAGCGAGGAGGGCCTGCTCGGCGCCGCCGTCGACCCCGGCTTCGCCACCAACGGCTACGTCTACCTGTACTACACCCGCAACGCGGGCAACTGCGCGAGCTCCACCCAGCGGTTCAACCGCGTCAGCCGCTTCACGATGAGCGGCGACACGATCGACCCGCTCTCCGAGGTGGTCCTGCTCGACAACATGAACATCCCGGCCGGCAACCACAACGGCGGCGATCTGCATATCGGCCCAGACGGCGACCTCTACGTGTCGGTGGGCGACGGTGGCACCAACGTCCGCGGCGGCAGTGGCTCGTCGGCGCAGGACCTGAGCGTTCTCAACGGCAAGATCCTGCGCATCACGACCACGGGTGGGGTGCCGCTCGACAACCCGTTCGTCGGTCAGCCCGGAGCGACGGCGTGCGCGATGGCGGGAATCTCGGCGCCGACGACCGCCAAATGCACCGAGATCTACGACTACGGCCTGCGCAACCCCTACCGCTTCGCGTTTGACCCCAACACGCTCGCCACGCGGTTCTTCATCAACGACGTCGGCGAGTCGACGTGGGAGGAGGTCGACCAGGGGGGCGCGGGCCTCAATTACGGCTGGGATGACCGCGAAGGCTTCTGCGCGTACCCGACCGGGACCTGCAGCTCGACTCCGCCGCAGTACACCGATCCGCTGAACGTCTACAACCACAGCATCGGCTGCAACTTCATCACCGCCGGCGCGTTCATCCCCGACGGCGCATGGGCCGCCCAATACGACGGCGGCTACCTGTTCGCCGACGGCGGCTGCGGCAAGATGTGGCTGCGCACAGCCGCGGGCACGGTCGACCTCACGGCCCCGTTCGCCACCACGACCGGCACGATCGTCGATATGACGTTCCTGACCCACGGCGCCCAGACGGCGCTGTACTACGTCACCAACTCCAGCAGCCAGTTGCGCAAGATCACGCTGCCCCCCGGCCCGGGCTTCCATCCGCCCGGGTCGCCGCAGCCGACCACGCCGACGACGCCGATCACCCCGACCACGCCGGCCACCCCGCCGACCACGACGACCACGCCGCCGCCGCCCCACGGGTCGGCCCGGCACTGCCGGATCGTCGCCGTCCGCGGGCTGCTCGCGGCGACCGCGCGCACGCGGATCGCCGCCGCCCGCTGCCGTGCCCATCAGGTCGTGATCGCGATGCGCCACGGGCGGCCGGTCACCACACGGCACCACAGGTTCGTGCGGGCCGCGTCCAAGGGCCGCCCGAGGCGTTCCGCGGGGCGCCACCGGACATGGACGCTGCGCGTCGAGCACGTCTCGCAGAAGGTCGGCTCGACCCGCACGGTCAACTCGCTCGAGACGATCTCGGTCGGCTGGGAGGCGACGCCGACGCGCGTCGCCCACCGGCACAACGCGCACTTCCTCTAGCCGTAGATCGAGCGCTTCCAGATCGCGGTCAGCGCATCGAGGAGCTCCTCGCCCCGCTCGCCGCGATGCTGGACATGGCGCTCGTACATGACCCGCTCGGTCATCCAGCACAGCGAGAACGCCAGCTCTCCGGCCGGGCCGTCGAGCGCCTGACCGGTCGCCTGATCGCGCTCGATCCGTGCCTGCGTCGCGGCGACGAAGCGCCCGATCAGCGAGTGCCACAGGCGTGACGCGGCCTCATCGGAGCCCGCCGCGTCGACGAGGATCGCCACGACGGCGCCGTGCTCGTCGTAGAGCTCGAGGATGTTGCTCAGCGCCTGGCGGATGTCTTCATCGGTCGAGCTCTCGCCCGCGAACCAGCTCGCGACCGCGGCGAAGAACCGGGCCGCGACATCCTCGGCGAGCGCCAGCAGCAGCTCGCTCTTGTCGGCGAAGTAGAAGTAGAACGCGGTCCGCGACAGCCCGGCGCGGCGGGTGATCCGCTCGATGCTCAGCTCGGCGTAGCCGGTGCCCTCCTCGAGCACCAGGTGGGCGGCCTCGATCAACTGCGCCTGGACGGCCTCGCGTTTGGCGGTCGGGGGGGTCGCGTCGAAGCGGGTCGCCATCGAACGGCCAGCGTAACGCCACTCACCTAGACATCGCGTCCGAATATCCGCCGCCACCATGGGACCGGGCGGGGCTGCGTGCGCAGCCATTCGTCGCGGCTGGGCAGTGCGCCACGCTTGCGCGCGGCGACGACGCACGCGCCGTGGGCGTGGCGCCGTCGCGCGCCGTCGCCCAGCGGCAGCACGAGTACGTGTTCGGACATCGCATGCAGCGGACGCCGGCAGAACGGGCACGTATACGTCGCGGGCTTGCGACTGTGTGCCCGCCTGACCGCATACCAATCGGCGCGCTCGATCAACGGACGTCGTAGCCTAGAGAGGACGTGGGCTACGTTGTGCCGTGCGGCCCACGCGCCCCTGCCCCGCCCCCTTTCGGTCCGAGCGATGCGTAACTCTGACCGATCCCAGTTGTTGGAGGACACATGAGCAAGCGTCTGTGCGTCATCCTCGTCCTGGTCTGCGCCTCTGTCGCGCTGCCGGTGGCGAACGCCCTGTCGAGCGCCCCCAAGGCCACCACGGCTGCCTCGCACCCGTTCATCACCGGCATCGCCGAGCAGCACCCGAACCTGTTCTCTGACCCGCGCTTCAACGCTCTGCACATCACCCACACGCGCGCCTTCGTGCCGTGGGACGCGCTGACCGACCCGGGGCAGAAGAAGTTCACCGACGACTACATGCAGGCCGCCCACGCCGACGGCGTCGACGTGCTCGTCACGTTCACCCAGTCACGGCGCGCCGGGCGCCACAGCATCAACCCCAAGCCCGCCCAGATGGCGGCGTCGATCAAGGCCTTCCGCAAGCAGTGGCCGTTCCTGCACGAGTTCGCGACCTGGAACGAGGTCAACCTCGAGAAGAAGAAGCCGGCGATGGTCGCCGGTTGGTGGATGGCGCTCAAGAAGGCGTGCCCGACGTGCACGATCCTCGGCGCGGAGCTCGTCGACCGTGCTCCGCAGAACAGCCAGTCGGCGATCGCCCCGTCCGCGGTCAAGAAGGACATCTCGACCTGGATCAAGGCCTTCCTGAAGGCGACGCACGGCAAGCAGCCGACCGCCTGGGGCATCCACAACTACAACGACGCCAACCTCGCCCGCACGGTCGGGACGAAGGCGATCCTGGCGGCGACCAAGGGTCAGATCTGGTTCACCGAGACCGGCGGCATCGTCTCGCGCCACAGCGCGTCGAAGATCAAGCTGCCTGAGGGCCAGGCGCACGCGACCTCGGCGACGAAGTACATCCTCACCAAGCTCGCCCGGATCAGCCCGCGGATCAAGCGCGTCTACCTCTACGAGTGGACCGATTCGACGAAGACGTGGGACTCGGCGTTCACCGGCCCGAACAACGAGACGCGCTCGTCGCTGACCTACCTGACGCAGTTCCTCACCGGCCGCCGCCGCTAGACGACAGCGTCATCACGCTGTCGTCTAGCGGCGAGGCGACGTAGACCGCGGGCGCACCGTCGCCCGCGGCGAGCGCAGTCGGCCCGCTCAGCGTGCCGAGGTCGCGAACTGGCTCGGTCGGCGCGGCCAGATGGCCGGGGGCGTCGAGCCCCAGCGCGACGACGGCGTCGGCGCCCAGCGCCGCGACGAGCAGCTCGCGCCCGTGATCGGCGACCAGCGACTGGCGCGCGCCGCGCAGGGCCGCGAGCTGGGTGCAGCCGGCGACGACCGCGGCGCTCAAGCAGCCGCCCGCGTGGAACGCCAAAGCGCCGGTCGTGCGGTTGCGCCGCAGGGCGACGACCGACCCCGGGTCGTCGGCGGTCACGATCAGTGTCGTGCCGTTGGCCGACAGCGCCAGCGCGCGGGCGCCGCGCAGCCCGGCGATCGCCGTCGGGCAGCCGTGGTTGCCGGCGTCGGTGACCGAGCGGTCACGCAGGCAACCACCGGCGCCGGGCAGCGGCGTGAGGCGGCCGGTCAGGCGGTTGCGCCGCAGCGCCACGACCGCGCTCGACACCGGCGCAGCGGTGTAGGCGAAGCGTCCGTCGGCGGTCACGATGACCGCGGTCAGCCCCTCGAGGCCCGGTACGCGCAGCGGGCAGACGGCGGCCGCGGCGCCGAGGCTCTGCAGGCACGGCGCGTGCGGGTCGACGCGCAGCGAGCCGTCGCCGCGTGAGCGCGACAGCGGCACAAGGGTGTCGGCGCCGGCCGCGGTCCCGAACGTCGCCGCGTAGAGGTGATGGCCGTCGGGCGACAGCGCCAGCGCGCCGACCGAGCCGATCGCGGGCGCGGCGGCGCAGGCCGCGGTCGCGTGGCGCGCGACGCACCCGCCTGCAACCGCCTGCAGCGTCGCCGCGTCGAGGCCGACGACGGCGTGACCGTCGGTCGACCCCGCGTAGATCTGGTGGCCGCCGGGTCCAACGGCCAGCGCATCCGCGCCCGCGAGTGCGGCGGTGGCGGATGCGGAGCGCCCGGCGCGCGCGACGCCGCCGCTGCCGTGCACGTTCAGCGCGGTCACGGTGCCGTCGTCGGCGGCGGCGACGAACAGCCGGCCGCCGTCAGCGGCCAGCGCGGCGGGCCCCCTCAGGCCGGTCGCCGTCGCCATGCACGCCGGGTCCGACGCCGACGCGCCCGGGTCGTGGACGCAGCCGCCGGGGAGCGCCGCCAGCGGCGCCTGGACGATCAGCGCACGCGCCGGCGCAACGGCGCACGCGAGCGTCGCCACCAGCACCCAAGCAACGCGCCGCGCGGTCATCTGACGCATTATCGGCACCGGTGTGCGAGGGTCGCGCCATGTGGCGGCGGTCGATCGCGGTCCTCGCTCTCGTCGCCTCGACGGCGATCGTGCCCGGTGCGGGAGCCCAGGTGGGCATCTCGGGACCGTGCACGCAGCCGACGACGGCCAGCTCGCAGACGGTCACGATCACCAGCGGCGGGCAGGCGCGAACCGCGATCGTGCACGTCCCCGACGCGCCGGCCGGCCGGCCGCTGGCGGTCCTGATCGCGCTCCACGGCGCGGCCCAGAACGGCGCCTTCTTCCAGCGCTACACCGGCTACTCGACGCTCGCCGACGCGCAGAAGTTCATCGCGGTCTATCCCGACGCGCTTGCCCAGCTCGCGCTTCAACAACCGGCCGTTCTGGAACATCGACTCCGCCGACCCGACGCAGCCCGACGACGTCCTGTTCATCTCCGATCTGCTGACCGCGGTCGCGGCCGCGCACTGCGTCGACGGGACGCGCGTGTTCGCGACCGGCGTCTCCAACGGCGGCGGGATGGCCGCCCGCCTGGGCTGCGACCTGGCCGACCGCATCACCGCGATCGCGCCGGTCGCCGGCGGCTACAAGTCGCTGCCCCCGTGCCACCCGTCGCAGCGCGTGTCGGTGATGGAGGTCCACGGCACCTACGACGGCGCCGTGCCCTACGGCGGCGTCAAGGGAACCGGCGCCGGCGCTGTGATGCCCTACGTCGAGGCGTGGGCGAAGGTCGATGGCTGCCAGACCGCGCCCGCCCACAGCACGCCCGCCCCGCGCGTGGTGCGACTGCTGTACGGCCACTGCGCCGGCGGGACCGCGGTCGCGCACCTGCGGATCGCCGGTGGCGGGCACCAGCTGCCCGGCGGTCTGCCGTCGGACCCCGGCCAGGCGGCGAGCATCGACGTGCCGTGGGAGATCTGGCGCTTCTTCCGCGCCCACGGCGCGCGCCCCACCCGCTGAACTTCGCCTGCGGTTAAGGGGTCCATAACGCCCATTTTGCGCCAAGTGCGCGACCATGTCGGCCATGGCCGATGGTGCCCGTCTCGCTCTGCCCGTCTTCCCGACTGCGGCCACCCGGGAGGTCCGGCTGTCGCGGGTCTGGGTGGCGGTCGCGGTGGGTGCGATCACCGGTCTCGCGGCCTGCCTGCGGCTCGTGTCGCTGGCCAAGGTCGGGGAGAACCCGTTCTACGACGCGGCGGTGCGCAGCATGGGCGACTCGCTGCGCAACTTCTTCTTCGGAGCGTTCGAGCCGTCGGGCAGCGTGTCGGTCGACAAGCCGCCGGTGGACCTGTGGCTCCAGGTCGCGAGCGTCAAGGCGTTCGGCTTCAACGACATCGCGCTGAAGCTGCCCGAGGCGCTTGGCGGCACGCTCGCCGTGCCGCTGCTGTTCGACGCCGTGCGGCGCGTGTTCGGGACGGCCTCGGGGCTGTGCGCCGCGCTGGCGCTGGCGGTCCTTCCCGAGGCGGTGCTGACGTCGCGCAGCGACACGATGGACTCGGTCATGGCGCTGCTGCTCGTCGCCGCGCTGTGGTGCCTGATCCGCGCCGCCCAGACACGCCACTCGCGCTGGGTGCTGATCGCCGCGACGTGCGTCGGCATCGCATTCAACGTCAAGCTGCTCGAGGCGTTCGTGCCGGTCCCGGCATTCGCCGCCGGCGCATGGTTCGCATGCCGCGGGCCGTCGATGCACCGTGTGCGCACGCTGTGCCTGGCGCTGGCGATCCTCGTCGGCGTGTCGCTGTCGTGGCTGACGGCGACGGGGATCGTCGGCTCCGAGCCCTATGCGATCGGCTCGACCAACGGCAGCCCCTGGAACGCCGCCTTCGTGTTCAACGGCCTGGACCGCATCAGCCCGCCGACCCCCGCCTCGCCGACCGTCGTGGCGATTCCGCAGCCGGTCGCGGCCGGTCCGGCCGCGCCGGCGCCCAAGCTGACCGGCGCCGACCTCGATGTGCGTCTGCAGATCACGCCGCCCGGCGTCGCGCGGCTGTTCGAGCGCGGCGGCGCGCTGCCGGTGACGCGCCTCGGCCTGGAGCTGCTGGCGGCGTTGCTGCTCGGCCTGCCGGCGCTGTGGGCGCGGCGCCGCGACGGCCCGGCGCCGCTCGTCGCCGCGGTCACGATCGGCGTCTGGATCGTCATCGGGACCGTCTTCTTCTCGAAGATGGTGCGCCTGCATCCGCGCTACATGGAGGCGATGTCGCCGGCGATCGCGGCCGGCACGGGGGTCGGCGTTGCCTGGCTGGGCAGCGCGCGCGGACGCCGCCCGCTGCTGGCCGGCACGATCGCCGTCGCGCTCGCCGCCTACGCGGCGTGGGCGACGTCCGGCTCGGTGGCGGCGGTCGTCGGGCTGGCGGCGACGTTCGCCGGCGCGGTCGGCGTCGTGTGGGCCGCCTTCGGCCGCGCGACCCGCAACCAGCGCGCGGCCCGGCTGGCCCCGTGGGGCGTTGCCTTCGTGCTCTGCGGGCTGCTCGCCGCGCCGTTCGCCGACGCCGTCCACGTGATCAAGATCGGGCTGTCGGACTCCGGGCGCCCGGGCTCGATGCCGCAGTCGCGCGTCGTGGCGCTGTCGAACTTCCTGACCGCCAACCGCGGCGGCGCGCGCTACGAGTTCGCCGTGATGGGGGCGACGCAGGCCGGCGAGCTGATCGTCCGCGACAACCTGCCGGTGCTCGTGCTGACGACGTTCAAGGGCCGGCCGCTGATCACGCCCGAGGCGCTCGCCGCCGCCGTCGACCGTGGCGAGGTCCGCTACGCCCTGCTCGGCGGCTACTGCCTGACGCCCGACCCGACCAACCCGGCGTGCTCGCCGGCGGCCCAGTGGGTGCGCGATCACGGCATCGACGTATCGGCCCAGGCCGGCGTCTACACCGGCCTCGTCTGGCAGCTCGGCGCCGAAGCGGAGCGCATCCACGCCGCCCACGACGCCCTGCACGTGCGCAGCCGCCAACGGCGCGCGCACCTGCTCGCCATCGCCCGTCACCGGCTCGGTCCGGTGGCGCGGCGCCACCAGCGCGAGCTCGAGCGGCGCGAACGCGCACGGCGACATGCCGCATCGCGCCGCGCAGATCGTCATCGTCATGCAAATGACCAGCATTGACACCCAGACGCCGGCCCGCGCTGCAGCCACGGAGGCGGGCACGTCGCTCAACATCCTCGTCGTCGACGACGAGGCAACGCTTCGCGAGACGCTGACGCGTGCGTTCTCGCGCGAGGGTCACCGGGTCGTGTCGGTGGCCGACGGCGGGACCGCGATCGACCGCGCATTCAGCGAGCAGTTCGACATCGTGCTGCTCGACGTCGCGCTCGGGGCAGGGCCGTCCGGGCACGACGTCTGCCGCACGCTGCGCGCGCGGCGCAACATCGTCCCCGTGATCATGCTGACGGCGCTCGACAGCGAGGCCGATGCGGTCCAAGGGCTCGAGTCGGGCGCCGATGACTACGTGACCAAGCCGTTCGGACTGGCCGAGCTGCGCAGCCGTGTGCGGGCGGTCCTGCGGCGCTCCGGGCCGCGGCCGTTGACGGCCGAGATCGCCGAGGTCGGGCCGGTCGTGCTCGATCGCTCGCGGCGCGAGGTGACGGTTCGCGGTGAGCCGGTGCGCCTGACGTTCTCCGAGTTCGAGCTCGTCTCGCAGCTGATGTCCGAGCCCGGCCGGCTGTTCAACCGCCAGGAGCTGCTGCGCGCGATCTGGGGTGACAGCGCCTACCGCGACCCGCGCGCGATCGACGTCCACATCCGCCATCTGCGCGAGAAGCTCGAGCGTGTGCCCGAGCGTCCGGAGCTGATCCTCACCGTCCGCGGCGCCGGGTACCGGTTCCAGGACGCGTAAGGGTCCGATGCGGCTCCCGGCGCTGGGGCTGCGCCCCCGGCTCGTCGCGGCATTGGCGCTGGTCGGGGCGGTTGCGCTCGGCGTCATGGCGATCGCCGTGCTGCAGCCGCTCGAGCGCCGGCTGCGCGACGACCAGTCCTCGTCGCTGCTCGTCGCCGCACGGTCGGTGCGCCCGACATTCCGGGCGCTGATGGCCGATCCGCCGCACGCCACGCCGCAGACGCTGGCCCACCGCCTCGAGTCGCTGGCCCGCAGCACGCAGGCCGTCGTGTCGCTGATGGACCGCAACGGCATCGTCGCCGCGAGCGACCTCGACGCTCCCGGCCGCCCGGCCGACGCGGCGCGGGCGCTGGCCCGCGGCCGCGCGGTGCGCGTCACCCGCGACGGCCAGATCTACGTCGCCGTCCCGTTCGTCGCCGCGCGCAGCCGCTACGCGCTTGTCCTGCGCAAGCGCCTGACCGACGTCGCGTCGGCGTCGCGCGTCGTGCAGCGTGCGTTCCTGGCCGCCGGTTTGGCTGGGCTCGCGGTCGCAGTTGCGCTCGGGCTCGCGCTGTCGGCGGCGCTGCTGCGACGGCTGGGCAAGCTGCGCGACGCCGCCCGCGACATGACCGAGCGCGGGCCGCGCGCCCAGCCGCCGGCGGACACGAGCCGCGACGAGATCGGCGAGCTGTCTCGCGCGTTCGCGGCGATGCAGGACGGGCTGCGCCGTCAGGAGAACGCGCGACGAACGTTCGTCGCCACCGCCTCGCACGAGCTGCGCACGCCACTGGCGTCGCTGCAGGGGACGCTCGAGCTGCTGCACGAGGACCTCGGCGACGAGGACCCCGACCTCGACGACGCGCGCGCACAGGTCGCCAGCGCGCACGAGCAGGCCAAGCGACTGACCGCGCTGTCGGTTGACCTGCTCGACCTGACGCGGCTCGACGCCGATGTCCCGCTGCGCACCGAGCCGGTCGAGCTCGGCGAGGTCGCGCAGGCCGTGGCCGCCGAGTTCGCGGTGCGCGGCAACGAGACCGGCGTCGCGCTGGCGCTCGACCGGCCCGGCCCGCTGTGGGCCAGTGGCGACCCGGGCGCGATCGCGCGTGTGCTGCGGATCCTGATCGACAACGCGATGCGCTACGCCCCCCGCGACACTGCGGTGGCCGTCGACGTCTTCACCGACAACGGCGACGTGGTGGCCGCGATCTGCGACGGCGGTCCGGGCGTCCCCGCCGACGAGCGACAGATCGTCTTCGAGCGGTTCCGCCGCGGGCGCTCGCCGGCCGGCGGCGGCTTCGGGCTCGGCCTGGCGATCGGGCGCGAGCTGGCCCAGCGGATGGACGGGACGCTCGAGCTCGTCGCCGGCGACGAGCCCGGTGCGCGCTTCGAGCTACGCCTCCCCGGCGCCGCCGACGGCGGCTGACTGCGCCCGATCGCCCGCTCGCACCGCAAACGCCCACTGGCGCGCGAGCACGAAGCCCTGGACGGCGACGACCGGGGCGACGAGCAGCTGCGCGAGCAGCTTGCCGACACCGGCATCCTCGACGAGCACCGTGATCAGCACGAGGTCGGTCAGCAGGCCGAGGGCGAACACGACGCCGTAGCGCGGGCCGACGCTCAGATGCGACCCCTCGTGGCCCGTGAACGTCCACGCGCGGTTGGCGACGTAGCCGGTCAGTCCGCCGACCGTGTAGCCGATCGCCGACCCGATGCGGTAGGGGACACCGGCGACCACGAGCGCGTGGAACGCGAGCAACGTGACGAGCGTGTTGAGCACGCCGACGGCGGCGTAGCGCGCGAACTGATGGATCGGCGGACGGTGCATCGGACGCGCAGCGTACGGGCGCGGTGTAAGCGGGCCGCAAGGAGACGGCTATCCGCTGAGCGCGACGACGAGGCCCGTCGCGAGCCCGAGCAGTACAGCAACACTCGCGATCACGACCAGGGCGCGGTCCTCGGGCGGTGCGTACCGGCCGGCCCGGATCGCGGCATCGACGGCGGCCCGGCGGCGCATCCCGTACAGGATCAGCCCGACACCGAGCAGCCCGTATCCAACGCCGAGCACCGCCCACGGCCAGCGGGTGGTGTGCGAGCCCAGGTCGGGAACGATCTTGCCGACGGCGATCGCCACCGCGGTCGCCGTCAACCCCGTGCGCAGCCAGGCGAGCATCGTGCGCTCGTTGGCGAGCCATGTGCGGCGCGTTGCATCGCCCTCTTGGTCGAAGCCGGGCTGCAGCGTGGGGGATGGGGGCGGGCGGTCGGGCACGCTCGGCGCCCAGAGTACGCTGCGCGCGTGGATGACACGACCCGCGGCGCCGTCGCGCAACGTCTGCTGCAGGCGTGGAGCGGGGAGATCCAGGCCGGCCAGGTCTACGAGCTGATCGCCCGCCGCGAGCGTGACGCGCGTCGAGCCGACATCCTGCGCCGGATGGCCGAGGCCGAGGCCGGGCACCGCACACGCCTGGAGGCCCGGATGCGTGAACTCGGGATCACCGTCCCCGATCCGGGCTCGGTCGGCCTGAGCCGCTGGCAGCGCTGGCAGGCCCGGATTGCTCCGGTCGGGCGGCTACTGGCCGCCCGCGAGGCGGCCGAGGACGACGAGGTCGCCGGCGTCTACAAGGACCCGACCGGCGACGACGTGACCGATCGCCTGCTGGAGGACATCCGCCGCGACGAGCGCTCTCACTCGCGCACCGTCTCCCAGCTGCGCGCCGGTGAGGCGCCGATCGAGGAGACGGGCGAGGCGGCGACCCGCCTCGACCGGCTGATCGGCCGCGAACGCGGCCACGTGTCGAGCACCGGCTGGATCTCGGGCGCGATCTACGGCGCCAACGACGGCCTGGCCGCCGTGTTCGGGATCGTCAGCGGCGTGTCGGGCGCGACCGGCGGATCGGAGTTCGTCCTCACCGCCGGGCTGGCCGGCGCGATCGCGTCGTCGCTCAGCATGGCGACCGGCGCGTACCTGGCCGAGAGCTCGGTCTCGGAGGTCGCCGAGGCCAACCTCGAGCGCGAGCGCCAGGAGATCGCCGAGCACCCCGAGGAGGAGCGCGAGGAGCTGTCGCTGTTCCTCCAGCTCAAGGGGCTCAGCGCGCAGGACGCCGACGCGCTGGCGCAGAAGCTGAGCCCCGACGCGCTGCTGAACATGCTCGCGGCCGAGGAGCTCGGCGGCGCGACCGGCGGCGGCAACCCGATCGAGGCCGCGGCCGCGGGCGGCATCTCGACGGCGGTCGGCGCGTTCATCCCGGTGATCCCGTTCTTCTTCACCACCGGCACGCCGGCGATCGTCGCGGCAGCCGTGATCTCGCTGCTCGCGCACTTCGCGATCGGCGCGGCGAAGTCGCTGGTCACGCTGCGATCGTGGTGGGGAGCGGGCCTGGAGATGACCCTCGCGGGGGCGATCGTCGGCGGCGCGACGTACCTGATCGGCCTCGCGCTTCCGACCTAGAGCGGTCTCACGGTGATTTGCGGAGTTCAAGTCCATCGGCCTACGGGTCGAACACACGGATTGGATGCCTCGATCCGGGTCCTTCCGCGTCGCACTGGCGGTCGTTGCAACGGCTGTCGGTCTTGCCCTGCCCGCAGCCGCCGCCCACGCCAATCCGCCGGCGCCGACGCTGACGACGCCGGTCGACGACAGCCAGACGTATCTCTCGACGGTCTCGATCGGGTGCACCGGCGCCGTCGCGCTGGCCGACATCACGGTCTACGTCGACGGCGTTGCCGATCCGGGCGCCCCCAGCGGCCACGCCGACGCCGCCGGCCACTGCGCGTTCACGTTCCCGGTCTCCGACGGCGACCACACGATCGCGATCACGGAGACGGTGGCCGGTTCCGAGAGCAACCAGAGCAGCACGGCCATGGTGCACGTGCGCCACAGCGCGCCACAGATCAGCTACCCGGTCGACAACGGCAACATGGACCCCGACTTCCCGTTCATCCAGGGCGTAGGCGCGTTCGCCGGTGGCACCGTCGTCATGGTCGTCGACGGCACCTCGCACACGGTCACCGCCGATTCGAGCGGCAACTTCAAATACTTCGTCGCGCAGCCGCTGACCCAGGGCCTGCACACGGTGGCCGTGAACAATGTCGACGCCCAGAGCAACGCCGGACCGGTGTCCCCGACCACGACCTACGCCTACCTCGCGCCGCCGACGCTCACGGCGCCGACCGGCTGGACGCACCCGAGCGTCGCGCTGAACCTGACGTTCAGCGGAGTGCTTCCCGGCGGGAAGGTCAGGCTGTTCGAGAACGGGACCCAGATCGCCACCGCGACCGCCGACCCCAGTGGCAACGGCACGGTCGCGACACCCACGCTCCCGACCGACGGAATCCACGACTACACCGCCAAACAGGCCGACACCCAGGGTCACTCGAGCGTTGCGTCGGGCAGTGTCCGTGCCTACATCGACACGACCAGCCCGCCCAAGCCGGTGCTGCTGACCCCCGCCTCGCTGTTGCCGCCCGACGGCGACGGCGGCTACGTGACCGACGCGGACCAGATCTTCGTCTACTCGACCGACGCCAACAACGCGTCTCGAGCGTCGGTCACGATGCACTGGGAGCTCGACGGTGTCGCCCAGCCGCCGCTCGGCGCGATCGGCGATGGGACGGCGCAGCTGTCCCCGCAGGCGCCGGCGCTCTTCAGCCAGGGCGCCCACACGATCCGTGCCCAGGCGGTCGACGAGGCCGGCAACACGAGCCCGTGGTCCGACGTCACCGACTTCGTCGTCGACTCGATCCCGCCCGCGACGATCGATCTCGTGTCGCCGGCCGCGATTTCGAGCGACAGCTCCGGGATCCTGCAGCTCAAGACCGAGGCCGACGCCGTCGTCACGCTGTCGCTCGACGGCGGGCCGGTTCTGCACGACACGGCCGACAACGAGGGCAACGTCGAGTTCGACGTCGGCCCGCTCGCCGACGGCGACCACTCGCTCGACACCACGGCGACCGACGCGGCGGGCAACGGCGGGCACCTGACGCTGCACTTCCTCGTGGACACGACGCCACCGCAGGCGCCGGTCGTCAGCTCGCCGGCCAACGGCGATGTCGTCACCGTCCCCGACCCGCTCATCACGTTCGAGGCCGACCCCGACACCGACATCACCGTCTTTGTCGACGGCGCGCAGGCCGGGGTCGTCCAGACCGACGGCGACGGCAACGCGACATTCCGTCTCCACGCCCTCGCCGATGGTCCGCACTCGGTCGCCGTGCGCGCGATCGATCAGGCGCAGAACTTCACCGACGGGACGCCGGTGGGGTTCACCGTCGCCGTGCCGGTCGCGCCGCCACCGGGCGACACCAGTTCCACTCCGCCACCGGGCGACGGCACGTCGCACACGCCGCTGGCGACGGCGCTCAAGCTGTCAAATGTGCGGCTGAGCGGCAGCATCCTGTCGACCTGCGCACCGCACGTGCGCCGCTGTCACGACAAGACGGCCAAGCTGTCGCTGGCCGTCAGCGCCCCGGCGACGATCAAGCTGACGCTGACGCGCACGGTCCATCACCGCACGACGACGGCGGCGACCGCGACGTTCAAGGTGCCCAAGGCCGGTGCCGCCAGCTACGTGCTGCACCGCAAGGTCGGCAGCCACACGCTGGCGCACGGCTCCTACAAGCTCGTCATCCAGGCCACCGCGAAGTCCGGCGGCGCCAGGTCCGCGACGGTGACCGAGAGCATCAGCGTCCGCTGACCTCGCGATCCAGGCGACCGCGAAGACCGCTGAATCGCCGCCGCCGCGAACCGGCCCGTGACAGTGAGACACCTGTCACAATGTTGTTACAAAGTCCGCGTTTGGGCTACAGTTGCGCCCCTGCCGAGATCACGACCGCGCCGGTCGCACGGTCCCGATCCTCCGGTAGGGTCCCCCGCCGCCACCGCCTTGCCTCTCCGCCATGCCCGTCCACGAGCCATTCGCCGATCCCGATGACGTCCCCTCCGAGCAAGCCCCCGGCCAGCGGCCTGGAGGCCGGCAGCCTGATGATCGGCGGGCTCGTCCTGGGCGCGCTCGTCGGCGCAGGGGTCGGTGCGCTGCTCGGTGCGATGGGTCCGGCGCTCGGCGTCGGACTGTTTCTCGGGCTCGCCGGGGGAATCGTGGCTGTGATCGTCCGCTTCCGGGACGGCTGACCTCATGACAGCCCTGCGCTACTTCGACTGCGGGCTCGTGCTCATCACCGCCCCGTTCGTCGCCGCAGCCGGCCTGCCGATGCTCGGCTACGCGATCGCGGCTGTCGCGTGGATCTTCGTGCGCCTGCTGGGCGCGTGGCTGGAGAGCCTCGCCGATCGCAGCCAGGACGCCCGAGCCGTCGCCGGCCTGGCGTTTGCTGCCATGATGGCGCGGCTCTGGGTCGTCGTCCTGGCGATCGTCACCGCCCGCGAGGTCGGCGGGAAGGACGACGGGATCATGGCCGCCGCCCTCTCGCTTGCCGCCTTCACCGTCTACTTCCTGCTGAACAGCATCGTGTTTCGTCCCCAGAACCGGGCGGTCGGCTCATGAGCCGCGGTCAGAAGGTGCTGCTCGCGTTCGGGACCTACCTGGGCCTGATCATCATCGTCGTCCTGCTGACGGGCTGGCACAAGGTCCAGAACGAGGGCTTCCATCCGCAGAACGAGTTCAAGCTCGACACCTGGTTCAGCGTCGGGCCGATCCACTTCAACAAGGCCGTGATGTACCTGATCATCGCCGGCCTGCTGACGGCCGGGACGATGCTGTGGATCACCAAGAACCTGAAGAAGCGCCCGAATCGCGTCCAGGCGGGGCTCGAGTTCGTCTACACCCGGGTCCTCAAAGAGATGATCATGGGCGGGACGATGGACGACAAGATGGCGGCGCGGTGGTTCCCGTTCATCGCCACCCTGTTCTTCTTCATCCTGTTCTCGAACCTGATCGGCTACATCCCGTTGCCGACCAACACCGAGCACATGATCGACATCGGGATCGGCCACATCCCGGCGTTCACGATCTACGCCGCGACGGCCAACCTGTCGGTCCCGCTGGTGCTGGCCATCGTCGTATTCGTCGCGTACACGGTCGAGGGCGTCCGAGCCAAGGGCCCCGGCGGCTACCTCAAGGGCCTGGTGCCCGAGGGCATCCACGGCTTCGCCGCGATTCCGCTGTTCATCCTCGAGCTGTTCTCGAACCTGATGCGGCTGCTGTCGCTCTCCGTGCGATTGTTCGCCAACGTCCTCGCCGGCCACCTGATCATCCTGTTCATGGCCGGCGCGCTCGCCGTCCTGCTCGGGATCGCCGCAATCGGCGTGATCACGCTGCCGTTCGGGATCATCCTGTTCCTCTTCGAGGCTGGGCTGGTCGCCGGCCTCCAGGCGTTCATCTTCGCCACCCTTACTGCCATCTACCTCGGCGGCGCAGTCGCCGAGTCTCACTGAGTCAAAGGAGCACAACCACCGTGGATCTCGCGGTCATCACCCACCTCGCCGCCGCCAGCGGCGACACCGCCAAGGCCGGGAAGGCCATCGCGCTGGGCGTCGGCGGCGGTCTCGGCGCGGTCGGCGCCGGCGTCGGCATCGGCGCGATCTTCGCCGCCGTGATCGAGTCAACCACGCGCCAGCCCGAGATGGCCAACGAGATCAGGTCGATCCAGTGGCTGGGCTTCGCCCTGACCGAGGCGTGCTTCTTCTACGGCCTCGTCGCCGGCCTGCTGGCGTTCTTCCTCTAGGTCCCCATGTCGACGCTTCTCGCCGCCACCTCTGACAGCTCGTCCGGCAGCTTCCTCGTCCAGCCCGGGGTCGGGCTGATGATCTGGACGCTGGTCGTCTTCGGGGGCGCCATGTACCTGCTCAAGAGGCTCGCGTTCCCGCGCATCACCGAGTTTCTCGACAATCGCCAGAGCGAGATCGAGGACTCGATCGATCACGCCGAGCGCGTGCGCAAGGACGCCGACGATCTGCTCGCCGAGTACCGCGAGCGCCTGAAGGAGGCGCGCGAGCAGGCCGACGAGATCATCATGCGCGCCCGCAAGGCCGGTGAGGAGCACGACCGCGAGGCGCGCGAGCAGGCACGCACGACGCACGACGAGATGCTCGAGCAGGCTCGCCGTGACATCCAGGCCGAGACCACCCGCGCAATCGCCGAGCTGCGCAACGAGGTAGCCGACCTGACGATCCTGGCCACCGAGAAGGTCACGCGGCGCTCGCTGAGCGCCGACGACCAGCGCCGGCTCGTCGACGAGGCGCTCAACGAGCTCGACTTCTCGGCCCTGAGCGGCGACCGGTCCAACTAGGACGATGGAAGAGATCGCCCAGGTCTACGCGCGCGCCCTGTTCGAGGTCGCCGAGGAGCACGACAAGCTCGATCTGATCCGCGATCAGCTCGGGGCGTTCACCGACGCGCTCGACGGCTCGCACGACCTGCGCACGTTCCTGTTCTCGCCGTACTTCTCCAGCCCCGAGAAGAAGGCCGGTCTCAAGCGCGCGGTGACCGACGCCGACGAGGCGCTGGACAACTTCCTGACCCTGCTCATCGACCAGCAGCGGATGCCGTTCATCTTCCGCATCCGCCGCGCCTACGACGCGCTGTGGGAAGAGGCCAACAAGCTTCTGCCGGTGACGATCACCGCCGCGATCGAGCTCGACGGCGACACCGTCCGTCACATCTCCGAGCAGATCGGCGCCCAGACCGGCCGCCGCGTCGAGGTCACGACCGAGGTCGACCCCGAGATCATCGGCGGACTCGTCCTGCGCGTCGGCAACTCGATCCTCGACGCATCGATCCACACCCGACTGGAAAACCTGAAAAAGAACGTGGCCAAGGCCGCCTGAGGGACCTTCACATGCAGATCAAGCCCGACGAGATCACCTCCATCCTGAAGAGCCGCATCGAAGGCCTCGACGCCGGACAGGCCGACCTGACCGAGGTCGGCACCGTGCTGTCGGTCGCCGACGGCATCGCCCGCGTCCACGGGCTCGAGAACTGCATGTCGCTCGAGATGCTCGAGCTGCCCCACGGCGTGACCGGCCTGGCCCTGAACCTCGAGTCCGACAACGTCGGCGCCGTGCTGTTCGGAGAGTGGGACAAGGTCGTCGAGGGCGACACGGTCAAGCGCACCAACACGTTGCTCGACATCCCGGTCGGCGAGGCGATGCTCGGCCGGATCGTCGACCCGCTCGGCAACCCGCTCGACGGCAAGGGCCCGATCGCCTCGACCGAGACGCGACCGGCCGAGTTCAAGGCGCCGGGCGTCGTCCAGCGCCAGGGCGTCAAGGAGCCGATGCAGACCGGCCTCAAGGCGATCGACTCGATGATCCCGATCGGCCGTGGCCAGCGCGAGCTGATCATCGGTGACCGCCAGACCGGCAAGACGGCGATCGCGATCGACACGATCATCAACAACAAGGACTCCGACCTGATCTCGGTCTACGTGGCGATCGGCCAGCGCATGGCGACGGTCGTCGGACTGGCCCAGACGCTGGCCGACCACGGCGCCCTTGACCGCACGATCATCGTCGCGGCGCCGGCCGACGAGGCGGCGCCGATCAAGTTCCTCGCGCCCTACGCCGGCTGCGCGATGGCCGAGTACTTCACCTACAAGGGCCAGCACTCGCTGATCGTCTATGACGACCTGACCAAGCACGCCTACGCGTACCGTCAGATGTCGCTGCTGCTGCGCCGCCCGCCGGGGCGCGAGGCCTACCCGGGCGACGTCTTCTACCTCCACAGCCGCCTGCTCGAGCGCGCGTGCAAGCTGTCCGACGAAGAGGGCGCCGGCTCGCTGACCGCTTTGCCGGTCATCGAGACCCAGGCCGGCGACGTGTCGGCCTACATCCCGACCAACGTCATCTCGATCACCGACGGCCAGATCTTCCTCGAGCCGAAGCTGTTCTACTCGGGCGTGCGCCCGGCCATCAACGTCGGCATCTCGGTGTCGCGCGTCGGCGGCAACGCGCAGATCGGCCCGATGAAGAAGGTCGCCGGCCGCCTGAAGCTCGAGCTGTCGCAGTACCGCGACCTCGAGGCCTTTGCCCAGTTCGGCTCCGACCTCGACGCCGACACGCAGCGGACCCTGGCCCGCGGCGAGCGCCTGGTGCGCACGCTCAACCAGGGCGAGCGCGAGCCGATGCCGGTTGCCGACCAGGTCATCTCGGTCTACGCCGCGACCAACGGCTTCCTCGACCGCGTCGCCGTCGAGAAGGTGAGCGACTTCCTCGAGGGCCTCGTCCAGCGCGTGCACGCCGAGGACAAGGAGCTGCGCGAGAAGATCGGCGGCGGCGACTGGTCCGACGAGACGATCGCACGGACGAAGAAGATCGTCGAGGACTTCGCCGGCGACTTCGGCTACGACCTCGACGAGGAGGGCCAGCCGCTCGGCGACGACTCGCCGCTGGAGCCGCGCCGCTCGCAGGAGTCGGCCGACCAGGCAAAGTCCGATGACGCCGAGGCCTCAGCCGACGGCGACGACGACGGCGAGGAGTCCTCCGACGACGCCGAGAAGGAACCGGCCACCGCGTGAGCCAGCGCGACGTCAAGAACCGCATCTCGTCGGTCCGCAACATCCAGAAGATCACGCGGGCGATGGAGATGGTCTCGGCGGCGCGCCTGCGTCGGGCCGAGCAGCGGATCGCCGCGCTTCGCCCCTACGCCGGCGCGCTGCGGCGGATGACGCGCCAGGCCGCCCAGGCGGCCGGGGCCGAGGTCTCCAAGCTGCCGGTCCTCGCCGTGCATGAGTCCCAGGACAACGCCGCCATCCTGTTCGTCACCGGCGACCGCGGTCTGGCGGGCGGTTTCAACTCGCAGATCATGCGTGCCGGCCTTGCGGCCGCCGTGGCGCATGAGCGCGAGGGCCGCACCGTCGTGCCGTACGCATCGGGCCGCCGCGGTGCGAGTTCGCTCGCGTTTCGCAAGCGCGAGCCGGCCGGCGCCTACGTCGGCTTCACCGATCGCCCGTCGTACGCGAACGCGCGGCAGATCGCCAACGACCTGATGGTCGCCTACGTCGACGGCAACGTCGACAGCGTCGAGATCTTCTACAACGGTTACATCTCGCCGCTCGTGCAGGAGGTGCGCCACGAGGTGCTGCTCCCGCTGGCCCAGGCGACGGTGCTGGAGGGCGGCGAGCACGACCTCGACCGTGACGACCACACCGACGCGGACGGGCCCAAGGCGCTCGTCGTCTACGAGCCCGACCCGGAGGAGATCCTGCGCCGCCTGATCCCCGACTACGTCGAGATCTCGATCTACCGGGCGCTGCTGGAGTCCACCGCGTCCGAGCACGGCGCGCGCATGACCGCGATGCGCAGCGCGTCGGAGAACGCCGGCGACGTCATCGACGACCTGACGCTCGAGATGAACCGGGCCGGCAAGCCGAGATCACGCAGGAAATCATGGAAGTCGTAGCTGGGGCGGAGGCGCTGGCCTAGCGCGTGTGACGTCGTCCGAAGGTCGTCGCTTGCGACGACCGAAGGCCGAAACCACTTAATCGAGGAACTCATGGCAGCAACCACAGAGACCACCACCACCAAGAACGTCGGTCGCATCGAAGAGATCCAGGGCGTCGTCATCGAGGCCGTGTTCGACGAGAACCTCCCCGAGATCAACTCGGCGATCACGATCCAGCGGCCCGACGGCACGACGCTGGTGTGCGAGGTCCAGCAGCACCTCGGCGACAACCGCCTGCGCGCCGTCGCCATGGACACGACCGACGGCCTGGCCCGCGGCGTCGAGGTCGTCGACACCGGCGGCCCGATCTCCGTGCCGGTCGGCGAGGTGACCCTCGGGCGGATCTTCAACCTGCTCGGCGAGACGATCGACGAGGGCCCGCCGATCGAGGTCACCGAGCGCCGGCCGATCCACGCGAGCGCGCCGCGCGTCGAGGATCTGACGCCGACGACCGAGATGTTCGAGACCGGGATCAAGGTCGTCGACCTGCTCGCGCCCTACGCCAAGGGCGGCAAGGTCGGCCTGTTCGGTGGCGCCGGTGTCGGCAAGACGGTGATCATCCAGGAGCTGATCCACAACCTGGCCCAGGAGCACGGCGGCCTGTCGGCGTTCTGCGGTGTCGGCGAGCGCTCGCGCGAGGGCAACGACCTGTGGGTCGAGATGACCGAGTCGGGCGTCATCGACAAGACGATGCTCGTGTTCGGTCAGATGAACGAGCCGCCCGGCGCGCGCATGCGCGTCGCGCTCTCGGGCCTGACGATGGCCGAGTACTTCCGCGACCAGGGTCAGGACGTGCTGCTGTTCATCGACAACATCTTCCGCTTCGTGCAGGCCGGCTCCGAGGTCTCGGCGCTGCTGGGCAGGATGCCGTCGCAGGTCGGCTACCAGCCGACGCTGGAGACCGAGATGGGCCAGCTCCAGGAGCGCATCACCTCGACGCGCCAGGGCTCGGTCACGTCGATCCAGGCCATCTACGTCCCGGCCGACGACCTCACCGACCCGGCACCGGCGTCGGTGTTCGCCCACCTCAACGCGACGACGACGCTGTCGCGCGCGATCTCCGAGAAGGGCATCTACCCGGCGGTCGACCCGCTCGACTCGACGTCGACGATCCTCAAGCCCGACATCCTCGGTGAGGAGCACTACAACGTCGCGACGCAGGTCAAGGAGATCCTCCAGCGTTACAAGGAGCTCCAGGACATCATCGCGATCCTCGGCATCGAGGAGCTGTCGGATGAGGACCGTGTCACGGTCGGCCGGGCGCGGCGCATCGAGCGCTTCCTGTCGCAGCCGTTCAACGTGGCCGAGATCTTCACCGGCACCCCGGGCCAGTACGTTCCGATCGCCGAGACGATCCGTGGCTTCAAGGAGGTCGTCGATGGCCAGCACGACGATCTGCCCGAGTCGGCGTTCTTCATGAAGGGCGGCATCGACGACGTGGTCGCGGCCCGGGACAGCTAGACCGTGGCCGAGACGAAGTTCATCGCCGAGGTTCTGACGCCCGAGGGGGCGGTGTTCAAGGACGAGGTCGTCCAGGTCTCGACCAAGACGACGGCCGGCTCGATCGGCATCCTCGCCAACCACGAGCCGCTGCTCGGGATGCTCGACCCGACGGAGCTGCGCCTGTTTCGCTCCGACGACGACATCGTCCGCTTCGCGCAGGGCGAGGGATACGTCCAGGTCACGGGCGACCACGTGCTGATCCTCGTCGAGGAGGCGGTCGATCCGTCCAAGCTCAACGCGGCCGAGCTCCAGGACAAAGTGCGCCAGGCCGACGTCGAGCTCGAGCACGCTGCAGACGGCAGCGAGGAGCAGCGGCTGCTGCGCCGCGACAAGCGCCGCTGGGAGGCGTTCCTCGTCATCGCCCAGGGCGGCGAGTAGGCGGCGCGCACGGTCCGGGTCGTCGGTTAACTTCGGCCCATGAAGAAGTGCATTGCCGCCGCGGTCGCCGGTCTCATGGTGCTCGCGCTGCCCGCCGGCGCCGGCGCGACGCTGCTCGGCACGCGGGCGCCGTCGGGCGCAGCGCGCACGGCGCTGACGTCGGCGTTCTGGCGTGCGCACCCGGGACAGAAGTCCAAGCTGCGCCTGCTCGGCCTCCGCGACTGGGAGAACCACCCGGTCGCGGCCGCGTACTTCCTGACCCGCGCGCCGGGGGGCGGCTACGCCCAGGGCGGCCAGGAGTACTACAAGCGCTCCGGCTCGGGCTTTCGCCGCGTCTCGCGCGTCCCGCTGATGGACGCGGACAACCTCGCCCCGGCCTATCTCTTCGCGATCACCAGCACCGGCAGCGGGACGCAGACCGACGCCTACACCGTCAACCATCCCGACTCCGACATCGCGGGCGGCATGGACATCGACACGAGCACCACGACCCAGCACTTCACGTGGAAGCTCAAGTTCGGGCCGCGCGGGCGCCCGCTCGAGCTCGGCGACCCCGGTGGCGCGGTCGCCGCCAACGGGCTGACCGGCGCGATCGCCTACACCTCGACGTCCAACGACGACCCGACGCAGAACTTCACGTGCGCCGGTTCGCTGAAGTTCACCGGCCAGGGGCCGGGGATCACGGAGACCGAGAACGTTCCCCACCGCCGCTGGGACTTCGCCGTTCAGGTCGGTGGCGAGGAGGTCAGCGGCAGCTCGACGCTCCTCACCGCCGGGCTGGACCCCAACAACACGCGATGCCCCGGCGCCAGCCTCGACCCCGAGCGGCTCGTCGGCGCCGTGCGTGTCGCCGACAAGCGCTTCGCGCCGCTGTCGCGCTCGGCCAGCCACGTGACCTCGTTCTCGATCCCGTTCAACGCGTCGGACCCCGCGCTGGCCAAGGCGATCCTGCCGCACCAGCAGAGCTCGATGACCGACGGCGACGGCACCGTCAACACGAGCACCATGGACCTCACGTTCTCGGGCACGCTGAGCTTCGCCCTCAAGGGCATGATGCTGCCCCACGGCCTGCTCGGCGCGCCGGACCGGCCGAGCTACCAGGGCCGCTGAGGCACTACGCGCGCGCGATGCCGGCCTCGGCGACGCCGGCGGTCAGTTCCGCCAGCCCGAAGCCGTCGACCGGCCCCATCGCGCCGCTGCCCAGCAGGCCGCCCGCGGCCGCAGCCTGCGCGCCCCAGGCGAGCACGGCGCCCGTGAATGTGTAGGGGTTGTCGCCCTCCAGGCGCACATCGGCCAGTTGCCGGCCGGCCGCATCGAACGCCTGGGCGACCAGCAACGTCCCCGTGCGCTGGCGGGCCGCGGCGTCGGGGCCACCGGTCGACCCCTTGACGAACCTCGCCCCGAGACCCTCGAGCCCTCCGCGCACGCCGGGGATCGCCGTCAGCGCAGCCGTCGCGGCCGAGATCACCTGCAGCGGGCGCGACATCGAGCCCATCCAGCCGAGATAGAGGTCCACATCGCGCAGCGCGGGGAAGGACCGTGGCAGCGCGAGGTGCTCGGTGCCGGCGACCGAGACGGCCGGCGCCTTGTGGCCCGGCCACAGCTCGAAGTGCTGGAGGCGCTTGGCGCCGCGCTCGGTCACCAGGCGCCCGTCGCGGAACGCGAACCCGGGTGACAGCGACGCGCCGGCGACGCTGGCCCGCGTGCCGCCCGACATCGCATCGGAGCCCATCCCGTCGCCGGTCGCGAAGTAGCCGATCGCGACGCGCACCGCCGCCTCGCCGCCCTCGTCGAGCGCCAATCCACCGGCCAGGTTGCCCGGCACCCAGTCGCAGCCGAACGCGGTCAGCATCCCGATGCCGGCGGCGTGCGCCCGTGGCCCGTGCTGCTCGAAGATCTCGCGGATGAACGACGGCTCGCCGGTCGAGTCCAGGTAGTGGGCGCCCGCGTCGATCGCCGCGTCGACGGCCGGGCGCCCGAAGCGTGCGAACGGCCCGACGGTCGAGACCAGGACGTCGCCGCGCTCCACGAGCGCGCGCACGGTCTCTGGCGAGCCGACGTCGGCGAGCGCCACCTCGCAGCCGCCGCCGAGATCCTCGGCCAGCTTCTCCAGGCGCGCTCGGGTGCGCCCGGCGAGCACCGGCTTGACGCCGCGCGCCACCAGCGCGTGGGCGGTCAGTTCGCCGGTATAGCCGGTGGCTCCGAACAGGACGATGCGGGCGCTCATCGCGCCCAATCTACGCTCAGGTGCGTTCAGGCGCCGAGCGACATGATCTGCGCATGCGGCGGCAGGTGGCGGCGGGCCTCGGCCTCGAACTCCTCGGCCGTCACGGCCGGCGAGAACAGGAAGCCCTGCACCTGGTCGCAGCCCATCCGCGTCAGGGCGGTGCGGACCTCGACCGACTCGACGCCCTCGGCGACGACGCGCAGCCCCAGCCGGTGGCCGAGGTCCACAGCGCATGACACGATCGCGCCGTCGCGTTCGTCGGTCGCCAGGCCGAGCACGAACGAGCGGTCGATCTTCAGCTCGCCGACCGGCAGCCGCTTGAGGTACTCCAGCGACGAGAAGCCGGTCCCGAAGTCGTCGACCGAGATCGTCACGCCGAGCGCGACCAGGCGCTCGAGCACCGGGACGACGTTGTCGGATTCGGCCAGCATCGCCGACTCGGTGACCTCGAGGATCAGCCGGTGGGCCGGCAGCTGGTGGAAGCGCAGCAGGCCCTCGATCCGGGCCGGCATCGTGCGCTCCAGCAGCGCGCGCGCCGAGACGTTGACCGAGATGTCGAGCTCGAGGTCGGCGGCGTACCAGGCGCCGGCCTGGCGCATCGCCTCGTGCAGCACGTGGAAGGTCAGCGGGATGATCAGGCCGGTCTGCTCGGCGACGGGGATGAACGTCGACGGCTGGATGGCGCCGCGCTCTGGGTGTGTCCAGCGGGCCAGCGCCTCGGCGCCCATGACCGTGCCCGAGATCGGGTCGACCTTCGGCTGGTAGTGGACGTCGATGTCGCCCTCGTCGACCGCGCTGCGCAGCAGCGTTCCGAGCGTCAGCTTGGCGACGCTCGAGTCGTCACGGTCGCGCTGGTAGAACGCCGCGCCCGATCCGCCGCGCTTGGCCAGGTACATCGCGACGTCGGCGCGCTGCATCAGCGTCTCGACGTCGTCACCGTGGGTCGGGTACCAGGCGATGCCGATGCTGGCGTCGACCGACACATGGACGTCTTCGGACAGCGAGATCGGCGTCCGCGCGACCTCGCGCAGCTTCGTCGCGACGCGCAGCGAGTCCTCGGGCGCCTTGGGCTGGGGCAGCAGGATCCCGAACTCGTCGCCGCCGAGGCGGGCGACCGTGTCGCCCTCGCGCAGGACGTCGCGGAAGCGCTCGGACATCGTGCGCAGCACGTCGTCGCCGATGTGGTGGCCGAGCGTGTCGTTGATCTCCTTGAAGCGGTCGAGGTCGATCAGCATCACCGCGACCGGCGTGTTGTCGCGCCGCGCGGCGAGCAGCGCCTGCGTCGTTCGATCGGCGAACAGTGCACGGTTGGCGAGGCCGGTCAGCGTGTCATGCAGTGCCAGGCGTTCGGAGACCGACGCGTGGCGCCCGGCGCGCTGGACGGCCAGCAGCGGCAGCACGAGCAGCGGGGCGACGACCGGGCCGTAGTCGAGCGCCAGCAGCGCGAACGGCGCCTGGCCGATGAGGATGCCCTCGGTCGCCGTGTGGAACGCGACGTCGGTCCACAGCGAGCGGTCGGGGACGCGGCCGCCCTGGAAGATCATCGTCGCGGCCGACAGCGCGGCGCCGACGCCGAGCAGCGTCGCGGCCGACAGCGCGATCCCGGGGAGGTCCTGGAGGCTGAAGTGCACGGGGGAGGCGAGGGTCACGAACTGGTCGAGCACGAGGCCCGAGAGGCCGAGCGCGATCGTGCTCTGCGCCACGGACAGTGCGACGCGGTCGGCCGGCCGGCGGTCGACCAGCCCGGCGACGACGATCGCGACCGCAGCGGCGATCGCGGCGGCGGCCGGGCCGCTGGACAGCAGCAGCGCGTAGGTGAAGGTCGTCGAGGCCGCGACCTCGCCGTCGCGGGGCCCGAGATGCACTGGCGCGAGCTCGGCGAGCATCACCGCGGCGGTCAGGACGATGAGCGTCGTCGAGGGGTCGTGCAGCAGCGACGGAAGCCCGAGAACCACCATGCCCGCGAGCGTGATCGCTCCGGTCCCGATTACCGCGCGGGTATAGAGGCGTGCGGACGATGACACGCCCACGGAAATCGGCGCTTTTCCTGCGTTCTTGAGCCTGCGGGTGCCCTACCGGCGGACATGACGGGCCATCCACCTATCCTTGGCGGCCATGGATGTGCGCCCTCTCGCCGAGCGGCTGATCGGTTATGACACCTCGGCGCCGGATCAATTGCGCGCCGCCGCCGGGTTCGTCAAGGGCTGGCTCGAGGCCCGGGACGTGGTCGTCGACGAGCGCGATTTCGACGGTCTGCCGGTGATTATGGCGACCGCCGGTGGCCGTCCCGACGGCGCTCACGCGGCCTCCGTGATCCTGCACGGCCACCTCGATGTCGTGCCTGCGCGTGAGGGTCAGTTCGACCCCCGCGTCGAGGGCGACCGGTTGATCGGTCGCGGGGCCTACGACATGAAGGGCGGCCTGGCCGCGATGATGTGCGCAATGCACGACGCCGCCCACCAGGACGACGTCCGTGTGCAGCTCGTGTGCGTCCCCGACGAGGAGTCCGAGGACGTCGAGCGCCGCTGCACCGACACGCTGGTCGCCGAAGGTCTGCGCGCGGACTTCGCGATCACCGGCGAGCCGACCGACCTGCACATCGGCGTCCAGGCCAAGGGTGTGCTGGCGATCCGCATCGAGGTGTCCGGCACGGCCGCCCACGGCTCGACGCCGTGGCTCGGCGACAACGCGATCCTCAAGGCCCACGACGTCTACCGCCGGATCGAGACGCTGCCGTTCTCGCGCCAGTCGTCGGACCTGTTCGACCGTCCGTCGATCAACGTCGCGCGCGTCCAGGGCGGCGACGCGTTCAACAAGGTTCCCGACGAGTGCTGGATCGACGTCGACATCCGCTTCCTGCCCAACCAGGACCCGGGCGAGATCCTGGCCCAGATCCGCGCGATCCCCGATGTCGAGATCGTCAAGACGTTCATCCGCGCCCCCGCCTACGTGTCGCGCCGCAACCCGTTCGTGCAGGCCCTGCGCGCCGCGGTCGGTCGCTCGATCGACGGCGAGGCGCTGAGCGTCGGCCGCGACGGCGCCTCGGACGCCAACTCGTTCCTCGACGCCGGCATTCCCGCCGTCGAGTTCGGCCCGGTCGGCGGTGGTCACCACGGCCCCCGCGAGTGGGTGTCGATCTCGTCATTGGAGCGCTATCGCCGCGCGCTGGGCGACTTCTTCGCCGAGCTGCCGGCGGCGCTGGCCGGCGGGCCGGCGCTACGCGCTGTCGACGGAGGCCGCGCGTGAGCTGGCGCAGGAAGGACTCCGACCGCCCGCCGCGCGTCGGGCGCAGCGTCTACAAGCACGTACTGCTCGGCGGAATACTGATCGTGCTGGCGACGGCGACCGCCGGCTCGGCCGCGGTGCTGCTGACGACCCAGAAGATCGTCGACATCCTCAAGAGCGGCGAGCACTCGGTACCGCTGAAGTTCAAGGCCCACACGCTGACCGCGGCCGAGGCCGGCAAGGCGCAGACGCTGCTCGTGCTCGGCTCCGACAAGCGCTTCACCGATCCCAAGGGCCCGAAGCGCTACTCCAACGCGCGCTCCGACACGATCATGCTCGTCCATCTCGATCCCGACGCGGCGGCGACGACGGTGCTGTCGATCCCGCGCGATCTCCAGGTGCTGATCCCGGGCCACGGGACCGACAAGATCAATGCCGCCTACTCGCTCGGCGGGCCCGACCTCACCGCCCAGACGGTCAAGCACCTGCTCGGCCCCTCGGTCAAGATCAACCACGTCATCAACGTGCAGTTCCACGGCTTCCAGAACGCCGTCAAGTTCCTGCACGGCGTCTACGTCGACGTCGACCAGTACTACTTCCACACCAACGCCGGCCTGCCGCCGAGCGCCCAGTACTCGGAGATCAACATCAAGCCCGGCTACCAGAAGCTCGTCGGCTCTCAGGCGCTGGCCTATGTGCGCTATCGCCACACCGACAGCGATTTCATCCGCGCCGATCGCCAGCAGGACTTCCTGCGCCAGGTCAAGGACCAGGTCGGCTCGAGCCGCCTGCTCAGCCAGCTGTTCCCGCTCGTCAAGGTCGTGTCGAGCGACATGCAGTTCGACAACACGTTCACGACCAACTACGGGATCATCGACCTGCTGCGCCTGGCGGCGTACTCCGCGCAGCACCCGATCCAGCAGATCACGTTCCCCAACGGTGGCGACGTCAACACGCCGACCGCTTCGTACGTGACGGTCAACGCCGCGGCGATCCCCAGCACCGTGCGCAAGTTCCTGCACCCCGCGCGGATCCAGACCCACCAGATCCATGTCGGGGGCAACACGGGCGGCTCCGCGTCGTCGTCCTCGACGAAGAAGACCAAGAAGAAGCACAAGCACCACGAGACGCCGTCGACGCTCGCCCCGGGCCTGATCCAGGCCAAGGCGATGATGGAGAACGCGGCCGCGCCGGTCATCGCCCGCGGGCAGGTCACGTTCCCGATGTACCTGCCGGCGGCGATCGTGTCGGGCACCGGGCTGGCGTCCCAGTCGCCGCTCTCCAACCCCTACCCGTACAAGATCTACGACCGCGCGGTCGACAAGCGCCACCCCAAGGGCCGGCGTCACAGCGCCTACCGGATCGTGTTCGCCGCCAACCAGCTGCAGGGCGGCTACTACGGCGTTCAGGGAACCACGTGGATGAACCCGCCGCTGATCGCCCACCCGTCGCAGACCGTGGTCAAGGACGGTCGCAAGCTCATGTACTTCACCAACGGCGGCAAGCTGCGCTACGTGGCATGGAAGACGCCGCACGCGGTCTACTGGGTCTCCAACACGCTCGACTACGAGCTGACCAACAAGCAGATGGTCGGCATCGCGCGCTCGCTGTTCCACTATCCCTGAGCGCTGCTCGGTAGGGTTCCCGGCCCGCATGGAAGCCTCCCGTGAGCCCATCGCCGTCATCGGTACCGGATACGTCGGTCTCGTCACCGCTGCCGGCTTCGCCGAACTCGGCAGCGACGTCTGGTGCATCGACATCGACGCCGAGAAGATCGCCGCGCTGAAGCGCGGCGAGGTGCCGATCTGGGAGCCGCAGCTCGAGGAGCTGGTCGCCAAACACCGCGGCCGGCTGCACTTCTCGACCGACGTCGCCGATGCGCTGGAGCAGGCGCGGCTGCTGTTCGTCGCCGTCGGCACGCCGCCGACCTATTCGGGCGATGCCGACCTCAGCGCGGTGCACGCGGTCGTCGACGTGATCCCGGCCTCCGACCGCCACGCGCTGGTCATGAAGTCGACGGTCCCGGTCGGCACCGGCGCGGCGATCAAGCGGACGCTGGAGCAGGTCGGCAAGTCGGGCCTGCGCTACGTCTCGTGTCCAGAGTTCCTCAAGGAGGGCAGCGCGGTCGCCGACTTCCTGGCCCCTGACCGGGTCGTGGTCGGTGACGACGGCGACTGGGCCGGCGACGCGGTCGTCGACCTCTACGCGCCGCTGGACGCGCCGCTCGTGCGCACCGACATCGCCTCGGCCGAGATGGTGAAGCTCGCCTCCAACGCGTTCCTGGCGACGAAGATCTCGTTCATCAACGAGATCGCCAACGTCTGCGAGGGCACCGGTGCCGACGTCATCGAGGTCTCGCGCGGGATGGGCCTCGACGACCGCATCGGCCCGAAGTTCCTGCAGGCGGGGATCGGCTGGGGCGGCTCGTGCTTTCCCAAGGACGTCGAGGCGCTCAAGCAGCTGGCCGGGAACACCGGCTACCACTTCCAGCTGCTGACCGCGGTGCTCGAGGTCAACGAGCTCCAGAAGCGCCGCGTCATCGGCAAGCTCGAGAAGCACCTCGGCACGCTCGTCGGAAAGCGCATCGCGATCCTCGGGCTCGCCTTCAAGCCCAACACCGACGACATGCGCGAGGCGACGTCGCTCGTACTCAGCGCGCGGCTGCATGCCGCCGGCGCGAGCGTCGCCGCGTATGACCCGGTGGCGGAGGACGAGGCGCGCAAGGTCATCGTCGGCGTCGACTTCGCCGACGGCGCGCTTGCGTGCGTGCGCGGCGCCGACGCGGTGGTGCTGGTCACCGAGTGGCCGGAGTTCACCGAGCTGGACTGGAGCGAGGTCGCCGACGCGATGGCGGGCACGCTGGTCGTCGACGGCCGCAACGTGCTCGACCCGGCGGCGCTGCGAGCGGCGGGGCTCGTCTACGAGGGCATCGGCCGGTAGCGGTCACACGATGCAGGCGGTGATTCTCGTCGGTGGCGAAGGGACGCGGCTTCGCCCGTTGACGTCGACCGTCCCCAAGCCGGTCGTGCCGCTCGTCGACCGGCCGTTCATCGCCTACATGCTCGAGTGGCTGCACGGCCACGGCGTCGACGACGTGGTCATGAGCTGCGGCTTTCTGGCCACCAGCGTGCGGAACGTGCTCGGCGACGGCTCGCGCTTCGGAGTGCGCCTGCGGTTCGTCGAGGAGCCCGAGCCACGCGGCACGGCGGGGGCGCTGAAGTACGCCGAGGACTTCCTCGACGAGCGCTTCCTGATGCTCAACGGCGACGTCCTGACCGACCTCGACCTGACGGCCCAGATCGCCCAGCACGAGGCGACCGGCGCGACGGGGACGCTGGCGCTCGTCGGCGTCGACGACCCGGCCAACTACGGTCTCGTGCGCCTGGACCCCGACCACGCGGTGCGCGAGTTCATCGAGAAGCCGTCGGGCGATCAACGGCTCGAGACGAACCTGATCTCGGCCGGCGCCTACGTGCTCGAACGCCGGGTGCTCGAGTTGATCCCGGCTGGCGCCAACGTCTCGATCGAGCGCGAGGTCTGGCCGCGGCTGGTCGGCGACGGGCTGTACGGCTTCGCCCACCGTGGCAGCTACTGGCTCGACATCGGCACGCCCGAGCGCTATCTGCGGGCGACGTTCGACATCCTCGAAGGCAACGTGCGCACGGCGGTCGCACAGCGGCTCGGCGACGGCTTCCTGGCCATCGCGCCCGACGCGACGATCGACGGCCGCGTCGTGCCGCCGGCGGTCGTCGAGCGCGGCTGCATGGTCGCCACGGGCGCCCATGTCGGCAGCCTCGTGGTGCTCGGTGAGGGCGTCAGCGTCGGCGCGGGGGCGAGCATCGAGCGCTCGGTCGTGCTCAACGGCGCGCAGATCGGCGACGGCTGTCGGCTGCGCGACTGCATCGTCGCGGCCGGCGCGCGGATCGGCGCACGGACCCAGATCAGCGGTGGCGCGGTGCTGGGGGAGGGGGTCACGGTCGGGGCCGACAACGTCCTCACCGGCGGGATCAGACTGTTCCCGCAGACCGTGCTGGGCGACGGCGCGATCACCTTCTAGTGGTACTGCGCCACAATGGCGCCATGAGCACCACCGAGTCCCTGACCCTCGACCGCGCGAGCATTGCCCGCGTCGACACCAAGGACCTGCTCAGCGACGCGCTGGCGATTCCCGAGCACCTGCGCGACGCCCAGTGGAAGGTCGAATCGGCCGAGCTCGAGCCGTGGGACTCGCCTGGCGGCCTCGTCGTCGCCGGGATGGGCGGGTCGGGCATCGGCGGGCGGCTGGCCCGCGCCGTGCTCGGCGACCATGCCTCGCGGCCGATCCTGTCGTCGCGCGCCTATGGTCTGCCGCCGTGGACGACGCCCGATGTGACCGTGCTGTGCGCGAGCTATTCCGGCGACACCGAGGAGACGCTCGCGTGCTACGAGGCGGCGGGCGCGCTGGGCGCGCCGCGCGTGGTGGCGACGACCGGCGGCCAGCTGGCCGAGCTCGCGCGCCGCGACGGGGTGCCGGTGATCCCGGTCGCCGGGGGGCTGCAGCCGCGCTGCGCGGTGGCGTACATGACGGTCGCCGCGCTCGAGGTCGCCGCGAACTGCGGTGCCGGGCCGCGGATGAACAGCGAGATCGACGTCGCCGCCGACCACCTCGAGCAGCTGGTCGACGAGTGGGGACCCGACGGGGCCCAGGACTCCGACGCCAAGGCGCTGGCCCGCGCCCTGCACGGCTCGATCCCGGTGCTGTGCGGGGCCGGCGTGACGGTGCCGATCGCCTACCGCTGGAAGACCCAGATCAACGAGAACGCCAAGGTCCCGGCGATGGCCCACGAGCTGCCGGAGTTCGATCACAACGACATCGTCGGCTGGGCGGGCGCGTCCGACCTCGGGCGCCTGTCGGCGGTGTTCCTCGAGGACTCCGACACCCATCCGCGGATCCAGCGCCGCGTCGAGCTGACCGAACGCCTGATCGCCCCGCACGCGGTCGGCACCCATCGCGTCTCCTCGCGCGGCCAGACCTGCATCGAGCGCGTCTTCTCGCTCGTCCTCCTCGGCGACCTCGTCTCGCTCTACCTCGCCGTCCTGCGTGGGGTCGACCCAACCCCGGTCGCCGTGCTCGACGAGCTGAAGGCCAGTCTGGCCGCCGACGACTGAGCCGGGAACCTTGACACGGACGTGCTAAGGTTCTGCGCCGAGTGGACGCACTGACGATCAACGAGGCTGCGCAGACGACGGGCTGGTCCCCGCGGATGCTGCGTTACATCGAGCGGATCGGGCTGGTCACGCCGCGCCGTTCTGACTCGCGCTATCGCCTCTTCGGCGCCGAGGAGCTGCAGCGTCTGCGCACGCTGCGCGAGCTGCTCGACGCCCACCACATCGCCCTGAGCGAGATCGGCTTCGCCCTGCGCCTGCGGCGCGACCGTGCCCTGCGCACGGCCGTCGAAGCGTGGCTCGAGGCCACCCCCGTGCGCCCGCCGCAGGTCCCCGCATCCGACTGGCTGCGCTGGGAGCAGGAGAAGCACCGCAAGCTCATCGCCACCCCGACCCTGGAGTCCGCTGCATGACGACCATCGCCCCTGACACGACCGCCACCGACTACAAGGTCGCCGATATCTCGCTCGCCGAGTTCGGCCGCAAGGAGATCACGCTGGCCGAGCACGAGATGCCCGGCCTGATGTCGACCCGCCGCGAGTTCGCCGACGCGCAGCCGCTCAAGGGCGCGCGCATCACCGGCTCGCTGCACATGACGATCCAGACCGCCGTCCTGATCGAGACGCTCGTCGCGCTCGGCGCCGAGGTCCGCTGGGCGTCGTGCAACATCTTCTCCACCCAGGACCACGCCGCCGCCGCGATCGCCGCCGCCGGCGTGCCGGTCTTCGCGTGGAAGGGCGAGACGCTGGATGAGTACTGGTGGTGCACCGAGCAGGCCCTGGACTGGGGCGCGGCCGGCGGCCCGAACATGATCCTCGACGACGGTGGTGACGCGACGCTGCTCGTCCACCTCGGCGTCGAGTACGAGGCTGCGGGAGCCGTGCCCGACCCGTCGACCGCCGACAGCGACGAGCACCGCGTGATCCTCGAGCTGCTGACGCGCAACCTCGCCGCCGACGGCCAGAAGTTCACCCGCATGGCGGCCGAGATCAAGGGCGTCACCGAGGAGACGACGACCGGCGTGCACCGCCTGTACGAGTTCGCCAAGGAGGGCAAGCTGCTGTTCCCGGCGATCAACGTCAACGACTCGGTCACCAAGTCGAAGTTCGACAACCTCTACGGCTGCCGGCACTCGCTCGTCGACGGCATCAACCGCGGCGTTGACGTGATGCTGTCCGGCAAGGTCGCGGTGATCTGCGGCTACGGCGACGTCGGCAAGGGCTCGGCCCAGTCGCTCAAGGGCCAGGGCGCCCGCGTCATCGTCACCGAGATCGACCCGATCTGCGCGCTGCAGGCCGCGATGGAGGGCTTCCAGGTCCAGACGCTCGAGGATGTCGTCGAGACCGCCGACATCTTCATCACGACGACCGGAAACAAGGACATCATCAAGGCCGCCGACATGGCCCGCATGAAGCACCAGGCGATCGTCGGCAACATCGGCCACTTCGACAACGAGATCGATATGGCCGGCCTCGCCGCGACGCCGGGGATCGAGAGGGTCAACATCAAGCCGCAGGTCGACGAGTGGAAGTTCGCCGACGGCCACTCGATCATCGTCCTGTCGGAGGGACGGCTGCTGAACCTGGGCAACGCGACCGGCCATCCGTCGTTCGTGATGTCCAACTCGTTCACCAACCAGACGATGGCCCAGATCGAGCTGTGGACGAAGCCCGACGAGTACGCGACCGACGTCCACGTGCTCCCCAAGCACCTCGACGAGAAGGTCGCGCGGCTGCACCTCGACGCGGTCGGGGCGAAGCTCACGACGCTGACCGACGACCAGGCGTCCTACATCGGCGTCCCGGTCGAGGGTCCCTACAAGCCGGATCACTACCGCTACTAAGACCATGGGGCCCCGCCTACGGCGGCCACGTGGCCGCCTCGGGCACCCCTGATGAGGCGAGTCACACCAGGCCACGCCCGGATCGAGTGGGCGGACGGGCAGATGCCCGTCCTGCGCTCGATCCGGGAACGCCTGGCCCGCGAGCGACCGCTGGACGGCGTGGCGATCGCGGCGTGCCTGCACGTCACGGCCGAGACGGCCAACCTGATCCGCACGCTGCACGCCGGCGGCGCTCGGGTCGCGTTGGCGGCGGCCAACCCGCTGTCGACCCAGGACGACGTCGCCGACGCGCTGCGCGCCGACGGGATCGACGTCCGCGCGCAGCGCGACGAGGACGTCGACTCCTATGTCGCCAACGTCGCGTCGCTGCTCGACACGCCGCCGCAGATCACGCTCGACGATGGCGCCGACCTGCTGACGCTCGTCCACACCGATCGCCAGGATCTGCTGCACGGCATGATCGGCGCCACCGAGGAGACGGCGACCGGCCTGCTGCGGGTCCGTGCACTCCAGGACGAGGGCCGCCTCGCGCTACCGGTCCTGGCCGTCAACGAGGCCCACTCCGAGCGTGCGTTCAACGACCGCTACGGCACCGGCCAGTCGGCGATCGACGGCATCCTGCGCGCGACCAACCTGCTGTTCGCCGGCCTCCAGCTCGTCGTTCTGGGCTACGGCTGGACCGGCCGCGGCGTCGCCCAGCGCGCCCGCGGCGCCGGCTCGTCGGTCATCGTCTGCGAGGTCGACCCGGTCCGCGCGCTCGAGGCGCGGATGGACGGCTTCGAGGTCATGCCGGCGCTCGAGGCGGCCGCGCGCGGCGACGTGTTCGTGACCGTCACCGGCGCCCCCGGAGTCCTGCGCGGCGAACACTTCGCGGCGATGAAGGACGGCGCCGTGCTCGCCAACGCCGGCCACTTCGACGTCGAGATCGACCTCGACGCGCTGGACGAGCTCGCCACCGACGTCCGCGACGTGCTGCCGCTCGTGACCCAGTACGACCTGGCCGGCAGGCGCCTGAACCTGCTCGCCCGCGGGCGCGTCGTCAACCTCGCCGCCGCCGAGGGCCACCCGGCGTCGGTGATGGATCTGAGCTTCGCCATCCACGCCCTGGGCGTCGAGCACCTGGTCAAGCACGGATCGCAGCTCGGGCCGGGCGTGCACCCCGTTCCGCCCGACATCGACTACGAGGTCGCGACGCTCAAGCTCGCCGCGCTCGGGGTGCGGATCGACGAGCTGACCGAGGAGCAGAGGCGTTATCTGCGTCCGCTCGGTAGCTTGCCGACTCGATGATCCCGACTCAGGTCCTCGCCGCCGGACTGGGCACGCGGCTGCGCCCACTCACCTACGAGATCCCCAAGCCGATGGTGCCGGTGCTCGACCGTCCGGTCATGGGCCACATCGTCGACCTGCTGCGCCGCCAGGGAGTGGAGCGCATCATCGCCAACCTGCACTACTTCCCCGACACGATCCGCGACCACTTCGGCGCCGGTATCGAGTACCTCTACGAGCCCGAGCTGACCGGTACGGCCGGCGGCGTTCGCAAGTGCCGCGAGTTCTTCGGCGACCAGACATTCCTCGTCATCTCCGGCGACGCGCTGACCGACATCGACATCGAGCGCTTCCTGGCCCGCCACCGCCAGTCGGGCGGCGTAGCCACGCTGGCCGTCAAGCGGGTGGAGGACACGCGCGAATACGGGGTCGTCCTGCACGACTCGGGCGGGCGCATCACCGGCTTCCAGGAGAAGCCCGAGCCGGCCGAGGCGCTGTCGAACCTCGGCAACTGCGGCATCTACATGTTCGAGCCGCAGATCTTCGACTATTTCCCCGCCGGCGATCCGGTCGACTGGGCCAACGACGTGTTCCCGGCCCTGCTGGCCGCCGACGTGCCGTTCCACGTCCACGAGATCGACGAGTACTGGAACGACGTCGGCTCGCTCGACGAGCTGCGCGCGGGCACGTTCGACGCGCTGACCGGTGTGCTGAAGCTCGACGTCCAGGGCGAGGAGATCGCCCCGGGACTGCGGGTCGGCGACGGGAGCAGCTTCGACGGCGTCGAGCTGATCGAGCCGCCGGTGTGGATCGGGCGCGATGTGCGCATCGGTGCCGGCGTGCGCCTCGACGCCCCGGTCGTGATCGGCGACGGCGCCGCCATCGGTGACGGCGCCGCGCTCAAGAACACGATCGTGCTGCCCGGGGCCCAGGTCGGCGACGGCGCGATCCTGATCGGCGCGATCGCCGGCCACACCGGCATCGCCGAGGCGATGCGGCGCGGCTGAGCGGTCCTAGGCTACGGCCGGCTCGAGCTCGCGCGGGGCGACCGGCGTCTCTTCGCGCGGCTGCTCGTCCAGGATCTCGGGCGGCTTGGCGGGCGGGTTTCGCAGCACGGCCAGCGCGACGGCCATACCGACCGCGACGCAGCCCGCGCCGATGTAGAAGGCCAGCTGGTAGCCGCCGACGAGCGCGCTGGCCGTCGACTGGCCGGACGCCAGCAGCGACTTGGTGTGGTTGGTCGACAGCGTCGTCAGCACCGCAAGTCCGAGCGCGGCGGAGAGCTGCACCGAGACGTTGACGATCCCTGATCCGAGTCCCGACTCCTCCCGGGGCACACCGGCCATCGCCACGACCAGCAGCGGCATGAACGAGCTGCCCATCCCGATCCCCATCAGGATCAGGGCGACGAAGATCGTCGGGAAGTACGCCGTGTGCTCGCCGATCTGGGCCAGCAGGATCAGTGAGACGAAGACGGAGCTCAAGCCGAACACGATCATCCGGATCGCGCCGAACCGGGCCATCAGGCGAGCGGTGAGGCCGAGCGACATTCCGGCGACGAGCAGCGTCTGGGGCAGGAACGCGAGGCCTGTGCGCGTCGCGCCGTAGCCCAGGACCTTGCCGAGGTACAGCGCGCCGAGGAAGAAGACCGAGAACATGCCGGTCACGAGCAGGCCGCGGACGATGCTCGAGCCGATCAGGCCGCGGTTGCGCAGGATGTGCAGCGGCATGATCGGATTGGAGATCCGGCCCTCGTAGAGCAGGAACAGCCCGAACAGCACGGCCGCACCGGCCATCGAGCCGAGCGTCACCGCCGAGCCCCAGCCGTCGCTCGTGGCCTTGATCACGCCGAACACGCCGAGCATCGTCGAGGCGGTGACCATGAACGATCCGAGGACGTCGATCCCCGCGCCGAGGCCGATCGCCTCGCTCTCGACGATCCGTGCACGGCCGGCGATCAGCGTGAAGATGCCGATCGGGATGTTGATGAAGAAGATCCAGTGCCAGCTCAGCGTCTGGGTCAGCCAGCCGCCGGCCAGCAGGCCGATCGAGCCGCCGCTGACCGCGACGAACGCGAACACGCCCATCGCCCGGGCCTGGAGCGGCCCCGCGGGGAACTCGGTGACGATGATCGCGAGGATGACCGATGAGGCGAACGCGCCACCCAGGCCCTGCACGAAGCGCCCGGCGATCAGCATGCCCTCGCTGTCCGACAGCCCGCACCACGCCGACGCGGCGATGAACAGCGCGAGGCCCGAGAGGAAGACCCGCTTGCGCCCGATCAGGTCACCCAGGCGTCCCGCGAGCAGCAGGAAGCTGCCGAAGGTGATCAGGTAGGCGTCGACGACCCAGGTCAGATTCCCCTGGCTGAAGTGCAGTGAGCTCTGGATCGACGGCAGCGCGACGTTCACGATCGTCACGTCGAGCACGATCATGAGCTGCCCGAGGCAGACGATGATGAGCGCGATCCAGCGGCGGCGGTTGGCGTGTTCGGACGTTGGGGCGGGGGTGATCCTCTCCTGCATGATCATCACTGTATCAAGGATCATTCGTACTTGCGTTACGGTCCCGTTCGGCGCTACAATCCCGCGGCATGGATGAGAACCAGGTACCGGGCGTGTGGCTGCTGCTGGCCCAGTTGGGCAAGCGGATCTTCCGCCGCAGCGACGAGGACGAGATGGGCATCCCGATGCGCCACTTCCTCGCCCTCGGGTTCCTGCGCGGCCACGAGGGTCTCTCCCAGCAGGCCCTGGCCGAGCTGATGTGCACCGACGCCAACAACCTCGTGATCGTCCTCAACGAGCTCGAGACCGACGGCCTGGCCACGCGTCGCCGCGATCCGCTGGATCGGCGCCGTCACATCGTCGAGATCACTCCGGCCGGCCGCAAGGCGGTGGCCCGCGCCGAGAAGGCGCTCGCCCCGCACGAGGCCGACGTGCTGTCGGGCCTGACGCTCGAGGAGCGCGCCGAGCTGCGGCGCCTGATGATCCGCGCTCTGGGCGCATCGGCGGTCGCCGCGGACGCGCCACCGGCCGAGCTGGCCGCTCAGACCGCTTCGTAGCGCTCCTCGCGCTGCTGCTCGCGCTCGGACTCGATCAACGCCTGGATGAACAGGTACGCGAGCGCGATCCCCATCACGATCGACTGCTCGAGAGCCATTACCGCGCCGGCCACCTGCTGGTCGGTGTGGGCGCTGAGCCCCCACGTACGCGGCTGGTGGGCGTAGAACGGGTAGAGGACGTGGGGGGCGAAGATGATCACGATCCCCAGCATTCCGACGAGCAGCTTGGTCGACGTCATGTAGACGACGGGACCCAGGCCGCCGAGCCGCTGGCGCTGGCGGATCGGGCTGAACAGGTGCCACCAGTAGAGGATGCCGGCCGTCGCCAGCATCACGTGCTCGACGGCGTGGATCGTCTGATTGCGCAGCGCGGCGTCGTACATCGTCGGGATGTGCCACGCCCACATCACCACCACGTAGAACGCGACGGCGAACGCCGGGTGCCCCAGCGGGCCCGCCGCGCGCTCGAGCCCGGTCATGCGTCGCGTCAGCGGCCGCATGATGACCTTCGTCAGCCCGCACACCAACAGCACCGCCGACAGGTCGAGCAGGATGATGTGCTGGACCATGTGCATGACGAACAGCTGCTCGGCCAGGGCGTCGATCGGCGAGATCAGCGCCGCCGCGACCAGCGCCAGGCCGGCCATGAACGAAGCCAGGCGCCACGCGCTCGCCGATCGCGCCCCGTCCTGGCGGCGGACCTCGATCCAACGCCAGAGGTAGGCGACGCCGGCGACCGCGATCGCCACGACCGGGCCGGGATCGAACGTCCACGACAGGCCTGTCGCAAGCACGCCGTCATCTTGTCGCAGTCTGCGCGCCCCGTGGCACACGGTTCGCGCGACGCTAACGGCGATGCTGCGTATCGCCCTGTCGCTGCTCGTCCCGCCGACCTGCTGCGCGTGCGGCGCGAGTACCGGCGCAGACGTGCTGTGCCCGGCCTGCCGGCGCGCGCTGCCGTGGCTGACCGGCCCGCGCTGCCCGCGCTGCGCGCTGCCCGGCCGCTGCGCGCGGGCCCGCTGTCCGGCCGCGCGGGCCGCGTTCGCGGCTGCGTGGTCGCCGGTCGCCCACGCGGGGCCGGCGCGCGAGCTCGTTGTCGCGCTGAAGTTCCGTGGCGCGCTGCGCGTCGCCGACACGATGGCGGCCCAGATCGCCGCCGGTGCGCCGCCGGCGCTGCTGGCCGGCGGCGCGCTCGTCCCGGTGCCCAGCACCACGACCCAGCGGCTGGTGCGGGGCTTCGACCACGCCGACTGCCTGGCGCGCGCACTGGGGCGCCGCACGGGCCTCGACGTGCACCGCTGCGTGCGACGGGCGGTGGGGGGTGGGGGGCGCCAGCTCGGCGCCGGGCGCGCTCTGCGCCTGGCGCCGGGGCGTGTCGCGATGCGCGCGACGGGCCCGGTGCCGGCGCGCGCGGTGCTCGTCGACGACGTCCATACGACCGGGGCGACGCTGAACGCGTGCGCTACTGCACTGATTCAAGCCGGATGTTGCGACGTCGTTGCGCTGACCTACTCACGGGCGCTGGGATGAGTGCTTGGGTTCCGGCCGATTGAGGCGTACCATCGACGCACCCACAAACCTCCCACGACCAGGGGAGAACGGAAATGCAGATTGAGGTGAAGGGCCGTAACTGCCCGGTTCCCGATGAGCTTCGGGAGCACATCGAGAAGCGCTTCACGAAGGTGGGCAAGCAGGTCTCTGAGCTCGCCCGGCTCGAGGTCGAGGTCTGGGAGGAGCGCAATCCCTCCAACCCCGACTGCAAGGTGGCCGAGGTCACGCTGCACATCAAGGGGGCGATCCTGCGCGCGCGCGACGCGTCGCGGGACATGGTCCACTCGATCAACCTGTGCGCCGAGGAGCTGTCGCGGCAGGTCAAGCGCGACCGCGACAAGCGCCGGCGGCGGCGTGAGGCACGCGACCGCGGGGACACCGCGCTGGGCAACGTGTCGCCCGCGTCCTAGGACGTCAGCGCGCGCTGACGATGCGATAGCGGCGCACGGCCAACGGCACGCAGACGGCGAGGATCGCCAGCGACCACAGGACCGCGGCGGCAACCGGGTGAGCCATCGGCCAGACCGGGTGCGGATCGGGCACGCTCGGATTACCGAACAGCTGGCGCACCGCCGCTGTCATCGCGCTGACCGGGTTGTAGCGGGCGATCGTCGCGAGCGGCCCGGGCAGCGTCGACGCCGCGACGAACGTGTTGGCGATGAAGCTCAGCGGGAACGCGACGAGGAAGACCATGCCCATCACCGCGTCGGTCGAGCGCACGAGCAGGCCCAGCAGCACCCCGAGCCAGCTGATCGCATAGGCGTAGAGGACGAGCAGCGCAAACCCCGCGACGGCGTCGGGGAAGTCGGTGTGGATTCGCCAGCCGACGATCAGGCCGGCGCCGGCGAGGATCGCGATCGCGATCAGCGTCGTCGCCAGGTCGGCGAGTGAGCGCCCGACGAGGACGGCCGATCGCGCCATCGGCAGCGACCGGAAGCGCTGGATCATGCCGTTGGTCAGGTCCTCGGAGATCGCGACGCCGGCGCCGCCGACGGCGAACGTCAGTGTCTGGACGAAGATCCCGGTGACCGCGTAGGCGTGGTAGCCGCCCGGCACCTGGACCGATCCGCCGAAGACGTACACGAACAGCAGCACGAACAGCAGAGGCTGGAGCGTGACGTCGATCAGCTTCTCGGGGACGTGGCGGATGTGGGCGAGGTTGCGCCGAGCGATCAGCATGCCGTCGCTCAGTGCGTAGCGGGCGGCGGTCATGCGGCCTGCCGTTCGGCCGTGTCGTGCCCGGTCAGGGCGAGGAACACGTCGTCGAGCGATGGGCGGCGCAGCGCGATGTCGCCGGTCGTCCACGCCGGCGGCGTCGAGCGCGCGGACGGCGTCGGCGAGCCCGGTCGCGGGGCGCGATCGCAACCGCGACCTCGAGTGCCGTGGCGTCGATCGCGGGCGCAGCGCGAGCCGATCCGCCCGAGCACCTCGGCCGCGCGGGTCAGGTCTCCGGCCGCCCGGACGCCGAGCACGACGCGCGCGCCGCCGACGCGCTGCTTGAGCGTCGTCGGGACTGCCTTCGGCGACGATCCGGCCGTGGTCGATGACCGCGACATGGTCGGCAAGCCGGTCGGCCTCCTCGAGGTACTGGGTCGTCAGGACGAGCGTCGTGCCGGCGTCGACGAGCGTCCGCAGCTCGTCCCACAGCTCGTTGCGGCTGCGCGGGTCCAGGCCGGTCGTCGGCTCGTCGAGGAACAGCACGACCGGGTCGGCCACGAGCGTCGCCGCGAGGTCCAGCCGGCGGCGCATGCCGCCCGAGTAGGTGCGGGCCAGGTCGTCGGCGGCGTCGGCGAGGCGGAAGCGCTCGAGCAGCTCGGCGGCGCGGGCGCGCGCCTCGCGGCGCGGCATGTGGTGCAGGCGCGCGGTCAGCTCGAGGTTCGCGCGGCCGCTGAGCAGCCGGTCGACGGTCGAGTCCTGGGAGGCGAGGCCGATCAGCGGGCGCACGGCGACGCCGTCGCGCGTGACGTCGTGACCGGCGATGCGGGCCCAGCCGGCGTCGGGCGCCAGCAGCGTCGTGAGGATGCGCACGGCGGTCGTCTTGCCGGCGCCGTTGGGACCCGAGCAGTCCGACCACCGCGCCGGGCGCGATCGCCAGATCGACGTCGCGCAGGACCCAGTGGTCGTCGTAGCGCTTGCCCAGCCCCTGGGCCTCGACCACGTATGGAGAGTTCGTACGCTGTACGGGCATCGTACGTCGTACCATTGCAGTACACTGTACGAATGTCAAGTCGCAAGCCGGCCGCCCAGACGATGGACATCCCGCCGTGGGCGACCGCGACCGAAACGACACGCTCGCGCCGCCACCCGCAGATGCGCCGCGCGGTCGTCCATGCCGCGCTCGAGCTCGCGGACTCCGAGGGCATCGACGCCGTCTCGATGCGCCGAGTCGCGGCCACGCTCGACATGGGCACGATGACGCTCTACTCCTACGTGCGCAGCAAGGACGACCTGATCGCGCTGATGGCCGACGAGATCGCCGGCGAGCTGCTCGTCCCCGGCGAGCTGCCCGCCGACTGGCGAGAGGCGCTGCGGGCCATCGCTCGGCGCACGCGCGACATGATCTTCCGCCACCCGTGGATCGCGACCGTCGACCACGGTCCGTTCATCTCGCCCAACATCGCCCGCCACATCGAGCAGTCGTTCGCGGCGCTCGCGCCGCTGAAGCTCGAGTTCGGGGACATGGGCGCGATCCTCGGGGCCGTCGACGCCTTCACCGCCGGCTGCGCACTCGACGAGCTGGAGGATCGCCAGCGCAGCGAGCAGACACCCGGCTGGCAGAAGCAGCAGCTCGACCTGCTGCGCCGGGCGGTCGGCGAGGACGACCTTCCGCATGTCGCGGCGGCGCTGGCGAGCGGCGCGAGCGACACCGGCCAGTACTTCGAGCGCGGCCTCGATTGGCTGCTCGCAGGCGTCGCCGCCGACGTCGAGTCGCGTCTACACTGAGGAGACCATGGGGATCCTCGAGCGCGCGCTGAATGTCGGCGAGTCCAAGAAATTCAAGGAGTACGAGAAGCGCGTTGAGCTGATCAACGCATTCGAGCCGGAACTCGAGCTCGAAGACGACGACGAGCTGCGCGAACGCTTCGGCGAGCTGCGCGAGCGGGTCGCCGAGGGCGACTCGCTCGACGACGTCCTGCCGGAGGCCTTCGCGATCACCCGCGAGGTCGGCCGCCGCACGATGAGCATGCGCCATTTCGACGTGCAGCTGATCGGCGGCATGGTCCTGCACGGCGGCAACATCGCCGAGATGAAGACCGGCGAGGGCAAGACGCTGACCGGCACGCTCGCCGTCGCGCTCAACGCGCTGTCGGGCAAGGGCGTCCACGTGGTCACGGTCAACGACTACCTGGCCCGTCGCGACGCCGAGTGGATGGGCCCGATCTACGAGGGCCTCGGGCTGACCGTCGGCGTGCTGCAGAACATGCAGCCGATCGAAGAGAAGCACGCCGCCTACGCGTCGGACGTCACGTACGGCACGAACTCCGAGTTCGGCTTCGACTACCTGCGCGACAACATGGCGACGTCGATCGAGGAGAAGGTCCAGCACGGCGGCCGCCTCGACGATGAGGGCCGTCCGTTCGCCTCGCGGGCGTTCGCGATCGTCGACGAGGTCGACAACATCCTGATCGACGAGGCCCGCACGCCGCTGATCATCTCCGGCGCCCCCGAACAGGCCGCGGACCTGTACGCCAAGTTCGCGCGCCTGGCGCCCCAGATGAAGTCGGGCAAGCGCCCCGAGGGCCTGGACCCGCGCTCCAAGAAGGAGTTCGTGGCCGACTTCGACTACGAGTTCGAGGAGAAGCACAAGACCGTCTCGGTGACCGAGCTGGGCGTCGCCAAGGCCGAGAAGTTCCTCGGCATCCAGCACCTCTACCGCGCCGAGAACGGCCATCTCGTCAACCATCTCCAGCAGTCGCTGAAGGCCGAGTCGCTGTTCAAGCGCGACGTCGACTACGCGGTCATCGACGGCGAGGTGATGATCATCGACGAGCACACCGGCCGCATCCTCGAAGGCCGGCGCTGGTCCGAGGGTCTGCACCAGGCGATCGAGGCCAAGGAGGGCGTCCGCGTCCAGGAGGAGAACCAGACGCTCGCCACGATCACGCTGCAGAACTTCTTCCGCATGTACGACAAGCTCGCCGGCATGACGGGCACGGCGCTGACCGAGGCGACCGAGTTCATGAAGATCTACGAGCTCGGCGTGGTGCAGATCCCGACCAACCGGCCGATGGTCCGCGACGACCGCAACGATCAGGTCTACAAGACCCGCGAGGGCAAGTGGTCGGCGGTCGTGCGCGAGATCGAGAAGCGCCACGCCAACCAGCAGCCGGTCCTCGTCGGAACGATCTCGGTCGAGATCTCCGAGCTGCTCGGGGAGCGTCTCAAGCGCAAGGGCATCCCGCACACGGTGCTCAACGCCAAGCCCGAGCATGCCGAGCGCGAGGGCGAGACGGTCGCCGAGGCCGGTCGGCCCGGCGCCGTGACGATCGCCACCAACATGGCCGGCCGCGGCGTCGACATCAAGCTCGGCGGCAACGTCGAGCACCTGACCGACCTCGAGATGGCCAAGCTCGGGCTCAAGCCGGGCGACCCCGACTACGACGAGCGCCACAAGGAGGTCGAGGCCGCCGTCGAGCGCCGCGTCTCAGAGTCGCGCGACATCGTGCTCGAGGCCGGCGGGCTGTTCATCTGCGGCACCGAGCGCCACGAGTCGCGGCGCATCGACAACCAGCTGCGGGGCCGTGCCGGCCGCCAGGGCGACCCCGGCGAGTCGCGGTTCTTCCTGTCGGCCGAGGACGACCTGGTGCGGCTGTTCGCCGGCGACCGGATCTACAAGATCCTCGACCGCCTCGGCACGGTCGACGACGAGGGCAACGAGGAGCCGATCGAAGCCGGGATGCTCTCCAAGCAGATCGAGAAGGCCCAGCGCCGCGTCGAGGAACAGAACTTCCTTCAGCGCAAGCACACGCTCGAGTACGACGACGTCATGAACGAGCAGCGCCGCGTCGTCTACACGTACCGCGACGAGATCCTCGAGGGCAAGGACATGAGCGACTCGGCGCGCGACGAGATCGCGGGTGTCATGGAGCACCTCGTCGACGAGTACACGCCCGGCGAGTACCTCGAGGAATGGGATCTCGACGGGCTCGCGCTCGCGCTGAGCGACATCTTCCCGTTCGAGTTCGCGATCGAGGACTTCGACCGCAGCCAGCTCGACCGCGAGCGGCTGGCGCGGCAGCTCGAGGAGCGGGTGCTCGAGCTCTACGACGAGCGCGAGGAGCAGCTCAGCCCGGAGGTCATGCGCGACCTCGAGCGCTTCCTGCTGCTGTCGATCATCGACGAGCGCTGGCGCGAGCACCTCTACGACATGGACTACCTGCGGGACGGCATCCACCTGCGCGGTCACGCCCAGATCGACCCGCTCGTCGCCTACAAGAACGAGGCCTTCGAGCTGTTCCGCGACCTGATGAACTCGATCTGGTCGGACTTCGCGCGGATGGTGTTGCGCGTGCCGGTCGAGGTCCACGACGACTACGGCAACACGCGCCAGTACGCGCCCGCCTCCGGCAGCCAGACGGCGGCGGGTCGCGTGTCGTACTCGGGAGGCGACGGTGGCGGCCAGCCGACGGCGCTCGCTGCGGCCGCCGCCGCGGCCGGCACCGATGTGGCCTACGCGGACGAGGCGCCGCCGGAGCAGGTGGTGCAACAGCGCCGGGTCGAGGCGAGCGAGCAGATCGGCCGCAACGACCCGTGCTGGTGCGGGTCAGGCAAGAAGTTCAAGAAGTGCCACGGGCAGTGACCCGCGTCAGGATGCAGTGGCGAGGATCGCCGCCTTCTCGGTCTCGAACTCCGCGTCGGTGAGCGCGCCGGCGTCGCGCAGCTCGGCCAGCTTCTTGAGCTTGTCGAGGTGATCCTCGGCCGGCGCTGCGGCGGCGGCGGCCGGCGCGGCGGCGATCGCCGGCATGCCGACGCCCTCGGCATTGGCGCCGAACGCATCGCCGAACATCGCGACGATGTTCGCCTGCCCCTCCTGGTCGGAGACGCCGTCGACGAAGATGAAGTCGCTGTGGTCGGCCTGGTCGTAGAAGACCGGATAGCGGCTGCCGACCTGCGGCACACGGACACGCGAGACGGTCGCCGTCTTCTCGGCATCAAACGCGCCCGTGCCGTCGAGCGGCTCGACGCGCAGCGTCATCTTGACGCGCGGGTTGTCGTTGATCGTCATGCCGGTGTCGCGAACGTTGACGAGCGTCCCGACGCCACGGCCACCCGCGGTCATCAGGCTGTTCACGCGCTCGATCTTCTTCTTCTTGCCGAACATCGTTGGGGTCCCCGTTTCTCAAGGTTTGTCGTCGGTGGAACGTGGGGCGATGATGGCACCGGCCTCGCGCCTCGTGAAGAGGGTTGAGACCGAGTCGAGACCACCTCGGGATCGGCCTTGGTAGCGTCTGGGACATGTCGACCACCGCCGGGTCAGAGCCCACGCCGCAGCGTCTCGCGGCCGTCCGTGATCAGCTCACGCTGCTCGCGGACTATCTTTGACCCCGATGCGCTGACCGAGCAGGTCGCACAGCTGGAGCAGGCGATGGGGGCGCCCGGCTTCTGGGACGACCAGGAGGCGGCGGCGAAGGTGTCGGCCCAGCACGCGCGGGCGTCGCGCAAGCTGGCCGAGTTCACCGCGCTGCGCTCCGACGCCGAGGACCTCGAGACGCTGGCCGAGATGACGGCCGAGGACCCGGACCTGGCGGCCGAGCTCGATGGGCAGATCTCGTCGGTGGAGTCCCGGCTGGCCGCGCTGGAGGAGCAGCGGCTGTTCTCAGGCCCCTACGACGCCGGCGACGCGCTGGTCACGATCAACGCCGGGGCGGGCGGCACCGACGCCCAGGACTGGGCCGAGATGGTGCTGCGGATGATGATGCGGTGGGCCGAGCGCCGGGGCTTCGACGTGGAGCTGCTCGAGGTGTCGGCGGGCGAGGAGGCGGGCATCAAGTCGGCCACGTTCCGCGCGTCGGGCGACAACGCCTACGGCCTGTTCGGGGCCGAGAAGGGCGTCCACCGGCTGGTGCGGCTGTCGCCGTTTGACTCGGCCAACCGCCGCCAGACATCGTTCGCCGGTCTGGAGGTCTCGCCGGTCATCGAGGACGCCGGCGAGCTCGAGATCGACCCCGACGACCTCCAGATCGATACCTATCGCGCCTCGGGCGCCGGCGGCCAGCACGTCAACAAGACCGACTCGGCCGTGCGCATCACCCACCGCCCGACCGGGACCGTCGTGCAGTGCCAGAACGAGCGCTCGCAGAGCGCCAACAAGGACACGGCGATGAAGATGCTGCGCTCCAAGCTCGTCGAGCTGCGCGAGCGCGAGCGCGAGGCCGAGCTGGCCAAGGAGCGCGGCGAGGCGCAGGACGTCAACTTCGGCTCACAGATCCGCTCCTACGTGCTGCACCCGTACACGATGGTCAAGGACCACCGCACGAACGTCGAGGTCGGCAACGCCCAGGGCGTGCTCGACGGCGACCTCGACGAGTTCGTGCGGGCGGAGCTGCTGCGCGAGGCAGCGGCGAACTAGAGCCCGGGCTCGCGCGGCGCCCGGGCGCCCGACAGGACGATCGGGCGGATCGTGACGGCGGTGCCGTAGGCGACGACCTCGCTCATCACGCTGCTCAGCTCGCTGCAGTCGAAGCGCATCGCCAGGACGGCATTGGCGCCGGCGTCCAGGGCGGCCTGGCGCAGGCGCTCGGTCGCCTGGTCGCGGCTGTCGGCCAGCAGCTTGGTGTAGCCCCTGACCTCGCCGCCGGCGATTGTGCGAAACGACGCGCCGATGTTCGAGAACAGGTTGCGCGAGCGCACGATCAGCCCGTACACCTCGCCGTGGACGTTGATGACTTCGTAGCCCGGCACGTCGTTCATCGTCGAGACGAGAATCTCCATCGCTCAGACCGCCGGACCGGTGCCCGACAACCCGCCGTCGAGCGGCAGCACTGCGCCGGTCAGGTAGGAGCCGGCCGACGAGGCGAGGTAGATGACCGCGCCCGCGGCGTCCTCCTCGCGCCCCGCGCGGCCCATCGGCACCCGGCGCTCGAGCTCCTTCCACTGCTCGTCGTCGCTGCGCACGTGGGCGATCATCCGGCTCGGGAACGGGCCGGGGGCGATCGCGTTGACCGTGATGTGCTCGGGCGCCAGTCGCCGAGCCAGGTGGCGCGTGAGCATGTTCAGGCCGGCCTTGCTCGCGGGGTAGGCGTAGTTCTCGTGGCGCGGCACGATCGTGCCCTCGATCGAGGTCGTGTTGACGATCCGCGCCGGGTCCTGCGCGCTCGCTGCGGCCCGCAGCAACCCCAGGAACGCCTGTGTGATCGCAAACGGGGCGCGCAGGTTGAGCGAAATGACCTTGTCCCAGCCGTCGAGCGGGTACTCGTCCAGCGGCGCACCCCATGCTGCGCCCGCGTTGTTGACGAGGATGTTGACCGCGCGCTCGTTCTCGCTGACCGCGGCGACCAGCGCCGCGACGCCCTCCGCGGTCGCCAGGTCGGCCGGGATCGCGACGCACTCACCGAGCTTCGACAGCTCCTGCTCCACTTCGGCGCAGACGTCGGCCTTGCGCGAGCTGACGTAGACGCGGACACCGGCCTGCACGAGGCCGCGGGAGATCATCAGGCCGATACCCGAGGTGCCGCCGGTGACGACGGCGACCTTGCCGGCGACGGAGAAGGAGGGAGCGCTCATGGCGGCCACCCTATCCTTAGGCCATGGACTGGGACCGTGTGGTGCGCGTCGCGCTCGGCGAGGATGTCGGAAGCGGCGACGCGACAACCGACTCGACCGTTGACGTGGCCGCGCGCGCCCGCGCGACGGTCACGCAGAAGGCGCCAGGGGTGGTTTTCGGTCTCGACGGCGCCCAGGCCGCGTTTGCCGCGCTGGACCCGTCGGCGGTCGTCGAGCGCCCGGTGCCTGAAGGCGCCTGGCACGACGCCGGGACCGAGGTCCTGCGGGTCAGCGGGTCGGCCCGCGCGCTGCTGACCGCCGAGCGCACGGCGCTGAACCTGCTCGGGCGCCTGTCGGGTGTCGCCACGCTGACCGCTCGGTTCGTGCGCGAGCTGGAGGGCACCGGCGTGCGGGTGCTCGACACCCGCAAGACGACGCCGGGCCTGCGCGAGTTGGAGAAGGCGGCGGTCGTCGCCGGCGGCGGCGTCAACTACCGCGTCGGCCTCTATGACGCGATCCTGATCAAGGAGAACCACATCGCTGCGGCGGGCGGGATCGCCGCAGCGGTGGAGCGCGCGCGAGCCGCCCACCCCGATCTGCTGCTCGAGGTCGAGTGTCGCGATGGCGACGAGGTCGACCAGGCGCTGGCGGCCGGCGCGCCGCGGCTCCTGCTCGACAACATGACCCCACAGCAGCTCGACGACATCGTCCAGCGGGTCGGCGGCCGCGCCGAACTGGAGGCCAGCGGCGGGATCACGCTTCAGACGATCCGGGCCCACGCGGTCGCCGGTCTAGACTTCATATCGGTGGGTGCCCTGACCCACTCCGCCCCCGCGCTCGACCTCTCGCTGATCCTGGAGCCGCTGCCGTGACCACACTCAGCCTCGAGAACATCCCCGCCCTCAAGGACGAGGTGCGCGCCCTGGCCAAGGAGCGCGACGCCGTCATCCTCGCCCACAACTACCAGGTCCCCGAGGTCCAGGACGTGGCCGACTACGTCGGCGACTCGCTCGGCCTGTCGCAGACCGCGGCCGGCGCCAGCACGTCGGTGATCGCGTTCTGCGGCGTGCACTTCATGGCCGAGACCGCGTCGATCCTTTGTCCGCACAAGACCGTCCTGATCCCGGACCTCGACGCCGGCTGCTCGCTGGCCGACTCGATCACCGCCGACCAGCTGCGCGACTGGAAGGCCCAGCACCCCGACGCCCTGGTCGTCATGTACGTCAACACGACGGCCGAGGTCAAGGCGCTGACCGACTACTGCGTGACGTCGTCCAACGCGGCCAAGGTCGTCCAGCACATCTTCGACCGCCACGGGGACGACACCGAGATCCTGTTCGGCCCCGACATGTTCCTCGGCGCGTATGTCGAGAAGACGCTCGGGCGCAAGCTGCACGTGTGGGACGGCGAGTGTCACGTCCACGCCGGCATCCGCCCGTCGGACATCGAGCAGACGCGCGCCGCGCACCCGGGCGCCGACTTCCTCATCCATCCCGAGTGCGGCTGCTCAACCTCGGTGATGGAGTACGTCGCGGCGGGCGACGTCGACGCGCAGGGAGTCCACATGCTGTCGACCGGCGGCATGCTCGGCTACGCCAAGCACGCGGCCCCGGGCACGACCGCGATCGTCGCCACCGAGACGGGCATGCTGCACCCGCTGCGGATGGCCGCGCCCGACGTCGACTTCATCGCCGCCAACGAGGCGGCGTCGTGCAAGTACATGAAGATGATCACGCTGACGAACCTGCGCGACGGCCTGCGCGACCTCAAGCACGAGGTCAAGGTCGACCCCGAGACCGCGGCCAAGGCGCGCGTCTCGATCGAGCGCATGGTTGCGATCTCGTAGGGCGCCGGGCGCCTGTGGCGCCCCGGACTGCATCAGCGAGGGGGGAGCGGTTTGGATGTTTGTGGCGTTCGGCCGAGCGCCTGGGCTGCGTTTGCGTTGACTATCAACGCTTTCGCAGCCCACGCCTGGCGGCCGCCATCCTTGGGAACGGCCGAGCCCTAGAACTCGCGCGCCTCGTGCGGCCCGACGACCGCGACCGCGGCGCTGTCGGGGTCTACGGCTCGCGCGACCTCGCGGACCTCGTCGAACGTGACGGCGTCCAGCTGCTCGATCGTGCCGTCGGGATCGGGCTGCTCGCCGTGCACGACCGCCATCGACGCGCACAGGCGCGCCACCGCGCCGGAGTTCTCCTGCCCGAGGACCTGACGGCCGGCGGCAAACGCGCGCGCCCGCGACACCTCCTCCTCGGTCGGCCCGTCGCGGTGCAGCTCGGCGACGATCTCGCGCATCCGGCCGTAGGCCTCAACGCACTTCTCCGAGTCCAGGCCGGCGCCGAGCTGGAGGATCGGCACGTCGGCGAATACGTGTGGCATCGCGTAGACCGAGTACGCGAGCCCGCGCTGTTCACGGATCTCGTCGAACAGCCGCGAGCCCATCGAGCCGCCGAGTAGCGTCGAGTAGACGACCAGGGCGGCGCGGGAGCTGCGGTCGGTGGCGAGCGTCGGGCGGTACAGGATCCGTACGTGCGACTGGTTGGACTCGCGCTCCTCGACCAGCGTCTGTAGGTCGGGCTCCGGTGCCGCCTCGTAGGCCTCCGGCGCCGGCAGCTCGGGCAGCCGGTCGAACAGCTCGTCGACGTCGTCGCCCGCGTGGTCGACGTTGCCGGCGATGAACACGCCGCCCCGTGCGCCCGACCACTGGCGCGCGCGGAACGCGACGATCGCGTCGCGCGTGAAGGTGCGCAGGTTGTCCTCGGGCCCGAGGACCATTCGCCCCAGCGGGTGCCCGCCGAACGCGGCGCGGTCGATCAGGTGCTCGGCGACGGTCGACGGCTGGTCGCGGGCGCGCTGGATCTCCTGGATGACGACGCCGCGCTCGCGGTCGAGCTCGTCCTGATCGATCAGCGGGCGGCCGACGATGTCGGTCAGCAGGTCGATCGCCTCGGGCGCGACTTCGGCGCGGCAGGTGATGTGGAACGCCACCAGGTCGTGTGATGTGTAGGCGTTGATCGACGCGCCCATCCGCTCCGCCGTCGCGTTGACCTTGCGGTAGTGGTCGTACTTCTCCCCGCCCTTGAACACGAGGTGCTCGAGGAAATGGGCCATCCCGTTCTCGGCCTCGTGCTCGGTGCGCGCACCGGCGTCGAAGGCGATCAGGATCGTCGTCGCGCGTGTGCCGCCGAGCGCGATCCGGTGGATCGGAAGGCCGTTCGGACGGCTCGTCTGCGTGATCGTCGCCATGGCGGGGCACGATAACGATCCATTCCCGCGGGCTCGGCGCAACACCCCTTGCAGGAGGACGGAACAGGAGAGAACGTCGCGCAGATGTGCAAACCTCGGGGCCGATGGCCACCAGCGAACGCCACCGCAAGCGGCTCGAGCGCGCCGCTGCGCCCGCCGACCGTGTCCCCTCGGTGATCGAGTTCCGAGGGGTCAACAAGACCTATGACTCGGGCGATGTCGGCCTCACCGACATCACGTTCACGATCGGCCGCGGCGAGTTCGTGTTCCTCGTCGGACAGACCGGATCGGGCAAGTCGACGGTCATGCGGCTGCTGCTCAAGGAGCTCGAGCCGACCGGCGGGGCGATCCGCGTCGCCGGGCGCGACCTGAGCGAGATCGACCGCAAGAAGGTCCCGTACTACCGCCGCAACCTCGGTGTCGTCTTCCAGGACTTCAAGCTGCTGCCCAACCGCACAGTCCACGACAACGTCGCCTACGCGTTGCACGTCACCGGAGCCCACCGCAAGGAGATCCGCTCCAAGGTCCCCGACATCCTCGCCCTCACCGGCCTGTCGCTGAAGCTCCACAACTATCCCGACCAGCTGTCGGGCGGCGAGCAGCAGCGCGTCAGCGTCGCGCGGGCGTTCGTCAACCACCCGCCGTTGCTGCTCGCCGACGAGCCGACCGGCAACCTCGACCCCGAGACGTCGATCGGGATCATGCAGCTGCTGTACCGGATCAATCGCACCGGCACGACGGTCGTCGTCGCGACCCACGACTCGGCGCTCGTCGACCGCATGCGCCGCCGCGTGATCGAGCTCGACCGCGGGCGCATCGTCCGCGACGAGATCGCCGGCGGCTACGACGGCAAGACCCCGACGACGGCCGAGTTCGGCGCGCTGATGCGGGGCGAGCCGGCGCCCGCGCCACACGACCTGCGTGGCCGCCACGGCGAATTCGACTTCAACGACTGACGATGAGACTCAGCTTCTTCTTCCGCGAGGCGATGCGCTCGATCCGGCGCAACCCGATCCCGTCGTTCGCGGCCGTCGCGGCCGTGCTCGTCACGCTGCTCGTGCTCGGCATCTTCATCCCGATCGTACAGGCCGCCAACGGCGCCGCCGACACGGTCAGCAAGCGTGTCCAGCTCGACGTCTACATGAAGCACGACGCATCGCGCAACGACAACGCGCGGGTGCGCAGCCAGATCCTCGCCACGCCGCACGTCGAGAAGCTCGTCTTCGTCAGCAAGTCCCAGGCCCTGCGTCAGCAGCGTAAGAGCGACCCCGAGGCGTTCATCCTGCTCGGCGGTTACAACCCACTGCCCGACAAGTTCGAGGTGCTGCCCGACAGCGCGTCGAACATCTCGAAGATCGTCGCGACGCTCCCGCACGACCCGTCGATCGACAAGATCCAAAACCGCCAGCGCGAGACGAACAAGATCGTCCGCGGCACGCGCGTGCTGAAGGTCGCCATGGGGATCCTGATCGGGCTGCTCGCCCTGGCCTCGGTGCTGCTGATCGCCAACACGATCCGCCTGTCGCTGTTCTCGCGCCGACGCGAGGTCGAGGTGATGAAGCTCGTCGGCGCGACCGACTCGTTCATCCGCTGGCCGTTTTTGATCGAGGGAATCGTGCTCGGAGCGCTCGGCGGGCTCGGCGCGGCGCTCCTGCTGCTGCTGGCCAAGCTGACGTTCCTCAACCCACTCAAGGACACGTTCCGCTTCATCTCGGTGCCGCACACGATCCCGGTTGGCGCGCTCGCGATCGTGCTGCTGGCGGCGAGTGTGATCGTCAGCGCGATCGGCTCCGGCCTCTCGCTGCGGCGCTTCCTGCGCGTTTGAGTGGCTCGGCCGTAGTGGTCGGTGGGCTAGCCTGACCGACCGGCCATGCGCTCACCGACGTTCTCCCGCAACCTGCTCATCGTCCTGTTCTCGCTGACCGCGCTGGTCCTCGGCGTGCTGATCGGAGCGCTGCTCGAGCGGCCGAGCAAGAACGAGCAGGTCGTCGACGACGCGCTCAGCCGGATCCAGCACACCTACTACCGCGACCCGGGCGCCAAGAACCTCGCCGACTCCGCGATCGCCGGCATGGTGTCAAGCCTCCACGACCAGTTCTCCAGCTACTTCACGCCGGCCCAGTACCGCCAGTTCCAGCAGGGTGAGCGCCATACGTTCTCGGGCATCGGCGTGGTCGCCGTCAAGGACCCGCTCGGGCTGCGGATCGACCAGGTGTTCGCACAGTCGCCGGCCGGCGGTGCGCACCTGCGCCGCGGCGATGTGATCGTCGCAGTCGGCAAGCGCTCGCTGCACGGACGCCCCGACGACTACTCGCGCGGCCTGATCCGCGGGCGCGACGGGACCAGGGTGACGATCACCGTGCTCTCGCGGGGCAAGCGCCGGACGGTCACGCTGCGCCGCGCGATGGTCGTCGCGCCGATCGTGACGTCGTCGGTGAAGACCGTCAACGGGCGCAAGCTCGGCTACGTCAGCCTTGCCGCGTTTGACCCGGGCGCGCACGCCGACGTGGCCGAGGCGGTGCGCAAGGTGCATCAAGAAGGGAGCCAAGGGGATCGTCTTCGACCTGCGCGAGAACGGCGGCGGGCTCGTCAGCGAGGCGCGGCTGATCGCCAGCCTGTTCCTGCGCAACGGCACGATCGTCACGACTCGCGGGCGCGATGAGCCGACCGATGTGATCAGGGCGACCGGCCATCCGCTCGCGCCGAAGATCCCGCTCGTCGTGCTCGTCAACCGTGACACCGCGTCGGCGTCGGAGATCGTCACCGGAGCGCTCAAGGACCACCATCGGGCGACGGTCGTGGGAACGAACACGTTCGGCAAGGGCGTCTTCCAGGAGGTCACGCAGCTCGCCAACGGCGGCGCGCTGGAGATCACCGTCGGCCAGTACTTCACCCCCGACGGCACCAACCTCGGCGCCGGCGGTGTCAAGCCGGGCGCCGGCATCGTGCCCAACGTGCGCGTCACCCAGGACCCCAAGGCGCGCGTCGACCAGCAGCTCGCCAAGGCGCTGACGGTCCTGGCGGCCAAGACGAAGTGACCGTCGCGCTGCTGGAGCGCCGCGGGCGCTTCCTCGTCGCGACGCCGTTCTTCGAGCCCACGCGCGGGCGCAACATCACCGTCGAGCGCCACGGCAAGGCCGGGCCGGGCGATCTCGTGGAGCTCCGCGAGCCGCGCCGCGGCGGCGGCCGCGCGCAGGTCGCGCGCGTGCTCGGCAAGCCCGACAACGCGCGCGTCGTGATCGAGGCGCTGATGCTCGACCGGGGTCTCGCGCGGCGCTTTCCGCCCGGTGTCGAGCGCGCGGCCGCCGAGGCGTCACAGCAGCCGCACGCCGAGCAGCGCGAGCGCCGGGACCTGCGCGACCTGCCGACGTTCACGATCGACCCGGCGAGCGCGCGCGACTTCGACGACGCGATCAGCGCCGAGGATCTCGGCGACGGCGTCGTGCGCGTGTGGGTCCACATCGCCGACGTATCGACGTACGTGCGCCCGGGCTCGCCGGTCGATCGCGAGGCCTACCGCCGCGCGACGAGCGTCTACGTGCCCGGCGCGGTCGAGCCGATGCTTCCGGAGATCCTGTCCAACGGCGCCTGCTCGCTCGTCCCCGGCCAGGACCGGCTGACCGTGACCGTCGAGCTCGACATGCGCGGCGCCGAGGTCGTGCGCTCGCGCTTTGACCGCACCGTCATCCGCTCCGACGAGCGCCTCGACTACGAGCGCGTCGACCGGATCTTCGCGGGCTCCGAGCCCGCGGTCGAGCCGTGGGCGGCGCCGCTGGCCGCGGCGCGCAGGCGTCGCCGCGGCGCTGCACGAGCGCCGCGAGCAGGCCGGCGCGCTGGCCGTCGAATCGGTCGAGCCCGAGTTCTCGTTTGACCGCCGCGGGCACGTGACGCGGGCCGACGTGCGCGAGCAGACCGAGTCACACCGTCTGATCGAGCATCTGATGATCGCCGCCAACGAGGCGGTCGCCGGGCTGTTGGTCGACCGCGGCGTGCCGGCGCTGTTTCGCATCCACGAACGTCCCGCGCCCGAGGCCGTGCAGCGGCTGCTCGACCAGCTCGCGTCGCTCGGCGTCCCGACGCCGCCGGCGCCGGATCCGATGAGCGCCCAGCAGGCGGCCGACATCGCCGGCGAGGCGTCGCAGCTCGTGGCCGCGCACGTGAAGCGAAGCGGCCGCGGCGCCCAGGCGCTCGGCTCGCTCGTGCTGCGTTCGCTCAAGCGCGCCCGCTACCAGCCCGACAACGTCGGCCACGCCGGACTGCGCTCTGAGCGCTACTGCCACTTCACGTCGCCGATCCGTCGCTACCCCGACCTCATCTGCCACCGCGCGCTGCTCGGCGCGCTGGGCCACGACGAGCCGGCGCCGCGCGCCGAGCGGATGGAGGAGGCGGGGGAGTGGTGCTCGTCGCGCGAGCGCGACGCGATGACGATCGAGCGCGACGCCGACGACATCGCGCGCTGCTTCCTGCTCGAGCGCGCGTGGCGCGACGGCGGCCGTGACCAGGTCTTCGATGGTGAGGTCGTCGGCCTGATCGGCGCGGGCGCGTTCGTCGCGTTCGGCGAGGGCTACGAGGGCCTGTGTCCGGCGCGGCGGATGCGCGGCTGGTGGGAGCTCAACGAGCAGGGCACGATCCTGTCCGAGGCCGACAGCGGCCGGGCGATCCGCCTCGGCGACGCGATCAGCGTCCGTGTGCGCGCCATCGACGCCCCGCGCGGCCGCGTCGATCTCGAGCCGGCGAGCGAGTAGCGTCTGTTCATGGCCAAGGGCGGCAAACGCAAGGTGGCACCGGGTGACGTGGCGTCCAACCGTCAGGCGTCGCACCGCTTCGAGTTCCTCGACAAGCTCGAGTGTGGGCTCGTGCTCCAGGGGACCGAGGTCAAGGCGCTGCGCAGCGGCTCGGCGCAGATCAAGGACGGCTACGCCGCGATCACCGGCGGCGAGTTGTGGCTGCACAACGTCCACATCCCGCCGTACGGGCCGGCGGCGCGGGAGAACCACGACCCCGAGCGCGCGCGCAAGCTGCTCGTCCATCGCCGCGAGCTCGACCGCCTCGCCGCGAGCTCGGCCGAGAAGGGGCTGACGCTCGTCCCCCTGCGCCTCTACTTCAAGGGGCCGCGGGCCAAGGTCGAGATCGCCGTCGCGCGCGGCAAGGATCGCTTCGACAAGCGCCAGTCGATCAAGGAGCGCGAGACACGGCGCGACATGGACCGTGCGCTGCGCGAGGCCAATCGCTAGCTGGACCAGTCCGGTCTAGATGCCGTAGGCGGCGCGCCAGCTCACGCGCTTGGCGCCCTTGTGGCACGACACGTTGGTGATCCCCAGCTCCGCCGCGCCGACGCGGTGGCGCGCGCACGTGAACGTCTGGCCGCCGACCTTGAGCGGCGCGGTGTGCTTGAGGCTGTGCTCGTAGCGCCCGATCGCGAAGTGCGCCTGGCCGCACGTGACGCCGGACACGGCGACCTGCGACACGAACGTCTCGCCGACGCCCGGGTGGACCCGGAACGTCAACCCACAGCTGCTCGAGCTCGCCTGGGCGAGCGAACCGGCGCCGGCGATCGCCAGCGCCGCAATGACCACGACCAGCCCAACGGCACGAAGCTTCATCGCGCGATGGTACTTGGCGTCAGTTGATGTGGCGAGCGAGGAACGTAAGGTCCATTCCCGCCACGAGCAGCACGATCAGGCTGATGTAGACGGCCGCGATGACGGCCCGGGTGGCCGGTGCGACGCGGTAGTACTTCTGCGTCTGCTCGCCGCCCTTCTTCAGCTGTCCCCAGCGGTGGTAGACGTCGAAGCCGCCGATGATCGCGAACAGCAGCACGAACGGCGACGTGAACACGATCGCCATCCCGACCATCACCGCGAGGCCGACGAACCACATGACCGGGGCCAGCGCGGCCATCGCGCGACCGCCGTCGAACGGCGTCACCGGGATCAGGTTGAAGAGGTTCAGGAAGAAGCCGACGTAGGCGAGCTGCTGCCAGAACAGGCTTCCGGTCGCCTCGAAGATGGCCAGGCAGGCGGCCGCCCCGACCGAGCCCAGCAGTGGGCCGGCGAGGCCGACGCGCGCCTCGGCGGCGGCGTCGTCACCGAGCTTGCTCGCCATCACGACGGCGCCGAGGAACGGGATGAACATCGGTGCGCTGGCCGGGATGCCCTCGCGGCGCAGCGCGATCACGTGGCCCATCTCGTGGACGAACAGCAGCGCGACGATGCCGACCGCGAACGTCCACCCGAACAGCAGCGTGTAGGCGGCGATCGAGACAAGCGCCGTGCTCGCCGTCGTCAGGAACTTGACCTTGGGCAGCAGCAACAGCAGCGCCTTGCCCTTGGCGGCCGCAGCGGCCAGCAGCGCGAGGATGCCGCCGCCGGTGCGCTTGCGCTTCTGCCCGAACGCGTCGTGCGCCGGCGCGGGCGGGTGCGCCGGGGGCGGGGCCTGCGGCGGCAGCCAGTCGGGCTGCGGAGGAGTGACGAGCTGGTTATCCACTGGGACTAGTGTGGCACCCGGGAGTCGGGATATTCGGGTCTACATTCAGGCTTAATCGACTGCGGCCTGCTCAGCCGCAGTCAACTGGTCGCGCACGAGCTCGATGCCCGCGGCCCAGAAGCCCGGATCGGCGAGGTCGAGGCCGGCGATCGCGGCCAGATCCTCGGGGCTGCGCGATCCCCCGGCGCTCAGCAGCTCGAGGTACTGGGGAACGAACGCCTCGCCCTCCTGCAGGTAGCGCGCGTAGACCGACAACGCCAGCAGCTTCCCGTACGCGTAGGCGTAGACGTAGCCCGGCGTGTTGATGAAGTGGGGGATGTAGGACCACCAGCTGCGGTAGCCGTCGGTCATCCCGATCGAGTCGCCGAGCATCTCGCCCTGGGACTCGATCCACAGCTCGCCGAAGCGCTCGACCGACAGCTCGCCCTCCTCGCGCCGCGCCGTGTGGGCGAGGTCCTCGAAGTGATGCATCGCGGTCTGGCGAAAGACGGTGGCGACCGAGTCGTCCAGCGCGCCGGCCAGCAGCGACAGCCGCGACCCGGCGTCGGGTGCATCGTCCAGCAGGCGCTCGAACACGAGCAGTTCGCCGAACACCGACGCCGTCTCGCAGACGGTCAGCGGGGTGTGCTGCTCGAGTACGCCGCGCGGGATCGCCAGCGCTGCGTGCAGGCCGTGGCCAAGCTCGTGGGCGAGCGTCAGCACGTCGCGGCGCCGCGACGTGTAGTTGAGCATCACGTACGGGTGGACCGACGGCACGGTGTAGGAGCAGAACGCGCCGCCGCGTTTCCCCGGACGCGGCGGAGCGTCGATCCACCGCTCGTCGAAGAAGCGCCGCGCGGTGTCCCCGAGCACGGGGGAGAAGTCGCCGAACGAGGTCAGCACGATGTCGCGCGCGGTGTCGAACGCGATCTCCGCGTCGCCGCCCGGCAGCGCGGCCATGCGGTCGTAGTCGGCGAGCTTGTCGATGCCCAGCAGCGAGGCCTTGAGCCGGTACCAGCGCTGGGGGATGTCGTAGGCGTCGCGGACCGTCTGCACGAGCGCCGCGACCGACTCGTCGGACGCCTCGTTGGCGAGATTGCGGCTGGAGATCCACGTGGAGTAGTCGCGCAGGCGGTCGTCGGTCGCCTTGTCGGCCATCAGCGTGTTGGCGATGTAGGCACGCGTGCGCAGGCCCGGCTCCAGCGCGTCGGTGATGGCCAGCGCGTGGTTGCGCCGCAGCGCGCGGTCGGTCGATGACAGCCGGCTGAGCGCGACGTCGAGCGTGATCGCGTCCTCGCCCGGAGGGGTGACGGTGGTGGCCGACAACAGCTCGCCGAACAGGCGAGCCCAGGCGCTGCGGCCGGTGACCGCCTTCTCGGTCATCAACCGCTCCTCGGGCTCGGACAGGAGGTGCGGACGGTAGCGGCGAGCCGTGCGCAGGTAGTGACGGCTCGTGTCGAGGCCATCGGCAGCGAGCAGCTGCTCGGCCTGCACGTCGTCGAGCGCGGCCCACTCGAGCTCGAAAAACACGAGCTTGGTCTCGACCGCAGTCCCGCGCTCCTGCACGTGGGCGAGTAGCGCGCCGTTGGCCGGGTCCGACTGGTCGACGGCGAAGCGCAGCGAGGCGAACGACCCGGCGCGCATCACGAGCTCGTAGATCGCGGCGAGCTCCGCCATCGCGGCGGCCAGGCCGGGGCCGTCGAGCTGCGCGACCTGGCCGGCGTGCTGTCGGGCGAACGCTGCGGCGCGCTCGTCGGCCTCGTCGATCAGTCGATCGCAACCCTGGGCGCCGTCGCCGTCGACCAGCGGATCGAGGTCCCATGCGATGTCGGTGAGGTCGGTGGCGGCCATTTCCGACACCCTAGCCGACGCATTTCCCCGGAGGATGCGGGCTCGTTCGCGTGAGCCTCTTGACGTCCGTCAGCCGTCGGCCTAAGTTGGTCACAGACGCGGTTTTGGAGCCGTGAAGAGCGAGGCCATCGGGATGTGAGGCCACGCCACCAAGACGCCGTGGCGCTTTCGGGCGACGCGGATGAGGTTTCCCAGAACGGCTCCGGACCGCGTCGCTTTCGTTAACCGGCGCCCCGCGCCGCCGCGAACGTCCCGGGCCACCCTTCCCAGCACGTACTCCGGGACGTACACCCCGCTCGCCTCCGGGGTTAGGCCTCGACGACGACCGGCGCCGGGATGCCCGGCGGCTCGTCGGTCCAACGGGCGCGCACGACTGCCGGGGCGATCGCCGCGGCGAGCACGCCGGCCGCCGCGAACGCGACCCAGCCGCGCGCGTCGTAGATCGGCACCCAGATCACGGGCGCGAGCGCCGCGCCGGCGAACTTGAACGCGCCGATCACCGACACGGCGCCGGCTCGGTTCTCCGGCGTGCTGCGGACAGCCATCGTGTTCAGCCCCGCCCACAGGACGGCCGATCCCATCCCGGCGGCGAACCACAGGGCCGCGACGAGCCCGACGCCGCCCACGACGCCGAGCCACGGCAGCACGCATGCGCATGCCAGCGCCCCGACGACGGCGACGCGGCCGCTGTCGGTCCGGTCGACCACGTTGCCCGCGGCACGGCCCACGAGCACGCCGCCGAGCCCGAACAGCGCGAGCAGAACACCACGCGCCGTCGTGCCGATGCCGAACACGTCGGTCGCACGCAGCGACACCGGCAGCGCCAGGCCGGTGATCGCCAGGAACGCCAGCGCCGCGGCGAGGGCCAGCCACCCGACGCGGCGGTTGAACGCCGTGCGCAGGCGCGGCGGCCGGGTCGTGCGTCGCTGCGGGATCGGCAGCGGGACGACTGCCAGCCCCAGCGCCACGAGCCCCGGCACGAGGAACGCCAGCCGTGGGTCGATCGCCCCGAGCAACCCGCCGCACAGCGGCGCCGAGACCATCCCGGCGGTCTGGACCGACGCGAACGTGCCCATCGTGCGGCCGAGCGTCTCGTCGTCGGCCGACTCGGCGAGCACCGCCAGGATCAGAGGCGACGTGAACGCATTGGCAGCGCCCTGGGCCGCGCGCGCGAGCAGGAACGGGACGATGGTGGAGACCGCAGCAACGGCGACCGACGCGAGGGCGTAGACGACGAATGCCGTCCGCACCGTCCCGACGATCCCGAGGCGCTCGCCGATCGTCCCCGAGACGACCTGCAGGACCGCGAAGGGCACGAGGTAGGCCGGGATCGCCAGCGCGACCACCGTCGTCGAGACGTGCAGCTGATCGCTGAGGTTGGGGACGAGAACCGTGACCACGCCGCCCCCGAGCGGGCCCAGGAAGCCGCCGAGATAGAGCCCCGCGCGGCCGATCACGTCGCGTCGCATCCGCCCATCCTCGCGAAATCCTCGGAGAATGCGGGGTCGTCGCGGCCGCCCACTTGCATCGCCGCGCGCGCCGATCTAAGTTCACATCAGACGCGGTTTGGAGTCACGAAGAGCGAGGCCACCGGGATGTGAGGCCACGCCACCGAGACTCCGGGGGGCTTTCGGGCTCACCGGATGAGGGTTTCCCAAAGTGGCTTCGGACCGCGTCGCTTTGTTTAACTTGACGGGACATCCGTTCGTGCTAACTTACGGTTAGTGAAGACGAACGCATCGGCGATGATGTCCGCGCTCGGAGACGGGACCCGACAGGCGATCTTCGACCGCCTCTCCCGTGGGCCGCAGCCCGTCGGCGTGCTGGCGGAGGGGCTGCCGGTCAGCCGACCCGCCGTCTCGCAGCACCTGAAGGTGCTCAAGGACGTCGGGCTCGTCACCGACGAGCGCGACGGCACACGACGCGTCTACCGCGTCGACCCGGCCGGGCTCGCCGTCCTGCGCACCTACCTGGACCAGTTCTGGGAGCGATCGCTGGAGGCGTTCGAGTCCGAGGTGAAAGCGAGCGAGGAGCCGAAGCGATGATCCAGGCGATCGAGGCGATCCGGCGCGAGGTCGTGGTCCCAGCGTCCAAGCAGCGGGCGTTCGACGTGTTCACGGCCGGCATGACGAGCTGGTGGGCGCCCGAACACCACATCGGCAGCGCGCCGATCGAGGAGATCGTCATCGAGCCGCGCGAGGGCGGGCGCTGGTACACCCGCCACGAGGACGGCAGCGAGACCTCGACTGGATTCGTGCGCGTATGGGAGCCACCCGACCGGCTCGTGGTCACGTGGCAGATCTCGGCCGACTGGAAGTACGACCCGTCGCTCGTGACGACCGTCGAGCTGCGATTCGTCGCCGAGGGCGAGGACCGCACCCGCGTCGAGCTCGAGCATCGCGACCTCGAGAACTTCGGCCCCGACGCGGAGAAGATGCGGGCGACGTTCAACGAGCCCGGCGCGTGGCAGACGACGCTGACCCGGTATGCCGCGGCGCTCGGGGAATGAAGTACGTCGTCCTCTACACGTCGGCGCCCGACGTGGCGACCAACGCGCCGCCGCACCTCCCGGCTCACCGCGCGCGCGTCGACGAGTTCCACGCGCGCGGCGAGCTGCTGCTCGTCGGCACGTTCGCCGACCCGCAGGCCGAGGGCTCGATGTCGGTCTTCCGCACCCGCGAAGCGGCCCAGGAGTTCGTCGACGGCGACCCGTTCGTGCGCAACGGCATCGTCGCGAGCTACGAGATCCGCGAGTGGAACGAGGTGCTGATGGCGTGAGTGGTCTGCCCGGGTCGTGAGCGGCCGCTACGCTGTAGAGCAGAAGTGCCCAGGGGACGACAGGCTTCGACATGGCCGGTTCGCTGGGATGGTTGCGAGTCGAGGTTTCCGGTGGCCTCGTAAAACCCCGGAAAAACCATACGTGCGGACTCTCACGAGTACGCCCTCGCTGCTTAGTTCAAGCTAAGTGAGTGAGGTCTCGGGCCCCGCTTGTCTGCGGCGGGGATCACCGGGATCAGAAAGCAGGCTCACCCGGTGAGGTCCGTCCTCGCCGATCCGGGGACATCTCAGAAGACTGGTCCTTGGCAACCCCGCCGGCGAGGCGAGTCCGGGACGAGATCAGAGCGCCGGCTACGCTCGTAGACGTCATCCCTTGCGCGGTTGTGGACGTGGGTTCGATTCCCACCGTCTCCATTTCATCTCGCCCGCTATTCGCGGTCGAAGTGCCCGCGCGACGTCAGCGGTGTCTGGCGCACGACTTCGGGGAGGTACTCGTCGAGGAAGACGCGGGCGACGAGCTCCTGTCGAGAGGCGACGCCGAGCTTGCCGTAGAGGTTCTTGACGTGGTCCTCGACGGTGTGCGGGGAGACGACGAGCGCCTCGGCCATCTCGGCCCGTGAGAGGCCACGGGCCAGGAGGGTCGCGACCTCGCGTTCGCGGGCGGTTGCGCCGAACGCCTCGAGGCGGACCGTTGCCGATCGCGCGCCCGTCGCCGGCTCGAGGACGACGGCGACCCGGCCGTCGTGCGGAGGCCCGGGCAGCGAGGCGTGGAGCGTCACCCAACCGTCGCGGCCGGGCACGGTGACGACGTTGCCACCGCTCTGCCCGCCGTCCGGCGCGGAACGGACGAACGACGCGAGCGCGCGCACGGGCGTGGCGATCGTCTCGTCGGTGTAGCCAGACTCCCCGGGATGCAGCGACGCGAGCAGCTCGCGCGCCGGAGGGGTGATCAGCTCGACCTCGTCGTCGGGGCCGAGCACGACCATCCCCGGCGCCTCGACGCCGGTGATACGGCGGGCAGCATCGAAGCGCAACGACGCGCGGATGCCGCGGGCGATCGCCGTGGTGAGGGCGGCGAGCGCGTCGGCGTCGCGCTGTTGGAACGCGCCGCTGCTCGCACGACGGGCGATGTGTACGGCGCCCCAGACCCGTCCGCGGATAACGAAGGCGCCACGCAGCTCGTGCGGGATATCGGCGGGTAGGAGCAGGTCGCGGTAGCGCGCGCTGCGCCGGGGATCGCCCCGTGTGACGTGGTCGAGGATGCCGACGGGCACCCGCCGGGCGGCGAGGTCGGCAAAGGTGTTGACGTCGTCGACCATGTACTCGCTGCGGACGATCAACTCCCCGGCGGCCGGGGTCTCGTCGAGCGTGAACACCCCGCGCTCGATGAGCTCTTTGGGCGCGTCGGTGGTCAGCAACCGCGTGCTGGGGTCCAGCGTGTGCCAGCAGCTGGCGTCGTTGTCGATGACCTTGCGCAGTCGCTGGGACAGCTCGGCGAAGTACTCCTCCCGGGGCAGTCCGCGCGACCCGAGCCGATCGATCTCCTCGGTCAGTCGCTCGACCGTCCATGGCATGCGGGTGAGTGTTGCACGCTGTGCAAGAAAGATCCCCGCGCGCGGGGGGTGGTTCGCTCCGGTCATGCAGGTCAGGCTGCATGCATGACTTCCATCGACGCAGCAGACACCACCGTGATCGCTCTCGGCCCTGGTGAGGGAGAGCACTTCTGGTTCTTCGGCGGCCTGACGACGATCAAGGCCGATGGCGCGGGGACCGGGGGCCGCATGATGCTGACCGAGCAGACCGCGCCGCGCGGCTCCGGCTCGCCGCTGCATGTGCACCACAACGAGGACGAGTGGTTCTACGTCCTCGAGGGCGAGCTGACCATCTGGGTCGCGGGCCGGACGGTCGTCGCTCCGGCGGGCTCGTTCGTGTTCGGCCCGCGCGACGTGCCACACACGTTCATCGTCAGCTCCGACGAAGCTCGCTTCCTGCTCGTCACCCAGGGCGCCGGGTTCGAGGGTTTCATCCGCGCGCTCGGGGCGCCCGCTCCGGTCGCGGAGATCCCGCCCGCACCGACCGCTCCGCCCGACATGGCGCCGGTGTTGCAGGCCGCCGAAGACCACGGCCTCGAGATCCTCGGCCCGCCCGGCATTCCGGCCTGAGGATCGGATATGAGCATCGACACGATGACCAGCCTCACGCCGGCAGAGCACAACAGGATCGTCGCGAGTCGGTGGATCGACGCGTTCAACGCCCGCGACGCCGCCGCCGAGGCGGCGGCCCGTGCTGCCGACTACATCGCCCACGCGCCCGACAGCATCGAGACGTCCGCGCTCGACTGCGACGCCTGGGTCGAGTTCCTCGGCGTCTTCGTCGAGGGCTTCCCGGACCTCCACCTCGAGGTGCTGGGCTCGTCGGCCGACGAGGACATGGTCGCCCAGCGCATCCTGTTCACCGGGACGCACACCGGGTCGTTCCGCGGTCTCCCGCCGACCGGCCGCAAGGTCCGGTTCTCCGGGCTTGAAATCAACCGGATGGCCGACGGCCGGGTCGCCGAACACTGGTTCCAGCTCGACGCTGTATCGCTGTTCGAGCAGCTCGGCCTGCGTGTCGTCCCCGGCCCGCGGTTGCTCCCACGGCTCTTGGCCTCGCAGGTAACGAGGCTGTTGGCGAAGCGGCGGCGCTCAGTTCAGTAGCGGGACCGCATCTCGGCGCTCTGCGTCCCGGCGACCCCCGCCGGGTACCGTCTCAGCGGTGACCGAGCACCCGCAGCGACCACCCCTCCCGCCGTTCGACGAGGCCAGCGCGCGCCAGAAGGTGCAGGCGGCCGAAGACGCATGGAACACCCGTGAACCGGCGCGTGTCGCCGCCGCCTACACGCCCGATTCGCAGTGGCGCAACCGCGACGAGTTCATCACCGGGCGCGACGAGATCGTCGAGTTCCTCACGCGAAAGTGGCAGCGCGAGCTCGACTACGCGCTGCGCAAGAGCCTCTGGGCATTCACCGACGACCGGATCGCCGTGCGCTTCCAGTACGAGTGGCACGACGACTCCGGGCAGTGGTGGCGCAGCTACGGCAACGAGAACTGGGAGTTCGACGCCGACGGTTACATGCGCCGGCGCGAGGCGAGCATCAACGACATCGCCATAGACGAGAGCGAGCGGCGGATCTTCGGGCCGCGAGCAGACGCCGGCGCCGACGACGTTCCGCTTCGGTGACCGAGCGGCTGTCCCGCGATCAGCTCGCCACCGCGAGCACCGTGTCCAGCGCACGCGACACGTCATCGGGCGCGAAGGCCCCGACCGAGCGCCAGGCGACGATCCCGTCCGGGCGGACGAGCACCGCGCCTTCGGGCGAGATGCCGTAGGCGTCGCAGAAGCCCTGGGCGTCAACGACGTCGTCGTCGAGGCCGCTGAGTCGCGGCCCGGCGGGCGCCGCAGGCCCCCGAAGCAGCGCGAAGTGGAGGCCGAACAGGTCGAGCGTCGACCGATCCTCGCCCAGCGCGACGTGCGGAGCCCGGGTACCCGGCCGCGCGCGGGTCTGCGTCGGATGCATGTGCAGCGCGCCGTCGTCGCCGGCGCTGGGGTCGGCGATCACCGCGTCGGAGCGCATGACGAGCCCGAGCTCCATCGTCAGGTCGTCGATGAACGGCTCGACGTCGTCCATGCCGCGTTCGGGCACGACCCGCATCGCGTAGCGGGTGTAGGCCTGTTGTACGGTGAGCTTCGAGAGCGGCCGACGCTCGGCGTCGTAGGTGTCCAGCAGCCCCTCGCCGGCCTGGCCATTGACGACGGCCGCGACCTTCCACGCCAGGTTCAGCGCGTCCTGGACGCCGGTGTTGCCTCCGTACCCGCCGTTGGGTGGCACGACGTGCGCGGCATCGCCGGCCAGGAACACCCGGCCGGACTGCATCGCCGTCGCGACGTTGGACTCGGCCCGCCAATGGGCGATGTCGAGAAGCTCGATCGGGATCTCGTCGGTCCCGATCGCGGCGCGCAGCAGCTCGAGGGCGCGCTGATCGGTGAGCCCGTTGCTGACGTCGATCGCCTCGGGCTGTGTGACGTCCTCGCCGACGGTGTTGATGACCAGGAAGCCGGTCCTGCCGGTGCGATCGAGGCGGAAGAAGCCGCGCAGGGTCGGGTTGTGGACGTAGATCACGCCCTGGTTTCGGTCGCGCAGCAGCGGCTCGCAGTCGGCGTTGAAGTAGATCGTGATGCTGCGCGACAGCTCGCCGTAGCCCTCCATGCCGACCCCGAGCCGCCCTCGCATCGGGCTGCGATTGCCATCGGCGGCGATCACGTAGCGAGCACGCACGGTGCTCTTCTCCGCGGTGTCGAGGTCGAGCAGGGTGACGGTGACACCGTCGTCGTCCTGCTCGACACCGATCGCCTCGATGCGGTTGCGAACCGCGGCCCCGAGCTCGATCGCGCGGCGGCGCAGGATCGGCTCGAGCACGTCCTGGTTGACGAACACCCGCACCGTCGGGCTGAACCCCTCGACGCCCTCGTTGAGCTCCGCGACGTAGGTCGCGATCTCGCGGCCCGCCAGCGACTCGACGGCGTTGATCCCGCCGGTCGGGTGGTAGGTCAGCAACGAGGCCGCGCGCACCTCGTCCTCGAGGCCGACCTGGCGCAGCATCTCCATCGTGCGCAGCTGGAAGTGCCCTGCCCGCGGGTGGATCGCGGTGCCGGCGTGGCGTTCGACGGCCAGCGACGGGACGCCATGGTGAGCGAGCAGCAGCGCGCTCGACAGCCCGACCAGGCTCCCGCCCACGATCAGGACCGGGGTCTCCTCATGCGTCATCGCTGGCTCCTCTGGTGGGGTGGCCGAGGCTACGTCCGCAGCGGGCCATATGACAACTGAATCTCATGATGGGCAAGATTCACAGCAACAATGAATCTCGCCGGCGTGGACCTCAACCTGCTCGTCGCGCTGGACGCACTGCTGACCGAGCGCAGCGTCACCCGCGCCGCCCAGCGCGTCGGCCTCAGTCAGCCGGGCATGAGCAACGCGCTGGCGCGTCTGCGCAGCGCCTTCGGTGATCCGCTGCTCGTCCGCCAGGGCGCCGTGCTCGTGCCGACGTCGCGGGCGGAGGCGCTGGCCGAGCCCGTCCGCGAGGCGCTGGCACTGATTCGCGCGGCGATCGACGCGCCCGCCGGCTTCGACCCGGCCGCGGACCGTCGCTCGTTTCGCCTCAGCTGCTCGGACTACAGCGTGCTGATGCTCATCGGCCCGCTCGTACGGGCGCTTGCCGCGGAGGCGCCCGCGCTGTCGGTCGAGGTCCTGCCGCGCCTCGCCGATGCCGGACGAGCGCTGAGCGCCGGGAGCGTCGACCTCGTCATCGAGCCACCTGAGATCATGAGCCGCACCGACCTGCCGGCGATCCGGCTCTGGGACGACCGCTGGATGTGCTGCGTCTGGGACGGCAACCCGCGGGTCGCCGACGAGATGACGCTGGACCTGTTCACCTCGCTCGGGCACCTGGTCTACTCCATGGGCGGCGCCGGCCAGCCCGTCGCGCTGCCCGACATGGCGCTCAGCCGCCTACGGATCGCGCGACGCGTTGATCTCAGCGTCGAGAGCTTCCTGCTCGCGCCGTTCCTGCTCCAGCAGACCGAGTTGCTCACCCTGGTTCCTGCCCGCGCCGAGGCGTTCCTGCGCCGGACCGGCGCGATCCGCCTGCTGGAGCCACCGGTCGAGATTCCGGAGCTCGTCGAGATGTTGTGGTGGCATCCGCGCGCGAGCCCCGATCCCGCGCACACGTGGCTGCGCACGCGGATCGGCGAACTCGCGACGAGCCTCTATCGGACGACCTCGTAGGCGACGTAGGCGAGGCTTTCGCCGAGGCTGCGGACCTCGAGCCGGCGCAGCGACGTCTTGTCGGTGGTGTCGCCGAAGAGGCGCTCGCCCGCGCCGAGCACCACCGGATGGACGACGAGCCGCAGCTCGTCGACCAGGTCGTGTTCCATCAGCGTGTGCGCGAGCGACCGGCTGGCGATGACGACGATCTCCCCGTCGAGCTCACGGCGCAGCCGGGCGACCTCGTCGACCACGTCGCCGCTCAGCACGGTCGCGTTGCTCCACTGCGCCTCGCGCAGCGTCGACGAGACGACGTACTTCGGGAGGGCGTTCAGCCGGTCGGCCCACTCGCCCTCCCGGGAGGGCCAGCGCGAGGCGAAGTACGCGTCGCTGCGGCGGCCCATGAGCAGGGCCGCGGCGTGCTGCGCCTCGTCGGTCCCCAGCACGGCCCACGCCGCGCGGTCGGTGTCGGTGATCTCGGTGAACCAGCCGCCATGCCGGAAGCCCTCCTCACCCGTCGGGTCCTCGGCGACGCCATCCAGCGAGACGTTCGCGCTGATCACGATCTTTCCCATCGTTGGTGCTCCTCTGAGTCGCGTGAAATCGGGTTGCGTTCGTGGAGGCGCCGGCCGCGAGGACAATCGTGCGGCGAATTTCGCTTCGCGCCGTCGTCCTGACTTGTGATGAGCCACGATGTCGACGTGACCGACGAGACCCTGGCGCGTGCGCGCGCGGGCGACCAGGACGCGTTCCGTGAGCTCACCGATCCCTACCGGCGCGAGCTCCAGCTGCACGCCTACCGGATGGTGGGGTCGGCACAGGACGCCGAGGACCTGCTGCAGGAGACGCTGCTCGCTGCCTGGCGCGGTCTCGAGCAGTTCGAGGGGCGGGCGTCGGTGCGCAGCTGGCTGTACCGCATCGCCACCAACCGCTCGCTCGACGTGCTGCGGGCGAGCCGGCGCCGTCCCGAGGAGTCGCGGATGCCTGAGTTGCCCGAGCCGACCCGCTGGAGCGAACCGCTGTGGCTGGAGCCCTATCCGGACGCGCTGCTCGACGGCATCCCGGACGACGCTCCGGGGCCCGACGCGCGCTACGAGGCCAAGGAGGCGATCGCCCTGGCGTTCATCGTCGGCCTCCAGCACCTGCCGCCCGAGCAACGCGCGGTCCTGATGCTGCGCGACGTGCTCGGCTACCGCGCCCGCGAGGTCGCGGAGATGCTTGCCACCACAGACGCGGCCGTACACAGCCTGCTGGGCCGCGCGCGGGCGGCGTTCGAATCCCGCCTTCCGGCCGCCGGCCGCGAGCGGGCGCCGCTCCCGGACTCAAAGCTCGAACGCGACGTCGTCGGACGGTTCGCCGGGGCCGTGCAGGACGGTGACGTCGAGGCGATGGTCGCGCTGCTCACCGACGACGCCTGGCTGACGATGCCGCCGCTCCCGCACGCCTACCAGGGACCGGACGCCATAGGCGCGTTCCTCAACGGCGCTGAGCGCCGCCGTGGCGCGCCGCTGCGTGTCGTCGCGACGCGCGCCAACAGCCAGCCCGCGTTCGGCTGCTACCTGTCGGCGGCCGAAACCGGCGTCGCGCGCGCCTTCTCATTGCTCGTCCTGACCTTGGACGGTGACCACATCGCCGTCATCACCTGGTTCGCCCGGAGCGCCCAGTTCGGGCGATTCGGCCTGCCGCGCATGCTGCCGTGAGGCGACGAGAACCTCTAGGCCACCGGCGGCGGAGTGCCCTCGGCGCTGGCCAGCAGCGCCGGGTCCCAGTCGCAGGCCTCGCAGCCGTGGCGCAGCGCGGCGTGAGCGAACTCGAGCGCCGTGGCGCGAGGGTCGGCGGCGACGCGGATGTCGCGGTCGTCGGCGACGTACTCGCCGAGCGCCCCGTTCCACGCGCCGACGTCCGAGGACAGCGTCGCGTCGGCGAAGCCGGGGGCGGCCGGGTGGGCGTAGGCGTAGAACGCGGCCCGCTCGTAGCGCCGGTCGCCCGGCCACCAGCCGATTGCGACCTCCTGGACGTCCATCGCGTTGCGCATGATGAAGTCATCGGACGGCGGGTCGGCGGGACGGCCGGAGAACAGGTTGACCGCGAGGTCGAACGAGCCCCACCATGCGTTGACCGGGGTGCTGCGCCCGCGAAACGGCGCCCGCAACGCGGCCAGAACCAGCGCCGCCTGCGTCGCGGCGGCGAAGTACGCGGCGACCGCGCCGGTGTCGTAGGTGAAGTGCTCGTCGTCCTCGTCGAGCGGGACGGTCCACCACACCTCCTGCGGCGTGGGGTCGATCTCGATCGCCTCGCCGCCGAGGTCACGCATCACGTCCAGCAACTGGCGCGTGACCGCGCCGACCGGCCGGTCGGGCGTCAGTGCGACACGCGTCGCGCGCCCGTCGCTGTGCTCGGCGATCGCTTCGTGCGTGGCCAGGTCGAGCACCGCGACGATCGCCCCCGATCCGTCGGGCGCCGGCAGCGGGGCCGTCTCCCAGCCCCGGGCGGTGAGTCGCAGGGCGGCGTGCTGGAGCTGGGGCTCGGCCGGAGCGAGCGCGGCCGCGAGCTTGCCGAGGACCTGGGTGTGCGCATGCAGCGTGTCGCACGTCGCGCTCCAGTCCCGATAGTCAACCGCGGGCCAGTCCGCAGCCATGGGCGCAGGCTACACCTCTACCGGGCGGCCCGGGCAGTGGCGCGAGCGTCGTCGTGACGATGTCGCACCGCGCGGGGCACTCGTCGACGATGACGCTCCGCTTTCGCATCGCGGCGGCGCGCATCGGGCTCAGAACAGGATCTCGAGTGCGACCTCGGTGTCGAGGTACTCGCGGACGGCGACGATCCGGTCGTCGCGGACCGTGAACACAACCGCGTAGTGATTCTCGTAGGCCTGGCCGCGGACGCTGCGGGCGCGCCTCGTCCATTCGGCGACGGCAGCGTCGCCGTCGGTGATGAGGCTTGTCAGCTCCTGCGTCACCGGCGCGTAGAAGATAGCGCGAAGTCTACGACGCGGCTGAGAAAACTTGACACGAGCAGACTGAGATTTTATACTGACGCCAACGCACATGCAGTTTCAAGCTTTGGAGGTAGAAAGATGGCTTTGGTTCGATGGGAGCCCGTCCGGCGTAGTGAGTTCGATCGTCTGTTCGGCGCGTTCTTCGACGTGTCGGCCGGCAACGGCGGCGCGTCGCGGCGCTTCGTCCCCGCGACCGACCTGGTCGAGGACGGCGACCACTACGTCCTGACCGCCGATCTGCCCGGCGTCGCCCAGGACGACGTCAAGGTCGAGCTCAACGACAACGTGCTGACGATCGCCGGCGAGCGGCGCAGCGAGCACGGCGACAGCAAGGACGGCTACCGCCGCATCGAGCGCTCCAGCGGCGGCTTCACGCGCTCGCTGACGCTCCCCGAGGGCATCGACGCAGAGTCGATCTCGGCGAGCTACGACAACGGCGTTCTGCGGGTCGAGATCCCCAAGCCGACGCAGCGTGCCCCGCACCGCGTCGAGATCACGTCCGCCGCCGCCCCGGCGACGATCGACGCGCCGGCTGACAACGCGTAGTCCATCACCCAGGCTGGCTGGGTACGGCAACGAGTCGAGGGGGCGCCCACGGGCGCCCCCTCGTCGTTGTTAGGGTCACCCGCACGCCATGCCGGCCCGCCTCGCACAGCCCCGTGACCTCGACCTGGTGACGGCGATCATCTCGGCCGCCTTCACCGGCGACCCTCTGTGGAGCTGGGCCGTCCCCGAGCCCGAACGGCGCGCCGAGCTGTGGCGGTTCACACTCGCCAGCACGCTGCGCTATCGGTGCACATGGATCGCCGACGGCGGCGCGGCCGCCGCGACATGGATCCCGCCCGGCGGCGAGGAGCTGACCCCCGAGGCGCAACAGCACCTGCCGGCGCTGTTAAGCGAACTGTGCGGCGCGCGTGCCGGCGAGGTCGCCGAGCTCATGGATCGCTTCGACGCCCATCATCCGGCCGGCGAACCGCACTACTACCTGAGCCTGCTCGGCACCGACCCCGGCCATCGCGGCCGGGGCATCGGCATGGCGCTGCTGGCCGAGAACCTGGCCGCGTTCGACGCCGCCGGCGTCCCGACGTACCTCGAATCCAGCAACCCGGCCAACGTCGGTCGCTACGAGGCGATCGGCTATCGCCAGGTCGGGTCGTTCACGACGCCCGACGACGCTCACAGCGTCGCACAGATGTGGCGCGACGTGGCCTGAGCATTCAGCGCTGCTGCGCCAGATATGCCTCAGCGAGCTTGGGCGGGGCCCGGCACAGCCACGCCTCGACGATCACCTCTTCGAGGTCCTCGAGCGAGATCTCGTCGAGCTTGACGAGCACCGACGGGTAGCCGTCGAAGTGCGGCGTCGTGAAGAACAGACCCGACTCGTCGGCCAGCAGCGCCTCCTTGGCGACCAGGTGCTCGACCCTGGCGCCGAGGATGGCGCCGTCGGGCGCGCCGTCGCCGAGCGCCTTGAGGTCCGTGTTGCGCAGCGGGCGCTCCCACACGAACCCCTTGTCCTTCACGCGCCAGTGCGCGTGGCCCCAGGACAGGCGTTCCGTGGTCTCGGGCAGCGACATCGCGATGCGCCGCACGTCGTCGAAGTCGGCCATCGATCGCGAACGCTACCGCGGTTGCCGGTTCAGGTCGTGAAGCCGAGGATCAGCTGCGCCGCCTCGAGCGGGACGTCGAGCTGCGGGCAGTGGCCGATGCCGTCGAGCACGACCCAGTCGGCGTGCGGGAACAGCTCATCGCGGTAGCGCACCGCGGCGGTCGGCCACGGCAGCAGCCGGTCCTCCGTGCCCCATACGATCCGCACAGGGCAGTCGATGAGCGCCGGGTCGAGGGCCCACTCGGTGTCGTCGGTCGAGCGGTCGTTGAGCGCAATCGCGTCGCAGGCCGCGACACCGCGCAGCTGGTGGGCGAGCAGCTCGGGCGGGATGTGTTCGTAGTTGACGGTGATCGCCCGCGTGGCGGCGCGACGGCCGCGGTCGGACTCCATGATCGCGTCGGCGCTCGGGGCCGCGCGCTGGACGCGCTCGTGCATCTCGGCGAAGTGGTCGCGGGTCTGTAGTCGCGACGTGTCGTCGGGCGCCCAGCCGCCGCCCGGCGCGAAGACGACCACCGAGCGCGCGCGTCCGCGCTGGGCCAGGAGCAGCGTCACGAAGCCGCCGAGCGAGTTTCCGACGATGTGCGCGGTCTCGAAGCCGGCCTCGTCCATCGCCCGCTCGACCTCGTCCGCCATCCGCTCGCGGCCCGGGCTGTCGCCCAGCGGCGGCCCGCCGGCGTGGCCGGCGAGCGTCGGCGCGAGGACGTCGTGATGGCGCTCGAGTTGTTCGAGCACGAGATCCCACGTACGCCACGTGTCGGTGAAGCCGTGCAGGCAGACCATCGGCGTGCCGGCGCCGCCGCGGTGAGACGCGGTGAAGCGTGCGTCCACGCTGCGTAGGCTATTGGCGTGTTCGGCGACAATCATCGCCTTGAGGAGAAGCTGCGCGAGTCGGGCGGCGTGTGTGCGGAGGCGACGATCCTCAAGAAGCGCCAGGGCGCCCTGGTCGAGAGTCAGAGCTTCAAGAGCGCGAGCGCGTCGGTCAACTGGCACCTCACGGTACGCGTGGAGCCGTCGGGCGGTGAGCCGTTTGAGACGTCGTTCACGCAGCGGATCGACGTCACCGCGAGGGGCCTGATCCAGAATGGCATCGTGCAGTCGATCCCGGTCATCTTCGACCCCAACGACCACGCCAGGATCGCGCTCGACCGCAACGCGTGGAACGATCGGCTGCGCGCGCAGTGGAGCCGGGCGACCATCACCGTGGGGCCACCGGCGGCGGCCGCCCCGGCCGCGGCTTCCGATTCGATCGAAGCGCTCACGCGCCTCGCCGACCTGCGCGACCGGGGCGTCCTCACCGACGAGGAGTTCGAGGCCCAGAAGGCCAAGCTCCTCGGGAGTTGAACGTCAGGCCTGCTGGGCGGCCATCATCTTCTGCATGTTGGCGTTCATCACCTCGGCGACCTCGCGGATCTCCTTGGTCGGGCTGAACTGCACCAGCTCGGTGCCGGCGTCGACGATCGGGATGTGTCCCGGCGGCAGGTAGAACGCGTCGCCGGCCTCGCAGACCTCGTCGCGGTCGGCGAAGCGGTAGGTGACGCGGCCCTTGATCACGTAGCCCCAGTGCGGGCACTGGCACTTGTCGTCCGGCAGCCCGTGCATCAGCGGCGTGGCGTCGATGTCGGCGGCGAACGACACGAAGTCGATCGTCCAGCCGTCCTCGACGTCCTCGTGGCGGGCGTCGACCGGGCCGCCGCCGTCGAGGTGCGATGCGGTTTCCTTGCTGACCTTCGCCATGTCCTCGTCTCCCGTGGATCGGTGGTGAAAACGAGCGTAGGGTCGCCTCGCGTGTCGGGCATGGGGTATTCGCCTCATCTTTTGACCGATGAGATTCGCCCGTGCGGGCAGTCTGTAGGGGGAGAAAGGAGAACCATGGCTCTTCCTGATGTGGTGTCCAGAGAGGACTGGCTGGCGGCGCGCGAGGCGTTGCTGGCCAGGGAGAAGGAACTGACCAAGGCGCGCGACGCGCTCAACACGCAGCGCCGCGAGCTGCCGATGGTCGAGATCGACAAGGACTACGTGTTCGCCGGCCCCGGCGGCGAGGTCGGCCTGCTCGACCTGTTCGAGGGCCGGCGCCAGCTGATCGTCTACCACTTCATGTTCGAACCCGAGTGGACCGACGGCTGTCCAGGTTGCACGTCCGGCATGGACGAGTTCTCCGACGGCCTGCTCGACCACCTGCACCGCCGCGAGACGAGCTTCGCCGTGATCTCCCTCGCGCCGCTGGCCAAGCTGGAGGACTACAAGGCGCGCCGCGGCTGGACGTTTCGGTGGTACTCGTCGTACGGCACTGACTTCAACCGCGACTTCGGAGTCACGACCGATGATGGGGAGCGTCACTCGCACAGCTGCTTCCTGCGTGAGGGCGACCGGATCTTCCACACGTACCAGACGTTCGCCCGCGGCTCGGAGCAGCTCGGCGGCTCGTATTACTGGCTGGACATGACGGCCCTCGGGCGCCAAGAAGCGTGGGAGGAGCCCAGGGGCCGGGCCGACGAGGCGCACGCGGCGGACCCGGCGCTGCTCACCGGCTCCTAGTCGTCGCGCAGATAGGTCAGCACCGCCAGCACGCGGCGGTGGTCGTCGTCGGAGGGCGGCAGGTCGAGCTTGCCGAGGATCGAGGCGACGTGCTTCTCGACCGCGCCGACGGTCAGCACGAGCTCGCGAGCGATCGCGCCGTTGGAGCGGCCCTCGGCGACCAGGCCCAGCACCTCGCGCTCGCGCGGGGTGAGGCTGTCGAGCGGGCCGTCGGCGCGCTGGCGCGAGAACAGCTGGGCGATGACCTCGGGGTCGAGCGCCGTGCCGCCGTCCGCGACGCGGCGCACGGCGTCGACGAAGTCGTCGACGTCCATGATCCGGTCCTTGAGCAGGTAGCCCAACCCGCCGCGCCCGTCGGCCATCAGCTCGGCCGCGTAGGTCTGCTCGACGTATTGCGAGACGATCAGCACGGCGGTCTCCGGCACGCGCTCGCGCAACGTCAGCGCCGCGCGCACACCCTCGTCGCGGAATGATGGCGGCAGCCGGATGTCGACGATCGCGATGTCGGGCTTGTGGCCGGTGACCGCACGTACGAGCGCGTCGCCGTCCTCGACCGCGGCGACGACGTCGAAGCCGTTGTCGCGCAGCAGCCGGGTCAGGCCGTCGCGCAGCAGCGCGAGATCCTCGGCGATCACGACCCGCATGGCATCACCGCCCGGATCAGTGTCGGCCCGCCGATCGGGCTGGTGACCGTCAGCGTGCCGTCGAGCGCCTCGACGCGTCGGATGAGGCCCGACAATCCGCTGCCGGTCGGCCGCGCCCCGCCGATCCCGTCATCGCGGATCTCGGCGATCAGCGACGAGCCGACCTGGCCGATGACGATGTCGACCATCGTCGCCTGGGAATGCTTCGCCGCGTTGGCCAGCGCCTCGGCGACGACGAAGTAGGTGGCGGTCTCGACCGCCGGCGCCGGGCGGCGGGGCAGGTCGACACCGACCGTGACTCGCATCGGCGTGCGGTCGGCCAGCGCGGCGATCGCCGCCTCCAGGCCACGGTCGGCGAGCACCGGCGGGTGGATGCCGCGGGCCAGGTCGCGCAGCTCCTGAAGCGCCTCCTGCGCGCCCTGGCGCGCGTCGGCGAGCAGCGCCTGTGCTGCCTCGGGGTCGTCTGAGTCGAGCTTCTGCTGGGCCATGCCGAGGCTCATCCCGAGCGCCACGAGCCGCGCCTGTGCGCCGTCGTGCAGGTCGCGCTCGATGCGCCGCAGCTCGGCCTCCTGCTGGTTGACGGCGCCGGCGCGGGTCGTCTCGAGAACCGTGATCCGCTCGGCCAGCGGGCCGCGGCGGATCGACTCGATCGTTTCGATCACGATCCGGACCACGAGCGAGGCGATCACGACGATGAAGACCCAGATCGGCCAGAAGTAGCTGCCGCCGCTCATCGCCCAGATCAGGAACACGAACACGCAGATGGCTGTGCTGCGGCCGACCTGGACTGCCATCGCGCGGCTCATGTGCATGCGCGCAGGCAGGTCGGGGCGCTCGCGCAACAGGATGACCCAGCCGTAGAACGCGAGCGGCACGCCGAGGCTGACGATCGTCCATCCGGGCCAGAACGAGCCGCCGGTGAAGATCCAGATGATGATCAGGACCGCGCCGATGCCCCCGCACACCACCGCGGCCATCGCCCAGCGCTGACGGTCGCCGGGGCTGGGGGCGGGCGGAGGCTGCGCCGGCGGGGATTGTGGCGGCGCAGCGGCGCCGGGCGGCACCGAGCCGCCGCCGCCGAGCAGGTCGTCCGCCGCCCAGCACGACAGCGACTCGAGCGGGCGCAGGAGCCAGATCGCCACCACGAGCACGATTATCCCGGCCGGGATGCCGATCAGCGCCTGGCCGAGCGTGTGCACGTGCCAGCTTCCGAAGTTGGGGCCGTCCAGCCACCGGTAGGTGATCGGCAGCGCGATCGCGAACAGCCCGACCGCAATCAGTGACCACTCGATGAGCGCGACCGCACCACCGACCAGCCAGCGTCCGAACATGAAGACCTGCTGGCGGTGGAAGGCCTGGTCGCGGGCCGCGTCCCAGCCGCGGCGCCAGAAGCCGCGGCCGCTGGCAATCGCCTGAAGCGTCGGCTCGGCGCGCGAGCCGACCAGCCCGCGCGCCAGCCACGCCTCGGCGCCCGCGACGTAGGCGACAGCGGTCTGGAAGCCGATCAGTGCGGGCACGACGAGCGGGGTGATGACGAGCACGGCGCAGATCGTCCAGCCGGAGATCAGCAGCGCCAGCTCGAGCGCGCCCATCACCAGCGCCGTGGTCAGGTAGAGCAGCGTCGCGCTCGCCCGCCGCGCCCCGATCGTCACGACTACTCGACCTCCGTCAGTGCGCGGCGCGGGGTGCTGCGCGGCGACCGGCGTCCCGTGCGCGCCATCCAGCGCGGCAGGTACCAGTTCCAGTCGCCCATCAGCTTCATCGTCGCCGGCAGCAGCACGCCGCGAATGATCGTCGCATCGAGGATCACTGCAACGGCCAGCCCGACGCCCATCTGCTTGATGTCGAGCGTCGACAGCGTGGCGAAGATGCCGAACACCGCGACCATGACCAGCGCCGCGCTCGTCACGGTGCTCGCCGTCGCCCGGATGCCACGCTCGACCGCCTCGTCCGTCGGCACGCCGCGGTCGACCAGTTCGCGGATCCGGCTGACGATGAACACGTGGTAGTCCATCGACAGGCCGAACAGCACCGTGAACAGGAACAGCGGCAGCCAGGTGACGATCGCGCCGTTGGAGTGGAAGCCGAGCAAGCTCTGGCCGTGGCCGTCCTGGAACAGCCACACGAGCACGCCGTAGGCAGCGCCGACCGACAGCAGGTTGAGCACGATCGCCTGCAGCGGGATCACGATCGAGCGGAACGTGAACAGCAGCAGCAGGAAGGCCAGCCCGAGCACGAACGCGAACACGTACGGGGCGCTGGCGCGCATCGTCGACGTGAAGTCGGCGTTGCCGGCCGTCTCGCCGGTCACCGCGTAGCGCGCGTCGGGCAGGGCGCCCAGGGCGTTGGGCACGACCGTGCGGCGCAGCGTCTTGAGCGCGGCGAACGACGCCTGGTCGTCGCCGGTTCCCGACAGTGGGATGTCGACCACCGCGACCGTGCGGTGGGCGTCGATCGTCGTGCGGATCGGGGCGTGCATGACGCCGGTGGCCAGCGCCTCGTGGCGCAGGTCGGCCAGCGCGTGCCGGACCGACGGCGCGGTCACGTCGGGTGCGCGCACGACGACCGTCGCCGGCGCAGGTGTGCCGGGGAACGCCTTGTTGACGGCGTCGTAGGTCTTGACGACCGCGAGCCGCTGGGGCAGGTCGCTGAACTGCGGCAGCCGCAGGTGCATGCCCAGCGCCGGCAGCGCGAGTACGACGAGCAGCCCGACCGAGGCCGTGGCGGCGAGTGCCGGACGGCGCATCGTGCGGTGCAGCACGGCGGCCCACACACGCGACTCGCCGCGCGTGCCCTTGGCCCGCGCGAGCAGCGTGCGGCGGTCGCGCAGGTAGACGAGGAACCGCGGGCGGTGGCGGATGACGCCCATCGTCCCGGCCGCCATCACCGACACGATGCCGCGGTCGACGCGGTCGCCGAGCTTGCCCAGCAGCGCGGGCAGGACGGTGAGCGAACCGATCATCGCCACCGCGACGACGATCATTGCGCCGACGCCGAGCGACGTGAACGTCTTCGATCCGGCCAGCAGCATGCCGGCCATGGCGATCATCACCGTGGCGCCCGAGATCAACACCGCATGACCGGACGTCGCCGCGGCGCGGTGAACGCTGTCGGCCTCGCTGCGCCCGGCAGCGCGTTCGGCTCGCGCCCGCTGGACGTAGAACAGGCAGTAGTCGACGCCGACCGCCATCCCCATGAGCAGGATGACCGAGCTGATCGAATCCGAGGCGTGGGCGACATGGCTGGCGATCGCCGACAGACCGATCGAGGCGATCACCGCCGACAGCGCGAGCAGCACCGGCAGGCCGGCGGCGACGAAGGCACCGAACGCGAACAGCAGGATCAGGAACGTCAGCGGCACCGACAGTCGCTCTGCCCGCTGAAAGTCATTCTGGATCTGCTTGTCCAGCGCGTGCGGGGCGCTGGCGTCGCCGATCTCCTCGATCCGTAGCCCTGGGTTGGCGAGTTGTACCCGGGCGACCGCGTTGAGCAATGGCTGCACCCGATCCTGGGCCGTCTCCGGGTCGCCGCGCATGTCGAACGCGACGAGCGCGGCGTGACCGTTGGCCGAGATGGCGGTCGGCTGAAGCTTGGCGACCTGCGGGCGCGACGCGAGCGTCGTGCGGACGTCGCGTACCGCGCGGCGGAAGGCCGGCGAGGTGGCGCCGACGCGCGAGGACGCGATCAGGACGCGCTCGGTCGCCGACCCGCGGATGTGCGCGTCGTCGAGGATCCGCTGGGCGCGGGCGTTCTCGCCGCTCGTGTTCTCGACGTCGGTCAGCTTGACCGTGCCGACGGCGTTTCCGGCCATCACGGCGACGACGACGAGCGCCAGCCAGCCGAAGGTCGCGGTCTTCCAGTGCGCGGCGCTCCAGCGCCCGGCGCGAGCGGCCAGATTGGGCCTCATGACACTTCCCCCTTGCTCGATTTCGGCCATGCCATGAGGCTGCCGAGCGGGGGCCGGGCCAACAAGAACGCTGCCCGGCGTCCGCGGGTGGGGCTACCACCAGTCCGCGCCCTGGCGCGGGCTACAGGTGGGTCACGAGCGAGGTGGCTCGCTCAGTGTCGCCTCGAACGCCGCGTCGGCCTGGTGCTCGCGTGCCTTGGCGTTGAGCTGCGGGTCGGACTTGTCGAAGCGGGCCTTGGTGCGGCGGACGTCGGCCTCGGCACGGACGACGTCGCCCGCGCTCGGCGCCCAGAAGTCGGTCGCGATGCGCGGCTCCTGGATCAGCGCGCGGAACGTCGGCGCGCCCGAGGTGGGCGTCACGTCGGCGGCGAACTCGTGGATCGACACGAGCCCGTCGCCGGTCGTGCTCTTTACGTGGACGGCGACGATCCTCGCCGTCGCCGGTTCCCAGTGGTGACCGAACACGCGGCCAACACTAGTGGTCAGCCCAGCAGCTCGGCGATCATTGCCGCGGCACGGGCCGGGCCACTGAAGTCGACCGGCCGGTAGCGCGGCGGCGCCGCGAGCGCCCCCGTGACGGCGTCGGCGATCGCGCCGGGCGTCGCGTCGGCGTACTCCAGCCAGTGGGTCGCGCCGTAGCGGTCAAGGCGGTGGCGGACGTGGTAGCGCTGCTCGAAGTGGCTGGCCAGCGGCAGCGAGACGAACGGACGCCCCGCGGTGACGAGCTCCATCGTCGTCGTCAACCCACCCTGTACGAGCCCGACATCGCAGGCCGCCAGGTAGCGGTAGAGCTCGTGGACGTAGCCGCGGACTTCGATCCCGTCGTCGGCCGGCACCGTCGCCGGGTCGATCCCCGGCCCCGTCACCACCAGCACCCGGAGGTCCTCGACACGCTCGCGCAGCGCCGGCAACGCCGCGACAGCGCGGCGCAGCATCGCGCCGCCGACGCCGGAGCCGCCGACCGAGATCACCAGCAGCGGCTCATCGCCGTAGCCGAGCTCTGCCCGTAGCTGCGCGCGGTCACCGAGCGTCGCCGGGTCGAACCCGGGGATGTAGCCGGCGAACTCGAAGTGCTCCATCGTCCAGTCGCGGATCGACGGCAGTCCGGGGCCGAACGCGTCGCCGACGATGTCGCCGGGACCGCCGACGAAGATCGCGCGGTCGCGGATGTTCGGGAAGCGCTCGATCTGGTCGATCATCCGGGCGTTGTCGTCGGCCGCCAGGTACGCCTCGTGCTCGCCGCCGGCCGGCATCGGCAGGAGGCCGACGAAGTCGCTCAGCCACGCGTAGGGGGCGATCTTGCGCTCGGGGTTCTCGTGCAGGAAGTGGTCGACCTCCCACGCCTCGTCGCCGATCCACAGGTCGTAGGCGTCCTCGCGGACGACGTCGTCGAACAGCATGTAGTTGGCGCAGAAGATCTCGTCCATTCGCCGCAGCGCCTGGAAGGCGTGCAGGTCGTGCTCGCCGGCCTCGTTGTTGATGTGCTCGTTCTCGGAGGCAAGCTGCGCGCTTGCCGCATGGATCGCCTCGCCCCGCTCGCGCAGCAGCGTCGTCACCGGCTCCTGGGCCAGCCACTCGATCTCGAGGCCCGGCACCTGACGGCGCAGCTCGTCGGCGATCGCGACATCGCGCCACGCGTGGCCGAGGCCGATCGGCGACGACACGTAGAGCGCGCGCTTGGGCCGATTGCGGGCCCGGGTCCACGTCCGGCGGATCGGCGGCGTGCTGCCGGTCACGCGCAGCGCGAAGTCGCGGAGCAGCAGGTTGACCGCCACGGGATCGCGGACCAGCGGCGCGTGGCCGGCGCCGTCGATCTCGACGAGGTCGCCACCGGTCAGCTCGGCCGCGCGCTGAGCGATCGACACCGGGTCGACCATGTCGAGCGTGCCGTGCACGATCGACACCGGGCAGCGCACGGCACGGCACAGCGCCTCGGCCTCGGCCTGGGTCGGGTCGTCGCCGTTGGGGCCGTCGATCGTGTGGGTCAGCGTGCGCGCGTCGGTGTCGAGGCCCCACGCGACGGCGTCCTCGATCTGTTTCGTGGAGTGCGGCTCGCAGAAGACCGCCGAGAAGAACTCCTGGCACCAGTCGGCGTAGTCGAGCTGCCAGTAGCGGCGGTTGAACTTCTCGAGGATCGTGTCGTGGCTTTCGTGGACGGCGTCGAAGTCGAGGCCGTCGGCCGGCGCCGGCGCGAGGTGGGGGATGTCGACGGCGATCAGAAAGGTGCCCGCGACGCGCTCCGGGTGCTCGGCGGCCAGGCGCAGCGCGGTCAGCGAGCTGGCCGAGAAGCCGACCATGCATCCGCGCTGAGTCCCGGTCGCGTCGAGCACCGCCACCGCGTCGGCCAGCAGCTCGGCGTTGCGGTAGGCGGCGGGGTCGTCGGGACGGTCGGACAGGCCGTTGCCGCGGTTGTCGAATGTCACGACGCGCAGGTGGCGGGCCAGGAACGGGACCTGGGCCTTCCAGATCCGCGAGTGGACGATCGACCACGCGGGCAGCAGGACGACGGTGCCGGGCGCCGGCACGGGAGGGTTGAACGCCTCCCATGCGATCCGGACGCCGTTGCGGTGCACGACGCCCGTCTCGTCCGGCCGGCGGGCCCGCGTCCCCGTTTCGGTGATGGACACCGTCTCGCTGACACCCACGTGGTCGATCGTAGTGCTCACGGGCGGGCCTCGAGCACCATGTTGAACGGCGTCTCCGCGGCGCGGCGGAAGCGGCTGAAGCCGCCGGCGGTGACGACGTCGCCGATCCGCGCCTGGCCCGCCTGGGCACCGAGCGCCAGCCCGACGTCCTGCGAGAGCGACGCGGGTGTGCACAGGAACGTCGAGAACCCGTAGTACGCGCGGCCGACCGGGTTGAGGTTGTCCTCGACGCGGTCGCCGGCCATCGGCTCGACGATCAGCCACGTGCCGTCGGCGCCGAGCATCCGCTTGATCTGGCGCGAGGCCCCGACCGGGTCGCCCATGTCGTGTAGGCAGTCGAACGTCGTGACGAGATCGAAGCCGTCACCGTGGTCGGAACCCGCGTAGACGGTTTCGAAGGTCACGCGGTCGGCGACGCCGGCCTCCTGCGCCCGGGCGCGCGCGGTCCCGATCGAGCCCTCGTGGTAGTCGGTCCCGACGAACGTCGAGTTCGGGAACGCCTGGGCCATGAGGATCGTCGAGGACCCGTGGCCGCAACCGATGTCGGCGACCTTGCCGCCCGCGGTGAGCTTGTCGACGACGCCGTCCAGTGCCGGAAGCCACTCTCCGATCAGGTACGCGTTGTAGCCGGGGCGGAAGAACCGCTCGCAGCCATCGAACACGTCGTGGTTGTGCTCATGCCAGCCGACGCCATCGCCGCTGCGGGCGGCCTCGGTGATGCGCGGCGAGTCGAGCACCGAACCGACGGCGATCTGGAAGAAGCCGGGCAGGTAGGCCGGGCTGTCGGGGTCGGTCATCGCGACGGTCTGCTCGGGCGGCAGCGTGTAGCTCCCGTCGGCCGGATCGTACTCGACATAGCCGCCGGCGGCCTGGGCGTTGAGCCACTCCCGAACGTAGCGCTCGCTGACGCCGGTGCGGCGTGCGAGCTCGGTCGGCGTCAGCGCGCCCGCGCCGGCCATCGCGCTGTACAGGCCGAGCTTGTCGCCCATCACGACGAGTGCCGCGTTGAGCGTCGCGCCGACCTCGCCGACCGCGTTGAACACGAACGCCATCAGCTTGTCCCCGTCGACCTCGACGGGCTGTTCGGTGGTGGCCATCTGGCTCCCTCCTTCAGTCGATTGCGGGCAACCTAGGCGGGGGTCGCCAAAGCTCGCATCAGGGGGGCACCTAGTCCTGAAGCTAGGGTAGGCGCATGCTGCTGGGCCGCAACGACGAGCGGCTGGCGCTCGACCGCCTGCTGGCGGAGGCTCGCACCGGTGACAGCGGCGTGCTGGCGCTGGTCGGCGAGCCGGGGATCGGGAAGACCGCGCTGCTGCGCTACGCCCGCGAGCACGCCGAAGGGATGCGCGTGCTGAGCGCGCGCGGCGTCGAGTCCGAAGCCGAGATCCCGTTTGCCGGCCTGTCGGAGCTGTTGCGTCCGGCGCTCGGCGCGCTGGACCGGATCCCGCCGCCGCAGGCCGCCGCGCTCGCCGGGGCGCTGGCGCTCGGACCGGCCAGCGCGCGCGATCGTTTCGCGATCGGGGCGGCGACGCTGAGCCTGCTGTCGGCGTGCGCCGAGGACGACCCGCTGCTGCTGCTCGTCGACGACGCCCACCTGCTGGACGCGCCGAGCGCCGAGGCGCTGCTGTTCGCGGCACGGCGTCTGGTCGCCGATCCGATCGCGCTCGTGATCGCCGCCCGCGAGGGCGAGCCGTCGCTGCTGCACAGCGCCGATCTGCGCGTGCTGCACGTCGGCGGCCTGGACCGATCCGAGGCGGCGGCGCTGCTGGAGAGCGCGGACGTCGCCGCCGGGTTGGTCGAGCACCTGCACCGCGCGACCGGCGGCAACCCCCTCGCGCTGCTCGAGCTGGCCGGCGAGGACGCCTGGATCGCGGCTGCGCCGCAGGCTGGGCCCGTGCCGCTGTCGGCGAGCATCGCCAGCGCGTTTCTGCGCCGTTTCGGCGCGCTGCCGCCGCGTACCCGGCGCGTGCTCGTGCTGGCCGCGACGGGCGACAGTCACGACCTCGCCGTACTCGCGCGCGCGGCCGCGCAGCGCGACCTCGATGTGGCGGATCTCGTCGCCGCAGAGGAGGCGGGCCTGGTCGCGCTCGAGGCCGGCACGATCGAGTTCCGTCACCCGCTCGCGCGCGCGGCGGTCTACGCCGAGGCATCGGCGACCGAGCGCCGCGAGGCCCATGCTGCGCTCGCCGCGGCGCTGCCGGACCACGACGTCGACCGCCGCGCGTGGCACCTCGCGGCGGCGAGCATCGGCCCCGACGAGCGTGCGGCGTCGGCGCTCGCGCAGGCCGGCGGACGAGCGCGCGATCGCAGCGCCTACGCGGTTGCGGCCGCCGCCTTCGAGCGCGGCGCCGGGCTGGCGACGACCGACGACGTCCGCGTCCGGCTGCTTGTCGCCTCGGCCGACGCCGCGTTGCTGGCCGGCGACGCGGCCCGCGCCCTGGCCCGGCTCGACGACGCCGCAGGCCGCGCGCGCGACGAGCTGCTCGTGGCCCAGACCGACCGCCTGCGCGCCCTGGTGGCGATGCGTATCGGGCCGGTCATGGACGGCTTCACGTTGATCGTCGGCGCGGCCGAGCACGTCGCGGATACGGACCCGGAGCTGGCGATCGTGATGCTCGCCCAGGGTGTGATGTGCGCGTTCTACGCCTGCGATACCGAGGCGATGCGGGTCGCGGCCCGCCGCTGCAACGCGATCGCCTCCAACGCGCAGACGCGCCGCGCGCAGTTCTTCGCGGCGATGGTCGACGCGGTCGTGCTCGTCGTCGACGGGCAGGGCGAGGCAGGCGCGGCCGCCGCCCGCCGCGCGGTCGAGATCCTCGAGGTGTCCGACGAGCTGCTCGACGATCCCGAACTGCTCGTGTGGGCGATAATCGGCCCGCTCTGGTTGCGCGAGGTCGGCGCCGGCCGCCTGCTCGTGACGCGCACGGTGGCCCGCGCCCGCGAGCAGGTCGCGGTCGGCGTCCTGCCGCGCCTGCTGCAGTTCCTGGCCCGCGACCAGGCGACGACCGACCAGTGGGCGGCCGCCGAGGCCGGCTACAGCGAGGCGCTGCGCCTCGCCCAGGAGACCGGGCAGCGCGTCGAAGCGGCGGTGGCGCTTGCCGGGCTGTCGTGGCTCCACGCCCGCCAGGGTCGCGAGGCCGCCTGCCGCGAGCACGCGGCGCAGGCCGGCGCGATGTGCGAGGAGCTCGGCGTGGGCTTCTACGCGCTGTGGGTGATGCAGGCGCTCGGCGATCTGGAGCTCGGGCTGGCGCGACCGGCGGAGGCGATCGCCCGTCACCTGGACTACGCCGAGGCCCTGCGCGAGCGTGGGATCGCCGACGTCGATCTGTCGCCGGCGCCGGAGCTCGTCGAGGCCTATGTCCGCGTCGGCCAGGCCGACGACGCGGCGCCGCTGATGGCCGACTACCGAGCACGGGCCGAGGCCAAGGGGCAGCCGTGGGCGCTGGCTCGCGCGGCGCGCTGCCGCGGATTGCTGGCCGAGCCGGCCGACGTTCAGTCGTGCTTCGACGAGGCGCTGGCACTGCACCGCCGTACGCCGGACCTGTTCGAGACGGCGCGCACGCGCCTCGCCTACGGCGCGCGGCTGCGGCGGGTCCGCCGTCGCGTCCTGGCGCGCGAGCAGCTGCGTGAGGCGCTGGCGATCTTCGAGCGCCTCGGGGCCCAGTCGTGGGCCGACCAGGCGCGTGCCGAGCTCGCGGCGACGGGCGAGACCGCGCGACGCCGCGACGCCAGCACGGTCGACGAGCTCACGCCGCAGGAGCTCCAGATCGCCCGCCTGCTGGCCGAGGGACGAACAACGCGCGAGGCCGCGGCGGCGATCTTCGTCAGTCCCAAGACCGTCGAGTATCACTTGCGCCATGTCTACGACAAGCTCGGCATCCGCTCGCGCGAGGAGCTAGCCGCCGCTTTTCCCCAGGACGGCGACGCAGCTAGCCGACCCGCTTGACGAAGTCCAGCGCCGCCTGCGCGACCTCCTGCCAGCCGCTGTCGATCGTCAGCGCGTGGCCGCGGCCGGGAATCTTGACGATCTCGGTCACGGCGTCGTTGCGCTTCTGCTTCTTGTAGGACGCGTTGGCGATCACCCACGGGACCGTGTGGTCCTGCTCGCCGGAGATGATCAGCATCGGGCCGCGATCGGAGCTCTTGCTGTTGACCTTGACCTCGGTCCACGGGTTGAGGTTCGCCGTCGCGGCCTGGAACAGCGGCGCGCCCGGAGCCGGAACGGCGAACGCGTCATACAGCTGCTTGGCCTCGTCCTCGGAGACCGCGTTGGCGAACGCGTAGCGGAACTGGTCGTAGGTCAGGGGCACGGCACGACCGTGGTTGAGCGGGTTGATGAGTACGGGCGACGCCGAGCGCAGGGCCGAGATCGGCAGCGGCAGCACGCCGCGAAACGGCGCCGGCGAGATCGCCACGGACGCGGAGGCAAGGCCGCGTCCGGCAAGGATCTCGGTCATCAGCCCGCCGAACGAGTGCCCGATCACGACCGGCTTGCGCTTCAGGGCGCCGATCACGTCGCCGAAGTGGTCGGCGACGCCGCCGACCGTGTTGTGGGCCATGGCGTCCGGGTTGGCGTTGGCGTCCGCGACCGTCTGCGGATCGTCGGGCCAGCCGGGCGTCAGCGGCGCGTAGCCGGCCTGGTCAAAGAACGCCGCCCACCGGTCCCAGCTGCTTGGCAGGAGCCACAGGCCGTGGATGAAGACGACGGGGGTGCGGTCCGACGCATTGGCCGCGTCGATGTTCTGCTGCTCGTGCTCGGTGAACTGGGGCATGCGATCATCATTTCACCCCGCCGCGAGCAGCTCGTCGAGGCGCTCGAACTGGCTCGACCAGCCCTGGCGCGCCATCTCGGGCATCTCGTCAACCGCCATCATCGTCACGTTCACGACGACCTCGGTGCGGCCGTCGCCGAGGTCGGCGAACGTCACCTCGTTGTATGACGACGTCATCTGCTCGAAACCGGGCACCTCGCCGCCGAACGCGAGTCGCTGATGCTCGACGACGTCCTGAAAGTGACCGTTGTCGCGCATCTCGGTGCCGTCGGGCCAGACCATCGTGAGCGCGAACACGCCGCCCGGACGCAGATCGATCGTGATGCTGTCTCGCGGGGTGGTGAAGCCGCGCGGACCCCACCACTTGGCCAGCTCGTCGGGGTCGGTGAACGCTCTCCAGACGAGCTCGACGGGGGCGTCGAAGGTCCGGCGGATCTCGAGCTTGTGCTCGGAGAGGGTCAGGGCGGACGGGTCAGTCATCGGTGCGCTCCTTGGTTGTCGTTTCGAGCCGTTTCATCGACTCGAGGTGCTCGGCCAGCCGGTCGAGGCTGCCGTCCCAGAACTCGCGGTAGCGCTCGAGCCATACCGTCGCGTCCGCCAGCGGATCGCCACGCAGGCGCGACGGGCGCAGCTGGCCGTTGCGCCCTCGGGCGATGAGGCCCGCGCGCTCGAGCACCTTGAGGTGCTTGGAGATCGCCTGAACGGTGACCGGGAACGGCGCGGCGAGCTCGTTGACCGTGGCCTCACCATGGGCGAGCCGGGCGAGGATCTCGCGCCGGGTCGGATCGGCGAGGGCGGCGAACGTGGTGCTGAGCTGGTCGGTGGGCACGGAACTCTGTATTTAGCCAGTCGGTTGCTAAACCAGTCGGATAAATATACGGTCGGCGCGGCCGCTGTCAAGGCTTGTGTTAGCGCACCGTTTTTGGGTATCCCCCGGCCGTGGTGAAGGCCATGTCAACGCCATAGTCTTCGCCGACGTGTCCAGCGAGGTGGTAGTCGAGAACCGACGGCCCGCGATCTTCGTCACCGGGACCGGCCGCAGCGGGACGTCCCTGACGACCGAGCTCCTCGGCCGGATCGGCATCGACCTCGGTCCGCACGATCGGATGCTGCCGCCGGTCTCCGACGACAACGCGCGCGGGTACTTCGAGCAGACCGCGATCTACGAGATCAACGAGCAGATCTTCGCCCTGTTCGGTGGCACGTGGGAGCGCCCGCCGCGATTCGAGCTCGGCTGGCACCACGCGCCCGAGCTCGCTCCGTTGCGCCGCACCGCCGCGGTCACGCTGCTGGCGCTGTACGGCCCGGCTCCGCGGCGCTACGCGATCAAGGACCCGCGCCTGGCGGTGACGCTGCCGTTCTGGCTCGAGCTGACCGGCCCCGGCGACCACATCCTCTGCTTCCGCCATCCGGCCGACGTTGCCCGCTCGCTGATCCGTCGCGAGCGCCATGGCCTCGACGACCACGACGCCATCGATCTGTGGATCCGCTACACGCGGGACTCGCTGGCCACCACTGATGGGCGGGAGCGCCTGCTTCTGTCCTACGAGGCGTACTTCGAGGACACCGACGCCCAGCTCGAGCGGCTCGTCGAGTTCGTGCTCGGCCCCGGCGGCGCCGACGACCCGTCGCTGATGGCGGCGCTGCGCGAGTGCGTCGATCCCGATCTGTGGCATCACCGCGAGCGCACGCTGCCCGCCGACGCCGTCGCCCTCTCCGAAGAGGCGGCCGAGCTCTACGCCGGGCTGCTGCGCGAGGCCGGTCTCGCCTTCGAGCGCGATGAGGCCCCCAGCGGCGTACGCGCCGACAGGTAGGTCCCGGTCACGCACAGCCCGAGCGTCGCCAGCGCGGCGACGATGATCGCCGCCCCCTGGCCGGGCGTCACGACGCCCTCGGCGAGGCCGAGCTTCACGACCGCGGCGGGCACACCGAGCTGGGCGGTGACGACCAGCGCGACCCACAGCGGCGCGCGGATCAGGCGCCCGGCGAGCACGTGGACGACGACGTTCCCGACGACCAGCGCCGCCGACAGTTCGAGATTCGTGGGATCGGTGAACAGGGCGCGCATGTCCAGGCGCGCCCCGAGGACCACGAAGAAGATCGGCACGAGCAGGCCGTTGGCGACACCCGCCACCTGGTCCGACAGGCGGTGCGGGCCGCCCTCCGCCGCGACGATCAGGCCGGCTGCGAAGCCAGCCACCATGATGCTCGTCCCGAGGCCGTCGGCCAGCGCGCACAGCCCGAACAGCACGACCAGCGAGACGCGCAGGTCCAGGGCCCACGAACGGTCCTTGGAGAGCTTGCGCAGATCGTGGACCGGCTTCTGGTCGTGCAGCCAATGGCCGACGACGAGGATCACGGCGGCGGCGACCGTGACGGCGAGGGCGCCGAGCCCGGCGTGGACCGCGCGTGACGGCTGGAGCACGAGCGGCAGGATCACGATCGTCGCGACGTCGGCGATCGTCGCCCACGCCATCGGCAGCAGTCGTTGCTTGTCATCGACGCCCGCCTCGTCGAGTGCCGGTAGGACGATCGCTGCCGAACCGGTCGCCAGCAGGATCGCCCACACGAGCGGGTGGCCGACGCCGAGTACGTGGTCGATCGCCAGCCCGCCGGCGATCCCGATCGCGGCGCTCAACCCGGCGCCGACCGCGCCCCGGCTCAGGGCGCCGACCAGCGCCTTGTTGCGCAGCGGGACGTGGATCCCGGCGACGAACATCAGCGTTGCGAAGCCAACGTCGCCGAGGAACTCGACCGTCGGGTTGCTCGCGTCGATCAGCCCGGCGCCGGTGCGGCCGAGCGCCATGCCGGCCAGCAACTCGCCGACGATCACCGGGATCACGATCCGCCGCGACGCCGAAACGAACGGCCCGGCGAGGCCGGCGGCGGCGATCAGCGTCAACGTCGAGAAGCTCACGGGCCGGTAGTCTGGCGGCCGTGGACGAGGGACTGCCGATTGCCTATCCGATTCTCGAGCGCGACGTGCCCTGCTACGCCTCCGGCGGCGAGCAGATCGGCAGCGTCGATCACGTCGTCTCGGCGCCCGACGAGGACATCTTCCACGGCATCGTGATGCAGACGCCGGGCGGTCAGCGGTTCGTCGCCGCCGAGCATGTCGCGTCACTGCACGAGCGCGGCGTCGACCTCCGCCTCGATGCCTCCGACTGCGCCGCGCTGCCCGCTCCGGGCGGCGGCGCACCGGCCTGGCGCGTCCACGAGGCCGGGGCCAAGCCCAACAAGTGGGCGCGCTGGAAGGACGCGATGACCTTCCACGACCCCAACCGGCGCAACTGGGACGAAGAGAACTAACCGCCCAGCGCGGTGCCCAGCCAGGCGATGGCCGGCGGGATCTGGGCTGGATCGATCTGGTGGGCGACGTCGGACTCCCGGTAGGTGACGTCGAGCCCCCCGGCCGCGAGCAGCTGGGCCGCATCGCGCCCGAACGCGACCTCCATCACCGGATCCTGGCGGCCGTGGGCGATGAACACCGGCATGCCCTGGCGCGGCGCGAGGTCGGGCTCCCAGCCCACCACCTGGGGGATGAAGCCCGAGAAGGCCAACACGCCGGCCGGCACCGGCCGTCCCGGCCCCAGCCCGAGCGCGTAGCTCATCACCGAACCCTGCGAGAAGCCGCCGAAGACCGTTCGAGACGGCTCGATCCCGGTCTGTTCCCACAGCTCGTCGTGGAATGCGGCCAGCGACGCATAGCTGTCGTGGAACGTCTGCGGGTCGGGAAAGCCGACGCGCGGGACGACGTACCAGTGCTGCCCCGGCCAGCCAGGAATCCGCAGCGGGGCGCCGGGCGTGACGACGTGCAGCCGGCGCTCGGGGTCGAGCACGTCGGCGAGGCCGATCAGGTCGTGCTCGTCGGCGCCGCGCCCGTGATGCAGCACGAGCAGACCGGCCGGCTCACCGGCGGGCGGACGCTCGCGGAAAACCAGCGAGGAGGGCATCGCGCACAGCCTCGCACGTCGGTCGTGTCCGACAGAACGTGACCGGGTTCTGACAACCTGAGGCCCCCAGAAGCGCCTCCGCAATGACGGTATGTCAACCCATCGCAGCGGGATCGGTCCCGCGGCTGCCGCGTCTGGCCACCGATTGATGCCCTGGTTTTTGGCTCTACGCAGCCGAATCCCGGTAAGTTCGCTTAACCGTCGCGTGCGGGCGGCGCGAGGAACGGCGACGACGTAGCACATTTGGTGGACATAACCAGCCCAAAATTGCGAAAAATGGGGCTACAGCTTGACGCTCGCAAAGCCGATGTACGGACGTATGGAACCGGGCGTCCTGTGCCGGAACGACGTCGAACGATCCCGTCTACTCGACATGAGCCGTCGCCTCGACGCGGCCAACCGCCGCGTCGCTGTGCTGTGGGCGGTGTTCGGCTTCTTCGCAGTGCCGGTCTACGGGGTCCTCGTGCTGGTGCCGCTGATGGTCGCCTGCGTCGTCACGCTGCTCGCCGCGCACGTCGCCGGCAAGAGTCGACGTCCCGAGGTCCCGCTGGTCTTCGCCTGGCTCATCGTGACGCTGGCCATCGCCGCCGCGATGCTCGTGTCGCACCAGGGGCCCAGCCTGCCGCTCGCCCCCCACGGCGGTGCGCGCTTCTACCTGCTGATGGTGTTCATGCTGCCGGTGTTCGCCGCCAGCGTGACCTACCCGGTCCGCGTCGTCGCGGCGGGGACCGCGTTGACCGTCGCGCTGATGGTCGCGCTGGGGTTCGTGATCGACACCCAGCTCGTTCTCAGCATCCCGTCGACGCTGATCACCCCGGTGGTGCTGGTGATCTCGATCGCGATGCTCGGTGTCGTCTCCGCGGCCGCCGATGCCGCGTCGCGGACGACCGCCGTCGTCGACCAGCTGACCGGCGTGCTCAACCGCACCGCGCTCGAGGCGCGCGTCGTCGAGCTCGCCCACCAGGCGACGGCGGCACGCAGCCGGGTCGCGGTCCTCGTCGGCGACCTCGACGGCTTCAAGGCGATCAACGACGAGCACGGCCATGCGGTCGGCGACAAGGTTCTGCGGGAGGTCGCGACGCGGCTGCAGGACGCGCTCGGCGGCGGCGAGACCGTATACCGCTTCGGAGGCGAGGAGTTCGTGGTGCTGCTGCCCGGCCTCGACGCGCGCGCCGCGTCAACCGTCGCCGAACGGCTGCGCACCGAGATCAGCCGCCGCCCGATCGAGGGCCTGCGGCTGACGATCTCGTTCGGCGTCACCGCGTCGATCGCCGGCGAGCCGTTCGACTATCGCGCCGCGTTCGGCTACGCGGACGCGGCGCTCTACGACGCCAAGGACGCCGGCCGCGACCGCGTCTGCGTGCGCGACCCGCGCCACGGCCCGCTGGCCGCGTGGGATCAGCGCTCGCGCCGGGGCGGTTCGGCGCCGATCGGCGATGCGGCGGTCGTCGCCCATGTCGACGCCTGGGACGGCCACCTGGCCCGCGAGCGTTCGGAGGCCGGCAGCCTGCTCGTCGACAGCACCGCCGAGCGCGAGCACATGCTCGACGTGACCGAGCGCATCAGCCGCATGCGCGAGCTCACCGGTCTGCTCGTGCTGATCGCGATGGTCACTGCCGTTCCGACGATCGGCTGGCTGCCGCTGATCCCGCTGGTGGTGTTCGGCGGCTCGTTCAACTACATCTGCAAGAAGGCACCGGAGCTGCCGCGACCCGAGTACGCGCTGCTCATCGGACTCGTCGTCGCGCAGCTCGGCTACGGATTGAACTTCCTCCTGACGCCGGTCGACATCGTCGTCATGCTGGCGATCCTCGCCCTGCCGGTCGCCAGTGCGGCGACGGTCTACCCGCCGCGCTCGACCCTCATCGCGTCGCTCGCGACCGGGGCGACGATGGTCGGCGTGGCGTTCATCTGCTACCCGCACGACATCGTCGCCAACCCGGTGCTGCTGGCGTGCCCGATTGCGATCCTCGGCAGCACGACGCTGATCGGTGCGGCGCTCGGCCGCTCGGCCGTCGACCACCGCAGCGCGGCGATCGTCGATCCGCTGACCGGGATGCTCAGCCGTGTGGCGCTCGAGGCCCGCGTCGCCGAGCTCAGCCACCGTGCCGCTGCGACGGGCGAGACCGCATCGCTGATCGTCGGCGACATCGACCACTTCAAGGCGATCAACGACCGCAGCGGCCACGCCGTCGGCGACGTCGCCCTCAAGGACATCGCGGGGCGGCTCGTCGATCAGCTGCGCGCGTTCGAGCCGGCCTACCGGATCGGCGGCGAGGAGTTCCTGATCGTGCTCGCCGGCGTCGACATCGAGGGTGCTCGCGGAATGGCCGAGCGCCTGCGGGCCGCCGTCGGCGAGGTGACCGTCGAGGGCCGCCCGGTCACGATGTCGTTCGGCGTCAGCGGCTCACTAGCCGGCGAGCCGTTCAACTACGTCGACGTGTTCGCGCGCGCCGACGCCGCGCTGTACGAGGCCAAGCAGGGCGGGCGCAACCGCGTCTGCGTGCGCGGGACCGAGGTCCCCGACCGCGAGCTCGCGGCCGCCTGATCGCACGACACCTGGCTACCCTGCGGCGATGGCCTACGTCGTCACCGCCAGGTGGACCGCCAAGCCGGGCAGCGAGGACACCGTGCTCGATGCGCTGCGACATATGATCGAACCGTCGCGGGCCGAGCCGGGCTGCCTGCTCTACCAGCCGACGCGGGACCTCGACGACCCGCGCGTCTTCCTGATCTACGAGATCTACGACGACGAAGCCGCCTACGAGGCCCACGCCGCCTCGGAGCACGCCCAGCAGTGGGGCTTCGGGACGGCGATCCCGCTGCTGGAGAGCCGCGAGCGGACGTTCGGCGACGTCGTTGAACCGGCCTAACGGCGCCGTCGCTTGGAGCGGGCGAGGCTCGGGTTGATCCAGCCGGTGTCGCCCTCGCTGACCGTGACCCCGGGCGGCACGATGTTGTCGATCGCGTCCAGTGTCTCCTCGGACAGCTCCACGTCGGCGGCGCCGATCTGGGACTCGAGGTGCTCCATCGTGCGCGGGCCGATGATCGCCGCGGTGACCGCCGGGTGGCGGATCACGAACGCGAGCGCCATATGGATCAGGCTGATGCCGGTCTCGTCGGCCAGCGCGCCGAGGGCGTCGGCGGCGTCGAGCTTGCGCTGGTTGCCCGGCGTCGTCAGGTCGTAGCGATCCGGCATCCGCTCGGCGCGCCGCGACGTCTCGATGTCGCGGTCCTTGCGATAGGCACCCGACAGCCAGCCGCCGGCCAGCGGGCTCCACGGGATCACGCCCATACCGTGGCGCTGGCACGTCGGCAGCACGTCGTTCTCCACCGCGCGGATCAGGATCGAGTAGGGCGGCTGCTCGCAGACGAAGCGCTCGCGGTTGCGCTTCTCGGCAACCCACTGGGCCTCGACGATCTGGCTGGGCGGAAACGTCGAGCTGCCGATGTAGCGGACCTTGCCGGCGCGAACGAGATCGCTCAGTGCGCCGAGCGTCTCGTCGATATCGGTGTCGGCCTCGGGGCGGTGGATCTGGTAAAGGTCGATGTAGTCGGTCTGGAGCCGGCGCAGGCTGTTCTCGACCTCGCGGACGATCCAGCGGCGCGAATTGCCGAACTCGTTGGGGTCGTCGCCCATCGTGCCGTGGACCTTGGTCGCCAGCACGACGTTGTCCCGGCGGCCCTTCAGCGCCTTGCCGACGATCTCCTCGGACTCGCCGGCCGCGTACACGTCGGCGGTGTCGATGAAGTTGATTCCCGCGTCCAGCGCGCGGTGAATGATCGCGATCGAGTCGTCGTGGTCGGTGTTCCCCCAGCCGCCGAACATCATCGCTCCGAGGCACAGCGGACTGACTTTTACTCCTGTGGTTCCCAGCGTTCGCAGCTCCATGCACGGGACCCTAGCGACCGCTCGAATCCACGCCGCGCGAGTGGATCGGGTACAACGGAGGGCGATGAGCGAGGTCGAGTCATCATCCCCGCCCGACGACGGCACCGTCGCTGACTCCACGCCGCCGTCGCCGGACCCCGCGCCCGAGCCCGCCGCGCAGGACGCGGCGACCAACGGCGCGCCGGCCGAGGAGGTCCCGGAGGAGCCGGTCTCTGAGGAGCCGGTGGCCGACGAGTCGGTGGCCCAGGAGCCGGTCGCGGACGAGCCCGTGGCGCAGGAGCCGGCCGCGGAGGAGCCGGTCGCGGACGAGCCCGTGGCTGAGGAACCCGCCGCGCAGGAGCCGGCCGCCGAGGAGCCACCCGTCGTGACGCCGGATGCCGAGCGCCCGCTTGTCGGCCCGCGGATCATCGGGATGGCGCCGCCGGATCCACCGCCGCAACCGGTCAAGCGCCTGGCACGCCCGCGTCGGCGCCGCCCGACCGCCGCCGACAAGCACCGGCGACTGTTCTTCCAGAAGCTCAACGAGATGCGTCGCGAAGGCCGCCCACAGGAGGATGAAGCCCCGGCGGTCGAGGCCGCGGAGGAGGTTGTCGCCGAGGAGACCGTGGTCGAGGAGGCTGTCGCCGAGGAGACGGTGGTGGAGGAGACGGTGGTGGAGGAGACGGCGGTCGAGGAGACGGCGGGGGAGGACGCTGCCGTCGAGGACGCCGCAGCCGATGAGGCGCCGCCGTCGGAGGATGCCGAGGTCGCGCCGGACGCTCCGACCGCCGAGGCCGATGTCGCCGATGAGGCACCCGTAGCTGCGGAGCCGCCCGCCGCCGAGCGCCCGGCACGCCCTGCGCGCCGCGAGGCGCCGCCGCTCGACGCCCGGGCCAAGGCGCGCCTGTCGGTCGCGATCGAGCGTGTCGGTGGCGCCGAGGTCATCCAGACGGCCCTCGTGCCCAAGCAGGACGAGGAGGGCGCGCCCAAGCGCTGGGCGCTGGTCTGCTGCGAGGCGGCGACGGGCACGCCGCCCGGCGATCCGGTCTACGTGGCGTGGCTGCGACTCGCGTCGACGCCGGTCCGTGAGGTCAAGTCGGCGCTGCGGGCGCTGATGCCCGAGCGTGACAGCGGCCGTGGCCGCGGCCGCAGCGGAGGCCCAGACCGCGGCGAGCGGGGTGGCCGCAGCGGCGGTCCGTCGCGAGACCGCGGTGACCAGCCCCGCGGCGGCGGCGGCCGGGGCGGGCCGCGCGGCGATCGCAAGCCGCGCGAGGATCGCGGCGAGCGTCTCGCTCCCGGCGCCGGGATCGACGGCACGTTCACGCCGAAGGTCCGGATCGTCACCAACGACTCCGACGAGCGCGCTGAGCGCGACCGCCTGCGCAAAGAGGAGCGCGAGGCCAAGCGCCGCGCCGCGCAGGAGCGCCTCGACCGCCTCGGCTTCTAGCGGCTGGGCCGGCGAGGGCTCCGAGAAGCCGCCGCCGGCCCGCGCCATGGTTGGCACTGCCGCCCTCGCTGCCCCGTCGAGGAGGGCGCGAGGTTTGGTTGCGCACAGGACGCAACACCTCTTCAACGGGCGTTCGGACGGAAGGTAGCGCTGATAGGGTCGCGAGATGCGGATTCGCGCCGCCGTGCTGGAGGAATTCGGCAGCCCGTTGGTCGTTCAAGAGGTCGATCTGGCGTCGCCGGCGCCGGGCGAGGTGCTCGTGCGCCTGAAGGCGTGCGGCGTCTGTCACACCGACATGTACACCGCCTCGGGGGCCGATCCGTCGGGCTACGCGCCCACCGTGCTCGGCCACGAGGGCGCCGGCGTCGTCGAGGCGCTCGGCGACGGCGTCGACTCGCTGGCGGTCGGCGACCACGTCGTCACGCTGTTCTCGCCGCAGTGCGGCGAGTGCGTGCACTGCCTCAGCCCCAAGACCAACCTGTGCCTGGCGATCCGCGAGCAGCAGAACCTCGGCCACCTCCCCGACGGCACGACCCGCCTGTCGCGCGACGGCGAGCCGATGCGGCACTTCATGGGCACGTCGACGTTCGCCGAGGCGACGGTCATGCCGGCGATCGCGCTGGCAAAGATCAACCCCGAGGCCGACCTCCAGAAGGCGTGCATGTTCGCCTGTGGTCTGAGCACCGGTCTCGGCGCGGCGATGAACACGGCCAAGGTCGAGGCTGGTTCGACATGCGTCGTGTTCGGCGCGGGTCTCGTCGGGCTCGGCGCCGTGGCCGGCTGCCGCCTCCAGGGAGCGGAGCGGATCATCTGTGTCGACCTGTCCGAGGGGCGTCTGAAGCTGGCCCGAGGCCAGGGCGCGACCGACACGTTCGTCGGCGACGGCGATACCGTCGACAAGCTCCTCGAGATGACCGGCGGCTTCGGCGCCGACTACACGTTCGAGGCGACCGGCAACGTGCGGGTCATGCGCCAGGCGGTCGAGAGCGCGCGGATGGGATGGGGGCTGTGCACCGTCGCCGGAGTTGCCGGCCGCGGGGAGACGCTCGACATCGTGCCGCGCCTCCTGATCACCGGGCGCCGAGTCTGCGGCTCGTCGTTCGGCGGCGTCAAGGGCCGCGACCAGGTGCCCCAACTCGTCGACCGCTGGCTCGCCGGCGACCTCGACCTCGACCCGCTCGTCTCCCACACGCTGACCCTCGACGAGGTCAACCGCGGCTTCGAGCTGATGGAGGAGCAGGCCGGCATCCGCAGCGTGATCGCGTACTGAGGCCGTCGTGCCCGACGCCGCACGGCGCCTGGAGACCGTCGCCTCGAAGTGGCCGCTGCTGACGCTCGCGGCGCTGCGCGACGGCCCGTTGCGCTTCGGGGAGCTCCAACGCGCGGTCGAGGGGGTGTCGCAGAAGATGCTGACCCAGACGCTGCGTGCGCTGGAGCGCGAGTCGCTGGTGACGCGGACCGTCTACGCCGAGGTCCCGCCGCGGGTCGAGTACGCGCTGACCGCCGATGGCGCGGCCGCGGGCCGGGCGGTCGCGGGCCTCATCGCGTGGAGCGCATCGCCGCCCGCACCCAGCCGATGAACAGGAGCTGGAACGGCAGGCGGGCGATCAGCGATGTGCGGCCGCCGGGAATCGTCTTGGCATAGCGGTCGGGGTTCATCGCCATGTGGAGGTTGGCCGGGAAGACGGCGATCAGCGTCGCGATCAGCCAGCGGCCGGCCCAGCGGCGGGCGACGACGTCCGGGTACATCAGGCCGGCGCCGCCGGCGATCTCCGCCACGCCGCTGGCGTAGACGAGCGGCCGATGGGCGGGCAGGTAGTCGGGCACGATCGACTCATAGGTCCTGGGGATCACGAAGTGCATGACCCCGGCAAGCACGAAGAACGGGCCGGCGAAGCGGCGCAGCGCGCCGCCCATCAACAGCCTTCGAGCTCGAAGATCTCCTCGCCCAGCGCGACGATCACCGGCTCGCCCTCGCGCGCGGAGACGCTGAGCAGCGTGTCGGGCGTCGTCGTCTGAAACGACGCCACGACGACCGCGTGGTGCGACAGCGCCACGGCCAGCGCGCGCACCGCGGTGCCGAGCGACTCGAGGCTTCCCAGCGGCGCGGTGACCTCGCCGTGTGACGGGTCGATCTCGAACGGCGGCGGCTGCTCGAAGGCCGGCAGGGCGGGCGGCGGGACGTCGAACTCGAGCCCGTGCGGCACGACCACGATATGCCCGTCGCGCTCGACCTCGATCGGCGCGAAGCGCGGGCAGTCGACGACGGCGTTGCAGTGGTCGATCGCCGCGACCGCTCGCACGGCTCCCGAGCGGTGCAGGAAGTCGCGCAGGGCGACGACCACCTCGTCGAGCTCGCCGACCGATCCAACGACGTCGATGGGCTCGCCGTCGCTCATGGGCAACGACGGTAGCACGCCTTCAGTGGGTCGGGATCACGACGACGCCACCGCTGATGAAGCGCGTGACGTACAGCTTGCCGCCGGGCCCGATCGCGGCGCCCAGCGGGTCGTGGGCGGCGAACGCCTTCGTCAGCTGCGTGCGATGCGCGCGCAGGTGCGCGCCGCTCCCGCTCAGCGCGATCTTCTGCACGTCGTTGCCGGTCGGGTTGCCCGGGAACGACGAGCCATTCTCGGCCACGTATGCCGTCGTGCCGTTGCTCGTGACCGCGATCCCGTCCGACGACGCGTGGGCGCCGAAGCGGACCAGCGGCGCCACCGTCCCGCGGCACGACGGCCCGCCCTGGTCGTAGCAATGGGGGAAGCCGAAATTGCGCAGCGGACCGGAGACATCGACGGCGTCGAGCTCGTCGGGCGGCTTGAACAGGCCCTTGTCGTCGCGGCCGTTGTCAGTGATCAGCAGCGTGCTCGTGTGCGGGATGAACGCGAGCCCGTAGGGGTTGCGCAGGCCGGTCGCCTCGGTGCGCACGCCGGACCCGTCGGGGTTGAACGACAGCACCCGGCCGGCGCGGCCGCGATTGTCGAACGTCGAGCCGACCCCGACGTAGAGCCGCCCGCCGGGACCGGGGACGATCGAGTCGACGGTGTGGCGGCCGATCGGCAGATTCTTCAGCACCAGCCGGTGATGGGCGAACGCGTGGCCGTTGAAGCCGCTGAACGCGGTGACGATGCCCTTCGACGGCGTCGCGATCGAGCCGACGTAGAGCACGTTGCGATACCAGTTGAGCCCGAGCGCCGTGTGAAGGTTGGCGATCGGGTGGCGGGCCGTGGTCGCGCCGGTCGGCAGGTACCAGACGCCGTCGGACGGCTGTGCGCCACCGGCCCCCGAGGTCAGCCACATGCCGCCGTGGGCGAAGACGATGTTGGTCGGGAAGGCGACGTTCGGCGCGAACACCCTGGCCGCGTGGTTGTGGGGCGTGACGGCGGCCGCGGCGAGCACGGCGATGAGGGCGACGGCGCGCACCGGCGCACCCTAGCGCTGGTCGCACGCTAGTCTCGCGCGCCGGATGCAGATCGATCTCGAACGCCAGACCCACGCGGTGGAGGACTGGCACTGGTGGTACGTGGGGCGCCGGCGCGTCCTGCGTGAGGTCGTGCGCGACATCGCGCCGCCGCCCGGTGCGGCGATCCTCGACGCGGGCTGTGGCAGCGGGCGCAACCTCGTCGAGTTCGCGAAGTTCGGCGAGGTCACCGGCCTCGAGCCCGCGCCCGAGAGCCTCGCGCTGGCCCGCCGGCGCGGCGTCGGCACCATCGTCGAGGGGACGTTCGACGAGCCGCTCCCGTTCGCCGACGACACATTCGCGCTCGCAGCGACGCTCGACGTGATCGAACACCTCGACGACGACGTCGGCGCGCTGCGCGAGCTGCGGCGGGTAGTGGCGCCTGATGGCCACCTACTCGTCACCGTTCCCTGCTATCCATGGCTGTGGAGCTCCCACGATGTGGTCAACCACCACCGCCGCCGCTACACGAAGCGCACGCTGCACCGTGCGGCCTGGCTGGCCGGGTGGGAGCCCGTGCGCACGCTGCACTTCAACATGCTGCTGCTGCCGCTCGCCGCAGTGGCGCGGCTGCTCGAACGCCCGGGGCGCGCGGGCGATGGGGTCTCGGACCTCGAGCGCACGCCCCGCACGCTCAACCGCGCGTTGCGCCAGCCGTTGTTCGCCGAGGCGTGGCTGATCGGGCACGGGCGCAACCCGCCCGCCGGGCTGTCGCTGCTGTGCGTCATGCGCCCGGCCGGCTGACCCTGGCCGCCGCCGCCGCGATCTCCGTCGCCGCGGTACTGGCCGGCTGTGGCTCGAACGCCCTCAACGGTCGCGACGGGCGTCCGGTCGCGCTGACCGTCGCCGTGTCGGCGCCGCTGCGCGGCGCGCTGGCGCCGATCGTCCGCAGCGCCGACCCGCGGGCGCGGATCGTCACGCTGTCGCCCGACCGCCCGCCGCCGCCGCGCGCCGACGTCGTTCTCGCGATCATCGCGACCGACTTTCCCACCCACCTGAGCCTGATGGCCAGCGGCTTCAACAGCGACAGCTTCGGCGGCCGGCTCGGTGCGACGGCCGTCGCCTTCGGCGTGCGGCCCGGCAACCCGCTGAACCTGCATCGCTGGCGCGACCTGCTCGGGCCCGGTGTGCGCGTCGCACTCGCGGACCCGCTCGGGGCCGACGACAACCGGCTCGAGGTCCTGTCGGCCGTGACGACGATCGTCGGCGCCCGCCACCACAACGCTCCGGCCCGTGACTACGTCGGCCGGCTCCTGCGCCGCGCCGAGGTCGCGCCCAATGAGGAGGACGCGGTCACGCTGTTCGCGACCGGCCACGCGGACGTCGTCGTCAGCACCGAGAACCACCTGCTCGACGCCAGGGCCCGCGGGGTGCCGCTGGCGGTCGTCTATCCGCCGACGCCGATGCCGATCAGCATCGCCGCGGGCGTCGGGGCCGACGCCGCACGCCCGAAGGCCGCCCAGGCGCTGGTCGACGAGCTGCACCAGCCCGGCCCCCAGAAGGCGCTGGCCCGCGTCGGTCTGCGTCCCGTTCTCGTCGGCTATGCGCCACCGGACCGATTTCCCGTTCTCCCGCCGGGGCATACTCCCGCCATCCTCGGTAAGGCAGCTCTGGTGGACCGCGCGTACTTTGGACCCGACGGCGTCGTCGCCCAGGCGACGGCGGAGCGCTGATGGCGGCGACGATCAACGTCCCGACGCGGCCGCTGACGGCGCGCGTGCGCCAGCGCCGCGTGAGCTGGTGGGCGATCTTCCCGACCGTCGCCCTGACCGGCCTCGTCGCCGTCGGCGCCGCGATCGTCGCCGTCTGCGCGCAGCGCCCTTCCGACCTCGTGCCGCCGAGCCTTCGGGGTGGGATGCCGGGCTGGCTCGCCGGGCCGCTCCAGGGGCTGCTGCCCGAGCTGTCGCGATCGCACGTGACCAACGACGCGACCTTCTCGCTGCTCATGGCGGCGATGTTCGGCCTGTGGCTGATCGTCCTGGCGACGTCGCGGGCGCTGCCGCTGCAGATCGCCGTCGGCGGCGTTGTCGCGCTGCACCTCGTGCTGTGGCTCGCGCCGCCATTGCCGCTGACCGACGTCTTCAACTACATCAACTACGCCCGCATGGGCACCCTGCACCACCTCAACCCGTACACCCATGCGCCGGCGACCGGGCTGGAGTACGCCCACGACCCGGCCGGGCTGTGGTCCAACTGGCACCACCTCAAGAGCCCCTACGGGCAGCTGTTCACGCTGATGACCTACCCGCTGGCCTACGTCTCGGTGCCGGCCGCGTTCTGGATCTTCAAGACGATGGTCATCGCCGCGAGCCTCGGCTCGGTCGCGCTGGCCGCGTGGTGTGCCGACCGGCTCGGGCGCTCGCCGGTATTGGCGGTCGTCGTCGTGGGCCTGAACCCGGTCGCGATGATGTGGGGGATCGGCGCCCAGCACAACGACAGCTTCACGGTGCTGCTGATCCTTGCGGCGATCGCGCTATGGCTGGCCAGCCACGACGGTTGGGCGGCGGCGGCGCTCGTGGCGGCGTGTGCGATGAAGATCTCCGCGCTGCCGCTGTTGCCCCTGTTCCTGCTCGGTTGTGCCGACCGCCGCGCCGCGCTGCGCGGAGCGGCGCTGGCCGCGCTCGCGATCGCCGCGGTGAGCTACCTCGCGTTCGGGCCGCACCTGCCCGACTTCGTCACGCAGTCGAAGATGGTCAGCGCCCTCAGTGTGCCCAACGATCTCGGCTACGCGATCGGCGCCGGCGGCCAGACGGCCGGACTGCGGGGGCTCATGAACGCGATCCTCCTCGTCTCGGTCCTCATCGCGTGCTGGCGCGTGTGGCGGGGGACCTCGTGGCTGACCGCGGCCGGCTGGGTGCTCGTCGTCACGCTGCTGACGACCGGTTGGCTGCTGCCGTGGTACGTGAGCTGGCTCGCTCCGCTCGCCGTGCTCGCGCCGCGGCGCAGCCGGCTGTTGGTCCCGCTCGTCATCATCAGCGCGTTCCTGCTCGCGACGTCCGTCCCGAGCGTCGGCGACGAGCTGAAGTTCTTGCACTACCACCCGACCAACACCGCGGTCGAACGCGCCAACCAGCAATACCTGTTCTCGCACCTACGCTGAGATGGAGCTCCGCGGCACCGACGTGACGCTGTGCCTGCCCGGCGATGACGATGCCGCGGCGCTGCTGGAGCTGGCCCGCGACGAGCAGGTCACGCGCTGGTTCTCGTGGGGGCCGTACACGTCGCTGGAGCAGCCGGCGGCATACCTCGCGCGACTGCCGGGCGAGCGCGAGCGCGGCGAGCAGCTCGACCTGCTGATCGTCGACCACGCGCGCGGTCCGGCCGGGATCGTCGGCCTGTCGGAGTTCGCCCGGCGCGACCGCCGCGCGGTGATCGGGACATGGCTCGGCCGGGAGTTCTGGGGGACGGGGGTCAACGCGGCGGCCAAGGCCCTCGCGCTGCACCTGGCCTTCGTGGAGCTCGGCCTCGAGCGGGTCGGCGCTTACGCCAATCCCGACAACGCTCGCTCGATCGTCGCGCTGGAACGCATCGGCTTCCGGCGCGAAGGGACCCTGCGGGCGTTTCACCGCCACGGCGAGGAGCGCCACGACGTCGGCGTGTTCGGCCTGCTGCGCACCGAGTGGCTCGCGGGCCCGCTGGCCGGCGCGCCGGTGGTGGTGAGCGGTGAGGTGCCGCCGGCGTTCCGGGGCGGTGGGCTCCCGTTTGGCGGATCGTTCACTCCCAGCGGAAGCCGCGCACGGCCATGACGACCCCGAACACGCCCCACGCGGCGAGGATCACGAAGTCCTTGAGGTGCTGGCTGATCGGGTAGCCGCTGATGATCGCCGCCCGTAGACCGTCGACGAAGTGGCTGATCGGCAGGATGGCGCTGATCGTGTGCAGGACGATGCCCACCTGGTCGGCGGTGAAGAACACGCCGCCGAGCAGGATCGCCGGCAGGTAGACGAAGTTCACGTACGCGGCCGCCGACTCGTAGTTGGGGATCACATAGGAGAACGCGATGCCCAGCGATGAGAACGTGACGATCCCCAGCAGCGAGAAGACGATCAGCTCGAACCAGTCGTTGGGCCACGGGAGACCGAAGAACAGCGCGCCCGCGACGACCACCACGAGGATCTGGAAGAGCGAGTTGACCAGCGTGTTGCCGAACAGCGCGGTCAGGTAGGAGCGCGTCGGGATGGGCGTGCCGTGGATGCGCTTGAGCACGCCGGTCTCGCGCAGGTAGGTCATGTTGTGGGCCAGCGCGCTGAACGTCGTCGCCAGCACGTTCATGCCGGCGATCCCGGGGACGATGATGTCGCGCTCCTTCTGGCTGCCGGCCAGGCTCCCGATGACGACCAGGAACACGAGCGGGATGACGATGTTGAAGACCGCCGCCGCCGGGTTGCGCCAGAACATGTGCCGCTCGAGCCGGTACTGACGCCACGCGAGGGTGGTGTCAGACACCGATGACATCTTCGACCTCCTCGTGGGTCAGCTCGAGGTAGACGTCCTCGAGCGACGGCCGCGTCACCGCCAGATCGTGGACCTGCTCGCCGCGCTGCAGCGCCGCGCCGGTCAGCTCGTGCAGCAGCGCAGTCGGGTCGTCGACGCGCTCCTCATGCGGCTCACCGCTGTCGTCGCGCCACGTCACGATCACGCGCGTCGCGGTGGTCACGCCGAGCTCCGCCGGCGACCCGACGGCGACGAACTCGCCGTCCTTGATGATCGCCACGCGGTCGGCCAGCGACTGCGCCTCGTCGAGGTAGTGCGTGGTCAGGAAGATCGTCTTGCCCATCTCGCGCAGCGTGCGGATCGTGTCCCATGCGGTGCGGCGCGCGGCCGGGTCAAAGCCGGTCGTCGGCTCGTCGAGGAACATGATGTCCGGATCCCCGACCAGCGCCAGCGCGAAGTCCAGGCGCCGCTGCTGGCCCCCCGACAGCGTGCGCGCGACGGCGTCGGCCTTGTCGCCCAGGCCCGCCAGGTTGAGCACCTCGTCGACGTCGCGCGGGTGCGGGTACAGGCTCGCCCAGTGTGCGAGCGCCTCGCGGACCTTGACGTAGCGGTAGATGCTCCCGCTCTGCAGCACGACCCCGACCCGCTCACGTAACGCGCGCTCGCGCAGCGCGGGGTCCATGCCGAGCACGGTCACCTGGCCCGCGTCGCGGAACCGGTGGCCTTCGAGGATCTCGACCGTCGTCGTCTTGCCGGCGCCGTTGGGGCCGAGCAGGCTGAAGACCTCGCCGGGCGCGACCTCGAAGTCGACCCCGCGCACGGCCTCGTGCTCGCCGTAGCTCTTACGCAGGCCACGGACCTCGATCACCGGGGGGACGCTCACCGCGCCCATCATGCCAAGCTGGACGCGTGCGATGCGCGTGCATCGACATCGGCTCGAACACGACCCGACTGCTCGTGGCCGAGCCGGCCGGCGGGGCGCTGCTCGAGGTCATGAGCCAGCGTGCGTTCACCCGCCTGACGTCGGGCGCCCCGATCCCGTCCGACAAGATCGCGCTCGTGGCCGCCACCGTCGCTGCCCAGGTGCGGCTGGCCCGCGAGTGCGGCGCTGAGCGGATCACGACGATCGCGACGGCCGCGATCCGCGACGCGCCCAACGGGGCGGATCTGTGCGCGGCGGTTGCGCACGAGGCAGGTGTCGAGGTCGCCGTGCTGACCGGCGACGACGAGGCGCGGCTCGCATTCGCCGGCGCGACGCGGATGCTCGAGCAGCCGCCGGCCGGCCCGGTCGCGGTCGTCGACATCGGCGGCGGGTCGAGCGAGATCGTCGTCGGCACGATCGCCGGCGGGGTCACGTGGTCGGCCTCGTTTCGCGTCGGGTCGGGTCTGCTGGCCGACCGCTACCTGCACTCCGACCCGCCGGCCACCGACGAGCTCGACGAGGTTCGTCGCCACGTGGCCGCGGTTCTCGAGGGACTGTCCGTGCCGTCGGTCGACGCCGCCTACGCGGTCGGCGGAAGCGCGACGTCGCTGCGGCGGCTCGTCGGCGCCGACCTCAACCACGAGACGCTCGGCCGCGCCATCAGCCTGCTCGGATCGTCGCCGATCGCGTCGATCGCCGAGCGCTTCGAGCTTCACCCCGAGCGCGTGCGCGTGATGCCCGCGGGGATGGCGCTGCTCGACGAGGCGGCGCGCGTGCTCGGCCGGCCGCTTTCGATCGCGTCGGGCGGCGTCCGCGAAGGCGTCATTCTGGACGAGCTGTCTGGACGCTGACGTTAACATGGTGCGGTGGCGAAAGCCCGCAAACTCCGGGATCTCCGACCCGATCTGCCGTTCGGCGAGGCCGCGGCGCTGACGGTCGCGACGCGCGCCGACGAGCTGTTCTCGCAGGCCGCCGGCGTTCTCGACACGAGCGACATCGAGCGCGTCCACGACATGCGCGTCGCGACGCGGCGTCTGCGCGCGGTGCTGGAGGTCTACGCACCGTGCTTCCCGCGCAAACGCCATCGCCAGGTCCTGCGCGAGGTCAAGCGTCTGGCTGCCGCGCTCGGCGCCCGTCGCGACCCCGATGTCGCGCTCGCCGCGCTCGATCACTTCTCCGAGCGTTTCACGACCGCCGACCGCGCCGGCGTCGTCGCCTACGCCCGCGTCCTGCGCGACGAGCAGACGGCGGGCAACGAGGTGCTCGAGGCGGCGCTTGCCCACGCGCAGGAGATCGACCTGCACGGCCAGCTGCTGGCCCTGGCCGGCCTGCCGCGCGAGGTCACCGGGTGAAGGCTCGGGCGGTCCGCAAGCTCGATCCCGAGGGGCCGCTGGCCGACAACCTGGCGCGGATCGTGGCCGTCCGCCTCGACGAGGTCTACGACCTGGCGGCCAAGGCGGTCAAGCCCGGGCGCATCAAGGCTCAGCACGACATGCGGATCGCGGTCAAGCGCCTGCGCTACGTGCTCGAGCTCGGCGACGACTGCTTCGGGCCCTATACGCGCACGGCGCTGCGCCGGACGAAGGAGCTACAGGACGTGCTCGGCGAGATCCACGACTGTGACGTTGCGCTGCCGCGCGTGCTCACGCGCCTGGAGATGCTCAGCGAGAGCGACGCGCTCGACGTGCTGGCGCGGGCCAACGGTGCGCCGGACCTCGACCCGGCGCTCGCGGCGCGGGCGCCGCACGCATCGTCGCGGCGCGGGCTGGTCACGCTCAGCACGCACCTGCGTGCTCGGCGCACGCTGCTGTTCGAGGGCTTCCTGGCGCTGTGGCAGCGGACCGTCGATGCGGGCTTCCGCGAGAAGCTGATCGCGGCGACCCACGAGCGCCCGGCGCCGCCCGAGCTCTTGACGCCGCCTTCACATGAGACTCAGCCCGACGCGGTAGAACACCCGGCACCATGAGCACCCAGGACCCCACGCCGACGATCGAGGTCCCGCTCGATCCGCAGCAGGCCGACTCTCGCCGCGACATCGAGCTCGACGACCCGTCGCTGTACTTCAACCGCGAGCTGTCGTGGCTGGACTTCAACGACCGCGTCCTCCAGCTGGCCGAGGACGAGTCGCTGCCGCTCATGGAGCGTGTCAAGTTCGCCGCGATCTTCACCTCGAACCTCGACGAGTTCTTCATGATCCGCGTCGCCGGGCTGCACGACCAGCTCGACGCCGGCCTGACCGGTCGCGGGGTCGACGGCTACACGCCGGCCGAGGCGCTGGCCGCGATCCACGAGCGCGTCGAGGAGCTCGTCGCGCGCCAGAGCGCCTGCGTGACGGGTCGGCTGCGCCCGGAGCTCGCCGGCAACGGCATCCGGATCATCGGCTGGCACGACTGCACCGAGCCCCAGCAGCGCGAGCTGCGCGCGCGCTTCCGCCGACAGATCTTCCCCGTCCTGACGCCGCTGGCGGTCGGCCTCGGCCGTCCGTTCCCGTACATCTCCAACCTCTCGCTGAGTCTCGCGGTGCTCGTCAACGACCCGGTCAGCCAGGCCGGGACGTTCGCCCGCGTGAAGGTGCCCAAGGAGATGCTGCCGCGGTTCCTCGCCGTCGAGGGCGAGACGACGACGTTCGTGACGCTCGAGGACGTGATCGCCAACAACCTCGACGCGCTGTTCCCGGGGATGGAGATCGTCGACTACGGGCTGTTCCGCGTGATCCGTGACGCCGACTTCGACATCTCAGACGAGGCCGACGACCTGCTCGAAGCGGTCGAGAACGAGCTGCGCCGCCGCCGCTTCGGCGAGGTCGTGAACGTCGAGGTCGAGGACGGGATGAACCCGCGGCTGCGCGCCGACCTCGTCGAGGCGCTCGAGGTGCAGGAGCGCGACGTGTTCGACATCCACGGGATGCTCGACCTCAACGACCTGTGGCAACTGATCAAGCTGCCGGGCTTCGACGAGCTGCGCGACCCTCCGTGGACGCCCGTCACGCAGCCGCGCCTGCAGGGCCGCGACGGCGAGCGCACCGACGTCTTCGCCGCGATGCGCGACCGCGACGTGCTGGTCCACCACCCCTACGACTCGTTCTCGACGTCGGTCGAGCGGTTCGTCGACCAGGCGGTGCTCGACCCCAACGTGCTGGCGATCAAGCAGACGGTGTACCGCACGTCGGATGACTCGCCGCTCGTGCCGGCGCTGATCCGCGCGACCGAACGCGGCAAGCAGGCGGTCTGCCTCGTCGAGCTCAAGGCGCGCTTCGACGAGCGCGCCAACATCGGCTGGGCGCAACAGCTCGAAGAGGCGGGCGTGCACGTCGTCTACGGCCACCCGGCGCTCAAGACCCACACCAAGTGCATCCTCGTCGTGCGCCGCGAGGGCGACGGCGTTCGCCACTACGTCCACATCGGGACCGGCAACTACCACCGCACGACGGCGCGGCTGTACACCGACTTCGGCCTGTTCACGTGCGACGAGGAGATCGGCGCCGATGTCGCCGACCTGTTCAACTTCCTGACCGGCTACGCGCGGCCACGGCGCTACCGCAAGGTGCTCGTCGCGCCGAACTTCCTGCGCGATTCGATCATCGCCCAGATCGACGAGACGATCGCTGCCCACGAGGAGGGCACTCCGGCGCGGATCGCGATGAAGATGAACGCGCTCGTCGACCGCGCCTGCATCGAGGCGCTGTACCGCGCGTCGCAGGCCGGCGTGCGGGTCGACCTCAACATCCGCGGCATCTGCCGGCTCGTGCCCGGCGTGCGGGGCGTCAGCGACAACATCAACGTCGTCAGCGTCGTCGGGCGGTTCCTCGAGCACTCGCGGATCTACGTCTTCGAGCGCAACGGCGAGACGACGGTCTTCATCGGATCGGCCGACCTGATGCCGCGCAACCTCGACAACCGCGTCGAGCTGGTCACGCCGGTCGAGGACCAGATCCTGCGCGACGACCTGATCGACGCGCTCGAGCGCTGCCTGGCCGACGACACCAACGCGTGGGACCTGCACCGCGACGGCAATTGGAAGCGGCGCACCCAGCGTGGCGTCGAGCCGCGCAACGCGCACGAAGAGCTGATGCTCGGACACGCCGCCCGTGCGGCCGAAGGCCCGGGACAGAGCTAGGTGTAGGTCCCAGGCACGTTGTTCTGTTGGTGTGCGGTTCGCGGCAGTTCGGAACTGCATCAGTGAGGAAGGCGCAGTCACCGGCGCCGGCGGCGTTCTGAGGCACGAATCGCAGCCCCGGCCCTTCTGCGCCGGGCCAACGTCCCGTTCTGGTGCCCATAGGCCACAGAACGGGACGTTCGCCTACGCGTGAGCTCCGGGGTGACCCGGCCCTTTTCCTCAGTGATGCAGTTGTGCGCCACCGCCCGCGACCCGCGGAGGCGAACAACGTGCCTGCGAACTACAGCTAGGCGGCCTGCTAGTACCCTTCGCGGTCCGGCGGATTGCCAACTCGGCCGATACAGCCATCCCTCACGGGAGGTGGCCGGGAGTGTTAAAGCCGCCCAGGCTTGGACACTCGAGTCCTGGGACGTTCAGTAAAAGCGGCGATCTATGACCGGGCGGTTAAGAGGGCGGGCCTAGTGCCCGCCCGCCCGCCCGCCCACCATGGCGCCGCCTCCGGCACCCCTAATCTCCTCCCTGATGGCCGACGAGATCAATCTCCGCGCGCCGACGCGTGGGAATCGGCGCCTGGAGCAGCTGCTGGAGGCGGTCAACGCCGACGGTCAGGTCAAGGGCTGGTGGCTGACCGCGGGGGTCAACGCCAACCGCCTCGGCATGTCCGACCACGGCTGGGTCCACATCCAGATCGTCACCAACATCGCGCTGCGGCTCGCGCGGCTGCTGTTCCGGGCGGGCGTCGTGCCGAGCATCGTCGCCGACCACGGCATGAAGGACCGCGACGCCGAGGTCGTGATCGCCGCCGGAGCGATGCTTCACGACGTCGGGCTGTCGATCGACCGCGCCGACCACGAGCAGTTCTCGCTGTTCCTCGCCGCCGACAAGCTGCCGTCGCTGCTGGCCGATGTCTACGACGAGCCGCAGCGCACGATCGTGATCTCCGAGGCGCTGCACGCGATCATCTCCCACCGCTCGCGCGGCCAGCCGAGGACGATCGAAGGTGCAATCGTGCGCGTCGCCGACGCGCTCGACATGGCCCAGGGCCGCACGCGCGTGCCGTTCGAGGCCGGCGACACGAACATCCACTCGTTGTCGGCCTACGCGATCGACGAGGTCAAGATCATGCCCGGCGAGGAGACCGCGGTCCGCGTCGAGATCCTGATGTCCAACAGCGCCGGCATCTTCCAGGTCGACGAGGGGCTGGGGACGAAGCTGCGCAACACGCCGCTGGCTCAGCACATCGAGGTCATCGCGCGCATCGACGCCGAGCACGAGAAACGCCTCGTGCCCGTCTTCCGGCTGACCTGAGCGCCGCGATGCGGCTACTCGGGGCGCCGTGCGACGAGGACCGCGAACAGGTGATCCTGAAACGGGCAGTCGACGTCGGTGAAGCCGGCGCCGGTGAGCCACTGGAGCTGGTCGGCGACCGTCGCGGAGCGGTCGAATGCGCGGCGCTCCAGTGATTCGTCCCACTCCTGCTCCGTCGTGCCCAGGGCGAAGCTCGCGCGCTTGTGCCAGGCCGCGTACTGCGCATCGATGCGGGGCGTGGGCCCGATCACCTGCTCGGCGTTGACGAACATCGCGCCCGGAGCCAGTGCGTCGAGCACGCGGGCGAACAACTCGCGCTTACCGGGGTTGTCGAGGTGATGGATGGCCAGCGACGAGACGACGGCGTCGAACGGGCCGGGCGGGAGAGTGCCGGCGAAGTCGCCGACGTGGATCCGGGCGCGGTCGCCGAGCGCTTCGCGCGCCTGCTCGAGCATCGCGGGGGCGCCGTCGAACAGGTTCAGCTCGGCGTGGGGGTGGGCGTCGGCGATCCGGCGACTCAGCAGGCCGGTTCCGGCGCCGATGTCGAGCACGCGGCGCAGCGGCGCGATGCCGAGGCCGGCGGCCTCGACCGCCGTGTCGTAGAAGCGGTCAAACGGCGGGATCAGACGCCGTCGGGCCGCGTCGTAGCCCGCGGCGTGGGCGTCGAAGATCGCGGGTGCAGAGTCGTGTGTCATAGCGGACATATGTACGTTATCACAGTCAAACCGTGTGTTGCGATGCGGTTGGTCGTGGTCAAGACACGCGCGCGGCGACCGACCATCTGGACGTGGCTGTGGTGGGTTCGCTCATCCTCTGGATCGTCCTGGTTCCGATCTTCGGCCTGTTGGTGCACGAGTGCGCCCACGCGCTCGTGGCGGCCCGCCACACCGGCCATCGCGCGCATGTGGATGTCGGCCGCGGCGCGCGCCTGTTCGGTTTCCGGCTCGGGTTGCTCGACGTCGAGCTGCGGCTGCTGGCGATCCACGACAGCTGCAAGGTCGAGCTCACGGGCCTGTCGGCCCATGTCGCCCGCCGCGTGCTGCGCGCAGGGCCGATGGCCGACCTCGGGCAGGCGGCGCTGTGGTTGGCCGCATGCGCGGCGTTCCCGGGCTCGACCTGGACCCTGCTCGGGGTCGCGATGCAGTACTCGTGGTGGGGTGTGACGAGCCTCGCGTCGCGTCACGGGCTGCGCTTCGGCGAGCCCTATGAGTCCGACGGCTACAAACTGCGCACGCTCGAGGGCCGTGTCGAGCACGGCTTTGTCGTGGCGGCGTCGGGCCCCGCCGATCCGCTGGTCGCCTACATCCAGTCCGAAGCTCCCCAACTGCTCGGCGGCGAGGCGCCGGCGCCCGCGTCCGCGCCGGCGCCCGCCGCCGCAGCGGACCCGCTGCTCGCCTACCTCCAGGAGACCGCGCCGGAGCTGGTGGCGAAGGCGACGGACGAGCGCCCGGTGGCGGTCGTTCCCCGAGCCGCCACCAGCATCCCGCCACCGGGCTTTCGCTGACAGGCTTGAACGGCCACACGGCGAATACGTCCGCCGTGCCGATCAACCGCTTCGATCCGCCCGAGAGCACGGACCCGAGCTCGGGCCTCAATCTCAAGGTCCCGCAGTTCACCGACGTCCGCGACCCCGCGGTCGCCGACCACGTCGCGCGCGACCACTTCTTCTGGCTCGACATGACCGACCCGACGGCGGACGACATCGCCGTGCTCGGCGAGCTGTTCGGCTTTCACCCGCTGGCGCTCGAGGACAGCCTGCGCTTCGGCCAGCGCCCGAAGCTCGACGACTTCACCGACCACGTGCTGCTCGTCTTCTACGGCGTGCGGCCGGCGTCGTCGTCGCGGGAGCAGCTGTCGGACCGGATGCACGAGGTCCACGTCTTCATCTCGGGGACGTTCGTCGTCACGATCCACGCCGGCGCGATCCCCGAGCTCGAGGACGTCCGCAACCGGATCTCCGGCCGCGTCCTGCGCAGCGAGCAGTACCTCGTCTACCGGATCCTCGACGCGATCACCGACACGTTCTTCCCGGCGCTGTCGGCGCTCGACGACGAGATCGACGAGATCCAGGACTCGGTCATCTCCAACCCGTCCGAGGAGCAGCTCGAGCGCATCTACGCGCGCAAGCGCGACCTCGTCGCGGTGCGGCGGATCGTGACGCCACAGCGCGACATCTTCGCCCGGTCGATCGACCAGATCGCCGAGCTGCCAGGGCTCGAGGCCGACGAGCGCGAGTACTTCCGCGACGTCTACGACCACCTGATCCGGATCTCCGATCTCGTCGACTCCTACCGCGACCTGCTGGCCGGGGCGATGGACGTGTACCTGTCGACGGTCGCCAACCGCCAGGGTGAGGTGGGCAAGCAGCTGGCGATCATCGCGACGATCTTCCTACCGCTCTCATTCCTCACCGGCTTCTTCGGCCAGAACTTCTCCTACATGGCCGTCCACGTCCTGGCCGGCCCGACCCGGTTCTACGTGCTGGGGCTGGGAAGCATGCTGGCGTCATGCATCGCGCTGTGGTGGTGGTTCAGGCGCAAGGGGTGGTCGTAGGCGCGGCGTCGTCGGTCGCGGTCATCGGGAAGCTGCACCGCCCCTTGACCGTGCCCCATAGGCCGCCACGATCTCCGCGACGACGCGGTCGGGGTGGTTCACGATCTGGCGGTACGTGAAGCGCAGGACCAGCCAGCCCGCGAGCATCAGGGTGTTCTGCTTGACGCGGTCGCGCTCGAAGTTTCGCGGCGTTGAGTGTGCACCCCGGCCGTCCACCTCGATCGCGAGCTTGACGTCGGGCCAGGCGGCGTCAATGACGAAGCGGCCGAACGGGTGGTTCATACGTGGTTTCGGGAGGCCCGTCGTCGCGACCAACCGCGTCAGTGTCCGTTCAAGCTCGGTCCGGGTCCAGTTCGTACCATCGTCGTAACGGGCCAGGAGGGCAGCGACCGGCTTGAGCCCGTGGCGTCCCGGGGCACAGTGCGCTGCGCCGGCGACGGCGCGCATCTGCACGTCGAAGGCGAAGTGCGCCTCGTTGAGGACGCGCTCGAGCTCGTCGTGGGTGCCGGTTTCGGCGATGTCGAGGATCAGGCGAGGGATGGTGGTAGAGGGGATCGCGTTGTGCGTGCACCGGTCCCGCGGATCGAGCGGTGCACGGAGCTCGTGCACTCGGCGCGCGCGCGTCGCCCGGCGCCACGACATCGAAGAGATGTGGACCGGATCGTCCCGGTGGTCGGGCAGGAGCCCAAAGCTCGTCGCGAGAGACCGGTGGCTGAGGACGGCGTCACTCGCACAGGACAGAATCGCAGCCATGAACCGCGCTTCCTTGGTATTCGTCGCGTGGCCGACCGCGTATACGCCTCGGTGGTTCGGGTTGTCGAGAAGTCGGCCCGCTTCTCGCGCGACCAGCACGGCCTCTCTGGTGGCGCCGAGGGCAATCAGCTGACGCCGGTTCACCTGGCCATGTTGTCGTGCCGCCAATGCGCCTGCCGCACGTGCCCAATCCTGAACGTGCATTGCACGCTCTAGGTTGGGCACGTCCGAGATTCGCCCCCCTGAACCGCCTACCAGTGGACGCCGGGCATCAGCTTCGCCATGGCGACCTGCTCGGCGCTGGCGTGTTCGGTGGGGTCGCTGACGCCGCGGGCGGCGGCGGAGTCGGGGAAGACGCGGTAGGCCATGTGGAGGATGCGGTCGACGGCCTTGGGCGAGAGGGCGTAGGCGACTTCGCCGAACGTGCCCAGCCGCGTGTTGATCGTCTTGGGCTTGGTGCGGATCGCCTCGCAGATCATCCCGCCGGCCTCCTCGGGAGTGATCGTCGGGAACTGGTCGTACATCTTGGTCGGGGCGATCATCTCGGTGCGCACGAGCGGCATGTGGATCGTCGTGAACGTCACGCCGTCGCCGATGACCTCCGACGACACGACGCGCGTCCACGCGTCGAGCGCCGCCTTGGATGCGACGTAGGCCGAGAACCGCGGCGGGTTGGTCTGGGCGCCGATCGAGCTGATGTTCACGATGTGGCCGCCCCCGCGCTCGCGCATGTGTGGCAACAGCAGCATCGTCAGCCGGATCGCGCCGAAGTAGTTGAGCTGCATCGTGCGCTCGAAGTCGTGGAAGCGGTCGAGCGACAGCGCGATCGAGCGGCGGATCGAGCGCCCAGCGTTGTTGACGAGGACGTCGACCGCCGGGTGCTCGTCGAGCACCTCGGCGACCAGCTGCTCGATCGCCTCGAGGTCGGACAGGTCGCACGAGTAGGTGTACGCGGTGCCGCCGTCGTCGACGATCTCCTGGCGTGTCGCCTCGAGCTTGTCGGCGCTGCGCGCGACGAGCAGCGGGATGCCGCCGGCCGCCGCCACCTGCTTGGCTGCAGCGCGGCCGATGCCCGACGACGCGCCGGTGATCAGCACCGTCTTGCCGTTGATCGCGTGCGAGAACGGCCGGTTCTTGTGGCGGTCGGGGTCGAGGTGGTGCTCCCAGTAGGACCACAGCCGGTCGGAGTAGCTCTCGAGCTTGGGCACCTCGATGCCGGTCCCTGACAGCGCCTCCTGCGCCCCGCGCGTGTCGAAGCGCGCGCTGAAGCCCGTGTGGGCGATGACCTCCTCGGGCAGTCCCGCCTCGGCGAGGATCACGCGGCGCACGTCGCGCACCGGCGCGATCCCGAGCAGGGGCGACAGGATCGCCCCGGGGAGGCGCCCGACGAGCGGCACGTTGAGGCTGAGCGTGACGCTCGGCGCGTGGGCCGAGCGTGCGAACGTGTTGAGGACGGACATCGAACGCTGCGACTTGGGCGCCATCAGGTGGAACGCCCGCCCGTCGCCCAGCGGACGGTGGGCGATGTGGTCGGTCGCGGCGGCGACGAAGTCGACCGGGACGATGTTCGTGTCGCCGAGCTCGGGGCCGAGGAGCGGGAGCCATTCGGGCAGCACGCGACCGGCGCGCTGCAGCGCCTTGAAGAAGTAGTACGGCCCGTCGATCTTGTCGATCTCGCCGGTCTTGGAGTGGCCGACCACGATCGACGGCCGGTAGACGCGCCACGGCACGAACGCCTGCTCGCGGACGATCCGCTCGCTCTCGAACTTCGTGCGGTGATACGGCGACGGCAGCGTCTGGCCCTCGTCGAACATGTCCTCGCGAAATGTGCCGCGGTAGTCGCCCGATACGGCGACCGACGACATGTGATGCAGCCGCCGGGCATCGAGCGCGGCGGCGAGCTCGACCGCGTAGTGCGTCCCCTGGACGTTGATGCGCTCATCGAGCTCCTCCGGCGCCGTCATGTCGTACAGCGCCGCGAGGTGGAAGAAGTGATCGATCGTTCCGGTGTGCTGCGCGATCCACTCGTCGCTGGCGCCGAGGTTGGCCGACAGCAGGTCGCCGCTGACCGGCTTGACACGGTCGGTCGCGCCCCACGGCCCGGCGATCAGCGCGTCGAGGTGGTCGCGTGACTCGGGGCGGACCAGCACGTGGACGTCGCCCTCGCGGTTGTGCAGCAGCTCGGCCACCAAGTGGCGCCCGATGAACCCGGTGGCGCCGGTCACGAAGTACGTCATCGCTTGTCTCCTCGGGTGCGACGGGGTACGGCGGAGCCTATACGCCCGCGCCCGCTCCGCCGCGGCCCTCGCCGCCGGCAAAGCGCGACGCGCCCTCAAGCGCGCTGGCGAACGTCTGCGGCCCCGAGCGGGCTTCGAGCGCCAGGCCATCGTGGAGCGCCAGGCCGAAGCCCTCGATCGCGGCGAGGCGGTCGGCGAGCATCGCGGGCTGCGGGAACGCCGCGATCCCCTCGGCCATCTCGAGCGCGCGCGCGAGGTGCCGGCCCACGGGCACGATCTCGTTGACCAGCCCGATCGCCAGCGCCTCGTCGGCGTCGATGATCCGCCCGGTGAGGATCAGGTCAAGCGCCCGGCCCATCCCAACGATCCGCGGCAGCCGCTGGGTGCCGCCGTCGGTCAGCGGCACGCCCCAGCGGCGCTCGGGGTAGCCGAGCCGTGCGCCGTCGACGGCGATCCGCAGGTCGCACCACAGCGCGAGCTCGAGCCCGCCCGCCAGGCACCAGCCCCCGATCGCCGCGATCGTCGGCTTGGACGCCGTGAGGCGCGTGAAGCCCATCGGCCCGCCCGGGTCGTCCATACGCCCGTCGTAGGTGTGCAGCGCGGTGAGGTCGGCGCCGGCACAGAAGGCGATATCGCCGGCCCCGGTCAGGACCATGACGCGCGCGTCGTCGTCGGCCTCGAAGGCGTCGTAGCACTCGCGCAGCCGCCCAGCGGTCGGTCCGTCGACGGCGTTGCGGCGGGCCGGGCGGTCGATCGTGACGACCGCAGCGGCGCCGATGCGCTCGTAGCGGACCTCGTCCATTCGGCCGCCGGCTACCAGCCGGGACGCCAGTCGCCCGAGAGCTCCTTCTCGGCCGCCTTGCGGCGCGCCTTGCGCTTCTCGAGATGGCCCTGGAGCAGGCTCATGCACAGGATGAAGACCGGGAAGAAGATGATCAGGATGAACCCGGCGTTCGTCGTCACCTTGTCGTCGACCGACCCCCACCAGCCCTGACCGCCGTCGTGGGCCAGAGCGGCCGGCGCGGCGACGAGCAGTGCGAGGAACGGGGTCAGAGCGGCAAGGCGGCGCATCTGCCGGGATCCTATCGCTCGTCGAGGCCGGTGAGCTTGTGCATCAGGCGCTGTAGCTCCGCGCGCTCGCGGGCGCTCAGCGGCGCCAGCAGATCCTCGCCGACCTGCACGGCGATCTCGCGCGCCCGCACCAACGCCTGCTCGCCGTCGGGCGTCAGGTGGATCGCCCGCTTGCGGCGGTCCTCAGCGTCGGGGCGGCGCTCGGCGAGGCCCGCCGCCTCGAGCTCGTCGATCTGCGCGACGAGCGTCGAAGGGTCGATCTGGGCGAGCTCGGCGAGTTGTTGCTGCGTGCGGCCGGGGTTGGCGTGGGCGACGACCAGCAGCCCGTACAGCGGCGGGCGCAGGCCGAGCGGCGTCAGCGCGGTGACGAACGCGCGGCGCGACCGTGTCGCGGCCCAGTTCATGAGGTAGCCGACGTGGTTGGCCAGTGGCTCGGGGGGACGGTCGCTGGATAACATCGCTTCACAAATCATAGAGACAACAAACGATGTGTGCTATCAATGACCCGTCCGCCGTCTCGCCCCGCTGGAGGTTCGTACCGTGCCCCGTCTCACCCGCTGGGTCCTTGCCCACAAGCGCATCGTCGTCGCCTTCTGGGTCCTGCTGACGCTCGTCGGGATGGCCACCGTCAGCCACGCCACCAAGGCCATGAACCAGAAGTTCACCGTCCCGGGCAAGGAGGGCTTCGAGACCAACCAGACGATCGTGCACCGTTTCGGCCTGACCGGCGGCGACACCGGCACGGTCCTGCCGGTGGTGACGCTGCCCAAGGGCACGACGGTCTCCTCGCCCGGCGTTCGCGAGCAGCTCGCGCAGATCGACCGCGTCTCGGAGAAGGCGGTTCCCGGCGCCCGCGTCGCCTCCTATGCGACGACCGGCAGCCGCGCGTTCGTCTCGCACGACGGACGCACGGTGTTCTCGGTCGTCTACCCGCCGCTTGACCCCAATGCGCCGTTCGGCGGAAACCCGGACGCCAGCAAGCACCTCGACACCGCGATGCGCAATGTGCGGATCGACGGCCAGCCGGTGTACGTGACCGGGTTGGACGCGCTGCAGACCCAGCAGGGCGGGGACAGCAAGGGGCCCGGCGTCTTCCTCGAGGCGCTGCTCGGCGGCTTCGGCGCCCTGCTCGTGCTCGCAGCGGTGTTCGGGTCGCTGCTGGCATTCGTCCCGATCCTCATGGCGATCGTGTCGATCATGACCTCGTTCCTGATCGTGTGGGGGATCACGGCGATCGCCGGCGTGTCGCCGATCGTCGAGTTCCTGATTGCGCTGATCGGCCTCGGCGTGGCGATCGACTACGCGCTGCTGGTCGTCGTGCGCTGGCGCGAGGAGACGGCCCACGGTCGCCACGGCGACGAAGCGATCGTGCGCGCGATGTCGACCGCCGGGCGCTCGGTCGTGTTCAGCGGGACCACGGTCGCCATCGGCCTGCTGGCGCTGGTCGCGCTGCCACTTCCGTTCCTGCGCTCGGTCGGCTACGGCGGGATGGTGATTCCGCTCGTCTCGACGCTCGTGGCGATCACGCTGCTGCCGATCGTGCTCGCCAAGTGGGGGCACCGCCTCAACTGGCCCCACAAGCGCACCGACGACCAGGCCAGCCGCGGCTGGACGAGGTGGGCCCAGGGCATCGTGCACCGCCGCTGGCTCGCGGCGCTCGCCGCGGTCGCCGTCCTCGGCGTGCTCGTGGTCGCGGCCAGCCAGATGGAGCTCGGCGCACCCAACCCGTTCACGCTCGCTCAGAGCGGCCACGCCCGCACCGGCCTCGACATGCTCGAGAGCTCCGGGATCGGCTCTGGCGCGCTGGCGCCGTTCGAGCTGCTGACCCGCGGCAACAACCCCGACGACGTGGCCGCATCGATGGCGTCGGTCGAGGGCATCCATGGCGCCGTGGCGCCCGACAGTCCGCAGTGGCGCCGCGGCGGGCGGTCGCTCGTCAACGCCTTCGGGATCGCCAACCCGAGCGCCTCGGCGTCCGTCGACACGCTGCACCGCGTTCAGGAGACGGCCGGTGATGCGCCGGGGACGGTCCTCGTTGGCGGGACGATCGCCGAGAACCAGGACTTCATCGACGCTGTCTACGGCAACTTCCCGCTGATGATCCTGCTCATCGGGCTGATCACGTTCGTGCTGCTCGCGCGCGCGTTCCGCTCGATCGTGCTGCCGCTCAAGGCGATCGTCCTCAACGTGATCAGCGTCGCCGCGGCGTGGGGCGTGCTGACGATCGTGTGGCAGGAGGGCCACGGCTCCGAGCAACTGTGGGGGATCCCCGCCACCGGGTCGCTCCCGTCGTGGATCCCGATCGTCGTTTTTGCGTTCTTGTTCGGCCTGTCGATGGACTACGAGGTCTTCATCCTCGCCCGCATGCGCGAGTCCTACGATGAAGAGCCGGACACGAATCGGGCCGTCATCACCGGCATCGGCCGGACCGGGCGCCTGGTCACGAGCGCAGCGCTGATCCTGTTCCTGGCCTTCGCGTCGCTGGGGTCGGGGCCGCAAACCCAGATCAAGCAGCTCGCGACCGGCCTTGCGGCCGGGATCCTGATCGACGCGACGATCATCCGCGCGCTGCTCGTCCCGGCGGTCGTGTCGCTGTTGGGGAAGTGGAACTGGTGGCTGCCGGCACGTCCGGCGCGCTGGCTGCGGGTCGCGCCGTCGAGCGGCGACGCCTAGCATCGACCCATGAGGACGGTGACTCTGGCCGTCGCGCTGGTGCTCGCGGTCGCCCTGTTCTGCGCGGCGACCGCGAGCGCCCGCGCTCCGGCCGCGCCGCGCGCGTGCCATCCGACCGTCGATCGCGGCGTGCTGCCGCCGTGGGCGCGTGCCGGGTTCTCGGAGAAGCGTCCGCGGTTGCCGCACACCGTCGGGCGCCGCGGGCTGCTCGCGGCGCTGCTGTGGGGCGACCCGCTGCAGCAGCCGCCGTCAGAGGTGCACAGCAACAAGATCCTGTGGGTCTCGCGCGTCGCGCCGCGCGCGGGACACGTCGACAGCCTGCGGTTGCGCGCGCAGCGCATGCGTGGCACGCGGCGCATCGGGCGGCCCGTGACGCGGGTCGTGTTCGGCGGCCCGGGGCCGCCGATCATCGACCTGCCGGCCTCCGGCTGCTGGCGGATCGATGCCTCATGGGGACCGCGTCGCGATCAGCTCGACCTGCTCTATCACGCGAACTGATCGAAAAGGACGCCTGGGTTCAGGACGCCCGCCGGGTCGAGCTCGCGCTTGGCTGCGCGCAGCACCGCGGCGAACGGATCCGGGCGCTGGGCGTCGTACCACGGGCGGTGGTCGCGGCCGACAGCGTGGTGGTGGGTGATCGTCGCGCCGTGGCGCTGGAGGATCTCCGAGGCCATCACCTTCAGCGCGTCCCAGGTCTCGAGCTCCTCGCCCGGCCGCGCGGGGGCGATGACGCTGAAGTACGGCGCGCAGCCGTCGGGGTAGGCGTGGGTGATGCGGCAGTTCAGCCGTCCGGGCGCGCCGCACGCCTCCTCGATCGCCGCGGGCATCACGGCGCGCACGTCGGCGATCAGGTCACCGACGCGCTCCCACGTCATCGCGGTCTCGAACGTGTCGCTCACCCCGCCCATGCGCGCCAGGGCGTCGCGGACGTAGGGCATGCGCAGGAACGCGCTGCGCCAGGCGTCGGCGCCGGCGTCGCGCTCGCCGCCGCTGCTCGGCATGCGGGCGACGCCGCCGTGGCCGGTGGCCAGTTCGATCGCGTCGGCCAGGTCATGGTCGACCGGGACGCCGGCCGACTCGAAGCCCAGCACGAGCACGCTCTGCTCGCCGTTGCCGGCGCCGGCGAGCTGCGCCTCGCCCTCGTCGAGCACGCGGCAGTTCGCGGGGCGCAGGCCCGACTGCGTCAGCTCGCGCAGGGCGTCCAGCGCCGCGAACAGGTCGTCGAACACCACGCTCGCCGACGCGCGCTGCGTCGGGCGCGGACGCACGCGCATCCACGCCTCGGTGATCACACCGAGTGTCCCCTCGGAGCCGAGCAGCAGGCGGTCGGGCGACGGCCCGGCGCCCGAGCCCGGAAGCCGCCACGACGCGTAGACGCCGCTCGGCGTCAGCGCCCGGATCGACTCGGTCAGGTCGTCGATGTGGGTCTCGACGGTCGCGAAGTGCCCGCCCGAGCGGGTCGCCAGCCAGCCGCCGAGCGTCGAGAACTCGAAGCTCTGGGGATAGTGGCGCAGCGTCAGGCCGTGCTCGCGCAGCTGTCCCTCGAGGCCCGGGCCCAGCGCGCCGGCCTGGATCCGCGCCGCGTGGCTGACCTCGTCGACCTCGAGCACCCCGTCCAGCAGGCCGAGATCGAGCGACATCACCGCTGGGTGCTCGTCGCCGCGGTACTCGACGCCGCCGACGACCGACGAGCCACCGCCGTAGGGGATGACGGCCGTCGAGGTGCTCGATGCCCAGTCGAGCAGGTCGATCACGTCCTGCTCGTCGCGCGGACGCGCGACGAGGTCGGGGGGGTGGGGGAGGTCGGCCCGCAGCGCCCGGACCACGTCGCGGTAGGCCTTGCCGTAGGTGTGGCCGGCGCGGTCCAGCGGGTCGCTGCTGCAGCGGTCGCGCAGCGACGCCGGCGGCGCCACGCGCGGTGCGCGCAGTTCCAGGTCGGCGACCGACGGGATCGGCGCGGGGTCGGCCCGCAGCCCCGGCAGCAACGACACGAGGTCGCGGCACTGCGCGTCGGTCAGCGCCGCGTCCGTCATGCCCCAGCCCCACCACGATCGCTGTTGGCTCATGGCGTCATCATCGCGGAAACTGACCAAAGGTTCAGAAGCGCCGCACTCGCCCGCCGGACGTGGCAGAGTGCCGCCGATGAGGCATTCGGAGGCTGGGTCCTGTCGGGTCAATCGAGCGGCTGGGCTACTCGCGATCGTCGCGCTGGGCGCGATGGCGATGGCCGCTCCGGCCGGCGCCGCGATGGTCGCCCGCGGCAGCGCCGAGCAGGTCGACGTCACCGGCGTCGGCGCGGGCGCGAAGCTGACCTTGGTCGCCAGGAACGGGCGCCGCGTGGCCGGCCTGCGCGCCGGCTCGCTCGGCGGCGCCGTGTTTCGCAACCTCAAGCCGGGCGGTGGCTATCGCGTGCAGACGGCGGCGGGCAAGAAGTCCAAGCCGGTGACGGTGTTCAGCGATCGTTCGGCCCCGCCCAGCACCAAGGTCTACAACCAGAAGATCCCGGCCTCGGGCTACGGCTACCTGACCACGCGCGACGGCACGCAACTGGCGATCGACGTCCACACGCCGGCCGGCAGCGGTCCGTTCCCGACCGTCGTCGAGTACGCCGGCTACGGCTACGCCGACCCGTTCAACGGCCCTGACAGCGGCATCGCCCAGATCGCCAACCTGCTCGGCTTCGCGGTCGTCGACGTCAACATGCGCGGCACTGGTTGCTCGGGCGGCGCCTACGACTTCTTCGAGCCGCTGCAGGGTCTCGACGGCTACGACATCATCGAAACCGTCGCCCGGCAGCCGTGGGTGCTGCACCACAAGGTCGGGTTGATGGGCGTCTCGTACGGCGGCATCAGCCAGCTGTTCGTCGCCGAGACGCGTCCGCCGAGCCTGGCCGCCATCGCGCCCCTGTCGGTGATCACCGACGCGACGAACCCGCTCTACGCGGGCGGGATCCTCAACACCGGGTTCACGATCCCGTGGATCAAGGAGCGCGTCAACGACGCCAAGCCGGCCACGGCGACGACCGGCCAGTCGTGGGCGCTCAAGGAGATCCAGAAGGGCGACGCGACGTGCAAGGCCAACCAGGCACTGCACCCGCAGGCGGTCAATCTGCTGTCCAAGGTCGCCCGCAACCGCTACTACGTGCCGAAGACCGCCGACCCGCTGTCGCCGATCATGTTCGTGCACAAGATCAACGTGCCGGTGTACCTGGCCTGCCAGTTCACCGACGAACAGACCGGCGGGCTCTGCCCCGCCCTTGCGTCGCACTTCACCGGGACCACCCACAAGTGGTTCACGTTCACCAACGGCGTCCACACCGACTCCCTCGACCCTGAGACGTTCAACCGCTGGTACGACTTCCTCGAGCTCTACGTCGCCCGGCAGCAACCGAAGGTGCCGGCCATCGCGTCGCTGGCGGGAACGCTCTACCAGACGGTTCTCGGTGTTCCGGGCGTGATCCTGCCGGCCGATCCGATCCAGTCCTCGCCGGACTTCCAGACGGCGCTGAACACGTTCCAGGCGCTGCCCCAGGTGCGGGTTCTGTTCGACAACGGCGCCGGCGGCACTGCTCCGGGTCAGCCGCTGCCCGGCTTCCAGCAGTCGTTCGCGAAGTTCCCGGTGCCCGGCACCACGGCGCGCTCTTGGTTCCTCGACGCCGGCGGCGCGCTGGCCGACACCGCACCGTCCGCAGGCGGGGCCGACAAGTTCACGTGGAACCCCAACGCGGTGCCCCAGACCGACTTCACCGGCGACACCGGCGGCGGCGCGGGCGGCCTGTGGAACGCCACGCCGAGCTATCACTGGAACCCCAACCCGCCCGGCACGGCTGTCTCGTACCTGACCGCGCCGCTGACGCAGAACACGACGGTCATCGGCGGCGGCGTCGTGCAGGCGTGGATCAAAGCGCCGGTCACCGACGTCGACCTCCAGGTGACGGTCTCCGAGGTGCGTCCCGACGGCCTGGAGACGTTCGTGCAGGACGGCTGGCTGCGGGCCAGCGATCGCGTCCTCAACAAGAAGCGCAGCACGCTGTTGGCACCCGTCCTCAGCATGACCAAGCAGGACGTCGCGCCGCTGCCGAAGGACAAGTTCACGCAGGTGACGATCCCGCTGTACTACGAGGGTCACGCCTACCGGGCCGGTTCGAGGATCCGGATCACGGTCGCGGCGCCCAACGGCGCCCAGCCGGTGTGGGCGTTCTCGCAGACGGTGCCCAAGGGGACGACGACGGTGACGGTCGCCCACGGCGCCGGGATGGCGTCGCGTCTGATCCTGCCGGTCGTCGGCGGGATCGACGTGCCGACGCCGCTGCCGCCCTGCCCAGGGCTGCGCGGCGAGCCGTGCCGCTCGTATGTGGCGCTGACGAACACGCCGGGGTAGCCGTTCGGGAGCGGTGCCGGGCATCGAGACCGGCCGGGGATTCCCGGATGCGCTGTAAAGCCTGCGTCAGCCGTCGTACACGGCGGCCAGCGAGCGCGCGACCGACGCCGGCGATGCGTACTGGGCGATCCACTGGGCGTTTCGCTCGCCCGCGGCCGCGTCGCCGTAGCGGCGCCGCGCGACGTCGGCCAGGGCCTTGGCGTCGCCGGGGGTGACGAGGTCCTCGGGACCGAGCAGGTCGGTCAGCGCGCCGACACGCGAGCCGACGACCGGCAGTCCGCAGGCCATCGACTCGGCCGCTGACAGCCCGAACGTCTCGGCGAAGCGCGACGGGACGATCGCCAGCGCCGCGGTCGCCCGCAGCTCCTCGAGCTCGTCGTCGGGGACGCGCCCGACGAACGTCACGTCGCTGCCGATCCGCTGCGCCTGCGCGCGCAGCTCGGTCTCGTCGGGCCCGTCGCCGGTCACGACGAGCGGCAGCCCGGCGCGCGCGCAGGCCTCGATCGCGACGTCGACGCCCTTGTCGGCCGAGAAGCGGGCCGACACGATCGCGTGCGTTCCGGTGGCCGGGTCGGCGCGGCGCTTGGCCTCGCGCACCGGGTTGGCGATGACCTGGACGTCGCGGCCGCGCAGCGGCGCGTCCATCGCCCGCAGCCGCTCGATCGTGAACGCGCTCGGCGTGACCAGCGCGTCGGCGTGCTCGACCAGCTTGCGTGACCACATCGGCAGCGCGGCGCCGTAGACCACCGCCTCGGGCAGCGAGCCGCGGCAGCGCAGCCGCACGCCGGAGAACGTGCGGCGCCCGTGGCAGCGCGTGCAGTCCTCGCCGCGCGGGTTCAGGCACGTCCCGGCGGCGCACACGAGCCGATACTGGTGAAGATGCAGGACCGTCCGCGCCCCCGCCTCCTGGGCGGCGGCCAGCGCGCGCCAGCCGAACGCGGGGTTGACGTTGTGGGCGTGGACGACGCGCGCGCCATGACGGCGGACCGCGTCGGCGACCTTCTGCGGCTCGATTCCGCCGCGCAGCATCCCGGCCGCCGCCCGCGCGCTCGACATCTTTGCGCTGTCGCGCTGGAGCAGCTCGACCTCCTCGCCGAGCTGTTCGGGCAGGATCTTCAGCAGCTCGTCGACGACGCGCTCCTCGCCACCGAGCGTGCGGTAGCGGTTGTGCAGGAGCAGGATCACGCGCCGTGTCCCGGACCGTCCTTGCCCTCGGGAACCTTTCCGTCGTGACCCACGTAGCCGTCCGCGCCGCCGACGATGACGTAGACCGCCTCGTCGTCACCGATGTTGGTGATCATCCGCTGGGTGGCGGCGTCGACCCGGGCCAGGCCGCCGGGGCCGAGGTCCTGCTCGTCGCCGCCCCCGAACGTCATCCGGATGTGGCCCCGGTGCACGAAGTAGAGCTCCTCCTGGACGTCGTGGTAATGCCAGCCGGTGCTCATCCCCGCGGGCAGGACGAGCGCGTTGGCGCCGAACGCCGTGACGCCGAGGTTACTGCGGATCTTGCGGAACCCCGGGCCCTCTCCGAGATCGGCGAGGTTTGCGACCGCGTATCCATCCCCCGAATGCGTGCTCCCGCTCTCGCTCATCCCGGCAGCCTATTCTGAGCCGATGGCCGTTGTCATCGGATCCGACCTCGACAAGGACATCGCGGGCGAACCGCTGCTGCGCGGCGTGTCGTTCAAGCTCGAGCGCCGCGACCGCCTGACGATCGCCGGGCGCAACGGCGCGGGCAAGACGACGCTGCTACGGATGCTGGCCGGCGAGACGTCGATCGACGGCGGCGAGCTCGCGTTCTCCAAGGGCGTCACCGTCGCGCTACACGACCAGCGCCCGCCGCGCGAGCGTGACATGACGCTGCGCGACTACGTGCTGTCGGCTCGCCGCGAGCCGCTCGAGCTGGAAGCGCAGCTGGCTGAGCTGGAGGCGGCGATGGGGCGCGGCGACGACGAGGCGCTCGCGCGCTACGCCGGCGTGCAGGCACGCTTCGAGGCGGTCGGTGGCTACAGCTGGCGCGACCGCGTGACGGCGGTCGTCCACGGGCTGGGCTTCGTCGATGCCGACCTCGGGCGGACGCTGAACACGTTCTCCGGCGGACAGCTGACGCGCGCGTCTCTGGCCCGCGCGCTGGCCGCCGAGGCCGACCTGCTGCTGCTCGACGAGCCGACCAACCACCTCGACATCGAGTCGCTGGAGTGGCTCGAGCAGACGCTCATCGATCTTGACGCGGCGATCATGCTCGTCGCCCACGACCGCTGGTTCCTCGAGGCGGTCGGCACCGCGGTACTCGAACTCGAAGCCGGCCGCTCGCGGTTCTTCAGCGGCACGTGGACCGCGTGGCGCAAGGAGCAGGCGGCGCGCGAGCTGGCCCTTGGCCGCGCGATCGACAAGCAGCAGGCCGAGATCGCGCGGATGGAGCGGTTCGTCGAGCGCTTCCGCGCCAAGGCGAGCAAGGCGCGCCAGGCCCAGTCGCGGGTCAAGCGGCTGGAGAAGATCGAGCGCATCGAGCGCGACCCACGCGACCGCGAGGCCCTGGCGTTCCAGTTCCGCAAGCCGCAGCGGTCGGGGCGCGTGATCTTCGAGCTGACCGGCGCGCACGTCGAGGTCGGCTCCGACCCGGTGAAGGTCCTGCTGCACAACTCCGAGATGTGGCTCGAGCGCGGCGAGCACGTGTCGCTCGTCGGGCCCAACGGCGTCGGCAAGACGACGCTGATCGAGGTCCTGGCCGGCAAGCGCGAGCTCCAGGCGGGCAAGCTGTCCAGCGGTCACAACGTCGAGGTCGGCTACCTCTCCCAGCACGCCGACGAGCTGAACTTCGCCGGGGCGCGGACCGTGCTCGAGGCGTGCGGCAAGCTGACCGGCCTGCCGCCGGGGCAGGCGCGGGCGCTTCTGGGGCGCTTCCTGTTCAGCGGCGAAGAGGTCGACAAGCCGTTGGAAGGGCTGAGCGGCGGCGAGCGCCGGCGGCTGTCGCTGGCGATCCTCGTGCAGTCGGGGGCCAACGTCCTGATCCTCGACGAGCCGACCAACCACCTGGACCTGGAGAGTCGTGAGGCGTTGGAGGACGCCCTGCAGGCGTTCCCCGGCTCGCTGTTGCTCGTGACGCACGACCGCGCGCTGCTCGACGCCGTCGGCTCGCGCACGATCGCGATCGAGGACCACGTGCTGCAGTCCTACGTCGGTGGCTGGCCGGAGTACTGGCGCGTGCGCGAGGAGCGCAAGGCGGCCGGGGTCAAGCCGGGGGCGGCCCCGGCACCATTGGGCCGGACCACGGCGCCGGCGGGCAAGGCGAAGGCCGACAAGCCGGCCGCGGCGGGCCCGTCGAAGAACGCGGTGCGCAAGGAGCAGGAGCTCGAACGCACGGTCGCCGAGGCCGAGCAGGCGCTGGCCGCGCTCGAGGACGAGCTGTCGGACCCCAAGCACTGGGCCACGAAGTACGAGTCGGCGAAGTCCGAGGCCCGCCACACCGCGGCGAAGCGCGCGGTGCAGGCGGCCTACGCGGCGTGGGAGGAGCACGCCGCGCAGCTCGAATCGGCCTAGCCCCGCCCGAGCGTCCCGAAGTACCCCGTATAGCCAACAGTGCGGGACGTTCGCGGCGGTTAGAGGCGGATGCAGCCGTAATCGGCCTGGCCGGGGCGGCGGCGCTCGGCGACGAAGCATCGGTCGGTGAGGATCTGGACGTCGAATGTGGCCGCCGGGTGGCCGTTGACGGCGATCCGGCAGACGAACGTCGGGGCCGGAGCGAGCCCCGAGCCGTGGATCGGGTGGCGCGGGCGCCGGCAGGCAGCGTGCGAGGCCTCGTTGTTGGGGTTGGTGCGCAGCGCCACCTGGAGCTGCGTGACCGTCACGCGCCGCGGGCGGTTGCGGAACGCGCCGACCGACAGTCCGACCGACGCGGCAGCGCGGTGTGCCGCCGCGACGTCCGCCGGCGCGGCGGCCGGTCCGCTGACGATCCAGACCGAGAAGCGCGAGCGCTGTTGCTCGGCCGCCGCACGCAGACCATGCGGCGTCGTCTCGAAGTCGTCGGCGGCCGGCCACGCGTGGTCGGGGAACGGCGGGAATGCGAGTGAGGCCGGCCCGGGCCGGTGCTCGACGACGCGCAGCTGCACCCCGTCGCGCGGGAAGCGGGTGCGGCCCGGCATCGCCGCCCGGACGTTGGCGGTGGCAAACAGCGTCCGCGGTTGGGGCTGGGAGCGCGGGTCGCGGGTCACGTGGGCCGACCAGCCGGGCGGGGTGCGCAGCGTGTCGCCTTCGACGTCGTTGAGCGAGCCCCAGCCGGCGTAGGGGGCCGGCGGCGGCGCGCCGCGTGACGAGATGCGCAGGCTGCGCAGGATCCGCTGGACCTGCCCACGGCGCGCCGCCGTCGCCCGCGGGCCGAACGCGACATGGACCTGGAACGACCGCGCGGCGGCACGGAACCGGACCATGTGGCTCGGCACACGCCAGCACTCGTAGTCGCGGGCAGGGCCCAGCGCCCAGTGGGCGGGGCGCGTCGCGAAGCGGCCGCCGCGGTACTCGAACACGAACACGAGCGCCCCGCCCGGCGGCAGCGCCGCCTCGGCGCGGTCCGGTCCGCAGTCGCCGCCGGCCCGGGCTGGATAGGAGGTCAGCAGCAGGCGGTCGACCGGATAGCCCAGCGACGTGACCGGCGCGCGGACGAAATGCCAGCCGCGCGGAACGTGCAGGGCGATGCCGTGGCCCGCCGAGGTCAACCGCTGCGGCGCCGGCGCATGCCCGGATGCCCCGCAGCCCGCGAGCAGCGCGGTGAGCGCCGCGAACGCGATGGCCCGCCGCATCAGTCCCACCCCGGATGCAGGTGCCCGACCCACGAGTCCGGACCGCAGCCCAGGCCGTGGCTACGCAGGACCAGCATCCCGGCACGGTCGCACGCGAAGATGACCATGCGTTCTATACGGGTGTGATGGTGCCGGAGGTCCTACCGCGCGCAGCACCACTGTGCGGCACCCGGGAATCGCGGCGCGGTTGCGCCCGGGGCGAACGCGCGCGCGATGCCGGCGACGGCGCGAGTCGGGACCCCGGGGCGCACGCCGACGAACAGCCACTCGCCGGTCGCCGGCCACGCGACGAGCAGTCGTCCGCCGTTCGGCGACCAGGCGAGCGCCCCGAAACGCCCCGGGCCGCTGAGCAGCGTTCGCTGGCGCAGGTGCTTGGCGCTGTCGAGCAGGACGACGTCGCCGGTCCCGGAGTGGGTCCGCGACAGCGCGATCAGCCCTCCGCGCGGTGACCAGGCGATCGAGCGCACCGCGACGCCGCGCGCAATCGCCCGCGACGCCACGACCGCGCCGGCGCCTGCGAGCACGACGATCCGGCGCGGCGTCACCGCGACGAGCCGCCGCCCGCCGGGGGACCACTGAAGCTGCGCCGGCGCTCCGAGCGGCGCGCTGCGCCCGACGACCGCCCGGGTGTCGACGGCGACGACGTTCACGCGGCCGGCCCGGTCGACGTACGCCAGCACATGCTCGGCGCCCGGTCGCCACGCGGGCGCCACGCCGGCGCGTGCCGGCGTGAGCCCGTGGTCGCCGGTCCCGTCGCCGTTGACCACGCGCAATGCGCCGCCGGTCGTCACGTAGGCGATCCGGAAGCCGTCGCCGGGCGCCCAGCGCGCGACGGCGATCGGCGCGGGCGCCGACAGCGTCCAGCGTGCGGCGCCGGTCGGTGTCAGCGCGGTCAGCTCGCGCCCGTGCCACGCGACGACGAACAGGCCATGCGGCGACCAGGCGGCGCCCGCGAAGGACCCCAGCCGCCGGCGGTGCCCGTCGGCCGACACGACCCAGGTGCCGCCGGCCGTCTGCACGAGCAGCCGCCCGCCGCCCGGGATGCCGCGCAGCGCCGGCGCCGGGTGGCGCGACGCCGAGCCCGTGCCGAGGACGCTGCGGATCAGATGGCGGATGTGCGGCGCGGCGGCGGCCGTCGCGCCGGCGAGCACGGCGAGACCGAGTACCGCGGCCGCGAGCAGCGGCGTCATCCGTCGCCGGCGGCGGACCACCACAGGGCGACCGCCGCCGTCGGCATGGGCCGCCCGCACGACCCGCCACGAACGCTCGCGCGCCGCCGGGTCGATGTCTCCGGCGCGGCGCAGCGCCTCCAACAGGTCGCGATCACGGGTCACGGCCCGCCCTCCGCGATCGCGTCGCGCATCGCGTCGAGGCCTCGGCGCAGTCGCGAGTTCACGGTTCCTCGCGGCAGCTCGAGAATCCGCGCGATCTCACCGGGGGTGAACTCCAGGACATAGCGCAGCACGACGACGGCCCGCTGCTCGGGGCCGAGCGCGGCCAGCGCGGTGGCGACATCATCGGCGAGGGCTCGGTCGCGGTCGGCGGCCGCCGTCTGCGGTGCCGTGTCGGCGCCGACCTCGCCGCGCAGCGAGCGTGCCCGCGACCAGTCGATCGCGCGGTTGACGACGATCCGGTGCAGCCACGGGCGAAGCGGGCGGCGCACGTCGAAGCGATGCAGGGCGCGCAGGGCGGAGAGGAACGCCTCCTGGGCGATGTCCTCGGCGGCCGCGCGGTCGCCGGTCACGAGCAGCGCAGCGCGATACGCCCCGCCCCAGTGGCGCGAGAACAGCTCCTCGACCGCCGCCTCGGACCCCTGCTGCGCGGCGCGGACGAGCGCCGCGTCGCCCGCAGGGCGCACCGGACTCAGCGACCGCCGCCAGGCGCGCAGTGCGTGTTCGGTCGTGCGTCCCGTTTTGGACACCTCATGCCAACACTACGGCCGCGGAGGGCCGTGAGGTCCCTGGGTCGAGCTAGTCGCTCAGCGCGTACTTCGAAGCCGTGGTCGGCACGTGCGGGTTGCCGATCTGGCCAAGGCGGTTCATCAGGCGCTGCCACTGGCTCGGGGTGAGCTGGTCGGGCGTCGGGTCGCCGATCTGCGCCTTGCCGCCGCCGGCGGTCGGGATCGGCGTGCCCGGGGTCGGGTGGTAGCCGATGTGGATGTGGTCGTAGTGGTCGGGCAGCGCCAGCGTGTTGTCCGCGCCGGGGAAGGTCATCAGCGAGATGATCTGGTGGGGCTTCATGACGCCCTGGAGCTCGAGCAGCCGGCGGATCGTCGTGTCGGTGATCGTCCCCGGACCCTGGTTCTGATAGATCGGCGTGCCGTTGATCGCGGCGATGTCGACCGCGTCGCCGGTCGAGTGCTCGGAGATGTTGCCCGACGTCGTCAGCAGGCTGTGGCCGCACTTCAGCGCCGAGACGGTCGGGTAGAGGTTGCTGTTGGCCAGGTACTCGAGCACGGCGAGCACGCGGCGGTCGATCTGCCCGGTCTCGATGTCGCGACGGCCGCAGGCGTAGATCGTGATCCGCGGGTCGGCGAGCACGTTCTCCATCAGCTCGTGCTTGGTCATCAGCAGCACCTGGCCGACCGTCGTGGCGTCGGCGCCGAGGCCGTTGGCGGCGCGGGCGGTGGTGGCGCTCGGGTTGAAGATCGCGGTGTGCTGGAGCTGGCGCCAGCCGTTGATCAGCGGAGCCGGGTCGATCCGCGGCTCGCCGATGCCGGCCGGGCGGACCTCGAAGCGCATCGAGCGACCGCCGAGGCGGCCGAGGACCGTGCCCCCGACGACCGACACGCCGTCCTTGAGCGGCTGGAAGCTGACCTGCGACTCCGGGAGCCCGAGCAGCTTGGCGCCGGCCTTGCGGTCGCGGTCGGCGTAGCCGAGCAGCACGGGCTGGGCGATCGAGCCGTCACCGGGCAGCGTGTAGACGGCCGGGTCGGCCGGGGTGTCCTTGAGGGCGATCGGCGGCAGCGCGCTCACAAGGTCGCCGCTGTCGCCGGCCAGCGGCACCGGCGGCTGCGAGCTCGTCGTGTCGGGGGCGAGCTTGGTCGACGGTGTCTGCACCGGCGCGGGCGTGGGCGCCGCCTGCGTCGTCGTGGTCGCCGGGTCGACCGGCGTCGTCGGCGTGTCCGGCGTCGTGGCCATCAGCGGCGCGTCGGGCGTGGCGCTCGCCTGGCCGGGGTCGTCGTTGATCGCGACCGGCGGCACGTCGGTCGTCCCGTCGTCGGGCGTCGTGGGAGTGTCGGGCGTCGTCGCGGTCGTCGGCGTCGTGTCGGTCGAGGGCTCGCCGGTCGCGGTGTCGCCGTCGAGCTGGGTCGGCGGCGCGGTGCTCGTGGCCGCGTCGGCGCCGACGTCGCCGGCGAGCGTGACCGGGGGCGCCTGCGTGACCTCGCGCGATGACGCCACGTTGAGCGTCGGGTCGCTCGGCGTGTGGGCGGAATGGTGGACATCGTGCAGGACCGGCAGCCCGCTGGAGTTCGTCAGGTGCAGCTCGCGCGCGACATGGGCGGCGCTGACCTTCTGCGGCTTGGGCACCGGGTAGAACGCGGCGACGGCGCCGAGGTGACCGTAGGTGTACGTGTTGCCGTAGACGTCGATCAGCTGGACGAAGTGGCCGAGGCGCGGGCTGTAGCCGATCCGGCTGACCCGCCCGTCCTGGACCGCGATGGCAGCCGCGCCGGCCGGAGCCTCAATGTTGACTCCAACCTTAGGGTTGAGCAGCTGGACGGTGTACGGATCCGGAACCGGCGGGCGGCCCTGGGTGAGCCCGGTGAGCGCGCTGACCAGCGTGTCGGGCAGCGCCGAGATCAGCCGGGCGCGCAGCAGCACCGAGTTCACGTACCAGCCGGCGTGGTTGTACGCGTAGATGGACTGGCGGATGTACGTGTCGCCGCCCGCCGCCTTGAGATAGCGCGCGGCCGCGAAGATCGCATCGACCGGGTTGTAGGGGTCGCGCTTGCCGTCGCCGTTGGCGTCGACGCCGTACTTCTTCCACGTCGAGGGCATGAACTGCATCCAGCCCAGTGCCCCGGCGCTCGAGACGTTGAGGTTGCGGCCGTAGTCGGACTCGATCTCGTTGATCGCGGCCAGAACCTGCCAGTGGATGCCGTACTGGACGCCGGCCGCCTGGTAGATCGGGAGCAGGAACGGCGGGATCCGGAACGAGTCGAGCAGCAGCGACGAGATCACGGTCGCCGGGTGCGAGAACGGCGTCGGCGTGTCGGTGGCCGACTTCTTCGTCTTGTGATGCTTGGACTTCGACTTGGACTTGGGGGTCGAGGCGCTGTCGTCGGTCTTGGTCTGGTGGTGGGCCGACGGGGTGCCGTGGTGCAGCGGCGGGGGCGGGGGCGTGTCGCTGGTGACGGTCGGCACCGTCTCGGTCGTCGTGGCGGGCGGCGCCGGCGGTGGCGGTGCGGGCGGGGCGACGGTGGTCGTCGTCGTGGTGGTCGCCGGCACCGACGGATCGGGCGTCGGCGCGGGGGCGGGCGGCGGCGTGGCGTCGGTGGTCGTCGTCGTGACGATCGACGGGTCGGGCGCCGTCGGGTCGACCGGATCCTGGGCGTGCGCAGGCAGCGCGAAGACGAGCGCGACGGCGGCAGCGATCGCGGCAATGGCGGCAGGGGAGCGCCGCGAGGAACGTAGGCCCGGGGACAGACTCACTTCACGGTGATTTCGGCAGCAATGGTGGGGAACTGAAGGCGCATCAATACACGTTTCAGCGGACCGGCGTCCACTTCTCGGGGAATTGCTTCACGACTCGGTCACACCGTGGTGGCGAAATCGTCACAGAAGGCGGCAAATTCCAGGGAAATCTGCATGTAAGCAGCAACAACGGACAACGGGGAGCAACGATGACTCACCTCAGCAGCAGGACCGACCTCCACTGTCATTCGACCGCCTCGGCGGCCGCCAAGCTGGGCGTTGCCCGCTCGCTTGGCCTGCCGGAGTGTGCCACGCCGCCCGAAGACGTGCGCGAGTTGGCGCTGCGCCGAGACATGGACTTCGTGACGATCACCGATCACGACACGATCGACGGGGTGATCCAGATCGCCGACGACCCGCGCGTCTTCGTCAGCGAGGAGCTCACGGCGTGGTTCCGTGGCGAGCCACAGGCGGTTCACGTCCTGTGCCTCGGGATCACCCCCGACGACCACGACTGGCTCCAGTTCCACGGCGGCGATGTCGAGACGTGCGCCGAGTATCTCCACGAGCACGAGATCGCCTGCGCGCTCGCGCACCCGTTCTTCCACGTCGCCGCGCCCCTGCAACCGCGCCACCGCCGGCGTCTGGCCGAGCTGTTCGAGATCTGGGAGGTCCGCAACGGCGCCCGCGCCGGCGAGCTCAACGCGCCGGCCGCGGTCTACATCGAGACCCATGGCGGGATCGGCATCGGCGGCTCCGACGACCACGCCGGGGTCGACATCGGCCGCACCTTCACCGCGACGCCACGCTGCGCGACGCCGCAGGAGTTCCTCGCCCACGTGCGCGCGGGCCGCGCGCAGGCTCTGGGCGACCAGGGCAGCGCGGCAAAGTGGACGCACGCGGCGATGGGCCTCGCCGTGCGGGCACTGGGGAGCGGCGGCGGCGACACGCCGCCCGACCCGCGCGCGGTCTGGGCGATGGCCCAGCGCGTCGTCCACGACGGCGCCCAGCGCGGCGGCCCGATAGCGGAAGACCTGACGCCCGACGACGCCCGCAGCCTGCTGCGGGCGTGGCTGGGCTCGGTCGAGCTCGACCTTGGTCCCGGCGAGCTGCTGGCGCTGCTCCAGGCGCCCGACTTCAGCCACGCCGCCCTGTACCGCCGCGCCCGGCGCAGCCACGAGCGCAAGCTCGCCCGGGCGGTCGACGGGCTGCTGGCATCGGCGCGCACGGGGGAGGGGCATCTCGCGGCGCTGGCCGGCACGTTCGACGCCTGCGTGGCCGCGATTCCCTACGCGCCGGCCGCCGCGTTCCTGGGCGCCGAGAAGGCGCGCCTGGCGCCGCGCGACGGCGAGCCGCGTCGCGTCGCGCTGGTCGCCGACGGGGTCGGCGCGATGCACGGCGTCACGCACACGCTGCACGAGATCCGTGAGCGCGGCGTGCCGGGCTTCGACGTCGAGATCGTCGGCACCGACCAGATCTGTGACCGGCGCCTGAGCGCCGTCGCCGAGGTCGAGATCCCGTTCTACGCCGGCCTGAGGGTCGGCGTCCCGAGCCTGCCGGCGATCGTCGAGACGCTCGCCGAGGGGCGCTACGACCTCGTGCACCTGTGCTCGCCCGGCCCGGCCGGGATCGCGGCCGCGCTGATCGCCGCCGTCACCGGCGCGCCGGTGCTCGGCAGCTACCACACCGAGCTCGAGGCCTACGCCCAGGTACGCACCGGTGACCCGCGCCTCGAGGCCGGGATGCGGATGGCGCTGAGCGCGTTCTACGGCCGCTGCGGGCGCGTCCTGTCGCCGAGCCCGGCCAGCGACGCGGCGCTGCGCGAGCTGGGGATCGCGCCCCAGCGCATCGGGCGCTGGGAGCGCGGCGTCGACGTCGACCGGTTCGGGCCCCGCAACCGTGTCGACGGCCTGTTCGGGGACGCGATCAACGTGCTGTACGCGGGCCGCTTCAGCCGCGAGAAGGGCGCCGATCTGCTCGCCGACGCGTTCCTGGCCGCGCGGGAGCGCGACCCGCGCCTGCACCTCGTGCTGGCCGGTGGCGGCCCCGAGGAGGCCGCCCTGCGCGCCCGAGTCGGCGAGCACGCGACGTTCCTCGGCTGGCTGACCGGCGATGACCTCGCGCGTGCGTACGCGAGCGCGGATCTGTTCCTGTTCGCCAGCCGCACCGACACCTTCGGTCAAGTTCTACTTGAGGCTGAGGCTTCGGGCCTGCCCGTCGTCGCGGTCGACGAGGGCGGGCCGCGCAGCATCGTCGAGCACGGCGTAACCGGTCTCCTGTGCCCGGCGAGCGCCGACGCGCTGTCGCACGCGCTCGTGGAGCTCGCCGCCGACCCGTCGTGGCGGGGGCGGATGGCGCAGGCCGGGCTGGTCGCGGTCGCCGCGCGAACGTGGGACCGTGCGCTGGCGCAGCTGGCCGACGGCTACGAGCGGGTGCTGCGCGACGATGCCGCGGCGGCCGTCGAGGCGCGACATGCCGCGTGAGCTGGCGGTCGCGGTCCACGACGTAGAACCGGCGACGTTCGGGCGCTGCGCGCTGATCCGCGACTGGCTCGACGACCACGGCATCGAGAAGGTCACGCTGCTCGTGATCCCGGCCGCCGACCTGCACCCCCTTGACGACCGCTGCCCGGCGCTCGTCGACTGGCTCGTCGACCGGCGCGAGCGCGGCGACGCGATCGCCCAGCACGGCCTGCACCACCGCCGGCTCGGGGCGGGCGGGAGCGGCGGGCTGTCGCACGAGTCGCTGTGGCGACTACGCGGCGCGGGGGCCGAGTTCGCCGGCCTCGACATGGCCGACACCAAGGCCGCCGTCGCTGCCGGGCGGCGCGTCATGCACCTGGCCGGCGTCGAGCCGCGTGGCTTCGTCGCCCCGGCCTACGCCTACACGCCCGCGCTGCGCCACACGCTGGCCGGGATGTTCGACTGGTGGGCCGGGCTGATGAGCCTGCATCGCACCGGCGGCGGGCTCACGCTGGCGCCGGTCCAGCGCGCCGGCACGCTCGGCCGAGCGCTTGGCGCCGGGCCGTTGCTCCGCCTCGACCTGCACCCGGCCGACCTCGACCATCCGCGTCATGTGCGTGCGATCGAGCACCTGCTGCGCCGCGCGGCGCGCACACGCGAGGCCGTCACCTACGACGACCTCGCGCGGCGCTCGTGACCGCGGGCGGCTCAGCGCCGCCGCCGCGCCTTCTTGGCGCGGTGCTTGACCTTGTGCGCCTTGGCCGCCTTGTGGACCGTGACGACCTTGTGGACCGGGATGCCGTCGGGGCCGATCCGCGCGCTGCCCGAGTTCGCCGACTTCGGGCAGCCGGTCGGCCGGCCGAGGTCGAACGGCCCGCCGATGTACTGGGTGACGACGCCGGTGCTTGACGCCGTCGCGTAGACCACGGTCAGCAGCGGGTCGACGCGCGGCTCCGCGCACAGCTTGCCGTCGATCGAGAACTGCCCGCGGACCTGTTCGAACGTGTTGTTGATCAGCTTCGCGGCGTAGGTCCCGATGCAGTTGAACGCGATCCCGGGGAACTCGCCGTTGCACGTGAAACCGTCGGCACCGACCGGCTGGCCGTCGCCGCCGTAGGCGAGCGTCGCGTTGTCGAAGCTCTCGATCGCCGTGTCGGCCTGGATCTGGTACCCGAGGATCGGCGTGTTGCAGCCGAACGAGTAGCGGACCTGGGTGTTGGTGTCGAGCACCTCGGCCGTGCCGCGCTGGACGTGGCCGAAGCACTCGGCGTCGTTGGGGTTGCCGACCGCGAGTGCGGACGAGGCGGGCGCCGCCAGCGCGACGGCGCAGACGGCCGTCGCCAGCAACGAGAGGCGTGAAGTCAAGGGGACCTCCTTGTCGGGGGGTGGGGGTGGCGTTTCATTTCCTACTAAGCCTGTCTTTCCGATCAAGTTTATGCAGATAAGCTATGCTCGCGCCACCAAGACCGCTTCCGGAGAAGGAGTTCCCTTGATGTTGACCCGCCCCCGCGGCCTCGCCGCAGCCGCCGTGACGCTTGGCCTGTGCGCTACTCGCCGCGGCCCCCGCCGCCGCGCCGGCCAAGTCACTTCCCGTGCTCACGCTCAGCGGCGCGACCGGCTCGGCGCCGCTGCTTCAGCTGCTGATCCCCGCCTACCTGAAGTCCCATCCGCACCAGGTGCGGATCAAGTTCGCCCAAGGCGGCGGCGAGGTCGGCGTCCAGGACGTCGCCGCCGGCCGCGTGTCGATCGGTGACGCCGCGCGCGACCCCAAGGCCAGCGACCCGCCGGGCCTCAAGTTCTACCCGTGGGCCAAGGACTCGTTCTGCTTCGACGTCAACCCGCAGAACAAGCTCGCCGGGCTGACGACGGCCCAGGCGCGCGCGATCTGGGGCGGCACGGTGCGCAACTGGAGTGACGTGCCGGGCGCCACCGTCAGCGGCACGATCGACCTGATCGGCCGCACGAGCGCGTCGTCGCTGCCGCCGCTCGTCGCGTCGATCCTGCTCAACAACGGCAAGGTCTCGCCGGTCGCCAACCTGGTCGGCTCCGACAGCCTCGTGGAGAACGCGGTCGCCCACGACCCACGGGCCATCGGCTACAACTCGGGCTTCTACGCGAGCCAGAAGAACGTTCATGCGCTCGCGTACAACGGCGTCGCCTGCAACCTGCAGAACGTGAAGTCGGGCCAGTACCCGGGCTTCCGCACCTACTACGAGGTGACCAAGGGCCCGGCGACGGGCCAGGCGGCGAAGTTCATCAACTGGATCCGCAACAGCAAGCCCGCGCGCAAGATCATCCAGACGATCGCGATCCCCAATTGAGGCAGCCGTGGACCGATCGGCAGGCCCACCGTCGCCTCGGGGCGGTGGCCTGCCTGGTCCTCGTCGCGATCGTCGCGATGGTCGCGTTCGTCGCTGTGCGCGCGTGGCCGACCCTCGCGCACAACGGCGGCGTGGCGTGGCTGGGCCCGGGGGGCTCGACCGACCATCAGCTCGGCGGGATGATCGCGACGAGCCGCCACCCGGCGGCCGCGGTCTACCACCTGCGCGCGTGGCCGCTCGTCTACGGGACGCTGCTGTGCGCAGGGCTGGCGGTCGTCATCGGCCTCGTGTTCGCGCTGCTGTGCTCGATCTTCATCGTCGAGTTCGCGCCGCGCCGGCTGCGGGCGGTCACGATCCCGCTCGTGCGCCTGTTGGCCGCGGTGCCGTCGGTTGTCTTCGGGCTGATCGGCGTGCTCGTGCTGGTGCCGTTCATCGGCAACCACATCGTCTCGGCCCACGAGAAGCAATCGGTGCAGTACGTCGTCGAGCTGACCGGATCGAGCGTGCTCGTGGCCGTCGTCGTCCTGACGGTGATGGTGACGCCGATCATGATCGCGATGATCACCGACGCACTGCGCGCGGTGCCGCCGGCGTGGACCGAGGGCGCGGCGGCGCTGGGCGCCAACCGCTGGGAGGCGATCTGGAGCGTGTCGGTGCGCGCCGCCCGCCCGGCGATCGTCGCTGCCGCGGTGCTCGCGTGCGCACGGGCGCTCGGCGAGGCGGTGATGATCGCGATGGTGGCCGGGGGGCGGGCGTGGGCGCCGAACCTGCTCGACGGCCCGACGGCGATCTTCGAGCCGGTGAACACGCTGGCGTCGTCGATCGTCGGGCAGTCGGAGGCGATCACCGCCCCGGCCGTGCGCTCGACGCTCTACGCGTTCGCGCTGCTGCTGCTGTTCTCGAGCCTCGTGCTGTCGGTCGCGGGCTACCTGGCCAAGCTGCCGATGCGCCGCCAGGGGATCCGGGTCTAGTGGCCGCGACCGCCACCGCGAGCGTCCCCCCGCGCGCTCGCCCGCGCGGAGATTCCGTTCGCAACTGGCGCTGGAGCCAGCGGATCGCGTTCGGTGCCGTCTGGGCGGCCGGGCTGATGCTGTGCGCGATCGCCGTGGCGATCGTCGGCTTCATGGGGGTCAAGGGCGCCCAGTACCTCGACCTCCAGACCGTCTTCAGCCATCCGCGTCCGGCGATCCGCGAGATCGACACCGGCGGCATCCTCGACCCGCTGGAGGGAACGCTGATCCTGACCGCGCTCGCACTCGCGCTCGCCGTCCCGCTCGGCGTCGTCTCGGCGCTGTGGGTCGTCGAGTACGGCCGCCCGCGCTGGCTGGCGCGGCTGATCGAGTCGGGCATCGAGATCGTCGCCGGGACGCCCGACATCGTCATCGCGCTGTTCGGGCTGGCCCTGTTCCAGCTTCCGGTCCTCGGCGCGCTGTCGTTCACATCGTCGGGGGGCGGCGTGTTCGGGCGCTCGTTCTTCGCGGCCGGCGCGATGCTGTCGCTGATCGCGCTGCCGGTCGTCTACACCAACGTGCGTGAGGGCCTGACCGCGATTCCCGCCCAGATGCGCGAGGCGTCATGGGCGCTGGGCAAGACGCGGATCTGCACGATCCGCGCGGTGCTGATGCCGCGTCTGCGCCGCCCGATCGTCACCGGCGGCGCGCTCGGTATGGGCCGGATCATCGGCGACACGGCGATCGTGATCATCCTGCTCGGCTCGACACCGCAGATCTCGCCGGAAAACGGGACGCCGGTGCTCGGGCTGCTGCGCGGCACCGGCTCGACGCTGACCACGTTCGTCTACGACGCGTCGCCGGCCGGCGAGGGCAACGCGCCGCAGAAGGCCTACGCTGCCGCATTCGTGCTGCTGGCCCTCGTGTTGGTCGTCAACCTCGTCGTCGATCGGCTGGTGCGCGATGACCGTGTCTGACGTGCGCGCCTCGCCCACCATCCTTCCGACCGCCGCGCCCGGCCGCGAGCGGATGACGCTCGACGGCGTCAGCGTCGCCTACGGTGGGAAGGCGGCGGTCCGCGACGTGTCGCTGCACGTCCGCCAGGGGGAGGTGCTGGCGCTGATCGGCCCGTCGGGCTGCGGCAAGACGACGCTGCTGCGCACGCTCAACCGGCTCACCGAGACGACGGCCGGTGCCGTGCGCGACGGCCGGGTGCTGCTCGACGGGACCGATGTCGAGCAGCTCGAGCTGACCGACCTGCGCCGCCGCGTGGCGATGGTCTTCCAGCAGCCCAACCCGTTTCCGATGTCGATCTTCGACAACGTCGCCTACGCACTGCGCGTGCAGAACCGCAAGCGCCCCGGCCGCCCGGAGCTCGTGCCGAAGGTCGCGTCAGCGCTGTCGCGCGCGGGGCTGTGGGACGAGGTTGCCGACGACCTCGACGCGCCGGCGCTGCGCCTGTCCGGCGGCCAGCAGCAGCGGCTGTGCATCGCCCGCGCGATCGCGACGCGGCCCGAGGTGCTGCTGATGGACGAGCCGTGCTCGGCCCTTGACCCGGTGTCGACGGCGAGGATCGAGTCACTGATCGCGCAGCTCCGCGCCGACCACGCGGTCGTGATCGTCACCCACAACCTTGCCCAGGCGCGGCGCGTCGCCGACCGCGTCGCGTTCATGTACCTCGGCGACCTCGTCGAGGTTGGCACGACCGAGCAGATCTTCGACGCCCCCGCCCAGACGCGCACCCGCGACTACGTGGGCGGGGCGTTCGGGTGAGACGCGCGCTCGCCGTCGCCGCGTTCGCGGCGGCGGCGTTCGTCCTGGGGGCGTGCGAGTCGAACCAGGAGCGCAGCGCGAAGATCGCCGCCCGCGGGCATCACGCGATCGCGGCCACGAAGGTCGCGGTGGGGGCAGCCAACCGCGACGTACACGTCGTCTCGACGTCGCTCGTCAACGGCGACGGCGGCGCCCAGGCCGTCGCCGTGGCGCTGCGCGCCACCGGTGGCGCCCAGGCCGCGGTGCCGGTGTCGCTGACCGCCGGCGGGACCCAAGGCGCGCCCGCCTACACCAACGACCTCGCGGGCATCCAGCCGTCGCTTCAACAGATCGGGCTCGTCGCGCCGGGGCACGACGTGTGGTGGGTCGACGACCAGGTCTCGGGCGCGACGGGGCCGCAATCCGTGCACGTGCGTCTCGGCGCGGGGCGCGCCACGAAGCGCGTCCCCGAGGTGACGGCAACCGCCGTCCACATGACCGGCGAGGGCGCGGGACGGTTCCTGACCGGCACGCTGACGAACCACTCGGGCGTCGTGCAGCCGAACCTCCCGGTCTTCGCCGTCGCCCGGCGCGGCGGGCATGTCGTCGCCGCCGGACGCGCGATCGTCCCGAGCCTGGCCGCCGCCGCGCAGCCGGTCGCCAACGCCTTCTCGCTGTACTTCATCGGCTCACCGGCCGGCGCCCAGATCGACGTCAGCGTCGCCCCGACCGCCGGGGCGTGACCGGGTCGCGACGGGCGGCGGAAGGAATCGCGCGCTCGTCACGTCGGAAGGAAGTCGGACCGGAAAACGCCTTGTGAACGAGTCAGCATTCTTCCGGCGTCAGGAGTACAGTCGGCCGTGGTCGGACCATTTAGCGAGGGGACAAGGTCAGACATGGACGACGGACGTACAGACGGCGGCAACCGGCGCCGTGCGCTCACCATCGCGATCGTCATCGGGCTCGCGCTCTCGGTCGGCTCCGGGGCGATGGCGGTCGGCGACGGCGGGCGTCCCGCGGCGCCCACGGCACCCGATCCGGGCGCCTCGACCGACGCGACGACGCCGGTCGCACCGGCGGTCGCCGACGCGCCGGTGAACATCGAGGCGCCGCAGTACGACGGCGTCCTGACGATCGGCGGCCAGTTGACCGCCGACCCGGGGACGTGGAGCGGCCACCCGACCCACTTCGCCTACCAGTGGTTCAGCTGCGACCCGATTCCGGTCGCGTGCCCGAACATCCCGGGCGCGACGAGCGCCGACTACACGGTCGCACCGACCGATGCCGGCAACTTCATCGGTGTCGAGATCGTCGCCACCAACGACCAGGGCGACTCGGCGCCGAGCGACTCGCTCGTGTTCGGCGCCGTGACCGAGGTGACGCCGAGCGCCGAGTCCAAGCCGACGCTCACCGGTACGGCGGCGGCGGGGCAGACGCTGACGACCGACGGAGCCACCTGGACCGACGGCTCAGCCGACATCAGCTACCAGTGGTACCGCTGCGACGCGAGCGGGTCGTGCGACCCGATCGACAACGCCAACGACGCGACCTACACCGTCACGTCGGACGACGTCGGCAGCAGCATCGAGGCCGGCGCCACGGCCACCAACTCCGCCGGGGTGTCCGACGAGGCGCTCTCGGGCCCGTCGGCGCTGGTGACCGGTTGACGCATACCTGACGCGACTACGCCCGGGCGTACAGCAGCGACCCGGGCGTGGTGAGCGTCTCGCCGGTCTCGAGCAGCGTCTTGAGGCCCGACAGGATCTGCGGCCAGCCGCCCCAGATCTCGCCGTGGGCGCCGTCGCGCATCTGGTCGTGGGTGACGACGAGCTTGCACGTGTCGTCGCCGACCGGCTCGATCTCATAGGTCACACGCGACGTCGGCTCGGCCCGCACGTCGTCGCTCCACATCGCGTTGAAGCTCTGCACGAGCCGCCGCGGCGGGTCGACGTCGAGGTTCTCGCCGGTGGCGATCACGAAGTCGGCCCCGGGGGGCCGCGACTCGTAGGACGAGCCGTTGATCCAGTCGCTGGTGATGCCGACGCCGAACGAATACCGCTGGCGCATGTCGTCGTCGGTGATCGCCTGCCACAGGCGCTCCGGGGTTGTCTTGATGTAGATCTCGAACACCTTTTCCATTGCTTCACCCTCGATCTTGGTCTTGAGCTCTGACAGCGACGCCGCCCAGGGCTCGGAGTACTTGCTCACCCAGCGGTCGTGGACGAGCCGGATCGGGACGGGGTTCAGGAAGTGCAGCTTCTCGCGCCCGCGCCGGCGGGTCACGATCAGTCCGGCCTCCTCAAGCACCTTGAGGTGCTTCATCACGCCGAAGCGCGACATCGGCACCCGGGCCTCGAGCGCACTCAGCGACTGCCCGTCCTGCGCGAACAGCGCGTCGAGCAGGCCGCGGCGGGTGGGGTCGGCGAGCGCCCTGAACACATCGTCCATGGGGCCGACAATACGTGACCTAATGGTCACATGTCAACCGCGATGTCCGACGCACTACGCTCGTGCCATGCCATCGATGCTGATCACCGGAGCCGGCCGTGGAATCGGGCGCGCGACCGCGCTGCGCCTCGCCGCCGCGGGCTGGGACGTCCACGCCGGAGTCCGTCAGGAGGCCGACGGCGAGGCGCTCGCCGCCGCCGCCCCGTCGGGCCGCATCACGCCGGTGCTGCTCGACGTGACCGACACGGCCCAGGTCGCGGCGCTGCCCGCGGCGCTGCCCGAGCGGCTCGACGCAGTCGTCAACAACGCGGGCATCGTCGTCGGAGGACCGGTCGAGACGATCCCGCCCGACGAGGTACGCCGTCAGCTCGAGGTCAACGTCGTCGCGCCGGTCGCGGTCACTCAGGCCGTGCTGCCGATGATCCGCGCGGCCGGCGGCCGGATCGTGTTCGTGTCGTCGGTCGGTGGGCGCGTGTCGTCACCGGTGACCGGCGTGTACGCGGCATCGAAGTACGCGATCGAGGCGCTCGCCGACGCGCTGCGCATGGAGTTGCGCCCGTGGGGCATCCACGTCTCGCTGATCGAGCCGGGCGCGATCGATACCGACATGTGGCGCACGGCGATGGACGTCGCCGACGCGACCGAAGCCGCGATGACGCCTGAGCACCGCGAGCTGTACGCCAAGCACATCGAGGGCATCCGCCCGACGATCAAGCGCATCCAGAAGCAGGCCGTCTCGGCCGACAAGGTCGCCGACGCGATCGAGAAGGCGCTGACCGCGAACCGGCCACGGGCCCGCTACGTCGTCGGCATCGACGCGCGCGTCCAGCTGCTGGTGCACGGACTGCCGACGCGCGCCGGCGATGCCGTGTTCGCGAAGCTGACCGGCGTGCCGCCGGCGGGGTAGGCGCCGTGCTGGTTCGCGACGACGGCGATTCCTGGACCGCGGTCACGCAGCCCGCGCACGCGTTCCTGGCCGGGCAGGTCGCCGCGCACTGGGCGCCGCCGCTGGCGCCCGACGTCGTTCTCGGCGTCGAGCAGCACGACGTGCCGTGGGTCGACCAGGACCGGGTTCCGTCGCTGCATGCGCCGGCCGGCCGCGCCGCGTCGTTCATCGAGCTGGCGATGGGGCGCCGGCTCGAGCTCTGGGGCGTCGTGACCGAGCGGCTCGTCGCCCAGAGCCCCTACGCCGCGCTGCTCGTCTCGCTGCATTCGACGAACATCCACACCCGCTACCTGCCGCCCGAGGCGCGCCCCGACGAGCTGCTGGCCAGGGCGCGCGCCGACCAGGACGCGCTGCTCACCGTGCTCCCCGGCGTCACCCGCGAGCAGGCCGAGCGCGACGCCGACATCGTCTTCGCGCTCGACGCCCTGTCGCTGACGCTGTGCCACGGGTGGGATGCGCGCGACCTGCCGGAGATCGACGGCATCGCGACCCATGTCGAGCCGGCCGGCGAGGGCGCGGCGACGCTTGACCCATGGCCGCTGGCCGTCGATGAGCTCGAGGTCACGGTCGGCGCACGCACCCTGACCGAGCGCTTCGACGACGAGGCGGCGATGCAGGCCGCGCTCGCCGCCGCGCCGATCACGCAACTGCGCTGGCGCCTCAGTCCGGCAGCAGCGGCGCGATAGTACCCGGGTCGCGGTGCAGCAGCACCGCGCGGACGATCGCGCCGGATCCGTAGCGGTCGCGCACCATGTCAATCGCCGCGTCGAGCGCGCCGGTGCGCCGGACGTCGAGGTCGAGCGCAAGCTGGATCGACGAACCGTCGAGCAGGTTGGTGAGCGAGACGCCGATCAGCGTTATCCCGCGTGCATGGATGGCGGGCATCGAGGCGGCGAGCAGCTCGCGCGCCGTGACGAGCAGTGTCTGGGTGTGTGCGGTCGCCTCGGCCAGCGTCTGCGATCGCGTCGCGCGCGAGAAGTCGTCGAAGCGCAGGCGCAGCACGACGGTCCGGCAGACGCGGTCGGCCGCGCGCATCCGCCGTGCGAGGCGGTCGATGAGCGCGATCAGGAAGCTGTCGAGCTCGGCCGCGGTGCGCGGGCGGCGGCCGAGCGCGCGCTGCGCGCCCATCGAGCGCCGCCGGCGGCCGGTCTGCACCCGCCGCGGGTCGCGGTTGTGGGCCAGCGCGTGCAGATGGCGCCCGGCGGCGCGGCCGACGATCTCGACCAGCGTCGCCTCGGTCAGCGCCGCCAGCTGGCCGACCGTCGCGATGCCCCAGGCCTGCAGCTTGCGCGCCGTGACCTCGCCGACGCCCCACAGCCGCTGCACCGGCAGCGGGTGCAGGAAGTCGAGCTCGCCGCCGGGGGACACAACGAGCAGTCCGTCGGGCTTGGCGCTCGCGCTGGCGACCTTGGCCAGGAACTTCGTCCGCGCGACGCCGACCGAGATCGGCAGCCCCGCCTGCTCGCGCACGTCGCGGCGCAGCTTCGCCGCGATCTGCTCCGGTGTGCCGGCGATCCGCTCCATCCCGCGGACGTCGAGGAAGGCCTCGTCGATCGACAGTCCCTCGACCAGCGGGCAGGTGTCATTGAAGATCGCAAAGACGCGCTTGCTCGCCTCCGAATACGCGGCCATCCGCGGCGGCACGACGACCGCATGGGGGCACAGCTTGCGCGCGCGATGCCCACCCATCGCCGTGCGGACGCCACACGCGCGCGCCTCGTAGGAGGCCGCGAGCACGACCCCGCCGCCGACGATCACCGCCCGCCCGCGCAGCTTCGGATCGTCGCGCTGCTCGACCGACGCGAAGAACGCGTCGAGGTCGGCGTGGAGGATCGTGGCGGCGGCTGTTGACACGAACACATGTTCCCATCGCGGTCAACCTGTCGACCCGGGCCGAACCCGTTCGTCCAGCGGGCCCGGCGTGACCTACGTCACGCTCGCGGCGCATCACACCGCACCGACGCGGACGCCGTCCGGCGATGAGATGCCTTCGACGCATCCACCACGCCGCACAGGAGTCCCGCCATGCCCAGCCGCCTCACCCGATACGCCGTCACACTCGCCACCCTGGCGAGCGCCGTCGCCGGCGCCTTCAACGCCCTGCCGGCGACGCCGGCGTCGGCCCAGCCGATGTCGACCAAGACGTTCTCGTACGCCGACATGCCCGACATCGACCAGAAGCGCGCCAGCGGGGTCGACGGCCTCGGCGTGTCGCACGCCGGCCTGGGCAACGGCGGCAACATGTACTGCGGGCCGGCCGCGGCGATGAACGTGCTCGCGTTCCTCGCCGACCACGGCGCGACGGAGATGTCGCCCGGCTCGCACGATTGGACCGCGGCCGCCAACTACGAGACGATGACCGGCCGGCTCAGCGATCTCGGCGGCTACATGGGCACCGACCCGCAGAAGGGGACGAGCCTCGGCGGGCTCCAGAACGGGCTGCTGAGCTGGAGCGCCAGGAAGGCGTCGGCCAAGCACCAGTTCGGCCTCGTCTCCGAGTTCCCCGGCGACGACAACAGCTGGCAGGCGCCGAACCTCGGCATCGCCGCGTTCGCCGAGGCCGTCGGCAACCCCGTGATCGTCAGCATCGGCTACTACACGCCGGTCCTCGTCCAGGGGGCCGGGAACAGCGAGTTCATCGGCCTGCGCCGGACCGGCGGGCATTTCGTGACGATGACCGGCTTCGACGAGAGCGGGTTCAACTTCATGGACCCCGCCGACGCCGCGCCGTCCTACGCGCAGTCGTCCTACCGCAACCTGGCGATGCCGGTCTCACCGGTCACCACGGTCTATGAGGACTCCAAGGGCAACCCCTACCGCTCCAACCTCCAGACCGAGACCTACCTGCACCTCCAGGGTTACGGCGCCGGCGACGCGTACATCGAGGGCTACACGGTCGTGCAGCCGTCCTACACGCTGACCGCCAAGCGCAACTACCTCATCCTGCGCACCGCGGCCACCGTGCGGCGGATCAAGACCCCGTTCCCGGGCCTGGTCCGCGACGTGCAGCTGTCGCCGGCCGGTGATGCGGCGTACTTCGCGATGGCCAACAGCAAGACGGTCTACAAGCTCAACCTGGCCACCGCGGTCTCCAAGCCGATCGCGACTACGAGTACCGCGGTGACGTCGCTGGCGGTCAGCACCAAGGGCGACACGATCTACGCGGCCGCCGGGCGCCAGCTCGCCGCCGTGTCGAACACCGGCACCAAGATCGCACAGACGACGCTGCCCGCGGCGGCGGCGGCGATCGCCTTCGACCCGGTCCGCGGCCAGATTGATGCCGTCATGCCGCAGACCCGGCAGATCCAGGTGCTGGCGCCGTCGCTGGCGCCGGCCGGCACGGTGACGCTGCCCGCGTCGGCCGTCGCGAAGGCGACGTCGATCACCGCCACGGTCAACGCGACGGGCGCGCTGACGATCAAGGCGCCCGGCGTTGCGAGCACCGTCGTCTCTGCGCCGATCCCGGCCCCACAGGTCGTCAACCCCGTGCCGACCACGGTCAGCGCGCAGAGCCCGATCGCCGCGACGACCGCGCCGACGATCCCGGCGCCGACCGTCGCGACCTCGGCGCCGAGCTCGGTCGCGTCGCTGGCAACGGCGCCGGTCGTGAAGGTGACCCCGATCGCGACGCCGGTCAGCAAGGCGGGTCTGACCAGCATCGCCCTGCACGCCGCCGCGACGCGCCCGGGCGCGACGACGGTCGCGACGACGGCCCCGGGCACGATCGTCCGCACCCCACAGACCGTGCTGGCCACCGCAACGTGGGCGCAGCAGCTCAACGGCTGATCGCCACGACAACAGACGACAGGAAGGAGCTCATACGCGGCGCGCCCCATCACGGGGCGCGCCGTCGTTTGTTCTACTCGACGGCCAGCAGCTCCTCGGCGCGCGCGTAGGCCGGCCGCGCCTTCATCGCCGACAGATAGGGACGCACAGGGCTCTCGACCTCGACGATCCCGATCCGCCGGGTGATCCGCACGACCTCGCTGACGATCACATCGGCGACCGTGAAACGGTTCCCGACCAGGAACTCGCGGCCGTCGAGGGCTTCCACGACGGCATCGACGGCGGCCCCCGCACGAGCTCCCGCCGCCTCCGCGACCGCGGGCGCCTTCTCGCCCAGCTGCCACGCCTGGAGCGCCGGCGGCTCGATCTCGGTCATCGCGAACAGCGCCCACTGGGTGATCAGCGCCCGCTCGTGGCTGCCGGCCGGCGCGCTGAGACCCGCCTCGGGCGCGAGATCGGCAACGTGCAGGCACAGCGCGACGGACTCGAACAGCGGTCCCTCGTCATCCTCGAGCGCCGGCACCCGGCCGAGCGGGTGGCGCGCGAGGTGCTCGGGCGACCTGCCCTGCTCCGAGTTCATGATCGTCAGCTCGTAGGGGAGACCGAGCTCTTCGAGCGTCCAGATGAGCCGGATCGGCCGCCCGGCCCGTTCGCGGTGGTAGATGCGCATGCCTCGATCCTATGTTTCACACCGGGTCGCGTACCCTCGACGGGTGACCGCGGAGCCCGACGACGACGAGCCGCCGCAGGCCGGTCGGCTGCCGACCGGCCGGCTGGCGCGCACGGCGAGGGTCGGCGGGCTGGTCACCGGGCAGGGTCTGCGCTGGGCCGGGATGCGGACGGCGAACCGCGTTCGCTCGCCCGAGCGCGCCGCCGCGGCCGAGCGCGAGCGCACCGCGGCGCTCGTGGGCCAGCTGGTCGATCAGCTCGGGCGCATGCGCGGCGCGGCGATGAAGGTCGGCCAGATGATCTCGATGGTCGAGTTCGACGGCCTGCCCGACGATCAGCAGGACGAGCTTCAGCGCAAGCTCGCCGCGCTGCGCGACGACGTGCCGCCGGTGCCGTTCGCCAAGCTCGAGAAGCTGCTGCGCGAGGACTTCGGCGGGCCGCTGTCGAGGGTCTTCTCCGACTTCGAGGAGCGCGCGTTCGCCGCCGCGTCAATCGGCCAGGTGCACCGCGCGACGACGCTCGCGGGCGACGACGTCGCCGTCAAGATCCAGTACCCCGGGGTCGCCGAGGCGGTCGACACCGACCTGCGCAACGCGATGCTGCTGCTGCCGCTGGTCAAACGCCTGGCGCCGGGGCTCGACGCGCGGGCACTCGCCGACGAGATGCGCGAGCGGATCGCCGGCGAGCTCGACTACGAGCTGGAGGCCGCCAACCACCGGCGCATCGCGCGGCTGATGCGCGGCCACCCGTTCATCCGCGTGCCGCGGGTCGACACCGAGCTGTGCACGCGGCGCGTGCTGGTGACCGAATACGTCGAGGGCGAGCGCTTCGAGACGGTGAGGCGCGAGAGCGAGGAGGTCCGCGACCGCTACGGGGAGATCGTCTTCCGGTTCTTCTTCGGGCTGCTCTACCGCCACCGGATCGCGCTCGGCGATCCGCACCCGGGCAACTACCTGCTGTGCAGCGACGGTCGTGTCTGCTTCCTGGACTTCGGTCTCCTGCGCGACACGCCGGCCGTGCGCGTCGACGCCGAGCGAGCGGTCGCCGCCGCGGTCGGCGCCGCCGACGCCGCCGCGCTGAAGGCGGCGCTGCGTGACGGTGGCTACCTGCCGGGCGACCGCGCCGACGCCGTCGACGCGGACTGGGCGCTGTCGATGATGCGGATGGCGACCGGCTGGTACGCGGTGCCGAAGTGGCGACGCTTCGCCGGCGATGGGGGACGTGGCCGCCGCGACCGCGAGCCGCTCGACGACGAGCAGCGCGCGGCCATGCGCACGCAGGTCAACCAGTTCACGCTGCCGCCCGAGGCGATGCTGATCCGGCGCATGCACGCGATCGTCGCGATCGTCCTCGGCCAGCTGCGGGCCGGGGCTGACTGGGGCGCGATCGCCGCCGAGTACCTGCAAGGCGCGCCGCCGGCGACGGCGCTCGGCGAGGCCGAGGCTGCGTGGCGGGCGCCCGGCGTCAGCGGTTGACGGCGAACGTCACGTCGCGGCTGACGATCGTGTTGCTCGTCCCGTCGGCGATCGCGACGCGCATCACCACCGTCACGCGCCGCTTGCCGCGCAGCGCCCGCAGGCCGCGCGCCGTCAGCCGGATCTGGAGCCGCTGAACGCCGCCGGACCGCAGCGCCAGCCTCGCGTGACCCAGCGCCACCGGCCCGGCGCCCGCGCGCCGCAGCGAGAACGTCGCGTCGAGCCGGCCGGCTGTGGTCGAGAAGATCCGCCCGGCCAGCAGCGTGTGCGTGTGCAGCGTGATCTGCGACATCGTCTTGTCGACCGGCGCGAACAGCGTCGCCTTGCCGAACGTCGTGACCTTGGTCGCGTCGGGCGTCACGAGCAGGGTGCGGGTCACCGTCGCGCTGGCGTTGCCCGAGTCGTCGACGACGGCCAGCGACAGCTGGTAGGTCCCGGCGCCGAGCGACGGCATGTCGAACGTCGGCGCCGTGGTCGTTGTCGTCGTCCGTCCCCAGACGCCCCAGCGGTACTGGACGATCGAGCCGCCCACGTCGAACGACTTCAGCGCGCTCAGGTGGATGTTCGTCCCGCTCACGATTGTCGTCGGGGCGTCGAGCGACGCCGTCGGTGCGGTCGTGTCCCGGACGACGAGCTGGTGGCTGTCGGGGGCGCTGTCGTTGCCGGAGTCGTCGGTGACGACGAGCGAGACCGGGTATGCGCCGGTCGGCAGGCTCGGCGCGTCGAAGGTCGGCGTGTCGGTCACGACCGTGGCGCGCCCGGCGATGGTCCACCGGTACTGGACGACCGTCCCGCCGACGTCGAACGACTTCGCCCCGACGAGATGGATCGGCTGACCGGCCGACGCCGACGTGGGCAGCTCGAGCACCGCGGTCGGGGCCGCCACGTCTCGGATGACGGCGACCTGTTTGGTGTCGGCGGCGCTGTCGTTGCCCCCGTCGTCGGTGACGACGAGCGACACCGGGTAGGTGCCCGCGACGGCGAGGCCGGGAGCGTCGAACGACGGCGTGTCGGTCACGACCGGCGGCCGTCCGGCGACGGTCCAGCGGTACTGCACGATCGTGCCGCCGACGTCGAATGACTTGGACGCCGCCAGGTGAATCGCGGTGCCCGCCACGACCGGCGTGGTCGGTACGGCGAGCACCGCGGTCGGCGCGATCGTGTCGCGGACCAGGAGCTGCTTGGTGTCCGCCGAGCTCTGGTTGCCCGAGTCGTCGACGACGACCAGCGACACCGGGTAGACGCCGGCGGTCAGCGCCGGCGCGTCGAACGTCGAGCTGCTGGTGACGACGACCGGCCGCCCGGCCACCGTCCAGCGGTAGGAGACGACGGTGCCGCCGATGTCGAACGACTTGCCGGCGTCGAGATGGATCGGCGAGCCCGGCTGGACCGACGACGGCAGCGAGAGCACCGCAGTCGGCTTCGTCGTGTCGGCGCCGAGCGCCGGCGTGGCGGCAGCCAGCAGCGCCAGCACGGCGACCATCGCGAGGGTCAACGGGCGCATGGGACCAGTAACGCACCGCGCTCCGGTGCGATTCCCAAAGTTCAGGGGCGGCGACCGATTGTCGGCCCTGTGGAGCGGTCCTACGGTGATCGTCACTCCCAACGAACAGGAATCAGATGCCCCTCCACGCTCCGCGACGCGGACGGAAAGTGCTTGTCCTGGCAGCGCTCACCTCCGCATCGCTGCTGGCCGTCTCGACCGGCTCGGCGCTCGCGTCCTACACGGCCAAGGTCCAGAACGGGACGCTGCAGCTCACCGGCAACGGTGCCGCCGACACGCTTGTCCTCCAGCTCGACCCCGCCAACCCGAGCCGCCTGGTCGTCGACGTCGGCGGCGACGGAACAACCGACTTCAGCTTCGACCGCACCACCTTCACCGCGATCAACGTCGCGGCCGGCGGCGGCGACGACCTCGTGCAGGTCTCAAACAGCGGCGGCACGTTCACCGACGAGACGATCACGGTCGACGGCGGCGCCGGCGACGACACGCTCATCGGCGGTGACGGCAACGACCTCCTCAGCGGCGGCGCCGGCGACGACACGATCGACGGCAACCGCGGCGCCGACACCGAGTTCGGCGGCGCCGGTGCCGACACGTTCGTCTGGGACCCGGGCGACGGCAGCGACGTGCTCGAGGGCCAGGCCGGCAAGGACATCCTCGCGTTCAACGGCTCCAACGCCGGCGAGCACACGAGCCTGACCGCGAACGGCTCGCGCGTGCTGCTGTCGCGCGATGTCGCGGCGATCACGCAGGACATGAACGGCATCGAGGACGTCGAGCTGAACATGCTCGGCGGCGCCGACACGGTGACCGTCGGCGACCTGGCCGGCACCGATCTGGCGGCGGCCGACGTGAATCTCGCGGCCACCGGCGGCACTGGTGACGGCGCGGCCGACACTGTCGTGGTCAACGGCACCTCGGGTGACGACACGGTCACGCCGACGGCCCAGGGCGGCAACGTGACCGTCTCGGGCCTCGCGGCGAAGGTCAACGTGACCGGCGGTGAGCCGGCCAACGATCATGTCCACGTCGACACGCTCGGCGGCAACGACAGCGTCGCCGCCGGCCCCGGCGATCCGGGCCCGTCGATCGACGTCGACGGTGGCGCCGACAGCGACACCGTCACGTTCAACGGCACGACCGGCGACGACACGATCGGTGTCGCCAACAACGGCACCGCGGTCGCGACGTTCACCCCCAACGGTGAGCTCGTCGACAGCGCGAACGTCGAGAACCTCGTCGTCCGCGGCCGCCAGGGCAACGACACGATCGTGGGCCAGAACGGCATCGCCGCCCTGACCCACCTGACGATCCGCGGCGGCGCCGGCGAGGACACCCTCGACGGCGGTGACGGCGACGACACGATCCTCGGTGGCTCCGGCGACGACACGATCGACGGCAACCGTGGCGCCGACACCGAGTTCGGCGGCGGCGGCGACGACACGTTCGTCTGGGACCCGGGCGACGGCAGCGACGTGCTCGAGGGCCAGGGCGGCAACGACACGCTGGTGTTCAACGGCTCCAACGCGGGCGAGAACATCGACCTGTCGGCCAACGGCTCGCGGGTACGGCTGTTCCGCAACGTCGCGGCGATCACGCAGGACTTCGACGGCATCGAGACCGCCGACGTCAACACGCTCGGGTCCGCAGACAACCTGACGGTCAACGACCTGGCCGGGACGAACCTCAAGAGCGTCGTCGCGAACCTGGCGGCGAGCGGCGGCGGCGGCGACGGCGCGGCCGACTCGGTGATCGTCAACGGCACGAACGAGCGCGACCGCGTCAACGTGACCCGCGATGGCGACACCGTCGTGACCTCGGGCCTGGCGGCGACGACCACGATCGCCGGCAGCGAGCCCGCCAACGACACGCTGAACGTCAACACCATCGGCGGCGACGACACGGTCACCGTCGCCCCGGACGTCAGCGCCCTGATCACGCCGGTCGTGGACCTCGGCGCCGATCAGTGATCAAACGGTGCGGCGCGCCCAGCCTCTCGAGGGCGCGCCGTGCCGACCACCCCGACTCGGCCCGACACTAGCCCGGTGGCAGTCCGCCGGGCCAGTCGGGCGCCACGCCCGGGGCCGGCGGGGCGACGCCGATCGTCAGCACGTCGCCCTTCCCGACCTCGCTGCGCTCCAGGGACCGCATCAGCAGCCCGACGTTGTCGCCGGCCTTCGCTGCGTCGAGCTGCTTGCGGAACATCTCGATCCCATCCACGCGCACCGACGGCCCGCCGTTGATCTCGACCTCGTCGCCGATGTGGATCTCGCCCGCGTCGATCTGGCCGGTCACGACGACGCCGCGGCCGCGGATGAAGAACACGTCGCCGACGGTCATGCGAAACACCGCCGCGAAGACTACGGCCCGAGCAGGTCCCAGCGGTTGCCGGCGATGTCGGTGAACACGACGACGCGGCCGTAGGGCTCGTCGCGCGGCTCGCCGTCGAAGCGCACACCGGCGGCCCGCATCCGCTCGTAGCCGACACCGAAGTCGTCGACGCGCAGGAACAGCCCGACGCGGCCGGCGAACTGGCGGCCGACCGCGGCCTCCTGCTCGGGCCCGTCGGCGCGCGCGAGCAGCAGCCCGGTGACCGCGCCGGGCGGGCGAACGACGACCCAGCGCTTGGGCCGGCCGCCCTTGGTCGTCAGTGCCGGAGAGTCCTCGACGAGCTCGAACCCGAGCACGCCGACGTAGTGCGCGATCGCCGCGTCGTAGTCCTCGACGATCACCGAGATGAGCTCCAGCTGCATGGCGGCGAATCTACAACGGCACGGGCCGCGGCCGGCGCGTGTGTGTCCACAGCCGGTCGCCGCCCGCCCACGCGGCGAAGCACAGTCCGCCCACGATGCCGGTGACGGTCAGCAGCACCCCGGCCGCCGCCGTCGCCGCGACCCCGTGGCTGCCGAGGATCAGCACCGCCGCAGCGGCGCCCACCCCGGGGCCGAGCGGGAGCTGGCCGAGCGTGACGACGGCGATCAGCACGGCGATCGCGTCGAAGAACGACGCGTGGACGCCGACCGCGTGCAGCAGCATCCAGTTGCGGAAGATCTGGGCGAAGACGGCAACGAGGACGAACGCGATCAGTCGGCTGCCATGGTTCAGGCTGCGGGCGACGGCGAGCCCGCGCCACAGCTGACGGCCGGTGTTCAGCGCCAGCCGCCGCAGGCCGGCGCTGGCGGCGGCGACGACCGCGAGCCCGACGATCGGCAGCCACCACGGCAGGCCGAGCGGCGCCACGAGCGTGAACGAGGTCAACGCGGCGAGGATCGCCTCGACCGCGAGGATCGGAAACTCGGCGGCGATCAGCGTCGGGACCTGCGGGGTGACCTCAGGCGATGAGCGGCGCAGCGCCGCGATCCGCGCCGCGACCCCGAGCTGGCCGTTGAGCATGCCACCGAGGACCTGCACGCTCGACGCGCGGTACAGCACGCGGCGCCCGACGGTGCCGCCGGCCGCCCCGATCGACAGGTGCCACGCCTCGCTGCGCGACACCAGCGCGGCGATCTGGAGCACGATGGTCGTTGCGAGCACCCACCACGCCGGCCCGGACAGGGCGGCGGCGAACTGGTCGCGACGCCCGGCGATCGCGGCCGCGAGCAACGCCACCGTCGCCATCGCGCCGAGCGCCGTCAGCGCGACGCGCCGGCGGCGAGCGAAACCGCGCAGGGAAGCGAGCGTGGTCAGCGGGTCCGGCTTGACTCGAGGGCGGGCGGAGCGGTGGAGCGAAACGCGTGGGTCACGGCGACCCCTTCATGTGGAAGCCCGGACACCGAGCATAGACCGCAGCTACAGCAGATGCGCGGCACTTGCCGCGGCGAGCACCAGCACGACCGCCGTCACCAGCGCGACCGCGACCATCAGCCGCCACACGCGGCGCACCGGGCCGGTGCGCATCAGCAGCGCGCCGACCCGCCGTGCCTGCTCGCGGCGCGGGAGGGCCAGGGCGCCGATCAGCGGCGCGAGCGGATGCGATCGCTCGATCCCGAAGCGGCGCAGCTGCGCCGCCTCGAGGTGCTCGTGCCAGCGGGCGATGTGGTCGCGCGCCTCGCGGCGCGCCGCGCGGCGATGCCAGGCCAGGCCGTCGCTGCGACCGTGCCAGAAGCGCAGCGCCTCACGCGCGTCGGCGATGTCCTGATCGGGGGGACCGGGGCTCAGCAACCGCATGGCTTCAGGGTAGCCGCCGGCGCGCGCGGCGGTGGAGCTTCAGCGTCACGGTCTTGGTCTTCTTGGCCGCCGACGCGGCGCTCGACCCCTTCAGCTTGAACGTCACGAGCAGGTGTACGGAGTCCGAGCCGGTGCGGCGCAGCGTCGTCCTCGCCGCTGCGCTGGGCTTGACGGTCAGCTTGACCGTGCCCGCCTTCGTCGCCGCCTTGCTCAGCGATATGACCTGGGTCTTGTGATGCTTGCCGCTCGGGGTCAGGTCGCGGACGCGGAGCGATCCGGCGCCGTTGACCGTGGCGGCGATGACGACCGACCCGTCGCTGTTGTGTGTGTACCTGAGCGCGATGGTCAGCTTGGCCGCCGGCCTGGGCGGCGTCGGCTCGGCGACCGGGATGATCGGGTTCACCGGTGCCAGCGGCGGCGGCGCGATCGCCTCGAACGCACCGATGTCGCAGGCGGCGCCCTGGGGGCGCACGACGCCGCGCTGGTCGACGGCCGGGCAGCTCGAGGCGGGGATCTTGTCGAGCGCGCCGCTCCCGTCGCCGAGCGCCATCGTCTGTGTGGGGCCGCCGTTGTCGGCCAGCGCCAGAAGGTGCGGGTCGGTCGCGCTGTCGCCGAACACGGCGAGCGCGCAGCTGACGTCGGGCACGATGTTGAAGCCGCCGCTGTGCCCGCCGGTCACCGTGACCGGGTGACTGCACGTCCCGGGTGAGCCGCCCGACGTGTTGGCGGAGAAGATCGTGTTGGACGGCATCAGAGCACTGCCGTTGTCGATCGCGCCGCCCGGGCCGCTCGCGCTGTTGGCGGCGAACGTGTCGTTGGTCAGCGTTGTGGTCTCGGCGCCGTTGTCGAGCAGGATCGCGCCGCCCGTGCCGTTCCCTGCCGAGCCGCTCGCCGAGTTGCCGGTCAGCGTGCTGTTCATGACGCTGAGCGCGCTGCCGGTGTCGGTCTCGGGAACGAACCAGATCGCGCCCCCGTTGCCGCCGGTGCCGTTGAGGTTGGTCGCCGAGTTCTGGCTGAACGTGCTGCCGACGATCTGGATCGTGCCGACGCCCGGGTCGGCCTCGATCGCGCCGCCGAACGCGTTCTGCCCCGAGTGCGTGCTGCTGGCGACGTTGTGGGTGAACGTGCTGTTCGTGATCGTCAATGCGCCCGCGCCGCTGTTGGGCAGGAACGCGATCGCGCCGCCCGAGCCGCCCTGCAGCGCGGCGCTCTGCGCGACGTTGCCGGAGAACGTCGTGGCGGAGACGGTCATCGCGCCGGCGCCCGTCGGGAAATAGATGACGCCCCCGCCGGCGCCGCCGTCGGCCGTCGTGTTGTCGGCGATGACGTCCCCCGACAGCGCGAGCGTGCCGTGGTCGACCTCGACCGCGGCGCCGAAGCGGTTGCCGCTGCCGCCGGTGAGGGTCAGCCCCGACAGCGTGAGCGACGTTGTGTTCGCGCCGGCGGTCGGGACGTCGAAGATCCGGTCGCCGCTGCCGTGGATCGTCGTCGCCGCGGCGCCGCCGGTGCCGACGACCGTGATCGCGCCGTGCAGGATGTCGAGGTCGCCGGTGAAGCCCGAGTCCTCGCCCGTGCCGGGCAGGGTCAGCGTGTAGTCGCCGGGCGGGACGTTGATCGTGTTCGTCCCGGGGGAGGCGTTGGAGGCCAGCACGGCGGCGCGCAGCGTGCAGTTGTTCGACAGGCACGCCCCGGCGCCGTCGGTCTGCTTGTTGACGTTGAAGTCCGTGGCGTAGGCGGGGCCCGCGACCGCCCCCACGCACAACGCCGTAGCGATCGCGACGCGCATCGGACACGATCATCGTGGAATCGGCCACCGCTCGCCAGCGTCGTAGCCCGATGATGAACTCGTATGACGTGATCGTGATCGGCGCCGGCCCTGCCGGGCTGTCGGCGGCGCTGGCGCTCAAGGACGCAGACGTGCCGGCGCTCGTCATCGACCAGGCCGACACCGTCGGCGCGTCATGGCGCGCGCGCTACGACCGGCTGCGGCTCAACACGCCGCACCGCGTGTCGCACCTGCCGGGCCGGCCGTACCCCAAGGGCACGCCGACATTCCCGGGCCGCGACGACGTCGTCGCACACCTCGACGAGCACAGCCAGGGCCTGCACCTGCGCCTCGGAGTTCGCGTCACGGGGTTGGAGTGCGACGGCGACGGCTGGATCGTGCGCACGAGCGACGAACGGCTGCGCGCCGCCCAGGTCGTGGTCGCGACCGGGTTCGAGCACTCGCCGGTCATGCCCGAGTGGCCGGGGCGCGACTCGTACACCGGTGAGCTGCTGCACTCGGGGCGCTACCGCAACGCCGAGCCCTACGCCGGGCGCAATGTGCTCGTCGTCGGCCCCGGCTGCTCGGGCATGGAGATCGCCTACGACCTCGCGCAGGGCGCCGCCGCGAAGGTCTGGCTGTCGGCACGCACGCCGCCCAACATCTTCATGCGCATCGGCCCTGGCGGCCTGCCCGGCGACTACATCGCCCGCGCGCTGTTCAAGCTGCCGGTCAGGCTCGCAGATCGGATCGCCGCCGTCGGCCGCAAGCAATCCGTCGGCGACCTGACCGATTTCGGGCTGCCGCTGCCCGACGAGGGCGTCGTCGCGCGCTTCAACCGCACGCACCAGGCGCCGGCGATCGTCGACGCCGAGGTGATCGACGCGATCCGCGACGGCCGCGTCGAGATCGTCGCGGGCGTCGAGTCGCTCACCGCGACGCAGGCGCGGCTGGCGGACGGGACGGACATCGCGCCCGACGCGATCGTCTGCGCGACCGGCTACCGCCGCGGGCTCGAGCAGCTCCTCGGAGACCTCGACGTGCTCGACGACGCGGGCCTCCCGCGCGCCCGCGGCGCGCACGCCGCCGCGCCGGGCCTGCGGTTCGTCGGCTACACACCGGGTCCGGGCATGCTCGGCCACAGCGCCCGCGAGGGGCGCAAGGCCGCGGCGGCGATCGCGCGCGAGCGTCTCACGAGCCGCCCGGCGGGGCGGACACCGAGAGCTGCCCGCCCTGCGGCTTCCCGATGAGGTAGACGCTGCACGATGATGATCGTGTGACCATGCACGACAGGGCCGCGGCGTTGTGGCGACGTGGCCAGCACGGGTGGCCGGCCCGCTACCCGATCGTCCAGTTCCCCAGCGTGGCGCTGCTCGTCTATCTCGCGGCGGTCGTCGCTGCGGCCGGCGTTGTCGCAACCATCGCGCTCAGCGTCTGGGCGCTCGACGAGATCGTCCGCGGCGCCAACCTGTTCCGGCGCGGCCTGGGGGCCGTCATCCTCGTCTGGACCGTGGCCGGCCTTGCTCGCTAGCGCCGCTTGAGCGAGATCCCCTCCAGCACGTGCGCGACCTTCTCGCACGCGTCGACGCTCGCCTCCAGCGACTCGAAGACGTCCTTCCACCTGATCACGACCATCGGGTCGATGCCGGCGACAAACAGCGAGCCGACGGCGTCGCGGGAGATGCGGTCGGCCTCGTTCTCGAGGCGGTGGATCTCGACGAGGTGGGGCGCGATCTGTGAGCCGGTTCGCATCGCGCGCAGCGCGCGGGCAACCTGCTCGCCGGCGCCGACGAGCACGTCGGCCATCGCCGTCGCCTGCTCCATTGGCGCCTCGACGCCGTAGATCACGAGCATGTCGGCGGACTGCTCGGCGAAGTCGACGATGTCGTCGAGCGCCGTCGCCAGCGCATGGCCATCGGCCGAGTCGAACGGTGGGCGCCCGCGGCCGCCGCCGTTGAGGCGGTGGATGATGTCGTGGGTGATCCGGTCACCCTCCTGCTCGCAGAGCACGAGCTCGCGCGCGAGATCGGCGTGCTCCGGCCAGTCTCCGAGCAGGTCGCGCAGCAACAGCGTGGCGTGCTGGATGTTGCGCCCCGATTCCTCGAGCAGCTCGAGCACCGCGGTGTCGGTCGGGCCACGCAGCAGCCGCATCACGTCAGGGTAGTCCTCGCGTCGACACTCGGTGCTGCGGTCACGCCCGGTTCACGCGCAGTTCACGAGGTGGTAACCCGATCGGCGGCCGACCACGGCATCGTGCGCGCCGAAATGGAGGCCAAGTTCGCTGCCGATCACGACGACACGCTCGTCGTGGGGGAGGTTGAGATCGCGCCCGACCAGGGCCTGGTGACGGTCGAGGGGCGCGCGGTCACGCTGAGCGTGCGCGAGTTCCGGCTGCTCGTCGCCCTCGCCCGCCGGGCGGGAAACATCGTCAGCCGCGAGGACCTCTACGCCATGGCCTGGGACGGCATCCTGCGCCCCGGCGATCGCTCGGTCGACGTGTACGTCCACAAGCTGCGCGCCAAGCTCGAGGACCAAGCCGATCAGCGCATCTTCATCCACACGCACGTCGGATTCGGCTACCGGCTCGCGGCCGAGAACGCGTCGCCGCGTTCACACGCTTTTCACAAGACGTAGGCCACTAGGTAACAAACTCGCCACCACGAGCGAGCGAACCTCGTTAGCACGAGCCCGGGGCCTCGGGGCCTGGAGCCGAGTTCACCACCACGCACAGGAGGAAGTTCGCACGTGAACATTCGAAAGCGGCGCGCCGTCTCGGCCGCCACCATCGCCGCAGTTGCCGTCGGTGCCGTCGGTGGCACCGTGGCGCTCGCCGCCACCGCACTGAGCGGCGCCGGCTCCACGCTCGCCGCCCCCGTCTACCAGCAGTGGGGCAACGACCTGAAGAGCAAGCTCTCGCTTCAGTACAACCCGTCCGGCTCCGGCGCCGGCGTCGCCGCGCTTCAGGCCGGCACCGTCGGCTTCGCCGCCTCGGATCCGCCCCTCGCCCCGGCCGACAAGGCCGGCCTGAAGAAGGGAGCGGTCGTCCAGGTTCCGACCGTGCTGGGCGCGATCACCATCTCCTACAACCTCAAGGGCGTGAAGTCGGGGATGTTCCTCGACGGCCCGACGATCGCCAACATCTACCTCGGCAAGATCAAGAAGTGGAACGACCCGGCGATCCAGAAGCTGAACAAGAAGACGAAGCTGCCCAACGTGACGATCACCGTCGTCCACCGCTCGGACTCGTCGGGCACGACGAAGGGCTTCACGACCTTCCTCGCGGCCTACAGCCCCGAGTGGAAGAGCAAGGTCGGCGTTGACAAGACCGTCAACTGGCCGACCGGCACCGGCGCGGAGAAGAACTCCGGCGTCGCCGGCGTCGTCAAGCAGAAGGCCGGCGCGATCGGCTACGTCGAGCAGGCCTACGCCCTGCAGAACCACTTCACGTACGCCAACGTGAAGAACCAGAAGGGCAAGTTCATCGCCCCGACGCTGCCGTCGACCACGGCTGCAGCGACCGGCATCACGCCGCCGAAGGATCTCGGCTACGTGGCGATCAACAGCCCGGCCAAGGGTGCCTACCCGATCGTCTCGCAGACGTTCATCGACGCCTACCAGGACTCCTGCGCGGCGGGCACGATGAACCCGGCCGAGGCGACCGCGTTCGGTCAGTTCATCAAGTACGGGCTCAGCCCCGCCGGTCAGAAGAAGGCGACGCAGCTCAGCTATGCCGGCCTGCCGCCGAAGATCCTCGCGGCGGCCAACAGGGCGGCGGCGACCCTGAAGTGCAACGGGAAGAGCATCGGCGCCTAGGCACCGATAGCCTGCCGACGCACTCATGGAAGCAGGCGCGATCAGCGTCCGGAGCGACCGCGCGAACCTCGCGCGGTCGCGCCGGGCACGCCTGGCGGACCCGGCCTTCAAGTGGTTCCTGCGGATCCTCGCGGCCCTGGTCCTGGTCCTGATCGTCTTCTTCTTCGTATTCCTGTTCAACAAGGCCCACGTCGCGCTGTCGAAGTTCGGCGTGTTCGGCTTCACGTTCGGCGACACGTGGGACGTCAGCAAGGCCCAGTTCGGGGCGCTGCCGATGCTGGTCGGCACACTGATCACGTCGTCGATCGCCCTCTTGATCGGCGTACCGGTCGCCGTCGCGGCGGCGCTGTTCGTCACCGAGGTCTGCCCGGCGAAGGCCCGCGGCCCGCTGACGATCCTCGTCGACCTGCTGGCCGCAGTCCCGTCGGTCGTCTACGGCCTGTGGGCGTTCTTCATCCTCGTGCCGGGGCTCGAGGGGACCGAGAACTGGTTCGGCAAGACGCTGAGCTTCATTCCGTTCATCGGCGGCGGGACGCCGACGCCCGGACCGAACTACCTGATCTCCGGCCTGATCCTGGCGATCATGATCGTGCCGATCGTCAGCGCGATCTCGCGCGAGGTGATGTCGACCGTGCCGTCCGACCACAAGGAGGCGGCGCTCGCGCTCGGCATGACGCGCTGGGAGATGATCCGTACCGCCGTCCTGCCCTACTCGCGCTCGGGCATCACCGGCGCCGCGATGCTCGGCCTCGGCCGCGCGATCGGCGAGACGATCGCCGTCGCGTTCGTCATCGGCAGCTCGACGACGATCGGCCACCACATCCTGTCGCAGGGCTACACGCTGGCGGCGATCATCGCCAACGAGTTCGGCGAGGCGGCCAACGACAAGCTGCACTCCGGCGCGCTGATCGCCGCCGGGCTCGTGCTGTTCGTGCTGACCCTGTTCATCAACGCGATCGCGCGCGGCTACGTGCGCCGCGCCGAGCGGCGCAACACCACGCCGCCGGTCGTGCCGCCGGACCCGGCTGAGGCCATCACGCTCGGAGCGATGTCGACATGACGACGCTGCCCAAGATCGCCGGCCGGCGCCGCGCCGCCGACCGCGCCGCCAAGATCGTCATGGGCCTGCTGACGCTGATCGCGCTCGTGCCGCTCGTGCTCGTCCTGTTCTATCTGCTCAAGAAGGGGCTGCCGGCCTACACGTGGCACTTCTTCTCGACCGACCCGACGGGCAACTTCCTCGGCGACCCGGGCGGCGTCAAATCGGCGTTCCTGGGCACGATCGAGATCGTCCTGATCGCCTCGATACTCGCGATCCCGACCGGCATCGCGATCGCGCTGTACCTCGTCGAGTACGGCAAGTCCGGCTGGTTCGCCAGCGTCGTCCGCTACGCGGTCGACGTGATGACCGGCGTGCCGTCGATCGTCTTCGGCCTGTTCGTCTACGCCGCGCTGGTGGTCAGCAAGGTGGGCGGCCAGTCCTACACCGGCTGGAAGGGCTCGGTCGCGATCTCGCTGCTGATGCTGCCGATCGTCATCAAGTCCTCCGAGGTCGTGCTGCTGCTCGTGCCCAACGGGCTGCGCGAAGCCGCGCTGGCGCTCGGCACGCCGCGCTGGCGCGTCGTGTTGCGGGTCGTGCTGCCGGCCGCGCGCCCGGGGATCATCACCGGCTCGTTGCTATCGGTCGCGCGGGGCATCGGCGAAACCGCCCCGCTGCTGTTCACGACGGCGCTCGTGCTCGGCACGACGACGTCGCCCAACAAGCCGATCAACGCGCTGCCGATCCAGATCTTCTCCGACCTGAACGCCGCGCAGGATACGCTGGTCACCCGGGCATGGGGATCGGCGCTGACGCTGGTGTTGATGGTGCTTATCCTGACCTTGATCGCTCGCCTCTACGCCTCGAGGAGCCGCATCACGTGACCGACATGACGACGCCGGAACGAGAAGACACTCCGCAGGGCCCGCCGCAGCCGCCCGGCCGTGCCGGCGTCCCCGAGGGCATTGCCGCCGGCGCGACGTTCCCGGCCCCCGTGGCCGACGCGGCGCCGGCGCCACAGGCGTCCGGCGGCCACACGGTCCGCCTGCGTGACCTGCGCGCGTTCTACGGCTCCAGCGAGGCCGTCCACGGCGTCGACCTCGACTTCGAGCCCAACCAGGTCACGGCGATGATCGGCCCGTCGGGCTGCGGCAAGTCGACGCTCGTGCGCTGCATCAACCGCATGCACGAGGAGATCCCGGGCGCGTACGCGACCGGCTCGGTGACGCTCGACGACCTCGACATCTACGGACGCGGCGTCGACGTCATCGCGGTGCGCCAGGTGATCGGGATGGTCTTCCAGAAGCCCAACCCGTTTCCGACGATGTCGATCTACGACAACGTCGCCGCGGGGCTCAAGCTCACCGGCCGCAAGCGCGGCCACGACCTCAACGAGGTCGTCGAGCGCTCGCTGCGCGGCGCCGGCCTGTGGGAAGAGGTCAAGGACCGGCTCGGCTCGCCGGGCATCGGGCTGTCGGGCGGCCAGCAGCAGCGCCTGTGCATCGCCCGCACGATGGCCGTCGAGCCCGAGGTCATCCTCATGGACGAGCCGTGCTCGGCGCTTGACCCGATCGCGACCCTCAAGATCGAGGAGCTGATCGAGGAGCTCAAGACGAAGTACACGATCGTGATCGTGACGCACAACATGCAGCAGGCGGGGCGCGTCGCCGACCGCACGGCGTTCATGCTCAACGGCGAGATGGTCGAGGTCGACGCGACGGAGAAGATCTTCACGACGCCGAGTGACACCCGGACCGAGGAATACGTGACCGGGAAGTTCGGATGAGCGAACACGGCGATGGCCGGCCCACGTTCCAGCAGCAGCTCGCGACGCTCGAGGAACAGGCCCTGGGCGGCTTGGACATCGTCGTCGAGCAGCTCGATCGCGTGCTCGAGGCGGTGCAGCACACCGACGTCGAGCTGGCCGAGATGGTGATCGCCGACGACGACCGCGTCGACGGGCGCTACCTCGAGGTCCACCAGGGGATCCTGTCGGCGCTCGCGCTCCAGGCGCCGGTGGCGGGCGATCTGCGGCTCGTCGCCGCGTTGCTGCACGTCATGAAGAACATCGAGCGGATGGGCGATCAGTGCGTGAACATCGCCAAGCTGATCCCGCTGGCCGGCCACGAGCCGCCGATCCGCGAGGAGATCATGCAGCGGATCATCGACATGGGCCGCAGCGCGCGCGCCGAGGTGATCCAATCCAAACGCGCGTTCGCCGACCGCGACGTCGAGATGGCCCAGGATCTCGTGCGCGCCGACCGGGCGACCAACCGCATCAACCGCGAGCTGTTCCGGATCGCGGTCGAGGTCGGCGACGACCCCGACACGCGCGAGTGGGCGATGCTGATGACGCTCGTCGGCCGCGCGATCGAGCGGATCGGCGACAACGCGGTCGACATCGGCGAGCAGACGGCGTTCGTCGTCACCGGCCTGTTTCGCGAGTTCAGCGACTCGTCGCACCCGCAGGGCCTCGGCGCAACGCCCTAGCATCGCTGCGTGACATCGGTTCTCGTCGCGCTCGGCGCCGCGCTGGCGTGCGGGCTCGAGATGCTCGAGGCGGTCGCGATCGTGCTCGCGGTCGCGCTGACCCGTCGCCCACGCGAGGCGATCGCCGGAGCCGCCGCGGCGGTCGTCGTATGCGTCGTCGGCGGGATCGTCGCCGGGCCGCTGCTCGTCCAGCAGGCGGCGCTGCGTCCCGTGCAGATCGTCGTCGGCTGCGTGCTGCTCGTGTTCGGCGGGCGCTGGCTGCGCAAGGCCGTGCAGCGTCTCGCCGGCCGGCGCAAGCGGTCCGACGCCTACGCTGATTTCGTCGCCGAGCGCGAGACGCTCGAGCACGAGCCGCCGCCACCGGCCGGCGGCTGGGACGTCACCGGCGCGGCGATCGCGTTCCAGGGCGTGGCGCTGGAGGGGCTCGAGGTGATCCTGATCGTCACCGCGCTCGCCGCCGAGCCCGGGCATCGGACGGCCGCCTACGCCGGCGCCGGGCTCGCGGCGTTCGTCGTGGCGGTCCTCGGCGCTGTGTTGCACCGCCCGCTGCGACACGTGCCCGAGACCGAGCTCAAGTACGTCGTCGGGCTGCTGTTGACGTCGTACGGGACATTCCTGCTCGGCGAGGGCGTCGGCGTCGACTGGCCGCTGGGCGACGCGATGATCCTCGTCCTGCTCGCCTTCTGGCTGATCGTCTCGCAGGTGTTGGTGCGCCGGGCCAAATCCCCGCTCAGTGCGCCGATCGACCTGTGAAAAGGCTGTGACCGGAGAGCGGATAGCGGCGATCCCCGTCGCGCGTCTGCAATAGACTCCCGTCACATGATCGAACGGGTCTCCGCTGGGTCAGACACCGAACGTCAGGCCCTCGCCGCATCCGGCGCCGGCGCCTTGCGCATCGCTGTGATCGACACCGATTCTGGCTTCCTTCAGGTGCTGGCCAAGCGCCTGGAGCGCCTGGGCTGGGAGCACCGCGTGCTCGCCAGCGCCGTCCCCGTCGACACACTCGTGGCGATGCGCCTCGGAGCGATCGTCATCGATCTCGCCGTGCTCGGGCCGCAGGGCTGGGAGTACCTCGAGCGCGTCGCCTCGGCCCTGCCGGGCCTCGGGATCGTCGTCTGCACCGGCACGTCGACGGTCGCCCAGCGCGTCCGCGGGCTGCGGATGGGCGCCGACGACTGGCTGTCGAAACCGTGCCACCCCGAAGAGCTGATCGCCCGCGTCGAGGCGGTCGTGCGGCGTCGCCGGCGCGCCGACACGCGTGGCGAGGACGGGCCGGTCGTCGCCGGCGAGCTCGAGATCCGTGCCGATCGTTTCCAGGCCTACGTCGACGGCGAGTCGGTCGACCTCACGCGCCGCGAGTTCGAGCTCGTCGAGCTGCTGGCCAACGCCGAGGGCCGCGTGCTCGAGCGCGAGGACATCTACCGCCGCGTGTGGGGCTACGAGATGGCCCGCGGCGACCGCTCGGTCGACGTCTTCGTGCGCAAGCTGCGCCAGAAGCTCGAGAAGGCGTCACCCGACTGGAAGTACATCCACACGCACTTCGGCGTCGGCTACCGCTTCGCGGTCGAATCGAGGCTCGGCGAGGCCGTCGACCGCGTGCTCGCCGACGCCGACCGGTCGCCGTTGCCCGCCGACCCGGTGTCGGCCGCTGCCGAGGCTGAGCTCGAGCTCGCCCGCGCCCAGTCGCCGCGCGTCTCGTAGGGCCGGAAGCGCACGAACACCGCGCCGCGGTGAAACGGTCGCTCGTGCTGGGCCCGGGCTGCGCGCGCGTGGGCGTCGGGTGACGAGCCGCGGCTGTAGTCGACGAGATCGGCGATCGTCCGCCAGACCGAGAACGTCGACACGATCAGCGGCGGGCGGGCGAGGCCGGTTCCGGCGACGAGCCCGGGGTGTGCGAGCGCGGCCCCCTCGGCCTGGGCGCTGGCGCGCAGGAAACGCAGCGTCTGCGACGGTCGTAGGCGGCCCAGGGTCAGGACGGCGGCCGGCTCGTCGTCGTCGCCGTCATCGCGCGGGTCGACCAGCTCGGGCAGCGGCGCCCAGGCGCCGAACACGCGCAGCGGCTTCAGACGGGAGCTCCACGGGCCGCCGGTAAAGCGCCGCGCGAGCGGGTGGTGCGCCTCGAAGCGCTCGAACGCGTCGTCGTCGTCCCATGCCGCCAGCAGCGCGACCTGGCTCGGCGTGGGGTGGGGGAGGAGGTGCGAGCCCAGCCGCGCGCGCGTGAACATCAGGGCGTAGCGCAGACCGTCAACCTCGCCCGGCTTCGGGGTCTGGCGCATCACCCGCGGGGCGGCCGCTCCGGCGTGGGCGAACTGCATCGAGAAGATCACGGCGCGTCCCTTCCGTCTGTCGTTACCGGTTGGTAACTTAGCACGCGTGTCCGCCGTCCGCCAGCGTCTGTCCGCGCCGGAGCGCCGCGTCCAGATCGAGGACGTGGCGGCGCGGATGTTCGCCCAGCAGGGCTACGAGGCGACGACGATGGACGAGATCGCGGCGGCGGTCGGGGTGACCAAGCCGGTGCTCTACCGTCACTTCGCGTCCAAGAAGGAGCTGCACCTGTTCCTGCTGCGCCGTCATCGCCACGAGCTCGCGGCGGCGGCGCTCGATTCGCTGGCCGAGGCGCGCGACGAGCCGATCGAGGTCCGCGTGCGGGCGATGATCTCGGGCTGGTTTGCGCATGTCGAGCAGGAGCCCTACGTGCGGATGCTGTTCACGCAGGACAGCGGCGATCCCGATGTCCGGGCGCTGCTCGACGAGCTTTACGACCTGCAGCGCAATGCCGACATCGCGCTGCTGCGCGAGCTCGCACCGCGGATCCCGGAGGCCGAGCTCGAGCCGCTGGGCGAGGCGATGCGCTCGTCGCTGGCCGGGCTGGCCGTGTGGTGGTCGCAGCGGCCCGACGTGCCGCGCGAGGCGCTGGTGGACGCGATGACCCGGATCGCGCTCGGGCTGCTGTAATTGGCCGATGCTGCGGACCGCGCGCAACGTTGCGATCATCATGGTCATCGCCGCGCCGGTGGCGTTCCTGCCGGCCGGCACGACGACCGCTCAGGTCCTCGGACGGGCGCTGTTCATCCTCTTCTCGGTCCTCGTCGTGCTGTTCGCGGGCCGGTTCTACCTCGAGCACCGCGCTGAGATATTCGGCATCGGCGACCGCGACCGGTTGCTCGCCTACGCGTCGATCGGGGCGGTCGTCCTCGCGCTGGCCGGCCGCCCGACGTGGGGACACAGCAGCATCGGGACGGCGGCGTTCGTGGCGCTGGTGGCGTTCGCGGTGGTGTCGCTGTACGGCGTGTACCGGCGCTGGCGGGCGTACTAGGGACCCGATCCTGCGCTGATTTGTCGCAGTTCGCGTGTCCCTTGTGACGCGCGGCGCGCCATTGTCGGGCGGGTGATCGCACCGAAATTCCACCGCCCGTCTGCGGCTGACCGGCGCGGCCAGGCGAGCGTCGAGCTGGTCGCGCTGATCCCGGTGATCGTGGCGCTGTCGTTCGCGCTGTGGCAGGGGCTGCTGTTCGGCCAGGCGCAGTGGCTGGCCGGCGCATCGGCTCGTGCCGGTGCGCGCGCCGCCGCCGTCGGCGCCGACGTGGCCACGGCCGCGCGCTCGCGACTCCCGGCGGCGCTGCGCCACGGCCTGCGCGTGTCGACGGCACGCGACGGCGCGGTCGCCGTCCGCGTCCGCGTGCCGCTCGTCGCCTCGCACCTCACGCTGACGACGGTCTCGGCGCGCGCATTCATGGAGTCGCAGCGGTGAACGTCCGCGGGCAGTCGAGCGTCGAGACGGTCGCGCTGCTGCCGCTGCTCGCCGCGGTCGCCCTGGCGTGCATTCAGCTGCTGCTCGCCGGGCTCGCCCACGAGCTCGCGGGCCACGCCGCCGAGGCCGGGGCGGTAGCGGCGATCGAGGGTGGCCCGTCGCCGGCAACGGCGGCGCGTGATGCGCTGCCGGGCTGGAGCCGGTCGCAGTTGCGGGTCACGGTCGTCGGCGATCGCGTGCGCGTGCACGTCGCGCCGCCGACCGTGTTCCCGGGGCTGGCGGGTCTGCTCGATACCACGGTGACCGCGCAGGAAGCGCCGTGAGCGAGGCGCTCGGAGCCCTTGCGCGGCTGTTCGTGTCGGCGACGCCGCCGGCCGGACGACGACATGGTCGTCGCGACGATCGAGACGGCGCTGCCGGCGGCGGTCGCCGTCGTCGGCCGTGACCGCCGCGCCGTCGCCGCCGGCTGTGCGGCCGGGCTGTTGCTCGCGCGGCGGGCCCGGGCGCCTGCGGCGCTCGTCTGCGTGCGCGGCGCCGGCGACGGACGCCTGCCCGCCCACCGCGGCGCCGCGACGCTCGGGGCGCGGCGGCTTGCGACCGCGGTCGGCGCCGATGGCGTGGCGGTCGCCGCGGCGGGCCGGCTCGTGCTCGCCGATCTCGATCGCCGCCCCGGCGACGGCGAGGGCCGGATCGACGGCGCCGTCGCCGTCGCCCGCGCCGAGCGGGCGCTCGCCGCCGCCGGCAACGCGCCGACCGTGCTCGTCCTCGCCGGCCCGCGCGAGGCGTCCTTCGACCGGCTGCTGGCGGCCCAGGACGTGATCGGCGTCGCATGCGCGGCCGGCGACCCGCCGTCGCTCGCCGACCTCGCCGTCGCCGGGTTGCCCGGCGCCGCGGTCGCGCTGCGCTGCGGTACCGCCCGTGCTGCCGCGAGCCTGGCGTGCGGCGGGGTCGCCGTCGCTCCGTCGCTCGCCGCCGCCGTTGCACCGCTGATCGCGGGGCTGTCGTGATCGGTGCGCCGGGCGGCGATCGTGGCCAGGCCGGTGTGCTGCTCGTGGTCGTCGCGATGTTCGTGCTCGGCGGCGCGCTCGCCCTGGGCTCGGTCGCGCAGGTTCTCGGCGGCCAGGGCGACGACCAGCAGGCCGCGGACCTCGGTGCGCTCGCGGCGGCCAAGCGGATGGGCGGCGCCTACGCGCGCGTGTTCGAGCCTGCGTTCGTGGCGGGGAAGATCAACGCGCAGACCCTCACGCGCGCCGCCTACCTCGACCTTGGGCGCCGGACCGCCAGCGCTGCCGCGCGCGCCAACGGCGCCGGTGCGATCGCGGTGTCGTTCCCGGGCGCCCGCGGCCAGATAGCCCCGACCCAGATCGCGGTCCGCGTCGGCGACGCAACCGCGACCGCCGAGCTCGTCCCGAGTGCGGGCTCCGGGCCGCTGTTCGGGCTCGGCGCCAACAACCAGTACAACGGGCCGTTCGCCTACCGCCAGGGCCAGCCGATGCGCCCCGACGTCGCGCCCGCGTTCGATCGCATGGCCGCGGCGGCGCGCCACGAGACGGGGCTGTCGCTGATCATCAACAGCGCGTGGCGCAGCAACGCCGAGCAGGCGATCCTGTTCGCCCATGATCCCGATCCCAAGTGGGTCGCGCGGCCGGGCACGTCGCTGCACCGCATGGGCACCGAGCTCGACCTCGGCCCGCCGGCGGCGATCCCGTGGCTGAAGGCCAACGCGACGCGCTTTCACTTCCTACAGCGCTACGCATGGGAGGACTGGCACTACGGCTACACGCTGAACCCCTCCAGTGCGCCCGATAGCGCCGACGGCCGCGTCGCGTCAACGCTACCGTCGTTCGTCCCCGCCGCCTACGTGCCCGACATCGTCGCCGCGTCCCAGCACTGGAGCGTGTCGGGAATCCTGCTTGCCGCGCAGATCGCCCAGGAGTCGAACTTCGATCCCGGCGTCGTGTCGTCGGCCGGCGCCGAGGGGATCGCCCAGTTCATGCCCGGCACCGCGGCGGCGATCGGGCTGCGCGACCCGTTCGACCCCAAGCAGGCGATCGACGCTCAGGCGCACCTCATGCGAGACCTGCTGAGACGCTTCGCCTCGGTGTCGCTGGCGCTCGCGGCCTACAACGCCGGCGAGGGGCCGGTCGCCGCCTGCGGCTGCGTCCCGCCGTTCCCCGAGACCGTTGCCTACGTCGCGGCGATCCTCGGACGGCTGAACGGCGCCGGCGACCCGCAGAGCCTGACACTGCGCGTGCGGTTGGTCAGCTAGGACCGGTGCGTCGCTCGAGCGTCTGTGGTTCCTGCGACCCGAAGCCCCTGCGTGCCACGCGCGGGCGGCTCGCCCGCCGCAGCGGCTGCACGGCGCGCCTGATCGAGTAGCCGCGCGATCGCGGCAGCGTGTCCGATCGTCTCTCGGGACGTCCAAGGCATCCTTGCCATACGAGAAGTGTACCCGACAAACCAAAAACCGGGGCGTGACGGCCTCCACGGCAGTCGCCCCGGCCCCCGAGGCGAGTGTCAAGGGATCTGGCGCGAACGCGCCGAAGCCCCCGGCGGGCGCTGGGCGTGTGGCCGCGAGCGGAGCCGGGGGCTGGCGTTGCCGTCGTCGCCGCGGTTTACCCGGAGCTCGGGCGCGCAACGCCGACCGTGTCAGCGCGTCACGAGCCCATCGTCGATGATGTGCGAGCACATGTGGCCCCAGGGACGTGACATCGAAATCGGCGAAGGCCTGCACCTGCACGTCGTCGAGGCGGGGGAGGGGCCGCTGGTCCTGCTCTGCCACGGCTTCCCCGAGCTCGGCTTCTCGTGGCGCCACCAGCTCGAGCCGCTCGTCGCCGCCGGCTATCGCGTCGCGATCCCGGACATGCTGGGCTTCGGCGCCAGCTCGCGGCCTGACGAGGTCGGCGCCTACGCCGCCGACCGGCTCGCAGCCGGGCTGCTGGCGCTCGTCGCCGCGCTCGGCGAGTCGCAGGCGGCGTACGTCGGCCACGACTGGGGTGCGAGCCTCGTGTGGCACGTCGCCCACGCGCACCCCGACCACGTGACCGGTGTCGCCGGCCTCAGCGTGCCGTACGCGCCGCCCGCGCCGGCGCCGCCGACCGAGATCTTCCGCCGCCGGATCGGTGACGACTTCTACATCGTCTGGTTCCAGCAGCCGGGCGTCGCCGACGCCGCCCTGAGCGCCGACGTGCGGCGCACGTTGATGACGCCGGAGGTGTGGACCGCCGACTGGGCAACCCGGGACGAGGAGCTGCGCCGCGCCCCGTGGATGACCGAGGATGAGCTCCAGGTCTACATCGACGCGTTCACACGCACCGGTTTCACTGGCGGCCTGAACTACTACCGCAACATCGACCGCAACTGGGAGATCGCCACGTCGGTCGGGGACGCGAACGTCCACGTCCCGGCGATGTTCTTGACCGGCAGCCGGGACCCGGTCGTGCGCTTCATGCCGTCGGATCGGTTGCGTGAGTCGGTACCCGACCTGCGGGCCGAGATCGTCGTCGAAGGCGCCGGCCACTGGGTCCAGCAGCAGAGCCCCGACGAGGTCAACACGGCGCTCATCAGGTTCCTCGACGGCCTGCGCTGATCAGGCCGGGCGCCACATGCGCCAGATCGGCGGCGAGCCCTTGCCGATCGTCAGCTCCTCGGTGACCGCAAAGCCATGGCGCTCGTACAGCGTCCGGCTGCGAACCGACGACGCCTCGAGGTAGGCGGGCAGGCCTTCGGCGTTGCAGCGGTCGAGGATCGGCTTCATCAGCATCGCCCCGATGCCGCGCCCCTGGCGCTCGGGCGTCACGCCGACGAAGGCCAGGTACTCGTGGGGCTCGGTCGGGTGGTTGCGCTCGATCGCGGTCAGCGCCCCGAGCACGCGCGGTAGCCGGCGCCCGTAGACCCGCGCCAGCGACGGCAGCAGCGCCAGCTGCGGCCCGACACCGAGCTTCCACGTCCCGGGCGGCTCCCAGATGCAGACACCGGCCACGTCGTTGCCGGCCACGTAGACCTGCTCGTGCTTGAGCCACAGCCGCCGCAGGAACAGCTCGAACCCCCGCCGCGCGATCGCGAGGCGAGTCGAGGGATCCTCGAGCAGCCAGGCGATCGCCGGGTCGTCGTAGAACGCTGCGGCGAGCGTTCGCGCCATCGCGTCGAGTTCGCCGTCGCGCGGCGCACGGATCTCGGGGAATCGCTCTGCCTCCACTGCTGGACAACCCTAGATGAGTGAGGGTGGCTTGCCCGGCGCGCTGGTCGCCTGGGACCGCCAGCACGGCCTCGTATCCTCGGCGGTCGATGGCCGACACCCCCGATCGCCTGACCAAGCAGCGCCGCGCGCTCCCCGACGCGCCGGGCGTCTACCTGTTCCACAACACGGCCGGCAAGGTCATCTACGTCGGCAAGGCGAAGTCGATTCGCAAGCGGGTCGCCAGTCACTTCAGCAATCCGGTGACCCGCGGCGCCTACGAGATGGTCGACGCGATCGACTCGATCGACTGCATCACGACCAACACCGAGGCCGAGGCGCTGCTGGCCGAGCAGAACTTCATCAAGCAGTACCGGCCGCGGTTCAACATCCGCCTGCGCGACGACAAGAGCTACCCGTTCATCGCCATCTCGATGGATGAGGACTACCCGCGCGTCTACTTCACGCGTGAGCGTCACCGCCGCGACCGCGTCTACTTCGGCCCGTACTCCAACGCCAAGCGCGTCCGCGGCACGCTCGACCTGCTGGGCAAGGTGTTCCAATTCCGCACCTGCCAGGGCGAGGAGCCGGGGCGTCGCAGCGGATCGCCGTGCCTGGACTACTACATCAAGCGCTGCGGGGCCCCGTGCGTCGGCTACGTCGACGAGGCCGGTTACATGGAGTCGATCGACGGCGTCGTCGCGTTCCTGTCAGGCCGCTACCGCGAGATCGAGCGCGACCTCGAGGCGAAGATGAAGGCCGCGGCGGCCGCCCAGGAGTTCGAGCAGGCGGCGCTCGAGCGCAACCGCCTGCGGGCGGTCCGGTCGCTGCTGGAACGCCAGCGGGTCGCCAACGAGGGCGTCGGCTCGCTCGACGCGGTCGCGGTCGCGCTCGACGGCGTCGACGCCAACGCGCAGGTGTTCCAGGTCCGCGACGGCGTGCTCTCAGACCGTCAGTCGTTCTACCTCGAGAACCAGGCGGAGCGGGAGCTGGGGGAGGTGGCCGAGGAGTTCCTGCTCCAGTACTACGGCGCCGCGCTGTCGATCCCGCCGCAGGTCGTCGTCCAGGCCGAGCTGCCCGACGCCGAGACGATGGCCGCCGTGCTGAGCGAGCGCCGCGGCAGCCAGGTCGACGTCCGCCATGCCCAGCGCGGCGACAAGCGCAGGATCCTCGAGCTGGCGACGCGCAACGCCAAGCTCGCGCTCGACCAGGAGCGCCTCAAGACCGAGCGCCGCCACCAGCAGCGCGTCCAGGCCCTCGATGACCTCCAGGAGGTGCTCGGCCTCGACACGCTCCCGATCCGCATCGAGTGCTTCGACATCTCCAACCTGATGGGCACCCACACCACCGCTTCGATGGTCGTGTTCGAGGGCGGCGCGCCGAAGAAGTCCGACTACCGGCGCTTCAACGTCCGCGGCACGACGGAGGGCGTGCCCGACGACTTCGCAGCGATGGAGGAGGTCCTCGGCCGGCGCCTGGCGCAGTGGGAGACCCAGCAGGATCTGTCGCCCCATGACCCCAACCGCAACGAGTCGTTCGCGACGCTGCCCAACCTGATCGTGATCGACGGCGGACAGGGCCAGCTCGCGGCCGGGCTGCGGGCACTGAAGGCGTTTCGCGAGCGCGGCGTCACCGTCATCTCGCTGGCCAAGCGGATCGAGGAGATCTTCGTGCCCGGCCGCCGGTCCCCGATCGTGCTCGGCCACGACACCCCGGCGCTGCAACTGCTTCAGCGCGCGCGCGACGAGGCCCACCGCTTCGCGATCACCCACCACCGCGCACGCCGCGACCGCGCGATGACCGCCTCGGTGCTCGACGACCTGCCGGGCATCGGTCCGGCGCGGAAGCGCGCGCTGCTCGCCCACTTCGGTTCGCCGGAAGCCGTCGTCGGCGCGTCGCGCGAGCAGCTCGAGGGGGCGCCGGGGGTACCGCCGAAGGTGGCGCGGGAGCTGTTCGCTGCGTTGCACCGCACGAGCGGCTAGCCTCGGAGCGGTGCGCCGCGCGCTTCACTGTGACGTGACGCACAAAGGGTCCGATCAATCGGGGAAATTGCATGCGTCGGGGGATATACCGCCGTCCAGCCCTTCCCAGACCGCTACCGTGGATCGGTGCACCGCTTGATCCCCATGATGCTCGTGGTGGTCGCGGCACCGTTCCTGTTCGTCCTCAACGCCGGCGCGGCCCACCCGGTTACAACGCCGCCGGCCATGACCGGGACGATGGTGGTGCTCGGCGACTCCTACTCGGTCGGCTACGACGGCCCGTCACAGAAGACGACCCGCAGCGGCCCGTTCGACCAGATGGTGCCGCTGGCGCGCAAGCGCGGCTGGAACCTCAAGCTCGTGAACTTCGGCTGCGCCGGCGCGACGACGGCGTCGATGATGAGCACCCCGGGCTGCCGCAGCGTCTTCCTGGCCCCCGGCGCGAAGCCGTATCCGACCCACAGCCAGTACCAGGCCGCGCTGAGCTACATCAAGACCCATCCGCATCAGGTCAAGGTGCTGGCGGTGGAGATCGGGATCAACGACGTCGACACGTGCATCGTCCAGAAATCGCCGCTGGGCTGCATCGACCAGTCGATGCCGACCGCCGTCAAGAACCTGGCGACGATGCTCGGCCGGCTGCGGGCCGCGGGCGGCGCCGACATGCGGATCATCGGCGTCTCCTACCCCGACTTCGCGCTCGGGGCGTGGGTCCGCCACGACCTGTACGGCACCAGTGGCCCGACCGTCGCCGTCGGCTCGCTGGCCGCGTTCCACGATCAGATCAACCCCGGCCTGGCGACCGCCTACCGCACGGTCAACGGCTCGTTCGTCGACGTCACCGCGGCGACCGGGGCCTACGGCGCGTTCGTCGCCGTCCACGACCCGCCGTACGGAACGATTCCCAAGCCCGTGGCGACGGTCTGCAACCTGACGCGGTTCTGTGGAACGGCCGCCGACCGCAAGCGCAAGAAGACCCGTGCCAAGAAGGAGCCGCTGTCGGCGTTCCCCGACCTGCACATGACGCTCCCGGGCTACGGCGTGGTCGGCGCGCTGGCCGCCAAGACGCTGCCCGACCTGTCGTCGTCGGCGCGCCGATAGCGGTCGACTACGCGGGTCCAAGCTGGGGCGTCGCCCGCTCGAGCGCGTCCCAGCCGATGTCGCGCTCCTTCAGCGCCTCCTCGGCGGCATAGCCGCCGCGGTAGCCGAACAGGCGCTTGGCGTGGAGAAGGTACGCGACGACCGCGATGTTGATGATCAGCGCGAGCACCTTGAACGGCGTCGCGCCCTCGACGATCTCGTAGACCTCAAGCGGCAGCAGCGACGTGGTGACCAGGAACGTCAGGTACTCCGCCCAGCGGCGCTGCTGCCATAGGCCGACCATCTCGATCCCCTCGATCGCCGCGTAGACGAGCAGCACGGCGCCGAGCAGGTCCAGGTTCGAGGACGATGTCGTGAACGCGTTGTCGATGTCGTGCAGGATGCCGTGAGGCCCGAAGTGCGCCTGGCCGGACTGCACGCCGCCCTGGAGGTCGGCCACGACCTTGTAGAACGTGTCGCGCAGCGCCGCGCGATCGTGGGCGAAGACGAGGACCAGCGTCCCCAGCGCGCCGAGGACGAGGAAGTGAAAGCCGCGGTTGATCGCGATCAGCCGCAGGATCACCTTGTCGCGCAGCGGCTTACCGCGCAGCGGCAGCACGATCTCCGCCCGCGCCGGCGGGCGCTCGCGCGTATGGGGGATCGTCCCGCCCACCCCCACCGGCAGCCACGAGTCGCAGCGCAGGCAGCGGTGCCAGCGCACGTCGCCGATCTGGCGGGCGACGAGCGCATCCTCGGGGCCGACCTCGCGCGCGTCGAGCCCGACCAGTTCGTGGCCGCTCACACCGCAGATCAGCAGCTCGTAGTGAAACCGTGGGCGAAAGCGTCGCGGCCTCTCGCGCCGCACTCCGGGCGGATGGGCGTCGTCGGGGTTCACAGCGCGGCATCCTGACGATCCGGCCCGCGCGCCACAATCCAGTCATGGCGCAGGTCGCTGCCGACGTGCCGTTCGCCGACTCCCGCCTCGAGGACCTCGTGGTCATCACGGGCTACTCCGGGGCTGGCAAGTCGACGGCGATGAACGTCTTCGAGGACGCGGGCTACTTCTGCGTCGACAACCTCCCGCCGGGGATGATCCGCGGCCTCGTCGAGCTGTTCGTGCACGAGGGATCGAAGGTCGCGCGCGCGGCCGTCGTGTCCGACGTTCGCGGCGGCGAGTACTTCGACACGCTGAGCGCGGTGCTCGACGACCTCGACGCGCTCGGCGTCGCGCACCACGTGCTGTTCCTCGACGCCGACGAGGAGACGCTCGTCACCCGCTACAAGGAGACCCGCCGTCGCCACCCGCTCGCTCCGGCGGGCCAGGTCGTGGACGGGATCGCCGCCGAGCGCAAGGTGCTCGAGCCGCTCAAGATGCGGGCCGACATGGTCATCGACACGCGCGGGCTCGAAGCGCACATGCTGCGCCGCAAGATCGCCGATGAGTTCCTGCCGCGGACGGTGGCGACGCAGATGGCGGTCACGTTCCAGTCGTTCGGCTTCAAGCACGGCCCGCCGCGCGACGCCGACCTGACGCTCGACGTGCGTTTCCTGCCCAACCCGCACTACGAGCCCGACCTGCGCGAGCTGACCGGCCACGACGCGCGCGTCGTCGACTTCGTCGGTCGCGAGGGCAAGCTCGAGACGTTCTACGCGCTCGTCACGCCGCTGCTCGACTTCCTGCTGCCCGAGTACGTATCCGAGGGCAAGGCCCACCTGCTGGTCACGGTCGGCTGCACGGGCGGGCGCCACCGGTCGGTCGCGGTCGCCGAGCACCTCGCGCGCCGCTACCGCGACCGCGAGGACGTGTTCGTCGCCGTGACCCATCGCGACATCGAGAAGGCGGGGCCGGCGGCTGTTTGACCACATCCTGTTCGAGGTCTCAAGCCTCGAGCGGTCCGCCACCTTCTACGACGCGCTTGCGCGCCCGCTCGGGCTACGGCGGATGTGGCACGAGGATGCGGCGATCGCCTACGGCCGCGACGATGCGCGGCTGTGGATCGTCGCTCGCGACCGGCCGCCCGGCCCCGCATACGGCCACCTCGCCCTCGAGGCCGTCGGTCGCGCCGCGGTCGACGCCGCCTATGCGGCCGGGCTGAGAGCCGGCGGTCGTGACGACGGCCCACCCGGTCCGCGCCCGCAGTACGGGCCGCGCTACTACGCCTGCTTCCTGCTCGATCCGGACGGCTACCGCGTCGAGGTCGTGACCGGCAGCCACTGACGCGATGGATGAGGGGGCGCATTGAGTAGGGTCCCTGACCCGCTTCAAGCTCCCAGGAAGGACCGCTCCTCCATGCCCGTACGCGTGGGAATCAACGGCTTCGGCCGCATCGGCCGCAACGTCTTCCGCGCCGCGCAGGCGTCCGGTGCCGACATCGAATGGGTCGCCGTCAACGACCTGACCGACGCCAAGACGCTCGCCACCCTGCTCAAGTACGACTCGGTCTATGGCCAGTATCCGGGCGAGGTCGAGCCGACCGACGTCGGCCTGATGGTCGACGGCAAGGAGCTGCGCGTGCTCGCCGAGCGCGACCCGGCCGCGCTGCCGTGGGGTGACCTCGGAGTCGACGTCGTGATCGAGTCGACCGGCTTCTTCACCGACCGTGAGAACGCCGCCAAGCACATCCACCGCGGGGCGAAGAAGGTCATCATCTCGGCGCCCGCGAGCGGCGAGGACATCACCGTCGTCCTCGGCGTCAACTTCGACCGCTACGACCCGGTCCAGCACGACGTCATCTCCAACGCCTCGTGCACGACCAACTGCCTGGCGCCACCCGCCAAGGTCGTCCACGAGGCGGTCGGGATCACCCACGGGCTGATGACGACGATCCATGCCTACACCTCCGACCAGCGTCTCCAGGACGCGCCCCACTCCGACCTGCGCCGCGCGCGTGCCGCCGCCATCAACCTGATCCCGACCTCGAGCGGCGCCGCCAAGGCGGTCGGTCTCGTGCTGCCCGAGCTCAACGGCAAGCTGCACGGGTTCGCCGTCCGCGCGCCCGTCCCGACCGGCTCGCTCGTCGACCTGACGTTCGAGGCCGCCCGCGAGACGACGGTAGACGAGATCAACGGCGCCCTTCACGCCGCGGCGGCCGGTGGGCCGCTGGCCGGCATCCTCGCCTACACCGAGGACCCGATCGTCTCGTCCGACGTCATCCGCAACCCGCATTCGTCGATCGTCGACGGCGGCCTGACGACCGTGCTCGACGGCACGCTGGTCAAGGTGCTGAGCTGGTACGACAACGAGTGGGGCTATGCGAACCGCTGTGTCGACCTCGCCCAGAAGGTGCTCCCCGCCTCGTGAGAACCCTCGACGACCTCGACGTCGAGGGCAAGAGGGTGTTCGTCCGGGTCGACTTCAACGTCCCGCTGCACGACGGCGGGATCACCGACGACGCTCGCATCCGCGCTGCGCTGCCGACGCTAAACGAGCTGCGTGGAAAGGGCGCTCGGCTCGTGCTCGCCTCGCACCTCGGGCGCCCGAACGGTGTCGACCCAGCGCTCTCTCTGGCGCCCGTGGCGGCGCGTACGGCGGAGCTGCTGTCGACGACCTTCCCGCTCGTCGCGGACCTCGACGACGTCCCCGACGACGACCTCGTGATGATCGAGAACGTGCGCTTCAACGCGGGGGAGACCGAGAACGATCCGCACCTCGCGCGCCGCTATGCGGCACTCGCCGACGTCTACGTCAACGACGCGTTCGGCTCCTCGCACCGCGCGCAGGCATCGACCGAGGCGATCGCGCACCTGCTGCCGTCGGCCGCCGGGCGGCTGCTGGAGAGCGAGGTCACGACGCTGCGCTCGATCCTCGACGAGCCGGCCCGCCCGCTCGTAGCGATCGTCGGCGGGGCGAAGGTGACCGACAAGATCGGGGTGCTCGACGCGTTCCTCGACCGAGCCGAGGCGATCCTGATCGGCGGCGCGATGTGCTTCCCGTTCCTGCGCGCCGAGGGCCACGACATCGGCGACTCGCTGTGCGAGGAGGCCGGGATCGAGCCGGCGCAACGGCTGCTCGAAGAAGCAGAGGCGACGGGCTGCCGCCTACTGCTGCCCGACGACCTCGTGATCGCCGATCGCTTCGCCGCCGACGCGGCGCGCGAGACGCTCGATCACGTCGACGTCCCCGACGGCTGGATGGGCCTCGACGTCGGGCCGCGTACCGCCGCGCGCTACGCGAGTGAGATCGCCGACGCCGGCACCGTGTTCTGGAACGGGCCGATGGGCGCGTTCGAGCTCGCGCCGTTCGCCGCCGGCACGCGAACCGTCGCCGAGGCGGTCGCCGCGGCGCCGGGAACGACCGTCGTCGGCGGTGGCGACAGCGCCGCGGCTCTGCACGAGTTCGGCCTCGTTGACAAGATCGACCACGTGTCCACGGGGGGCGGTGCTTCACTGGAGCTCATCGAAGGCAAGCCTTTGCCCGGAGTCGAGGCCCTGAGCACATGAGCCGCACACCGTTCATCGCCGGCAACTGGAAGATGCACAAGACGATCGCCGACGCCGAGATGTTCATCGGCGGCCTGCTGCCGCGGATCAGCACGGCGACGGCCGAGGTCGCGATCTGCGTCCCGTTCACCGCCCTGACCGCGTGCGTCGACTCGACGCGCGGCTCGCGCGTGGCGGTGTTCGCGCAGACGATGCACGAAGGCGACGAGGGCGCGTTCACCGGCGAGGTGTCGGCGCCGATGCTGACCGAGCTGGATGTCCACGGCGTCGTCCTCGGGCACTCCGAGCGCCGCCGGTACAACGGCGAGACCGACAAGGCGCTGGCGCTGAAGGTCCCGGCCGCGCTGGCCGCCGGACTGGAGCCGATCCTGTGCGTGGGCGAGACCGAGTCCGAGCGCGACGCCGGCGACACCGAGCGCAAGCTGCGCCACCAGGTCCAGGAGGGCCTGGAGAACGTCGATCGCGAGCGCATCGGCGACGTCGTCATCGCCTACGAGCCGATCTGGGCGATCGGCACCGGCAAGGTGGCGACACCCGACCAGGCCCAGGAGGCGATCAGCTTCGTCCGCGCGCTGGTCGCCGGCTTCGACAAGGAGCAGGCCACGCGGACGCGCGTGCTCTACGGCGGCAGCGTCAACGCCGACAACGCCGACGCGCTGCTCGCGCTGCCCGATGTCGACGGGGCGCTCGTCGGCGGCGCGTCGCTGGAGCCGGCGTCGTTCGCCGCGATCGTCGCCGCCGCCGGCTGAGGCGTCGTGGCCGGCCCGTACCCCTCCGTTTGCCTCGTCGTCCTCGACGGATGGGGGCTCGCGCCGCCCGGGCCCGGCAATGCCGTCGAGCTCGCCGACACGCCGGTCTTCGACAGGCTGTGGTCGTCGCAACCGCACACCGAGCTGACGGCCTGCGGGACGGCGGTCGGGCTGCCGGACGGGCAGATGGGCAACTCGGAGGTCGGCCACCTCAACCTCGGCGCCGGCGCGGTCATCAAGCAGGACCTGACGCGGATCGACGACGCGGTCGCGGACGGGTCGCTGGCCGCCAACGCGGTGCTCAAGGCGGCGATGACCGGCTACGAGCGCGTCCACCTGATCGGCCTCGTCAGCCACGGCGGCGTTCACTCGTCCGAGCGTCACCTGCGCGAGCTGGTGCGGATGGGCGTAGCGCTGCGCGTCCCCGACCTGATTGTTCACGCCTTCACCGACGGCCGCGACACGTCGCCGAGCGCCGGCGCAGGCTCCATCGCCGAGGTCGAGTCGTGGGGCGGGGCGCGGATCGGGTCGGTGATCGGCCGCTACTTCGCGATGGACCGCGACCGGCGCTGGGGGCGCACCCAGCGTGCGCTGGACCTCCTGCTCGACACGCAAGCCGAGCACGCCGCGAACACCGGCGAGCAGGCGGTGCTCGATGCCTACGAGCGCGGCGAGACTGACGAGTTCATCGAGCCGACGAAGGTCGGGCCCGAGGCGCGGATCCGCACCGGCGACAGCGTGATCGCGTTCAACTTCCGCCCCGACCGCATGCGCCAGCTGACCGAGAAGCTCGCGCCGCTCACCGGCCTCTACACGACGCTGACCGAGTACGAGGAGGGCTGGACGTGGCCGGTCGCTTTCCCGCCCGCGCGCCCGGCGATCACGCTGCCGCACGTGATCGAGCGCCACGGCGGGCGTCAGCTTCATGTCGCCGAGACCGAGAAGTACCCGCACGTCACGTACTTCTTCGGCGGCGGCGAGGAGACGCCGTGCACGGGCGAGCGCCGTGAGCTGGTGCCGTCGCCGCGCGACGTCGCGACCTACGATCTCGAGCCGGAGATGAGCGCGCGCGAGGCAGCGGCGGCGTTCGTCGGCGCGTGGCGCCAGGACGCCCCGGCGTTCGGGATCATCAACTTCGCCAACCCCGACATGGTCGGCCACACCGGCGTCATCCCGGCGGCCGTCACGGCGATCGAGACCGTCGACGCGTGCTTGGCCGACGTCGTCGACTGCGTGCTGGCGTCCGGCGGCGCGCTGGTCATCACGGCCGACCACGGCAACGCCGACGAGATGCTCGAGCCCGACGGCTCGCCCGACACGGCGCACTCGCTGAACCCGGTTCCACTGGTCGTCGTGACACCGGACGAGCAGGGGTTTGGGTTGCGCAGCGGCGGCGTCCTGGCGGATGTGGCGCCGACGGTGCTCGAGCTGCTGGGCTACGAGCAGCCGGGGGAGATGACGGGCCGGTCGTTGCTGGCGGGCTGAAACCGCATCACCGAGGGGTGCGGGCCCGCGCCTCGCGCCGGCCGCAAGGGGGGCGGTTCACTTGAGGCCCGTATGCGGGCTTCAACTGGACCACCCTGCCAGCGGGCCCGACTCACCCTCCCTCATGATGCAGTTCGGTGCCCTTCTGCACTCAATCAGCCCCGCGGATTGACGATCGGCGTGAGCGCCTGCTCCAGCTCCGCCCGCCGCGCCTCGTACTGCGGCGGGAGCTTGAGCTCCTGACCGAGCGACGCCAGCGGCTCGTCGAAGTCGAAGCCGATGTCGCGTGAGGCGAGCTCGAACAGCACGCCGCTGGGCTCGCGGAAGTAGACCGAGTGGAAGTACTGGCGGTCGATGATCGGCGTCGCCTGCGCACCCTGGCCGAGCGCATCGGCGCGCTCGGAGGTCAGCTCGGCGTCGTCGGCGACCGACCACGCGATGTGGTGCACGCTGCCCGCGCTTTGGATGCCCGGCTGTGCCGGCGGCGCGTCGTAGTGGAGCAGCGCCCCGCGCTCGGAGCCCCGTACCTCCCACGTGTCGCCGGCGCCGGTGAAGCCCAGCGCCTGCAGCAGCGGCTCGCTGTGCGCCGGCGTGGCGCTGTAGGCGCGCACGCCGTGGAACCCGAGCACCGCCGATTCGGCCGGGATGTCGGGCGCGGCGGCGACCAGCGGCGGGTCGGGCGCCTCGTCGATCAGCAGCTCGTGGTCGAGCCCCTCGGCGTCGGCGAAGCGCAGCGTGTCGCCGATCCGCGTGCTGTCGACGCCGTTTGCCGCCAGGCGGTCCTCCCAGAACCCGATCGCGGCGGCGTCGCGCACGCGCCACTGGACGGTGTGCACCATCCCGGCGCCGTGGCGCCCGCGGGCCGCGCCGGGGAACTCGAAGAACGTCAGGATCGAGCCGGGCGCGCCGGTCTCGTCGCCGTAGTAGAGGTGGTACACGTCGGGTTGGTCGAAGTTGACGGTCTTCTTGACCAACCGCAGCCCGAGCAGGCGGGCGTAGAAGTCGACGTTGGCCGGCGCGTCGCCGGTGATCGCGGTGATGTGGTGGAGGCCTTCGATCGCCATGATCACAGCGTCCCACAGCCGTCCCACAGGGGCCGCCCACGCTGGTATCTTCGTTGCGCGCGCAATGACCTCGATGACGAGCGCCACACCGCTGGACGATCGCGAGCTCCGCGCATGGCGCGGGCTGTTGCGCACGCACGCCTCGCTGACCAAGGCGCTCGACACCCGCCTCGAGGCCGCGCACGGCCTCTCGCTGAGCACCTACGAGGTGCTCGCGTCGCTCGACGACGCCGACGACCACCGCATGCGCATGTGCGACCTGGCGACGACGGCGCTGCTCAGCCGCAGCGGTCTCAGCCGGCTCGCCGACCGCCTCGAGCGCGACGGGCTGATCGCCCGCGCCTCGTGCCACGACGATGCGCGCGGCTCCTACGCGGTGCTCACCGAGGCCGGCACGGCGAAGCTGCGTGCCGCCCGGGAGACCCATCTGCAGGGCATTCGCGAGCACTTCCTCGGTCGCCTGAACGCCGATGACCTCGACGCGCTCGGCGCGGCCTGGGGGCATCTGGGCGGCGCGCCCACCCGGCCACCGCTCTAAGCTTCCGCGACCATGGGCCGCCCGCTTGGAGGAGCGTCGCGCGTGAAGTGGCCGGCCATCGCCGGCCTGCTCGCGCTCGCCATCGCGGCGATCGTCGCGTTCTCGGCGCCGGGCAGCGCCCCCGCGGCGGGCGGGCAGTCGGTGCCCGCCGGATTCTTCGGCGTCGTCGCCAACAACGACCCGCTGCTCAGCTCGCCGTCGTTCTTCTCCCGCGAGACCGGCGTGATGCGCGCCAGCGGCGTCCAGAGCGTGCGGATCCCCGTTTACTGGGCGGCGATGCAGCCCGAGCAGAACGGTGCGATCCGGTACGGCGCTCTCGACAATCTCGTGACGGCGCTGGCCCAGCGGCGCCTCAGCGTCCTGCCAACGGTGCTCAGCTCGCCGGGGTGGGCGGCGGTGGACCCGCACGCATCGGTCGTCTCGGCGCCCAAGAACGACGCCGACTACGCGCGCTTCATGGTTCAGCTCGTCAAGCGCTACGGCCCGCGAGGGGTGTTCTGGAAGGCCCACCCGCGGCTGCCACAGCTTCCAATCCGCATCTGGCAGGTGTGGAACGAGCCGAGCCTGACGACGTTCTGGAATGTGCGCCCGTACGCCCCGTCGTACACCGCGCTGCTCAAGGCGGCCTACGTCGCGATCAAGCAGGCCGACCCCGGTGCCAAGGTCATGCTGGCCGGGCTCCCGAATCGCTCGTGGGTCGCGCTGCAGAAGCTCTACGACGCCGGCGCCGAGCCGTACTTCGACATCGGCGCGGTGCACCCCTATACGCACTCGCCGCCCGACGTTCTGCACATCGTGGCGATCAACCGCGGCGTCATGGCGAAGAACAAGGATGCCGCCAAGCCGATCAGTTTGACCGAGACCGGTTGGTGCACGGACCGGTTCGGGACCGTCAGCCAGATCACATGGAACACGAGCCCGGCCATCCAAGCCCAGAACCTCAAGCACCTGTACAACGCGGTCGTGCGCCAGCGCACCGCGATGCACATCCAGTCGGTCTACTGGTTCAACTGGTACGCGCCCGAGAACAAGAACACCCTGGCGTGGGAGGACTTCTGCGGGCTGCGCACGCTCCAGCACGGCAAAACCGGCAGCACCCCGGCGCTCACGGCGTACGCGAAGATCGCGCACGCCCACGAGCGCTAGGCCCGCTCGCGCAGCCGCACCTTCAGGCCCTTCGGGACCATCGTGAAGCTCAGGTGCTCGGTCACCGGTCCGGCCGCCGGATCGAGCGACACCTCGAAGTTGCGCGCGATCATCGCCATCGCACTCGTCGCCTCCAGGAACGCCAGGTTGCGCCCGGGGCAGAAGCGCGGGCCGGCGCCGAACGCCAGGAACGCCTGTGGACCGGGCTGCTCGCGCTCGGGGTCAAACGCGTCGAGGGTCGGCGCGCTGGTCAGCGACGCCCGGCGCGTCAGCAGCATCAGCTTCGTCCCCTGCGGCACGCGTATCCCGGCGATCTCCGTGTCGGCCAGCGGCTGCACGAACATCCCCGGCGCGACCGCCTTGAGCCGCATTCCCTCGCGCAGCACCGCGTCGCCGTAGGTGAACGCCGCGATCGTGTCGTAGTCGCCGGGGTAGCGCGCGTCGCCGAGCACGTCGTGGGCCTCGCGCGCCCAGCGCGCCTGCACGTCGGGCGCCCCGGCCAGCAGCCACAGCGTCCACGCCATCGTGTGGGCCGTCGTGTCCTCGCCCGCCAGCAGCAGCGTGAACGTGTTCCCGACGATCTCGTTGTCGGTGAACGTGCCGTCGGCCTGCTGGGCGGCGAGCATGCTCTCGAGGAAGTTCTCCGGCGCTTCGTTGAGCTCCGGGCGCTGCGCCATCCGCTCGCGCGCCTGCGCGATGAAGCCCTGGACGGCGCGGTGCAGCTCGGCCAGCGAGCGGTCGGCCCGGCGGTCGGCCGGGAGCCGGACGAAGCGCCAATAGGGGATCGGGATGAAGACGCGCCGCGCCGTCGTCTGGAACGTGACCTGGATATGGCGCTGCAGTGCGTTGTCGCGGCGCTCGAGCGTGTTGAGGTCATGGCCGAACGCCAGCGCCGAGGTCACGTCGACGCTGAACGACGTCAGCTCGTCGGTGATGTCGAGCTGGCGGCCGTCGCGTGCCGCCTCGCTCAGGCGCCCGTACAGCCGCCGCGTCGCGGTGTGGACGACGTGGTAGTAGCGCTGGAGGTGGTTGGAGTTGAGCGCCGTCACGACGAGGCGCCGCGAGCGTCGCCAGGCGTCGCCCTCGGCCGCGAACACGCCCTCGACGCCGGTCTCCCGGGTGATCATGTCGAGCTCGCTCCAGCGGCGATAGCCGTCGGGCCGGTCGCGCAGGATCTCGTTGATCGTGTCGAGGTCGGAGATCACCATCGCCCGCCGCGGCCCGAGGTCGATACGGAAGACCGGGCCGTAGCGCTCGCTCCAGCGCTCGGCGACGCGGTGCAGCCGGTCGGGGCGCGCCTGAAGGGCGTTGCCGACGAGCGGCCAGCGGCGCGGGCCGGGAAGGTCGTCGATGGTGGCGCTCACGCGCCCTCCGTCATGTCGTGGTCGCCCGGCTCGGGCGCCGTCGCGATCAGCGCCGCCATCCGCCGGCGCTCGAGCCGGAAGCGCCACACACCGATCGCGATCAGGCCGGCGACGAACGCGGCCACGCCGATGACCCCGACCGTTTCGAGGATCCGCTGCGCGGCGCGGCCGATGAAATAGGCCAGCAGCCCGTACGCGGTCGCCCACACGATCCCGCCGAGTGCGTTCCACTTGAGGAACGAGGTCCACCGCATCCGTGCCATCCCCGCCATCCACGCCGCGGCGATCCGCAGCCCGGCGAAGAAGCGCCCGAAGAACACCGCCTTGGTGCCGTGCTTGGCGAAGAACGGCTCGCCGGCGCGCAGCACGCCCTGGCGGTGCTCAGCGAATGGGCCGTCGAACGTCAGCAGCCGCCGCCCCCAGCGCCGGCCGATCCCGTAGCCGATGTTGTCGCCGATGATCGCCGCAAGAGCCGCGAGCACGATCACCGCCTCGATCGGGTACTTGCCCTTGCTGGACAGAATCGCCGCGGCGAACAGCGCCGTCTCGCCGGGCAGCGGGATCCCGCTTGACTCGAGCATGATCAGCAGGAACATCAGCGGCAGGCCGACGTTCGAGGCGACGTCGACGATCGAGGCGGTCACCGTCCGAGCATACGATGGCGGCGATGAGCGCCCTCGAGATCCTCGCCCGTGGCGACACCGGCCGGGCGCGCGCCGGCGTCCTGCGCACCGCGCACGGCGAGGTCCGCACGCCGGCGTTCGTGCCGCTGGCGACCAAGGCCACCGTCCGCGGCATGACCGGCCCCGAGGTCGCCGGTCTCGGCTACGACATGGTGCTCGGCAACACGTTTCACCTGTTCCTGTCGCCGGGGCACGAGCTGATCGCGCAGCTCGGCGGGCTGCACCGGTTCATGGCATGGGACGCGCCGATCATCACCGACTCCGGCGGCTTTCAGGTCTTCTCGATGGGCCACGGGACGGTCGCCGACGAGGTCAAGGGGCGCTCGCGTCCGTCCGACCGCGCGGGGCGGCTGTTGTCGATCGACGAGCAGGGCGCGCGTTTTCGGTCCTACCTCGACGGCTCGGAGCAGTTCCTGGCGCCGGAGACGTCGATGGAGATCCAGGCGGCGCTGCACTCCGACATCGCGCTCGTGTTCGACGAGTGCACGCCGTTCAACGTCGACCGCGAGTACACCGCGCGCTCGACGCAGCGCAGCCACCGCTGGCTGCGCCGGTGCCTGGACTGGCACGCTGCGCACGGTCCCGACGACCAGCTCGTCTACGGGATCGTGCAAGGCGGCGTGTACGACGACCTGCGCGTGGAGTCGGTCGGCGAGATCGCCGCCAGCGGCTGTGACGGGATCGCGATCGGCGGGTCGCTGGGGGCCGACAAGCCGCAAATGTATGAGGTCGTCGGCTGGGCGACAGCCGCGCTGGGCGACGATCCGCGCCCGCGTCACCTGCTGGGGATCGGCGACGTCGACGACCTGATCATCGGCGTCGGGCTGGGGATCGACACGTTCGACTGCGCGATGCCGACGCGGCTCGGGCGCCATGGGATGGCGCTCCTCCCCGACCCGGAGGGCCGCTGGCGACTGGATCTGACCAAGGCGCGCTGGGCGCGCTCGCAGGAGGAGCTGATGCCGGGCTGCCCGTGCGCCGCGTGCGCTCTGGGTTACACGCGCGGCTACTGGCACTACCTCGCCCGCGCCCGCGAGCTGACCGCCCAGCGGCTGCTGACGCTGCACAACCTCGCCTACGTGGCGCGGCTGATGGCCGACCTGCGTGGGGCGATCGTGGCCGGGACGCTGACGTCCCGCAGCGCCGAACTCCTCGCCGGCGCTCCACCGAACGTCCCAAACGCCCCCGCATAGGCAACGGAAACGGACGTTCGCGGGGCGGGGGCGCCGGGGCCCAGTCCACGCGAGCGCACGCCGTCGCTGCGCCGGCGCCCGTCCGCCGGCGTGGCCGAGCGCGCTGACCGCGACCGCGTCGTGGTGGGGCGCGAGCAGCGGCACCACGTAGCGCCAGTGTTCGGGCCCGCCGAGCACTCCGTGGAACAGCACCACGGGCTCGCCCGATCCGGAGCGGATCACCGGCGGTCGGCGGCCGAGAAGCCGCGGTCGGCGATCGTCGCCCCCGGCAGCTCGTCGCCGCGCTGGGCCGCGTCGTCGCTGATCCGGACCGCCTCGATCATGCCTTTGTGGCGGCCGGTCTGGCGATCCATCAGCGGCTGTATGAAGCCGCGCAGCGCGAGCATCGGCCCGACCCAGCGCGGCGCCCACGCGCGAGCACGGCGCTGCTCGACGGCGTCGGCGAGCGTGCGGCCGGCGACGGCGAGCGGCATCGGCTTGCCGAGGAACTTCGGGCCGCCGGACAGGGCGGGCAGCGCGCTGGGGTGCTCGAAGCCCTCGGTCACCATGTCGGTGTCGACGAACCCGAGGTACACGACGCCGACGTCGGTGCCCGTCGCCATCAGTTCCTGGCGCAGCGCGTTGGCGAACGCCTCGACGCCGGCCTTGGACGCCGTGTAGGCGCTCATCAGGCCGAGGTTGGCGATCGCCGACAGCGACGAGACGCACAGGATGTAGCCCTGGCGCGCGACGATCTCGGGCAGTGCCGCGCGCACGGTGCGCCAGACACCGAGCAGGTTGACCTCGATCGTGCGCTCCCAGTCGGCGGGCGCCATCGCGGCGACCGTCCCGAACGCGGCGACGCCCGCGTTGGCGACGACGGCGTCGATGCGCCCGAAGCGCTCGATCGCCCCCTCGACCATCGCGTCGACGCCGTCGGCGTCGGTGACGTCGACGGTCAGCGCGGCGGCGCGGTCGCCGAGCAGCGCCGCCTGGTGCTCGAGCTGCTCGGGCTCCAGCCCGGCGAGCACGACGCTCCAGCCGCGCGCGTGGAGCTGACGCGCGGTCTCCAGTCCGATGCCGCGCGCCGCGCCGGTGATCAGGGCGACGCGACTCATTTGGTGTTGTCGTTCACGAGCTCTTGCAACTGTTTCACAATGCTGTGCGTCTTGGTGGCCGTGATCGCGCGCAGCCGCACGGCGGTCGGCGACGTGCTCGTGGCGACGACGGCGATGACGACCCCAGCGGCGACCAGCAGCACGGCGAGCAGTGCGACGAGCCACTGGCGCACGCGGCGGCGCCGGCGCGGGCGCACCGGTGCGGCGGCCGCCGGCGCGGGCGCCGGCGCTTGCGGCGCCGGGCGCGGCGGCGTCGGCTGGCGCGCGACGACCGGGGTCTCCGGCCGGGGCTGGCGCGTCGTCTCCGGCTCGATCGATGCGACACGGGTGGCGCTCGTCGCCGGCTCCGCGACGCGCGTCGCGCCGGTCGGCGCGTCCCCGTAGCCCCGGGCGCCGTCCATCATCGCCTTGCGCATCGTCTCCGCGTCCTCGTAGCGGTCGCGCGGATTGAGTGCCAGCGCGCGGTCGATGGCCAGCGCGAGCTGCGGCGTGACGCCCTCGACGATCTCGTCGAGGAGCGGCGGCGCCTCGCGCTGCTGCTTGATGGCCAGCTCGGTCAGCGACTGGGCCTCATAGGGCAGCTGGCCCGACAGCAGCTGGTAGGCGACGACGCCGAGGCCGTAGAGGTCGGCCGGCGGGCCGGCCTCGTCGCCCGAGGCCTGCTCGGGGGCCAGGTAGGACGCGGTGCCGAGCACCGAGCCGACCTGCGTGATCGACGACTCGTCGGCGAGGTTCTTGGCGATCCCGAAGTCGGCGACCTTCGTCGTCCCCTCGTTGGAGCGCAGCAGGTTGCCGGGCTTGATGTCGCGATGCACGACGCCGTGGCGGTGGGCGAACTCGAGGCCGCGGCAGGCGTGGCCGACGATCGCCAGCGCCTCGTTGACCGGCAGGTGGCCCTGCTCGCGCAGCAGCTCGGCGCCCGACTTGCCCTCGACGTACTCCATGACGATGTAGTGGCGCCCCGAGTCCTGGTCGAGGCCGAAGTCGAAGACCTGGACGATGTTGGGGTGCACGAGGCGCGCGGCGGCCAGCGCCTCGCGGCGAAAGCGCGACACGAACTGGCCGTCGTTGGCGAGGTGCTCGGCCAGCAGCTTGACGGCGACGCTGCGCTCGAGCCGGCGGTCGCGCGCCAGGCGGACGGTCGACATGCCGCCGACGCCGAGGCGGGCGCCGAGCTCGTAGCGGCCGGCGATCAGCTCTTCGGTGTCGGTCATGGGAAGCTCAGGCCGCCGCTGCCGTCGTCGGTTGACGTCGTGTCGGGCGCGGTCGGCGTCGTGTCGGTCTCGATCGTCACGGTGTCCGTGTTGGTCTCCGGCGTCGTGGCCGTCGTCGGCGTCGTGTCGGTCGGCGTCGTCGTCGTGTCGGTGTCCGTCGTCTTTGTGGTCGTGGGACCGGCCCGACAGTCTTGCGGGATGCGGTCGATCAGGCGCTGCGTGCCGTGCGCGAGGCGGATCTTCAGACGCGCGTCGACACTCGCCGGCAGCGACTTGATCACGTCGACGACCCGCTGGCCGGCGGCCTGCGCGTCGGCACAACGCTGCGCCTCGACGCCGTCGGCGACGTCCTGGAGATGCTGAACGAGCTGCGTGGCGTCGCTGTTGGGGATCAGCCCGCCGCTGGAGCCGCCGCACGAGACGAGCACGGCGGTGGCACCGCCGAGCGCGAGGGCGGCGAGAAGGCGGATCGGCGTTCGCACGTCACTGACCGTACTGAAGGCGGTCGGCCAGTGAGTCGGGCAGGCGCGCGGCGCGAATCGCCGCCGCAGCGCCCGCGATGTCGTATGAAGTGCGGTGCCAGATGGCGCGGTCGCCGTCGGTATCGAGCAGCAACCAGGCGGCGCGTGGGTCGCCGTCTCGCGGCTGGCCGACGCTGCCCGGGTTGAGCAGCCACTCACCGGCGCCGAGATCGAGCGCGTCGCCCGCGCGGCGCGGCTCGCCGGTCGCCAGCTCGCCCTCGCGGCGCACGAAGCTCAGCGCCACATGGCTGTGGCCGATCAGGCAGATGCGGTGTTCCTGGGCGTCGAGGCACAGCTCGGCCAGCAGCGCGCTGAGCACGTACTCCCACAGCGGGTCGCGCGGCGAGGCGTGGTAGAGACCAAGGTCCTCGCGCTGCGCGGTCGGCGACAGCGTCCTGAGGAACTCCAGCTGCGGGGCGCCGATGACCTGCTGGGTCCAGCGGGCCGCGAGCGCGGCGCCGCGGGAGAAGTCGTCGAGCGCGAGGTCGCCGGTCACCGCCAGGTCGTGGTTGCCGGCCAGGACGACCGCGCAGTGCTCGCGCGCGAGTTCGACGCAGTCATTGGGGTCGGCGCCGTAGCCGACGAGGTCGCCGAGGCACCAGACCTCGCGCGCCCGGGTGTTGGCGATGTCGTCGAGCACCGCCTCGAAGGCGTGGCGGTTGCCGTGGATGTCCGAGACGATGGCGACGTGCATCAGACTGGGTGGGTGTCGTTTCCCCGCACTCGCGCATTGAACGCGCTGGCCCTGGCCGCCGTGACGGCCGAGGCGGCGGCGCGGGCGCTCAGTCCCCGCGACGGCATGCTCAAACCGCTCGCGGTCGAGGCGGGATCGTACTTCAGCCCGCAGGAGATCGACCGCGCTCGCGCCTTCGCCCGTCCGCAGCGCGCGCTCGGGCTCGGGGCGGGCATCGCCGAGACGCTGACGCTGGCGGCGTTCGCGCGCAGACCACCGGCCCATCGCTCGATCGCGCTCGCCGCGGCGCAGCTTTCGCTGGCCACGACCGTCGCGCCGCTGCCGCTGCGGGCCGTGATGCGCGCCCGCGCCCGGCGCGCCGGCCTGGTCACCCAGGGCTGGGGCGGCTGGGCCGTCGACCTGGCCAAGGGCACGGCGATCTCGACCGGCGCCGCGGCGGTGCTGGCCGGGGCCGCCGGGGCGCTCGGGCGGCGCTTCGGCGAGCGCTGGTGGCTGCCCGCAGCCGGCGGCGGCGTCGCGCTGAGCGCGGGGCTGGCGGTCGTTGCGCCGGTGCTGCTCGATCCGGTCTTCAACCGCTTCACGCCGCTGCCCTCCGGGGAGACGCGCGACGACGTTATCGAGCTGGCGAGAGCGGCCGGCGTCGGTGTCGGCGAGGTCTTCTCGGTCGACGCCTCGCGACGCACGACGACGGCCAACGCCTACGTCAACGGCCTCGGGCCGACCAAGCGCGTCGTGCTGTTCGACACGCTGGTCGACTCGTTCACACGCGACGAGACGCGGCTCGTCGTCGCCCACGAGCTGTCGCACGTGCGCAACCGCGACGTGCTGCGCAACCTCGCATTCGCGGCGCTGATCGCGCCGGCGACGCTGCGCGCCGGCGCCGCGTTCGCCCCCGGACCGCCGACCGCGCAGACACTGCCGGCGCTGTCGCTCGGCCTCGGCATCGCCGCGCTGCCGGCCACGATCGCCGCGGCGCGGATGTCGCGGCAGATGGAGAACCGCGCCGACACGTTCAGCCTGCGCCTGACCGACGCGCCCGAGCCGTTCATCAGCTTCGAGCGCAAGATCGTCGTCCGCGACCTCGCCGACCCGCAGCCGCCCCGACTGCTGCGCGCGCTGCTGGCCACGCACCCGTCGACGGTCGAGCGGATCGGAGTCGCGCGGGCCTACGAGGCGCAGCGCGGGACCGGCTAGGAGTCGCGCTCGTCGTACTCCGGCAGGTTCTTGATGCCCTCGCGGGTGCTCCACTTGGCGTAGTCGTCCTGCATCGCCTCGATGAGCTGCCCCATAAGGCGCGGCGAGAGGTCCATGCGGGCGACGACGACACCTGGGATCTCATCGTCCTCGACCTCATGGTCGACGCGGGCGAACGTGATCGTGAACTCGTAGTCGGAGTGGGCGACGGTGGCGAAGTTCGCGTAGTGCCCCGCCATCACCTCGGGCGAGAAATGGAGGTTGATGTGACGCTCGGCGCCCGGGTCCTGATCGGCCATCGCTTCTAGTATCGCAACCGTGAAGCTCACTGTCCTCGCCGTCGGCCGCCTGCGTCCGCCGTACGTCGACGACGTGGAGCACTACAAGCGGCTTCTCACGCGTCACGCGAAGCTCGAACTGGTCGAGATTCGCGAGGGCGATCGGGTGCAGCGGCGGCTGCCGGCGGACACCTACGTGTCGCTGCTCGACGTCGGTGGGACCGCCTACGACAGCCTCGAGTTCGCGCACTTCATCGAGCAGCGCCGTCAGGCCGGGCGCGACGTCTGCTTCGTCATCGGCGGCGCGATGGGGCTCGAGCTGACTGACGTCGAGCACCGGTTCAGCCTCGGGCCGCTGACGCTGCCCCACCAGCTCGCGCGCGTCGTGCTGCTCGAGCAGCTCTACCGCGCGCACAAGATCATCGCCGGCGAGACGTACCACTACTGATGCACCCCGTCGACCGCGACCTGCGCTCCTTTGCCCACCGCGTCGGGCTGCTCGTCCTGATCATGGGGCTGCTGTTCGTCGCGGGCACGCTCGGGTTCGCGCTCAGCGAGCATCTCAGCGCCTGGCAGGGCTTCCGCTGGACGCTCGACACCGTCGCCACCGAGGGCACGCTCGCCGACCCGCAATCGACCTTCGGGCAGATCCTCCAGGTCGTCCTGATCGTGGTCGGCGTCGGTACGCTCTTCGGTGCCCTGGCGACCGTGACCGAGTTCTTCGTGTCCGGCCATCTCGCCGGCGTGCTCGAGCGCCGCCGGACCCACCGCATGATCGACGCGACCACCGACCACTTCATCGTCTGCGGCTTCGGCCGCGTCGGCCGCCAGGTGGCGCGGGACCTGCGGGCGGCGGGCGCCCGTTACGTGATCATCGACCCGGTCGGCGAGAACCGCGAGTACGCCAGCGACGTGGGGGTGCGGTTCATCGAGGGCGACGCGTCGAGCGACGAGAACCTGCGCCGGGCCGGGATCGAGCGCGCGCGAGCGGTGATCGCCTGCGTCGACTCCGACGCCGAGAACATCTTCATCGCGCTGACCGCGCGCGAGCTCAACCCCGGTGTGGCGATCGTCGCGCGCGCGGCCGACGAGCACTCCGAGAGCAAGCTGCTGCGCGCCGGCGCCGACCGCGTGATCTCGCCCTACAAGTCCTCGGGCGCCGAGATGGCGCGGCTCGCCCTGCACCCGCAGGTGTCGGGCGCGATCGACGTCGCCGACGACCACCGGCTCGAGGAGATCTCGGTGTCGCCCGGCTGCGAGGGCTCGGGCAAACGGCTCGACGAGATCCGCGGTGGGGCATTCATCGTCGGCGTCAAGCATGCCGACGGGACGTTCGAGGCCCAGCCGCCGCCCGAGACCGTCGTCGGCGACGGCGATGTCGTGATGGCGCTCGGGACGCCGCGGACGATGGAGCGCCTCGAGGCGCTGTTCGAGCCGGCGCGGACGCCATGAACCCGACCGACGCGCTGCGGGCGGCCGTGGCCGATGCGGCCCGGTCGCTGGTCGACGACGAGGGCCACGGCTCGGGCGCGCTGCGTACCGCGCCGACGCTCGAACGACCCAAGAAGGCCGACTTCGGCGATTTCTCAAGCAACGTGGCGATGCTGCTGGCGCCGACGCTGGGCTCGCCGCCGCGCGACGTCGCCGGCCGCGTCGGCGACGCGCTGGCAGAGGCGCTGGGCGGCCACCTGGCCCGCTTCGAGGTGGCTGGTCCCGGCTTCCTCAACCTGTTCCTGTCCGACGACTGGCACGTCGATGCGCTCGGATACGTGCTCGGCGCGGGGGATGCATTCGGCGCCGGTGGCGTCACGACGACGCAGCGGATCGACATCGAGTTCGTCTCGGCCAACCCGACGGGGCCGCTGCACGTCGGCCACGCGCGCAACGCGGCCTACGGCGACGCGCTGGCCCGGGTGCTGGCGTTCGCCGGCCACGACGTGGCGCGCGAGTTCTACGTCAACGACTACGGCTCGCAGATCGTCCGCCTCGCCGAGTCGCTGCGCGCGCGGGCGCGGGGTGAGGAGGTGCCCGAGGGCGGCTACGTCGGCGACTACGTCACGGAGCTCGCCGCCGAGATCGACGGCGCGGCCGATTTGGACCTCGACGACCTCGGCCGGCGCGGTGTGGAGGCCAACCTGGCCCACATGCGCACGTCGCTCGAGCGCTTCCGCGTCGAGTTCGACATCTGGTTCTCCGAGCGCTCGCTGCACACCGAGGCGGTCGGCGAGGACTCAGACGCCGTTGCCCACGCGTTCACCGAGCTCGACAAGCTCGGCCAGACCTACACCCACGACGGGGCGCTGTGGCTGCGCACGTCGGCCCACGGCGAGGACAAGGACCGTGTGCTCGTGCGGTCGACCGGCGAGCACACGTACTTCGCCTCCGACATCGCCTACCACCAGAACAAGCGCGAGCGCGGCTTCGACCGGCTGATCGACGTGTGGGGGGCCGACCACCACGGCTACGTGCAGCGGATGAAGGCCGCCTACGAGGCACTGGGCGGCGACCGCGACGCGCTCGAGCTGATCATCATGCAGTTCGTCCACCTCGTCGCCCGCGGCGAGCGCGCGTCGATGTCCAAGCGCGCGGGCGAGTTCGTGACGCTCGACGAGCTGGTCGACGAGATCGGCGTCGACGCGGCGCGCTGGTACCTCCTGTCGCGCTCGCACGACACGACGATCGACCTCGACCTCGATCTGGCCCGCAGCGAGAGCGCGGAGAACCCCGTCTACTACGTGCAGTACGCCCACGCGCGCATCGAGTCGGTGAAGCGCAAGGCGGCGCAGGACGCGGGCGCCGCACCCGCCGGCCCGGGGATCGAGCTGCACGCGTCCGAGCGCGAGCTGATCCAGAAGCTGCTGGCGTTCCCGGGCGACGTGCTCGAAGCCGCCGAGCGCCGCGCCCCGCACAAGATCGCCACCTACGCGCTCGAGCTCGCCCAGGCGTTCACCGCCTTCTACCGCGACTGCCACGTCGTCGGAGAGCCCGAGCCGGTGATGCGCTTCCGGCTCGCCGAGTGCGCGGCCGCCCAGGACACGATCGCCCGCTGCCTCGACCTGCTGGGGATCGCCGCGCCCGACGAGATGTAGCTCACACGTTCTTGAAGAAGTCCAGCCCGAGCGAGTCGAGGCCCTTCTGCGCCTCGACGTTGAGGTGGGCGAACTCGCCCGTCAGCAACATCACGCCGGTGATGATCAGCAGCGCTCCGCCGACCGCAGTGATGAACAGGTAGTGGTTGCGGATCCAGGCGAACGTGGTCGTCAGGCGGTCGAAGGCCAGGGCGCAGAGCAGGAACGGGATCGCGAGTCCGGCGGAGTAGAAGGCGAGCAGGATGCCGCCGTGGTAGACGGTGCTCGACGTCGACGCGATGCCGAGGATCGAGGCGAGCGTCGGTCCGGCGCACGGCGTCCAGGCGACGGCGAACGCCAGCCCGGCGACGATCGGGCCGCCGGTTCCGGCGTGGCGGATCAGCGTGTCGGGCCGCCACTCGCGGTTGAGGAACGGCAGCACCGGCGCGGCCAGGAAGAAGCAGCCCATCGCGATGATCAGCCAGCCGGCGATCGTGTTGATCGTCTCGCGGTGGGCGACCAGCGACGAGCCGAGCTTGGTCGCCGCCATCCCGAGGATGACGAACATGATCGTGAACGACAGGCAGAAGATGATGCTCGGCAGCAGCAGTCGCCAGGTACGGCGCTCGCCGGTGCGGATCTCGGCGATCGACACGCCGGAGATCGCCGACAGGTAGCCGGGCACGAGCGGCAGCACGCACGGCGACACGAACGACAGCACCCCGACCGCGAATGCGGCGAGCACGGTGGTATCGGGAGCGGCGGCGATGGCGATCACGGGTCGAAGCGGGCCAGATCGGCGTCGAGGCGGGCATTGTCGGCCTCGGGCAGCGCCGGTCCCGATCCTACGGTCGGCGGCGAGCGCCGGCGCCAGCGGGGCAGGACGTAAAGCAGGCCGGCGATCAGCGCCAGCACGGCGGCGACCGGGACGACGTACGCGACGACGTTGAAGCCCGACCGCGGCGGCAGCGCGAGCACGTCCTCGCCGTAGATCGAGACCATGTTGCGCCGGATCTGGGCCTCGCTGTCGCCGGCGGCGATCAGCGCCCGGATGTGAGCCCGCTCGCGCCCCGCCTGGACCGACTCGGCCTCGGGCAGCGGGATGTTGCACGTCACGCACATGTACTGGGCCTCGACATCCGGGAAGTTCGGGCGTGCGAGCGCGGCCGGGGCGGCGGCGAGCAGCGCCAGCGCGGCGGCGATCGCGGCCGCGATCCTCACGACGCGAGCGCCTTGGTGATCCACCGGTTGAGCATCGAGTCGGAGACCTGACCGCGCGAGATGGCGACGACCCGCCCCCGGCGGTCGATCACGAACGTCTCCGGCAGCGCGACCGTCCCGTAGGCGGTCGCCAGCTTGATGTCGGTGTCGACGACGTTGGGGTAGCTCAGGCCGTGCTTGCGCATGAACGCCCGCGAGTCGCTGGGCACGTCCTGATAGGTCGCGCCGAGGACCGTGCCGCCGTGGGCGGCCAGCACCTGCTGGGCGTGGGCCAGAGCCTTGACCTCGCCGATGCAGCCCTCGCACCACGAGGCCCAGAAGTTGAGCACGACGACGTGGCCGCGCAGGCTGGCCAGCGACCGGGCCGGGTTGGAGCCCAGACCCTTGAGCACGAGCGACGCATCGGGGGCGACCGGCCGGCGCCCGGCCTTGATCGCGTCGTCGAGCGTCGCGTTGGGCGCCTTCTGGGCGACGCCGAACACGAGCAACGCGACGATCGACCCGGCGGCCACGAGCGCTACGAGGGGCGCGAGGATGCGGCGCTTCATCACCGGGAAGGGTACGTGTCGCTCCCGCCCCGCGGTGCGCTTCCGCCCGGGGAGGAGGGCGGAAGCGCGCGACCGCGTAGGCGGTTCCTGCTCACGGCGTAGTCGTTCTTCGTGCCGTTCGGAGCGACGACGTCGTGATCAAAAGGACTCCAGAGGGCCCAATTTCCTTCCCGACCGATCAGCGGTCGTCGTCGTTGTCGATCTTCTTGCCGTTGGGCTGGACGACGTACCAGTCGGCGCCGAACGCCTTGGAGCCTTCGCCCTTGGTCGTTCCGGCCTTGGTGTCCTTGACGAACAGGTACAGCGGGTGACCGTCGTAGGTCACCTGCGCCGTGCCGTCGGACCGCTTGGTCGTGCCGATCAGGCTCGCCTTCGCGCCGGATGCTGCGGTCGGCTTGCCGCTCGTCCGCACCGGGGGCCAGGCCTTCGCGCACGGGCCGCTGCACGTGCTCTTGGAGGTCTTGTCGGCCTCGAACAGGTAGAGCGTCCGGCCGCTGTGGTCGACCAGGAACGTGCCGAGCTTGGTTGTGTTGGTCTTCAGTTGAGCCTTGGATGTACCGGCGACGGCGTTCGCCGCCAGCGCTACACCAAGGACCGTGACGGCAAGCGCCGCCAGGGCAATACGAACCTTCCTCATTGCAAATCACCTTCGGGGGGTCAGGGGTGTAGAGAGCGAGGACGGCCCGCCGATCGGGGTTCTTCCCCCCTCGGTATTGAGAGACTGTTGGGATGGTCGGGCGTGCGTCCCTCACGCTTGCCGCGGTTCTGTGCGCCGTGGCGGTGGCAGCCCAGGCCGGCTCCGTCGCGCGCGCCGAGAACGCCTGCGAGGCCGGCACGCATGCCCATGCCGCCACGCGGATCGCCGAGCACGGCCGCCCTCCGCTGGTGATCGGAGACTCGACGCTGATCATCGCCGCACCGAAGCTCGGGCACCTCGGGATCGAGGCCGACGCGCGCGGCTGCCGGCAGTTCGTGGCCGGCGTCAAGGAGCTGCGCCACCGCCGCCACGCCGGGACGCTGCCGCTCGTCTCGGTGCTGGCGCTCGGGGCCAACGGGCCGATCGCCCCGAGCGCGATGTCCGCTGCGCTGAAGGTCATCGGCCGCCACCGGGTGCTCGGGCTCGTGACGGCCCGGCGCTCTGCGGCCAGTGACCGTCAGATCTACGCCGCCGCGCGCCATCACCGCGACCGCGTCCTGCTGATGGACTGGGCCGCGTTCAGCGCCGGGCATCCAAGCTGGTTCGCCGGCGACGGCCTACACGTCGGCGATGACGGGGCGCGCGCCTACGCGCGCTTCATCCGCCGCAAGCTCGCGCCGTTTCTGTCGCAGCCGTCGAACCTCGGGGTCCCCGATCACGAGGGCGAGGCACGCCACTGCGACCCGATCGCCGGTCACAACGGCCGCCGGATCTCGGTCTACGTCGTCCGCGGCGAGATCGTCTGCTCGCTCGCCCAGCGCCTGGTCCACAAGCCACCGCTGCGACCGATCGCGAGCTGGCGCTTCTACGACTGGACCCCGCGCCACGACGGTCCGTGGACGCGGGTCTACGCCCGCGACGATGGCGACGATGTGGTCGCGGCGATCACCCGTGGCCAGCTGTGAGACGCGCGACGCTGCCGATCCTCGCGGCGCTCGCGCTGCTGTCGGGCTGCGGCTCGTCGACCGCGCTGCAGGGCGCGCCGACGACGACCGGGCCCGCCGGCAATGCGACCGCCGAGGCACTCCCGCCTCCGAAGCTCGGGCCGGTGACGGTCACGAGCCCGCGGTCGGGGCGTGTGCTGCACGCCCACGTCGTCGGCGCCGAGCTCGTCGCGGTCCTGAAGGTGTCCGGGCGTGCCGATCCGAAGCAGATCCTCTACACCCAGGCCAGCTGCACGCGGTCGTCGTGCGAACAGCTCGCGCCCAGCGATGACCATGGGCGCTGGAGCACGAAGTCGATCGTCGTCGCGCCGGCCGACACCCCGCAGCTCCGGGTCGACGTCGGCTACACCGACCCCGCCTCGGGGCAGGCGCCGCTGTCGCTCGCGCTGACGTTGCGCGCACCGGCCGCCGAGACGGCGCCGCGGATCGCCGTGCACCACCAGACGCCGGTCCCGGTCGCGCCGCTGCCGCCGATCCCGGCGCCCAGCCAGCCGGCCGTCGCCGCGACCCCGGGGTCGGTCCCGGTCGTCGCCGCCTCCGGGGAGCCCCGGCCGCTGATCATGATCGGCGACTCGCTCGCCGTCGGCACGGGCGATGATCTCGCCGCCGACCTGCCGGGCTGGCCGGTCACGACCAACGCCCGCGTCGGGCGCCCGCTGGCCGAGGGCATGGCGATCCTGTCGCGTACGCCGGTCACCGACCCGCGCACGATCCTCGCCTTCAGCCTGTTCACCAACGACCCGCCGTCGAACGTCGCCGCGCTGCAGGCCGCGGTGCGCCAGGGGATGGCCGCGCTCGGCGCGCATGGGTGCGCGATCTGGGCGACCATCCACCGTCCGCCGTACGGCGGTGTCGGCTACGCGAACGTCAACGCGGCGCTCGAGCAGATGGCCGCCTCGCCCGAGTTCGAGGGCCGGATGTTCGTCGTCCCGTGGTCGGCGCTGGCGCGCCAGCACCCCGACTGGATCGCACCGGACGGCATCCACGGCACGACCGTCGGCTATCACGAGCGCGCGCAGCTCTACGCGAACTTCGCGCGATCATGTGACGCGTGAGCGCGCGCTTCGTCCTCGCAGCCGCCGCGGCATTCGCGGCATCGCTCGGCCCCGTTGTCGCTGCGCGTGCGGCCCTGCCGGTCGGCCGGCCGCTGACGATCGCGTGGGCGGGCGACACGACGCTCGGCTCGTCACACGGCCTGGCGCCCGACCATGGCTACAGCGAGCTGCGCGCGGTCACGCCGTGGCTGCAGGCGGCCGACCTGACCGCCGTCAACAGCGAGGGCACGTTCGCCACCGGCGGCAGCTCGAAGTGCGGCGGCGCCGACTCCGACACGTGCTTCGCGTTCCGCGCCCCGCCCGCCAACGCGTCGGCGCTGCACAAGGCCGGCGTCGACGTGGTCAACCTGGCCAACAACCACGCGTTCGACTTCGGCGCGAACGGCGAGCAGCAGACGATCGCGGCGTTGCACGATCACGGCGTCGACGAAACCGGGCAGCCGGGGGAGATCACGGTGCTCAAGGTCCCCGGCGCGCGGGTCGCGTTCGTCGGCTTCTCGGCCTACCCGTGGACGGCGTCGATCACGAACCTGTTCGCCGCCCGGGCGCTGATCCGCAGCGCCCGGCGCCGCGCGAACGTCGTCGTCGCGTTCGTCCACGCGGGCGCCGAGGGTGTCGACCAGACGCACACGCCGGTCGGCACCGAGACGTTCCTGGGCGAGAACCGCGGCGACGTGCGCGCGTTCGCCCACGCGGCGGTCGACGCCGGTGCCGATCTCGTCGTCGGCTCCGGGCCGCACGTGTTGCGGGGGATCGAGCTGTACCGCCACCGCGTGATCGCCTACTCGCTGGGCAACCTGGCCGGCTTCCACAACTTCGCCACCGGCGGCAACCTGTCGCTGAGCGGGGTCCTGCGCGTGACGATCGACGCCGACGGCGCGTTCCTCGCCGGCACGTTCACGTCGCTGGCGCTCGACGGCGACGGCATCCCGCACCGCGATCCCAGCGGTGCGGCCGCGGCGCTCGTCGACGGTGTCTCGCGCGACGACTTCGGCGCGCGGGCGCTCGTCGTCGGGGCTGATGGCTCGTTGCGCCTGACGGGCGCGTAGCCTGCCCGGCCGACACCGATGCTCTTCCCGACGATCCAGTTCGCGATCTTCTTCACGATCGTGCTGCCGCTCTCGTGGGCGCTGATGTCGCGCCCGTGGCTGTGGAAGCCGTTCATCGTCGTCGCCAGCTACATCTTCTACGGCGCCGCGAGCTGGAAGTTCTGCCTGCTGCTCGCCGGCATCACGCTCGGCAACCAGCTCGCCGCGAAGCTGATCGCCGCCGCGCCGTCCGAGCGGCGCAAGAAGGCGATCCTCGCGGCGGCGGTGACGCTCGACCTGACGACGCTGGCCGTCTTCAAGTACTACGGCTTCTTCGTCCAGGACTTCGCCGACGCGCTGCGCCAGGTCCACCTCGGGGCGCCTCTGCCGCTGCTGACGATCGCGCTGCCGGTCGGCGTCAGCTTCTTCACCTTCCAGGCGATCTCGTACGTCGTCGACGTCAAGCGCGAGCTCGTCGAGCCCGGCTCGACGATCGACGTCGCGATCTACCTGAGCTTCTTCCCGCACCTGATCGCCGGGCCGATCGTCCGCGCCCGCGAGTTCCTGCCCCAGCTCGCGTCGCCGCGCGACCCCGACCATGTCGCCGTCGGCTCGGGCGTGCTGCTGATCGGGATGGGCCTGGTCAAGAAGGTCGTGATCGCCGACTTCCTGGCCCGCAACCTCGTCGACCCCGTGTTCGCGGTCCCGCAGGCCTACAACGCGCCCGATGTGCTGCTCGCCGCCTACGGCTACGCGGCACAGATCTACTGCGACTTCTCCGGCTACACCGACATGGCGATCGGGCTGGCGCTGCTGATGGGCTACGTGTTCCCGCAGAACTTCCGCAGCCCCTACCGGTCGACCGGGTTCCGTGACTTCTGGCGGCGCTGGCACATGACCCTGTCGCGCTTCCTGCGCGACTTCCTCTACATCCCGCTGGGCGGCAATCGCAAGGGGCGCACGCGCACCTACGTGAACCTGATGGCGACGATGGTGCTCGGCGGGCTGTGGCACGGCGCGGCGTGGACGTTCGTCGCCTGGGGCGTGTTCAACGGCGCGATGCTGTGCATCGAGCACGCGATCGCCGGTCGCTTCCGTACGCCGACGTGGCTGCGCTGGTTCGTGACGTTCAACCTCATCACGCTCGGCTGGGTGCTGTTTCGCTCGCAGTCGATCGCGCTCGTCGGGACATTCCTGTCGCGGCTGGCCCACTGGGGCCCGGCGACGTTGTGGAAGCCGGGCGTGGTGATCGCGATCCTCGTGGTCGTCGGCCTGCAGCTCGTGCCCGAGGACCGCGTCGTGCAGTGGCAGAGCTGGTTCGGGCGCCTGCGCCCGGCCGCGCTCGTCGCCGGGCTGGCCGTCTGCATCGCCGTGGCCGGCGCTACGGTGCCCAGCCAGGGCGTTCCCCCGTTCATCTACTTCCGCTTCTAGACCAATGGCCCTCCGCAAACCCGCCCGCGACGACAGCCTGATGAGCCGTTTCGACGAGAACGGCCTGCGGCGCTACCGCGCTCGCGACGCCGTCCTGGTCGTCGTCGCGGTGGCGATCGTGCTCGCGCTGCTCGAAGGCCCATCGGTGCGCAAGGCGGGCGACGAGATGAACCCGGGGCCGGGGCGCAGCATCGTGCTCGCGCTCGGGCGCCCGTCGGCCGATGCGTCCAACGGCCTCAAGCTGGCCAGCACGACGCGCGACCTGACCGGCTTCCTGTCGCCCGACCGCAACCTCGCCACGAGCAACGGCGGCTTCAGCGGTCAGATCGCCGCGCGGGCCGGCGGCTCGGTCCCGGCGGTGACGCCCGACGCCTTCCCGCCGTCGGCCCTCGGCCAGCGTCCGCCGCCACGCCGGCGGCTGCGCACGCTGCTCGTCACCGGCGACTCGATGTCGATGCCGCTCGACGCCGACCTCGCCCAGCGGCTGATCCCCAAGGGCATCACCGTCGACCGCGACCCGCACATCGGAACCGCGATCTCCAAGTCCGACCTCGTCGACTGGGGCAAGCTGTCGGTCAGCCAGGTCCGCAAGGACCGCCCCGACGCGGTCGTGATCTTCATCGGCGCCAACGAGGGCTGGCCGATGGCCGGGCCGCGCGGGCGTCAGGTGCAGTGCTGCAACGCGCAGTGGGCGGCGATCTACGCGCAGCGCGTGCGGGTGATGGCCAACACCTACCGTCGCAACGGCGCCGCGCGGGTGTACTGGATCACGCTGCCGCTGCCGCGCGAGGGCTCGCGCCAGAAGATCGCCAAGGTCGTCAACGCGGCGATCGACGTCGGGCTGCAGCCGTGGGCCGACCAGACGCGGATCATCAACAGCGTTCCGGTCTTCACCCCTCGCGGGTATCGCGATGCGATGAGCATCAACGGCAAGCAGACGATCGTCCGCCAGGCCGACGGGATCCACCTCAACAACGCCGGATCGAACCTGTTGGCCGGCATCGTCGTCGGGAAGCTGAAGGGCGATTTCCGCTTCTAGAGTAACGATGAAGACGATCGCCGTCGTGCTCGCGGCCGGCGCCCTGGCCGGGGCGCTCGACGCCAGCGCCCAGACCCCGGCCGTGTTCACACTCGACGCCGCCGCGACCGAGCCCGGCTGGATCGCGCTGAGCGCGACCGGCACGCCGGGCGCCACGGTCAAGGTCGCCGAGCACGGGGCGACCGTCGCCCACTTCACGCTGACGACCGCGGCCGGCGGCCGGCGCCACGGCGCCCCGTGGTCGTGCACGCGAACAACGCGCGCGTTCACCGCGACCGAGACGCTGGCCGACGGCACGACGCAGACCGCCGACGCGACGGTCACCACGCCGGCGTGCAACGCCGGCGTCACCGTCTCGACCTGGCCCCGGCCGCCTCGCGTCGGGCGCCCGTTCCAGGTCACCGTGACCAGCACCCGTGCCGCCGACCGCCGCCGCGTCGTCGCCTGCGCCCTGCGCGGCCCGACACGCCTCTGCCATGCGGCGCCGCTGGCCCAGGGCTCGGCCGCGCTGACCCTCGTCCTTCCGCGGCCCGGTATCTGGCGCCTGCACGTCACCGGCCCGGGGATAGGGTCGATCCAGCCGGTCAACGCGGCGCACCGGCCGCTGACCGTCCTGGCGACCGGCGACAGCGAGATCCAGGTCCTCGACGACCAGCTGGCGTCAGCGCTGAGCGGCCGTGCGCGGGTGATCGGCGAGGCGCACATCTCGACCGGCCTGTCGAAGCTCGGCTTCTTCAACTGGCTGGCGCGGGCCAAGACCCAGGCGCAGACGATCCACCCTGATGTCACGGTGATGTCGATCGGGGCCAACGACGGCTTCCCGATCGGCGGCGCGCAGTGCTGCGGGCCGGCATGGGTCGACGGCTATGCGGCGCGAGCGCGCCAGATGATCGCCTCCTACCTGCGCCACGGCGCGGGCCGCGTCTACTGGTTCTTGCTGCCGACACCGCGCAAGGCCGATTTCGTCCCCGTCTACCAGGCCGTCGACGCGGGGTTCATCAAGGCCGCGGCCGCATTCCCGGGCCGCGCGCACGTGGTCGACATCCGCCCGATCTTCAGCCCCGGTGGCCACTACCGCCAGTTCGTCGGCTCGGTCAACGCGCGCGAATCCGACGGAATCCACCTCTCGGCGGCCGGCGACAAGATCGCCCTGACCTACCTCCTCGGGCGGATGCGCGCCGACGGCACACTCTGATCGGCGTAAGTTCTGGCTCCCAGCAGGGTTGCCAACAGCGACCCCACCAGATAGAGGTTGGCCATGCGCAGGATCACCGTCGCTGTCATCGCTGCTGTTTTCATGCTCTCCGCCGCGCCCGCGGCGCTCGCCGGCCCCGCCGGCTCGACCGAGCTTCTGACCGCCCCGACCGGCCTCGGCGAGTCGCCGGGGATCGCGAACGACAGCGCCACGTGGTCGACGACCTTCGAATCCAACGACCCGAGCGTCCCGAGCCCGGGCCGGCAGCTCGCGAGCACCAACGGCCGCTACGTCGTGTTCGTCTCCAATGCCGACGGCATGGCGCCCGACGACAACGACGGCGTCCAGAACGTCTACGTCCGCGACATGCTCACGAACACGACGAGCCTCGTCAGCCGCGCCGACGGGCCGACCGGCGCGCCGGCCAACGGCACGTCGTCTGAGCCCGCGATCAGCGCCGACGGTTCGACGGTCGTGTTCATGAGCACCGCGACGAACCTCGCCGGAGTCATCGACACCGCCGGAACGGAGCAGATCTACGCGCGCGACCTCGTCGACGGCACGACGAGGCTCGTCAGCCGCGCCGACGGGCCGACCGGGGACGTCGCCAACGACAGCTCCGAGGAGCCGTCCGTCTCCGACGACGGCGACGTGATCGCGTTCTCGAGCTTCGCGACGAACCTCGGCGGCGGCTCGGGCCACCGGCAGGTCTACGTCCGCACCGGAGGCGCCGACACGAAACTCGTCAGCGTCCTCAGCGGCAGCGCCACGCCAGGCACCCCTGGTACCGACAACTCCGAGGGGCCCTCGGTCTCGGGCGACGGCAACTGGGTCGCGTTCACGTCGGCCGCGGCGCTCGATGCCGATGACACCAACACCGACGAGGACGTGTTCGAGCGCCACCTGACGACAACCACCGACCGGCTCGTCAGCCGCGCGACCACTGCGGTCGGCGCGGTCGGCAACAGCGACTCGGGGGGCGCTTCGGTCGACGAGGACGGCGGCGTCGTGGCGTTCACGAGCGACGCGACGAACCTGTTCTCCGCGATCGACACCTCCAACGACCCCGACGTCTACGTCCGTGACTTCAGCGGCTTCACGACATCGCTGGCCAGCGTCACCGGCATCACCAAGGGCAACGCGTCGTCGTCCGACGCCTCGATCTCCAGCGACGGCACCAAGGTCGCGTTCCTGACCACCAGCTCGAATCTCGTCGCGGCCGGGATCGACACCAACGGCGTCAGCGACATCTACGTCCGGACGCTCAGCCCCGAGGCGACGGTGCTGGCCAGCCGCTGCGCCGGCAACACGCTGCTCGACAAGGCGGCGTTCGAGGGGGCGATCATCCCCAACGGGACACGGGTCGACTTCGCGACCGCGTCCGATGGCTGCTCGCCCGACGACGACAACGACTACTCGCAGACCTACCAGCGCACGCTGCTGCTGTCGCTCGTCGAGCCGACGGTGCTGACGTCGCGCCCGACCGGCACGGCGGCCCTGCGGTCGAATACCAACGACTCGGCGATCCACGGCTTCTCCCGCTCCGACGACTCACCGGCGACGCTCAGCTCCGACGGCCGTTTCACGGCGTTCGTCTCCGAGGCCGACGATCTCTCGCCGGACGACGACAACACGCTGACCAACGTGTTCGTCCGCGACGCGCTGACCGACACGACGACGCTGGTCAGCCGCGCCAGCGGCGCCAGCGGCGCGGCGGCCAACGGCACGTCGGGGCCGCCGCTCGGCCTCTTCGGTCTGTTCATCGGTCCGCCGACGTCGCCGCCGGCGATCAGCGCCAACGGCAGCGTCGTCGCGTTCACCAGCGCCGCGACGAACCTCGTGCCCGGTGACGGCAACGCCCACACCGACGTGTTCGTCCGCAACCTCCTGACCGACACCACGACGCTTGTCAGCGTCAAGACCGACGGCTCACAGGTCAACCAGGACTCGTTCGATCCGGCGCTGAGCGCCGACGGCAACCGCGTCGCGTTCGTCTCGCGCGGCCAGCTCGACCCGGCCGACCCGGACACCGACGCCGACGTCTACGTGCGCGACATCGCGGCCGGGACGACCACGCTCGTCAGCCGCGCCAACGGGCCGGCCGGCGCCGATGCCAACGACGAGGCGCAGGAACCCGCGATCAGCGGCGACGGCAACCGCGTCGCGTTCGTCACCGGCGCCGACAACCTGATCGCGCCGGGCCTCGACACCAACGGCACATCCGATGTCTACCTGCGCGACCTCGCACTTGGCGCGACCGGGATCGTCAGCGCCCGGATCGGCTCCGCGATCGCCGGGAACCTCAGCTCCGGCGGACCATCGGTCAACCAGGACGGCAGCATCGTCGCGTTCAGCTCCAACTCGAGCAACCTCGTGCCTGGCGACGGCAACGGCAAGAGCGACGTGTTCATCCGCACGCTCGCCACCGGGGCGACGACGCTGATCTCGCGCGTGGCCAACGCCCCCGTCGCGGGCAACGACTTCTCCGACCGCCCGTCGATCTCCGCTGACGGCAGGCGGGTCGCGTTCGAGACCGACGCGACCGATCTGTTCGCCGGCGACACCGACCAGGACCAGGACGTCGTCGTGCGCGACCTGACGGCGGGGACGACGACGCTCGTCGGTCGCGCCGACGGTCCGGGTGGCGCCGAGCCCGACGCCCGGACCGGCGACCCGTCGCTCAGCGCCAACGGCCACTGCGTCGCGTTCGACTCCCAAGCCGACAACCTCGTCCCGGGCCAGCCGGCCGGCACCGACTTCATCCATGCGTTCCTGCGCGCGATCGACGCCGACTGCGCCGTGGCGCCGGTGGTGCCGATCTCCCAGCCCGGCCCGCCGCCGCCCGGCCCGGACAAGACGAAGCCGGTCATCAGCAAGCTCAAGCTGACCCACACGAAGTTCAAGGTCGGCAAGACGAAGACCGCGGTCTCGGCGAGCGCGGCGAAGGCCAAGCGCAAGCCCAAGCACAAGCCGACACCATCGTCGACGACGCTCTCCTACACGCTGTCGGAGAAGGCATCAGTGTCGATCGTCGTCGAGCACAAGCTCTCCGGGCGCTCGAAGAAGGGCAAGTGCCTGACCGGCAAGTCGGCGCCCAAGCACGGCGCCCATTGCACGAAGTACACGTCGGTCAAGACGCTCAAGCGCAGCGGTAAGCAGGGCCCCAACAAGGTCTCGTTCACCGGCCGCATCAGCTCGACGAAGCTGCACCCCGGCTCCTACCGCTTCGCCATCAAGGCGACCGACCCGTCGAAGAACACGTCGTCCACGCACCACATCAGCTTCACCGTCGTCAGCCACTAGACGCATCGGCGCCGCCGAGTGTCGCGAGGTCGGCCCGGTCCCTCGCGTTGGCTCTCGCGTCGTCGTGGGTCGCTGACTTCTCGGCCTCGAGGGCCTGGCGGCCGATGACGCGGGCGCGGACACCGTTGAGCTCGGCGACGTCGTCCGCGAACGCGCCGGCGGCCCACTCGGCTCGGCCGTCGTCGAGCCGTGTGTACACGTCTCCGTCGCCGTCGGACGCGAGAAACGCGAGCTCGAGCCGGACGACGCCGCGCTCGTAGGCGGCGCTCCCGTCCGCCGGTTCGCCGATTGAGCGCGTCCAGCCATCGGCGAGCAGCAGGCAGGCGATCCTCGCGTGGCCGGTCAGCCAGATCGCGACATCGATGTCGTCATGGCGGCGTGTGATCGCGCCGACATGCAGATCGACCGCCCAACCGCCAAACACCCAATAGTCGATGCGATTGCGTTCAAACGCTTCGTGCAGGCCGGCCAAGGCGTCGAGCTGCAGAAGCGGCTGCGCGGGCTCCTCAGTCGTCGAACCCATGCGCCGATTGTCCCACCGCGAGGGAGGTCGAAGCGGACGACGGGGCTCGAACCCGCGACCTTCGGCTTGGGAAGCCAACGCTCTACCAACTGAGCTACGTCCGCGCAGGCGAAAGTCTACGGACGCTGCTCATCTGTGATCGCGCACCCGCCGCGGCGTAGTCCGGGTATGCGACGCCTCATCATCCCCATCGCCCTGGCCACCTCCCTGATCGCAGCGGGCTCGCTCGCCGGCGCGGCCGCCGACCCGGGGCCCGGCGCTCGGGCGACCGCCGGTCTGCGCGCAGTGCACCAGACGACCGAGACAACCGCCGACCAGACGGCCAGCCCGAAGGCCGGCCGGGCCATCGACTGGACCAGCGTCGCTCCCAGCGACGAGCCCGTCACGGCCGACGACGTCGGCGGCGGCACCGACGACTCGATGCCCCCGCCCCCGCCGGCCACGCCGCGCCTGGTCACGGTCATCGGCCACGGCACGACGGTCACCGCGGCGCTCGACGACGCGGCTGCGACCGCGAAGCAGATCGCCCACCATGAGGACCTGGAGCTCGGCGACATCCAGTCGATCACGCAGGACCCGGGCGTGCCGCCCGCGGTGAGCCCGCCGACCACGACCACGACCGACGCGACGCCGACCACGCCGACCACCGGCCTGCCGGCGCCCGGCGATCCGCCAACCGCCGACGAGACGGTGACCGTCGCCTACGCGATCGAGTAGCTCGGCCCGCTCGCCCGGGCTACCAGGCCTGGCCGCTGCCGCAGTTCGGGCACGCGACCGAGGTCGAAACGGGGGCCTCGAACTGCTTGCCACACGCACACGCGTAGGTGGCGCGGTCCTCGGGGCCCCCGGCCATCCGCCAGCGGCGCTCATCGCGCAGCTCGCTCTCGCGCTCCGGCGTCACCGCGGGTCGCACGACGTGCGGACGCCGCGCCTGGCGGCGCGGGATGCTCGGACGAGTGGGCGACAAGCGCATGGTCATAGCTAGGACCCCGAAACCCCTTGAAGGTTTCCCTCTTTGTTTCGGATCTCCTTGTGGTGGTCTTTAGCCAACGTTGAGGTGGGTGGACGTTCGTCTCAGCCTGCGATACTGGGGCGCGCATGGACCCGTCACGCAAGCGCAGGATCCGGCTCGTGGTGGCGCTGACCGCAGCGGTGCTGCTCGCCGGCGCACTCATCTACACGAGCTTCAGCGCCGCCAGTGAGGCGGTTTCGCCCAAGAAACTGCTGACCGTCGCGGCGCCCGGCCGCAGCTACCAGCTGACCGGCAAGGTCGTCGGCGCCCACCAGAAGGGCCCGCAACTGCTGTTCCGCGTCCGCGACCGCAGCGATGGCGTGTCGGTCCCCGTCGCCTACACCGGCGCCGTCCCCGATCCGTTCCGCGACGGCCGCGAGATCATCGTCACCGTGCGCCAGGGCGCCGGCGGGCAGTTCGTCGGCCAGCGGGACTCGCTGATCACGAAGTGCCCGTCGAAGTTCACCGACAAGACGTCGTCGTCGGCCTGACGCCATGGCGGTCCTCGGGCGCGCCTGTCTGATCCTCGCGTTCGCGCTGACCCTGTACGGGATCGGCGCGGCGCTGTACGGCACGCGGCCCGGGCGCCGCGCGTGGGCTGACTCGGCGCGCCGCGCGGTCTACGCGCTCGCGGTGCTGCTGACCACCGCGTTCGTGATCGTCGAGGTCGCGTTCCTGACGTCGGACTTCTCGTTCTCGCTCGTCGCCGGCCATTCCTCCACCACGACGCCGACGCTCTACCGCGCGGCCGCCGCGTGGTCCTCGCAGCAGGGCTCGCTGCTGCTGTGGGCGTGGCTGCTGTCGCTGTGGTCGAGCCTCGTCCTGTACCTGACGCGCGACCGGATGCGCGAGATCACGCCGTGGGCGACCGCAGTGCTGATGGGCTTCGGCGCGTTCTTCGTCGGGCTCGTCGTGTTCAAGGAGTCGCCGTTCACGACGCTCGCCCACGCGCCGGCCGAGGGCGTCGGCCTCAACCCGTTGCTGCGCTACCCGTCGATGATGGTGCACCCGCCGATGCTCTACAGCGGCTACACGCTGTGTGCGGTGCCGATGGCGTTCGGGGTCGGCGCGCTGATGTCGCGCCGCGTCGACGCCGAGTGGATCGCGGCGACGCGCAAGTTCGCGCTCTCCGCGTGGCTGTTCCTCGGCATCGGGATCGTGCTGGGCGCGCGCTGGTCCTACGTCGAGCTGGGCTGGGGCGGCTACTGGGGCTGGGACCCGGTCGAGAACGCGTCGCTGATGCCGTGGCTGATCTCCACGGCGTTCATCCACTCGATCATGATCCAGGAGAAGCGCGGCATGCTGCGCATGTGGAACGCGTCGCTGTGCCTGGCCACGGGGACGCTGGCGATCGTCGGCACGTTCCTCGTGCGGTCAGGGGTCATCGACTCGATCCACGCGTTCGTCGAGCAGGGCAATACGATCGCGTGGGCGTTCACGGCGCTGATCGCGGTCTGCGCCGTCGGCTCGATCTGGCTGGTCTACTCGCGCCGCGCGATCCTCAAGTCCGAGCACCGGCTCGACTCGCTGCTGTCGCGCGAGGCGCTGTTCCTGTTCAACAACCTGCTGCTCGTCGCGCTGTGCTTCGTCGTCTTCTGGGGGACGTTCTTCCCGCTGATCTCCGAGGCGCTGACCGGCAACAAGTCGACGCTCGGCCCGCCGTGGTTCGCCCGCTACACGGTCCCGCTGGCGATCGTGCTGGCCGTCGTGGCGGGGCTCGGGCCGGTGATCTCGTGGCGCCGCGCGACGTGGGCGAACTTCAAGCACAACCTGATCTGGCCGCTGGGCCTCACCGCGGCCGTGCTCGCGTTCGTGATCGTGTTCGGCGGTGCGACGAGCAACTGGCTCGCGGTCGCGATGTTCGGCGCCGGCGCGTTCGTGATCGCCTGCGTCGGCCAGGAGTTCTGGCGTGGCACCCGGGCGCGCAAGACGATGAGCGGCGAGCGCCTGCCGCGCGCGCTGGTTTCGCTGATCGCCCGCAACCGCCGGCGCTATGGGGGCTACCTCGTGCACCTGGGGATCGCGGTCCTGTTCATCGGCATCGCCGCGTCGTCGGCCTTCCAGCACTCGATCACGCCGACGCTGCGCCCGGGGCAGACGGCGCATGTCGGCGGTTTCGAGGTGCGCTACGTGCGCCCGACCGCGTCGATCTCGGTCAACCGCGCCGGCCACGTCGAGCACATCAACTTCGGCAGCGACGTACGGATCACGAAGAACGGCCGGTACGTCACGACGATGCACACGGAGCGCGACTACTTCCCCAGCGCCGGGGCCACCGGAGCGCTGTCGCGCTATCTCGCCGGCGACCAGACGAGCGAGGTCGGTCTGCGAGCCGGGCTGCGCCGCGACATCTGGATCGACGTCAACGACACGAACATCGGCTCGCTGATGCCGATCATCCGCACCGGGGACAAGGTGTTCGCCAACGCCTCCGCGCTGCCGACCGCGACGTACGAGCGCGCGCTGGGCCAGGCGCTGCTGGGGCTCGTCAACCGCTACCGCGACACCGCACCGCCGGTCCAGTTCCGGATGCTCGTCTCGCCGATGGCGACATGGATCTGGCTCGGCGCGATCATCGTCTTCCTCGGCGGCCTGACGGCGCTGTGGCCGTCGCCGCGCGGGCTGACTCGCCGGGCGCGGGCGACGTACAAGGCGCGCATCGCGCAGGACCTCGGCGCCCGGGCGTAGGGTCACGCTGTCATGGCGGGTGTCCTGGTCGTGCTGGCGATCGCGGCTGTGCTGGTGGCGGTCGTGTGGGTGGTCAGCGCGCCGCTGCGGCGCCGCAGGGACGACGATCCCGAGGTCGAGCGGCGCGCCGTGCGCCGCGCCGAGCTCGACGCCGCGCGCGAGGCCAAGTACCGCGAGATCCGCGACACCGAGCTCGACTGGCGCACGGGCAAGCTGTCCGACGACGATCACGCGGCGATCGACCGAACGCTGCGCGGCGAGGCGATGGCGATCCTGCATGAGCTCGACGAGCTCGAGGATCGCTAAGATCCACTGCTGATGGACACCATCGACTCGCTCATCCAGGTCGGACTCGCGGTGGGACTGATCCTGCTCGTGCTCATGCACTCGGGTAAGGACGCCGGCCTGTCGGGCGCATTCGGCGTCGGCACCGGGCAGGGCTCGCTCGGCGGCGGCTCGCTCGTCGAGCGCAATCTGAACCGCTGGACGATCGGCTTCGCGATCGCCTTCGTGGTCAACACGATCCTGCTGCTCAAGTCGCCCTGGGCGTAGGGGAGCCAGGCCGTGTCGGCCGACACGCCCGCTGAGCTCGAAGGACTGCGCGCCGTCGGGCAGGTCGTGGCGCGGACGATCGCTGCGATGCGCGCGGCCGTGGCGCCCGGCGTGACGACGGCGCAGCTCGACGCGATCGCGACGGACGAGTTCGAGCGGGCCGGCGCACGCTCCGGCCCGCGCCTCGACTACGACTTCCCGGGGACGACGTGCATCAGCGTCAACGACGAGGCGGTCCACGGCATCCCGGGCCCGCGCGCGCTGGCCGATGGCGACCTGGTCAAGCTCGACGTCACGGCCGAGCTCAACGGCTTCTACGCCGACGCGTGCGTGACGGTTCCGGTCGGCACCGTGTCGCCCGCCGCCCAGCGGCTGGTCTCGACGGCGCAGCGGGCGCTGGCGCGCGGGCTGCGCGCCGCCGTCGCCGGAGCGCGGGTCAACGCGATCGGCGCCGCCGTGCAGGACACGGTCGAGCTCGCCGGACACTCGGTCTGCGTCGAGCTCCACGGCCACGGCATCGGCCGCCGCATCCACGAGCCTCCTGACGTCCCCAACTTCGCCGACGAGCGCGCCGACGAGCCGCTCACCGACGGCCTCGTCATCACCATCGAGCCGATCATCGCCGCCGGCGCGGGCGCGGTCGTCGGCTGCGACGACGGCTGGACCGTCCGCACCGTCGACGGCTCGCTGAGCGCCCACTTCGAGCATACGATCGTCATTCGCGACGGCGCCCCGCTGGTTCTGACCGCCGTCGCGGCGTAGCCGCCCGCCGCCGCCGGGCGCGGTCAGACCGTCTGCCCGGTGACCCGGAAGCCGTCGGCGCGCAGAGCGGGGCAGACGACGCCGGTGGCGAACCGCCGGCGGTAGAACTGGAGGTCGCAGACCAGCCGCTGTGACGCCGTCAGCGCCTCGGTGGCGCTGAGGATCCGCAGCACGGAGTCGGTGAAGCGCACGTCGCGCACGGGCCGCGACACGCGGCCGTCCTCGATCAGGTACGTGCCGTCGCGGGTTGTCCCGGTGAGCAGCGAGCGGCGGCCGTCGACGATGTTGACGTACCACAGGCGGGTCACGAGCAGGCCGCGCTGCACCGGTGCGCAGAGCTCGGCGATGCCGTTGCAGTCGCCGCCGCTCAGCACGAGGTTCGTCGGCCGCGGACCGCTCGGCGCGCCGCCGGGCGCCACGGCGTGGCCGGTCGAGACGGCGCCGCCGCCCGCCCGCGCCGCTGAACGGCGGTCGTGGACGACCGCGCCGGCGATCCCGTCGGTGATCAGCTCGATCGGCGCCTTGGGCACGCCGTCGGCGTCGAACGCGCGCGGCAGCGTCCGCGCGGACCACGGGCTGTCGGCCAGGTTGATCGACGGGGCCGCCACCTGCGTCCCCAGCGCCCCGCTCAGTGCACCACGCTCCTCCGTGTGCAGCAGCCCGTTGAACGCCGTCTGCCCGAGGAAGTCGAGCAGCTCGGCGACCGCGTCGGCGCCGAGCACGACGGGGTACTCGCCGGGCTCGAGCTCGACCGGCTCCTCGCGCGGCGCCGCGGCGAGCGCCCGCGCGGCGACGTCGACCGGGTCCAGCGCGCTCAGGGCCGAGCCGGCCGACGCGGCCCAGCCGGAGCGGCCCTGGTCGTCGCGCGCGATCACCTTGAGCGCGGCGTCGGTCACGCGGTCGACCGCCTCGATGCCGGCGCTCGTGGCGATCGCCGTCGTGACCTCGCCGGCTGTCCACGCCCCGAACGCCTCGAGCCCGCCGGTCCCGACGACGTCGAACGCGACGCCCAGCGCGTCCCCCGCGGGCCGTGCCTCGAGCTGTGCCGTCTCGGCGTCCCAGCCCGTGTGGGTGCGGTAGGACGCCGGCGGCGCCAGTGACATCGGCTCCTCGCCACCGATGCGGGCGGCCGCCTCGGCGCCGGCGCGCGCCCGCCGCGCGCACTCGCGCAGCGCCTCGTCGTCGACGGCGTTCGTCGAGGCCCAGCCCGGCACGCCGTCCGCGAGACACAGCACGTCGACGTCGAGATCGTCGACGTCGGTCGCCTGGGTCGGGCGCGAGCGCGCGAAGCGCGACAGCAGCGACCGCTCATGCGTCACCGCGACGTGTGCCTCGCCGTGGCAGAACGACAGCGCCCGCTGCGCGATGTCGGCGACGTCGCTCACGCGATCCCGACCTGCACGTCGCGGAACCGCGCCGGGGCCGCGCCGTGGCTGACCGCCATCACCTGGCCCGGCTCGCCCTTGCCGCAGTTGGTCAGCCCCCACAGCGTCCAGCTGGCTGCCGAGCCGACGGCATCCAGCGAGCCCCAGAACTGTGGCGTGACCCCCGCGTAGGACGGGTTGCGCACCAGCCCGCGCAGCTCGCCGTCGACGATCTCGCGTCCCAACTCGCACCCGAACTGGAACTGGAGCCGGCGATCGTCGATCGACCACGAGCGGTTGGTCTCCATGTAGATGCCGCGCTCGGTGCCCGCGATCAGATCCTCGAGCGTCCCGCCCTCGCCGGGCTCGAGGTTGACGTTGGTCATCCGCACGATCGGCTGACGGGCGAAGCCGTCGGCCCGCGCACAGCCGCCCGACGCGTCGAGCCCGATCTCGGCCGCGCTCTGGCGGTCGCTCAGCGCGGCCTGCAGCACGCCGTCGACGATCAGCGGGGTGCGCGCCGCCGGCACGCCCTCGTCGTCCCAGCCGAACGTCCCCAGACCACCGGGCACCGTCGCGTCGGCGGTCACGCTCAGCGCCTCGGACCCGTAGCGCAGCGAGCCGAGGTCGCCGGCGCCGACCCAGCTCGTGCCCGCGTAGGAGGCCTCGCCGAGCAGGATCCGGTCGAGCTCGAGCGCGTGGCCGATCGATTCGTGGACCTGGAGCGCAACCTGCTCACCGTGCAGAACCAGAGTCGTGATCTCCTGCGGGCAGACCGGCGCGGCGAGCAGCGCGAGCGCCTCCTCGGCCAGTCGCGGAGCGTGGGTGAGCAGCGCCAGGGCGTCGACATGCTCGAACCCGGCCTGGGCGATCGCGCCGCCGTGGGCAGTCGGGTAGGAGCGCACGACGAGTTCTCCGTCGGCGACCGCGATCGCCTGGAGCCCGGCCCCGCATTCGGTCATCGTCTGGGTGTGGGCGACGCCGTCGGTGCTGGCGAACGCGGTCGTCACCCGCCGCGCCAACAGCCCGCCCCAGCGGCGGACGACGCGCGCGTCGTCGCCCATCGCGCGCGTCGCCGCCACGAGCAGCTCGAGCCGCGCCTGGGGGCTCAGCCCGAACGGGTCGCGCTCCCAGCGCGACTCCCAGTGACCGCCTGCCGGGTCGGGCGCCAGCGGCGCCAGGGGTCGCGGCACGCCCTTCGGTGCCGCGGCGGCGATCTCGAGCGCCCGCTCCAGGGCCCGCCGGGCGCCGGACGCGGTCACGTCGCGCGTCGCCGCGAAGCCCCAGCCTCCATCGACGGCGACCCGCACGCCGATGCCCTCGCTCTCGCCCGCCGAGACGTCCTCGCAGCGGTCGTCGAGCACGCTGACCTCCTCATGGCGCGTGTGCACGCGCCGCGCCTCGGCGTACGAGGCGCGCCCGGCGGCGTCATCGATGAGGTCGGTGAGCAGGTCCAGCATCGGCGGCTGGCCGTCAGCCTACGAGGAAGCACACCCACAACGCGACGCGGCGCCCACCGGGCGCCGCGTCGACAGGGGAGCTGGGGCCGCGGAGCGGCTACCAGGTGCCGGTCGCGCAGGAACCGGTGCCGGTCGGCGCGCAGGAGCGGGTGATGGAGCCGGCGGCGCTCCTGACGATCGAGTAGGTCACGCCGCTCTTGGAGGCGGCGACGATCGTGTAGCTGGTCTGGGCCGCCGTCGAGACGCCGACCTGACCGGACTTGGCAGCCGGCGTGCCGCCCACGAGCGGGAGGCCGGTCGAAACCGAGCCGCCCTGTGTGAGCTGGGCGACGGTCTGGCACAGCGTGTAGTCGGTGGAGTCCGCGTAGCACGACTCGACCTGCGAGACGAGGTTACGCGCGTTGGACTTCGCCGAAGCGTCCTGGCCCTTCTGCTGCTGACCCAGGAAGGTCGGCAGGGCGATGGCGGCCAGAATGCCGATGATCAGAATGACGACGAGCAGCTCGACGAGCGTGAAGCCCTCTTCGCGCGCGGCGCGGTTTCGCAGCGTGTGCAGCATGTGTTCGGCCCCCAAAGCCAATGTTGCGGTTGGGTTAGCAATGTCTTGGCCGGGTACTCGGCTGCTGCGCTCCTGGCTTCAGCGCCGCGCGTCAAACGTGCGTCCAGAGCGGTCCGTCAGTCGGCGGGCGTGGCCTGCTCGTCGCCGGCCTTCTCGGCCTGCTTGGAGGCCTTCTTCTCCGCCTTGCGCTGCGCCCGCTGCGCCTTCTGCTCGTCGACCTTGACCTTCGCGTCGGCGTAGGACTGCTCGACGAGCTGCTTGCCGCCCTTCCACCCGAACGCCCACACGACGAGCGCGACCGCGAACGCGACGTTGAACGCCGTGACCGCGAGCTGCTGGCCGACCGAGTACGCCGTCGCGGTCGCCGAGTCGGTCACGCCGTGCAGCGACGCCACGTTGGCGGCCTGGTTGACGCCGACGCCACCAGGGGTGACCGAGACCGTGTTGGCGATCGAGTTGCCGCCCATCACCGCCATCACGGTGTGGAACGTCACCGGGATGCCGTAGCCCGCCAGGAACATCGCGATCACGCCGAACTTCGCCACCCACGAGCCGAACTCGACGAGGAAGACCTTGCGGAAGTAGTCGCGCGGGCGCCGCAGGATCGTCCCGCCCTCGGCGGCCTTGCCGACCCAGCCCTTCACCTTCGGCCAGTACACGCGGGCGATGACCACGATCAGCACGATCCCGCCTACGATGAAGCCGCCGACGATCCCCGGATGGTCGTTGAGCGTCGGCAGCTGAAGGTCGAACGAGCCCGGGACCGACAGGAACAGGTACAGGTACGTGAACGCGCCGATCAGCGTGAAGAAGATCTTCTGCACGACCATGCCGCCGAGCACGCCCGCGAAGTTCGCCTTCGGGATGATCGCGACGAACATCAGCAGCGCGACGAACGTCCCGATATTGGCCGGCAGGAAGCCGTTGAGCGCGACGCCGGTTGCGTAGGCGGCGAGGATCTGGCGGTAGGGGAACAGCGGCGATGGGTAGGCGGCGCGCAGGATCGCGAACCAGGCCAGTGCGGTCAGCGACGTCTGAAAGAGCTGGAACGTGAGGCCGAGGACCAGATAGCCGAAGCCGATCCCGGTCAGCGCGTCCCACATCTGGTTGAACCAGCTGCTGACGTTGACGCCGAGCAGGCTCAGCACCCCGATCATGGCGGCGGCGAACGCCAGCCACGCGAACACCCGGATCATCCGCCGGCGCCGCGACGGCCCCAGCGGCGCGGGAGCGACCGGGATGGTGGGGGAGACGCTGGTCACGCCGGGCGGACCCTAGTGGACGGATACGCTGCCAACCATGGTTTCGCTCCCGCTGACCGGCGGCTGCAACTGCGGCGCGGTGCGCTACGAGATCTCCGAGCCGCTGGTCAGCGCGCTGTACTGCCACTGCCAGCGCTGCCAGCGGCGCACCGGCACCGCCGCCAGCGCCACCGCGATGGCCCGCCCGGGCACCTGCCGGATCGTCAGCGGCGCCGAGCATCTGCGGCGCTGGAACCCCGGCGGGGGCGTGCGCGACAAGGTCTTCTGCGCGACCTGCGGGTCGGCGATGTTCATCCAGGAGGCCGGGAGCGACGACATCGCCGGGGTACGCCTCGGCACATTCGACGGCGACCCGGGGATCCGGCCGTCGTACCGCGCGTTCGTCGACTATGCGGCCCCGTGGGAGCCGATTCCCGACGACGGCCTGACGCGCCACCCGGAGCGCAGCCCGCGCACGAGCGGCCCGGCGGCGTCGTAGCCCGATTCCAGCGGCCATGGAGCTGTCCCTCGACCACGTCGCCGATGGTCGCTTCGTGCTCGACGGGATCGGCGAGCTCCGCGCGCTGCGCAGCGACGTCGCGGAGATCGTGTCGGGCACGCGGATATGGCGCTGCCAGAGGTCGATGCGCGGCTTCGGTCAGGTCGTCAACGCGCACGACACCGTCACCGGAGCGCGGGCGGCGCGCTACGTGCCGCGCGGGTTCCTGCGCGGACGTGGAATCCATGCCGGAGAGTTTCGGATCGGACACCACCGCTGGGCATGGGACTTCGAGCAGGGCACGGTGTTCATCCTGCGCTATGGCGAAGCGGAGCTCGGTGAGTTCGAGATCGGCCCGCCGCAGCAGCCGGTACTGATGGGACTCGATCGCGCCTTGGGCGCCAGTCCGATGCTGGTGCTGCTGTGCTGCTTCGTCGTCAAGCTCGCCGCCGACGCAGGCTAGGCTCAAGTGATGGCTGTCGCGATCGAAACCGAAGGTCTGCGCAAGAACTACGGCGACGTCTGCGCGCTCGACGGCGTCGACCTGCGGGTCGAGGAGGGGACCGTGCTGGCACTGCTCGGCCCCAACGGCGCCGGTAAGACGACGGCCGTTCGGGTCCTCTCGACGCTGCTCAAGCCCGATGGCGGGACCGCCCGCGTCGCCGGGCTCGATGTCGTGCGCGACGCGGCCAAGCTGCGCCACCAGATCGGGCTGGCCGGCCAGAATGCGGCCGTCGACGAGAACCTGACCGGGCTGCGAGAACCTCGTGATGGTCGGCGCGCCTGTACGGCCAGCGCCGCGCCGACGCCAACCAGCGGGCGACCGAGTTGCTCGAGCGCTTCGAGCTTGCCGACGCCGGCAATCGCCTGGCCAAGACGTACTCGGGCGGCATGCGCCGGCGCCTCGATCTCGCCGCGGCGCTCGTCGCCAGGCCGCCGGTGCTGTTCCTCGACGAGCCGACGACCGGGCCTCGATCCGCGCAGCCGGCTAACGCGCTATGGGACGATGATCGAGGACGCGTCGCCGCCGAGGGCACGACGGTGCTGCTGACCACCCAGTACCTCGACGAGGCCGACCGGCTCGCCGACAGATCGCGGTCGTCGACCACGGACGGCGTGATCGCCGAGGGGACGCGCGACGAGCTCAAGGACCGCGTCGGCGGCGAGCGCGCTCGAGGTCATCCTCGACGACGGCCCAGCGTCGAGACAGGCGATCGCGGCGCTGACGCCGACTGCGACGTCCGAGCCCCGGTAGCTCGACGGACGGCGTCGTGCGGTGCCGCGTGCGCGCAGCGGCAACGGGACGATCGTCGAGGCCGTGCAGCGGCTCAGCGAGGCGGGCGTCGCGTCGACGACCTCGCGCTGCGCCGCCCGACGCTCGACGACGTGTTCCTGACGCTGACCGGGCACGCCGGCCGAGGAGGCGAGACGGCAGGACGGACGGACCGGAGGAGGCCGCATGAGGCGGCTCGTCTCGCGACACACTGGTGATCGCCGAGCGCAACCTGATCCGGCTGCCGCGCGCCCCGACCTGCTGCTCGGCGTTCACGGTCCAGCCGATCATGTTCGTGCTGCTGTTCACGCTACGTGTTCGGCGGCGCGATCAGCACGCCCGGCTACTCGCTACATCGACTTCCTGATCCCCGGGATCATCGTCCAGAACATCGCGTTCGGCGGCTTCGTCACGGCGCTCGGCCTCAACGAGGACGTCCACAAGGGCCTGATCGACCGCTTCCGCTCGCTGCCGATGGCGCGGCGCGGCCGTGCTCGCCGGCCGCACGGCTGCGCCGACATCGTGACGAACACATCGCTGCTCGATGACGATGTCTGCTGATCACGGGGTGATCATCGGCTTCGAGTTTCGACGCGCCGTGCGTACAGGTCGTCGGCCGGGATCGGCCTGCTGCTGCTGTTCGGCTACGCGTTCTCGTGGGTGTTCGCGTTCATCGGGCTGATCGCGTCCTCGCCCGAGTCGGCCAACTCGGTCGGCTTCATCGTCATCTTCCCGCTGACGTTCATCTCGTCGGCGTTCGTGCCGGTCGCCTCGATGCCGAGCGGTCATGCAGGCGTTCGCCAACGTCAACCCGTTCACGATAGATCGTCAACGCGATGCGCTCACTGTGGCTCGGCGCGCCGGCCGGCAACGACGTCTGGGGTCGCGGTCGTGTGGTCGCTCGGGATCATCGCCGTGTTCTCGGTGCTCGCGACGGCGCGCTACCGTCGCGCGGTCATGCGCTAACGCGGCGCGTACAGCTCCTCGATCACCTCGGCGTACTTCTCGGCGATCGGCTTGCGCTTGAGCTTCATCGTCTCGGTCAGCTCGTCGCCGCCGGGCAGCCAGTCGCCCTCCACGATGTGGAAGCGCTTGATCTGCTCGACGTTGGCCAGCTCGCGCGTTGGCCGCGTCGACGCCCTCGGCGACCGCTTCGCGGACCTCGGGGTTGCGAGCCAGCTCCTCGAGCGACGACTCGTCGATGCCGGTGCGTCTTGGCCCACACGGGCGCGAAGTCGGCGTCGAGCACGATCAGCGCCGTGTTGAACGGCCTCGCGTCGCCGATCGTGCAGGCGTTGGCGATCAGTGGCGATGCCGCCTTCAGCGCCGCCTCGATGTTGGCCGGCGACATGTTCTTGCCGCCGCTGGAGATGATCAGCTCCTTCTTGCGATCGACGATCTTCAGGTAGCCGTCCTCGTCGATCTCGCCGACGTCGCCGGTCCGCATCCAGCCGTCGGCGTCGATCGTCTCCGCCGTCTTCTCGGGCATGTTGAAGTAGCCGGACATCACGACCGGGGAGCGCACGAGCAGCTCGCCGTCGTCGGCCAGGCGCAGCTCCACCTGCGGCGCCGCCGTACCGACCGTGCCGAGCTTCATCCGGTCGCGTGGGTTGACTGAGCCGGCGCCGCAGGTCTCCGACATCCCCCAGATCTCCGACAGCCGCAGTCCGATCGCGTGGAAGAACTCGAGCACCTCGACCGGCGTCGGCGCGGCGCCGACGTTGATCGCCGACACCTCGTCGAGGCCGAGCTGCGCGCGCAGTCGCGAGAAGATCGTCTCGTCGGCTGCCGCCACCTGCGCCTCGAGCTCCTCGGGCACCGGCTCGCCGCGCTGCTCGAGGCGGACCTTCTCGATCGCCGCCGCCAGCGCCGCCTCGGTCGCCTCGCGCTGGGGCGCCGGCAGCGCCTCGACCATCGCCTCGAGCCCGGCCTTGAGCTTTTCCCAGATCCGCGGCACGGCGAAGAACCAGTTCGGGCGTACCTCGGGCAGCACGGCGATGATCTCGCGCGGGTTGGGACAGCTGGTCACCGTCATCCCGTAGACGATCGGCAGGTAGTGGTGGGCGCCACGCTCGGCGATGTGGGCCGACGGCAGCCACGAGATCACGCGCCCGCCGTCGGGCAGCTCGACCTGCTCGTTGAGCCCTGCTGTGGCGGCCATCAGGTTGGCGTGGGTCAGCATCACGCCCTTCGGCGGCCCGGTCGTCCCCGACGTGTAGATCAGCGTCAGCAGGTCGGCCGGCTCGACGGCGCGCCATTGGGCGTCGGCGTCGAAGTCGCCGGGGCAGGCGGCGGACGCCTCGTCGAGCATGATCGCGTCGGGCGGCGCCTCACCGTCGGTGACGATCAGCTGCGCGAACGCCGGGACGTTGGCCGCCGCCTGCATGAAGCGCGGGGCGTGGACCGGCTCGACGATCGCGATCCGCGCGCCTGAGTCCTCGAGGAAGTACTGGATCTGCTCGGGCGACGACGTCTGGTAGATCGAGAACGGGATCGCGCCGAGCGTCATCGCGGCGAGGTCGCAGATGTGGAACTCGGGGCGGTTGCCGATCATCAGCGCGATCGTGTCGCCGCGCCGCAGCCCGAGCGCGTGCAGGCCGCCCGCGAGCTCGTCGACACGGTCGCGCAGCTGCGCCCAGGTCAGTTGCTCATCGGAGCCGCGCATGCGCAGCGCGGGTCGACCGGGGACGCGGTCGACCGTGAAGCGAAACGCTCCGGCCACCGTCGTGGCGGTCGTCATCGGTGCAACCTCGAACTGGGTGCTCGTGGCAGTCATGTTCTCTTCTCTCGCTCCCCAGTGGACTGGGGGCGGACGTTATTGAACGGCAACCTCGCCGTCGAGGGCGAACGGGGCGACGAGCTCGATCCGATCGCCGCTCCAGAACTTGCCGGGGTCATACCAACTCGCGGGCCGGCGGCCCGGAAGCAGGCCCATGTGCTGGTAGGTCGTGGCGACGAGCTCGGCACAGTAGATCGCCTCGCGCGACGACGCCCGGCGGCGTCACCCGCGCCGTCAGCCACGAGCGCGCGAGCCCCGCGGTGGTCGGGAACGGGCGCCCGTCGAAGCGCTCGATGACCTCCATCAGCCGGTCCTCGTGGTGGCGCTGGACCCCCGGCGTCAGGCGCCGGAACCAGGCGCGCTGGTTGTAGCGCTCGTTCCACGTCGTCACGGCGTCGCGCAGGCGGTGCAGCTGCACGCCGCGCTGGTGCTCACCGGTCCACACGTCGGGCATCGACTTGCCCAGCTCGGCGTGCCACAGCAGCGGCGGCAGGTCGTCGATGGCGACGACCATGCCGACATGGTTGACGGGGCTGTTGGTGAACGTGCGGATCGCGAGATCGGCGGCCGAGCGGCCGCGGAACAGCCACACGTCGCCGGTCGCGGCGGTCGCGATGGCCTCCTCGAACGCGATCGTCGTCGCGGGCATCGCGGGTAGGCTACGCAACGCGATGCGCCCGAACTGGAAGCTGATCGGGCTCGCCGGACTGGCGGGGGTCGCCGCGACCGGCGCGGTCGTCGCCTGCCGCCGCCGCGACCACACCGAATACGACCCCGACGAGCTGCGCGACCGCCTGCACCAGCGCCTGCACGCCGTCGACGAGCCGCAGGGGCGAGCGAATGACACCGGATGACCGCGCGCGGCTGCTGATCGACTGCGCCGACGGTCCGGGGATCGTGGCCGCGGTCTCGGGCTTCCTGGCGGCGCGTGGAGCCAACATCATCGAGTCGGCCCAGCACTCGACCGCGTCGGGCGACGGTCACTTCTTCATGCGGATGGCGTTTGACCTGCCGAGCCTCGATCAGCGCCTGGCGCGCCTACGCGACGAGTTCGCGGCCGAGGTCGGGGAGCGGTTCGCGATGAACTGGCGCGTCACCCCCGAGTCCCATCCGCGGCGCGTCGGTGTGCTCGTCTCGCGCGAGCCGCACTGCCTGTACGAGTTGCTGTGGCGGGCCGAGCGCGGAGAGCTCGGCGGCAGCGTGCCGTTCGTCGTCTCCAACCACCCCGACCACGCGGGGTTCGTCGAGGGGATGGGGATCGGCTACCACCACGTGCCGGTCACGCCCCAGACCAAGTCGCAGGCCGAGGCCCAGTTGGTCGACCTGCTGCACGGCCACTGCGACCTCGTCGTGCTCGCCCGCTACATGCAGATCCTGTCGGGCGACTTCCTCGCCCGCGTCGGGCTGCCGATCATCAACATCCACCACTCGTTCCTGCCCGCGTTCGCCGGTGCCGACCCCTACCAGCGAGCGATCGACCGCGGCGTGAAGATCGTCGGCGCGACCGCGCACTACGTGACCGAGGAGCTCGACGCGGGGCCGATCATCGAGCAGGACGTCGTGCGCATCGACCACACGGCCGACGCGGCCGAGGCCCGGCGCCTGGGCGCCGATGTCGAGCGCGTCGTGCTGGGGCGCGCCGTGCGCTGGCACCTCGCCGACCGCGTGATCGCCCACGAGGGCAGCACCGTCGTTTTCTAGGACGTCGTCTCGGCGCGGCCTATGATCGGCGGCGTGCCCAACCCGCCCGTCAGCGGACGCGAGCGCGTTCTCGACGCCGCGTATGACCTGTTCAGCCGCTCCGGCGTCGCCGGCGTCGGCGTCGATTCGGTGATCGCGCAGGCCGGCGTCGCCAAGGCGACGCTGTACCGCAACTTCGCCTCCAAGGACGAGCTGGCGATCGCCTTCCTCGAGCGCCGCGAGGAGCGCTGGACCTTCGGCTGGCTGGCCGCCGAGGTGCAGCGACGCAGCGACGACCCGCGGGAGCGTCTGCTGTCGATCTTCGACGTGTTCGGCGAGTGGTTCGCGACGCGCCGACTTCGAGGGCTGCGCGTTCATCAACGTGATGCTGGAGCTCGACGACCCCGAGAGCCCGGTGCGCCGTGCGAGCGTCGAGCCACCTGCGCAACATCCGCGCGTTCGTCGCGCGAGCTCGCGGCGCGACGCTGGGATACCCGAAGCGGACAGCGACGGCTTCGCGCGCCAGTGGCACATCCTGATGAAGGGCTCGATCGTGGCCGCCGGGGAGGGCGACGTGCAGGCCGCCGCGCGGGCGCGCGAGATGGGCGAGCTGCTGCTGTCCCACCACGGCATCTGACCTGGCACTCCGGCGCGAGAGAGACTAGTCTGTCTCCTTCCGGTCCGGGTTCCAAACCGAGGAGACGACGATGCCGATTCCCACCGAGCTGGTCGGTTCACTGCCGCGCCCGATGAAGCTCCAGGAGGCCTACGAGGCCTACGACCAGGGCGACATCACGTTCGATGCGCTCCAGGCCGAGCAGGACGAGGCGGCCGCGGACTCGATCAGGCGCTTCGAGCGCGTCGGCGAGCCGATCGTCACCGACGGCGAGCAGCGCGAGTCGAGCTTCGCGACCTACCCGATCACCGACACGCTGGCCGGTACCGGCCTGGCCGAGCAACCTGGCCGGCGACGGCCAGTTCTTCGCGATCTTCGACGACGGCCATCACCGCCAGCTGCCGCGCCTGACCGGCGGCCCGTTCCGCTACAAGACGTTCGCGTCGGAGTTCGTCAAGAAGAACAAGGCGATCGCCACGCACGACGTCAAGCAGGCGGTGATCGCGCCGTCGATGCTGATGCTGCTCTACCCGCTGGAGGGCGAGCTCGACGGCTACAGGCGCGAGCAGTTCCTCGACGACCTCTGCGACGAGGTCGAGAAGGACATCCGCCAGTGCTTCGAGGCCGGCGCGGTGCGCGTCTCGATCGACTTCACCGAGGGCCGGCTGGCCAACAAGAACGACTCGCGCAACCCGTGGACGAACAAGGACATGCTCGACGAGTTCATCGATCTCAACAACCGCGTGATCGACCGCTTCTCGCCCGACGAGCGCCGCAACATCGGCATCCACACCTGCCCGGGCGGCGACTGCGACTCGGTCCACTCGGCCGAGGTGCCCTACGAGCAGCTGCTGAGCAAGATGTTCAACCTCAACGCGGGCTACTTCCTGATCCAGTGCGCGTCGGAGGCCAACCGCGAGAAGGTCTACGAGCTGTGCGGCAAGTACAGCCGCGAGGACGCCAACGGCATCCCGCAGGTCTGCTTCATCGGCGTCATCAACCCGCTGTCGCCGGACGTCGAGACGCCGGAGGAGGTCCGGGACCGGCTGCTGACCGCGGCCAAGTACATCCCGGCAGAGCGCCTCGGCGCGACCGACGACTGCGGCTTCTCGCCGTTCAGCCGCGACGTGAAGCCCAAGCACGGCTCGCCCGACTTCGCCCGTGACGTCGCGATGGAGAAGATCGCGGCGCGCCTGGAGGGCACGCGGATGGCGTCCGAGGCGCTCGGGCTGTAGTCGCGGCCCCACGCGAGCGCCGACGTGAGCGGCGGGCAGACCAGCGAGGATCGCGGTCAGCTCGCCGCTTGAGTATCGCCTCAACTCGGTAAGACTGTGGGGATGAGCGACCCCGCCCTGATCGTCATCGCCGAGGTTCACGGCATCGCCGACGGACTCGACCAGCTCGACGAGCTGGTCGGAGGCCTCATCGCCGGCAGCGTGCAGGAGCCCGAGTGCCTGAGTTTCCGCGCGCTGCGCACCGACCAGCCCGGCGAGCTCATCCTGCTGTCGCAATGGTCCAGCGAGGCTGCGCTGCGCGCCCACTACGACACGACGCACTACCGCTACTACGCCGAAGCGGTCGGCCCGCTGCTCTTCCGGCCCAGCGACGTCGTCGTGCACCACGTCTCGACGACGGTCCACGCAATCGACGGCGGCCCGACCGACCCGCGCGCGCTGGGCTGATCCCCGATCGAGTGTGCCGAACGGCACGCTCGTTGTGTCGCGGACACGACAGACGGGCCGCGGTGGCTCGGCGACCATTGCATCACTGCAAAAGCGCGCCACCGCGTTGAGGAGATCATCACCGCCACATATCCGGCGATGGTCGTGACCAGCGCCGCGGCTGCGCCCCGCGAGGGAGCAGTTGAGATCAGGGAGTTCAGCCGGGCAGCTCGGCCAGACGGCGCTCAAGGAATCGCCGCTCGGCCTGGTCGCCGGCGAGCGCCAGCGCGCGCTCGTAGGCCGCGCGCGCCTCGTCGCGGCGGTCCAGGCGGCGCAGCAGTTCGGCGCGCGAGGAGTGCAGATACTGGTAGTCGCCGAGCGCCAGCGCGTCGATCAGTTCCAGCCCTGCCGCGGCGTCGCCGGCCTCGGCGATCGCCACTGCGCGGTTGAGCTCGACCACGGGCGACCCGGTCACGCGCGCGAGCTGTGCGTACAGGGCCGCGATCTGCGGCCAGTCGCGCGGCTGGTCGGCGTGCAGCGACGCGATCGCCGCCTGGAGGACGTACGGCCCGCCGCCGCGCAGCGCCAGCGCGCGATCCAGCGCGGCGCGACCGCGGTCGATCTGCGGGCGGTCCCACAGTGCCGGGTCCTGGTCGGCCAGCAACACCAGCTCGCCATCGGCGAAGCGGGACTCGCGGCGGGCGTCGAGGAGCAGCATCATCGCCACCAGGCCGTGGACCTCTGGCTCGTCGGGCATCAGGTCGGCCAGCGCGGCGCCGAGCCGGATCGCCTCGGCGGCCAGCTCGCCGCGGCCGGCGTAGCCCTGGTTGAAGATCAGGTAGACGACCGCCAGCACCGCCGCGAGGCGGTCGGGCAGCAGGTGGGCGGGGGGGACGCGGAACGGGATCCCGGCGTCGCGGATCTTGCGCTTGGCGCGCACGAGGCGCTGGGCCATCGTCCGCTCCGGCACGAGGAACGCGCGCGCGATCTCGGTCGTCGTCAGGCCGCCGAGTGCGCGCAGCGTCAGCGCGACCTGGGCGTCGGTCGCCAGCGCGGGGTGACAGCAGGTGAAGACGAGCTCGAGGCGCTCGTCGGGGAACGTGGTCGCGGTGTCCATCTCGTCGTCCGCCACGGTCGGGGTGTCGGCCGCGAGCAGCTTCGTCTTGGCCGCGAGCGTGCGGTCGCGGCGGATGCGGTCGATCGCGCGGTTGCGCGCGGTGGCGATCAGCCACGCGCTGGGGTTGGCCGGGACGCCGTCGCGCGGCCAGCGCTGCGCCGCGGTCGCGAACGCCTCCTGCGCGGCCTCCTCGGCGAGGTCGAAGTCGCGCAGGAGGCCGATCAGGGTCGCCAGGACGCGGGCCCAGTGGTCGCGGAAGGCCTGCTCGAGAATGGCCTACTCCGACAGCGGGCGGATCTCGATCGCGCCGCCCATGCGGGCCGCCGGGATCTTCGCCGCCAGCTCGATGGCCGCGTCGAGGTCGTCGGCCTCGAGGAATGCGTAGCCGCCGAGCGCCTCCTTGGTCTCGACGAACGGGCCGTCGGTGGTCAGCGTTCGCCCGTCGGCGACGCGCACGGTCGTCGCGGTGTCGGGTGCGCCCATCCGCTCGCCGGGGGTGAAACCGGCGGTCTGATTGACGGCGCCGTAGTCGGCGTAGACCTGCTGGCGCTCGTCATCGGTCAGCGCGTCCCACTCCGGCGTCCCCGGCAGCGGCGTCGTCCCCTGGTGGATCAGGATCATGTACTTCATCGGTGCCTCCTTGTTGGGCATGGTCGCCGATGAGACGAACGGGCGGCGGAGAAATCGACAGCCCCTCACGCGCAGCGCGCGGTGTGGCTCTCAGACGGGCACAGGCTCGCGCGTCAAAACCGCGACCAGCCCCGGGAACCGGGACTCGAGGTCGTCGGCGCGCAGCGACATGTGGCGCTTGGTTCCGTTGGGGCGCGTGCGCACGGCGCCGGCCTCGCGCAGCAGGCGCATGTGGTAGGAGGCGGTCGAGGGCGGGAGGTCCAGCGCGTCGCTGAGCTGCGAGCACGTCATCTCGCCGTTGTCTCGCAGCTGGCGCAGCATCTCGAGCCGGATCGGGTCGCCGATCGTCGCGAGCAGGTGCGCGAGGTCGATCTCGCTGACATCGGGATGAGGAATGCGCTCAACGGGCACGGGGCACATGATACGGTAATTCGAAAGGTTTGGAAATACCGAAGGAAGACCATGCCCTCCGCCAGCCGTCCCCGCTTGTCCCCGATCGCCGCCTTCGCGGTCCCCGCCGCGATCGTCGGCCTCGCGCTCTACGCGTCGGCGACGCCGTCGCCGCTGTACGCCGTCTACCAGGCGCGCTGGCATTTCTCGACGCCGATGGTAACCGTCATCTACGCGACCTACCCGCTCGGCGTGCTGATCTCGCTGCTCGTGCTGGGGACCCTGTCGGATCAGGTCGGGCGGCGGCCGGTGCTGCGCTGGTCGCTGGGTGTGCTGCTGGGCTCGATGGTCCTGTTCCTGCTCGCCGACTCTGTCGCGTGGCTGCTCGCCGCGCGCGCCGTCCAGGGGCTGGCCACCGGTGCGGCGCTCGGCGCAGCCGGCGCGGCGTTGATCGATCTGCATCCGCGCGGCGACGCCGCGCACGCCGGACTCGTGAACGGCATCGTGAGCACGAGCGGCATCGGCGCCGGCGCGATCGTCTCCGCGATTCTCGTCGCGGCGGCGCCGGCGCCACGCGCGCTGCCGTTCGTCGTCGTGTCGGCGCTGATCATCGTCGCGCTCGTCGCGGTGTGGGCGATCCCCGAGTCCGCGACCGTGCCCGGGCGCCGCCGGCTGCGCCCGACGTGGCCGAGCATCCCGCCGCCGACCCGCCCCGCGTTCATCGTGGCCGCGTTCGGCGTCGTGGCGTCGTGGTCGATCGGCGGCGTGTTCCTGTCACTGGCGCCGGTCGTGGCGGGCTCGCTGCTTCAGACGCACTCGGTGCTGGCGGGCGCGGCGTGCGTCGCGGCGCTGGCGATTCCGGCCGGGCTCGCGCAGCTACTGGGCCACAGGCGTTCCAACCGCTTCCTGACCGCGGCCGGGGCCGCCGCGCTGTCGATCGGCATGCTCGGGATCGTCGCCGGCGACCTGCGCGACCTGCCGGTCGCATTCTTCGCCGCCGCGATCGTGACCGGCGCCGGCTTCGGCATGGCGTTCATGGGCGGCCTGCGCCACCTGTCGGGCGCGATCCCGCCCGCCCGCCGCGGCGAGGTCATGTCGTCGTTCTACGTGATCGCCTACGCATCGCTGTCGCTACCCGCCGTTGCCGTCGGGATCGCGCTTCCGCACGCCGGGATCCACGACACGCTGCTCGTGTTCGGGATCGCGATTGCCGTCCTCGGGGCGGTTCTCGCGCGCGGCGCGCTGCGGATCGGGGACGAGACGCCCGCCGCCGCGGCGCGCACCACGGCGACCGCAGACCGCGGTGCCATGGCGTCGCGCTGACGGTCGCGGACTGCCCCCACGACACTTGCGGCGACAGCGTCGCTGCTGGGACGATCGGCGCATGCATCGCCGCGCAGCCACGGCCGTCGTCGTCGTCGCCCTCGCGAGCCTCGCCGCGGCGCACGCTGCGGCGCCCCACCGGGCCGCGACCTGCGCGAACCAGTCGCTCGTCAGCAGCCCGACGCGCTTCGGCGGCACCGGGGCGATCGTCGTCGGGCCGCTGTCGTTCGGGGGCGGCAACTACGCGCACGTCGACCTCACCGGGCCTGTGCCGTCGTATCTGAAGACGGGCGCGCTGGTTCTGCGCGGCCACCGGGTGACGATGAAGATCGCCCAGACGCCGCCGCGCACGACCGGGTTCATCGGCATGCCCGAGAGTGGGGGCGGGGACGGGCTGGCCGCGTCGAAGGCGAGCGTCACGCTGATCGCCTGCGGCCGCCATCAGCGCACGAGCCACGCGATCGACGGACGGGCCGTCACGTTCTGGTCGGGCGGCTTCTCCAAGCCGTCGGCGCCCGCCTGTGTCCCGGTCGACGTGTACGTCGATCACTCAAGGCACGCACGCCGCGTCGTGCTGTCGTTCGGCGCCGGCGCCTGTTCGTCCGGGCGCTGACGTCGTCAATCAGCCGCAAACACGATCGTCACAGCCGGGTGACATGTTGGCTGCCGGCGCGCTGCATCATCCACGCCGCCCCGCTCCTCGGACCGAAGGGATCCCATGCGTCGCGTTCCCCCTGTTTGTCGCCGCCTCGTGGTCGCGGCCGTCGCCGCCGTCTCGCTGACCGCCATCGCCGTGCCGTTGGCCGCCGCAGGGCCGGCGCCCGCGGTTCCGTCCGCAAACGCGCACTTCGACGGTCTGGGGATCGCGCCGGGCCGGGTCAAGCACGTGTGGCTGATCATCATGGAGAACAAGTCGTTCGACGCGTCGTTCACCGGCCTCAACAACAACACGTTCCTCTGGCAGACGCTGCCCAGCCAGGGCGTGTTGCTCGAGAACTACTACGGCACCGGCCATTTCAGTCAGGACAACTACATCTCGATGGTCGCGGGCCAGGCTCCGATCACCGACACGCAGTCCGACTGCCCGCAGTACGCCAACGCGACCGGCTCGGTCAGCACGACGGGCAGCCTGACCAGCAACCCGAACTTCGGGCAGTTCGCGTCCGCCGCCGGGCCCAACGCCGCGCCGGGCCAGATGGGCTGCGTCTACCCGAGCTCGGTCCCGACCGTGTTCAACCAGCTCGACAGCGCGCACATCTCGTGGAAGGGCTACGCCCAGGACCTGACCGCGGCCGCGGCCGACAGCCCGCAGCACAGCACCGGCGTGGCCTCCTGCGGTGCGCCGTTCGCGACCCCGGGCACGATCGGCGACGCTGCGCACCCCAACCCCGGTGCAGCCGACGCGACCGACCAGTACGTGCCCAAGCACTTCCCGTTCCCGTGGTTCCACTCGCTACTGGACAACAGCCACGACTGCAACGCCGCGCACATCGCCGACGTGTTCGACCCGGCCAACGGCCTGTTCCACGATCTCCAGCACGAGTCGACGACGCCGGCCGTCAGCTGGATCACCCCGAACAACTGCAGCGACGCCCACGACGCGGTCTGCCACGGCAACAACCTGTCGGGCGGCTTCTCGGACCCCAACACCCCCAAGCCGCCGGTCAACTTCACCGGGGGCCTGTTCGCGGGCGACCTGTTCCTCGAGCACGTCGTCCCCGAGATCGAGGCCTCGCCGGCGTTCAAGGACGGCGGCCTGATCGACGTCACGTTCGACGAGGCGTTCCCGCCGTTCACCTACACCGGCAACTCGTTCGCCGACTCGACGACCGAGCTCCCCAACGCGTCGGCGTCGCTGGCCAGCGACGCGGCCGGGGAGACGCTGTTCGGCAAGACGGTTCACTCCGAGCCGACCGGCCCGAACACGCCGCTGCTCAGCGATGCCCGCGGCGACGCGCTGTACCCCGGCCCCGGTGACAACTCGTTCATCGACCGGCCCGCCAACTGCGTCGCGCAGACGGTCCCGCCCCAGCCGGCCGGCACATGCCTGCTCGGCGGCGGCGGCTCCCCGCCGGGCGCCCGGACCGACGCCGCTGCCACGGCGCCGGCCGGGACGTCGACGATCGCCGACAACGCGATCCTCGCCGACGACCTCGGCCGCGCGGTCACAGGCGCCGGAATCCCGGCCGGGGCGTTCGTCGGGCCGGTCACGCACGTCCCGGTGGCCGCGACGCAGCCGACCCAGAGCGGCGGCTTCGCCTCGACCGGGTCGTTCACGCTCGTCAGCAACACCGGCGTGCCGGTCAACACGACGGGCGCGGTCAGCGGCATCATGCTGGCGGCCCGCACCGCGCAGGACGACCCGTTGTTCACCGCGACCGGGTCGACGCCCGGCGGCGGCGACACCGGCAGCGTGCTGATCAGCCCATTCATCAAGCCAGGCACGACGAGCACCCGCTACTACAACCACTACAGCTGGCTGCGCACGATCGAGGACCTGTTCGCGGTCGGCTACACATCGCACGGTCTGGATGGTCTCGGGCACATCGGCTACGCCGCCCAGCCCGGCCTCGCGCCGTTCGGACGCGACGTGTTCAACAACGCCCGCGCGCGGTTCCCGGTCCTGCGCTTCCCGATCCACCACGGCCACCGCCACCACGCCAAGCGGCTGCGCCGCAGCGGGCGTCGCCATCGGTGAGCGCCCACGGGATACGCCGGCTCTGTCTGGGCGCCCTGCCGGCCGTACTGGCCGGCGGGGCGCTCGCCGCGTGCGGCAGCGGTTCATCGTCCACCGCGACCAGGGCGAAGACCGCGACCACACCGCTTGGCGCCACGGTGCCGGCGGCCGCGCGCGCACAGCAGGCGGCGCTGCACCGCCAGGTGACCGCGGCGCTGCACACCCACTCCGACGCGCGCTACGGCGGGCTGCCGAGCTACCTGCCCAAGCCGAAGATCCCGACCCAGCGCGTCGTGACCGCCCGGCTGGCGCATCCCAAACTGGCGATCGAGGGCGACACGGTCGAGATCGTGCTGCCCCACGCTTGCGCCCGGGCGACGATCGTCGGGCCCTACGTCCCCGACAAGGACCAGGGCACGTTCCAGAACACCGCCAACGTGTCGTTCGACGCGACGTTCGCGTCGGTCCGCGGAACGGTGCCGCTCGCTGCATCGATGTTCACGATCAGCGACGAGCTCGGCGCGGTCCACCATCCGAAGATCACGGTCCGCCACGGCGGGCGGCTTCCCGTGCGGCTGCCCCGCGGGAAGCCGATCACCCTGGTCCTGCGCACCACGTTGCCGATCGGCAACGGGCGCGTGAGGTACCGGCCCGCCGGCCGTCACGCCGTCGCGTCGTGGGACTTCGACAGCGAGACCGACTGACGCTCACCCTCTGGTGGCGGCCGCGGTCACATGCCCGAGCGCGAAGTCCTGGTTGTGCGTGAACGTGTCCTCGTCGGTCTCGTCGACGCCGGTGGAGGTGAGGTGGATACCCAGCGCCGTGTCGGCCGTCGCGGTCTTCGCGATACGGAAACGCTCGGTGTAGGTCGTCGGGGCGATGAACGAGGCGGGGGCGACGTCGGGCGGCGTTCCCGACACAGCGCCGAGCGCCGTCAGCCCGCTCGACGGGTGCAGCACGAACGTCGAGAAGTTGGCCGCGTCGAGGCCGGCGTTGGTCGTGGTGATGGCGCACGTGATGACGGAACCGGGTGTCCGGCGGCGTCCGCTGCACGACGACGTCGTGAGGATCTTCGGCTTGGCGACGGGCGGGGTGTCGGCCATCGTCGTCGGGCCGTAGCCCTGGAGGACGATGGATTCGGTGCCGAAGTGCGGGTGCTGGACGGTGAAGGAGAGGTTGACGTTCAGCTCAGCTTGGGCGGCGGCGGGGAGCACGAAGTCAACGCGCTGGTACAGCTCGCCGCTGGATGTCATGACAAGGCCGACCGGTGCAAGAGCGATCACCGACCCGTACACGGGATCCGGCCCGAACATGCTGCCGGTGTTGAGCGGTGCGTCGTAGCGCAGCGTCAGGTCGCACTCGAGCTGCTGGCCGTGGATCAGCCAGCCGGTCAGCGTGCTGCAGTGGTACGTGTTGTTCAGCTGCGCCTGGGCGGGAACGCTGACGCCGGCGTGCTGGCTCGTGTCGACCGGCGGGGAGGGCAGGAAAAAACGGCGATCGGCGCCGGCGCTGGTGCCGCCGAGGCTGTCGGCGACGAGCCGGTAGTGGTAGGTCGTGCCGTACTGCAGGCCCGTCAGACGGGCGGTGACCAGGTGCTGCACCTCGTCATCGCCGGCATTCCCCGCCGTCGCGGGCGCCACCATCCCATAGCCGGAGCTGTTGCCGTACTCGAAGTGGTAGCGCGTCGCGCGCCCATGCGGGTTGACGAACCCGGCGACCGTCGCCCGGGCGGTGGTCAAGGTCGACACGACCAGGTCGCTGGAGGCGCCGGTCTTGACCGACGGCGCCAGCCCGAGCACCGTCGACACGGCGACGCTCTGGGGGGTGAGCGGCGTCCGCGCACCGGCCGTCGTGCTCGTCGCGGTCAGCTTCGTGGCCGTCGGGGTCTTCGAGATGACCTTGTGCCCGGCGGTCGTGAACGTGACCGTCACGGGGCCGACGTGCTGGCCCGGCACCGAGCCCGCCACGGTGGCGACGACCTTCCCGCCGCTCGTCAGCGTCCCCTTGATCGTGCACTTCTGGCCGGTCGGGGCGGGGCAGTCGAGCGAGATCTTCGCCGGGTGGCGCGGGCCCGGCTTGACGACGAGGCGCCCGAACGTGAACCGCGGCGGCGGGCGCCTCACGGCCGGCAGCGTCGGCGGCGCAACGGCGGGGAACAGCGTCGCGGTGGCCGTGACCAGCTGGCCGACCGGCGGCGGCGCGGGCGGCGGAGCACCGAGTCCGGGATAGCGCGCGACGTAGCTCGCGTTTCCGTCCCCGCCGGCGGTCGTGAAGTTGCCGCCGGCGACGACCTGGCCGCCGAACGCGGCGAGCGCGTTGACGGGACCGTTGAGCGGGCCGTTGCCCGCACCGTCGGAGCCCATCGCCGCCCAGCTCGTGCCGTCGAACACCGCGACCTGGTCGGCCGGCGCGTTGCCGTCGGCGTTCTGGAACGAGCCCCCGGCGTAGACCTTGCCGGCCGAGGTGGCCAGCGCGTCGATGAACGTCGACGTCGAAAACCAGCCGTTGTTGTTCGCCGCGTTGGCACCGACGGCGCTCCACGCCGAGCCGTTCCACCTGACGACATGGTCGGCATTGGTGACGCCGGCGACGTCGACCGCGTCGGTCCCGGCGTACACGTTCGTGCCGTCGGAGGCGAGGCTGCGGACGGTGTCGTTGACCGCGCCGATCCCGGGGGCGCTCGCGGGCCCCATCGCGCTCCACGTGCTGGTGGCCGGGTCGTACATCGCGACGTGGTCGGCGAGCGTGATCAGGTCGAGGTCGTTGAACGATCCGCCGGCGTAGAGATGGCCGGCGGAGTCCGCCGTGAGGGCGAGGATGGCGCCGTTGTCGATGTCCCCGTTGGCGGCGACGGTCGACGACGGTGCCCCGGTGTCGAGATTGCACGCCACGAGCGCGTCGGCCGCCACGAGGCCGCCGCCGTCGCTGAACGACCCGCCGATGTAGAGCTGGCGCCCGATGATCTTCAGCGCCGAGACGGTTGCGCCGATCGGATTGCAGAACGGCTTCCAGCTGACGCCGTCCCAGACCGCGAGGAAGTCGGCGTTGGCATTGCCACCGGCGTTCGTGAAGTGTCCGCCCACGTAGACGTTGGTGCCATCGACGGCGATCGCGTCGACGTCGCCGTTGAGCGCCGGCGCGCCGATCGCGTGCCATGCGCTGCCGTCCCAGCGCGCGATGTACGACGCGGTGGCGTCGCCGCCGGCGCTCGTGAACACGCCGCCGGCGTACAACGCGTCGGGCGCCGCGGCGTACAGCGCGTCGACTCGCCCGTTGAGCGACGAGGTGTTCGGCGCTCCGCCGTCACCGAGGTGGTCCCAGCCGCCGGGACTTATCGCGGCCGTCGCGTCAGCCCCGAGCGCAAGGACCAGGCCGATCGACAGCGCGGCCACGCGACTCGCGTTCGTCCGGGCCGCTCTTGAGACCACGATTCTCGCTCCTCGGTTGTACTGCGGGGCACGACTCTAGCCCGCGGTCCGGTGCGCGGCGGATCAGCAGCGCGCGAACGCGAGGTCCGATCGGTCACCGCTGCATCCTCGGATCGTGCGTGGGGTCGGCGTACATGGGCGGGCAACCGAGGGCGGTGGCTTGCGGGCGCAGCTCGTAGTGCCAGGGCTCGTTGCGGTAGATCTGGCACAGCCCGTACCGGGTGCCGTGCTCCGACAGCCACGCCGCGGCATCGACGTGCCCGATGTCGACCGCGTTCCCCGACACGTGAGCAGACGTGCTGGGGGTCGCCACCCATCGAGCGGCTGCCTCGTCTGAGCCGTACTTCGAGACCGCCTCGCGGAACAGCTGTTCCTGGTACTCAGGGGACCGCCAGCCACTATCGACCAAGAACTCGACCCCGTCGTCCGCGGCATCGGTTGCGGCTCGATGTAGGGCAGCGCGAAGAGCTGGAGCAAGGTTGGCCACCCCCGGAACATCTTCGTCGAAGACCGTCGTGCCGTCGGGGATCGCACCGCCGGCCTCGCCAAGCGCACGAGCGCGCGCACTGCGATGGATGTCGATGCGTGGTGCGTCCGTCGAGGAAGAGGACGCCGGCAACTGGTGGGCGAGGGCTGCGGCGATCGTCGCGACAACGACCAGCAGGCCGGCGACACGGGTCTTGCGAATCCGAGTCCGATGGATCGTTGGTCGTGCTGGTTCGCTGTAGGGCACGCCCCGATTCAAGGCACCCCGGTGTTGCCAGCACGTATGCGGTTTTCGATACGCCGACGATATGCGCCAGCCCGTAGCCTCGCAGCATGCGCGTGTTGCTCGTCGAGGACGAGCCGTATATGGCAGAAGCGATCCGCGACGGCCTACGCCTGGAGGCGATCGCGGCAGACATCGCGGGCGACGGCAACACCGCCCTGGAGCTGCTGGGCGTCAACGCCTACGACATCGCGATCCTCGACCGAGACATCCCGGGGCCCTCCGGTGACGAGATCGCCAAGAGCATCATCGCCGCCGGCAGCGGCATGCCGATCCTCATGCTCACGGCCGCCGACCGTCTCGACGACAAGGCCTCCGGGTTCGGGCTCGGTGCCGACGACTACCTCACGAAGCCGTTCGAACTCCAGGAGCTCGTGCTCAGACTCCGAGCGCTCGACCGCAGGCGCGCCCACAACCGGCCGCCGCTGCGCGAGATCGCCGGTCTGCGCCTGGATCCGTTCCGCCGCGAGGTCTACCGCGACGGTCGCTACGTCGCGCTGACGCGCAAGCAGTTCGCAGTCCTCGAAGTCCTCGTCGCTGCCGACGGCGGTGTCGTCAGCGCCGAGGAGCTACTGAAACGGGCGTGGGATCAGAACGCCGACCCCTTCACCAACGCCGTGCGAATCACCGTCTCGGCTCTGCGCAAACGCCTCGGCGAACCGGCGATCATCGCCACGGTGGCCGGCGTCGGCTACCGCATCGACACGCAACCAGACACCGGGCGCGCGGGAGGAGTCCGTGGATAGAGCCCCTGGTTTGAGTGTTCGCCTCAAGCTCACTCTCAGCTACGCCGGCTTCCTCATGGTCGCGGGGGCCTTGCTGCTCACCGCCACGTGGGTGTACCTGACGCGTGGAAGACACGTCGGGCTCATCCTCGAGCCCAGCTACGAGCACGCCGTCCTGCGCGAATTCGCTCCGACCGCGGCCATCGTGATGGCGTTCCTGCTCGTGTTCGGTCTCGTGGGAGGGTGGCTTCTCGCAGGCCACATGCTCGCCCCCCTGGACCGCATCACCGAGGCCACACGCGTCGCAGCGACCGGATCGCTGTCGCACCGGATCCGGCTGCCGGGCCGCACAGACGAGTTCCGCGAGCTCGCCGACGCCTTCGACGCCATGCTCGCCCGCCTCGAAGCCCACGTCGACGAACAGCAGCGATTCGCGGCCAATGCCTCCCACGAACTGCGCACCCCGTTGGCGATAACGCAAACCCTTCTCGAGGTCGCCCGCAACGACCCCAACCGCGACAGCGGTGAGCTCAACGAACGCCTGCGCGCCGTCAACGCCCGAGCGATCGACCTCACCGAAGCGCTGCTTTTGCTCAGCCGAGCCGACCAGCGGTCGTTCGTCCCGGAACACGTCGACCTGTCCCTCATAGCCGAGGAAGCCGCCGAAACGCTCCTCCCGCTCGCAGAGAAGCGCGGCGTCACGCTCGAGACCTCCGGCGACGCGACCCCCACCACCGGCTCACCCGCCCTCCTGCTCCAGCTGACCACGAACCTCGTGCACAACGCGATCGTCCACAACCTGCCCGAACGGGGCACCGTTCGCGTGACCACGAGCGTTCGCCCGAAGAACATGGTGCTCACCGTCGAGAACACCGGCGAGAAGCTCACCCCACAGCTGGTCGCCACGCTTGGCGAACCGTTTCAGCGCGGCAGCACACGCATACGCACCGACCACGCAGGCGTCGGCCTTGGCCTGGCGATCGTCAAGAGCATCACCCAGGCACACGACGGCACCCTCACGCTCACGCCGCGGGCCGCCGGTGGACTCTGCGTCACCGTGGAGCTTCCCGCCGCACAAGATCGTTTCTGAACGCGGCGCCTGGCCGGTGTCGCGCGTGGACCTCTGCCCCGGCCTGCTTCGTAGTGGAGGTGATGAATCGTCGTGAGTTTCTCGCCGGGGGAGTCGCCGCGGTGCCCTTCCTGTTCGGCCGGTCTGCGGCGCCTGGTCGTGATCCCTTGGCGCTTGCGACCGCCGACCAGCAGGCGCATGTCGTCGCGGTCTCGTTGACGAGCGGCCGGATCCGCAGACGGATCGCAACGCGTCCTGATCCCCGCAGCATCGAGCACCACGGCGCAGGCCCTGTGGTCGTCGCTCACAGTGGTGAGGGCGTCGTCTCACTGATCGATCCGCGGGAACTGCGGGTGCGGCGCGTGCTCACCGGGTTCGTGCAGCCGCGCTATACGGCGATCGGCCTCGGCGGCGACACGGCCTACGTGACCGATTCGGGAACGGGGGAGCTCGCGGTCATCGACCTGGTCTCAGGCCGAGTCGTACGACGCATCGACGTGGGAGACCGGGCACGGCATCTGACCCGGTCACCGGACGGCCGATCGCTATGGATCGCACTTGGCTCGAGCGCCGCGGAGATCACGATCGTCGACATCGCCGACCGCTGGCACCCGACCGTACACCGCCGCTTGCGTCCGGCGTTCCTCGCGCATGATGTCGGCTTCTCGCCCGGCGGCCGTCGTGTCTGGGTGACCGCGGGCCGGGAGCCACGCATGGCGATCTACGCCATCAACGGACACGTGCCGTTGAGGACGTTGCCGGCCGACGCGGCACCCCAGCACGTGACGTTCACCGCAACATCGGCCTACATCGCCAGCGGCAACGGCGCGACCGTCACCGTGCGTGCCCTGTCGGACGACGCGGTGCGCCGCACCGTGCCGGTACCGATCGGCTCCTACAACATCCAATCCGGCGCCCATCACGTCCTCACCCCGTCGCTGCAGGACGGAGCCCTCACCATCCTGACCCCCACCGGGCGCGTCGTCGCGCGCGTTCAGGTCGCAACCGCAGCACACGACGTCTGCGTCGTCGCCTGACGCGAAAGTTCAGGGATCGTTGCCGATTGTCGGCCGTCGGCGCCGGTGCTTGGATCGACGCTTCAACTGCGGAACGGAGCGTGAGATGGCAACCGGCGTATCGGATATCGAGCTCAAGGCACGTCATCGCGCGATGTGGGCCTCCGGCGACTACCCGTCGATGGTCGAGACGTTCCTCCTCCCACTCGGGCCGCGACTTGTCGAGGCATGCGCGGTTGGCCCGAACATGCGCGTGCTCGATGTCGCCGCCGGGACCGGCAATGCCTCCATCCCGGCGGCGCGGCGGGGCGCGCAGGTGACGGCCAGCGACCTGACGCCAGAGTTGCTCGCAGCTGGAGGCCGGCGCGCACAGGTCGCGCGGCTCGAGCTCGACTGGGTGCAGGCCGACGCCGAGGACCTTCCGTTCGACGACGAGTCCTTTGACGTCGTGATGTCGGCGATCGGCGTGATGTTCGCGCCCCACCATCAGGCAGCCGCCGACGAGCTCATGCGTGTCTGCCGCCCCGGCGGCACGATCGGCTTGCTCAGCTGGACGCCGGAGGGCATGATCGGCGGCCTGTTCCAGACGATGGGACCGTTCGCCCCGCCGCCACCGCCGGGCGCGCAGCCGCCGCCGGCGTGGGGTGGTGAGGCACATGTGCGTGAGTTGTTCGGCGAGCGCGTCGCGTTCGGCGTCTTCGAACGCGACGTCCTCGAGGTCACCGCGTTCGAGCGCCCCGACGACTACGGCGAGCACTTCAAGCAGCGCTACGGCCCGACGATCGCGACACAGGCCAACGCTGCAAGCCAGGGCCGCGAGGCGGAGTTCGAGCGGGCGCTGAGCGCGTTCTGCCACGAGCGCAATGTCGGAACGCCCGAGCACGCGCGCTTTGAGATGGAGTATCTCGTCGCGGTCGGGAAACGGCTGTAGGCGATGGCGCCGCAGTCGTCATCCACCGCTGCCCTCCAAGACGGCTCGGCCGCGGGTCCGCGCTCGCGGGCGTCTCACGAGTTCACCTACCCGTGTGTGCAGCAGATCGCGCCGCGCGCACACGCGGTCGTCGTATCGTCGCTGAGCGCTCGCCGGCCCAGCGCGCCGGCGCTCCCGCACTAGCGGGCGGCGGCGACCGATCCCCAGGTTCGTCTACAGCTCGAGGATCAGGCTGGCGAGTTCGTCGGTGCGGTAGCCGTGGTGGCGGGCGAAGGTGGCGAGTTCCTTGGCGCGGCGGATGACTTCGCTCTGTTCTGGGGTTCCGGTGACGGTGATGCCGCGGCCGCGGCGGAACTCGAGCAGGCCTTCGTCGCGGAGTTGGCGTAGTGCTCTGAGGACGGTGTTGGTGTTCACTCCGAGCTCGGCTGCGAGGTCGCGGGCGGGTGGGAGCCGCTCGCCGGGGGTTGCTTCGCCGTCGGCGATCGCGCGGCGGATCTGGCCGGCGACCTGTTCGTGGAGTCCGGTCGGTTCGGCTCGGTTGACATTGACTTCGAGCATGGTGCTAATGATACTAGTGTCATCTGATGAGTGTGATCGCTCCCCCAGAGCCGCCGAGACGGAGCACCCCGGTCGATCCGCAGGCCCTCATCGCCGAAGCGCGGCAGCGGGCCCGACGCCGGCGGCGTTGGCAAGCCGTCGTGGCCGCGCTCGGCGTGGGGGTCGGCGTCGCAGTATGGGCGGGACTGACGGCGCCCCGCGGCGGGACGACATCCCCGGCGAAGCCACCCCGGCCGGTCGCGGCCGTTGCTGTGCCCAACGGCCCGATCACGATCGTGGCAAGCCGGCGCGGGGCGCTGGGCGTCTATACGGTCGGAGGGCGCGGACTGGGTCGGCGCATCGTTCGATGCAGCACAGCGGTGAAGGGCGGGCCCGGGCGCTGCAATTCGATCGATGGCGTGGCATGGGCCCCCGACGGCCGTCGCGTCGCGGTCGGGACCGCCGCGATCGGTGGGGATCCTCTCTCGTACAGCGGGCTCTACGTCGTTGACACACGCAGCGGCGTTGCGAAGCTCATCCGCCGCCCCGGCCCCCCGTACGGGGGATGGCGCGATCTCGCGTGGTCGCCCGATGGCTCGAGGATCGCGTTCGTGCGTCGCGGCGTCATCGCGATCATCGGCAGCGACGGGTCGGGCTATCGCTACCTCCACACCCGGACCGCCGGCTATGACCATTCACCGTCGTGGTCTGCGAGCGGGACCGCGATCGCCTATGCGACCGACCCACCGGGCGGCTACGCGACCGCGGGCGGGTCGATCGTCTACGCGATCGGCGTTGACGGCTCCCACCGCAGACGGATCGCCGCGCAAGGCGGGTGGCCGGCCTGGTCACCCGACGGCCAGAGGATCGCGTACCTCGCACCATGCGGCGTGCGGCTCGTGACACCCTCAGGCAAGGCGCTGTCGGGTTGCCTGGGCGTCCACGGTGCACCGGCCTGGTCACCCGACGGCCACCGCATCCTCATGGCCGTCCCAGCCACGCGCGCCTTCTCGACAAGCCTGTACACGATGAACGCCGACGGCAGCGCACTCACGCTTCTCAGACGCGTGATCGCACCAAGCGAGTACCGGAACCCCGACTCCTTGCCGCGGCCCGCCTGGGCGCCACAGCTCTAGCCGGCTGACCAGCGTGGCCCGCGCCGGTGTGGGCGCCCGACGGCCACAGGATCGCCTTCAGCGTGAACCCGGCGCTCCCGGCGCGCGCATTGGGGCTGCGAAACTCCGCGGCGTGTGGCCCGTTGAGGTGACGTGAGCATTCGACGGCCGCTTCTCGCTGCGCTCGCCTGCGTCCTGGTCGTGCCCGCAGCCACCGCCACCGCCACCGTTGCCCGCGGGCGCCTCACGACCCCGATTCAGGGGAGCTTGTCCACGCCCGCTCATCTCGGCGCCGGGGGCCCGATCAGCGCAGTCGCGACGCCGGACGGTGGCGCCGAGCTGTTCGTGGCCGGGACGCTGGGGTACACGCTTGTGCGTGTAACCCGGCAGGGCACGCTGGATCCCACGTTCGGCGTCGGCGGGATCGCCCCCGTCGCCTGGCCGGCCGGTATCGCCCCCGGGCCGATGTTGCGCGAGCCCGACGGCCACCTTGTCGTCCTCGGCGGTACGCCGTCGGGGGTCGGCCTGCCAACCGTCGACGCCGTCGGCCTCAACCCTGACGGCACGCTGAATCAGGCGTACGGCACGCAGGGCGTCACGCGGCTCGATCTCCAGGTCGGCCGCGTCGGGCCGTCGCTGGCCGGTGTGCAGGCCGACGGCGCCGTGGTCTTCACCGCGTCCTCGGGCCCGCCACCCAACGCCCTGCACCAGTCGTGGGTCGTCGCACGCCTGACGACTGCCGGCGTGCTGGATCCGACGTTCGGCACCGGCGGCATCGCGGCGGTGACCGGCGAGAACTCGTCCGACGACGCGCTCGTGCTGGGCGCCGACGACTCGATCCTGACGCTGGGAGCGCAGACGTCAGGCCAGTCCACCGCCGTGCTCCTGGACCGCCTGACGCCCGACGGCACTCAGGACCCGTCCTGGAACGGGGGAGCTCCACTCGCGGTGCCGTTCACGACGCGTGGTCTTCCGTACCTCGCTGAGCGCCCGGACGGCTCGTCGGTCGTGGCCGGCGTCCAGCAGCTCTTCAACGTGTCCCAGGGCGGCAGCATCACCGGCGGTCCCGTCGCGACGAACGACGCGGACATCTACGCCCCGACGCTGACCATGGCAAGCGACGGCGCCGTCCTGTTCAGCACGGACTACGGCCAGACGGTGCAGCGATTCAACCTCGACGGCACGATGTCTCCGGTCGCCGTGATCCCGCAGTTCGCCGGCAACATCGACGGCAACGCCATCGCTCCGGCGGGCCACCCGGTTCCGCTGGCGCAGGTCACCAGGGCGCCCGCGCTCCTGCCATTGGCGGGTGGCGGATACCTCGGCTACACCACGGTCGGACTGAGCAGCGGCCAGACGTTGAGCTGGCAGCTGGGGCTCGAATGGCTCACCCCCGCGCTCGCGCTCGACACGACGGTCGGCGCCCCGCCCACGCCGTTGCAGGTGGGCATCGCTGTGCGCAGCAGGCTGCGGACGTTCGCCCGCAGCAGCCGACACATCAGAGTGACGGTCACCGTCTCGGCGCCCTGCGTCGCGCGCGTCATCGTGCGCGCCGGCCGCGCGGTCATCGCCCAGCACGTCGCCGCGTATCTGGGAGGGCCGCGACATCAGATGGTGGTGCCGTTGACACGGTCGGCGTCGCAATTTCTCGCCACCCATCGCAACGTCGCGATCACCGCCACGCTGGACGCCCAGGACGTCATCGGCACCATCGGTTCCGCAGGCGCCAGAGGCTCGCTGCACTGACGTCGGGCAGACGCCCGTCGCAGATCGCCGCGTCCGGCACGGCCCCGATCGGAGGGTTTGGGGCATGAATCGGTGGGATGCCGGTCCGTGGACACCGCAACGACGGTCTTGACGCCGAACCCTGCCCAACGAAAAACCCCGCGTTTGCGGGGCTTTTCTTCATGCGCCGAAGAGGACTCGAACCTCCACGGGCCAATCGGCCCACAAGGCCCTCAACCTTGCGCGTCTACCAATTCCGCCACCGGCGCGGGTGGGCGGCCAGTATAGCCCCGGTTGATTCCGTCCACGGCCCGCGCTACCGTGCGAACACATGTTCGTTCTGCCCATCAGCCCCACTCGGCCAAGGAGCACGTCATGGACCTGACGAAGCGCCAGCAGGAGATCTTCGACTTCATCAAGCGCTACTCGGCCAAGTACGGCTACCCGCCGACCGTCCGTGACATCGGAAAGGCCGTCGGCCTGGCCTCGTCATCGACCGTCCACGCGCACCTCGCCAACCTCGAGAAGCTCGGCCTGCTGCGCCGCGACCCGACCAAGCCGCGCGCGATCGAGCTGCTCGACCGCGCCCGCGAGGGCGTCGGCAGCGCGGTCGACAGCGCGCGCCGGTTCGTATCGCCGCCCGGGCTGCCGCTGGTCGGCACGGTCGCCGCGGGGCAGCCGGTGCTCGCCGAGGAGAACATCGAGGAGTACATCCCCGTTCCCGCCGAGGCCGGCGGCGCCGAGGGCGAATACGTGCTGCGCGTCCGCGGCGACTCGATGGTCGATGCCGGCATGCTCGAAGGCGACTACGTCGTCGTGCGCCCGGCGACCGACGCGTCCAACGGCGACATCGTCGTCGCGCTGGTGGGCGAGGAGGCGACGGTCAAGCGCTTCTTCCGCGAGTCCGACCACATCCGCCTCCAGCCGGAGAACGCCACCATGGAGCCGATCCGCTCCAAGGAGGCCGTCGTCCTCGGCCAGGTCGTCGGCCTGTTTCGGAGCGTGCGATGACGCCCGGCACGCTCCAACTCGATCTTCAGTTCGCACCGACTCGGCCGCCGCTGCGGTTCGACGACTCGGTGCCCACAGCTGCCGCGGCGCTTGCGCTGCGACGACGGACGCCGTCCGGGCGCGGTTCCGGACCGGCGGGCGGGAGGCTGACGCTCGACGAGGCACTCGTCGGCGTATGGGAGGGTCTCCTCGCCCGCCGCACCGTCCGGTGCCCGGTCTGCCAGGCCGACGCGATGGCTCCGGCCGCGCACGGTGGGCGCTGCGGTGCATGCCGTTCCGAACTCAGCTGAGGTGCGCTACCTTCGGTACCGCAGGCCAAGCAGTCGCGGAGGTATCCAACCCTTCGAGGAAAGTCCGGACATCACAGGGCACGGTGGTCGTTAACGGCGACCCGGGGAAACCCGCGGGAAAGTGCCACAGAAAACACACCGCCGATGGCGCAGACCACGTGGATGCGCACAGGCAAGGTTGAAAAGGTGCGGTAAGAGCGCACCAGCGCCGTGGTGACGCGGCGGCTCGGCAAACCCCACCCGATGCAAGGCCAAGCAGGACCGCTTGAAGGCTGCCCGCCGAGGTCCAGGTCGGCCGCACAGATGGATGGCTGCTCACGACAGAATCCGGCTTACCGGCCAGCTACGGAAAAGCCCCGCAAACGCGGGGCTTTTCTATACCACCCGGATGGCGCGATCGCGGCGGGCTAGCCGATCTCCGACAGCTCGCGCACCTGCGTCAGGCGCAGCGCGTTGCCGGACGGGTCGCGGAAACCGGAATCGATCCCGTAGGGGCGCTCCTCCGGCGTCTCGCTGAACTCGACGCCGCGCCCGCGCAGCTCCTCGTAGTCGGCGTAGACGTCGTCGGTGGTCAGGAAGACCGTGCCGGCGAAGCCCTTGGCCATCAGCGACTTGACCTGCTCGACGGTCTCGTCGTCCATCATCGGCGCGCCGGGGATCGCCATCAGCACGATCGAGAAGTCGGGCTGGTCGACCGGGCCGACGGCGAGCCAGCGGAAGTCGCCCATCTCGGCGAGCGTGACGTCGGCGCGCACGACCATCCCGAGCTTCTGCGTGTAGAACTGCAGCGCTTCGTCCTGGTCATGAACCCACAGCTGGGCGTTGGCGATCTTGATCATGGTCGTGATGTCTCCCTGTTGGGTCGATGGATCGTTCGGTGCTCGACCCTAGCCCTGGTCGTTCGGGCTGTCTTCTCGAAACGTGCGGCGTTGCGGACGCGCGTAAGCGCGCACGATGCAGGCGGGCACGCGCGCCAGCTCGGCAGCCGGCGGGAACCGCCGGCGGTACGCCGTCGGCGACTCGCCGAACGTCCGCGTGAAGCTCGTCGTGAACGAGCCGACGCTCGTCAGCCCGACCGACAGGCAGATCTCGGCGACCGAGTGGTCGGTCGTGCGCAGAAGCGCCGCCGCCCGCTCCAGGCGGCGCGTCAGCAGGTAGGAATGCGGCGGCTCGCCGAACGCCCGCGCGAACTCGCGGCTGAAGTGCGCGCGCGACAGCCCGGCCGCGGCGGCCAGGTCGTCGACCGTCAGCTGCTCGGCGTAGCGCGCATCGACGAGGTCGCGGGCCCGCAGCAGATGGCGTTCGGGTGGGGCGTAGGCCACTAGAGCCTCGTCGCCTCGATCAGTCGCGTCACGTAGCCGACGCCGAGCTCGCCGCCGTGGGCGTCGATCGTCGCCGCGACCTGCGCCAACAGCTCATCTCGCCGCTCGGCCGGCAGGATGCGGTGGTTGCTCTGGGTCTGGGCCTGTTCGATCCAGCGGCTGGTGGTGAACGAGTCGCGCCACGTCCACTCCGTGATCTGCGGCTCACTGAACCGTCCGGACTCGCGCAGTTCGACGGCGATCCGCGCGTGTTCGGTGTGGTTGCCGCCGAGGATCATCGACGTGTGGCGCAGCTCCGGCGCATAGCGGTCGTAGACACCGTCGAGCGCCGAAGCGACCGGCTCGTCGGCCTGGCCGAAGTTCCAGAACAGCCCGATCCGCCCGCCGTCGACCAGCGCGGCAGCGGCCCGCGGGAAACCGGCCACGGGTTCGACCCAGTGCCACGCCTGGCCGCTCGTCACCAGATCGAACGTCCGCCCGCCCGCGTCCCAGGTCTCGATCTTGCCGACCTCGACCTCGACACCGTTCTCGCGGGCGAGCGCGGCCATCCGCTCGTCGGGCTCGACGCCGAGCACGGTGCAGCCGCGTGCCTGCAGCAGCTGCGCGGCGATCCCCGTCCCGCAGCCGACGTCGAGCACCGCCGGTGTTGCGCCGGCCAGTAGGTGGTCGAGCAGCGCGGCGGGGTAGCGCGGGCGCACGCGGTGATACAGCCGCGCGTCCTCGCCGAACGACTCGGCCCGGGCGCGATTGGTGTGCAGCACATGCGGATCCTCGCATGCGCGATGGCGGGGTACTCTTGATCAATCGCCGCCCTGCCGCTTCCGTCGGATCTCGCCGCCACGCCGCCGCCGGCCGCCACCCGCAAGGCGCTCGATGCGCTCGCCGCGGGCCTCGACGCCGTGCTGCCGGCCAAGACGCTCGACAACCTGCTGATCGGCACGTGGAACATCGCCGTGTTCGGCAACCTGACCGAGAAGTGGGTCACCGAGCCGGGCGATGAGCCCAAGCGCAACCTGTCGGACGCCTGCGCGATCGCCGAAATCGTCAGTCGCTTCGACGTCTGCGCGATCCAGGAGACGCGCCGCGACCTGACCGCGCTACAGACGGTGATGAAGATCCTCGGCGACGACTGGGCGTACGTCGTCACCGATGTCACCGAGGGCGGGCCTGGCAACGGCGAGCGCCTGGCGTTTGTCCACGATCGCCGGCGCGCTCGCTCGTCGGGCCTGGTCGGCGAGGTCGTGCTGCCGGCTAGCGCCAACGGCGTCGTCATCGGCCCGCTCGACCGCCAATTTGCCCGCACGCCCTACGCGGTCAGCTTCGCCGCCGGAGACAAGGCATTCACGCTCGTCACGCTGCACGCGTTGTACGGCGCCGACAAGGCCGACAGAGAACGCCGCCGCGACGAGCTGGCGGCGATCGCCCAGTGGCTCGCCGACCGCGCCGAGGACCCCGACACGTTCAACCGCAACCTGATCGCCCTCGGTGATTTCAACATCGACCGCGACGACGACCCGCTCTATCGGGCCCTGACGTCGACCGGCCTCGCCGCCCCGCCCGAGCTCCAGGACGCGCCGCGCAACATCACCTACGCCGACGGCGGCGTCAAGAAGCACTACGACCAGATCGCCTGGTTCACCAAGGGCGAGCGCGCGGCGCTGACGCTGACCTACGAACACAACGCGGGCTTCGTCGAGTGGACCAAGTACGTCCTCCTTCACGCGCGCGACGACGCCGAGCGCAAGGCCCACATTTCCGACCACTATCCGCTGTGGGCGGAGTTCTCGCGCGGCTGACCGGGCGTCCTTCCGCCGCCATGTATGCGAACATGTGTTCGTATGTCAACCATCGTCGCCGCCCTGCTCCCCCGCTTTGCCCTCGCCGTCGCCGCCGGCAGTCGTGAGGCCCTGATGCAGGGGCCGGCGGCGCTCGCGCCCGAACCGGGCGGCGGGGAGCTGATCGGCGAGGTCTCGGCCGCCGCGGCCGGGGCCGGCGTCCATCCGGGAATGCGGCTCGGAGAGGCGCTGGCGCGCTGCCCGACACTCGCCCTGGTCCCCAGCGATCCGGTCGGTGTCGCCGACGCGTGGGAGCGGGTGCTCATCTCGTTGGAGGGCATCGGCGCCGCCGTCGAGTCCGGGCCGCCGGGCCTGGCCTGCTTCGACGCTCGCGGCCTGCGGCGCCTGCACGGCGGCTCGCTCGACGGCGTCTTCAACGCCACCCGCGGCGCGCTGCGGCGCCCGGCGCGTCTCGGCGCCGGCCCGTCGCGCTTCTGCGCGCTGGCCGGCGCGCACCGTGCCCGCGCGCGCCACCCGCAGATCGTCCGCGGGGCGCAGGATCTCGCCGGCGAATCGGTCGACCTGCTGCGCGAGCGCGAGCAGACCGCTCACCTGGCGACCGACCTGCGGCGGCTCGGCATCGAGACGCTCGGCGAGCTCTCTGCGCTGCCGCGTCATGCGCTGGCCGACCGCTTCGGCGCCGACGGCGTGCTCGCCTACGAGCTCGCCCACGGCCGCGACGAGCCGCTGATCCCGAGAGCGCCGAGCGAGCGCCTGGAGGAGCAGCTCGAGCTGCCCGAGGCCAACTCGGGCCCGCAGCTGGGGCGCGCGCTCGCCGTCCTGATCGACCGGCTCTTGGCTCGCCGCGAGCTGCGCGGGCGCACCGTGCGCAGCGTCGTGGTGGCGGCGATGCTGGTCGAGGGCGGGACGTGGCGCGAACGCGTTGTGTTCCGCGAGGCGACGGCCGACGCGGCGCGGATGCGGCTCGCCCTCGGCGGCCACCTCGACGCGCTGCCCGCCCCGGCGCAGGCGCTGCGGCTGACGGCCGACGGCCTCGGTCCGCCGCCGCCGCAGGCCGGTGCCCTGTTCGACGACGGCGAGGCGCAGCGCCGTGATCGTCTGCGCGACGCGGTGCGCCAGGCGCGCGCGGCGGCGGGCCCCGACGCGGCGCTGCGCGTGCTGCTTGTCGACCCCGACTCGCGCGTGCCCGAGCGCCGCGCGGTCCTGACCCCGTTCGAGCGATGAGCGTGCAGCGGACCGCCGCCGGCGCCCCGCGGCGCATCAATGCTCCGCGGCGGGTCGCGGTCCGGGCGGCCGGCGACGGTCGCCCGCTGACGGTCGGCGCCCACGCCGTCGAGGCCCACCGCGAGTCGTGGCTGATCGAGGACCGCTGGTGGACCGTCGAGCCGCTGCGCCGGCGCTACTGGGAACTCGTCACCGACGCCGGTCGTAACACGGTCGTGTTCCGTGATCTACGCAACGGGGGGTGGTACGAACAACGCTGATTCTTTGCCGCGCGTTGCACGCACGTCACAGCTTGCGGCGCACGATCGGGGGCCGTGCACCGGCTTCGCGACACCACCGGTCAGGCGGCCGTCGACTGGATCGCCGTCGTCGGCGTCGTCACCGTCGCGCTGGCTCTCGCTGGCACCGCGTTCGGCGGCTCGGCGATCGCCGGGATCGTTGTGCGCCAGTTCGACCGTGCGCTGTGCATCGTCTCGGGCGGCGATTGCAACGAGGACCGCGTGCCGTGCACGACGGCGTCGGGCATCGACAGCGAGGACCAGAGCATCACGATCGCGATCGTCAAGGTGACCAGCACCGTCACATTGATGATCGAGAAGCGCTCCGACGGCACCTACCGAATCACGCGGACCCGCGACGGTGGCGAGGGCATCGACGGTGGCCTCGGTGCCTCGGTCTCGTTCTCTGGTCTCGGGCTGAAACTGCAGCTGGGCGGCGAAGCGCGCGCGTCGGTGCTCGCCCACGAGGGCGCGGGGGAGACGTGGCTCGCCCACAGCCAGCGAGAGGCCGTGCTCGACGAAGAGCTGCTCGTCCTGGGCAAGCACCCCAAGGGCGAGCCGGCGCAGCGCTACCGCCAGACCGGCTGGGTCGGGTCGCTCGGCGCCTTGCTCAGCGTCGACGTCGCGGCGACCGTCGCCGGGTCGATCTCGCAGGACGCCATCGACGGCTCGCGCACCGACGCCAACGGCGACGTCACGACCTACTTCCGCCTGCGCGACGACAGCGACGTCTCCGGTCAGGTCGGCGAGATCCTCGCCGGCGTCGCGCTGACCCACATGGATTCGACCGACTACGCCCTGCGCGTCGACCGCACCGGTCGCCCCATCGACTTCGAGGTCTTCACCGTCGGCCGTCTCGCTGCCGGCGCACCGATACCCGGGCCGAGCGCCTCCCTCACGATCGCGCCGCGCCACCAGGCCGGCGACGCCTACGAGGTCGAGCAACACCTCGACCTCTCCGACCCCGACAACCTCGCCGCCGCGCTGGCGTTCATGAAGGCCCAGCGCGACGGCGACCTACGAGCGGGATCCCTTGCCCTCCACGCGCTGGCCGCGCGGTTCACCGTCGACGGCGTCGAGCAGATGCGTAGCTTCCGCCTCAAGCAGAACAGCTTCGCCGCGAAGGGCAGCGTCGCGCTGGGCCTCAAACTCGGCGGCTCCTACAAGCACTCCACGATCGAGATGGCGCTCGCCGACGCGCGCGTTCGCGGCCCCGACGGCGTCTGGACCGCGCGCGACGACTGCCTGGCCGCCGCGCGCCGTGCCTGAATCAGCTCCGTGATCAGCTCGCGGTCGACAACCGGAAGACGTAGTCACCGTTGTCGGAGCGCACGCCGGCCGGGCCGTTGAGGCTTCCGACCAGCGAGGCGGGCAGCGCGCCCTCCCAGACGATCGCCTTGTCGGCGAACACGGTCAGGTAGGCCGCGCCGTTGCCGGCCGGTCGCACGCGCGCCTCCAGTGCGTGGGCGCGGCCGCTGGACGACTGCGTCGTCAACGGCACGACGGCGATCGTGTTGTAGCCGGCGTTGCCGCACTGCGACGACGTCGTCTCGCCCGGATTGCTCTTGACCTGGATCTCGATCGCGTTGGTCGGCACGCTGTGCCACATCACGTAGACGAGGTTGCACGGGTCGGCGGCCAGTAGCTTGAGCCCGATCTGCTGGCGCACGATGCCCGAGCCGAGCGCCGCGGTCGACGTGCTCGTCCCCATTAGCTGGAACGACAGCCGGGCACGAGCAGCGTGGTGCCCGTGATCGCGCACGACGGCGCGCATCGCGGCGTCGCGGGTGCGGACCTGGCCCTGGTGGCCGTAGGTCGCCAGCGCCCCCTCGGTCACTTGCAGGGCCGAGCGCGGGACGTTCTTCAGCGGCGCGGAGGGCGCCGCGAGCGTCGGCGTCGCGGCGAGCGCGGCCAGCGCGAGAGCGGTGATGAGGGGGCGCTTGATCGTCATGGCGCCAAGGTACGACCGGCCTGCGGGCCCGTCTGTCACCCGCGCGACACGCCGTACGTACCGGGGGTGACAACCGCACCTGGATAGGGTCCGGCGCATGCCCCGCCTCTTCCACCGTCCCGGCAGCCGTTCGACCCGCGTCCTGTGGACGCTCGAGGAGATCGGCGAGCCCTACGACCTGACGCTCATGACCGACGAGTTCCGCCACTCGCCCGAGCATTTCGCCCAGCATCCGCTCGGGCGCGTGCCGTTCATGGAGCTCGACGACGGCACCGTCATGTTCGAATCGCTGGCCTGCTGCCTGTACCTCGCCGACGCCCACCCGGGCACTGGGCTGCTCGGCCCAGAGGGGTCGACCCAGCGCGCGCTGGGCTACCAGTGGTCGGTGTTCTCGATGACCGAGATCGAGGGCGCGCTGATGGCGCTGCGTGCGATGCGCGACGCCGAGGCCGACGTTGCGCCGGGGCTCGAGCGCTTCGGCAAGGCGCTCAAGGTCATCGCCGACGCACTCGGCCAGGAGCAGTGGCTGGTCGGCGACACGTTCGGCGTCGCCGACGTGATGACGGCCAGCGTCCTCGGGATCGCCCACTCGCGCAACATGCTCGGCGACTGGCCGACGCTGGGCGCGTACGTCGAGCGCGGACACGCGCGCCCGGCCTACGAGCGGGGGCAGCTGGCGGGCGCAGCCGCCTAGCCAGACTTGCCAGCAGGGTGCCATGATGCGAACATACGTTCGTGTCATACGTCGAGCTGCACTGTCACTCCGCGTTCTCGTTCCTCGACGGCGCCTCGCTGCCCGAGGAGCTGGTCGACGCGGCGCTGGCAGCCGGGCACACGGCGCTCGCGCTGACCGATCACGACACGGTCTCGGGCTCGATGGAGTTCGCCCAGGCCGCCGCAACGCGCGGGTTGCGAGCGATCCACGGCGCCGAGCTGACCCTCGACGACGGACGCCACGTCACGCTGCTGGTCGCCGACGCAGCCGGCTGGGCCAACCTCTGCCGGCTGCTCACCCATGCACACGCGCACACGCGCGACACGCCCGATCGCCGCTCGACGCTGCCGCCCGCCGTCACGATCGACGACCTCGCCCGGCACGCCGACGGCCTCGTCTGCCTGTCGGGCTGCGCGCGCCAGGGCGTGCGCGACGAGCCGACGATGCGCGCGCTGCTGGCCGCGTTCGGCCCCGACCGCTTCCGCGTCGAGCTCCAGCGCCCGTTTCTGCGTCACGACCGCACGCTCAACCGCGGCCTCGCCGCGCTCGCCGCCCGTTTGGGCGTCAGGACCGTGGCAACCGGCAACGTCCACGCGCACACACGCGCGCGTGCCCCGCTGCAGGACGCGTTCGTGGCGATCCGCGAGCACACGACGCTTGACGCCTCCGAGCCGCTGCGCCGGGGCAACCACAGCCACGTCCTGGCCACGCCCGAGGCGATGGCCGCGCGCTTCACCGACCACCCCGAAGCGGTCGCCGAGACGGCGCGGCTCGCCGACACGCTGCGCTTCGACCTCACCCACGACCTCGGCTACCGCTACCCCGGCGCCGAGGACGACGGCGCCGACGCCGAACTCGCCCGCGTCTGCACGCCCGCCTTCGCGCAGCGCTACCCACGGGCCTCCACGCACCACGATGCTGCGGCCGCGCGCCTGACCGAGGAGCTCAACGTCATCGCCAAGCTCGGGCTGTCGGGCTTCTTCCTGCTGCACCGCGACCTGCTCGAGCTCGCACGCGAGGTCGCGTTCGAGGTCCGCGGCGCCGGCACCGCCCGCTCGCTGCTGCCACCCGGCCGCGGGCGCGGCTCGAGCGTCTCGTCGATCGTCTGCTACCTCACCGGCCTCTCGCACGTCGACCCGATCGCCAACGAGCTGTTCCTCGGGCGCTTCCTCAACGAGGAGCTCACGGCGCTGCCCGACATCGACCTCGACTTCCCGCGCGACGTGCGCGAGACGCTGATCCCGCGCGTGCACGAGCGCTACGGGACCGACCACTCCGCCCTCGTCGCCGCCTTCCCGACCTACCGCTCGCGTGGTGCCATTCGCGAGATCGGCAAGGTGCTCGGACTGCCACCGGGTGAGATCGAGCGCGTCGCGCGCTCGTCGAGCGGCTGGTGGGGCGGCGAGGTCGGTGAGGAGATCGACCTTGCCCTCGGTCCCGGGCGCCGCACGACCGACCCGCCATCGCGCTGGGAGTGGCTCGCGCGCCTGGCCAAGGAGGCCTACGGCCTGCCGCGCCACCTGTCCCAGCACTCGGGCGGGATGATCGTCGCCACCCGCCCGCTGATCGACTGCTGCCCGGTCGTGCCCGCCTCGATGGTGGGCCGCCAGATGGTCATGTGGGACAAGGACTCGTGCGCCGATGCCGGCTTCCTCAAGATCGACCTGCTGGGCCTGGGGATGCTGAGCGCGGTCGAGCGCTGCGTCGAGCAGATCGCCGCGCGCCGCGGCGAGCGGATCGACCTGTCGCGGATCCCCTACGACGACAGGCCGACCTACGAGGCGATCCAGAAGGCCGAGACGACCGGCGTCTTCCAGATCGAGAGCCGTGCTCAGATGGCCTCGCTGCTGCGCACGCGGCCCAAGGACCTCGACGACCTCACGATCCAGGTCGCGATCGTGCGCCCGGGCCCGATCCAGGGCGGCGCCGTCAACCCCTACATCTCGCGCCTGCAGGCGCTGCGCGCCGACCCGGATTTCGAGATCCCCTACGACCACGAGTCGCTGCGCGAGCCGCTGGGAGAGACGCTGGGAACGATCATCTTCCAGGACCAGGTGATCGAGGTCGCGATGGCGTTCGCGGGCTTCTCGCCGGGCGAGGCCGAGGGGCTGCGCCGGGCGATGAGCCGCAAGCGCTCGGAGGCCGCGCTGATGGCCCACCACGATCGCTTCATCGAGGGCGCGCGAGAGACCCATGGCGTCTGCGACGAGGTCGCACAGCGCGTCTGGAAGATGATCGTCGGCTTCTCGGGCTTCGGCTTCCCCAAGGCCCATGGCGCCGCGTTCGGCCTGCTCGCCTACCAGTCGACATGGCTGCGGGTGCACTACGGCCCCGAATTCCTGTGCGCGCTGCTCGACGAGCAGCCGATGGGCTTCTACGCGCCGGACGCGCTGGTCCACGAGGCCCAGCGCCGCGGCATCTCCGTGCTTGCCCCCGACGTCAACCACAGCGCCGTCGGCTGCATGGTCACGCCCGACGACACGGTGCGCATCGGCCTGGGCTACGTCCAGGGCGTGCGCGCCGACGAGGTCGCCACGCTCGTCTCCGAGCGCCGCTCGGGGGGCCCGTTCGCCGACCTCGCCGACCTCGCCTCGCGCGCGGGCGGCGGACGGGCGATGTTGCAGACGCTGGCCTGGTCGGGGGCCTGCGACGAGCTGGCCGGCGGCGGTCCGCACGCGCGGCGCCGCGCGCTGTGGGAGCTCGGCGCCGCAGCGCCCGGCCACCGCATCGCGGGCCCGATCGCCTCGGTCGACGGTGAGCGCCACGCCTCGGCCGCCGCCGCGCGCCGCGCGCGCAAGACGGCCAAAGCGCGTGGCGCCGGGACGCAGCTGTCGCTGGCGCTCGAGCTGCCGCGCGCTCCGGAGCTGCGCGAGCTTGCGCCGTGGGACGCGATGATCGCCGACTACGCCACCACCGGCCTGACGACCGCCGCGCACCCGCTGGCGCTGATGCGCGGCGCGCTGGATGCGGCCGGCCTGGCCACCAGCGCCGACCTGCCGACGCGCGAGCACAACTCGCCGCTGCGGATCGGCGGCCTGGTCATCGCCCGTCAGCGCCCCGGCACCGCGAGCGGCATCGTCTTCATGCTGCTCGAGGACGAGCACGGGACGATCAACCTCGTCGTGCCGGCCGACGTCTACGAACGCCACCGGCTGATCGTGCGCACCGAGCCGATGGTCGCCGCGACCGGCCGCCTCGAGCGTCATGCGGCCGGTGGTGGGCAGATCAACGTGCTCGTGCGGGCGCTGCACACGCTCGAGGACGTGGTCGCCGGGCCGCTACAGGAGGCCGCCTCGCTGGAGCCGATCGGCGACCTGCGCGCGGTCGCGCCGCCGATCCTCAGCTTCGCCCAGGGCCGTCGCCGGTGAGCGACACGATCGCCCGCCGGGCCAGGTAGGGTTCCGCGCGAAATGGTCGCCGCAGCGGTGTTCGTTCTCCTGTTCGTCGTCCTCGGCCTGGGCGTCGTGTTCGTCGCCATGACGAGCCGTCGTGGCCCGCGCAAGCCGCCGAGCCGCGCCGGGCGCCGCGTGATTGTCATCGGGCTGCCGATCCTGATCCTGCTGATCGGCATCGGCATTCCCGCGATCGTCATCGCCGGCAACCACGACAACCACGCCGACGTCGGCCCCGGCGGGATCGCGCTGAGCACCGACGCGAAGATCGGTAGCGACCATGTCGACGAGGTCCACGGACGGCTGGCCTTCTCGCAGCACTGCGCGACCTGTCACACGCTGCACGGCGCCAACGCGGTCGGCAAGGTCGGCCCCAACCTCGACCTGCTGATCGGCGGCCTGGGCTCCGGCCCCGCGTCGACCAAGCTCAAGAGCGACTTCGTTCTCAGCGCGATCGATCAGGGGCGCGCGCGGGGCGCGGGGCAGATGCCGGCCAAGCTCGTCATCGGCCAGGAAGCCAAGGACGTTGCGGCTTTTGTGGCCACGGTCGCCGGCCACTGATGCAAGAACACCCCGCAGTTTCCGTAATCTCGCACATTTGCAGGGAAATCCAACGCTGGTAGGATGAGGCCCGTCAAATCGCCTAGTCTCCTCGCCGCAAGGACAGGAGAACGGGGGACCCATAACTGGGGCGAGTCGTACCGTCCGGTACGTAGCGCACTCTTTCAGCGCGAGCCCGTCAGCTAACCCCGTCGGCACAAGGAAGAGGAACCAAGACCGCAATGTCCGAGATGGAAGCCCGTGCGTGGTGGGCGGACGTCCAGCACCTCCGAGAGACGATCGAGCAGCGCCAGACGGCGCGGCCCGACGACGCCCCGGTCTTTGCTCCGTTGTCGCTGGTCGACGACGCCCCGACCCCGCGCGGCTTCGCGTGGGATCCGACGGTTGAGGTCGACGAGCTGTTCGAGGAGCGCCCGCGGGCGCGCCGCTTCGCGCGCGACACCGCCTCGCCGGAGCCCGAGTCTGAGATCGCCGATCAGCCCGAGCCCGACGTGTTCGTCCCGGCGCCCGCCGCGGTCGAAGAGCAGCGCCAGGGGCTGCGCCACACGGTCACCATCACCGGACGCCCGGTGTCGCCGGCCGCCACGCCGGGCCTCGTCGAGGTCCAATCGCGCCGTCCCGCCCGCCGCGCCGTCGAGCGCATCGGCCCGCGACCGGACCGGATCGCCATGTACGCGGTCGCGCTCGGCCTGCTGCTGTGCATCGTCGCGCTGGCGACGGCCTCGCACCCGTAGCACCCCGGACCGAAACTCCCGGCCGGACACCGGTTAGGGATGTGTGTTTCCCGTCACAGATGGGTAGGTCGCCCTTGTGCGAATCTCCCGTTCGACGTAAACTTACGTCCCGTAAGCAATATGACCGAAGTGAAGTACCCCAGGCACGGAAGCCACCCCTCCAGCCGTTCATTTTCTCGTCACGAAGGCCCCTTGCCATGAAGACAGCCATGAGTCGCTTCCAGATCCACGACGACCTCACCGCGCCCGAGGGCTCGGTTCCGGTTCTGCGTGGCGCGCTGGCCACCGGTGGTCAGCTCCCGAACTTCCTCGGCGTGATCGCCGGGTCGCCGGCCGTTCTGCGCGCCTACGCGCGGTTCCGCTCCGAGATGCGCAACGGGCACCTCAAGGCCGGCACGCTCGAGCGCATCGCGCTCGGGGTCTCGGACTTCTACAACTCCGAGCCGGGCATCGCCCTGCACACGCGCACCGCGCGCGCGGCGGGGCTCGGGCTCGACGAGGTCGCGCTGGCGCGCGAGTTCGAGTCCAACGACGAGCACGAGGCCGCGCTGCTGCGTTACCTCAAGACGATGCTCGAAGACCGTGCAAAGCCGCCGATGCACCTCCACGAGGAGGCGCGTGAGGCCGGCTGGACCGACGAAGAGATCCTCGAGGCGATCGCGTACCTGTCGCTCGAGAGTTTCACCGCGTTCATCAACGTCGCCGGCGACGTACCGGTCGACGGCTCCTTCGAGGAGGGGCGCCGCCTCAAGGCCGCCTAGGCAGTTGCGATGAACCCGCGGCTGCACCCCCCACAAGCACCAGCGGCGCTTGTTGCGCCACCCGGGGGGTGCTGCCCGCTCTACCACGAGGCGGTCGAGCTGATCGGCCGTCGCTGGACCGGCGCCATCATCGAGGTCCTGCTGCGTGAGGGGCCGCTGCGCTTCAGCGCCGTCGCCCAGGCGATCCCCGAGCTATCGGATCGACTGCTGTCCGAGCGCCTCAAGGAGCTCGAGTCGCGCGGGGTCGTGCAGAGGATCGTCCACTCCGGCCCGCCCGTCCGGGTCGAGTATGCGCTGACCGACATGGGCCGCGACCTTCAGGATGCGGTCGGCGAGCTGCGCGCGTGGGCGCAGCGCTGGTTGCCGACCCCGATCACCGCCGAGGCCGCGCTGCCTCGGCCCGCCGGTCCAGCCCGCATCGCCTGACGGTCCACCCGCGATCCTCTAGGGTCCCGCGTCATGGCCGACGCGCCGCTCACCTCCGCCGACGTTCTCACGATCGTCGAGGAGCAGAACATCCGCTTCATCCGCTTCTGGTTCACCGACATTCTCGGTCAGCTCAAGTCGTTCTCGATCGGCCGCGAGGAGCTCGCCGACGCGTTCGAAGACGGGATGGGCTTCGACGGCTCGTCGATCACGGGCTTCAACGCGATCGAGGAGTCCGACATGGTCGCGATGCCCGATCCGTCGACCTTCGCCGTGATCCCGTGGCGGCCCGAGGAGCAGGGCGTCGGGCGCATGTTCTGCGACGTGATGACGCCCGAGCGCACGCCGTACGAGGGTGATCCGCGCCACGTCCTGCGCCGCGCGCTACAGCGCGCCGAGTCGATGGGCTTCGACACGTTCAGCGTCGGCCCTGAGCTCGAGTACTTCCTGTTCAAGGACTCCAAGTCGACCGAGGTGCTCGACGAGGGCGGCTACTTCGACCTGACGACGCTCGACGCCGGCTCCGACGTGCGCCGCGAGACCGTGCTCGCGCTCGAGCAGCTGGGTATCCACGTCGAGTACTCCCACCACGAGGTCGGGCCGTCCCAGCACGAGGTCGACATGCGCCACGCGCCGGCGATGAAGATGGCCGACGACTGCATGACCTACCGGATCACGGTCAAGGAGTACGCAATGAAGTACGGCTGGCATGCGACGTTCATGCCCAAGCCGCTGTTCGGCCAGAACGGCTCGGGGATGCACACCCACATGAGCCTGATGAAGGACGGCGCCAACGCGTTCTTCGACGCCGACGATCACTACTTCCTGTCCGACGTCGGCAAGGCGTTCATCGCCGGCCAGCTGCGCCATGCGCGCGAGATCTCGTCGATCTTCGCCCAGTGGGTCAACTCCTACAAGCGGCTCGTGCCGGGCTACGAGGCGCCGGTCTACGTCGCCTGGTCACGGCGTAACCGCAGCGCGCTGGTCCGCGTCCCGCTCTATCACCCCGGCAAGGAGCAGTCGACGCGGATGGAGCTGCGCTGTCCCGACCCGTCGTGCAATCCCTACCTGACGTTTGCGGTCCTGCTCCAGGCCGGGCTCGAGGGGATCGAGAAGGGCTACGAGCTGCCCGAGCCGATGGAGAAGAACCTGTACCACCTGGCGCCGGACGACCGCCGCCGGCTCGGCATCGAGCAGCTACCGGAGACGCTCGGCGAGGCGATCGCGCTGACCGCCGAGTCCGAGCTCGTGCTGCGCACGCTCGGCGAGCACATGTTCAATCGCTACGTGGAGATCAAGCGCCAGGAGTGGGAGGACTACCGCGTGCAGGTGACCCAGTGGGAGCTGGATCGCTACCTGCCTGTGCTCTGAACGACTGCCGGTGCTCTAGCCCGGGCGCCGGAAGACCTGGATCCGCAGGAACACGCGCGGCTTCGTCGTCGCGTGCCACTCCTTCTTCGTGTCGAACTGCGCGGTCCAGATCCCGACCCGCGGTGTCACGGGAAGGCGCTTGACCCTGCGCTTGACGAGGCCGCAGGCGCCGGGCACCTTGCCCATCTTCAGCGTCTTGAAGTTCTTGTGCTCGAAGAACCAGTGGCCGTAGACGGTCTGGCCGCCGACGAACCCGGCGACCGTCCATGTGACCGGCGTTGACAGGCGGCCGTTGACGTTGGCGTCGACGCCGGCGTTGACGTCGAAGAACGACGCCGTCGCCGTCTGCGTCGCGTCCGCACCGTCGGTTGCGGTCGCGGTGTAGGGGACGACGGCCGGCTTGCTCGACGGCGCCGGGGGCGCCTGGAAGCTGGCGGTGAACGTGCCCATCGGGTCGGCCATCGAGCTGGCGCTGAACGCGTCGCCGGCCGCGTCGGTGATCTGGATCGGGGCGCTGGCGGGGAAGCCGAGACCGGTCGCGGTGATCGCCGACTCGGCGTAGTAGCAGGGTGCGTCGAGCGACAGGGTGGGGGCAGCAGCGGCAGCGGTCGGGGCGGCGAGCGCGACGGCGGCGAGGGCGAGCAGCGGGGCGCGGTTCATGTGGCCGACCACCATAGAGATTCCGTTAGCAATCGGGCTGTTGTGGGGGGTCGGCCGCTCAGCGGCCGGGCAGCACGCGGATTTCGACCGCGACGTTCGGCGTCGACGAGTGCCAGGTCTTCGACGTGTCGAACTGCGCGGTCCACGTCCCGATCTGCGATGCCACCGGGATTCGCGGCGCGCGGTGCTTGACGAGGCCGCAGGCGCCGGGGACCTTCCCCATGGTCAGCGTCTTGCGCGAGCGGTGCTTGAAGACCCAGTGGCCGTACACGGTCTTGCCGCCGGTGAAGCCGGCGATCGTCCACTGCACGACCGACTGCGAATGGCCGTTGAGGTTCGCGTCGACGGCCGGCTGGACGAGGAAGAACGAGGCGGTCGTGGTGTTGCTGGAGTCGGCCCGGTCGGCGGCGGTCGCCGTCACGTGGCGCACCAGCGGGCCGTCGCCGGGCAGGTCGGGCGCGGTGAAGCTCGAGGAGAAGGTGCCCGACGCGTCAGCCAGCGCGGTGACCGACAGCTTCGGGCTGGAAGCGGTCAGGGCGATGCGGTCGTTGGGTGTCCAGCCGGATCCGGTGGCCGAGATCTGGTTACCGACGTAGTAGCACGGGGCGCCGAAGGAGAGCGTGCCCGGGGAGACGGCGGAGGCGGGGGCGGCGGCGGGCACGAGAACGGCAGCGAGCAGGACGACACGGCGGATCATCGCGCGAGCTTATCCGCGAGACCGTAATCCGCGGCCGTCCGGCCGGTTGTGAGGACAACGAAGCCGCACACCGCATGGGAGGGGTCTGGCAATGAGTGGGACACGTAGGTCGTACAACGGACGGATCACCAGGGCGCTGGGCACCGCAGGGTGTGCGATCGCCGTGCTCGCGCTGGCGGCGTCGCCGGCGGGCGCGTTCACGCGGACGCTGAAGGTCACACTCCCGGCCCACCGCATCGTCTGGGGGCTGGCGGTCGATCGTGGCGGCGACATGTTCGTGGCCACGCCGAACTCGATCCCGGGCGCCGGGTTCGACACCTCGCTGGCGACCAAGGTCATCGAGATGACGCCGCACGGCCAGAAGATCCGGGAGATCTCCGGCCGGGTCCTGATCGGCGGCGATCAGCAGTGGGTCGCGGGCGACGTGGCGGTGACTCCCAACGGCGCGGTCGTGTTCCTCTCCGGTGGCGTCACGCCGAACGGCTCCGACTTCCAGCCGTTCGTCGGCGAGTACTCGGCCGCCACCGGACGCTTCATCCGCGGGTCGCAGTTCGACCTCGACTCCGACGACTTCGGTGGTCCCGCCGCCGTCGACTCGACGGGTCAGCACCTCTACGTGGCGGACTCAAGCTCGTTCGGCGCCGACACGCAGAAGCCGACCCGGATCTTCGAGCTCAACGTCGGGGACCTGAGCCCGGTGCGACAGTTCACGCTCCAGGGCCTACCGCAGAACTCGGTCGAGTCGATCGCCGTCGGCGGACCCGACGACGACGTCTTCGTCACCCTCGTTCCCCAGACGGCGCACGACGACTCGTTCGTCCAGGTCTACCGGCCCGACGGCACGTTCCTGCGCCAGTTCGCGGTCGCGCCGTCAACCGACGTTGCCGTCAATGCGCACGGTGACGTGTTCCTCGGCGGCACGCACGGGTTCGGCATGCACGGCGCCGACGGCACCGGCCGCAAGGGGATCGGCGACGCGGCAGGCGTGTTCGGCGTGAGCGTCGACGGATCCGATGAGGTGTTCGGCATCGAGTCGACTGCGAAACGCGCGTCGATCGTCAAGTTCGTGCCGCAGGTTCCGCAGACGCGCATCGTCGACGCCCCGCCGCCGGGTCTGACCGAACTCAAGGACACGCCGACGGTGACGTTCAAGTTCAAGAGCTCGACGCCCTCTTCGACCTTCGAGTGCCGGCTCGAGCGCCGCGGCTTCGACACGGTCCCGTTCGGGCCGTGCAGCGACCCACAGACGTTCCCCAACACGCCCAACGGCACCTACCGGCTCGACGTCCGCGCCGTGTCGTCCGACGGCGCGCCCGATCCAACGCCGGCCTCGGTGCGCTTCAAGGTCAGGGTCGTGTACGCGCACGCCCACATCACGTCGCATCCGGCGAAGCTGAGCGCTCTCACCACGGCGACGTTCACGTTCACCAGCAGCACACCGGGAGCGACGTTCAAGTGCCGGCTGACGCCGTACCTGACCGCGCCGGCGGCGTTCAAGCCATGCGCGAGCCCGGTCGCCTACCCCGGCCTGACGCATGACCTCTACACGTTCCAGGTCGAGGCGATCACGACCGACGGTTTCACTGAACCCAACGCGCACTCGTTCACGTTCGCGGTCGACCCGGTGGCCCCGCACGTCAGCAAGCCGGTCGCCAAGATCATGCCGGTGCAACAGGTCGGGCCGCTCGGCGAGACGGCCGTCACCTGGGGCTGGTCGGCGACCGATCCCAACACGCCGACCAAGCAGCTCCTCGACACGCTGCAGGGGCGGTCGGCTTCGACCGTCGCTCAACTCGGCGCGTATGTGCCCCAGCCTGGAGCGCAGGCTGTGGCCGGTCAGATGTCGGCGGCCATCCCGATGACCCCGGGGCTCTTCTACCAGTTCCAGGCGCTCGCCCAGAACGGGCTCGGAGTGGTCGGGGCGGGCCCCGCCAGTGCGCCGGTGCACCTGGCGACGGTCGATCAGAGCGACCCGTCCGTGAGCTTCTCCGGCGACTGGGCCCAGGGCGTCCACGACACCGACGCCATCGGCGCAACGGTGGCCAAGGCGGTCACGGCCGGTGCGAAGGCGAAGCTCATGTTCACCGGTAGCTCGATCGCGATGATCGGCAACCCCGGTCCGCAGCGCGGCGTCGTGAAGGCGTGCGTCGACGGCCAGTGCTCCGCGGTCTCCACCGACGCCGGGTCCAAGGGCCAGCGTTCGGTGGTCTTCGCGGCCAACGGGCTCGGCGCCGGCCAGCACACGATCGTCGTCGAGGCCAAGACAGCGCCGATCCTCCTCGACGGCTTCGTCGTCCTGAGCTAGAGAAGCTCGGCCAGCGCGCCGGTCTCGGTGACCGGCCGCTGGCACGCGAAGTGCTCGCACACGTAGGCCGCTGCGCGGCCGTCGAGCGGCTCGCGACCGGCGAGCAGCGGCGGCTCCTGGGCGGCGTGTGGTGCGCCGGCGAGCACGAGCCGCGGGCGCAGCGTCGCCCGGACCGTCGCCGCGAGCGCCGCGACGCCGTCGTCGGGTCCGACGAGCGCCACCTCGCGCACCGGCCCGAGCAGGAAGTCCAGCGCCTGGAGCGTGTGCCCGAACGCGGTCGGGTGGCGCGCGGCGTACTCGTGGGTCAGGCGCAGCTGGCCCTCGGCGGCGGTCGTGTAGCGCGCCTCGCCGGTCAGCGCGCCGAGGCGCAACAGCCCGAGCGCCGCGCTCGCGCCGCCGGACGGGATCGGCGCGTCGTCGAGGTCCTTGCGCCGCGCGATCAGCGGCTCGTGGTCGGACGCCGTCGAGAAGAACCCGCCGTGGTCGGGGTCGGCGAAGCGATCGAGCAGAACGCCGGCGAGTTCGCGCGCGGCGCCGAACCAGCGCACGTCGAACGTCGCCTCATACAGCGTCAGCAGCGCCTCGAGCAGGAACGCGTGGTCCTCGAGGTAGGCGTCGAGGCGCGCCTCGCCCTCGTTGTAGCTGCGTAGCAGCCGCCCGTCACCGTCGCGCAGCGTGTCCCACACGAACGTCGCGCCCGCCATGGCGGCGTCGAGATAGTCGTCGCGGCCGAGGACCGCGCCGGCGTCGGCCAGCGCCGAGATCATCAGCGCGTTCCACGCGCACAGCCGCTTGCTGTCCAGGCCCGGCCGCACGCGCCGCTCGCGGATCTCATAGAGCGTCGCGCGCACGCGGTCGCGGACGTCGTCGTTCAGCTGCGGGCCGCGCGCGGTGAGGATGTTGGCGCCCTCGAAGTTGCCGCGGCCGGTCGCCTCGAAATGGGCGACCGCGGCGTCGGCGTCGGCACCGAGCGCCTCGCGCAGCTCATCCAGCGACCAGACGTAGTACTTGCCCTCGACCCCCTCGGAGTCGGCGTCCAGCGCGCTGTAGAAGCCACCCTCGGGCCCGCGCATCTCGCGCAGGACCCAGTCGAGCGTCTCTTCGCAGGTGCGCCGCAGCAAGGGGTCGCCGGTCGCCTGCCAGCCGTGCAGGTAGGCGCGCGCGAGCAGCGCGTTGTCGTAGAGCATCTTCTCGAAGTGGGGCACGATCCACGACGCGTCGACGCTGTAGCGCGCGAAGCCGCCGCCGACCTGGTCGAAGATCCCGCCGCTGCGCATCGCGTGCAGGGCGGTCACGCCGGCCTGCGTCTCCCCGCGAGCGAGCAGGAACTCGATCGCCGACGCGCTGGGGAACTTCGGCGCTGCGCCCCAGCCGCCGTGGCCGCGGTCCTGCTGGCTGACGAGCGTGTCGACGGCCTGCTCGCGCAGCGCCTCGGGCACCGGCGCGTCGCTCGGGCGCGGCCCGCCGCGCCGGCCAGCGCGGCGGCGATCCGCTCGCCCTGCTCGCGGATCTCGGGGCGCTTGTCGCGCCATGCGTCGGCGACCGCCTGCAGCACCTGGCGCCACGAGGCCATGCCCATCCGCGGCTGCGGCGGGAAGTACGTGCCGCCGAAGAACGGCGCCTGGTCGGGGGTCAGGAAGACGTTCAGCGGCCAGCCCGCCTGGCCGGTGATCCCCTGCACCGCCTCGATGTAGATCGCGTCGATGTCGGGTCGCTCTTCGCGGTCGACCTTGACGCACACGAAGTTCTCGTTCATCAGCGCGGCGGTCTCGTCGTCCTCGAACGACTCGCGCTCCATGACATGGCACCAGTGGCAGGCCGAGTAGCCGATCGAGACGAGCAGCGGGCGGTCCTCGTCACGCGCTCTGGCAAGCGCGACCGGCCCCCACGGCAGCCAGTCGACCGGGTTGTCCTGATGCTGGCGGAGATACGGGGAGGTTTCGTCCGCCAGCGCGTTGGTCATCGCACCAACGCGAACGGCAGCGGGCCGGCCAGTGACGGCCAGTGCACGAGCGTCGGCGCCGCGGCGCGCGCGGCACGCGCGCCCTTGGGCCGCGCGTGGAACGGCTTGCCGTCGAGCGTGCCGTCGACCGCGCCGCTGGCCGCGAAGTGCAGCGTGCCGTGGGCGGCCGAGCGGCCGGTGACGGTGACCTTCCCGGACAGCGACTTGGCCGAGATCTTCCCGCTGACGGTGACGCCCGGGACATAGGTCACGTTGACGAGCTTGATCGTGCTGCCGCTGAGCCGCGAGAAGCCGCCGCGCAACCCGCCGACGCGCGAGCCCGACCGCGCGAGGTGGCCGATGGTGATCGAGTCGGTGATGAACAGGTGGTACTCGTCGACGATCGTGCCGGCCGTCGCGGTTGCGGTCTTGAGGTCGCGGTCAGCGCCGTTGACCTTGGCGAGACTCGTCGGTGCGACCGGGTTGGGTGAGAACTTGTTCGGTGTGTCGGTTGCGCACTGTTGCGGCGGGGTGCCGGCGAAGAATGCGTTGAGCGCCTTCTGGGCGCAGCCCGACAGGTCGGTGCCCAGGACCGAGTGCCCATCATGGGGGACGACGACGAGCGTCGAGCCCGGGATCTGTGCCGCGACCGATTGGGCGTCGGCGACGGTGGTGCGCAGGTCGGCCTGGCCCTCGAGGATCAGCGTCGGCACGGTCGGCAGCGGGCCGAGTACCGGCGGCGGCGGTGACGCCTGCGGCCAGCCGAGGCAGAACGTGATGGCCTGGCCGGCGAGCACGTCCTTGCGGCTGAACGGCGTGAACTCCGTCGTCGGCAGCGCGGCCACAGCGGCCTTGGCCAGCGCCTTGCGCTGGACCGGGTCGGTGACGTCGCGCGGCCACGGCAGGGCGGACTCCTCGCATGTCGTATCGAGGAACAGCGCGTCGTCCTCGGGAACCTCGTCGGTGCTCTGCAGCCCGAGCACGTCGTCGAGTCCGTTGGCGTGCGCGACCACCCGTGCGAGCGCGGCCGTATCTCCGTTGTGGGCGCTGTGCAGCGCGCTGGGGAGCATCGCGCGCAGGCCGGGATTGAGGTCGCCGGCCAGCAGCACGTTGAAGATGTCCTGCGAGGTGAGCTGCGTCTTGATCGAGAACCCGTGCCCGTCGATCACCCGCCCGGACAGCGGCTTGATCGCCGTGTGCTTGAGGACCGCGGCGAGGTCGGTATCGACGTTCGGCGTCGCTCGCGCGCAGGCTCCGCCGGCGCACAGGTCGCCGAGCACCCGGGGGATCGCGGCGAACGTGGTCTGGTTGAAGGCGTCGGGGCCGGTCGGGGTGACGACCGAGTCGAGGATCAGCCCGGCGACGTTGGCGGGGTAGGTCTGCGCGTACTCCTCGGCGACCTTGGTGCCGTAGGAGACGCCGAACACGACAAGCTTGCTGTAGCCGGCGGCGACCCGCAGCGCCTCGATGTCGGCGACCGACTGGGCGGTCGTGAAGAACGCCCGCTTGGACCCGATCTCCTTGGCGCATTGACTCTCGAGCTTGGCCGGCGAGGTCAGCAGGTCGCTGGAGTCGACCTCGAGCGCCTTGCACTTCAGCGCGTCCGAGGAACCGGTCCCGCGCTGGTCGAACACGATCAGGTCCTGCTGGCCGAGACCGGCCTTGAGGCTGTCGGCCAGATCGGTGGCCAGTGGCACCGCGGCCTGCCCCGGACCGCCGGCCAGCGCCACAACGGCAGTGTTTGTCGGGTCGGTCGCGGCGACCTTGCGCTCGACGGTCAGCGTGACCGTTCCGGGCGTGACGCCGGTGGGGTCGAGCGGGACCGGGACACGAGCGCACTGGAAGCTCGAGTCGGAGCACTTCTTCCACGCGATCGCGGCGTGCGCGGCAGACGCCGCGCTTGCGCCGGCGATCAGAACCACAGAAAAAGCAAGAGCGCAGCGGCGCATCGCAGCGATCCACGGTAGCGCACCCGTCGCGACGGGATGCCACTCGATTGTCAACGCGATGTACTGTCTTCGCCATGTCCGATCATCGTCAGACGATCACCGCGCTGGGCGCTCCGGCGGCGATCGGGCCCTACAGCCACGCCGTGCGGTCGGGCGGCCTGCTGTTCTGCTCCGGCCAGATCCCGCTCGATCCCGACACCGGCGAAATCGACGGCGACACGCCGGCGGCGCAGGCCATTCGCTGCCTGCGGAACCTCGAGGCGGTATGCGCCGCGGCCGGGACGACGCTCGGCGACGCGGTTCGGCTGACCGTCTACATGACCGACCTCGGAGCGTTCGGAGAGGTCAACGAGGCGTATGCCGCGTTCTTCCCCGCCGACCCGCCCGCACGCGTCGCGATCGGGGTCGTCGCGCTGCCGCGCGGCGCTCAGGTCGAGATCGACGCGGTCGTCGCGCTGCCCGGCTGATGCCCGGCGCGACGGTCGGCCCCGCCGACGTGGCGCGCGCCCGCGAGGCGGTGGCCGGCGTCGCGCGCCACACACCGATCCAGCCGTCGGCGGCGCTCAGCGACCGCTTCGGCGCCGACATCGCCTTCAAGTGCGAATCGCTTCAGCGCACGGGATCGTTCAAGGTCCGTGGTGCGGTCAACAAGCTCGCCGCCCTCGGCGACGGTGCGGCGCGCGGGGTCGTGTGCGGGTCGGCCGGCAACCATGCCCAGGCGCTGGCGTTCGCCGCCCGCGAGCGCGGAGTGCCGTGCGAGGTCTTCATGCCGGCGCAGGCGTCGATCGCCAAGGTCGAATCGACGCGCTCCTACGGGGCGACCGTGACGCTGGGCGGCGAGGAGATGGGCGCGGTGCTGGCCGCCGCACGGCAGCGCGCCGAGGCGGCCGGGATGACGCTCGTGCACCCGTTCGACGATGCCGATGTCGTTGCCGGCCAGGGCACCGTCGGGCTCGAGCTGCTCGACGACATGCCCGAGCTGGCGAAGGTCATCGTCCCGATCGGCGGCGGTGGGCTGATCAGCGGGATCGCGATCGCGATCAAGAGCGCACGGCCCGGGGTCGAGGTGATCGGCGTGCGCTCGCAGGTGCACTCGGCGGTGTCGATCGCCGACGGGATCGCGGTCAAGGAGCCGGGCGAGCTCAACCGAGCGCTGATCGAGACCTGGGTCGACGGGGTCGTGACCGTCTCCGAGGACGAGATCGCCGACGGGATGGTGCTGGCGATGGAGCGCGCGAAGCTGGTCGTCGAGGGGGCGGGCGCGGTCGGGATCGCGGCACTGCTCAGCGGCGCCGTCGCGCCGGCGCCGTCCGGTGCGACCGTCGTCGTCCTCTCGGGCGGCAACGTCGATGCCGGCCTGCTGGCCGCCCTCGCCCGCCGCCACGAAACCCGCGCCGGCCGCCGGCTCGTGTTGCGCACGCGCGTCGCCGACCGCCCCGGCTCGCTGGCCGCCCTGCTCACGTGCGTCGGCGACGCGGGCGCCAACGTCGTCGGCGTCGAGCACCTGCGCGAGGGCTACGACCTCCATGTCCGCGAGACGGGCGTCCAGATCGTCGTCGAGACCCGCGGCGCCGAACACGCCCAGGCGATCCTCACCGCCGTCGCCGCCGCCGGCTACCCGGCCGACCTCGTCGCGTAGCTACTCGGGCGTGACGTACGCGCCGGCGAGGCCGCCGTCGACGAGGAAGGTCGAGGCGGTGACGTAGGAGGAGTCGTCGCTGGCCAGGAACAGCGCGCCCTTGGCCATCTCCTCGGCCAGCGCGAAGCGGCCCATCGGCAGGTGGACCATGCGGCGCGCCGCGGCGACAGGATCCGACGCATAGAGCTGGCGCAGCAACGGCGTGTCGACCGGGCCGGGGCACAGCGCGTTGACGCGCACCCCGCGGCGCGCGAACTCCACGCCGAGCTCGCGGCTCATCGCCAGCACCCCGCCCTTGGACGCGGTGTAGGAGATCTGCGACGTCGCCGCGCCCATCACCGCGACGAACGACGCCGTGTTGATGACCGAACCGCCGGGCGGGTCGTTGGCCAGGAGGTGGGGGATGCCGTGCTTGCAGCACAGGAAGACCGACGTGAGGTTCACCGTCTGCACGCGCTGCCACGCCTCAAGCGTCGTGTCGAGGACCGACGCGTCGTCGTTGGGCGAGATGCCGGCGTTGTTGAACAGCACGTCGATCCGCCCGAACTCGCTCTTGACGCGGGCGTACATGTCGGCGACCTGCTGCTCGTCTGTGACGTCGCAGACCAGCGCCAGGTCGCCCGGCGACCCGTCGGCGAGGTCGACGCCGACCACGGTCGCGCCCTCCGCCGCGAACAGCTCGGCGCTTGCGGCGCCGATCCCGCCTGCCGCCCCGGTGATGACACACACACGCCCGTCGAGTCGACCCATCACTGTGCCCCCGTTGCGTAGAAGATCGTCTTGACCTCGGTGTAGTGATCCAGCGCGTGCGGCCCGAGCTCGCGCCCGACCCCGGACTGCTTGAAGCCGCCGAACGGCGTCGCTACGCGGACCGACGTGTTGGAGTTGATCGACAGATTCCCCGACTCGATCGCCCGGCAGACCCGCAGCGCCCGGGCGCCGTCGCTCGTCCACACCGAGCCGCTGAGCCCGTAGATCGTGTCGTTGGCGAGCTCGATCGCCTCGGCCTCGGTGTCGAATCCGATCACGACGACGATCGGCCCGAAGATCTCGTCGACGGCCGCCGGGGCGTCGCGCTCGACCGGGCACAGAACGGTCGGCGGGAACCAGTAGCCCGGTCCGTCCGGCGCCTTTCCGCGGATCGCGATCGGCGCGTCGTCGGGCGCGTAGGCCGACACCTGCTCGAGCTGGCCGGCGCTGATCAGCGGCCCCATGGCCGTCGACGCGTCGAGCGGGTCGCCGACGCGGATCCGCTGGACGGCATCGTCCATCGCCGCGAGGAAGCGGTCCAGTACCGGTCGCTGCACGAGCACGCGCGAGCGCGCGCAACAGTCCTGGCCCGCATTGCCGAACGCGGCACCCGGGGCGGCCGCGGCGGCGGCCTCGACGTCGGCGTCGGCGAACACGATGTTGGCGGACTTGCCGCCGAGCTCCAGCGTCACGCGCTTGATCGTCTGCGCCGCCCCGGCCGCGATCGTGCGCCCGACCTCGGTCGAGCCGGTGAACGCGATCTTCGCGATGTCGGGGTGCTCCACCATCCGCGTTCCGCAGACGCTGCCCGGCCCGACGACGACGTTCAGCACACCCTCGGGCAGCCCCGCCTCCAGCGCCAGGCGCTCGAACGCCAGCGCGCTCAGCGGCGTCAGCTCGGCCGGCTTGAGCACGACGGTGTTGCCGGCGGCGAGCGCCGGCCCCAACTTCCACGCCGCGATCGTCAGCGGGAAGTTCCACGGCACGATCAGGCCGACGACGCCCAGCGGCTCGCGCACCGTGAACGCCATCCCGCCGCTGGCCGGGATCGTGTCGCCGAGCAGCCGCTCGGGCGACCCCGCGTAGTAGCGGAAGGTCTCGACGACCATCCCGATCTCGCCGCGGGCGTCGACGATCGGCTTGCCGGCGTTGCGCGCCTCGAGCGTCGCGAGCTCCTCGAGCGAGCCCTCGACCGCATCGGCGATCCGCCGCAGCAGCGCGGCGCGGTCGCCGGGGGAGACCGCGCGCCACGCCGGCAGGGCCGCCTTGGCACGCGCGACCGCGGCGTCGACCTCGTCCGCGCCGGCGCGCGGCAGCTCCTGCATGACCGCCTCGGTGGCGGGCTCGATGACGGACAACGTTTGGCTCATCGCCCCCTCGCTTCGACGATGCCGGTGAACAGACCCGGCGCGACCGGAGGTTCGCGCCGGGCCGTCACCGCTTTGGTTCCTAAGGCGCCTCGGCCAGCGGCGGTGTGGCCCCGATGTCGGCCTCGATGTCCGAGATCGTGCTGACGGGACCGTGCCACCAGTTCTTGGCGCTCACGAGCCACCAGATGCCGACGACGATCAGCACGCCGCCGGTCACGACCGGCGTGTAGTTGAACAGGTTCAGGTCGAAGCTGCTCTTCCACGGCACGCCGCTCGAGGAGAACGGCGCGTCGAAGTAGCCGATCACGACGATGATCACCTCGATGATCGAGACGATGCACATCCACTTGTACTTCTTGCCCAGGGTCCAGGGCCCGGGTTCGAACTCATCGCCCATCCGCAGCCGCAGCCAGATCGGGATGATCCAGGCGACGTAGAGGCCGATCACGCCGATCGACACGACGGCGCTGAACGCGATCGTGGCGCCGTTCTTGTTGCCGAACAGCGCCGGCAGGGTCAGGATCAGCGCGACCACCGCCACCGCGATGACCGCATTGAACGGAACCCGCTTGGCGTTGACGCGACGCCACGCGCCGTGGCCCGGGACCGCGCCGTCGCGGCTGAACGCGAACATCATCCGCGAGGCGCTCGTCATGCAGCTCATCCCGCAGAACATCTGCCCGATGAACGCGACGATGAGGATGAACTTGGTCGCCCACAGGGCCATGCCCGACGACGAGAACACGGTGAACACCGCGCCGCCGGCCGCGTTGATCGCCTTCGGGTCGTTGGCCGTGAACGTGATCGCCAGCAGCAGGATGTAGCCGATGACCGCCGAGTAGAACACCGACCGCCAGACGCCCTTCGGCGCCTGCTCGGCCGCTTCGTTGGTCTCCTCGGAGATGTGGGCCGACGCGTCGAAACCGGTGATCGTGTACTGCGTGAGCAGGAACCCGAGCGGCAGGACGTAGAGCCAGAACATGAAGCCGGTCGTGCCGCCGCCGGCGAAGCCCGAGTTGTTCTCCAGATGGGTGAACACGAACTTCACGCTCTGGTGGTGGCTGGGGACGAAGATCAGCAGGGCGATGATCACCGCGACGCCGGCGATGTGCCACCACACCGAGATGCTGTTGAAAATCGCGACGAGGTGGCTGCCGCGGATATTCACCGCGATGTGGATCAGCAGGATGATCGCGAAGATCACGAACGTCGCGGTCAGCGCATGCCAGCCCGGGTCGCCGTGGGCCGCGGCGAAGTTCACGCCGAAGATGTCGACGTTGTAGAAGCCGAGGATGTTGTAGAGGAACTGCGCGGCGAAGTAGTCGACCGACGCCAGGATCGCGATCAGGCCCAGCAGGTTGAACCAGCCGGTGAACCAGGCCCAGGCGGGGCTGCCGAGCTTGGCCGACCAGTAGTAGATGCCGCCGGCGGTCGGCATCGCCGAGACGAGCTCGGCCATGCAGAACGCGATGATCAGGATGAACGCGGAGACGATCGGCCAGCCCCACGAGATCGCGACCGGGCCGCCGTTGTTCCACGCCTGGTAGTAGGTCGTGAAGCACCCGGCGAGGACCGAGATGATCGTGAACGAGATCGCGAAGTTCTGAAACCCGGACCAGCTCCGGCTCAGCTCCTGCTTGTACCCGAGCTCAGCTAGCCGCTGTTCGTCTGGGCTGAGCGGCGCGGCGGGTTCTGCGGTCATGCGACAGCTCCTGTCCTCACACGTGGGTGGGTCACCAAAGGTGTGATGGTCCGTCCTTTGGATCTGGCGCGACTGTATGCCGGTCCGGAGACCGTTGTCAACCTGTTTTTGCCGCAGTTTCGGAAGGACTACGTGCGCACTGGTGCGGTCGCGCGTGCGACGAAGGTCGCGATCGCGAATACCGCGGATCCGATCAGCGCCAGCCAGATGCCCCAGCCGGCGCTGACCGACACGCCGACTGTCTTGAAGGCGTCGGACTTGTTGGAGATGTCGGCGAGGTCGGCGATGCAGATGATCGTCGCCAGAACCCCGAGCACCGAGCACGCCCACAGCATCGGGCGCTGCCCGATGCTGGCGAACACGACGACGAGGATGAGGGCGACGACCGCGATCACGATGATCACCGTGCCGTCGCGACTCGTGCCGTTCAGGCTCCCTCCCTCGGACGACGTGATCCACGGGCCGATCGATCCGACGATCATGGCGACGAGGGCGACAACGGCGATCCAGAACGCCGGCGACAGGCCGTACCGCGTCGCGGTGGGCGAGGCGGCTGCGGGAGGTGGGAGGTCGGTCATGGCGCGGCACCGTACCGGGTCTCTGCGATCCTCGCCGGATGCGGGACGGAACCGCGATCCTCGTTGTCGGGCTGATGCTGATGGCCGCGCTGGTCGCGACGATGCTGGCCGGCCGCAGCGGCCTGCCCAGCATGCTCCTGTTCCTGGGGATCGGGATGCTGGTCGGCAGCGACGGGCTGGACTGGCTGGACTTCGGCGACTACGTCCTCGCGCGGCGCGTCGGCGTCATCTGCCTGGCCCTGATCCTGTTCGAGGGGGGGTTGGCGACCGGCTTCAAGGAGATCCGCCCGGTGCTCGGCGCGTCGGCGAGCCTCGCCCTGGTGGCGACGACGATCACCGCGATCATCGGCGGGCTGGCTGCCGCGGCGCTGTTCGGCCTGTCGACGCTCGAGGGGCTGCTGCTCGGCTCGATCGTCGCGTCGACCGACGGCGCCGCGACGTTCGCGCTGCTGCGTGGGTCGTCGCTGCGCCGGCGCCTGAGCCTGACGCTCGAGGGTGAGGCGGGCCTCAACGACCCGGTCGCGGTGCTGCTCGTGCTCGGGTTCATCGAGTGGCTGACCCACCCGCACTTCGGGATCACCGACATGTTGTGGCTGTTCGTCAAGGAGCTGTCGATCGGCGCCGCCGCCGGGCTGCTCGTCGGCCTCGCTTCGGCGTGGGCGCTGGACCGTGTGTCGCTGGCCAGTCGCGGCCTGTACCCGATCGCCTCGCTGGCCTGCGCGGCGCTCGCCTACGGCGCCGCCGACTCGTTGCACGGGTCGGGCTTCCTGGCCGTCTACCTGACCGGCATGGCCCTGGCCGGCGTGCGCGTCGAGGTCCGCGAGGCGCTCGAGCCGTTTCACGACAGCCTCGCGTCACTGGCCCAGCTCACGCTGTTCCTCGTCCTCGGGCTGCTCGTGTTCCCGTCGCGTCTGGGCGACGTCGCGCTGAAGGGCACCGCGCTGGCGCTCGTCAGCGTCGTCGTGGCGCGCCCGGTCGGCGTGTTCGCCGCGTTGCCGTTCGGCTACAGCGCGCGCGAGCGCGGAGTGCTCGCGTGGGCCGGGATGCGGGGCGCGGTGCCGGTCGTGCTGGCGACGTTCGGCGTCACCTCGGGCGTCGCCCACAGCATCGAGTTCTTCGACATCGTGTTCTTCGCCGTGCTCGTCTCGACGCTGCTTCAGGGGCTCACGTTCGAGCGCGTCGCCGAGCGGCTGGGCGGGGCGCGGGCGTCACCCGGGTAGCAGGCCCTGCAGGACGTGCTCGGTGCCGCGCACGTGCTCGGTCATGACGCGCATCGCACGCTCGCCGTCGCGCGCCCGGACCGCGGCGACGAGTGCCGCGTGCTGGGCGTTTGACCAGCCGAGCACCTCGTGGGGATGGGCGATGAACGAGATCAGGTCGGTCATCGCGCTCTGCGCCTCGGTGGCGGCGGTCACCAGGTGCTGGCTCGTCGTCGCCTCGGCCAACGCGATGTGGAAGCGGATGTCGGCCTGGCGATAGGCGGGGAAGTCGTCGAGCGCGGCGTCCATCGCCGCGACCTGCCCTTCGAGCGCCTCGATCGCCCGCTGGTCGGCGCGCTCGGAGGCCAGAAGCGCGACGCCGAGCTCGACCGCCAGGCGCGCGTCGAGCGCGTCCTGCCAGCCCGCCAGCTGCTCGACGGTCGGCGCCTGCGCCGGCGGCAGGCGATCGGCGACGAACGTCCCGCCGCCGCGGCCGCGCGCGGCCCGGAGGTGGCCGCTCTGGACGAGCGCCGTCAGCGCCTGGCGCAACGTCGAACGCGAGATCTCCAGCCGCGCACACAGCTCGCGCTCGGCCGGCAGCTGCGTGCCGGGCGCGAGCAGACCCAGCTTGATCGCCGTGCCGAGCCGGTCGAGCGCCTCCTCGAACGCCGTCTGGGACCGCACCGGGGCGAACACACTGTCGCTCGGTGGGGCCGGCGGCGCGCTCATAGTCGCTCGAAGCCGCGGAAGCGCTCCCAGTCCGTGATCGCCGAGTCGAAGGCCGCGAGCTCGACGCGCGCGTTGTTGAGGTAGTGCTCGACGACCTCGTCGCCGAACGCGATCCGCGCGACCTCGCTGGCCGCGAACAGGTCGCGAGCGTCGCGCAGCGTCGCCGGGACGCGCGGCTTGTCGGCGACGTAGGCGTTGCCCTCGAACGCCGGCTCGAGCTCGAGCTCGTTGTCGACCCCGTGCAGGCCGCCGGCGATCAGCGCCGCGAGCGTCAGGTACGGGTTGACGTCGGCGCCCGGCAGCCGGCACTCGACCCGCTGCGCCTTGCCGCCGTGGCCGACCTCGCGCAGCGAGCACGTGCGGTTGTCGTGGCCCCAGGCGATCGCGGTCGGCGCGAACGATCCCGGCTGGAAGCGCTTGTAGGAGTTGACGTTCGGGGCGTGGAACAGCGTCAGCTCGCGCAGCGTCGCCAGCAGTCCGGCGAGGAACTGGTTGAACATCTCAGGCTGGGCATGGAAGACCGGTGCGCCGCTCTCGTCGGCGAGCGACAGGTGCACGTGGCACGAGTTGCCCTCGCGCTCGTTGTACTTGGCCATGAACGAGATCGACATGCCCTCCTGGTCGGCGATCTCCTTGGCCCCCGTCTTGTAGATGCTGTGCTCGTCGGCCGTCTGGAGCGCCGGGCCGTAGAGGAAGTTGATCTCGTGCTGGCCGAAGTTGCACTCGCCCTTGGAGTTCTCGACACGCATCCCGGCGCCCGCCATCGAGTTGCGGATCCGGCGCAGCAGCGGCTCGATCTTCGCCGTGCCGAGCATCGAGTAGTCGACGTTGTAGAGGTTGGCCGGCTCGAGGTCGCGGTAGCCGAGCTTGAATGCCTCGTCGTAGCCGGTCTTGAAGACCAGGAACTCGAGCTCTGTCCCGGCCATCGCCGTCCAGCCGCGCTGCGCGAGGCGGTCGAGCTGGGCGCGCAGGACCTGGCGCGGCGACGGCGCGACCGGTTTGCCGTCGTGCCACTCGATGTCGGCCAGGCACAGCACCGTCGCCTCGTGCCACGGGACCGGCCGCAGCGTCGACAGGTCCGGGCGCATCACGAAGTCGCCGTAGCCGAGGTCCCAGGAGCTCATCGCGTAGCCGTCGACGGTGTTCATCTCGACATCGACCGCGAGCAGGTAGTTGCAGGCCTCGGCACCGTGATCCGCGACCGCGTCCACGAAATGCGTGCCGGTCAGTCGCTTGCCCTGGAGCCGGCCCTGCATATCGGTGAGGCAGAGAAGAACGGTGTCGACCGCCCCTCGATCGACTTCCCCCCTCAGCTCGTCGAGCTTCATCGATGGCGAAGGTACAGTGAACACGCCTTTACATGCAAGCCGCCTCGCCGTAGGTTCGCCGCCGATGCCCGAACTTGACGCCCTGCTCACAGAGCTCGAGCCACAGCTCGGCGCGGTGACCGCCGCGCCGCGGGCGCTCGATGGCGGATTCACCAACCGCAACTACCGTGTCGGCCTCGGCGGCGAGGACTACGTGCTGCGGGTGTGCGGCAAGGACACGAGCGTCCTGGGGATCGATCGCCACAACGAGCGCGAGGCGACGCGCATCGCGGCGTCGCTGGGCGTCGGGCCCGAGCTCGCTGCGTTCCTGCCCGACGAGGACTGTCTGTGCCTGGTCACGCGGTTCGTCGCCGGCGCGCCGCTGGGCGAGGGCGAGCTGCGCGGGGAGCCGGTCCTGTCCGAGGCCGGCCGGATGCTGCGCGCGCTGCACGACGGGCCGGCCTTCCCGGCGACGTTCAACGGCTTCACGATCGCCGCCGAACACCTCGATGCGATCATCGGCCGGGGCGGCGACGCGCCAACACAGTACGCCGACGCCGACGCCGCCGCGCAGCGGATCGCCTCGGTGCTGCGCGGGCCCGAGCACGAACTCGTCCCGTGCCACAACGACCTGCTGCCCGGCAACATTCTGCGCGCCGGCGACCGGCTGATGCTGATCGACTGGGAGTACGCGGGGATGAACGATCGCTTCTTCGACCTCGCCAACATCGCGGTCAACAACGGGCTACAGGGCGACGAGGAGGCGCGGCTGCTCGAGGCCTACTTCGGCGAGCCACCGAGCGACCGCCACCGGGCGGAGCTGTCGCTGATGCGGATCATCAGCGACTTCCGTGAGGCTATGTGGGGGGCACTTCAGGCCGTCGTCGGGGAGATCGAGATGGACTACGGCGCCTACGCCGACAAACACTTCGCGCGGCTGCTGGCCGCCGCCGCCGACCCACGCTTCGAGGAGGACCTGCATGCCGCGGCCGCGTGATGTCCCCGACCGCGCTCGCGTGGTCATCATCGGCGGTGGCGTCGGCGGGACGGCGATCGCGTACCACCTGGCGCAACTCGGCGAGCGTGACGTCGTGCTCGTCGACCGCAACGAGCTGACGAGCGGATCGACGTTTCACTCGGCCGGGCTCGTCGGCCAGCTGCGCGGCTCGGTGACCCTGACCCAGATGATGATGTGGTCGGTCGAGCTGTATCGGACGCTCGACTGTGGCTGGACCGAGTGCGGCGGTATCCGCCTGGCCTGTACGCCCGAGCGCGAGCAGGAGACCCACCGCCAGGTCGCGTGGGCACGGACGTTCGGTCTGCCGCTGGAGCTGATCTCGGCCGACGAGGCGCGCGAACTGTTCCCGCTGATGGTCACCGACGGCGTGCGCGTCGCCTCGCACCTGCCGACCGACGGCTACCTCGACCCGTCGATGCTGACCTACGCGCTGGCCGAGGGCGCGCGCGAGCGTGGCTGTCGCGTGTTCACGCACACGCGGGTGACCGGGATCGGCGTGGACAACGGGCGGGTCAACAGCGTCGAGACCGAGTGGGGGACGATCGAGTGCGAGGTTGTCGTCGACGCCGGCGGGATGTACGCGGCCGAGATCGCCCGGATGGCCGGCGTGCGCGTGCCGGTCGTCCCGTTCGCCCACGAGTACCTCGTCACACAGCCGTTCCGCGACCGCTCCGACCTGCGCCACCTGCCGACCCTGCGCGACCCCGACAACCTCATCTACTTCCGCGAGGAGGGCGGCGGACTGGTCATGGGCGGCTACGAGCGCCACAGCGCGCCGTGGGCGCTGGACGAGCACCTGCTCGATGCGATTGCGCCCGACTTCAACGGTCGCCTGCTCGAGGAGGACTGGCCGCGCTTCGAGGAGATCGCCGACGCCTCCAAGCGCCGCGTGCCGTTGATGGAGGACGTCAAGGTGACGCGGCTGATCAACGGTCCCGAGGCGTTCACGCCCGACAACGAGTTCTGTCTCGGCGAGACCGACGTGCGCGGCTTCTTCGTCGCCGCCGGATTCTGCGCCCACGGCCTCGCGGGGGCGGGGGGCGTCGGTCAGATCATGGCGCATTGGATCCTCGACGGCGAGCCAGGCATCGACGCGTGGGAGATGGACGTGCGCCGCTTCGGAGCGCACTTCCGCTCGGCGTCCTACACGCTCAAGCGCGCCCAGGAGGTCTACGAGACCTACTACGACATCAAGTACCCCGGCCACGAGCGCCAGGCCGGCCGGCCGCTGCGGGTGTCGAGCGCGTACGCCTGGCACCTCGGTCACGGCGCGGCCTTCGGCGAGAAGTCGGGCTGGGAGCGCGTGAACTGGTACGAGTCAAACGCTGCGGCCGGCGACCCCTCGGCGCGGCCGGATGGCTGGGCGGGGATGCACTGGTCGCCGGCGATCGGCGCCGAGCACACGGGCACGCGCGAGCGGGCCGGGCTGTTCGATGAGTCGTCGTTCAGCAAGCTCGAGGTCGCCGGACCGGGCGCGGCCGCGTTCCTGGAGGCGCTGTGCGACAACCATGTCGCGCGCGAGGTCGGCGCGATCACCTACACGCAGATGCTCAACCCACGCGGCGGGATCGAGTGCGACTTCACGGTCACGCGCGTCGAGGACGACCGGTTCGCGATCGTCACCGGCACGGCGTTTGGCAACCACGACGCGGCGTGGATCCGCGCGCACCAGCCGGCCGACGGCTCGGTCACGGTCTCGGACGTGACTGCACGCTGGGCGTGCTTCGCGCTGTGGGGGCCGCGGGCGCGCGACATCCTCGCGCCGCTGACGATCGACGCGCTCGAGTTCCCGTACATGACGATGCGCGACATCGCGGTCGGCGACGTGCCGGTGCGGGCGCTGCGGGTGACGTTCGTCGGAGAGCTGGGGTGGGAGCTGTACTGCCCGACCGAGTACGGCGCCGGGCTGTGGCGCGCGCTGTGGGAGACGGGGAAGCCCCATGGCCTGATCGCCGGTGGGTACAAGGCGATCGACTCGTTGCGCCTGGAGAAGGGCTACCGCGTGTGGGCGGCCGACATCACACCCGACGTGACGCCGTATGAGGCGGGGCTTGGCTTCTGCGTCGACCTCGACAAGGGCGACTTCATCGGCCGCGACGCGCTGGTCGCCGCCCGGGAGAGCGGCCCGCGTTCGCGCCTGCGCTGCCTCGTGCTCGACGACCCGCGGGCCGTCGCCCTGGGCAACGAGCCGGTCCGGATCGGCGACGCGATCGTGGGTCGCGTGACGAGCGGCGGTTATGGATACACGGTGGCCTCGTCGATCGCCTACGCGCACCTCCCGCCCGGCGTGGAGCCCGGCGCTCGCGTCGAGGTCGACGTGTTCGGGACATGGATCGGCGCCGAGGTCAGGGCCGGGGCGCTGGTCGATCCCGAGGGTCAGCGCGTGCGTGCGTGACTCCAGAAACCCACGCATGATGCCGATACATATGAAGCCCGCCGTCGCATGCGACGCCCATGCCCGACCCGCCCTCAAACGAATCCGCCGAGGTTCCCGAGCTCGATTTCGCGCTGTTCGACGCTGATCGCGTGGGCCCGGCCGACGCGGCGACGATCGAGGCGGCGCTGATCGCGACGGTCGCGCGCTACGGCGAAGCCCCGGTCGTCGCACTGCGCGACGATGCCGTCGGCGCCCCGATGCCGGAGTCCGTCCCGGTCCGGCGCAAGACCGTGTCCAACATCCGTACCGGGCTCGACGTGATCGCCTTCGACGACGAGGTCATCGCGGCCTGGGAGCGCGTGCTGACGACCGGGCTGGCCCGCTGCCGCATCCGCCTCGTGCGCACCCCGGACGCCACCGGCACCAACTACATGTTCGACCTGCGCGAGAACCACGGCGTGATCGTCGTCGTCACCGTCATGGACAGCGCCGGCGAAGCCGGCGCCGTGGACGTCGTCGCCGAGGCGCCGGGGCTGCTGTACAAACCGCGCTTTGCCACCGTCGCCCGCGACCGGTCGGGCGTCGTGCTACGCGTTGACGAGTCGTTCACCGCGATCCTCGGATGGACGGGCGACGAGCTGGTCGGCGAGCGTCTCCACGACCGCATCCACCCCGACGACCAGCAGCTGTCGATCGACCACTGGATGCAGACCCTCGCCGACCCAGGCGTGTCGCGCCGCGTGCGTCTGCGCCATCGCAATCGCGACGGCGACTGGGTCTGGTTCGAGGTCGCCAACCACAACGCTCTCGCCGACCCCGTCGAGGGCTGCGTGGTCACCGAGCTGCTCGACATCTCCGAGGAGATGGCCGCGCTCGACGGACTACGGGCGCGTGAGGCGCTGCTCACGCAGATGGCCGAGACGATGCCGGTCGGCCTGATGCAGATCGACACCAGGCAACGCGTGATCTACAACAACACCCGCCTGCTCGAGATCGCCGGCTGCCGGCGCGCGGCGTCGCTGCGTGAGCAGCTGCAAGCGATCGTGCCCCACGAGCGCCCGTTGCTGGACGAGGCCGTCGCCGACGTTCTCCGGACCGGTGGGCAGGCCGATCTCGAGGTCGTGCTGGCCCCCGAAGGCGCCGACGAGCGCACGTGCACGATCAGCCTGCGCGCGCTGTTGGAGCCCGACGGCTCCGTCCGCGGCGCGATCGTCTGCGTGACCGACGTGACCGAGAGCACGCAGATGCGCGAGGAGCTGCGCCGCCGCGCCACGTTCGACGACCTCACCGGCTGCCACAACCGGGCTTCGGTGATGCACGCGCTCGAGCAGCACATCGCCGTCGGTGGGCGCCTGGGGACGCGCGCCGTCGTCTACGCCGACCTCGACGGTTTCAAGGCGATGAACGACCGCGACGGCCACGCCGCAGGCGACACGCTGCTTCGTCTCGTCGCCGAGCGTCTGCGCTCCGCGACCCGGGGCGGCGACATCGTCGGACGGATCGGCGGCGACGAGTTCCTGATCCTGTGCCCGCGCGTCGGCTCGCAGGACGAGGCGACGGTGCTCGTCGACCGCGTCCGCGCGGCCGTCGGCGGCGAGGCGCGCGTGAGCATCGGCGTCGCCTGGTCGACCGGCAACGAGCTCGACGCCGACGCCCTGGTCGCCCGCGCCGACGCGGCGATGTACGCCGCCAAGCGCGACGGCGGCAACGCCGCGCGCCTCGCGGCCTAGCGCAAACGCGCGTCAACGTCAGGGGGTCAGACCCCTTCACGCTCACGTTAACGTCAAGGGGTCAGACCCCTTGACGTTGACGTCAACGTTAAGTTGCCGCGGCGAGGGCACCGCGCGCCTCGCCTAGGGTGAAGCGCCGTCGCGCAGCAACGCGCGCTTGACCTTGCCGCTCTCGGTCTTGGGTAGCTCGGCGGCGAAGTCGACGATGCGGGGGTACTTGTACGGTGCGGTCGTGTCCTTGACGTGATCCTGGAGCTCGCGCGCGAGGTCGTCGGAGGCGGCGAAGCCATCGCGTAGGACCACCACCGCGCGCACCACGCTGCCGCGCTCGTCGTCAGGCGCGGCCACGGCGGCGGCCTCCGCGACCGCCGGATGGGCGACGAGCGCCGACTCGACCTCGAACGGCCCGATCCGGTAGCCGGCCGAGATGATCACGTCGTCGGTGCGTCCCTCGAAGTGCAGGTAGCCCTCGTCGTCCTGCGCGACGCGGTCGCCGGTGCGCCAGACGCCGGCGTCGGGCGGGTCGTCGCCGAGGTAGCCGGCGAAGAACGTCGGCACCGTCGCCGGGTCGGCGACCAGCTCGCCGTCGTCGATCCACAGCCGAACACCCGGCAGCGCGCGGCCCATCGATCCCGGCCGCGCCGCGACGCCGAGCGGCATCCCGGTCAGCTGGCCGGTCTCGGTCTGGCCGTAGCCGTCGCGGATCCACAGCCCGGTCCCCTCGTGCCACGCGCGCAGCACCTCGGGGTTCAGCGCCTCGCCGGCCGCCACCACGCCGCGCAGGTCGGAGAACGCGCGCAGCTGCGAACGCTTGGCGATGACCCGGTACTCGGTCGGCGCCATGCACAGCACGTTGACGTGCTCACGGGCCAGCAGCTCGAGGCGCTCGTCGGGGTCAAAGCGCGCGTCGTGCAGCAGCGAGGCGGCGCCACGCAGCCACGGTGCGATGAACACGTTGCGGGCCGACTTCGACCAACCGCTGGCCGCCGTGCACCACACGAGGTCGCCCGGCAACGGGCCGAGCCAGTGCTCGGCCTGGACGCGCTGGCCGGTCAGGTAGCGCTGGGCGTGCAGCACGGCCTTTGGCTCGCCGGCCGTTCCCGACGTGAACGTGATCAGACACGGGTCGGCCGCGTCGAGCTCGACGGCCGTCGCCGGCGGCGAGGAGAACAGCGCCTCATCGGGCACGAGCACGACGTCGCAGGCCGGCTCGGACGCCTCCAGCGCGGCGCGGTTGCGTTCGTCGGCGATGATCAGCTTCGGCGCGACGACGCCCAGGCGCATGGCCAGGTCCTTGGGTCGGAGCTGCTCGGTGCACGGCAGCACGACGGCGCCGATGCGAAAGCACGCGACCATCGCCATGACCCACTCGGGCCGATTGCCGATCACCGTCATCACGACGTCGCCGCGCGCGACGCCACGGACCTGGAGCGCACCGGCCAGCGCGGCCGACCGCGCGGCCAGCTCCCCGAATGTCCACTCGCGCCGGCCGCCGTCGCGCGTCAGCTCGACGAGCGCGAGGCGCCGTGGGTCGGCGGCATCGACGACGTCGCGCGCGAAGTTCACGACGCCTCGGGGGCGAGCACCATCTGGGTGCAGACGAAGTTCGCCGCCAGCCGGTCGCCGTTGAACATCCTGATCTCCCACACCTGTGTGCGCTTGCCGCGGTGCAGCGGCTCGCCGACCGCCGTCAGCACGTCACCGGCAGCGGCGGGGGCAAAGATGTTCGTCTTCATCTCGACGGTCGTGAACTGCTCGCCCGGCCCGAGGTTCGACATCGTCCCGAACGCGGCCAGCGTGTCGCCGAACGTCGTCCACACGCCGCCGTGGACCCCGCCTCCCGGGCGCAGGTGGCGCGGGTCGGCGGCGAGCCGTCCCTCGACGCGGTCGCGCTTCATGCTCGTCACCTCGATTCCGAGGTCGCCGGGGAAGGATCCGGCCAGCACCGAGGCGCTGAACTGGGCTGCAGTGGCGTCGTTGATGTCGGTCACGACATGAGATCATGCCGACATGGCCGCGACCGAGACCCAGACCGGGGACCTGACCGACGAGCAGCGCGCGATCGTGGAGATGGTCCACCAGTTCGCCGACGAGCAGATCCTGCCCAACGCCGAGCACTTCGACCACGAGGATGAGTTCCCCGAGGCGATCGTCGAGCAGATGAAGGAGCTCGGTCTGTTCGGCGTGACGATCCCCGAGGAGTACGGCGGCATGGGGCTCGACCTGACGACCTACGCGCTGATCGTCGAGGAGCTGTCGCGCGGCTGGATCTCGATCTCGGGCGTCATCAACACGCACTTCATCGGCTCCTACCTGCTGATCAAGTTCGGCACCGAGGAGCAGCGCCAGAAGTACCTGCCGAAGATGGCGACCGGTGAGATCCGTGCGGCGTTCTCGCTCTCGGAACCCGAGCTCGGATCCGACGTCCAGGCGATCAAGACGTCGGCCAAGAAGCTCGACAGTGGCGACTACGAGATCAACGGCCAGAAGATGTGGGTCACCAACGGCCTGCGCTCGGACCTCGTGTTCGTGCTCGTCAAGACCGACCCCGACGCCGACCCGCGCCACAAGGGCTTCACGTGCTTCATCGCGGAGAAGGAGGCCGGCGCCGCCGAGAATCCCGGCCTGACCGTTCCGCCGCAGATCAAGAAGATGGGCTACAAGGGCGTCGAGTCGACCGAGCTGGTGTTCGACGGCTACATCTGCCCAGCCGAGAACATCCTCGGCGGCGAGGCGGCGGGCCTCAACGCGGGCTTCCCACAGATGATGGACGCGCTCGAGGTCGGCCGCGTCAACGTCGCCGCGCGCGGCGTCGGCATCGCCCAGCGCGCGCTCGAGCTGGCGCTGCGCTACAGCCAGGAGCGCAAGACGTTCGGCAAGCCGATCGCCCAGCACCAGGTGATCGAGTTCAAGCTCGCCGACATGGCGACCCAGGTCGAGGCGGCGCGGCTGCTCACGCGGCGCGCGGCGCGGCTGAAGGATGCCGGCGTGCGCTCCGACCTCGAGGCCGGCATGGCGAAGCTGTTCGCCTCAGAGGCCGGGCGCTTCTGCGTCGAGGAGTCGCTGCGCATCCACGGCGGCTACGGCTACTCCAAGGAGTACGAGATCGAGCGCCTGTATCGCGATGCGCCCCTGCTGCTGATCGGCGAGGGAACGTCGGAGATCCAGAAGATGGTCATCGGCCGCACGCTGCTGCGACGGAACAAGATCTAGATGTCGACCGACGCTCCCGAGCTCATCGAGCGCGCGATCCACGACTTCCTCGAGGAGGTCCCGGCGCTGGCGCCGCTGAAGGGCGTCTTCCAGGTCGACTTCCAGGGCCGTGGCGACGTCCAGCAGTTCCGCGTCGAGATGCCCGCAGTGACGGTGACGAAGGGTGCGGACCCACAGGCCAAGATCACCGTCGCGATGCGCCGCGACTTCTTCAACGCGATGGTCGAGAACGGCGCCAAGCTCGCCGACTGGGAAGAGGCGTTCCGCTACGGCCAGGCCAAGGCCACCGGCATCGATCAGTACATCAAGCTGATCGCCAACGTCTGCGAGAAGGCCGCCGAGCGCCAGCGCCTGCGGCGCGCCCGCCACTGAATCACGTCGGCTTGACCACCATGTCGATGACGATCGCCATCAGGAACAGGATCTCGATGCGGTTGATCAGCAGGATCCGGTCGAACAGCGCGACCTGGTCGGGCGGCATCTCGCCGCCCGCCGCGTCCACCGCCTTGCCGAGGCGGTCCGCGGCCGGGCCGAGGTAGAAGACTCCGAGCACGAACGACGCGACCCACACCGCGAGGCCGAACGACACCCACAGCTCGCTCGCCTTGAGTCCCTCCTGGTCGAGCGTCAGGAAGCCGAACACGATCAGCACGAGCGCCGCTCCGGTGAGGATGTACTTGCCGTAGAAGCCGACCTGTTTCGCGAACCAGCCGGCGTACAGCGGACCGGCCTTCTTGGCCCGCATCCCGATCACATGCAGCGCCACGTCGCTGCCGACCCAGATGACGGCGGCGAGGACGTGGATCGACTTGTAGATCGTCAGCGCGTTGAGCATCCGGGCACCCTAGCCAGCGGCGCGGAGGCGGCGGGGCGCGGCCTACACTCGCTGGCGTATGGTCGCGAAGCTTCTTGGCGTGCTCGCGTTCGCCGTGGCCGCGGCCGGCCATCCCGCGCGCCCGCACATCGTCTTCACGCCGATCCCGTTCCCGGACAAGCGCAAGCAGGAGATGCGTGCGTACGCCCAGCGCCACTACGGGATCGACTCCTACCGGCTCGTCGACCCGCACGTGATCGTCGAGCACGTCACCATCACCCCGACGTTCTCCGCCGCATTCAACACGTTCGCGCCCGACGTCCCCGATGTCGAGCTGCACGAGCTGCCGGGGCTGTGTGCGCACTTCGTCATCGACCGCGACGGGACCATCCACCAGCTCGTCCCGCTCGGGATCATGTGCCGCCACACGGTCGGCCTGAACTGGACGGCGATCGGGATCGAGCATGTCGGCATGAGCGACGCCGACGTGCTGTCGGACCCGGCGCAGATGCGCGCCTCGCTGGCGCTCACGGCGTGGCTGATGTACCGCGGGCACATCACGCTGAAGAACGTGATCGGACACGCCGAGTCGCTCTCGAGCCCGTACCACCACGAGCGTGTCGCCCGTCTGCGCACGCAAACCCACGCCGACTGGCAGCACGTCGACATGGTCCGTTACCGCCGGATGCTGCGTGGGCTGCTGTCCGCGGGTTGACACGACCGGCTCGCGGTGGATACTAGGCCTGTTCTTCTGTCGTTCGGCGGATCGGGGATACGGTGAGCCAGGAAGAGGCCAATCAGATCGTGCGCGAGGCCGAGCGCCGGCGGCGCTCGCTGCGCCCGCCGATGAAGTACCTGCTCCCGGTGGTGGCGGCACTCGGTGCGGGCGGCGCGGTCGCGGTGGCGTCGATCCCGGGCAGCGGGGGCGTGATCACCGGCTGCTATGCGACCGACACCGCCGGGGTGACCATGCAGCCCCAGGTGCGGATCGGAGCGCTTCGCATCATCGATCCGAGCCTGCCGGCCACGACCGTGACCAAGCCGGGCACCCCGGCGGTGCCGAACTACGCCGCAGTCTGCATGTCCGACGAGGGCACGCTCGAGTGGAACCAGCAGGGACCGCAGGGTCCTTCCGGCGCCGCTGGGTCTGCGGGCGCCGCGGGCGCGCAGGGCGGCCAGGGTGTCCCCGGCACGCCGTTGATCGGCGAGACGACGTTCGGGTTCAGCACCAAGGGTGGCGAGACGTTCCTCAAGCTCGACGGCATCAAGGGCGAAGTGACGCAGAAGGGCTACGTGGGCGATATCGAGATCTCGTCGTACTCGATCGGCGCGGGCAACCGCAACCTGGGCTCCGGGTCCGGCGGGGGGACGGGCAAGACGAACTTCCACGACCTGACGATCACCAAGACCGTCGACAAGGCGTCGCCGACCCTGTTCGCCGCCGCGGCCACCGGCAAGCACCTCAGCAACGCGACCCTGACCTTCGTGCGCAAGGCCGGCGAGAAGCCGCTGGAGTACCTGAAGATCAAGCTCACCGACGTGCTCGTGTCCAGTTACAAATCTGGGACCTCCAACAAGGCTCAGCCGATCGAGTCGATCACGTTCAACTTCACCAAGATCGAGGCGACGTTCCCGGCCGCCGGAAACAACGGCCTGAAGATCAAGTCGGTGACCTCCAACATCAACCTTTCCCAGCAGGGCCGCTGACCACGACCGCCGCCGGCGAGGCCTACGACCGCTTCGCCTACCCCGGATTCGCCTACGGGTCGACGCACCCGGCGCGGCTCGAGGTCGTCGCGCGGTTGTTCGGGCTGGACACCGCGCCGGCGGCCGCCGCCGCGGTGCTCGAGCTGGGGTGCGGCGACGGCGGAAACGCCCTGTCGATCGCCCAGACGCTGCCCGGCGCGCGCGTGGTGGGCCTCGACGCCTCGCAGTCGGCGATCGCCCGTGGCGCGGCGCTGGCCCGCGCCGCCGACCTCGGCAACGCCCGGCTGCTGGTGGCCGACATCGAGGCGCTGCCCGACGAACTCGGGCAGTTCGACTACATCGTCGCCCACGGCATCTACTCGTGGATTCCCGCGCGGGTGCGCGTCGCGTTGCTCGCCGCGGTGCGCAGGCACCTCGCGCCGAACGGGATCGCCTTCGTCAGCTACAACGCCTACCCCGGCAGCTACCTGCGCGACATGGCGCGCGACATCCTGCACTACCACCTGCGCGACGTCAGTGATCCGCAGGAGCGCGTCCGCGGGGCCCAGGAGCTGATGGCCGCGGTCGTCTCGATCGAGGATCCGAGCCCTTACGCGCGGGTGCTGCGCGAGCACCTCGAGCGGATGCTCATGTACCCAGCGGCGCTGCTCGTCCACGACGACCTCGCCGAGATCAGCACGCCGTTCTACCTCCACGAGTTCGTCGAGCACGCCGAGAAGCACGGCCTGGCGTTCCTCGCGGACGCCGACCTCGGCGAGAGCCTGATCCGCAACGTCTCGGAGGGGGTGGTCGAGCTGATGGCCGGGCTGCCCGACGACGTCGTCGTGCGCGATCAGTACCTCGACTTCTTCAAGAACCGGATGTTCCACTGCACTCTGCTGTGCCACGGCGAGGCGTCGATCGACCGGACGCTGGAGCGCGATGTGGTGACCGCGTGCGCCATCTCGTCGCGCGCGGCCCTGGAGGGCGAGGACACGTTCGTCACGCCCGATGGCCTCAGCATGACGACGTCCGAGCCCCACGTGCACGCCACGATGACGGCGCTCGTGCAGGCGTGGCCGGGAGCGCTGGACTACGCGACGCTGCTGGACCACGCGGTCGCCGGCGCCGGTGAGGACACGCCCCGCCCGGCCGTCGACGCCCGGCTGCGCGAGGTGCTGCTCGAGGCCTACCTGGCCGGCATCGTGCGCCTCGCCGGCTGCCCTCCGCCGCTGGTCAAGCAGGCCGGCGAGCGCCCGGTGGCCAGCGCACTGGTCCGCGCCCAGATCGCCAGCGGGTCAACGATCGTCACCTCACTGGGCCACGAGACGGTCAGTCTCGAGGGCCCACTCGACGGGCCGCTGATCGCCCTGCTCGACGGCACGCGCGACCACGATGCGCTGGCCGCCGCGCTGCCCGATCTCGAGCTGCCGATCGACGACGCGCTGGCGCACCTGGCGGCCGGCGCCCTGCTGTCGGCCTGATTTTCAGCTCTGCTCGCGCGGGCACCACCACGTCGTCCGCCCGCCGACCTGGGCGCGGCGCAGCTGCTCCCCGCAGCGGGGGCAGATACCGTCGCGCCCGCGCTCGGGGCGCCCGCGGTGGGGGATCAGCTTGCCGGTGTGGACGCCGCCCTTGGCGATCGCCGAGCGGGTGGCGGCGCGAATCGCCCGGCGCAGCGCGTCGAGCTCTTCGTCGCCGACGTCGTTGGCCGGGCGCAGCGGGCTCAGGCGCGCCTGCCACAGCGCCTCGTCGGCGAGTAGGTTGCCGACGCCCGCGATCACCGACTGGTCCATGATCCGCGCCTTCAGCGGTCCGCGCCCGCGCCCGACGCGTTCGCGGAACTCGTCGCGCCCGACCAGCGCCGCATCGGGGCCGAGGCGGTCGATGTTCGGTTCGAGGATCGCGCGGCCCAGGCGCCGCGGGTCGCGCAGGATCATCGTGCCGCCGTCGTCGAACGTGATCGTGAAGCGGTCCCAGACAGGGTTGTGGCCGAAGCGCTTGGGGTCGCCGGCGCCCTCGCCGTCGATCACGATTCGCCCCGCCATCCCGAGGTGCAGGCCGAGTACCGGGCCCTCGCCGCCGTCGGTCTCCAGGTGCATCGTCTTGCCCGTCCGGTGGGCCGCCGTGATCGTCCGACCGACCAGCGCGTCGGCGATGTCCCCGCCCGCGTGCGGGCGCGTGACGTAGCCGTCGGAGTCGTCGACGGCGGCAATCCGGCGGCCAAGAGCGCGGCGCTCGATGAGCGCCCGCGCCGACTCGACCTCCGGGAGCTCAGGCGAGGACGGCCTCGTTGTCGTAGAGCTTGAGGACGCGCACGGCGCCCTGCGGCGCGGCGTCCATGCACAGCCGGCACAGGACACACTCGTCGACGTTGTCCTTGACGATCTCAACGCCCGAGGCAGTGCCCTTGAAGATGTCGACCGGGCAGACCTCGTCGAGCTTGGCCGCCAGCGCCGCGTCGCCGGTCACCTCGTCGGAGACCTCGATGCCGATGAAGATCGCGTCGACCCTCATGCGCGCGCTCCGATCTTGTCGGCGATCAGGTCGGGGATCTGCGAGATCTCCTCGGCCACGGTGATGCCGGCCTCGGCGAGGCGGGCGATCTTCTCGGTCGCCGTGTCCTCCTTGCCCTCGACGATCGTGCCCGCGTGGCCGAAGCTCATGCCCGGCATCTCGTCCATGAAGCGCCCGGCCATGAACGCGACGATCGGCAGCCGCGAGTCGTTCTCGGTCACCCAGCGCGCCAGCTCGGCCTCCATGCGGCCGCCCGGCTCGGTGTAGATGACGATCGCCTCGGTCTGCTCGTCGGCCTCGAACAACGGCATCAGCTCGGCGTAGGAGGAGCCGATGATCGCGTCGCCGCCGATCGACACCGCGGTCGACTGACCCAGGCCGGCGGCGGTCAGCGTCGAGCTCATCTCGGTCGTCATGCCGCCGCTGCGGCTGATCACGCCGACTGGGCCCGGCGTGTAGGACTTCGCGGCGTCCTTGGCCGGGCCGCCGATGCCGCCCATCTTGATCACGTCGGGAACGATGATCCCCAGGCAGTTGGGGCCGATGATCCGTGCGCCGCGCAGCGTCGCGAGCTCGACCATCTGGGCGACATCGCCGCGGGGGATGCGCTCGGTGACGATCACGATCAGCTCGATCCCGTTTTCGATCGCCTCGAGGACCGCGTCCTTGGTGAACGCGGGGGGGACGGTCACCACGGAGCCCGTGATCGGCCCGCCGTGGTGCTCGACGGCCTGGGTGACGGTGTCGAAGACCGGCACGCCGTGGACGTCGCGCCCGAGCCGGCCCGGTGTCACGCCGCCGACGATCTTGGCGCCGGCGCCGTAGTCGATGCACTCGCGCGTGAGGTTCACGGCCTCGCGGCCGGTGATGCCCTGGACGATGAACGTGGTCTCGGCGTCGATGAGAATGCTCATGCCCCGTGGACCGCCAGTCGGGCCGCCTCGTGCAACGACGTCGTGCGGTCGGCGTAGCGCACGCCGTAGTGCTCGAGGATCTTGAACCCTTCCTCTTCCCACGCACCGGGGATGCGGAAGATCGAGATCTTCTCGGCCGGGTCCATGTCGAGCTCGATGCACGCCTTGATCACGCCGCGGGCGACGATGTCGACGCGGGTGTTGGACACGATCGACATCATCACCGCGATCTTGTCGACGCCCGGCTTGGTCAGGACGAGCTTGGCCAGCCCGCACGCCTTCTCGACCGACGGGTTGCCGCCGATCTCGCAGTAGTTGGCCGGCCTGCCGCCGTGGGCGCGGACGGCGTCGAACAGGGTCAGCGAGCCGCCACCGGCGCCGATCACGAGTCCGAGGTCGCCATCGAACTCGGTCACGTTGCCGGCCACGCCGCGGTGCGAGGAGGCGTCGACCGCCTCGCCGGCGAGCTCGAACTCGGTCGGCTCGCGGGCCTGGCGCGTCTCGTCGTCGCCGACGCCGAGGTCCTTGAGGAGTGCCCTGTGGCGCCCGCGGGCCTCGTTCTCCATGTCCATGTGCGCGTCGAGCGCGACGAACGACCCGTCCTTGAGCTTGCCGAGCGGGTTGATCTCGGCCAGCGTCATGTCGTACCGGACGAACAGGTTGGCCAGCCGCGTGATGATCGGGACGAGGCGGTTGAGGTCCGAGCCGGTGACGCCGGTCGACGCGACAACCTCCTTGGCCATGAAGTCGCTGAACGGCAGGATGTTGGAGAAGTGCCGGCGCCCGACCTTGTCGGGCTGCTCCTCAGCGACCTGCTCGATGTCGATGCCGCCGACCGGGCTGAAGATGATCACCGGCTGCTTGCGCAGGCCGTCCCAGACGACGCCGGCGTAGAACTCCTGATCGACATCGGCCTTCGGGTCGACGAGAACGCCGCGCGGCATGTGGCCGTTGATCTCGAGCTTGAGTACGTCGGCGGCGTGGGCGGCCGCCTCGTCGGGCGTGTCGGCGAACTGCACGCCGCCGGCCTTCATGCGCCCGCCGGTCAGGACCTGGGACTTGATGACGGTCGACCCGCCGATCCGGGCGGCGATCTCGCGCGCCTCGTCGGCGTCGGTGGTGAAGCCGAAGTCGGTGACCGGTATGCCGGCCCGCTTGACGATCTCGCGAGCCTCGTATTCGTAGAAACGCATGCGGCGCGCAACCCTACTCAGCCGCGCTCGATTGTGACGTTCAGGCGCTGACAATCGTGAACCGCAGGTGGCGGGCCGGCGAGACGCGGCCCGCCCTGTCGGTCGCGGTCAGAACGAGACGGTAGTCGCCATGCTTCAAGAAGCCCGCGAGGTGCCGCGGCAGTTCGTACTCGCCCTCGAACAGGCCACCGAACGGCCCCGGCCATCCAGGCTCCGCCCAGCCGGTGCCGACCTTGGTGAACGTGTCGGCGCCGAGGTGGTGATGATGGACGAGCTCGACGATGCCCACGACCTTGGCGTTCTCGTTGAGCGTGTAGCGCAGGAACGCGCCGTGGTGCGCGGTGAAGCGCGCGTGGCTCAGCGAGACGTGTGTGAGCCTCGGTGTCGTCGTGTTGAGCGGCAGCGATGGCGCGACGACGCCGGCCTGCGCGGGCGTGTGCACCTGGTACCTACAGGTCGTCGGCGCCTCGTAGGCTCCGATGTCGGGCTGCGCCACGCCGTTGCAGTCGTGATCGATCGCCCGCGGCGCGCCGGTGACGTCGGTCTCGCCAGGGTAGAGCGCACCCGCGTCGCCGCGGTCCAGCAGCGGTGACGAGGCCTTGAGGTGCAGGTCGCGGTGGGGGGCGTCGACGAAGTCCGGCTCGACGTCGAGATTCGTTCCCGAGCCCGGCGCGGGGACGCCGGCGCCATAGGTCGTCGTGAAGGCCGACGAGTCGACGTTCCAGTTCAGCGCCGGGCCGCCGCGCAGAGCGGGGGACCCGCTGTCGATCGCGGTGTTGGACACGGTGACCGAAGTACCGGGGCGCGCGGCGCCGAGGTCAAGCCCGGTGCTGTCGTCGTGTGGCGCGACGATCGAGTCGCCGGCGAACGTCAGCGTCGGTGGCGTTGCCGGCCCCGGTGCGGCGTCGGCCTCGTCGACGAATGCGGTCGATAGCCAGCCCGCGTCTGCCGGCTCGATGATGCTGTCGTGCACGCTCACGGCGGCGCCCGCGCCCTGGTCGCGGAAGCGCACGGCGACGTCGCCGGCGTCGATCGTGCTGCGGTTGATGATCGTGGTCGCGTCGCGCACCACGACCGCGTCGGCGCCCCGCAGCGTCGAGTCGTCGATCGTCGTCGGCGCGCTGGCGACGACGTCGCCCTGGGGCTGGGTCGAAGACGCCGAGAAGTCGGGGACGGTGACCGTCGAGCGGACGACCCCGACCCACCCGCCGGTGCCGCCGGTGACGCCGATTGCCGCCTGGTAGCCGTTGACCGTCGAGCTGTCGATGGTCAGCTCGGCGGTGCCCGCGCCGTTGGCGAGACCGATCGCATAGTCCCACCGGTCGGGATTGATCGGGTCGGACTGTTCGGCGAGCACGTGGAAGAGCACGACGCTCGGAGCAGACGCGCCGCCGCCGCGGATCGCCGGGAGCACCTCTCCGCCGTTGCCGTCGCTCGCGACGCCGCCGCGGACGGCGAGGCCGGTGAACGTCGCGGCGTTGTCGCCGAGCGTGAACGCCGGCGCGTGCTGTGCGCCGGCGTCGACGAACGTCCCCGTCTCGACGGCGCCCGCGCCGGTCGCAGGCGGGGTCGAGGGGCCCGCACCGACGAACGACAGCGGGATCGTGTCGGTGACCGCCTCGGAGTAGACGCCGGCGGCGATGCTGATCGTGTCGCCGCTCGTGGAGCGGTCGACCGCGTACTGGATCGTGTGGCAGGGATGGGCCGTACAGCCTCCGGCGTTGACGCCGGTCGTCGACACCAGCCGGGTCGCGGCGTGGGCGCAGGCGGTACTCAGCAGGGTCGCGATCAACACGGTCGTGAGGCCTGTCGCGTGCTTGCTCATGCACGCTCAACTGCCTGCGCGCCGCGGAGTTACGTGTTGTCGACCGTGAAGTAGAGGTGGTGGTGCGAGCCGACGTTGCCCGCGGCGTCCGTTGCGATCACGATCGCGCGGTACTCGTCGGAGTGCAGCGGATGGGCGCCGATCAGCCCCGAGAACGTCCGCTTGTTCGCCCCCTGCTTCTCGCCGTGGTAGGTGACCGAGCCGATGATCGTGTAGGTGGCGGGGTGGCCGCCGCTGTGGTGCACGACGCGCTCGACGTCGACCTTGAGCGTCGCGGCCTCACTGAGCGTGAAGCGCAGCGTCGACTCTTTGTGCTGGCCGTGGTGGGGGTGCGTGTGGTCGACCGCGAACTTCGTCGGGTCGAAGCTCAGCGACGAGATCACAGGTGGGGTCGTGTCCTTGGGCGGGGCGGGTGGCGCCGGCGGCGCGGGCGGAGGCGGAGGAGTGGGCGGCGGCGGGCAGATCGGCGCCGGCGCCTCGAAGGCCCCGAGATCGGGCTGGGCGATGCCGTCGCAGTCGTGGTCAACGGCACGCGGCGCGCCGGCCACATCGGTCTCACCGGGGAGGACCTGGGACGGGTCGCCCTTGTCGAACAGGGGCGACGTCGACTGGAGGTGCAGGTCGCCGAGGGCGTCGTCGACGTATTGGGGCGCCGCGTCGATGTTCGTGCCCGAGCCGGGGGTCAGCGCGTCGGTTCCCGTGGTCGAGGTGAAGGCGGTGAAGCCGACGTCCCAGTCGATCGTCTTGGTGCCCGAGCCGATGTCGTCGGCTGTCGCTGCGAGCGGGTCGATCGCCTGGAGGATCGTGTTGCGCACGTGCACGTCCGTGTTGGCCGGAGCGGAGTTGAGGCTCAGCGCGCGCGCGTCGGTCGTTGACAGCGCCAGGACCGAGACGCCGGTCAGCGACAGCGTCGGCGCCACCGGGCTCGCAACATCCGAGCCGATCGCGATACCGCGCTGCAGCGAGCCGCCGCCGGGGGCGATGACGGTGTCGCGCAGTGTGACGGTGCTCGCGGCTGCGGCGGCGAGATGCTCCACGCCGGTCTCCGAGGCATGGATGACCGTTCGCGACACCGTCAGCTGGGTGGTGTCCTCGCCGACGACGCCGAGCGTGCTGGTGATGGCGGAGTCGGTGATCGTCGTCGGGACGTCGCTCACCACCCCGGCGCCGCTGCCAAGGACCAGCGACAGCCCCATCGGTGGCGGGATGAACGGGTCGACGACCGTCGACCCGGTGACCGTCAGCGAGCCGTCGGCGCCGCCGTTCTCGACGCCGCTGCCGAAGCCGTTGATGGTCGTGCCCGCGATCGTCACCGCCGCATCGCCGGTCAGGATCTCGACCGCACTGTCCCAGCTGCTCGGGTTGGTCAGCGAGGCCTGGTCGAGCGTGCAGCGGCTGATTGCGATCGTCGGAATCGAGACGCCGCCGCCTTCGATCGCGCCTCTGATCGTGCCGTCGCCGATGCCACCCGGTGTGATCCCGCCGCGGATGTGCAGGTTCTGAAAGCTCGCGCTCTCGTCGCCGACGGTGAAGCCCGCAGACGTCGTCGCCGAGGCGTCCAGGAACGTCGCACCCGCTCCGGCCCCGGCGAACGTGAGGTCGTTGGCGGTCACGGTGACCGCCTCGGGGAACGTGCCCGGGCCGATCGAGATCGTGTCGCCCGCTCCGGCGACGCTGACCGCGTGGGTGATCGTCTTGCACGGCGTCGCCGCGACCGTGCACGTGTTGGCGGCGTTGGCGCCGGTCGTCGCGACGAAGCGCGTCGCCGCGTGCGCTGCCGTGGCGCCCAGCAGCACCAGGAGCATCGATCCGATTGCCGCCCCGCGTCGCATCCATGCGGATCATCCGCCGCCGAACATTGACGTTCGGTGTTGCTTTTCAGTGCGAGACGATCGCGAAGTTCAGGTGATGGTGCGACGACGCGTTGCCGGCCGCATCGGTGGCGTAGATCACGGCGCGGTAGGACCCGTGGCTCAGGGGCTTTGAGTGGATGCGCCCGGAGAACGTGATGCTGTTGAAGCCGTGCTTCTCGTGGTGGTAGGTGACCGAGCCGATCGTGACGTAGGTCGTCGGGCGGTGATGGCTGTGGTGGTGGGGGACCTGGACGGAGACCTTCACGTCGGCTGTCTCGCTGAGCGTCACGTGGAGCTTGCTGTGGTGGGCAACGGTGAAGTGCGAGCTGTGGAAGCTGAGGCTGCTGAGCACTGGCTTGGTCGTGTCCTTGGCCGCGGGCGGGGTGGGCGGTGGCGGAGCCGGTGTCGTGGGGGTCGTCGTTATCGGGATCACGACGGGCGGGGGCGGGAGCACCGGGCAGAACACGGTCGCCTCGTAGGCGCCGATGTCGGGCACCGGCGTGCCGCCGCAGGAGTGCGGCTGCGCGCGCGGGGCGCCCGTCACGTCGGTCTCGCCGGCGCTGACCTGCGACGGATCGCCGACGTCGAAGAGCGTCGAGGCGCTGCTGAGGTGCAGGTCGGCGCCGGTGTCGTCGACGAAGTGGGGGACGGCGGCGATGTTCGTGTCCGAGCCAGGGGTCGGAATCGCCGGGCCGCTGACGGTCGTGAACGCCGTGTAGCCCAGGTCCCAGCGGATCGGATTCGTGGCGCCGGTCGCGATGTCGGCCTGATCGGTTCCGCTGCCGGGGTCGATCGCGCGCAGGATCGTGTTGCGCGAGAACACCGTGGTGTCGGCCTTGGCGAGCGTCGCGTCGACGCCGATCGCACCGGAGTCCGAACGCGCGAGGATCGAGTCGCCGACCAGCGTCAGGATCGGGCGCAGCGTCTGGCTTGCGCCCGTCCCGTTGATCGCGATCGCGGTGTCGAGCTCGCCGTTGCCGGGGGCGACGACGCTGTCGCGCAACGTCACGTGCGGGCCGCCGAAGTCGTCGCGCAGCGACACGCCGAGCCGGCGGCCGCGGACGACCGTCCGCGTCAGCGTCAGGTCGCCGTTGTCGTCGTCGATCGCCTCGTCGCCGATCACCGTCGAATCGTTGATCGTCGTCGGCGAGTCGTTGAGTCCGAGTGCGATGTTGGTACCGACCGCCGAGCTCAGCGGCACGCTGATCGTGGACGACGCGATCGCGACGGTACTGCCGTCCTGTGTGCCGAGCGCAACCTCGAAGCCGCTGACCGTCGACGACGTGACCGACAGCGTCGTCGCGGCGTCGAACTGGATCGCCGCACCCTGGAGCGCGGGGTTGCTCGCCGGCGCCTGCTCGACCGTCACACCGGTGAGCGTCAGCTTGGACGGGGTCACCCCGCTGCTGGCCACGGCCGGTTTCTCGTCCCCGCCGCCGCTCGGGCTGAGGCCGCCGCGGATGCGCAGGTTGCCGAGCGTGACCGTCTGGCTGCCGATGTCGAGCGCGACGCCCGGCGAGGCGGCCGCGTCGGCGTCGATGAACGTCTGGGGGCCCACGCCGGTGAACGTCAGATCCTTGGTCGTGGTCAGCGTCTCGGGATAGGTCCCGGCGGCGATCGAGATCGTGTCGCCGCCGCCCGCCTGGCCGATCGCGTACTGGATCGTGTGGCAGGCGCTGGCGATGCAGTTGCCGGTGTTCACGCCGCCGGGGGCGACCAGCCGGATCGAGGCCTGCGCAGTCGCGGCGGTCACACTCAGCGCCATGGCGGTGGTCACGATCAGGACCGCGCGTCGCATCGTCACTCGTGCACGATGACACGTGCCCACCGGCTGTCAGTGTCGGATCGGTCTCAGGCCGGTGTCGGCTGCGCCGCGTACGCCTCGGCCAGCTCCGGGTCCTTGCGCGCGAGCATGTCGGCGAGCTGGACCATGACCTGGCACTGCTTCCACGTCGCGTCGTCCTGCATCTTGCCGTCGATCATGTGCACGCCGCGGCCGTCCGGGATCGCCTCGATCACCTTGCGGGCGAAGCGCACCTCGTCGGGGTCGGGCGAGAAGACCTTCTTTGCGATGGCGATCTGAACCGGGTGCAGCGACCACGCGCCGACGCAGCCGAGCAGGAACGCGGCGCGGAACTGGGTCTCGCAGCCGAGCTCGTCGCGGATGTCGCCGTAGGGGCCGTAGAACGGCAGCGCGCCGACCGATGTGCAGGCGTCGACCATGCGGGCGATCGAGTAGTGCCACGGGTCCTGCTGGTAGCTGGCGCGGGGCGCCTCGGGATCGTCGGGGTCGGGGTCGGCGATCGTGCGGTAGCCCGGGTGGCCGCCGCCGACGCGCGTCGTCTTCATGCGCCGGCTGGCGGCGAGGTCGGCGGGGCCGAAGCTCATGCCCTGGATACGAGGCGAGGCGCAGGCGATCTCCTCGAGGTTGGCGACGCCCTGGGCGGTCTCGAGGATCGCGTGGATCAGGATCGGCTCGTCGAGCCCGGCCTTGGCCTCGAGCTGGGCGAGCAGCCGGTCGACGTAGTGAATGTCCCACGGGCCCTCGACCTTGGGCACCATGATCACCGACAGCTTGTGACCGATCTCGGTGACCAGTTCGGTGATGTCGTCGAGCATCCACGGGGACGCGAGCTCGTTGATCCGCGTCCACAGCGCCGTATCGCCGAGCTCCATCTCCCGCCCGACCTTGATCAGCCCGGCGCGGGCGGCAAGTTTGCGATCGACCGGCACCGCGTCCTCGAGGTTGCCGAGCAGGATGTCGACCGTCGGTGCGATGTCCGGAACCTTGGCGACCATCTTCTCGTTGGAGAAGTCCAGGAAATGGATCATCCGCGAGGGCGGGAACGGGATCGCGTCGACGGGCCGGGGCGCCCCGATGGCGAGGGGCTTGAGGAAGTCACGAGGGCTACGCATCACGTTCAATCCTATCGGCGGATGGGGTAGACAGAGGGTCATGACTCGTCGTGTGATTGCGCTCACGGTGGTGTTCGCGGCCCTGCTGGCAGTGCCCGTGGCCGCCCGCGACGGCGATCGCTGGCCCGTAGTCGTGCCCGGCCCGGGTGCGGCGAACATCACGGTGTCGGCGGTGACCTTCCACGCGCGCGGGCGCCCGGCGATGGCCATGTCGCTCAGGCGCCACGTCGCCGGCCGGTACGTGGCCGCGGCCCGCCTGCGCCACGAGCCGCGCGGTCGCCTCGCGGCGATCGTGCTGGTCGTGGATCGCGCGCCCGCGGCCCGGCTGATCGCCCGGCTGTCGCGGCCGGTCGGCGCGCCGCAGGTGCGCAACGCCGTCGATGCGTTCACCTCAGGTGTCCCCGGCCCGCCGGCGCTGTGCGGCCTGTTCGAGGGGACGATGGCGGGAACCGACCTGCGCGCGGTCATGCACTCGGGGAAGCCGTTGGCCGGCTTTGGGGCGGCGGCGGCGGCGGCCCAGGGGTTCAACCAGGCCTGTGGGCGCGTCGTCGCCCCGGCGTTCGTGACGGCCGTGCGCGGGCCGTTGCAGACCCCGACGCCGACCACGCCGACGACCCCGACAACGCCCACGACGCCGACGACGCCCACGACGCCCACAACGCCGACGCTACCGGGCTGCCCGCCGGGCCCGATCGTGGGGATGCTCAAGATCTGCCCGCTGCAGAACGACGAGCACTAGCGCCATCGAGCGAGGACCGTCGCACGTCGTGCCGGCGTAGGTGAACGCAGTGGGGCGACCGCGCCGTCCTGCGCCGTGGCCACCCGCGCCAGCTCCGCCCCCAGCCATCGGAGGGACCCGGCGCTCGGGCACGGGTGATGCTGGCGTGTGACGTGCGTCACGTCAGCACGCATCGGTTACGAGTCTTCGACGACAATGCGGCGGATATGAGCAACGAAACCCACGCCTTGGAGACCGGCCAGGCGGAGCGCGAGGCGCACGGGGGACACCCCTACGGGCGCTACCTCGAGGAGTTCGAGGTCGGCGACGTTTACAAGCACTGGCCGGCGAAGACCGTTACTGAGGCAGACGACCACCTGTTCTGCCTGATCACGATGAACCACCACCCGCTTCACCTCAACGACGTGTACGCAGCCGAGTCCCAGCAGGGGCGCAACGTGGTCGTCGGCCCGCTCGTCTACAGCCTCGCGCTCGGCATGTCGGTCTCCGACGTCAGCGGCAAGGCGATCGCCAACCTCGCCACCGACGAGCTCAGCCATCCGGCACCCGTATTCCACGGCGACACGCTGTACGTCGAGTCCGAGGTGCTCGAGAAGCGCGAGTCCCAGACCAAGCCCGACCGCGGCACCGTGCGCGTCCACACGCGTGTGTACAAGCAGGACGGTACGCTGGTGGCGGAGTTCAAACGGCTGGTGCTTGTCCCTCGCAAGCACGCCGGATGACGTCGCTGCTTGCAATGATGCCCGCTTTCGCCGACCAGGGTCAGTCCTAGGAGACGTCCGGATTTGCCGGAAGAGGAGACGCACGTGAGTACCACCGCCGTTCCGACTGAGCATCAGAAACTCCTGGACTGGGTGGACGAGGTAGCGGAGCTGACCCAGCCCGACCGGGTGTACTGGTGCGACGGATCGGCTGAGGAATACGAGCGCCTCGCGCAGGAGCTCGTCGACGCCGGGACGTTCGAGCGCCTGTCGGACGCCAAGCGGCCGAACTCCTACCTCGCGCTGTCCGACCCCAAGGACGTCGCCCGCGTCGAGGATCGCACGTTCATCTGCTCGGAGACCGAGGACGAGGCCGGCCCGACGAACCACTGGCGCGACCCCGACGAGATGCGCGCCGACATGATCGAGCTCTTCTCCGGCTCGATGACCGGCCGCACGATGTACGTGGTCCCGTTCTCGATGGGCCCACTGGGCTCCGACAAGTCGCACATCGGCATCCAGCTGACCGACTCGGCCTACGTCGCCGTGTCGATGCGGATCATGACCCGCGTCGGTGCCGGCGCGCTCGCCGTGCTGGGCGACGCCGGCGAGTTCGTCCCGTGTCTGCACTCGGTCGGTGCGCCGCTGGCCGAGGGCGTGCAGGACGTCCCGTGGCCGTGCAACGAGACGAAGTACATCGTCCACTTCCCGCAGACGCGCGAGATCTGGTCCTACGGCTCGGGCTATGGCGGCAACGCGCTGCTCGGCAAGAAGTGCTTCGCCCTGCGGATCGCCTCGACGATGGCCCGCGACGAGGGCTGGATGGCCGAGCACATGCTGATTCTCAAGCTCACCTCGCCCGAGGGCGGCGTCAAGTACGTCGCCGGCGCCTTCCCCAGCGCATGCGGCAAGACCAACCTGGCGATGGTGATCCCGACGATCGAGGGCTGGGAGGTCGAGACGATCGGCGACGACATCGCGTGGATGAAGTTCGGCGAGGACGGCCGCCTGTACGCGGTCAACCCCGAGTACGGCTTCTTCGGCGTCGCCCCCGGCACCGGCCCTGAAACGAACCCCAACGCGATGGCGACGATCCGCGGCGAGACCGTCTTCACCAACTGCGCCAAGACCGACGACGGCGACATCTGGTGGGAGGGCATGGGCCCCAAGCCCGATCACCTGATCGACTGGAAGGGCGAGGACTGGACGCCGGCGTCCGAGACGCCCGCGGCGCATCCCAACGCCCGCTTCTGCGTCAACGCCGACAAGTGCCCGTCGATCGCGCCCGAGTGGGACGACCCAGCCGGCGTCCCGATCGACGCGTTCCTGTTCGGCGGCCGGCGCGCGACCGTCGTGCCGCTCGTGCGCGAGGCGTTCGACTGGGACCACGCGGTGTTCCTCGGCGCGACGATGAGCTCGGAGACGACGGCGGCGCAGGCCGGTGCGGTCGGCGCGCTGCGCTTCGACCCGATGGCGATGCTGCCGTTCTGCGGCTACAACATGGCCGACTACTTTGCCCACTGGCTGAAGATCGGCCAGACCTCGGGCGCCAAGTTGCCGCGTGTCTTCTACGTCAACTGGTTCCGCAAGGACGACGACGGCCACTTCCTGTGGCCTGGCTTCGGCGAGAACAGCCGCGTGCTCGAGTGGATCTTCCGCCGCTGCGAGAACGCGGTCGAGGCGGTGAAGACGCCGATCGGGCTCGTCCCGCGCCTGCAGGATCTCAACACCAAGGGCCTCGACCTCGAACCCGAGGCGCTCGAGGATCTGCTGACCGTCGACACCCAGCTCGCGGCCGCCGAGATGCCGCAGACGCGTGAGCATCTCGACCGCTTCGGCGATCGCCTGCCGCAGACGCTGCGCGACGAGCTCGCAACGCTCCAGCAGCGCCTAGTAGACACGCAGTCGCGCCCGTAGCGCGCGGCACCCGCGCTGCACGACGGCTCGCGACGCCGGCTTCCACGTGCACGTCTGCAGGATCAGCCGACGGCCGGCGATCGCGCAGCTGTCGGCGTCGACGAGCCCGTCGTAGGCATTGTGGAAGTGGGCGATGCTCCAGCAGATCGCGTCGTGGCCGCCCACCCGCCGGTGCGCACCGGGCGTGATCGCGGCGCCCATGTCGCGGTAGAACGCCTGCTCCTTGCGGTCAAACGCGGGCAGCACGGACGCCGGGGACACCCCGCGCGCGGTGATCGGCACCTCGAAGGCGTTCAGCCCGCCCGAGTGGGGCGGGCGGTGTGCGGGGATCGCCGTGGTCAGGAACGGCGGGTCGGTGCCCGGAAAGCTGGCCTTGACAACCACGAACCCCGACGGGACCGCGTAGCGATAGGGCCCGTCCTTTGGGGCGACGGTCCGCGGCCCGGAGCTGCCGCAGCCGGCGAGCAGTGCCGCGGTGGCGATCACCGAGCAGCATGCGTTGGCGATCTTGCGCATCGGCCGATCTCATCATCGCCCGGACGCCGGTTCAATCAGGTGGCGACCCCGGACTTTTCCCGCGTCCTAGCCGCGTGCCGCCCGCTCGCGTAGCGCCGCCAGCCGCGCGATCCACGCGCCTGCCTCGTCGAGCGGCGCCGTAGTGGGCCGGTACCGGGTCTCGCGACCCGCGCGCGACGAGCTGACCAGCCCGGCCGAGGCGAGCACGGCCAGGTGTTTGGTCACGGCCTGGCGCGAAATCGGCAGCGACGCGGCCAGCTCGGTCGCCGTCACGCCGTCGCCGCGCTGGGCGACGGTGTCCAGCAGCGAGCGCCGCGTCGGGTCCGAAAGCGCGGCGAAGACGTCAGGCATGGGCGAGCGCGAGCGGCCCGACCGGGGCGTCGGTGACGCTGACCCGCGTGCCGTCGAACACCGGCTCGAGCGTGAAGATCACGCGCCGGCCCGGTGACTCCGGGATGCCGTCGGCATCGACCGGCCACCACCACAGCGCGAGGCGCTGTTCCTCACAGACCTCCTCGACAAGGCAGCGGCGCTCGCTGCCGTCGGGCATCGTCAGCACGCCGCAGCCGCCCTCCCGCAGATCGACGTCGGCCTCGTCGGCGAGCCACGCGCCGGGGTCAAGCACGGCGTCCCAGGCCTCCTCGACGGAGACGGGGAGCACGATGTCCTGCTCGATAGGCAACTCCATGGTTGCGCATGATAGCGTGTCTGGAAACGCAACCAAGGAGTTGCACGACACATGCTCATCCCGATGGTCATCCAGTCCGACGGGCGCCAGGAGCGCTCGTTCGACATCTACAGCCGGCTGCTCGACGAGCGCATCATCTTTCTCGGGCAGGCGATCGACGATCAGGTCGCCAACCTCGTCGTCGCCCAGCTTCTGCACCTCGCCGCAGCCGACGAGAAGGCCGACATCTCCCTGTACGTCAACTCGCCCGGCGGCGTCGTCTACGCCGGCATGGCGATCTACGACACTATGCAGTTCATCGCTCCCGACGTGCGCACGATCTGCTGCGGGGTCGCGATGTCGATGGGCGCGCTGATCCTCGCGGGAGGCGCACCGGGCAAACGCTGCAGTCTGCCCAACGGGCGGATCCTCATCCACCAGCCCAGCGGCGGCTTCCAGGGCCAGGCGACCGACATCGAGATCCACGCCCGCGAGACGATCGCGCTCCGCGAGCTGCTCGACGAGAAGTACGCCCATCACACCGGGCGCACCGCGGAGGAGGTCCGCCACGACATGGAGCGCGACAACTTCATGACGCCGGCCCAGGCCCGCGACTACGGACTGATCGACAGCATCATCCAGCCCGCCGACAGGAGCGTTACCGTCGCGGCGTGACGACCGACCGGATGGAGGCGTTCAGCGACGGCGTGTTCGCGATCGCCATCACCCTGCTGATCCTCGAGATCCCGAAGATCCACGGCTCGACCCACCTGGCGCGCCAGCTCGGCGACAACTGGCGCGAGTACGTCACCTACCTCGTGAGCTTCCTGACGATCGGGATCATCTGGGTCAACCACCACGCCGCGCTGCTCAACGTCCGCCGCGCCGACCGCACGCTGTTGTTCCTCAATCTGCTGCTGCTCCTGTTCGTCTCGGCGATCCCGTACCCGACGGGGCTGCTCGGCGAGCATCTGCACGGCAAGGACGCCGACGTTGCGGCTGCCGTCTACGCGGCCACGCTGCTCGGCATGGGGCTGAGCTTCCTGGCGCTCAACCTGCACATCGTGCGCCAGCGCCTGCACCACGATCACGTCACTCCCGAGGCCGCGCGGCGCTCGATCAGGCGCAACATGGTCGGTCAGTTCCCGTACGTGATCGCGGTCGTCGCGGCGTTCTACAGTCCGCCGGTGAGTCTCGCGATCTGCGGCGCGGTCGCCGTCTTCTACATCTTCCCCTACGGCGTGCCGGATTCCCCGATTGGTTGACACCTCTCAAGTGATCGGCGACATCTTCGTATGGGCGGTGATCGCGTGGCTGGTCGGCGTCGTGTTGCGCGCGCTGATCGACCGGATCCCGATGGGCGGGCGGCTGCTTTCGTTCCTCGTCGGCCTCGCGTGGGCGATCGCGACGTTCTTCGCGATTGCGGTCCTGACGTTCGAGGGTGCCAGTGGCGGCGAGGCGGCCAAAGCGCTCCGCCCAGCTCGTGCGCCAGCGCTGGGGCGAGCAGATCTCGGGCACCGTGATCATCACGGCGTGGTTCGGGGTGGCGATGCTCGGCGTCGCGGGCTGGTGGTTCGTCGGCTTCATGGCGTTGGCCTCCAGTCCGGCCGTCGGCGGCCTGATGCTGATCGGCGGGCTCGTGGCGCTGGTCGGCCTGATCGCGCTCAACGGCGCCGTGCGCTCGGTGTTCTCGGTCGCGCTGTACCGCTACGCGCGCGATGGCGAGGCGATCGGCGGCTTCCTGCCGCCGGACCTGGCCAGCCCGTTCGTGCCCAGGCGCGGCAACCGCAGCTAGTGCCGGCCGTCGGCTGCCGCGGGCGGCCGTGACTCCTCGGCCAGCGACGTGATCGACAGGTGGCCGCGGGCGGCCGCCTCGAGCACCTCGGTCGCCTCCTCCTGTGAGCGCGCGTAGAGCTCGACGAGCAGGTGGACGACGATCCGGTTGTCGTCCTCGTGCTTGTGGAAGCGCACGTGGGTGAAGAACTCGCGCGTGCCGTGGTCGCCGAACGCCGCATAGCTCAACGCGTCGCCCGCGTCGGGGCCCGAGCAGGTCTCGACCTCGTCGGCGTCGACGTCGACCGTGCACGAGGCGACCCACGGCGTACCGGCAATCATCCGCTCCCAGCGGTCCTCGATCGGCTCGACGCGCCCATTGGAGAAGCCGAGGTGCGGCTGGTCGTGCATACACTCCAGGCACTGGACGACGGCTTCCTGGAGCTCGTCGACGACATCGGCGCGCTCACCCGTCTCCGGGTTGATCCGGTGGATGCCCTCGTAGTGCACCTGCACCTCGAGGTCCTGGGACCAGCAGCGGTAACAGCGCAGCCATGGCATCGACGCCTCCATCACTACATCGTACGGCGCGGCCGAGCCCCGACCGGCTCAGCCGAACGTGAACGAGTAGCCCTGCACGCCCGGTGCGGCGAGCAGCGTCAGGACGTGGCCGTCGTCGCCGCCGGGCAGCGAGATCACCGAGTACAGGCGCTGGCGGCTCACCGTCAGCACGCCGTGGTGGACGTCGGCGCCCGCCTCGGAGGCCGGGATCGGCTTGCCGTCGAGCAGCACCTCCACCGCGTGAGGCTTGCCGTCGCCTGTGCCGAGCACGACATACGTGTTCTTCGCGAACACATTGGCGTCGAGCCGCGCGCCGGCGCCGGCGGTCGCGCTCTGGGCCTTGCGGTTGATGGTCCACACGCCCGAGTACTGGAACTCGCTCTCGCCCGGCGCCGACTGCGGCGGGCCGTAGTTGTGGCGGCCGTAGACCTGCTGCGGGAAGTTGGCCGAGCGCCCGGGCTCGCCGAGATACGTCTCGGGCGTTGCGACCTGCGTCGGGTCGATCACGTCGCGCGGCTTGGCGTCGCCGCCGAGCTTCGTCGCGCCGCGCTCGGCCAGCAGCTCGCGGATCTGGTGTTCCAGCGTGCCGTAGTCGCCCTCGCCGGCGTGGTAGGCACGGACGCGGCCCTGGGCGTCGATCAGATAGTCGGCCGGCCAGAACTCGTTCTGGTAGGCGTCCCAGGTCGCCAGGTGGTTGTCCTGGACGACCGGGTAGTGGATGCCGTCGGTCGCGATCGCGTGCTTCACGTTGCCCGCGTTCTGCTCGAACGTGAACTCGGGCGAGTGGACGCCGACGATCGTCAGGCCCTTGGAGCGGTACTTCATGTCCCACGCCTCGAGGTAGGGCAGCGTGCGGATGCAGTTGATGCACGTGTAGGTCCAGAAGTCGACGAGCACGACATGGCCGCGCAGGCCCTGCATCGTCAGCGGCCGGTCGCCCGGGGTGTTGAACCAGTCCTGATTGCCGGTGAAGTTCGGCGCGCGGCCCAGGACCGGCAGGCTCGACTTCTTTGTCGTCGGCGGATCGGTCGCGGCCGCCCGGTCCGCGCGCGCCTGGGCGTTGGCGAAGCGCGAGTTGCGGTGCAGGTCGCTGGCGATGCGGTTCTCGACCGAGTGGCTGGTCTCCAGGGCCGAGGCGATGTTCACCGACGGCGCGTGAATGAAGATCGACTGCTCGAGGTCGACGTCGAGGTTGGCGACCATGATCAAGGCCGTCGCCACCAGCACGCCGCCGAGGATCCGCTGGATCCGCACGCCGCCGAACGCCGTGCGCGCGCGGTCCAGCAGCTTGCGCCCGCCGAGCGACAGCCCGAGCAGTACGAGCGCCGTGCCGGCCGAATAGGCGATCGCGATCAGCAGCGAGCGCAGCGTCGTATGCGTCGACGCGCTGATCGAGATGATCGCGCCGAGGATCGGGCCGGTGCACGGCGCGTAGACGAAGCCGAGCGCGCCCCCGACGAGGATCCCCGACCAGAACCCGTCGCCACGTGACCGCGGGCCCATCCGCGACAACCCGGCCAGCGGTCGCTCGAGGCGCTCGGCGAGGCTCGGGACGAGCAGCACGATGCCGAAGCCCAGGACGATCGCGATCGAGATGTCGCGCAGCGTCGAGCTGCCGAGCCCGACGCCCTTGACCGCCGAGGCGAGCACGGTGATCGAGAAGGTGAACGTGATCGCCAGTCCGACCACCACGCCGACCGGCCGGCGGCGCCCGCCGGTCCCCGTGCTCGACAGCAGCGCGGGCAGCACCGGGAGCACGCACGGGCTCAGTGCGGCTCCGATTCCAGCGGCGAACGCGACCAGCAGAAGGACGACCATGAGCGCCCATTGTCCGTCACGACCCCGTCGTGTTACGCCGGTTGGCGCACACGCGCTGGACGGTTAACGCAGGCTCAACCGCCGATGGCCGACATCGGACGTTCCGGCTGCACGAAGCCCGGCTCGTTGACGTGGTGCTTGAGCTCCTTGCGCCAGACCGCGTCGCGGATGATCTGCTCGAGCTCCTCGTCGCCGACCCCGTCGCGCAGCGGGCCGCGCAGGTCGGTCTCGTGCAGCGAGAACAGGCAGGTGCGCAGTGAGCCCTCGGCGGTCAGGCGGATCCGGTTGCAGTCGCCGCAGAACGGCTCGGACACGGGGTTGACGAAGCCGATCCGCCCGGCGCCGTCGGCGAAACGCCACGTGCGCGCCGTCGAGGACGGCTCGCGCGGTTCGGCCACCAGCTCGTACTCGGCCGCGACGAGCTCACGGATCTCCTCGCCAGTCAGGACGCTGTCGGGCGTCCACGTGTGGCCGGCATCGAGCGGCATGAACTCGATGAAGCGGACCTCGAACGGGTGCTCGCGGGCGAAGCGCGCGAACGGAAGCACCTCGTCCTCGGTGAAGCCGCGGATGCCGACGGCGTTGACCTTGACATGGATCGACGGATGGCGCGCGAGCGCATGCAGCCCCTCGAGCACCTGGGGAAGGGCGTCGCGGCGCGTCATCTGGAAGAAGCGGTCGCGCTGGAGCGAGTCGATCGAGACGTTGAAGCGCCGCACGCCCGCGGCGACGAGCGCGTCGGCGTCGCGCGCGAGCAGGTAGCCGTTGGTCGTCACGCTGAGGTCATGGAGCTCGGGGATCGCGGCCAACCGGGCGGCCAGGGCCGGGAAGTCGCGACGCACGAGCGGCTCGCCGCCGGTCAGGCGCATGTCGCAGACGCCCATCTCGGCCAGCAGCCGTGCGACCCGCTCGATCTCCTCGAAGGTCAGGATCTCGGAGCGGTCCAGCCATGCCAGCCCCTCGGCCGGCATGCAGTACTGACAGCGGAAATTGCAGCGGTCGGTGACCGACACCCGGACGTCGCCGATCCGCCGGCCGTGCCCGTCGTAGAGCGGTTCGCGCTGCATGTATGCAGTCTACGGGGCGCCGCTCAGCGCTTGACGAGCACGAACACGACGGCCAGCGCGAACGCGATCTGGCCGAACGACAGCGCGATCCCGAGATTGTCGGCGCCGAGCAGGCCGGCCAGCGCGGTCGCGGCCACGAAGGCCCCGAAGATCAGTGCGAGGTCGACCCAGCGGGGGCTCACGCGGGCGCGGCGAGACCGTTGCGCTCGGCGACCAGGGCGACGATGTCGCCGAGACTGCGCGTGAACGAGTAGTCCTTCGGCGTGTAGACGGCGGCGACGCCGGCGTCCTTCAGGGCGCGGGCGTCGGCGTCGGGGATGATCCCGCCGACGACGACCGGGACCTCGACGCCGCGCTGCGACAGCGCGTCGATCACGGCGGGGATCAGCTCGAGGTGCGAGCCCGACAGGATCGACAGCCCGATCACGTCGACGTCCTCCTCCAGCGCCGACTCGGCGATCTGTTCGGGCGACAGCCGGATTCCGTCGTAGACGACCTCCATGCCGGCGTCGCGGGCCCGGACGGCGAGCTGCTCTGCGCCGTTGGAGTGCCCGTCGAGCCCCGGCTTGCCGACGAGGATCTTCATCCGCCCGCCGAGCGCGGCGCTGACGCGGTCGACGTCGGCTCGCAGGCGCGCCATCTCTTCGGTGGCGGCTCCGTGCAGAGCGCCGCCGACCCCGGTGGGGGCCCGGTATTCGCCGAACACGTCGCGCAGCGTCGCCGACCATTCGCCGGTCGTGACGCCGGCCGCCGCGGCGGTGATCGTCGCCTCCATGATGTTCACCGAGTCGTCGGCGGCCGCCGCGGCGAGCGCCGCCAGCGCGGCCTCGACCGCCGGCTGATCGCGCGACGCGCGCCATTGCCTGACCGCCTCGGCCTGCTCGGCCTCGAGCGCAGCGTCGAGCACGAGGATCCCGCCATCCCCGTCGGCGGTCAGCGGCGAGTCCTCGGTCTCCGTGAAGTGGTTGACGCCGACGATCGTCTGCTCGCCCGACTCGATTCGGGCCAGCCGCGCGCTGTGGGCCTCGACGACCGCCGCCTTCATGTAGTCGACCGCCGCGACCGCACCGCCGCTGCGCGCGACGGCCTCCATCTCGACGCGCGCGCCGGCGATCATCTCCTCGACGAGCCCGTTCATGACGTAGGAGCCCTCGAAGATGTCGGGGTACTCGAGCAGGTCGGTCTCGTAGGCCAGCACCTGCTGGATGCGCAGCGACCACTGCTGGTCCCACGACCGCGGCAGGCCGAGCGCCTCGTTCCATGCCGGAAGCTGGATCGCCCGTGCCCGGGCGCTGCGCCCGAGCGTCACGCCGAGCGCCTCGAGCACGATCCGCTGGACGTTGTTCTCCGGCTGGGATTCGGTCAGGCCGAGCGAGTTGACCTGCGTGCCGTAGCGGAAGCGCAGCGCGCGCTCGTCGGTCACGCCGTAGCGCTCACGGCCGATCTCCTCCCACAGGATCGACATCGCGCGCAGCTTCGCGTGCTCCTCGACGAACCGCACGCCGGCGTCGACGAAGAACGAGATGCGGCCGAACACGCGCGTCATGAGCGATTCGTCGACTCGGTCGCGGACCGCGTCGAGGACGGCGATCGCGTTGCTCATCCCGTAGGCGATCTCCTGCACCGGTGTCGCCCCGGCCTCCTGGAGGTGGTAGGGGCAGACGTTGATCGGGTTCCACGCCGGGACATGCTCGACGGTGTAGGCGACCATGTCGGCGGTCAGACGCATCGACGGCCCCGGCGGGAACGCGTACGTGCCGCGGGCCAGGAACTCCTTGAGGATGTCGTTCTGGGTCGTCCCCTGGAGCTTTGACTCGTCGACGCCGTTCTCGCGCGCGACGACGATGTACAGCGCCAGCAGCCACGCCGCCGTCGCGTTGATCGTCATCGACGTGTTCATCTCGCTCAACGGGATGCCGTCCATCAGCGCGTGCATGTCGCCCTTGTGGGCGATCGGCACGCCGACCTTGCCGACCTCTCCACGCGATCGCGGGTCGTCGGGGTCGTAGCCCGTCTGGGTTGGCAGGTCGAACGCGACCGACAGCCCGACCTGGCCCTTGGCGAGGTTGCGCCGGTACAGCTCGTTGGACGCCTTTGCCGTCGAGTGGCCCGCGTAGGTACGGATCAGCCACGGGGCGTCCGGCTCGGGCAGACGGTGCTCCATCGGTCCAATTGTATGGTGCGGGGAGTGACCAACTCGCCTCTCGTCCGCGCCGGCGTGTCATTGCGGCTGCGCGCGCTCGACGCCCGCGACGCGCTGCGTGGGCGCCACGATCCGCGTGTGCCGCCGCGGCGCATGAACTTCGTCGGACTCGGCGACTTCGTCGGGACGGGCGACGAGTTCCTCGGACACTTCGTTGAGCTGGGCGGCCTGGAGCCCTCGGGTCGTGTACTCGACGTCGGCTGCGGCATCGGTCGCATGGCCCGTCCGCTGGCCGGCTACCTCTCCAGTGACGGCGCCTACGACGGCTTCGACATCAACGCCGAAGGGATTGCCTGGTGCCAGCCGCGTTACCGCGACCGCCCGAACTTCCGTTTCCGCCACGCCGATGTGCACAACAAGCTCTACAACCCGCGTGGCACGCTGGACGCGTCGTCGTTCGCCTTCCCGTACGACGACGACGCCTTCGACCTCGTCTTCGCGACGAGCGTGTTCACCCACCTGACGCAAGCCGAGACCGAGCACTACCTCGACGAGTGCGCTCGTGTCGCTGCGCCCAGCGGCCGGCTCCTGCTGACGTTCTTCGTGCTCGACGGCGTGGCGCGTCAGCAGATCGCCCGGGGCACCGCCACGCTGCCGTTCCGGCCGCTGGATGAGCGCACGGCGGTCGTCGATCCTGAGGTGCCCGAGCAGGCGATCGCGTACGACGGGGTCTGGCTGCGGGCGACGCTGGCCGCGCGGGGGCTGCACGACATCGAGATCCACCCGGGCGGGTGGAGCGGCCGTGCGCCGGCGATCAGCTACCAGGACATCGTGGTGGCTCGTGGCTGACTCCGTCTCGCGCCCGATCGACGTGATGTTCCAGGGCGTCGCCCACAGCATCTGCTGCCACCAGGTCGGCGATGTGCTCGTCGACGTCGGCCCCGAGTCCTCGCACGCGGCGCTGCTGGCGGCCCTTGGCGACGACGTCCCGCGCGCGCTCCTGCTGACCCACATCCACTTCGACCACGCCGGCGCGGCGGGGGCCCTGGTGCGCCGCTGGCCTGACGTCGAGGTCTGGGTCCACGAGCGCGGCGCGCGCCATCTCGTGGACCCCGAGCGGCTGGTCAACAGCGCGCGGCGGCTGTACGGCGACGACTTCGACCGCCTGTGGGGCGAGGTCGTCCCGATCCCCGAGGGCAACCTGCGCGTGCTCGAGGGCGGGGAGACGATCGGCGACTGGCGTGTCGCCTATACGCCCGGGCACGCGTCGCACCACGTCTCCTACCTCGACCAGCGCACGGGAGCTGCGTTCACCGGCGACGTCGCCGGCGCGCGGATCGGCAGCGGGCCGATGGTGCCGCCGACGCCGCCGCCCGACATCGACCTCGAGCTGTGGGCGCAGTCGATCGAGACGATCGCGGCGTGGGAGCCCGAGGCGCTGGCGATCACGCACTACGGCACGTTCACCGACGTGGCCGAGCAGCTCGACTCGCTGCGCCGCGGGCTGCGCCACTGGGGGCAGCGGGCGCGCGAGCTGACCGATCCCGAATACCAGAGCGAGATCAGCGCGACCTGGGCGGGGGATCCCGATGCACCGGCATACGACGAGGTCGTACCCGCTGCGACATTGTGGCCAGGGCTCCACCGTTACTGGGAGAAGCGGGTACCCTCAGGGGCATGAGTCAGACGATCGAGCTTCCCCGAACGCAGGGGCCCGGTTCCGGGCTGGGCGGGGAATGGCGCGTGATCGTTCGCAACGACGATCACAACACCTTCGACCATGTCGCACGGACGCTTGCGGGGACCATTCCGGGCGTGTCGCTCGACCATGGCTTCGCGATCGCCGACCGCATCCACGGCGCCGGTCTGGCGATCGTCTGGAGCGGACACCAAGAGCTGGCCGAGCATTACTGGGAGATGCTCGGGGATGCGGGGCTGACGATGGCCCCGCTCGAACCGGCCTAGTCCGGCTTCGCGCCCCGGCGGGCGGGAACCGGCTAACGGCATGGATGAAGCCGCCAAGATCGCGAGCGCGTCGCGTGCTCAGCATGAGCACGAGATGCTGCGCCGCTACCACGTCGACGGCGACCTCGAGGCGCGCGACCGCCTGGCCGAGGAGATGGTCCCGCTTGCGCGCGCGCTGGCCAGCCGCTACGTCGGCCGCGGTGAGCCGCTTGACGACCTCGTGCAGGTCGCGTGCGTCGGGATCATGAAGGCGATCGAGGGCTTCGACATCGAGCGTGAGGTCCGCTTCAGCTCGTACGCGACACCGACCGTGCTCGGGGAGCTCAAGCGCCACTTCCGCGACCGAACGTGGGCGATGCACGTGCCGCGCGGGATGCAGGAGCTGCAGCTGACGCTGGCGGAGATGCGCGACAAGCTGACCGGCGAGCTTGGGCGCTCGCCGAGCGTCAAGGAGCTTGCGGCCGCGGTCAACGTCCCGGTCGAGGAGGTGCTCGCGACGCTGCAGTCGATCGGCGCTCGGCGTACGCGCTCGCTCGACGAGCCGACCGGCGACCGTGACACGACGCTCGCCGACGCGCTCGGCGACGACGACCCGGAGCTGACGCGTGCCGAGATGCGGGTCCTGATCGGCGAGGCGCTCGACGTCCTGCGCCCGCGCGATCAGGAGATCCTGCGGCTGCGGTTCGCGGAGGACCTGACCCAGACGGAGATCTCCAAACGGGTCGGCGTGTCGCAGATGCAGATCTCGCGGATCATCCGCGAGTCGATCAATCGCCTGCGTCTGGAGATCGATCGGCGCTGACGAGCTCCCCGGCCGGGTCGTCGGGGCCGTCGTGCGCGTCGTTGCCGTTGCCGTTCAGCGTGCCGTGGGCGACGCGGTCGGCCCACGAGTAGATGACCGGCACCTGGTACCAGCTCGAATGGTTGACGCGGAAGGCGGTGAACTCCGGCCCGTACCAGTACTTCTCGAAGTCGAGCTTCGCGTCGAACTCGGCGACCTGGAGGAACTTGTAGCGGTCGTCGCGGTTGCGGAACACCTCGTAGCTCGTTGCGCCGTAGCGCATCGCCACGGCCGCGATCTCCGACAGCGGCTCGACCATCGAGTCGTGGCGAAAGCCGGTCGTGTACCAGGGGATGTGAACGAACCCGCCGGCCATCAGGCTCCGACCTCCGCGTAGATCGCGCCCGGCCCTTCGGCGGTCTTGCCGAGACCGGCCTCATCGGCGCCGACGAGGATCGCGATCTTGCCCAGGTGCTTGTTGTCGAGCATCAGCTGGTGGGCCTCGGCGACGCCGTCGAAACCCATCGTCCGCCAGAGGACAGGGCGGATCTGGCCCGATTCGATCAGCTCGTTGGCCTTGCCGCACTCGTATGCGTTGGCGAAGTGCGAGCCGAGGATCTCCTTCTGGCGCATCCACAGGTAGCGCACGTCGAAGTCGAGGTTGTAGCCGGTGGTGCCGGCACAGATGACGACCTTGCCGAACGTCTTGACCGTGAACACCGAGGTCGGGAACGTCGCCTTGCCGACGTGCTCGAAGACGATGTCGGGCGCGTCGCCGAGGATCTCGCGGACCGCCTTGCTGAAGCGCCGCGACTCGCCGAAGCGCGCCTTCTCCTGCTCGGGCGTCTCGTCGCCGGTCCGCATCATGCCGGCGAACTCGTTGCGGTTGATGAAGCCGGTCGCGCCGAGGCGCATGACCAGCTCGCCCTTCTGGTCGCTGGAGACGACGCCGACCGACTGCGCGCCGGCGGCGGCGCAGATCTGCGTGGCGAACACGCCGAGCCCGCCGGCCGCGCCCCACACGAGCACGCGATCGCCGGCCTGGATGTTGCAGCGGTTGATCAGCATCCGGTGGGCGGTGAAGTAGACGAGCCCGTAGGACGCCGACTCCTCCCACGTCAGGTTCTGCGGCTTGGGCAGCAGCTGCTGGGCCTGGACCTTGGTGAACTGCGCGAACGAGCCCCACGTCGTCTCGTAGCCCCAGATCTTCTGCGACGGCGCGGCCATCGGGTCCAGCCCGTGGACCTCGGGGTCCTCGTAGGACGCCATGTTGCAGTGCACGACGACCTCGTCGCCGGGCTTCCAGCGCGTCACGCCCTCGCCGACCTTCCACACGACGCCCGACGCGTCCGAGCCGCCGATGTGGTGGCCGAACTCGGGGTGGTCGCCGTAGCCGAAGACCGACACCGGCTGGCCGAGCGCGGCCCACACGTTGTTGTAGTTCACGCCGGCCGCCATCACGCGGACGATGACCTCGAACGCGCCGGGCTCGGGGACCTCGATCTCCTCGAGCTGGAACGCCTCCAGCGGCGGGCCTTCGCGCTCCTTGCGGATCACCCACGCCGCCATCGTTGCCGGCAGCTCGCCGGGCTCGACATCGAGGCTGGAGATCTGCGTCAGGTCGGTCGCCATGGAGCTGATCCTATCTAGCCGTCGCGCGTATAGCCGCGCGCCCTGAAGTACCAGACGAGCAGCAGGACGGGCACGATCACGCCGCCGACGCCGAGCGCGAGAAAGGCGCCCAGCGAGGTGATGTTGCGCACCAGCCAGCCGAAGTTCTGGCCGAAGAAGCCGGTCACGAACGTCAGCGGCAGGAAGATCGTCGCGATCACCGTCAGCTGCTTCATGACCTGGTTCATGCGGTTGGACTGCGTCGACAGATAGACGTCGAGCGCGCCGGACAGAAGGTCGCGGTATGAGTCGATCAGGTCCGAGATCCGGATCAGGTGGTCGTAGACGTCGCGGAAGTAGTCGTGCGTCTTGTCGTCGGTCAGGCCGGGGATCCGCATGATGAGATCGCCACCGCTGGCGAGCAGGTCGCGCTGGGGCGTGACGATCCGCCGCAGCGTCACGAGCTCGCGCTTGAGCGCGAACAGCCGGTGCAGCTGCTCCTGCTTGGCGCCCTGGATCATCGAGTCCTCGAGCGTGTCGATCTCGTCGTCCATGCGCTCCAGCAGCGGGAAGAACGAGTCGGTCAGCTTGTCGAGGATCCGGTAGACGATGTACTCCTCGGCGTCGCCGTCGCGGTCGCGCAGGCGCTCCTTGAGCTCGTGCAGGTCCCGGCACGCCCCGGGCCGCACCGTGACGATCCACGAGCCCGAGATGTGCAGGTGGACCTCGATCGGCTTGCCCTCCGCCGGGTCGCCGCTGTTGCCGTGGTGGACGCCGTAGTAGACGAGCAGCACGCGGTCGCCGTACTCGTCGAGCTTCGGGCGCTGACCGAATTCGAGCGTGTCCTCGAGCGCCATCGCGTGGATGTTCAGGAGCGAGCCGAGCTCCTTCACCGCTGACGTGTCGGCGTCCATCAGGTCGATCCAGAAGAACTCCCCGCCGGCGAGCAGCTGCTCGATCCGGTCGCGGTCGACGTGGTCGAGGATCTCCACGGGCCGGTGACTCAGCCGGTGGGCGTCGTCGCCGGCGTCGTCGTGCCCGCTCCGACGACCGTGGTCACCGTCTTGGGCCCGGCGATCGTCGCCGTGCCGGTCCGCACGAGCGTGTGCGCCGACGGCTTCCACTGGTAGGTCTTCTGAACGATCTTCTTCGGCGCCCACAGGTCGTCGCCGGCCGCCCAGTGCGGGTTGGAGACGGTCAGCACCGTGCCGCTGAGTGACGTCCACGCCCGGTACAGGCCCTGATTGTGGTAGACGACCTTCAGCGAGCCGTCCTTGGATCCGTCGGCGCTCAGCACGTAGACCGCGACCGTCCCCGCTGTGCCGCCCTGATCGACCGAAACGACCGCGTCGGACTTGCCGTCGCCGGTCAGATCGGCGAACAGCGGGTTGGGGTCGATGTAGCCGGCCTTGCTCGTCAGCAGCGTGCGGACAGTCTTGGTCACCTTGGCGTCGGAGGTGATCACACCCGCGAACAGCTGCTGGGGCGAGCTGCCGGTCTGGGTCGGCGTGGTCGTGGACACCTGCGCGCCGGCGACCGCCACGGGGATGCCCGCGAGGGCGACCAGGATCAGCGCGCGCGTTCGCATGACCCGGGAATGGTAGAGCGAAACCGACCCATCGCGAGCCGGTGCAACGCCCGGCCCGCTCGGCGCAGCTCAGTCGGCCGTGCCGGCCAGCTGCAGCTCGAGCGCGGCGATCGCGTCGAGCTCGCGCTGGAGCTCTGCCCAGGAGATCTGCTCGGCCTCCTCGTAGTCCCGCCCCGCAAGGTCGCCCAGGCTGGCGCGGTAGCGCGTCCAGGCCTCGATCCGGCGATCGTCTTCGGTCATGCGAGCCCTCCTTGGAGCGGGGTCGACGTTGACTTTACCCCCCTCCGCGGTCGGTCGAACGGCAACGCACCGTGCACGCCGTCGCAACATCGCGCTACAACCGGGGATTCGATGGATCCGCTGCCGCCGGACACGCCACTCCAGACCGCCGAGTTCCTCGTCGTCGACGTCGAGACCAACGGCCTCGGCGGCGAGCGCTGCGAGATGACCGAGGTCGGTGCCGTGCTCGTCGGCGGTGGCGAGCTGCACGACCGGTGGGAGTCGCTGGTCGGCGTGCGGGCGCCGCTGTCGCGCGGGATCCAACGGCTGACCGGGATCAGTCAGGCGATGGTCGACGAGGCCCCGCCGGCGCCGCTCGTGCTGGACGAGCTGTGCGAGCTCCTGAAGGGCCGCGTGCTCGTCGCCCACAACGCGTCGTTTGACCGCGGCGTGCTGCGCCAGGCGTTCGAGCGCGCGGGTCTCGAGTGGCCGTCGCCGCCCGTGCTGTGCACCGTCGCGATGGCCCGCCGGCTGCACCCGCTCGCCCGCCAGCGGCGGTTGCCGGCGCTCGCCGCGACGCTGGGCGTCGACGTCGATGTCGTCCACCGCGCGCTGGCGGACGCCGAGACCTGCGCGCGGGTGTTCTGCGCGCTGCTGGGGAAGCTGTGCGCCAACGCCGCCACGGTCGGCGAGGCCGTCGATCTGCTGCGCCCACGGAGGCCGTCGCGCCCGCGCGCCGGCGCGACCGACGGCCGGCGCTCGCTGGTTGGTGTGCGCAAGCGCGTCCCGGGGCTCGACTCGCTGCCCGACGCGCCGGGCGTCTACGTCATCCGCGACGCGGTCGGCGAGCCCCTGTACGTCGGCAAGTCGGTTGCGCTGCGCTCGCGCGTGCGTGCGCACTTCGCTCCCTCGTCGCCCGACAGCGACTGGGTCATGCAGGCCGAGTCGGTCGATCACGAGCGCACGCGATCCGAACTCGGCGCGCTGGTGCTCGAGCACCGGCTGATCGGCCGCCTTCGCCCGCCGGGCAACGTCCGCGCCAAGCACCGTGATCGCTACGTCTACCTGCGTTGTCGTCTCGACATCGCGTTCCCGATCCTCGAGGTCGCGCCCGATCCGGCGCCCGGCCACGCCGTCAACGTCGGTCCGTTGCTCGGCCGCCACGGTGCTGTCGAGCTGCGCGAGCAGCTCAACTCGCTGTTCGGGCTGCGTCACTGCGGCCGCGCGCTGCCTCGCCGCGAGCACCCGTCGGCCTACGGGCAGATGGGGCGCTGCGCGTCGCCATGCCTTGGTGACCTCGATCCCAACGCGTACCGCCGTCGCCTGGATCAGGTCCTCGAGCTGTTCACCGGATCGGGTGACGGCGCCGCGGCGCTGCTGGCGCACGTCGAGCGGCGGATGCGCGAGGAGGCGCGCGAGCAGCGCTACGAGCGCGCCGCGTGGCTGCGCCGGCGCCGCGATCGGCTCGCGGTGCTGCTCGACCGCCTCGGCGACGCGGTCGCCGCGACACACGCCCGTCCGTCGCTGGCCCTGGTGTCGCACGACCGCTGCGGCGGGGCCGACGCGTTCTGGATGGTCGGCGGGCGGATCGCCGACTGGGGGCCGGTCGACGACGCCGACGAGCTCGTGGCGCGCACCGAGGCCGCGCTCCGGCGCACCGGCGACGGGCGCACCCCGCACCTGACACCCGACGACGTCGCGGTGACGCGGATCGCGACCACGTGGCTCGCCGCCCACGACATGCCGCTGCTCGACCTCGGCGACGACCGCTGGCCGGCGCGGATCGAGGCGTTCGCCCTCGGCAGCCTCAGCGCGGCGGCGTGAACGGCAGCTCGACGACCTCGGCCTGGGCGCCGTCGGCCTGCACGGTCGTGCCGGGGGGCGCCTCGCGGCGTACCAGCGCGAGTGCGATCGGCCCCAGGGTGGGACTGACAACGCTCGACCCGACGTGCCCGACGACGCGGTCGTCCAGGCGCAGCTCCTCGCCGGTGGCGACCGGTGCGCTGAGGCGCAGCCCACGCAGTTGGCGGTTGGGCTTGCCCTTGTAGAACAGGCGCGCGACCGTTTCCTGGCCGACGTAGCAGCCCTTGGTGAAGCTGACCGCCCGGTCGTTGAGCCCGGCCTCCTGGGGGATGACCGAGTCGTCGAGGTCGATGCCATAGCGCGGGCGGCCCGACTCGACGCGAAGCACCTCGGCGTCGCCCTCGTCGGCCGGCACGGCGCCGGCGCGCAGCAGCGCGGCGCGCACCGTCTCGGAGTCGTCAGTCGCGCAGACGACGTCGGCCCCGAGGTCGGTGGCGATCACCAACGCCGACGCGCCGCCGAGCTCGCCGGTGGCGTTGTCGTGCTCGTCGCGCAGCTGCCCCGCGCCGGCTAGCTCGCGCGCTCGCGGCCCGACCAGCGACAGCAGCGCCTGCTGGAGCGTGCGCTTCTCCAGCGCCACGTCGTAGCCGATCGAGGAGCGCCGGATCGCGTCGAACACCGCCTGAAGTGCCACACGCTCGGTGTCGAGCCACAGCTCGGCGCCGGTGTCGATCACACGCAGGTCGGCCTGCATCTTGCCCTTGTGGGTCAGCAGCGTCGCGTAGAGGCCATGGCCGGCGGTCAGCGCCTGCACGTCGTTGGACACCTGGCCGTTGAGGAACTCCTTGGCGTCGGGCCCGAGCAGGGCGAGCTTTCCGCGTTGCGAGCGGTCGATCAGGCCGGCGCCGTCGCGCAGGGGGTCCATCGATCGAGCGTAGCGCGCCGGCCTGACGTGCCGACTTGAATTCAAATTCAGGCATGGCTAAACTTCGGTTTGTGCCAGTCCACGACACGGATTTGAGGCTCTCGTCCGCCGTCGAGGACTACGCCAAGGCGATCTACGCGCTGCAGGAGCGCAGCGCGGCGGCCGTCAGCACCAACGCGCTCGCCGAGCGCATCGGCGTGACGCCGGCGTCTGCGTCGAGCATGGTCAAGAAGCTCGACGCCATGGGCCTCGTCGCCCACGAGCCGTACCGCGGCGTGACGCTGACCGACGCGGGGGTGAAGGTCGCGCTCGAGGTCATCCGTCACCATCGGCTGCTCGAGCTGTACCTGACCGAGACCCTCGGCGTGCCGTGGGACCGCGTCCACGATGAGGCCGAGGTGCTCGAGCACGTGCTCAGCGCCGAGCTCGAGGAGCTGATCGCCGCGCAGCTCGGCGACCCGACGCACGACCCGCACGGCGATCCGATCCCGACCCGCGACGGGCGCATGCCCGAGGTCGCGACGGTCAGCCTGCAGTCGATGGACACCGGCGCGCGCGGCGTCTTTGTCCGCATCTCCGACTCCGATCCGGAGATGCTGCGCTACCTGGCCGATCGCGGGATCGCCCCGGGATCGGCGTTTGAAGTGATCGAGAAGCAACCGTTCGAGGGCCCGTTGTTCGCCCGCTTCGGCGACCAGGTGCACGTGCTGGGCGGCGCGCTGACGCGGGCGATGCGGGTTGAGGTAAACGCGTGAATCCGCCGCCGGTCGGGGTCGAAGCGCTCCCCCTGCCCGGCGCGACCGACCTGGCCCGAGTGCGGGCCAGGCCGGGCCTTCGCGGCGTGCTGCCGCTGCTCGGCCCGGCGTTCGTGGCCTGCATCGCCTACGTCGACCCGGGGAACTTCGCCACCAACATCGCCGGCGGCGCCAAGTACGGGTACCTGCTGCTGTGGGTCGTCCTCGCGGCGAACCTGATGGCGATGCTGATCCAGTACCTGTCGGCCAAGCTCGGCGTCGCGACCGGTGCCAGCCTGCCCGAGATGTGCCGCGAGCAGTTCGGCAGCCGTGCGTCGTGGGCGCTGTGGGTGCAGGCGGAGCTGATCGCGATGGCGACCGACCTGGCCGAGTTTGTCGGCGCGGCGATCGCGCTGAACCTGCTGTTCGGGATGCCCCTGTTCGTCGCCGGCCTGGTGACGGCCGTCGCCGCGTTCGGGATCCTCGCCCTCCAGAACGCCGGTCACCGCCGCTTCGAGAGCGCGATCATCGCGCTGCTGGGCATCATCCTCGCCGGGTTCCTCTACAACACGCTGCGGATCGGCTTCGACGCCGGCGAGGCGGCGAAGGGCTTCATCCCACACTTCGACGGCACCGGCTCGCTGGTGCTCGCCACCGGCATCCTCGGCGCGACCGTCATGCCGCACGTCATCTACCTGCACTCGGCGCTGATGCAGAAGCGCGTGGAGACCGACGGCGACGGTGAGAAGCGCGAGCTGATGCGGTTCGTGAAGCTCGACGTCGTGATCGCGATGGCGCTGGCCGGCGTCGTGAACCTGGCGATGCTGATCACCGCAGCGTCGCTGTTTCACGGCGTCCCCGGGATCAACGTGGACTCGATCGAGACCGCGCACTCCGGCTTCATCAAGTACGCGGGCGCCGGGACGGGCCTGGCCTTCGCGCTGGCCCTGCTCGCGTCGGGCTTCGCGAGCTCCTCGGTCGGCACGTACGCCGGCCAGGTCGTGATGCAGGGGTTCATCCGCCGCTCGATCCCGCTGATGCTGCGCCGCGCGGTGACGATGGCGCCGGCGCTGATCGTCCTCGCGCTGAGCGTCGACCCGGCGCGCGCGCTGGTGTTGAGCCAGGTCGTCCTGAGCTTCGGCATCCCGTTCGCGCTGATCCCGCTCGTGATGCTCACGCGGCGGGCCGATGTGATGGGCGGGCTCGTGAACCGGCGGGTGACGACGGCCGCGGCCGCCGTCGTCGCGGCGCTGATCGTATGCCTGAACGTCGTGCTGCTGGCGCAGACGCTGGGGTAGCCTCCAGCTGTGCCCCTGGCCGAGACCTTCACCGCGATCGTCGACTCGCTGCCCGACGACTGGACCGATCTCGAGCTCGATCTGCGGATCTTCGACGAGACGCGGTACATCGAGGCGACGACGCTGCTGGTGACGATCAACCCGCAGCCTCATAGCCGCAACGACTGGCACTGGCGGCTGCTCGTCGCTCATCGCTTCGGCCACGGCGCGGCCGCACCAGCGGTCCACGGCGCGCTGAAGCTGTTCGACAACGCCGGGCTCGACGGTGAGCTCGTCGTGCGCGACGCGCGCGCCGGGCGAGCCGAGGTCACCCACGGCTGGGGGCGGCCCGAGTCGGTGCGCCAGGAGATCCGGCGCATCAACGCGCAGTAGTGGCTCGCGCCGCGGTCCTCGTCCCCGACCTGATGCTCGGCTCGCGCGTGATCGAGCTGTTGCGGGCCGGCGGCCACGAGCTGGTCGACGCCGACGACGCCGAGGTCCTGGTCGTCGACGTGATGGCGATCGAGCCCGAAGGGGTGCCGCGTGCCGGCGCGCGCTGCCTGGGGATTTACGCCCACACCCAGCCCGACGTTCGCGACCGGGCGCTGCGCGCCGGCTTCGATCTCGTCGTCCCGCGCTCGCGGATGGTCCGCGAGGGAGCTCAGCTCGTCGCCGAGCTGGCCTCGCGCGCGTAGCGGTCATCGAACATCGCGTGCGTGTCGGGCAGCTTCTTGACGAGCCCGAACTTCTTTTCCCACGCGGCCCACGACGCCAGGCGCGCCGGGTCGACGTCGCCGTACACGGGCGCCGAGCCCTTGAACGCGGGCAACAGCTCGACGAGCTGGCTCAGCGCGGTGGCGCGGTCGACGCCCGGGACCTGCCGTGTCAGCGCCTCGACGGCCGCCGCCGGGTTGCGCACGGTGGCGGCGTAGCCGTGGGTGAGCGCCTTCACCGCCGCCGCCACGATCTTCGGGTGCTTCTCGAGTTCCGAGCGGGTGACCGTCAACACAAGCTCCGGGTAGGCCGGCGCGCCGAACTGGTCGACGCGGAACACGTGCGTGCCGCGCACCCGGCCGTGGACGGCCAGGCCCTCGTCGTTCCAGAAGGCCGTCGCGCCGTCGACCTTGCCGGCGATCAGGTCGGCGACCGCGTTGAAGCCGATCGTGATCTGGTGAACCTTGTCGGGGTTGCCGCCCGCCCCGGCGACGATCGACCGCAGCACGGCGACGTCGGACGGCAGCCCCGTGACGCCGACCGTGTGTCCCACGAGGTCGCGCGGCGAGGCGAACGGCGGCCGCGCGACGATCGCCGCCAGCGGGCGCTCGACGATCGCCATCACGCCGACGAGGTCGTTGCCCTTCTCGCGCGCGATCGCCAGGTCGTGGATGTCGAGGATCGCGAACTGGGCCTTGCCCGAGAGCAGCAGCTTGACCGAGTCGGTCGACGCTCCGGGCGCCTGGATGTGGAGCTTGACGCCCGCCCTGGCCGGGTAGCCGCGCTGCTGGGCGAGGTAGATGCCCGAGTGCACGGCGTTGGGCGTGAAGTCGAGGACCAGCGTGGCGGACGGTGGGGCGTGGCTCGACCCGCCGCAACCAGCAAGGGCAGCAGCAGCGATCAGACCGGTGAGCAGCCGCTTGCATGGCATGCGGCGCGCAGCATAAACGGGGGCCCCGTGTGCTGTGCCGGGTGCGCGCAGGGCAAGCGCTCGCCCGACGCCCACCGGTCCAGGCCGGCGTCGCGCAGGCGGCCGAACAGCTCGCTGTACGAGATCCGTACGCACCACATCTTGGGCGTTGCCGCCTGACGCGCTACAACTTCCCGATGTCGTCGGAGCCGATCACACCGGAGGGCCTGGCCGCGTTGAAGGCCGAGCTCGCCCGCCTGGAGGGCGAGGAGCGTCGCACGATCGCCGCGCGGATCCTCGCCGCGCGCGAGCTCGGCGACCTCAAGGAGAACGCCGACTACCACATCGCCAAGGAGGATCAGTCGCATCTGGAGACGCGGATCCTGCGGCTCAACGAGCGGCTGCGCTCGGCCCGCGTGACGGAGGTCGACGCCGAGGCGGCCGTCGTGTCGTTCGGCGCGACGGTGACCATCGCCGACGAGGAGACGGGACGCGAGCAGACCTGGACGCTGGTCGGCTCGACCGAGGCCGACACGCGCGCGGGGAAGCTGAGCGCGGAGTCGCCGATGGCGCGCGCCCTCATCGGCGCTGCGCCGGGCGACGTCGTCGAGGTCGCGGCCCCCCGCGGGTCCCGCCGCATGCGCATCGTGCGGCTCGGGTAGGAACGCCGGCGTGGCCGTCCAGCGCGCCGTCGTGCTGCCCGCGATGGCGAGCGCGCCGCGTTCCGCCCGCCTTGCGCTGTCCGAGGTCCCCGGTGTACGCGGGGAGGTCGCCTACCGCGCGCTGCTGCTCGCGTCGGAGATCGTCACCGCCTGCGTCGAACACGCGACCGATCCGGCGACCGACAAGATCGAGGTCGCCGCCGATGTCGACGACACGCGCCTGCACGTCGAGATCACCGGGCCGCAGGCGGGGCCGCTCAACGTCCACGGGCAGTACATCGTCGAGCGGATCGCCGACCGCCATGGGATCGACGGCGACGGTCGCACGGTGTGGTTCGAGGTCGACCTCAGGTGAACAGGTCCTGGGCGCGCGGGCGCAGCAGCGCCGCGGCGCCCGGCCCGTCCTCACGGGTCACGAAACGCTCGAGGCCGGAGACGACGACGGCCGGCGTTCCGCCGTCCTTCCCGGCGCGCGCGAGGTCGGCCGCGGCGGCCACCTGATCGGCGATCGCGATCCACGTCGCGCGCAGCTCGCGGCCGCTGCGGTCGCGGCGCCCGCGCCAGTCGTCGAGTGGGCCAAGCCCGGCGACGCCGATCGCGACATCGACCTGCCCGTGGCGCCACGCGCGCCCGAACGAGTCCGCGATCACGACGGCGGGCCGCGTCGGCAGCCCGGCGCGCAACGTTCGCGCCGCGCCGTCGGGGTCACGCGGCAGCAGCACGACGTGGCCGTTGGGCGCATTGGAGGAGTCGACGCCGGCGTTGGCGCACACGAACCCGTGGTGGGTGCGGCAGATCAGCACGCCCCGGGCGCTGCGCACGATCTCGGCTGTCTCGTCGAGCACCGCCTGGACGATGCGCGGATCGGGCATGCCCAGCTCGCCGGCGAGCGCGAGGGCGTCGGGAGACGGCTCGATGGCGGCCAGCTCGCGCGTCGCCCCCTGGGCCTTGGAGACGGCCTTGTGCGCGACCACGAGCACGTCGCCGCCCCGCAGCTGCGGGGCGGCCGCGTCGAGCAGCGCCGCGAGGTCAGCTCCCGGAGCGATCTCCGGGAGACCGGCGATCGCCGTGGCTCCGATCACAGCCGCGCGAGCATTCCGCGCGTGTGCGCCGCACCGCCGGTGTGATCTGCCAGCGCGGCGCGCAGCGTGTCGAGGTCGTCGCGGGTGTCGACGTCGATCGCCAGCGAGGCCAGCGCGTCGATCTCGACCGGCACGCCGGCCGCACCGGCCAGCGCAGCGTGACGTTCGCAGCTCCCCGGCCCGAAGGCCGGTGCGATCGCGTCGGGCGGCGTGAGCAGCAGGGCGTTGGTGCCGGTGCCGTGGCGGTCGGGGATCACGATCACCCCGTCGAGTCCCTCGCGGCGCGAGACCAGCAGGTCGACCTCGGATGGGTCGAGCATCGGGCAATCGCCGGCGACCAGCATCACCGCCGTCGCGCCACGCCGGCGCGCCTCGGCGACGCCGATCAGTGCCGCTGCGCTGTGGGAGTCCTCGTCGGGGTCGCCCACGACCTCGGCCTCCCACGCCACTGCCAGGCGCTCGACGTCGCGGTCCTGGGTCACGACGATCACCGCATCGATCGTCTCGGCCCGTTTCAGCGCCTGAAGCACGTCGGTCACCATCGACTCGACCAGCGCCCGGCGCGAGATCTTGAAACCGTCGTCGCTCAGGCGCTGCTTGGCGCGCGCGAACTGCTTGACCGGGACGACGGCGAACGCGCTCATCGCAGCGCCCGAGCGAAGTCGAGCACCTGGGCCGCGACACGCGCTCGCGCGGCGGCGTCGGTCATCGTCGTGTCGATCCGCAGGCTGGGCACGCTCTGCGCATCCTCGTCGTCACAGACGATCGCGTCCAGTGGGTCGCCGAGGTGGCCGCGGACGCCGGCCGCGCTGAGGGGCTGTCCAGCCCACGCCATGAACGCCGCCGTCGGCCCCTTCAGCACGCGTCCGCCGACGATCGGGGAGATCGCGACGACCGGCGCGCGCGCCGCGCGTAGCGCCTCACGCATCCCCGGCACGGCGAGGATCGGGCCGATCGAGATCACCGGGTTTGACGGGCCGATCAGGATCGCCTCGGCCGCCACGATCGCCTCGAGCACCTCGGGCGGCGGCGCAGCCGCCTCGATGCCGTGCAGCTCGACACCGTCGACCGGTCCCTGGGCTCGGTCGCGGACCATGAACTCCTGAAACGTCGCCCAACGACCGCCGGCCAGCACCCGCGTGCGGACCGGCGCATCGGACATCGGCAGCACGCGGGCCGACACGCCCAGCGCCGTGGCGAGCTCGGCCAGCGCCTCGGTCAGCCGCGTCCCCTCGGCGAAGAGCTGGGCGCGGCGCAGTCCGATCGCGAGGTCGCGGTCACCGAGGTTGAACCAGACGTCGACGCCGAGCTCGCGCAGGCCGTCCATCACGGCGAACGTGTCGTCGCGCAGACCCCAGCCGCGGTCGTCGATGAGGTCGGCGAGCCAGAACGTGACGAGGTTCGGGTCGGGCGAGACGTGCGCGCCATAGATCTCGAGGTCGTCGCCGGTGTTGGCGATCACCACGAGGTCTCGGCCGGCGACGTCGAGCATGCCGCGGGCCAGTTTCGCGCCGCCGGTCCCGCCGGCGAGCACGACCACCGGTGCGCCCATCAGCCCGGCGGGGCGTCCGGCAGCCCGGTGATGCGGATGCCCGCGTGCGCCTTGTAGCGCCCGTTGATGCCGATCAGCATCGCGGTCAGCTGTTCGACGATGCGTGCCATCTCCAGCGGCCCGCAATCGACGCACCGCAGGCCGCCGATCGAGCTCAGCAGCTCGATGACCGGCTGCTTGTCGGCCTTGCGGTCGCCGCACACGAGCACGTCCTCATCCAGCGCGGTCTCGAGATCGCGCAACGCCGCTGCGCCGACCGTATGCAGCGCGCTGACGACACGGACGCGGTCGGGGACCATCTCCTGGGCCTGCTGGGCCGCCGAGCCCTGCCAGACGCCGAGCGTGCGCGTGGCCTTGCCGCTCACCGCCGCCGCCAGCGGCACCGTCGCATCGAGCACGATCTGGCCATCGCGCAGCGTGTCCTTGAGGTTCGTCAACGTCTCGGACTGCGAGCGGAACGGGACGCTGATGATGACGATCTTCGAGCGTGCCGCCGCGCCGGCGTTGTCGAGCCCCTCAAACGTGCCGTCGGGCACGAGCTCGGTGGCGCGCTGGGCGGCCTCGACGGCGCGGTGCTCCTCACGCGACCCGAGCACGATCGGCGTCCCGGCGCGCGCCAGGCGCAATGTGAGGCCGAAGCCCAGGGCGCCGGTCGCGCCAACGATGGAAACGGAATCGGTCACGAGCGGGCGAGTATAGGGCTGCCCCGGAAGGCTCCCGACCGCAATGGCGTCCTCGATCGGCGTTACTGCCGGCCCGGTTTTCCGACGAGGTCCTCGTCGCCAAGGAGACACCGCCACGGCCGGGCTGATGGTGATGGCCGCTCGTGCTGCTCGTCGCCTGGGCGGCGGTCGCGGGCAGTGGCTGGGCCGGTGCGTCGGCCGAGCGGTAGGCTCGCCGCTCCGCGACCGGTCATCGCCCAAGGAGAGCCCTGAGTATGTCGTCATCCGTTTCCGCCCGAGATGCCCAACTCGGCTCCGGCCTGCTGATCCTGACGATCGGCATCGGCATGGCCGAGCTGCGCATGAGCTCGGTCTGGGGCAAGGGTGTCCTGATGCTGATCGCGCTCGCGGTGTTCGTCGCCTTGTTCATCGCGGCGCTGCGCGCGCCGCAGGGTGAGGAGTCCGAGGATCCGTCGGCGATGACCTCGCTGCTGTGTGCGCTGGCGTTCGCCTACGGCGCCGTCGCCGTGTACTGGCTCGGGCGGATCATCGAGCCCCACCACACGTTCGCCCACGCCGGAACCGTGACGTGGATGCTCGCGCTCGTGATGGTGATCGCGGCGGCGCTGGGCAGCCGGCGGCGCTCGGCGACGCTGGTCCTCGTCGCGCTGGTCGCCTTCTCGCTGCTGGTGTTCGAGGGCTTAAACTGGCTGTTCGACATCGGGCGCGACCAGTCGACGTATCGCTACATCGCGGCCGGGCTCGTGGTCATCTACATGCTGACTGCGGCGAGCATCCGCCTGTGGCCGCGACTGGCGTCGGTGCTGTACGTCGCCGCCGGCGCGCTGCTGTTCGTGATGGCCGAGACGATGTACGGCCTCGACCTCGGCCATGTCATCGGCATCCCGCTGTTCCTGGTCGGCGTGATCCCGAAGGCGCCGTTCGGCTGGATCGTCGCGATCGGCCTCGGCACGCTGGCGCTCGCCGCCGCGGCGACCGTGCGCCGCGACCCAGGCCCCGGCTACCTTGCGGCGCTGGTGACGCTCTCGTGGGTGACACTCGCCGCCGCGCCCCAGAATCACCTGACGATCGTCGGCTGGCCGCTGTTCGCGCTGATCGTCGGTGCGGTCATCGTGGTGATCGCGGTGACGGACACGAACGACAACCGCTTCAGCCTGACGCGTGCCCCGGAGATGCTGGCCGCCGGCTCGTACATGCTCGGCGTGGGCGTGCTGCTGATGATCGAGCGGATGGCGTTCCTGTGGCCGACCGAGACCGAGCTCGTGATCGCGGTCGTCGCGGCGGTGCTGTTCGTCGTGTTCGCGCTCGTGCAGCAGGTCGAGGGCAACGAACCGTCCGGCGCGGTGTCGATGCTGACCGCGATCGCGCTGGGAGCGGTGGTGCTGGCGCTCGTCCGCGAAGCGCGCGACTTCCACGGCGCCTTCCCGCTCGGCGTCTCCGCAATCGGCGCGTGGGTTGCCGGGCTGTCCGCGGTCGCCGGGGCCGGATTGGCGTGGTTTCGCCGGTCGGCGGGCATCGCGCTGGCGTCGATCATCCTGTTCGGCCTCGCGATCCTGTCGGGGGCGATCCACTTCTTCCACGCCCAGCGCCACCCGGTGAGCTTCACCTGGATCCTCGTCGGCCTCTGCGTGCTGTACGGGGTGCTGGCGGTGTTGACGCGCGGCTGGTGGCCGCGCCTGGCGACGGTGTCGGCCGTCGCGGCGGGCGGCGCGGTGATCGGCGCGATGGTGACGCTGCGCTTCGGGTCGATCGCGTTCCTGCCCGGGCAGCTCGTCAAGGGCACGCCGTCGCCGGCGTGGGTCGTTCTGGCTGTCGCCGCGGCGGTGGCGATGGCCGGCGCGGCGGCGCTGCTGGCACGCGCCGCCGGGCCCGGATACGTCGCCGCCGGCCTGGCGCTGTTCGCCGTGACCATCGACGCCAAGCGGGTGGTCGGCCACGAGGCGTCGCTGTTGCTGTGGCCGGTGCTGTGGCTGGCGGTCGGCGCGGGCCTCGCCGCGGTCGGGCTGGCCGCCGGGCGCTCGGGCGGCGCGGCCTCCAGTCCCGCCCCGGCCGAGACGTAGGGCGAGATAGTCTCGGCGGCATGGACGCCGCCGACCTCGCCTTCGCGGGTGCCGCCCGCCAGGCCCAGCTGATCGCCGATGGAGAGGTCTCGTCGCGCGAGCTGGTGCAGACCTACCTCGACCGCATCGCCCTCCTCGATCCGCAGCTCAACGCGTTTCGGGTCGTGCTCGCCGAGCGCGCGCTGGCCGAGGCCGACCAGGCCGACGCCCGTCGCAAGGCCGGCGGCGAACGGCTGATGCTCGGGGTGCCGGTTGCGATCAAGGACGACGTCGACGTCGCCGGCGAGCAGACCTGCTGGGGCACCGCGGCGACCGGCGGGCCGGCACGCGACGACGCCGAGGTCGTGCGCCGGCTGCGCGCCGCCGGCGCGATCGTGATCGGCAAGACGCACGTGCCCGAGATGACGCAGTGGCCGTTCACCGAGTCGATGACGTTCGGCGTCACTCGCAACCCGTGGGACCTCGACCGGTCGCCCGGTGGCTCGAGCGGCGGCTCGGCGGCCGCGGTCGCGGCGGGCCTGTCGGGCGTCGCGCTGGGCTCCGATGGCGCCGGCTCGATCCGCACCCCCGCCGCATGGTGCGGGCTGTTCGGACTCAAGCCCCAGCGCGATCGGGTGCCGATCGCCCCGCATGACGACGCGTGGCAGGGGCTGTCGGTCAACGGCCCGATCGCCCGCCACGTCGCCGACGCGGCGCTGTTCCTCGACGCGACGGCCGACGACCTTCCGCCGAGCGGCTTCCTCGCGGCGGCGCGCACACCGCCCGGGCCGTTGCGGATCGCGTGCTCCACCAAGCTCCTGCCCGGGCAGATGGCGAGGATCGCGCCCGACGTGCGCGCCGCCTTCGACACGACGGTCGAGGCGCTGCGCTCGCTCGGCCACGAGATCGTCGAGCAGGACCCCGATCTGCCGGCGGCGGCGTTCTTCAACGTGCTGGTGCGCTACCTGCGCGGTATCCACGACGATGTCGCGACGCTGCCCCATCCCGAGCGCCTGGAGCGCCGGACGCGGACGATGGTGCGGCTGGGCGGGCTGATCCCCGAATCGACTGTCGTCAAGATGCGCGTCGCGGAGGACGCGTTGCGCGAACAGGTCAACGGCGTGCTGCGCGACTGTGATGTCCTGCTGCAGCCCGGCCCCGTGACCGGGCCGCCGCGGATCGGGCAGTACCAGGGCCGCTCGGCGCTGTGGACGCTCAACGGCGCCGCCGCCCGCGTCCCGTTCCAGGGGCTGTGGAACGCGACCGGCCAGCCGTCGATGGTCCTCCCGGCTGGGCGCGATCGCGATGGGCTGCCGATCGGGATCCAGATCACCGGCCGTCCGCGCGACGAGCAGACGTTGCTGTCGCTGGCCGGCCAGCTCGAGGCGAGCCAGCGCTGGGCCGACGCCCGCCCACCCGTGTCGTGACGCCCGCCGACCCGCTGGCGATCGCCACCGAGGCGGCCCGCGCGGCCGGTGCACTGCTGCTCGCGCGCTTCGGCCACGAGACCGTCCTGGCCACGAAGTCGTCGCCGACCGACCCGGTCAGCGAGGCGGACCTCGAGGCTGAGCGCGCGATCCGCGAGCTGCTGGCCCGCCGCTGCCCGGACGACGCGATCCTCGGCGAGGAGGGCGACGACGTCGCCGGCACAAGCGGGCGCCAGTGGATCGTCGATCCGCTCGACGGAACGACGAACTACCTCTACGGCATCCCGCAGTGGGCGGTCAGCGTCGCCTGTGACGCTGCCGCCGGGGTCGTCTTCGATCCGGTTCGCGACGAGCTGTTCGCCGCCGGACCCGACGGCGCGACACTCAACGGCGAGCCGCTGGCGACGACGCGCTGCGACGACCTGTCACGCGCGCTCGTGTCGACCGGCTTCGGCTACGACGCGCACGTGCGCGCCGCGCAGGCGATGGTCGTCGGCCGGGTCCTGCCGCATGTGCGCGACATCCGCCGCGCCGGCTCGGCGGCGCTCGACCTGGCGTGGCTGGCCGCCGGCCGCCACGACGCCTACTACGAGCGCGGCATCAAGCGCTGGGATACGGCGGCGGGCGCGCTGCTGTGCGCGCGCGCCGGGCTCGAGGTCCACGACCTGCCGGCGGCCGGCGACGAGCCGGCCGGGATCCTCGTCGCGCCGGCCGCGATCGCGGGCGAGTTGTTGGCGCTCGTCAGCCCGCCGCGTTGAGGTAGGTGACACGCTCGGGCTTGAGGACGATCTTCAGCCGCTCCTCGTCGGGCAAGCGGTAGGGGTATTTGTCCTGGCCGATGTACTTCTTGGCCAGGGAGTCGATGTGCTCGTCGGCGCCGTCGGGGGTGACTTCGACGAGGCTTCCGGTGACCGACGCCCACTCCATCGGGTTGTGGTCGTCCATCACCGTGACGGTCGCCGTTCCCGACGCGCTGAGGTTCGCCGGCCACGCACGGCCTTTGGCACTGTTGAGGGTCAGGTGATCACCTTCGGGATGGACCCAGGCGACAACCGTCTGGACGGTGCCGTCGCGGCGCGGGACCGACACGACCGCGTGGTTGGTGTTCTCGAACAGCTCGCGCGCGCGTCCGTCGAGTTGGTCGGGCATGAGGGCTCCTTGCGTCGTGGACGAGACCCGACAAAACTACGAACTACCAGAAGTTAGGCGGCGCGCCAGTCCTTGAAGACCTTGAGCAGGTCGGCCTGCGTGTCGGGCGGCAGGTCGTCGGTGCGAAGGCGCCCCGTGAGCGCGATCGTCTCACGGAACTGCTCGATGTAGGCGATGCACGCGTCGCACAGCCCCAGGTGCGCCTCGAGCCGCTCGCGGTCCATGGCGTCCAGCGTGCTGTCGAGATACGCCGTTATGAGTTCGACGAGCTCCTGGCAGGGCATCGCGGCGACCTCAGGCAAGGTGGGCCTCCAGGGCGGCGCGGACCTTGCTGCGGGCGCGATGCAGCAGGACGCGCTGGTTGACGTCGGAGATCTCGAGCAGCTCGGCGACCTCGTCTGCGCCGAAGCCCTGCACGTCGCGCAGCGTGATCACGAGCCGCTGGGCCTCGGGCAGCATGTCGATCGCCGCGTTGATGACCCCGAGGGTCTCGGCCGCCAGCAGGGCGTCCTGCGGCCACGCGTCGGGCGGCGCCGCCCAGCCGCCCGGATGCGCGCCATCGACCCCTTGGAACCGCGACGGGTCGACCGCGGGGTCGTCGCGCTCGGATTCGGCGGTGACCAACGACGAGAACGGGACGGTGCGGCGCTCGCGCTCGCCGCGCGTCTTGGCGCGGTTGGTGAGGATCCGGTACACCCACGTCTTCAGCGACGAACGCTGCTCGAAGCGGTCGATCCCCGTCAGCACGCCGAGCCACGTCTCCTGCACGACCTCCTCCGCGACCGCTCGGCTGGGGACGTACATCTGTGCGACGCGGAGCATGCTCGGGTGCCAGCGCCGGACGAGGTCCATGAACACCGCCTCGTCGCCGGCTCGCAGTGCGCGCACCAGCTCCATGTCGGCCGGCAGAGTGGGCGCGGTGGCCATCGGTTCCAAACCTTAGCCCGGATGGGGTGATCGCGCCGGACGCGGGCGTGCGCTAGCGTCCGTCGCCGGCGCCCCAAGAAGCCAAGGGAGAGCAATGAGCAGCGAAGAAGAGATGGGTCCTATCGACATCGTGGTCATCGGCTATCCGCCGGGAACACCGCAGACCGGTGAGGCACTGCCGCTGCTCCTCGATCTCGTCGACAACGGCGTCATCCGTGTGCTCGACGTCCTGGTCGTGCGCAAGGACGAGGACGGCGTCATCGCCGGCTTCAACGTGGCCGACCTCGACGCCGATGGCGCCGGCGACCTGACTGTTTTCGAGGGCGCCCGCACCGGCCTGATCGGCGACGAGGACGCGCAGACGGCCGGCGAAGGGCTCGAGCCCGGGTCCGCAGCCGTGATGATCTGTTACGAGAACCACTGGGCGGCGCCGTTCGCGGCCGCGGTGCGCCGCAACGGCGGCCAGCTGCTCGCTTTCCACCGCGTCACCGTCGACGACCTCGAGCTCGCGCTCGAGGCACTCGACGCTGCCGAAGCCTGAATCGAAAGGACGATCGATGCCACTTCTCCGCATGATGGGCCGCACCGCCGTTGTCGCCGGAACCGCAACCGCCGTTTCCGGCCGGGTCGCACGCCGCCAGCAGGGCCGCTGGGATCAGAAGGCCGAGGCCCAGGCCTACGAGCAGCAGCAGGCGGCCCCCCAGGCGCCGCCGCCGGCCGCCGCGCCGCCGCAGGATGAGCTGACGGCCAAGCTCGAGCAGCTCGCCTCGCTGCACAGTCAGGGGATCCTGACCGACGAGGAGTTCTCCGCCGCCAAGGCGAAGGCGATCGCCTAGCCCGGAAGGCGCCGCCAGCGCGCATCGTCGCGTCGACGATCGCGACCTCGTCGCCGAGCCGCTCACCGGCCCAGCGGCTCGCGCAGCGCTGCCGCGATCGCGTCGCGGCGGCGCGGTCGGACCACGCGCCCGGTCGCGGTGGCCGAGGTAGGCGGACACGTCCACCGCCACCTAGTACCCGGGGTGGGACTCGAACCCACACGTCCTTACGGACAGAGGCTTTTGAGGCCTCCGCGTCTACCGTTCCGCCACCCGGGCGCGATGGTCGCTGGCGGGCCACTATACGATCGCCTCGCGCGGGCGTGGCGGAACTGGTAGACGCGTCGGCCTTAGGAGCCGGTGGCGAGAGCCGTGGGGGTTCGAGTCCCTCCGCCCGCATCGAGCGCCGCAAACCCCTGCATCGACACAACGGTCCACCGCCCGGAGTATCATTTGACACATGAAGGTGGGTCTGTGTCTGGGCGCCGGAGGCGTCGTGGGCGCGTCATGGTTGATCGGCGCTCTGGAGGCGCTGGAGGCCGAGACGGGCTGGGATGCGTCGAGCGCCGAGATGATCATCGGCACCTCTGCCGGCTCGGTGATCGGGGCACTGTGTGCCGAAGGCCTCTCGCCGCAGTACATGACCGCCTATCTCAATGGCGCAGAGGTCGACGACATCGTCGCGGCCGCCCAGCTCGCCGGTGAAGCGCCCGAGCGCATCGCCCAGATCGTGCGCGCCGCCACGCAGGCCGAGGAGTCCGGCGAGGAGCGCCCGAGCGGCATCGGCTATCAGTTCGCCCGTGCCCTGCCGCCCCTGGGCCCGGGCTCGTGGCGGCTCGCCTACGAGTCGATCCGCCACCCGCTGCGCCACGCGCCGACGACGCTGCTGACCGGCTGGCTGCCGCGCGGCTTCATCTCGACCGAGCCGATCACGCGGCTCGTCGAGGCGTTCATCCCCGGCGAGTGGCCTGACCACCCGTCGTTCTGGGCCGTCGCCGCGGACTACGGCGACGGACGCCGGGTGCCGTTCGGGCGCCCCGGCGAGCCGCGCGCCCGGATCGCGGACGCGGTCGCCGCGTCGTGCGCGATCCCGTCGTTCTACTTCCCCGTGACGATCCACGGCCGGCGCTACGTCGACGGCGGCGTCTGCTCACCCTCGAACGTCGACCTGCTCGCCGACTGCGGGCTCGACCTGATCGTGTGCCTCAACCCGATGTCGTCGATGGCCCAGATCACGGGCGGCTCGGCCGGCGACCGCGTCGGTGCGCTGATGCGGTCGCTGACCCGCCGCCGGCTCGACCACGAGGTCGACAAGGTCATCGCCTCGGGCACCCAGGTCCTGTGCCTGGAGCCGACGCGCGACGACGTCCGGGTCATGGGCCTCAACATGATGTCATCGGCGCGCCGCTTCGAGGTGGCACAGGTCGCGCGGCGCACGACCGCGCAGTCGCTGCGTGTCCTGCGCGCCCAGGGCGCGATGCTGCCCGGCGACGGGTCTACCCGGGCAGCCCGGGCAGCGTGAGCAGCTGCACGAACGAGAACACGAGCAGCAGCGACGCGATCCCGATCAGCGCGTAGCGCGCCGAGCGCACGCGGAAGTGGCCGCTGATCCCGACCAGGAACAGCACCGTCGCCAGGAAGACGGTCGTGCGTACGTATTTGTCGCTCGTCCCGCTGGCGTGCTGAGCCTCGTTGAACAGGTCGTCCGCCTTGGCGTCGAGCCGCCTCGCCGCCGCCTCCTGAGGGATCCGGTACTGCGGCATGTACGCCGGCCCGCGCGGTGCGTTGGGGTTGGTCAGCGGGTGGGTGGCGATCCAGGCGTTGAACGCCGCCCGGTAGCCCGGCCGGAGCCGCCTCGCCGCGACGCGGAAGGCGGGGCGGTTGTGGCTCAGGTATGCGCTGAACGCCGCGTTGAACTCGACCGCATCGAGCGTCCGTAGCTGGATCGCGTTGAGCTGGGCGCGGTTGGCCTTGGTGCGGGTCGCCGACGCCTTGGCCAGCGACAGCGACGCCTCGGTGCCCCACTTGGCCGCGGCGTAGCCCGAGTACGCGGCGACGACCGCGACGATCGACAGCAGAATCGCCTCGGCAAGCGAGAGGCGGCGGTCGTGGCGGCTGGGCTGTTCGCCCCCGCCTTCGCCACCTTCGTGGCGTTCGCCGTGCGCCCGATGCTGGGCGATCTCCTTGCCGACCTCCGCGGCCGAGAGCCCCTCGGGCATCGGCCGATCCTATGGGAGAAGGAACGGGGCTGGGGGGCCCGGGTGTTCCCCGGCCCCCCGTTCCCCTTCAGGAAGGGTCTACCCCTGACCCTGGAAGAACACGTCCGCTCCGGGGTTGACCCCGGCGTCCGAGTTCATGTTGATGATCTGCTCGAGCGTGTGCTTGTACGTGATCCCGAACCTCGACTGGATCAGCGGAAGCACCGGATCGTTCGCGTAGAAGAAACGATCGGCGTCTCGTGCGGACCGGAACTCCAGGCTCCAAATGGCCTGGTTCGTCTGCCCCATCTCAGAGCCCTTGGCGTGCGGCTCGGAGTAGGCGCCCACGAACGCGTCGACGTTGCTGACGTTCCCGTAGACGGCCTTCAGACGAGAGGCCAGCGTCGACCGACGCGTGCCCTGCACAGCCCCATCCTTGGCGCCAATCGCCACGGGGTTGCCGCTGAGGTCCTTGAGCGACACGAAGTCGAGAATCGACGGCGTGTTGATCGTGGAACCTGCGGGCAGGGCGTCCGTGTTCTCGCCGGTGATGGCGGTGAACGATGTCTTCGGCGGCAGCCCGTACGCGGCACGCAGCGCGTTGTACGTCGGGATGCCGTGGTCACGACCACGCTGGAGGTCGATCGCGCCCAGGTCCTGCAGCTGCTGGAAGCAGCCGGCCGCGTCGGCCACGATCGGATCGCTGAAGCACTGCGACGGGTCGATCGTCGTGGGGCTGGGCACCCGGAACAGCAGGGAACGCAGCGTGTTGTCGATCTGCTCGTCGTTGTTGTACTCCGGCTCGTCTCCGAAGCCGTCCAGCAGCGGGCCCTCGCCGACCAGGCGGACGATGCTCGGGTTGAAGAACGCCGCGTTCAGCGGGATCGTCAACTCGACGTCATCGCCATCGACGTCGACCTCGACGCCGAGCTGCTCGAGCTCATCGAGCGTTGCCTGGGTCCACGTGTCGTCCGTGCCCTCGACCTCGAACTCACCATGGATCTGGCTGTGAGCGCGGTAGCCGACCGTTGCGAACTCGGTCTGCTCGTCGGGGTCGGCGTTGGGGTTGTAGCCCCTGTACGCCGGCAGGTTGACACCCATGTCGGGCAGGAACTGCGTGTACGTGATCCACTGCTCCTCGGCGCCGACGACGCGACGCGCGATCTCGAACTTCTGCTGGTTGGTGAGGGTGTTCGGCAGAAGCCCGACGATCCGGTTGTGCTCACGTGCAAACAGCGTCTGCGTGGTCGTGAGAGCCACGTTCTCGTTGGCGCGGACATCGCCGGCCTCGGCCGCACCGGCCGGGTTTCCGGTGATGAAGCCGTCGAGCGTCATCGTCGGCGCCGCCGCCGCGTTTCCGCGGGCATCCCCAAACGGCAGGTAGCCGCCCGGCAGCATCAGCGTCGGCGCGTTGTTGTTGAGGTTGCCGTCGACGGGACCGTCGCGCAGCCACTCTTCACGGGCGGTCGTCGGTCCGTAGACCTGGAACGCCGAGATGAAGGAGCTCGTCGTGTTGACCTGCTGGCGCGGGTTGGACCTGCTGGTGCCCGTGCCCGCGGCGGCCGCGTCACGTGTCATCGCGATGACACCACGGTCGTTGCGGAACGTCTCCAGCGGGTCGCTGTTGTTCGTCGAGATGTTGTCGTCTTCGGTTCCCGACTTGGCCAGGCCGAGCGTGTGGTCGATGAACTGGCCCCAGATCCAGGCCCACTGGCTCATGTTGCGCTCGGAGAAAAGGTTCTGACCGACATCGTTGAAGATGCGATTGGAGATGTAGCGCGCGTTGGGCGCAGTCGACCCACTGCGCTGCGAACTGACCCCGTCCGCGTACGCGGACGGTGCGATGCGGATGTAGTTCGCGCCGGCGGCGCCGGCGTTGGGGTGCAGGACGTTGTTGCCCGTGCCGTCGAGGCTCCGCGCCTCGAAGGACGGGAATGCGGAGTTGCCCGGCACGACATTGCTGTCCGCGCTGGCGACGCTCGCGAAGGCTGCACTCGCGACCGCAGCCAGAGCGCAGCAGACCACCGCAACCCCTCGGACGCTACGCGCCCGATGTCGGTGCTCGACCTTCATATAGACCCTTCTCCCGTGTAGACCCGCGCTCCGCCCCCCCTGGGCTATGTCTGCCCACTGAGCTTTGCGAAGGGTAGCTCTGCCAACCGTACGACCAGCGAAACCCGATGTCAATAGTGCTTGCGCCGCGGCAACGTTCGGCTACCTGATGATCACGCAGGATTTGCAGACCGGAACCCTGAAAACCTGTGCGCGGTCGACGAGCGTCATCGCGTGCTGATCGGGCCCGAACAGCGGGGGAGCCGGGATTCGAACCCGGATTCACGGTTTTGGAGACCGCGCGCATAGCCGTTAACTCACTCCCCCGGGGAGTGGACGGCGCTCCATGTTAGACGCGCGTCAGCCGGTGGCGAAGCGATGCGGTGCGCCGCCCGCGGTCCAGTACACGGTGTGGTTCGCCGAAGCGAGCGCGGTCGGAGCATCGGCCGCGGGCGCGAGCGCCGTCGGCGCGTCGGCGGACGGAGTCTGGGCCTCCAGGGCACCGCCCTGGATCCAGGCCAGTGTCCCGTCGGCGGCAAGCGTCCACGACGTCAGCGGTTGTGCCCCGGCGCGAACCGTCGTCGCCGCCGTCAGCGTCTTCATGTCGTAGACGGTCGCGGAGCGGGTCGGGTCGCCGAGCAGCACGAGCAACCAGCGGTCGTTGACGATCCGGATGTCCGCGGCACCGGGCTCGGGCGCGAGGCGGATGACTCCGCCGCGGTCGTCGCGGCACGCGCGGAGCGCGGCGCCGCTGGCGAACACGCGGACCAACTCCGAGCGGGCGATCGTCGCGCCGGTGCGCCGCTCGCAACGGGCGTGGAGGTCGGGTAGCCCGTCGACCGGGCCGAGCGTGGTGTTCTCGGGTGCGCCGGCGCGAGCCGGGAACGCCTGCGTGCGGACCCGCGCTGGGCCGCCCCTGGGATGCTCGGTCCAGTACGCGGTCGCGCCGCGCGCGGCGACCTCGTCGGCGTCACCGCTGTCGGAGATCGGCTTGCCCGAGCCGCTCTTGGCGTTCGCCGACACGAGGCGGACGCCGTCGTCGGAGGTCAGCAGGCGCCCGTCGGACAGCACGCGCAACGGCGGCACCTCGTCGACGCCGCCGACACCGTTGGCGAACGCGCCGCTGCGGCCGTTGCGCAGGTCGGTGGCGCCGACGGCGACGGTCGGTCCGCCTTCGCCGTCGTCGGTCGATTGCTCGGCCAGGTAGCGGGAGCCGTCGAACACGAGCGCATCGATCGTCTCCGAGTCGGTGCCCTCGTCGGCCCCGACCTGCCCGATCCCCCGCGGGCGGCCACCGGGGAGGCAGGCGTACACGTCGTCGCCGCGGAAGACGCCCTCGGCCGGAGAGCGAAACGGGATCCCGAACACGCGCAGCGTGCCCTGGGTGATGATCGCGGTCCCGGAGTGGCAGGTGACGCGCGGGCGCTTCTTGGCGTCGGCCGAGGCGCCGACCGCGACGACCAGCAGCAGGGCTATGGCGATGAGGCGACGCATGGTCGCGCCACGATGCCGCCGCCGACCGGCCCTGACAATCGGGGCCGGTCCCTGAAGTTAGAGCTCTGCGTGCGTGGCCAGCACATAGTCGGCGACGCGCTGTGAGGCGATTCGCAGGCGACGGAAGTACGTGGCGCGGCTGACGTTGAGGTCCGAGGCGGCCGACTCGTGGCTGGCCGTCGGATCGAGGTAGCCGCGCTCGATGATCCGGCGCAGGAGCTGCTCGTCGGCGGCGTCGCCGAACGCGTTGGCGACGGCGTCGGCGACGATCGCGCGGACCGACGCCGCGCGCTCCTCGGGCGTGTTGCCGGAGGCGAGCGGCGACGCGCTCAGCTCGAGCGGCTGGTCGAGGCTGCGGAGGGCGTCGCGGATGACGTCGGCGTTGATCGTCGGGCGCGGCTCGTCGGCGGCCGGCACGGCGGGGGCGCTCGGTGTGACGGGCTGGATCGGCGGCGCGGCGAGCCCCAGCTCGGCGTAGATCATCGCCCGCTGGGCGCCGAGCTTTCCGCCCTCGCCGTAGTCGAGGACGTGGCATTGGGTTGTGACCCCGTCCATGACGATGTCGAGCTCGGGGATGCGGTGGGCGCCGACGGCGGCCGAGAACGCGACCGCCATCTGGTTGTCGGGATCGATCGGCAGAAACGCGTAGCGCGGGTTGACCTCGCCGGAGCGCAGGATCGCCGCCGTGTTCATCAGCGCCGTGATCGGCGAGCCGATCTCGCCGGTCTGCGGGGCGACGAGGTCGACGGAGTCACGCCACAGGATCACGCTCTCGTCGGCCCACTCGCGGCGGGCGTAGGCGAGCCACGGGCCGAGCAGCGGGTCGTCGTCGGCGACCGTCGGCGCGTTGGCCGGGGTGACGCAGATGCAGAAGCCGCTCAGCTTCTCGGCCGCGTCGCGCACGGCGACGATCCGGTCGCGCGCGTGGTTGAAGAACGGCTCGGTCGTCGTCCACCACTCGCTGGCCTCGTAGCCACGCTTGTCGGACAGGGCGATGATGTCCTCGGGGTCGCCGTCGCGCGCCTCGTCGACGCGGTAGCGCACCGAGCCCTCGACGCCGAAGCCCCAGCGGACGACCGGGTTCTCGATCAGCTCGGCGAGGTCGACGGTCAGCCGCGGCTCGTCGCGCAGCGCGCGCGCGTGGAGATGGTCCGCGATCCGGCGGCGCAGCTCGCGCTCGCGCTCGGGGTCGCGGCGGCGCAGGTCGGCGCGGACGGCGCGGCGGACGAGGTCGTGCATCGTCACACCGTCGCGCAGCGGCTCGGCGAACGTGCGCGAGCGCAGCCACGCCTCGGCTTCGTCGGGGTCGACCTCGGGCAGCACATCGCGCAGCAGGCGGGCGTTGGTGCAGCGCGCCAGCGCGGCGACGCCGACGACGTCGAGGTTGCCGCCGTCGAGGTCGGTCTGGGCGAGGCGGCGGATGATCGCGCGCACGAGGTTGGGCTGCTCGCGGTTGGACTGCCAGGCGCCGCCGTCGCGGACGGCCTCGGCGGCCAGCGCCAGGGCGAGCGGCGAGCCGTCGGCCCAGCCGATCAGCGCGTCGCCGATCGTCTCGGACTCGACGCCGTGCTCGGCCAGCAGCGCACGGGCCTCGTCGTCACCGAGCGGGCTGATCTCCATGTCGACGCAGATCTGCTCCCAGCCGTTCTGGAACCACTCGGGGTCCGGGGCCTTGCGGCCGGCCAGAACGACGATCGCGCGCTCGGGCAGCGACGGGATCAGGCGCTGGCGCAGGTAGCCACCGAGCGCACTCATGCGCTCGTAGGTGTCGAACAGGATCAGCGGGCGCTCCTCGTCGAGCACGCCGGCCAGCGCGTCTTCGAGGTCGCCGGGAACCGGCGCCAGCTCCCGGCCCTCCACGAGCCGCGGCTGCCAGCCGCAGCGCTCGCCGTGGCGGGCGATCTCGCGCAGCAGGGTTGACTTGCCGATGCCGCCGACGCCGTGGATCAGCACGACCGAGGCGGGCGGATCGTCAACGAACAGTCCGTTGAAGTAGGCGAGTTCGGTTTCGCGCCCGACGAACCGCTGTTCGTCGCGCTTTGCGAGCCGCTGGGCAAGAGTCGATGGCAAGGCTGAGCTCCGTATCCGCAAGACTGTATTTGCCTTGGATGACGGTCGATGCCGCGCCGTATTACGCGTTCAAGGCGAGAAAATTCTCACGCGGGCCCGAGATCGTCACGCATGCGCAGCACGAGGTCGACCGCGATCGCGCCGTGCTCGTGGGCGATCAGGGGGTTGATCTCGAGCTCGCCGAGGCGCTCGCCGAGCTGCCTCGCCGCGCTCGACACGGCGACGATCGCGGCGACGACGGCGTCGACATCCACGCCCGGGCGGCCGCGATGCCCGGCGAGCAGGGGCCATGAGCGCAGGCGTTGCAGGAGCGCGAGGGCGTCCGGTGGCGTGAGCGGCGCGAGCGCCGATGCAACGTCGCGCAGCAGCTCGGTGGCGGTGCCACCGAGCCCGACGGTGACGACCGGCGGGTAGCCGTTCTCGGCGCCCTCGACGCCGACCAGCAGCTCGAGGCCGGCCGCGGCGCGTCGCTGGACGAGGATGCCGTCGATCGTTGCATCGGCCGGTGCGCCCGCGAGCATCTCGGCGGCGGCCGCCTCGACGTCCGGCGGGCGGACGCCGACGCGCACCGCGCCCGCCTCCGTCTTGTGGGCGACGTCGGCGGATTGGAGCTTGAGGACGACATCGGGGTCGCCGAAGTCGCGCGCGGCGGCGGCCGCTTCGCCGGCGGTGATGACGAGCCGGTCCGCGGGCCGGGCGATGCCGAGGCGGTCGAGGAGCTGTGGGCCGTCGAGCGGCAGGTCGATTTCGGTCGGCGAGGTTGTGGCCCGCTCCGGGTGTGCCGGGGCGTCGACGACGAGCCGGGCGGCATTGCGGATCGGGGCGCCGACCGAGCCGTGGACGACGACCCCGGCCTCGGCGAGGACCGCGCGGCCCTCGGCCGTCTCGTCGCGCGCGGCAAGCCAGGTGACGGAGAGTGGCTTGTCGGTCTGCTCTGCGACGGCGGCGACCGCGCGCGCGGTGTTGACGCCTGCCGGCCCGAGCACGTTGGTGAGCACGACGACGATCGCGTCGACGTCCGGGTCGGCGGCGACCGCCGCGCATGCGCGTTCGAACGCGTCGGGCTCGCCGACGAACAGCTGCGCGGTCGTGTCGACCGGGTTGACCGTCGAGCCGAAGGAGGGGACGACCTGCGCCAGCACCTCGCGGGTCGCGTCGCTGAGCGTCGCCAGCCGGAGGCCGTTGGCGGCGATGTGATCGGCGGCCAGCGCGCCGGCGCCGCCCGAGCTCGTCAGCACGGCGATCCGGCGGCCGGCCGGCCGCCGGCCGGTGAGCAGCTCGGCGACGCAGTCGAGCAGCTCGTCGGCGTCGGCCACGGCGATCGCGCCCGCACGCTGGTTGGCGAGCTCGAAGGCGGCGTCGGCGGAGACCATCGCGCCGGTGTGGGAGCGCGCGGCCGCCCGGCCCTCCTCGGTGCGCCCGGACCGCAGGACGACGATCCGCACGTCGCGGTCGGCCGCGGTCTGGAGCAGCTCCTGCCACGGACCGCCGTCGGGGATCGTCTCGAAGTTCATCGCGACGATGCGAATCTGGGGGTCGTCGAGCAGCTCGCCGGCCAGCTCGGTGATCGTCACGCCGGACTGGTTGCCGACGCTGCACCACGCGGTCAGGCCGATGCCGCGCTCGCGCGCGAGGCCGAGGAACGAGCCACCCAGCGCGCCGCTCTGGCCGAGGTAGGCGACGCCGGAGGAGTGGTCGAGGCCGGCGTGGACGGAGGCGCTGAAGGTCGCGACGAGGCTCGTCGGCTGGTGGATGATCCCCTGGCAGTTGGGGCCCAGAAGGCGGACGCCGCCCGCGCGCGCGGCGGTGGCCATCGCCTCCTGGGCGGCGCGCCCGTCGGGGCCGGTCTCGGCGAAGCCGCCGGCGAAGACGACCGCGGTCGCGACCTTGGCGGCGACGCAATCGTCGATCACCGCCGGCGCCTGGGCCGCGGCGACGAGCACGAGCGCGAGGTCGACGGGCCCGGGGACGTCGGCCAGCGACGGGAAGCAGGGCAGGCCGGCGAGTTCGTCGTAGTTCGGGTTGACGGGGTAGATCGGGCCGCCGAAGCCGCCGCGGGTCAGGTTGGTCAGCGTGCGGGCGGGCAGGCTGCGCTCGCGGCCGGACGCGCCGACGAGCGCGACCGACCGCGGCGAGAAGACACCCCGCGCGCCGTTCACCTAGTGCCCGGCCGCGGGTTCGAGCGCGGCGAGCGCGCGCAGGTTCGCGGCGGCGCGGTGCAGGAGCGACAGCGACATGACGACGATCATCGCGATCCCGACGATATCCAGCGCCTGCCACGTCTGCCCGAGCACGTGCACGTGGAAGTTGAGGCCGGCGGCGAGCGCCCCAGTCGCGGCGGCGAGCGCGATCCGCGCCTCGGTCGGGCCGAAGATGCCATACCCGATGCGGAACTGGCCGCGGGTCTGGGCCTCCAGGTAGACGTTGATCGAAAGGGTGAGGTACATGAGGCCGACGGCCATGCCGACCGGCAGCATCATGTAGGGCGAGAGGCCGATCCCGATCGCGATCGCGGCGGTCGAGACCACGTCGACCAGGTGGTCGAGGTAGTAGCCGTAGCGCGGGCGCTCGATGTGGCGGGCGCGGGCGAGCGAGCCGTCGAGCGAGTCGCCGAACCAGTTGAGCGCGAGCAGGCCGACGCCGACCCACAGCAGTGCCGGTAGCTCGCCGGCGAGGGCGAAGCAGGCGGCGAATCCGAGCGCGGCAACGACGCCGAACGTCGTCAGGTGATCGGGCGCGATCCGGCGGGGGAGGCGCGGCGCGAGCCACGCGATCGTGCGCTGCTCGATGGGTGCGAGCAGGAAGTCCATCTGCCGCTGGGCTTGGTGACCGTCGGTCAATAACGTATCCATGAAGCGAGGTACGCTCGCGGTCGCGTTCGGTTACACGCCGCATGCCGATATCATCGCCGCGAGCTTTGCGGGCGAAGTGTTGTGGTTGCACAGAAGCCTTCCAAGCTTCTAGGGCGGGTTCGATTCCCGTCGCCCGCTTGTGGGAAGCATGGCCACGGGGAGTGGCGCAGTCTGGTAGCGCACCCGGCTGGGGGCCGGGCGGTCGCAGGTTCAAATCCTGTCTCCCCGATTCGACGAAAGCCCTGCTAATGACGGGGTTTTGTCGTTCAGCCGCGCATTCGGCGACCGGGCGGGGGTCCAAACGGGGTCCAATTCGGATGCGCCGTCAAACCACGCATTTGCAGGTATTTCATCAGAGGCGACCGTGACGTCGCGGGCCGCGGGCCGGGCGGTCGCAGGTTCCAGACCCGGTCTCCCAATCGAAAAACCCCAGCAACTCGTGATGTTTCCCGCACAAGTCTGGTGGGGTCCAATTGCGGACAGCGCAGCGATAGTGCAACGACGTGCAGGTGGGCCGGCGGAGCGCCAATGAGCCCGTCGCGCCGCGAGGGGCTAGACGGGGTCGGCAACCAACGCATGCAGCTCCAGTAGCTGCCGCAGTGTTTCCTCGGTGCCGCCACGCTCCGCTGGGCGGCGACCCATCCCGCATTCGGTGGCCACGCCGAACTCGGGGACAACCCTTTGCGCGGCCGCAATTCGGCGTCGGGCGCCTTGTTCACCGTCGCGCATGTGCACGAGCCCGAGGTAGAGCTCCGTGTCGCTGTGAACGCCCAGGGTGGACAGCGGGGCGAAGTACGCATCGTCGTCGCGGTCGATCGGGACCGGAATGTGCAGGAACGCGACCGGCCGCTCGACCTTCGCCAGGAAACCATTGACGAGCCCGACGAGGTTGGCGGTGTCGGTCGGCTGCGCAAGGTGTTCGTGCTGCCAGTCGCCATAGCAGAGGTGGAAGCCGAGCTCGACGTCGTCGGGGATCCACGCCGCAATACGCGCGACGTGATCGACGACGGCCTGCTTGGGATCCGCCGCCGGGTACGGGACCCAGCCCTCGTACACCCACACCTCGACGCACACGTCCCACTGCACGGCGAGCCGATCGTGCGGGATGTTGGCGAGGATCTGCGTCACCTCGCGATGCATCGCCTCCTCGTAGCGTGGCGCGAGGACCGCGATGTTCGGGTCCTGGCCCAGCCACGCCCAGATGTTGGCCAGCGGTGTCGGCATCGCAGCGAGGAACTTCACCCCCGCCGGGATGGTGCCGTCGGACTGGAGGCGGTCGAACGTCGCGAAGGACTCGATGAGGACGCTCGCATAACCGAGGTCGCCGAAATCGACCTGGTTCGGGTCGTAGCCCGCCTTGAGGCGCGCGGTGGGAGGGGTGCCGGGCATCCCAGGTGGGCCCTCCTCAAAGGCCTCGTTCTCGAGCAGCTTCTCCTGCTGGTAGCTGATCCAAAGCGCACGCGGGCCGGTCTCGCCGTCCGGTATGCGGTGCAACCGGTCGCCGAGTACGCCCGAGACCTCGCGGAACACGGACTCGGCATCGTCAAGCGGGACGCTGCCGACCAGGTGGACACCCTTGGGATTGCTCATGGTTCTCCTTCTATGGGTCGAGTCGGGCGTCCGGGAGGGCGCCGGGGTAGCTGTCGAAGCGACGTTCGGGGTCGTGCAACCGGCGCAGCTCCTCGAGCCGCGCAGCGGACTCGGGGCGCAGCACGGCCATCGGCCGGACGAAGAGGTTCGAGTCGTTGACCTTTCCGCCTGCGCAGGAGTAGGGCTCCACGCGCGCGAGCGCGTCGGCGTGCCAGGCGAGCAGCTCCGGGTCCTGGTCCGGATCGTCGGAGACGGCGTAGACGTGAAACGACATCTCGGTCTGCAGCCCGAATGCCGCGTTGGGATGGGTCTGCGGGAGCCAGGGTGCGAGCACGATGTGTGAGTGGTCGGTCGGGAGCGACTCGAATATGGGCTTCGCGTCGCGCCAGAGCCCGGCCTCGGCGGGACGAACCCAGAGGTTGTCGGTCAGGTATCGGTAGCCCTCCGGATAGAGCTGGTCGAGCAGGAGGTACTGCGCGTCGATCGAGGATGGATGTGCGCCGACGTGCAGGAGCGCCCGGTCCAGCCCGGGGGCGCTCTCCAGCGGCGCGAACAGGCGCTCGGCATGCCCGAGGTCGTCGGCGAACGCGTAGCCGGTGATCATCACGATCGTCCCGTCGTGCCCAGGCAGCGGGCTGTGGACCGCGACGGCGACCGGGTTGACCTGCGCGGGCAGCGCGGCGGCCGTCTCGACGTACCACGGCAGGAGCTCATCGTAGGCGTCGAGCGTGTGCATCTGGACGGTCGCCGCCACGATCCCGGGCAGCGGGCGGACGTCGAGGTGCAGTCGCGTCACCGCGGCGAAGAAGCCCGGGCCGGAGCCGCGGGCCGCCCAGAGGAGATCGGCATGCTGCTCATCGGTCGCGTGAAGCTCCTCGCCATCGGCGGTGACCACGTCGATCGCGCGCAGGCTGAACGCCGCCGGTCCGATGACGCGCGAGTTGAACCCGAACCCCCCACCGAGGGTGAAGCCGGCCACGCCCACGGTCGGGCAATGTCCGCTGGGGAAGTAGAGGCCGTGCGCGGCCAGAGCCGAGGTGAGCTCGTTGCCGCGCACGCCCGGTTCGACCACCGCGATCCGGGCCTCGGGATCGATCTCGATGCCTTTCAGCTCGGACAGATCGAGCAGCAGCCCGCCGTCGCGTACCGCGTTACCGCCCCAGGCATGGCCGCCGGAACGGATGCCGACCGAGAGGTCCTCTTCGCGGGCCAGCGCGACCGCGCGCGACACGTCCCGGCGATCCCCGGCCACGACGATCACCGCGGGCATTCGGTCGGGTTTCCGGGCGTTCCAGACGGCCGCGCGCCGCGCCTCCTCGTAACCGTCGTCGCCGTGCCGGTGCACCGCACCCGTGAAGCTCTCCATGCGCAGAACTATAGCGCGTGCTAGAATCCGCGAGATGGACAAAGCGTTGATCGTCGGCGGCGGTCCGGCCGGGATGTCCGCCGCCCTCGCGCTGACCCAGGCCGGCGTCGAGTGCGTGATCGTCGAGCTCACAAGCGACTGGCGGCCCGCCGGCGTGGGGATCGCGTTGCAGAGCCCGCCGCTGCGAGCGGCGAAGGCCCTCGGGCTGTTCGACGCGATCGTTCGCGTGGCACGACCGCATGCAGACCTCGTCATGTGCACCGCGACCGGCGAGCAGCTCGCGGTCATCCCCAACGTCAACGTCAACGAGCCCGACGACCCGCCGTTCGTCAACATGTCGCGTATCGCCTTGCACGAAGTGATGGTGGAGGCGGTCGAGCGCCACGGAGTCGCGGTGCGCCTGGGCACGACGATCGATCGGCTCGAAGATCGCGGCGACGGGATCCGGGCCACGCTCAGCGACGGCGCCGTCGAGGACTACGACCTGGTCGTGGGTGCCGACGGCGTGAACTCCCGGGTCCGCGAGATGGCGCTGCCCGACGCTCCGCGGCCGGGATACGCGGGCCAGACGATCTGGCGTTTCGGATGCCGTTGCCCCGACGGCCTCGATCGGTACACGATCATGGTCGCCGGTCCTCACCGGATCGGTCTCGTGCCGTTGCCGGACGACGATCTGTACCTCTGGATGCTCGACACCACCGCACCCACCGAGCGTCCGCCGCGGGACGAGCTGCTGGGTCTCTTCCAGGATCGGATGGCGTTGTATGGCGGCTTCGCGCCCGCGGTGGCCGAGCAGGCGACGGATCCGGATCAGCTCGACTTCCGCGCGCTGCGCTGGCTGCTCGTTGAACCGCCCTGGCATGCGGGCCACGTGGTGCTCGTCGGCGACGCAGTCCACACCACAACGCCGCACCTCGCCTATGGCGCCGGCCTCGCGATCGAGGACGCCGTCGTGCTCGGTGAGCTGGTGCGCGAAGGCGTCACGCCGCCCGCTCTCGGACAACGCCTCGCCGAACGCCGGTTCGAGCGCGCGCGCGTCGTGGTGGAGAACTCGCTCCAGCTCTCGAAATGGGAGCAGCAGCCCGGCCCCCCGAACCCGGACGCGCCCGCGACTCATCGGCGCCACGCTGGACACCCTCGCACAGCCGATCTGATGGCGGTCCGACCGCCCCAGCAGGCGCGATCACGGGCGACATGGGACCGCGTTCTCGATGCGGGCGTGACGATCCTCGAAGAGGACGGCTACGAGGGCCTGACCATCGCGGCGCTCTGTGACAGAGCCGGCGTGACGGCGCCCACGATCTACGCGCGCGCCCCGACCAAGCAGACCCTGTCGATGGCCGTCTACGACCATGCCGTGGCTCGACTGGACTCGAGCGCATCGCTCGAGCCCGGCGCGACGCCGCGCCAGGCCGTGCAATCGCTCGCCGAGATCTTCCTCGGCAACGCCCGGCTGCTGCGTGTGTTGATCAACCGCGCCGGCGTCGACGAAGACGTCCACCGGCGCGGGTCAGAAGAGACCACGCTCCTGGCGCGGCGCTTCCGCACGGCCGTCGGCGGTGACGAGCGCACGGCCGACGCATGCTTCCGCGTCATGGTCGGAGCCCTCGCGCACCGCGTCGTGTACGGCGCGGACTTCGACTCCGACATCGAGCTGTCGGACGAGGAGCTCGTTGAGACCCTCAGCGCGATGGCGGAGTTCTACCTGGGCCGGCAGCGGCGCCCCTGATCAGCGTCAGCCGGGCGCGTCCGGGCCATGTACAGCTCATCTGTGCGCCGCAGCCGCCGACCGCTCTGATGTCGACCGCAACGAGGCCGACGAGGCCGAGGAACGGCGTGGCGTAGCCGGCGTGGGCGCGGGGACCCTGAACGATCTCCGCGTAAGGGACGCCGAGGCGGTCCGCGTCCGCCGCGGGAACCTCGACAATGTCGCCAGGCTTCAGGTCTCGGGCGCGCGTCATCGGTCCGCCCCGGCCACGGCTGGCTGGGGCTCCTCGATCTCCGCAAGCTGGGCGAGGATGTCCCCGGGCATCTTCTCGCCGATGACTTTCTGCAGGAGCGGCGTGTGGTCGAAGACGAGGTCGCGCAGAGGGCGCAGCGGCTTGGGCAGGCGGTGGAACATCCTGCCGTTCATGTACGCGAGCTCGGTGACGCTCTTGGTGTGCGGTTTGCGTCGGTCCTCGTAGGCCTGGAGCGCGCCGCGGACCGCGGTGGTGTCGGCGATGTCGACCGCATCGAGCTCACGGGCGAGGAAGTAGCCGTCCTCGATCGACATCCCGGCCCCGTAGGCGGCATAGGGCGAGGTCGGATGCGCCGCGTCGCCGAGCAGCGTCACCCGCCCCTTGCCCCACTGCTTGCGCGGCTTGCGATCGCGGATCTCCCAGCGCTGCATGTTCTCGTGGGGCGACGCCTTGATCAGCGACGGCAGCGGCTCGGCGAAGTCCTTGGCGCGCTCGTAGGCGAACGCATGAAGGTCCGGGGGATCGGGCGAACCCGGCTCGCACGCCTCGAGGACCCACCACTCGTAGCCGCCGCGGCCGTCGTGGCGGATCGGGGTGTAGCTGGCCTGCGTCGTGCGGTTATGCGCGATGACGCCTTCGCTCGGGACCTCGCCGTCGACGTAGAGCCAGCCGCCGACGAGGTGCAGGCCCTGCTCGCGGATCGGCTCGTCGCCCCACAGGATGCTTCGAACGGTCGAGCGCAGACCGTCGGCGCCGATCACCACGTCGGCCTCGGCGGGATCGTGCTCGGCGAACTCGATCGCGACGCGATCGCCGCGGTCGTCGAGCTTGGTGACGTGGTGGCCGAGCCGCAGCACGCCATCGGGCAGCGAGTCGATCATGCGCTTGTACAGCCCCCAGCGCAGCAGGCCGATGAACCCGCCGCCGTAGCGCTCCTCGACTTCGGGCGTGAGGCGCACGTCGGCGCGCAGGTGCCCGTCCCAGCGCCGGAAGGTCGAGTGGCACGGCGCGCCGAGGTCGGTGGTATCGACACCGAGCACCTCGAGCACCTTCTGCGGCGGTGGCCAGAGGTTCAGGATGTTGCCGGCGGCCTTGATCTCGCTGTAGCGCTCGTAGAGCGCGACGTCGTAGCCGAGCCGGTGGTGGGCCAGTGCGGCGGCCATGCCGCCCGGACCGGCGCCGACGATTGCGATGTGTCCCCGTGTGCTCACGACGTCTCCAGGCAGCGGTCGCGTCTGCGGCCGCGGGCGACCCTACCGTAGACCAGAACTAAAAATCAAGTTCGGATTAGCCGTGATGATCCCAGCTGGACCCGAGCCGACGACCACCGATCTCGGCCGGCTCGGCGTCGAGCAGGATCCAGGCGAAGCGGCACGGCGCGTCGCTCAGGTTGTGCCAGACGTGGTTGGTCGCGCGCTGGATGACGACGTCGCCGGCACGGATCGTCACCGAATCGCCGCCATCGGTCTCCATGACGCACTCGCCCTCCAGGCAGATCCCGTAGTCCAGGCTCTCCGTACGGTGCATCGGCGACCGCGCGCCCGGGGCCAGCACCCCGATGCGCAGGACCGTGCCGCGGCCGCTGCCGATGATCGTCTCCGCGCTGCCCTCGCGCTGGCGCGCGCGCAGCCGCGTCGGAGACATCGACCGGCATCTCGTGTGTTGCCCACAGTTGGAAGAACGTCGCGTCCGTGCGGTCTGCGTCCTCGGCGAGCCCGCGACCGGGCATCAGCTCATCGGCGACGATCACCGCCTTGCCGTCCCGGTCGTGGCCGGTGACGATCCTGCGGACGCGCAGTCGTTCGAGGTCACTCATGGCGCCGAGACTAGTTGGAGCAACGGTTCGGTTTCATGTTAGCCTGGCGCAATGGCCACGCAACCGCGTCCTGTCGAGGCCGAGCCAGGACTCCTGCGTCCGCCCGCTGCAGAGCCGCAGCCGCAAGTCGCTCGAACGCGTCCTGGTCGCCGGCAAGGAGCTCTTGGAGGAGAAGGGCTGGGAGGGCTTCACGGTGCAGGAGGTCAGTCGGCGCGCGAAGGTCTCGATCGGATCGATCTACGCGCGCGCTCCGAGCAAGGAGGCGCTGCTGCTCGCGGTCTACGACCGCGCGCTGGTCGACATCAGGGCCGACAACGAACGCCTTCAGGACGACAGCCGCTGGGAGGGCCTCGAACCTCGTGAGTTGATCATCGAGGCCGTGCGCGAGGTCGCCGAAGCGATGCTGCGCCACGAGAGGATTCTCGCGGTTTTCATGAACCGCTCCCCGGTCGATCCCGTGCTCCGGGGCCGTGCGTTCGAGGAGATCCAGCGGCTTGCCGCGCGCTGGGAGGAGCTGATGCTGCGCCACGCCACGGCGGTCACGCACCCGGACTCCGAACTGGCGATCGAGATCGCCTTCCGGATGGTCTTTGCGACCGTCCAGCGCCGTGTGCAGTTCGGCCCTGACTTCGGCGCCTACCGGCCGGTGTCCGACGAGACGCTGGCCGATGAGGTCGGGCGCGCGATCGCCGCCTACCTCCTCGAGCATCCTCGCCGTCGTGACGGTCGTCGATTTCCACACCCACTTCCTGCAGCCCGAGGTGATGATGCGGTCCGCGCCCAACGGCGTCCTGACCGGCTTCGGCGCGCGGCCGTTCGAGCCGCTGGAGCCCGATAGCCCGCGCGCCAGGCAGACGGCGAAGATGTTCGACACGTCGCGGTCCTCGCCGACATGGACGCGCGCGGGATCGACGTCCATGTCCTGTCGTCGAGCACGATCGTGCAGGGAACGGGATGGGCGCAGCCGGCCGAGCAGGCGCAGCTCGAGGCCAAGGTCAACGACGAGGCCGCGCGGTGGGTCGCGCTGGCGCCGCAGCGTTTCGTCGGCAGCTTCACGTTGCCGCTGCGCGACATCGATCTCGCGCTCGCCGAGCTCGAGCGGGCCACCGGCAGAGCTGTCGCTGCGCATCGCCAACCTGCCCGCCGCGGTCGACGGCGCCTACCTCGGCGCGCCGCGGTTCGCCCCGATGTGGCAGGCGCTGGCCGACGCCGGCGTGGTCGTCTTCATCCATCCTGACGGGATCCGCGACCCGTGGTTTCAGGAGTACTCGCTGTGGAACTCGGTCGGCCAGCCGATCGAGGAGGCCAAGCTGATGGCCTCGCTGATTCTCGAGGGCGTGCTCGACCGCTGGCCGCAGCTTCAGATCGTCATCTCCCACGGCGGCGGCTACCTGCCCCACTACTTCGGGCGCCTGGACCGCAACGTCACGAACATGCCCGACAGCGTGCGCAACATCTCGGCCGCGCCGAGCGAGTACCTGCGGCGCATGTACTACGACACATGCGTCTACGACACCTCGATCCTCGAGGCGCTGATCGACCGCGTCGGCGCCGACCGGATCGTGATGGGCGCCGACTATCCGGTCGGCGAGGACGACCCGGTCGCGTTCGTGAAGACCGCGTCGAACCTGTCCGCGGCCCAGCGCGACGCGGTCTGCGGTCAGACGGCCGTGGCACTGCTGGCGCTGACGGGGCCCAGCGGATAGACGGCGCACGCCCCCCGAATCGGCGCGCGACCAAGTACGCGCGTGACACCCTGCCGAGTGCGGGTCGCGGCATTGACACGTCCCGCTGCTGTCAGCTATAAGAGCTGCTGAGATTAGAATCCTAGTTCGGGTCGGCTTGGACATGGATTCAAAGGTCGCGGTGGAGCGCGCGCCCCACAGCGATCGGCGGTCGCGGTTCAGGTCCGGCGCGCAAACGATTGGAGGAGATATGCACGTAGGACGTCGTACGCGCCGGGCGATTCCGCTCGGCCTCATTGCGGTCATCGCGCTCGTCGTCGCTCTGGTCGCCGGTGGTTCCGGCTCCGCGGGCGCCACGTCGGTGAACGCCAGTGCCGCGGCCAGCTAGTGCGGCAAGGCGCCGGTCGGTAAGCCGCCCGCGCTGCTCAACAGCCTGCCGCCCCAGACCAAGGCCTACTACAACGGCTTCGCCGACGCGCTCGGCAAGAGCCAGTGGGCGAAGTTCAAGCCCAAGCACGGCGGGAAGTACACCGTCGGCATCTCGTTCAATGCGCTCATCAACCCGTTCAACGCCGGGCTGTACAAGGCGCTCAACCAGAAGCTCAAGGCGAACAAGGCGATCGGCAAGGTCATCGCGTTCACCGCGGCAAGCCCGACCGACGTCGCCGGTCAGGTGGCGCAGTTCCAGTCGCTGATCCAGTCGAAAGTCGACATCATCATCACGCTCGCGTCCTCCGGCCCGGCGTTCGTCCCGGCGATCAAGCAGGCGGCCGCGGCAGGGATCCCGACGATCTCGCTGGTCAACGACATCGCCACTCCTGGCGCGGTCAGCATCTCGCCGAACCCCTACCAGAACTACGCGCCGGCGACGGCGGCGATCCTCAACGAGATCGGCCAGAAGGGCAACGTCGTCTACGTGCAGGGGATTCCCGGGACGGCGACCGACACCGCCGGCTTGAAGGTCACCAAGCAGCTGATCGCCGCGTGCCCGAAGGTCAAGCTCGTCGGTCAGGTGGTGGGCCAGTACATCCCGCCGGTCACCACGAGCGCGCTGCTGGCGTTCCTGACCACGCACCCCCAGCCGATCGCGGCGGTCTTCCAGACCGGTGCGATGACGCCGTACATCATGGCGGCATTCCCGAAGAACGGGCGCAAGATCCCGCCGGTCGCCGACATCGGCGCGCAGATCGGCTCAATTGCCTACTGGCACAACACGAAGGGTTACAAGAGCGCCGGAACGGCCGGTGGTATCAACGGGCTGGCCGTCGAGACGGTTGACGTCGTGAGGCGCATGCTCGGCGGCCAGGGACCGAAGTTCACCAACGTCCTCTGGTACCAGCCGCAGATCACGCAGAAGAACCTCAACACGTTCTACAAGGCCGGCACCAAGCCGACGGATCCGGGAACGGTCGACAACCCGCCGTCGACATACCTCCCGAAGAGCGTCGTGGACTCGCTGTTCAACAATCCCAAGAAGAAGGCGGTCGGCTGACCGCCGTACCGCATGACGCGGTGGAAGCACCTCAGGGCCTCGACCCTGAGGTGCTTCTGCGTGTGCGCTCGGTCGCCAAGGCGTTCGGGCCGACGCGGGCGCTGCGCGATTGCTCGCTGGATGTTCGCCGTGGCGAGGTCCACGCGATCATCGGTGAGAACGGGTCGGGCAAGTCCACGCTGGTCAAGTTGCTGACCGGCGTCCATGTCGCCGATCGCGGCGAGCTCGAGATCGCCGGTACGACGATGCGCGGCATCCGCTCGCCGCGCGCCGCCCGGGAGCTCGGTATCGCAGTCGTTCTGCAGGAGATCCTCGTCGCGGCGCCGCGCTCGGTGCTCGACAACGTGTGGCTGGGCTACGACGGGCTGCTGCGGGATCGCATCGCTCGCGACGAAAAGGTCAGGCGCGCCACGGCTGTGCTCGCCGAGCTGCTCGAGGTCCCGCCGCCGCTGGAGCGCCCGATCGAGGAGCTGTCGATCAGCGATCGACAGGCGTGCTGCATCGCCCGCGCCCTGGTTCGGGACCCGCGGGTGCTGATCCTCGACGAGGCGACGTCGGCGCTCGACGTCGCGACGCGCGAGTCGCTGTTCGCGATCCTGCGGCGTCTGGCCTCCACCGGGGTCAGTGTGATCTTCATCTCGCACCGCATGGACGAGATCGAGGACATCGCGGATCGCATCACCGTGCTGCGCTCCGGCGACTCGGTGTCGACCCTGGAGCGCAGCGCCGCGGATCCGCGTGAGCTCGTGCGGCTGATGACCGGCCAGGACCATCTCGTCGATGCGGCCGCGCGGCGAGCCGTCGATTCCGGCGAGGGCGAGGCGGTGCTGCGCGTGAGTGGTGTCGCGCTGCGGCCCGATGCCGCGCCGCTCGACTTCACGCTGCGGGCCGGCGAGATCGTCGGCGTCGCGGGGCTCGAGGGTCACGGGCAGGATGTGTTCCTGCACATGCTGCGCGGTGTCGCCACGGGCTCGGGCACGGTCTATTCGATCGACGGCGGGACCGACGCGCATGCGATCGGCTCGCCGCGTGCCGCGGCAGGCGAGGGGATCGCCTATGTGCCTCGTGAGCGCCGTGCCGAGGCGTTGTTCGAAACCCTGTCGATCCGCGAGAACTTCGCCGTTCCGACGATCGCCGACGACGTTCGGGCCGGCCTGATCGGACGCCGGCGAACCGAGCGGCGCCTGCGCGACTACGTCGACCGGCTGCGCATCCGCCTCGCCGACACGTCCAACCCGATCACGACGCTGAGCGGCGGCAATCAGCAGAAGGTCGTCATGGCCCGCTGGCTGGCGGCCAAGCCGCGGATCCTCGTCCTCAACGATCCGACGCGCGGCGTCGATCTCGGCGCCAAGCGCGACCTCTACGCGCTGCTCGGCGAGCTCGCCGGCCAGGGCGTCGCGGTCGTGATGCTCTCGACCGAGCTCGATGAGCACGTCGAGCTGATGGATCGCGTGCTCGTGTTCCGCGACCACGAGCTGTTGCGTGAGCTGCCCGCGGCGGCCGTCACCCGCGAGTCGCTGGTCGCGAGCTTCTTCGGCCAGGACCTCCATGGTGCCTGACCTGCGGCGCCTGCTGCGCACCCACAGCTACCTGTTCGCGCTCGTCCTGGCGGTCGGTTTGCTGATCGCCAACATCATCGCGCTGCCCGCGTTCGGCTCGCCCCACAACTGGACGCACGACCTCGTCCTGTTCGCGCCGTTCATGCTCGTCGCGGCGGCGAGCACGCCGGCGATCCTCGTCGGCGGCGGTGGCCTGGACATCTCGGTCGGGCCGATGGCGACGGTCATCAGCGTCTTCCTCGTGACCAAGCTGCTGGGCAACCAGTCGCTGCACTCGCCACTTATCGCGATCCCGATCGTGCTCGCCCTCGGCAGCGCGATCGGGCTGATCAACGGCATCACGGTCAGCATCCTGCGCTTCCCGCCGGTGATCGCGACGCTGTGCATGTTCTTCGTCCTCAACGGCGTCGCGCTTGACCTCGCGCCCGAGCCCGTCGCCGCACCGAGCTCGGGCTGGACGAGCGACCTCGCCAGCAACGTGCTCGGCATCCCGGGCCCACTGTTCCTGATCGCGGCGGCGATCCTCGTCTGGGTGGGACTGCGGCGCACGCCGCTGCTGCGCCATCTCTACGCCGTCGGGGCGAGCGACACGGCGGCGTTCTCGGCCGGCGTCAACGTCACCGCGGTGCGGATGTTCGCCTACATGCTCGATGGCTTCTTCGCCGCGATCGCCGGCATCGCGCTGACCGTGCTCGTCCAGAGCGCCGACCCGACGCTCGCCACCCAGTACACGCTGATCGCGATCGCCTCGGTCGTGCTCGGCGGCACGCCGGTCGGCGGCGGCCGCGGTGGGCTGCTGGGATCGGTGCTCGGCGCGGCGACGATCTTCCTGCTGCAGAACTTCCTGACCTCGATCCACGTCCCGGCGGTCTGGCTGCAGGTCGCCTACGGAACGATGCTGCTGGCCGGGGTGCTGATCGGCGCCTCGGTGACCGCGCCGCGCGCACCACGCGCGAAGGCGGCGGCAACATGAGCGCGCTGCCCGAGATCGGCGACCCGATACCCGCCCCGGATGTCTACGGCGACAGCGGCGCGCGGCGTGTCCTGCAGCGCGTGGTGGGTCTCCAGCGCGACTACCCGATCGCGCAGGTCATCGCGCTCGTCGCGATCTTCATCTACGGGCGCTCGTCGCTGGATGGCTTCGGCTCCCGGTCGTCGATCTACGCGATGCTGATCCTCGCGACGCTGCTCGGATTGGCGGCGGCGGGCCAGACCGTCGTCCTGCTGATCGGCGGCATCGACTTCTCGATCCCCGCATTCATCGTCGGCGGCGCGACGCTGATGGTCCAGTTGACCGGGACCAAGGGCTGGTCGTTCGGCCCGGCCCTGATCCTGATCATCGTCATGTCGGCGACGATCGGCGGCATCTCGGGCTATCTGTCGCATCGCTTCCGCGTCCAGCCGCTGATCGTCACGCTCGCCGTCGGCTCGATCGTCCTCGGCGGCATCCTCGTGTGGGCGCAGGGTCTGGTCACCGGCACGGCGCCGGCATGGCTTTCGACGTTCACGTCGCCGGCGACGAAGACGTTCGGCCTGGACTTCCCGCCGCTCGTCGTGCTGTGGGCGGTCGTGGCCATCGTCATCGGCGTCGTCCTTCACCGGACGGTGGCCGGGCGCTGGATCTACGCGACCGGCTCCAACCCGCGGGCCGCCGACCTCGCGCTCGTCCCGACGCGGCGCGTGTGGACGCTGACCTTCGCATTCAGCGCGTTCATGGCCGCGATGGTCGGGATCCTGCTCGCCGGCTTCTCGGGCTCGGGAGACAGCAGCATCGGCGACCCGTACCTGTTCCAGTCGCTGACCGCGGTCGTCATCGGCGGGACCGCATTCGGCGCGCGCGGCGACTACTGGCGCACCATCCTCGGCACGCTGATCCTGACCGAGCTGACGACGGTGCTCATCGGCGGCGGCGCGACGTACGCGACCCAGCAGATCCTGTCCGGCGTCCTGATCCTCGTCGTCGTCGCGCTCTACGGACGCGAGCGTCGGGTACGAGACCGAGTCTGAGGAGCACGTCCATGACGTTCGTCGTCGATCATCAAGCGCACTGGTACCCGAAGGCCCACCTCGCGGCCCTGTCCGGTGATTCCTGGCCCCGGGCCACGGAGCTGCCGGACGGCGGCTACCGATACGAAGCCGCGCCGGGGATCGCGTTCGTCATGGGCCCCGGTCATCTGGATCTCGACCTGGCGCTGGCGGACATGGACGCCCACGGCATCGACGTGATGGTCTGTAGTCCCGCGCCGCTTGGCGATGTCGAGGGGCTGGCCGCCGACCGGGCCGCCGCGCTCTGTCGCTCGCTCAACGACGAGACCGCACGCGCGCAGAATCTGCACCCGACGCGCGTCGCCGGCCTCGCGATGCTGCCGCTGGGACAGCCCGACGCCGCGATAGCGGAACTCGACCGTGCCGTTGGCGGCCTGGGCCTGCGGGGGGTGTGCGTGATCTCGAGTGATCGCGCGCGCCCGCTGACGCAGCCGGACGCGGTGCCCCTGCTGAAGCGGATCGAGTCGCTCGGCGTGCCGATCTTTCTTCACCCGGCGTTTCGGTCGCTGACGGCCGACGTCGGCTATCCGCCGGTGATCGACGTGGCCCTCGGGTGGTTGTCCGATACCAGCGCCCTCGCGCTCGATCTCATCGTCAGTGGCGTGCTCGAGGAGGTGCCCGGCCTGACCGTGGTCCATCCGCATCTCGGTGGCGTGGTTCCGTATCTCCACGGCCGGATCGGCGCCCTGACCGCGCGCCTGCCGCTCGCTCGCCCGTTCGACGAGGTGCTGCGAACCCAGTTCATGGTCGACTGCGCCAACAACACGCCGGGAGCGATGGCCCTGGCCGCAGCCGCCTACGGGTGGGACCGCATCCTGTTCGCAACCGACTACCCGTGGGTGCCGCGAGACTTGACCGATGCCTATCTGGCCGCCGAGCTCGAGGCTGAGCAACAAGCGCTGGTGAAGCGCAATCACGCGGTGACGCTGGTCCCGTGAGCCGATATGTCGACTGAGGAGCCCGCCCGATGAGTTCACACGCGAGCTTTCACGCCGATGTGGTGGGCTCGATGCTCAGGCCACCGGAACTCGTCGATGCACGAGCAGCGATGCGCGCGGGCAAGCTCTCTGTGGACGAGTACGCCGTGATCGAGAACCACGCAGTGGATACGGCGTTGTCGATTCAAGAGCACGCGGGGGTGGACGTCGTCACCGACGGTGAGCAGCGTCGCGACATCTTCTTCGACTTCTTCGTGTCGGGACTGGACGGCCTCGCGCCGATCACGGGCGAGACGGTGCGATTTCACGGCAAGCGCCCCGAGGACGCGATGGAGGTCACCGTCCCGTTCAGCGTCGTCGACGAGATTGCGCCGCGGCCGTGTCCTGCGCTGGCCGAGTTCGCCTACGCGCGACAGCACACCGATGAACAAGTCAAGGTCACGCTCCCGAGCCCGATGATGATCCTCGCATTCTGGAACGAGGCGTCCCGCGAGGCCTATCCCGATCCATTCGTCCTGTGCGAGGACGTCGCCAACGCGGTCCGCGGATGGGTTCGAGAGCTTCACGAGGCCGGCTGCTCATATGTCCAGATCGATGCGCCCGAACTGAACGAGGCCTACGCGGACCCGTCGGTGCGCGCCGACCACGAGAGCCGGGGGATTCCGAGCGATCAGTTCATCTCGCTGGGGACCGAGTTCGTCGGATCGATTGCCGATATGCAGACGCCCGGGATGCTCAAGGGTCTGCATGTGTGCAAGGGCAACGGGACGCAGTCGTGGATCGCCGAAGGCGGCTACGAAGACTTCAGCAGGGTCGTGTTCGACCGCGCAAGCAAGTTCGACGTCTTCCATCTCGAGTACGACGATGAACGCTCAGGCAGCTTCGAGCCGCTACGCAACCTGCCGGACGACAAACTCGCGGTGCTCGGCCTCGTTTCGACAAAGTGGACGCGCCTCGAAGCGCCTGAAGTTCTTCGCGCGCGTGTAGAAGAGGCCGCCCAATTCCATCCCAAACAGAATCTCGGACTTGCCACCCAATGCGGCTTCGCGTCGGCCAACGAAACGGCGGAACAGCGCAAGATCACGCCGCAGACCCAATCCGACAAGCTGAGACTCGTTGCCGACGTCGCACACTCGATCTGGTCGGAGTGAGCGTGCCGTTCGACGACGCAGGGTGAGCGGGTACGACGCGTCGGTGATCATCGCGGGCGGCGGGCCGGTCGGGCTGACGCTGGCCATGGATCTGGCGTCGCGGGGCGTCGACGTGCTGGTGATCGAGCGTCGCGAGCACGCCGAGCCGCCAAGCGTGAAGTGCAATCACATCTCGGCGCGCTCGATGGAGATCTTCCGTCGTCTTGGTGTCGCCGGCGAGTTGCGCGCCTCGGGTCTCGGTGCCGACCATCCGCACGACTGCGCGTATCGAACGACGTTCGTCGGGCCCGACCTGTCGCGCACGATCCTGCCCTCACCCGCGGGCCGCGCGCGCGGCGAGGTCGGCGCCGACACCTGGTGGCCGACGCCGGAGCCGCCGCACCGGGTCAACCAGGTCGTGACCGAGCCGATCCTGACCCGTCACGCCGTCGCGATGGACGGCCTGACGCTGCGCAACCGCGCCCAGGTCGAGGGGATCGCGCAGGATGCCGACGGGGTGACCGTCACCGTGCGCGACCTAGAGCGTGACGAGACGCAGACGCTGACCGCGCGGTTCGCGGTCGGTTGCGACGGCCCGCGCTCGACCGTCCGCGGGCTGATCGGCGCGACGCTCGACGGCCCGCCGCTGGAGGGGCGCGTGCTGTCGACGCTGATCCGCGCGCCGGGGCTGATGGAGCTGCCGCCCGACGGCCCGGCATGGTCGACCGGCGTCTGGAACCCGCGCCGCAGCGGCGCCGTGTTCGCGATCAACGGCTTCGACCAGTTCCTCGTCCACGTGCCGCTGATGACCCGACGAGGGGGACTTCGAGTCACGATGGATCGCGACCTCGCGGTGCGCACGATCCTCGGCGTCGATGCGGAGTTCGCTTTCGAGGTGCTGAGCGTCGAGGACTACATCGGACGCGGACTGGTCGCCGACCGCTTCCGCGATGGCCGCGTGTTCCTGGCCGGTGACGCGGCGCACCTGTGGATGCCGTTCGCCGGCTACGGCATGAACGCCGGGATCGCCGACGCGGCCGACGCTGGCGTGGATGCTCGCCGCGCACCTGCGCGGTGGGGCGCCGGCCGCGATCCTCGACGCCTACGAGCGCGAGCGCCAGCCGGTGACCGGTCAGGTCATGCAGTACGCGATGAGCTTCGTCCCGCACCTGATCGCACTCGCGCTGACCGTGCCGCCGGAGATCGAGGACGACGGGCCCGAGGGCGAGACCGCGCGCGCCGAGTTCGGCGCTCCGCGCCGAGCAGCTCAACACGCAGCAGTACGCGGCCGGCGGGCTGAACTTCGGCTACTTCTACGACGACTCGCCGCTCATCAGCTACGACGACGAGATCGCGCCGCCGTACACGATGGGCGACTTCACGTCGTCGACCGTCCCCGGCGCCCGCGCGCCGCACGTGTGGCTGGCCGGCGACGTGTCGTTGTATGACGCGCTGGGTGGTGAGTGGGGGATCGTGCGCAGCGAGGCTGATGTCGACGCAGGGCCGTTGGTCGACGCGATGACCGCAGCCGGGCTGGCGGTGACGGTCGTCGATGTCGACCGTCACGGCGACTCGGCGATCTACGACCGCGCGCTGACGCTGGTTCGGCCCGACCAGCACGTGGCGTGGCGCGGCGACGCGCTGCCCGCCGATGTGGCGGCGCTCGCGGATCACGTACGCGGCGCGGCCGCGGAAGGGAGTCTAGGCTGGATGGCGGTCGCGATGGCCGATCGCGTGAATGCCGTGCCGCCCGCGGCGGAGCTCGAGCGACGCTGGGCGCTCGTGCGCGCCGGCGATGGCCGACGCGCAGATCGACGCGCTGTTCGTCCACAGCCACGTCGACGGCCTCGGTGGCGCGACGAGCTGGTTCGCCGGGCTGCCGGCCGGCGGCGGCTACCCGGTGTCGCTGGTGTTCTCGGCGACCGAGCCGATGACCGCGATCGTCCACGGGCCGATCGGCGGCGACCGGCCGGTGCCGGCCGACGATCCGGTCCTGCACGGCATCGGGCGGATGCTGACGACGGCGAGCTTCGCCTCGGTGCGCGCCTGCGACGGCTACGACGCCGAGCTGGCTCTCGATGCGCTGCGGGCGCTGCGGCCTCGGCGGGTCGGGATCGTCGGCGCGGCGCAGATCCCGTGGTCGATGCTCGATCATCTGACCCGCGGCCTCGGTGATGTCGAGGTCGTCGACGCGCGCGAGCTGGTCGACCCGATCAAGGCGGTCAAATCTCCGGCCGAGCAGGAGATCCTGCGCGCGACCGCGGCGCTGCAGGACGAGGCGCTGCACCATGCGTTCGCGATCGCGCGGCCGGGGATGCGCGAGTCCGACCTCGCGGCCGAGGTCCAGCGCTTCTGCCAGCAGCGGGGCAGCGAGGGCGGCGTCTACATGGTCGGCTCGGCACCGGTGGGTGAGCCCGCGCAGTTCCAGATCCGCCACCACCAGCACCGGGTCATCCAGGACGGCGACCAGCTCACGTTCGTCGTCGAGAACAGCGGCCCGGGCGGCTACTTCTCCCACGTGGGGCGGATCGGCGTGTTCGGCCGCGCCCCCGCGCAGATGCTCGAGGAGCACGCGTTCGCTGCTGGAGGCCCAGCAGCTCTGCGTCGACCTGCTGCGCCCGGGCGCCGCGCCCGCCGACGTCATCGCGGCCTACGACGACCACATGCGCGCAAACGGGCGCCCGCCCGAGTCGCGCCTGCTCGGCCACGGCCAGGGCTACGACCTCGTCGAGCGCCCGTTGATCCGCGCCGACGAGACGCTGGCGATCGCCGCGGGCATGCAGATCGGCGTCCACCCGATGTACGTGCGCAACGACGTGTTCGCCTACTGCTGCGATGACTACCTGATCACCGACGACGGCGCGCAGCGCATCCACGGTTTCGCCCAGGAGGTCGTCGAGCTGTGAGCGAGCTGCGCGCTTGGATCCCGCATCCGCCGGGGCTGCGCCTCCTCGGCGAGCTGCCCCAGGAGGTCGTCGTCTCGGTCTGGGACGGGGAGTCCGAGCCGCCGGCCGATCTCGACGAGGTGCGGTTCTACGTACCGCCGTGGGTGCCGCACGGCCCGTCCGCCGACGTGATGGCGCGCATGCCGCGCCTCGAGGTCGTGCAGGCGCTGACCGCCGGGATCGACCACGTGGTCGCGCTCGTCCCCGACGGCGTGACACTGTGCAGCGCGCGCGGCGCCAACGACCCTTCGGCCTCGGAGTGGGTGCTCGCGGCGATCCTCGCGTCGCTGCGCGAGCTGCCGCGGATGAGCGCCGACCAGTTCGCGGGGCGGACCGACCGTCGGCCGACCGATGCGCTGGACGGCAAGCGGGTGATGATCCTCGGGCACGGGTCGATCGGCGGGGCGGTCGAGCGTCGCCTCGCCGGCTTCGACGTGCAGCTGACCCGCGTGGCGCGGCGCGCGCGCGAGGGCGTCCACGCCGTCGACGAGCTCGATGCGCTGCTGCCCGGCACCGACGTGCTGATCGTGCTCGTCCCGCTCGACGCGTCGACCCGCGGGCTGATCGATCGTGCTCGCCTCGCGCTGTTGCCCGACGGCGCGCTGGTCGTCAACGCCGCGCGCGGCGGGCTGATCGACGAGGACGCGCTGCTGCACGAGGTGCGCGCCGGGCGCCTGCGCGCGGCGCTCGACGTCGCCGAGCCCGACCCGCTGCCGGCCGGCCACCCGCTGCGCGGCGAGGGCGGCGTGCTCTACACGCCCCACATCGGCGGCATGACGCGACTGACGCTACCCGGCGTCTACGGACTCGTCGGCCGCCAGCTGCGGCATCTGTGGGCGGGCGAGGCGCTGGAGAACGTCGTATGAGCATCTAAGGAGGAAGCCGATGTGTCTGATTGGCTGGCTGGCCGACGGCCGCTTCATCGAGGACGACGGGGTGCTCGGTTCGGATGCGCTGATCGGTCGGTCTGTGCATTGCCACCACGACCCGATCGCGGCGGCCGCAACCGCCGAAGCGGAGGTCCCGGCCGGTGATCGTGTCGTGATGCTCGGTCTCAACGGAGGACCGATCCTCAGCAACGTGCGCTCGCAGCCCGCCCTTCTGCTGCGCGCCGGCGGCACCGACTACCTCGTGGACTGCGGTGGTGACGCGGCCCGGCAGATGGTCAACGCAGGGTTGGGCTTCGGGGCGCTGCGCCACGTCTTCCTCACCCACCACCACCTCGACCACGTCGCCGGCTACCCCGAATTTGCCATGCTCGGCTGGATGTACCTGCGCAGCCCGCTGCGCAACCTGCACGTCTGGGGTCCGCCACCGATTGTCCGGATCCACGAGGGATTCGTCGACGCATTCAGCTTCGGCATCGAGCTGTTCGAGCGCGGCGTCGACGCTCCGCCGTTCCCGACCCTGTTCACACCCCACGAAGTGACCCTCCCGCCGACCGGGATCCAGAAGGTCATGGAAGACGACAACGTCATCGTGCACGGCACCCGGGTCTTCCACGGTCACGAGGTCAAGGACGCGTACGCCTACCGGTTCGACATCAAGGCCACTCGGAAGACGGTGGTCTTCTCCGGCGACACAGCCGGGCCCAACGACCAACTCGTCGCGCTGGCCCAGGATGCCGACCTCCTCATCCACGAGGTCCAGCACCCCGTTGCCATCACCCAGATCATCAACGCCGCGCCGGCTGCTGTGCGTCCAGCATTCCGCGAGCACCTCGAGACCACGCATACGAGCGTCGCCGACCTTCCGCGGGTCGCCAAGGCCGCCAACGCCCGACGCGTCGCGATGTGCCACTACTCGCCGGGGTTTGTGACCGCCGAGGAGTACTTCGACATGGCCACGGACGCTGCGACGAGCGTGCGCTACACGGGCGAGATCATCGCCCCGACCGAACTCGACACGATCCTGGTCTGAGCGCGAAGCGCGACGGTCAGACGTCGGTGCGTATCGGCTCTGCGATCGTCATTTCCAGATCCTCTCTGCGGTCGTCACCAGAAGTTCGAGCTTGCGCCATTGCGTTTCCTCGTCGATGAGGTTGCCATCAGGGCGATCGTCGTCGCCCGTGCTCAGGGCCGACGAAAAGCCGCACTGGGGCGAGATCGCAAGCTGCTCGAGCGGGATGTGCTTCGAGGCGCGGTCGACGGTCCGTTCGATCGTCTCGCCAGACTCGATCTCGCGATGCCGCGTGCTCACGACACCCAACACGACGGTCGCACCTCCGCGTGGCACCCGCTCCAGGGCCGCGTAGTCGGCGTCGCCGCGCTCAACGTGACCGTCCCACTCCAACGTGAAGCGGTCATAGGGCAGCGCGAAGAACGCCTCGCCGAGCTCGCCGATGTGGTCATGCGTTGCGATGTAGCGCGATGCGTAGTTGCCGCGGCACTGGTGCAGGCACGTCGTGACGTGCTCAGGGAGTCCCTCGACGACCCGGCGGTCGGCTTCGAGCATCCGCTCGAGCAGCGCGTCGACGTCGATGCCCTTCGACCTCAGGAAGCCGCCCATCGGGGACGCGCTGAGCATCATGTAGCCGCTGACGTCGAACTGCACGAAGCTCGCCCCTGACGCGATCGCGTCGTCCACGAGCTCGCGCAACACGCCGACAACCGCATGGCCGGCTGCCTCGGGCGAGCCCGTACGCCGCCAACCCCGGCCCCATCGCAACGTTGGCCATCACGAACGACGCCGTGGGAAACGTGACCTTCACGGCGCGGTCGGTGAGCGTTGTCACGAACGCCGCCTCACGTGCCGCAGGGCTATCGATCTTGCTGACGCGGCCGGTGATCATCGCCGGACCTTCGTTCTCGACCACGCTTCCGTCATCGCCGCGGAACTCCAGCTTCGTCTGGCTTGGAGCGATGCCGTCGACGGCATCGAAGAACGAGTTGAAGTACATGAGCCGGCGGAACTCACCGTCGGTCACGACTGGCAGACCCAGCTCCTCCTGCTTGGCCACGACATCACGAATGGCCTGATCCTCGAGCGCGTGCAGATGCGTGAGGTCCTTCGCGCGTTCCTCGGCCATCAGCGCCGTGTGACCGGCCTCGTAGATGCGGTGCACCTCGTCGAGCAGCACCTTTGGCCGCTGCAGGCTGCCGATGTGCTCAACCCGGACCTCGCTCATGGGTTCCGCGGCCCACCGAACCGGGGCACCAGCGCTGCGATGTTGATGGCGTCGACGGCCGCGCGGAGCACCGGATCGAGGTACGCCAGTCCTGGCGCGGGATCGCCGGGCTGGTCCGGCATGGCGAGGTACGGCCAGTCGGTGCCGAAGACGATGTTCTCGGGCGGCGCGACGAGCATCGTCGAGCGCACCGCGACCTCGTTGTTGGACAGCCCGGTGTCGTAGTACAGGCGCGAGAGGTAGTGCAGCGCGCCGGCGGGGGCCGCCTCGGCCATCGGCGGCTCGCGGTCGGCCAGCGAGGCGAGGCGGTGGGCGAGGAAGGTCGCCGTCCCGCCGAGATGGGCGATCTGCCAGCGGATGTTCGGATGGCGCTCGAGGACCCCGGTGTAGATGAGATTCGCCACCGCGCGTGTGGTCTCGAACGGGAACTCGTACAACCACGCAGGGTGGCCGAGGGCCACGCCGTTGGGGGGGATCGGTCGGGTGGACGAAGACGTAGGCGCTGCGCCGGTCGAGCTCGGCGTACAACGGCTCCCAGGCCGGGTCGCCGAGATACGTGCCGGCCACGTGGGTCGTCAGCACGATCCCGTCGAGCCGGAGCACGTCGAGCGCGTGCCCGAGCTCGGCGATCGCGGCGTCGACGTCGGGCAGCGGCAGCATCGCCCAGCGCGGCGAACGTGTCGGGCGCGCGCTTGATGACCGCGGCCATCTCCTCGTTGACCAGGCGGCCGAGCTCGCCGGCCGCCGTCTGGTCGCCGAAGAACAGCCCCGGAGGGCCCACGCACACCACGGCGCGGTCGATCGCGTAGCGCTCCATCATCGACTCGAGCGCGTCAACGGTCACCACCGGCGGCTTGGGCAGGTTCCCGCCGGGCGTCGGGATCGCGTCGATGTACGCCTGGGGGATGACGTGGGCGTGGGCGTCGATCCTCATGGCGCGACGCAGGCGTTGCGCTGCACGCCGAGGCCGGTGATCTCGCCCTCCATGACGTCGCCCGGGCGCAGCCAGCGGTTGCCGTGATGGGCCGCGTTGCCGGCCGGTGAGCCGGTGAGCAGGAGGTCGCCGGGGAGCAGCTCGACGACGCGCGAGACGTAGGAGACGAGCTGCTCGACCCCGTAGATGATGTCGTCGACGCCCTCGTCCTGCATGAGCTCGCCGTTGACCTTGAGCGTGATGTGCAGCTCGCGATAGTCGCGGACGAATTCGGTCGGCACGATGTACGGCCCGGTGGGGAAGAACGTGGGCCGCAGCTTGGTCATCGCGAAATCGGTCATCGGAAAGCCCGGCCGGAACATGACGTCGCGCGTGCTGACGTCGTTGCAGATCGTGTACCCGGCGACATGAGCCATCGCGTCGGCCTCGGCGATGTCGCGCCCGCCGCGCCCGAGGATCACCGCAAGCTCGAGCTCCCAGTCGTGCTGCTCGCCGGGCCCTCGGAGAACGACATCGTCGCTCGCGCCGCACAGCGCGCTCGGCAGGCCGACGAAGAAGTACGGATCCTCCGTGGTGGAGCGCCGCTGCGCGACCTCCACGGCCTCGGCGTGCAGCTCGTCGTCGGGCCGGGTGTCGCCCTCACGCTTGAGGTGCGCGACGACCATCTGCTGCAGATGCTTGTAGTAGTTCGCGCCGCCGCACAGGATCTGCCCCGACGGGTGCACCGGCGGAAGCGGCCGCAGATCGCCGATCGGCGATCCGCCTCCGGCGTCCTGCGCCGCGAGCTCGTGCAGCCGCGGCAGCGTCGCGTCCCAGTCCTGGAGCATCGCGAGCGTGCTCGCTGAACTCGGGACGCAGGTCGCGAACGGTGTCATCGACGACGAGGCCGGGGAAGGCGGCCCCGTCGGCGCCCGCGAACGTGCCGAACGCGAACATCAGGTCGTCGTGCGGGCGCGCGCCCGCGGCAGCGCAGGCAGGTCGGGCTGCGGCTCGCCGATCGTGTTGGTCAGCGTGCCGATGCCCTGCACCTCGAGCCGCACCTCGTCGCCCGGCTTCAGCGGCGCCGGCTGCTTGGCCTGGTTGCGACCCCAGAGCTCGAACAGGCATCCGCCGCCGCACGTGCCGCTGGCGATGACGTCACCCGGCGCGACCCACGCTCCGCGGGCGGCGAAGTGGACGAGCTCCTCGAAGCTCCACGCCATCGACGCGAAGGTGTCGCCGCCCAGCTCGACGCCGTTGATGAGCGCGGTCGCGCGGAGGTCGAGCCGGTCGCCGTTGCGATACGGCTCGAGCTCGTCCGGGGTGACGATCCATGGCCCGAACGTGTTGGCAAAGTCCTTGGTCTTGTGGAAGCCGAACGGCAGGCGGGCCTCCAGGCCGGCGATGTCGCGCTCCGACCAGTCGTTGAAGATCGTGTAGCCGGCGATGTGGTCGCCGGCCTCCTCGACGCTGATGTTGCGGCCGGCGCGACCGATGATCGCGGCCACCTCGAGCTCGAGGTCGAGGCCGCTGTGAACCGAGGGAGGCTCGATGACGTCGCCGGGACCGGTGGTCGCGTGCGGGTTGGAGAAGTAGAAGGCCGGGCGTTCGTACCAGGCTGCGCTCACCTTCGCGTCCGGGCCGCCGAGGTACATGGTGGCGCCCTCGCCGTGCTGCTCGAACACCGAGAAGTCGCGGACGGAGGCGGGCACGATCGGCGACAGCAGCCGCACGTCGGCCAGCGGGAGCTCCTCGCGGCCGAGTCCCGCCGAGCCGTTCGCGCTCGCCGGGGTCGGCACTCAGGAGCTCCAGGACCGAGACGCCCGGCAGGATCCGGACCGAGTCGCCTTCGACGACCGCGGTCTGCGGGTCGCCGCCGTTGAGCACACGTGCAATCTTCATGGGATGGTGAGCCTATTCGATAGTAGAACTGGAAATCAAGTTCGGGATAACCCGACTTGACACGATGCGTCGACCGGGCGTAGCATAAACTAGAACGTCCGTTTTAGTTACCCTGACGAGAGGTCACGTCGTGTCCGAGATCCTGCTGTCGCAGCTCGCGTATGCCGAGCTGATCAGCCCCAAGCCCGACGAAACCGTGCGAGTGGTTGATCGACGTCCTCGGGCTCGAGGAGACAACCCGGGAGGGCCAGTCGGTCTATCTCCGCGGCTGGGCGGAGTGGCTGCACTCGAGCCTGATCGTCACCGAGGGTCCCGAGGCGGCGCTCGGTCGCATCGGCTTTCGCACCTATGGCCCCGAGCGATCCCGAGATCATCAGCAAGCGGGTCGAGGGCGAGTGGCTCGCCGAACGGCCGGGTCGTGGCGCCGCCTACCAGTACAAGCTGCCCGCACGGCCAGCATCCCGTCGAGGTGTTCTGGGAGGCCGAGCGCTACGTGGCGCCGCCCGAGAAGGCCGAGAGCGACTTCCAGTTCCGGCCCCAGAAGTTCCCTGGTCGCGGGGCGCACAGGCGCGGTACATCGACCACGTCACGATCGCCACGCCGAACATCCAGGGCGACATCGATTTCATCAAGGCCTTCGGCCATCGCCAGACGGCGACGATCAGCCCCGAGCCCGGCTTCAAGGTCTTCTCGACGACGACCTGCAACGCGATCCGCTCAACCCACGACCTCGCGTTCGTGCCGGACTTCAGCGGCGCGACCGGCCGGCTCAACCACATCGCCTACCACGTCGATCAGCGCCTCGACGTCGAGCGGGCGGCCGAGGTGTTCATGGCCAACGACACGCCGATCGAGTTCGGGCCGGGCATCCACGGCATCGACGAGATCACCTACCTCTACGTGCGCGAGCCGGGCGGTTCGCGCATCGAGATCAACGCCGGCGGCTGGCAGAACTACCAGCCCGACTGGGAGTCGGTGGACTGGAAGCCCCACCAGGGCGGCACGACGTTCTGGAAGAACCTCCCGATGCCCGACTCGATGATGGAGTGCTTCCCGGCGGTCGGCGGCGAGCAGGCCGAACAGGCGCAAGAGGGCTTTCGCTCGACCGACCTGTTCGAGAAGGCCTAGCGCCGTGGGTGACATCGAGAAGGTCCTGGTCGTCGGCGGCGGCATCGGCGGGCTGTCGGCGACCGTGGCCCTGCGCAACGCGGGGCTCGAGGTCGACGTCGTCGAGAAGAACCCGAAGTGGGACGTCTACGGCGTCGGGATCATCCAGCCACCGAACGCACTCGGCGCGCTGCACCGCATCGGCCTCGCCGAGCAGTGCATCGAGCGCGGCCACCCGATCATGGGCGGGCGCAACTTCCTCGCCGACGGCACGCTGCTCGGGGAGGACGACTACCCGCCGGTCGTGCCGGGCTGGCCGCCGATGAACGGCATCCCGCGCCCGATCCTGCACGAGATCCTCCAGACGGCGGTCCTCGCTCGGGGGCGAACGTCAAGGTCGGCGAGACGGTCACCGAGATCGTCCAGCGCGCCGACGGCGTCGACGTCACGTTCAGCGACGGGACGACCGGTGCGTATGACCTGCTGGTCGGCGCCGACGGGCTGCACTCACAGACGCGCGAGATGGTGTTCGGCGACGCGATCCGGCCGCAGTACACCGGCCAGGCCTGCTTTCGCTACAACCTGCCGCGGCTCGAGGGGCTGGACCGGATCGAGGTCTGGATCGGCGGGATCCACGGCACGGCCGGGTTCGTCCCGCTGACCGACGAGCTGATGTACATGCTGTTCATCCTCGCCTGGCCCGCGGACCAGATCCGCCAGGACCCGGCGCGACTCGACGCGATCATGCGCGAGAAGCTCGAGCCGTTCGGCGGCACGGTCGCCGAGCAGCGCGAGCTGATCACCGACGCCGCCGGCGTCGTCTACCGGCCCGTCGAGAACATCCTCATGCCCGCGCCGTGGTACCGCGGGCGCGTGCTGCTCATCGGCGACGCGGCCCACGGCACCTCGCCCCACGCCGGGCAGGGCGCGGCGCAGGCGATCGAGGACGGCGTCGTGCTGGCGCGAGGAGATCGCCTCGGGCAAGAGCGCACAGGACGTCCTCGACGCGTTCATGGATCGCCGCTACGAGCGCTGCAAGCAGGTCGTCGAGCTGTCGGCGTCGATCGGCGCCTGGGAGCAGGCGCCGGACCCGGACGTCAATCCGAACGACATCCGCAACGAGATCATCCGCATCTGCGCGGTGCCCGTATGACGCGCATCGTCGACCTCTCGTTCACGATCGAGCCGTCGCCGCCGGACCTCCCGGAGTTCATGCGGATCGACGTCTCGCTACACCGACCACGCCAACGGCGCCGGCGAGCTCGAGCAGCTGACCGGCGCACCGCGGCGGCTGCTGCGCGACGAGGAGGGCCCGGCGGCCGAGCGGCTGTCGCTCGGAACCCACGCGACGACCCACGTCGACGCTCCCGTGGCACTACAACAGCACGATCGACGGGCGAGCCCGCCCAGACGATCGACGAGCTGCCGCTCGATTGGTTCTACGGGCCCGGCGTGGTCGTCGACGCGCGCGAGAAGGCCGACGGCGACGCCGTCACGACCGACGAGATGGAGCAGAAGGATCGCCGCCGCCGGCCACGAGCTGGCGCCCGGCGACATCGTCCTCGTCCACACCGGTCGCGACGCGTTCATCAAGGAGCGCGACTTCATGTTCCGCGGCCCCGGCGTCAGCGCGGAGGCGACGCGCTGGCTGTTCGAGCACGGCGTGCGCGTGATGGGGATCGACGCCTGGGGCTGGGATGCGCCGCTCGATGTCCAGGCCAAGGAGGCGATCGAGCGCGACGAGCCGGGCATCTTCTGGGCCGCTCATCAGTGCGGCCTGCCGTACTCGCAGATCGAGCGGCTGACGAACCTCGCGGCGCTGCCCTCGACGGGGTTCACCGTCGCGTGCTTTCCCCTGAAAGTCCAACGAGCCAGCGCGGCGCCCGCCCGGGTGGTCGCGATCCTGGAAGGAGAGACGCAATGATCGAGGACCATCGCGGCGATGTGCTGCTCGTCGGCAGCCTGCCGTTTGACACGGCCGAAGAGGCCATCAGCTCCGCCGCCGAACATCTGGGCGACCATCTGCCGGCGTTCGGCGACGGCGAGGTCGGCCCGCGCAAGATCTGGATCGGCTTCCTGCCGATGACGATCTACTCCAAGCACCCGCGCTCGAGACGCTGCGTGCGCCCGAGGGCGGCGTCCCGCGGCCACATCACGAGGAGATCTACGAGGCGGCCTTCCTGTTCGGGATCAAGCCGGGCGAGGATCTGCGCTTCGAGACCACGAACTACGGTCCGATCGCCGTCGAGTCCTACGAGGTCTTCAAGCGGCTGCGCGACGAGGGCATCGTGCCCGAAGGCGTGCGCTTCCAGGTCACGTTCCCCGGGACGGGCAGTGCGATCTCGTACTTCTTCCAGGAGTCCGACTGGCCCGCCGCCCACGCCGCCTACCACGACGCGATCCGCCGCGACATCGAGCTGATCCTCGAGCACGTGCCGGCGGAGGATCTGCAGATCCAGTTCGACCTCGCACAGGAGTTCGTCGACATGGCCGGCGGCGACGCGCGCGGCATCGCCGACTGGCCCGAGGCGACGCTGGAGGAGAAGATCCAGCGCCACGCGGCGACGCTGCCCGAGCTCGCGAAGAGCGTGCCGGACGGCGCCCGCCTCGGCTTCCACTGGTGCTACGGCACCTGGGGCGGCTGGCCGATGAAGGACATGGCCGACCTGGGCCTATGTGTGCGGATGACCAAGGAGGCGATCGCGCGCATCGACCGCCGTGTCGACTACGTCCACATGCCGGCCCTCAAGCACCCCGAGCCCGAGTTCTTCGCGCCGCTGGCCGAGCTCGACGGCGAGGACATCAACGTCTACCTGGGGATCATCCACCACACCGACGGTGTAGAGGGCTTCCGCGAGCGCATGCAGATGGCCCGCCGCTATCGCGACACGTTCGGGATCGGCTCGGTGTGCGGCTACGGGCGGGTCGACCCGGCGGAGCTGCCGAGCATCCTGGCCATCCATCGCGACTGCGCCGCGGAGCTGCGCGGTGTGACGGCCTAGGCGTGTTCCCCGACGGCACGCGCTTCCTCAAACCGCCGGGGCCGCCGGCCGAACAGGCGAGCCCGGAGGTCCGCCGCCGCGTCGAGTCGATGCTGGAGGAGATCGAGCGCGGCGGGATCGACGCGGTCCGCCGGTTCTCTCGCGAGCTCGACGGCTGGGATCCCGAGAGCTTCGTCGCGACCGAGGAGGACTTCGAGCGCGCATCAGCGAGCCTGGGCGACCGGCTCAAGGAGCACATCGGCTTCGCCCAGCAGCAGATCGGGTCCTTTGCCCGCGCGCAGCGGGCGACGCTGCGCGACCTCGAGGTTGAAACGCTGCCGGGGGTGGTTCTCGGCCACCGGCACATCCCCGTCGGGACGGTCGGCGCCTACGTCCCGGGCGGCCGTTATCCGATGCTCGCCTCGTCGTTCATGACGATCCTCGTGGCCAAGACCGCGGGCGTGGAGAGCGTCATCGGCTGCGCCCCTCCGCAGCGCGAAGGCGGCGTGCACCCGGCGATGCTCTACGCGATGTGGACGTCGGGCGCCGACACCGTGCTGTCGCTCGGCGGCGTCCAGGGCCTGGCGGCCATGGCCTTCGGCCTCGTCGAGGGAATCCCACCGGTCGACATGCTGGTCGGGGCGGGCAACGCCTACGTGGCCGAGGCCAAGCGCCAGCTGTTCGGCCGCGTCGGCATCGATCTGCTCGCCGGCCCGACCGAGGTGCTGGTGATCGCCGACGAGACGGCCGACCCACGACTCGTCGCGGCCGACGTGCTCGGCCAGGCCGAGCACGGGCCGACCTCCGCGGCCGGCGTGATCGCCATCGGCAGAGAGCGTCGCCGCCGCCGTGGCCGAGCAGGTCGCGGACCTGCTCGGCAGCTGGCCGACCGCCGACATCGCCGGGCAGGCCTGGTCCCGGCACGGCTGGATCGCCGTCGCCGCCGACGACGACGAGGCCATCGCCCTGGCCGATGTCGCCGCCAACGAGCACCTCGAGGTCCACGTCGCGCCGGACAAGCTCGACGACTACCTCGCGCGGCTGCGCAACTACGGCTCCCTGTTCCTCGGCGACCAGGCGACCGTGGCCTACGGAGACAAGGCGGTGGGCACCAACCACGTCCTGCCCACGAACCGCGCGGCCCGGTACACCGGAGGGCTGTGGGTCGGCAAGTTCCTCAAGACCTGCACCTGGCAGCGCCTGACCGGCGAGGGCACCGCGACGATCGCGCCCGCGGTGGAGACGATCTGCGAAGCGGAGCACTTCGCCGGCCACGGACTGACCGCGACGATGCGGCTCCAGCGCCTGACGTCGTGAGCGAGTGGACGCTCGCCGGCAGCGTCGCGCTGATCACCGGCGCGGGACGCGGTCTGGGCCGCGGATGCGCGCTCGCGCTGGCCAAGGCCGGGGCGACGGTCGTCTGCGCGTCCCGCACGGGTACCGAGGTCGAGGCGGTGGCCGAGGAGGTCGCGGCGGCCGGCGGGACCGCGTTCGCACGGGTGACCGACGTCACCGACGAGGCCGCGGTGGAAGAGCTCGTCGCTGCGGCCGCCGCACTGGGCGACCTGCACGTGCTCGTCACGGCCGCCGGCACCAACCGGCCGGGACCGTCACGCGACTACCCACTGGAGGACTGGGACGCGATCTTCGCCGTCAACGTCCGGGCGACCTTCGCGGCCTGCCGCGCATTCGGCGCCACGCTCCTCGATCGGGGGGCGGCCGGCAGCATCGTCACCTTTTCGTCGCAGATGGGCACGGTCGGCTACCCCGGCCGTGCCGCCTACTGCGCCTCCAAGCACGCGGTCGAAGGGTTGACGAAGGCGCTGGCAGTGGAGTGGGCGCCCCAGGGCATCCGGGTCAACGCGGTGGCGCCGACGTTTGTGCTGACGCCGCTGACCGAGGAGTACCTGACCGACGAAGCGTTCCGCGCCGAAGTGCTCGAACGCAGGTTGCCGACCGGACGGCTGGCGACGGTCGACGAGGTGGCGGGCGCCGTCCTGTACCTGGCGAGCGAGACCGCCGGCAGCGTGACCGGCCACGTCCTGCGGGTCGACGGCGGCTGGACCGCATGGTGACAAACGACAAGGCGAGGAGGACCAGGCATGGCTGACGCGATGCTGGTGGGCAGTGCAAACGTCGATGACGCCGAGGAGCTGTTCCGGCTGATCGGCGAGACGAGCCCGCAGACGTTTGCGCGGATCCCCGACGGGGAGCGCGGCCGGCGGCGCAACTGGCTGGCGGCCCAGGGGCCGTTCCTGGCCAGCAACGACACGCTCGAGGCCGTCGACACCGGCCCGAACCGCTACGGCTCGCGCGGCCAGGTCGGCAAGCGATTCCAGCCGAAGGACGGCGTGCGGTTGGAGGATGTCGAGCTCGATCTGCCCTATGCCGAGGACGCGGCGGACTCGTTTGCGACGTTCCGCGAGCTGCAGCATGACGGCCTGCTCCCGGAGGGACTGCGCATGCAGGTCTGCATGCCTACCGCCATGGCGACGTGCCTGGCGTTGATCGCCCCTGACGTCCAGCGCGACATGTTGGCCGTCGTCGAGCGCGCGCTCGGCAGACAGGTCGACGGCATCCTCGCTGCGTTGCCGCACGACCGGGTGGCGATCCAGTGGGACGTGGCGGCGGAGTTCATGCACATGGAGCTGGCCGGCGGGTCGACCTTCTCGCAGGACGAGATCGTGGCGGCACTCGCGCGGCTCGCCGCGTTGGTGCCCGAAGACGTCGAGTGCGGCTTTCACCTCTGCTACGGGGACGCGCCGCCGGAGCCGGGCAGCAAGGGCAAGCACTTCGTCGAGCCCGCGGACGCGGGGCGCCTCGTGGCGATCGCCAACTCGGTGGCCGCGGCTGCCCCTCGCCGCGTCGACTGGATCCACATGCCGGTGCCGATCGGCCGCGACGACGACGCCTACTTCGCTCCTCTCGCGGACCTGCGTCTCGCGCCGGGAACCCGGCTGTATCTCGGGCTTGTGCACGAGGAGGATGGGATCGAGGGCGCGCAGCGGCGAGCCGCCACCGCGGCGAAGTTCGTCACCGGCTTCGGCGTGGCCACGGAATGCGGAATGCAGAACGAGCCGCGGGATGCGCATCCGAAGATTCTCCAGATTCAGCGCGACCTCGAGCTGGCGTGGACGACCTCGGACTGATCGACGCGACGCGGTTGCCTGCCTATCTACGCGGCCTGGGCATCGCACCGGTCGACGGCGAGGTTCGCGCGCGGTCACTCGGCGGCGGAATCTCGAATGTCGTGCTGCTCGCGGAGTGGGACGGCGAGGCAGTCGTCGTCAAGCAGCCGCTGGCTGAACTTGCGGTCGACGACGTGTGGACGTTCGACCGCGATCGCGTCTTCATCGAGCGTGACTGCATGGCGATCCTCAGCCAACGGCTGCCCGGCAGCACTCCCGCGGTGGTGTTCTCCGACGACGAGCGCTTCGTCTTCGGGATGACGGTCGCGCCACCGGGCGGCACGGTCTGGAAGGAAGAGCACGACGCCGGGGTCGCCGATCCGGCGCAAACCGAGCTCGCGGCCGAGCTCCTTGGGCGACTGCACGCTGTGACCGCAGGCGACGAGGCCCTCGCCACGCGGTTCGACGCTTCGTGGCCGCTCATTCAGGGCCGCGTCGACCCTTACCACCGGACCGCGGCCTTGGCGCACCCCGAGCTCGCCAAGTTGATCGAGACGGAGGTCGAGCGGTTGCTGTCCACGCGCCGCTGCCTTGTGCACGGCGACTATTCACCGAAGAACCTGATCGCCTATCCGGATCGCATGCTGATGCTCGACTTCGAGGTCGCGCATTGGGGCGATCCAGCGTTCGACGTCGCGTTTCTCCTCGCCCTGGTTCTACTCGACGGCATGCGCCACGACGACGCCGCGTTCTTCGCTGAGGCGCGGCGGTTCTGGCACGCCTACCAGCGGACGGCGGGCGCCGCCGCGGCCGAGGACGCGGCGGTCGTCGCTGAACTCGGCTGCATCGTCCTCGCGCGCATCGACGGCAAGTCGCGCCTGCCGCTTTCTCCGACGGTCCAGGAGCGCGGTCGCGCTCACGCCCGCCGGCTGCTGACCGACCGCCCCGACCTCCTGGAGGCGCTGACGCCATGACCACCATCGCGTCCGTGCTCGGTCGCGAGATCCTCGACTCCCGCGGCCGGCCCACGGTCGAGGCCGAGCTCCAGCTCTCCGATGGGACGGTGGTCTCGGCCAGCGTGCCCTCGGGAGCGTCGACCGGTCGCCACGAGGCAGTCGAGCGCCGCGACGGCGATGCCGCGCGCTACGGCGGGCTCGGAGTGCTCGGTGCAGTGGGAGCTGTCAACGGTGAGATCGCCGAGGCGCTCGTGGGCGCCGAGCCCGAACAGCGACGGGTCGACGACGCGCTGATCGCGCTCGACGGAACCGCGAACAAGTCGCGTCTCGGCGCCAACGCAATCCTCGCCGTTTCGCTCGCGACCTCCCGGGCCGAGGCGGCGCTTCGCGGGGTGCCGCTGTGGCGGTCGCTGGCCGGAGACGGGCCGGTGGCTCTTCCGATGCCGATGGTCAACATCGTCTCGGGTGGCCTGCACGCCGGGCGTCAGCTCGACTTCCAGGACTTCCTGGCCATCCCGGCCGGTGCCGACACCTACTCACAGGCACTGGAGATGGTGGTCGCCGTGCACCGCGCCACTGGCGAGCTGCTCGCTGAGCGCGGGCTGACCACGCTCAGGGCCGATGAGGGCGGCTTTGGGCCGCCGCTGGCCGGCCACGACGAGGCGCTCGAGCTGCTGGACGCCGCGGTCGAGCGCGCAGGGCTGCGGCTCGGCGATGACGTGGTCTACGCGCTTGACGTTGCCGCGACGCACTTCTTCGACGGCGGCGCATACCGCCTGGCGTCCGAGGACCTGACGCTCAGTGCCGGGGAGCTCGCGGGCTACATCGGCGAGCTGGCCTCGGCGCACCCCGTGGCGTCGGTCGAGGATCCACTGGCCGAGGACGATTGGGTCGGGTGGCAGGCGTTCACCGGCGAGCTCGGTGACCGCTTGCAGATCATCGGTGATGACCACTTCACGACCAACATCGTTCGGCTCGAACGGGGCATCGCCGACAAGACCGCCAACGCCGTCCTCGTGAAGATGAACCAGATCGGGACGATCTCCGAGACGCTCGACGTCGTGGCCCGGGCCAAGGAGGCCGGACTGCGCACCGTCATCTCGGCACGGTCGGGGGAGACGGAGGACCCCGCTCTCGCCGACCTTGCGGTGGGCTGCGATGGCGGCCAGATCAAGATCGGTTCGATCACGCAGTCCGAGCGGCTGGCCAAGTACAACCAGCTCCTACGTATCGAGCAGGCGCTGGGCGACGACGCGCGTCTGGCTCCGTGGGGTCGCGGTGCTTAGGGTCTTGGTCACCGACTACACGTGGGCCGACACGAGCGTCGAGGCCGCGGTGCTGGCCGAGGTCGGCGCAGCGCTGGTGCACGCGGCGACGGGGGAGGAGGACGAACTCGTCGAGCTCGTGGGCGACTGCGAAGGCATCCTGACGTGCTTCAAGCGCGTGACTCCCGCCGTCGTCCGTGCCGGGAAGCGGCTGAAGGTCGTAGGCCGATACGGCATCGGCACCGACAACATCGCGGTCGACGTCGCGACCGAGCTCGGGATCCCGGTCACGAACGTTCCCGAGTACTGCTCCGACGAAGTCGCCGAGCACGTTCTCGCGCTGCTCTTCTCCCTTGTCCGCGGCGTGCCTCGCTACGACCGCGCGGTCCGGGCGGGCGACTGGTCGCTGGCGCCGGGCCTGCCGACGCGGCGAATCGCCGGCATGACGCTGGGCATCGTCGGCCACGGTCCGATCGGCCGGGCGGTCGAACAGCGCGCGCGGGCGCTGGGTATGGAGGTCCTCGTGCACACCCGCAGCGGCGGCGTCCCACTGGCCGAGCTCGCCGCCCGCTCCGACGTCGTCACGCTGCACGTGCCGGCCACGCCGGACACCGAGCGGCTCGTCGACGCCGAGTTCCTTCGCTCGATGAAGCCGACGGCGTACCTGATCAACTGCGCCCGCGGCGCCGTGGTCGATCAGGACGCGCTCGTCGAAGCGCTGACCCGCGGGACCATCGCCGGCGCCGGCCTGGACGTCTTCGTCCCGGAGCACCTGGCGGCCGACCATCCGCTGCTGGCCCTCGATACCGTCGTCGCCACGCCGCACACCGCCTTCTACTCCGAGCAGTCAATCGCCACCCTCGCGCGCCTTGCCGCCGAGAACGTCGCAGCGGTCCTCGCCGGCCGGCGACCCGCCAGCGTGGTCAACCCGGAGGTCTACGGGTAGTGCCCGACCGGCCGCTCGCCGAACTCGGACACGTCGCGCACATCGGTCACGTCGAGCTCCTGACGCCTCGACTGAGCGAGAGCCTCGCGTTCTTCACCCAGATTCTCGGCATGGAGCAGGTGGACGCTGACGACGCCTGCGCCTATCTGCGGGGCTACGGCGACTACCAGCGCTGGACGCTGAAACTGACCGCCAGCGAGGAGGCCGGAATCGGACGCGCTCGCGCTTCGCGCGAGCAGCGAGCAGGCTCTGCAGCGACGAGCCAAAGTGCTCACCGACAGCGGACCGATCGACGGCTGGTCCGACGGCGACCACGGGCACGGCCCGGCGTTCGGGTTCCGCGATCCCGAGGGACACGCGTTCGAGCTGTACTTTGCGACGGTCCGCCAGAGCACTCCCGGCCGGCGTGGCCAAGAACCGCTACGGACGACGAGGCGATACCCCGGGCGTGGGGGTCAAGCGATTGGACCACGTCAATCTGTTCGCGCGCGACGTGCAGGCGAACAGGTCGTTCGCCCAGCAATACCTCGGCTACCGCCTGCTCGACAGCGTCCTCGATGACGCGGGCCGCGAAGAGGCCGCGTTCATGACGCGCACGATCGCGCCGCTGGAGCTGGTGTACGTGCGGGACGCGCCGCACCGCGTCGGCCGACTGCATCACCTGGCGTTCTGGGTCGACAGCCGAGAGGACGTCCTTCGTGCAGCCGACGTGTTCGTCGATCACGGCGTCGCGATCGAAGCAGGGCCCGCGCTGCACACCGTCGGCTCGAGCTTCTTCCTCTACGCCATCGAGCCGGGCGGCAACCGGATCGAGATCACCACCGGCGCCGATTTCGTCTTCGACCCAGACGGCCCACCACGCGTCTGGACTGCGGCGGAGCGACGCCGCGGCATCGGGTGGGGACTGCAGTTTCCCGACACCTGGAAGACCTACGGGACACCGGAATGACAGCACGCGCTAGCTGCCCCGTCGATCACGCATTCGACCCGTTGAGCGCTGACTACCTGCGCGACCCGGCCGCGGTGCTCTCGGCGATCCCGATCGATGAGCAGCCTGTGTTCTTCGCGCCGTCGATCGACATGTACGTCGTCACCCGCTATGCCGATGTCGAAGCGGTCTTTCTCGATCCGGACCGTTACTCGGCCGCCGCCGCGCAGCTGCCGATCGTCCCCCTTGTAGCCGAGGCCCAGAAAATCCTGCTCGACGGCGGCCACAAGCCGCAGCCGTCGATGGTCAGCCTCGACCGCCCGGCACACACCCGGCTGCGTGAGCCCACGGCACGTGCACTGACGCCGCGCCGGGTCGCGGAGATGGAGCCGCGAATCCGTTCGATCACCGCGTCGCTGCTGGATCGCGTGACTGAGGGTGAGTCGTTCGACCTGGTCGAGAGTCTCACGTTCCCACTGCCCGCCTCGGTGGTGTTCTCGTTCATAGGGGTCCCGGAGGCGGACTGGCCCAAACTGCGTGCGTGGAGCGGCTCGCGGGCGTCGCTCGCGTGGGGGCGGCCGACGCCCGAAGAGCAGGTGGACCACGCGCGCAACATGGCCCTCTACCGTCGCTACCTCCGTGAACTGGTCGCGGCGAAGACGCGGGCGCGCGGGGACGACTTCGCCTCGGCGCTGCTCGACATCCACGACGAGGATCCTGACGGGCTCACGCACGAGGAGATCGCATCGATTCTCTTCTCGCTGAGCTTCGCCGGCCACGAGACCACGAACAACCTCATCGGGAACACCGTTCGCCTTCTACTCGAGGACCGCTCCCGCTGGGAGCGCCTGCTGAGCGAGCCCGAGCTCATTAGCGGCGCGGTCGACGAGGTTCTGCGCTTTGACCCCTCGGTCGTCGTCTGGCGCCGCCTGACGACGCGCCCGACAGTGCTCGGCGGGGTTGAGATACCCGCGGGGGCGAAGCTGTTCCTCTGGCTCTTCGCCGCCGGTCGCGACGCGTCGGTCTTTCCCGATCCGCACGTGTTCGACCCCGAACGTCACAACGCGAGGCGCACACTGGCCTTCGGGCGCGGGATCCATTTCTGCGTCGGGTCGGCTCTCGGCCGGCTCGAGGCCACGGTCGCTATCGAAGAGCTCCAGCGGCGCTTCCCGACGCTGGAGGTGGTCGCGGGGTCTGAGGTCCCGTATCACCCGAACATCTCGTTCCGCGGTCCACAGCATCTCTGGGTCCGAGCGGCTTAGTTGGCCCGAGCTGGTCCGGCTGAGGCAGTCGAGCGAAAGGGCAGCGCGTGCGCTCCGCACTTGACGGGGAAATCGCCTTCGGCCGACCGGTCGTCGACGGGGTCCAATCCGGGGTCCAATGTGAGCGCACCAGTCCACACCTGAGGTAATCTCAGAGCACATGAGCGCTGGGTACATCACCCAGCAGAACGCCATTCTTCAGGCTGGGGGCCGGGCGGTCGCAGGTTCAAATCCCGTCTCCCCGATTCGGGGGAAGCCCCCTGGATTCCCCCTACGCGAGCCGGGTGTCCCACAGCAGCGGCTCGTCGCGCTGCGCGATCTCCACGTCCAAGAGCCGGACGCATCCGGGGCAGAAGAACTCACGGCAGACGAATCGGTCCTTACCGATCCGGTGGGGGTCGACCAAGGGGCCCGCGGCCTGCACGGGCCCCTCGCGGAGCAGGGCGTGCTCCTTGTAGTTCTCAGAGGCGGGCGCGATCTCGTAGCCGCAGGCGCACACGATCATCGCGGCCGAACCGTCGCCGACGATCGTGAGGTACTCATTGATGGCCGGCATGGCGCTCGTCTACTCGGTTTCCAGGAGGAGATTGTGGAGGCCATCCACGCGGGCGGTCTGGCCCGGGTGCACGACCGTGCTGGTGGTGACCGCCTCGATCACCGCCGGCCCGCGCACGACGTGTCCGGGCGTCAAGGACTCCCAGCGATACGTCGCCGTCCGCGCGTACCCGCCGGCCGTGCGGAAGAACACGTCGCGCTCACCCGTCTTGGCGTCGCCCGGGTCCTCCGGTCCGAGCGGCTCCAGCCGCAGCGCAGGGGTGGCCAGCCGGCCGACGCCGCGGACGATGTACGTGCGCGCCTCGACGCCCGCCTCCTCGTGGGCTGTGCCCCTGCCGTATCGCCTCGTGTAGCGCGCCTCGAAGTCGCTCATGACCTCCTCGAGCTGCACCGCGGTGATCTCCCCGTCGGGGACCGGGACCCGAACCTCGTGCACCTGGCCGCGATAGCGCATTTCGATCTCACGGTGGACGCGGGCGTCGCCGGCCGCGACGCCGTCGGCGTCGAGATCGTCGAGCGCGGCCTGGTCGAGCTCCCGGTAGAGACGGTTGAGCCGGGCGAGGTCGAGCGGCGCGATCATCGGATCGCTGGCCTGCTGGATGCTGACCACGTCGGCGCCCGCGATCCCGAACGCGGAGAACACGGAGGCGAACGCCGGAATGACGATCGTGCGAGCGCCGACGTCAACGCCGTACGCCCCGACGTGCAGCGGGCCGGCGCCTCCGAACGCGAAGATCGCGAACTCCCGCGGGTCGTATCCACGGCCGATGGTCTCGCGGCGCACGAGGTCGGCCATCCGTGCGTCGAGGATCTCGACGATGCCCATCGCCGCGTCCTGGACAGAGAGCCGCAGCGGCTCGCACAGACGGTCGCGGATCGCGCGCTCGGCGAGCTCGGGGTCGAGCGGACGCTCACCGCCGAGGAAGGACGCCGCATCGATCCGGCCCAGCACGACGTTCGCGTCGGTGACCGTGGGCTCTGCGCCGCCGTGGCCGTAACAGGCGGGCCCTGGGTCAGCCCCGGCGCTCTGCGGGCCGACCTTCAGCTGCCCGGTCGCCGCCTCGATCCACGCGATGCTGCCGCCGCCGGCGCCGATCGAGGCGACATCGGCGATCGGAAGCACGGTGTGGTACTTGTCGAACACCGGGCGGCTGTTGACCAGCGGTGTGCCGTCGACCACGAGCCCGACGTCGAAGCTCGTCCCGCCGACGTCGGTCGTGATGATGTTGGGGCAGTCGAGCACCTCGCCCATCGCCGCCGCGCCGATCAGCCCACCCGCCGGCCCGGATGACACGAGCCGCACCGCGTGGCCCTTCGCCTTGCTCGCCGACGTGACGCCGCCCGACGACTGCATGATCAGCGGGCCGGCTCGGAAGCCTGCCTCGGCGAGCCGGTCTTCGAGCGCCGTGATGTGGCGGTCGGTGGCACCGCTGAGGTACGCGTTGAGCATTGTCGTGGCTCCGCGCTCGTACTCCTTGATCACCGGCGCGACGAGGTGCGAGACGGTCACCGTCAGATCGGGGAACTCCGCGTCGATCATCTTCTGGACTGCACGTTCGTGGGTCGGGTTGATGAAGCTCCACAGGAAGCACACGGCGATCGCCTTGACTCCAGATGCGGCCAGCGAGGTGACCGCCTCCCGGGCCTCGTCTACGTCGAGCTCGACGATCACGGCGCCCTTGTAGTCGATCCGCTCGGTGACGCCCTTGATGCGGTGTCGCGGCACGAGCGGCCGCGCCTTCTCGAGGCGTGCGAGGTTCGTGAGCTCCTGGGTCGTCAGGCCGGCTGCCTTCTGGATCGTGCGGCCGATGATCAGGGCATCCTCGTGACCCTTTGTCGTCAGCAGTCCGACCTCCTCACCGGTGCGGGTGAGCAGTGCGTTGGTTGCCGCGGTGGTGCCGTGGCCGAACACGCTCGCCGACTGCAGCAGCTCGTCGCGCTCGAGCCCCTGCAGACGGGCAGCCGCCTCGACCGATCCGAGCACGCCGAGCGAGAAGTCGGCCGGCGTCGAGGGCGCCTTGGCGATCGTGACCCGACCGTGTTCGTCGAGGATCACGCAGTCGCTGAAGGTGCCGCCGCTGTCGACGGCGACGACGGTTCCCAGGTTCCGGCCGCTCATCGCGACCTGCCCCTCGGTGTCGCCGTGGCGCGCCGCTCCTGGCGGATCGCCTCGCGGCGAGCCAGCGTGGCGTCGTCGTCGACGTCGAGCCCGCCCGGGCCGAACACGACGCCGTAGCGCCCGCTCGCCTCGCCGACGCTCACCACCCCCGAGATCACGTCGTCGCGGACGCGCGCGGGCTCGCGGTCGATCGGGTCGCCATAGCCACCGCCGCCCATGGCGATGATGCGGTGCACATCGTCGCGGTGCTGCGACGTCTGGACGATGCTCTCCTCGTAGATCTCGAGCTCGCCGTCGATATCGTCGAGCTCGCTCGGCAGCGTGCCCTCGGCGAGCAGCTCCCGGACGTTCGTCCCGCGCTTGATTGCGAACTGGATCGTGCACGACGGGTAGCCGCCCGCCACGCCGACCGCCGACGGCTGGAGGGTCCCGATGGCGTGCATGATCTTCGTGGGCAGCGCCTCGACGTCGTGCACGACGTAGCTCATGCTCACCGTGGCGCCGCCCCGGAAGCGGCCGGCGCCGCCAGTGTCGGGCTGGATCCGCCGGTACAGGTACAGCAGTGGGTAGCTGTACTCGTAGTCCTCGATGTTGGCGATGATCGCCGAGGGCGAGTCGAGGAACCCACCCGCGTCGAGACCGTCGGCGAACGAGCGCGCGCCCGAGCCTCCGGCCATCGCGTCGAGGATCGCCGCGCCGAAGAAGTCGCCGCGCTGATCGACGCCGAACATGTCCTCGACGAACAGCGCGCCCATCCAGGTTGCCATGAGCTGCTCGCGGTGGCGCTCGCTGGCCGCGAGCAATTTGGCGAGGCACACACTGGTCGTGATCGTCGCCATGAAGCTCCCGGTCGTGGTCGCCTTCGAGACCCCGGCCGGCCACGCCGCGTGCACGACGCTCCCCTCGCGCGTGCGCACGTCGATCGCGCGCTGCAGGCCGGCCGGCGACCACGGCATGTCGAAGCACAGGTACGGCAGGATCGCGGCGATCGTCGCGCCGACGCACGCCGGCCGCGTGCAGTTGATGACGGCCGGGGCCTGGTCGGCGGTCTCGCCGAAGTCGACGACGAGCGCATCGTCGTGCTTCGTGACCGCCACGACGATCGGGTAGACGTCTTGCTCGTATTCGACGTAGCCGCGGTGCGTCCACGTGCCGTCGGGCAGCTCACGCAGCCGGGCACGGAAACGCGCCTCGGTGACGTTTGTGATGTCGTCGATCGCCGCGACGACATCGTCGCGGCCGTACCGCTCGGCCAGCGCCTGGACCTGCTCGACGGCGACGTTGCAGCCGGCGATCATCGCCTTGAGGTCGAGCGCGGTCAGTGCCGGGAGGCGCGTGCGACGCAGGTAGGCGCGCTCCTGGTCGCGCACCAGGACGCCCCGATCGACGATCTTGACCGGCGGGAAGATCGGCTGCTCGGCCCAGATCGACTGGGCGCCGATCTGCACCTGGCCCTCAACCGGACCGCCGAGGTCGATCTGGTGCACGGTCGACCCGGTCCAGCCGACGATCTCGTCGCCGACGAAGATCGGCGCCACCACCGTTACGTCCATCTGGTGGCACGCTCCGACGTAGGGGTCGTTGCACATGAACACATCGCCCGGGTGGATCCCCGGGTTGGCTTCGAAGTCACGGCTGATGTCCTTGACCGTCGCCGTCAGCGCGAGCGCGTGGATTGAGATGTACACCCCGATCGCTATGCAGTCGCCGTCGGCGTTCATCAGGCCGACGTTCATGTCATAGGCCTCGTTGGCAACCGGCGAGCCGGAAACGAGGCGCATCGTCATCGCGGCCTCGTCGTTGATCGCTGCGAGACGCGAGCTGAGAATCTCGAACGTGACCGGATCGAGCCGGGTGACCGCGGTGCCGTCCGCGGCTGCCATTACGTGGCGTTCACGGTGAGCTCGGCGAGGACCTCGTCGACGGTGAGAACGTCGGCGAACTCCTGCACGAGGACGTTCAGCGCGGCCTGGTGCTCCTCGTCGCTGAGCGTGGAGGTGCCGTCCGAGAGCACCACCACGCGGAAGTCCAGCATCATGCCGTCACGCGCAGTCGACTCGACGCAGATGTCGGTCTTGGTGCCGGCCAGCACCATCGTGTCGCAGCCGATGCTTCGCAGCAGTCGCTCGAGGCTCGACGAGCCGGGAATCAGGCACGAGTACCGGTTCTTGATCACGATGTAGTCGTCGTCGCGCACGTCCATCTCATGGTAGAAGCGCGTCGGCGGCGCGTCGTTCGACATCGCCGCGGCCGCCGCCTCGCGGCGCTCCGGGCGCACGAAGTGGTCGAAGAAGTGCCTCCAGTCCGCGGCGCCCGCGGGGTGCATCGAGCGAATCCAGATCACCGGCATCCCGAGGTCGCGGCACCCCTGGGCGCACCGGTTGATGTTGCCGACGATGCCGCGCGACGACGGTACCTCGATCACGCCCCCGGGCTCGAGGAACGCAGCCTGCATATCGATGATCACGAACGCGGTCTTGGAGGGATCGAGATCCTTGTAGATCCGCAGGTCGCCGCGCCGATTGCGCATCCGCTCCTTGATGTGTTCTGAGACCCCCAGCGGATGAGTCATTGAACCGTGTTCTCCCTCCAGTTGAACAGCCGCGCGACCCACCGATCGACACCGGTCGCGGCGAGCGGCGCGACAATATCATAGGTACGACAAAGCCCAGCGGCGATCACGACAGCCCGAGCAGTCGTGCCGCATTCTCACCGAGTACGGCGTCGCGATCGGCCTCCGCGAGCACGCTGCGCACGAACGCGAGCTCCGTGTCGACCGGGAAGAAGGGATAGTCGCTGCCGAACATCATGTGCCCCTCGGCGAAGAATTCTTGCGCGAAAGCGATCGCCTCGGCGCTGCGTACGACGGTGTCGGTGTAGAACCGCCGGAGCTGCTCGCTGGGCAGCGGGTCGAGAGTGCGTCCGAGCGAGAACGGTCGTGAGTGCGCGTTGTCGATACGCCCGGCGAGGAATGGCAGCGTCCCCCCGCAGTGCGGGACGACCACCTGAAGGTCCGGCAGCTCGGCACAGACCTCGCCGACCACGAGCCGGACGCCGGCGATCGTGCTGTCGAACATGAACCCGACGAGGTACTCGAGTCCCCAGTCGCGCAGTCTGTCCTCGGCGATCGTCAGAGCAGGGTGGACGAACAGTGGGACTCCCAGCTCGGCGATCCGCCGGTACACCGCACGGCACGCCTCGGAGTCGATCGGCGCCCCGTCGATATTGGAGTGGATCAGAACACCCCGCAGGCCGAGCCGGACGATCGCGTCGTCGAGTGCCGCCAGCGCCGCGTCGGCGTCCTGCCAGGGGAGCGTCGCCAGGCCGTAGAAGCGCGCCGGGTGGGCGCGCTGCGCGGCCGCGCGCTCCTCGTTGACGGCGGCCGCCACCTCGCGTGCGCGGCCCAGCTCGTGACGGTCGACGTCGCCGAACGAGGCCGAGCTGGACACGATCACGTCGATGCCCGCCGCGTCGTAGGTCGCGAGCTGATGATCGAGGTCGTGGAACGACGGCCCGATCGGCATCCACCGATCGGGTGCCACCTCGAAGCGGTAGTCGTCGCCGTCGCGGACGCACCGCGGATAGGCGTCGAAATCGAGATAGGAATCGAGCAGGGTCCGCGAGAACCAGTGCGACTGCGTATCGATGATCGTCACGTGTCGCTATTCGTATTACGAAAGATCGAGACTGTCAATCGACGCGCTCGTGGAGCCTCACGACGCCTCAAGTCTTTGTATTACGATGGCCCGATGGCGAAGTACGACTCCGATCCGCGGGCCTGGGCGCTCAGCGAGTTGACCGGCTGCTGCGGGTGCGTTCTCCCCACGTTCACGTCCGACGTCTCGTCGCTCAACGAGGCCGCGATCCGGTTCGACGTGCAGCGCCACAAGGATCTCGGCATGGGCGCGATCCTGATCGTGTCGGAAGGCGGGCCGACGGCGACCGAGTACCGCCGGATGATCGACGTGTGCGTCGACGAGGCGGGCGACGACCTCGTCACGTTCGTGCAGCTCGCGCAGCCGTCGTTCGCCGCGATGGCGGACACCGTCGCCTATGCGGAGCGCGCCGGCGTCGACCTCGTGCTCCCGTCGTACCCGGCTCACTATCACCCGACCTCCTACGACGAGATCTTCGAGGACACGCGGCGGCTGGCCGAGGCCACGAAGCTCGGCATCTTCATCTTCGCGATCGACCAGTGGAACTTCGCGCGGCTCCACCCCGCGGGCTTCCCGGCCGACTTCCTCGAGCGCCTCGTTGACGCCTGCCCGAACATCGTCGGCATCAAGAACGAGGTCGGCCTCCCGTACGCCGGCGGCCTCACCGAGATCTTCGAGCGCTTCACCGACCGGGTCGTCGTGACCGACCCGCTCGAGCACAACGCGCCGATCTGGATCCGCAACTACGGCATGCGCTTCATGGGCACGTCGAACTACGACTCGCTCGCCGACAGCGTGCCGCGCATGCTGACGCTGCTGTCGGACCCGGTGACGTGGGACGAGGGCATGGCGCTGTACTGGCGGCTGTCGCCGGCGCGCCGCGCCGGTACCGCGATCTCATCGGCCGCCGTCGCCCTGACGTCGCTCGTACCGCGCATGGTGTGGAAGTACCAGGGCTGGTTGACGGGGGCCAACGGCGGTCCGCTCCGCGGGCCGCTGCCGCGGGTCAACGCCGCGCAGATGGGTCAACTGCGCGCCGCTGCCAAGGCGTCCGGGCTGCCCGTCACCGACGATCCCGACGAGGAATTCTTCCGCGGCAGGCATCCCGCGTGATCCGGCTGATCGACGGACACGACGTCGACGCGCTGGCCACCAGCGACACGGGTCTCGCCGCCGCTCGCGAGACCGCCCGGCTCGTCGCCGACGGCGGCTTCTCGACCGGGCGCGTGCAGATCGGCGACCAGCACGCGTGGATGCGGGTCCTGGCAGGGAGCCTGCCCGCGCTCGACCTGATCGGCTACAAGGAGTTCCACCGAGTCGGCAAGCATGTCCTCTACCACGTGTCGCTGTTCCGCCACAGCACCGGCGAACCGATCGGGATCGTGGACGGGCGCCGCATCACGAGCCTGCGGACCGCGTCCACCGCGGCAATCGCCTTCCGACACGAGTTCGCCGACGAGGAGATAGCGATCGGCGTGATCGGCTCCGGCGAGGAGGCGCTCGAGGGTCTCCGGGCGATAGCGGGCGCTCTGAGCATCCGGCGTGCCGCGGTGTTCTCGCCCACAGCCGCCAACCGGGAGGCCTACGCGACCACGATGTCCGCTGAGCTCGGCGTCGAGGTCGTTGCCGCGCGGTCGGTGGCGGACGCGCTGGCCGGTGCTGACGCCGCGTACGTCGCGACCGCTGCGACCTCGCCGGTCGTTTGCCATGAGCACGTCCGCCATCTGCGCTTCGTCGGCGCCGTCGGGGCGACCCGGCCCGACCACCACGAGCTATCGGGCGATGTCGTGGCCAACGCGCCAGGCGTCGTGGTCGATTGCCACGACGCGCTGGAGGAGCCGGGGGATATGCGCGACGCGCTGCGGTTCGGCTGGGACCCGGCGACCGCCACGCTTCTCGGGGACTGGCTCGGGCAGTCACCGCGGCCCGCCGGTGACGGGGCGCTGCTGTTCAAGTCGATCGGGAGCGTCGAGCAGGACCTCGTGCTCGCCCATCACCTGCTCACCGCGGCGCAGGAGCGCGGCCTTGGGCGGATGGTCGACCCGATCGGCAGCCTGCGGGTGATGCGATGAGCCCCGACCGGCGGGTCAGCTTGACAGCCCGATCGTTTTGTAATACGAAATGCAATATGACGGAATGGGTCAACCGAGCGCCGTGATCGTCAGTCGTCTGGCCCACGTCGCGCTCGGATGCCCGGACCTCGACGCCGCCGTGCGCTTCTACGGTGATCTGTTCGGAATGACCGTGCTCGAGGCACCGGGCGACGGCGTCTACCTCGCCTGCGGGACCTCCAACACGTTCGAGCTGCGCCTGCGCGAGGGCGAGGCGGAGATGGACCATTTCGCGTTCTCGGTCCGCAGCCCGGAGGCGCTCGAGCTCGCGACGGAGCGCCTCGCCCAGGCCGGCGCGCTGACCGCCAGCGCGCTCGATCTCGGCGGCGAGCCGGGACTTGCCGCTGGTGTCGAAGCCGTCCTGCCGTCCGGGCACCTCTTCCGGCTCGTGCTCGAGTCAGACCCGCGCGCGTACAACGTGGCCGGGCATGTGGCGGCGGAGCACCACGCCGGTGTCGGCCCGGTGGCGCTCGAGCACATCACGTTGCTGTGCGGCGACATCGCTGCGACGGCGACGTTTCTGGTCGATGTCCTCGACCTCCGCATCAGCGACTCCGTGCAGCCGCCGGGGGAGCCGTGGCGCAACACGCACCTGCGCGCCGGGGTGCTGCACCACGATCTCGGACTGCTCCCCGGCGACGACCCTGTGCTTCACCACTTCTGCTTTGCCGTCGGCTCGCCGGGCCTGCTCGTCGCCACCGCCGACGCGCTCACGGCGCGCAACATGGCGCTCGACTGCTCGATCGGACGGCACGTGGCCGGCAACAACATCTTCGTGTACTTCAAGGATCCCAACGGCCATCGGGTCGAGGTCAACACCGACATGGCGCGGGTCGATGCGGCCGCGCCTCCGAAGATCGTCACCGAGGGTCTCCCGTTCGACTCGTGGCGTCCCGGCCGACCTCCGGCACTGGCCGGCGGTACCCCCGCACGACGTCACCGGACCGGCGCACTCGCGTGAACGACGGACGCGCGACGGCTGTCCGATAGGTAATCAAGGAGGGCTCGTCAAATGGCAACGACCGAATCCAGTGTGAACTCTGGCCACGAGAACTGGGCGGAGATCGCGTTCGGCGGGGAATCCGGCGTTCGCGTCCGCGTGGTCGATCTCACGCATCAGTTCTCGATCCACACGCCCGGCTGGGTCGGCTACCCGTCGCCCAAGCTCTCGTACTTCCAGCGCCACGCAACTCACGGCATCGTCTCGCAGATGCTCGAATTGCCACTGCACTCGGGCACGCACTTCGACGCGGAGATGCACATCGTCTCCGGTGGCAACGACATCGCAAGCGTCGGCATCGGCCGGCTGGTGGGCACCGGCGTCGTGGTCGACATCTCCGACGAGATGGAGGACTGGTCGGTGATCAAGCCACATCACATCACCGACCGCATCGAGGTTCGCAAGGGCGACATCCTGCTCTACCACACCGGATACTCGCGGTTCTTCAACGGCTCGCCCGAAGAGGACGAGGAGCGGTACTTCCTGCGTCATCCAGGGGGCGACCGCGAGTTCGCGGAGTGGATCGTCGAGAACGAGTTCGCCTGGACGGGGTTCGACTGCGCGTCGGGCGACAACCCGCTGAACACGTCGATCCGCACCAAGTGGCGCCCCGAGATCGGGCCGAAATTCAACGCGGTCAGCGGTCAGGACGTCGACGAGTTGTTCCCGGTCGACGACCTGTTCGTGATGCACCGCGTGCCGTTCAGCAACGGCATCTGCCACGTCGAGAACCTGGGCGGCGACCTCGGCACGCTCGGCACCCAGCGGTGCGTGATCGGCGCGTTCCCGATCCCGATCCAGGGCGGCGAGGCGTCGCCGTGCCGTGTGGTCGCGTTCGTGGGGGCCGACGGCGGCTGACCGCCGCGGGGCTCAGGAGCGCCGGCGGAACACGCCGCGCAGTCGTGCCCACAGGGACCTGAGCACGAGGCGGACGGTCGGCTGCGGCGCGACCGCGTGGTCCGCGCCCAGCTCGCCCGTCAGCTTGCCTCGGAGACAGCCGGCGAACGCGTCGACCATGTGTTGTGAGACGTCCTCGACGATGTCGCTGCGCCCGACACGCGCGACGGCGCCCTGAAGCCGCAGCGATGTGGTGATCGAGACGCGCGTCCCGGCGTCGGCCGGCGTCAGCGTCGAGTGGATCTCGGCGTTCGCGGCGCCGCGGCCACTCCGCTCGCGCGCGCGGACCGAGAGCCGTACGCTGCCGGCGGTCGGGTCGGCCTCCTGACGCGTGACGTCGGCGTCGAACGTCATCGAGACCGGGCCGAGCTTCACGAGCAGCTCGGCCTTCCAGCGCTCCTCGCCGAGCGTCTCGACCAGCGTCGCGCCGGGAACGCACGGCACGACCTGTGGGACGTCCATCAGCAGATCCCACACGGCGTCGCGGGGCCGGCTCACCTCAAACTCGTTGTGGACGTCCATCGTCCGTGACCTCTCGTGTCGTTCTGCGGGCCGCCCGGCGGAGCGCGCGCTGCACCATCGTGACGATCAGCTCGCGGCGGAACTGGGCGCTGACGTGCAGCCCGCCGCGTGGATCGCAGTCGTCGAGCACCGCGGCGCTGGCGCGCCCGATCGTCTGTTCGTCGAGTTGCGCCCCGGCGAGCGCGGCCTCCGCCGACGGCGAGCGGACGGGCTTGGACGCGACAGCGCCCAGGCCCACGCGGCTCCACGTGCATGCGCCCGACTCGTCGACGGCGACCGCGACGCACGCCGAGGCCAGTGCGAAGTCGCCTGCCCGCTCGCTGAACTCCTCGAACGCGCTGGCCGCCTCGGCCGGCGGGCTCGGGAAGCGCACCTCGACGACCATCTCGTCGGGTTGCAGGTCGGTTGTCAGCACGCCCTGGAAGAACGCGTCGGCCGGCACGTCGCGGGCTCCCGCGTGAGAGCGGGCGGAGACGACCGCGTCAAACGTCTGCGCCAGGAGCGGAAGCTCAGCGGTTGCGTCCGCGTGGGCCAGCGAGCCGCCGATCGTGCCGCGGGTGCGGATCGGGAGATGCCCGATCAACGGGATCGCGTCGCCGAACGCGCCCCACGAGCCGTTCAGGCTCGCCGCTTCGATCGCGGCATGGCGCGTCGTCGCACCGATCGTCAGGCTGTCGGGACCGTGGCGGATGTAGCGCAGCTCGTCCAGGCTCCCGACGTCGATCAGCTCGGTCGGCGCCGCGAGCCGAAAGTTCATCAACGGGAGCAGGCTCTGGCCGCCGCCGAGCAGCTTGGCCTCGGGGCCCGCGTCGCGCAGCAGCTCGAGGGCGTGGTCGCAGCTCTCGGGCCGGCGATAGGTGAACGCCGGCAGCTTCAGCGGACGGTCTCCGCCTGGCGGATCAGCGCGCGAACCGAGTTCGCCCGTAGCGGCATCGACGTCACCTGGGCGCCGTAGGAGCGCAGCGCGTTGGACACCGCGCTCGCCGCGGCCGCGTGCGTGCAGACGATGCCCGAGTTCCCGGCCCCCTTGATGCCCAGCGGCGTGTGCGGGTCGGGGTACTCGAACTGCAGTGACTCGATCGCCGGGAGCTCGGCGGCCGTCGGCATGATGTAGTCCATGAACGTGGCCGACAGCGGCTGACCGGACTCGTCGTAGGCCGACTCCTCGAGCAGCGCGCCGCCGAGTCCCTGCGCGGCGGCGCCGGTGTACTGGCCCTCCAGCATCAGCGGATTCACCGCTGTCCCCGAGTCGTAGCAACCGACGTAGCGCAGCAGCGTCACCTTGCCGGTCGGGACGTCGACTTCGACCACCGCGACGGCGGCGCAGAACGAGAGGTGGGTCAGCCCGCCCGGCTCGTAGCGGCCGGTCCCCGAGACTGCGAGCTCGTGCAGCGGGATCCGCTCGCCGTCGACGACGACCGCGTCGCCCGCGACCTCGATGTCCTCGAGCGCAGCTCCGGTCCGCTCCGCCGCCGCAGCGACCGCCTGCCCGCGCAGCGCGTCGAGGGCGAGCAGCAGCGCTCCGGTTCCGAAGATCATGCCCCGGTCGCCGAACGCCCCTTCGCCGTCCTCCACCTTGTCGGTGTCGTGGTGGGTCAGGCGGATCCGTGACATCGGTATCTGGAGCTGATCGGCGAGCACCTGTGTCAGCGCGGTCGCGATTCCCTGCCCGACGGACGCCACGCCGACGTAGACGGTGAACATGCCGTCGGGCTCGGGCACGACCCGCGCCCATTCGAACTGCCCGACGCCGCTCTCGCTCGTCGAGCACACCAGCGCGACTCCGATCTGTCGGTCGGGATCGTCGGTGGCGTGCGCGTCGGTCAGCGTCGGCCAGTCGACGTGCTCGAGCAGCGCGTCGAGTTGGGCCGGGTAGTCGCCGCTGGCGAAGCGCAGGACGTCGTCGTCCTCGTCGCCGATCGAGGCGAGGTAGGGCATCGCGTCGGCCGGGATCAGGTTGCGGCGCCGCAGGTCGAGCGGATCGATGCCCAGGCGCTCGGCGACCATGTCGAGCATCCGCTCGCGCGCGAACGTCGCCTCGACCTCGCCGGGGCCGCGAAACGTGCCGAGGGGCGTCTTGTTGGTCAGCACCCCGAGCGCGTGGGACTCGAACGCCTGCCACCGGTACGGGCCGTGCATCGACTGGGCACAGAGCATCGGCGGCACGATTCCGTTGGTCCGCATGTACGCCCCGAGCGACGCGACGTTGCGGCTGCGGAACGCGAGCAGGCGACCGTCAGCGGCCGCCGCCACCTCAAGGTCGATGTACTGCTCGCGCGACTGGTTGAGCGCGATCAGCGACTCGGCACGGTCCTCGATCCACTTGACCGGCCGCTGCAGACGGATCGCCAGCCACGGGATGATGTAGTCCTCGGGGTAGAGTTCGCCGCGCGCGCCGAAGCCGCCACCGACGTCCGTCTCGAGGAATCGCATCTGCGGACACGTCGAGGCCGAGCACCTTGGCGACCTCGCGGCGATTGAAGTGCTTGACCTTCGCCGCGCCCCAGACCGTGACACGGCCGTCGGGGCCGACCTCGGCGACGAAGCCCCGCGTCTCGAGCGGCGTGGCGCCGTGGCGATGCTCGTAGAACCGCTCGGACACGACGACGTCGGCGCGCGCGAAGATCGCATCGAGCTCGTCGGTGGCGTCGCCGAAGTGCAGGTCGACGTTCACGTTGGTCCCGACCTCCGGGTGAAGGAGCACCTCGCCCTCGAGTGCGGCGAGCGCGTCGAGGATCGGCGCCTCCTCCTCGATGTCGGCCCATACGCGCTCGGCGGCGGCCTCGGCGAGGTACGGATCGGTCGCGACGACGACGGCGACCGGCTCGCCGACGAAGCGGACACGGTCGCCGGCGATCACCGGCTGCAGGCTCCAGTCGGGTATCGGCGACTCCTCGCCGGCCTCGAGCCGCAACGGGATCCGCGCCGCGGCGAGTTCGGGCGCGTCACCGGCCGCGAACGCCGCGACGACGCCCGGCATCTGCCGGACCTCGTCGAGCTCGATCCCGAGGATCGCGCCGTGCGCGACGGGGCTGCGGACGATCCGCGCCCACACCTGGTTGGGCCTCGAGACGTCGGCGACGTACTCGCCGGCCCCGGTGATCAGCCGTCGATCCTCGAGCCTGCGGACGTCTCGGCCGGTCGTGCGCCCGATCGGCAGGGCACCGGCGCTCACCGGCCGCCGATCTCCTGCTGGGCGGCCGCCGCGGCGCGGAGGATCGGCTTGTAGCCGGTGCACCGGCAGAGGTTGGCCGAGAGGAGGTGCTCGAGGCGCTCGGGCGAGGCGTCGGGCTCGGACGCGAGCACGCCCGCCGTGAGCATGATGAACCCCGGCGTGCAGAAGCCGCACTGGAGCGCGTGATGCTCGGTGAACGCCTGCTGGACGGGATGCAACTCCCCATCGGGCGACGCGAGGCCCTCGATCGTCGAGACCTCGCAGCCGTCGGCCTGCGCGGCGAGGACGATGCAGGACCGCACCGGCTCGCCGTCGAGCAGCACCGTGCATGCCCCGCACACGCCGTGCTCGCAGCCGAGATGCAGCCCGGTGAGCCCGAGCCCTTCTCGCAGCGCGTCGGCCAGCGTCCAGTACTCCGGGACGTCAAGCTCGACCTCGGTCTTATTTACGGTGCATCGGATCATCGGCGGAGGTCGCGCGGGCACCCACGCGCACTTGACATTCGTATTACGATTGGCGCGCAAGCTACCACATCGGCCCGGCATGATTGCTGCGGAGGTGCGAGGAGCAAAGTGATGGTTGAACATGCTTTGTCCGCCAACGCGGCTGAGGAACCGAACGGCTCGAGGCCTTCGCGAGACGAGCTGATCGAGCGTGCTCGTCAACTGGCTCCCGTCGTCCGCGAGCGGGTTGGGCAGGCGGAGGAGATGCGGCGACTTCCGGCCGAGACTCTCCAGGACTTCGTCAGCGCGGGCTTCGTGCGGGCCTGCGTTCCCGAGCGTTTCGGCGGTGCGGAGCACGAGGTCGACATCGCCATCGAGCTGGCGCTCCAGGTCGGCCGAGGCTGTCCTGCGAGTGGCTGGCTGGCGAGCTTCTACCCACTGCACAACTGGATGGTCGGCTGGCTGCCCGAGCAGGGCCAGCAAGAGGTTTGGGCCAACTCGGCGGACGTGCTGATCTCATCGGTTCCGGCCTTCGTCGGCGCCACGTTCGAGCCGGTCGACGGCGGGGTCCGGGTTACGGGCGACCTGAAGTTCTCGAGTGGCGTCGATCCGGTTGAGTGGGTGTTTCTGATGAGCAACGAGTACATGCTCGTCGTCCCGCGATCCGATTTCGAGATCGTCGACGACTGGTTCACGACCGGCCTGCGGGGAACCGGTAGCAAGGGGGTCCGGCTCGACGGGGCGTTCGTCCCCGACCACCGGCTCGCGACGACGCAGAGCGTGTTGGAGAGCGCTCATCACGGCACCGTCTGGAGCAAGTCGCCCTACTACCACGTGGCAAGTCCGTTGCCGCTCGTCCTTGATCACTTCATCCTCGCGCCCCTCATCGGCATGACATGGGGCGTGACCGAGATCTTCGAACAGCGCGCAGCCAAGCGTGTCGATCCGAACGTCGGACAGCCGGCACACACGCGCCCCGCCGCCCAGTTGCGGTTCGCGGAGGCCCACGCTGAGGTCGGTGTCGCGGAAATGCTCCTTCGCGCGAACCTCGAGCAGGTGCGGAAGTGGGGCTCGACGCGTGAGCACCCGACCGCCGAGCATCGCGCAACGATCCGGCGGAACATCGTCTACGCCGCAAAGCTGTGTACCCAGGCGACCAACCGCCTTGTCGACGGCGCGGACTCGAGCGCGATCCGCGTGTCGTCTGACCTTCAGAGGCAGGCAGCAGACGTGCACGCCGGAGCCGTGCACCGCATCTTCCAGTCTGAGGAGATCTTCATGCAGTTCTCGGCCGTGCGCTGGGGACTCGAGCCGCTCGGCCGCGTCTAGTGGCACTGGGCCGCGGCGCGGCCCTACGCCCAGTGCCGGTACCCGCTGCCGGGGTGGTCGCTGCGCAGACGCACCGTGTCCGGCCCGACGAGCCGCTCGCGGAGCGTGTGCTCCTCGTACTCCTCGCGGAACATGCCGCGCTTGCGCAGCCGCGGGATCACCTGCTCGACGAAGTCCACCACGGTCCCCGGCATGATCAGCGGGTTGATCAGGAAGCCGTCAAGGTCCGCGCCGTCGGCGAGCGCGCACAGCTCGTCGGTGACGTCGTCGGCCGATCCGACGATCGTGTTCCCGCGAACCCCGTGCTCGTGCCACTTGCGCAGCACGTCGCCGACCGTCTGGCCCTTGAACCGCGTGGTCTGCGTCTGGCCGAGCTCGGTGTGCAGATCCTCCATCGGCGTCGCGGGGTCGTAGGAAGACAGGTCAAGGCCCGTGAACCACGCGTACGACGCGACCGTGATCTCGGGAGTCTGGCAGTCGAGGATCTCGCGGTGCCGGCGCTCCGCCGCCTCACGCGTGGGGGCGACGACCGTCGCGACGCCGGCCAGCGTCTTCAGTGAGCTCGGGTCGCGTCCCGCCTTGGCGGCCTCCTCGCGGATCGAGGTGACGTAGCCGGCCAGCTCCTCGACGCTCGAACCCGACAGGAAGATGCACTCACCATGCGTGGCTCCGAACCGGCGACCGCGGGGCGAGCTGCCGGCCTGGAACAGCACCGGGGTTCCTTGCGGCGTCGAGGCGGTGTTGCCGTACCCGTGGGAGCTGAAGAACGGCCCGTCGTGGTCGATCCGGTGGACCTTGGCCGGGTCGGCGTAGATGCCGTCCTTGTCGATCTTGACCGCGTCGGGCTCCCAGCAGCCCTCCCACAGCTTGTAGACGACCTCCATGAAGTCGTCGGCCATGTCGTAGCGCTGGTCGTGACCCACCATCGGACGGCCGAATGCGGCGGCCGCGGTGTCGGCCGACCCCGCGGTGACGATGTTCCAGCCCGCGCGGCCTCCGCTGAGCTGGTCGAGCGTCGCGAGCCGCCGCGCGAGCGCGTAGGGCTGCTCGACGAGCGTCGCCGCGGTGATCACGATCCCGAGTTGCTCGGTCATCGGGATCAGCGTCGAGGCGACCATCGCCGGGTCAAGCCGCGGCAGCTCGAGGCCCTCGGTCGTGCAGACGTCGGGGCGTTTGCCGTTGACATCGGCCCAGCCCCACGCGTCGGCGAGGAACAGGAAGTCGAGCTTCGCGTCTTCGCAGATCTCCGAGATCTGCTTCCAGTAGCTCAGGCGATCGAAGTGGTATCGCTCGTTGTCGGGGTGGCGCCACAGCGCGGTCCCCGTGTCGTTCGCCTGCGGGTTGTCGAACACGCCGATGTGCAGCTGCTTCACGATGCCGTCCATCCTCCCCGATGTCTGCCTCGTCGGCGTTGTCCTCCTCGAGAGTCTCGATGGCACCGCGGGCGGGGAGTCCGCGATGCCACCGAGACCTCGGTCCTACGGGGTCCGAGCTAGCTGCCGGGCCAGATCAGCGTCTTCCCGCGATAGAGGCCCGCGACGAGCTTCGTATCGAGGAGCGACGCGAGCGGCGGGACCTTGTTGGAGGCCGTGAGTCCGGCCTGGTGCCCGTACTTCTGGGTGAGCGCGTAATCCGTCGCCCACTCCTTCGCCGTCTGCACGCCGTGCGGCAGCGGATCGCTGGTGATGAACTTGGACTCGACGTTCCAGACCGCCAGCTGGTGAGCCGGCGAGAACGCGGCTCCCTGGTTGGCCTTCTTGGCCTGGTCGGAGATGTAGTTCACGCACGCCGCCTTCTGCGTGAGGCAGTAGGCGAGCGCCTTCAGGTCGGCTCGCATGAAGTCCGCGGCGACGTCGCGGTGCTTGGCCAGCCAGGCCTTGTTGAACTGCATGATGTTGTAGGTGCCCTTCACCCCGAACTGGCGCGGGTAGAACGCGTGGTACGGCTGGCCGGCCGCCTTCAGCGTCGTGCCCTGGTTCGATGAGTAGCCGACGAGGCCGTCGACCTGGCCGCGGGTGACGACCGTCGGGTCGAAGTTCGTCAGCTTGATCAGCTTGATCTTCGAGACGTCGACGTGTGCGGCCGCGAGCATCGCCAGCGAGCCCGGGTTCATGTTCGTGTAGTAGCCGAGCGTGCCGCCCTCGAGCTGCTTGAGGCTCGTGATCTTCGAGTTGGTGAGGATCGCGTGCGGGTCGGTGGCGCCGTACGTGGCGACCGCCTCGAGGTTCGCTCCGCTGGCCACCGACAGGATGTGGTCGGCGGCCGAGCCGATGCCCGTCACCTGGGCGCGGCCCGAGGACACGAGCTGCTCGCCCGTGAACGACGCGGCGTTGATCTTGACCTTGAGGCAGAGGTTGTCGAAGTACCCCAGCTTCTGGGCCATGAAGACATCCATGATCCCGGCCGACGCGTCGAACGCGAACGGGGACACGAAGTTGATCGTGCCGGCCTTCGAGTTGCGATCGCAACGGGCCTTCGAGGCGAGGACCTTCGCCGCGCTGGCCGTCGGCTGGCTCTGGCTCACCGCACTGAACGTCGCGAACAGGGCCGCGACGGCCACAAGACACGCCAGGTACTTGCGCGCGCCGCCGAGCGGACTACCGGCCCGTGCACGGGCGTGAGAGGTCGTGGACAACGGTGCTACCTCCTCAAAACTAGGTTGAGTCCGCCACGGACGGAGCCAACGACGGACATACGTACGACTATGTACTTGCGAGGACCCTGTGTCAAGTGCCAACGAGGCGTTGGCATACGTCTGACAGCTCGACCACCCGGTGGGAGCACGGCGACCGCATCTCCTCCGTGGAACGCCCGAGCCAGGGTTCCGTGAGTCATGCTAGCTCCCGGGTCGCGCGCGGGGAGCCGGTTGGGGGAGGGGTGCCTACTTGCGACCCGCGCACATGGCGAGCGCGGTCAGCGCATAGATGCGCGCGGTGCGGAGCAGGTCCGCCTTGGCCACGGCGTACGAGCCGTCTCCGGCGACCCCCGGCGGCCCGTAGGTGAGCGCGGGGATCCCGGCCTCGTTGTAGACGTTGTGGTCGCGCCACATGCTCGTCTCGGGGATCGTCGCGATCTCCGGCGTCGCTGCCGAACTCCGAGACGTGCGCCTCGTCGAGCGCGGCGACCAGCGGCTCGACGCCCTGCGCCTCGTACCCGTCGCGGTTGACGAACTGCTCGACGTCCCCCTCGAGGCCGAGCTGGTCGAGCATCGTCGCGCAGCTCGTGGCGGATCAACCCGCCGTCCTGTCCGGGCGCCGTGCGGATGTCGAGGTACACCATGAACACCTCGGGATTGGTCAGGATCATCCAGGGGCGGCCCGAGCGCACCGCTCCGATGTTGACCTTCGGCACCACGGTCCCGCCGGCCCCCTCGTAACGGTTGGCCTGCTCGTACTCGTACGCCCACTCCTCGAGGCGCTGCAGGAGCGGAACGGCCCGCAGGATCGCGTTGGGCTGCTCCTCGGGCGTGTACGGGCGGCGCAGGTACGGCGTGTAGAGCACCGGCCCGCCGTAGATCGTGATCTTGTAGAACGCCTTCCCCGCCTCGACCCAGCCTTTGCGAAACGCGGTCGCCTCGGCGCATACGCAGAACTGCGGACGGGGGGAGTGGTTGAGCAGGTAGCGCGTCCCGACCTCCTTGCTCAGGTAGCGCTTGCCCTGGAACTCGTCGACGGGCTCCTGGCCGATCTCGCCGGCCACCATCGAGAGGTAGAGGCTGCCGTCGAGCTTGACTCCGGCGTCGCGGATCGCCTTCGCGGCAATCATGAACGCGGACATCGGCCCCTTGTCGTTGACGACCGGATTGCCGATCAGCATGTCTCCCTCGGCCCATCCGATGTGGTACTCGGGCCGGCTCGGGTCGCGCGTCGTGAGATGGTCGTCGCGCGCGACGGAGACGTCCATGTGGGCGTTGAACGCCAGCGCCGGCCCGCGGCCGGCGCCCCGGACCTCGGCGAACACGTTGAAGCGGTCCTCGAACATGCCGACGCGCCGCGGCGCGAACGCGTTGTCGGCGAGCCACGCGTGGATCGCGTCGCCGACCGGTCCCTCGAAGCCCGGCGGGCTCTCGACGTTGGAGAGTGTCAGCACCAGCTCCACGAGCTCGTCCTCGTGGATCCGGCCCAGGACGGCCTCTGCTGCCGCGGGATCGATCGACATGGTCTCCTCCGGGTCACGCTCGCCGGCACGGCAAGCCGCGCCAATGTACTACGAATGTCATTGATGCCGGGAGGCGGACCGGAATGTCGCCGGGCGGAGCCCGCTAGCCCCGTCGGAAGACCTCGAACGTGACGATCTCGTTGTCGACGTCGATCACGGAGTAGGCCAGCGAATCGCCCGTCTTCGAATAGTGCGTCTCGAACAGGCGCATGAACGCCTTGCCATCGTCGACGCCGAGCATCGTCTCGACTCCATGCGCCCGGGCGAGCGCGGTGATCTCGACGACCGCGTGGTCGATCGGTGTCTTGCAGTCGAGCCGGTTGAACTGAAACAGCGAGGCCGGAACCGGGCCGTCGAAGTTCGTCGTCGCGGAGCGTGTCCCACGGGACCATGTCGCGGATGCTCATCGCGACGCGGTCGTCGGCCAGGTAGCACTTGAGCGTCATCAGGCACTCGCGGTCGGCCTCGAGGTCGAACATCGCGAGCGCCTCGGGCGGCGGGACGGTGCGTTCCCACTCGATCTGAACCTTGAGGTGGGAGCCCTTCTCGCGCAGCAGCGAGTCGAAACCGACGAGCCGCTGGAGCGCGAGCGTGGACGGGCGGATGTGGCTGTTGATCGTCGTTCCGACCGCGCGCTTGCGGTTGATGATGCCCTGCTCCTCGAGGCTCTGGAGCGCGCTGCGGATCGTCGTGCGGCTCACGTTGAGCATCTCGGCGAGCACGTCCTCGGCCGGGAGCCGGTCCTCGAACCGCTTGTCCATGATCGCGTCGAGGATCGCCCGCCGCACGCGCTCCGACAGCGGCGTGTCGTCAAGTCGTTCGAGGACGAAGGGCGTGTCTTTACTCATCGTCGTTCGTCGTACAATACAGGCGGCCGGTAGGACCGAAAGGATCGGAGGGAGATCTTCCTTGATCGGTCGGACCGACTCGCAGCGCGCCGATCTCGTGCGGCCGTTAGAGCATCTCGCCGTCGATCGCGAGCGCATAGACGTCGGTGCGCCGGTCTTCGCGCGGGACGGATCAGCGGCGCGCGCTCGCGAGCCCGCGTACCGGCCTCGAGATCGATCGCGACCACGGCCAGCTCCTCGCGATCCGGGGCCATCGGGCCGGCGATCACCTGTCCGAGGGGGTCGACGACCAGCGAAGACCCGAGCAGCACGGTGCCGTCGAACCGGCCGGCGTGCGACGCGCATGCGATGAAGATCTGGTTGAGGTTCGCCTGGACGATCACGCCCTGGGCCTGAGCCGCCATCCCTGCTTCGTCCCAAAGCCGGTCGTCGAAGCCCGGCACCCACGCGGTCGGCACGAGCAGCAGCTCGACGCCGCGCAGGGCGAGAATGCGCACGGTCTCGACGAAGCGCAGGTCGTAGCACACGCATAGACCGATGCGGCCGAACGGCGTGTCGAGGACGGGCAGCCCGAGATCTCCCGGCGTGAATGCGTGCATTTCCTCGGCGAACAGATGGAGCTTGCGGTAGTGCAGCGCGACGCCCCGCGGTCCGACGACGACGGCCGTGTTGTAGATCGCGTCGCCGTCGCGCTCGCAGAACCCTCCGGCCACGTATCCGTCGTGCGCGCGGGCCAGCGCCGCCCATGCTTCGGACGGTCGGTCCCGACAACGGCTCGGCGAGCGCGCGCATCCGTTCGCCGTCGGACCCGTACCCGGGGACGACGAGCTCGGGCAGCAGCACCATCTCCGCGCCTGCGTCGAACGCGGCGGCGGCGGCGTCGAGGCACGCACGACGGCCGCCGTCGGCATCGTAGGGGGGCGTGCTCATCTGGCATACGCCGAGCGAGAGCGTGCGCGCCTGGGGGGTCGGTGCGGGCATTCGGGTCAGCGCGCTGCTCCGCTCACACGGGAATCGTAGTACATATGCCTTTTCACGATGACAACTCTCGCCTATCCTGAATCCCGGATGACGGAGCGATGATCGTCGGCGTCGTGCTGGCGGCCGGCGCCGGCGCACGATTCGGCGCGGCGCCGAAGCAGCTCGCGCCACTCGACGGCCGGCCGTTGATCGAGCATCCGATCCGGGCCATGGCAGCGGTCGCCGACGTCGACCGGGTCGTGGTCACGCTCGGCGCCCACGCCGATGAGATCGTCGCCGCGGCCGATCTCCGGCCGGCACAGGTCGTCCGGGTGCCGGACTGGGAAACCGGGCAGGCCGCCTCGCTGCGCGCCGTCGCGCGCGGGCTCGATGCTTCGGCCAGGGCGCTCGTCGTCGTGCTCGGCGACCAGCCGTTCATCGCGCCCGCCGCGATCGCGCGGGTGATCGCGCACGATGACCCAGGGGCGGCCGCCGTTCGCGCGAGCTACAACGGCCGGCCCGGCCATCCGGTGCTGTTGCGGCCGCCGCTCTTCGCCGCGCTCGCGGAGCTCGAAGGTGACCATGGCGCTCGCGCACTGCTGAGCGGCGTCGCGGTGGCGTCGGTCGCGTGCGATGGCCTCGGCTCGCCGCTCGACGTCGATACCACCGAGGAGCTCGAGCGGGCGTCCCGGCGAGAGTGACGGCCGTTCAGCGCGGGACCGCGAGGAGCTTTTCGACGTGCTTGGCGAGCACGTCGACCTCGAGGTTCAGGCGACGGCCCGGCACCGCGTCGCCGAGCGTGGTCCGCGCCTGTGTCTCGGGGATCAGCGCGATCCGGAAGCCGCGGGCGTCGACGTCGGCCACGGTGAGGCTGACACCGTCGACGGCGATCGAGCCCTTCTCGACGATGTACTTGAGCACCTCGGGGTCCGCCTCGATCGTGACGATGCGTGAGAACCCATCTTCGCGTACCTCGGAGACGACTCCGACACCGTCGACATGGCCCTGCACGAAGTGGCCGCCGAGCCGGTCACCGATCCGCAACGACAGCTCGAGGTTGACCCGAGCGCCCGCCTCCAGCGCGCCGAGCGATGAGCGCCGCAGCGTTTCATGCATCGCGTCGACCTCGAAGCTGGTCGCCGTCGGCGAGATCGCGGTGAGGCACACGCCGTTGACCGCGATCGAATCGCCGCTGGACAGCTCGGCGGCCAGCTCGGATTCGACGCGCAGGCGTGCGCCGTCGCCGGTCGTCTCCATCGCCGCCACGTGCCCTGTTGCTTCGACCAGCCCGGTGTACATCAGCTCGCAGTCACCTCGTCTGGCGACGATGTTACCGGCGGCGCAACGCCGGCTCGGCAAGCGCCGGCGGCGACCAGCCCACATCGTCGGCGTTGATCGTCAGGCCGGGCGCGACGAGCTCGTCGATCCGGTCCAGCACGTCCTCGGACAGCCGCGTGCCGAGCGCGGGCAGTTGGCCCTCGAGATGCTCATACGTGCGCGGGCCGATGATCGCCGAGGTCACGGCGCGGTGGGCCATGATGAATCCGAGCGCGAGCTCAATCAGCGTGAGGTCGGCCTCGCCGGCGAGTTGCTGCAGCTGCTCGACGAGGTCAAGCTTGTGCGATGCGATCGCCTCGTCCTTGAGGTCGAAGTGGTCGGGGTGCCGCTTGGCTCGGGAGTCCTCGCCGGGCGCAGCTCCGCGCTGGTACTTGCCGCTGAGCCAACCGCCGTTGAGCGGACTCCAGACCATCACCCCGAGCCCATAGCGCTCTGCGGCCGGCAACACCGCTGCCTCGGCATGCCGCGCGAAGATCGAGTACGACGGCTGCTCGGTTGCGAAGTGCTCATGCCCGCGGCGCTCCGAGACCCATTGCGCCTCGACGATCTGCTCGACCGGGAAGGCCGACGTGCCGATTGCCCGGACCTTGCCCTGGCGCACGAGGTCGGTCAGCGCCCCGAGCGTCTCGTCCACGTCTGTCGCCGGGTCGGGGCGGTGGACCTGGTAGAGGTCGATGTAGTCGGTGTTCAGGCGGCGGAGACTCTCCTCGACCGCGGTCATGATCCATCGCCGTGAGTTGCCCTGGCGGTTGACGCCCTCGCCCATCTGATGGTGGAACTTCGTGGCGAGCACCACGTCGTCGCGGCGCCCCTTGAGCAGCCCGCCCAACATCTCCTCGCTCGTCCCGAACCCGTACTCGTCGGCGGTGTCGACGAAGTTGATGCCCGCGTCGAGCGCGGCGTCGAGCATCCGCCGGCACTCGCCCGCGTCGGTGTTGCCCCACGCGCCAAACATCATCGTGCCCAGGCAGAGCTCGCTGACGCGAATGCCCGTACGCCCCAAGCTGCGATAGATCACCGTGTCCGTCCTCCAGTGTGCTCACGCCGTGTCGCGGGCGATTGATCATACATAGCTCTTTTGGCCGTGACGCGGCGAGCCGGGTGCTCCCTGGCCGCGTCGATTCGAGCGAACGCCGGGGTTGCGTGCACGTGATTGGTAGTACAAGATACGAACGGCTCGCCGGCCGCCACGCTCGGCTGGGCGCAAACCGAGGAGCGCGATGACCGAAGCACCCGCCGGGCCGGCAGCCGCCGTCTCCGCTGACGACGAAGGATCGAACACCCAAGGGGGAGTGCGCATCGACGGCGTCTCGAAGTCGTTCCGATCCGGCGACGAGCGCACCCTCGTCCTCGACGACGTCAGCGTCACCGTCGGCCGCGGCGAGTTCGTCTCGTTGATCGGGCCGAGCGGCTGCGGCAAGTCGACCCTCCTCAAGATCGTCGCGGGCCTGGTCGAAGCCGATTCGGGCCGCGTGGTCGTCGACGGCGAGAGCGTCAAGGCCGCGACGCGCGACAAGGCGATCGGCCTCGTGCCGCAGTCGCCGGCCCTGCTTCCGTGGCGCAACGTGATCAACAACGTCAAGCTCCCGACGCAGATCAACCGCAAGGCGAACCGGGGCCGCGCACTCGCTGACCCCGCGGAGGTGCTGCGCTCGTTCGGGCTGGGCCACGCGCTCAAGCGCTATCCCTCGGAGCTGTCGGGTGGAATGCAGCAGCGGGTCGCGATCGCGCGCGCGTTCGTGTTCGACCCCGGCGTGCTGCTGATGGACGAGCCGTTCTCCGCGCTCGATGAGCTCAACCGCGACCAGCAGCGCCTTGAGCTGCTGCGCTTCTGGCAGTCCAACCGGAAGGCCGTGCTGTTCGTCACGCACTCGGTCCCCGAGGCGGTCGTGCTCTCGGACCGGATCGTGGTGATGTCTTCGCATCCGGGGCGCATCCGGCGCGTGATCGATGTCGACCTCCCTCGTCCGCGCAGCCGCGACATCTACGAGCACCCGGAGTTCCACAAAGTCGAACGCGAGGTCTTCTCGCTGCTCCGCGACTTCGCGACGGAGACCCATGCCTGAGCTCCAGGACAAGGCGACGCTCGATCGACCGGTCGCGACCACAACCGAGACGCCGGCGCCGAGCCGCCGTCTGCGGGGTCCGCGCGGTCGGTGGCGCCGACTGCTGCGGGTCGGGGTGTGGCTCCCGCCGTTGATCGCGTTCGCGATCGCGGCGGGGCTGTGGCAGTGGTACGCGCATGGCCACCCCTACACGATCCCGACGATCGGCGATATCTGGACCAGCCTGCACGAAAACTCGGCCATGTACTGGGCAGACTTCAAAACCACCTTCCAGGAGGTCGCGATCGGGGCCACCGGCGGGATCGTGCTCGCATTCCTGCTCGCGGTCCTCATGGCCGAGCTGCCGATATTCGAACGCGCATTGATGCCGCTGATGGTCACCCTGATGGTCACGCCGATCGTTGCGATCGCCCCCGCGCTGGTGATCGCGTTCGGCTTCGGGCAGATGCCGAAGTACGTTCTGACCGGTCTGATCGTCTTCTTCCCGATGCTCATCAACTCGCTCGCCGGGTTACGCGACGTCGACCCGGGAACGCTCGACGTGTTCCGAACTCTGCACGCCACACGCTGGGAGACCTTCCGCTTCCTGCGGTTCCCGGGCAGCATGCCCTTCGTGTTCGCCGGCCTGCGGATCTCGCTCCCGCTGGCGGTCGTCGGCGCCACGGTCGCGGAGTTCGCGGCCGCGGGAGCGACGACGGGCCTGGGCGGCCTGATCACCGTCGCCTCATCCCAGGCGAATCTGCCGGTGATCTGGGCGAGCATCTTCCTTCTGTGCCTGATGGGTCTGGCGCTCGTCGGTGTGCTCGCCATCGTCCGCAACCGGGTGCTGTGGTGGGACAACGAGGCGTCCCTGCGCGACGACCGCGGCGGCCGCGCCGCGGCCGCCGAGGGCTAGTTCGAGCAGCGCCA